>OY970263.1:0-3326502 GCA_963715665.1 uncultured Gemmatimonadales bacterium | reverse complement strand
GCGGCGGTCAACCGGCACCATGAACATGGAAACCGGCATGACCGGCCAGATCGCCATGGCCAACACCGGCACCCGGCACGTCGTGCTGCTGGCCTCCGGACTGGCCCGCCAGGCCTCGACGTCGGTCTCCACCACCAGCTTGATGACGATGGGGCACCACGATCATCCCGATCCGCGCCACGGTGACGTCGACGTTGACCCAACTGCCGTAGCGACGCCACCCGGCGCGATGCAACCGGCCGCACCGGACGTCAGCCCTGGTGCGGCGCCGGCGCCCTCCGCGTGGCGTCGCGCGTATGCCGGCCAGCCGAACCACACGACGACGAACGCCAGCAACAGCAGGGCACCGGTGGCGATGGCCCAGCCGCCGCGCCCGCTGACGCGGTCGAAGACGATGGCCCACTGGATGGCCAGCCCGGTGGCGAGGCAGGCCATCGCCGCCAGCAACATTGCCCGCCCGAAGCGCCAGACCCGCACCTGATCGGCGCCCCGCGCCACAATCCGATGATATGACGCTGGCGCCATCAGCAACATCATGGTGGCGACGAGCAGCGCCAGGCTGACGAGGTGGAAATACCGGGCGACCAGCGGAAGTCGGTCGAAGCCGACCATCAGCACGGCAATGAGCTGGAAGCCCAGCAGGGCCTGGGCTCCGGGGATCACCACCCGGCATTCGGTGAGCAAGCCGGCAATCCGGTAGTGCAGCGTCGCCGGATTGATTGGTGGCACGGCGCCCGCCGCCGGACCGGGCACGGCGACCGGCGGCGGGGCGATCGGCGATGTCGCCGCGCGGTCGTCGCGCGCTGACCACGCCCAACCGTACCAGAGGGCCACCGCCGCCGCCGCGGTGAGCACGCCGGTCGTGACCCCGAGCGCGGTACCGCCGATTGCGCTGGCGACGGTGTACAGATCGAGTCCGAGCGCCACGGCGAACGGCGCCAGCGCCGAGACAATCGCGCGGCCGGCCACCCGCTGCACCCGTCGGTTCATCGCGCCGTTCTCGGTGACCTGGTGGTAGCCGATCGGGAGCATCAGGAGCAGCAGCGTGGCAAGCATCGCGGCGAGGCTCACCAGGCGCAGGTCGCGGGAACTCGGCGGCAGCAGCGGAAAGCCGTGCTCCAGGAACGCCCGCAACTGAAAACCGACCAGGATCACCACGCCAAGCACCAGCAGGCGCGTCTCGTTGAGCGCCAGCTGCGCGCGGGCGGCCACAGCACGGGAATCGGGCATCACAACGGGGAGACGCGCGCCGCGCGATCGTGTCGACACGCGCCACGGGCGACGCCCCGGCGCGGCGGTCCGGCCGACCTGTAGCCGCATTGGACCGACCTTTACGAACCGGCTATCTTCTTGTGCTTGCGCCGTTTCCGTGCGGCGCCGGACTTGAATCGCCGAGGGAGTGCGTGGCCGTTCCACTGGTGCAACTGACCCGCCGCTCAGAGACCGCCGGAGCCCCCGCACCGGCCGCGTCCACCGCTGCGCCGGTGGTGCTGCCGTGGGTTCGCAAGCCGTCCTGGCTCAAGGTCCAGGCGCCCGGCGGGCCGAGCTACCTCCAAGTCCAGAGGATGATGCGGGACCTCGGCCTCCACACCGTCTGCGAGGAGGCCCACTGCCCCAACATCGGGGAGTGCTGGGAGCACCGCGCCGCGACGTTCATGATCCTGGGCGACGTGTGCACCCGCAACTGCGCGTACTGCGCGGTGTCGCACGGCACGCCGCAGCCGTACGACGCCGCCGAGCCGGCCCGGCTCGCGGAAGCGGTCGAGCGGATGGGGCTGGAGCATGTGGTGATCACCTCGGTCGACCGGGACGACCTTCCCAACGGCGGCGCCGAGGCGTTTGCCGGCTGCGTCACCGAAATCCGGAAGCGGCGCCTGCCGCGAGACCTCGTCGAGGTGCTGATCCCCGACTTCAAGGGGTCCGACCGCGCGCTGCAGATCGTGATGGATGCGCGGCCCGACATCCTCAATCACAACCTCGAGACCGCCGAGCGGCTCTATCGCATGGCCCGTCCGGGCGGACGCTACCCCCGCGCGCTGCGCCTGCTGCGCCGCGCGCGGGCGATGGCTCCCGACGGCGCTGACCAAGTCCGGAATCATCGTCGGCCTGGGCGAGGAGTGGGACGAACTGCATCACTGCCTGCGCGACCTGCGCCGCAGCGACGTGAACATCCTGACGCTCGGGCAGTACCTGCGGCCCTCAGCGACAGCCACCTCCCGGTGGCGCGGTACTATACCAGCCGGACGAATTCGCCGAGTTGCGACAGATCGGCATGGCGATGGGCTTCACCGCACGTCCAGGCCTCGCCGCTCACCCGCTCGTCGTACCACGCCTGGGAGCAGATCGATCACGCGGACGGCGCGCCGGGCGAGCCGAATCACCGGAAGGGCTCCGTGATGGCCGTCAGCACCGATCGACACCACGCACCCGAGCGCCGCGGCCCCGATGCGCCGTACTCGACGATATCACGACTGGCTGCGACGATGCTCCTGATCCGCCACTTCGAGGAGCAGCGCCGGCGAAGCCTACTCGCTGGGCCGGATCGGCGGCTTCTGTCACCTGTACATCGGGCAGGAAGCGGTGGCGGTGGGCGCCTCTCGCGGCCCTCGGCGCCGACGACTATGTGGTCAGCGCGTACCGCGAGCACGGCCAGGCGCTGGCCCGCGGGATGACGCCGCGCGCCGTGATGGCGGAGCTGTTCGGCAAGGCGACCGGCTGCTCGCACGGCAAGGGCGGCTCGATGCACCTGTTCGACATGGCGCTGCACTTCATGGGCGGACACGGCATCGTCGGCGGGCAGATCCCGCTCGGCGCCGGCTTTGCCTTTGCCGCGAAGTACCGCAAGACCGACCAGGTGTCGCTGACCTACTTCGGCGAGGCCGCGGTCAACATCGGCTCGTTCCATGAGGCGCTGAACATCGCCGGGCTCTGGAAGCTGCCGGCGATCTTCGTCATCGAGAACAACGGCTACGGCATGGGCACCGCGGTCAAGCGCGCCGCCGCCGTCCCCGACCTCTCCCAGCACGCCGCCAGCTATGCGATGCCGGGCGTGGTGGTCGACGGGCAGGACGTCGTGGCCGTGCAGCGAGAGCGATCGACGCGGCCGTCGACGCGGGCCCGCGCCGGCGATGGCCCGACGCTCTCGAGGTCCGCACCTTCCGCTACGTCGGCCATTCGATGTCCGACGCGGCGAGCGGCACCTACCGCATCAAGGAAGAGCTCGAGAGCGAACGCCAGCGCGACCCGATTCGTCATGCTCGAGACGCGGATGCGGGACCTCGGCCTCCTCGACGACGCGGAGCTCGCCGCCATGGAGGCGGCGGTGAAGGCGGCGATCGACGACGCGGTGAAGTTCGCCGAGGAGTCGCCCGAACCCGACCCGTCGGAGCTGCTGACCGACGTCTACGCCCCGGAGGGACGATGACGAGGACGCGATCCCTCGCGGCGCGAGGCCAGCAATCCCTCGCTGCGCTCGGGATGACGACGGCCCTTCCGGCCGGCATCGCGGGAGGGCCTTGATGGCCGTCGTCACCTACCGCGACGCACTCAGCGCCGCGCTGCGTGAAGAGATGCAGCGCGACCCCGACGTCTTCCTGATGGGCGAGGAAGTCGCCGAATACCACGGCGCGTACAAGGTGAGCCGCGGCCTGCTCGAGGAATTCGGGCCGCGATGCGGGTCGTCGACACGCCGATTGCCGAGCTGGGCTTCACCGGCATCGGCGTCGGCGCGGCGATGGTCGGCCTGCGGCCGGTCATCGAGATGATGACGTTGAACTTCGCGCTGCTCGCCATCGACCAGATCGTCAACGCCGCCGCCAAGATGCGCTACATGAGCGGCGGGCAGGTCGGCTGCCCGCTGGTGGTCCGCGGCCCGGGCGGCGCGGCGCTGCAGCTCGGCGCCCAGCACTCCCAGGCGTTCGAGAGCTGGTACGCCCACATCCCCGGCCTCAAGGTGGTGATGCCGGCCACACCGGCCGACGCCAAGGGGCTGCTGAAGATCGCCATCCGCGACGACGATCCGGTGGTGTTCATCGAGGGCGAGATGCTCTACAACCTCAAGGGCGAAGTGCCCGAGGAGCGAGTACCTCATCCCCGATCGGGCTAGGCCGACGTCAAGCGCCCGGGCACGACGTCACCATCATCTGTCATTCGAAGACGGTGGCGCCGGCGCTCAATGCCGCAAAGTCGCTCGAGCGGCGAGGGCATCGACGCCGAAGTCATCGACCTCCGCACCATCCGCCCGCTCGACCGCGCCGACAATCCTCGCCTCGGTCACCAAGACCAACCGCGTCGTGGTGGCCGAAGAAGGGTGGGCGTTTGCCGGTGTCGGCGCCGCAGGTGGTCGACGTGATCCAGCGCGAGGCATTCGACGACGCTCGACGCACCGATCCTTCGAGTGCATCAGGCCGAGACGCCGATGCCGTACAACAAGCACCTCGAAAAGGCCGCCAAGACCGACGCGGCGAAGATCGTCGCGGCCGTCCACCAGGTCTGCTACCGGGACTGACGACATGGCGACCAAGGTGGTGATGGAAGCGCTCTCGCCCACGATGGAGGAGGGTCGCCTCGTGGAGTGGAAGAAGAACGAAGGCGACGTCGTCGCCGTCGGCGACGTGCTGGCCGAAGTCGAGACCGACAAGGCGGTGATGGAGCTGGTGGCGCGGGCTGGCGGGACGCTGCTCAAGCAGCTGATCCCCGCCGGACGCACCGTGCCGGTGGCGGCGACCGTGGCGTGGATCGGCGCACCGGGCGAGGCGATCGCCCGGCGGTGATGCACCGCCGGCGACGCTGCGCCCGTCGGCACAGCCGGCCGCGCCACCGGCCGCAGCGAAGAGCGCAACGCCGCCGCCTGCTGCCGCTCCGGCAGCGCCGGTCGCACCGCCTGCACCGGTCGCCACCGGCGGCCGGCCGGCCGCGTTCAAGGCATCGCCCCTGGCACGCCGCATCGCGGCCGAGCAGGGGCGTCGATCTCTGCGCCTCGCCGGACGGGTCCCGAAGGCCGGGTCGTCAAGCGGGACCTCGAAGGCGCGGTCATCCGGCGCGACATCGAGCAGTGGCGACCCGGCCGGCCACGGGCGACCGCCGGACAGGCATGACCCGCGGGCCGCAGGGCCTTCACCGACGTCGCAGCTCACGCAGCTGCGGAAGACGATCGCCAAGCGGCTGGTGCAGTCGATCGGGCCGATCCCGACCTACTACCTGACCGCCGAAGCCGACATGGAGCGCGCCTGGGACGCGCGCGAGGCGACTGCTCGCGCGCGACGAGCAGGGAAGTTCTCGTTCAACGACCTGGTGATCCGCTCCGCCGCGGCGGCCCTCCGCCAGCACCCATGGGTCAACGCGTGGTGGCTCGACGACCGGATCCGCCAGTGGCACGACATCCACATCGGCGTGGCGGTGGCCATCGACGACGGGCTGATCACGCCGGTCATCCGTCACGCCGACCGGAAGTCGCTCCGTGAGATCGCCGGGGAGGTCAGGAACTGGCGGCTCGCGCCCGGGAACGAAGCTCAAGCCGGAGGAATACACCGGCTCGACCTTCTCGGTTTCGAACCTCGGCATGTTCGGCATCGACGAATTCACCGCCATCATCAACCCACCGGAAGCCGCCATCCTGGCCATCGGTCGGCTGGAGCAGAAGCCGTGGTCTATCAGGGCGCCCTGGCGGCCCGCCACCGGATGCGGATGACGATGAGCTGCGACCACCGCGTCATCGACGGGGCCACCGGCGCGGCGTTCCTGAAGACATTGGTGGCGATGCTGGAGAATCCGCTGGCGCTGGTGTGGTAAATCGATCCTCGTCATCGATGACCCGATTGCCGACCTTCAGCGACTCATTCGGAGATTCTACACCGTGGCAATCCAGCACTTTTGACGTGATCATCATCGGCGGCGGCCCTGCCGGATATCCTTGCGCCATTCGCGCCACACAGCTGGGGCTGTCGGTCGGCGCTGGTCGAGAAGGACAAGATGGGCGGCGTCTGCGTCAACATCGGCTGCATCCCGACCAAGGCGCTGCTGTACAGCGCGTCGACCGCCAACCTGCTCCGGAAGGAAGCGAAGGAACTGGGCATCGACCACGGGCGAGGTCAGCGGTCGACTACGGCGTGGCGATGCGGCGCTCACGCAAGGTGGCCGACCAGAACTCCCGCGGCGCCGAGTTCCTGATGAAGAAGCACAAGATCACCGTGATCGCGGGCACCGCCGCGCTGACCTCGGCGACGACGGTTCAGGTCGGCAGCGACACGCTCACCGCGAACAAGGGCAGTGGTGCTGGCCACCGGCTCTCGCAGCAAGGGCATTCGCGCCACATCGGCCTCGAGATCAACAAGACCTCGGTGATCTCCTCCGACGAGGCGCTGTTCCTAGGCGGCGCCGAAGACGCTGGCCATCGTCGGCGCCGGCGCGGTCGGCACCGAGTTCGCCGACATCTTCGCGTCGTTCGGCAGTCGAGTCACGCTGATCGAGGCGTTGCCGCGGATCCTGCCGCTGGAAGACGCCGAGTCGTGCGACGTGTCGCCAAGGTCTACAAGAAGCGCGGCATCAACGTGCTGGCCGGGCGTCAAGGTGGTCAAGGCCGATGTCACGCCCGACCAGGTGACGCTGCACACTCGACGCCGGCGGCAAGCACGAAACCGTCACCGCCGAGAAGGTGCTGATGGCGGCCGGCCGCGCGGTCAACACCGGGGACATCGGCCTCGAGAAGGTCGGCGTGAAGCTCACCGACCGCGGCTTCATCCAGGTCGATCCCGCGACGCTGCAGACGACGGTCAAGGGGTCTACGCCATCGGTGACGTCGCCGGCCCGCCGATGCTGGCCCACAAGGGCACCCGCGAGGGCGTACACGTGGCCGAACTGATTGGCGGGCACCCGCCGCAGGCCGATCGACTACACCAACGTGCCGAGCGTCACGTACTGCCAGCCCGGAGGTGGCGAGCGTCGGGCTGACCGAAGACCAGGTCAAGGCCGCAGGGCATGGACTACCAGGTGGGGCGCTTCCCCTTCTCGGCCAACGGCCGGGCGCGCGCGACCAACGAGACCGACGGGTTCGTCAAGATCATCCGCGGGAAGAAGTACGGCGAGATCATCGGCGCGCACATCGTCTGCGCCCACGCGTCCGAGATGATCGGCGAGCTGGTCATGGCGCGGACCAACGAATACACCGTCGAGGAAGTCGACCTGGCGATTCACGCGCACCCGACGCTCTCCGAGGCGATCGGTGAGGCGGCGCTCGACTCGATGGACGGGTCCTGCACATCTAGCCGATGACCGACACGCCGCCGCCCTCCCCGAATCCGCTCGGGGCCGATGCACCGAGAGGATCGACGTCGTGCCTGGCGGTTCGGGGCGGTCGCGACCGCCATGGTGGCCTCCGTGGGGTGGTTCGCGATCCTGACCTTCATGGTCAGCGGGCTCTCGCCGGTCGACCGGCCAGTCCGGCGCAGATCGACACCGAGCGCGGTCACGCCAACCTCTTCCTCTACGGCTCCTGGGCTTGGCCTGATGTTCACCGCCGCCACTGCTGGTTCCTGATGTCGCCGATCGACTCGTCGCTTCCGGCGCGGCGGCTTGTCGATGGTCGCGGCGTTCGCTCGGCGCCGGTGGCTGGGCATCGTCCTCACCACGCTGGCCGAGACCTCGTGGGCCCGACGGCACTCCTGCGCTGCTCGGTGTCGCCCTGGTGGTTTGCCGTGGGGCTCGGCCATCTAGCCTGGCGACGGCGCGGTGGTGCGGCAGGCGCTGCGATGAGCGCGGCCGTCCTCGACGTCGATCGACCTGGGGCGCCGGCCGCTATCGCGGAGGTGCTGGAACTGCAGCGCGCCCTGCGGCTGGCGCGGATCGACGGCACCCTGCCCCACGACACTGCTGCTGCTGGTCGAGCACGATCCCGTCTATACGCTGGGTCGCGGCACCCTCGCGGCCTCCCTGCCGGTCCCGCTCGACGAGCTCCGCGCGCCGTGGGCGCCGACGTCATCGAGATCGAACGGGGCGGCGACGTGACCTGGCACGGCCCCGGACAGCTGGTGGGCTATCCGATCATCGACCTCGGCGCGGCACCGCGAAGACCTGCACTGGTACCTGCGCGCACTCGAGCAGTCGCTGATCGACGCACTCGCGACGCTCGACACTGCCGGCGGACCGCATCCGGGCAAGACCGGCGTCTGGACGCCGCGCCGGCCAAGATCGCGAGCATCGGGCATTCACGTGAAGCAGTGGGTCACGTTGCACGGCTTCGCGCTCAATGTCGACCCCGACCTGTCATGGTTCGACTTCGATCGTGCCGTGCGGCATCGACGGCGTCGAGATGACGTCGGTCGGCGCGCGAACTGCGTCTGGCAGAGCGCAGCCGTGCCGCCGGACCTGACACGGCAGGTGCAGCAACAGGTCATGTGCCGCCTTCGCCGCAGCGTTCGACGCCGTCCCCGACGGCCCCTGAGACGCCCGCACTCCGCGTGTATCATCGCCGGAAGTCAACACTTGCCATCGAGCCCGGCTCCGGGTCACCCTTCACCCTATGCCGGAAGGGCTCGATGCCGCCAAGATTTCTGCCGCTGCCGATGACAAGATCGCCGCGATCCTCCGGGCCGCCGGCTCGTGGGCCAGCGAGGCACCGCCGCAGCTGACGCCGTCGATCCGCGCGGTCTGTGTCCGGCTCGCCGAAATGGTCGCCGACCAGCGCCACTACCTCGCGCCACTGCCCGAACCCGCAGGAATCCGAACGGGCCGCGATGCTCTCGCTCGTCGCGGAACGGCTGCGTGCCGGCCCGATCGCCCGGGAACTGAAGGCGCAGCTCGACGCGCTGGCCGAGATGGAATTGCGGTCCACCGGCTCGTGGTCGCTGGTGGCAGCCGCCCAGTCGGAGTGGGTCCAGACCGCCATCGACTATCTGCAGCGTCGCGCCACGCGAACTGCCCGACAAGGACCGCCCCGATCAGTACTGGGCCGAAGACGTCGTCGCCGGCATCATCGCTTCGGTCAAGGGAATCATCGGCGCCGACGACGTGCACGCCCGCATCGAGGCGCAATATGCCGGCCAGGGCCGGCGCCCGGCCCCGCCGCCCGAAGACTGAGCCCGCCGCGGAGCGCTGCCGCTCCGACGTGAAGATTCCTTCATCTTCGATTCACGTTCCGTTGTGACCGCCAGGGGATATTGCGCCCGTCACCCACCACTGGACGGCATGATGCAAGTCCGGCTTTGCCGTGCCACCCCTCGTTGCAGGCACGGACCGTGAGCCCGTCCCCGCGCTGGCCCCCGGAAGCCGGTCGCGCTTACGTTCTCGGCGTGAACGACCCCGCAACGACATCGATCTCGCAAGAAGAAGCCAACCACCTGCGCGAGCGCTTCGAGCGCGTCCTGGCGGCGGGACTGGCGATCTTTTCGGAGCATTCGCTGTCGGCCGTGCTGCAGCGGGTGGTCGATTCGGCCCGCGAGGTGGTCGGCGCCCGGTACGCCGCGCTGGGCGTGCTGAGTGCCGGTGGCGATTCGCTGGTGGAATTCGTCACGTCGGGACTCACCGCGGAGGAGCGCGAGGCGATCGGAGCGCTGCCCCAGGGCCGCGGCCTGCTGGGGCTGTTGATCCGTCGCGCCGCACCGATCCGGATTCCCGACATCAGCGAGCACCCCGAGCAGTACGGCTTTCCGGCGGGGCACCCGCCGATGCGGTCGTTTCTCGGCGCGCCGATCGTCGGCCGCGATCGGGTGTTCGGCAACCTCTACCTCACCGACAAGATCGGCGCCGACGAATTCACCGCCGAAGACGAGCGGATTGCCACACTGCTGGCCGCACACACGGCGGTCGCGGTCGACAACGCCCGGCTCTATGAAGAGAGTGAACGGCTGCTCGGCCGGATCACCGAGATGCAGCGGCAGCGCGACCTCTTCTTTGCGATGATGAACCATGAGCTGCGCAACGCGCTCACCGGCGTCCACGGCTGGGCCGAGATGCTGATCCGCGGCAAGACACCGGACCGGGTCTCGCCGGCGGCGCGCGAGGTGTACGAGGCGTCCGAACACACCATCACGTTGCTGAACAACTTTCTCGACCTGACGCGCCTCGACGCCGGGAAGATGGGCACCGTCCTGCGTGACGTGGACGTCCGGCGGGTGATCGACCGGGTCTGTGCCGGGTCGCGCCCGGCCGCGGAGGCCAAGCGGATCTCGCTCCAGGCACTGATCACTCCCCACGACCTTTCGCTCCGCACCGATCCGCTGCGGCTGGAGCAGATCCTCGTCAACCTCGTCTCCAATGCGGTCCGTCACGGCCCCGACGGCACGCTGGTGACCATCGACGCGCATCCCGGCGCCGAGTGGGTCGAGTTCCGCGTCAGCGACCATGGCGAGGGCGTCCCCGGGGAGATGTTCGAGCGGATCTTCGAGCCGTTCGAGCGGTTCGACCCGCATTCCGGCCTCGGCACCGGGCTGGGCCTGCCGGTGTCGCGGCGCCTCGCGACGGTGCTCCGGGGAACGCTGGCGGTGGAACGCTCCGGCCCCGACGGGTCCACCTTCTTGCTCCGCCTGCCGACCAGCGCCTAATTTGCTCTGTGAAGTTCTCTTCATTCCTTTTTCAGATCGACTGGAATTTCCTCATCTATTCTGTTCAGACATGAAGGTTCTCGTCGTCGAGGACGACCGGAAGGTCGCCGGCTTCATTCAGCAGGGACTTCGGGAGGAGGGCTACGCGGTCGACGTGGCGCCCGACGGAGCCGAGGCGACGACGTTGGCCCATGTCTATGATTACGACCTGATCCTCCTCGACCTGATGCTCCCGAAGAAGAACGGCCTGCAGGTGGCGGCCGAACTCCGCCGGGACGGGCGCCGCACGCCAATTCTGATGCTGACCGCTCGCGACGCCACGGAAGACGTGGTCCGCGGACTCGACGCCGGCGCCGATGACTACCTCACCAAGCCGTTCAAGTTCGACGAGCTGCTGGCCCGGGTGCGGGCGCTGGTGCGGCGGGGTGGCGCGGCCCGCACCGAGGTGCTCCGCTCCGGTCCGGTGGAACTCGATCGCCTCAAGCACCGGGTCCGCATCAACGGCCGGGTGGTCGACCTGACACCGAAGGAATTCCAGCTCCTGGAGCACTTCCTGCTTCGCCCCGGCGAGGTGATGCGCCGCACCGAATTGCTCGAGAAGGTGTGGGACCTGCATTTCGACCCCGAGAGCAACGTCGTCGACGTGCATGTCGGCAACCTCCGCCGCAAACTGTACCGGGCGGCCGGTGTCGAATTGATCGAAACGGTGCGCGGCGTGGGCTTCCGCTTTGCGTCGGAGGACGACGGCGCCAACTGATGCGCGTCGCGGGGCACCAGCCTCGCGTTGCCTTCGCCCACACCGCTCCGGCCGTCGCTATCCGCGACGGCCGTTCGATTACAATCAATGTTCCTGTGAAGCCGAGGCTCGCGATGTCGACATTTCCCCGGGTGCGGGGTGCACTCTGCGCCGCCCTGCTGGTCGCCACCGGCGCGGCGCTGGCCCGGCGACACGACGACCCGCCGCACCCGATCCGGGTCGGTCCGGTCACCATATATCACGCCACCGCACACGACGAATCGCCACCGCTCGCCACCCTGGACGCAACACCCGTGTTGCCTTCCGCCACGGGCTGCCCCAGCGGCAATTGCGGCGCCGCTCCGCCCGCCGACCTCGACGCCGACCGGGTGGCGGCACCAGGCGGCGGCACCCGGCCGGGCGACGTCCCCGGTGCGGAAGTCGAGCAGCGCGCCGAAGGGTCGCGCCCGGCGCTCCGGGCGGTGGCGTCGTTCGACGGACTCGGCGACGGCTTCAGCGGCACTGCCGGCGACGCCCGGCTCCGGAACCCGTCCGACAACTCCCTCGCGGTCGGCCCGAACCACATCGTGCAGATCGTCAACTCGGTCATGGCGGTCTACACCCGTGCCGGGGCGCAGTTCGATACCACCGGCACGGTGCTGTACGGTCCGGTCGTCACCAATGCGATCTTCAAGGGCTTCGGCGGCACCTGCGAGAAGAGCCGGAGCGGCGATGCCGTGGTGCGGTACGACCAGCTGGCCGGTCGCTGGCTGTACGTGCTGCCGATCTTCGGCAAGCTTCCCGGCGATTCCACCTACGCGATGTGCTACGCGGTGAGTGCCGGCCCGGATCCGCTCGGTCCCTACTATCGCTACTCCTTTCAGCGGCCGCTCTTCCCCGACTATCCGCGCCCCGCCGTGTGGCCCGACGGCTATTACATCTCCACCAGCACCGGCGACAAGGTCATCCAGAAGCATGCCTGCGTGGCGGACCGCGCCAGCATGCTCCGCGGGCTGCCGGCGACCGAACAGTGCGTCATCATCGACGGCGTCAACTTCCTGAACAATGCCGACGTCGACGGATTCACGCCGCCACCGGCCGGCGCGCCGAACATCATCCTTGCCACCGGAGGAACCCAGCTCAAGGGCATCTTCGAGGACAATGCGCTCTACGCGTGGCAATTCCACGTGGACTGGAACGACACCAGCCGCACGCGCGTCACCGGCCCGCTGCGGATTCCGGTCGCACCGTATCACTATCTCTGCGACGGGCAGCTCTCCGACTGCGTCCCGCAACCCGACACCAACGTCCGGCTCGATTCCCAGGGCGACAAGCTGATGCAGCGCGTGGTCTACCGGAACCTCGGCGCCTACCGGTCGATCGTGACGACGCATTCGGTCAACACCTCCGAAGGGGGCGGCGGCGTGCGCTGGTACGAATTCAGGGTTGACCGGGAGAACCGCCCGCAACTCTACCAGCAGAGCACCTTTGCGCCGGATTCGTTCTATCGCTGGATGGCGAGCATCGACATCGACCACGTCGGTGACATCGGCGTGGGCTACTCGTTCGGCGGCACGCCCAACTACCCCGGCCAGCGCTTCACCGCGCGCCTCGCCAACGACTCGGTCGGGCGGATGACGTTCCGCGAGAGCGTGCTCGCCGAGGGCGCCGGGTCGCAGCTGCGCGGCAACCGTTGGGAGGATTACACCACCACCGCGATGGATCCGGTCGACGACTGCACGTTCTGGTATGTCGGCGACTACTACCACCACAGCGGCACCGACTACGCCACCCGGATCGGCGCGTGGCGCATTCCGCCATGCCACGGCCGCGTCGTTTCCGGCAGCGTCTTTCTCGACGTCAACCACAACGGCACCGCCGACCCGGGAGAACCGGGACTCGCCGGCATCGCGGTGCGGCTCCGCGGCTCCGCGGACAGCACGCTGGCCACCGACGCCACGGGACGCTTTGCCGTCTGGTTCAGCCTCGACAGCGGCGCCGCGCCGGCCGTTGAGGTGTCGGCACCGGGCGCCGACGGGCATGGCCTCGACGAGACCGGCGCCCGCAGCCGGACCATCCACCTCGAAGACCTCCGGAGCACCGCCCAGGCCGACTTCGGTGCCGCCTGCTCGGTCCGGAACAGCGGCGGAAGGCCGGTGACGTTCTGGGCCGGCGCCGACGGGACAGCGATGCTTGCCGGCCACGATTCCGCCTGGCGGGCGGTGCTCGACGTGACAGCGCCGGCGATCAACGCCGACGGATCACGCTTTCGGGCGACCGCCGCCGGGGCCGCGGGCGCCGCCGAACTCGTTGCCTGGCTGGCCCACGAAGACGACCACAACATGTCGAACGCGCTCACCGCGGAGCTGGTCGCCGCAGCGCTCAACGTTGCTCTCGGCACGCAGCGCGGCACGGTGACGGTGAACGATCCGGTGCGGCACGATTGGCCCGCTGTCGACACGCTGATCGCCCGAGTCGCGGCCTTCGCCCTCGCCCACCCGAACACCACCACCAAGGGCGCCGAACGGACCTCGGCGGGCGCCTATGCGAAGCTGCTGCACGACCTGAATCGCGACGCGTTGTCGGTGACACCGGACCAGGCGGAGCGCTGCGCGAGGTGAATCGGCCTCCCCGCCGCGCCGGTGGTGCCGCGGCGATTGCGGGGGGAACAGCGCCAGGGTTACGTGGCGCGGGAACGTCCGTCCAAAGCCCGGCCCACTGGCGTCGAGGGCGCGACATCCGTAGCGTACCATGAAGGCAACGTCGGGGGAGGTGGGGTCCATGCGTCAATTCCGCGTCACATGCGGCGCGATCGTGCTGGCGGGGCTGGCCGCGGCGGGCTGCTCCGCCCCGAGCCTGCCGGCCGGTGCAACCGGGCTGAGCGGGACGGTGGTCCGCGGACCACTGACACCGGTCTGTCAGGTCGATGTCCCGTGCGAAGGCGGCTTCGGCGCCGCCTTCAGCGTACAGCGTGGCGGGCGCCAGATGGCGCAATTCACCACCGACTCCTCCGGCGGGTTCAGCGTGGCGCTCGCCCCCGGCACCTACCAGGTGGTTCCCGGCGCCGACGCGCCGATTCTCGACCCCGCGGCGCAATCGCGCACCGTCACGGTCGGCGGCGACGGCTGGACGACGGTGACGTGGCACTTCGACACCGGCATCCGGTGAGCTGGTGAACGGCATCACGCTCCAGGAGCCCCCGCCGGCGTGCGGCTGATCTCGGTGGAACGCGGTCCGTCGCCGCGTGACCCGTCGTGGACACGGCTCACCGGACGCGTCGCCCCCGACGGCGCCGAACCGTTCGACCTCTGGTTCGAGGTGCCGCCCGAGCTTGCGGCAAACCTGAGCGACACCGGCAATCCCTGGCTTTCGGCCCTCGCCCCGTTCGCCGTCACGCGCCACGAAGCGCTCGAACTGCCGCTTCCCGTCGACCGCAAGCTGTTCGAAGGTGTCGCCGCCGCGATGCAGGTCTGGGAGGCGTGGTTTCCCGAGCACTATCACCCCATCGACGTGCGGGCCGATTTCCTGGAACCGGATGCCGCGGTGGCCGGCACGCGGACCGCGGCGTTCTTCAGCGCCGGCGTCGATTCGTTCTACACCGCGCTCCGCCACCAGCCGGGTGGCGACGCGGTGCACCGGGTGGTGATCGACGAGCTGCTCACCATCTGGGGGTTCGACATCCCGATCGATCGCGCCGATGCGATCCGGCGGTTGCGCGAACGGATCGACGCCGTCGCCGCGTCGCTCGGCATGTCGGCGGTGATGGTCGCCACCAACCTCCGGGAATCGCCGTGGAACGTTTCCAACTGGGCACGGATCAGCCAGGGCCCGGCGCTCGCCGCCATCGCGCAGCTGCTCGAAGGCCGGTACCGGTTGGTCCTCGCACCGTCGAGCCTGAGCTACGGTGCGGGACGCCCCTGGGGAACTCACCCGCTCGTCGATCCGCTCTTTTCGACGGCCTGCCAGGAATTCCGTGACGATGGCGCGCTGTTCCGGCGCAGCCAGAAGATCGCCGCGGTGGCGGGGTCCCGACTCGCAATGCAGCACCTGCGAGTCTGCTGGATGGGTCGCTCCGACACGAACTGCGGGCACTGTGAGAAGTGCCTGCGGTCGCTCACCGAATTCGAGCTGATCGGGTTGCGCGACCGGTGCGTCACCTTTCCGCCCGGGTCGTGGAGCGTCGACGCGCTCGCCTCCCTGCGCCTCCGCCATGACCTCGACCGGCGCCAGATCGAGCGCCTTCGCGTCGCGGCGCTGGCCCGGGGGCGCACCGACATTGCCCGGGCCATTGCCAGGGCGATCCGGGCGTACGACCTCCGTTGCTGGGCGGTGCGCACGGCGCGGGCGGTGGGATTGCGCCGACAGCCGGAGCTTTCCTGAGCGTCCCGGCCGCGGCCGTCCGGCGCACCGAGGCGCTTCCCCGCCAGCTCGGTCTCATCGCCACCGGCGCAACGCTGATCGGCACCATCATCGGCAGCGGGATCTTTCGCGCGCCGAGCGCCGTCGCGCGCCACCTTCCGGCTGGCGGCCCGTTCCTGATCGCCTGGGTCGTCGGCGGGCTGGTGGCGGTGACCGGCGCGATGGCATTCGCCGAGCTGGCCGCCACCCTCCCCTATACCGGCGGCCGGTACATCTTCCTCCGCGAGGGAATCGCTCCGCCGATCGCCTTCGCCTTTGCGTGGCTCTCCTCCGCCCTGTTGCATCCGGTGTCCGATGGCGCCCTGGCCCTGGTGTTTGCGTCGTACGCCGGGACGGTCGTGCCGCCGCTGGCGGGGCACGATCATCTGGTCGCGACCTTCACGGTGCTCGCGCTTGCGGTGCTCAACTACCGCTCCACGCGGTCGAGTGCCCAGCAGCTGGTGGTGACCTCCGCCGCCAAGATGATCGCGCTGCTGGTCATGGGGCTGATCCTCCTGTCGGCGGCCGGCGCCGAACCGGTCGCGGCGTCCGCCGTCCCGGGCACGCCCTCACTGCACGCCTTCGGCCTGGCGCTGATCACCGTGATGTGGACCTATTCGGGCTGGGGATCGATCACCTACATGGTCGGTGAAGTGCGGCGACCCGATCGGACCATGCCGCTGGTGTTGACCGGCAGCCTGCTCTGCGTGCTGGGCCTCTTCGTACTGGTGAATGCCGGCTACCTCCACGTTCTCGGGACCGCCGCGATCGGGGGCACGACCACCGTGGCGAGCGACGCGATGGAAGCGGTCGCCGGTCCGGGCGGCCGCGTGTTGGTGGGGGTGGTGGTCATGGTCGCCGTGCTCGGCGCGCTGAACGCCTCGACCCTCATGCTGCCGCGGCTGATGTTCGCGATGGGCCACGACACCCCGGGATTGCGCTGGCTCGCCAGGGTGCATCCCCGGTTCCGCACCCCGCACCTGGCGGTGGTCGTGAGCGCCGTGCTGACCGTGGTGTACATGCACAACCACGACTTCGAACAGCTCGCCGCCACGTTCATCGTCGGCACCTGGCCGTTCGACGTCCTCTGTGTCGTGGCGCTGTTCCGGTTGCGGCGCCGCAGGGACCTGGCGCATCCGGTCCGGATGCCCGGCTTTCCGGGGTTGCCGATCGTCTTCATGCTCGCCGTCACGGCGCTGGTTGCCAACGCGGTCTGGACCCAACCGGTCACGGCGCTCGAAGGTGCCGGCCTCTTTGCCGCCGGCATCCCGCTCTATTACCTGCTGCGCCGCTGGCAGCGCCCCGCGCCACACGCGACGTGACCGCGATACCTTTCGGCATGACGGCCGAGCCCACCAGTCTCGTGCGAATCGGTTCGTGAACCGGCGCGAGTTTGTCGCGGGCGGCGCCGCGGCCTGCGGCGCGTTGCGCCTGCCGCTACGCCTGCCGCAGGCACCGCTGGCCCAGCCGACGGCGGCACAGCTCGCCTGGCAGCATGACGAACGGGCGATGTTCCTGCACTTCGGCGTCAACACCTTCACCGACCGGGAGTGGGGCGACGGCAGCGAGGACCCCGCCGTCTTCAACCCCACCCAGCTCGACGCGCGCCAGTGGGCGCGCACCGCCCGGCAGGCCGGGTTCCGCGCCATGATCCTCACCGCGAAACACCACGACGGCTTCTGCCTCTGGCCCACCGCGACGACCACGCATTCCGTTGCGTCCAGCCCGTGGCGTGGCGGACACGGCGACGTGGTGCGCGAGTTCACCACGGCATGCGCCGCCGAAGGACTGCGCGCCGGCCTCTACCTCTCGCCGTGGGACCGCAACAATCCGGCGTACGGCGATTCAGCGCGCTACAACGACCTCTACTGCGCCCAGCTGACCGAGTTGCTGACGCATTACGGCCGGATCAACGAGGTCTGGTTCGATGGCGCCAACGGCGAAGGGCCCAACGGCAAGCACCAGGTCTACGATTGGCCCCGGTTCTTCGGGCTGGTTCACCGACTGCAGCCCGGCGCGGTGATCTTCTCCGATGCCGGGCCCGACGTGCGCTGGTGCGGCAACGAGAGCGGCAGCGCCGGCGACCCCGACTGGTCAAGCGTCGATCCGGCGCTGGTACCGTTCCCGGGCGCGAGCGGGCCCGGCATCACCGCGGCCCTGCAGCACGGCACGCCGGGGGGCGCCGTCTGGCGGCCGGCGGAAGTCGACGTCTCCATCCGTCCCGGCTGGTTCTACCACCCCGCCGAAGACGCCAGGGTCCGCAGTGCCGACAATCTTGTCGACCTCTACTTCTCGTCGGTGGGACGGAACGGCAAGCTGCTGCTCAACGTCCCGCCGACCCGCGACGGCGTGCTCGCCGTCACCGACATCGATCACCTCGGCCAGTTCGAGAGCCGGCTCCAGGCGCTGTTCAAGGACGACCTCGCCGCCGGGCGCCACCTCGCCTGGCGCCTCACCGGGCCGAAGACAGCGGAGGCGAATGTCGAATTGCGCGGCGCCGAGCGTGTGACAGTGCTGCGCCTCGGCGAGGAGATCGCGCGGGGACAGGCCATCGCGCGGTTCAGCGTGTTCGGCGCCGACAACGGCGCCTGGTTCCCGATTGCCCGCGGCACGACGATCGGCTACACCCGCCTGCTTCGCGTTGCGCCGGTTGTCGTCCGGCGCCTGCGCGTCGTGATCGACGACGCGATTGCCGTCCCCGATCCCATCACGATCGGCCTCTTCGCCGGCTGAGCCCGCCGCCGCCAACCGACCGTCAAGCGCGCCATGAACGGCGCTAGGGCCGTCCCGCGCTTTCTGCCGGCGGATTGAACCAGCGGGCGTGCGCCACGCCGCTCAGGCGCAGACTGTCAGGCGGGACAAGATCGAAGACCACCACGCGGTTGGTCCCGGCCTTGAGCCACGCGCCGGGGAGGTACAACGTCTGCTGGGGCCCGATGTCCCAGAATCGCCCCAGCTGGTGCCCGTTCACCCACACCGTCCCCTTCCCCCAGCCGCTCGTCTCGAGGAAGGTGTCGCCGGGCCGTGCGACGGTGAAGCTCCCACTGTAGAACGCCGGTCCGTCGTCGGCGCGCCCCGCGACCGTGCGGGTCGGTACCACCTGCATCGGCAGCGGAAAGATCGTCCAGCCACGGAGGTCGCGGCCGGCAAACCGGACCGACGTCGTGATTCCCTTCCGTTCGTCCCGCAATTGCCGGCCGTAGTTCACGCGGCCGCTGTTCTCGACCAGGATGTCGAGTCGGGCTCCGCCCGCCGGCACGGCAATCGACAGGCTGTCCTGACCGAGGCGCCGGTCGAGCGTGCCAACCGGCCGGCCGTCGAGATAGATCGCCGCGTAGTCGCGCACGTCGGAGACCACCAGCTCGCCCTCGCCGCCGGTGGCGATCCGCGTCCGATACAGGATGTAGCCGTATGACTGGCCGAGCAGCTCCATGCTCTCCGGCCGGTCCACGGTCACGGGCCGGCCGAGGATGTCCCAGAGGGAGGACATGCGTTGCAACGCGAATGGCGCGACGGTGATGGTCGAGTCGGTCGGCGGCAGGGGCGGTGGCGTGACGCCGGTATGCGCCGCGATCGCGGCGCGGAACGCAAAGTACTTCGGCGTGGGACGCCCCGATTCATCGAGCGCTGCGTCGTAGTCGTAGCTCGACGTCTGCGGCCGGTAATGGCCGTTATCGATGTTGGCGCCGTTCATGAATCCGAACGAAGTGCCGCCGTGGAACATGTACAGGTTGACCGAATACCCCTTGGCGAGCATCCATGACAGTTCGCGGGTCTGCTGTTGCGCATCGGTCGTGTTGTGTCGGCCGCCCCACTGGTCAAACCACCCCGCCCAGTATTCGCCGGTCATCCGCGGCCCGTCGGGACGGAACGCCGCGAGCCGCGCAAACGCGCTCGGCGCCTCGCCGGGACCGAAATTGACCACGGCCGGGACGCCGGGGATCGTGCCGTGCGGCAATTCGGGCGGCCCGTCGGCGGTGTACAGCAGCACGGAGCCGAACCCGGCGTGGAGCAGCGCGCCCCGTTGCCATGCGAGGTAGGCGCTGTCCTGCCCGAACGAGCCGTATTCGTTCTCCACCTGCACCGCGATGATCGGCCCGCCGTGCGACGCCAGCAACGGCGTGAGTTCCTTGCCGAGCCGGTCGAGCCACCGCCCGGCCGGCCGGGTGAAGTCGGGGTCGGTGCTGCGCAGCACCATGGTCGGGTCGGCCAGCAACCATGCCGGATAGCCGCCCAGGTCCCACTCGGCGCAGACATACGGGCCGGGACGGACGATCACGTGCAGGCCCACCTGCTGTGCCGTGCGCACGAAGGCGGCGATGTCGTGACGCCCGCTGAAGTCGTAGTGGCCCGGCGTCGGCTCGTGAAAGTTCCAGAACACGTAGGTGGTGATGGTGTTGAGGCCCATGGCGCGCGCCATCTCGAGGCGCTGGCGCCAGTCCTGGCGCGGAATCCTCGCGTAGTGCATCGAGCCGGCGAGGATCTGGAACGGCGTGCCGTCCAGCAGGAAGCGACCCGAATCGGCGACGAGGTCGGTGGGACGCTGGGCCGCCACGGGGGCCGCCATGGGCGCGGCGCCGAGGGCGAGCAGCAATGTGGCGCGCAACCGGAAGGTGGGCATGCCGGAATCTGCTACTTTTCGACGACAGGCGCAGCCGGCGCGGGTACGCGCGGCGCGCTCACTCCACCCGGAGGACGGCGATGCCGGTGAGTGTCAAGGTGTTCAACGCGCGAGGCGAGCTGGTCGGCCCGATCTCGATGGCCCCGGTGGTGCGGACCGATGCCGAATGGCGCGCCCGGCTCACCGACGAGCAGTACCGGATTGCCCGGGGCAAGGGCACCGAAGCGCCATTCTGCGGCACATTGCTCGACAATCATCGCGAGGGCGTCTACAGCTGCATCTGCTGCGGCCTGCCGCTCTTCGCGTCGAGCGCGAAGTATCACTCCGGAACCGGCTGGCCGTCGTTCTTCCAGCCGATCGCCGCCGAAAACGTGATCACCCACGACGACCACAGCTTCGGCATGCGCCGCACCGAGATTCTCTGCGCCCGCTGCGAGGCCCACCTCGGGCATGTCTTCCCCGACGGACCACGCCCCAGCGGGCTGCGGTTCTGCCTCAATTCGGCGTCGCTCGAGTTCACCGACGACGCTGCGCTGGCAACCCTCGCCGACCCGGCGGCGGCGCCGTAACGCTGTCGTGCGCTCGTCCGGCTATCGCAACCCGCCAAGGAGCTTCGCCACCGCATCACGGGTGTCGGCGTAGCGCAGCCCGGCCTGTGCCGCGGTGAGTCGCGTCACGACGTTGCTCTTGTCCCGCCCGGCGGCGAGCTGGAACGCCTCCACCACCCAGTTCCGCACCCCGGCGCGCGGGTCGTTGAGGTGTGCCGCGAGTGAATCGTAGGCCCGGCCGCTGCCGCGGGTCCCCATCACCGCCAGCAGTTGGCTTGGAAGCGCATCTTCGTCCAGCATCCCCGCAATGGTGCCGACGACGGCGGTGTCGTTGATCTGTGCCGCGGCCTGCATCGCGGCATGCGCAATCACATCCTGATACGACGCAGTTGCCAGCGCGCGGGCGATCACCGGACGGGCTCCGGCCGAGTCGAGCCGGGCGATGCCACCCACGGCGGCGGCGCGCACCTCGTAGCTGCTGTCATTGTCGAACGCACGGTGCAGCGCGGCGGCGGCGCCGTCACCACCGACCCGTCCCAGGGTGGAGGCGGCGGCAGACCGCACCATTGCCGACGTGTCCTTGAGCGCGGTCATCAACGCCGGCACAGCGTCCGACGCCGGGAAGGCGGCCAGCGCGGTCACCGCCTGCTGGCGCGTGAGATAGTAGTCCGCACCGGTCGCCGCGGCGGCGAGGGCCCGCGCGGCGTCAGCGTCACCGGGGCGGCGGACCAGCTGCGCAATGACCCACTCCCGGTCCCACAGGTCGGGGTCGTGCGCCAGTTGTGTCGCCAGCCAGGCAGTCGGCTGGTCGAAGGTGAGGCGCTTGAGGATGCGGTTGCCGTCGTCGAAGACAACCATCGTCGGAGCCGACGTGACCGCCGGCACGGTGATGGTGGCCTCCCGCGCGTCGAGCATGGCGTGCTGCACCACGTCGCCGTGCGCGGTGCCGACCCGGATGGTCACCGGCATCCGGAACACCTCGGGGACCCGGAACCTGAGCCCGGTGCTGTCGGCCTTCAGCGTGTCGACCTGGGTCTGCTTGACGCGGAGCACCACCTGGTGCGCGACCGAGTCGTAGGTCGCGCTGACGTCGAACGACGGCAGCCCCGCCGCGTAGACCCATTCGTCCCAGAACCAGTCGAGGTTTTCGCCCGTGGCGGTGAGGAACGCCTGCCGCAGGTCGTCCGATGTGGCATTGCCGAAGGCGTGCCGGGTCAGGTAGGTGTGCAGGCCGGCCCAGAATCGGTCGGGCCCGAGGTAGTGCTGCAGCATCTCCAGCACCAGCGCGCCCTTGGGGTAGATGTTGTTCGATCCCAGCGACGCCAGCGGCATCGGCTTGCGGGCCTCGATCCCCATGAACTGCCGGTATTCGTCGAGGTAGTAGTCCTCTTCGGCGTGGGCACCGAGCTTCTGACCCCAGTATTGCCCGGGCATGAACTCCGCGAAGCCCTCGTTGAGCCACATGTTGGCCCAGTTGATCGTCGTGACATAGTCGCCGAACCACTGGTGCGCGAGCTCGTGCGGAATCAGGATGTAGCGGTACCACGGCCGGTCGCGATACGCATTCGCGTCGGGAAGCCAGTCCACCAGCGTCGTCGCGCTGACGTTCTCCATGCCGCCGAAGAAGTCGGCGACCGTGGTCTCGGCGTACTTGGCCCACGGATAGGGCACGCCGGTCAGCCGCGAGTAGGTGTCAATCATGTCGGTCGTGACGTGGAACAGCGGCCACGCCCTGGTGCTGTCGTCGTGATAGACGAAGTAGTCGACCGGGATCCCGTGCCAGCTGTCGTGCAGCTCGGCAAGCGGGGCGACCACCAGCGACACCAGATAGGTCGCGGACGGCGTGTCCTGGCGCCAGTCCATGGTGCGAGTGCGTCCGCTCGCCACGTTCGACACCAGCCGGCCGTTGGAGACCGCGAGGTCGCCAGCCGGTACGGTGGCCACGACTTCCCAGGTCATCTTGTCATTGGGAAAGTCGTAGGTGGGAAACCAGTCGTGGTTGTTGTGGTCCTCGCCCTGGCTCCAGATCTGCTGCGGGCGGTGCGGCAGCCCATCGGTGGTGATGTAGGTGAGCCCGTCGCCGCTCTTGACCCGGCCGTGATAGCGCACGCTGAACTCCAGCGTGTCGCGAAACGGCACCGGCGCCCGCGGAAAGACCACCAGCGTGTCACCGTGCCGCGCGGTGCGCAGCGTGGCGCCGGCCCGGTCGGTCACCGCGACGTTCTCCAGCAGCGCTCCCTCGTCGAGGATCACCGAATCGAGCCCCGGGCGGAGCGACACCAGGGTGGTCGTGACGTTCCCCTCGAACGACGTGGAATCCCAGTTGAACGCCGAGACGGCGATACGCTGGTGGATCAGGTCGTAGTCGTGTGACCGGGTGTAGTGGTCGTTGGCCATCAACGCTTCGTTCGACTGGGCGGCGAGCGCGCCGCCGGCGACGACGAGCAGGCCACCGGCAAGGCAGGCGGAGAGGAGACGCATGGGATCGGACCGCGGCGAAGGGGAGGTGTGAGGCATCAACACAATAGACCGGCGCGCCGGGCGGGCGACAAGGGGGGATTCGGGATTTCCCGGTTGCCGCCGCGGGGACGATTGCGTTAGCTTCGCCCCCACCGCGCCCCGGGTCCGTGCGCCGTGTCGGCTCGTCGGGCGACGCGGCCCCTTCGTGCTTCCGGACGGATACGAGGCAATGATCTCCGTAGAAAACATCACCAAACGCTTCGGACCGCTGCTCGCGGTCGATGCGCTCTCCTTCCAGATTGATCGTGGCGAAGTGGTCGGCTTTCTCGGCCCCAATGGGGCCGGCAAGACGACCACGATGCGTATGCTGACCGGCACCCTCCAGCCCGATGCCGGGCGGGTGCTGCTCGACGGCCGCTCGATCGGCGATGACCCCGAGGCCGCCAAGCGCTGCATCGGCTATCTCCCGGAGGCAAACCCCCTCTACGAGGAGATGCTGGTCTGCGACTACCTGGAGTACGCCGGGCGGCTCCGCGGCATGGACGGCGCCGAGTTGCGCCGCGGGGTCCGGGCCGCCGCCGATGAAACCGGCCTCGAGGCGGTCTTCTTCCGCCCCGTCTCGGAAGCGTCCAAGGGCTACCGCCAGCGGATCGGCCTCGCCGCCGCCATGCTGCACCGCCCCGAGATCCTCGTCCTCGACGAACCGACCGAAGGGCTCGATCCCAACCAGCGGGTCGAGATCCGCAAGCTCATCAACGCCCTCGGCCGCGAACGCACGGTGCTGCTCAGCACCCATGTGATGCAGGAGGTCGAAGCCACCTGCACGCGGCTGATCATCGTCAGCCACGGCAAGCTGGCGGCCGACGGCAGCGTCTCGACCCTGCTCGCCGGACAGGCGGGACTCGCCAGCTACACCGTCGAGGCGCAGGGCGACGGCGTGGCGGCCGGGCTCGCCGCCCTCCCCGGCGTCGAGAGCCACACCGCCGAGTCGGTCGACGGGCGGACCCGGGTCAAGGTGATGGCACGCGGCCCCGACGACCTCCGCCCGGCGATTTCCCGCCTGGCGCGCGACCGCAACTGGACGCTCTGGGAACTCCACCGTGAGCGGGCATCCCTCGAGCAGCTCTTCCGCCAGCTGACCACCAGCGAGACGGCGCCGGAGGCCAGGCAATGAGCCAGGTCGGCACCGTCTGCCGCCGCGAGATCCGCGGCTATTTCGACTATCCCACGGCGTACATCCTCGTCATCGCGTTTCTCGCGCTGGGGCTCTTCCTCACCCTCCGGTCGATCCTTGCCGACAGCGTTGCGTCGCTGCGCGCGTTCTTCGACCTGCTGCCGTGGCTCTTCGCGATCTTCGTCCCGGCGCTGACCATGCGCAGCCTGGCCGAGGAACGGCGCAGCCGGACGCTGGAATGGCTCCTCGCCCAGCCGCTGCGCGAGACCGACGTCCTGCTCGGCAAGTTCCTCGGCAACTGGCTGTTCGTGCTGATCGCGCTGGCCGGCACGCTGCCGCTTGCCGTCTGCCTGGTGGTGATCGCGCACGCCGACCCGGGCATCTTCGCCGCGCAGTACATCGGCGCGCTGCTGCTCGCCGCCCAGTTCGTGGCCATCGGGCTGTGGGCGTCGAGTGTCACCCGCAACCAGATCACCGCGTTCATCCTGGCGGTGTCGGTGTCGATGGTGCTGGTGCTCATCGGGCTCGACATCGTCACCATCGGCCTGCCGCCGGTGGTCGCCGGCGTCGTTGCCCGGCTCTCGGTGCTGCCCCACTTCGAGAACGTCGCCCGCGGCGCGGTCGACCTCCGCGACGTGCTGTACTTCCTCTCCACCGCGCTCTTCTTCCTGGTGATGGCCGGCGTCGCCATTGCGCGCGAGCGCCTCAGCCGCGCCCGTGGCGCGTGGCGCCGGCTCCGCACCGGCGCGGTGGTGGTGGCGGCATCGGTCCTGGTGCTCAACCTGCTGGGGGGCTACGTCCGCGGCCGGCTCGACCTGACCCGCGGCCGGGTGTTCACGCTCTCGCCCGCCACGAAGACCCTGCTGCGCCACCTCGGCGACGTGGTGCACATCAAGCTCTACGTCTCCGACAAGATCCCCGCCCAGGCCCAGCTGGTGCTGCGCGACGTGCGCGACCTGCTGGCCGACATGAAGAGCGCCTCGGGCGGCAACCTGACGGTCGAGGAGGACAACCCCGACAACAACGCGGTGATCGCCCAGGAGGCGGAATCGTACGGGGTGCGGCCGGTCCAGTTCAGCGTGATGCAGACTTCCGGCTTCCAGGAGCAGCGCGGCTGGTTCGGCCTCGCGGTGACCTACGCCAACAAGAACCGCGCCATTCCCGTCATCCAGGAAACCGACGACCTCGAGTACCAGCTCGCCTCCGACATCTCGGCGCTGACCGCGGCGCACAAGCCGACGGTGGCATTCCTGATGGGCTACGGATCGCTCGCCGCCAGTGACTTCCCGACCTTCCAGCAGGCCATCAGCGACCAGTACAACGTCACCTCGCTGACCCTCCCGGCCGACACCTCGGGGCTCGTCCCTGATTCGATCCGGGTCGCGATCCTCGCTGCACCGAAGCAACCGGTCGACAGCGCGACCATCGCCCGCCTCGATCGCTATGTCGCCGCCGGCGGCTCGCTCTTCCTGCTGCTCCCGCCGGTGATGATGGGCCAGATGCAGCCGGTTCCGATGGTGTCCGGACTGCGGCCGTTCCTGGCGGAACACGGGGTGGGACTCGGATCCACCGTGATCTACGACCTGCGCGCGCATGCCAACGTGCAGATGCCGGGACAGGGCGGCATGTTCCAGATGATCGCCGGCTACCCGCTGTGGCCCATCGCCCAACCGGCCGGCGACCAGGTGAGCACCCGCAACCTGCGCAGCCTTTCGCTGTCGTACACCGCCCCGCTCACCGTGATCGACGCCGCCCGGGTCGCGCCGCTCTGGATGACCTCCAAGCAGGCCGGCACCCAGCCGCCCAACCGCCCGCTGTCGCCGCAGGAGTTCCAACCCGGGCCGGCCGACTCGCTGCGCCAGTTCGTGGTGGCGGCGGCGGTCGGTGGCGAACCGGCCGCCGGGGGCAGGACGGCCGACACCGGTGGCCGCATCATCGTCGTCGGCAACGCCGACTTCCTCACCGACGAGTTCACCCGGTCGTACCAGCAGAACCTGGCGTTCGGCGCCAACGCCATCGACTGGCTGGCCCAGGACGAAGCGCTCATCTCGATCCGCGCCAAGCAGCGCACCCCGCCCAACCTGACGTTCGCCTCGACGTTCGGCGCCGCGCTGTTCAAGTGGGCCAACCTGATCGGCGTGCCGCTGCTCTTCGTGGCGATCGGCCTGGTGCGGATCCTGGGCCGGGTCGGCCGCGCCCGACGCCGCTGGCACGATACATCGACGGCGGAGGTATCCGATGCGTGAACAGACGCTGCGCCGGCTGCTGGCGCTGCTCGGCGCCCTGGTCGTGCTCTACGCCGCGGTGCGGGTGATCGGCACCTTCGGCCGCCCCCATGGCGACGCCGGCGGCTCGCTCGGCGCCGCCCTGCAACGGCTCCACGCCGACACCCTCGTCAGCGCGTCGATCACCTCGCCCGCGGGAGCACAGATCGAGTTGCGCCGCGCCGGCCCCGGCCACTGGACCGTCAACGGCTTTCCCGCCGACTCGACCGCCGTGGCCCGCCTGCTGAGTGCCGCCAACCTTGCCTCCCTCGGCACGCTGGCGGCCCGGTCGGCCGCGACGCACGCCGCCCTCGGCGTGACCGACAGCGCCGCGTGGAAGCTCACGGCGCGCGGCGCGCACGACTCGGTGCGCCTGCTGCTCGGCAGCGAGGGGCCTCAGTATCCCAGTGGCTACGTCCGGCTTCCCGGCCACGACACGGTCTACACCGTGCTCGGTGCGCTCCGCGACGCCGTCGCCACTCCGCTCACCGACTGGCGCGACAAGATGATCCTCCATCTCGATTCAGCGTCGATCGGGCGCATCATCTTCGAGCGGGATCACGACCGCTACGAGATGCGTCGCGGCACCGGTGCGTGGATCGGCGCCAAGGGGCCCGGCGACAGCGCCAACCTCAGCTACGCCGTCCCGGTCATCTCCGAACTGTCGCGACTGCAGGCGTCGGGCTTCCCCGCCGACTCCAGCCACCCGTCGACCGGGCAGACCCGGCAAGTGACCGTCCTCGGCACTTCGGGAGACACCCTCGCGGTGGTCACCCTGACGGGCGATGGCCGCTCCGACTGGACCGCCACGGTGCGCGGCAACAGCCAGCGCTACCTGCTGGCCACCTTCGACGCCGACCGACTGACTCCCAAGCGGGACGACCTCTTCCCCGACCACAAGGGGCACTGACATGTCGCGCCAACTCCGCGCCGCCGGCACCCTGCTGGTGCTGGTGACCGCTGTCGCCGGTGCCCTTTCCGCGCAGTTCCGCGGCGGCAACCGGACGCCGGTCGATCCCACCGCATTCCAGTTCATGGGCCCCGCCGGCGGCGGTCGCATTTCCGCCATCGTGGGTGTGCCGGGCGACACCAGTGTCTGGTACATCGGCTCGGCGTCGGGCGGCGTCTGGAAGTCGGTCGACGGCGGCCACGCATTCCAACCGGTCTCTGATTCGATCCCGGGCCTGGCGATCGGCGCGCTGGCGATCGGGCCGACCGCACCGAACACGGTCTGGGCCGGCACCGGCGAGGCGTGGGCGATCCGCGATGCCGACATCATGGGCACCGGCGTCTACAAGTCGACCGACGCCGGCGCCACCTGGGTCCACATGGGGCTCGAACAGACCGGACGGATCGGGCGCATCATCGTCGATCCGCGCAACGCCAACACGGTGTACGTCTGTGCGCTGGGCCGCACCACCGGGCCCCAGCAGGAACGCGGTGTCTACCGGACCAACGACGGCGGCCTCACCTGGCGCCGCGTGCTCTTCGTCGACCCCAACACCGGCTGTTCCGGCCTGACCCTCGACCCGCAGAATCCGCAGGTGCTCTTTGCCGGGATGTGGCAGGTCGAGATGCACACCTGGGCAATGTTCAGCGGCGGACCGGGCAGCGGCATCTGGGTCTCGCGCGACGGCGGCGACACCTGGTCGCACCTGACGGATCCCGGACTTCCGAAGTCGCCGGTCGGCAAGATCGATGTCGCCATCGCGCCGAGCGATTCGAACCGGGTCTACGCCCTGATCCAGACCGCCGACCAGGGTTCGGTGTGGCGCTCCGACGACGGCGGCCGCCGTTGGCGGGTGATCAACTGGCAGCGCACCCTGATCGGCCGCGGCGGCTACTACATCCGCCTCGCGGTCAACCCGCGCGACCCGGACGAAGTGCTCATCGCGAATTCGTCGTTCTTCAAGTCGAATGACGGCGGCGCGACGTTCCAGGAAGTCAACTGGGGCGGCGACAATCACGACATCTGGTACGATCCCACCAATCCCGATCGCATCGGCAACACCGACGACGGCGGCGCGCGGATCAGCACCGATCACGGCCGCACCGGCATCCGGGTGTCGATCCCCAACGGCCAGATGTACCACGTCGCGGTCGACAACCGGATGCCGTACTGGGTCTACACCAACCGGCAGGACGACGGCACGATGCGGGGGCCGAGCGACGCCCCGGTGGCGCCACCCAATGCCGGCCGGGGACGCGGCGGATTTGCCCCCCCGCCGCCACAGCCGGCGGCCGCCCGCGCCGACACCACTGCCGCCGCCGGCCGTGGCCGCGGCGGGCGTGATACCACCGCGGCGGTGGCAGCCGCGGCGCCGGCGCGCGGCCGGGGCTTCGGTCGCGGCGGGCGCGGCGGCGGATTCGACCCCGGCTTCACCGGCAGCAGCACCTGGCAGGACGGCCTCGGCGGCTGCGAGTCCGGCTTCACCATCCCGGACCCCACCAACGCCGACGTCGTCTGGGCCAGCTGCTACGGCGACGAAGTGACCCGCTACGACGCACGCACCGGAACGGCGCGCTCGGTAAGCCCCTACATCCACACCCTCGACGCCGCACCGAACGACGTCAAGTATCGCTGTCACTGGACACCGCCGCTGGCAATCGATCCGTTCGACCACAACACCGTCTACTACGGCTGCCAGGTCATCTTCCGCACCAGCGACGGCGGGCAGAGCTGGAAGGTGATCTCACCAGACCTGTCCACGCACGACACCAGCCGGATCGTCTCGTCAGGCGGAATCTCTCCCGACAACCTCGGACAGTTCTACGGCGAGGTCGTCTTCGCGATTGCACCGTCGACCGTGCGCCGCGGGCTGATCTGGGCGGGGACCAACGACGGGCAGGTGTGGAACACCCGCGACGGCGGCAAGCACTGGAACAACGTCACCGCCAACATCTCCGGCCTGCCGAAATGGGGCACGGTGCGCAAGATCCAGCCATCCAGTTTCGACGCCGGCACGGCGTACCTGGCAATGGACTTCCACCTGATGGACGACCGGCGTCCGTACATCTACAAGACGACCGACTACGGGAAGAGCTGGACCAACATCACCGGCGATCTCCCCGCCGACGATCCGCTCGGCTACGTGATGGCGGTGACCGAGAATCCCAACCGGCGCGGCATGCTCTTCGCCGGCACCGGAGACGGCTTCTACTACTCGCTCGACGACGGACAGCACTGGACCCGCTACCAGAAGGGCCTTCCCACCGCGGAAGTCACCTGGATCGTGGTGCCCAGGCTGTGGCACGACGTGGTGGTGTCGACCTACGGCCGCGGCATCTACATCCTGCACGACATCAGCTGGCTGGAAAATCCGGCGCCGGCGCCGGCGGCTCCGGCGCACTTCTATCCGCCTCGCCCCGGTTACCGCAACGCCCGCGAGGGGCACGCCGACTTTCTCTTTTCGCTCGCCGCGGCGCCGCGTGGCCCGGTCAAGCTCGACATCGTCGATGCCCACGGCAATCTGCTGCGCTCGCTCTCCGGGACGGCGCACACCGGCTTCAATCGGGTCAGCTGGGACCTGCGGCTCGACGGCCCGACCCAGGCCGAGCTCAAGACCGTGGCACCGGACAACCCGTTCATCTGGGACGACCCCCGCTTCAAGGGCCGTGACTCCCGGCCGATCATCCACTGGGGTATCGAAGGTCCGGAACGCACCGGCCCCCTCGCCGCCCCGGGCGAGTACACCGCGCGCCTCATCGTCGACAGCGTGACGTACACCGAGCCGGTGGAGATCCTCAAGGACCCGGCGATTCCCACCACCGAGGCCGACCTCGTCGCGTCGTACGACGCGCAGCGCCGCCTCGTCGCCGACATCGACACCACCGTGTCGATGATCAACCGCCTCGAGACGATGCGGAAGCAGGTTGCCGACCAGCGGTCGGCCCACGCCGGCGACGCGGCGATCTCCGCGGCGCTCGACTCGCTGGGGAGCCGCCTCTATGACACCGAGCTGCTGCTGGTCAGCCGCTCGACCCTCGAGAGCGACGACAAGTACTATGTCGAGGCGTACCACCTCTACCTCAACCTCGTCTGGCTCTACGGCGAGATCGGGCCGGGCGGCGGCGATGTCGCCGGCGGCCCCGAGGCCCGCCCCACCGCGGCCGAGATGGCCCAAATCGACCAGCTTGAACGTCAATTGTCGGCGGCCCGGAGCCAGTTCGGGGCGCTGCTCAGCCATGACATCCCCGCATTCAACCGGAGCATGGCCGGCAAATTGCAACCAATTACGTCGGAGTAGCTCCGCTACCGTGGCCCTGAACGACTTGACGGAACCGTGGCCGCAGGCGGACATTCCGGCGCCCCAACCGTGACCGAGGCATCATGAAGCGCACCCTTGCCGCGACCATCGTGGCCGCGGCCCTTGCCGCCGTCTGCACGCGACTGCCGGCGCAATCCGGCTCGATGGCCGACATGCCGGGAATGGACATGTCGCAGCCGCTGCCGAAGGCGCCGGTGTACATCCGCGCCGATTCGATCCACCATGAGGTGATCGTCACCTCGGGCCCGTACCATCTCCCGCCGATGGACATGGACGAGATGATGGACATGGCAATGGACATGGGTGGCGGGCACGCCTCGCACGGCGAGTTGCGGCTGACCACGTTCCAGTGGCCCACGACCGACTGGTTGCGGGGCTTCAAGGTGGAGATCCTCGACCGTGACGGCCACGAGTTGCCGCAACGGACCATGCACCACATGGAGTTCATCAACTACGACCGCCGCCAGCTGGTCTATCCGCTGGCGGAACGGGTGCTCGGCGTCGGCGAGGAAACCGCGCCGGTGATGCTGCCCCGCACGGTCGGTGTCCCGCTCGACAAGGGCATGCACGTCGCCGTCTACCTGATGTGGAACAACGACACCGGGCACGACCTCGACGGCATCTGGTATCGGCTCACGCTGATCTGCTCGCCAAAGAACCTGACGCCGCGGCCGCTGGCGGCGCTGCCGTTCAAGGTCGACATCAATTCCGATCCGGGACTCCCCGATTCGTACAACGTGCCGCCGGGGGGTAGCGTCAAGACCTACAACTTCACGATCCCCGTCAGCGGCCGCCTGCTGGGCGTCGGCGGCCACCTGCACGACCACGGCGTGCAGATCCGGCTCGAGGACGCCCGTTCCGGGAAGGTGATTGCGCACGTCGAGGGAATCCGCGACAAGCAGGGGCACGAACTCGGCGTCTCGCACGAGCTCCTGGCGGTCAAGGGTCGCGGTCCGCACCTGCGGGCGGGACACCCCTACCGCCTCGTTGCGGTCTACGAGAACCCGACCGCCGACACGCTGCATGGCGTGATGGCGGTGATGGGCGGCCTCTTCGCGCCCGACAACATCGAGGATTGGCCCAAGATCGACCACACCAATCCCGAGTACCTCAAGGACGTCGCCAGCTACCTCCCCGCGCTGACCGACTTTGCGCTGGCGCCCTCACCGGGGCCCACACTCTCGCTCGGCGACCTGCTGCCGCGCGCGGGGCTGCCCACCGTGCCCTACGGCACCTGGCCGCCGGGCGAGAGGTAGGACCGCAGCGCCGCGTCCCACTGCGGCGAAGCGACGAAGAGACCGTCCGGGAAGTGGAGCCCGGCGGTCATGGCCCGGAAGATGTCGGCGTTCTGGTAGGTGTTGTTCGCCAGCCCCGCGAGGTATTGCAGGCGCAGGTTCCGGTCGCGATTGATCTGCGCGCCGGTCAGCCACGACGCGAGGTCGGCGCGATTGCCCGCGTAGGAACCGAACAGGTCGAGCAGCGAGCTGATTCCCACCTCCTGCAGTGAATTCGCGATCCGGGCGTTGGCGGGATCGCCCAGGAACGCACTCACCGAGTCGATGTTGATGGTGGTCCGCCCCGGCTGGCCGAGCGCCACGAGGTCGTAGCCGTGGCCGTCCTCGTTGTTGGCCCAGACGGTGCCGTCGGGGAAGACGCCGAGGAATGTCGCCAGTTCGCTCTTGACGGCGTCCTGGTGGCTCTCGTAGAGCGGCACCCACTCGGTCATGACCCCACCCGGATTGAGGTGCTGCCGCGCAAGCGTGAGGTACTCGGTGGTGTAGAGTGTCGCCGCACCACGCACCCACGGGTGGATCGGGTCCGACGTGATGATGTCGAACTTCTCCTTGGTGGTCCGGATGTAGTCGCGGGCGTCGTCATAGACGATCTGCACCCGCGGATCGTGCAGCACGTCGTAGTTCTGCGCCGCGAAGTACGGGCCGATCTTCGATGGGATCAGCGGTTCCAGCTCGCAGATGACAATCCGCTTGACACTCGGATAGAGCACGAACGTCCCCGCCGTCACGCCGGCGCCGAATCCCACCACCAGCACCGACTTCGGCCCGCCCTGGACCAGCGCCGCCATGTCGCCGAGGAGTCGCTGCAGCCGCATGTCCTGTGGCTCGGTGGACGCCTCCACCTTGCCGCTGACATGGAAGTTGCGATATCCGCCCGGTTCTTCCGACACCGCCACCGACGAGTTCATCCCCTCGCCGACGTAGAGGAACTTCGGCAGCGACGAGTAGGTGGCGAGGAAGCGGCCGTAGCCGATCAGCCCCGGCGGCACCGCGCGGACCGTGACGACGAGCAGCACCGCGGCGATCGCGGCCAGCGCCACGCCGCCGAAGCGCCGCGGCGAGCCGCCGGCGCCGCGGAGCCCCGGGACCAGCAGGATCAGGCCGGCAACCGCGGCGAGGGCAATCAGCACCCGTTCGCTGTTGGCGGTCCCGATGGCCGGGATCGCGATCATGCTGAAGAGCAGCGATCCGACGATCGCACCGACGGTGTTGGCGGCGTAGACCCGTCCCACCAGCCGGCCGGCGTCCTGTCCCGGCACCGCCACCCCGGCAATCGCGAGCGGGAACGACGCGCCCCACAGCAGCGTCGCCGGCAGCAGCGCCCACGCGCACCGCATCAGGTCGAACTGGAAGAGCAGCCACGGATCGGTCACCAGCGACGGATCGACCGGCCAGTACGGCAGCGAGCGCGCGATCATGAACGCCGTCCATCCCACGGCGAACGGCACCGCCAGCTGCACCCAGCCAAAGATCATCCGGGGGCGCGGGGCGACGCGCGCCGCCCACGCTCCGGCCGCGCTGCCGATCCCGAGGCCCACCAGCACCACGGCGAGGATCAGCGAGAAGGTGTAGACCGTCGCGCCGAGCATCAGCGACATGAGCCGGGTCCAGACCACCTCGGCGCCCAGTGCCGTCATCCCCGACAGCGCGATGGCAACGTAGACACGCCGCGAGCCGGCGAGGGCCGGCACGTCGGCCGGCGCCGTACGGTGGTCGGCCGGTGCGTCGGTGCGGCGCGCCAGCAACAGCGCCATTGCCGCCACCCCGAGGTCGACGGCAACCGCGACGTACGTCGCGACATTCATGTCGAAGACCCGGAGCAGGTAGAAGCCGGCCAGCAGGCAGCCGACCACCGCGCCGGCGATGTTGCCGCCGTAGAACAGCCCCAGCCACGAGACGCCGGTCGGCGTCGCCTCGACCCACCGCGCGATCGCCGGCAGCGTCGCACCCATCAGCACCGTCGGCACCAGCAGGAAGATCGCGCTGAGCATGCCGCGCAGCAGGATGCTGGCCAGCCCCGGCGACGCCAGCGAACCGTAGAGCGAGCCCAGCGGCGGCAGGGCAAAGAGAATCAGCAGGCCGCACACCGCGATGCCGACTTCGAGCACGGCATAGACCCGCAACGGGTGGCTGCGCGGCGACACCCACCGCGGCAGCAACAGCGAACCGATGCACATCCCGCCCATGAACGTCCCCAACAGCACGCCGATCGAGACAGCCGACGACCCGATCACCAACTCCGCGAGCTGGAACCAGACGATCTCATAGATCAGCGCGGCGCACCCACTGCCGATGAACAGCAGCGCCATCAGCGGCAGGATGCGACTGGACAACGGCCGCGCCGCGCGCACCGAAGCTTCTGCCATCACGGCTCCCCCATGATTCCGGCCCGGACCGCGTCCATCCGTTGCGGCGAGCCGGTGAACAGCCCCTCAGGATACTGCCGGGTCCGGATCATCTCGGCGTAGATGTCCGCCTGGCGGTACTGGTTCAACCCGAGGCCGGCGAGGTACTGCAGGCGCAGGTTGCGGTCGCGATTGACCTCGGCGTCCGCGAGGTAGGACTTCAGCGTCCGGGCGTTGCCGGCGTACGTCGAGAAGAGGTCTTCGGCCGAGTTGAACCCGATTTCGCTCAGCGACTTCGCCACCACCGCGTAGGCCGGGTCGGCAAGCTTGCGGTCGATCGCGTCGAGGTCGATCGGCTTCGGGTCCATCTCGCCCAGCAGCACGAGGTCGTAGCCCTTGCCGTTTTCGGTGTTTCCCCAGACCACCCCGTTCGGGAACGCCTCGAGGAAGGTGGCGACCTCGCTCTTGACCGTCGCCGGGCTGCTCTCGTACAGCTGCACGAAGAGCGTCACCACACCGCCGGAGTTGAGGTGCCGCTTGACCAGTTCGAAGAACTCGCGGGTGTAGAGCGTCGCGGCGCCCCGCACCCAGGGGTCGAACGGATCGGAGGTCACCGCGTCGAACTTCTGGTCCGTGGTGAGGATGAAGTGCCGCGCGTCGTCGATCTGCACGTGCACCTTCGGGTTGTCGACCACCGCGAAGTTGTACTTGCTGAAATACCGCGAGACCACCTTCGGCACCAGCGGCTCGATCTCGGCGATGGTCTCGTGCTGCACCGCCGGGTCGACACTCACCGCACCCGCCGTCACGCCCGCGCCGCACCCGATCACCAGCACGGACGTGGGGTGGGCCGACACCAACGTCGTGATGTGGCCCAGCATCCGCTGCAGCCGCATGTCCTGCGGTTCGCTCGACGCCTGGATCTTCCCGGCGTTGTGGTAGTTGAGCGTTCCATACGACGTCCTTGACACCGCCATCGTCGAATTCATCCCTTCGCCGACGTAGAACACGTCGGCGTGGTCCGCGAGCCAGGTCGCCGTGTTGCGGCCATAGGCCACCAGCAACGGCGATACCGGCCGCACCGTCCAGATCATCACCGCGCCGAGCCCGGCGACCGCCACCGCGCGCCCGGTCGACACCGCCGACCAGCGCCGCGCGTCGAGCGCCGCCAGCGCGACCGGCGCGAACATCAGGATGGCCGCCACCGCGGCCAGCGCGATCAGGATCCGCTGCGACCATTTGGTGCCGATGGTGGCGATAAAGATCAGGCTGGTGAGCACCGCGCCGACGATCGCACCGACGGTGTTGGCCGCGTAGACGGTGCCGACCAGGCGGCCGGAGTCGTGCTGGCCGCCCGCCACGCCCGCCAGCGCGAGCGGGAACGAGGCGCCCCACAGCATCGCCGCCGGCAGCACCGTCCAGAGGCAGCGGACCAGGTCGAGCTCGAACATGAACAGTGGCCGCGTCGCGAGCGTCGGGTCGATCGGCCAGAACGGCAACACGCTGGAGAGCGACCACGCCGCCCAGGCAATCGCGAAGATCAACAGCAACTGGCACCAGCCCAGCGCCGCGCGGGGATTCCGGACCGAGCGCGACGCAATCGAGCCGATCGCGCTGCCGATTCCGAGGCCGATCAGGATTGCGGCGAGAATCAGCGAAAAGGCGTACACCGTCCCGCCCAGCACCAGCGTGAGCAGCCGGGTCCACACCACCTCGGCGCCCAGCGCCGTCATGCCGGAGAGCGCGATGGCGACGTAGACCGGCGTGGCACCGGGCGGAATCGGCGACGCCGAGGCGGCCGGTGCCGGCGGCACCGCGGCGTGTGGCGCCCAACGGGCCAGCACCAGGCTCGCGGCGGCAATCACCAGGTTGATCGCCACGGCGACGTACGTCGTGATCGAGTCGTCGTAGACCCGCAGCAGGTAGAATCCGGCGAGAAACGCTCCCAGCGCCGCGCCGGCGATGTTTCCGCCGTAGAAGAAGCCGAGCCAGGAGACTCCCTTCGGCGTCGCCTCCACCCAGCGCGCCACCGCCGGCAACGACGCCCCCATCAGCAGCGTCGGCGGCAGCAGGCAGATGGCGCAGAACACGCCGCGGAGAAAGAGGCCCGACATCCCGTGCCCGGCAATGGCGGTGTAGAGCCCGCCGGCGTACGGCAGCCCCCAGAGAATCAGCAACCCGAACAGCCCGACCCCCGCCTCCAGCGCGGCGTAGATCCGCAGCGGATGCCGGTCCGGCCCCACGAACCGGGGGAGGTAGAGGCTGCCAAGGCACATTCCGCCCATGAAGGTGCCAAGCACCACCGCCATCGAGATCGCAGATGACCCGACGATCAGCTGCAACATCTGGAACCAGACCACTTCGTAGATCAGCGCGGCGCATCCGCTGCCGATGAACAGCAACGGCAACCACGGCAGCACGCGACGGGAAACCGGCATCGCCGCCACGGGGGCGGCATCAGGACGATTCATTCAGGACCTTGCGTTCCGCAATCGGGGTTGGCCGGTCGGAGGGCGGGGCGGCCGCCGGCTCTGCTCTGAAACGTACAGCCCGCCCGGAAGGTTGAGTACTTTCTCCGGACCCCCGATGGGATGCCACCGATGACTTCCTGGACCCGCCGCGAGGTGGTGCAGACCGGACTGGCCGCCACCCTCGGCGGCCGGCTGCTGCGCCCCGGCTTCCGGCTCGACAACCCGCCGGCCCCGACCCGGGACCGGCTCCTCCTCGATTTCGGCTGGCGCTTTCATCTCGGCCATGCCGACGACCCGTCAAAGGATTTCGGCTTCGGCAAGGACGAGGAGTTTGCCAAGACCGGCGAGCTCTTCGTCCCGGCCCGCCCGAACTTCGACGACAGCGCCTGGGACGCCGTCGACCTGCCGCACGACTGGGCGGTGGGGCTGCCGTTCGTCGACGACCCGGATCTGGTGGCCCAGGGGTGCAAGCCGTTGGGACGGGCCTATCCGGCGACCAGCATCGGGTGGTACCGCCGCGCCTTCACGCTGCCGGCGGAAGACGCCGGACGCCGCATCACCCTCGAATTCGACGGCATCTTCCGCGACGCGCTCGTCTCGATCAACGATCACCTGCTGGGACGCCACCGGAGCGGCTACGCTCCGGCCCGCTACGACGTGTCCGACTTCGTCAACTTCGGGGGCCGGAACATCATCGTGGTGCGGGTCGACGCCACCGAGCATGAAGGGTGGTTCTACGAAGGCGCCGGCATCTACCGGCACGTCTGGCTGGTCAAGACCCATCCGGCGCACGTCGCGCCGTGGGGCGCCTTCGTCACGGCCCGCTTGAGCCGCGACGCCGCCCAGCTGACCATCGCCACCGAACTCGCCAACCAGCGGGACGTTCGCGGTGTGCTCGGTGTCGTCTCCCGGATCACCGGACCGGGTGGCACGCCGCTCGCCGGGGTTCGCGCCCGCCCGGTGGAGGTTGCACCGTGGGACGGCGCGACCGTCACGCAGCAGATCCACCTGCCGCACCCCGCGCTCTGGTCAGTGGAACATCCGGCGCTGCACCAGCTCGAGACTACCGTCACCCTCGACGGCAACGAGGTCGACCGGCTGGTCACGCCGTTCGGCATCCGCTCGGTCCGCTTCGACGCCGACAATGGCCTGCTGATCAACGACACCCGTGTCGAGGTCAAGGGCACCTGCAATCACCAGGACCACGCCGGCGTCGGCTCGGCGCTCCCCGACCGGCTGCAGTACTACCGGGTGGAACGGCTCAAGGCGATGGGCGCCAACGCCTACCGCACGTCGCACAACCCGCCGACCCCCGAACTGCTGGCGGCGTGTGACAGCCTCGGCATGCTGGTGCTCGACGAGACGCGGACCATGTCGTCCAATCCGGACGCGCTCGACGACTTCAGCGAAATGATCCGGCGCGATCGCAACCATCCGTCGATCTTCGCATGGTCGATCGGCAACGAAGAACCCGACCAGGGCACCGACCGTGGCGCGCGGATCGCCACCACCATGAAGCGCCTGGCGCGGCGGCTCGACCCGAGCCGGATGATCACCGAGGCGATGAACGGATCGTGGGGACGCGGCCTCTCCGCCGTCGTCGATGTCCAGGGATTCAACTACGGCGATGGCACCCGGATGGACCAGTTTCATGCCCGCTTTCCGCAGCAACCTTGCATCGGCACGGAAGTCGCGAGCACCGTCTCGACACGCGGCATCTACGCCGACGACAAGGACCGCGGCTACCTCTCGGCCTACGACGTGCATGCTCCGCCATGGGGCGCCATCGCCGAGAGCTGGTGGCCCACCTATGCGGCGCGGAAGTGGCTCGCCGGCGGATTCGTCTGGACCGGTTTCGACTATCGCGGCGAACCGACGCCGTATGCGTGGCCCTGCATCTCGTCGCACTTCGGGATCATGGACACCTGCGGCTTCCCGAAGGACAACTTCTACTACTACCAGGCGTGGTGGGGAGGCGCCCCGGTCGTCCACCTCTTTCCGCACTGGAACTGGCCCGGCAAGGAGGGAACACCGATCGATGTCTGGGTGCACAGCAACCTCGATCGCGTCGAGTTGCTGGTCAACGGCACTTCGGTCGGCACACAGGCCGTCCCCCGCAACGGGCACGTCGCGTGGCAGGTCCCCTATGCACCGGGCGCCATCGAGGCCCGCGGGTATCGCGGCGACCAGCTGCTGCTGACCGACCGGCGTGAGACGACCGGCGCGCCCGCTCGCGTCGTCCTGCGCGCCGATCGCGACCACCTCACCGCCGACGCCGAGGATGTCGCCGTCATCACGGTGTCGGTGGTCGACGCCAATGGCCGCACGGTCCCCGTCGCCGACCACGAGATCTCCTTTGCCGTGACCGGTGACGGCCGGCTCATCGGCGTCGGCAATGGCGATCCGAGCAGCCACGAGGCCGACAAGGGCACGGTCCGGAGGGTCTTCAACGGTCTCGCGTGCGCCATTGTCCAATCCTCCGAGCGCGCCGGCGCGGTGCGGATCGATGCCACTTCGCCGGGACTGGCCCCGGGATCGGTGACGGTCACCACGGCCGGGGGACCGACCCGGCCGCGGGCCAGCTGAGCCGCGTCACGGCCTGAGACCCGCGGCCGGGGCGCAACGCCCCGCCGGGGAGAGGCATCCTGTACGTGGTGCCCGACCGGTCGCGGTCCGTAACCGCCGACCGGGCATGGCCGTATAGATTGCGGTATCCGTGGAACAACGGACTGCGCGCGCCCGAGGGCCGGCGGTCCGGAACTGATTCACCCCCTGCGACCGGATTGCGAATGCTTCACGACTTCCCCCGGACGGCGACAGCGGTGTGCGCGCGGACCGGCACCCGCCTGGTGGCTCTTCTCGCGACATTCCTGCTCGTGGCGGCCCCGTTGCGGGCCCAGAGCACGGAGATTCTCCGGGGCAAGATCACCGACCCTGACGGCAAGCCGGTGCCCGAGGCGTCGGTCCAGGTCACCGGGCTGGTGACCCAGTCGGTCATCACGGCGACCACCAACGACAAGGGGATCTACACCGCGCTGTTCACCAACGGCGAGGGCGACTACCTCCTCACGGTGCGAAAGATCGGCTTCTCGCCGGTCACCACCCGGGTGACGCGCACCGGGCTGTCGAGCGTGCTGATCACCGACCTGCAGTTGAGCCCGACCGCCGTGGTGCTGGACTCGATCACCGCCCTGGCGCAGAAACTCAAGACCAACGGCGACCAACCGTCGATTGGCGGCGTGGAACAGAACGCCCTGACCAACGCCCAGTTCCTCCTTGACCCCACCGACCTGCTGCAGCTGGCACTGACGGTGCCCGGAGTCACCCCGGTCGGCGATTCCGGTTATTCCGTGCTGGGCCAGGCGGCCAACCAGAACAACACCACCATCGAGGGAATGCAGTCGGGCGCCGCCAACCTTCCGCAGGACGCGATCTCGAGCATGAAGGTGATCACCAGCTCGGCCGACCCCGGCCGGGGCGGATTCGCCGGCGGCCAGAGCTCGATCATGCTGGCCGGCGGGAGCGACATCTTCGCCGCGAACATCCGCGGCTCGTTCGTCAACCCGACGCTCTCCTGGGCGGACCCCAACTATCCGTCACCACCGCCCACCGTCGGCGACATCAGCGGCAGCATCGGCGGCGCGATCAAGAAGCGCAAGTCGCACTACAAGATCTCGTTCGACGTCAACGACCGGATGACCGACGCCTATACGTTGCTGGGCCCGCCGTCCAGCCTGCTCTCGCAGTACGGCATTCTCCAGGACACCGTCGACGCGCTCGCCGGCACCCTTGGCCAGCTCGGCGTGCCACGCACCGCCGCGGGCATCCCGCGCTCGACCAGCAGCCCGCGGCTCTCGCTGTCGACGGTCCTCGACTTCACCCCGACCGCCACCACGTCGCTTCGCGTGAGCCACATCGGCAATTGGGGCGGGTTCCATGGCATCGGGCTGTCGCTTCAGTCGTATCCCACGACCGCGTCGAAGTTCGACAACAATTTCCAGCAGGTCATCGTCCACGGCACCGGCTACATCCACGGGCTGCTCGACGAACTCAACGAGTCGTTCTTCTACAGCAAGTTCGACAACTCGCCGTACCTCAACCTCCCGTCGGCCAGCGTCCGGGTCGGGACCGAGTTCGCCAATGGCCAGACCGGGCTCACGTCGCTCCGGTTCGGCGGCGGCTCGGGGGTCAGCAACAACAGCAACTACAGCAACGACGTCCGCAACGAGACTTCGTGGCTGAGCGGCGACAGCCGCCACAAGGTGAAGTTCGGCGAGGAGTTCCAGTACCAGTGGTCGCATTCGTTCTCGGCCGGGAATCAGTATGGCTCGTACAACTACCTCACTCTTGCCGACCTCGCCGCGAACACCCCCGCCTCGTACAATCGCACCCTCGACGCGGTCTCGCGCGAGAGCAAGGGGAGCACCACTTCGCTCTGGGTGGGTGACGAGTGGACCGCGTCGCAGGCGCTCCAGTTCCAGGGCGGGCTGCGATTCGACATGTCGCATCCGGGGATCGTCCCGGATTACAACCCGGTGGTCGACTCGGTGTTCGGGCTGAAGACCGACCGGATCCCCAACGACCTCGGCTTCGTGCCGCGGATCGGCTTCTCGTGGACCTCCGGCGCGCGGCGGGGACGCGGCACCGCCGGCGGTTCCAGCGGCCCGCTCGCCGGGCTCTCGCCCGACCAGCTGGCGCGGCTCCCCCCCGAGATCGCCATGGCGTTGATGAGCAACCAGCGGCTCAACACCACGGCGCTGCCGGGCATCTCGGTGACCGGCTCGATCGGTGGGTTCAAGGGCGTCACGTCGCCCAGCGAGATCGCCGGCCTGGTCGACCGGACCGGCCTTCCCGACACGCGGCGGGAGCTGGCCTGCGCCGGCGACGCCACGCCGATTCCCGACTGGGGCGCGCTCACCAGCCCCAACGCCTGCCTCGACGGCACCGCTCCCTCGGTTTTCTCGACCGCGACGCCGACCGTGCAGGTATACGACCCGAACTTCCATGCGCCACTGAGCTGGCGCGCCAACCTCGGCATTGATGGAATCCGGACCCCACTCAGCTGGGTGGTCGGCCTGACCGGCGCCGTCTCGTACAATGTCAATGGCGAGAGCGGCCTCGACATGAACCTCAATCGCACCCCCGGCTTCCGCCTCACCAACGAGGGGAATCGCCCGGTGTTCGTCTCGCCCGGCGACATCGTGCCGGGCACCGGCACCATCGCGCCGGCCGCCAACCGGATCGATCCCGATTTCGGGTCCGTCACCAACACCGTCTCCGACCTGCACAGCTACACCGAGCAGCTGACGGCGACACTGGTGCCGCCACACCCGCTGATGAACGGCAAGCTTTCGTTCAACATGACCTACACGCTGACCCACTCGCGCCAGGAGCTGCGCGGCTTCGGCGGCGGGATTGGCGGCTTCCGGGTCATCGCGATCGGTGGCGGCGACATCAGTGCCGCCAGCTTCGGCTTCGGCGGCGGGACCGGCACCGCCGGCGACCCGTTCCTCAAGGAATGGGTCCCCGGGTCGCAGCCGACGCACACCTTCACCCTCACCACCGGCATCCGCGCCTGGTGGTTCAACTTCCAGGTCCGCGCCAACGTCTATTCCGGCATGCCGTTCACCCCGATGGTCTCGGGTGACGTCAACGGCGACGGCATCGCCGGCAACGACCGCGCGTTCATCCCGAACCCGGCCACCACCGCCGACAGCACCCTCGCCGCCCAGATGCAGCAGCTGCTGGCGACTGGCACCGCCACCGCGCGCAACTGCATCCGCTCGCAGCTCGGGCAGATCGCCGGGGCCAACACCTGCCACACCCCATGGCAGACGCGGCTCGACCTCTCGATGGACTTCCGGCCGCCCTCCAACTGGGGCTACGGCGACCGCCTGCGCATCACCACGACGATGGTCAACGCCAGCGGTGCGCTGGTGCGGCTGCTCGGCCTGGAGAACACGCCGCTTGGCCAGTACCAGACCAGCACCACGCCCAACAGCACGCTGCTCTATGTCACCGGCTTCGATCCGGCCACGCAGCAGTTCAAGTACCAGGTCAACCAGCTGTTCGGCGAGCCCGCCAATTTCGGCAGCGCGCGCCACAAGTTCCCGCCGTTCCAGATGCAACTCGGCGTCGAGTACCGCCTTGGCGGGCCGCCGACCTCGCCGCTGGCGCGTGGCATGGGGCTGATTCCGCCGGGCCACGAGCCGCCGCTTTCCATGCAGCAGATCCGCCAGCGGTTCCAGAGCGTGGCGCGCAATCCGGTGACCGCGATCATGCGCTACAAGGATTCGTTGAACCTGACGCCGGCGCAGGCCGCGCGCCTCGATTCGATCGACGCCCAGTTCCGCCACACGTCGGACTCGGCGCTCGGTCCGCTGGTCGACTGGGTCGCCAGGCACGGCAAGCACATCGACGACAACGGGCTCAGCAAGCGGCTCAACAAAGTGCGGCCGGTGCTCGCCAGGCTGACCACGGACCTCACCAAGGAAGCGGTCGCGGTGCTTACGCCGGAGCAGAAGAAGAAGCTGCCGCTCTCCGCGCTGGGGGTGCCCAACAACCTGCCGGGGATGCGTCCGGGAGCCATGACGGCGCCGCCCGGCGGCGCCATGAAGGGGGGCGACGGAGTGGCGACCCCGGACGGCGGCGGAAAGATGGTGATCATCCAGGGGGGTGGCGGCGGGGAGTGAGTCCGCACGGTGGCGGAGGCGCCGCGGTGATAGATTATCCGCCGCCTCCACCATCACTTCGCGCGGAGAATTTCCCGTGACCGTCCGTTCTGTCGTGGCGCGGCTTGCCCTCGCCGTCACCCTCGTCGTCCCCGCGGCACTGCACGCCCAGATCTCGCAGGCCGAGTACGCCGCCCGGCGCGATTCGCTCGCCGCCCGCATCGGCAATGGCGTTGTCCTCGCCTTCGGCGAGCGGAACCCGGTCACCGACTTCGGCCCGTTCTACCAGATTCCGTCGTTCCATTACCTGACCGGCTTCGACGAGCCCGACGCCGCGTTCCTCCTCGTGGTGCACGACGGCAGGGGGTCGGGCACCCTCTTCCTGATGCCCAGCCCGGTGCGCACCGAGCTCTACTATGGCTTCCGGTCGGATTCCACCACCACGCCCCGCGACTTCGGCCTGCCGGGGCGCGCGTTCTCGTCGCTCCGGGGCGTGGTCGACTCGCTGATCGACACCGGACTCCCGCTCTACGACCTTGCCGACTACGAAGATGCCGACTTTGCCCGGGCCGACTCGCTCACCCGCGGCGGAGCGTTCGTCAAGTCGCTCATCGCCGCGCACCCCGGACTCACGGTGCAGAACGCCCAGCCAATCGTCGGACAGTTGCGGGCCCACAAGAGCCCGGCCGAAATCGCCCTGCTCCGGAAGGCGGCACAGATCAGCTCGGCGGGCCACCTCGCTGTGCTGCATGCCCCCGAGCCGCACCACGAGTATGAATGGCAGGCGGTGCTGGAATACACCTTCACCCGGCTCGGCGGCGAGCGGGTGGCGTACGGTTCGATTGTCGGCGCCGGAGAGGACGGCACCGAGCTTCACTACATGAAGGACCGCGGCGCCGCGCGGCCCGGCGACATGGTGGTGATGGACGCCGCCACGCAGTATCAGGGCTACGCCGCCGATGTCACCCGGAGCATCCCGGTCAACGGCGTCTATTCCCCGACGCAGCGGCGGATCTACCAGTTGGTTCGCGACGCGCAGGCCGCCGCCGAACGCAACGCCCGGCCGGGGATGTCACCGCAGGCCGCGCAGGACTCGTCCCTCGAGGTGCGGGCGCGCGGGCTGGCGAAGCTCGGGCTGATCGACAGTGCCAACGCCACGTACGATTGCGGCCAGGCCCGCCCCTGCCGCCAGGTGAATCTCTGGACGATTCACGGCATCAGTCACGGCCTTGGCGTGGCGGTACACGACTACCTGCAGAGCCGCACCGCATACCAGGTGGGCGACGCCTTCACCCTCGAGCCGGGGATCTACATCAACCGGAAGTTCCTCGAGGTGATCCCGCAGACTCCGGCCAACCAGGCGTTCATCGCCCGCGTCATGCCGGTCGTGCAGCAGTACAACGACATCGGCGTCCGGATCGAGGACGACTACGCCATCACCGACAAGGGCCTCGAGCGCCTCAGCAACGACCCGCGGGAGATCGCCGAGATCGAGGCGATCATGAAGACGCGGCCGAAGTAGCGCCCAGCAACTCGAAGAAGCGTCCGAAGACGTTGATGCCGTCCCATAGCTGCTGCAGGTCGAGCTTCTCGTTGGGCGAGTGGAGGCCGTCGTCGGGAAGGCCGATGCCGGTCACCAGCACCGGCGCCCCGCCGCGCCCCAGCAGCGAGACGATCGGAATCGAGCCGCCGGAGCGAATCGCCACCGTCTTCCGCCCCACCACCTCCTCGAAGGCCCGGTCGAGCAGGCCGAAGACCGGTGCGGTCACGTCGACCTGCACCGGGTCGGCGCCGTGGATGAAGCGCAACTCCCACTCGGCGTAATCCGGCGCGACACGCGCGCAGGCCTGCTGCAGCGAACGCTTGATCGCCTCGTAGCGGAGCCCCGGGACCAGGCGCAGCGAGATCTTGGCGGTGGCCGCGGCCGGGATCACCGTCTTGGCGCCGGCGCCGGTGAAGCCGCCGATGATGCCGTGGATCTCGAAGGTGGGCAGCGCCCAGGTCCGCTCGAAGACGGAATGTCCGGCAAGCCCGGTGAGCGCCTTTCCCGTCACCTCATCGTGCAGAAACGCCGCCTCGTCGAACGGCAGCGACGCCCATCCGGCCTCTTCGGCCGCGGTGGGAGGCTTCACCCGCGAATAGATCCGCGGCACGCGGATCTTGCCGTTGGCGGCCTTGAGATCGGTCAGCATGCGACAGAGTGTCTCGAGCGCGTTGGGTGCCACGCCACCATAGGTGCCCGAGTGGAGGTCGCGCCGCAGCGTCCGGACATGCAGTTCGGCATAGCAGATGCCGCGCAGCGCGGTGTCGACCGACGGCCAGCCGCGGGCGTAGTACGACGAATCGCACACCAGCGCCGCGTCGACGCGGGTGCGCTTCGGCTCCTTCTTGAGCAGCGTCTCGATCGCCATCCCGCCGCACTCCTCTTCGCCCTCGAAGATGAAGTGGACATTGACCGGCGGCCGCTGCCCGGCGTCGAGCACCGCCTCGTAGGCCTTCAGCAGGCAGAACACCTGTCCCTTGTCGTCGGCCGCGCCGCGGGCATAGAGCTTCCCGTCGCGCACCGTCGGGACGAACGGCGGGGAGCGCCACTCGTCGAGCGGTTCCACCGGCTGCACGTCGTAGTGACCGTAGATCAACAGGGTCGGGGCACCGGGCACCGGCGGGCTCTCCGCCCACACGATCGGGTGGCCGTCTCCCTCGAGCAACTGCGCCGTCGGGCAGCCGAGCCGGCGCAATTCGGTGATCAGCCAGTCGGCCGCGCGGCGGCAGTCGCCGTTGTGCGCCGGCAACGTGCTGATGCTGGGAATGGCGAGGAAGTCGTTCAGCTCGCCGAGCAGCCGCGAGCGTTCCCGGTCGACGAATTGCGCGTCCATGTCAATGCCTCGGCAAGAGAAGTCGGGATGTCGGGCGCTGCGCCGTGCGCCTTGAGCCGCAGGACCGCACGGCGGCACGCGCCAAAAGAGTAAATTTGAAACGCCATTTGGCGCCATGCGGAGAACCCGCCGTCGCGCCTCGCGATGCCGGATCCGGCGCAGGCGTCCGGTATCTCACGGCCCGCTCGCCCCCGGCGCCGGCACCCCCGCCAGCACCCGCAGCCGCTGGAACGCCTCCTCGCCGTGCACCCCCTGCAGCGCATCGCGCAACCGCCGCACCGCAATCGCCAGGTCGTCGTGATTGACCTGGCCCCAGGCGTCGAACCAGCGCAGGTGGCTGCGATACAACAGGATGCCGACCAGCGCCGCGTTGTTGATCGGGCGCTCCGGGTAGTGGCCGATGGAATAGGTCCGCAGCTCGCTGCCGACGACGTTCTCCAGCGTGTCCTTGCTCCATGCCGCGATCGCCGCCCGGCCACTGTCGTTGGCCGCCACCGGCAACTTCAGCGCGTAGAGCGAGTCGAGCCGGGCAATCAACCGGGCGTAGTAGTCTCCCAGCACCTCTTCGTCCTGCCAGCGCTCGCCCGCGCGCATGGCCTGCAGCGAGTCGCCGCGCGACAGGAAGAAGAGCCGGGTGGCGTTGTAGCCCACCCACTGCGCGAAACTCTCGTTGAAGGCGGTCGCCCCCTGCACCCAGAGGGTGTTGTGCGCAATCTCGTGGAACACTGTCTCGGCCATCTCCACCGAATCGGAGGTGATCGCCGTCGAGAGCAGCGGGTCGTTGAACCATCCCAGCGTCGAGAACGCCGGTGACGGACGCAGGTAGACGTCCATCCCCTGGGACGCGTAGTGCGCGGCCGCCTGCTGCGCCGCATGGAAATCGAAGTAGCCCTTGTAGGGAATCCGGCCGACGATCGGGTAATGCCAGGTGACGGCGCAGATGCAGTTCTTCGGCGACGCGGTGAGGACGAGGAGCAGCGTGTCGCGGCCGACGTTGCTGAAGGTGGTGTAGGTCTGCTTCGCCTCGAGCCCGAGGTTGGCGGCATAGGCCCGGACGTCGAGCACCAGCCGGGCCGTCCTGCGCAGCGAATCAGGGGCGGCGCTGTCCTGCGCCAGGTGGCTGATCGGCTCGCGCCGCGCCAGGATCCGGGTCTCCTCGATTCCCGCCCGGGTGAGGTACCGGATGTCCGGCGAGGCGACGTAGGCGCCACTGTAGCCGAGCAACAGTGCCGCGGCGGCGATCAACAGGCCCATCTTCCATCGTCTCCGCTTCGTCATGACAGAAGCGCGCCCATGGCCCTCGGCCGGTGGTCCGGAACGCCGGACCCGGCGTGGTGTCGCGACCGTTCCGGGTGGCACCGAGCGCGGTGGCACCAGTGGCCGAGCGCGGCCGCTGCGGCCGCGGGCCGAGGAGCGTGGCCGCCCTCGTTCACCAGGCCATCACATTCGCCAGTCACTAGTCGTAAGCCTAAGCAGGACAACGACTTTTGACAATCGGTCGCGACCCGGATACGATTCCACCGTGATCCGGCTCCAACCGCTCGGCGCCCGCCGGGCGCCCGTCCACGCGACCCCCAAGACGCTCCGATCCGGCCTGCCGCGCACCCCGCGCGGCGAGGGGCGCTGACCGGTGGCGTTCGCCCACCTCCACACGCACAGCGAGTATTCGCTGCTCGACGGGGCAAACCGCCTTCCCGAGCTGGTCCGGTACGTCAAGAGCCTCGGGATGGACTCGCTGGCGGTCACCGACCACGGCAACATGCACGCGGCCCGGAGCTTCTACGACGAGGCACGCCGCCAGGGCGTCCGGCCGATTCTCGGCTTCGAGGCCTACCTCGCCTTCGGTGCGCGCCAGGACCCCGCCAAGCCGGCCTGGGCACCGGCACCGTATTCGCACCTCGTGCTGCTGGCGGAGAATCGCGTCGGGTATCACAACCTGGTGCGACTCACCTCGATCGGGTTCGTCGAGGGGTTCTACCGGCGTCCGCGGATCGATCGCGAAGTCCTCGAGCGGCACAGCGAGGGGTTGGTCTGCCTCGCCGCCTGCCTCTCCGGCGAGATCGCCCTCTGGATCCGGCACGGCAAGTACGACAAGGCGCGCGAGACCGCATCGTGGCTCGCCGGGGTGTTCGGCCCCGAGCGGTTCTACCTCGAGATCCAGCAGCACGGCATCCCCGACGAGGCGCGGGTCACCGAAGGGATGCTCGAGCTGGCCCGCGACCTCGGCCTCGGCGTGGTCGCGACCAACGACGCGCACTACCTCCACCGCGAGGACGCCGAGGCGCACGACGTCCTGCTCGCCATCGGCACCGGCAGTGACCTCGACGACCCGAAGCGCTTCCGCTTTACCGGCAGCGAGTCGTACGTCAAGAGCGAGGCGGAGATGCGGGAGCTCTTTCCCGACCACCTCGACACCATCGAGATGACCCAGGCGGTCGCCAATCGTTGCGAATTCGACTTCGAGAAGCGCTACTTCGTGCCGCAGTTCCCGCGCCCCGACCATTTTGCCAGCGACGAGGAGATGCTGCGCGTCACCGCCCTCGAGGGGCTCAAGGCGCGCTACGGCGATCCGCTCCCCGACGCGCCCCGCGAGCGGTTCGACTACGAACTCTCGGTGATCAACCAGGCGGGTTACGCGGGCTACTTCCTGATCGTCGCGGACTTCATCCGCGCCGCGCGGGACCGCGGCATTCCGGTCGGCCCCGGGCGCGGCTCGTCCGCCGGATCGATCGTCGCCTACAGCCTCGGCATCACCGCCATCGACCCGCTCCGCTTCGACCTCCTCTTCGAGCGCTTCCTCAACCCCGAGCGGGTGTCGATGCCCGACATCGACGTCGACTTCTGCTTCGAGCGGCGCGGCGAGGTGATCGAATACGTGCGCCAGCGTTACGGACGCGAATCGGTCGGCCAGATCATCACGTTCGGGACGATGAAGGCGCGCGCCGCGGTCAAGGACGTGGCCCGGGTGCTCAAGGTGCCGCCCGCCGACGCCGACCGGATCACCAAGCTGATCCCGTCCGGCCCGGCGTTCGCCCTCACCATCCCCGAGGCGCTGAAGAAGGTCGACGAACTGCGGGCGCTCGCCCGCGACAACCCGGTCTACCAGCGCACCCTGCAGTACGCCTCGCGCATCGAAGGGCTGTCGCGCCACGCCTCGGTGCACGCCGCCGGGGTGGTGATCGCCCCCGGACCGCTCGCCGAGTACGTCCCGATCTGTACCGCCCCGACCAAGGGCGCCGGGGCCGGCGCCGACGGCGACAGCGCCATCATCTGTCAGTACGACATGGGGTCGCTCGAGGCCGCCGGGATGCTCAAGATGGACTTCCTGGGCCTCAAGACGCTGACCGTGATCCACGATGCCGCCGAGATGATCGCCGCGCGGACCGGCGCGGCGGTCGACGTCGCGGGGCTGCCGCTCGACGACCCGGAGACCTACGCATTGCTGCGCAGCGGGCGGACCTCCGGCGTCTTCCAGTTCGAGTCGCCGCTCGCCACCGACACGCTGCGCAACATGCGCTGCGACCGGTTCGACGACATCGTCGCGTGCAACGCGCTGCTCCGCCCCGGCCCGCTCGACGCCGGGATGCACCTCGTCTTCATCCGCCGCAAGCTGGGCCAGGAAGCGGTGACCTATCCCCACCCGCTGCTGGAAGAAGTGCTGGCGCCCACCTACGGCGTCATCACCTACCAGGAGCAGGTGATGCGGATCGCCAACATCATGGCGGGGTTCTCGCTGGCCGAAGCCGACGTGCTCCGGAAGGCGGTCGGCAAGAAGGACGCCGACCTGCTGCGCCGCGAACTCGGCAAGTTTGCCGACCGGGCCGCGACGCGGGGCCATGACCGCAAGCTGATCGAAGAGCTCTCCGGCCAGATCGAGACCTTCGGCCGGTACGGCTTCCCCAAGGCACACGCCGTCGCCTACTCGGTGCTCTCCTACCACACCGCGTGGCTCAAGACCCACTACCCCGCCGAGTTCATGGCGGCGCTGCTCTCCAGCGAAATCGGTTCGACCGACAAGGTGGTGCAGTACATCAACGCGGCGCGCGAACTCGGCCTCGAAGTGCTGCCGCCCGACATTCACGAATCGGGCTTCAAGTTCACCGTGGTCGGTGGCCGCCGCATCCGCTTCGGCCTCGGCGCGGTGCGCAATGTCGGCGCCGGCGCCATCGAATCGATCCTCACCGCGCGCGCTGACGGGCCGTTTGTCTCGCTCGCCGACTTCACGCGGCGGATCGACACCCGGCTCTGCAACAAGCGGGTGCTGGAGTCCCTCATCGCGGTCGGTGCCTGCGATTCGCTGGGCGCCGACCGCGCCCGGTTGATTGCCGGGCTCGACCAGGCGCTCGCCGAGGCGCAACGCCACCAGCAGGACCTCGCCGCCGGACAGGAATCGCTGTTCGGCGAGGCCAGCGCCAGTGCCCCGGAGGACCAGCCGCTTCCCGACGTGGTGCCATGGACCGAGGCGGAGCGGCTTGCCCGCGAGAAGGAATTCCTCGGCTTCTTCATCTCGGGACACCCGCTGGAGCGCTTCCGCGATGTCGTCGAGGCCACCGGCAGCCGCACCACCGCGACCCTCGGCGAATGGAGCGAGCACAGCGTCACGGTGGCCGCCGTGGCCACCGCCGTCAAGCGCCAGATCTCCAAGAAGACCGGCAAGGAATACGCCCGGATCACCATCGAGGACTTCCACGGCACCGCCGAGGCGCTGGTCTTTCCCGACGCCTGGGCGCGGCTCAATCAGGTAATCCGCACCGACGCGCCGCTGCTGCTGACCGGCGGCTATTCGATCCGCGATCGCGGCGAGGAACAGGCGCCGTTCGTGGTGGAGACCGCACGGGACCTCGACGAGGTCCTGGCGTCGGGCACGATCGGCGTCACGCTCCGCTGGAAGGCGCCGTCGGCGCCGCCGGCCGACGCGATGCGGGCGCTGGCGAGGGTCTGCGAGACCCACCCCGGGCCCGCGCCGCTCTATATTCAGTGGTCGGACGGCAACGGCCGATCGGCGCGGCTCCGCTCGCGCCGGCTCCACGTCGAACCGCGCGAAGAGGCCCTCCGCGCGTTCCGGGAACTGGTCGGCGCCGACGCCGTGTCCCTGGTCCGGTTGGGGTAACCCGCATGCCCATCGCCTACACCCTGGAATTCGAAAAGCCGCTCGGCGAGCTGGAGCGGCAGGTCGACGAGCTCCGTCGCATCGGGACGGAGCGCGGCATCGATGTGGCCCAGGAGATCGCCACGCTGGAAGACAAGATCTCCACGATGCGCGCCGACATCTATCGCAGCCTCACCCCGATGCAGCGCGTGCTCGTCGCCCGACACCCGCGTCGTCCCTACACCCTCGACTACCTGTCGACGATCTTCACCGACTTCATCGAGCTGCACGGCGATCGCCTCTATCGCGACGACCCCGCCATCGTCGGGGGCTGGGCGCGCCTCGACCGCCGCTCGGTGATGGTCATCGGGCACCAGAAGGGCCGCGACACCAAGGAGAACCTCAAGCGCAACTTCGGCATGCCGCATCCCGAGGGGTACCGCAAGGCGCTCCGCCTGATGCAGATGGCCGCCAAGTTCCGGGCGCCGATCATCACCCTGATCGACACGCCGGGGGCCTACCCCGGCCTCGGCGCCGAGGAGCGCGGCCAGTCGGAGGCGCTGGCGCGCAACATCCTCGAGATGTCGGTCCTCGCCACACCGATCATCTCGGTGGTCATCGGCGAGGGCGGCTCCGGCGGCGCGCTGGCGCTCGGTGTCGCCGACCGGGTGCTGATGTTCGAGAACTCGGTCTACTCGGTGATCTCTCCCGAGGGGTGCGCGGCGATTCTCTGGAAGGATGCCACGCAGCGCGAGCGCGCCGCCGAAGCCCTCAAGATCACCGCCGACGACCTGACCCGCCTAGGACTCATCGACGAGGTCATCACCGAGCCCCTCGGCGGCGCCCACTTCGATCCGGAAGCCGCCGGCGAAGCGCTCCGCGACGCCCTCATTCGCCACCTCGGTGAGCTGCGCCGGATGCGGCCCGAGAAGCTGGTCCGCCGTCGCTCGGAGAAGTTCGCCGCGATGGGCGCGTACTCCGAGACCTGATGGCGCAGACGGTCGAAGTCCGTTTCAAGGGCACCCGCCGCGACTTCTACGATTGGGGCGACGGTGACGTGTTGCTGCGCGTCAATGAGCCGGTGATCGTCGAAGCCGATCGGGGACTCGACTTCGGCCGCATCAACAGCGTCGGCGACACGGCCCGGCTCAAGTGCGGCGGTTGCACCAGCTGCGCCGTCGGCACGCCGGCGCCGGCAGGTACCACCGAGGCCACCAAGCCGGCTGCCGACGCTTCCGCCCCGGCGGGGCTCCGCCGGGTGGTGCGCCGTGCCGAACCACGCGACATCTCGCAACACGACGAACTGCGCCGCGGCGAGGAGATCGCCCGCCGGCAGGTGATCGAGAAGGTCCGCGCCCGCGACCTCCCGATGCGCATCTCCGACGCCGAATGGCAGTGGGACCGCTCGCGGCTCACCATCTTCTTCACCGCCGAGACGCGGGTCGACTTCCGCGCCCTGGTGCGCGAACTGGCGGGCCACTTCCGCGCCCGCATCGAATTGCGCCAGATCGGCGTCCGCGACGAAGCGGCGCGCCTCGGCGGCATCGGACGCTGCGGCCGGGAGTTCTGCTGCTCCACCTGGCTCACCGCCACCGGGCCGGTCTCGCTGGCCCTTGCCAAGGACCAGCACCTCTCGCTCAACCCGGCGCAGATTTCCGGCGGCTGCGGCCGGCTGCTCTGCTGCCTCAAGTACGAACATGAGTTCTACGTTGCGGCCCGGAAGCGCTTCCCCAAGGAGGGCAAGACGGTGCGCACCCTCCGCGGCGCGGAGAAGGTCGTCGCGGTCGACATCTTCCGTGAGCGCGTCTTCCTGCGCAGCGACGAACACGGGCCCCGCATCCTCGGCGCCGCCGATTTTCGCGCCGAGGTCGAGCAGGCCGCCTCGGCACCACCGCCCGCGCCCGCGCCGGAAGCTCCCCGGCGCGACGGTCCCCCCGACGGACCGGCCGACCCGCCATCCGGCCGGCCACGTCGCCCGGGACGCCGCCGGTGAAGCCGTTCTACCTCACCACAGCCATCGACTATTCCAACGGCGACCCGCACCTCGGGCACGCGCTGGAAAAGGTCGGCGCCGACGCGATCGCCCGCTGGCACCGCCTCCTCGGCGAGCCGGTCCGGTTCGTGATGGGCATGGACGAACACGCCCAGAAGGTGGTGCAGGCGGCCGAAGCAGCTGGCGAATCTCCGCAGGCGTGGGTCGACGCGATGAGCGCCCGCTTCGAGGCGATGTGGCGCACGCTGCACTGCTCGCACGACGACTGGATGCGGACCACCGAGCCGCGCCACGCCCGGGCGGTCACCGCCCTCATCGAGCGGATCCGCGAACGCCACCCCGATCACCTTTTCGAAGGGGAATACGAGGGGTGGTACTGCGTCGGCTGCGAGGAGTTCAAGTCCGAGAGCCAGATCGTCGACGGGCGGTGCATCGAGCACCCGTCGCGTGAGCTGCTGCTGACCCACGAACACAACACGTTCTTCCGGCTCTCGGCGTGGCGCGACGCGGTGCGCACCGCGATCGACAGCGGCGCGTTCCGGGTCGAGCCGGCGATCCGCCGCCACGAGATCATGCGGGTGATCGACGACGGCCTCGAGGACATCTCCATCTCTCGAAGCCGCCTGCCGTGGGGCATTCCCTTTCCCGGCACGACCGACGAGACGGTCTATGTCTGGTTCGACGCGCTGATCAACTACCTCAGCGCCACCGGCTATCCCGATCCCGGCTGGGACGCCCTCTGGCCCGCCGACCTGCATGTCATCGGCAAGGGCATCACCCGGTTCCACTGCATCATCTGGCCGGCGATGCTCCTGGCCGCGGAGCTGCCGCTGCCGCGAATGGTCTGGGCCCACGGGTATGTGCAGTGGGGCGGTGCCAAGGTGAGCAAGTCGGAAGGAACGTCGGTGTCGCTCGCCGAAGCGATTGACCGGTACGGCCCCGATCCGCTCCGCTGGTTCCTGTTGCGCGAGGTCGGGTTCGAGAACGACGGCGACTTCTCGTACGAGCGTTTCGACGCACGCTACAACGGCGACCTCGCCGACGGCGTCGGCAACCTTGCGGCGCGCACCCTTGCCATGGTCGAGCGCTATCGGGACGGCGTGGTCCCGGCGGGCGAGACGTCGCAGCCGCTCGACGTTGCCGCCGACGCCGCCCTCGGCGCCTATCAGTCGGCGATGGCGGCGATCGACCTGAAGGGTGCCGGCGAAGCGCTCTCGCGCCTGGTGTCGGCCGCCAACAGCTACATCGTGGCCGTCGCGCCGTGGACCCTTGCCAAGGCCGGCGACGACGCGGCGCTCGACGCAGCACTCGCCGCGCTCTGCCGCGCACTGCTCCGGCTCGCGGTGATGAGCTGGCCGTTCATGCCCGGGAAGGCCGCGGCACTCTGGAACGCCCTCGGCGAGCCGGGCGATCCGGCCCGGGCCTGGGACCGGGCGCGGAATCCCGCCCTGACCGGGAACCGCGTGACCCGTCCGCCGATTCTCTTTCCGAAGCCGGCACCGGCGGCCTGAACGCCGGCACCCCGCTCGCGGCTCCGGCTATCTTCCGGCAGGCCGCCGATCGGGCGACCGTTGATGGGAGGACATGTGAAGCAAGGAAAGCCCGCGCGGGCGTTGCGTACGTTCGCGCTGATGGCGGCGTCGGCGCTCACGCCGATTGTGTTGGGCGGGTTCATCGTCGCGCATCGCGGCGGCTCCGACCTGCTCGACCAGGTCTTCTCGATCGTCGCCACCCGGGCGGTCGACTCGCTGCCGCTCGACTCGATCTACGTCAAGGCGGCCCGCGGCCTCGTCGACAACCTCGACGATCCGTATGCCTCGCTCTACAGCCCGCGCGAACTTGCCGACTTCATGCGCAATTCGATCGGCAACGCCTACGGCGGCCTCGGCATGGCAATCGGCGTCGAGGACAGCGCGGTCGTCGTCACGGATGTCTTTCCCGACGCGCCGGCATCGCGCGGCGGTGTCGAGCGCGGCGACCGCATCGAGGCGGTCAACGGCTCCTCCACCGAGGGCTGGACCACCGACAAGGTCTCCCAGACGCTGACCGGCACACCCGGCACCTCGGTGCAGGTGACCTTTGGCCGGATCGGCGCCGCCGCACCGGTCACCCGGAGCTTCGTGCGCGCGGTGGTGCACGCCGCCGCGGTGCCCTACACCCTGATGCTGCACGACAGCATCGGCTACATCCCGCTGCAGCGCTTCAACAACACCGCGGGGGCCGAGGTGGCCGCCGCGATCGGCGCCCTCCACGCCAACGGTGCCCGGCGCTTCGTGCTCGACCTCCGCGGCAACGGCGGCGGCGATGTCGACGAAGCGGTCAAGGTGGCCAACCTCTTCCTCCAGAACGGCCAGGTCGTCGCCACCCAACGCGAACGCGGCGCACCCGATCGCGTCTATGCCGCCAAGTCACCGCCGCCCTACGCCGACGAACCCCTCGCCGTGCTGATCGACCAGAACACCGCGTCGGCGTCGGAGATCGTCACCGGCGCGCTGCAGGACCACGATCGCGCCGTGGTGCTCGGCACCACGTCCTTCGGCAAGGGGCTGGTGCAGGCGGTCTACAACCTCGACGGCGGCTACGCGCTCAAGCTCACCACCGGCAAGTGGTACACCCCCAGCGGCCGCTCGATTCACCGCGACCGCAAGCTGGTCGACGGCGAGCTGGTGCTGGTGGATTCGGCCGATGACAGCACCGCGGCGCATGGCCTGACGACCCACTCCGACGCCGGCCGGGTGCTGCAGGCCAACGGCGGCATCACGCCCGACGTGACCATCCACGGCACGCCGCTGTCGCCCGGCGAGCTGTCGTTCCTGCACGCCCTCGCGTCGACCGGCACCACGTTCCGCGATGCGGTCTTCGACCTGGCGCGCGACCAGCACGGCCACGTCACCACCGACTTCACCGTCTCGCCGGGGCTGCGCGACAGCCTCTACGACCGCCTCACGGCGGCCGGGGTCAAGCTCAGCCGCGCCACCTTCGACTCGGCCGACACCATGATCGATCGCCTGGTGGTGCGGCAGACGCTGCAGCTGGCGTTCGGCGATTCCGCCGCGGTCGCCCGCTTCACCGGTGACGACCCGGTGCTGACCCGGGCCATCACGCTGCTGGGGGAGTCCCACACCGAGCCGGAGATTTTCGCCCGGATCGGCGAGTAGCGGCTACTGGAACTTGACCGTCGGCGGCTTGGCCGCGGTGCTGTCGGTCAGGTCGAAGTACACCCGCGGCTTGCCGAGCCCGAACATCTTCGCGGTGAGGTTGGTCGGGAAGCGCCGGATCGTGGCGTTGAACTGTTCCACCGCCGAGTTGTAGTCGGTGCGTGCCGTGGCGATCCGGTTCTCGGTCCCTTCGAGCTGGTCCTGCAGTTCGCGGAAGTTCTGGCTGCTCTGCAGTTGGGGGTAGTTCTCCGACAGCGCGAGCAGCCGGCCGAGTGGCGCGGTGAGCGCGGCATTCGCCTGCCCCATCTGCTGGATGTCACCGCTCTTGACGGCACTCGACAACATCGCCGCGCGTGACTGTGCAATGCCGATGAACACCGTGTCCTCCTGCTTGACGATCCCCTTGACGGTGTTGACGAGGTTCGGCACCAGGTCGGCGCGACGCTGCAGCTGCACCTTGATCTGGCTCTGGGCCTGATTGACCTGCTCGTCGAGGGTCTGCAGGCGGTTGTAGCCGCACGCCGACACCAATCCGACCAGCATGACCAGCCCAAGACGGGAACGACGCATGTCAGTGTTCTCCCTGGTTTGACGACGCACCGCGAAAACGGTCGACGATTTCGACCGCGCGGCGAACCACTTCGAGGTAGCGCACGAACGTGGCGGGAGGACAACTCCACTCCGCCTCGCGCCGGTGCGGGGCAAGCTCGGTGATGACCGGTGCATCGGGGCCGAGTTCCGGGCCGAGCACCGCCACCACCTCGGCGGCGGTGTTGCCCGGGCTGCGGCCCAGCAGCACCGCCGTGCAGCGCAATAGCACGATCACCGAGGAGATCGATGCCGCGGCAAACCCGCCCAGCGCCGCGGCGGAGTCGCCAAAACGCACGTAGGCCTGGCGCAGCCGCACCAGCCGTCCGCGCAGGTCGGTCTCCAGCGCGCGCCGCAGGTCGGCCGGGTCGACATCGACGCCGGTGACGGGATCGGCGCCCCGGAGCACCCGGTGCGCCAGCTTCATGTCGGTCAGCTCGACCGGAAAGGTGTCGGCGGCCGATTCCCATTCGGCGCGCCCGATCAGCAGCGGCGGCACCAGCCCCCGCTCGTGCCAGTCGGCGATCGGCTTGGCGAGCCGCCGCAGCGATGCCGGCGACGGATCGTCGACCACCAGCAGCACGTTCACGTCGGATCGATCAGGAATCCAGTCACCTCGCGCCGCCGACCCGTAGAGCACCACGCTCTCCTTCGGGCCGACGTATTCGTCGAGGTCCGAGACCAGAGTCGAGATCGCCTGATCCAGCCCCTGCCGGTCCATCAGAACCCCCTTCCCGCGCCGCCACCGCTGAACCCACCACCACCACCAAACCCGCCGAATCCGCCGCCACCGCCGCCGCCAAAACCCCCACCGCCACCAAAGCCACCGCCGCCGAAACCGCCCCCCATGGCGCGCCCGATCAGGAACGGGACGATCCAGCCACTGCCGCCGCCCCCTCGACCCCCGCGTCCCCGCCCGCCCCGGTTGATCACCCCCATCAGCACAAAGAAGAGGATGATCAGCAGGAAGACGATGCCTGGCGGAATGCGGCCGCCGGTCGGTTGCGGGCGGGTGAGCGAACTGTCCTGGACCCCGAGGTTGCGCGCGATCAGGTCGGCGAGGATCGACGTGCCGAGGTCCACCGCTCCGCTGTAGTCGCCGTTCCGCAGATCCGGCAACATCGAGTCGGCGATCTCGCCCGACCTGGCGTCGGTGATGAACCCTTCGCTGCCGGTCCCCGGGGCGATCTGCACGTGCCCGCCGTGATCCTTGGTGCGCGGCACCAGCAGCAGCACCACGCCGGCGTTGCGGCGCTGGTCGCCGATCGGCGCCTTGGCGCCCACGCCCCACGTCCGACCGATCTGCACCGCCACGTCGACCGGGGCGTAGTCACCGATTCCCGGCAGCGTGACCACCGCCACCTCGGCGCCGGTCACGTCGTGCAGGTGCGTCAGCCGCTGCTCGACCCGCGCCTCGACGGCGGGATCGATGATTCCGGCCACGTCGGTGACGTACCCCGTCGGCCTGGCGGGGAAGAGCGTGTCAATTCCGGCCTGCTGCGCCGGCAGGACGCCGGGGAGGGCCAGTTGGACCAGCAACAGTGCGCCGATAGCTTTCATGAACGTTGCGCCGGACTCCTTCGCTTCTCGTGATCCTGCTTGCCGCCTGCGGCCCCCGCCCTGTCGCCGTCGTGGTCATCATACCCGACGGTCACGGCGGTGATGCACCGGTGTCGCACCTCGAGGTGGCGGCTCCCGACATCGACCCCGACTCGGCCCGGGCACTTCTCGCCGCCGAGACCGGACTACGTCCCATCGATCTCCGGCGTTTCGATTCGCTCCGTCAGGCGTTCGCCGGGCCGTTCCAGGCCTGGCTCGCCGCCTCCGCCGCACTCGGCGCCGCGCGGGGCGCCGGGGCCGATACCAGCGCCGCCGCGGTCCTCGCCGCCCACGCCCGGCGGGCGCTAGATTCCGTGTCGCGGCCGGTGCTTCCGGAGCTGCTCGACGAGTCACGCCGCATCGCCGCCCGCGACAAAGATATGCACCCGGGCTGGGACTCGATCCTCGACGCCGCCGAACGGCCTCGCCCGGGGGAGCATCTGGTCGATACCACCAGCGCCACCGGCGTGGCGCACCTCGTCATCTCGCGTGCCTCGCACTGGATCTGGGCGGAGGCGCCTGATGCGTCGGACCCGTTTCTCGCCTGGCGCTGGAGCGTTCCCGTTGCCGGCGACACGGTCCGATTGACCCCGTTGAACGGCCATCGCGTGCCGAGGAAGCAATGACCAAGTCGATCACGTTCGCCGCGCTCGCCGTTCTCGCCCTTCCCGCGACGCTCCTCGCGCAGCAGGACACGCTGGTGGCGCCCCGGGCCATGGGCAAGCCCGGCGCTCCGATCACGGTCTACGAGATGGCCGACTTCGAGTGCCCGTACTGCCGCGACTTCGCCACCAAGACCCTGCCGATCCTCGAACAACAGTACATCAAGACCGGCAAGGTCTACTGGGTCTTCATCAACTTCCCGCTCAATCAGGTGCACCCCAACGCCGAAGCCTCGGCGGAATTTGCCGCCTGCGCCGCCCGGCAGGGAAAGTTCTGGCCCACCCACGACCGGCTCTACGCCACCCAGGACCAGTGGGCTCCGCTCAAGGATCCGCGGCAGTTCTTCTCCGCCCAGGTTCCCGGGCTCGGCCTCGACGAGAAGGCGATGATGAGTTGCCTCCGCAGCGGCGCCGGCCAGGCCTTTGTCAGGAACGACGCGATGCTCGCCGAACGGAGTGGCGCGTCGAGCACACCGACGTTCTACATCGAAGGTGGGCTGCTGGTGGGCAACCAGCCGCTCAACGTCTTCCAGCACGTGCTCGATTCGATCTACACGGCGAAGACCGCCGGCGGGCACTGACTACAGCGCCTGCCCCAGCGTCACGATGACGTCGTAGAGGGAGTGGGTCCACGCCGTGATGCCGAAGCCGCGCACCAGGTAGAGGATGCTGAAGATCACGCCGGCAAAGAACCGGAACAGGAAGCTCGACCAGCGCAGCGTGTCGGCGTACGGCCCGATGTAGTGGAACGACGAGAACAGCAGCGCGCCGATGACGCACGCCATGGTCCACGACGCCCCCCGCGACCAGTGCAGCACCCGGGTGCCGAGCGCGGCGAGGCCGCCCACCACGATGACCCGGAACAGCAACTCCTCGTAGAGTCCCGCGCCGAGCGACACCATCAGCTGCGTGGGAACGCTCAACCCGTTCGGCACCGACAGCGGCACGTAGTGGAGCACGGCGGCGGTGATGCCACGCACCACGATACCCACCGCGAGCGCCAGCAGCACCGATTCCAGCGCCATGCCGCCAAAGACCGCGGCGCGCAGCGGACCGGGGTGACGTCGCCAGTCGCGAGTCACCAACCAGAGGCCGGTGCCGACCAGCAGCGCCTCGAAGAGGTAGATCCCGGTGGCGCCGCCGAGCCAGTAGAACACCGACTGCAGGATGACGTCGGCGCCGTTGCGGATCTCGGCCGCCCCGGGACGCGCCAGCGCGAACGCCAGCCCTTCGTAGCCCAGGAACAGCGGCACGACGAAGAGGATCGCGTAACGCGGCGAACGACTGTCGCTGGCATAGCTCGCGGCCGGCATCGCGGAAAGCTATCACCGGCCGCGCGCTTGCCCGCCACCGCACCCGCCGCCATCGTTCCCCGACCGTGACCTCACCCCTCTACCGCGCCGCGGTGGCCGTCGCCGTGCCGCTGGTGCCGGTCGTGCTCCGCTCGCCGCGGCAGCGCGCCGCGCACCTCGCCAGGCTCGACGCCGTTCCACAGCTGCAACAGTGGGCCGCCCACCATCGTGATGCGTCACGACCGCTGGCCTGGTTCCACGCCTCGTCGGTGGGCGAAGGGCTGCAGGCCCGCGCCGTCATCGACGCACTCCGCGAACACTGCGCCGGCTTCCAGCTGATCTACACCCACTTCTCTCCGTCGGCGGCAGCACTTGCCGACTCCGTCGGCGCCGACTGGGCGGGCTACCTCCCCTACGACCGCCGCGGCGACGTGGCGGCCGCCGTCGCCGCCGCCAACCCCACCGCCCTCGTGTTTACCAAGCTCGATCTCTGGCCCGAGCTCGCCGTCGCTGCCGCCGCCCACGGCGCTGCCGTCGCACTGGTTGCCGGCACCGTCAATGCCGACAGCGGACGCCTCCGCCTGCCGGCGCGACTGGCGGCCCGTGCCGGCTACCGCGCGCTGGCACGGGCCGGTGCGGTCGCCGTCGCCGACGCCGAGCGGTTGGCACGGCTCGGCTGCCGCCCCGAGGTGATTTCGGTGACCGGCGACCCGCGCGTCGATTCGGTGCTGCAGCTCGCCGAGGGAGGGGCCGGCGACCTCCCGCCGACGCCGTGGGAGCGCTCGGCCACGCTCATCGCCGGCAGCACCTGGCCCCCCGACGAGGAGGTGCTGCTCGAGGCGTTTGCCCGGGTGCGGCGCGAGGTCGCCGGGGCGGTTCTCGTCGTCGTGCCGCACGAGCCGTCGACCCGTCACCTCGAAGGGCTCGCCGCGCGCGCCGAGCGACTCGGCCTCCCCGCGCCGGTCCCGGTGGGCAGTGCCGCGCCACCGGGAACGGCCCTCTTCGTTGTCGACCGCGTCGGCGTGCTCGCACGGCTCTATCCGGCGGGATTTGCGGCGTATGTCGGCGGCGGGTGGGGCGGTCGGGGCATTCACTCGGTGCTGGAGCCGGCGGCATGGGGGCGACCGGTGATGATCGGCCCACGCGATCGGGGAAGCCGTGATGCCGCGCTGCTCGAAGCCGCGGGTGCCCTGGTGCGGCTTCCCGAGGGCGACGCCGTTGCCGCCCTCGCGTCGCGCTGGGTCAGCTGGCTTCGCGAACCGGGGCGCGCCGCAAACGCCGGAGCGGCCGCGCGACGGGCCCTGGAACCGGACCGTGGCGCGGCCGCCCGCAATGCCGCCCTGATTGCACCGCTGCTCGGATGACCCCGCCGTGCCCTGGAACCTTCCGGGCGGCGGACAATGCTAGTGCGAGAAGCCGATGCCGACGCTGAAGACTGACGGATGCGCACCGTCAGCCCACACCCGGTCGTAGGCGGCGCGGAGCGCCATCCCGTTGAGCAGCGCGAGGTCGATGCCGCCACTCATCCCGAAGTGATTCTGGCTCGACCCGCCGCTTGCCGATTCGATGTCGAGTCGCGGCGCTATCCACGGCTTGATCGCGAACGCCGGATTGGGAATCGTCGCCGCCAGCCCGAGCGAGACCGGAATGTGGGTGAAGCCGACATTGTTGATCGACCAGTGCGCCACCCCGCCCTGCAACGTGATCCGGAATGGCACCAGCGGGCCGCCGAGGAGCCGCAGGGTCAGTGCACCGCCGGGGGACCAGACCCCCGCGCCGCTTTCGGGCGCAAAGCGTGACAGCGCCGCGGTGGCGCTGATCATCCCGGCGCCGAACGTGGCATGCCCGCCGACTGCCGTGCCGCCGCCATCGGCATACTCGTCGTTCGCCGAGCCGTAGTCAGCACCGATCACCACACCAATCGGCGCGCCGTTGTTGACGACCGGCATGCCGAGCACCTGTGCCGAAGCCGGCATCGCCAGGCACACTGTCAGTACCGCCACCGCCGGCCACGCGCCGCGATGTACCATTGCGATCCTCCCCGTTGTGAATCGACTAATGCAGGAACGCAATCGTGAACCCGACTCCGTTGACGTCGCCCGCGGCGGCGCTGAAGCGCGCGTCCAGTCGCGGAGACAGCCGGGCGTTGAGCCCGAAGCCGATCGAAAAATCGGTTCCCGATGCATCCCCCAGCAGCGGCATCACCACCGGCTGCACGTACGGCACCAGCGAGATCGACGATCCCTCGACCAGCACCCGCCGACCCATGGTGAAGCCGATTGGAACATAGCCGACTGTGGTGTGATTGTGACTTTCCATTCCGAGTCCGACGGTCAGAGATCCGTCCAGGGGAAAGGACTCGGTGTGGGAGAGGACCCGGGCCCGGAAGTCGGTGCCCAGCAGCAGGGCGTCGTGGCCGGGGCCGAGGCCGGCATGCACCCCGGCCCGGAGGCCGAGGTCGGCGGAACCGCTCTGGGAGAAGGCAAAGCGGTACGACCCTTCGAGGTCGTAACCGGGGCCCGGATCGGAGAGCGAGATGGCCCATTCGTTCAGCTGGAAGTCGCGGTACGGAGACGAAAAAACCGGCGAACCGGTTGATTGGGCCGCCGCCGGCGACACGAGGACTGCACCCAGCATCACGGCCATCGGCACCGCCATCCGCCACCCGACACGATCATTTCGCATGTGCTTCTCCCTGAACACGTTCGGCAAGGACCCGGACTGTGTTCTTGACGACCTGGAGAAAGCCGCCTTGCACATGGAATCGCCGCACCACGCCGCTACCGCGGATCGTCAGCACCCCGTTGCCGAGGGTGGTCATCAGCGGCGCGTGGTTGGAGAGAATGCCGAGTTCGCCGTCCAAGGCCGGCGCCACCACCGACTCGGCCTCCCCGTCGAACACCGCCGCTTCCGGCGAAATGACCGTGACGCGCATCACCCCTGCAGCTCCTTGGCGCGCTTGACGACGTCGTCGATGCCACCCTGCATGTAGAACGCCTGCTCGGGCAGCTCGTCGAACTCGCCCGAGAGCACCCGCTCGAACGACGCGATGGTGTCTTCCAGCGAGACGTACTTGCCGGCGAAGCCGGTGAACTGCTCGGCGACGTGGAACGGCTGCGACAGGAAGCGCTGCAGCCGCCGCGCCCGGCCGACGATCAGCTTGTCTTCTTCGGACAGTTCGTCCATGCCGAGAATGGCGATGATGTCCTGCAGCGCCTTGTAACGCTGCAGCGTGCGCTGCAGGCCGATGGCGACGTTGTAGTGCCGCTCGCCGATGAACTGCGGCGCCAGGATCCGCGAGTTGGAATCGAGCGGATCGACGGCGGGGTAGATCCCCAGCTCGGCGATGGACGCGCGACAACACCACGGTGGCGTCGAGGTGGGCGAACGCCGTCGCCGGCGCCGGGTCGGTGAGGTCGTCGGCGGGCACGTAGATCGCCTGCACCGAGGTGATCGAGCCGTTCCGGGTCGAGGTGATCCGCTCCTGCAGGTCGCCCATCTCGGTCGCCAGCGTCGGCTGGTATCCCACCGCGCTCGGCATCCGCCCCAGCAGTGCCGACACTTCCGCGCCGGCCTGCGTGAACCGGAAGATGTTGTCGATGAACAGCAGCACGTCCTGCCCCTCGACGTCGCGGAAATACTCGGCGACGGTGAGTCCGGAGAGCCCCACCCGCAGGCGCGCGCCGGGCGGCTCGTTCATCTGGCCGTAGATCAGCGCAGCGATGGCCAGCACTCCCGATTCCTTCATCTCGAGGTAGAGGTCGTTCCCCTCGCGGGTGCGCTCGCCGACGCCGCAGAAGACCGACTTGCCGCCGTGGCCCTTCTGCACGTTGTGGATCAGCTCCATGATGACGACCGTCTTGCCCACGCCGGCGCCGCCGAACAGGCCGATCTTGCCGCCCTTGACGAACGGCGCGATCAGGTCGATGACCTTGATGCCGGTCTCGAGGATCTCGGTCTTCGGCTCGAGCGCGGTGAACTTCGGCGACGCACGGTGGATCGGCCAGCGCTCGACGATCGCCGGAATCGGCGGGCCGCCGTCGACCGGCTCGCCGAGCACGTTGAGGATCCGCCCCAGGGCGGCGTCGCCGACCGGCACCGTGATCGGGCCGCCGGTGTCGCGCGCTTCCATGCCGCGGGTCGACGCCGTCGGTGGAGCTCATCGCCACCGCGCGCACCTGGTTGCGGCCGATGTGCTGCTGCACCTCGGCCGACCAGGTGGACCGGCACCGGGCCGCTCTGCGTCGTTGACCGACAGCGCGTTGTAGAGCTCCGGCAGCTGATCGGGCGGAAACTCGACGTCGAGCACCGGGCCGATGATCTGGACGATGGTACCGGTCGCGGGGCCGGCCTTGATTTCGGTTGCGGTCATGGTCTGCACGTCCTCTTCACGTTGTCATTCCGAGCGGAGCAGGCCGCTCGCTTCGATCCCTCGCCTGCGGCTCGGGATGCCCGTGCGCTGCCGCGCGGTGTCACTCCAGCGCCGCCGCGCCGCCGACCAGCTCCGCGATCTCCTGCGTGATCTGCGCCTGGCGCTGCCGGTTGTAGGTCCGCTTCAGCTTCTCCAGCAGGTCGCCGGCGTTGTCGGTCGCGTTCTTCATCGCCGTGCGCCGCGCCGCCTGCTCCGCCGCCACCGTCTCCACCAGCCCGCGATAGACTGGTATTGCGCACGTAGAGCGGCAGCAGCGCCTCCAGCAGGGCTGTCCGGCGCCGGCGACAGGATGTAGTCGGGCTCGCGCCCGTCCGGCTTCTCCGGCGGCGCGGAGCGGCAACACCCGCACCGTGGTGGGCGGCGTGTCGAGCACGCTGACGAAATGCGACTGCACCAGTTCGATGACGCCAAGGTGCCCGGCGGCGTACTCCGCCATGAGCGGCGTCCATCACCGACGCGGCGTGCTCCGCCGTCGGGCGGTCACCGATGTCGGGGCGCTCGCTGCGGAACTTGCGACCCAGGTAGCGGAAGAAGCCGACACCCTTCTTGCCGATCCCGATCAGCTCGACCTGGTACCCCTCGCCCTCGAGTGCCGCGATGCGACGCCGCGCTTCCTTGATCAGGTTGGCGTTGAAGCCACCGGCGAGACCGCGGTTGCGACGTGATCAGGATCAGCGCGGCGCGACCGGGTCCGCCCTCCCTCGGCGGCGCCGGACGGCGCAGCAGCGGGAATTCGTCGGCGAGGTCCGGCGTCACGAGGTCGCCGATCACGTCGCGCAGTGCGTCGGCGTAGGGTCGCGCGGCCACCACCCGATCCTGGGCGCGCTTCAGCTTGGACGTGGCCACCAGCTCCATCGTCCGGGTGATCTTGCGGGTGTTGCCGATCGAGCGGATCCGCCCTTTCAGCGCCCGGGACCTCGCCACCTCAGGCCGCCCGGAACATCGGCTTGAACGCCTCGATCGCCTGCTCCAGCTCGGCGCGCACCCCGTCGTCGAGCACCTTCTTGTCGCGGATGTGCTCCAGCACCTGGGGCCGCGACGCGCGGAGCCATTCGACGAAGTCGGATTCCCACTTCCGCACCTGCGCCACCTCGACGTCGTCGATGTGCCCGTTGGTGACGGCGTAGATCACCACGATCTGCTCCTCCACCGGGATCGGCTGGTACTGGGGCTGCTTCAGCACCTCCACCATCCGGGCGCCCCGCGCCAGCTGGCGCTGGGTCGCGGCGTCGAGGTCGGAACCGAACTGGGCAAACGCCTCCAGCTCGCGGTACTGCGCCAGCGAGAGCCGCAGCGGCCCGGCCACCTGCTTCATCGCCTTGATCTGGGCGTTGCCGCCGACGCGGCTCACCGAAATGCCGACGTCGACCGCCGGCCGCACGTTGGCGTAGAAGAGGTCGGTCTGCAGGAAGATCTGGCCGTCGGTGATCGAGATCACGTTGGTCGGGATGTACGCCGAGACGTCGCCCGCCTGGGTCTCGATGATCGGCAGCGCCGTCAGCGAGCCGCCCGGCACGCTGATCCGCGGATCGAGCTTCGTCACGCCCGGGTCGGTGGAGATCTTCGCGGCGCGCTCCAGCAGGCGCGAGTGGAGATAGAACACGTCGCCGGGATACGCCTCGCGCCCCGGCGGACGGCGGAGAATCAGCGACATCTGGCGGTACGCCGCGGCCTGCTTCGACAGGTCGTCGTACACGCACCAGCGTCGCCTTCCCCTCCTGGTACATGAAGTACTCGGCAATGGCGCAGCCGGCGTACGGCGCGATGAACTGCAGCGGCGCCGGCTCCGACGCCGACGCCGTCACCACGATGGTGTAATCCATCGCGCCCACCGACTTGAGCCTCTCCACCACCGTCGCCACCGTCGAGCGCTTCTGGCCGATCGCGACATAGACGCAGATCACGCCGGTGTTGCGCTGGTTGATGATGGTGTCGATGGCGATCGCCGTCTTGCCGGTGGCGCGGTCGCCGATGATCAACTCGCGCTGGCCCCGGCCGATCGGGATCATCGAGTCGATCGCCTTGATGCCGGTCTGCAGCGGCTCGGTCACCGGCTGCCGCACGATGATGCCGGGGGCGATCATCTCGATGGGACGCGCCGCCACGGTCTCGATGGCGCCCAACCCGTCGACCGGATGCCCCAGCGAGTCGACCACCCGGCCGAGCATCTTCGGGCCCGTCTCCACCTCGAGGATGCGACCGGTGCAGCGCACCTCGTCGCCTTCCTTGAGCTTGAGATAGTCGCCCATGATCGCCGCACCGACCGAGTCCTGCTCCAGGTTGAGCACCAGGCCGGTGATCGTCTCGCCGGTTTCGCGCACGGTGAACTCGAGCATCTCGCCCGCCATCGCGCGCTTCAGGCCGTAGATCAGCGCGACGCCGTCCTTGACCTCGAGGACGGTGCCGACGTCGTTCACGTCGAGCGAGCCGAGATCCGCCGCCTCGATTTCCTTGAGCAGGATCTCCTTCAACTCGCCTGGGCGGAGCATCGAATCAGTGGCCATGGCACTCTATGGTCAGAGGTACGAACCGGTTCCGGAATAGCTTGTGAAAATAGTCACAAGCCGGGAGGGCAACAACCCACTTTCCGCTCCTGGAAACTACCGCGCGGCGGGCGGTCGGAAACCTCCGGCGCCGCCCCGGAGTGCCCGCGCCACCCGCCCTGCATCGAGGGCAGCCACCCCCCGCGCCGAGGTCCCGAAGGTCCGCCGCGCGGTCTGTTGCAGCAGCGACACCGACGAGAAGCGCAGCAGCCGGGCGGCGTCGGCCACCCGGTACCCCGGATTGCCCAGCAGCTGCCCGGCGGCCACCAGCCGGACCGCATCGATGGCCCGCTTGAGTGGCGGCGCCATCCCCGCGGCGAAGCGGCGCGACAGCGTCTCCCGGCGCACCCCGAGCTGACGCGCCAGCGCGGCGGTGGAGAGTCCCGCGGGAGCCTGGGCGACAATCAGTCGCCAGGCGTCGCGCTGCACCCGCTCGACCAGGTCGAGCTGGTCGGCGAGCGGCACCAGTTCCGCGAGTCGTCGCGCGGTGAGGCTGTGGTCGCGGAGCAGCCGCGGCAGCACCGGCTCGTCGAGCGATTCGACCGCCAGCGCCGCGCCACGCACCCGGTGCAGCTGCAGCAGCAACTCGGCGTCGTCGGAACGGAACGCGGCGTAGACCAGCAGGGGCAGCGCCGGGAATTCCCGCCGGATGGCGTCGAGCACCGGACCGCGCGCCGCCTCGCTGCCGATGACGATGGTGTCGCAGAGGCGCCGGTTGAGCACCGCGCCGAGGTGGGCCGGGGAACGTGCCGCGAGGATCTTCTGATCGGACCGCGCCAGGGCGCGGCGCAGCGCCAGCATCGCCGGCCGGCGTTCGAGCAGCACGGCGCAGACCGGCACGCCGTCCTACCCCGGCGTCTTCGCTGCCCGCACCGGCTCGGCCGCCTCGGCGGGACGGGACCGCCCCTGCCCCACCGCCACCAGGGTCCGCGCCATCTCGCCGGCGCGCCGCAGCACGCCGCGCGCGTTGTCGTAGCTGAGCACTTCGAGCGCGCGGTCGAGCGACTCCCAGCGTACCGCGGTGATGCCCTCGGCCTTCTGCGGCGTGGCCTCGCCGGCGGGCGACTCGAAGAGGAAGAAGTGGCAGTACTTGTGGATGTAGCGGCCGCGGAAACGGAAGTGCCAGTCGATCACCCGGATCGGCCCCTGCAGCACCAGTTCGGCAAGGCCGGTTTCCTCGCGGGTCTCGCGCGTGGCGGCGAACGCCGGCGACTCCCCGTCCTCGAGGTGCCCTTTCGGGAAGCCCCAGTGATGGTAGCTGTCCTTGATCAGGAGGAACTTCGCGGTGCCGTCCGCGTCACGGCGGAAGACGATGCCGCCGGCGGAGACTTCGCGTTCGGGGCGTTTCTTGGGCATCGGTCAGTACTGCAGTTCGGAGGTCCCGGTCACGCCGCAAAGCTCGCCAGCGCCCGGCCCACATCTCCCTCCCGCAACCGCCGCAGCGCACGATCGCGCAACTGCCGCACCCGCTCCCGGGTGACGCCCAGCATGCTGCCGATTTCCTCCAGCGTGTGCTCGCGCCCTCCATCGAGGCCGAAATAGAGGCGCAGCACCTTGGCATCGCGCAGCGGCAGGGTGCGCAGCGCGTGATCGACTTCGTCGGCCAGGAAGTGGCGCATCGCCTCTTCCTCGACATCGACCGACTCCTCGCTGCTGAACCGATCGATCAACGAGCGGTCGCCGTCCGGGTCGAGCGGGGCGTCGAGGCGGACGTCGGCGGTGTTGAGGGCGGCGAGCGACTGCACCACCTCGACGGTGAGGTCCGTGGCGCGGCCGATCTCCTCCGGCGTCGGTTCGCGGCGCAGCTCCTGGCGGAGGGTCTCGGCGGCGCGGGCAATGCGGGAGAGGTCGGCGGTGCGGTTGAGCGGCACCCGGACGGTGCGGCCCTGGCGCGCCAGCGACGCGAGGATCGACTGGCGGATCCACCACACCGCGTACGAGATGAACTTGACGCCCTGGTCGGGGTCGAACTTCTTGGCGGCGGTCATCAGCCCGACGTTACCCTCGCCGATCAGGTCGGTGAGCGGCAGGCCGCGGTTCTGATACTTCTTGGCCACCGAAATCACGAAGCGGAGGTTGCGCTTGACCAGCTCCTGCATGGCGTCCTCGTCGCCGCTGCGCACGCGGCGCGCGATCGCCACTTCCTGCGCCGGCGTCAGCAGCGGCGTGCGCGACACTTCATAGAGATACTGGTCGAGGATGTCGTGATCGGAGTCGTAGACGCCGAGGGACTTGGCGGTGTCGCGCTTGCGAGCGCGCCGCTTCGGCACGCCCGGGGCGGCAAGGATGTCCGCCAGCGACATGTCGTCGAGCGGCGTCACCGGTGGCGGCACCGGCGTGTGCGGGGGGCGCGAAGCGTCTGGTCGCGGCATGCGCTGTGTCATCGGAATCGCCGTTAGCATAGACGCGGTACGCGCCGGAAGAAAGAGCCCCGCAAACCGGCGGTCGATTTGCTTGACACCCCTCGCACCGCCGGATAGGTTGCCGGGCCGTCCAAGGGACGTGTACCTGGCGTCGCGGCGGCCATGGGGGCGTAGCTCAGTTGGGAGAGCGCGTGAATGGCATTCACGAGGTCAGGGGTTCGATCCCCCTCGCCTCCATTGGGATGGTGAAGATCGGCGACGGCCGCCCGTCGACCATTGCCGGTGGTTCGCCGGGGCAATAGTTTCCGCCCCGTGCGGGAATAGCTCAGTTGGTAGAGCACAACCTTGCCAAGGTTGGGGTCGCGGGTTCGAGTCCCGTTTCCCGCTCTCTGACGCTCGGGGCGTGGCGCAGTGGTAGATTGTGCAGATGGAGTTCCGCCGGGGCCGATGGCCTCCCGGAACAGGTGCCGACGCGGGGTGGAGCAGTCTGGTAGCTCGCCGGGCTCATAACCCGGAGGTCGTGGGTTCAAATCCCACCCCCGCCATGAAAGTCGCCACGGGCAGCCGGCCCTTCGGGTTCGACTGCCCGTCGTGCGTGAGGGAGCAGCGCACACGGGCGGCCGGCGCGACGGGCGGTTAGCTCAGTTGGTTAGAGCGCTACGTTGACATCGTAGAGGTCACAAGTTCGAATCTTGTACCGCCCATGCCGTACCGTTGCGTGGTGCATCACGGCTTCGCAGCGCCCGGGTCCATAGCTCAACTGGATAGAGCATCTGACTACGGATCAGAAGGTTGGGGGTTCGACTCCCTCTGGGCCCACTCCGTCCCGAGCGACGCACGCCACGCAGGCGGCACGAGGGATCAGGAATCCGGAAGGTCGCGGAGCGCCCGGGCATCGCGACGGGTGCGGTTCGATGACACAGTACGGGGCGTAGCGCAGCCCGGTTAGCGCGCCTGCTTCGGGAGCAGGAGGTCCGGGGTTCAAATCCCCGCGCCCCGATGGATAGCAACGGAAGATGAAAGACCGCAGCCGGGGTCGGTGAGTGCTGACACAAGCACACTCCAACCCCGGCTGCTGTTCTCACGTCTCCCGTCTCGTCGCTGTCCATGACACTGCCAGCAGCAACCAACCCGCCCGGCAGACAGCTATGCCTCCGCTACGGCAGGTGCACCTGCGCGCTGTCCGGCAGCACCCGCACCCAGATGTTGCGGAAGCTGATCGGCGCACTCGGATCGCCATGCGCCTGCAACTTGATCGGCTCCGGGCCGTGCGGCTTGTACGCCGGCTTGCCGATGTAGAGCGTCGGCCCGAGCAGCTTGACGTGGTCCTGCACCAGCACGCCGTTCTGGAACGCGGTCACATACGCCGGCGTGGCAAGCGCGCCGTCGGACCTGAACGTCGGCGCGGTCCAGATCACGTCGTACACGTTCCACTCGCCGGGCGGGCGCATCGCGTTGACCAGCGGCGGATACTGCTTGTAGATCGCCGCCGCCTGGCCGTTGACGTAGGTGGAGTTGTGATATGAATCGAGGATCTGGATCTCGTAGCCATCGTCACCGGGACCGGTCGAGGCGAGAAAGAGACCGCTGTTGCCGCGCGCCTGCCCCGAACCGGTGATCCCCACCGGCACCCGCCACTCCAGATGCAGCTGGTAGTTGGTGAACGACCTCCGCGTCTCGATGTTGGCCGAGTGCTTGTTGACGGTGAGCAAGCCGTCGTGCACCAGCCAGCTCGCCGGTGAATGATCGTCCGCCGACACCCAGGCATTCTCGTCATGTCCGTCGAACAGCACGATGGCGTCGGAAGGCGGCGCAAGATCGGTGGCGCCGGGGGTGACCACGGCGGGAACCGGCTTCCAGACCTCGGTTTCCTCGGGGCGGGCTCCAGTGTTCTGTGCCCGTGCCGCCGGGGCGATGGCGGCCACCAGGCAGCAGGCGGCAAACGGGACAACGGTGGCAGACGGTCTCATGACCAATGCTCCAGCGGCGTGGCCCGGGGGCGGGGTCCGTGCATCCTGCATCATCACCCGCCGCTCCGCAACCGGTCCGCCTCGCGCCCCCGCCCGTCGGGCTACCCGCGCAACGCCACCACCGGATCGAGCCGCGCCGCCCGCCGAGCCGGCACCCACCCCGCCGCCGTCGCCGTCACGAGCAACACCAGCGCCGCGATCGACAGCACCACCGGATCGGTCGGCGCCACGCCGAACAACACCCGTGCCAGCACCCGGGTTGCACCCACCGCCCCGATGAGCCCGATCCCGACTCCCAGCAGCGCGTCCACCACCGCACGGCGCAGCACGATCCGCTCGACATCCTCGGGCCGCGCCCCCAGCGCCAGCCGCACCCCGATCTCGCGCGTCCGGAGCGAAACGAGGTACGACACCACGCCGTAGATCCCGGTGGCCCCGATCGCCGTTGCCACCACCGCCGCGATCGCCAGCAGCAGCATGATGAACGTCACCCGCGCCGTCGACGCCGCCAGCATCGCCGACAGCGAGACCAGCCGGTACATCGGCAGCGCGGGCGCCACCCGCCCCAGCGCGTCGCGTATTGCCGGCAGCTGCCGCTCCAGGCCCGCCCCGCCCCGCACCACGAACGCCACGTCGTGCGGCGTGTACGGCGTTCCCATCACCGAAGCGGTGAGGAGCGGCAGGTACACCGTTGCCTCCGCGGGGACTTCGAGCGACGCCTGGTGGACGCTCCCCACCACGCCGACGATCGTCGACCATCCGTCGATCGGATTCATCCGGATCCGCTTGCCGATGGCGTCGCGCACCGACCAGTACCGCGTCGCGAACGCGGCGCTGACGATCACCTCGCGCGGCGCCGTTGCCGGGTCGCGCATGGGGTCGACCGGGGCGAACGTCCGCCCGGCGAGGAGCGGAATCCCCATCGCACCGAAGTAGCCGCTGTCGGCAAAGACGATCGGCCGGATGTCGGGCAGCTGACCCGCGAGCCGGGGATGATCCTCGACAAGCACCGCGCTGTCCTGCGGCGCCACCACACCAAGCGGCAGCGCACTGCCAATCCCCACCGCGTGTACCCCGGGCACCGCATGGATCGCCGCCGCCATGTCGACCAGTGTGCGCGCGGCGACGCCGCCACCCGGATACGTCGCCGCGGGCAACTCGACCCGGAAGGCCAGCGCGTTCGCCGGAGTGAAGCCGGGATCGACGCGTTCGAGCTTCTCGAAGCTGCGGACGAAGAGCCCCGCCCCCGCCAGCAGCACCAGCGCCAGCGCCACCTGCGCCATCACCAATGCCCGCCGCATCCGCTGCCGGCTCGCCGACCCGGTCGTGTTAGTGCTCTCGGAGGTGAGCAGTGCCGCCACCGAGCTTCCCATGCTCCGCCACGCCGGCACCACGCTCATCACCAGCGCCGCCACGAGGGTGACGGCAAACGTGAACGCGACCACCACCCCGTCGATACGGACGTCGCCGAGCCGCGGAATGCTGGCCGCCGCGGGCGACACCACGAGGACGTGGACCGCTTCCGCCGCGGCAACGAGGCCGACCACCGCACCCGCCGCCGAGAGCAGCACCGCCTCGCCGAGGTATTCGCCGAGCAGCCCGGCGCGCCCGGCGCCAAGCGCGCGCCGCACCGCGAGCTCCCGCTGCCGTCCTTCCGCGCGCGCCACGAACAGCCCGGCAACGTTGGCGCACGCAACCAGCAGCAGCAATCCCACGGCACCGAGCACGATCCAGAGAATCCGCCCCACGTTGCCCACCACCACCTGGCGCAGCGGCTGCACCACCGGCACCATCTTCGTCGCCGTGATCGCGCCCGCGGTGAGCCGCCCGGGATGGATCACCGGGACCTGCGGCAGCAGTCGCGACAGGTCTGCCGTGGCGGCGGCGACCGTGACACCCGGCTTGAGCCGCGCAATGCCGCGATAGTCGAACGCTGCCGAATTCGTGTGCGCCGGATCCAGCTGCAACGGGAGCCAGAGCGACGTCACGCCGTCGGGGAAGCGGAAATCGCCGCGGGCGATTCCCACCACCGTCCGCTCGACGCCGTCGACCAGCAGCGTCCGGCCGATAATCGCGGGGTCGCCGCCGAAGGCCCGCTGCCAGAGCCCGGCGCCGATCACCACGACCGGCGGCGCGCCCGGCTCACCGTCGGACGCGGTGAGCGGACGCCCCCGCATCACGCCGGTCTCGAGCACCTCGAACAGGGTTGGCGTGGCAATCGCGGCCGACACCCGTTCCGGGGTCGCCGCCGCGTCGTTCGTGGCGGCGAGATTCACCGACGTGGCGCGATAGGCCGCAACACTCGAGAAGACTTGGTTCAGGTCATGGTAGACCAGATACGTCGCGTCGGACTGGTCGACGTTCAACGTGCCGTTGACCGACAGCGTGTGCGACAGGTCGACGAGCTGCGCGGACCGCGGATAGGGCAACGGACGGATCAGGACGCCGTTGACCACGGTGAAGACGGCAACCGTGCCGCCGATGCCGAGTGCCAGTGTGATGGTGGCGGCGAGCGAGAAGCCGGGCGCTCGGCGCAGTCGGCGAACGGCGTGGCGGAGCGTGGTGGCAGGCGACATCGCGGGTATCCGGCGCGAGGGACACCCGAATCTACCTTGCCGGAACGACGGCTTTGCGCGAGGGGAGGTGGCAACCGTGTGACAACCGGGGGCGCGACGGGCTGACCCTTACGGCGTCACGGCTCACGACCCGCTGCTATCCCTCCAGGTAATCCACCACGTCACCTGCCGAATAGCGCGTCCGGCCGGCCAGGAACCGCGCCATTTCCTTGAGGTCGTCACCACTGGTGAGCAGCGGCGGCTCCTCGACGCCATCGTCCCGCACCTGGGCGAGTCCGATGTTGGCCATCAGCGCGTTGCAGAGGCAGCGGCGGCCGACAGTCTCTGCCTCGTCGCCTCCCTTGGCGACGAACGCGTCCACCGGCTCGGCGGCGCAACGGTACTCGATCCGGCCGGCGCTGTTCCGCACGGCGACGCGCAGGTATCCCAGGTCGCAGATGCGCGTCCTCGCCTCGGTGTCCGGCGCGCCGGGCCACCGCACCACCTTGAACGGGTAGCCGGTCGGCGACGCGAGCGGATCGGTGAAGACGTCGACCTCGCCCCGGGCGACGCGCGACAGCACCACCTGTTTCAGGTCGTCGCGGAGTCCCGATTCGTCGCTGTACGCAAAGAGCGTCCCGACCTGGATTCCCGCTGCTCCCGCCGCGCGCGCCGCCCGCAACGCCTCTGGCGACCCCGCGCCACCCGCCACCCAGAACGGCACGCCGAGCTCACGGATCTTGTCGAGGTCGACCGCGTCGCGCTCGCCATAGCGTGGCTCGCCGCGGGGATTGAACTCCGGGTCGCCGCGCGGCGGGGCGTTGTGGCCCCCGGCGGTCGGCCCCTCGATGACCAGGCCGTCGATCCCGCCGCCGCCCTTGCGCACCAGCATCGTCGCCAGCGAATTGCTCGCGACGATCGCCAGGAACGCCGGCCGGGTCAGCGGCGGCGGCGGGGCATACCAGAACACCGCAGGGTCGAGCTCGAGCCGCACCACGTCGTCCGATGCGGCCCCGGCCAGCTCCAGCCGCAGCAACGCCGGCTGGTGGTTGGCGAACGCGGTGAGCACGCCGGGGATTTCGCGGGGAATACCGGCGCCCATCAGGACGACGTGGACCCCGGCAAGCATCGCGCCGTAGAGTGTCGCCAGGTTGGGTCGCTGCACTTTGGTGAGGAGATTGATCCCGACCAGGCCGTCGTGACCTTCGCGGGCAAGGTGCACCTCGACGAAGGCGGCGAGCATCGTGATGGCCTGCCGCGTCTGCCGCGCCACGTGACGATACATCGACAGCAGTTCGTAAGGCGCCCCCGGGGGCCGGCCGGCGGCGTTGAAGTAGCGGTCAAGCACCAGGTCGGCGACGCGAGGGATCGGAAACGCGGCCATCGCCCGGCGCACGTCGCCACCGGGGTCGCCGTCCTGCAGGCGTCGCACCAGCACCGAGTCGATGGCGGTGCCGGAGACGACGCCCAGCTGCCCCCGGCGCGAGACGGCGCGGGCCAGCCGCCAATCGGACACCCCGATCCCCATTCCGCCCTGGATGATTGGCGGCAGGTTCGGCGGCGTCACCGGTTCTCCTTCAGGCTCAGAACGCCATCCATACCAGCAGGTACACCGTGTTGTTGTCCTTGGCGTTGCGCCCCGAGCCGTCGTAGTTGAGCGACGCGCCATTGAACTTCGTGTATCCGACGTACTGCAGTTCGAACCGCGTGTTCTGCCACGGGAGCGCCGACACTTCGGCGATGAATCCCTGGCTGTCCGGGCTTCCGGTGGCGCTGCCATCGATGTCACCGGCCGGGTAGCGGAGCGCATCGGCGGTCCCGGTCGTGGCGAAATAGCCCGCCGTCAGGCCGAGACGGGTGCGGCTGTAGACTGACGCATCGAACCGGACGGTGCGCAGCGTGTTCACCGTATTCGCCGCCGCGCCGGACGCCACATCGGCGCTGAGCGACTGCCGCTCGTGCATCCAGAGCCCGTGCGCCGTCAGCGTCCCGCCGCCGATGCTCCGTTCGTATTGCGCGTCGAAGCCGACATCGGTGAACTGGTTGTCGAGCCCGGTCACACCCTGCGGGTAGAGCGCCGCGTTCATGCCGAGGGTGCCGATCATGAGCGTCTGGGCGCCGATCGGGACCTGGTAGAACGCCCGCCAGTAGGGCGCGGCACCGTGAACGACGTTGCTCGCGGTGGCGTCGGGAGGGTTGGGGCCGCCCTGGAAGGCGCTGCGGTAGGCACTGAACTCACCGTAGAGCCGGCTGCCGAGCAGGGCATAGGCCCCGAGTCCCGCCACCTGCTGGCCGAGCGCGCCGTCGAGCAGCACGCCCGCGGCCGGAGCCGGTGCCACCGCCGAAGCGGCATAGGGGAATCCCCAGGCCGGCACCGTGTTCCAGACATCCTGCATGGTGGGATTGTTGTTGAGCGTGAATCCGTACACCAGCGATCGCGAACCGAGGGCGGTGCGGTCGGCGTAGCGCACCTCGGCGTTGTCCATCGCAATCCCGCCGTCGGCGGGATCGTAGGTCACTTGCACGAACGTGCCGAGACGGGGCGTGATCGCGCCACCCAGGAAGAGGCTCAACTGCTGGGGGAATTGCACGGCGCCGTTCTGCGTCTCCGGCACGGCCGTGCGAACCTGCGAGATCGACGTCTGCACCATTGCCGACAGCGCCGGGATCAGGTCGAGGCGCAGCGTTTCCCGCTTGCCGCCCTCGCTGTCGCTGACCACCTGCGAATCGGTCAGCGTGTAACCGTTCATCTTGAACGCGCGGCCAAACGCGTTGAGTTGCGGGAAGGTGGTGTGGCAGGCGCTGCATGGCAGCCCCGTTTCCCGGGAAAAGCTCGGAATGGCGGCGTGCACCGCCGCGACGCCGAGGTCGCGTTCGTAGCGGCGCACCAGTGTTGCCGGGGACCCGGTCGTCGGCCCCGAATGGAGCGCGGCAAGCGCCGATAACGCGGGAAGCCCACCCCGCAGCAGCATCAACATTGGCATAACGCCTCCGGAAACGGATGATCGGTCGGGTGGCGGGGGTCGGCGGATACGTCTCCGATGCCGCGAGCGCGATCGGCGCCCGGCCGGGCCGGAACGGCGTCAGCGGCGTTCAGCACGCCGCTCCCGCTCCGGTGGTGACGACAGCGGTGATTCACGGATGAGGCCGGGTGGCAAGTTCGTGGACGTACGTCGCCACGGCCCGCATTTCGGCGAGGCTCAGCTTGCCCTTGAACGACTTCATGTTCTCGCCCTTTCCCCGGGTCAGGATCGTGACGATCGAGTCCTGACTGTGGTGAACGATGAACGCCGAATCGAACGTCGCCACTTTCGGGTACTGGTCCTTGATCATCTTCGGCGGCCGGCCCAGCACGCCGTGGCATTTCTTGCAATTGGCCTCATACAGGGTCTTGCCGTCGGGCGCCTGGGCGGCGGCGCGTTGCACCGCGCCGGCACCGAGCAGGGCCAGGCCGAGAATGACGTACCGCGTCTTCACGGGTTCTCCGTTCGCTTCACGGGCGGGGGAAACGTGTCGTGGATTTCAGGCTTGGCCGTCGCCCAGTTCCTGCCACGGAGCGACGAGAGGTACTGCGCAATGTCCTCGATTTCCTGGTGGGTCAACTTCGGCGGCCCGAACGTGGGCATCCTGGAATCGGGATGGAACCGGCCCGGATCTTCGATGAAGCTGTGCATCCAGGCCGCGGAATGACGCAGCCCGACCTCGGTGAGGTCGGGGGCGTTGGGAATCGCGCCGCTGCTGGTGTCGGGCTTCAGGTCGCCCAGGGCGTGACACGACGTGCAGCTGTGGGCCTTGAACAGCGTGCGACCGGCGAGCTGCATCTCGTTGAGCGGTGCGCCCAGTTCGTTGACCGACGACGGCGGCGGGGCGCTGCGCAGCGCGGCCCCGAACAGCAACGCCACGCCGCCCAGCAGCACGCCCAGGCTGCCGGCCGCCACCGGCCGGTGCCAGAGCGAGCGCATGCTGCCGCGATCGAAGAACGGCAGCGCCACCAGCACCACCACCAGCGCCGCCGGCACGCCCACGGCCACCGCGCTCTCGAGCGAACCGGGCACCAGCTTCAGCAGCTGGAAGAACGGCAGGAAGTACCACTCGGGACGCGGAACGTATTGCGTGTCGGTGGGGTCCGCCGGCGCCTCGAGGCCGGCACCGGCAAAGTGCGCCAGCAGCACCAGCACCACCACCACCAGCGCGGCCACCACGATGTCCTTGGCGATGATGTCGGGCCAGAACCGGACGCCGGCGCCCTTGCTCCGGGCATAGCGCTCGCGGTAGTAGGCGGGGTAGGCCGGATCGGTGGTGCGCCGCGGCGCGTCGGTGTCGAGAACGGGTGTCCGCGGCGCGATCCCCTGCCGGATCACCAGCGCCAGGTGGAGCAGGGCGAAGACGCCGAGCAGGATCGGAAACAGCAGCACGTGCAGGGCGTAGAACCGCGTCAACGTGGCGGCGCCGAGTTGCGCCCCGCCGCGCAACAGCGTGCTCAGCGTTCCGCCGACCAGCGGCGTGGTGCCGGCGATGTTCGTCCCGACCTGCGTGGCCCAGTACGCCTTCTGGTCCCAGGGCAGCAGGTACCCGGTAAAGCCGAATCCGAGCACCACGAACAACAAGCCGACGCCGAGCAGCCAGTTGATCTCGCGCGGGTACTTGTAGGCGCCCATGCTGAACACCCGGACCATGTGGGCACACACCAGCACGATCATCGCCGATGCGCCCCAATGGTGGATGCCACGGAGCAACGCGCCGCTGACGACGGTGTGCTCGATGTACCGGACACTGTCGTAGGCGTGATCGGGCGACGGCGCGTAGTACATCGCCAGGACCACCCCGGTCACGATCTGCACCACGAAGACCGCCAGCGTGGCGCTGCCGAGGGTATGCCACCAGGTCAGCCCACCCGGCATCTTGCGGTCGACCAACTCCTCGCGGAGCGACGCCAGGTCGATCCGCTCGTCCAGCCACCGCCGCATCGCTCCCATGCTAGGCGCTCACTTTCTGCGGCACGCCGGGGCGGAAGTTGGTGTAGTCGACAAAGACGGCACTGTCGCGGATCTCCACCGGCAGTGTGTCGAGCGGGCGGGGCGGCGGACCGGCCAGCACCGCGCCGGTCTTCACGTCGAACTGCCCGCGGTGACAGGGGCAGAGGAACGTGTTCGACGCCTTGTCGTAGCCGTAGCTGCAGCCGAGGTGGGTGCAGTGCGAGTTGTAGGCCTTGAACTTCTCGCCGTCGTCGGTGTAGAGCCAGACGGCTTCCTCCACCTGGGCCTCGACCCAGGCGTCACTCTCGTCCTGGACGAATCCGGCCCGCACCGGCACCCCGAGATCGATCAGGGCGATGTCTTCGGCCACCTTGATCCAGCGGGAAGGCTTGGTCTTGCCGAGGGCGGGCGAGAGGAACGAACGGATGACCGGGACGCCGACCAGGACACCGATGACCGCCGACCCGATGCCGCTCACCCAGCGCAGGAAACGACGTCGACCGATGCCATTGGCCTCCTCGGCCTCCGGCGGCGCCGCCCTGGATACGTCCTGGCTCACGATGTGTGGCTCCAACGCGCTGAGAGGTATGGGCGTTATCTAGAACGTTGGTTGTGAGGAGATGATGACGCTTTTGTGAAGGGATGTTCATGAAGGGCGCGCAGGGAAATCGTGCGCTGCCCGGACCATGCCGTCCGGCGTTACCACCCGCCCGGCTATGTCCCGTCCGCCGCCCGCTCCAGTGCGGCGATGTCGATTTTCACCATGTTCATCATCGCCTCCATCGCCCGCCGGGCACGATCGGCGTCGGGATCGGCGATCAATTGCATCAGCCGGACCGGCGTGACCTGCCAGCAGAGACCGTAGCGGTCCTTGATCCAGCCACACTGCACCGGCGTGCCGCCATCGCTGAAGGCCGCCCAGAGGTGGTCCACTTCGGCCTGATCAGCGCAGTTGACCTGTAGCGAAATCGCCTCGGTAAAGGGGAAGCCGGGGCCGCCGTTCATGGCCACGTAGCGCTGGCCGGCCAGGGTGAACTCGACGGTGAGCACCTTGCCGACCGGCGCCCCGGGCGTGTCGAGCGTCGAGCGCACCACCTTGTCGATGTGCGAATCGGGAAAGAGCGAGACGTAGAACCGCGCCGCCTCTTCAGCAGCGGCGTCGAACCAGAGGAAGGTGGCAATCTTCTGCGCAGTCATGTGAGACTCCTCGAATGTCGACTAACCACCGGAGGGCCAGCCCGTCAGCGCTCTGTCGGCAACCGTCCACCGGAGGGCCAGCCCGTCAGCGCTCTTGTCGGCAACCGTCCACCGGAGGGCCAGCCCGTCACGTCCTGCCGCCCTCCCCTTCGGCGCGGAGCGGGGGGCGCGACGGGGCCTCGCAGCGGAGGTAACTTCGCGCCGCCGGAGTTCGAAACGCCATCGGAGGGCCAGTCGCTGGCGGCGCGAAGTTCGGAGCCAGAGGCCCCGTCGCGCCCCCCGCACGCCGCCGGAGCCCGACCCGCGCACCCGTCGACCAGCGATCCCGAAACGCCGGCCGGACCGCAGCCGACGCCTAGAGACTGTCGACGTGCAGCACGGTCATCATCCCGCTGCCGAGATGCTCGGCGATGTGGCAATGCAGCATCCAGGCCCCCGGATTGGATGCGTCGATCAGCAGGTCGACCGTCTGCCCCACGGGAATGATGACGGTGTCCTTCCAGACCAGGTCGGTGTGCGGCACGCCGTCGCGGGAGATCACCAGCATCCGCTGCCCGTGGAGATGGATCGGATGCTGCATCGGATGGAACGAGCGCGGGTCGTTGAACAGCTCGAGCTTGACCACCGACCCCTGCTTGACGTGCCAGTCGATGTCCATGTTCTCCTTGCCGGTGGCGTCGTCGCGGATGATCCAGCGCACCTGCTTGCTGCTCGACAGCCAGTTCATCATCGGCATCCCGTCGACCCACTCCACCGGCGCGAAGTAGGCCGTGTCGATGCTCATGAACTGCACGGTGGCGAGCGGCAGCCCGGTGGCCTGGACCGTCAGCGTGAACTTCCGGTCGGGCGGCTTGGCGAAGTATGGCCGGTACTTCGCAATGTCGTTCACCACCTCGGCGTTGGTCCGCAACGTGGCGAACTGCGCCGCGTAGCTGGGCGAGGCCGGCGTCGGGTCGACGGTGATGGTGCCCATGGTGTCGACCTCGGGAAGGAACTCGCCGAAGTAGTGATTGATCCCCTGCACCGCGTTGAGCAGCGGATACGTTCCGGGGCGGTCGAACTTCACCTCCACCACATACCGCTCCGCCGGCGCGATCACCACGCTCGGCACCATCGCCTCGTGCTCGAACCGGCTCACGTCGGACGCCACCACCTTGATCGGCGCACCGCCAAACGAGACGTTGTAGGTCCGCGAACTGGCGGTGTTGGTGAAGAAGAAGCGTACCACGTCGCCCTGGTGCACGTGCAGGTGATAGTCCGGTTCGCCGTTGACCAGCAGCACGTTGCCAAGCCGCCCCATCAGCGAGAAGTCGGGCCCCTCCTTGCCGAACGGAATCAACGTGTCGTCGTTGATCAGCAGGTCGTCGAGGATCAGCACCTGTTCCGCGTTGACCGGGTTGTAGTAGTCGGGCTCGGGCGAGTTCACCATCATGTTGCCGAACAACCCCATCGCCTGCTCGATGTCCTCCCGCACGTGCGGGTGGTACCAGTAGATGCCGGCGTCGGGGAAATGGACATGGTAGACGAAATCGCCGCCGGGCGGCACCGGATCCTGGGTGACTCCGGGGACGCCGTCGTTGCGGTTGTCCTGTCGGAGGCCGTGCCAATGCACCGTGGTGGGCAGGTCGATCGCGTTGTGATAGCGCACCACGATGGTGGCGTTCTGCGGCACGCTGATCATCGGGCCGGGGACCTGGCCGTTGAAGCCGTACATCACGAAGGTGTCGCTCTTGATGATGCGGCGCACCATCCGCGCGGTGAGGTCGAGCGTGTCGCCGTTCCGGAGCCGCACCACCTCGCTGGGCCGCGCCAACGGCAGCGTGGCCGGGTCGAGGCCAGCACCGGGAAGAAATGGGGTGACGTCGGGGAGCAGGCCCTTCAGCCCGGGGAGCATCACCATGTTCTTCGGCATCGGGATCGGCATGCCCATGCTGCCGGTGTCGGACATTCCCGGCATCGACATCATCATGGTGCTGTCGGACGCCATCGGCGGCTTTCCCGCCGGCTGCTGCGCGGCGAGCAGCGCGGGAAGCAGCACCAGCAATGCCAGAATCCGTCTGCCGGCCGGCGTCATCCGCCCCAGGCCATTCCCCGGAACATCGGATGCGACATGAAGGTCTGCAGCCACCCGCTCGGCGACGTGCCGTGCAACACCGTCGGACCGGCGTGCGACGTCGATGCGCTGTCGGGCGCCGCCTGGATCACCAGCAGGAACTTGTTCCAGTCGATCTCGCCGACCGTGGTGGTGTCTTTCCCCAGCACGCCGAGCCGTCGCCAGTCGGCAAGATCGGGGGTGACCGCCCAGATCACGAAGGCGTGGAACGGGCCGATCGATTCCGGACTCGGCAGGTTCTTCGTGGTGACCTGCACGTCGTAGCGCGCCCGCCCGTCGGCGGTCACCGCGACGCCGAACGGCGACGCGGCGTACACCAGCCTGGCAAACCCCGACGCGCGCGCCGCGGCGGGGGCGGCGAAGAGCGGCATCTCCCACGGACTTCCCGCCGGCCCCGCCACGACATCACCGCCTCCGCCGCCGCTCATCCCGGGCAGCTGCGCCAGCAACGTCGCCGGCGCCGCCGTGACGACGAGCACCCCGCAGAGCGCGCGGCGGAGGTGGTTCACCTGGCCGTCACCGCTGGCCCATTCCCGAAGCCGCCGCGGCGACCGGACCGTGGGCAAAGTCCTGCACGCTCGAGATGTCGGGCTGGCCGTCTGCCTTGCCGTCCCATCCCTTGAAGCCGTCCATCCGGAACAGCCACAGGCCGGTGCGCATGTCGGAGAGTGCGATCAGCCCGTCGTAGTTCCGCACGTCGACGCCGAACGCCCCCTGCTCCACGCTGACGGTGCTCTCCCAACCGTTGTTGGGGCTGCCACCGAAGCCGTGCAGGTGGGTGCACATGCAGGTGTAGTAGTACCCATCGGTGTGCGGCGCGGTGGGATCCTTGAGGTCGAACACCTGCAGTCCGTCCTCGTACGCCGAGACGAACACATAGGGCCAGCGGACCTCGTGGTTGTGCGCCAGGTCGCGCCAGTCGGCGGTCCAGCCGGCAATCGGCGTGTCGAGGTTCTTCGCCTTCCCCGACTGCGCCGCCGAGAGGTCCCAGATCTTGAGCGGCGTGTACTCATACTCGGTCTCGGTCACCGCGTAGTGCCCGTCGGGCGAGGGCGTGAAAGTATGCGAGATGTCGAGCCCCAGCCCGGTGATGGTGAACAGTTCCTTCGGTGATTCGGGGTGCGTGATGTCCCACACCGAGTAGCCGCCCAGGCCGGCGCCGTAGAACTTGTCCTGGTGGGTGCCGGGGTCGTAGCCGATGTAGAAATCGTGATAGCTGCCGGCGCCGATCTGCTGGAACGGCGTCGGGTTGGGGATCTCGCCCACGATCCAGCTGCTCTCCGGCGCGCCGCTGACCACCTTGTCGAGGTCATAGATGATCGCCTTGGACTGGTTGACCGTCACGACGTAGAGCACCCGTCCGTCGGAGTGCTTGTAGGCGTAGGAATTGTGGAACCCGCCCGGGGCCTGGGGATACCGGATCCGCGCCACCTCTCGCACCTTCGACGTGTCCGGCAGTCCGGTGACGTCGAAGATGATCGCGCCGAGGTCGGTGTCGGGGCTGCCCTGCATGAACTGGTAGGTCTGGGCAAAGTAGTAGCGATTGCCGATCTGGAAGTACTTCGGGTCCATCGCCCCGATGCCGCGGTGCAGTTCGGGGTTCTCGATGCTCCAGTCGTAGATCTTCCGGGGATGCGACGGATCCTTCACGTCGTAGATCTGGAAGTCGTTGTTGGTGAAGCCGGACGCGTAGACGTACGGGCGGCCCGGGTCCTGCTCCATCTCCACATCGGACAGCATCCACGCCTGCTTCGGATGCGTCACCACGTGCGCCAGCAGGTGCATGTTCTTGCTGCCACCGGTCTTCTTGTCGAAGGGACGGACCGCCATCCCCGGGTCCTGCGCCTGCGCCAGCGAGACCACGGCGCAGGAGAGCGCCAGGGCGATGACGGACGTGCGCATCGAGCCTCCATTGGAGTGAGGCACGGAACATGGCGCCCGTTCCGTTGTGGAGCAAGCGCCGTCCGGCCCGGCGCATTGACACGCCCGCCGGGGTTGGTGATCCTCTGGCGTGCCAACCGACCTCGAACCTTCCGCCATGCCGGGCTCCCCGGCCGCCGCTACCGGCGACATCGCCATGCTCCAGGGGCCGCACTCGCGGCGCAAGGAGTTCTGGCTCCTGATGCGGACCATCCGCGACTTCCTGCGCGGCTTCCGCGGCCTCCACTTCGTCGGACCCTGCGTCACGGTCTTCGGGTCGGCCCGTTTCGGCGAGGGGAATCCCTATTACGAGATCGGCCGGCAGGTGGGCGGGCGGCTGGCGCGAATGGGGTTCACCGTCATGACCGGCGGCGGGCCCGGGCTGATGGAGGCCGCCAATCGCGGCGCCCGTGAGGCCGGCGGCCGCTCGGTGGGATGCAACATCGAGCTGTCGCGCGAGCAGCACCCCAATCCCTACCTCGACCGCTATGTCACCTGCGAGCACTTCTTTGTTCGCAAAGTGCTGCTCTTCAAGTACTCTTATGCGTTCGTCGCGATGCCCGGCGGCATGGGAACAATGGACGAACTGTTCGAAGCGCTGGTGCTGATCCAGAACAAGAAGGTGGAAGCGTTCCCGGTGGTGATGATCGGCACCACCTACTGGGAGCCGTTGCGGGTCTTTCTCGAGCAGATGAAGCAGGCCGGGTCGATCTCGCCCGGAGACCTGCGGCTCTTCCTGATCACCGACGACCTCGACGAGATGGTGCGGCACCTCAAGATCAACGCGGTCGACGCATTCCATCTCATGGCCCGCAAGGAACCGACCCCGTCGGTGCTGCTGGGCGAAAGCGCGGTGCAACCCCACACCCGGTGAGGGATGGCGATGCACGTCACCAATGTCCTCATCGTCATGATCGTGATCGCCACCGCGGTCGCGATCGTGGCGCGCCGCCTCGCCTTCCCCTACACCGTCGGCCTGGTGGTGGCGGGCGTGGTCCTCGGCTCGCTCAACGTCCTCCAGGCGCCGCACCTCACCCACGACCTGCTCTTCGGCGTCTTCCTTCCCGGGCTGGTGTTCGAGGCGGCGTACCAGATGCCGTACGCGGAGTTCCGCAAGAACCGCCTGGCGATCCTCTCGCTGGCGGTGCCGGGCGTCGTGGCGGGAATCGCGCTGACCGCGACGCTGACCGTGGCCCTCGCCACCTTCCTCGCCCCCGACGCGGCGTTCGGCTGGAAGAGCGCGCTGGTCTTCGGCGGCGCGGTCGCCGCGACCGACCCGATCGCGGTGGTGGCGCTGCTCCGCTCGATGGGGGCGCCGGCCCGACTCAACGTCCTCCTCGAAGGCGAGAGCCTCCTCAACGACGGCACCGGCATCGTCTTCTTCTCGTTGATCCTCACCCTCACCGCGGGGGCAACGATCGGCGTGGGCGGTGTGGTGCTGGAGTTCCTCGAGGTGGTCGGCATCGGCGCCGTGGTCGGCATCATCTTCGGCTGGATCACCTCACAGCTCATGCGGCGCATCCACGACGCGATGGTGGAGATCACCCTCACCTTCATCGCCGCCTACGGCTCGTTCGCCGTCGCTGACCAGCTGGGTGGCTCGGGGGTGATCGCCACCGTCGCGGCCGGGATGCTCTGCGGCACCTACGGCGAGTCGATCGGCATGTCGCTCAGCACGCGACTCGCGGTGCGGTCGTTCTGGGGCTACATCGCCTTCCTGCTCAACTCCATCATCTTCCTGCTGATCGGCATGGAGATCCACGTCAAGGCGCTGGGCAATGCCTTTCCGCTCATCGGGGCGGCGTACCTCGCGGGACTCGTCTCGCGGGTGCTGGTGGTGGGCACGGTGGCCGGCGGGCTGAGCTTCACGAGCGAGCGGGTGCCCCCGTCGTGGATGCCGGCGATCATCTGGGGCGGCCTTCGCGGCGGGTTGTCGATGGTGCTGGCGCTGAGCCTCCCCGACGACTTCCCGGGACGCAGCCTGGTGGTCACCATGACGTTCGGCGTGGTGATCCTGAGCATCCTGATCAACGGGTTGACGATGGCGCCGCTGCTGCGCTTCACGCGGGTCATCGGTCCGGGTGCCGCACCGACCACGGACGACGGGCTGACGCGCGGCGCGGAGGCGTGAGGGGTCGCGGGGCGCGACTCGAGCGTCAAGATTGCTAGTCGCATGGCGTCGCTGCGAGGCCCTCTCGCCCGCCCCACCGCCGGAGACGCTGCAACAACCTGCCAGGAGCCGGCATTGAGATTCCTCGCTTCGCTCGGAATGACATCAACCCTCGGCGCGACATCAACGCTCAGCGTGACAGCGATGCTCATCACCGCACCGCTGCATGTTGCCAATGCGCAGCAGTCGACTCCACGGGTCCGGGTCACCGGCGGCGAAGTGGTCGGCACCGCCGACAGCGGCGTCGCGAAGTTCCTCGGCATTCCCTACGCCGCGCCGCCGGTGGGCGCCAATCGCTGGCGCGCGCCACAACCGGTGGCACCGTGGAAGGGAGCGCGCGAGGCCGCCGACTACACCGCGTCGTGCCCGCAACCGCTGCCGATCCGCGGCGTGCCGCCAGGCACCAGGGTGGCAACCATCAGCGAAGATTGTCTCGGCCTCAACGTCTGGGCGCCGGCCGGGTTGTCGGAAAGGCACCCGGTGATGGTGTGGATCCACGGCGGCGGCAACGACGAGGGAACCGCGTCACGTCCACTCTATGACGGTTCGTCGTTTGCCCGCGACGGCATCGTGCTGGTGTCGTTCAACTACCGGCTCGGCCTGCTCGGCTTCTTCGCCCACCCGGCGCTGACCCGCGACGCGGGCAGCGAACCGACCGCCAACTATGGCGTGCTCGATCAACTTGCGGCGCTCCGATGGGTGCGGCACAACATCGCGGCGTTCGGCGGCGACACGTCGAACGTCACCGTCTTCGGTGAGTCGGCGGGCGGCGAGGACATCCGGGCACTGCTGGCGTCGCCGCTGGCGCGGGGGCTGTTCCAGAAGGCGATCATCGAATCGGGCGGCGGTGGTTGGGGAGAGAATGCCTCGCTTGCCGAAGCCGAAGCCACCGGCGTGCACGCCGCCGCCGCGATGGGGTTGCGCGGCGATGTCTCCGCCGAGGCGTTGCGCGCGTTGCCGCTCGACACCGTCCTGGCAGCGACGGGCGGTGGAATCACCGATCCGGTGGTGGACGGCAGGTTGCTGACCGAGTCGCCGCTGGACGCAATTGCCGCGGGGCGCGCCGCACCGGTACCGCTCATCATCGGCACCAACAGCAACGAGGGCTCGATCCTCACGCCGGGCATGGCGCTGGACCGGATCTTTCCGCTCATTCCGGCGGCGCTGCGCGACTCGCTGCGCGCGGCGTACGGCGACGCCGCCCGGACCGACGACGGCCTGGCGCGGCTCGCGTTCCGCGACGGCTACTTTGCCGGGCCGTCGCGGTGGATCGCGCTGCACCGCGATGCGCCGACCTGGCTCTACCGCTTTGACTACGTGATGACCGTGCTGCGGCGCCGGGCGCCTGGGGTGGCGCACGGCTTCGAGCTGCCGTTCGTCTTCGAGGCCTGGGACACGCCGTTCGTCTCCGCCGAGGACCGGGCGGTTGCGGCGGTGGTGCACCGGTGCTGGGTCAGCTTTGCCGAGAACGGGGTGCCGGCGTGTCCCGCGACCGCGGGCGGGGACGCGCGAGGGACGGTGCCATGGCCGCGGTACACGGCGGCACAGCAGCGGTGGATGGTGTTCGGCGATTCCGCGGTGGTGACGGCGGATTCCAGTGCGGCAGTGCTGGACCGGCTGCAGCGGGCGTTGCGGCCCGGGAGCTAGTCTGGGCGGGGGGATTCGACCATATTAGGTGCCCTGCAGGAATGGGGAACGGGTCCGTAGCTCAGCTGGATAGAGCGCTTGCCTCCGGAGCAAGAGGTCGTGGGTTCGAATCCCGCCGGGCCCACTGATTCCAAGTGCTTGTCCCATCCGCCATCGCACGGCAGGTGGGACTTTTCGTTGCCCCCATTCCGAGCCGCGTGAGTCCCTACGCAGAGCCGCCCCCGAACGGCAGTCCCACCCCACACCCATTCCAACCATCGACGCCCCCCACGCCACCCATCTCCACGGGCCACCGTCACCGCGGCGGCCGCAGTGCGGGCGAATTCGACTCGAACCGGAGGCAGTCAATGGGAAACACCTGCAGAATGTTCGGCTGCGCAAACGTCGTCCTGGTCGCGATGCTCGTCGCCGTGCCGCCGATCCAGGCGCAGGACGCCGCATCACCCTATCCCCGCATGGCACCGATCGCGCAGTACCGCATGGACCGCGATGCCGAGATTGCCATGGCACGCACCGCGGCCCCGCCGGCAATATCCCGCGACGCCGAGATCATGGTGCTGGGCCAGAAGAACTTCGAAGTTGCCGTCAAGGGCAGCAACGGCTTCCTCTGCGTGGTGGGCCGGGCGTTTGCGGGGCCGTTGACCAACCCGGAATTCTGGAATCCGAAGAACCGCAGCCCGATCTGCTACAACCCGCCCGCCGCGCGGTCGCTCTGGCCCTATGCCGTGAAGCAGACCGGGATGGCTTTGGCCGGCGCCTCCAAGGCCCAGATCACTGCCGCCATCAGGACCGCCGTCGCCAGGAAGGAGCTGGGTCCTCCAGCGTTGGGTTCCATGGCCTACATGATGTCCAAGGAAGCGTACCTCACCGATCGCGGCGACCACAATCTGGCCCACGTGATGTTCGAACTTCCCCGCGACGGCGTGTTACATGACGAGCCTGACTATTTCGTCTCCTGGGACCCGGCGCCGGTGATCGAGTTCAACGTTGCCGTCGGTCAGTGGTCGGACGGAACAGCCGTGGCCGGGTCGGAATCGAGCCATCACTGATCCCGACCGCGGCGTGACGCGAGGCGATCAGGGCGCGCGGCCGGCAGCCCCGCTCACTCGACGAACCGCCGCACCTCGATGCGCCCCCGATACTTGATGTGGGGGCAGCTCGCGGCGATCCGGGCGGCGTCGGAGTCGTTTGCCGCCCGGATGATGAACAGGCCGTCGACGACATCGCCGGGTGGCTCGAGATGGCCGCCCACGTCGAGCTTGCCGAGGCGGGCCAGGCTGTCCGCCCAGCGGGCGTACTCGGCCCGCCGCTCGTCAAGCTGGCCCGGCGGCGGGGCGAGGTAGGCCGGGCCCGGCGACAGCAGGAGCACGTACCGTTGGCCGGTGGCGCGAGCACCCGACCACGGGTGGGTCACCACGAGCATCGCCGCCGCCGCGGTGGCGACGACCGCACCGAGCCACATCCAGTGGCGACGGCGCCCCAGCGCAGCGCGAACAACCCGTTCCTCGAGCGTGGGATCGGGCGGCAGCTCCCGCGGCAACTCGGCCAGCGCACGTCTGATGTCGTCGGGAAGTTCGCTCATGGTTGAGCCTCGTCGGGATGCAGTGCCTTGCGAAGCAGCGCCCGGGCGCGCGCCAACTGGCTCTTCGACGTGCCTTCGACGACGCCGAGCATTGCGGCGATCTCGCGGTGCGCATAGCCGTAGACATCGTACAGCACGAAGATGTCGCGCGCGCCGACCGGAAGGGCGGCGATGGCGCGCTCGAGGTCGAACGCCACGTCATCCCTGGGCGCGACCGCGGGTTCGACGTCGGGCGCGTCGACCATCCGCCACGCCGACCGGATCCGCTCGCGGCGGACGTTGACCAGCACGCCACAGAGCCAGGTGCGCAGCGCCGACTCGCCGCGAAACGCCGACATCCTGCGGGTCGCGCGAACCCAGGTCTCCTGGACAAGGTCTTCGGCCTCGTGCTGGTCGCTCCCCGTCAGGCGCAACGCCAGCGCGTAGAGCGCCGGGGTATGCGCCCGGTAGAGTGCTCGAAACGCGTCTTCGCCGCCGGTCACTGCGTCATGGGCACGGGATCAACCCGGTCGTGCGGGAATGTTCCACCAGAGGTGCTGCTCAGCGGAATGAGCGCACACAACTTAGTGACACTTGCACCCGCCAGGGTTGGAAGCGCCTACGCCACCGGCCCCGGGCTCGGGTTGAAGATGTCGAGCCGCGGCGCACCGACCACCTCGATGGCGCCGACCATCCCCTTGGTCACCACGCGCGACAGGGCGTGGTCCACCAGCTTGATGGTCTGCGGCACCGGCAGCTCCATCTCGAAGACGCCGCAGCTTCCCGGCGGCACCTCCAGCGTCTGGATGTAGCGCAGCGGAGGATTGGCCAGGGCGCCGGCCTGCCACGCCTTGCTCCAGACGTTGCCGATCGGGTGGAAATGACTCGACAGGTTGGGCCCGCCGCAGACGAAGAAGACCCGCACGGTTTCGTCACGCTTGGCCTGCATCGCCCCCCGCACGCCGGCGGTGAGTGAGGCCTTCTCGCCGTTGAGCAACACGTAGGTCGGATTCTCGGCGACCATCGCGGCAAAGTCGAACGTCCGCAGTCCCTTGGTGCCCACCTCGCCGGTGAGATAGATCTCGTTCTGGCCCAGATAGAACTCGCGATCGACCCGCGGCATCCCCTCGGGTGGCTCGACGAGAATCATGCCGAACATCCCGGCGCTGATGTGATAGTCGAGGTTCGGCACGGCGCAGTGGTAGATGAACGCCCCGGGGTACATCGCCTTGAACTCGATCGACGCCGACTGGCCCGGCATCACCATCATGGTGCCGGCGCCGCCGCCGGTGCCGTAGACGGCGTGAAAATCGACGTTGTGGACGTTGCCGTTGGTCTTCGGGTTGTCGAGCGTGACATGCACCGTGTCGCCCTGGCGCACGCGGATCATCGGCCCGGGCACCTGGCCACCGAAGGTCAGGTAGGCAAAGCCGACTCCCGGTTCGATTTCCGCGACGACTTCCTGGACCTCCAGCGTCACGGCCACCCGCGCCGGCGTCCGCCGGGTGATCGGCGGCGGCAGCCGGGTCGGGTCGGCGGCCACCCGCTTGGACGTGACGGTGTACTGCGGACCCGGCGCCGAGCCGGTGTCGGGCTTTGCCGCCATCGCCGCCCCGGCAGACCCCTTGCCGCCTTCGGCCAGCAGCCGATCGGCACCGATGCCGCCCAGCGCCCCGACCAGCGCTCCGGCGCCGATCCCCTTGATGAATGTGCGACGGGTGCCGCGCAGGTCTTCGGTGTTGTCGGGCATCGTGATCACTCCTTCGAGATGAATGTCTGCTGGATCCGCAACCGGGTGCCGCTGGTGTCCCCCGCGATACGCTCGGCCCGCCATCCCATCGACTGCAACAGGGCGTCGAGGATCGGCGGATCGAAGGGGAGCAACACGTCGAACGGAGCGTCCCCCCTTGCGATGCGATCGAGGATCGCGAACAAGGGTTCCGGCGGAGGAAGGTCGCGCAGGTCGATGACGCCAGCCGGTGCCGCTGCTGCCGCACGCACGACAGGTGGCGCCGCCATGGCAGCCGCGTCGCCGCGCCAGAACCACGTCGACCAGTCGTCGTCACCGAACGATTTGCTGTGGTGTGAAAATCCCCGCTGCGCCAGGAGGCGGACCAGCGGCGCCGGGTAGAACGGCGACCGCAGGTGCAGCACGCCGTCCGGCGGCACGGCGTCCGCGGCGGCAAGGATCCGCGTCAACGGCTCCCGGCCCGAGCGGAGGTCGCCGCGCACGTCGAGCTCGACCACGGTCAATGGATCGAAGTCGGGCAGCGGTGTCGCGTCGGGGCGGTCAGCGTCGGTCATGACCTGAATCTCGAGCCGGGTCGCCGCCGCCGCTGTGACGGAAGTCTCAGCCGCCGCCCCCGTCCCCGCCGCCCCGCGCCCACGCGCGAAGCTGTGCCGGCGGGACCACCACCAGCCGCGCGCCGGACCGCGTCACGATGAGCTTCCGGTCCGCCAGCTGGCGCAGCGCACGCGACACCGATTCCCGGGCGGTGCCGATCTCGGCCGCCAGCTCTTCCTGGGTCCGGTCGAGCTTGAGCGTGACGCCATCGGCGGTCGCCACGCCGGTGCGTTCGGCGTAGTCGGCGAGCACCATCGCGAGCCGCGCCGCCACGTCACGGAACGCCAGCGTCTCGACCAGCTGCACCATGTGCCTGAGCCGCGCGCCGAGGGCACGAACCACGCTGGCGGCCACATCGGGATCGGTGCGGAAGGCATGCTCGAATTCGCCCCGGGGGAGGAACATCAGTCGGGACGGTTCCGTCGTCGCGGCACTCGCGGGATACAGCCCGCCATCGAAGAGCGGCAGTTCGGCGACCGGTCGTCCAGGACCTTCCACGGCAAGTGTCTGTTCCTTGCCGTCGGGCGACATCCGGAAGATCCGTACACTCCCGTCCAGCACGACATAGAGCCCGGCGCACCGGTCGCCGGCCCGGAACAGCACGAACCCCGGCCCGACGGTGCGCGGCACGCAGCGCGCCACCAGGCGCTCGATCACATTGTCGTCGAGGTCGGCAAAGATCGGCATGCGGCGAAGCGCCGCCGCGAGGGATGGCATGGAGCGAAAGAAGGAGGCCGACGCGGCGCGTGACAAGCCGCCATCAGCGAGTCGTCGTCGACCGCCGGCTCACAAGGCCGATTGCAGCGAGACCGTCGGCAGCTGGCGGCGCCGTCCGTGGCGAAGGTACGCCACGACCTGCGCCGCCAGTCCGTCGACATCGACCTCCTCGAAACACCGCACCGTGCGGCAGGTCTTCATCATCTTGTCCAGGCAGGTGATGTTCCGGCAGCGGCTTCCCGCCTGGTAGCACCACGACGGCGCTTCCTGGTTTGACGGCAGGAACCCGCGCTGCATCGAGTCGTAGCCCGACATCCGCGGCACCGTGGCGCCGAACCACGAAAGCACCGCCGTGGCGTTGCGGAACCGGTGGCCGCCGTGGCGCGCCACCCGGCGGGAAGCCGCCAGATGGAGGGGTCCCGTGTCGGCACTCACGAAGACGTCGGCGCGGTCGACGACCGCACCGTAGGCGCCCAGCGACGTGGCCCTCGGCAGGAGGTGGACCCGCTCCCGCAGCTTCGGCGGCAGCGCCGCGCGGAGCCGGTGGCCGATGCCGGCGGCGGTGTGCCCCTCGCCGAGCACCACCACCGTGTCGGTCGGGGCATCGCGCACCACCGCGCCAAGCAGCGGCGCCTGGAATTCGAACGGCATCATGCAGTAGATCGAGGCGGCGTCGGGGTTGAACATCACCATCCGTGTCGAGCCGGAAATCCCCGCCGATCGCAGGAACTGCGCCGCGTCCGCAATCGCGCGGTCCGAGTATCGGGTCTCGACGCCGGCGAAGCCGCCCGGGCGAACCGGCTCGGCCACCATGCCGAGCAACTCGCGCACGAACTGATATTCCTGGACGCAGATGTGGTTGACGACCGCCGGGTGCGAACAGTTGTTGTGGAGCATCGCCGGGCCATGCGACCGGATGCTGATGAATGGCAGCGGTCCGTCGGAGAGATCGCGGGGATCGACGAAGGCATCGAGCCCGATGCAGAGGTCGTAGCGACCGTCGCGGATGATGCGGCGCAGCGCGTCCAGTTCCGGCGCCGGAATGCGCCGGCCACCGGTGAACAATGGCAGCACCCGGGTGGCCTCGCGGTTGCCCTCGATGACCGGTGCCGCCGTGCGATTGACGATGAAATCGACCGACGCATCGGGGAAGTAGTCGCGGATCGCCGTCAGGGCGGCTTGTGCGAGGATCGCATCGCCGATGTGCCGATCGGGGATCACGAGGAATCGGCGGAAGTTGCGCACCCGCGTCATCACCGGCGCGAGCTGCCGCTCGAACAGCGCTGTGAGCAGGCCGCTCCGGACCAGCGGCTGCAGGGACGCGTCGAGCAGGCGCCCCCCGAAACCGGGCCACCACTCGGTGAGCCGGCTGGTCCCTGCCATGAAGAGTCGTCGCATGTGCAAAGCTAGAACGCGCCACCTGTCCGCACCGTGACAGTTGTCCGGAGAGTTACCGAGCCGTGACCGCACGGAGACACGCTGCGCGCGAGCACTCCGACCCGCTATTAATAGGCATGGACTTGCCATCGTACCCGGGCAGCAGGTGAACCGGATCCTGCGCCTCGCGGCGTTCGCCATCGGCGGCGCCCTGCTGGTCTCGCTGGTCATCTACAGCGGTCCGGGCCTGCTCTGGCACACACTGCGGCAATCGTTGTGGGTCGTCGGTCCGCTGATGGTGATCTGGGGTGTTGTCTACGCGTGCAGCGCGCGCGCCTGGCAGTTGCTGATCCCGGACCGCCCGCCGGGGTTCACCTTCTTCCGGGCATTCCTGCTGACGATCAGCGGCGCGGCCCTGAACTTCACCACGCCGGCGCTGTCGTTCGGTGGCGAGCCGTTCAAGATGGCCGGCGCGACGCCGCTCCTCGGCCGCCCACGCGCCCTGGGCTCGGTGGTGTCGTTCCGCCTGCTGCAGGGACTCGCGCACCTGGTCGTCCTGCTGCTCGCGATGATCCCGGCGGCCCTCGTGCTGCCACATACACCGTGGATCATCGGCCTGCTCTGCGCGTCGACGGTGGTGATCGGGGCCGCCGCCGTGTTGCTGTTCTCCTCGCATCGCGCCGGCGTCTTCGAGCGCGGCGTGTCGCTGATCCACCGCCTGCTGCCGCTTCCGGCGGTCAGCCGCGCGCTGGAGAAGTACCGTGCCCGGCTGCAGCTGCTCGATCACGAGATGGGCGCGGTGCACCGTTCGCCCGGCCAGTTTGCCTGGGCGCTCGCCGCCGAATCGGCCGGACGGATTGTCGGGACCCTGGAGTTTGTCGTGATCCTGGATGGACTGGGACTCGGCGGCAGCCTGCTGCGGGGTTTCGTCATTGCCAACATCACGTCGCTGGTCACGCTGGTGCTGTTCTTCGTTCCGTTCGAGCTGGGCGCCAAGGAGGGCGGCATCGCCCTCGTCCTCGCGGGCGTCGGGCTCGACCCGAAGCTCGGCACGTCAGTGGCACTCCTCAGCCGCATGCGCGAACTGGGCTGGGCGGCGATCGGCATCGCCGCGTCCGTCGCGACCGGCCCGGGCAAGCCGCGGGGACCGGGCGCGCCCAGGTCGTGATACCGACAGGCCGCCGGAAGCGGCGCCCAGGGTCCGGGCATGCGGTCGCGCACCCGCATCCTCCCGGCCGAATGGCGTTCAGTTCCCGCCGCTACTCCTCCCGCAACGCCGCCATCGGGTTCATCCGGGCAGCGCGCCAGGCCGGAACGGCACCCGCGAGCAAGGCGACGCCGAGCAGGACCCCGGCGGATCCGATCCACGTTGCCGGATCGGACGCGGAGAGGCCGAACAGAAACGACGCCACCAGCCGCGTCGCCGCCAGTGCCAGCACCGCCCCGAGCCCGAGTCCGGCGACCACCACGATGCTCACCTCGCCGATCACCATCCGGATCACGCGCTCGCGCGCAGCTCCCAGCGCGATGCGGATGCCGATCTCGTTCCTCCGCCGGGCGACGTTGTACGACGTCGTGCCATACAGTCCGATCAGCGCAAGCAGAAGTGCCAGGCCGCCGAAGAAGGCAGCGAGTGTGGCGAGCAGCCGATCCCGGCTCAGCGATCGCGCCACCTGGTCGCTCAACGTGGTGAATGTCAGTGTTGCCGTCGGCGACAGCTCGGCCATGACACGCTTGGTGCCGGCGATGAGCGATGCCGGCGCAACGTCGCTGCGAAGCTCGAGGGTGAAATCGCCAAGGGCGTGACGAACCTGCGCGGCTGGCACGTAGATCATCATGCTGGTGCTATCGCGCAGCGAGCCGAACCTGGTGTCCTCGACGACGCCAATGACCTCGATCGGAGCTCCTTCCTGATCGGCACCTGCTTGCCGGAATCTCTTCCCGATCGGGTCGGCGGAACCGAACAACCGATGGGCCATGCTCGTGGTGATGATGGCCACCGCCGGCGACCCGGCGATGTCGCCCGGCCCCACATCACGCCCGCGGAGCAATCGCGTTCCCATGGTGGTGAAGTAGCCTGGGCTGATGTGGTTGACCCCGGAATGGGTGGGTGCCCTGCCGGCAGCGTCAGAGCCGTCGGCGACAAGGTCCGTGATTTCACCACTGTTGCCGAGCGGTGTCATCGTGGAGAAGGCGGCGGCCCGAACCCCCGGCAGCGCGCGCAGTCGTTCCAGGATGGTGCCCGGAAGCGTGGCATTGGTGTCGCTCAGTTCGGTGTCGACCAGGAGGACGCCGCTGCGCTGGAACCCCGCGTGGCTGCTGGTGAGATTCCGGAAGGAGTTGAGCAGAAGGCCCGCGCCGGTGAGCAGCACGAACGAAAGCGCGACCTGCGCGCCCACGAGCGCCCAGCCAGCTCCGCGGCGCGACGGACCGACCACGCTGCGGCCCTGCGACTTGAGCGCTTCCTGCGGATCGGACTGTGCCGAGCGCCACGCCGGCGCCAGACCGAAGAGGACGCCGCTGAGCAACGCCACGACCGTCGCGAACGCAAGGACCCGGCGATCGATGGCGAGATCGAGCCATGTGGCGGTGTCGCCGGCCGCAAGGAGGTCCATCAGCACTCGCGTGCCCCAGCCGGCGAAGATCACGCCAAGCGCCGCACCGAGCAACGAAAGAAGGATCGCCTCGGTGAGCATCAGCCGGATGAGCCGGCCGCGCCCTGCCCCGAGCGCCAGCCGGACCGCCGCTTCATGCTGTCGCACCGTCGCGCGCGCCAACAGCAGGTTGGCCACATTCGCGCAGGCGATGAGCAGCACCAGCGCCACCACAGCCATCAGCACCCCGAGCGCGCCCGCGTATTGCGGGCGCAGGTCCGAGAACCCGTTGGCCGCCGGCATGACTTCGAGCGGACGTTTGAGATAACTCGCGAGGTACGTGGCTGGTCCCTGGGTCGGCACGGTGGCCTGAAAGACCGCCGGCGCAATCGCGGCAAATCGCGCGCCGGTCTGGGCGACGGTCGCACCGGCGGCAACGCGAGCCATGATATGCAGCCACCAGAAGCCACGTTGATCGAGAGCGTCCGGTGGACCACCGATGCCCGGCGCGCTGCAGATCGGGGCGTACAGCTGCGACCGGGTTCCGACGTCCAGCCCGAAGAAGGCGCCACCAACGACGCCGACCACCGTGAACGGCTGGGAACTGATCATGAGGTTCTTGCCGATCACATCCTGCGCGCCCCCGAATTCGGTCTGCCAGAGACCGTACCCGAGTACGACGATGGCAGGGCAACCGCGAACGTCATCGCTGCGCGCGATGGTGCGGCCCAGGATCGCCGGCACGCCGAGGGCGTCGAAATAGTCGCCGCTCACCCACTCGCCGTCGACCTGACGTGCCTCACCACTCCGAGCCAGATTGAATTGCGCCGGATCGTAGGCGAGGGCACTGGCATACACCTCGGGGTGAGCGCGCACCTGTTCCCAGATGGGATTGGTGAACCAGTCGCCACCGTCCTTGCCCATGGTCACCCTGAGCAGCTGCTCCGGGTGGCGCACCGGCAACGACTTGAGCATGACGGCGTCGATGAGCGAGAAAATCGCGGTGTTGGCGCCGATGCCGAGCGCAAGGGAGAGGACGGCGACGACGGTGAAGCCGGGATTGGCGCGAAGCGCCCGCGCGGCGTGGCGCACGTCGCTGAGCAGCGCGCCCAACCACGCCACGATGTCGACGTCCCGGGTGCGTTCCTTCATCCCACCGCGATTCCCGAAGCGCCGCCGCGCTTCCGCTTCCGCATCGCCGCGAGGCATCCCCTCGGCCATCAGATCGTCGGTGCGCTCGCGAAGATGGGTGTCGATCTCGGTGTCGAGATCATGGGACAGGCGCGCGGGGCGGATCGCGTTGGCCAGCCGCTGAAGCCAGGACATGGTAACGCGTCCGATCAGGCGAGGCGGAGGACGCGGTTGACGCCGGCCGTGAGCCGCGACCACTGCTCGCGTTCCACCGCGAGCTGCCGGCGGCCGGCCGCGGTAATGGCGTAGATCCGCGCCGGACGGCTGCGCTCGGTGAATCCCCACTTTCCCTTGAGCCACCCCTCCTGCGTCATCCGGTGGAGCGCCGGGTAGACGGATCCTTCTTCGACGCGGAGCAGCTCCTTCGAGCCGCGCTGGATCTCCTGCGTCAGCGCGTAGCCGTGCATCGGCCCCCGGGCCGACAGGGTCTGCAGCACGAGCAGGGCGAGGGTGCCCTGGAGGATGTCGTTGCGAGGCGGCACAGATACTCTCCTAGCTATGCATAGCTGATGGAGTGTACCGAGGACGCGTCACCCGCGCAAGAGCATGCCCATCGCACCGGCGTCTTCGAGCGCGGCGTGTCGCCGGTCCACCGCCCGCCGCCGCCCGCTAGTACACCTCGCCCGGTTCCGCCAACCGGCCGCACGCGGCGCGGATCTCTCCCAGCTCCAGCATCAGCGTGTCGAAGCGCCGGCCGAAGGTTGCCGCCTCGTCGTTGTGCAGTCCGTGCAGCTGCAGTTGGCGCACCTGCTGCCGCAATGTCTCGATCTCGTCTTCTGCGCGGAGACAGCAGCGCACGATCGCGTCGGCCGGGGTCGCATCGGTCATCCTACCTCCAGAAGGTTCGCGGTGGGCAGCCACTGTGCAGCGGCTGCACGCCGGCGCCGCGCCGCCCTGTCACGACCGGCGCTCACTCGGCACCGGGCGGCTCCGCCGTCACCGCGCGCACCACCGCCTCCACTGCGCCGAGCACCGGCAGGAACCCGCTCGACAAGGCGTACCGCGCCTGGAGATATGCCGGGGTGTTGTGGGTGAGCCAGGTCGCCCCCGCGTCGTCTTCCCAGGCCAGCACCTTGAGCGGCAGGTCGAGCCCCACACTCCGCTCCGCCAGCATCAGCGGCGTGCCGGCCTTCGGGTTGCCGAAGATCAGCAGTTTCGTCGGCCGGATCGCAAACCCGGCGCGGGCACCGTCGCCGCCGTGATCGACCACCGCGAAGAGGGTGATCCCCTTCCCCGCGAGGAACCCTTCGATGGCCGCCACGGCCTGGTCGACGGTGCCGTCGTAACGGTGGTGAACGATACCTTCGCGTGGTTCGGGCGCCATCGGTCCTCGCTGCCGGAGTATGCGGTCAGGCCCATCATCGGGGCGCGACATATCTATATCGCACCGGCCCGACTGGTCCATTCGTTACACAGCTGGAGGCGATGGCCCCGCCTACCCCGGCTTACCGAACGCATAGCGCAGCGCCTCCGTGCCGGCCCAACCGACGGTCCCGATGACCGCGCCAGAGATGCACGCCATGACGAACAACGCCATCAGCATGAGATAGTCGACGAACACCGTCGAGTGGAAGATCCGCTGGGCGACAGGATTCGGTTGTCGGGACGCGGGCGGCGCGAGCCGGGCGATCCAGTCGGGAGGCGGGGCCGGCTTGCTGGCATCTGCCGCGGCCGCCTGATTGAAGTCGTGCAGCGCCGTCGGCGAGATGACGGTGACATAGACCACCAGCAGCGCGATGACGGCCAGGGCCGTCGCGATCGCCGCCGCCATCCACGACCGACCGGGCGTGAGCACGCGGCGGCGGCGCTTCGACACGAGGTGAGCCACGAGCACACCGACCGGTGCGGCGAGCACCGTGCCGATGGTGAACAGTGCGAAGACCAGCAGCACCAGCGCGCCACCGACGCCGGCGGCAACTCTCGCCAGTACGTTGCGACGCTTCGGGAGCCCGTCTCCCGGCATTGGCGCGGCTGCTACCGGATCCGGCATCGCACCAGCGCCTGCAGGCCGTCGCTGTCGGTCGACGCAACGCGTTCGTCCGCGCTCACCGCCACCAACGCCACCAGTCCTGACTCCGGCACGGCAAGCGTGTCGCACGCCGGTGCGATACCTTCCGCGTTCGCACCAACCGGCACGGCGTCCGGCGATGCGCCCCACGCGGCACTCGTGAGCATCACAACGACTGTTGCCAGGCGGGGAAGCAGGGACACGGTACCTCCCGGTCAGGGGCGACTCGCGTGGCACGGGACACCTGAATGTACCGCCCGGACCAGGCCCCCGCGCCCCGCACCGCGCGGTACCGCTGGCTCGGCCGGGCACCTCACCGCGGAGCGTGGATGAAACGGACCGTCTCGCGTTGGCTGACGTCAGGCCCGCGGCGCACTGTCGGCGCTGCGCTCGCAATCGCGCTGTTCGGCGCGGCCTGCAGCCGGCACCACGGCAGCAACTACACCCTGGTGCGCAGCTACCCGCACGACATCACGGCGTTCACCGAAGGGCTGCTCTACAGCAACGGCGTGCTGTACGAGAGCACCGGCCTCTACGGAAAGTCACAACTGCGCCGAGAGGATCTCGCCACCGGACGCGTGGTGCTGGCCGACACCCTCCCGGCGCAGCGCTTCGGCGAAGGGCTGGCGCTGCTGCACGGCAGGCTCTACCAGCTCACCTGGAAGAGCGGCACCGGCTACGTCTACGACGCGCGGACGCTGGCCCCGCTCGACTCGTTCAAGTTTCCCGGCGAGGGCTGGGGCCTGACCACCGACAGCACCTCGCTGATCATGAGCAACGGCAGCGCCGACCTGCGGTACTTCGACCCCGACAGCTTTGCCACGCAACGGATCGTGCATGTCACCGACAACGGGCTTCCGGTCACGCCGCTCAACGAACTCGAATACGTTCAGGGTGAGATCTTCGCCAATGTCTATGAGACCGACATGATTGTCCGGATCGATCCGGCCAGCGGGCACGTGCTGCAGTGGATCGACCTCACCGCGTTGGTACCGCCGGTGGAGGTGGGATCGGCGATGAACGTGCTCAACGGCATTGCGTGGAACCCGGCCAGCGGTGATCTCCTGGTGACCGGCAAGCTCTGGCCCAAGCTCTTCGAGATCCGGGTTACGCCAGTGCCTCACGGCCCTCGCGCACAATGAAGTAGACCAGCGCCAGCGCGGCCACCGGATCGGCCCACCACCACCCGAACACCGCGCGGAGCCCCAGCCCCAGCAGCAAGGCGCCGGCCATCCAGACGCAGACAATGCCGCACATGGCGTCGCTCCTGAGGGCGCGACTGTCGAGTGCCGCTGCCAGGCGCAGCTTTGATCGGATCAGCAACGGCATCACGACGAGGGTCGCGGCGGCGAGCGCCAACCCCGCGATCGACGCGGTCGGAACCCTCCGAGTCCAGAGGTCGCAGCCCGCCGTGAGCGTGGCGTAGGCGGCGAGCGCGAGGAGGCTCCAACCCACCACGCGCGAGGCGGCCCGGTCCGCCTGCAAGACATCCCCGGCAGGTTCCCCGCCCTCACCCCACTCGAGGTGCAGCCGCCGAAGCAACGCCGCGGCCGCGACGATCTCGATCACGCTGTCGAGCCCGAACGCCACGAGGGCGATGCTGCCTGCCGTGATCCCGCCGGCGAGGCCGACACCGCCCTCAATCACCATCCACCCGATCGTGGACCACTCCACGACCATCGCGGCACGAACGTCGCTGCGCCGCGCGCCGCCCGCCGACGCCGTCACGGCTCTTCCGTGCGGTGCTTCCCCGGCGACTCCTCGACGCCATCCGCCGCACCGCGCTCGGCCAGGAGCCCCAGACTCGCCGCCGGCTCCACGATCGGCACCAGCAGGACCGGCGCGTTGGTGCGCTTGAGGAGGCGCGTCGCCACGCTCGTCGACCAGATGGCCTGCAACCCCGCGCGACCGTGCGTCGCCGCCACCACGAGCCCGTCGGCATGCTCGGCCGCGTCGGCGGCCAACTCTGCCACCGGCGCGCCGCGCCGGACCTCGGCCATGGTGGCGATGCCGGCGTGGTGGAGGCGGGTGCCCAGGTCGTCGAGGTACGCTGCCGCCTGATCCTGTTGCGCCTCGAGCAGCATGCGCGTGGTCCCCGGCAGCAACGTCGCCTGCGGCTGCTGTCCCCCCGCCACCGTCTCGAGCGTCGGCACCACCATCACCAGCCGGAGCCGCGCGTCGAGAGCCTGCGCCAGCCCGCATGCCAGGGGCAGCGCCGCCTCGGCAGCGGCGGTTCCGTCGAGCGGCACCATGATCGTGTCGGGCGCGAACTCGGCCGCCACCGCCGAAGCCGCCGGTGTCCGCACCAGCAGCACCGGGCGCCGGCTCAACTGCAGGACCCGCTGGGCAATCGACCCCCACAGCCCGCGACGAAGGTCGCCGGCGCCATGGGTGGTCATCACGATCAGGTCGCTCGCTTCCTCTTCGGCGTGGTCTGCGATGCTCCGGGCGACATCGCCGACCGGCGACTCGTGCACGTGACGCGCAATGGCGCGGTCGTTGGCCGCGAGCCGGTCACCGAGCTGCTTCAGGTACTGCTCAGCATCGGCCGCGGTGGCCAGATGGGGCTCGCCGTGCACACTCGACGGCGCGCCCTTCTCGATCACGTGCAGCAGCGTGATGGTCGCGCCGCACGCGTGGGCCAGTCGCGCCGCGATCGGCACCGCCGCTTCCGCCAGGTGCGACCCGTCGAGCGGGACGAGCATCCGGCGCACGCTGGTGCCCGGCGCCGGCGGCCGGTCCGGTCCGTCGTGTCGAGGCGTCGTCACGGCATCTCCCCGGGAGGCAGGCGGCATCAGCCGATGTTCGGCAGCTGTCCGCCAAACGTCTGGTAGAGCAGCACCACGTTCAGAAAGAGAATAACGACGGCGCAGACGATCGCGAGCGCGGTGATCACCGGGCTGTTGACCAGCTTGCCCATGATGGCGCGATTGCGGGTGAACATGATCAGCGTGATCACCGGAATCGGCAGGGTGAAGCTCAGCACCACCTGGCTGATCACCAGCGTCCGGGTGGGATCGAGGCCGAAATAGATCGCCGCCAATGCCGGCACGAGCGTCGCCAGGCGCCGCAGCCAGATCGGGATCCGGAAGTCGACGAAGCCCTGCATCACCACCTGGCCGGCCATCGTGCCCACGTGCGAGCTCGACACCCCCGACGCCACCAGCGAGATCGAGAACACCACCGCCGACAGGCCGCCGAGCAGCGGCGTCAGGGTGCGGTACGCCGAGTTGATGTCGGCCACGTCGGCGTGGCCGGTGAAGTGGAACACCTTGGCCGACATGAACAACATTGCCATGTTGACGAGGCCCGCCAGGCCCATGGCGATCCCGACGTCGATCTTGTTGAAGTTCACGATCCGCCGCGCTTCGTCGTCGCTGGCCGGCACGATGCGCCCGCGGGTGAGGTCGGAGTGCAGGTAGATCACGTGGGGCATCACGGTGGCGCCGATGATGCCCACCGAGAGCAGCACCGCATCGTTGCCGGGGAGGCTGGGCACCACGCTGTGGAAGAGAATCTGGCCCCAATCGGGCCGGGCGAGGATGGTCTCGATCACGTAGCAGAGCGCGATCACCCCGGCGCACCCGCCAATGAACACCTCGAGTTGCCGGAAGCCACGCCCCTGCAGGCCGAGGATCAGGAAGACCGCGACGCCGGTGATGAGGGCCGAGAGGAAGAGCGGCAATCCGGTCAGCAGGGTGATGCCGATGGCGGCGCCGAACACTTCCGCCAGGTCGGTCGCCATCGCCGTCACTTCCTGCGTGATCCAGAGGCAGTAGCTCACCCACTTCGGAAAGCGCGCCCGGCAGACCTCGGCGAGATTCTGGCCCGTGGCGATGCCGAGTTTGGCGGCGAGGCCCTGGATCAGCATTGCCATCAGGTTGGCGAGCAGGATGACCCAGAGCAGGGCGTAGCCGTACTCCGCGCCGCCCTGGATGTTGGTGGCGAAGTTGCCGGGGTCGATATAGGCGATGCACGCGATGAACGCCGGCCCGATGAACGGCAGGATGGCCCTCAGGCCGTGGGAGCGCCCTTCGATGGCGTCGCGCGCCGCCAACTGCACCCGCGGGTGCGGCCGGTCACCGGCGTCGCCAGTCGGATACGTCCGCGCCACTGGCCTCCCTTTCCGGACACTGGCCCCGTCGAAGCGATTCGTTTAACGTTGGCACAGAATCAAGTGAGTCCAGACTAAAATAGCAAGGTGGGTGCGGATGGCTGGCGGCATCGGTCGGGTCGGGGTCGGGGCCGTGCTGGCGTTGCTGTGCGGCGCGGGGGCGGCCACGGCGCAGGGTGGCAGCCTGCCCCATACCGCACAACCGGAGCGCCCCACGGTGGCGACCCACGCGGGCACCGTCGCCCCCGGATGGATCGAGGTCGAATCGGGAGTGGAACGGGACCGGGCGCCGGCGGACATCACGTCGCTGCAGACGCCGACCCTGCTCAAGTTCGGTGTGGCGTCCCGCGTGCAGTTCGACGTGACGGTGGCGATGGTGCAGCCGGCGAGCGGAACCACCGTGGGGTTCGGCGACGCTGGCGTCGCGGTCAAGTGGCGGCTGTTCGACCATGCGCCGCTGCTCGGCCACTTCGCGGTGCAACCGGGCGTCAAGTTCCCGACCGGTTCGGCCGCTCGCGGCACCGGAACCGGCACCACCGATGCGTCGCTGCTGCTGATATCGAGTCACGTGCTGGGCCCGGTGGCGCTGGACGTCAACGTCGGCTACACGCGCACGTCGGCCACCGGCGACACCGCCAACGCGATGCTGTGGACGGTCTCGACCGGCACGACGGTGGCCGGGCCGTGGGCGGTCGCCGCGGAACTCTTCGGGCATCCGGGTTTCGGCGCGCGCGGCTCGGCCGGCTTCCTGGCCGGCCCCACCTGGACGGTGCGGCCGTGGATCGTGCTCGACGCGGGGTTCATCGCGAAGGTGGCGGGGAGCCAGCCGTCGGCGCTCTACGCCGGCGTCACCTGGAACATCGGGCGGCTCTGGTAGCAGCAGCCCGGCGCACGATCACGCCTTCAGCGCGGCCTGGTCTCGCTACGCGCCCCCGGTTGCCGCTTCCGCCGCATGTTGTACCACCACATCCCGGCGAACAGCGCGACCTGAAGCAGCAGCACCATCGGCACGCCGCTGCCCTGCTCGAGCACCACACCGGTCACCGCGACACTCGCCGCAGACCAGACCCACGGACTCATCTGTTCGTAGTCCGCGGCCCGGAAAAAGAACGCCGCGCACACAATGCCCACGAACACGTCGACGATCATCGGGCCGGCGCTCCTCTGGTGCGGGGGATGGCGTCTCCTCCGGTCGCTCGCGGCTGACCTGAAGTGCCTCTCGCCAATGATAGCCGCCGCACCTCGCGCCTGCCCTGCCGGCGCGGTATCGTTACCGTTGACCGGCGCGCACACGTCACCCCGGGGAACCCGCCATGCGACTTCACGCCCTGTTGATCCTCTTCGCCGCTCCCGCCGAGCTCGTGGCGCAGGGTGCTCCCGTTCCGGCTCACCCCGCTCCGGGCGATGTCGTCGTCGTGGCATACGGCCTGTCGTATGATGTGCAGTATCCCGACAGTCTGAGGCGGATCGCACCGCGTCGGTGCTATCCCTGTTCCGGCGCCGTTGCCCAGTGGGTCAATGGTGGCGTGGTCGTCGACGGCGACCCGGACTGGGCCATCCACGCGGTGCCGCAGTACGCGCCGGAGAAGGTCGTCGCGGTCGAACGCGACTCCGCCTCCGGCGACACCTTCGTCTATCTCGGCTACGGCGATGACGGCGGCGGAACGGTGGTCATGCCGACGCGCGACGTGGCGCAGGTCTGGCCGCTGGTTGCCGTACCAGCGGAAGCTGCTGATTCGCTGCGCGAGGTGCAGCTGGCACGGATCGATGCGCTCTGGTTCGGCAATGCCGGGAACGGCATTCCGGCCGCGGCACGGGCGCGTCTGGTCAGAACGCTCTGCAACGGCACCTCGAGGCGGTGTGGCCCCGTGATGCACGACGGCCATCAGTACCTCGGCGAATTCAATGACGACCAGGATGAATTCGACCAGCTGTACGCCACGCCACCACGGGTCCCCGAACAGCTCGGCGGAAGCATTGCCGACGGGCTCCGGAGCGATGCCGACCTGGCGGGCGGCCTGGTCCCGCCCGGACGCGAGCCATTCGGCATGGCATACCGCACCGAAATGATCGACCCGGTCCGCTCGGCGGCGGCGCGCAAGATGGTGGTCGACACCCTTGCGGTCTACACGCCGTTCACCGCGCTGGCCGCATACCACGCCGGCCGGATCGCCAGCCAGCAGCTGGTCGACTCGTCGGAGGTGTGGCTCGGCGCCCGGCGACTGCACATCACCCTCGGCAAGCCGTGACGCGGCGGGCGGTGGTTGCCGGATTGGCGGCGTGGGCCGCCCTCGCCAGCCGTGCGGCCGCCCAGCAGCACCAGATCACCTTCGGACCGCCCACGGAGGTCGCGCCCGGACATGAGTTCACGCGCCCCGGCGCGGCGCTCGGGCCGAACGGCCGCCTGGCAATCTCGCAGTCCGGCGACAACGACATCCTGCTGTTCAGCCTCGCCCGGCCCGACAGCTTCGTGGTGATCGGCCGCAAGGGCGAAGGGCCGGGCGAATTTGATGGATTGGGCTCGTTTGGCTGGATCGATTCGACGTTATGGGTGCAGGACTACCAGCTCCGCAGGATCAGCACGTTCGATCTCGACGGAAGGTTCGTAGCCACGTTCGCTTACCAATCGCCACCCGGAAGTCGGTGGGCAAACTACGGTGGCCCGGAACTGATGGCAGGGGGTACGATGCTGTTTGCGCCGTCGCCGTCGGGTGGCGCCAGTGTGATCACGCCGCAGGACCTCAAGATGCTCTCGCCCGTTCTCCTGATTCAGGCCAGCGGTCGACGCGATACCGTAGCCGCGTGGGGAATGGCATCGGCGACGTTCGTAGCCAAAGGAGACAGGCCAGGCTTTTCGATGGGGCTACAACCGCTCTGGTATGGATTTCACTCCGCCTCCTCCGGCGCGAATGGGAGCCGGGTTCTTGCGGTGGTGCAAGACCAACCGGAGGCGGCAGAGGGTGCCGCGGAGGTTCGTGAGCTGTCCGCGACAGGAAAGCTGATATTTCGGCATCCTCTTGCGATCAGGCCGACGCTGGTGACCGATGCGGAGTGGGACTCTGTGGTCACAGTGTACGCGCATGACTTCAATGGGGTCTGGGGCACCGCGGATCGCGCCAAAGCCGGCGTGCGCCATGCCCTCATCCGCCCCCGCTACCACCCGGTGATCGCCCGCGCCATCCTCGGCCGCGACGCCACCGCGTGGCTGCAGCTCGAAGAGATCGAACACGGCACCATCACCTGGCTCGTCCTCTCACCCACCGGCCAGGAACTCGGCCTCGCCACGCTGCCAGCCAATACGACATTGCTTGACGCCAACGCCACCATGGCCGTCGCCGTCCGCAATGACAGCGACGACGTGCCGCACCTGATGGTGATGTCGGTCCACGGGATCAAACTGCACTAGCGGTTCACAGCTAGCACCCATCTACGCCTCCGGGCCCCGGGCTCCGGGCTCTTGGCTCTCCGCCCCGGGCCACGGGCCCCGGGCTCTTGGCTCTCCGCCCCGGGCCCTTCGCCCTTGGCTCTCCGCCCTACCCCTCCCTCAACGCCTCCACCGGATCCGTCGCCGCCGCGCGCCGGGCCGGCAGGTAACTCGCCAGCAGCGTCACCAACGCCAGTCCGATCGGGATCACCGCGAACACCAGCGGATCGAGCGGACTCACCCCGAAGAGGAAGCTCCGCATCAGCCGCGTGCCCGCCGCCGCCAGCACCATCCCGATCACCACGCCGATCACCACCAGCCGCATCCCGTCGCGCACCACCATGCCGAGCACGTTGCCTCGGCCGGCGCCAAGCGCCATGCGCACGCCGATTTCACGGGTGCGCTGGCTCACGGTGTACGACACCACGCCGTACAACCCCACCGCGGCGAGCACCAGGCCAAGCAGTCCCATCGCCCCGGTCACGAACGCGGCGATCCGCTCCGGCAGCAGCACCACGCTGGTGACCGCGTCGAGCGTCATGATCGTGGGTGTCGGCAGCAGCGGATCGAGGCCCCGCACCGCGTCGCGGATCGGCGTGGCGAGCGCCTCGGGCGCCCCCCTGGTGCGCACCAGCATCGTGGTGTTCCAATCCCAATCCTGCGCCAGCGGCAGGTACGCGAACGGATGTGGCGACTCACCCAGCGACGAATATTTCGCGTCGCGCGCCACGCCGACCACGGTCCATGTGGCGGGCGCGGTGAACGGCCCCTGATGGATGAAAGTCCGGCCGATCGGATCGGTGCCGGGAAAGTAGGCGCGCGCAAAGCTCTCGTTGACGATCGCCACGTGAGTCGCCGCCGCGTCGTCGGTGCGGGCAAAGTCGCGCCCCTCCAGCAGCGGAATCCGCACCACGTTGAAGTAGCCCGGCGACACCATCGCGATATCGACGCTCACCATCCCGCCAGGCCCTTCCGGGTGTTCCGGCACGTACCCCTCGATGCTGAATTCGTCCGACATGGTCGCACCGGTGAGCGGCACCGGTGCCACGAACGCCACGCCGTTCACGCCAGGCGTTGCCAGCAGCCGCTGCTCCAGCTGGTCGTAGAAGGTGGTGGCGCGCGGCTGGTCGTATCCCGAACTGTTGAGCGCGAACGCCGCCGTCGCGACATGATCGGTCGCGAAGCCGGTCGGCATGGTGAGCCCCTTCGCGAGGGCCCGCATGAAGAGCCCGGCCGACATCAAGAGCAGCAGCGAGATAGCCAGCTGCCCGACCACCAGCCCGTTGCGGAGCCGCGACCGGCGCTGCCCGGCCCCCGCCGAGTCACTGCGGAGGGCGACACTCGGATCGCCGCGCGTGGCGTCGAACGCCGGCGCCAGGCCGAACAGCACGCCAGTCAGCAGTGCCACGCCCAGCGCGGCGAGCAGCACGCGGTAGTCGGGCGTGAAGTCGGCGGTCACCGGAATCGGAATCGGCAGGCGCACCGTGCTCACCAGCCGCGTCGACCAGAAGGCGATGGCAAAGCCGCCGAGCGCCCCGCCGAGAAAGAGGATGATGCTCTCGGTCACCAGCTGCCGCACCACGCGGGCGCGCCGTGCGCCGAGGGCGATCCGCACCGCCAGCTCGCGCCGCCGCGCCGCGCCGCGCGCCAGCAGCATGCTCGCCACGTTGACGCTGGCGATCACCAGCACCAGCACCGCAATCGCCGCCAGCAGCGCCATGAATCCGGTGAGCATCCGCCGCCCCTCCTGCGGCACGCCGCTGAGCGCCGAGATGTCAAAACCGGTGTCCTTGTCGATGACGCCGTTCTGCGCCAGCGGCTGGACAATCGACATCACGTCGCCGTGCGCCTGCGCCGCCGTCATTCCCGGCTTGAGGCGCCCGAAGAGCATCAGCCACGCGGCGTGATAGCTGGTGAGCAGGTCGGTGCCGCGGCCCAGCTGGTCGGACATCACCAGCGGCACCCACGCGTCGGTCTGCACCAGCGGCATCACCCCGGAGAACCTGGCGGGCGCAACGCCGATGACCGTGTAGGGCGAGCCGTTGACCAGCACGCTGCGCCCCACGATCGACGAATCGGCACCGAACCGCCGCCGCCAGAAGCCGTCGCCCAGGACAATCTCGGCGTGGGCACCGGGTTCACGGTCGTAGTCGGCGGTGAAGAAGCGCCCCAGCTCCGGATGGACACCCAGCACCGGGAAGTAGCTCCCCGACACCATGGCGGCAAACGCCGAGGTGCCCTGGCCGCCGTTGCTGACGGTCAGCTGCGTCACCGCCCAGGCCGCGACGCCGGTCATGGTGCGGGTGTTCTTCGCAAGATCGGTGTAGAGCGGATACGACACCGAACGCGCCGCTCCGCCGCCGGGACCGATCTCGTTGCGCGAGATGGTCACCAGGCGGCCGGGATCACTGACGCCGGGAATCGGGCGCAGCAACAGGGCGTTGGCGGCGCTGAAGATGGTTGTCACCGCGCCACTGCCAAGCGCAATCACCACGATCGCCACGATGGTGAAGGTCGGCGTCTTGCGCAGCATCCTGAGTGCGTAGCGGATGTCCTGCAGCAGTGTTTCGAGCATGGAATCTCCCGCGACGGGCACGTCGGGTGTGGGCGGTTGCGGTACGAGGCGCGCGCCGAACCACTCGCGCAGCGCCATCCAGCGTTCGGGAAGTGCGGACGTCAGCAGGTCGACCATGATGCGGCACCAGAAGCGGAACGCGCCGCATCCACCGGGTGCACACTCCTCGCCGAGCCGCTCGGCAAAGAGCTGGCGCATCTCGGCGCCGTATTCGTGCCGGAACGCCGCCGGATAGAGCCGGAGCAGCAGGGCGTAGGCACGCAGCGACGGCGAAGGGTGCGGCATCGTGGTCAGGTGGTACGGAAGCGCTGCGCCAACTGTTTCGCCGGGCGGCTGCCAAGCAGCGCACGCATCCGGGCTAGTTCGGCGTCGAGCACGCGCGCGCCGGCGGCGGTGAGACGGTAGTAGCGGCGCCGATCGTCGTCGGAGTGATCACCAGGCGGCGGCGCCTCGGCCACCAGCCCGGCCGCCAGCAGCCGCTTGATGACCCGATAGAGATTGCCCGGCTCCAGCCGCAGCAGCCCGCCGGTCTGTTCGGCAATCTGCTGCACCAGGGCATAGCCATGCCGGTCGCCGTCCACCAGCGCCAGGAGAAGTTCCAGTTCGACCGGCTTGAGCGGCCGGACGGCATCGATGTCGACGAGAGGGGTCATGGCATCCCGGGCGCTATGATCGTTTCGATCATAGTACGGGTGGCGGTGGGCGGCAAGCTTCAGCTGGCCGGCACCCTGCCGATATGCGAGACTGCGAAGGCTACATGTCCGAGCTTGACTCGCCAGCGGCGCGCGGTTGGGATTGAAGGATAATCTCCAGCCGACTTCGAACCGCGAGCTTCTCCAGAATATTCGACATGTGGCTCTTGACGGTATGGATCGAGATGTTCAACCGGGACGCAATGACCTTGTTTGCGTGCCCGGCCCCAACGAGCGCCACGATCTCCAGTTCACGTGGTGTCAGTTTAACCCTTCGGAGGTCGTCGGCGTCGCGCTGGTCACTCACAACGCGGTCGAGTATGGATGTTGCAATTCGCTCTGGAAAGACCTGATGGCCGGCTAGCGCCGCACGCATCGCTGCACAGAGCGAAGCGAACTCAACCGTCTTCATCACGTAACCACAGGCTCCCGCGCGCATGAGCGCCACCAGATCAGCGGTCGCGGGGAGCAGCCCGACAAGCAGCACGCGTAGGGAGTGGTCTCGGCGCACGGCCTCGGCGAGCATGCGCCCCGCGTCACCGATCGCCAGTCCAACATCCAGCAGAACGAGCCTCGGGTGCTCCGTGCCGATCAACGTGGCGCCTCGTTCGCAATCATTTGCGGTCCCGGCAATCTCAAATTCCGGTTGCGCACCGATGAGCTCCGCGAGGCCTCGACACAGCACGGGATTGTCGTCGACGATCACCACCGTATACGTGACAGCCCGTGAGGCGTCCAGCGAACCGTCCATCTCCTCCACCGTACGTACGATGATCCCTGTCGCGATATACCATGCACAACACGCCATGCACGGAAAGCGCATTCTACGGGACCAGCCACAGCCGCGCAAGCCCTTCGCTTCGGACCACCGGGATCCGCAACGACCGGGGTTTAGCGCCATCTGATCCCGGGTCGCAATGCGGCCGTACGCACGAGCTGGTCAGAGTGCCGCAGAGCTGCATGGCGAGAAACGGCAAAAGCCGGCATAGTCGCGGTACGCTCCGCAGCTGTGCCGGCTCAGAAAGGTCGACCTTGGGATCAGCGGGTCGAAGCCCCGATCATTGCACCGAGAAAGCCTCCTATGGCTGCTATCGGAAGCATCATTCCCGGCTTCCCCACACCGCCATCACGGTCATGGAACATCAGGTATCCCACAGCCGGAAGAACCACAGCACCGATACCGGCCGCGATCAGAACCCGGTTCGTTCGGTTGGGTTGGACGTCCACGCGCGGCCCCCGAACCGAATCCTGCCGGAGTACGGGCGGCGTGACGGGGTTCAACTGTGCGGCAGCACGTATTTGCTGCGAAAGCACCCCAGCGGTGCGCATCTGCGACTGGGCATCGAGACGATCAGCCGTGAACATCACAAAGCATGTAATCAATACCATGGCGATTCTCATCCTATACCTCGTGGCATGGCGTGAGTCGGGCCCGGTGTCATGCATAACGCTGAATCGCTGGACCGTCAATAGATGAAGCCGAAGTCTTCGAGTCGCGCCTCATAGGCGGTAGCGTAACTGTAGCCGGCCTGGTGTCCTTGCCAACCGGCGAAGTCGCTTCCCGACCAGAAGCACTCCTCGTAGTCATCATCGGGGATGCCGACGCTGTAGACGCAGTCGGCCAGCTTGTAACCGCTGCTGCCGACATTGCGGTTGAGCGGTACGTATAATGTGTCTCCTCCACTACCACCATTGTTGCAGTAATCCGACCCCCCGTTGCACGCGGTCCTGGTTTCATAATTGGCATGCTTCCCGTATGCTACGTGAACACGGAACGGGCCGCCGAGTTCCGTAGGATACTCCAGAGTCGTCGGATATCGGTTGCCACCTGCGGAAAGTGTGCGATATGTGTCATGCGAACTCAACGCAGCCTCGACGAGAATCCAGTGGGCGCTGTGCGGATCCCATGAAATCGTGATACCGATCGCCTCTGAATCACCTAAATGCCCATCATCCAACTCCCCGCAGAGAGGGACCGATGAGCAGCCAAGATCCACGTAGTACGCCGGCATGTAAAGGATCTCCATCGAACTATCGGACCCGACGCGACGTGCCGCCCAATATGGCTCCCGGCCAACCTCGTCCCCTGAATCAAAGACCATGATCGGTGCGAACCGCTTGGCTAGAGCCCATTCGCACTGATCCCCAACTCCATCGTGGTCGTCGTCCTCTTCCGTCACACCATCGAAGCAGTAGGTCGGCGAGAACACAGTCGTGTCAAACCAAACGCCGATCGAATCGGGGTTTGGATCGTTGGTGTACGGCTCGCAGCCCGCTTGACAGGGAGGAAGGATTGATCCTCGGTTGATCGACGATGTTGTTCGCGAGGACAGTGTTGGCTGGCCGTTGCAGGCCAGCATCGTTAGTGCCCCGGCGAGGATCACGAATGCCGGGTATTGCTTGAATTCAGATCGTTTGCCGCGATGGTGTTCCATGGATGTGCCCATCGATGCCTCCCGCTTTCGGAATATGGGACCGCGATGCGATCCAATTTCCACGCCTGCCGGGTCGAGAGCTATCGAACTATCGGGCTAAAATGGAACTAGGTCCATTGGCGTACGACCGGGCTGCAGCAAAACGACCGAGGTGCCTCCGGCAGGTCTTTCGGAGGGCCTGGTGCCCGTGAACCGTGCCGGCGCTTAGGCAAATCCGCTGGACAAGCAAGCGCGCCAAGACAGGCGACGGCAGGGATCAGCACTCGCGATGGCCGGCCTTTCCCACAGTCCGGCAGGGTCGCTATCGGTCGCCGCAGAGGGGGTGACAGCGACCGCAACGACGCTGACAGCGACCGCAACGACGCTGACAGCGACCGCGGAGGCCCTGACAGCGACTGCCGCGGCGGTGACGGTCGCCGCAGGCCTGCTGATCGTGTCAGCTGGCACGCGGTGACCCGGCGCGCGACAGGTGTGAGCGAACGCCGAAGCCGTGGAGGTGGCCGCACAGCCGCGGACAGCGGGCGCGTGCCCGGTGTGAGTGGGCGCCTGTCCGGTGTTGTCGAGCGCGGTACCGCTGGAGGTCACCGCCGACGCGGTGGAGGTGCGCTGCGGAGCGCTGCGTGCGACAACGAGCTCGCTCGCGGCGACCGCTATTCGTATCGCAGCGCCTGGATCGGGTCGAGGCGCGAGGCGCGGTTGGCGGGCCAGAGCCCGAAGAAGAGCCCCACCAGCGCCGAGAAGGCAAAGGCGACCAGCACCGCCCCGGGCGAGACGCTGGTGGCGGCGCCGTATTGCCGGCTGACGAAGATCGACGCCCCGATCCCGAGTCCGATGCCGACGATGCCACCGGTGATGCAGAGCGCCAGCGCCTCGGTGAGGAACTGGCTCATGATGGTGAACCGGGCCGCGCCGAGGGCCTTGCGCACCCCGATTTCCCTGGTGCGCTCGGTGACCGATACCAGCATGATGTTCATGATCCCGATACCGCCCACCAGCAACGACACCGCGGCGATCGACAGCAGCAGCGTCGAGAAGGTCTGCGCGGTCTGCTCCTGGGTGGCGAGGAACTCGATCGGCGAATAGATCCGGAAGTCGTCGGGATCGCCGGGGCCGATGCCGTGCTCGCGCCGCAGCACCAGCTCCATGTCGACCATGGCGCGGTCCATCGGCACGCCCTTCTTCACCACCGCCGAGATCGAGCGGAGCCGATCGGTTCCCATGACGCGGTACTGTGCCGTCATCAGCGGAATGAGGATCTGCTCGTCCGGATCCTGCCACCCTTCGGCGCCCTTCGAGCTGAGGACACCGACGACGGTGAACGGGATGTTGCGGACCGCGATCTGCTCGCCGAGGATGGCCCGCGAGTTGGTGCCGAGGAGCCCGGGCACCTCGGAGCCCACCACCGCCACGCGGGCGCGGGCGGCGTCCTCGCCGACGGTGAACATCCGCCCGAACGGCACGGTGTAGTTGTGCGCCGCGGCGTAGTTGGCGGTGGTGCCGACGATCTCGGTGTTGATGTTCTGTCCGGCGAAGACCACCTGCTGGTTGCGGGAGATCTCCGGCACCACCATGGTGATCGTCGAATCGTCGGCGATGAGCGAATCGGCATCCTTGACGTACATTGCCGCCCTGGCCTCGGTGGCGATGTGGCCCTGCATGTGCCCCATGCCGGGGTTGACCGTGAGGAGGTTGGCTCCGAGGGCGTCGATCCGGGCCTGCACCGCCTGGCGCGCGCCGGAGCCCATCGCCACAACGGTAATGACCGCCGCGACGCCGATGATCACGCCAAGCATGGTGAGAATCGACCGCAACACATTGGCGCGGATGCTGCTGAATGCTTCGCGGAGGGTTTCGATCCACAACATCGTCACACGGTTCCTGTCCCGGGCGTCCGCCCTGTCCGACGACAGAGCTTCGTGACGCTGCACAGCGCGCGCCCACCGGAAGAGATTCGTCGCGGCACCGGAACGTCGCGAGCCGGACCGGGGCCTGGCCCCGATCCGGCTCGCGCGTGCGCTGGCCGGGCAGACTACGGATACGTGGCGCTACGGATGCGTGACGGTCAGCCCGGTGACGATGCCCTCGGTGTTGTGCGCGAAGCGGATGCCGTAGACGCCGTCGGTGGACTTGAGCTTGCCGGCGGTGACCAGCTGGGACTTGGGGTATGTCGCCACCACGGTGCCGTTGATGATGCAGCTCACGTTGCCGCCCTTGACCTGCATCGCGATTTCCTGCGTCACCGGCTGCCCCGGACCGGCGGCCTTGTGGACCGCGGCGTTCGCCTCGCCCTCTCGGCCGTTCATCTGGAATGGCGCCGGCCCGAACCCGCGCACGATGAACATGCCGTCGCCGTAGGCGGCGCAGTACAGCAGGCTCTGGTGATCGGTACCGAGGTCGTTGCCGGCGATCATGATGCCGTACGGATGCGGGTGATCGTTGAGGTTCATGAACTTCGGCTCGGTGAACGTCGCCTTCACCGTGTAGTCGCCCTTGGCGACATTGGCCGGGTTCCACCACGTGGTCGCGGGGCCGGTGATGGCGTGCATGGCGTCACCCTCTTTGGTCAGCTTGGCGCTGGAAAGCGACTGGCCCGAGCGGGCCGCAGAGGCGTCGACGGCGCCGGTCCAGCCGGGGACGAAGACGCCGCCGCCGGCGATGGCGCGCGAGGCGTCGCCCTGGGCCGAGGCGATGCCCGGCGTGGCGATGATGGCGACAACGAGGGAGGCGAAGGCGATCGGGTACCGCATGAAGTGGTTCTCCGGAAGTAGGGGTAACAACTGAAACGCCAATACGAGTCGCTGCGCTATTCCCCGGCCAGATTCATCTTCGCGAGCAAGCCCTTGAACCCGGGGTGGGACCTGAGCGGCGCGAACAGAAAGGAACCCTTGATGCCGTACACCGCGCCAGCGCCCTCGGCGAAGGCGCGCTCCAGCAGCTCCACGGCCTGATCGTGCTGGCCCAGGCCGGTGTGGACGTACGCCAGATGGTATGCGGGGACGGGCTGGCGGAGCGAGCGCTCTTCCAGTTGTTGCAGGATCTCACGGGCGCGCGCTTCGTCGCCGGTCAGTGCGTACGCCTGCCCGAGTTGCGCCAGCCACAAGCTGGCGCCGGGTGACAGCGCGACCGCTTTCTTCAACTCGGCGACGCCTTCCTCGCTTCGGCCCTGCTTGAGGTATGCCCACCCCAGGGTGGAATGTCCCCTCGAATAGGACGGCTCGAATTCCACCGCCCGCTCGGCGGCCGCGACAGCTTCACCGAGCCGTCCCGCGCGCAGCAACGCGGTGGCGACATCCACCGGATGGGCCAGCGGGTCCAGTTCCTGCGCTCGGCGCTGTGCCGCCACGGACTCGTCGAACCGTCCCAGTGACGCCAGCATCCGGCCATAGTAGTCGTAGGTATCCGCGCTGTTCGGATTGAGCTCGAGCGCGTGCGTGAACTCCCGTTCCGCGCCGGCCCAATCGTACTCGAAGACGACATGGAGCACGGCCAGCGCCGAATGGGCCTCGGCGAGATCCGGGTCGAGTTCGAGGGCCTTCTGCGCCGCCGTCCGGGCCCGGCGGTACGCCTCACCGACGGTCAGGCCGCCCAACTCGCCACTTTCGCGCAATTCGGCCCAGGCCAGCGCTTCGTTGGCATACGCCAACGCGTACCGGGGGTCTCGCGTCACGGCCTCTTCGAAGAAGTCGATCGCCTTGCGCAGCCCCTCGTTCGTGTAGCGGATGAAGCAGTGCCGCCCTTGCAGAAACAGCTGGTAGGCCGGGAGATCGTTCGTCGGCTCCTTGCGGATCCGCAGTTGCTCATCGGACGACAGCTCGGCCTTGAGGGCACCGGCAATCCGCACCGCGACGTCGGCCTGGATGGCGAAGATATCGGTGAGCTCGCGGTCGTAGGTTTCCGCCCAGACGTGCTCGTCGGACTCCGCGTCGATCAGCTGGGCGACGATCCGCACCCGATCCCCCACGCGCCGCACGCTGCCGTCGAGCAGTGTGGCGACGCCGAGCTTGGCACCGATCGAGCGCAGACCCTGTTCCCGATTCTTGAAGGGCATGACCGACGTCCGGGAAATCACCCGCAGGGCACGCACCTTCGAGAGCTGGGCGATGACATCTTCGGTGATGCCGTCGGCGAAGTACTCGTTCCCCGGGTCGGCGCTCAGGTTCAGGAACGGCAGCACCGCGACGGACGGGAGGTGCGGACGTTGCTGCACGGCCGCATCCGGCGCCGCCAACGCCGCGGCGAACAACGCGGCAGTGGCGAAGCGATCGGCAGGAATCCGCGCGAGGGCGCGGTACAAGGCCTGTTCAACCGTGGTCGATACCGCAGTGCGCAGTCGCCGCACCCCGGGAACGGGATCGTTGAGTTGCTTCGCCAGCAGCACCAACGCCGTCGGCCCGGTGAATGGCGGTTCGCCGGCGAGGGCCTCGTACAGCACGCAGCCAAGGCTGTAGATGTCGGTCCGGGCGTCCAGGACCCGCTCGCCCAGCGCCTGCTCCGGGCTCATGTATCCCGGCGTGCCCACAGCCAGGCCGGTCTCGGTGAGGCGCTGGTCTTCGGCCGCGCGCACCGCCAGCGCGATACCGAAGTCCGCGACCATCGCCTCACCTTCGAACAGCAGGATATTCTCCGGCTTGATGTCGCGGTGGATCACGCCCTGGGTATGGGCATAATCGAGTGCGGCTGCAACCTGGCGCGTGAGACGAACGGCTTCGTCGACCGGCAGTTGCTGCTCGCGCCGCAGCCTGCTCCGCAACGACTCGCCCTTGACCCAGGGCATCACGTAGAAAAGAAACCCCTCGACGGCGTCCGAATCGTACAGCCCCAGGATGTGGGGATGATTCAACCGGGCGGCGATTTCGATTTCGCGCCGGAACCGGTCGGGTCCCACGAAGGCGGCCAATTCGGGATGCAGGACCTTGAGGGCCACCTGGCGCCGGTGTTTCAGGTCGTCGGCGAGATACACCGTGGCCATCGCACCGCGGCCCAACTCACGTTCGAGCACGTAGCGCCCGGCGAGCGCGGCCGCGAGGCGCGGGAACTGATCTGACGTCGAGGAAGCAGACACTGCTCTTACATGACTCCGGGCGAACGCGTGGGCAAGGCTGCTCGGGAGGACCCGGGGCACCCGACTATCGAGGCAATTCTACTCCGGTGGGGCGCCCGCGGCGAGGTAACCACGCACCACGCATCTCATGGACGGGTCACGGTGAGCCCGAACCGGATTCGCCGGGTCGTGGCCCCTGTGAGCTGCCAGCTGAACTGGACGCCGAGGTCGAGCGGTAGCGCCACCGGCAACAGGTTCCCGAGTGTCACACCGGCTTCGGTATACGGAGTCGTGGCGGTCCGGAACACGCCGCGGTCCGGTACCGATGCGCCGGGCGCGAACGCTATCGAGAAGAGCGTGGCGTACACGCCCACCGTAAACGGCAGGTGGCGAAGCACGGGCAAGCCGCTCTCGGCGAGGAGCCGGTGGTCAAAATCGTGGCGGACCGATAGCAGCGCGATTCGCGTGCCCGCAAAGCTGGTGTCACCGAGCGCCCGGATACCGGAGCCCTGAAACCCGAGGGCCCTGATGCCGGCGGCAATGGTGAAGTAGCGCTGTGGCGGCACGTTCCCGGTGCCGATTCCGACGAATGCATTGAGCGTCGTGGTACCCATCCGCAGGGTCTGCTGGTGCCGTTCGACTTCCAGCGTATACCGGACGAACCTGAAATCATCGCGGATCAGCGCCGGGTCAGCCACTTCGGCGCTCAGCGCGATCCGCGTCCAGCTGCGGTCCGGCAGCGGTGAATCACGGCCATCTTGGCGCAGCAGGAAGCGGGAATCCCAGGTGAACGTACCCGAGAGTGACCGCAGGCGGCCGGCAACGATCGGCACGTTGGCAAAGGACACTCGACTTGGCCGCAGCAGCGAAAAGTCGGTCACCACGGGCAGGTTGGCTTGCGCGTGATCGTCATATCGCAACTGCAGCCGCGTGAAGGCGATGGGTGTGATGCCCAGCGAAAGCGTCACGCCCCGCTCGCGGAAGTAGTTCGTCGGATCGTGGCGGTTCAGGAGCGCCTCGGCGGTACGGTCCGGCGCGGCGGTGAGCAGGCCGGGCCAGGCGTCGGTCTCGTCGTGGTACACGGCACCGAGCCAGACATGCCGTGAAGGCAAGACCTGGACGTTCGCGCCGATCCGGTATTGCCATGCGTCGCTTCCGGCGGCGTAGCCGACCTTGGCGGTCTCCGTCAGGTCGGGAGCGGAGCGCACGGCGGCGCCGGCCCCGATATAGGCGCCATCGACGCGATTGAAATGAAAGAGGTCCTGGCGGGCAACCGTCCATTGGCCGGATCGACCCGCCTGCCGGATGCGGCTGATGAGACCGGGGCGGCGGCGTGCGGCGGAGTCGCCATGATCGAGCTTGAGCCGTTCCGCGCCGGTCAACGCCACGGCGCCCGGCGCCGACCACGTATCACTGTCCGCGTGGTCCGCATCATTGTCTACCATGACGCGGATTTCGTCGAGATCCGCGGACGGGTCGCCGGGATCGAACCGGAAGTTCGAGAAGATGGCCTGCTGCTCGAACGCGACGTGCCGGGGCGTTCCAGGAATGGGCAGCGGCATCCGCGCGTCACCCGTCAACCGCGTCTCCGCGGGCATCCAGGATCCGTCTGGCATCTCCCGGAATTGCTGTCGATAGCGGATGGCCTTCCAGACGCCGAACACGGGGTCGCCCGTCATCCCCGCGTCGATGGCGACCACGTCCCAGGTGGAATCCGCGATGTCGATCGTACCAACAAAGGATGGCACCGCCGCTGACCGGGGAACGAAGGTCAGCCGGAACACTCGATGGCCATTGACCTCGATGGTATCGGTCAGGCGGACGCGGTAATAGGGGAAGGCGTCGTCGCCGACGGGTGACGGAAACCAGTGCGTCGCGATTGCGATCCAGTTCCGCTGGAAATTCCCGATGTCGGCGACCGCAATCGTGTTCCAGACGGGAGCGAGATGGCCGGCCGCGCGGCGGGCCAGGATCGTCTCGCGATAGTGCCCCGGAGACTGCCAATGATCCTCGCTACGGGTCTCCCGGATCATCGCGATGGACGCCGCAGAGTCGGGGGAGTCGCCGGGATTCCGCACGACGAACTGTGTCGAGACCGCATACTCGTATTCGGCGTGAACGGTGAGCAGCGTGCGGCGCCGCGCGATGGCCGCGGCAAGGATGGCGTCCGCGGGACCCGCGGACACGGCACGGCCCACAGCCGGGGCGGCGCGAGCCCCGGGGCCCTGGAGCGAGAGCGCCGGATTCTGGGCCACGACGGATCGGGCGCCGATGGCAGGGCCGATGATGACGGCCCAGGCGACGAGTCGCCACTGCCGGTGAGGGATCGCCTTTGACGTAGCAGCCGCTCGCTGTCGATGGGGCTCGCCGGAGGCCCAGAGGCTCGGCCCCGGGGGTGGCAGACGAACTGTAACTCGTCCCGGTCACGGACGACACCCGGGCTTCGTGATGCGGACGCGTTCGGGGTACGGCGATGGATCGTGACCGGTGGGCCGCATGCGCTTGCGGGCCGACGCCCTCCGGCCCCCGCCGCTACTCTCCCCGCATGCTCACCACCGGATCGACCCCCATCGCCCGCCACGCCGGCACCAGACACGCCGCCAGCGCGACGCTCGCCACGGCGCCCAATACCATCAGATACGTGACCGGATCGAGCGGCGTCACCCCGAACAACAGCCCGGATAGCAACCGTCCCCCCAGTGCCGCCATCCCGAGCCCCAGCACCAACCCGACCACCGTCCACGCCAGCCCCTGGCGCAGCACCAACATCACCACGTTGCGGCCGGTGGCGCCGAGCGCGAGCCGCACGCCAAACTCGCGCTGGCGGCTGTTGACGAGGAACGCCAGCGTGCCGTAGATCCCGACCGCCGCGAGCAGCAGCGCCAGCGCCGCAAAGCTCCCGGTGACCGCCAGCACGAACCGGCCCGGTGCCAGGCTCTCGGCCATCACCGCATCGAGCGGCGTGACGTTGCGCAGCGCAGCTTCCGGATCGGCGTCGTGCACCGCGCGCCGCACGGTGGCGGCGGCACTCGCCGGATCACCGCGGGTGCGCACCACGATGGAAAACGTCCGCCACCACGCGTTCTGCGGCCCGTCGTCGTAGATCATCGGCACCGGCGCCTGGTCCAGCCGGTAGTCGTGCACGTCGCCCACCACGCCGATCACCGTTTGCGGCGGCGCGGCGGGGTCGGGACCGATGTGCACCTGCTTGCCCACGGCACCCTGGCCGGGGAAGTACAGCTTCGCGGCGGTTTCGTCGAGCACGGCGACGCTCGGGCCGTCGGCGCGGTCGTCGTCGTTGAACACCCTCCCCTCGAGCACCGGGATGCGGAGGACCTTGAAGGCATCGCCGCGCATCATGCGATACCCCACATCGGGAAGCGAGTTTGGGTCGAGCGCCATGTCCGGAGCGGTCATGGTGGTGTTCGACATGCCGTAACCCTGGAACGGCAGCACCATCACCGCGCCGGCCGCCTCCACACCGGGTGCCTGGCGGATCTCGTCGAGCACGCGGGAATAGAAGGCGTTGATCACCGTGGCCGAGTCGTAGCGCGGTCCGTCGATGCGGACCTGGGCCGAGAGGACGTGATCGGTGGACAACCCGGGCTGCACCCGGAGTGTGGCCGCAAAGCTGCGGATCAGGAGGCCGGCTCCCACCAGCAGGATCGCCGCGAGCGCCACCTGTGCCGTGATCAGCGTGCGCCGCACCCGGCCGGCCGATTCCCCGCCGGTATCGCTCCGTCCCTGCGATCGCACCGCGCTGTGAAGGTCGGCGCGCGCAGCACTGAGCGCGGGGACGACGGCGAACGCCGCTCCCGCCACCACGGAGACGGTCAGCGCGAATGCCAGCACGCGGCCGTCGAACCCGACGCGGAACACCGGCGACAACATGTCGCGATTGAGTGCCAGCAGCGCGCGAGAGGCCACCGCGGCGATCAGCGCGCCGAGGGCGCCGCCGAGCAGCGACAGCACGAGCGCCTCGGTGAGCAGCTGCCGCGCGATGCGGAACCGCCCGGCGCCGAGGGCGGCCCGCACCGCCAGTTCGCCGCGCCGCGCGATGCTCCGGGCCATGGTGAGGTTGGCGAGGTTGACGCAGGCAATGAGGAGGATGAGCGCGGTGGCGGCAAACAGCAGCCCGATGGGCCGCTCGTAGCGCGACGCGAACGCCTGGTGGAGCGGTTCGACGGTGGCGAGGTAATCGCCGTCGACGTCGGGGTACTGTGCCGCGAGGCGCGCCGAGATGGCGGCCAGATCGGCGTCGGCGGCGGCCGGCGTGACCCCCGCCCTGAGCCGCGCCACGGTGGTCATGATGTGCTGCTTGCGCGTCACCGCGGCGTTGGCCAGGTCCTGGCGCATGTCGGCGACCAGCCAGATGCTCTCGCGTCCACTGATGGTGAACCCCGGCGGCATGATCCCCGCCACCACGTGCGGCGTGTTGCCCACCACGATGGTGCTGCCGACCACCGACGGATCGGCGCCGAAGTCCCGCCGCCAGAAGTCGTACGCCAGCACCACCTGCTGCTGGGCGGCGGCCGGGTCGTCGCCGGCGTGGAAGGTCCGGCCCCGCCAGGCCGGCACCTCGAAGACATCGAAGAGGTTCGCGGTGGCCTCGACCGCCGTGACGATGGTGGGATCGCCGTGCGATGGCTTGATGGTGGAGAGGTAGGCGTCGTATGCCGCGACGCCGGTGAACGACCGCTGCTGCGCGGTGTAATCGGCGAGGTCGGGTACCGACAGCTGGATGTGCCCGGCCGGGGCGTGCGACCGGTGTTCGGAAAGCGAGACGAGCGCCGCCGGATTCCCATACGGCAACGGCTTGAGCAGCACGGCCTGCGCGACGCTGAAGATGGCGGTGTTGGCGCCGACGGCGAGCGCCAGGGTGAGCACCGCCGCGACCGAGAACGCCGGGTGGTGCGACAGCATGCGCAAGGCGTAGCGGACGTCCTGCCGCCATTCGGCGGCGCGATCGGTGACGCGCGCGCTGCGGTCGCTGCGCTGGTCCATGGTGCGGCAGTACCGGCGGGTGAACTCCACGTCGCCGAACTCTTCGCGTGCCCGCGCCTCCGCGGCGGCACGGCCGAGGCCGCCGGCGACGAGTTCGTTGACGCGCATCTCGAGGTGAAACGCGAGCTCGGAGTCGACGTCACGACTGATCTGCTGTCTCGAACGCCAGGGGAAGGCGAAGCGGAAGCGGCGCAGCGGGGTCATGGGCCGGTGCCTCAGGCGGGACGCAGCACGCGGGTGACCGCCGCGGCGTAGCGCCGCCAGACATCCGACTCGGCCCGGAGGTGCCGGCGGCCCGCGGCGGTGAGGGTGTAGAACTTGGCCTTGCGATTGTTCTCGGAGACGCCCCACGAGGCGGCCACGAGCCGTTGGTGCTCGAGGCGGTGGAGGGCCTGGTAGAGGGCGGCGCCGTCGACGATGAGGACGCCGTCGGTGCGGGCGTCGAGCCAGCGGGAGATGGCGTAGCCGTGCATCGCCTCGCCGGCCAGCGCGCGGAGCACGAGGATGTCGACGGTTCCCTGCAGCAGTTCGGACGGGGTGCGCGGCACGGGCTCTCCACTCATCAGATGAGTGGAAGAGTATCGGAGCGGCCCGGAGCCGGCAAGCCCGGCGGCTACTTCCCGCCGAGCAGCCGGGTCAGGTCGGCCACCGCCACCCGGCGCACATCGCGCGACCGCTGGAAGTACATCGTCCTGCCGTCGGGGCTCAGCACGGCGCCGGCCTCGTCCTCGGGCGTGTTGGTCAGGCGCTTCGTGCTGCCGTCGGCCCGGTTCAGGATTCCGATATCGTGGCTGCCGCCGTTGGCCAGAGAATAGAGCACCTTCGTACCATCGTCGGAGAGTGACTGGAAGCTCTCCCCGGCGCCGAGCAGATCATGCCCACCGCCCGCGCCAGTCGGCTTGGCCGGCACCACGCGGAATCCGAATTGCCCGCCCGACCGGATCTCGGCAATGATCAGCGAGTCGCCCTTCGGCAGGATCTCCACCGGGAAGGTGTTGCCGACCTTCCAGACGGTGTTCAGTTTGCCGTCCGGCGCGACGCGCACCGTCGAGAACTGTCCATCGGCGCCGATCACGTTGGTGTAGAATCCCGCCACGCCCCGGCGCGTCACCGGAATTCCGGTTCCACCGTTGGTGGTCATCCGTGTCGCTGCGCCGCCGGCGGCGGGGACACTCCAGATGTCTTCGAGCCGCGTGTCGTGATCCGACTCGAAATAGACCGTCGATCCGTCGCTGCTCCATGCCGGCTGCTGATCCGTCCCCGGCCAGTTCTCGAGCTGGGTGAGCTTGCCGTCAGCCACGTTCACCACCCAGATGTCCGGTGTTCCGCCGCGATCGGACTGGAAGGCGAGCCGCGTCCCATCCGGCGACCAGAAGATGGCGCTGTTCGACCCGCCGGTCACCAGCGTACGCATCGCTCCGCCGTTGGCCGGCATGATCGCAATGTCGCTGATGCCGCCGCCATGATCGACCCGCACCGCCAGCTGCGTGCCGTCGGGCGAGAGGTTCGGGGGGCCGGTCTCGATCGAGTCCGGCGTGAGCTGATGTTCCGAACCGTCGGCGAGCGACATGCTCCAGATCCCGCTGGTACCCTTGCCGGTGAGGTACGCCAGTTGATGGGTTCCGGGGCGCCACTGCATCAGCTCTTCGACCATCGCGTCGTTGGTGACCCGCATCGGCGTGCCGCCGGTGTCGGCCACCACCCAGATGTCGGTCTGCTTGCCGCGGTCGGAGAGGAAGGCAATCCACTTGCCGTCCGGCGACCAGAGAGGCCAGGTGTCGTTGCGCACGTCGCGGGTGAGCTGGCGCGGCGCGCCACTGTCGGCCGGGACCACCCAGACATCGGAGGTTCCGGTGCGGGTTGACTGGTAGGCGATCTCCCGACTGTCGGGCGACCACGGGGTTTCCGCACTGCTGAAGCTCTCGAAGCCGTCCCGGGTCAACTGACGCGGATGCCCGCCGGCGCTGTCGGCCACCCAGAGTGTGCTGAGGCCCTTGTCGATGACGATGTACGCGAGGCGCGATCCGTCGGGGGACCGGATGCCGATGTAAGCGGTTGTCAGGCCGGGAATCAGCGGCCGCGACCCGCCGTCGCTCGCCGAGGTGACGAAGGTGCGAAACGAGCCGGCGGACGTGGCGAGGAAGTCGATGCTGTCCCCGCGGGGATGCCAGTCAAGCGGCACGTACAACCCGGGCGGCAACGGCAGACGGCGCGCGCCGCTCCCGTCCGCCGCCATCACCATGAGGGACGAGACACCGTTGCCGGTGTCGGAGGCCGGCGCAAGGATCTCCTTGCCGTCCGGCGACCAGAGCGGGTAGACGTTGTTGAACAGGGTGACCGGCGGAAGCGCGATGACCGACTTGAAGCCGGTATCGGCCATGTAGAGCTGCTTCGCCGAGCCGGCGGATTGCCACCAGTAGAGGTGCGACCAGTCGGGCGAGAAGCGCGCGTCCTGCAGGTTCGACGTGTCGGGAGAGAACATCGTTACCGGCGGCAGCCCGGCGCTCGAACCCGAGCCACTGGTGCCGCACGCAGCAAGCGCTGTCATTCCGATGATGGTCAGCATCCGCTTCATGGCTTCACTCCTGTCTTCGTCGTTCCCGTCAATACACTGTCGATGCCGTGCTGGATCAGCCCGACCACGCTGTCCTGCGCGGCCAGCACGTTGGTCACGTTCACGTTGTAGGTGTTGGCCCAGAGACTCCGGGTGGTCACCGGGTCGGTGGCCTGCACGTTGATGCGCATCACGTCGCCGGCCCGGAACACCGTGGCCTCCACCAGTGCGTCGAGCTTGAGTTCGGCGGCGACTTCCTTGTCGGTCTTCGCGGTTCCCTTGTAGCGCATCATCTCCGACCGCGACGCCACGCCGACAATCCCCAGCCGTGCCAGCGCGTTGGTGAGCGCGTCCTGCATCGCGGTGACGAAGATGGAATCCTTCCCCGAGATATCGTCGATCGGCATCACCCCGAGGCGCTGAATCCGGCCGCTGCCGCCCGTGCCGCGCCGCGCCAACCACACGCCGCCCGCGAGCACCGCCACCACCACACCGAGCATCGCGACCATCGGCAGCCGCCGCTTGCCGGCGCGGAGAGCGCCGACTCCCTGGATCGGGCGGGTGTGCGTCGGGGTCATCCCGCCGCTCGGCGTGGCCGAGATGAGCTCCAGCTGGGCGAGCAGCTCGTCGGCGCTCTGCCAGCGGTCGGCGGGGTTCTTGGCGAGGCACTTCATGACGGCGTACGCCAGCGGCTCCGGCACGCCGGGGCGGAACTCGCGGATGTCCTTCGGCTGCTCCATCACGTGGGCGGCGAGGATCCCCTGCGCGGTCTCGGCCGTGAACGGCGTCCGCCCGGCGAGCATCTCGTAGCCCAGCACGCCGAGCGCGTAGATGTCGGCGCGCTGGTCGATTTCGCCCTGCCCCATCGCCTGTTCCGGCGCCATGTAGTGCGGCGTGCCCACCGCCATGCCGACGGTGGTCATGGTGTCGCGGCTGGCGGAGGCGGTCACCGCCTTGGCCACGCCGAAGTCGGTGACCACCGCGTGGCGTCCCGACAGCAGTACGTTGCCGGGCTTGATGTCGCGATGGACCACGCCGCGCGCATGCGAGTACGCCAGCGCGTCGGCGACTTCCTTGAGGATCCGCACGGCATCGGGAATCGGCAGCTGCTTTTCACGCGCCAGCCGGTCGCGCAACGACTCGCCGTCAACGAACGGCATCACGTAATAGAGAAACCCCTGCACCTCACCGGAGTCGTAGAGCGAGAGGATATGCGGATGATTGAACTGGGCGACGAACTTGATCTCGCGGGGAAAGCGCTCGGAGCCGAGCGCCGCCGAGAGCTCCGGCCGCAGCACCTTGAGCGCCACCTGGCGGTCGTGCTTGAGGTCGCGGGCCAGGTAGACCGTGGCCATGCCGCCGGCGCCCACTTCGCGATCGAGGGCGTAGTGACCGGCGAGCGCTTCGGTCAACCGCTGCTGGTAGTCCGTCAATATCTCCCGCGGGTCCGAGGGAAGTCCGGCGCAATGTAGCGCTCGGGGCCCGGTCATGCGAGCAGCCTCTCGCCGGCGCCCGATTATCATTGAACTCGTCCCCCGACCCCGTCCACACGGACCCTGAAGCCATGTCGCATTCTGTCCTGCCGCCCCGCTGGGGAGCCCGCCTGCTGCTGGCGTTCCCCGTCGCCGCCCTCGTTGCCGCCGGCCCGGCGCCCAAGCCGCGCCCGATTCCGCCCGATCCGATCCGGCCCGACCTCCTCTCCGGGATGGTCTGGCGCAACATCGGCCCGCTCCGCGCCGGGCGAGTCGCCGCGGTGAGCGGTGCCGTGGGTGAGCCGGGCGTCTTCTACATCGGGCTCCCCGAAGGCGGCGTCTGGAAGTCGTCGAACGCCGGCATCACCTGGGAGCCGATCTTCGACTCGATCACCTCGGCGTCTTCGGTCGGGGCGGTGGAAGTGGCGCCGTCGGACACCAGCATCATCTATGTCGGCATGGGCGACATCATCACCGGCGGCGCGATCGACGAAGGCAACGGGATGTACAAGTCGACCGACGCGGGGCACACCTGGCAGCACATCGGGCTGGAGGAGACGAAGCAGATCCCGTCGATCTTCGTCGACCCGGCCAATCCCGATGTGGTCCTCGTCGCGGCGCAGGGAAATATCCACCTCAAGTCCGGGATGCGCGGCGTGTTCCGGAGCACCGACGGCGGCGCGCACTGGACCCGGACGCTCTTCGTGAATGACGAGATCGGTGCGGTCAAGATCACCGCCGCGCACGACAAGCCGAGCGTGATGCTGGCCACCACCGATCAGCACTTCGTGGAGCTGGGCAACCCGAACCGTGGCGCGTTCGGCGGCCCCAGTGGCACGCACCTCTTCAAGTCGACGGACGAAGGGGTGACGTGGCACGAGGCCACCGGAGGCGGGCTCCCGGAGCTCAATGGCCGCACGTCGGTGGCGGTGGCGAACCACACCGACGGAATGCGGATGTTCCTGGTCGACAACCAGGGGCTGTATCGCTCCGACGACGGCGGCACCAGCTGGCGCCGGATGGACGCCGAGGACAGCCGGGTCCACAACGGCCAGGGTGGCTACAACTGCGGCGTGTACGTCGACCCCGAAAACCCCGACATCGTCTACGTGATCAACACGTCGAGTTATGTCTCGCGCGACGGCGGCAACACGTTTACCGGCTTCAAGGGCGCACCGGGCGGCGACGACCCGCAGCAGCTCTGGATCGATCCGACCAACGGGCAGCGGATGCTCCTCGGCATGGACCAGGGTGCGACGGTGTCGCTCGATGGCGGCCGCACCTGGAGCACGTGGTACAATCAGTCGACCGAGCAGGTGTACCACATCTCGGTCGACAACTCGTGGCCGTACTGGGTGTATGCGCCGCAGCAGGACGCCGGCGCGATCCGGGTGCGGAGCCGCGGCAACTTCGGCGAGATCACGCCGCTCGACTGGAATCCGGTGGGCGGCATGGAGTGGGGCTCGGACGTGGCCGACCCGCTCAACCCGAGCATCGTCTACGCCAGCGGGTCGGGGATCGTCAAGATCACCTATCCCAGTGAGCAGACGGTCAATGTCTCGCCGTCGCTCGATGCCGACCTGCACCTGCGCAACACGTCGACCAACCCGCTGGTCTGGTCGCCGTGGAACCAGCACGAGTTGTACGCCGGGTTCCAGTACCTGATGGCCACCACCGACGGCGGCGTGCACTGGACGAAGCTCTCGCCCGACCTGGGGTATCCGAAGGGCGTGACACCGCCACCCGACACGGCTGCAGCCGGCGGACGCGGCGGCCGGGGCGGCGGGCCGGCCGGCGGGTCGATCGAGTCGATCGCGCCGTCGACCGTGGCGCGCGGCGTGATCTGGGTGAGCACCAACAACGGGCTGATCAAGGTGACCCGCGACGACGGCAAGAGCTGGGAAGACGCCAGCATCGCGGGGCTTCCGGATTCCAACCACGCCGACATCGAGGCCGTCGACGCGTCGCACAGCAACCCGGCGGAGGCCTACGCGGCGGCAGACCTCCACACCGTCGGCGACTACAAGCCGCACTTCTATCGCACCCGTGACTATGGCAGGTCGTGGACCGAGATCGACAACGGCCTGCCGACCGACGAGGTGGCAGGCAGCTTTGCGCGGGTGATCCGGGCGGACACGAAGCAGGCGGGGCTGCTCTTTGCCGGCACCGAAAGTTCGATGTACGTGTCGTTCGACGACGGCGACCACTGGCAGTCGCTGCGGCTCAACCTGCCGACGGTGTCGTTCCGCGACGCGGTGATCAAGGGCAACGACCTGGTGGTGGGAACGTACGGCCGCGGCATCTGGATTCTCGATGACATCTCGCCGCTGCGGCAGATGACGGCGAGCGTCGCCGCCGACGCGGCGCACCTCTTCACGCCGGGCGAGGCGGTGCGGGTGCGGCGCAACGTGGGCCAGGACACGCCGTTCCCGCCGGAGGTGCCGCATTCGCTCAACCCGCCGGATGGCGCGATCCTCTATTACACGCTGGCGCATCCGCCGGCCGGCATCGTCACCCTCGACATCCTCGACGCCGCGGGCGACACGATCCGCCACATGTCGAGCGCGCCGGTGACGGTTCCGCCGGAGTTCGAGCACCCACCGGAGCCGAACTTCTGGCTCCAGGTGCCGCAGCCGCTGCCCACCGACGTCGGCGGCAACCGGGTGAACTGGAACATCCGCTACGACGATCCGCCGGCGTTTTCGCATTCGTTCGGGATCAACGCCAATCCGGGCGCAACGCCGGCGTCACCGGAAGGCCCGCTGGCGCTGCCGGGGACCTACACGGCACGGCTGACCGTCGACGGGAAGAGCTACACCGCGCCGATCGTGGTGCGGAACGATCCGCGCTCGCCGGCGTCGGCGGCAGACCTCGTGGCGCAGCATGCGCTGCAGATGAAGATCTACCGCGGCATCAAGGACGCCTGGAACGGCTTCCAGGACGCCGAGGCGCTGCGGAACCAGATCACCGAAATGCACAATCCACCGGCTGACGCCGCCTCGGCGTTGAAGGCGTTCGAGACCCAGCTCGACAGCGTTGCCGGCAGCAACAGTGGTGGGCGCGGTGGGCGCGGCGGCGGATTTGGCGGGCGGGGCGGGCGCGGCGGCAACGCGCACCCCACGCTGCAGGCGATGAACGGCTCACTGGTGCGACTGCTGGGCGGCCTCGACGACGGCGACATGGCGCCGACACCGTCGCAGCTGGCCGGCTTCCGTGGCGCGTGCACCGACCTTCGTGACGGGTTGACTCGCTGGCAATCGCTGATGGCAACAGACCTCCCGGCGCTCAACGCGACGCTGAGCAAGGATGGCGTGAAGCCGCTGGTGGTGCCGCGACGAGCGGTGACGATTCCGACCTGCTGAGCAGGACAGGGCTGCGGCAAACGGAGAGGCCAGCGTGTGACACGCTGGCCTCTCGCGTTCCTGGCGCCGCCGAACGCCGCTACTCGTACCGGAGCGATTGGATCGGATCGAGCCGCGCGGCGCGCTGGGCGGGCCAGAGCCCGAACACCAACCCGATCAGCGCAGAGAAGCCGAAGGCGACGACCACCGCGGTGGGCGAGATCTGCGTTGCGGCACCGTACTGGTGACTGACGAATTCCGACGCGCCGATCCCCGCCGCGATACCCAGCAGGCCGCCGGTGATGCAGAGGGTGAGCGCCTCGACCAGGAACTGGCTCATCACGGTGAACTTCGTGGCGCCGAGGGCCTTGCGGATGCCGATCTCGCGGGTGCGCTCGGTGACCGACACCAGCATGATGTTCATGATGCCGATGCCACCGACCAGCAGCGAGACGGCCGCGATGGAGAGCAACAGCGTGGCAAAGGTCTGCGCCGTCTGCTGCTGGGCCGCCATGAAGTCCATCGGCGAATACATGTGGAAGTCGTCGTCGCCGCCGGGCTGGATGTGATGCAGCCGGCGAAGCACGTCCTCGACGTCGACCATTCCCGCCGCGAGCGAGTACTGCGGCTTGACCACCACCGAAATCGACCGCAGCCGGTTGGAACCGATGACGCGGAACTCCGCGGTGCGGAGCGGAATCAGGATCTGCTCGTCGGGGTTCCACCACCCCTGCGAGCCCTTGGATGACAGCACGCCGATGACGGTGAACGGCACCTGGCGGATCGAGATCTCCTCCCCCACCAGCTGTGCCGAGGTGGTGCCGAGCAGTCCGGCCACGTCGGAGCCGACGACGGCGTAGCGATGCCGGCCGTAGTCGTCGGCCGGGGTGAACATCCGGCCGTAGGTGATGGTGTAGTTGTGGGCCGCCGGATAGTTCGCGGTGGTGCCCACGATGCTGGTGTTGATGTTCTGGCCGAGGTAGACCACCTGCTGGTTGCGCGACTGTTCCGGCACCACGAACTGCAGGGTGTGGGCATCGGCGGCGAGGGTGTCGGCGTCCTCGACATACATCGCGGCGCGGGCCGCGGTGGCGATGTGCCCCTGCATGTGGCCCATGCCGGGGTTGACCGAGACGAGGTTGGCGCCGAGGGCGTCGATGCGGGCCTGCACCGCCTTCTGCGCCCCGGTGCCCATCGCCACCACGGTGATGACCGCGGCGACACCGATCACCACGCCGAGCATGGTGAGGGTGGCCCGCATCTTGTTGGAACGGATTCCGATGAACGCTTCGCGGATCGACTCGCCGATCAACATCGTTGCAACGACTCCCTGCGCTTGCGACGTCCCGTGACGTCGTCGTGACACCCATGGTCAACCAGGATTCGCAATCTAATGTGGCATGGCACCGTCGCCGCGCGAGCCGGTGATATCCCGGACCTGGAGGAGTCCGCCCTGGCGGCTGTCATCTTCCTGAAAGGTGCGGCGCCGTAGCTTGGAGGCCACATCCCCGTCTCCTGGAGCCGTCATGTTCCGCCTCCGCTTCGCACTGGCCGCCGCCATGGTCCCGGCGCTGGCCGTTCCCCTCACCGCCCAGCATTCCAGCTACCACGTCATCAAGACCATCGACATCGGGCAGGCGCGCGCCGATTACCTGCTGGTCGATCCGGCGAGCCGCCGGCTCTACGGCCTCGGCGACAAGGTCGTCGACATGGATCACGACAGCGTGATCGGGACGGTGGAGGGCGGCGGGGGCGGATACGCCGTCGCAGACGAATTCAATCGGGGATTGGTGCGCAACGGCACGCTGTTCGATCTCAAGACGCTCGCCGTCACCGGTCACGTCGACGCCCATGGCGACGGCATCCGGTACGATCCGGTCACCCATCGCGCCTTCACCTGGGAAGGAACCGACGCGTGGGTGGTGGACATGAAGACCGGCACGCTGATCACCAAGGGCTCGCTCGGTGACGGCCTGGAATCCGGCGTCGCCGACGGCCGTGGCAAGCTGTTCCTGAACGTGGAGGATTCGGGCTTCATCCAGCGCGACGACGCCGCGACGCTGAAGATCGAGGCGACGTATCGCGTTCCGCACTGCGGCCGTGCCCAGGGATTGTCGATGGACACCCAGACCCGCCGGCTGTTCATGGCGTGTGACACCGAAGTGGTGGTGGTGAACGCCGACAACGGCGGCGTGGTGGCACGGATCGGCGTGCCGAGCCGGGCCGACATGAACTGCTTCGACCCGGTTACCAGGCTGGCGTTCAACCCGAACCGCGCGGACAGCACGATGACCGTGATCCATGAGGACTCGCCGGAGAAGTTCACCGTGGTCGGCAAGGTGCCGACCGGCGGCGGGGCACGGACCTGCGGCGTCGACCCGAAGACGCACAAGGTGTACGTCTTCTATTACCAGGGAACAAGCCGGGCCAACATGCGCCTGGTGGCGGCCGTGCTGGCACCGTGACCGCGCCCTCGCGCGACCCGCTCAAGTACCACCTCGAGCTGGTGTTGCTCGCCGCCCTGGCGCGCGAACCGGCGCACGGGTACGGCATTGCGGCGGCGGTGCGGAGCCGCAGTCGCGGCAAGTTCGCGCTGGCCCAGGGCACGCTCTACCCCGCCCTGCACCGGCTGCAGCGCGCCGGCCTGCTGGCGAGCCGCTGGTCCGACGCATCGGGCCGGCGGCGGCGGCTCTACTACCTCACCGCCCGGGGAAAGCGGGCGTTGCGGGATCGCAAGACGGCGTGGCGGGGGTTCGTCCGCGCGGTGGGGAGCGTCGTCGCCGGGAGCTGACGGGTTGTCCGGGCGGCTTGACGGGTCGGGGCCGTATACATAGCATTGCTATGTATGCGGCCCCTTCGGCCGCCCGGAGGCGGTACCCGTGACGCTGCTCGATCTGCTCTTCCTCTTGCTGGCGGTGGTGGCGCTGGTGACCCTGCTCGTCGCGGCGACGCTTGCCGTTTCGGGGCGTGGCGCGCGCGCGGGTCGGCTGTTGCGACGACTCGGCGCCGGCGCCGCGGTCTACCTCACGGTCGCGATGGCGGTGAGCGCGCTGCGGCCCCAGCGGTTCATTGCCGCGGGGCAGCCGTGGTGCTTCGACGACTGGTGCCTGACGGTGCGCGGAGTCGAGCCGTCGGCGGCAGCAGACGCCGCGGTCTATCGGCTGCCGTTGACGATCTCGAGCCGGGCGCTGCGCATCACCCAGCGGGCCCGCGGGGCGTGGATCTACCTGGTCGACGACCACGGGCGGCGCTATCCACCGGAAGACGACAGTGCGTCGACGGCGGTGCCGCTCGACGTGGCGATCGGGCCCGGTGAATCGGTCACGACCTCGCGGACGTTCCGCCTCCCGCCGGGAAGCCGCCCGGTCGGGCTGATCACCGGGCACGGCGGATCCTATTGTGGCGTGATGAACTGGCTGGTCATCGGCGACGCCGGCTGCGTGTTCGGCAAGCCGACGATGATCACGCTGCGGTAGCGCGGCACGATCGATGGCGACGTGCGGCAACGCGCCGTCGCGTTTCGAAACGGCGACCGGACGGTGCGATGCCACGTCGCTCGGGGCGTTGGCGGGAGCTACCTTGTATCACCCCCCGCGAAGCGCGGCTTGTGGTGCGCCGTTCGCCGATTCCCTGGAGGACTGACCGATGTTCCGTTCGCTGGTCCTGTCGTTCACCGCCGTCGCGTTCGCGGCGCCGCTCGCGGCGCAGATGCCCGAGGGCATCGATTCGACGACGCTGGCCCGCATCCGCGCCGAGGAGATGAATCACTCGCAGCTGATGAACTTCATCCACTACATCGCCGACGACTACGGCCCGCGGCCGATCGGCTCGCCGAACCAGCTCGCGGCGGCGAACTGGGCGGTGAAGACGATGACCTCGTTCGGGATGAAGAATGCGCATCTCGAGCCGTTCACCTGGAACGGCATCGGCTGGCTGCCGGGGCCGGCGTACGGCTACATGACGGCACCGGTGCCGGCCAACCTCAAGTTCGAGTCGGCGGTGTGGTCGCCATCGACCAGGGGCGTGCTGCGCGGCCAGGTGGTGAGCGTGGTGGCGCCGGAGAATCCGACGCAGGACGAGCTCACCGCCTACATGATCTCGATGGCGCCGAAGGTGACGGGCGGCATCGTGATGGTGGGCCCGCCGCCCGACGTGCCGGTGAGCTTCACGTCGCGGCCGATGCGGATTGCCGACAGCGATCTGGCGGCGCGCTACGACTCGGGCCAGACCGGTCGCGGCGGGCGCGGCAACTTCGGTGGCGGCCGGGGACGGGGCGGACGCGGCAACGCCGAACCCACCCCGCCGGGCCACCTCAGCCCGCAGGAAGCCAACGCGCAGTTGCAGGCGTTCGTGCGTGACAACCAGCCCGGGTTGCTGCTCATTGCCCAGGGTGGCGGGCGGATTCCCGGGGTGATCGTGGCGCAGAACCGCGCCGGCCAGATCTACAACGACACCACGCCGCAGCCGCCGACGATCATCATGCGCAACGACGATTACGGCCGGATCTACCGGATCATCCATGACGGGACACCGGTCTCGGTGGTGTTCAGCATGACCAACCATTACTACCCATCGGACACGTCGTACGTGACGATCGGCGAGATCCCGGGGACCGAGCATCCCGAGCAGGTGGTGATGATGGGTGGTCACCTCGATTCGTGGACCAGTGCCACCGGGGCAACCGACAACGGAGTCAACTGCGCCACGATGATGGAGGCGGCACGGATCATCGAAGCCCTCGGCCTCAAGCCGAAGCGGACCATCCGGGTGGCGCTGTGGAGCGGCGAGGAACAGGGACTGCTCGGCTCGTTTGCCTACGTCAAGAACCACTTCGGGTCGGCGGAAGAGCCGAAGCCGGAGTTCAAGGACCTCGACGCCTACTGGAACATCGATGACGGCACCGGCCAGGTGCGCGGGGCGTCGATCCTGGGCCCACCGGCGGCGGCGAAGATTGTCGGCAGCTACCTCAACCTGTTCCGCGACTGGGGTGTGTACGGTGCGCTGCCGTCGACGGCGCGGGTCGAGGGGGGCAGCGACAACGGCGCATTCGCGGTGGCCGGGCTGCCGGGGATCGGCGCGCAGCAGGACCCGATTTCGTACAACAGCACGACGTGGCACACCGACCTCGACACCTACGACCAACTGGTGCCGCAGGACGTGGAGCGGAACGCGGTGATCACCGCGGCGTTGATGCTGGGACTGGCTGATCGTGACAGCATGCTGCCGCGGTTCCCGGCGGGCGAAATGCCGCCGGTGCCAGCGCCGGGCGCCGGACGGGGCCGCGGCGGGTTCGGTGGTGCGCCGGCGGGGCCGGTGGCGATTCCCCACGTCTTCCTGACCGCAAAGGGTGTGGCGGTGTCGGGGAAGGATCCCGGTTTGAACCTCACACCGGGGCGTGGCGAGACGACGCCGTCGACGGTTGCGGCGGTGACGAAGCCGGCGCATGGCACACTGGTGCTGCACAGCAACGGCTCGTTCGTGTACACACCGGCGGCGGGGTTCGTCGGGAAGGATTCGTTCACGTACAAGATCACGCGAGGTGATGCGACGAGCGAACCGGGAACGGTCACGATCGTTGTTCGGTAGAAAGGCGCCCACGGCCGACGGCCCAGAGCCTATGGCCCGCAGCCCAGAGCTACGGCCCCGAAGGTCGAGTTCGCCTGATCAAGTCCAGGCGCATCCGACTTCCGGGGCCGTCGGCTGTCGGCCGTGGGCGCTCTCGTCGTTACTTGCCGGCCAGCTCCGTCACGGAACTCGCCAGCCACTGCACGCGCTGGGGATCGCTCGATCCCATCTGATATCCCTTGACTTCGCCGGCCAGCTTCTTGAGCGCCGAGGTGCGGGCCGGGCCGGTCATTCCCTGGGCGGCGGCGAGGGCGCTGCGCACCGATGACACCTGGGTGCCGTTCAACCCATGCCCCCGCTCCAGCTGGTCGAGGTATGCCCCCGACAGCGCGAAGCTCGCCGGCCAGGTGAAGTGCGGCTGGTCCTGCACGTTGAGCTGGTCGAGGTGCACGCTCTTTGCCGCGTCGATCTCGTTCTGGGAGATCGCGGCACTCGGCTGCAGCTGGAAGACGTCGAGCCCGCGGCGGATTTCGCTGCCGACGATGACGCCGTTGTACCAGTAGACCGACCAGTAGCCGCCGTCGACCAGCCGTGTCGAGTCGTTGGGGCCGCGGTCGAAGAAGGCGATCTCGGTGGGATGTGCCGGGTTGGTCCAATCGAAGATCGAGAGGCCGCCCTGGTACCACGCCTGCACCATCACGGTGCGGCCGGGAATGGGAATCAGCGACCCGTTGTGTGCCACGCAGTTCTCGAACTCGGTCTGCGCCGCCGGCATCTTGTAGTAGCTCTGGAACTTCATCCTGCCGCCAACGATCGTGAAGATCGCGTCGGCCCCCCAGTTCTTCGGATCGGCGGCGCGGCAGTACGGCGCCGACCCACCGCCCCACTCGTCGGAAAAGAGGATCATCGAGCCGTCGTTGCTGAATGTCGCCGAGTGCCAGAAGGAGAAGTTGGAGTCGGCGACGGCGTCGATCCGCCTGGGATGGGCGGCGTCATGAATGTCGAGCAACAGGCCCATGCCGGCGCAGGCGCCACCGGCGAGCCCGACCGACGGATAGACCGTGATGTCGTGGCACTGGGTGAGGGTGCCGCGCGGCACGGTGAAGCCGCCGCGGCCGCGAGCGGCAAAGTTCGGGATGGTGATCCCCGCCGCGCGGAGCGAGTCGGCGGTCTTGTTGTAGCGCAGCGTGTCGGCACGGGTCGACGTGGCAGTCAACCGCCCCAGCACCGCGAGGGCCTGCTGGGTGCGGAAGCGCTGCGAATCAGCCGCCGTCGAGGTGGCGGTCAGGGTGATGGTACCGCGCCCACCGCGCCGGCCACGGCCGTTGGCGCCGGTGTCGGCCGGCGACGCACCGTGGCTGCCGGGATTGACGAGTTCACCGCCGCCATTGCCGAAGATGCGCGGCGAGCTGACGATGGCGGCCTGCTCGGGGTGCGCCAACGGCACACGGATCACCTCGATGCGGAACAGCGCGGTGTTGGGGTCGGCGGGATTGGCGACGCATCCCGGCAGCTCGCTGTCGGGGCGCACCTGGGCGGTCCCGGAGATGTAGACGAAGACATCGGCCTTGTCGTCGGGATCGGTCACCACGGTGTGGGTGTGCGAGCCGCGGCAGGTCTGGACGTTGGCGATGTACTTCGGGTGCCGGATGTCGGTGATGTCGAAGATGCGCAGGCCGCGGATCCGCTCCTTGCTCACGGTCTCGCGCGGGGCCTGGGTGCCGCAGTCGAGCCGCGCACTGGGTGCCTCGGCCGACACGAAGAGCAGGTTGCGATAGACCGACACGTCGCTCTGCGACGCCGGGCAGAGGTCGGCGTCGACCAGCGCCGGCGCTGACGGATCGGAGATGTCCCACACCTGGAAGCCGTTGTAGCTCCCCTGGATCGCGTAGTGGCCGGTGAACGCCAGATCGGAGTTGGTGATGCCGTCGAAATTCGGCGGCGGCGGCGTGTGCGAAACCATGCGCAGGTTCCAGATTGCCTCGCCGGCGTCCTGGATGCCGGCCTTGAGGCCGACCCGCGGATCGGGCAGCGGCGGCACCACGTCGACCACCATCATCGGCGTGGCCGCCGTGACGGCGGGCGCCTGGGAGATGGGATGGGTGCAGCCGGCGGCAAGGAGTGCTGCCGCGGCAGACGCCAGCGGCAGGAGCGTGACGTTCCGCCACATCCGGCCACGACCAGCGAGAGAGGTCGAAGTCATAGAGTATCCCTGCCCTGTGCGGAGTGAATGATTGGTGTCGCGACGAAAGTGACGGATCAGTGATGCGCCGTATCGGCCGGCAACTGGTCGAGCATCTGCTGCATGCGGTCGATCTCCACGGTCTGATCGGCCTGCACGTTGGTGGCAAACTTGAAGACCTTTTCGTCCTGCGCGGCGCCGGGGGTGGCGAACAGCGTGTCGACCATGATCAGGGCGCCCTCGTGGTGCTGGATCATGTCGGTCAGGAAGAGCGAATCAAAGGCGCGGCCCCGGGCCGAATCGAGCTGGGCCATCTGCGCGGCGTTGAGCATTCCGGGCATCGCCATGAACATCTCGTGGCCGTTCATCGTCATCTTGAGCCCGCGCGGATCGGCCTGGGGAACCGGCAAGCCGCGTTCCCGGAGCCACTGCTGCATGAGGCCGATCTCGGCGGTCTGGCCCAGGGCAATCCGGGCGCAGACGGTCTGCACGCCGGCCGACGCGCCGTGACTCGGCGCCCAGTTGGCCATCACCACCGCCTGGGCGTGGTGGCCGATCATGCCGGACATGAAGTCGATGTCGGCCCGGGTATAGGGGCGGCGGAGGCTGTCCTCGCGGGCCTGCTCGCGGGCCGAGGGTTCCTGGGCGCGCACGGCGGCCGGGAGCAGTGCGAGCACGAGCAACGCACCGGCGGATACGGCCGGGGGGATGATCCACCGTCGCAACATGAACCGTGATCTCCGCATGGGGTGTGAGGCCGGAACCGGCGCTCGCTCCGCGTGGGGGTGGCGGAGTGAATCACGGCAACGATTGTACGCCGCCGGTGCGCAATTGGGAAGCGGCAGCGACTATCGCCCGAAGGTTCCGGTGAGGGTCCCCGATGCGATGGCGTGCGCCTTGATGCGCGCGCCAAACGTCACGGGTCCGCCGTGCGGCGCATCGAGCGAAGCGACATCGAGCGCGTAGACCGTAAAGATGTAGCGGTGCGGCTTGTTGCCCTTTGGCGGACAGGGTCCACCGTATCCCGGCGTGCCGAAATCGTTGGGACCGTTCCTGGCACCGGTGGGCAGGAGATTGCGGTCCGGCGTTCCGGCGCCGGCGGGAAGATTCGAGACCTGCGCCGGGATGTCGTAGACGATCCAGTGCCACCATCCCTTGCCGCCGTTCGGCGCGTCGGGATCGTAGACGGTGATGGCGAAGCTTTTCGTCGCCGGGGGTGCGCCGGTCCAGCTGAGGCTCGGCGAGATGTTGCCGCCGGTGCAGCCGCCGCGGTCATAGACCTGTGCGGCGGCGATGGTCTGGCCCGGTGCTACTTCGTGGCTGGTGACGGTGATGCCGGGCCGCTCGCCCGGTCCGTGTCCGGCAACGGCCATCGCAGCGAAGAGCCACCCACCACTGATCAGTTCGAACATTGCCGGCCTCCCTGTCGTTTGCCGCCACCCGCCGAGGGCGTCGCCTGATCGACCGCCGCACGGCGCGGAGTGGAGTCTATCCGGACGGCCGAGGTTCCGCCCCCCCGTAACCCGGCTGTCACATACACGACAGGTCAGACGGTTATACTCTGGTGGTACCCCGAAACAGCCCGCCCCACCCCCAATGCCCCAACCGGGGTCGATCGGAGTCGTCTTGGACGCTGCGGCGGTTTCGTTCCCGAACCGGGACGCCGAAGCATTCCTGCGGGAATTGAAGGCAAAGGTCGAGGCCCACTTTGCCGAGCCGGGCCGCTATACCCATGCCAACCTGGCAATGCGGGTCAAGACCGCCGTGCTGCTGGTGACGGTATTCGGGTCGTACGCCCTGATCCTCAGCAATCAACTGCCGCTGTGGGCCATGCTCGGCCTGGCGGTCGTGATGGGAATCGGGATCGCCGGAGTCGGATTCGGGGTGGCCCACGACGCCCTCCACGGTGCCTACTCGCGGAGCCGGCGGGTCAATGTCGCCCTGGGCCTGTCGTTCGACCTGCTCGGTGCGAGCAGCTATCTCTGGCGGATCACCCACAACGTGATCCACCATACCTATACCAACATCGAAGGCGTCGACGAGGACATCAACTTCGCGCCGTTCCTCCGCTTCTCGCCGCACGGCCGGCGCTACTGGTTTCACCGGTTCCAGCACTGGTACGCGCTGCTGGCCTACAGCGTCTCGACGCTGTTCTGGGTGTTCGTGAAGGACTACAAGCAGCTGCTGCAGCGCGACCTCGGACCGTACCACAACAAGCGGCACCCGCGGGGCCAGGTGGCGACGCTGTTGTTGACGAAGGCGTTCTACTACACGTGGGCGATCGTCATCCCGTTGCTGGTGCTGCGGGTGACGTGGTGGCAGTTCCTGATCGGCTTCCTGGCGATGCACCTGACGGCGGGGATCATCCTCGGCGTGGTGTTCCAGCTGGCGCACGTGGTGGAAGGGACCGACTTTCCGCTGCCCGACCCGGCCGGGGCGATGCCGGCAACGTGGGCGGTGCATGAGGTGCTGACGACGTCGAACTTCGCCACCACCAACCGGTTGCTCACCTGGTATGTGGGCGGGCTCAATCACCAGATCGAGCACCACCTCTTTCCGAAGGTCTGCAGCGTGCACTACCCGGCGATCCGGCCCCTGGTACAGGAAGCCGCGGCGGCGCACCGGTTGCCCTACCATGAGCAGCCGACGCTCCGGGCGGCGGTGGCGTCCCACCTGCGGACGCTGCGCCGCTTCGGGGCGATGCCGTCGGCGAGTGAGGCGGCGGCACGACAGGTGTGGCAGCAACGCCCGGCGGGCGTCGGAAACCCCCGACAATAGCGGGCGGAAACGCCCGACTGCCATGTGCATGGCTCTTGCCTAACCTCCAGTACCGGTGTGTGTGCCGGCGGGAGTGACGGCCGTCATACGGTCGTACCACGACGGGGGGAAGCATGGCGGGAGCGGTGCAGCGGCACTTCGAGACCGACGATCCGGATACCGCGGCGGCACGCTGGGAATGGCGCGTCTTCGGCGAGTCACTGACACTGCCGGAAACGCCCCGCCTGGCCATGAAGCACGCGGAGCCGGACGACGAGGAGATCTATCTCCTGTCGACCCGATCGATCCAGAACGTCAAGCTCCGGCGCGGCGCGGTCGACATCAAGTGTCTCGACGCGATCGACGCCGGCGGGCTGGAGCGGTGGCGCCCGGCAGGGCATTTCGTCTTTCCACTGGGTCCGACCGAGGTCGCGCAGATCGAGGAGGCGCTTGGCGTGGTGTTTCCGGTCCGTCTCGGCTATCCGCTGGACCGGAGCCGCCTGCTGCGAGCACTGGCGACGATGGAACCCGACGTGACGATGGTGCCGGTGCGGAAGGCGCGAACCCGCTTCGCGCTCGCCGGCTGTGAGGGAGAGCTGGTGGAGATTTCGGCGCATGGACGGCGGCTGGTGTCGATCGCGCTCGAAGACATCAACCCCGGCTACCTCGGCACCGCGATCCGGATGTTGGGCGTGACGGACCCGACCAACCTCAATTATCCGCGGGCCCTCAAGGCGCTGGTCGGCATCCACGACAGCCACGAGACGACGCCGGCAGCAGAACCGCTGGCATTGGCGCACACCGGTGTCGCGTGAGATCGAGCACAAGTTCCTGGTCGATGTCGCCCGGTGGGACCCGGGTGACATCGTACCGCTGGAGATCCGGCAGGGCTACCTCTCGACCGCCGCGGGACGCGTGGTGCGGGTCCGTGTCGCGGGCGACGCGGCGTGGGTGACGATCAAGGGCGTCGATCGCGGCATCGAGCGGGCCGAATACGAATACCCGATTCCGCCGGGCGATGCGCGCGAGATACTGGAGCGGATCTGCGTCAAGCCGATCATCGCCAAGCGCCGCTACCGGGTGCCGTATCACGGCAAGACGTGGGATGTCGACGTGTTCGAGGGCGACAACGCCGGACTGACGATCGCCGAAATCGAACTCGACGCGGTGGACGAAGCATTTGATCGTCCGCCGTGGCTGGGCGAGGATGTCTCGGGCGACACGCGCTACCGCAACGCCAGCCTGGTGGCTCATCCCTGGCGGGAATGGGGCCGCTGAGGAGCGCTGGTCAGACCCGCATCCGCTCGAACGCCGCGGTTCCCGCCGGCATCGCGGCAACGTCGATCATCACCGCCACATCGATTCCCATGCCGGAATGGCCCTGCCCGAGCAGGACCTGGTGGAGCGCGTTCGGCGATGGCGGGACCGAGGCATCGGCTCTGCGAAGTGCGCACAGGTGCGCGAGGGGAGGTCTGCGCAAGCGGGGGCGCGACGGGGCCTCTGGCTCCGAACTTCGCGCCGCCACGTTCTGGCCCTCCGATGGCGAATCGAACGCAGGCGGCGCGAAGTTACCTCCGCTGCGAGGCCCCGTCGCGCCCCCTCCGTGCAGAAGGAAGAGCCGCAAGTCACTGACGCGCTGACCCTCCGTGCCGAACGCGATCTGGAGCCTGGGCTCTCGGCTCTCGGCTCTCGGCTCTCGGCTCACGGCTCTCGGCTCACGGCTCACATCGCCAGCCGGCCGATCCACTGCGCAAACGCCTGCATGAACCGGCGGAGGAATTCGCGCGTGCTCTCGTCCTTCAGGTGTCCCGACTCGTCGAACAGCGCGGCGGCGCGAGAGATGTACGCCTCCGGTTGCGGCATCACCGCGACGTTGACGAAGACGAGGGCCTGGCGGAGGTGGTGATTGGCGCCGAACGCACCCAGGGCACCGGTCGTCACGCTGATGATTGCGCCGGGCTTGCCGTTCCAGACGTTTTCGGCTGGCGGGCGTGAGCCGACGTCGATGGCGTTCTTGAGCACGCCCGGAATGGAGCGATTGTATTCCGGCGTGGCGAAGAGGAGAGCGTCGGCGCGCCGGACCGATTCCCGGAAGGTGACCCACGCCTCGGGAGGGTGGGCCTCGTCGTCCTGGTTGTAGTGCGGCAGCCCGCCGATCGGCACCTCGTCGAGCCGGAGCGATGGCGGGGCCACCTCCTGCAGTGCCCGCACCACCTTGCGGGTGAACGATTCGACGCGCAGGCTGCCGATCAGGGTGGCGACGCGCAATGGTTCGGTCATTGGTACTCCACCGGTTCCGGGAGCGGCGCGATCAGGAAGCGCCCGCGAGGCGGGCCAGCTCTTCGGGCGCGCGCCAGAGCCGCATCCCCCCGCGGATGGCATCGGCGTTGCCGCCAATGCGGGTGCCCTGCGGAAGTTCGTGCATGCAACGGCGGAAGAATCTGGCATTGCCGCCGCCCAGCAGGACGTTCGACACCTGCATCGCGGTCCGCAGCCGATCGACGACGTCGATGACGCGGCGGCGCCATTTGTGTGGCCCGAGTCGCAGCCGCCCGGCTTCGCCGACGTACTCCTCGAAGGTGCGCCCCTTGCGGTAGGGGAGGTGCGCCAGCTCGAGCGGCTGCAGGTGACCCTCGAGCACCAGCGCCGATCCGAGGCCGGTGCCGAGTCCGAGAAAGAGCAGCCGGCCACCGCGGTACCCGCCGAGCGCCTGCATCGCCGCGTCGTTGATGAGTCGGACCGGCTTGCCGAAGGCGCCGGCAAAGTCGAAGCCGACCCAGCCCGGACCGAGGTGCTGCGGCTCGGCCATGGGGTGCCCTTCCCTGACCGGCGCGGGGTAGCCGATGGAGACCACGTCGAAATGCCACCGTGCGGTGACACGTCGGACGCCCGTCACCAGCTGACGCGGCGTGAAGTGCGGCCCCGAAACGATCTTGACCGGAGTGCGATGCCCGGTGGCGAGCATCTTGACGTGCGACCCCCCGACATCGAGGACGAGGATGCGCTGGCGTGGCGGCGGACTCACGATTCCTCCTCGGCCGGGGTGACCACGACGCTGTAGTCGCGTCCTTCCCAGTGCTGCGCGTCGGGCCAGTAGAAGGTGAAGACGATGCTGGCGCCGGCCGGCACCGGTGCCGTGGGCAGGTCGGCGACGTGCACACCGAGCACCGGTAGTGCCGTGTCGGTGTCGTGTGAGGTGTGCCAGCCGTCGGCACTCCAGTGGACGCGTGCCGCGGCGAGCGATTCGATGCGCAGCACCTTGCCGGTCGAGATGGTGCGGATCTTCTGGTTGAATCGCCAGAGCACACGCGGCGAGGTGGTGCCGTCGCGAAGGTAACGCTGGACGGTCTGGGGTGGCTGGTCGAAGAGGGCGCCGTCGCGCAGCGAACGGATCAGCTTGACGTGTTCGGCGTGCGCCCAGACCAGGGGCATCGCCGAGCCGGACGGCCGGCCGAAGAAGAGCTCACGCGCCGGAATGTCGGGGGCGTCCCAGGTCTGCTCGGGAATCAGGCCCCCCTCGTTGGCAAGGTCTTCGAGGGTTTCCAGCAGGCGCCGCGCCTGCGCGACGCGGCCGGCGGCGAGTTCGTAGTACGCCCGTTCGCCGGTAAGGAGCGGCCAGCCACGACCGATGCCGGTGCCGTCGTACGGAGCGCCGTCGTCGTGTTCGCCGTAGACATCGCCGTTGTAGCGGTGCCAGACCGGCCCGGCGGGAGTATCGAACTGCAGCAACGCATCGATGATGCGGGCGGTGTCGACAATGCGCGGATCGTCGGCGCGACGAAGCCCGAACCGCACCAGTGCGAGCGCATCCGGGCTGACGACGTGATCCGACCGCGCGTCGGGGTCGTCCGAGACCCGTTCGCCGCTGTCGTTGGGGGCGATGCGGACGTAGTACCCGCGGCAGCCGTGCCGGGCGGCCTGGACGCCGTCACGGGAATAGATCCAATGGTCGATGCTGTCGTTCCACGCGTCGGCGGTTTCGCGCAGGTAGGCAGCGACGCGCGGTTCACCCTGTTCGTCGCCCCACTCGGCGGCAACGAGCAGGGCGGCGATCTGCACCGCGATGGTGAACGGCGAATAGCCCGGCGCTTCCTCCCAGCGGTCCTCGGGGCTGACCGGCCCGTTGCGGACGAGATAGCCCGCCGCGGCGCGAAGCATCGGCCAGAAGCGAAGCCGATCTTCGTCGCGGAGCGCCCGCTCGCGCCACGCCAGGTCGACGAGCAGGATCGGCAGCGCGGTCTCGTCCATCTGGATGCCCTGCCAGTAGGGCGAGCCGTCGAGCCACATGTTCTGCGCCCAGTGCCCGTCGGCTTCCTGGGTGGCCTCGAGGTAGAGGATGATGTCCCGGGCCTCGGACCGCGCGCCGACGGCGAGGAGGCCGCTGGCGGTCTGGGTCAGGTCGCGAGGCCAGACCAGGTGATAGCCGCCGATATCGTCGTCGCCCTTGTTGAAACCCCAGGGAATGGAGAGCGAGGCGATGGTGCCGCCGGTCACGTCGCGCGCGGCGTGGGTGCGCAGCACCATGGTGCTGATGCGGGAGCGGTCGGGGCGGTCGTTGAGCGGCAGGTCGATCGGCATGAGGCCGTCCTGCCACGAAACCCATTCGTCGATGTACTCGGCGCGGGCCTGCTCGAAGCCGTCGTTCAGCGAGGCGCGGGCCTGGTGCGCCGCTTCCGCGGGGGTGGTGCCGAACCCCACGGCGAGCACGAACTCGCCGTTGCCACCATGGAGTTCCACTTCGCCGATGAGCGCCACATTGCCATTCTCGGCGCGATCGTAGCAGGCGGTCAGCCGGCCGTGATCGCGGAGGTCGGCCCAGCCATCGGACGCGCCGGCGAACCCGGCCGACCGGTTGCGCCACGGCACCGATGACGCCAGGGCGAGCGCGGTGCCGTCGCGCTCCGCGAAGAGCATCGGCACGCCCTTGTAGTCATCGATCCACGCGGTATTGCCGCTGCCGCGATTGGCGAGGTGTGGCGCCAGGAGCACGAAGAGGCGGTAGCCGCCGAGGGTCCCGACCTTCGGCGCGAACACGGTGCGCTGCAACAGCACCGGGCGACAGGGATCGGAGAGCACGTCCTTGAGGATCTCGTAGCGACCGCCACGATCGACGTTGCGCAGGTGATAGCCGGGAACGCCGACCGCGACGCGATGCACCTCGGAGGTGGCGTCGCGCTTCTCCTCCGACATCCATCCTTGCCCATCGGTGACGATGAGGCCCATGTCACGGGTGCAGGCACGGTCGATGCGCGGGTAGTACAGCTCGTTGATGATGCCGTGACTGATGGTGAACCAGAGACGGCTGTTCAGCCCCAGTGCGGTTCCGACGCCGCTCTTGGCACTGGACGTCCATCGGGGCGGAATGCCGGGCCAGCCGGGAGCGAAGGTCACGAATTGAAGGTAAACGCCCGCGCGCCGGCGGCGGTGACGCCCTCAGTAATACAACGCAGCGGAGAGATAGAACGACGTCGGGACCGCGCCGTATTCGGAGGCGGGCACCGCCGCCGGGCCGCTGTTGGCCCCGAAGCCGGCGTACAACCCGGCCCGGACGGTAAGCCGGCTGCTGGCCGACCAGCTGGCGGCGGGCGCGGCAAGCACGCTGCCGTCGCCGAGGTCGACGAGGGTGAGCGCATCGAGTGCCACCAGCGGGTGCAGCTGCCAGGTGAGGTGCAGCGCCGCTTCGTGACGTCCGGCCACCTGCAGTTCGCCGCGGCGGGCCACCGGCCCGGCAGCAACGGCCGGGAGCTGCGCGGCATCGGCAGCACCAAAGCCATCGTACTGGTATTCCGCCGCGACGTAGAGCGACCGACCTGCCAGCGTGAAGTTGCGATCGATGCCGACGGTTCCCCGCACCACCGTGCTGTCGCCGTTGCGGCGCAGTTCCGCCTCGCCCCGCACCGCGGCACCGGCCACCGTCCACGTCGCGCCGATCGCCGCCGCCGGATCGCCGTAGACCGCACCGGCCCATGCCGACCATTCGGCCGCGCCGCGCGACACCTTGCCGCGCACACCGCCGGTGAGGCGGCGTCCTTCCGGCGTGTCGGCAACCCGCAACGCGGCCTCGACGTCGGCAAAGGGCCCCGGAAAGGCACGCACCCGCACAGCGTCGACGCCGGCGCGGTACTCCCGGAAGGGATCGGACGGGTCGAACGGCGCGAACGGGTCGGCCGGCGTCAGCAGCAGGGTCGTCGCCCAGGAGATCGGCTGGCGACCGGCGATGATCTCGACGCGCGACGTCGTGTAATGCACGGCGAGCCGGTCGACCCGCTGCCGCCATGTGACATGATCACCGGTGACAAACGACCCCTGAAGCGGCAGCCAGTCGGCGGACGACGGCTGGCCGAGTGCGCCGGCGAGCGCACCGGGCGAGGCGGTCTGGAGGACCAGGAACTGTTCGTAGGCGAGGTCAGCCGACCAGCGACGCCACACCGGCGCCGCCATGAGCCGGACGCGCTGCAGGTCGTACGCCGCGGCGGGGCGTCCGTCGAGCGCCGCGGTGTAGAGGCCGACGTTGAGGAGGTACGCCGACGGATGGAGCGCCTGGGCCGGCAGCGCCGCCGGCAGGAGGGCCAGCGCCGCGAGCAGCGTCGGCCGGCACATCAGTGGGGCCGTTCGTCGCCGACGACTGCGCCCGTCGACGAGGCGGATCAGCCGCCGGGCGCGGCGCATCAGGTCATCGTCATGCGTCGCGAAGACGAAGGTCGTGCCGAGATCGTGGTTGAGCCGGGCCATGAGGTCGATCAGCGCGGTGCTCGCCACCGAATCGAGGTTGGCGGTCGGCTCGTCGGCGAGGACCAGTGCCGGTGACCCCGCCACGGCGCGGGCGACGGCGACGCGCTGCTGCTGGCCGCCGGAGAGTGCCCCCGGAAGGCGGTCCTCGAGGCCATCGATCCCGAGGGTGCGGAACAGTTCGCTGACGCGCCGGCGCCGTTCTGCGGCGGGCACGCCCTGCAGCAGCAGCGAGAACTCGGCGTTCTCGAGTGCGGTGAGCACCGGCAGCAGGTTGTATGCCTGGAAGACGAAGCCGAGCCGGTGCAACCGGAGGTCGGCGAGCTGATGGTCCGACATCCCGGTCAGGTCGTGGCCATCGAGCCAGACGGTGCCGCGGGTGGGCAGCGAGAGGCCGCCGAGCATGTTGAGGAGCGTGGTCTTGCCCGACCCGGACGGACCGGCGAGCACCACGAATTCGCCCGGGACGATGTTGATGGTGACCCCGCGCACGGCCTCGACGGTGACGCCGTGATGGGAGAAGACCTTCCAGAGGTCGTCGGTGCGGACGGCGGGTTCGGTCATTCGTCGAATTTCATGGCCCGCGCGACATCGATGCGCATGGCGCGAACCGCAGGGTAGAGGGAGGCGACCGCACCGATGACCACGATGAACGCCGCGCTCTGCAGCAGCGAGGCCAGACGGAGGTCGGGGATGATGACGGGCGAGATGACGACGCCCGACATGTTCATGTTGCCCATCAGGAACGAGAAATCCAGGCCGTGCCGGAAGAAGGCCCAGATGACACCGGCGCCGAGGGCCAGACCGGCAAAGCCGCTGAGCGCGGTCAGCAACCCGCCTTCGAGCATGACCAGCGTGCCGGTCTGCGCTCCGGTCAGCCCGAGCGAGCGCAGCACGCCGAACTCGCGCGAGCGATGCAGCACCGAGATCAGCATGGTGTTGACGATGGCGAGGGCAACGATCACGAAGAGGATGCCGTGCATGACGTAGTCGCCGTAGTCGTCGAGCCGGACCGATGCCGCCAGCGCAGGCAACGCGTGCTGCCAATCGACCACGTCGATGGCGGAGTCGCCCCGGAGCGCCGTCCGCAGCGACGCGACGATCGGTGCCACGTCGCGACTGGAGCGGAGCAGCACCGCGACTTCGGTGGCACCGGGCCCGGTGCCGAGCCACGCCCGTGCGGTGGCGAGGGGCATCTCGATCATCCCCTCGTCGACATCGGGAACGCCGGTGGTGAAGATGCCGCGGGCGCGGAGCAGCTGGTCGGCAATCTCGCCGTGTGCCCCCTGGGCGGTGACGACGAACCGCGAGCCCGGATCGAGGCCGAGGCGATGCGCCAGGCGAACGCCGACCAGCGCGCCGGTCGGCACGGAGTCCGTCAACGGAAGGCCCGCGGTGAGCTTGCCGTCGACGAGCGAGAAGCGGGCGTCGGGGCCCGGATCGACGGCAACGATCCGGACCGGCACGGCGGTACCAGCGGCGTTGGCGATGCCGGTGACGGTGATCCGCGGTGCGGCTACGATGGTGCTGGCGGCGATATCCGGCTGTCGGAGCGCCGCCATCGCGACGGCGAGCCGGGCGCTGTCGAGCCGATCGGCAAGGTCGCCGCTGCGGCGATAGGCCGGCCGCTCGAGCACCACATGGCCGGTGCCGAGCCGCACGCCGTTGGTGATCCAGTCTTCGTGCGCGCCGTCGGCGATCGCGCGGGAGAACACCAGCATCGCCAGGCCAAGCATCATCGCGGTGGCGGTGAGCAGGCTGCGGCGCGCGTTGCGGCGCACGTTGCGCAGCGCGAGGCGGAGCAGGACGGCGCGGCGGCCGATCATCGCCCCGCCAGGGTCTCGGCCGGGGGCACCCGCGCGGCGCGGACCGCCGGGAGGACCGACGCGAGGAGGGCGGTCAGCAGCAGGGCCGCCGCTGCCGCCGCCGCCATCCAGCCGGGTGAGTCAGCGTGCAGCCGTGGCGGCAGGAGGGCGCCCCCCATGGTGATGCTGCCGAACAGGTGACTGAGGTCGGGCGGCGCGTTGTGCCACCAGAGCAGCACGGGCACCGCCATGGCGGCGCCCACCAGCAGGCTGAGCACGCCGAGGGCGAGCGCCTCGACGAACACCGACTTCACGATGCCGCTCGGCACGGCGCCGAGGGCAAAGAGCAGCGCGAACTCACGGCGCCGCTCGAAGGTGGCCATGAGCATGGTGTTGGCGACCCCGAAGATCGCCATGCCGAAGACGATGACGAGTACGATCCAGTTCGACGCGCGATACAGGTGCCAGTAGTCCACCAGTTCGGGGCTGAAGGTGGTCCATGCCTCGGCGTGCACCGACGTGCCGCCGCGCTCGAGGCGCCGCTGGAGGCGAGACGCCACCGCCGGCGCGTCCCAGGGGCGCGCCACGCGCACCGCGATCTCATGGACCCGGTCCGGCGACAGGTTGATCAGCGCCTGCAACGACGTGATCGGGACGATGGCGAACACGGCGTCGAGATCCGCCAATCCGCTGGCAAAGAGCCCGGTGACGACGAACAGGTCGTTGCCCAGCGACCCGTCGGCGGCGGGGGCAACGACGACGATCGTGTCGCCGACGGCGGCGTGAATGCGGCGCGCCAGCTCGGTGCCGATTGCCAGCCCGCGCTCACCGGCACGCGGCAGCCGGCCCACCGTCAGCGAGGCGGCCAACCGGGCCACGCGCGGTTCGCGAGCCGGGTCGATGCCGAGCAGCATGGCCGCGGCGGTCGACGCCCCGGTGCTGAGCAGGCCGCCGGCGTAGACCCGCGGCGCCGCGGCGACGACACCCGGGTCGGCCTGCACCTGCCGCAACAGCGGCGCGAGTGCGGTGCCGCTGTCGCCGCCGATCGTGGCGTAGACCCGCCGGTCGGGGAGGTAATCCGGCGCATGCACCTGGACCTGGCCGGTGAGAATCCCGGTGCCGTTGTCGATCAGGTCGCCGGCGATGCCGTTGTCGAGGCCGGTCAGCGCCACCACGGCGAAATAGCCGAACGCCAGCCCCAGCGCGGTGATCACCGTCCGCCGGGTGTTCCGGCGGAGGTTGCGGACGCCGATCCGCCACCAGGGATGGTCGCTCACTGCCCCTGCCGCAGCTGCTCGAGCGAGAAGAACGCCGGCGTCAGCGGCACGTCGAATTCGAGGGAGCGGTAATGCAGCGTGGTGTGCTCGCCGACCTTCCCGGCGGGAACCACCGCCATCGTGGCCGGCACTTCGCGCCCGCCCATGGCGGTGTAGTCGGAGAATGTCATGGTGCGCACCAGCGCGCCGTGATCATCGTAGTAGCGCGCCCACATCGGCATCAGGTCGTGTTCGCGCACCTGTTCGACGATGCGGCCCCAGACCACCGCGGCGTCCGGCTTCGGCACCAGGGTGAATTCCCACACCTCGGCACCGTCACGGGCGCCGTGGAAGGTGGTGGTGATGTCGTAGTCGTCGATGATGCGGCTTTCCTTGACGAGGTCGTCGTTGGTGAAGTCCGACCCCATCCACGATGCGCCCATCAGCGAGGCGGGTAGACGGATGGTGCGATCCACCCTCGGCAGGTAGTTCCAGAGGTCGTTGCCGACCTTGAGTGTGGCGGTCCCGGCGTCGCGCGGCGGTGCGGTAACGCGCACCAGGGTGTACGTCGTGCCGAGCGACCAGATCCGCATGGTGATGCTGCGCGCGTAGTGCGCCGTCACCACGTCCATGGTGACTTCGCCGCGACTGGAGTTGCCACGCAACATGCGGTCGACCCGGTCGACGACCTCCCGGGCCGACTGCGCGGCGAGCGGCGCGCGCGGCAGCGCGCCCGCGATGCAGAACGCGCCGATGATGCACCAGCGCGAGGCCGCGGTCACGCCGGCCACGATACCCTCGATCGACAGCCGATCACGCCTCCAGGATCGGGCGGCCGGGGGCGGGTTGTCAACCGCCCCGCGGCGACGAAGCGGCGATGGCCCGCTGGGCCGCACCGCGCACGGCGGCGACGAACCCGGCGAGATGGTCGATCGGGGCGGCGGGGTCGGCGAAGAACGGGTTCATCACGGTGGCCCGCAGGACGGTGAGCCCGGCCCGGGGCCACTCGGAGTCGACGAGCCCGAGGCCGTCGACGAGCCGATCGAGCACGCGATCGTAGGCCGGGCGCGCAAGCCGGGTGCGGGTGAGGTAGTAGGGTGGCGCGCCGGCCGCCGGGCTGAGTGCCGCGTAGACCGCCTCGTTGAGCGCGTTGACCGCGGCAAGGGTGGTGCACGACGGATGCGTGACGACCCAGTTGACGATGTTGAGGTCGGGCTCGGGAAAGACCACGGCCCGGCAGGGAGCCAGCGCGGCGCCGCCGAGGGCGGCGTGGAGCTTTCGCGCCGCGGCACTGGTGCGCGCGAGGAGATAGCCGTAGCCGCGGACGTCGAGCGGAATGACGCGGTGCGCAAGCCAGACTGCCGCCGCCGCGGCACCCGGCTTTGAGCCCTCGAGAATCCAGCGCCCCAGGAAGCGCTCGTCGTCGAGGGCATCGGCGTCGGTGGGCGCCAGGTAGGGCGGCTCGATGGCGACGAGCGCCCGGGCCCGGCGGTCGCGCACCATGATCGCACCGGCCGGGTATGGCACGTAACCAAGCTTGTGCGGGTCGATGGTCACCGAGTCGGCGTCGGCGAGTGCCGTGATCGACGCGACGAGCTCGTCGGGCGGCCAGGCATCGGCGAAGTGCTCCCGGACGGCCGCGGCAGCGAGGCGTCGGCCGCCGGCGTCGCGGGTCAGGGCGGCGGCATAACCGCCGTACGCGGCATCGGAGTGGAGGTGAAAGGCGAGGGCGAGTTCCGACGCCGCCCGTTGCCGGACCGCGACGATGCGATCGAGGCGGTCGACGGCCGCTTCTTCGGTGGTGCCGCAGACGCTGACGACAGCGAGCACCGGCCGGTGATCGGCGGCGCAACGTCGCAACTCGTCCCACAGGCCGTCGGGATCCATCCGGCTGCGCGCGTCAACCGGCACGGCGATCATGCGGCGCGCGCCGATGCCGAGGGCGCGGACGATCTTCTCCCACGAGTAGTGCGCGGTCGCGGCGACGAGCACGACGCCGGCGGGGAGCGCGTCGCCGAACGCACCGGCGAGGTTGCGACTGTAGTCCTGGTACCCGATGGCGGAGAGCGAATGGGCATCGAGGGCCCGGGCGGCGTCACCGGGCGGCACGGCCTCGAAAAGGCGCCGGTGCGCCGAGAGGGTCGCGTCGGCCTCGAGGTTGAGCAGGGCCCAGAGCGGCAGCTGTCGGATGTCGGCCGTGTCGCCACCGGGGAGCGTGACCGGGAGGTGCAGCGCGAGGTCGCGGCAGGCGAGGGCGAGCGCCACGGGGAGGTAGCGGACGCCGCGGGCGATCCACAGCGCCTCGAAGTTTGCCACGGTGCCACCGGAGGTGAGGTGGCCCCAGCTTCGCGCCGGGTCGTAGCCGATCATCGCGGCGAGCTGGGCCGCGGCTTCGAGCTCGAGCCGGGTGGTGACCGGCGAGACCTCGGCCGCAACGTTGTTGGGATTGTAGAGCATCGCGGCGATGTAGCCGATCTGCGCCGCGATGGTCTGTTCGGCAACCATGTGGCCGGCGTAGCGCCGGCTGAAGAACGGCACGTCGCGCTTGAGGGCGGCGAGGAGCCCCTGCAGTTCCTCGGTGAGGCGCGCCGTCGCGGCCTGGTACCCGGGGCGGCGACGGTCGGCTTCGTGGACGGCAAAGCCGTCTTCCGGGTGATAGTTGCGGCGCCAGAAGACGTGATCGCGCAACGCCTCCACCATGAGGCGCTCGACGAGTTCGGCGTTCTCCGCGCGCGGTCCGAGGAACCACGCGCGGAGCGCGTCATCCGCCGGTTCAGCGGTCATTGCGTGGCGACGACACCGGTCCGGAGCAGCTGGGGCACGATCTGATCGGCGATCTCCCGGTTGACCTGTTTCGACGACGCCGGGTTGAGGCTGGCGGTGGTGGCGCTCCAGACCAGCTGGCCGTCGCCGCCGGTCATCCAGACGTCGATCTCGTAGCGCACCACCCGGTTGACCTCGACATAGCCCGGCGCGTAGGCACGGTAATAGTACATCGCGTAGTGTCGCAGCCAGGGCCCAGCGAGCCGCGCCGGCCGCACCGTCACATAGCCCGGCACCCAGGTCGCCTCGTTGGTCACCGATTGGCGGTGTGCCATCAGTACGCCGTCGAATCCGCGCCGCCGGACCGCGGTGAGGAGCTCGGCGGTGTCGGGGTCGGCCTTCGGAAAGAGCTGGTATGACGCGACCGCGTCGACCCCGTGATGCCGGAGCTCGGCGACGAAGCCGTCTTCCCAGATGCGCCGCGAGGCGGGCTCCTTCCCGACGGTCACGACCAGGAGGCGCTGCAGCGGCCGCCGCGGGTAGTCGGGGTTCTTCCAGAGGTCGACCAGCGACGTGCTGGTGCAACCGATTGCCAGGGCGGCGAGCGCCACACCGAGCCACAGGGCCCGCCACCGCTTCACGTGCGAAAACATCGGTGCCTCCACCGGCGGTGCGCGCTCAGCGCGCGGTGTAGCCGCCGTCGACCACGAACTCGGCGCCGGTGACGAATTTCGCCTCGTCCGACGCCAGGTAGACAATGGCCCAGGCGATATCGTCCGGGTCGCCGATATGGCCGAGGGGATGCAGGGCATCGAGCGCCTTGCGTGCCTCGGCCGCGTTGCCCTGCGACGCCGCGAAGTGTTCCACCATCGGCGTCCAGATGAAGCCGGGGTGCACCGAGTTGACGCGGATCTGGTACGGCGCATACATGATCGCGTCGGTCTTGCTCATCTCCCGCACCGCGCCCTTGGAGGCATGGTACGGCGGCACGTCGGGCGCGCCGACGATGCCGTAGATCGACGAGAGGTTGACGATGCTGCCGCGCCGCGCCTTGATCATGTGCGGCAGGGCGTGCTTGGTGCAGAAGAAGACGCCCTTGACGTTGACCGCCATGAGCCGGTCCCATTCGGCCTCGGTGATCTCATGGGTGGGCTTGTTCGACCCGCTGATGCCGGCGTTGTTGACCAGCACATCGAGATGGCCGAACGCCTCGACAACGTCCTCGATGACGTCACTGACTTCGGCCTCGCGGCTGACGTCGAGGCGCCAGAAGCCGGCCTCGCCGCCGGCAGCGGTGATTTCCGCCACGACAGCGCGGCCTTCCGACTCCAGCACGTCGGTCACGGCCACCCGGGCGCCGGCTTCCGCCAACCTGAGGCACGTGGCGCGGCCGATGCCGAGTCCGCCGCCGGTCACCAACGCCGTCTTCCCTTCGAGCCGTTGCATCATCTCCCCTTCGTGTGCCGGCGTGCGGCCCTTCAGGCCGCGACGCCGGTCGGTACCGGCCGCTTCTGTTCCGCTTCGGCCACGTGGATCGCGGTGCGCATCGCCGCGTCGGGATTGAGCGACAGCGTGCTGATCCCCTGCTCGACGAGCCACGCGGCCATCTCGGGGTAGTCGGACGGCGCCTGCCCGCAGATGCCGACCGGCTTGTGAGCCCGCCGGCCGGCGGCAATGACGTGGGCCAGCATCCAGGTGACCGCGTCGTTGCGCTCGTCGAAGAGACGCGACACTGTCCCCGAATCGCGATCGATGCCGAGGGTGAGCTGGGTCAAGTCGTTGGAGCCGATCGAGAAGCCGTCGAAGACGCCGAGGAACTGTTCGGCGAGCACGACGTTGGACGGCACCTCGCACATGGCGTAGACCTCGAGGTCGTCCTCGCCGCGACGCAGCCCGTTGGCCGCCATGACATCGAGCACCCGGCGTCCCTCGTCGACGGTGCGGCAGAACGGGATCATGACCTTGATGTTGGTCAGGCCAAGTTCGCGACGGGCGCGGAGCAGACCTGCGCACTCGAGAGCAAACCCGTCGGCGTAACGGCGGTCGTAGTAGCGAGAGGCGCCGCGGAAGCCGAGCATCGGATTCTCTTCGGCGGGTTCGAACTCCGCGCCGCCGAGCAGCGAGGCGTATTCGTTGGTCTTGAAGTCGCTGGTGCGCACGATGACCGGCTTGGGGTAGAACGCCGCGGCAATGCGGGCAACGCCCTCACTGAACCGCCGCACGAAATACTCGCGCGGGTCCTCACCGTTGAGGCGCTCGCCGATTGCCGCGACCGCCGCGGCATCGGCGAGGCGCGGGTAGCGCGCCAGCGCCATCGGGTGGATGCCGATGGCGTTGTTGATGATGAACTCGGTGCGAGCCAGGCCCACCCCGGCGTTGGGGATCGATGCCAGGGAGAACGCCCGGCTGGGGTCGCCGACGTTGAGCAGGATCGGCGTGCGCGTGACGGGAATCGCGGACGCGTCGATCTCGTCGGCGGTGAATGGCACGTCGCCGGCATAGACCCGGCCCTCCTCGCCCTCGGCGCAGCAGACCGTCACCTCGTCGCCGTCGTGCAGCGTGGCGGTGGCGCCTTCCGCGCCGACGATGCAGGGCAGCCCGAACTCGCGCGAGACGATGGCGGCGTGCGCGGTGCGACCGCCCTTTTCGGTGACGATGGCCTTGACCCGCCGCATGGCCGGTTCCCAGTCGGGATCGGTGATCTCCGCCACGAGCACATCACCTTCGGCCACCGCCCCGAGCTGGTCGACGCTGTGCACCACCCGCACCTTGCCGCAGCCGATCCGCTCGCCGACCGCCTGGCCGGTGAGGATCGGCTCGGCGTGCGGACCGGTGAGGTGGAACCGCTGGGTGGTGGCACCGTGCGCGGTGGCGGAATGGACCGTTTCGGGGCGCGCCTGCACCACCACCAGTCCGCCGGTGCGACCATCGCGGGCCCACTCGATGTCCATCGGCTGCGGGTGGCCGGCCAGCGCGGAGTAATGCTCCTCGATCAGGCAACCCCAGCGCGCCAGGGTCAGTACGTCGGCATCGGAGAGGGAGAACCGCCGGCGGTCGGCGTCGGCAACCGGGTCGGTCCGGGTCCGTGCAGCGCCGTCGCCGTAGACCATGCGGTGCTCCTTCAATCCGAGCCGCCGCGAGATGATCGCCGGGTGGCCGGTGGCGAGGGTCGGCTTGAAGACGATCCATTCATCCGGCGTGACGGCGCCCTTGACCACCAGCTCACCAAGGCCCCATGACCCGGAAATCATCACCACATCGCGGAACCCCGATTCGGTGTCGAGGGTGAACATGATTCCCGACGACCCCAGGTCGGAGCGCACCATCGGCATCACGCCGATCGAGAGCGCCACCTTGAGCTGATCGTAGCCGAGGCGCGCGCGATAGCTGATGGCGCGATCGGTGAAGAGCGAGGCGTAGCAGTGCCGGACGGCGTCGAGCAGGGCGTCGTGGCCGTGCACGTTGAGGAAGGTCTCGGCGGCGCCGGCGAACGACGCCTCGGGAAGATCCTCGGCGGTCGCCGACGAGCGGACGGCAAGTTCGGCGTCGCGTCCGAGGCGTTCGGCAAGGCGGTCGGCGGCGGCGAGGATGTCGCGCTGCAGTTCGTCCGGGAGCGGCGTGTCGAGCACCGCCTGACGGGCCGCCGCGCCGGCTTTGGCCAGGGCGTCGATGTCGTCGCAGTCGAGTCCCGCCAGGATCCGTTGCAGCCGCCCGCCAAGGTCGTCGACCCGGAGCAGGCGCCGATAGGCATCGGCGGTGGTCGCAAAGCCGTCGAGCACGCCCACGCCGCGCGGCGCGAGCGCCCGGTAGAGCTCGCCCAGCGAGGCGTTCTTGCCGCCGACGCGGGGGACGTCACTCATGCCGAGCTGGCTGAAGTCACAGGTGAACACGGGCCTTGCTCCAATCTGCGACACGCGGTCCGCGCGCCGCCGTTCTGGTCAATGGTACCAAATGACAGGGCCGGATCAGTCGGGAGTTGACTGATCCTGTGTCAGGGAACGGTGAAGCGGGCGATCAGGGATTGCCGTGCGGTGGGACTACGCCTCGCGTACCACCTGGCGGGCGGGCTTGTCCTCGCGAATGCCGTGATACACCGGGTGTCGGAGCAGGCCATCGCGCGTCCATTCCGTGAAGCTCACTTCAACGACCATGCTGGGCCGTACCCAGTGGACGTCCCGACCCGCACCCTGGCCCACATCGATCAGTGGAGAGGTCTTGCGTTCGAGCTTCGCGAGGCGCTTCCGGAGGAGGTGCAGTTCGTCGTCGTCCATGCCGGTTCCGACCCGCCCGGCGTAGCGCCAGCCGCCGGAATCGTGCACCGCGAGGAGCAGGGCGCCAATCCCGGGGCGGGCGCCCTTCGGCGGCGTGAAGCCCACCACGACGAATTCCTGCCGCAGCAAGCACTTCACCTTGAGCCATGCCGGGCCGCGGCCGCTCCGGTAGGGGGCGTCCACGCGCTTGCAGATGACGCCCTCCAGCTTCTTCCGGCATGCGGCGCGGAGCACCGCCTGGCCGTGCCCACCGATCTCCTGGGTGGGACGGATGGCACCGGCGCCCGCCCCGATCAGCTGGTGGAGCCGCTCGCGACGCTCGCTGAGTGGCAGGTGACGCAGGTCGTCGCCGTCGAGGAAGAGGATGTCGAAGACGAAGTAGCGGATCGGATGGCGGGCGCCCTCCTCGAGGTGACGCTGCAGCAGCTGGAACGAGGAGCGGCCATGTGAATCGAGCGCCACGACTTCGCCGTCGAGCACGGCGGACTTCGCGTCGAGCCCGGCGGCGGCGTGCCGCACCGGCTCGAACCGCTCGGTCCAGTCGTTGTCACTGCGGGTCAGGAGGCGAACCTTGCCGCCGCCGATGACGCATTCGAGGCGGTAACCGTCGTACTTCACTTCGTGCACCCAGCCCGGTTCGTCGGGGACCTCGTCGACCAGGCGAGCCAGTTCCGGTGTCACGAAGGCAGGGCGGCGGCGGGCTGATGCCATCGGCTATTCGTCGGGCAACAGGCCGAGCTTGAGCGCGAACTGGACATAGTCGGGACGATGGGTGAGCCCGACCTTTTCCTTGATGCGCTGCTTGTAGGTGTCGACAGTCTTGGGGCTGATGTTGAGGCGGCGGCCGATCTCGGAGGCGGCGTGGCCCTGCGCGACGAGGCGCAGCACGTCCTGCTCGCGCGGCGTCAGGTGGTCGAACCGGTCACGGTCGCCGGCGTGTTCGGCCCGCTTGCGGAGTCCGCCGGCGAGCACCCGGGCGGCGGCCGGCTGCAGGTAGGTGTCGCCATGGGCGACAGCCCGCACCGCGTCGATCAGCTCGCGGTCGGCGGCGGTCTTCTGCAGGAATCCCTGGACACCCGATTCGATGAGGGGGATCAACGCCTCGTCGGGCGAGTGCATGGTGAGGATCAGGATCCGGGTGGCGACCGCCGCCGCAATCAGTTGCCGGGCGGCCTGGGCGCCGTCCATCTGGGGCATCGAGAGGTCCATCACCAGCACGTCGGGATGGAGCCGCTGCGTCATGGAGACGGCTTCGGCGCCGTTGGCGGCTTCACCGATCACCCGGATGTCGGGTGCACTCCCCAGCACCGCCTTGAGACCGGCCCGGACCACCGCATGATCGTCGGCCAGCAGCACGTTGATATAGTCGCCCGTCATGCCGCCTCGGTCTGATGGATCGGCACCGTCGCCACGATCATGGTACCATCGCCCGGCATCGATGTGATGCGCAACGCACCGCCGGCGTGCGCCAGCAGCTCCCGCGCACCGAAGAGACCAACCCCCGCCGACTCCTGCTCCATCGCGCTCACGTCGAATCCTCGCCCGTCGTCCCGGACCTCCAGCACTGCCCGATCTCCCTCGCGCCGTAACGTAATCGCGAGAGCGCTGGCCCGGGCGTGGCGGACCGTGTTGGCGACGGCCTCGGAGGCGACGCGATAGAGGGCCCGCACCACGGGAAGCGGCAATGTCGGGATGGTCCCGTCGATGTGCACCGCGGTGTCCACGCCGTCCTGTCGCTCGGCCCGGCGCGCCAGCATGTGGAGCGACGCCGGCAATCCCAGTTCGCCGAGCAGTCCCGGGTATACCGCCTCGGCGATATCGCCGATCTCGCTGACGATCGCGGCGGCGATGTCACGCGCCGCGTTGAGCGCGGCACCGACTTCGGGGTCGCGGTTGACGCGTGCTGCCGCACTCAGTTGCAGCAGCAGCGCCGAGAGTTGCTGAGCGGTGGCCTCACGGAGCTGACTCGCCACGGTGGCCCGCTCGGTCTCGCGCACCTCGAGGGTGAGCCGGGCGAGGTGCAGGTGACGCTGGCGGTCGCTCTCGACGCGGTCGAGGAGGCGGTTGAAGGTGCGCCGCAGCGTGCCGGTGTGGCGGTCTTCCAGGAGCGATGGCGGCATGCGGTGGGCGTAGTCGCCCCGCGAGACACGCTCGACCGCCTCCTGCAAGGCCTCGAGGGGCGTGACGGCGAGGCGCACCAGGACAAAGTTGAGCGCCAGGCTGGCCAGCAGCGCCACCGCGACGTCCGCCAGTGCGCCGGCGTGCCCGAGGGCGACGAGCACGCCAAGCACCACGATCGCCGCCAGCAGCGTGGCGCCGACCAGCTTCCAGACCAGTGGCACCGCCAGCCAGCGGCGCCACCACCCGGTCGGCAACGCCGCACCCGACGCTGCAATCATTGCGCTGTCCATGATCGGTTCCTCGCTGGGCATGCGAGGCAAGCTAGGGCTGCCGGGCGGCCGGTCTGTCGGGAGGATGCACGCGGCAGCCGCCGAACATCCGACGTCCGCGTGAGGGAATCCCCTACCCCGGCGCGGAGTGGACGAACCGCGCCGCACCGGGGTAGATATCGTCTCGATTCCCCTCACGCGAAATCGGACCGAGATGCCCCATCGATACTCCCGGAAGATCACCGTCGGCCTCGGCGTCGCGTCGGCCCTGGTGGTCGCCCTGGCGGTGGTGGCCTTCGTCAGTGGCGAGCGGTTCGTCGCCACCACCCGGGCGATCATGACCATCCAGTCACGCCGCCTGGCGCTGGTGACCCTGACCACGTCACTGGAACGGGCAGAGAACGCCGCCAGGAGCTACGCGGCGACCGGCGACTCCGTCGCGAGGTCGGCGTACGCCCGCGGGGTCGATTCGCTCGGTCCGGCGCTTTCGCGACTCGGGACACTCCTGGCCGATGAACCGGCGCAGGCGGCACGACTGGCGGTGGTGCGCGGGCTCGTCGACAGCGCGACCGGTGCGCTGGGCGCGGTCGTGGCCGGTGGCGGGCGGCCCGACACCGCGCGAAGCACCGCATCGATGCTCACCGGCTCGGACGCGGTCCTCGCCGCCGAGCGGCAATTGCAGCAGATGGACCGGGTGGAGAGTGACAACTTTGCCACCCGCCTGGCCGAGGAGACGAACGGCCGCCGCTGGCTGCTGGCGATCGTTGCCGCGGTGGTGTTGATCTCGGTGAGCTTTGCGTGGTTCATCCGGCGCTCGCTGCTGCGGGACCTTGCCGGCCGAGCCCGCGCCGAAGCGGCGCTGCGCGCGTCGGAGGCGAAGTTCTCGGGGATACTCAACATCGCGGCCGACGCGATCGTCACGGTCGACCTCGGCCAGCGGATCCTCCATTTCAATCGCGGGGCGGAGCTGATGTTCGGCTACCGCGGCGACGAGGTGGCCGGGGAACGGCTCGACATGCTGCTCCCGGAGGGCGTCGGCCCGGCGCACCGGCAACACATCGACGGTTTCGCGCGGTCGCAGGTGATGGCGCGACGGATGGGGGCACGCCAGGAGGTGGCCGGGCGGCGCCGCTCCGGCGCGACCTTTCCCGCCGAGGCCTCGATTTCGAAGCTGGAAACGCCGGATGGTACGCTGTTCACCGCCGTGATCCGCGACATCACCGAGCGGAAGCGGCTGGAACGTCACGAGCACCTGCTGGCGCAGGCGGGCGCACAGATCGCCGCGTCGCTCGACTATGAGACGTCGGTCCGGATCGCGGTCGGGCTGGCGGCCACGGTCGGCGCGTGGGCCGCGCTCGACATTGTCGAGGACGGGCCGGCCGACGCGTCGCTTCGCCGCCTGGTCAGCCGGCACAAGGCCTCCCTCGACGACCCGGCGCTGCAGTCCTTCGGGCAACGTCGATTGGGACCCGATGCACCGTCGGTGGTACTCGACGTGATCCGCACCGGGCAGCCCGCGCTGGTGGCACCCGTCGACGACGACTGGCTCGAGGCACACGCGGAACATGCCGACGAGCTCGACCTGCTGCGGCGGCTGGAAATCGGTTCGCTGATCGTGGTGCCGTTGATGGCGCGCGAGACCGCCTTCGGGGCGCTGACGATCGGGTCGCTGCGCGGCGAACCGCTGTTCGACGCGGCGGACCTCGAGTTGGCGCAGGCACTGGCGAGCCGCGTTTCGATGGCGATCGACAACGCCCGCCTGTACGGTGCGGCGCAGCAGGCCACGCGAGCGCGCGACGAGGTGCTCGCCGCCGTCTCGCACGACCTCCGCAACCCGGTCAGCGCAATCGCGATGATTGCCGAGCGCCTGGTGCGGAACCCGCCCGCCGATGTCGCGGCGCGCCGCGAGTTGTACGCCACCATCGCCGAATCCGCCCGGATGATGTATCAGCTGATGCGCGACCTGCTCGACGTGGCGAGCATCGAAGCCGGACGGCTGACGATTCACGCCGTGCCGGAACTGGCGGCCCCGATCGTCGAGTCCGCGGTGGCGATGGTTTCGGGGCACCCCCAGGCGGGGAAGGTGTCGATCCGCGTCGACGCATCACATGACCTTCCCAATGTGCTTGCCGACCGCGAGCGGATCGTGCAGGTGCTGAGCAATCTCCTCGACAACGCCTTGAAGTTCTCGGAGCCGGGAGGGACGATCGTGGTGAGCGCGGCCGGCGACGCCGAGCAGGTCACCTTTGCGGTGGCCGATCAGGGACCGGGGATTCCGTCCGACGAACTGCCCCATCTCTTCGAGCGGTTCTGGCACGTCCAGCGCAACTCGCTCACCCGCGGCACCGGTCTGGGGCTGGCGATTGCCCAGGGGATCGTCAACGCGCACCGGGGCCGCATCTGGGTGGAGACCGCGGTGGGCCGCGGCAGCACGTTCCGCTTCACGCTCCCGACGGTCTGACCCGCCGCGCCGTCGTCGTGGCGCGCCCGGCGCGGTGGGCGGCAAAGCGGAGCAGCAATCCGACGCCGCCTTCGGCGTCGAGGGTCGTCGCCGCGTCACCCGAAACGAGTTCCACCGCGGCATCCTGATCGATGGCCTGTTCAATGACGCGCTCCGCGTCGGCCGGATGCTCGGCGAGAAAGGTCGGCGTCACGAAGAGCTCGCGCGCTTCGCCGAGGGCCAGTGCCTGGAGGCTCTCGGGAACCCCGACGGCGGCGCGCTGCCCGGCGGCGGCGGCATCGACCAGCCGCAGCACCCGTGCCTGGTCGTGCCGGTTGCGCAATTCCGAGGCGCCACGCGCCGCGGCGCGCGCCAGCTCGGCCTCACTGTCGCCCAGTGTCAGTTCGGGAAGCGGCAAGGTGCGCTCGCGCAGCGCCGCGGGAAGGAGGCGAAGCACCGCATGCATCGCTTCCGGCACGCCACCCACCAGCGCCCCGGCGCCACCCTCCACAAGCCGCGTCAACTGGTCGGTCACCTCTTTCGCCAACTCGTCCCGCGCATGCAGCCGGGCGCGGTCGGCGAGCTCGCTGGCCGTCGCCCCACGCGTGCCGGGGTGAAATCGCTCCGCCGGCGCGCCAAGGTGGTCGGCGTGGCCGCCGTGGACGAAGGCGTGAAGCTTCTGCAGTCGTTCAAGCCGGCCGGCGGCGTAGCGGTAGAGCACGGCGGAGCGGCCGTCGAGCACCGCGAGGAACACCGGGGTGTCCTGCTTCAGCGCGCGGATGTACGGCGCCAGCCAGATGCCACGCTGCCAGCGGGCCTCGGTCGGCATCGGGGCGGGAACGGTGCCGCCGAGTTGCAGTCCCTCCACCGTCACGAAACCGACCCAGCCGGGGCCGCGAATCGCCGAGGCAATGCCGTCCAGTGCTGATTCGAGCAACGTCCGGCAACGCGCGAACGCGGCGCGTTCCTCGCCGGGACCTGTCGCGAGGGTCGCCTCGAGGCCATCGAGGGCATCAGCGGCGGCGACCCGCCAACTGAAGCGCTGTGCCGGATCGGCGGCGCTGCCGTCGATGTAGATGCTCAGCACCGGCTCGTGCCGCAGCCGGCGATAGAGGTTCACCAGGTCGCTCGGGCTCAGCAACATCATTCCTCCTCAGGTCGGCATCGGCGCCGCGTCGGCAAAGACGGCGGCGGGCGCATCGGTCACGGCCGGGTGCTGGCGCCGGAACAGCAGCGCGCAGGTTGACCCTCGCAGCAGGCTGTCGGCAACACTTCCCGCCAACAGCCGTGACGCTCCACGACCGTGGCTGGTCATCGCGACGAGGTCCGGCCGGTACCGGTGCACCAATTCGACGAGGGCCGGACCGACACGTGCCGCGACGCGGACGCATGACTCCACATGTTCAACGCCACGGCCGCGGAGGGATTGCACAACATCTCCGAGGTAGCGATCGGCGGCGTCGATCTCGGTGGTGGTGGCGTCGAAGTCCGGCACCGACGCCAGGACGAGATCGGGCACCGGGGCACCGGAGTCGGGAATCGCGATCGGCTGGATGACACGGGTGAGAATCACCGCGGTCACACTGTCGCGCGCCAAGGCCACGACATCGTCGAGCACCTCTTCCGCCTCCGGTGACCCGTCGAGCGGCACCAGAATCCGGCGGAATGCGGGGCCGCTCTCGGCGCCGGTCAGGCGCGCCGTGCCGTGGCGCAGCACCAGGACCGGGACGCCCGACTGACGGACGAGGCCATCGGCCACGCTGCCGAGCCACGCCCGCCCCCAACCGGTCCGCCCATGGCTCGTCATCACCACGAGGTCGACCTGGTGGGCGGCGACATGCTCGGTCAACGCCGGGACCACCGCCCCCTCAAGCCGGACCACCTCGACGTCGATGCCCAGGTTGCGGGAGAGATTGGCGGCCTCGGGTGCCATGCAGTTGGCGCGGTATTCCTCGACCTCGCCTTCCCAGAGCGCGTCCGCGCTGGCGGCACTCTCCGGTATCAACGCGGGGAACTCGTGGACGACGACCAGTTCCAGCACCGCCCCCGAGGCCCGCGCGATCAGGGCCGCCCGCTCCACCGCCTCTTCGGCAAATGCCGACGTATCCAGCGGCACCATCACTCGATGAAACATCCGCGCCCCCCGCGTTCCGCCGACCCTCTCCGGCATGGTTCCAAGGCTACCGACCCGCCGCCAGCCGATCAGTCGGGATTTGCCCGCCGGCATGTGGGGAAAACCCGCCTGCCAAGGGGGCAGATGTCGGACTGACGGTGTGGTGTCCCGGGGGCACTATTCGCGCGGTTGCCGGACGCGCGATGGGGGCGGACCGGAACCGGACGACAATGGGGAATGCAGCGGTGCTGCGGGAGGTCGACGATGAAGACGGACATCGAGTTGCAACGGGACGTGCTCGACGAGCTGAAGTGGCAGCCGAGCACGCAGCGGGCCGAGATCGGCGTCGCGGCGCGTGATGGCGTGGTGACGCTGAGCGGCTACGTGGAGAACTACGCGCAGAAGTACGAAGCGGAGCAGGCGGCGCAACGGGTCTCGGGGGTGCAGGCGATTGCCGACGAGCTGCGGGTGCGGCTCCCCAACGGTACCACGCGCACCGATACCGAGATCGCGCATTCGGCGCTGCTGGCGCTGGAGTGGAACGTCCAGGTTCCCGACAAGGACATCACGCTCAAGGTCGAGGGCGGCTGGATCACGCTGCAGGGTGCCGTGGACTGGCAGTACCAGAAGGCGGCGGCCGAAGGCGCGGTGCGGTACCTGATGGGAGTCAAGGGTGTCTACAACGGGGTGCTGGTCCGTCAACCGAAGGTGTCGGCGGCGGCGGTGAAGGAGAAGATCGGCGATGCGTTCAAGCGCAGCGCGCTGGTCGACTCGAGCCGTGTGACGGTGGAATCGGTCGACGGCAAGGTCACGCTGCGGGGCACGGTGCGTTCGTGGAGTGAACGGCGGGACGCCGAACGGGCCGCATGGGCGGCGCCAGGTGTGTCGCAGGTGGACGATCATCTGGTCGTCGCGGTCTGAGCCGCGTCGGCTACGGGGAGACGGAACGATGAGATACCGCGACCGGCGCGACGCAGGCCGGCAACTGGCGGAGGCGCTGCGCGGCAGTGTGCGCGGCAGCGATGCCGTCGTGCTCGGGGTTCCGCGCGGCGGCGTGCCGGTGGCCTACGAGCTGGCGGTCGCCCTCAAGGCGCCCCTCGACATCTTCCTGGTGCGCAAGCTGGGGGTACCGGGCCACGAGGAATTCGCCATGGGGGCGATCGCCAGCGGCGACATCCGGGTGCTGAATCACGGGATCATCGCCGGCCTGAAGATTCCGGCGGGTGACATCGAATTGGTCACCGCGGCCGAACGGGCCGAGCTCGACCGTCGTGAAGCGGTGTATCGCGGCAATCGGGCGCCGGAGCCGGTCGCGGGCAAAACGGTCTTCCTGGTCGACGACGGCCTCGCAACGGGTGCGACGATGGCCGCCGCCATCGAGGGGCTGCGCACCCTGCACCCGGGCCGGATCGTCGTGGCGGTGCCGGTGGCGTCACGCGAGGCGGTCAACCTGCTCCAGCAACGCGCCGACACCTGTGTCGCCCTGTTCATCCCGGAACCGTTCTATGGCGTCGGCACGTGGTACAACGACTTCCGCCAGACCAGCGACGACGAGGTACGCCAACTGCTCCGCGACGCCGGCCGTCGGGTGGTTCCCGAGGAGGCGGCCGCCAGATCGACGGCGAGGCCGTTCCGATGACCGGCGCCGTGGTGCACGAGACGCCCCTCGAAACGGTGCGCCGGCTGGCGCTGCCGCTCAGCGGCGGACGCGACGATTTCGATCCGTTGCTGCAGGACCTCGGCAACGCGCGGCTGGTGTTGATCGGGGAAGCATCGCACGGAACCCACGAGTTCTACCGGATCCGTGCTGAAATCACCAAGCGGCTGATCACCGAATTGGGATTCAACGCGGTGACGGCCGAAGCCGATTGGCCCGATGCCTGGCGGGTCAATCGTTTCGTGCGCGGCGCGAGCGACGACGCCGACGCCACCGAGGCGCTGCGGGGGTTCACGCGGTTCCCGCAGTGGATGTGGCGCAATGCCGACATGCTCGATTTCGTCGGCTGGCTCCGCAGCTACAACGATGCGCAGTCGGATCGCCGGAAGGTGGTCGGGTTCTACGGTCTCGATCTCTACAGCCTGCACGCATCGATCGCGGCCGTACTCGACTATCTCGACAAGGTCGATCCCGAAGCCGCCGCCCGCGCCCGCGCACGCTATGCCTGTTTCGACCGGTTCGGCGACGACCTTCAGGCGTACGGGTACGCCGCGTCGCTGGGCCTGGGCGCGTCATGCGAGACCGACGTCATCGCGCAGCTTGTCGACCTGCGTCGCTCGGCCGGCGCTCATGCCGGCCGGGACCATCGGGTCGCGCCCGACGACGCGTTCTACGCCGAACAGAATGCCCGCCTCGTCGCCAACGCGGAGCGCTACTACCGCGCGATGTTCGGCAGCCATGTGGCGTCGTGGAACCTGCGGGACGGGCACATGGCCGGCACGCTCGACGCCCTGCTGGATTTCCTCGCGCGCACCGCCCCGGCACCGAAGGTGGTGGTGTGGGCGCACAATTCGCACCTTGGCGACGCGCGTGCCACGGAACGGACCCGCGCCGGGGAACAGAACGTCGGGCAGCTGGTGCGCGAGCGCCACCCGGGCGATGCGTACCTGGTCGGATTCAGCACCTACCAGGGCACCGTCACCGCCGCCACCGACTGGGACCAGCCGGCGGCCCGGCGCCAGGTGCGGCCGGCACTGCCACAGAGCTACGAAGCACTGTTCCACGTGGCCGGCCCGGCAGACTTCCTGATGCTGCTGTCGCACGGCGCCGACGCCGAGCCGCTCCGCCATCCCCGCCTGCAGCGCGCCATTGGCGTGGTCTATCGCCCCGACACCGAGCGCCAGAGTCACTATTACCACGCCACCCTTCCCGACCAGTTCGACGCCGTGCTGCATTACGACACGACGCGAGCCGTTGAACCGCTGGAACGGACCGGCGCCTGGGAGCGCGGCGAGGCACCGGAAACGTACCCGTGGGCGCTGTAGGAGCGACGACGATGCCACCGACCGCGCTCGACGTCCGGGGCAGTCAGTTGCTGGTTCCGATCGAAGGCGGAGCACTGGTCGGGGACTTCGGCGTGCCGGGCGGGGCACGGTCGCTGGTGCTGTTCGCGCACGGCAGCGGCAGCAGCCGGACCAGCCCGCGCAATCGGCAGGTGGCCCGTGCACTGCAGGAGGCGGGCTTCGCGACGCTGCTGATCGACCTGCTGACGCCGGCCGAGGACCGCGAAGACCAGCGGACCCGCGCATTCCGGTTCGACATCGAGATGCTGGCGCGGCGCCTCGGTTCCGTCACCGAGGCGATCGGCAATGGCCTGGCGGGAGCGGCGTATCGACTGGGGTATTTCGGCGCCAGCACTGGTGCAGCGGCGGCGCTCCTTGCCGCGGCGCGCTATCCGCGCCAGGTCTGCGCCGTGGTCTGCCGCGGCGGTCGCCCCGACCTTGCCGGCCGGGCGCTGGCCGAGGTTCGGGCTCCGACGCTGCTGATTGTCGGGGGACACGACCCCGACGTGCTCACCTTGAACTACGACGCGATGCAACGGCTCACCTGCGAACGGACCATGGAGGTGGTGCCGAACGCAACGCACCTCTTCGAGGAGCCGGGTGCCCTCGAAGAAGTTGCCCGCCTCGCGACCGGGTGGTTCGAGCGCTGGCTACCGGTTCCGGGGGCCGTGCCGGCATGACCTCCTGACGACGTGTGGGTGACGGCGATTCCATCGTCACTCAACAGATGGCGAACGATCGCTCGTTAGCCATGGAACGTCCCGAACCCAGCGTGGTCGCCATGCCGCAGCTCTGCCTCATCGTCGATTTCGAGCTCTCCCGAGTCGCCCCTCCAACCCGACCAGCCGATCCGGACCGATCGACCGCCCCTGGCGATCCCGTCGCCACCCGATCGGCGCTGCGGCGGGTCGTTGCGCGAGAACTCGATCCGGCCCTGACGCTGTTCGAGCGCCTCGCGGCACGGAACGGCGACGGCTTCCGCGTCGCGGTGGGACTCGCCGCGAACGTTGCCGAGCAGCTGGCGGTGTGGGAGCCGGCCGTGATCGATGCTATCCGCCGGCTCGCCGCCGACGGAGCGGTCGAACTACTGGGTGGGACCTATCATCGCACAGCGGACGTCCTGAATGATCCGGACCGGTTCAGCGCCGACGTGGAGCTGCATGGGGCCGCGCTGCGACGCCTGTTCGATGTCACGCCACGGGTCTTCATGAGTCCGCCGTCGCTCTACCGCGACGATCTCCCGCCATTGCTCGCCCGCCTGGGCTACGATGGCGCGATCGCCCCTGACCTGCCGGATCCGATGGACCGACGATCGCCCGACGAGCTGTATCGTGCCGCGCTGGCGCCGGGCTTCCGGTTGATGCCCCGCAACGACCGGGTGCTGCGACGGCCGGCGGCGACGACCACCCGCTTTCCCGGCACCGCGCGACCTGCGCCCGAGGCCGTCGCCGAGGCGGTGGCGGCATCGGGCAGCGGCACGGTCCGGCTGGTGCTCGACCGCCATCACGCCGATCGGGCCCTCGCGCTCGACCAGGCCAACACCCTGGCGGCGTTCATCTCGGCCTGCGACCGTCACGGCGTGACGCTGGTCCATCCCGGGCAGATCCTGTCGGCGGCGCCGCGTGGCACGCTCTGGTACCCCCGGTCCGGCGAGCCCTGGGCGACATCGAAGTTCCGGCGCCCGCACCCGGCGCTGACAATCAACGACCTGCCGGACCTTGCGTCCGATCGGCCCGTCTCGCACCTGCAGCCCGGAATTCCGTGGCCGCGTCCCATCCATGAACCGGTCTGGCAGGCCCACCGCGTCGCGGCTTCCGGGCTGACCGCATGACCATCGGAGGAGATTGCCGTGAGAACTGACCAGGAACTCGCCCTCGACGTGACCGGCGAACTGGAATGTCGTCCCAACCTTGGTGGGGCCGACATCTCGGTCTCGGTCGACGACGGCGTGGCGCGGCTGCGCGGCGTGGTGGAGAGCTGCGCGCAACGCATCGAAGCGGCCGATGTCGCCGAGCAGGTGCACGGCGTCCGGGGCGTCGCGAACGAACTCGAGGTCCGGCTGCCGCGATGGGCCATGCGGTCTGACAGCGAGATCGCGCACTGGGCCGAGATCGCGCTGCAGTGGAACGTCGAGGTTCCCTACACCCGGATCGCGATCCACGTCCGCGAGGGGTTGATCTCGCTGGACGGCGATGTGGAGTGGCAGTACCAGCGCGAAGCGGCGGAACGCACAGTGCGGCACCTCACCGGCGTGCGCGGCATCGACAACCGGATCACCGTGCATCAGCGGAGCGTGCCGCAGGGCGACGTGTCGGAGGTCATCCGGCGGTCGTTGCGGCGCAGCAACGGCGTCGACGCCGACCGCATCACGATCGAATCCCGCGAGGGCCGGGTGGTGCTCCGGGGCGTGGTGCCATCGTGCACCGCACGGCGCGAGGTGGAGCGCGCCGCGTGGACCGTCCCCGGCGTCACGCTGGTCGACGACGAACTGGCGGTGGCAACGTAACGAACGCTGGTCCGTGCCTGATGGCCATGGTATAGTCGACGGTCCCCCGGGGAGCCGTCGCCGTGCCTGTCGAACGTCCGTTGGGTCTCTTGTCGTCCCGAATCGCCGCGGGGTTCCGATCCGCGCTGACCGTCGCGGTGGTCGGAGTGGTCGCCTGCCGCCCGGCCCCGCCGGCCTACCGTCCGCGCACCCGCGCCATCACCGTCACGACGGTCCCGTTGCTGGTAAAGGAGTCGGCGCGCACCTTCCCGTTCCTCAAGGACGACTTCGGACCGGACGGCATCCTCGCCGGCAAGGAGGTCTACGGTTTCTCACCGGCGACGATCGTCGTGGGCGAGGGCGATACCCTGGACCTGACGATCTACAACCCCGAGGACGACGCGCACACGTTCGTCCTTCCCGACCTCTCACTGGCCCTTCCCGGCGAGAAGATCACCCACGCCAGCTACATCGCGCGCCATGCCGGCATCTATCCGATCGTGTGCGACATCGCATCGCACGCCCCGATGATGAACGGCCAGCTGATCGTCCTCGCGCCCGCCGCGCTCGCCGCCACCGATTCTGCCGCCGCGGCCGCGACCCATGGCGGGCCTTGACCGCAAGCGGCCTCGCAACGGCGTGACCCGCATGGCCCTTGCCGCCGACCTGCTGCCGCTTCCCGCCCGCTACGGCGCGCGCATTGCCGCGCGAGACCGCCTCGAGCACGTGCTGACGGCCGCTGCAGACCTCGTCGCTCCACGCGTAATGGAGCGCAACCCGGCGGCGGTCCATCGCTTCCGGGTCACCACCCGGCGCCTCCGTGGCGCGCTGCGCGATTTCAAGCCGGCCCTCGACGACACCATTTCGGGACACCCGCGAAGGCGGCTGGGGGACATTGCCGACCTCGCCGGCGCCGTCCGCGATTGCGACGTCCAGGTGGCGTGGCTCCGCGCCGAGCACCGCGGCCTCGCTGCACCGGGGCGGACGGCGGCTGCAGAGATCGCCGCCCGACTCGATGCCGAGCGCCGGCGAGCGCTCGAGCCACTGCGACAGGCGGTAGTCGATCGACTGCCGAAGATCGCGGCGAAGTTGGCGCGCGCGCTCCGGTACTATCACCTCGATGGCGATCTCGATGCCCCGGAGCGCGAACCGACGATGGCCTCGCTGGTGAGCCGCGCCGCGATCGACCACTGCCGGGAGGCCCGCGAGGCCCTCGAGGCGGTGGGCCCGCGCGGCAGCGGCCCGGCGATGCACCACGCCCGGATCCGCCTGAAGCGGTTGCGCGACCTGCTCGAGGTCATCGAGCACGCCGCGCCCGAAACGCGGCGGCCGATCGACGCACTCGGCACGCTGCAGGACAGCGCCGGCGCGCTGCACGACCTGCAGGTGCTCCGGCGACGCATCGCCGTGTGCCGCCCGGCGCGCGGGCGGTCGAACGGCGACGCACGCCTGCTGGTGTTTCTCGACCGCAGGATCACCGTCGCGACACGCGCCGCACGGCGCGCCTTTCGCCGCCCCACCACGACCCGCCTCCTCGACCGCATCGAGCGAATCGCCGGGGAATTGAATCGCTGATCTCACCGCGCCCCGATGCCGGGAGTGCCGCGTGACGATTCGGGACCCTGACACGTCTCCCTTGTAGTGGCCGCGCCGGAACAACCCAGCGGCCACCGGAGAAAGGATGCGCCGTATGCGAATGCTCAACCGCGTGCTGCTGGGGGGAATGCTGGCCATTGGAGCGGCGGCTTGCGCCCCGCCGGGCGCCACGGAAGTCGGGGTGAGTGCCGAGTTCGGCCCGGGCGTCGATGTCTATGACTACGATCCGGGATACTTCGGTGCGTGGAGGACGAACTACCTCGAGTGGACGCCGACGACGGTCTACGTTCTCAATGGGCGCTTCTACTCGAACGCGGTTCGCGGCAGCCGGCCGGTCGCCGTCTACCGCTATCGCGATCACTACTTCCTGCCGCCCCGGGATCACACCTGGGAACATCAGGATCATCGCTACGACTACCGGCACCAGCCGCAGAAGAAGGACTACCGGCATGCCCGTCCCCGGGCACCGGAGCCCGGCGGACATGACAACGGTCACGGCGGCGGTCGTGGCGGCGGGCACTCGTAGCCCCTCGTGACCACGATGGCATGACGCACGACGCCCCGCACCGGAGAACGGTGCGGGGCGTTGTTGCGTCGGCGATCGAGGCGGTCAGGGCAGCAGCTGCCGTCCGACGTCGTTGGATCCGCGGTGACAGGTGACGCAGTTGATCTTCGGCGTCCTGGGGCCGCGACCGAGCTTGGGCATCTCGGTGCTGTTGATCGTCTCGACCATCTCGATCATCATCCGCGCGGTGCGCTTGTTCCCCTTGGTGTCGTCGTCCCACTGCCCCGGGACGTGGCACGACGCACAGCTGTACGACAGGGCGTTGCCCATGTCGTCCATGGTGCGCAACAGCGCGCCGACGGTGGAATCCTGGAACAGCTGCAGGTTCTTGAACACGTCACCGGCGCGCTTGTTCTCGTAATCGGCGGTTCGCTGCGCCAGCTGTGCGTCGAGCTGCGCGATGACGTCCTTGCGCATGACCGCAATCGAGTCGCGACGGGCGGCGCGCTGCTCCGGCGTCAGCGGCACCCGGCCGCGGCCACCGAACCGCCCACCGGGCGGTCCGTTGGGGGGACCGTTCGGCGGGCCGCCGGGCTCGCCACCGCGCCCCGGTTCCGGCCGCGCCGGCGGGGCGGCCTGCGCCGTGACACCGTTGCCGGCCGCGGGGCTCGGTGACGCCTTCGGCGCGGTCCCGGAGTTCGAATGAGCGCAGGACAACCCGGCAACCAGCGCAAGGGTGACCCCCAACGGCAGTACGCGGCGCATCAGCTGCTCCTCGGTTCTGGAATGCGGAAGCACGGTTCGTGGTGCGACACCGGACCGCGCAACGGAACGGTGGATAATGGCGTGGCCGGGCAACTTGTCAACCGCGCGTCGCATCGCGCACCGTGGCCTGCCCCGGCACGGCACCGAAGCCCGGTCCGTAGGCAAAGGCCCGGCATCGTGCGGCCACGGTGGCGAGATCGACTTCCTGGCGCGCCTCTCCCGATTCCATCGCCACCTGTGCGACCGCCTGCGCCACGCTCGGCGCGACCCGGAAGTCGAGCGCATTGGGAATGATCAGGTCGGGGTGGAGTTCGGCCTCGGGAACCATCGCCGCGATGGCGTGCGCAGCCGCAATCTTCATCTCGTCGGTGATGCGGCGCGCGCGGGTGTCGAGCGCGCCGCGGAAGATGCCCGGAAACGCCAGTGAGTTGTTGACCTGGTTGGGCAGATCGCTGCGCCCGGTGGCGCACACCGCCGCGCCAGCCTGCTTCGCCTGGTCGGGAAAGATCTCCGGTTCCGGATTGGCGAGGGCGAAGACGATGGCGTTGCGGTTCATGCTGCGCACCATGTCGGGCTGCATGGCGCCCGCCACCGACAGGCCGATGAAGAGGTCGCGCCCGCGCACCGCGTCGGCCAGCGTTCCCTTGAGATCACCGGCATTCGTGATCCGCGCCATCTCCGACTTGATGCGATTCATCCCCTTCTCGCGACCACGATGGATGATGCCGCTGGTGTCGCAGAGGACGAGGTCGCCGATGCCGACGCTGATCAGGAGGCGCGAGACCGCGATGGCACTGGCCCCGGCGCCGTTGACCGCGACGGTGAGGTCCTTGCAGCCGCCGGCCGGTGATCTTGCAGGCATTGATGACGCCGGCCAGCACCACCACGGCGGTGCCGTGCTGGTCGTCGTGGAAGATCGGAATGCCGGTTTCCTTCTTGAGGCGCTCCTCGATCTCGAAACAGCGTGGCGCCGAGATGTCCTCGAGGTTGATGCCGCCGAAGGTCGGCTCGAGCCGCTTGACGATCTCGACGATCTCGTCGGGATGCTGGGTGCCGATGCAGATCGGGAACGCCTCCACGCCACCGAAGGTGTGGAACAGGAGCGCCTTGCCCTCCATCACCGGCATCGCGGCCCGGGCGCCCATGTTGCCGAGTCCCAGCACCGCCGACCCGTCGGTGACGATCGCCACCAGGTTGCGCTTGATGGTGTACTCGTAGACCCAGTCGGGGTGCCGCGCGATCACCGCCGCCGGCTCGACCGCGCCGGGCGGCAGGTAGAAGAGTTCGAGGATGTGCTCGTCGGTGATCGGCACCTTGCTGCGGATCTCGAGCACGCCCTGGTAGCGGCGGTGGAGATCGACCGACTGTTCACCGTACGACGCGGTGGCCGGCACCGCCGCCGCCGGCACCGGCAGCTTGCCGGTCCGGATGAACGCCCGGGTCCGATCGGCGATGCCGCCCGGATCGCGGGCAACCTTGGCGGCGCCACTGTCGATGGCGGCACGCGCCACCGCAAAGGCAATGGCCGGCGCGACACGATAGTCGAGCACGTGCGGCGTGATGTACTCGGGGCGCAGTTCGTCGTCGGTGACGCAACGGGCCAGCGCCTCGGCCGCGGCGAGCAGCATCGCGGGGTTGACGGTGCGCGCCCGGACGCCGAGCAGGCCCCGGAAGAGCCCCGGAAAGACCGACGCGATGTCCATCTGGTTGGGGTATTGCGACGCCGCCGTCGCGACCACCGCCGCACCCGCCTCACGGGCCGCCACCGGGTCGATCTCGGGCACCGGCCCGGCAAACGCGAAGACAATCGGCGAGGCCGCCATGCCGCGGATCATCTCCGGCGTCACCGCGTCGCCCACCGAGAAGCCGATGAAGACGTCGGCGCCGCGCAGCACCGTGGCGAGGTCGCCGCTGAGCCGATCGGGATTGGTCTTCTTGGCCAGTTCCCACTTGGCCCAGTGCATTGCCTGCGGGCGGTAGCGCACCAGCGCGCCGTGCCGGTCGCAGACGACGATGTTGCGCACCCCGACCTGCAGCAGGATCTCTGCCGTGCCGATCCCGGCGGCGCCAGCGCCGTTGATCACCACCTTGAGGTCGGCCGGCGCCTTGCCGACGATCTTGAGCGCGTTGAGGAGCCCCGCCAGCACCCCGACCGCCACCGCCTCACGGTGATTGTTGACCACCGGGATGTTCATGGCGCGCTGCAGTTCTTCGCCGATCGTCAGGCACGCCGGTGCGACGATGTCCTCGAGGCAGATCGCGCCGAAGGTGGGGCCGAGCTCGATGACCGTCTCGACGATCTCGCTGATGTCGTGGGTCCCGAGGCAGAGCGGCAACGCGTCGACGCCGGCAAACGTCTTGAAGATGACGCTCTTCCCTTCCATGACCGGGAGGATCGCTTCCGGACCCACCATGCCGAGGCCGAACGCCGCCGAGCCGTCGGAGACGATTGCCACGGTGTTGCCGCGCATGGTGAGCCCGAACGACTCCACCGGGTTGGCCTTGATGTCGAGGCAGGGTTGGGCGACGCCGGGAGTGTAGACGGTGCTGAGCACGGCGCCGTCGGTGATCGGCACCTTGGCCGAGACACCGATCAGTCCGGCGTACTGCTGCCGGTACGCCATCGCATCGCTGAGCACGGCGGCGTCGTCACCCGGCAGCGTGGCAGGGGTGGGATGGGTCCGATCGAACCGGGCCGGTGCCGCCGAACCTTCGGGCGGCGCCTCGCCCTTGACCGCGCTCATGCGAACCGGAGCGCCACCGGCGCCCGACCTGGCACCCGGCGGTGTCGATCCACCATGGGGTTGTTCCTCCCGGGGGAGTCAGGATTGTAACAGGATCGCGGCGCGGCTGCCGTGCTACGGGCCTTCCTGCGCCGCCAACTCCGCGAGCCGCTTCTTGACGGATGTGACCGTCGGCTGCAGGTCGGGGTCGGCGTTCTTCCAGAGGTCGACGAAGGCGGTGTAGTGCTCCATTGCCTTCTGCCGGTCGTGTTTTGCGTCGTACAATTCGCCAAGTCGCTTCTGCACCGCGGCGAGGTCGCGCCAATCGACGGTGAACTCCGCGTTGAATCCCCGCTCAACCGCCGGCACCGCGAGATACCGCTCCAGGTAGGCGGTCGCGGAATCCGGTTCACGGGCCTGGTCGAAGGCGCGCGCCATGGCAAAGTCGACGCAGGCGCGGCAATCGACCGGGGCGCCGTCGGGCCCGACGGCGCCGGCCCTGAACTGCTGCAGCGCCTCGGCGGTGTTTCCCCTGGCGAGGGCGATTTCGCCGCGGGCCCTGGCCACGTCGGGGCGCCCATCCGGGGATTTCGTCGACGGATCTTCGGCCAGCGCCTGGTTCAACAGCGCCTCGGCACGCGTGACATCGCCGGCGCGGGCATACAGCTCGACGACGGGGAGGTAGGGCCGGTCGCTCGGCGAGGCGGTGGACCAACCGACGGATTGCGTCATGCTGTCGAGGAGCCGGATCCCGTCGGCGTTGTGGCCCCGAAAGACGATGTCGAACGTTGCCGGCCAGACCGGAAACATTGGTGCGAGGTGCTGGGCCGCCTGCTCGGACCGCACCGCGTTGTCGACCGCCGTCGCCTTGGTGAGTCGCCCGCCGGTGCTGTACGCCATCCGGGTGATCAGTAGTCCGGTGCTGCGGATCGAACGGTTCGACGACCGGCTCATGGCGTCGGTGAGGTGCAACAGCGAGTCGTACTGGCCGCGGGCGACATAGACCGCACCGCGCGCGCCGTCCATCATCAACGTCGAGTCACGATCACCGGTGGCGTGGCGGAGCGAATCGAGCGCGGCGGCGGCAGCCGCGGTGTCGCCGAAGATCGCCAGCGCCCAGGGAATCCGCGCCGCGGTGGACGGATCCGGTTCGATCGCCACCTCGCGGTGGAGGTACCGCAGCGCGCTGTCCGCCTGGTGGCGACTGACGAACATCAGGCCAAGTTGATTGGTCGACGTCGTGTTCGAACTGTCCGCCGCGTAGGCGCTCTGGTAGGCGGCGATCGACTTGCCCCGATCCGCGTTGGCGAGCGATGTCTCGTAGTAGTAGCCCAGCGCAAGGTACTTCTCGCGGTCGGGGAGGCGGTCGGCATACCGGGCGGCCTTCTCGACCGCCGAGTCCTGGGCGGCGGTCGAGGCGAGATCGTTGAAGAGCGCCACCGCCAGCTTGCGCCACGCCAGCGCGAAGGTCGAATCGAGCGCCACCGCTTCGCGTGCCGAGCGCACCGCCCGGTCGTAGTCGAAATCGATGTCGTTGGCCACCACCGCATCGCTGTACTTGCGGAGCGCTTCGAGGGACGTGGTTGTGGCGCGCTCGAGGGGAATCGACTGCTGCACGTGCTTGAGCGACTCACCCACCCTGCCGCGGAGCTTGCGGGTCAGCTCGTCGACGACCTTGAGGAGGTCCTGGGGGCCGGCGGCGGTGGCCTGGTACGACGCGAGCATGGCGCCGCCGTCCACGCCGCTCAACTGCAGGCTGACCGCAAACCCGTTGCCGAGCGGCGCAATGCGACCGTTGAGGACGGCGCGTGCGTTGGTGCGCTGGGCCACTTCGCGCACCACACCGGGATCGGCGAGCGGGGTGTCCTTGGACCGTTCCATCTGCTGCAGCGCGTCGGCAATGTCGGTCTGCGGCACGAGGTGCACGGAACTCGACTGCGACAGGGCCGCCCGGACCGCTTCGGCGACGATCGGCTCGAGCGACGAATCCGCTGGCGGTGTCACGAAATCCGCCAGCACGATGCGGTCGTTGGCGCCGAGCTTGCCGGCGGCGAGCAGCGAGCCCCACGGGCCGATGCCGAGCGCCCGGGTCACCATGAACACCACGACCAACCCGGCAAATCCGCCGACCGCGTACACGCCACCGCGCCGGGCGCGGCGCCAGGTGAGGTGCGGACTGGCCTTGATCGCCATCGTGGCGATGGTGCCGGACGCCCCACGCGGCGCCATCGTGCCGCCCGGGGTGAGCGTCGGAGTCGCCGTGGCGACGTGACGCGCCACCCGCTGCACGTACGCCGTGACGAACAGCACCGGCAGGCCCAGCGCCATCACGATGATCGCGCCGGGGAACACCCAGTCCGGCAGGCCGATCGCGATGATCGCCGCCCGGGCACAGAGCAGCACCACCGCGGTCGCCACGGCGTAGTACAGCAGCGCCTTGCGGAACATTCCCGGGGCCGAGAACGCCAGGTTCGGTGCGCTGGTGGTGACCGCGGCATCGAGTTCCCGGAGCACGTCCGACGCCGTCTGCGGGCGATCGGCGGGATCCTTGGCCATCAGGCGCGTCACCAGCGCCCCGAGGGCCGGTGGCGCATCGGGCCGGAGCGCCGTGGCCGACGGTGCCGCCTCGCTGAGGTGTGCCGCCAGCATCTTCTGCGGCGTCCGGTTGGCGAATGGCTGCTGGCCGGTGAGCAACTCGAACGCCATGCACCCCAGGGCGTACAGGTCGACGCGTGCGTCGAGATTGGGGTCGCCGGCCACCTGCTCCGGCGCCATGTACGCCGGCGTGCCCAGCGACGTGCCGAGCTGGGTCAGCGTCGCACCAGCCCCTTCGGTGCGCGACGCACTGATCGCCTTGGCGATGCCGAAGTCGGTCACCACCGCGGCACCGCCGGAGAGCAGCACATTGTCGGGCTTGATGTCGCGGTGCACCACGCCGCGGGCGTGGGCGTATGCCAGGGCACGGGTCACGTCGCGGAGGACGCTCGCCACCTCGGTGATCGGCAGCGGGCCCTGTTGCAGCCGGGCGCGGAGCGATTCGCCCTCGACGAACGGCATGGTGAAGTAGGGAATCCCGCCGACTTCTCCCGCCACCAGCAACGGCACGATGTTGGCCTGCTGCAGTGATGCCGCCAGCCGGATTTCCCGCTCGAACCGTTCCGCGTTGAGTCCCTGGGCCAGGTCGGGGCTGAGCACCTTGACCACCACGCGCCGCCCGAGCCGCACTTCGTCGGCGACGAAGACGCGCGACATCCCGCCGCCACCCAGTTCACGCTCGAGGGTGTAGGCCGATCCGAGATGCTGCTGCAGTTGTTGCCGGAGATCCACGGCTGCTCACGGAATCGAGGAGGGGAACACCCCAAAACTAGGACCGGCCGCGGGACGGCGCCAGCGGTGGGCCCCCACGGCACCGTCAGAGGATCACGATTCGCCCAGCAGGCGCCGCACCACGGCGGCGATCGTCAACGGGGCACAACCTTCGGCGCGGTTGTTGACCACCACGTAGGCGGCGAGACGCAGGTCGATGGCGGTCTGGACCAGCGCCGCCAGGTCGCGGCGGAGCTCCGGGAGCGGCTCCTTGATCCGGTCGTACGGGGCAAAGCTCTCCACCGCCTTTGCGTAGCTCCGACCGGGACGCAGCAGCGCCCGTGCCACCACGAAATCGGCGGTGATCGCGTCGTGCAGCAGCAGCTGCTCACCGATCGACGGCATCCGGGTCCAGCTGTTGAAGACGTGCGCCACATGGTGGTTGCGCAGCACCGCGAAGTACTCGGGGGTGAGGAACTCCTCGTTGCGGATCTCGGTGGCATAGCGGAATTCGGTCGGCAAGGCACCGAGGAACCGGTCGAGACGCTCGGCGAACTCCGCCGCCGGGAGCCCGGCGGTCCGGGCAATCGGGGTGAATTCGAACACCAGCGGCCCGGTATGCGACGCGAAGTGTTCGCGCAGCGGCGCGAGCACCTCGCCGATGAACAGATCGGCGTTGAGCCAGTCGGGATTCACCTCGCCGCGATGCTGTCGTTCCCGCGGCGACGTGAAGGTGTGCGTCGTGATCCGCTCCCAGACCTTCGAGACGCACGGAAACCCCGCCGGAAGGGCCCCGGCGTATGCCTCCAGCATCCGGGGCGCCGGCGGAGCGTAGAAGAACGAATCGATCCCGACGGTGCGGAACAGCGGCCAGCGGGCATACTCGGCGAGCATGGCGGGACCTGCGCCGGTGGCCGGAAAGCGCCGGGAATAGATCAGCCCTTCCCACGCCGGGTAGGTCCACGACGACGTGCCGAACCGGATCGTGGCGGGCAGGCGGCCGGCGAGGGCGGTGAGGACGTCGTGGCCGGGCCGGGAATCGTCGCCGGGAGGCGGAGCGGTCATGGCAGATACGAACGCTCATCGGCGGGGCGGCGGCAAGCCGTCCCGGCCGCGGCCGGGGGGCGTATACCTTCCGTCGCATGCTGACGGGCCCCGCAATCACCGTCCACGGCGTCGACCTCGACGCCCAGACCCGCTGCGCCCACTATCATGGTCCGGCCGACGTCATCGCCATCCGGATGCGCTGCTGCGACCGCTGGTACGCCTGCCACGAATGTCACGCCGCCCTGGCGGGACACCCGGCCGAACAGTGGCCGCGCTCGGCGTGGCGGACGCGAGCGGTGCTCTGCGGCGTCTGCCGGCATCAACTCACCATCCGGGAATACCTCGCCTGCGGGGCCACCTGCCCTGCCTGCGGAGCCCCGTTCAATCCCGGATGCCGGAACCATTATCCGCTGTACTTCGTATTTGCCGATGAACCGCCGGACCCGCCGACCCGCTGACGCCGGAGCAGAGATGATCGCCGCCTTCACCGCCCTTGCACTCCTCGCCGGCGCGCCCGGCACGGCCCCCGCCACGCCGCCGCCGGCGGTCGCAGCAGCTCGCGACACCGCCGTCTTCGCCGGTGGCTGCTTCTGGGGCATCCAGGCGGTCTTCGAACGGATCAAGGGAGTCACCGCCACCACCGCCGGGTTCGCCGGCGGCACCGTCCCGCACCCCAGCTACGAGTTGGTGAGCACCGGCAGCACGGGCCACGCCGAATCCGTGCAGGTGATCTTCGATCCGTCGCAGGTGAGCTACGAGACGTTACTGAAGGTGTTCTTTGCCGTCGCCCTCGACCCGACCGAGGTGAATCGCCAGGGACCCGACGTGGGCACCCAGTACCGCTCGGCGCTGTTCGTGCGCAACGCGGCGCAGCAGGCGGCGGCCCGGGCGTACATTGCCGGGTTGACGCAGCGGCACGTCTACTCCCGGCCGATCGCGACCGAAGTGACGCCGCTCAAGGCGTTCTATCCGGCCGAGGACTATCACCAGCACTTCTTCGACACGCACCCTGACTATCTGTACATCGTGTACAACGACAAGCCGAAGGTGGAGCAGTTGAAGAAGCAGTTCCCGGCGCTGTACCACCCGGTGCCGTAGACCGGAGATCGCCGGGAGCGGCCTACCCCTGCCCCGGCGTGCGCCACCGGCCGCCGACCCGCGCGATGAGTTCGTCGGCCACCGCCGGACCCCACGTGCCGGCGGCATAGTTCGGGAAGTGTCGCGCCGGGTGGTCGTGCCAGTGCGCCAGCAGCGGGTCGAGAATTTCCCACGCGCCTTCCACCTCGTCGCTCCGCGCGAAGAGCGTCGCCTCACCCGCCATGCAATCGAGCAGCAGCGTCTCGTAGGCATCGTGGATGTCGGTGCCGAAGGCCGTGCGGTAGTCGAAGGACATGTTGACCGACACCATCCGCATGTCGACCCCGGGCATCTTCACCTCGAAACGCAGCGCCATCCCCTCACTGGGCTGGATCCGCACCGCCAGGACGTTGGTTTCCAGCTGCTGGCCGTCGCCGAGCGGAAACATCAGGTGGGGCGGCCGGAGAAATTCGATGGCGATCTCGGTGGCCCGCACCGGCAGGCGCTTTCCGGAGCGGACGAAGAACGGCACCCCCTGCCAGCGCCAGTTGTCGATCATGAACCGGACGGCGGCAAAGGTCGGCGTGGTCGATTGATCGGCCACCCCCTCTTCCTGCCGGTAGCCGACCACCGGCTGCCCGTCGCTCACCCCCGGGCCGTACTGTCCGCGGACCGCGGCGGCGTGCAGTTCGGCGACATCGAACGCCCGGATCGCGTGCAACACTTTGACCTTTTCGTCGCGCACCGCGTCGGCCCGGAACGCCGTCGGCGGCTCCATGGCGGTGAGCGTCAGCAACTGCACCAGGTGGTTCTGGAACATGTCGCGCACCACGCCCGCTTCCTCGTAGTACCCGGCGCGATGTTCGATGCCGAGGTCTTCCGCCGCGGTGATCTGCACGTGATGGATGTGGTGCCGGTTCCAGACCGGTTCGAAGATCGAGTTGGCAAACCGCAGCACCAACAGGTTCTGCACCGTCTCCTTCCCGAGGTAGTGATCGATCCGGTAGATCTGGTGCTCGGCCATGGCGGTGCGCGCCACGGTGTTGAGGGCCCTGGCGCTGGCGAGGTCGTGGCCGAACGGTTTCTCGATGATCACCCGCGACCAGGGGCGCTGGTTGACCTCCACCGTCCGCGGCAGCACGCCACTGTCGGAGAGGTGCTGGATCACCGGGGCGTACAGGCTGGGCGGGATGGCGAGATGGAAGAGGTGGCCCGCCACGTGACGCACCTCCTGGTCGAGTGAGACCAGCCGACGCTGCAACCCCTGATAGGTGGCGGGATCGTTCAGGTCGCCGTGCAGGTGGGTCAGCCGCGGCGCAAACGCCTGCCAGTGCGTGTCGAGATCGGGATCGTCGGGAAAGGCCTCTCGCACCGCCTGGTGCATCGATTCCCGGAAGGCGTCGTCGTCACGGTCGTCGCGATCGACACCGACGATCGCGAAGTCGTCGGCCAGTGCACCGTCGACGGCAAGATGGAACAGCGACGGCACCAGCTTGCGGTGACTGAGGTCGCCGCTGGCGCCGAAGATCACCACAATGCAGGGATCGGCGCGGCGCAGGCCGCCCGCCGTGAGGGGAAATGGCTCCTCGACCCGCCCGGGAACCGCGATTGCCTCGCTCATGATGTCTTCACCGGCTGCCTTGCTGCGGCAGCCGGCTGGCCGCCGCGGTATCGAGAATCCAGGTTCCGGTCCGGGCAAGCTGCACCGGCCAGCGATCGATGTCGACGACTTCACCCAGCGCGCTCGCGACGATGCCCGCCTTGTCGTCGCCGCTGGCCAGCACGATCACCTGGCGCGCAGCGGCAATCACCGGCGGCGTGATGGTGAGGCGATGCCTCGGCTCGAACGGCCCGGTCACGGCGACCACCCGGTGGCGTCGCTCACCGAGCGCGGACGAACCGGGAAAGAGCGACGCGGTGTGCCCGTCGGGGCCGATGCCCAGCAGCAGCACGTCGAGCGGATCGGGGAGGAGTGCCGCGTAGTCGCGCGCCGCGGCATCGCGCTCCGGGGCGTCGGCCGCCATGCGGTGCACGGCGTCGGCGGCCAGCGGAACGCGGCCGAGCAGCGCCTCGCGCGCCATCCGGAAGTTGCTGGCCGGGTCGTCGGGGGGCACCGCCCGTTCGTCGCCGAAGTAGACGGAGAGCGCCTCCCAGGGCACCGCTCGCACCAGCGGATCGGCGGCGAGGCGCCGGTAGACCGGCTCCGGCGTATGCCCGCCGGCAAGCGCGATGGCACACGCCCCGCGGGCGGCGACCGCCATGCCGATCGTCGTCGCAAGGTGCGCCGCCGCGTCGGCGGCATAACGGTCCGGCGCCACGACCATCAGGCGAGGGTGGTGCACCACGACATCCGCCTCCCGAGCGAGTCCTCCGGTTGCAAGCTAGACCCTCCGCCGCGACGCGGAAACCGACCGTGCGCTACCGGATTCCGCGACGCCCTGCGAGATTCGAGCGGTACCCCACCGCACGCCCAAGGGACTCCATTGGCCGACCTTCTGGCACGTCTGCAGCTCGCACTTGGTGACCGCTACCGCATCGAGCGGGAACTGGGCGGCGGCGGGATGAGCCACGTCTTCCGTGCCGAGGAGAGCCGGCTCGGACGGATGGTCGTCATCAAGGTGCTGCCGCCGCAGACATCGGCGACCATCGAAGCGGGGCGCTTCGAGCGCGAGATCCAGGTGGCCGCTTCACTCCACCATCCGCACATCGTGCAACTCCTCGCCGCCGGCAACGCCGACGGCCTGCTCTGGTACGCCATGCCGTTCGTCGAGGGCGAGTCGCTCTCCGAACGCCTCGCCCGCGGCCCGCTGCCGTTCAACGACGCGGTGCGGATCACCTGCGAGGTGGCCGACGCGCTCGCCTATGCCCATGGCCACGGCATCGTGCACCGCGACATCAAGCCGCCGAACATCATGCTGTCGGGACGTCACGCCCTGGTGACGGACTTCGGGGTCGCCAAGGCGGTCAGCGCCTCGGCCGAGCAGCACAACACGTTGACGTCGGCCGGCATGGCGCTGGGCACCCCGGCCTACATGGCGCCGGAGCAGGCGGTCGCCGACCCGAACGTCGACCGCCGGGCGGACATCTATGCCCTCGGTGTGGTGGCGTACGAGATGTTCACCGGCGCGTCGCCGTACGACGCCACCACGCCCCAGGCGCTGCTCGCGGCGCACGTGACGCAGCAGCCCCACCCGATCCTCGAGCGTCGCCCCGACCTGCCACCCAAGGTGGGCGACATCGTCATGCGGTGTCTCGCCAAGTCGCCGGACGACCGCTGGCAGAACGCCGGCGAGCTGGTGGATGCGCTCGAAGGGATGACGACGCCGTCGACCGGTACCGCTGCGTTCGACGCGGTCACCAGCGCCCGGAGCAAGTATCGCCGCTGGCACCCGGCGCGGGTGGTGCTGACCCACCTGGCGGTGTCGGCGGTGGTGACCGCGGCGGCGTATGCGCTGACGCGGCTGGCGGCGCTCCCCGACTGGGTCTGGTGGACCGTCGGTGTGGTCATGCTCGCGGGACTCCCGGCGATGTTGCTCGCCAGCCGGAACGAACGCCGGCGGGCCCAGGCTACCATGACCGGGATGCACGCCGCGGTGCGTCGCAACGAATTCACCGGCCGCCGCGCGGTGGTCGGCGGCGCCATGGCGCTCGCGGCCGTGCTGCTCGTGGTCAGCGGGTTCGTGGCGTCGCGACTGTTCGGGATCGGTCCCGGCGCCACGCTCCTCTCGGCGGGCCGCCTCAACGCCGGCGACGCGCTGGTGCTCGCCGACTTCCACAACAGCAGTGCCGACAGCACCCTCGGCAACGCCGTGGTCGAGGCGCTCCGGGTCGACCTCGGCGAGTCGCGGTCGGTGAACCTGGTCGACGCCACGCAGGTCGCCAGTGTGCTCAACCTGATGAATCTCCCGGCCACCACCAGGCTGACCGACACGGTCGCCCGTGAGGTGGCCCAGCGCGCCAACGCCAAGGCGGTGCTCACCGGCGACATCACCCCGCTGGGCACCGGGTTTGTGCTGACGGCGAGCATGGTCGATGCCGCCACCGGGCAGCCGCTGGTGCAGGTGCGGGAAACGGCAGACAACGACAACGGCCTGATCGATGCCGTCAATCGGTTGTCGAAGTCGCTGCGGGAAAAGATCGGCGAGTCGCTGCGGTCAATCCGCGGCAGCGAGCCGCTGGAACAGGTGACCACGGCATCCTTGCCGGCGCTGCGCGACTACTCCCGGGCGGTTCGGCTCTTCGCTGCCAATGACCTGTCCGGTGCGAGGGAGCTGTTGCTGCAGACGGTCCAGATCGATTCGACGTTCGCCATGGCCTGGCGGAAGCTGGCCGCGCTGTATACCAACCCCGGCGTGTTGGACCCCGCCGGCGAACGGCTCTCCGCGACCAACGCCTACCGGTTCCGCGATCACCTGACGCCGTTCGAGCGTGACCTCACCGAGGGGACCTACTTCAACAGCGTCACGTTCCAGTACGATTCGTCCCTTGCCGCCTATCGGGCGGCACTCGAGATCAGCCCGGACGACCCGATCGCCACCAACAATGCCGCCGTCATCCTCGAAGCGACGGGACAGCACGCCGAAGCGGAGCAGTTGCTGCGACGGGGGATCAACGCCAGCCCCACCGCGGCGCTCTACGGCAACCTCCAGGTCACGCTTGCCGCCGAAGGCAAGCGCGCCGCGCTCGACTCGATTCCGGACGAATGGCTCGCCGCGACCCACGATTCGACCGTCGCGGCGATGTTCTCCCTCGACGGAAAGGTTCTTGCCCGCGACTTCGCCGGGTTCGATTCGACCGCCGCGATCGCGGCGCCCCGCTTGACCGGCGCGGCCAGCCGGGCAACTCTCCTCAGCGACCAGGGCAGTATGGCCGCCTACCGCGGGCAGCTGGCCCAATCGGCACGACTGGTGGCGCAATCGGCGGCGGCCGTCGGCACCGGCGCGGCGCAGCGGGCCCAGATACTCACCGCCCAGCTGGTCCCGGCGTTGTTCGACGCCATCCAGCGCGCCGACCCGTCGGCGGCCGCTCGCGATGTCGCGGCGGCGCTGGCAGAGACGCCGCTGGATTCCGTCCCGCCACTCGACCGACCCTATTGGCTCCTGGCGACGATCGCCGGTTGGAGCGGACGCCCGGCGGATTTCACCCGGTACCGCAACGCATGGGAAGCGGTCGTGCCGGCAGCGGCCCGGAACCCGACCACCATCGCGACGTTCGACGTCTACGGTGCGTTCGCCCAGCACGATTGGGGGAAGGCGCGCGACGTCATCGAGCAGCTCCGCGACAAGTACCACTGCGATCTCTGCATGGAGTACGAACTGGCATACGCGTTCGACCAACTCGGTCAGGCCGACTCCGCGGCAGCGTACTACGCCGCGCGGATCCATGCCGGCAGCAGCTGGGATCCCATGGACCCGAACTACTACCCGCTCGCCCTGGTCCGCCTTGGCGAGATTGCGCAGCAGAAGGGCGACCGCAAGGCTGCCGCCGCGTACTACACGAAGTTTCTCGATCTCTGGAAGAATGCGGACCCCGACATGCAGCCCCGGGTGCGCGAGGTCCGGCAACATCTGGCCGAGGTGACGGCCGAATCCAGCCGCCCGTGAGCCGCTGAAGGCTCAGCGGCTCACCACCACCACCCAGGCAACTTCCGCCACCAGCAGCAGCACCGCCACCCCGATCACCCAGAACAACACCACGTGCCAGAAGGTCCGGGCCCGGTGCACGTCCTTGCGCGGCACCAGCACCGGACGCGGCGAGCCACCGGGGCGGTGCCGGGGCCTTGGCGGCTGCCCCGAGGGGTGAAATTGAAAGGTGCCCACGGCAGAGGGGACGCCGGAGCCACACCCCGGAAGCACGCCGGGGCGCGGAGAGAACCTCCACGCCCCGGCACGATGCTCCGGCGAAACGCCTAGTTGCCGGCGTTCATTCCACTGTCGCTTTCCCGCGGCCAGACGTTGTCGCTCGCATCGTTGTCCGGGAATCGGCCAAACGGGTCAAGGGTGACCTTGGTGATCTTCCGTCCGCCGAAGTCGAGTGACGCCCGGAAGGTGCGGCTGCCGTCAAACCAGACACTCGCCGGATACGTCACCAGCGCGGTGTGGTCGTCGAGCCGCCGGCTGTTGGGCATCTGGCGGATCGCCGGGCCGCTGGAGGCGAACTCCACCGCCAGCACCACCGGCGACGGCATGGCGCCGTCTTCCCGCACCGTGACCGTCGTGCGTGCTCCCACCGTCGTGACATTCCGGATCGAGCCGTCGACCGCATCGGTAGTGAACAACCAGTAGTACCAGAACCAGCCGAGGTCGGTGCGGTGGAGCGCGTTGTCCATGAAGAACGCGTAGTCCCACGGCGACGGATGCTTGAACTTCCACGCCTTGGCGTAGCCGCTCATGGCGCGCCACACCGCCGAGTCGCCAACGATGCCGCCCAGCATGGAGAGCATCTGCGGCGCGCGGCCGTAAGCCTGCTCGCTGTACTCAGGGCCACCATAGTTGGCGTCCCACATCAGCGGCGCCAGCCGCTCGTTGCCCGAAGTTCGGCCAAAGGCGGCACCCTGGTTGTTGAGCAGCGCCGTGCCGCCGGGCGGGTTGATGGTGGCGTAGCGGGTCTCCGGCGCACCGCCCCGGCCACGCCCGCCGCCCCGCGCCGCCGCCGCGAAGCGCACCGTGACGCCGACGGTCCGCAGCGAATCGGCCAGCTTCATGACCCGCGCCGAATCGGCTGCCGTCGCGGCGGGGGTGAGGGCGAGCCGCCCGCCGGGTTGCGCCATTGCCTGGCACGCCGTCAGCGCCGCCCCGGGCTGGCCGACGCAGAACGCACCACCGCGCCCACCGAAGCCCCCGCCACCACGACCGCCGCGGTGAAAGCCGCCCATCGTGTCGGCATTCGAGAGGATGTTCATGTACTGATTGAAGCCCTCGTCCATGAAGCCGTACCAGGTCTCGTTGGTGTTGACCATCATCGGCCACCACTGATGACCGGTTTCATGATCGGAGGCGCCGGCGCTCGACATGATGAACATCGGGTATTCCATCCCCAGCTCCGGACCGTCGACCACCGTCATCGATGTGAAGGTGTACGGCATCCAGAGCTGCGAGTAGAACTGAAGCGCGTGACGCACCGTCGGCCCCGCCACCTCGTACTGCCGCTCATGGCTCGGCTCGAACATCACGTTGATCGGCACCACCTTGCCGGTGCCGGGAATCACCGCGCGGGTCGCCTGCCAGACGAAGCGATCCGACGTCCCCCAGGCAACGTCCGCGACGCTGTCGGCCACGAAGTGCCACACCAGCCGGCCCCCGTCGCCGACGGCGGTGGACTTGCCCGGACCGCGCTCGTCGGGGCCGACGACGGTGATGGTCGAGTCCGACCCGACGGCCTTGGCGAGCAGGTCACGCTCGGTGGCGGTGAGCACCTGGTCGGGGTTCTGCAGCGTGCCGGTGGCACCGACGATCCAGCCGGCCGGCATGTCGAGGTGGACGTCAAAGTGGCCGAGGTTGTTGTAGAACTCCGACGGACCGAGGTACGGATCGGTGTCCCAGCCCCCCTCCCGCAGGTCGTCGAACACCGTCACGCGGGGGTACCACTGCCCCACCTGGTAGAGTGAATCACCCCACCGTCCCATCCTGATGCCGCGGGTTGGCGGCACCACCAGCGGCACTTCGAAGTTCCATTCCACCTGGAGCGTTGCGGTGCCGTGCGGTTCGACCGGCTTGACCAACCGGATGGTCGCGGTGGTGACATCGGCGCCGCTGATGGTCGGCTCGGTGGGCGGCGCACCGGCGCCGAACCCGCCTCGGCCGCGGGCCGGCGGCGGCGCGTTCAGGTCCACCGCCTGCCCGTCGACCACCAGCCTGGTGAGCTTCATGCCGTCGGTGATGTCCGTCACCTGCTCGGCCTTCGGCACGTTGGCGGCGAAGAGGTTCTGGTCCAGACGCATCTGGATGGTGTTCATGGTGTTGGGACCGTCGTTGTGCACCACGATGGTCTCGCTGCCGTAGATGCGTGAATTGGGAGCGTCGAACCGTGCGTTGATGGTGTAGTCCGGCCAGATCAGCCAGTAGTTCTTCCCGGGGCGTCCGCTCGAGTCCCTGGTGCCGGCCTTGAACGCCCGCTGGATCATGTCGGTCATCGGGATGGTGCGCTGGATGGCGCGCGTGTTCCCGGTCGACGTCGGTCCCATCGGCTCGCCACCCCGACCACCCTGGGCGGATGCCGCCGCCGGCAGGGCCATTGTCACGCCCGCCAGCACCATTCCCGCAAGCCATCGCGTTTGCATTGCTGCTCCTTACCGTGAATTCGGCCCCGATCGGCCGTCGTCCTGCGTCCCCTTGAGGATCTGGCGCATGCGGAGCGCCAGTGCCTCGATTTCCGTCAACCCGCGACGGATCTCGTCGTCGAGTGGTGCGTCGCTCATCAACAGCAGCTGCGCTTCGGCCAGCACCCCCGCCAACGGATTGGCGAGGTCGTGACGCAACCGCGCCAACGGCTCGCTCTCAGGTCCGGAACCGGTCATCACCCCTCCTCGGGTGTCAGCCCAGAAACGGGATCGGCACGAACGTCACCACCAGCACCACCAGGCAGGCCGCGGCGATCCATCGGCCGCGACGCAGTACCGGCCGATCGGTGACCACCACCGGCGGATGACTCCAGCCGCCGCGGCCAATCACGAACGTGAGCGCCACCCAGACCCACCAGAGCGACGCCTGGCGGCCGAGCACCAGCAGGCCGACCACCGCGACGAGCGCCACGCCCTGCTGACGACGGCCGAACGCCCCGTAGGCGACGTGTCCGCCGTCGAGCTGCGAAAGTGGCAACAGGTTGACGGCGGTGATGAACATGCCGACCCACCCGGCGAACGCGGCCGGCGACAGCACCACCGGACCGCCACCGGGCACCAGCCACTCGCGCAACAGATATGTAATGATGGAATCGCCGAGGAAGAATGGCCTTCCTTCGAACATCAGCACGGTGGGCGATCCCGGCAGCCCGAACGTCGCACGATGCGACAACAGATACCCCCAGACCAGCACACCGAGGGCCGCGACGAACCCGGCCAGCGGGCCGGCCGCGCCGACGTCGAGCAGCTGGGGCCGATCGTAGACCGGGCTGCGGAGCCGGATGAACGCGCCCATCCCGCCGATCGGCGAGAGGTTCGGCGGCACCGGCAGGAAGTACGGTGGCGAGACGTCGATGACATAACGGCGCGCCGCGAAGTAGTGGCCGAGTTCGTGGATCAGCAGGATGGCGAGGAGCGGGACGGCAAATTCCCACCCGCCGGCAAGCACCCGCCAGCCGCCCCGGGCCACGAAGACGAAGAACTCGCCGGCGCCGTACAGCGCCCCGCGGAGTCCGGGATGCACCGGAGGCGACAACTTCCCCGCCAGTACGGCGCCGGCCCCGAGGGTGCAGATGATGGTGAGCCCGAGCAGGGCGCCGTGCCAGAGCCAGCGCTCCGGGCGGGACCGGGCGGCGCCCCGCACCAGGACCACCCGCCGGTGGCGGTCGTCGGCCCAGTACCAGCGCCCCTCCCAGCCGTCGAGCGCCGCCTGGAGGCCGGCCCCGGAGGTGGCGGCGCCGGGGGCGACCACCCCTTCGACGACCTCGCGCCCCCCCGCCAGCGGCGTGGCGCGCCAGACCGCAAAGAACTCCCGGGGGTCAGCCGCCACGGCCCTTGACGCCGTCCGGCCTTGCCCGTATCCTCAAGCGCTCCAAGCTGTTCCGCAGGAACCCCTCACGTCTCATCCGCGCCGCAGCGCGAGTCGCATACGCCGGAATCGTCCACCGCCATCCAACCATCATGCGCATCGTCCCCTCCGCCGTTCGCGTCGACTGACCGCAGCGCGGAGTCCCTGCTCCGGAGAACCTCGTGGACATCGCCGAACTGAAACAGAAATCCATTGCCGAGCTGCACGTGCTGGCGGCGGAACTCAACATCACCAACTACTCGGGGCTCCGCAAGCAGGACCTCATCTTCCGGATCGAGCAATCCCTGCTCGACAAGGACACGGTGATCCGCGGCGAAGGGGTGCTGGAGATCCTCCCGGAAGGCTACGGCTTTCTCCGCTCGCAGGACTGGAACTACCTCTACGGCCCCGACGACATCTACGTCTCGCCGAGCCAGATCAAGCGCTTCGACCTCCGCACCGGCGACACGGTGCATGGGTCAGGTGCGCCCGCCGAAGGAAGGCGAGCGCTACCTGGCACTGCTGAAGGTCGAAAGCGTCAACTTCGAGGAACCGGACAAGACCAAGACCCGGATCGCCTTCGACAACCTCAAGCCACGCTACCCCGACCAGCGGATCCGGCTGGAGCGGAAGAAGGACGCCGACCTGTCGATGCGGGTGGTCGACCTGATGGCGCCGATCGGCAAGGGCCAGCGCGGACTGATCGTCGCGCCCCCCAAGGCCGGCAAGACGATCCTGCTGCAGAAGCTGGCCAACGCGATCACCGAGAACCACCCCGAGTGCTACCTCATCGTGCTGCTCATCGACGAGCGCCCCGAGGAAGTCACCGACATGCAGGAAAACGTCCAGGCCGAAGTGATCGCCTCGACGTTCGACGAGCCGGCCGACCGCCACGTGCAGGTGGCCGACATGGTGATCGAGAAGGCGCGCCGCCTGGTGGAGCACGGCCGCGACGTGGTGATCCTGCTCGACTCGATCACCCGCCTGGCGCGGGCCCACAACGTCGTCGTGCCGCATTCCGGAAAGATCCTCTCCGGCGGTGTCGACGCCAACGCGCTGCAGAAGCCGAAGCGCTTCTTCGGCGCCGCCCGCAACATCGAAGGCGGCGGCTCGCTCACCATCATCGCCACCGCGCTGATCGACACCGGCTCGCGCATGGACGAGGTGATCTTCGAGGAGTTCAAGGGCACCGGCAACGCCGAACTGGTCCTCGACCGCCGCCTCGCCGACCGCCGCATCTTCCCGGCCATCGACATCAACAAGTCCGGCACCCGCAAGGAAGAGCTGCTGCTCGACAAGGACGAGCTCAACCGCGTCTACCTGCTGCGCAACTTCCTCGCCGACATGCCGGTCGTCGAGGCGATGGAATTCCTGCTCGAACGGATGAAGCGGACCAAGACCAACAAGGAGTTCTTCGCCACCATGGCGCAGTGAGGCGAAGCCTCCTCCCGAGCGCCGCGAGGGATCGGCGAGCCCCATGGCGATGATTCCGCCCACCGGCCGCGTGCTGGCGCTCGACTGGGGCACCATGCGAATCGGCCTCGCCATCAGTGACGAGACCCAGCTCGTCGCCACGCCGCTCGAGGTGCTGCACCGCCGCACCGGGCGGCGCTTCCCGATGGGGGCCTTCCTCACCATCATCGAATCGGAGCATCCGGTCGGCCTCGTCGTCGGCCTGCCGCTCGACGACGCCGGCGCCGAGTCAACGTCGGCCCGCGACGCGCGCGCCATGGGCGAGTCCTGCGCCGCGCGGAGCGGCCTGCCGGTCGAGTGGCTCGACGAGAGCTTCACCACCGCCGAAACCCGCGCCGCGCTGATTGCCGGCGGCAGCGCCCCACGGCGCCACCGCTTCGACATCGACGCCCTCGCCGCGGCAACCCTCCTGCAGCACTGGATCGACCAGCGTCACCGGCCGCGGGTGCCGTGAAGCGCGTCGTGCTCGCCGGGCTCACCCTCGCCGCGGCCTGCGCCGGGCACGGCCCGCCGGTGCGAGTCGCCATTCCGCCGGGCAGCACGGTGCGCAGCGCCGCCGAGTCGCTGGCGGCCCACGGCGTCATCCGCTCGACTCTCTATTTCCGGGTGCGGGCCCGCCTCGCGGGGGTCGATCGCGCGGTCCGCGCCGGCATCTACGAATTCGCGCCCGGCGCTTCCGATCACGACATCCTGCGCGCCCTCAACAGTGGCGCGTCGATCCGATTCCGCGTCACGCTGCCGGAAGACGGGACGCTTTTCGACCTGGCCCACGCCGCAAACACCGCCCTCGGCATCCCGGCCGACTCGCTCCTTGCCGCGGCCCGTGACAGCGCCATCAGGCGGCGGTTCGGAATCACCACGCCGACCGTTGAGGGGTGGCTCCGCCCGGACACCTATGACTTCGGCGGCTTCGACACCGCTGCCGAGGTGATCACCCGCCTGCTCACCGCCCGGCGCGACAGCTGGGATTCGACCTGGGACGCCCGCGCCGCCGCCGCCGGCCTCGACCGCGCCGGGCTGCTCACCCTCGCCAGCATCGTCGAGGCGGAGTCGCCCGACAGCAACGACCTCCCCACCATCGCCGCGGTCTATCGCAACCGGCTCCGGATCGGCATGGCACTCCAGGCTGACCCGACTGTGGAGTACGCCTTCCTGTTGCGCGACGGCGTTCGCAAGGGCGAACTCCACAACAAGGACTACCAGGTGATGTCGCCGTGGAACACCTACCTGCACCCCGGCCTGCCGCCCGGCCCGATCGGCAACCCGTCGCGCCGCGCCATCGAAGCGGTCCTCGCACCCACCCAGGTGCCGTATCTCTATTTCGTTGCCGACACCGGCGGGCACTATGTCTATTCGCGCACCTACGCGCAGCACCTGGCGGCGATTGCGAGAATCCGGCGGGAAGGGCGGAACAGGGCGAAAAGGCGGCCGTGAGAAATGCGGCCGTTCTCCCGTCTCACGGCTACCCTTTGTACTTCCGCGCCGCCGCCCTCACATCGTCGGCCGCCAGGATTCCGCTGGCAACGGCCACGCCGGCAAACCCCGCCGCCCGGGCCGCTGCCACATCGCCCGGTAACACGCCGCCGATCACCACGCACGGCCGGCCGCCGGCTGCAGCGAGGTAGCGCGCCGCACCCGCGATCCCCAACGGCGTGCCGGCGTCGCCCTTGGTGGTTGACGCACGCAACGGACCGATGCCCCAGTAGTCGGCCGCCGCGCCTCGCGCGATCTCGTCCTCTCCACCAACCGACGCCCCGATCACGAAGCCGGGTGGCGCCACCCGGCGCGCCAGCGCCGGCGGGATGTCGTCGGCACCCAGGTGCACGCCGGCGGCTCCCGCGGCGAGGGCAATGTCGAGCCGGTCGTTGATCAGGAGCGGCACGGGAAGGGTGGCGCGGAGCCGGCGGGCCAGGTCGAGCAGGTCGCGGTCGGTGGCGCGCTTGAGGCGCAACTCGACGGCGGTGACACCTCCTTCGACCGCCGCGCGGCACACCGCCACCGCGTCGCGCCCCGCCAGGAGCGCATCATCGGTGACCAGAACGAGCCGCAACAGCTCCACTAGATTCTCGCGCATGCCGAGTCAAATCAGCGCGCTTGCGACGCAATGCGCCAGCCGATCGGGTCCCCGCCGGTGACCGACGCCGTTGTCACGCCGCGCGGCGCCCGCCGCTGGGACGCGGGGCATCCGTGGATCTATCGCAGCGATGTTGCCCGCTCACCATCGGCGCCGGGGATCGTGGCGGTGCGCGACGGCCGGGGGCGCTTTCTCGGCCAGGCCCTCTGCTCACCGCGCTCCGAGATCCGGCTGCGGCTCCTGGAACGGAGCGAGCGCCCGATCGACGGCGGCTGGTGGCGCGAGCAGCTGTTGCGCTGCCGCGCGTTGCGCGAGGGCATCGACGCGACGGCGTGGCGCGCGGTGCACGCGGAGGGTGACGGCCTCCCGGCGCTGATCGTCGATCGGTACGATCGCTGGCTGGTGGTGCAGCTCCTGTCGGCGGCCCTCGAGGAGCACCGCGAGATGATCGTCACCGCATTGGTCGAGGTCTTCGCGCCCGACGGGATTCTCTTCCGGCACGACGTGCCGGCACGGCGCCTCGAAGGCCTCGACCAGCGCGTCGAGCTCGCCCGGGGCGAGGTCCCCGAGACGATTCCGGTGCGCGAGGGGAGGGTGCGGTGGCTTGCCGCACCGTGGACCGGGCAGAAAACCGGGGCCTTCCTCGACCAGCGCGAGAACCGGATCCTGGCCGGCGCCATGGTCCCCCCCGGCGGCACCGCGCTCGACTGCTTCACCTATCACGGCTCGTTCGCGCTCCACCTGGCCGAGCGGGCGCGCGCCGTCACCGCGGTCGACGCCAGCGAGGAGGCACTGCGGCGCGGCGCCGAGAACGCGGCCCTCAATGACCGGCAGTCGATCACCTTCGTCGCCGGCGACGTCTTCGACCTGCTGCCGCGGTGGGAGGCGGAGGGGCGCCGCTACGACGTGGTCGTCGTCGATCCGCCGGCCTTCGCCAAGTCCCGGGCCCACCTGCGCGCCGCGCTGCGGGGATATTACGAGGTCAACCGCCGCGCCATGCGGCTGGTGGCACCGGGCGGGCACCTCCTCACCGCCAGCTGCTCCTTTCATGTCAGCCGCGGCGACTTCCTCGACACCCTCACGCGCGCCGCCTCCCGCTCCGGCCGCCGGTTTACCCTCGAACGGCTGCTGGGCCAGAGCGCCGACCACCCCGAGGTCCTCACCATCCCCGAAACCGGCTACCTCAAGGGCGCGTTGCTGCGGGCCGATTGACGCGGCGCCGTCATTTCACGACGTTACCAGCATGCTTTCCGCGCAGCAGCTGCTGGTTTCCTCCGCCAAACGACGGCCACTCCGTTCGCTGCGCCAGCAGTATGAACTGTATGTGATGGACCGGATCGAGCACTTCAAGAACTCCATCTCCCGCGAAGAACTGCTCCGCATCGGCGACGAGGCACTGGTGGACCTCGGCGGACCGGACGAAGACCAGTTCCTGCTCACCGAACTCCTCGCCGCCACCGCCGTCGACGAACTGATCAAGCGGCGCCTCGGCATCCGCGGCTTCGAGAGCTGGCGGAAGTCCTACCCCAAGCTGCGCAGCGCACAGCGCGACCCGAACCACTGGGGACTGGCGGGGGAACACCTCGTCACGGCACTCGCGCCGCGGATCGAACCCGACGACCCGGTGCTGGTGGTCGGCTCGGGCGCCGAGGCCTGCGCCTATCTCCTCGCCGCGAACGACGCCATCGTCACCTATCTCGACCGTGACTTCGGCGCGATCGAGCGGGCCGAGAACCGCGTCGCGACCGAGGCGTTGTCGTCGACCTTCGAGGCGATCTGCGTCCAGTTCGGCGACTGGCTGCCCTGCCTCGCGCCGGGCTTCGTGCTGGTGGTGGTCGACGCCGGCACCCTGGCGGCGCTGACCCCGGGCGAGCGCCGGGTGCTCCTCGCCGAGCTGCAACTGGTGACGTCGTCGGGCGGGCTGCACGCGCTGGTGCCCGACGCGGAAGGGACCGGGCCGGAGGGATTCGCCGGCCACTACGCCGGCTGGACCCGGGAGACACCGCCGGCACCGCGTCGGCGTACCCGCGGCAGCGCCTCGCGCGGCGCACTCTTCGTCAAGCCGGCCGCCGCAGATGTCCGGCAGGAGCGTGTCTCGCGGGGGTGAGTCGGGGGAGGTGACGGAAGCGGTGACGGAAGACACGAAGGGCCGGCTCGCGCCGGCCCTTCGGCATTGCGCTCCGCGGCGAAGGCCGCGAAGCCTGCGAAGCTACTTGCGGGCAGCCTTGCGACGACGAGTCGTCTTGCGAGTCGTCTTGCGAGTCTTCTTCGCTGCCTTCTTGCCGCGCTTCGCGGACTTCCGAGCCTTCTTCCTGGTAGCCATGGAGCCTCCCTGAGAATTGGTGGTTCGCGATGCATCGTCGTACGCGCGATGCTCGCGGCGACGACCCACACCCTGAAGTGCGGAGTAGCGTCGGCATATACAAGATCAAATATTTCCCACGGCGCGCAATACCCCCGCGCACCCGACGCCACCCACCAGCACCGTCACGCCACCCCGACGCCGAGCAGCGCACACCCGTCGACCGGAGCCGGTGCGTGACGCCGCACCGCGCACCACCACACCGGCGCAGCGTCATATTGCACCATATGGCACATTGGCACCGCACATAAGTCGCGCTACAACCCGCTAGCCATACGGCTTTCCGGCTGACACCGCGCGGCGGATCCGCCGCCGTTCGATGCCATGTCGCGGCGCCACGCGACGGCACCACCCGCCCGATCGGCGCCGGCCGGCGGCTCCGCGGACGATCGCCGACGTGCCCGGCACCGGTCGCCGGGGCGCACCGGCGGGCCCCCGCCGGCCGGGCACGAACACCCCATTTCCTACTTGCGCCACCGACCCCACCTTGGGGAGCGCCGTCACCGCCACCATATTCCGTCGCCTCTTTTTCCAGATGGATCGATGTCATGCGCGCACTCGTAAAAGCGGCTCCCGGCGTCGGCATGCAGGTGGCGGATCGTCCTGTTCCCACCATCGGCGCACACGACATCCTCATCAAGGTGCATCACGCCGGTGTCTGCGGAACCGACCTGCACATCTGGGAGTGGGACGCGTGGGCGGCCGGCCGGTTGCGTCCGCCGCTGATCATCGGACACGAGTTCGCCGGCGAAGTTGCCGACCTCGGTCCCGACGCCCGCGCCGACGGCATCTTCGCCATCGGCGACCTGGTGACCGCCGAGGGTCATGTCGTCTGCGGCCACTGCCTTCCCTGCCGCACCGGCAACAGTCACCTCTGCATCCGCACCTCGATCATCGGCGTCGATCGCGACGGCGCGTTCGCCGAGTACATCGCCATGCCGGCGTCCAACGTGATGCACCTCGACGGCATCCCGACCGACATCGGCGCCATCATGGACCCGATCGGCAACGCGGTGCACACCGCCCTCGAGGGCGGCGCGGCGACCGCCGGGACCGCCCTCGTCATCGGTTGCGGCCCGATCGGCTGCTTCGCGGTCGGGGTGCTCCGTGCCGCTGGCGCGTCGCTGGTGCTCGCGTCGGACTTCAATCCGACCCGACGCGAACTGGCCCGCCGGATGGGCGCCCACCACGTCTTCGATCCGGCCGCCGGCGATGTCGTTGCCCAGGCTCGCGAGCTCACCGACGGCATCGGTGTCGACCTGGTCTGCGAGATGAGCGGCCACCCCTCGGGACACGGCCAGGCATTCGCCGCCGCCCGCCCCGGCGGACGGGTCAACCTCCTCGGCACGCCAAGCCGCACCACCGAGGTGGACTTCGCCCGCGACATCATCTTCAAGGGGCTGACACTCTACGGCGTCACCGGCCGGAAGATGTATTCCACCTGGATCGCGATGACCCGGCTCCTGAAAAGCGGCCAGCTCGACCCGCGTCCGGTGGTGACGCACCGCTTCCCGCTGGAGCGCATCGCCGACGCCATCGCCGTCATCAAGGATGGCTCCGCCGGCAAGGTCATCCTGGAGATTGCCCCATGACACCCGATGCCACCGCCGATACCGGCGCCCTCGCGCGCCGCCTCGATCAGCAGCTCGAGCAGTTCCGCCGTGACGGTGTCTACAAGCGGATGCTCTACCTCGAGACGCCGCAGGCGGCCCGGGTCCGCATCGAAGGCCACGGCGATGTCATCATCCTCTCGTCCAACAACTACCTTGGCCTCAGCGACCACCCCGCGGTGATGGCCGCCGGCAAGGCCGGCATCGACCGGTTCGGCGCCGGCACCGCGTCGGTGCGCTTCATCTGCGGCACCTTCACCATCCATCGCGAACTCGAGGCGGCGCTGCGCGGCGCTGGTGGGCACCGCGGCCAGCACGTCGTTCGTCAGCTGCTGGAACGCCAACGAGGCGCTCCCCGCCACCATCCTCACCGCCAACGACATCATCTTTTCCGACCAGCTCAACCACGCCTCGATCATCGACGCGATGCGGCTCGCCAAGTCGATCACCAAGTGCGAGACGGCCGTCTTCGCGCACGGCGACTACGCCGACCTCGACCGGAAGCTGGCGGCCGCCTCCGACAAGGAGGTCAAGCTGGTGGTCAGCGACGGGGTCTTCTCGATGGAGGGGTCGATCGTCGACCTGCCGGCGCTCCGCGACGTCTGCCGGAAGCACGGCGCCCTCCTCTGGCTCGACGACTCGCACGCCACCGGGGTCCTCGGTGCCACCGGCCGGGGGACCGCCGAGCACTTCGGCATGGTCGGCGAGGTCGACCTGATCACCTCCACCCTCGGCAAGGCGCTGGGCGGGGCCGCCGGCGGATTTGCCGCCGGACCGGCGGCACTCTGCGATTATCTCATGCAACGCGCCCGCCCCCAGCTCTTCACCAACGCGCTCCCCGCCACCGTGGCGGCCTCGGCCCTGGAGGCCGTCCGGGTCCTCCGGGCCGAGCCCGAGCGGGTAGCCCGGCTGAGGGAGAATGCGGCATATTTCCGGGGTCGCCTCATCGAACTCGGGTTTCGACCCCTTCCGGGCGATACTCCTATCGTACCGGTGATCCTCGGGGAAACCGCGGCGGCCATCCGGATGAGCGAACTCCTCCTCGAGCGGGGGGTCTTCGTCACCGGTTTCGGCTACCCGGTCGTTCCGCAGGGAGAAGCCCGGGTCCGGTGCCAGATTTCGGCAGCCCACACCCGGGACGACCTGGACCAGGCCCTCGACGCCTTCGTCCAGGTGGGGCGTCAACTCAAGCTGGTGTAACAGCGCGGTCTGTTCCTTGCGGCGCATAGCGCCACCGCCATATCAGGAGACGTTGCCATGAAGCGCGTGTCACGGGGTGCGGTCTGGATGGGGATGGTGCTGGTGGCCGGGGTCGCGATCCCGGCGTCCGCCCAGCGATCCGATTCGTTCACCTGGAAGCTCGGAATCGACGCCGGGATCATGACGTTCGAGACCCAGACCCAGTCGACGAAGGTGGTCCCGACGGCCGGCGCCCATATCCTGGTGATGGGGCACCGCGGCGGCCTGATGTTCGGCGTCGATGAAGGCATCGGCTCCAACCAGAACACCATTCCCGCCCAGCTGATCCTCTTCAACGACGTGCGCCGCTACCAGGCGGTGCTGATGGCGTTCCCGATCTCGGGAGCCCTCGAACCGTACTTCGGCGCCGGTGGCGGCATCATGCAGGTGGTCGGCCCCCGGGTCGACCCCGCGGCCGGGATCACCGACCCGACCGAAAACGCCACCCTGCTCAGCAACGCGCAGCAGGAGAGCTCCAGCGCCTTCGCGACCTTCGTCGGCGGCCTGCAGGGGCGGGCGGGACACACGACGCTCTTCGTCCAGTACCAGGCAACCACGTCGCCAAGCAGCGACAACCTGCTGAAGGGGCCGACCCAGACCCTGGTGGCCGGGATCCGCCTCAACCTCGGCAGCGCCCGCGAAGGGATCAAGGCCGGCGGTTACTGAGCGGCGGCCGCGCGCAGCAGGAAGCGCAGCGGCCAGGCGACGGCGCGCGAGATACCGATGCGTGGGGTGACGACAATCTGCCCGGGGCGGACTTCCGCTCCGGGCAGCAGTCGTAATGGGCCGCGCCGACCGGCGCGGGTGCCGTCCTGGGCACCGGTGATCGCGAACGCCTGCGCCAGCTTTCCGGGGCCGTTGGCGAGCTGACGGTCGGCGACGCCGCGGCGGCGGCGCCGCATCACGTCGATCCCGGCGGTGGGCAGCACGGCGCGGATCAGCACGGCACCGCCGTTGTCGGCGGTCGGCGCGGTGACATTGAGGCACCAGTGCAGGCCGTACGACCGGTAGACATACCAGCTCCCGTCGGGGCCCCAGACCCCCTGATGCAGCCGATGGCGCCGCCCGCGCCAGGCGTGCGACGCCGGATCGAGCACGCCGAGGTACGCCTCGGTCTCGACGATGATGCCGGAAACACGCTCGCCTCCAAGGTCGGAGCCGAGCGTCATCCCCAGCAGCTGCCGGGCCACCGCAATCGCGCGCGGACTCAGCCGCCGCGCGGCGCGGAACGCTTCTTCCGCGATCGCTTCTTCTCCGGTGCGGCCGCCTTCGCCGCCGTGTCGCCGCCGGTAGCTTTCGGTGCCGCCGGTTCGGCCTTCGCCGCCTTCGCCGCCTTCGCGGCGCCGGCGCCGGCGCCGGCCCGCGACCGCCCGCCCCGGCCGCGACGTGACCTGCCGCGCGCCGGTTCCCTGGCGGCGGGCTCGGCGCTGACGCCGTCAGCTGTAACATTCGTTACCATGGCTGGAACCGGTTCGGCCGCCACGGGCTCGGCGGCGGGGACCGGTGCCACGATGCCGATGGTCGCACCGGTGTCGGGATCGATCACGCCGACCATCGGGATGTCGGGTGGCCGCAGCGCGCCGCGTGAGCCACCCCGGAACCGGAGCGCCGGCGCGGGACGGGCGGCGGCGGCTTCGGGAGACGGCGGCGGTTCGGCGCTGCGCATCTGGAGGGCGAGGTCGGCCTTGTGCGGCGAGACTTCGTAGCGGTCGGGGCCGACCAGGCGGACGTCAGCAATCTCGGCGTCGTTGGCCTGGCGGAGCAGGTGACCGAAGCGCGACGGGTCGAGCAGCGGATCTTCGGTGCCGTGCAGCGCCGCGAGGCGCGCTCGCAACGTCTCGCCAGGCACCGGCGCCGGCAGCTCGCTGAGCGCGCGACCGATCAGGTGGAACGCTTCGGCGAGGGTCAGCCCACCGGACGGCGCGGCGCCCTCGACGGCTGGCGTCGCCACCGGTGACTCGGCACGTGCGGCGCCACGTCCCCGCCCACGTCCGCCGCGGCGCCGGCGTCCCGGTCGCTCCCCTTCGGCCGCCGGCGCGGCGGCGCGCGGCTCCGGCGTTGGCGCGGGTGCTGCTTCGGCCGCGGGGGCGGCGACCTTCTCGCGCGTCCTCCCGCGACCGCCGCGACCACGCCCGCCGCGTTCGGCCCGCTCCGCGGGCGCCGGAGCGCCGGCGTCGACCGGGCTGACCTCGAACTGTCCGTTGTCCTGCTTGAGCACCTTGATGAGCCCGCGGCCGCCGGCCTCGATGACGAACTTGCTGAACCGGTTGTAGCCGGCGTTGCGCTCGTCGAAGTTCGGGTCGAGCTGCTGCATCACCTGCTTGAGGCGGTCGGAGCGCATCACGTCGTTGTCGGCGGCCATCCGGCGCACCGCCTCGCCGACCAGCTCCCACGGGTCGCGCGGCGCACCGACACCCTCAGCCTCGCGCGTCAGCCCCGCCAGGTCGTTGTACGAGTAGTACTCGTCGCAGTTCTGGATCAGGATGTCGCTGGCCGACTCGCGGATGCCGACGCCGATGACGTACTTGCCGTATTCCTTGAGCTTCAGCACCAGCGACGAGAAGTCGCTGTCGCCGGAGAGCAGGATGAACGTGCCGATTTCGGGCCGGGTGAAGACCAGCTCGATGGCGTCGACGGCAAGCCGGATGTCGGTGGCGTTCTTCTTGTTGGTGCCGAACGCCGGGGCGAAGATCAGGTCGATCGACGACTCGGAGAGCGGCACGATGTACTGCGGATAGCGCCGCCAGTCAGCATAGGCGCGCTGCACCGCCACCTTGCCGCGGATGATGTCGCTGTCGAGGAGGGTGCGCAGCTCCTTGGCGAGGTCGGAGCGGACACCGAGTGTGACGTTGTCGAAATCGATGAGGAGAGCCGCATTGGGTGCATGCGGTGTCGGCGCGGACGCGTGACGCCCGGCCCGGATCGCGGGGAAACTGCTCACGACGGTTCCATTCTGCTGGGCCGTCCCCGGTCTCGACGTCGTCCGCAGTGGCCTTCGGCCCCGGTGGCGACATGCGATGATCGAGACGGCGTTGCGCGGTGTGGCGCCCCTGGCGCTCGCCACCGCAAGTCCCGGAAAGCCCCATTGGCCTCCCTGCCGGACGCTAACAAGCTCGCCGGGCGGCGCCGTTCATTCAAGGGCTGCGGCGCGATCGAACCATCCCGGGGCGAGGCGCTCACGGGCGGCCAGGTAGGGCACCCCGCCGAGCCGGCCGACGACCCGGAGCAGCACGCCGTGCATGATGCCGCGATCGTGCGGCAACTGCACGATGTCCTCGCTCCACGAGGTATTGGCCTCGAGCACGACGGGCCCCCGCGCGCTGATCGCGACGTCCCAGCCAAGCGCCGTCACCGGTGCCAGGCAACGCGCCCCTTCCGTTACCGTCGCGAGAAATGCCTCCCAGCCGGGAATCCTGAGCCCCGCAATCGCCTGGCCGCTCTCGGGGTGGGCGGTGACGCGGACCTGCCCGGTGATGTCGACGGCGCCTCCTGCAGTACCGGTGGCGAGGTCGAGCGGGGCCGCGAGGTTGCCGGCGTGGAAGTTGTCGACCCCCCTGCCGCCCCGCGGCACCTTGACCGCCGCGACATGAACCGACGGGCGGTCGCCGTCGAGCACCGTCACGAGCCGCACCGACGGCGTGGTGCCGTCGCGGAATCCCCGCACCGATGGGTGCGGCACGATCCGCTCCTCGAACCGCCACCCCTGGCCGGTGTCGCGCCGCAGCAGCGCCCAGAGCGCCGCAGCGTCGAGTGTCGTCCCGTCGACGAGTTCGACGTGATCGATGCCTCCCCGCGGCGCGACGATCACCTGCCGCCCCTGGCCGCCTCGTTCCGGCTTGCAGACAAAGCCATCAGCGGGTGCATCGCGGAACCAGTCCCGCAGCGCCTCCACCGAGCCGAGATGGGGCACGCCGGCGGCCACGCCGGCCACGTTGCCCGCGGCCGCGACCTGTCGCGACACGGTGATGCCGGCCGCCGCCAACCGCTCGGCGATCGGCGTCTTGCACTCCAGCGCGTCACGATGCGGGCGGGGATTGAGCAGCAGCTCGGTGAGGCGGCGTTCGCGGAGCGCGGTGAATTCGAGCCGGGCGTCGGTCGGGAGGTCGGGACGCCAGAGCCGATACAGGTAATACTCTGCGCGGCTCATGCCGCTGGCGCGGCGCAAGGCGAGCAACTCGCGCCACTGCCGCGCCGGCGAGACCCCCGACGTGCGCCACACCGCGCCGGCCTGCATCGCCGACTGCGTCGCCATCCGGAGCGGGTTGTACATGGACTCGGGGGGCCTGGGTCGGGCCGGAGGCCGTCAGCCGATCAGCGCGCTGGCGTCCGCCACCCGCAGCTGCAGGCGGAACGCGAACCAGGTTCCTTCGCCCTGCACCGTCTTGACGGTCAAGTCCGAGCCCATCGCCTCCACCAGCTTGCGGCAGATCGACAGGCCAAGGCCCGACCCGGAGAAGGCGTAGTCGCCGGGCTGCTGCCGGCGGCGGAACGGCTCGAACAGCGTCGGCATGGCGGCCGCCGGAATGCCCCGTCCTGTATCGCGGACGGAACACTCCACCGTATCGCCATCGAGTTCCACCACCTTCACTTCGACGAACCCTTCGGCGGTGAACTTGAGCGCGTTCGTGGTCAGGTTGAGCAGGATGCGGTTGAGCGCTCCGGGGTGCCCCATGCGGTGATCCGCGGCGGGGCCCTCGAAGCGCAACTCGAGGCCCTTCTCTTCGGCAATCGGCAGCACGATGTCGCGCACCGATTCGAGCACCTCGCCGACCGAGAACGGCTGCTTCTCGCGGCCCACCAGGCGGTCGCCGCCGCGCACCAGCTCGATGACGTCGCTCGCCACGGCGTTCAGCCCGAACGCGGCCGAGTACACCAGGCCGAGCTGTCGCTCCTGGAGCGGCGTCAGCGGGCCACTGCGGCCGTGCAGCATCGTCTCGGCGAGGAAGAGGATCGAGGTCAGTGGCGAGCGCAGGTCGTGCGCCACCTCGACGATGAGGTCGAGGCCGGTGGGCCCGGTCATCCGGTCCTGGAACCGGTCGGACCAGCGCGCTTCCTGCGAGACCGCGACGCGCTCGATGGCCTTCAGGAGCGCGGCCCAGTCGGCCGACGGGCCGCCGCAGCGATCGACCACTTCGCGGCGCAATCCGGCGAGCACCCGCCGCGCCAGCGGTGACGCCGTGGTGTACTCCTCGAATTCGTTGCCGTCGGCCGCTTCGAGCACCCGGGCCACCACCTCGGCGACACCGGCGGCGACCTCGGCCTGCGACACCGCGTCTTCCGAAAAGTGCCGCCACTGCTCGACCAGCCGCTCGGCGGCTTCGTCGAGCTGGTGGCGGACCTCCGGCGACAGCTCGAGCTTATGCGCCACGTTCGTCCCGCTGCAGGCCGTGCTTTTCCATCAGCCGGTACAGCGTGGTCCGGTCGATGTTGGCCTGGCGCGCCGCCTTTGACATGTTGCCGGAGGCGCGCGCCACCAGCCGGGTCAGGTAGTCGCGCTCGAACTGGGCAATGACGCGTTCCTTGACGTCGTGGAACGGCCCGTCGAGCTGCGCGGCCGGGAGGCGCTCGGGACTCGATTCGGCATCGTCGTAGATCGGGATGTCGCCGGGACCGATCGGCTGGTCCGGCTCGGCAAGCACCGCGACGTGTTCGATGACGTTCTGCAGTTCGCGGACATTGCCGCGCCAGGGACGGGTCCGCAGGAACTCGATGCTCTCCTCGGTGAGGCGCGGCGCCCGGTCCGGCATCTGCCGGTGGCGGTGCCAGAACATCCCGAGGAAGTGGTTGGCGAGCAGCGGAATGTCCTCGACGCGCTGGCGCAGCGGCGGCAGCACGATCGGCACCACCCGCAGCCGGTAGAAGAGGTCGCCGCGCAACACGCCGCGCTCGACCGCTTCCTGCGGATCACGGTTGGTCGCCGAGATGAACCGCACGTCGACCGGGTCGCCGGCGGTCTCGGCGCCGACACGGCGCACCACGCCGTCCTGCACCACCCGCAACAGCTTGGCCTGCAGCGGCAGCGACATCTCGGTCAGTTCGTCGAGAAAGAGGGTGCCGCCGTTGGCGGTCTCCAGCAGGCCGGGCTTGTCGCGGTCGGCCCCGGTGAACGACCCCTTCTTGTGGCCGAACATCTCCGATTCGAGCAACGGCTCGGGCAGCGCGGCGCAGTTGATCGGCACCAGCGCCTTCTTCGAACGCGGCGCGAATGATGATGGATGAACTGCGCGATGACTTCCTTGCCGGTGCCGCTCTCGCCGCTGATGAAGACCGACGCGTCGGTCGGCGCCACCTTGCGCGCCAGTTCCACCGCCTTGCGGAACAACGGCGAGATGCCGATCAACGCATGGGTGTCGGACTGTGAGTGCTGCCGCATCACCTGCAGCCGCAGGTCGGCCGCCTCGCGTCCCTTGAGGATCGCGTGCGACGCCCGCCCGATCAGCACCTGCAGGTGGGTGGCGGAGAACGGCTTCGGGAGGTAGTCCCACGCCCCCATCCGCAACGCCTCGATGCTCGAGGTGACACTCGGATTGCCGGTCATCACCACCACGAGGCAGTCGCGATTCGCCTCCAGCGCCGCGTTGAGGATCTCCAGCCCCGGCACCTGCGACATGAAGAGGTCCACCAGCACCAGGTCGAACTGCCGGCGCCGCACCATCTCCAGCGCCTCTTCGCCCCGCCCCGCCAGCGTCACGCTGTACCCCTCGCCCCGCAGCACCGAGGCGCAGCTCTCGCGCAACGTCCGCTCGTCGTCGACGATCAGGATCCGGATCGACGCCTTGACGTCCGCCGGCAGCGACGAAGACGTCGCGGCTGGTGGACGATTCGGGGGCGGCGGCACTCGGTCCGGAGCCGGATACGGCAGTCATCAGCGGATTCCTCCAGTGGCGGGCGTGGGATACGCCCACCACTACGGTAAGGCGAAAAGCGTGCCGCAACTGTGGTACAGGTACATCGAATGGGCACTATTATACCGCGGAATCGTTGCCCGTGCGGCGCAGTTGTATCATGAAGGCAGCACCAACTGTTGCGGCAATGCAACAATCCGGGCGCCGTTCTGTCGCCCGGTGGCCTCGGATTGCGGTATCGGCCTTGCAGAGTGGACCCCACAGATGACAACCAACAGGCATCGGTCACCCCTTGGACTCGCAGGAACTATGACGACGGATCTTGCCCACCTCCCCGGGAATCTCCCCGCGAACCCGCCGGGTTTTGGCGCCACGGCCGCGCCAACCGGAGCCGGCCCGCGGCTGTCGCCGATTGTCCGCTACCTGGGCGCCGTTCGCCGCTTCAAGTGGCTCATCCTGCTGCTTACCCTGGTGGGCCTCGGCGGGGGCTACCTCGTCTCCCGGCTCCGGCCAGCCACTTACGAGGTGAGGGCGTCGATTGCCCTGCCGGATCCGACCACCAACTCGTCCAGCGCGCTACAGGGCGCCCCGCTCTACATGGCGGCCCAGTACTCCGACCTGCTCAAGACCTACCTGGTGGTCCAGAACGTCGCCGAGCAGCGCAAGCTCTATATCATCGGTCCCACCCACGTCGGCGACCCACCGCCGCCGCCGGGACCCAACGGCCCCGCCGCCGTGCTCTTCAACAACTTCAACCTCGGATCGCAATTCTCCCCCGGCGATTACGACTGGAAGATCGCGCGTGACGGGAAGAGCTACGAGCTCGACAACACCACGAACGGCGTCAAGGAATCGGGTGTGCTGGGCGACAGCGTCGGACACAGCTTCGGGTTCCGCTGGCTGCCGATCGTCGACAGCAAGTGGTTCGGACAGACCCTGACGTTCAAGGTCATCACACCGCGCGAGGCAGCCGACGACATCCTCGGCCGCCTCAAGGTGTCGATGGACCGGCTCGCGCCGCGTTTCATGCTGTTGACGCTCGACGGTCGCGACGCCGAAAGCACCGCCGAGACGCTCAACGACATCATGAAGCGCTTCGTGCAGGTCGAGGGCGACCAGAAGAAGCTCCACCTGACGACGAACTCGCAGATCCTCGATTCGCAGCTGACGACGGCGCAGAGCCGGCTCCGCGACGACGAGCGCAAGCTGGAGAAATTCAAGGTCGCCACCATCACCCTGCCCCGCGAGCAGCTGCCGGTTGCCCCGGGCCTGCAGCAGACCACGCCGTCGGCGGAGGCGGCGTACTTCCAGATGCAGAACGACCTGACCGCCAAGCTGCAGGACCGGAAGGACCTGGCCGAGGCGATTTCGCAGTCGGATTCCGGCGCGCTCGTCGTCGACCTGCTGACGCAGATTCCCACCGTGCAAAAGTCGCCCGACCTGATGTCGGTGATCCACGACCTCGCGACACACGAAGAACAGCTGCGCCAGCTCCGCGTGGCGCACACCGACGACTGGTACCAGAACAAGAACGAACTGCAGCAGATCAACGACGACCGGAAGCGGATCATCCCGCAGTACGCCCGGGTGGTGCTGGCGCGGCTCGACTCCGACATCGCCACGCTCAACACCCGGATTGCCAGCAGCGGCACCGAACTGGAGCAGATCCCGGGGCGGTCCATCACCGAGGATTCGCTGCTGTTCAACCGGACCACCGACCAGGGCATCGTCTCGATGCTCACCGACCGGGCGGCCCAGGCGCGGATGGTCGAAGCGACCGCAACGCCTGACGTCAGCGTCCTCGACCAGGCCATCGCGCCGCTCGAGCCGACCAAGAACCGCAAGACGGTGTTCATCGCGATGGGCGCGGTCGCGGGCCTCGGCATCGGGCTGGCGCTGGCGCTGCTGTTCGACATCACCGACAAGCGGGTTCGCTACGCCGACCAGATCACCGGCGGCCTCGGCCTCACCATCCTTGGCGTGATTCCCGAGATCCGGCGCGCCAAGGGCGAGACGCCGACGCCGGAAGAGGCGGCACAGGTGATCGAGGCGTTCCGCACCGTGCGCCTCAACCTGGCGCACACCGTCGGCGACGGCCCCGCCGTGATGACGGTCTCGAGTCCGTCACCGGGCGACGGCAAGTCGCTGGTGGCGTCGAACCTGGCGCTGTCGTTTGCGGAGGCGGGCTACAAGACGCTGCTGATCGACGGCGACACGCGGCGCGGTGAGCTGCACCGGACCTTCGGTGTCGAACGCCGCCCCGGGCTGCTCGATCACCTGAGCGGCGAGCTGCCGTTCGCCGAGCTGGTGCGCAACACGTCGCACCCCAACCTGCGGATCATCACGGCGGGAAGCCGCAAGCGGAACGCGCCGGAACTGCTCGGCTCGCCGGCCATGCGCGAGCTGCTCGGCACCCTGCGCGGCTCCTATGAGGTGATCGTCATCGACTCGCCGCCGCTCGGCGCCGGCATCGACCCGTTCGTGCTGGGCACTCTCACCGGCAACCTGATGCTGGTGGTGCGCGCCGGTGCAACCGAACGCGACCTCGCCGAGACCAAGCTGCAGGTCGTCGACCAGTTGCCGATCCGACTCATCGGCGCGGTGCTGAACGACGTCCGGGCCACGATGAACGACTACAAGTACTACTCGTACAGCTATGGCTACGGCGCGGTCGACGAAGACGAGAACACCGGCAAGCTCCCGGCGGTCCTGGGCCGCGGCACGCCGGCGGCACCCGCCGAAGAGTAAGGATCCACCAGCACCGCACAACGAAACGGCGGGTGAGAAGACCTCACCCGCCGTTTCTGCATTCCCCACTCTCGACTGCCGACCTAGGCCGCCAGCGCCGGCACCAGACGCTCCAGCAGTTGTTCGCCGTCAGCGGGAAGCTGCGCCGGATCCTCGACCGCCACCACGGCGGTGCGGATCGCGCCGGCGTCGATGACAACAGCGAGCTGTTCGCGCATCCGTTCGGCAAGGCGATCGGCGCCCACCGCCCCGGTGTCGGGCGCAACGGCGGCAAACTCGGTGTCACTGATGCGGCCGTGCGCGTCGGCGGCGCGACCATGTTCCCGGAAGGCGCTGGCGAGCTGGCCGAGGTGCTCGGCGGCCGCCTCCGGTGCAATCGTCCACCGGACGCACGCCATGGCGCGCCCGCCGCGGCGGGCCTCGCCGAGCAGTTCGTTGGCGCGCCGCACCAGCCCGACGCGACTGTAGAGCCCGGTGTCGCTGTCGACCAACGCCTGGCGGCGCAGGCGCCGCAGTTCCCGGTACGAAGCGTTGTAGACCCGCAACTTGTGCAGCAGCGCCTCGGCATCGAGCGGCTGGCCGTAGAACTCCCACGCTCCCGCTTCGTACGCCGCCAGCCGCTGCGGCCGCCCTGAAGGTCCCGCCGTGGTGATGATCACCGGCAGTGCCGGTCCAAAACGCGGGTCGGCGCGGAGCCGCCGGCAGACTTCGACCCCCGAATAGTCGGGGAGCTGGTGGTCGAGGATCACCAGGTCGGGGTCGACCGCCCCGGCAACTTGCAGCGTCTCACCGGCGGTGTGCGTCCGGAGGACCCGGAAACCATCGGCGACGAGGATGCTCTCGACGGCGCGCGCCGTCCACTCGTGATCGTTGGCAATAAGCACGAGCGGGGAGGCTTCCGAACCGTTCTGGAGATCAGGCATCGCGTTGGAAACCCTCGGACTTCGGGTAGGTTCCTGGTATCGATCTGTTGCATCGTCGCAACAATTCTGTGACGGCGCGCCACGTCCGGCCATCTGGAGCATTTCATCGGCCCGCCCGAGCCATTGCGTCCAACGCTAGCTGTTTCAATCACTTGGCTCTTGGCGGCCCGATCTGACCCAGCGTCGGCGAGGCGGCGTCGATCCTCATTGCCGCAATGTTTCTGCCGCAATCCGGGACCACGCCGGAGCGGCCCGGCAGGCGCAAGCGACGAACCCGCTATCACCTGGGCATCGGGCGTCGCGGCTGAACGGCACTATGTTGCCATGTTGCAACACTGCCGCGCCATCGACGCAACACTCAGGACCCTGATTTGCTGCACTGATGCAAAAGGTGGCGGAACAGCGCCATTTTCCGCGGTGCCGGGACTGAGCACGACTTGTGCTTGGCTATGGCGGCGGTATCGCAACGACCATTTGAGAGGATTTCCGCGTGCGGATTCGGTCGATTCTGGTAGTCGCCTCGTTGGTGGGAGCCGTCCGGCTCGGGGCGCAGGACCCCCAGGGGTCCCAGACCCAGGTGCCGGTGACGGCCAACCCGATGGATCCGGCGAGCATGCTGGCCAACGCGCAGCGCGCCACCGTGACCCGGGCCGAGCTGCAGGCGACGCTCGACACGCTCAACCGGCTGCTCCAGTCGCCGGGGTACAGTGAAGCACTGCGGAGCGCCAAGCAGTCCGAGGCCGACGCCATCCGGGAGCGGCTCACCGACGGCGACCTCCATACCGGCGACGTCATTGCCCTGCAGGTGACCGGCGACAGCGAGCTCAACGGGGCCTACCCGGTGACGACCCGCCGCACCATCGTGATTCCCGGCGGGGCGGAGATCTCGGTCAAGGGGGTGCTGCGTTCGGAGCTGCAGGACTACCTCACCGAGCAACTCAAGCGCTACATCCACAACCCGATCGTGCAAGTGGCCTCGGGGATACGCGTCTGGATGCATGGTGCCATCGGCACCCCGGGCTTCTACAACGTGTCGGCCACCGCACTGCTGAGCGACGCGATCCAGCAGCAGGGTGGGCGCCCGTCGAACGACGCGCGGCTCGAGAAGTCGCAGATCCGCCGCGCCGGCAAGGTCGTGGTCGACGGCCCCGAATTCTCGGCCGCGATCCGCAACGGCTCGACGCTCGACGAACTCAATGTCGAGGCCGGCGACGAGATCTACGTGGCGTCGAAGCCGGCGGGCGGCACATTCTTCCGGATCCTCGGTGGCGTCAGTGCGGTGGCGTCGCTGGTATGGATCGGCACACGAGTCTTCTGAACCGCCATGGGCTATCCGGTATCGTCTCCGATGGTTGACGCCCCCGAATCCCGCCTCAGCTCCAGGGCCACGCCCGACGTGGTGGCGGAGGCGTCGGCCCGCAGCCGGTCGCTGATGCGCGACGAGCGCCTGATCCGGGTGCTCAACCTGCTGGCGGCGTCGATCGTCCTGCTGCTCTCGCTGCCGCTCTGGCCGCTGATCGCGCTGGCGATCAAGCTCACGTCGCGCGGTCCGGTGTTCTACACCCAGACCCGGGTCGGGATGGATTCACGGCGCCGCAGCGTCGACGATCCGCGGCGCCGCCAGCGCGACATCGGCGGCCGGCCGTTCACCATCGTGAAGTTCCGCACCATGCGCACCGACGCCGAACGGCACGGGCGGGCGGTGTGGGCCACGGCCGGCGACCACCGGGTGACCCTCATCGGCGGCTTCCTCCGCAGCTGCCGCCTCGACGAGCTGCCGCAGCTCTGGAACGTGATCCGCGGCGACATGAACCTCGTTGGCCCGCGCCCCGAGCGTCCGGAACTGTTTGCCGAATTGCGCGAGCAGATCCCGGAATATCCCCGCCGCCAGCGGGTCCGCCCCGGGATCACCGGTCACGCCCAGGTGAACCTGCAGTACGACACCACCATCGAGGACGTGCGCCGCAAGGTGGAGCACGACCTGGCGTACATCGCGCACCGCAGCGTCTGGGAAGACATCAAGATCATGCTCAAGACCATTCCGGTCATGCTCTTCCGGAAGGGCGGATGGTAGGGCAACCGCCGGCTGCCGCGCGTCGATTTCCCGCCCTCGCGTTCGCCACCGAGCAGCCGCTCTCCGCGTGGCTGCCGGTGGCGGTCGGCGCGCTGGCGTTCGTGTGGCTCTTCATCCACCCCGCCATCGGCCTCGTCGAGGACTGGCTCACCGACCCGGGCAACAACGGCTACGGCCTGCTGCTGGCGCCGGTGGCGCTCTGGCTGGCGTGGCGCGAAGGGCTCTCGCCCGAGGCCGACCCCAGCTTCCGCTGGGGCACCGCCCTGCTGGTCGTCTCGATGGTACTCCGGGCCGTCAGCTCGCTCGCCGTCGAGTTCTATTCGTTGCGCATCTCGATGTGGCTCGCGCTCCTCGCGCTGATCATCTTCGTGCGCGGCTGGCCCCAGGTGCGCCACTGGTGGTTGCCGCTGACGCTGCTGTTTCTCGCCTTGCCGGTGCCGATCATCTTCACCAACACCGTCACGCCGCCGCTGCAGCACATCGCATCGCAGATGGGTGCCGCCCTGGTGCGCTGGCGCCATATCCCGGTGCGCACCAGCGGCAACGTGATCGACATTCCGGGGTCACGCCTGTTCGTGGCCGAAGCGTGCAGCGGCCTGCGCTCGGTCACCGCATTGCTCGCCCTCTCGGTCATGATGGGCGGCATGTACCTCGGCACCATCCCGGCGCGCCTCCTGCTGGTGATCATCTCGATTCCGGTGGCGATTGTCGTCAACGGTATTCGCGTCTTCCTGACCGCGTTCCTGGTCTACTTCGTCTCGCCCGAACTTGGCCAGGGCTTCATGCACGAGAGCGAGGGGTGGGGCCTCTTCCTGGTGTCATTTGCCGCGCTGGGCCTGGCCTGCATGGCGGTCAGCGCCGGCGAGCGCGCCATTCGGCGGCACCGCGATCGGCCGCTCGCGTCGGGAGCGGCGGCATGACCCGGTTGCATGCCTGGGTCCCCACCGGGATCCTGCTCTGCGCCTGCCTCGTCGACCAGACGCTGGTGGTGCGCCGCTCCACCAAGGTCGAGCTCCGCGCGCCGCTCGCCACCGTCGCCACCTCGGAACTTGGCGTCGCCGGCGTCAACGAGCCGATCGACTCGGTGGTGCAGCGGGTGGCCGGCATGGACACCTTCATCAACCGCGACTATCAGCTTCCCGACGGGCCCGACTTCAACATCTACGTCGGCTATTACGACGAACAGCACGAAGGCAAGACGATCCACTCGCCGAAGAACTGCCTCCCTGCCCAGGGGTGGGAGCCGGCCCAATCGGGCACCGTCGTGGTCAATGCCGCGTCCGGCCCGGTCACCGTCAACCGCTACCTGATCGTCCTCGGCAGTGCATCGTCCGTGGTGTACTACTGGTACCAGGGCCGCGGTCGGGTGGCGCACAACGAGACGCGAGTCACCTGGGACCTGTTCCGCGACGCCGTCCTGCGCGGCCGCACCGAGGAGGCGCTGGTGCGCATCGTCGTTCCGGTGCAGAAGCAGAACGTCGCCGCCGCCGATTCCGTCGCGGCCCGGATTGCCCCCGGGCTGGTCGACGACGTCTATCGGGTCCTTCCGACGTTCTAGCCGAGCGCCCTGCCGGTGAGCGCCCTGCGCCAGCTGCTTCGTCGCACGCTCGCGGCCGCGCTGCCGCGGACGCGGTTCCTGGTGCGCGGCCCGGCCGACTCCGCCGGAGTGGCGCTCACCTTCGACGACGGCCCCGACCCCGAGATCACGCCCCGGTTGCTCGACCGGCTCGGCGAGCACGACGTACGCGCCACCTTCTTCGTTGTCGGCCAACATGCCGAACGCCACCCTGCGCTGGTGCGCCGGATGGTGCAGGAGGGACACGCGGTGGGACATCATTCGTGGAGCCACGGCGAACCGTCGCAGACCTCCGCCGCGACACTCGCCGCCGAGGTGCAACGGTGCACCGAGCTGCTGGCGTCGCTCGGCGTCGTCGCGACCGATCGCTTCCGGCCGCCCAAGGGCCAGCTCACCGCCGCAAAGCTCGGCCGGCTCCTCGGCGCGGGCCAACGCATCGTCCTCTGGTCGGAGGACCCGAAGGACTATGCCATGACCGCTGCCACACCGCTGTACGACTGGATCCGGCGCACCACGTTCCGGGCCGGCGACATCGTGCTGCTGCACGACGTGCGGCCACATTGCGTCGACGCGCTGCCGGCGCTCGTCGCGGCGATCGCCGCGTCCAGCCTCCGCGCGGTGTCGCTCGATGCCTGGTTGCCGGCGTGACGACGCGACCCCGGGTGCTGGTGGTGAGCTACCACTTCCCTCCGGTCGGCGGCGCCGGCGTGCAACGCGTGGCGAAGTTTGCCCGCTACCTGCCCGAGGCCGGCTGGGATGTCTCGGTCCTGCAGGCCGAGAATCCCTCGGCGCCGCTCCGTGACGAGTCGCTCCTCGCCGAGCTGCCGCCCGACCTGGTGATCGAGCGCGCCCGCACCTGGGAACCGGGTTACGCCGCCAAAGCGGCGGCGCCCTCCGCCGCCGGGAGCGGCTCGGGCGGCGGCGCGGCGCTGAAGCGCACGGTGCGCCAGGCGGCGCGCCTCGTGTTGCAGCCCGACGCACAGATCCTCTGGTACCCCGCGGCGGTGCGGCACGGCCGCCGGCTCCTTGCCCGCTTGCCGCACCAAGCCATCCTCGCCACCGCGCCGGCCTACACCAACCTCCTGGTGGGCCGGCGGCTGGCGCGCCTGAGTGGACTGCCGTTGGTCTGCGACTTCCGCGACGAATGGGACCTGAGCCAGGCCTACTGGGAGAATGCCGCTCACGACCGCGCCGCCCGCGGCGTGCAGCGCCGCATGCAGCGCGCGGTGCTGCGCGCCTCCGCCGCGATCGTCGCGACCACCGAGGCCAGCACCACGCGCCTCGCCGCGCGCGCCGCCGAGGCCGGCGCCACGCCGGCGGCGCTCACCATCTACAACGGGTGGGACGCCGACGACTTCGCCGCCACCGGTGCCACGCCGGCCACCCCGCGCACCACCGATCGCTTCCGCCTTGTCTACACCGGCACGCTCTGGAACCTGACATCGATCGCCCCGCTCGCCGACGCCGTGGAGCGCCTCGCCGCGTCCGGCGCCGACCATGTCGCGCGACTCGAGATCGTTGCCCTCGGCCGGAAGACGCCGGAGCAACAGGAACAGTTGGCGCGCATCGCGCGGACCGGCTGCACGGTGGCCGACATTCCCTACGCCGATCACGCCACCGCCATCGCGACGATGCGCGACGCCGACGCTCTGCTCCTGCTGCTCAGCGACCTCCCCGGCGTCGACCGGGTCGTTCCCGCCAAGTTGTTCGAGTACCTCGCCGCCGCGCGCCCGATGCTGGCGATCGCGCCGGACGGCGAGGCCGCCACGCTGGTCTCGGCGGTCGCACCCGATGCGCATCGCCGCCCCGGCGACATCGACGGAATCGCGGCATGGCTGTCGCAGCGCCTCGGCGCCCCGTCGACCGCGCCGCCGGACGCGCCGTTCGATGCCTCCCGGATTGCCGGGTACGAGCGGCGGGCCCTCGCAGCCCGGCTTGGCCGGCTGCTCGACCAGGTCACCGCGAGGACCCCGTGAACTTCTTCGAAGATGTGCGACGCAAGGCCGAATGGTGCTACGGCGACACCCGCCCGCGGACCATCGTCAAGACGCTCTGCACCGACGGAACCTTCGCGATGGCGTGCTATCGCGCCATGCAGTGGTCGCAGCACCACCACCTGGCGCCGCTCGCGATGTTCTGGAACAAGGTCAACGCGGTCTTCGGCCAGTGCATCATCGGGCGAGGGGCGGAGTTCGGGCCGGGGTTCGTACTGATTCACTCCCAGGGCGTGGTGATCAACGGCACCGTTCGCGGCGGGAGCGGCGTCTACCTCGAACACCAGGTGACCATCGGCGCCGAGAAGCGCCAGTCACCGGTGCTGGGCAACAATGTCTTCGTGGGTGCCGGGGCGAAGATCATCGGCAACATTACCCTCGGCGACGACGTCCGGGTGGGCGCCAACGCCGTGGTGCTCGCCGATGTCCCCGCGGGAGCCACCGTCGGCGGAATCCCGGCGCGCATCCTCAGAATGCGCGACGCACCCGCCGACGATGCCGCGGCGGCGGGCTGACTAATGCACGTCCTGCGCGACGATGAGCCCTTCGCCCTTCTGCCGCTGACGTCCCGAGGTCGCCGGACCACCGCTCACCTTGAACCCGGTCCAGCCGGCCCACGCCCAGAGCGGGATCAGCACCAGCGCCACCCCGGACGTCTTCAGCACGCCGAGTTCGAACTGGCGCTTGTTGGGCTGCGCCACCAGCCGCAGCACCTGCAGGAAGTCGAGCCCGAAGAACGGAAAGAGCACCAGGTAGAGCGCCGCCAGGATCATCCCGGCAATTGCCGCGCCCCGCACCACCAGCCGGTGACCGCTCAGCAGGCCGAGCATCGCAATCAGCACGAGCGCCACGGTGGCTTGCGGCCCCGCCGCGTAGAACAGGCCGACGGTCTGGAACCGCGGTTGTGGCTGCGAAAGGTCCAGCGGCCAGCGCGCCACCAGAATGTCGGCAAATGGCGACAGGGCGAAGACCACCAGCAGGGCGGTCAGGGCGGGGCCGAGCGTCTGCGCCCGGGAGGTCACGGTCTGGCCTGGGGTGGTCATGGCGATTCCTTGTTCCAGAGAGAAACGTTCGCTCGGCCGGAGAACGGGGCGGACTGTCCCGTTTCTTGCTGAGCACAAAGGTATATGCGAATCCTGCACCTGACAGTCTCGACCGCCCGCGGTGGGCGCCGGGACGCCATCCTCAACCTGACCGACCAGCTCCGGCTCCTGGGTGCCGAGTGCGGGCTGGTCTCGCTGCGCGATGCGCCGGTGCTCGATCCCGAGGTTGCCGGGCGGGTCGACTATTCGGCCGGTCTGGCCATTTCCACCCGCCCCCACCTCTGGCAGCTGGCGCGGGTCGGCCGACTCTGCCGCATCCATCGTGCCGACGTGATTCACGCCCATGACGGCGCCAGCCAACTGGCCGCCTCGCTGGTGCGGATCAGGCACCCCGACGTCCGGGCGGTGATGACCTTTCACCGCACCAGTTCGGTCGAGACCGAGGGGCTCCGCAACCGCTCCCGCAACGCCGTCTCGCTGCCGTTCATCGACCGGGTGATCACCGGATCGACCGAGCGCCGCGACTACTTTCGCAGCCACACCTCGGTGCGTGACGACCGGGTGACGGTGATTCCGTTCGGGGTCGACCGCGGCCGCTTCCACCCCGACCCGGCGGCACGCCGCGCGGTGCGGGAGCAGCTGGGTATCCCGCCCGACACGTTGATCGGGCTGGTGGCGGGGCATTTTGGCTGGGAGAAGGGCGTCGACCTCGCCCTCGACGCGGCGAGCCGCGCCACCGAGCTGGCGCCCGAGCTGCCGTGGCAGCTGCTGGTGCTCGGCACGGGACTGGAACGCGAGGAACGCTTCATTGCCGAGCGGGCGGCCCGGCGCCTCGGCAGCCGGGTGCGGTTGCTCGGCTTCCGCACCGACATCGAGCGGATCATGCAGGCGTCGGACCTGTTCATTCACGCGGCGCGCGCGGAAGCGTTCGGGCTGGTGATCATCCAGGCGATGGCGACCGGACTGCCGGTTGCCGCGATGGCGGTCGGTGGGCTGCTCGACACGGTGGAGAACACCGTCACCGGCCACCTCGTGCCGCCCGGCGATGTCGAGTCTCTCGGCGCCGCCATTGCACAGTTGCTGCGTTGCGAGTCGACGCGCCGCCGGATGGGTGCCGCCGGCATGGCGCGCGCCGCGGCGCACTTCGACGCGCGCCAATCCGGCGAACGGCACCTGCAGCTCTATCACGCGCTGCTTTCGCAGCGCAGCGGCGCCCTGGCGCTCGCCGATCAACCTCACATCCCGGCCGGGAGGTAGCTCATGGCCGAGCCAGTCGTCACCATCGTCGTCGTGCCGCGGGACCGGTTCAGCAGTGCCGAATCGTGCATCCGCTCGATCATCGAGAACACCCCGGAGCCGTTCCGCCTGGTGATGCTCGACCTTGGCTACTCGCGCCGTTCGGAGCAGGCCCTGCGTCGCGTCGCCGAGGGAATCCCGTTCGAGTGGGTCGCCTGCGGGCACACCATTCCGATGGACGCCTTCCGGCGCTGCGTGGAGCGCATCACCACGCCCTACACCTGCTGGGTCGACAACGACACCTTCGTGACCCCGGGGTGGATGACGACGATGCTGCGGAGCGCCCGCGACGAGGGGCGCCGCGTCATCCTGCCGCTCACCTACGAGCGCGAGGGGCTCGACATCGACCGCCGCCGCCTGCCGCTCAGGGTCCACATCTCGCACGCCGAGTTCCGCAAGGTGCAGGTCGAGGGCACCGAATACGTCTTCGACTACAAGCCGTTCAGGCGCGCGGCCCGGGAGGAGATGCCGGCAGGGCCGTGGACCGTCGATTTCTTCGAGTTGCACACCTTCTTTGCCGAGACCGCGGTGCTGCGCCAGCTCGACTTCCCCTCGATGGTGGTGCGCGAACACGTCGACATCGGCATTCAGCTGCACCGGCTCGGCATCCCGATCTGGTGCGAACCAAGGGCGGAAGTGATCTTCGACAATATCCACAGCCGGCCGACGCTGGCGGACCTGCGCTTCTTCTTCTTCCGCTGGTCGGACCGCCTCATCGACCAGAGCCACGCGCTCTTCGCCCAGCGCTGGGGCTGGCGCTTCTACAACGAACAGTTCCTGAAGAACTGGGCGTACCGGCGCCGGGTCTTTGCGGTGGCGCGGTTCTGCTTCCTGCCGATGCGCGCCGCCGACCTGCTGTCGCGCGCCATGGTCAGGTTCTTCCGGCCGCCAATCCCGGCGGCGCTGCGGGCCGACCCCACCGAACGCTCGGTGCGGGTGTTTGACAGCGCGGTGCAGCCGGCCGCGTCATGACCGAGCCGTGGAGCAACGCCGCCGTCGCCCCGGCGCCGAACTTCCGCCGCGGGGCGCCGCCGACCCGGCACCAGCAGCGCCGCACCGAGGCGGTGCTGGCGCTGTCGCAGGGGCTGTCCGGTGACGCGCTCGACTACGGCTGCGGCTGGGGCGATCTCGCGGCGCGGCTCGCGCCACAGTTCTCCCGGATCACCGGCGTCGATGTCGACGCCGCGCGGGTCGACTTTGCGGCGCAGGAGTTTGCGCCGATCGAATTCCGCCAATGCCGCCCGGACGGGCTCGACTTTCCCGATGCGTCGTTCGACGTGGTCTATTCCATCGTCGTGCTGCACTTCACGCCGTCGCCGGTGGAATACCTCGCCGAATGCCACCGGGTGCTGCGCCCCGGCGGCACGCTGGTGATCATGATCCAGAACCCCGAATCGATGTGGATGACTGCCCGGCGCCTCAAGGGGCGGCGGGTGCGGCAGCACTGGGGCGGGTCGACCACCGACGAATTCCGGGCGTTCCTCGCCGCGCAACGCTTTACCCCGGAGGCCGAGGCGGGATTCTACGATCCGCCGTTCGACCGGATCCGGACCGGCGGCGACGTGGTGCTGAGCCTGCTGCACCTGGTGGGCGAGGCGACGCGTTGGCGCCGGCACTGGTCGTACGTCGGCTTCCGGTGCCGGCGGGTCTCGTGATGTCGGCGTCGAGTCCGCCCTGGGGCGTGGTGCACTGCGTCTACTCGGTCGCGATCGGCGGGCAGGAGATGGTCATCCTGGCGCTGGCATCGCAGGCCGACCGGAGCCGGTTCGCGCCGCGGGTGCTCTGCATGCACTCGGCCGGCGAGCTCGCGTCGCGCTTCGAGGCGGCCGGGATTCCGGTCGACGTGCTCGAGGCGCCGATCGGCGCGGGGTCGATGCAGACCCTTCGGGCGATGCGGGCCTACATCCGGCGTCACCAGCCCGCCGTGCTCCACACCCACAACCCGGGGCCGCACCAGTACGGCGCGCTGGCGCGCGTCGCCTCGGGCGTGCCGGTGCTGGTGCACACCAAGCACGGCCGCAACCAGATGCTCACCGGCCGGGCCCTGATGCTCGAGCGCGTCGCCAACCGGCTCACCGACATGGTCGTCGGCGTGTCGCGCGATGCCGCTGAAGTGGTGCACGAAGTCGAAGGCCTCTCGTGGGACCGGATCCGCATCATTCACAACGGCGTGCCGGCCGAATCGACCAGCGCACCCCGCGTCGCGCCCGGCGGCTGGCGCGCGGTCCATGTCGCCCGGCTCAACCTGGTGAAGGACCAGGCGACGCTGTTGCGCGCCGCCCGGCTGGTACTCGACGCCAACCCTGCCTTCCGCCTCGACATCGTCGGCGACGGCGAGATGCGCGCCGACCTCGAGCAACTCGTCGCGGCACTGGGGCTGGGACAGGCGGTCACCTTTCACGGCTTCCGCGACGACGTGCGGCCGTTCCTCGATGCCGCCGACCTCTTCGTCCTCTCGTCGACCAGCGAGGGCATCGCCATCACCCTCCTCGAGGCGATGGCGGCATCACTGCCGGTGGCGGCCACCGATGTCGGCGGCAACCGCGAAGTGGTGGCAAGCGGTGCCACCGGCTTGCTGGTCAAGCCGCGCGACCCGATCGCGCTGGCCCAGGCGATGATCACCATCCTCTCCGATCCGGTCCGCGCCGCCGCGATGGGCGCCGCCGGCCGCGAACGGGTGCGGCTCGATTTCTCGGGCACCGCGATGGTGCGCGGATACGAGACGCTCTACACCGACCTGCTCCGGCAGCGCATCGGCCGGCGGAGGGCGGCGTGACCGACCGCTGGGACGTCCGGCTCCGGCGCGGCGTGATCCGCGGCTTCGAATCCGGCCTCAAGCGCCGGCCGGTGTTCCGCTACTGGCGCGAACTCGAGGCGTCACAGTGGTGGAGCCCCGAGCAACTCGCCGAGCTGCAGTTCGAGCGGCTCCGGCAGTTGCTGCTCCACGCCCAGTCAACCTGCCCGTGGTACGGCGACACCTGGCGCAGCGGCGGCCTCGACGCCCGGCGGCTCAAGTCGCCGGACGAATTCCGCCAGTGGCCGGTGATCGACCGCGAGACGATCCGCCGCCACCGGATGGCAATGCGGACCACCGCACCCGGCGTGCGCCTGATCCACAAGTCGACCGGCGGTTCCAGCGGCGTGCCGTTGGCGTTCGACCTCGACCTCGACAGCAACGAGCGCCGCATGGCGGCGTGGCACCGCGGCTACGGCTGGGCCGGCGGGGCGCCGGGCACCCGCCAGTGGCACCTCTGGGGCATCGGGCCGTCGACCACAGCGCGGTGGCGCCAGTGGAAGCTGCGTGGCTACGAAGCGCTCTACCGGCGCACCGTGGAAAGCTGCTTCCTGCTCAGCGAGGAGCGACTCGCCGAGTTCCGCGACTCGCTCGACCGCACCCGGCCTGACGTGATCGTCGCCTACACCGGCGCGATCTACGCTTTCGCCCAGATGCTGGAGCGCCGCGGCTGGCAGCCGTGGTCGCCGGCGTCGGTGGTGGTGGGCGCCGAGAAGCTGCACGACTTCCAGCGCGAGACGATCGAGCGGGTCTTCCGGGCGCCGGTGTTCGAGACGTACGGCTCCCGCGAGTTCATGCTGATCGGCGCCGAATGCCCCGGACACGACGGCCTGCACTGCACCAGCGAGCACCTGCTGGTGGAGATCCTCGACGATCAGGGGCAACCGGTCGCACCGGGCGAGGAAGGCAACGTCGTCGTCACCGACCTGACCAACTACGGCATGCCGTTCATCCGCTACGCCAACGGCGACCTCGCCGTGGCGGCCGCGTCCGGCCCCTGCCGCTGCGGCCGGGGATTGCCGCGCCTGCGGGCCATTTCCGGGCGCCGGCTCGACGTGCTGGTGACGCCCGATGGCCACCGCCTGCCGGGAGAGTTCTTTCCCCACATGTTCAAGGAATTGCCCGCCGTCGGGCGCTTCCAGGTGGTCCAGGACGTCCCCGATGCGATTACCGTTCGGGTCGTCGCCGCGGAGTGGACCCCCGACGACGAGCGCTGGCTGCGCCACGAAATCACCGTGGCCGCCGGCCCCGCGCTGGCGGTCGCCATCGAGCGGGTTGCCGACATTCCGCTGACGGCGGCGGGGAAATTGCGTGTGGTGGTCAACAATGTCCCCAGCGCTGATCTGGTGAAGGAAGAGGAATGACGACGTTCGACGCGGGCCAGCAGATCGATATCGTTGCCGCGGTCCGCGAGGCCACGGCAAAGATCCCGCCCCGCCGCCGCGCCGACGGCTTCTCGCTCACCGTCGCCTCGGCCGGCGAACGGGTCATTGCGCCGCTCCTCGGGCTCTACCTCGGCTACGCCGTCGTCCGGCTCCCCGAGGTGTTTGCCGCGTTCGACATTCCCCACCTGCCGCTGGTGCTGATGCTGATCTTCCTGGCGATGCTGGCGGTCGCCATCCCGACCGACGCGTGGCGCGTCATCTGGGAGAGGTCGCGCGCGCTGCAGTACGTCGTGGCCCTGCTGGGACTCGCGATCGTGACGGCGGTGGTGGGCATCTGGCCCAGCGAGTCGCTCTGGTTCGTCCGCGCCAAGTACGTATTGTGCACCGCGGTGTTCACCGCCTGCCTCGTCTTCCTGCGCGACCGCCGGACCATGCGGGTGGCGATTGCGATGTACGTCCTCTGCGTCGCCGCGGTGTCGTTCGACGTGGTCCACACCTACGACCCCAACGGCGTGGTCTACGACGAGGACGGCATCCCGATTCCTCCCGAGATGGTCGCCGCCCGCCCCGAACTGCGCCGCCTGCAGAAGGTGGGCGACGGCCTCGACTCCAACGACTTCGGGGCGATTCTCGCGATCACCTTCCCGCTGGCCCTCTGGCTCTCGGTGGGCAGCGTGCGCCGGCGAATTGTCTGGAGCGGCGCCGCGGTGCTGATGGTGATGGCGGTGGTGCCGACCCAGTCGCGCGGCGCCGAGCTCGGCTTTGCCGCGGCCGCCGTGGTGCTGGTCGGCGCCGGAGCGCGCGGATGGCGAAGATGGCTGTCGGCGTTCCTGCTCACCGGCTGCGTCGGCGTGTTCGTCGTCATGGCGTCGGGGATCGGTGCGGCCGGCCGCTTCACCGACTTCTCCAGCAACGACTACAACCTGACCGATGAGGGACGCTGGTTCTTCTGGAAGCAGGGCTTTGTCTGGATGCTCAAGCGCCCGTGGGGCTACGGGATCGACAACTACCCGACGTTCTTCGGCATGTTCAACGGCCAGGAACGCGCCGCGCACAGCACCTGGGTGCAGTACGGCATGGAACTCGGCGTTGCCGGCATCACCCTCTTCGTGCTGCTCTGCTGGTGGCTGATCAAGCAGTTGCGGGCCCACCGCAAGCTGGCCGTGGCACTCACCGGGCGGGTCGCGGGCGCACGCGAAGAAGCGAACCTGGCGGGACACATGCTGGCGATGCTGGCGGCGGCCCTGGTCACCGGCTCGTTCCTCTCCAACGCCTACTACCCGATGATGTACATGGCGCTGGGCCTCGGCGGCGCCGTGGTGCTTGGCTCGCCGCTCCCCCGGCCGGAGGAATCAGCACCGGCCGTGCCGGCGCAGTCCCCGGGCACCCCCGGCGCGCTGCCCCGCCGGCGGCTGCGGCACTTCCCGGGTGACCCGCCGGTCCGCTGAGCAATGCGGCTGCTGCTGGTCACCGCGGTCTATCCCACACCACGGCGCCCCACCAAGGGCACGTTCAATCGCGAACTGGTGACCGCGCTGCGGCACGCCGGCGACGACGTCCGCGTCATCGCGCCGGTGCCGTGGACCGACCTGTTCGTCGCGCCGACCGGCACCCCCGAGCCCGGTGTCACCTATCCGGCATGGTTTTACCCGCCGCGCATTGGCCACGCCCACCAGCACCGCTGGCTCCGACGCGCCGTGCTCCCGGCGGCGGCGCGGCTCGCCGCCGAGGCACGCCCCGACCTGGTGCTGGGCTACTGGACGCATCCCGACGGCACCGTGGCGCTCGAGGTGGCGCGCCGGCTCGGGGTGCCGGGGGTGCTGCTGGTCGGTGGCAGTGACATCCGCCTCCTCACCGCGAATCCGGCACGACGCCGCGTGATCGTCGCGACACTCGCCGCCGCGGCCCGGGTCCTCGCCATCGGCGAGCCGCTCCGCCAGCGCGTCATTGCCCTCGGAATCGACCCGGCGGCGGTGGTGGCCGTGGCACGAGGCGTCGACACCGAACGGTTCCACCCCGGCCCGCCGGCCGAGGCACGGCGACGTCTCGGCCTCCCGGGCGATCGGCACATTGCCCTCTGGGTCGGGCGGATGGAGCCGGTCAAGGGACTCGATGTCCTGCTCGATGCCTGGGGCCGCCTTGCCGCGACCGCGCCGCGCCCGTTGCTGGTGCTGGTCGGCGACGGCGGCGAACGCGCGGCACTCGAGCGTCGCGCCCGGGCGTTCGGCGACTCGGTCCGGTTCGTCGGACCGATGCCGCACGACGCGCTCCCCGACTGGTACCGCGCCGCCGATTGCGTGGTGCTGCCGTCGCGGTCGGAGGGGATGCCCAACGTCCTCCTCGAATCGCTCGCCTGCGGCACGCCGTTTGTCGCGAGCGATGTCGGCAGCGTCGCCGAGCTGCTCGAACCGTCGAGTGCGGTGGTCCCCGCGGGCGACGCCGCGGCACTCGCCGCCGCCCTCGACCGGCAATTTGCCGCCGCACCGCTCGAGCGGCGGTCCGCGGCGCCGGTCACCAGCCGCGCCGATGCGGTGGCGTTGATCCGCGCCCAACTCGCCGGGGTCGTTGCCGCAGCACCTCCCGCCGGCAGTCCGGTGGCGGCATGAAGCTCCCCCGCAACGCCCAGATCTGGCTCCCCGGCTGGCTCGCGGCCCGGCGGCGCAATGCGGTACATCGGTTCAGCGCCACCGGGCATGTCACCGTGTGGCTCTTCTTCACGGATCATTTCGAGCCACGCTGGGCCCGCCCCGACGAGTCGGTGGCGCGGAGCCGCGTCGACGCGTGGCGCACCGGGTGGCCCCGCGTCGCCGGTGAACTGCGTGACGATTTTGGCCGGCCGCCCCGCTGGACCTTCTTCTATCCCGAAGAGGAATACCACCCGGCGTTGCTCGCACCGCTCGCCGAGCTTGGCCGGCTCGGCATCGGCGACGTCGAGGTGCACCTGCATCACGACGGCGAGGGCGAGGCCGACTTCGTGCAACGGATCGAACGCTTCGTGGCGACGCTCTCGCGCGACCACGGCCTGCTGCACCAGGTCGACGGACGCACCGGCTTCGGGTTCATCCACGGCAACTGGGCGCTCGACAACGCTCGTCCGGATGGGCGGTGGTGCGGACTGAACAACGAGTTGACGCTGCTGCGGCGACTCGGCTGCTACGCCGACTTCACGCTCCCCGCCGCCCCCGACCCGTCGCAGACCCACCTGGTCAACGCCATCTACTGGGCGGTCGACGACCCGGCGCGGCCGCGCTCGCATGACACCGGCACGCTCGTCACGCCGGGCGCCACCCCGCCGGACCATGCGCTGCTCTGCGTGCAGGGGCCGCTCGCGGTGGGCATCCATCCGCATCGCCCTCCGCTGCCCACCCTCGATGTCGGCGAGCTGGCGGCCTACGCGCCACCGTCGCCGGTCCGGGCGCGGCGCTGGCTCGACGCGGCACCGCGAGTCGGCAACGACGTCTTCGTCAAGCTCTTTACCCACGGCGCCATCGAGCGCAACGCCGGCCCGCTGCTGGGCGGATTTGTCGCGCAGGCCATCGGCGACGTTCACGCCGAATGCCGCCGCCGCGGCTGGCGACTCGCCTTTGCCAGCGCCTACGAGGCGTGGCTCGCCATCCAGCGCGCCGCCGGGCTCGAGGTGACGGCGGCGGGATCGCTGCCGGGGTGACCCCATCGCCACGGCGCGGACCGCGCCGCGGATCACTCCACCACCACAACGCTCCACCACCACAACGACGAACGCCGGCGCGGAATCTCCGCACCGGCGTCCGGAACCGCGCCTCTCCCGCGGTTACTGCGGCTTGCGCAACCCGGCCAGCCGCTGCTGCAGCTGCGCGCTGAGCTGCACGTGCTGCCGGTCAACCCACGAGAGGAAGTCGCCCAGGTCGTACTTGCCGTTCCGGTTGCCGGCCTCGTCGAAGATGACCTGTTGATCGGCGGTCATCCCCGACCGTCCGAACAGCGCGTCGACCGCCGAGGTCGGCGCCGGCGCCGGCACATCCACCACCTCGAGGGTGTCGACGAAGGTCGCCGACGCCGACGGGTCGTCCTGCAGCGTCACGGTGACGCTGTCGATGTGCGTGCCGACACTGCTCGCCGCCGGCAGCCACTTCCAGACCACCTCGCTGTTGACCGTGCCGGTCGTGGTGACCAGCTGCAGCAGCGTGGTGTCGGCGGTCGCGGTCCAGGTCGCGGTGGCGGAACTGTCGTCGGAGACCAGCGCCGAATCGTAGGCCGGCATCACGATGTTGGAGAGCAGTGACGAGGTGAGCACCCGCCACTTCCGCCCCTTCGGCGTGATGGCCAGGTGGCGCTGGGGCACCGCCACCGCGCGCACCACCAGCGTGTCGAAGATCCGCACCGGCCCGACCGACGTCCCCGGCGCGCTGACGGTGATGGTGTCGAGGTACATCCCGGCGGGTAGTCCGGCGGCGTTGCGGGTCCATGCCAGCGGCCCGCTGCCGGTGCCGTTCGCCGCGGTGAGCTCGGCCCACGCGGCGGTCGCCACGGCGTGCCACGCGGTCGACGACGCGTTGTCGCCGCCGATGGTGACCGAGGCGTCGTCGCCCGGCGCTGTGGTGCCGGCATCGATCTCGATGCTGCGCGACGTCGGGGCGACGGCCAGCGTCAGCGGCTGCGGCGCCGCGGTGATCGTCATCGTGTCGACCACGATTGCCACGAGCGACGCCGGGCCGGTGGTCGACACCGTCACGGTGTCGACATAGTTGCCCACCGGCAGCCCGGCGGTGTTGCGGGTCCACGCCACCACGCCGCTGCCGGTTCCGCCACCGATGGTGAGCGACACCCAGCTCTTGCTGACCGCGGCGTTCCATGTGGTGGCCGAGGCGCCGTCACCAGTGAGGGTGACGGTGGCGTTGTCGGCCGGCGCCGCACTCCCCTGCTGCACCGTGACATGGCGCGAGCCGGGAGCGACGGCGAGGGTCAACGCAATTGGTGCCGCGACCACGTGGATCGAATCGATCACCTGGGTCGGCGAACCGTTGGCGCCCGGCGCGCTCACCGTGATGGTGTCGACATACGTGCCGACGGCAAGCCCGCTGATGTTGCGGCTCCACGCCACCACGCCGCTGCCGGTCCCCGCCGCGGTGGTGAGCGTGGTCCAGCTCTTGGCCTTCACCGCCGACCACGGCGTCGTCGCCGCGTTGTCACCGGTCAGCGTCACCACGGCGTTGTCGCCCGGCGCGGTGGTGCCCTGCTGCACCGTCACGCTGCGCGACCCCGGTGCCACCGCCAGCGTCAGCGGGGCCGGCGCGGCGGTGATCTTGAGGGTGTCAAACACGGTGGCCGGTGAACCGATCGCGCCGAACGCGGCGACCGTGATGGTGTCGACGTACGTCCCGACCGCGAGCCCGGTGGTGCTGCGGGTCCACGTCATGGTGTTGCTGCCCGTGGCGGTGGTCTTGGTGAGCGTGAGCCAGCTCGCCTTGTGGGTCGCCGTCCAGGTCGTGCCGCTGGCACCGGTGCCGGAGAGGGTCACCGCGGCGTTGTCGCCCGGCGCCGCCGTCCCCTGCATCACCGACACGCTGCGCGACCCCGGGGTCACCGCCAGCGTCAACGGCGCGGGTGGTGCCGTGATCTTGAGCGTGTCGACCACGTAGCCCGGCGAGCCGATGGCGCCATTCGCGGTGACCTTGATGGTGTCGACGTACGTCCCGACCGCCAGCCCGGTGGCCGAGCGCGTCCAGGCAACGGTCCCGTTGCCGGTGCCGCCGGAGGTGGTAAGCGTTGCCCACGCCTGCGTCGTCACCGCCGACCAGCTGGTCGTCGCGGCGTTGTCGCCGGTCAGCGTGACAACCGCGTTGTCGCCCGGCGCGGCACTGCCCTGCTGCACCGAGACGCTGCGCGACACCGGAGTGAGCGCCAGGGTCAGCGGTACCGGCACGGCGGTGACCTTGAGGGTGTCGATGACATGGGTCGGCGAGCCGATCGCGCCGGCGGCCGTGACGGTGATCGTGTCGACGTACGTCCCGGGGGCGAGCCCGCTGGCGTTGCGGCTCCATGCCACCGTCCCGCTGCCGGTGCCGCTCGCCGTCGTGAGCGTCGTCCAGCTCTTCTGCTTCGTCGCCGACCACGCAGTGCTCGCCGCGTTGTCACCCGTCAGCGTGACCGTCGCGTTGTCGCCCGGCGCGACACTCCCCTGCTGCACCGAGACGCTGCGCGACGCGGGGGTCACCGCCAGCGTCACCGGCACCGGTGGCGCCGTGATCCGGAGGGTGTCGATCACCGTCGTCGGCGAGCCGTTGGCCCCCGCCGCCGTCACCGTGATGGTGTCGACGTACGTGCCGACCGCGAGCCCGGTGGCGTTGCGGCTCCATGCCACGGTGCCGCTGCCGGTGCCGCTCGCCGTGGTCAGGGTGGTCCAGCTCTTCTTCTTCGTCGCCGACCACGCGGTGGTGGCGGCGTTGTCACCGGTCAGCGTGACCGTCGCGTTGTCGCCCGGCGCGGCGTTGCCCTGCTGCACCGCGACATTGCGCGACGACGGCGCAACCGCCAGGGTGAGCGGCACCGGCGCCGACGTGATCCTGAGGGTGTCGATCACCGTCGTCGGCGAGCCGTTGGCCCCCGCTGCCGTCACCGTGATGGTGTCGACGTACGTGCCGACCGCGAGCCCGGTGGCGTTGCGGCTCCACGCCACTGTTCCGCTGCCGGTGCCGCTCGCGGTGGTGAGCGTGGTCCAGCTCTTCTTCTTCGTTGCCGACCAGGCGGTGGTGGCGGCGTTGTCACCGGTCAGCGTGACAGTGGCGTTGTCGCCCGGCGCGGTGTTGCCCTGCTGCACCGAGACGCTGCGCGACGCCGGCGCAACCGCCAGGGCCAGCGGCACCGGCGCCGACGTGATGGTGAGCGAATCGACGACGTACCCCGGCGAGCCGGTCGCTCCCGGCGCGGTCACCGTGATGGTGTCGACGCAGGTGCCCACCGCAAGGCCGGTGGCGTTGCGGGTCCAGGTCACAGTCGCCGCTGCCGGTGCCGCTGGCTGTGGTCAGCGTCGCCCAGCTCTTCCGCCTTGCTTGCCGACCAGGTGGTGCCCGACGCGCCATCACCGGCGAGGCTCACCGTCGCATTGTCGGCCGGGGCGGCGTTGCCCTGCTGCACCGTCACGTGACGCGACGTTGGCGCGAGCGCCAGGGCCAGCGGCACCGGGCCGACGGTGACGGTGATCGTGTCGATGACCGTCGCCGGCGAACCGGTGGCACCCGACGCCGTCACCGTGATGGTGTCGACGTACGTGCCGACGGCGAGGCCGGTGATGTTGCGGGTCCACGCCACGGTCCCGCTGCCGGTGCCGCTCGACGTGGTGAGCGTGGTCCAGCTCTTCTTCTTCGTTGCAGACCACGCCGTGCTTGACGCGTTGTAGCCGCTCAGCGTGACCGTCGCGTTGCTCCCCGCCGCCGAGGTCCCCTGCTGCACGGTCAGGTTGCGCGACGAGGGCGAGACCGCAAGGACCGGCGGCGCCATCACGCTTGAGGGTGTCGATCACCAGCGTCGGCGAGCCGGTGGCACCCGTCGCCGTCACCGTGATGGTGTCGACGTAGGTCCCGGCGGCGAGGCCGCTGGCGTTGCGGCTCCATGCCACCGTGCCGCTGCCGGTGCCGCTCGAGGTGGTGAGCGTGGTCCAGCTCTTCTTCTTCGTCGCCGTCCACGGTGTCGTCGATGCGTTGGTGCCAGTCAGCGTCACCGTGGCGTTGTCACCCGGAGCCGTACCGCCCTGCACGGACCGTGGCGCTCCGCGACGACGGGCTCACCGCCAGCACCGGCGGCGTCGGCGCCGTCACCTTGAGGGTGTCGATCACCAGCGCCGGCGAACCGGTCGCCCCCGACGCGCTCACCGTGATGGTGTCCACGTAGGTGCCGACCGCAAGGCCGCTGGCGTTGCGGCTCCACGCCACCGTCCCGCTGCCGGTGCCGCTCGACGTGGTGAGCGTCGTCCAGCTCTTCCTGTTGGTCGCGGTCCAGGCCGTGCTCGACGCGTTGGTGCCGCTCAGCGTCACCGTGGCGTTGTCGCCGGCCGCCGTGCCGCCCTGCACCACCGAGGTGCTCCGCGACGACGGGCTCACCGCCAGGGTCAGCGCAGTGCCGCCACCGCCCAGCGAGTTGTAGGCGCGCGCCAGGCCGTAGCCGTAGTACTGCGTCGTAACCGGGGTCACCGAGGTCGAGCGCGCCATCGATCAGCTCCTGCCGCAGCTGGTCGAACGTCAGCGACGGATCGGCCGCGAGGAGCAGTGCTGCGACGCCGACGACGTGCGGTGTCGCCATCGAGGTGCCCGACTTGGTGCCGTAGTTCCCGCCGGGAAGCGTGCTGTAGACGTTGAGGCCCGGCGCCATGATGTCGAGCTGCGAGCCGAAGTCCGACCAGCTCTGGCGGACGTTGGAGTTGTCGACCGCCCCGACGCCGATGGCATAGTCCGACGACCCCGGATAGGTGAGCGCGCCGCCGTTGTTGCCGGCCGCCGCAATCACGTAGGTGCCCTGCGCCGCCGCCGACTGGATTGCCGCGTCGTACGCCGTCGAGAACGTCCCGCCGATGCTGACGTTGACCAGCCGGATCCCCTGCGACACCGCCCACTGGATGCCGTAGATCTGCGACGATGTGTAGGCGAGACACGACCCGCCGACGTTCTGGAACACCCGGATGGCGTAGAGCAGCGCGTGTGGTGCGACACCGACGACACCGATGCCGTTGTCCTTCGCCGCGATGGTACCGGCGATGTGGGTGCCGTGGCCGAGACAGACGGAGACGGTGTCCTGCCAGCCGCTCGACGTGAGGTTGATGGCGTTGTAGCCGCCGGCGTAGCTCAGGTCGGGATGGGTCGGGTCGCCACCGGAATCGAGGATGCCGACCTTGACCCCGTCACCCTTGTTGCCCAACGCCCAGACCTGCGGCGCCGTCACCTGGGTCACCCCCGGCGGCACTGTGTCGCCCGCCCGGTCGTGCGTGGCGTCGGCGCGATGATAGGCGGCCCATTCGTCGGGCGGCGCCGCCTCACCAAGATCGGTCGGCGACCAGAGCCGGTCGGCCTCGACGGCGGCGACGTTGGGGTCACTCAGCAGCTGCTGCAGCTTCGCGGTATCGGTGTGCGCAACGATCATCCCGGCAAACGGGATGCGCTGGATTTCCTGGGTGGAGTACTCGGCGCCCATCCGCTCCGACACCTGGTTCATCACCAGGTCGGAAATCGGCTGCTCGCCCTTTGCCATGATGCTGGCGCCACCACCGCTCGGCTTGAGGGTCACGATGACGCGACCGTTTGCGGCGGCAACCTGCTGGGCCAGGGTGCCCTTCCCCTGCGCCGCGGCGGACGCCAGCGGAACCACTGCCAGCAGTGCGGCGAAGACGAAACGACGGAGGGTCAGGAACGACTTCGACGGCACGATCATGGTCTGCTGCTCCAGAGGCTCGGAATCGCGGGATCTTCCCCGGCACCGCCGCAAGACGACTGCGGTGATGTACCACTCTCCTAGCGCTGGAGGCTCGGCGGACGTGACCGGATTCTTGAATCCCGGCGGTAGCCCCGTGGCTCTGCGTCGCGGCCTTTCGACCGGTTTGCTCTGAGCAGCGGCTGCCGTCACCGGCAGCGACCAGTTATTGAGCAAGAGGCTTGCCACGATGGAGCGGCTGTAAAACAAGGCCTCGGACCGATTTGGCCACTCCAGATTGTCAAGATTCAATACAGCTGAATCCGGGGCCGGATACCGCCCTTGCGAGGAGCGATTTCGGTCCGTTCCGTGTTGATATCTCTGGCAAAGCGTTGGATCGGTGCCACGGTGGGAGATTTTCGAATCCTGTGGCTGACAAGCAACACATTGGTGTCGTGTGGCGGCATCAACCGGTGGCTCCAGGGGCCGTGACGGGCCCTGAACCGGCCTCGGCAGACCCGCCAGTAACACGCCATAACGTTATGTCATTAAACGACTTGCCACACTGTATCAGCGACCGCTTCAGCCGCGCCTGCCGGCGCCGGCCGAGTGGCATGACTGGTGCTCATAGGGAGTGCGAGCCGGACCACCCGGCGAGAGCAATTCACCATTCAGACTTGTTGGGGGCATGTGATGAAGCGTTCCGTTCTCAGTCTTATCGGCGCCGCGGCAGCGGTCGCCCTGGTGGCGCCGGCTGCTCATGCCGACCTGCCCGGGCTGACTCCAGGCGATTGCAACGGCGCGACGCTGTTCAGCGCCAATCAGGCCTGCTTCCAGTACCTGGCCAACTCGGCGGTCTCGACCCAGCACTACTACTTCGACGCGACCGGCCAGTTCACCGACGGCGGCGCCAACATCGCCCCGCTCAACACCCCGTTCGCGATCTTCTGCGTCGACCAGCAGGGCGAGACGCCGACGGTCGGTCAGCAGTACGTCGCCGACGTCACGGCGCTCTCGCCGCTCGACGTGGGCGCCTTTGACGGGGCGTATCCGCCGTATCACAGCGGCACCAACGAATGGAAGCTCTACGACCAGTCGGCATGGGTCGTGGAGCAGTGGTTCCTGGCTGGCGGCCCGGGCGATGGTGGCTCGCCGCTCAACACCCAGGACTACCAGTTCGCGATCTGGTCGATCATGAACGGTAGCTGCTCGTTCGGCGGCACCGCTTGCGGCCGGATCTCCGGCCTGCTCACCGGTGCGGCGAGCCTGACCGACGCGCAGCTGCAGGCCGCCGCCGACGACGGCGAGTGGTCGATCATCAGCGACACCGGCACCAGCTGCACCAAGGACAACGCCGCCGTGCGCTGCCAGGAATTCCTGTACTTCAATCCGGGCGCGCCGCCGACCGAAGTGCCGGAGCCGGGCACCATGTCGCTCCTCGCGCTGGGCCTCTCGGCGATGGCCGGTGCAGGCTTCCGCCGCCGGAAGCACTAAGCAGCAAACGCAGAACCTCTGAATGGTGGTGGAGCGGGTCCCGGTTCGCCGGGGCCCGCTTCCGCTTTTTCGCCTGGCTTCCGACTCACCCCGTGGCTCCCATGCAGCGGCCCGGAACGACGGTCCGTTGTGGCGCGCCAGCAACAGTCGCTGTCGTGTCCCAACAGCAGTTCCGGCCAGCCGCCCAGCCAGGGGCCCCCGAGAATAGGCCGAGACACCATCCGCGGTGCACTGGAACTCATTGCAGTGCAACGTCTTGGACCGGGCTGCCCGGAAACACGGCAGCGCCTTCGCGACGCACCTGATTGGTGGCATAACTGGTGCGCCAAGGGTTTCGATTGTCGTTGGATTCCCGGAGCAGCATTCCCCGGTTCATCGCTCGCCCTTCTGGAGACCGAATTCCCATGAAGCGCTCTCTACTCGGACTGGCCGGCGCAGCGGCGCTGCTCGTCACGATCGCCCCGCAGCGGGCCCATGCCCAGACCCCGATCTGCGACGGAGCATCGATCCCGTCCGGCGAGGTCTGCTTCGAATACGCTGCCAACTCGTCGGTGTCGTCGGTGCACCGGTACTTCGACGCCAGTGGCGAGTTCCTCGGGCCTTCCACCTTGTCTCCTCTCGACACGCCGTTCAGCATCTTCTGCGTCGATCACGCCGATTCGCCGCCGTCGCCCGGGCAGCAATACTTGGCGTACGTCACCGACCTGGCGCCGCCGCTCGATCCGGGCGCGTTCGATGGCAGTTACCCGCCCAACCACAACGGCAGCAATGATTGGTTGCTGTACGATCGCGCGGCCTACCTGGTCGAGCAGTGGTACACCAGCGGGATGCCCGGTGACGGCGGGTCGCCGTACAACGTGCAGGACTACCAGTTTGCGATCTGGACCATCATGGACGGGTCGTGCGGCTTCGGCGGCACGGCATGCGCCGAGATTGCGCCGCTGCTCACCGATGCGAACAACCAGACCAGCACGTCGCTCGAATCGATGGCGACGCTCTATGGCTGGTCGATCATTTCCGACGCCGGATCCGATTGCGTGCACGACAACGCCCCGGCACGCTGCCAGGAATTCATCTACGTCTCGAGTCCGGTGCCGGAACCCGGCACGATGTCGCTCCTCGCCCTTGGCCTGACCGGCATGGCGGGTATGGGGCTGCGCCGGCGGAAGCGCCAGTAGTCGCGTTCCCGATGCACGACTAGTTTGAAGCGGGCTCCTTTCGGGGCCCGCTTCGATTTTCCAGATCACTCTCCGACAGGTCACGCGTGTCCGTGCCCGAAACCACCGCTGCCCCGACCGGAACACCGAAGCTGGTGTCGGTCGTGGTACCGATGCGGAACGAGGCGGCAACCATCGAGGCGTGCCTCGACTCGCTGCTGGCGTCGCGGCTCCCCGAGGGATGGGAGCTCGAGGTCCTGGTGCTCGACGGAGCCAGCGACGACACATCGCCGGCACTGGTGCGGGCCCGCGCGCTGAAGGACCCGCGGGTGCGGCTGCTCGACAATCCCGACCGGCTTCAGGCGGCGGCGATGAACACCGGCATCGAGGCCGCCCGCGGCGCCTGGCTGCTGCGGGCCGATGCCCACTCGCTCTATGCCGACGACTACATCGCCGAATGCCTCCGCCTGCTGGAGGAGACCGGCGCCGAGAACGTCGGCGGCGTGCAGCGCGCCACCGGACAGAGCTGGATGGGAAAGGCGATTGCCGCCGCGGTGTCGTCGCGCTTTGCCGCCGGCGACGCCAAGTACCGCCACGCCACCGAACCGGGGTGGACCGACACCGTCTATCTCGGTGCCTGGCGCACCGCCACGCTGCGGCGCCTGGGCGGCATGCGTGCCGACTGGGCGGTCAACGAGGACTACGAGCTGAACGTGCGGCTCCGCGCCGAGGGCGGCGGCGTCTACCTCTCGCCGACGGTCCGGTCGACCTATTTCGTGCGCGATTCGCTCGGCAAGCTGGCGCGCCAGTATGCGCGCTACGGATTCTGGAAGGTGCGCACGCTGCTGGAGCACCCCGGCTCGCTCCGCTGGCGCCAGCTGGTGGCCCCCGCGTTCGTGGTGGCACTGCTTCTGACGCCGTGGGCGGTGTTCCGCATGGGCCCGGTCGGCGCTGTCGCGGTGGCGGCTTACGTTGTCGCCAACCTCGCGGCGAGCGTCGTCACCGCCGCGCGAAGCGGTTGGGGACTCTTCCCGGCGCTGCCGGTCATCTTTGCCATCATCCACTGCGCGTGGGGAGGAGGGTTTCTCGCTGGCCTCGTCTACTGGCCGTTCCGCCGGCGTTGACCCCCGTCTCCGCCGCCTCGCCCGCCTGCTCGGGTGGACGTCGTTCGGCGCCGTGGTGTGCGGCTTCATCTGCATCGAGTTTCTCGGCGACCGCGTCTGGTGGGCGCTGCCGATCCTCTTCGGGCCGCGGTGGATCTGGGCCGTTGCCGCGTGCGGAATGCTCCCCTGGCTCGCCATGGCGCCACGCCGCGCGGCCATCCCGGCCGTCGTTGCCGCCGTGCTGGTGGTCTTCGGCATCATGGATTTCCGGCTCGGGCTGGGACGCCTGGTGGCGGGGAAAGGGACCGTGGTCCGGGTGTTCGAATTGAACGCGGGTGCGGGGAGCGGCGGCGTCCCGGACCCCGAACGGATCCTCGCGGAAATCGACGCGGAAGACCCCGACATCGTGGTGATCGCCGAATGTGGCGGCGGCCTGCCGAATGCGCTGCAGCACTCCATGCCGGCGTATCATGTCCACGTGAACACCGCCGACCTCTGCCTGCTGTCGAAGGGACCGATCGAACAGGAGCACGCCCGCGACCAGATGCAGTTCTGGAAGTTGAGCGGGTCGGGAGCGATCGTCTGGGCGGTGGTCGACACACCGGCGGGCCCGGTGCGACTCGGCATGGTGCACCTCTCGACGCCGCGCAACGCGCTCGACAACTACCCCGACCTCTCCAGCATCCCGCGCCTCGGACCGGTCACCGAGGCCAACACCCTCGAGCGGGCCGCCGAATCCCAGGCGGCGCGCCAATGGATCCTGTCGGGCCCCGACCTGCCGACGATCGTTGCCGGCGACTTCAACCTTCCGGTCGAGAGCGCGATCTATCGCGAATACTGGAGTGACTTCGGCAATGCACTGTCAGAGGCGGGTTTCGGGACGGTGTACACCAAGCACACCCGCTGGTGGGGGATCCGGATCGACCACATACTCTTTTCGCATGGCATTCGCGCCCGACGGGCATTCGTCGGGCGCGATGTCGGCTCGGACCACGAACCGGTGATTGCGGACCTGGTGGTCCGGGCCGGTCAGTGAATCAGCAGCGCGCGGTAACCGGTGAGGTCCTGCAGCGCGTAGCTGCTGCGGGCCGCGGCCGCCACCACCTGGGCCTGGTAATCGCCGGCGAGCGAGAGGTCGGCCACGTGCACCTGCGCCACCGTGCCGCCACTGACGGCGCCGGTCACGATGATATTGGCATTGTCACCGGAGATCAGCGTCGAGCCGTTGTACGAGATCACCCGGACGCTGTCGAACCCGGGACCGGTGACGAGGAACTGCACCGCGCCGTCGTCGCCGCGCGGCGTGACCAGCTGCAGCGTGAGCCACCCGGCGGTCGGAGCCGCGGGAGTGGTCGGGGCCGGCGTGTTCGAGGTGCCAGTCGGGGTCTGCGTGCCGCAGGCGGCCAGGCCCACCATCATGCCGGCGAACATCATCGATCGGAAGCTGCGAGACATGGTCGATCTCTCTGTCGTTCAGAGGTCCGGTATCACTTCGCTCGTGTCATCTTTCTAGCAAGTGATAGACCATGTATCGGCCGTTTCGGACTAATTCTTTAACTGCTTGCAGTACAATGAGTTACAAATGTGTTGCCGACATGCAGCAGATCGGAAACCAGATGCCACTGTTCAATAATTTGGCAGCCAATTGCGGTCCGGGAAGCCAACTGCCGGGTTTCCCGGCAGCTGACCGCCCCCGGCGGCGGCCGCGGCATCCGGGTGGCCATGACCGCTGACCCCCGGATCGCGGCGGTGATTCCCGCCTACAACGCCGAGGCGATCGTGGCGCAGGCCGTCGAGTCGCTGCGCTGCCAGACGATCGCCCCGGCGGAGATCATCGTGGTTGACGATGGGTCACGCGATCGCACCAGTGAGGTTGCGGCCCGTGCCGGGGCACGGGTGATCCGGCAGGAGAACGGCGGGCCGGCGGCGGCCCGCAACCGGGGCATCGCCGCCACCGACGCGCCGTGGATTGCCCTCCTCGACGCCGACGACATCAGTTATCCGCAGCGCATCGAGCGGCAGCGCGAATTCCTCACCGACGACATCGCGGTACTCTCGGCGCGCCATCATATCCCCGGCGTGCGCCCGGCGTTGATGCCGCGGCAGGCCGACTTCTCGTCGCTGTGGCGCCGGAACACGATCCGCACCTCGACCGTGATGCTGCGGCGCGAGGCATGGCAGGCTGCGGGAGGATTCGACGAGTCGCGTGAGCTGATCGGCGTGGAGGATTACAACCTCTGGCTGCGGCTCTCCCACGCCGGCTGGCGGTTCCGGTTCCTCGACGAGGAACTCGCCGAGTACCGCCCGACCACCGAAAGCCTGACATTCCAGACCCGGCGTTTTGCGGCGGCCGAGCTCGCCAATGTCGCATCGCTCGCCGAGCGCCTCGACCTCGCACCCGACCTGGTCCGCGCCAAGGAATTCGAGCTCTACCGCCAGTACGGCCTGGAGCTGTTCCATTTCCGGCAGTTCGATCTGGCGCGCCGGTACCTGCGCGAGGCGGCACGGCGCGGGCCGATTCCCTTCTCGATGCGACTGCGCCTCTGGGCGACATTCCTGCCGGCGCGGCCGCGAACCGGAAGCCTGCAGCGCTCGGGACCCGATCGGTGAGGATCGCCGTCGCTTCGAGCGGCCTCGGTCATATCACCCGCGGCGTCGAAACGTGGGCCGCCGACCTGGCGCAGGCCCTCGACACGCGCGAGATCGATGTCCGGCTCTACCAGGGCGGCGGCACGCCGCCGCGCTACGGCGAGGTGCTGCGCAACCTTCCCCGCGAATCCGACGCGAACGCCCGGTGGCGGCGGCGGTTGCCGCACGCGCTGGCTTGGCGGCTCGGCTTCGGGGCACCATACGACGTCGAGCAGAGCACCTTTGCGTGGTCACTGCAGCGAGCGCTGCGACGCGACGCCATCGACATCGTGCACGTGCAGGATCCGCTGGTGGCGTCACGCATGGACCAGCTGCGGCGCGCCGGCTTTCTCCGCACCCGCGCCATCCTCGCCCATGGCACCGAGGAGCCGGCCCGCTGGCTGGCGCGGCTCCGCTATGTGCAGCACCTCGCGCCGGCGCACCTCGGCGCGTGCCGCGACGCTGGCTATCACCGGCCCACCTGGACGGTGATCGGCAACTTCGTCGACGGCGATCGCTTCCATCCCGGCGCCGCTCCCGGGTTGCGCCACGAACTGGGCATCGCGCCGGACGCGCACGTCGTCCTCGCCGTCGCCGCCATCAAGCGGAGCCACAAGCGGATCGACTGGCTGATCGACGCCGTCGCCACCTACCGCGCCCGCCACCCGGACCAGCCGGCAACGCTGGTCGTGGCCGGCGCGCGCGAGGACGACACCGACGAACTGGTCGCACTGGCGCATGAACGCCTCGGCGACGCCGCCCGGATGCTGGTGCGGTTTCCCCGCGAGCGGATGCCGGAGCTCTATCGCATCGCCGACGTCTTCGTCATGGCGTCGCTCTTCGAGATGATGCCAATCGCCCTGCTCGAAGCCGGCGCCAGCGGGTTGCCGTCGCTCGTCAACGACGACCCGACGTTGCGCTGGATGACCGGCGACGGCGGCCTCCCGATCGACATGGGCGACACGACGGCGTTCGGCGACGCCCTCCATCGCCTGCTTGGCGACCCCGCCGAGCGCCGGCGCCGGTCGGCCGCGGCCCGACAGCATGCGGTGGAAGAATTCGGCACCGACGTCATCGTCGGCCGCATCGTCGACTACTACCGCACCGTGCTCGCCGACCGCCCATGACCGATGCCCGGCGGCGCTGGCTCGCCACGGCCGCGGTCGCCTGGCTGCTGGTGATCGCCTGGTCGACGCTGCGGTCCAACCCCGCGGCGGCGTTCCGGCTCACCGAGACGTCGTGGCACTGCGTGGTCTGCGGTGAGGGTGGCGCCACCGACGTCTTCCTCAACCTGCTGCTCTTTGCGCCGCTGGGGCTGCTGGCGCGCGCCGCGGGGTGGAAGTGGTGGTGGATCGTCCCGGCGTGTGCGCTGCTGAGCACCGGCATCGAATGCACCCAGGGGCTCCTGCTGGTGGGCCGCGACGCGACCCTCGGCGATGTCCTCGCCAACACCACCGGATCGGCGATCGGCTTTGCCGCCCAGCCGTGGCTCGCGGCCCGCGTTGGCGTGCGCGGAGCGGCGGCGCGCCGTTCCGCCGTCGTGGCGCTTGTCGCGGCGTGCGCGGTCTGGGGTACCACGGCGTGGGCGTTGCGACCGGCGCTCGACGGCCCGGCACCGTGGACCGGGCAGCTGGTGCACCTCTGGCCCGGGCACGACCCGTTCGGCGGGCACCTCGACAGCACCGCGATCGACGGCATTCCGATCCCGAACGATCCCCTCGGTGTGCTGCCGCCGCGCCGCGACACCTTCGACCTCCTGGTCGCCGTCACCCGCACCTCCACCGCGGTGCCGCGACGGCCCGTGTCGCTGGTCCGCATCGTCGACCGCGATCGCGCCGTGCAGGTCGGCGTGAGCCAGTCGCGCAACGACCTCGTGCTTGAGGTGCGGATGCGCGCCAGCCGCTTCCGGGTGCGCACGCCGGAGTGGCGCTTTGCCGGTGCGATGGCGATTCCGGTCGGGCAGCCGTGGGTGTTCCGGTGGCGCTGGCGCGACAATCGTGTCGAACTGGTGAGCGGACCCGCCGGCAGCACTGCCACCGTCACCGCTTCGAGGGCGGCCTCGATCGCCACCGGCTGGGTGCTGATCCATCCGTTCACCGACCAGATCGGGGCGGCGGCACCGTGGTGGACGCTGCTCTGGACCGCGTGGTGGTTTGCGCTGGTGGGTTGGTTCGGCGGGGCGATCAGCGCGAGGGCGGCATGGGGGTTCGGCGCCGCCGCGGTGGCCGGCTTTGCCGTCGCGGCACTGCTGACCGGCATGACGCCGGCGTGGCACGCCATCGCCGGCGCGCTCGGCGGCTACGCGGCGGCGGCGCTCTTCCAGCGCCGCCGGAGTATCAACTGATCAGTTGCTGAGGAGGATGTCGGCGGGCAGGCGCGGCTTGATGACCCACGTTCCGTCGCCCACCGGCACCAGCACGCCCACCAGGGTGATGTGCAGGTTCGGCGCCCACACCGCCGGCGAGATCCTGAGCAGCGTGTCGATCACCACGCCGACGGTGATCGCCGGGTTGGCGGTGTCCGCCACGCGGAGCTCGAAGTCGGGGCTTGCCGACATCGTGTCGATGATCACCCCACCGGAGAGCTTGACCAGGGCGGCGTCGAGGGTGCCACCGTTGGCGCTGATTGCCTCCGGAACCGACACATCGACCGGCACCGGGAAGTTCGCCAGCCCCAGGGTGCCCACCACCCCGGAATCGAGCACCGGTTCGTTGGCGAGCGAACCAGTGATGCCCAGCACCAGCACCGAGTCACCGACGTTGTTGATCCCGCGGACCACCTGGGTGTGCGAATGGGTGATGCGCAGGTGTCCGGTGGCGTCGGAGATGAAGGTGCTCGAATCGTGGAACGCCTCGAACGGCGACTCGATCACGCCGCGCACGTAGACGTGCTTGCCGGCCGGCAACGCGCGCAGCTGGCTGATCGTCACCTCGGGAAAATTGCCGAGCGTGATGTCGCCCTGGAAGCGCGGCTTGACGACCCAGGTGCCGTTGCCGGTCGGCATCAACACGCCCTTGATGCTGATCGGAAGGGCGTGGACCCAGACACTGTGCGCCACATGCAGCGTCGAGTCGATCAGGATGCCCGCCGTGGCCGCGGCGTTGTTCGGGTCGGCGACGGTGACCTGGAAGTCGGGGCCCACCGCCATCGTGTCGACGATCACCGCGCTGTCGAGCGTCACCAGCGCCGCGTCGAGTGTTCCACCTTCGGCGTCGCTGGCCTGCGCCACGGTCACCGGGACCGGAATCGGCAGGTTGGCGAGTCCGAGGGTGCCGATCAGCCCGGCCCCCAGCACCGGCTGGCCCAGCGACGAATCGGTGGTGCCGAGCACCAGCACCGAGTCGCCGATGTTGTTGCCGCCGCGGGTCACCCGTGAGCGCGAATGAGTGATCCGCAGGTAGCCGGTCCGGTCCGACAGGAACGTGCTGGAATCGTGGAACGCCTCGAGCGGCGACTCCACGGTGCCGCGCACGAACACCCGCCGGCCCGCCGGCATGGTCCGCAGCTGCTGCAGGGTCACTTCGGGAAAGCCGATCCGGATCAACCGCGCGACGCCGCCGGAATCCGCCACGATCCGGGTAAAGCCGGTATCGCCCGCCACCAGGCCGATCGAATCACCCAGCGAATGGGGGTCGAGCGCCACCCGATAGCTGCCGACCGGCAGCGTGTCGAAGATGACGATCCCGGCGGTGTCGGTCGACGCCACCGCGAGCGTGTCGCGGCCGCCGGCGGCAAAGATCGCCACCCGGATTCCCGCGACCGTGGTGTCGCCGGTGGTGAACGTCTGCGAGCCGTCGCGGTCGAAATAGACCCGCGTCGCGATGGTGCCGGTCGGCAGGGACGGAAGGCCGAGGTTTTCCCCGGCGTTGGAGCAGGCCACCGCCACAAACGCGGCGGAGAGCAGCAGCAGTCGGCGCGTCATGGTGTCACCCGCAGGCCGAGCCGGATCAGGCGTGGTTCACCGCGGCGCGCCAGCAGCTGGCCGAAGTGGCTGTTGGCAACGAGCGGCAGCACCAGCTGGCCGGCGGCGTTGACCGTGATGGCGCCGTTCGGATCGACCAGCACGGCGGCGTGGTCGTACACGCCGGTGTCGGTTCCCACCAGGTTGAATCCTTCGACGGTCACCGCGAGGTGTCCTCCCAGCCCGAGCGACGCTTCGGCGTCGAGCGCCTGCACCCACGGGTCGCGGCAGCCGTTGCGGGTGGCAATCCGGTTGACGTCGGGGGCGAGGCAGGCATTGCCGCTCACCAGGCCGTTCATTCCCTGGATGTCCGCGCCGATGAACGCCGGGTCGTTGCCGCCCGATCCATCGCCGTTGATGTCGACACCCTGGCGGAAGCCGGGGGTGAATGGCAACCCCGACCGGTAGCGATAGCGCAGCGCCACGGTAAGCGGCGTGCCGCCCCCGCTGGCATAACGCACCGTCCCGGCAATGCGGTGCGGAATGTCGAGGTCGGAGCGCCCGACATTCCACGAGGCACCGCTGGTCCCGTCGGGGAACGGCGAGAGACGGTTGGCGGGATCGGCGTTGTAGGCGCCGGGACGGTTGTCGGTATTGCGCGACCAGGTGTAGCTCAGGCCGACCGAGAGGCCGCGCGCGACCTGCCGGTCGAGCGCCAACGTCGCCTCGTAGTCGTTGTCGTAGCCGGTCGAGCTCAGCCCGTAGACCATGTCGAATTCGTCGAACCGCCGGTTGGATCCCACCGCCGGCACGATCAGCCCGCCGTATTGCTGCAGCGAGCCCCAGACAGAACGTCCGTCGGACGCGGTGGCCAGCGGCGCCTGGATCAGGTTGAGGTCGGTGCGGCGCAGCAGGTAATCGCTGTGGGCGTACAGGCCACTGACCACCAGCCGCATCCCGGCGCCGATCGTGTGCTCGATCGACGCGCTGGTCTTGAACGCACGGGGCATCCGCACGTTGGGACCGAAGAGTGTCAGCCGGGGACCGACCACCGGCGCGGTGCTGCCGCTGCCGATCATCGGCCAGCTCAGGTCGCCGGTGAGCCGGCGCACCGTGACACTGCCATCGTTGCGCGCCGCTTCGGCGACGGCCGCGTCGTCGAAGTTGCCGTCGACGACACCGGTCGAAGCCCGCAGCATGGTCCGCCCGGTGCCGTCGGGATCCCACGCAAAGCCGATCCGCGGGGCGAAGATGCCCTTCGACTGTTTCGGGATGGCGTTGTTCGCCACGCCGCCGGCAAGTTCCCAGGCGGTATTGGCCGCCACCGCTTTTGACGGCAGGCGCTCCACCACGTAGCGGATGCCACCGAACAGCTGCAGTTGCGGCGACGCCTGCCAGGTGTCCTGGCCATAGAGCGCCACATCGGAAATGCTCAACCCCTGGGGCGGACGCGACGCGACCGCCTGCAGGTAGGCGCCTTGGCCGGCGCCGAAGCCGTCGAGGTTGCCGAAGAGGTACGAACCGTTGCTGTCGGGCACCCAGTCGTCGGTCACGTGGCGCAGCAGGATGCGGGCGCCGCCCTTCAGGTCGTGCGCGCCGCCCTGGTGCGACACCGTCTCGCTCAGGTCGAACGCCGATTCCTTGAAGTTGCCGGGAAGCGTGACATCGGTGCCGAGCGCAACGCCGTCGCCGACCAGCGCGGTGTAGGGCAGCGTGCTGCCGCTCCAGTCGCGCTTGCTGGCATAGCCGCCGAGCCGCGTCTCACTGAGGATCGACTCGCCGTTGATCGTCAGTGTTGCCGCCGCACTCGCGTCCGACGCGTCGAGGTGCGTCCCGGCGCCATTGCTCAGGCCGGTTCCGTATTGGGGATTGTCTTCGGTCCATGCCGCGCCGCCGGCGCGGAACGACAGCGATGCCGTCGGACCGACCCGCCAATCGATCCGACCGAGGCCGCTGCCGCCCTTCCAGCGCCGCACCGTCGGCACGGTCCACGGGGTCACGTCGGTCCTGCCGAGCGCTTCGCCGGCATTCCGGATCGCCGCGGCGAGGTCAGCCGGCTGTCCCGCCGACGAGGTGGTGGTGAACGGATCGGCGGTCGGTTGCGCGAGCTGCTGATAGGTGGCGCTCAACGTCCACCCGGCGGTGTCGCCCTTGAGCGGTCCGCCGGCGGTGAATCCTGCCTGAATCGACACCGCCGACGAATCGGCCGGGTTGTCTGCAGTGCTGCCGCCGAGTTTTGCCGCCGACGCGGTGGCCCACGGCGAAAAGCTGGTGTGCGCCGGTGGCGCCGCCGTCACCGCGCCGAGCAACGTGCCGGGTGTCCCCAGCCATTCGACGTCGCGGGCAAAGTCGCTCACCATCACCTGCTGGACACCCTGCCGATCCCAGAGCGGCGCCGTCACCGGCTCTGCCGGCGCGCCGGGGTGGCGCATCAGCGCCTCGGGAAAGCCATCGACCTCGAGCCGCGCCACGCTCGGCGGCAACCCGGCGCCTGGTGCGGCGAGGCCCTGGCGCCCGTCGGTGGCGGTGCCGACCGGAGTGAGCCCGCGGGCGAGATCGGTGACATCACGACGATACGCCATGGTCGACAGCGCCTGCCCCACCAGCGCTTCGCCATTGGCGCCACCGGAGATGATCGCGGTCCCCGCCACCTCTTCCACCGAAGTGATCGGAGGCGGGTGGTGGCGGAGCCGGACCGTGACCTGGCTGGTACCGCCGGCAATCACCGCGATACCGGTGGCCCGGACCGGCTGGAAGCCGAGCTGCTCGGCGAGCACCCCGTACTGGCCCGGTGCCAGGCCGGCCAGGGTGGCTTGTCCTGCATGATCCGTGGTGAGGACGCGGAACGCGACGCCCTGCCGCTCGATGGTGACGGTGGCATCGGGAATGGCGGCGCCGCGCTCGTCGACGACCGTAACGGCCACGCGGCCGATGGTCAGGCTCTGCCCCGCCAATGGAGCGGAACCCAACGCCAGCCCCACGCACGCGAGAACCAATCGGGCCCATGACGCGGCAGGGTGGCGGCGGGAATTCTTGAACATGGCCTACTGCTTGGCAGGTTTCGGGCCAGAGTCCCCCGTCCGGGGCGGCCGGTGCATATTCCAACCCCGTGTCAAACCTGACGTTTCGAGGTCGCCTCTTCGTGGCGCTGCTGGTGGTGAGCGCCATCCCCCTGGTGCTCCTGACCACCCTGGGGGTCTATACCCTGCGGTATTCCCAGCCGCTGCAGTCCAACCCCGGCCTCGCGGCGGTGTCCGCCACCGCGCCGACCATGTTCGCCCTCCTCGAGGGGGTGCCGCTTCCCGATTCCGTCCGGGCCGCCGTCGGCCGCAACTACACCGCCGACAGCATCCTGCTGCAGAACGCCCCGACGGTGCCGTACCTGCACAACCGCGCCTCCGCGGCGGGGGCGGCGGCGGTCATTGCGGCGGCGTTTCTGTCGCTCGCGGCGGCGATCATCCTCGGCAGCAGCTTGGCGCGACAATATTCGGCGCCACTCGACGAGGTGGTCGACTGGACCACCCGGATCCGGCGCCACGAACCACTGCCGGTGCCGACCGAGCGCTCGATCCCGGAATTCGGCGAGTTGCAGGCGGCGCTGCGCGACCTGCAGCACGGCCTGGAACAGGCCCGCGCCTCCGAGCTCGAGGCCGAGCGGCTCCGCGCCTTCGGTGAAGTTGCCCGCCGCGTGGCGCACGAGATGAAGAACCCGCTCACCCCGATCCGGCTGGCGCTGTCGCAGCTGGCGCGGCGTGGATCGGTGGAGTTTCGCGACGAGATCGACGTGATCGCCACCGAATCGGCGCGACTCGAGGCAATGGCGCGCGAGTTCGCCGAACTCGGCCGCCTCCCCGAGGGCGTCGCGGCACCGGTCGACCTCAGCGAACTGCTCGACGACCTGCTGCGCAGCACGGTGCCGGAATCGATGACCCGCGCGGTGCACGGCTCGGCCGATGTGGGAACCGTGGTGGGATATTACGATCCATTGCGCCGGGCCTTCAGCAACATCCTCCGCAACGCGGTGGAAGCGTGCCACGGCGAGGGCGCCATCGACGTGCGGATGCGGCGGGTCGATGGCCGGGTGGAAGTGGCGGTCAGCGACAGCGGGCCGGGCATTCCTCCGGAACGGCGGGAGATGATCTTCCAGCCGTATTACACCGAGAAAGGCGACGGCACCGGCCTGGGCCTGACGATCGTCCGCCAGACGATCGAGCAGCACGGCGGCACCATCGCCGTGACCGAGACACCCGGCGGCGGCGCGACGTTTGTCATCCGGCTGCCGGCCGACCGGCCGGAGGGAAGCGCGTGACCAGGATCCTGATCGTCGACGACGAAAGCAACATCCGCCGGATGGTGGGCGCTCTCCTCAAGCAGGAAGGGTTCGAGGTCAGCGAGGCGCCCAACGGCAACGCCGGCGTGCTGGCGATTCCCAACGAGCATCCCGACATCATCCTGCTCGACCTGATGATGCCGCCGGGCCCCGACGGCCTCTCGACGCTGGAACGGATCCGCACCGGCGACCGCGAGATCCCGGTCATCATGATGAGCGGCAAGGCGCAGCTGGCCGACGCGGTGCGCGCGGTGCAGATGGGGGCGTTCCAGTTTCTCGAGAAGCCGCTGGCGCCGGAGTCGCTGCTGGTGGCGGTGCGCTCGGCCGAGACGCTGGTGCGGACCCAGGCCGAGAATCGCGCGCTGCGCGCGGCCCTCGGCCCGCGTCCGACGCTGGTCGGGTCGAGCAGCGCGATCGAGCATGTCCGGCAGCTCATTGCGCAGGTGGCGCCGACCGAAGCGCGGGTGCTGATCTTCGGCGAGTCGGGCACCGGCAAGGAGCTGGTGGCCAACGGGATCCATCGCGCGTCGCCGCGCGTCACCGCGGCCGTTCGTGTCGGTCAATTGCGCCGCCATTCCGCGCGACCTGGTGGAGAGCGAGATGTTCGGGCACGAACGCGGCGCGTTCACCGGCGCCACCGAACGGCGCATCGGGCGCTTCGAGCTGGCCGACACCGGCACGCTCTTTCTCGACGAGGTCGGCGACCTGCAGCTCGAGGCCCAGGCCAAGCTGCTGCGGGTGCTGGAGAGCGGCGAGATCCAGCGGATCGGCGCCGAACGCAGCCAGCGGGTCGATGTCCGGGTGCTGGCCGCGACCAACCGCCGCCTCGAGACCGCGGTGGCCAACGGGGCGTTCCGCGAAGACCTCTATTTCCGGCTCAATGTCTTTCCGATCGAGGTGCCACCGCTGCGCGACCGCATCGGCGACCTCCCCGAGCTGGTGGAACACCTCGCGGCACGGCTCCGGCCCCGCAACCCGCCGCGCTTCACCCCCGACGCCATCGCCGCCCTGGCCCGGCATCACTGGCCCGGCAACGTGCGCGAACTGGCCAACATCGTCGAGCGCCTCAGCATCATCGGCGGCGACGAGGTGACCGGCGAACTGGTGCCGCGGATCCTGCAGGGCGCGTCGGCGGTGCCGGCGGGTGCGTCGACGGCGTCGACGCCGGGCGCCGGCGGCACCGCAGTCATTTGTCGACAACGGCATCGGACTCACCGACCGGCTCGACGAATTCGAACGGAATCTCATCGGCGGCGCACTCGAGTCGGCCGGCGGCAACATCGCCGAAGCGGCCCGGATGCTGAAGACCGATCGCGGGAACCTGTACCGGCGCATGCGGCGGTTGCGGATGCGCGGAGGAGGAGACGGAGGATGATGGTGCGATCCGCCACGATGCTGCACCTGGCGCTGGCAGTCCTCGCCGCGCCGCTCATGGTGCCCCGCTCCGGCGCGGCCCAGGTCCCCACCCAGCCGGTGCCGATCGGCGGGCCCCCCGGCGGACCACCCACCGGATCCTGCCTCACCGATTCGATCCTGCATGCGGCGGTGGCCAGCTTCAACGGTGCCGCCGCAGCACGCTTTACCGTCGGCACGATCCCGAAGACCATGACGGTTTCCGGCGACGTGGCGGTCTTCGGCGGCTCGCTCCGGATCGACGGAACCGTCTCCGGCAACGTCATCGTCATCAACGGCGACCTCGCCGTGACGGCAACCGCCCGGGTCGATGGATCGATCACCGTCCTCGGCGGCATCTCGTCGATCAACGGTGCCGCGTTTGCCCAGGGACGGCGCTTTGAATGCGACGAGCCGGCGCCGGTGATGCGGCTCCCCGACGGCACCGTCGCGCTGCGCCGGAGCAGCCGCAACCTCTTCGGCCTCCCGTCGGGCGCCACCTTCGGCAGCGGACCGGTGCGCGCCGGGCTGCACCTCGGCCTCGGCACCTACAACCGGGTCGACGGGCTCCCCATCGACATCCACCCCGATGTGGTGTGGCAGTACAACCCGCAGTGGAGCTTTGCCGCGCACGGCACCGGCGAGGTGCGCACCGCGAGCGACCCCAGCGGGGCGCGATCGGACTTTGGCTGGGCGCTGCGCGCCTCCGCCACGCGCAACGGCCCCCATCCGGTCACTGCCGGCGTCGACGGCGGCGCGATGGTGGTGCCGACCGTCGATCAACCCTATGCCCCGGTGGAATCGGGCCTCTCGGCGTTGCTGCTGCGCCGTGACTACAACGACTGGTACCAGCGCAAGGGCGGTGGCGTCTTCGCCAGCGCGGTGATCGTGCCGCACCTGACGGCCGACGCCGCGTGGCACCTCTGGCGCGAAACCGACGCTGCACCAGCTCGACGTCTTTTCGCTGGCGCACAGCAACGAGGCGTGGCGTCCCAACCCGCTGATCGACGACGGCAAGTATCACGTCGCCTCGCTGGGGGCGACCTGGACACCCGCGACCGCGCCGGCCGCGCCGCGTCGGGGCTCTGGGTCCGCGCCGAGGTGAGTCACGTGTGGAGCAACGACCTGACACCGGTGTCGCTCCCGACGACGATTCGCGAGGCGATGCCGTCGAGCGGCTACGGCGAGACCGAGCTGGCGTTCGACGCGCGCTGGTACCTGCGCCTCGACCCGTTGCAGAGCCTCCACTTCCGGGTCAGCGGCGGCGGTTGGCTGGCCGGCGATCCGCTGACCGTGCAACGGCGTCACGCGGTCGGCGGCGGCGACCTGCTCCCCGGCTACGGCTTCCGCGCGGTGGACTGCGACAACCGCCGCCGTCCCGACCCCGCCAGGCCGGCGCTCTGCGACCGTTCCGCGGGGTTGCAGGTGGAATACCGGCGGACCCTGAACACCGACCTCACCACCCGGATCGGCGGCTACACCGTCGGCCTGCGGCGCCCCGCCGTGGTCCTCTTTGCCGACGCCGCCTCGGCGTGGCTCGCCGGCGACAGCGCGGGCTACGTTCCCAGGAACCGGATCCAGGCGCTCGGTGAGTGGCGTTCCGACGGTGGCATCGGGATCGACGGCGGCTGGGTCGGACTCTACCTCGCCAAGGCAATCGCCGATCCGAACGCAGTGCGGTTCATCATACGGCTCACGCGCCGCTTCTGAGTCGATCGGTGCGTCGGATCCTGCTGTCCCTGGCCGTGCTTTCGGCCGGCGTCGCGCCCGCGGCGTCGGGGCAGCAGAGCGTGCAGCTGGTGGCGAGCCTCGACCCGCGGGTCGGCGGCCCCGGCATGTCGTATCACCTCAGCAACCTGTTCAGCGACCCCCAATGGCGCGGCGTCCTCGACAGCGGGCTGCCGATCATCCTGCACTGGACCGCGCAACTCTGGCGGCAGCGCGCCCTCTCCGACATCCAGGGGCCCCGGGCCGAGTGGACCGACACGGTCCGCTACGTCGCCATCACCCAGCTGTATGCCATGACCACCACCACCGGCAACGTCCGGCGCGCCGACCTCCGCTTTCCGTCACTTGATTCATTGCGTTCGTGGGTGGGGCAATGGTGGGGACTGGAGCTGCCGGCGCCGGCCGCGGGGCAATGGTACTACGCCCTCGACCTCGACATCACGACGCTGAGCGCCGCACAGATCGGCAAGCTGCAACAGGGTGGCGGCAATCCGATCGACAACCTGCTGGGCCGCCTGGTGCTCGATCAGGGACTGCCGAGCCGGCCGCTGCACGCCGCAGACGGCAACCTTCACCGTCACCGGGAAGCCACCGCCGGGTCAGTGAGGATGGATCGCGGCGAGGGCTTCCTCGCCGTAGAACAGCCGGATGTACTTCAGCTGCGCCGCCGAGAGCCGCCGGACCGCCCACGACAGGTGAACGAAGTGCGGTTCGCTCGGCGCGCGGAGCAGATGCATGCCGATCTCTTCCGGCAGCCGGCTCCCCTTGCGGGTATTGCACGACGAACACGCCGTCACGACGTTGGCCCAGTCGTTGGAGCCGCCCCGCGACAGCGGGATGACGTGGTCGCGGGTAAGGCACTCGCGAAGCCGCAGCTGCCCCTGGGTCCGGGCGCAATACTGGCAGGTATAGGCGTCGCGGGCGAAGAGGAAGGTGTTGGTGACTTGACGGCGGAAGCGGCGGGGGACGTGCACGAACCGGACGAGGCGGATGATGGCCGGTTTCGGCATCTCCAGGTGGGCACTTCGTATCGGTTCTTCGCCGTCGGCCTCGACGATCTCGGCCTTGCCCTCGATGACCAGGCGCAACGCGCGGCGCGTGGGCACCATGGTCAGGGGCTCGAAGGAGGCGTTCAGGGCGAGACACCGCACGTGCGACACTCCGGCAATCCGTCGATCGGGAGATGCGATGGATACCCAGGTTCGGCGCGGGCAGCAAGAGCGGCCCGGCGCTTTCACGCCGCTGGTGACCCGTTCTCTCCGTGCACCGGGATGCCGTTCAACCAGGTGGCCTCGACGGCGCCACCTCCGCCCGCCAGCACCGCCTCCTCCGGCGAGCCACGCTCCGGCACCGTCACCCGCAGCACCGCAAGGTCGGCCCACTTCCCCGGCTCGATCGATCCGATCTCGCGCTCCATGCCCAGCGCTTCGGCCCCGCCAAGGGTGAGGGCCCGCAGCGTCTCCGCGGCGCTCCAGCCGGCGAGCCCGCGCGCGGCGCGCGCTTCGGCGACGAGGTCGAGCGGTGCGACGCTCGCCTCCGAGTCGGTGCCCAGTCCGATCCGGATCCCGGCGGCGACGTAGCGGGCCACCGGCGCGTCGGCGCGGTGATGCCGGCGGTTGCTCCGCGGGCAGTGCGCCACCGCCGAGTGGTGGCGTCGCAGCAGTTCGGTGTCGGCATCGTCGGTGTGAATGGCGTGGGCGCAGATGGTGCGCGGCGAGAGCACGTCGTGCCGCGCCGAGCCAGCCGATCGGCGAGATCGGCGTGTCGCTGAGCCGCCCCACGCCACGCTCGCGCAGCATGTCGGCGAAGGTGCCGCTGAAGTCGCGCAGCAGCGCCGACTCTTCCGGCGGCTCGGCAATGTGCACCGCGATCGGCACACCGTGGGCCCGGGCCAGTTCGCCGGTGGAGCGGTAGACCGCACCGCTGACGGTGTACGGCGCGTGCGGCGAGACGCCAAGGGTGCACCCGCCCTGCGGCATGCGGCGCGAGGTGCTCCAGCTCGCCGGAAAAGCGGCGCATCACCTGCACCGGATCGGCGGTGTGCATGTCGAAGACTTCGTGGTGCGCCACGCCGCTGGCGCCGAGGTGATCGAGTGCCGCAATGACCTGCCCGCTGTTGCCGAGGTCGCAGACCGTGGTGACGCCTGCCGCCCAGCAGCTCGCGGACGCCCCGCACCGCGGCGTCGAAGAACTCCTCGTCGCTCCGCGCCGACTTGAGGGCGATGATGTGCCTGATCCACTCCCAGAAGTCGGCGTCCTCCACCAGGCCGGCAAATCCGGTGAGCTCGAGATGGGTGTGGGTGTTGACAGGCCGGGAATCACCACCGCGTCAGCCGAGGTCGGTGACGGGCAGGTCGGCCGACGTCGGCATCGCGTCGCGCGGGCCGACGGCGGCAATCCGTCCCCGGTCGTCGAGCAGCACCGAGCCGTTCCGGATCGGCGGCGTGCTGACCGGCAGCAGCCAGGCGGCGTCGAGCCGCAGCATCAGTGGGGAACCGGCGTGGCCCCGCCGATGGCGGCCGTCGCCGCGGCGGTGGCGGCGTCGGTGGCCGCCGACTGCAGCTCGACCGGCGGGGTCCAGTCGGCCGGTGTCTTCCGGCGCGAGTAGATGTCGGACATCATCTGGGTCCACGCCGGCGCGACGTAATAGCCGCCCTGCGCCTGCTGCTTGATCGGCTGCGGATTGTCAAAGCCCATCCACATCCCGGAGACGATATCGGGAGTGAAGCCGATGTACCAGACGTCCTTGAAGTCGTTGGTGGTGCCGGTCTTGCCGCCAGCGGGCACGTGGAAGCCGGCGCCCCAGACCGCGCTCGACGCGGTGCCGTACTTCACGACGCCCTGCAGCGCCTGGTTCATGGTCCACGCCGTTGCCGGGTCGAGGGTCGGGATCGCTCTGCGGCTCCGACTGGTAGAGGATCTTGCCGTGGCGGTCCTCGACCCGCACGATGGCGTTGGGCACCACCCGGGGGCCGAGGTTGGCGAACGCCGAATAGGCCGAGATCAGCTCGATGGGCCGCACGCTGTTGGACCCCAGGAAGATCGACGGCACCGAATCGATCGGGGTGGTGATGCCGAAGCGTCGCGCCTCGTTGATCAGCGGCTCGATGCCGACGTGCAGCCCGACCCGCACCGCGATGCTGTTCAGCGACCGCCACAACCCCACCCGCAACGTCAGCATCGAGTCGGTGAACCTGCCCTCGTAGTTCTGCGGTTCCCAGTCGGGCTGGCCGTAGGGCATCGGCACCGAGATCGGCCCGTCCTGCTCGACGTCGTCGAACGTCATCCCCGACTTCGATCGCCGCCGAGTAGAGGATCGGCTTGAAGGTCGAGCCTGGCTGCCGCAGCGCCTGGTGACGCGGTTGAACTTGGAGTCCTCGAAGTCGCGCCCGCCGACCATGGCGAGGATGTTGCCGGTCTTCGCCTCCATCACCAGGGCGGCGCCCTGCAGGTAGGGCGTCGACGCGCTCGTCGGCGTCGGCCTCTTCTTGTTCGCCTGGTACTCGCGGTAGGTCTGGTCGGTTGTAGCGCCCCATCGCGCCACTCTCGATCTTGCTCGAGCTGATCGTCGAGCGCCCGCTCGGCCGCCAGCTGCGCGTCGAGGTCGAGCGTGGTGTAGATCCGCAGGCCGTCGCGTGTAGAGGTCGTCGCCGAAGCGGGGCGCCAGCTGCTGGCGGACGTACTCGACGAAGTAGCTCGCCGGCGTCGCTGAAGTCGCTTGCGCGACGACAGCAGCATCGGGTACGCCTTCCACCGCTCGGCGTCCTCGGCGGTGATCCGGCCGTCGTCGCGCAGCAGGTCGATGACGTAGGTTGCGGCGCACCACGGCGAGCGACGGGTTGCGGCGCGGGTTGTAGCGCTCGGGCCCCTTGGGCAGCGCGGCGAGCATGGCGGCCTCGGCGATGTTGAGGTCGTGGGCCGACTTGCCGAAGTAGCGCTGCGACGCCGCCTCGACCCCGTAGGCGCCGTTGCCGAGGTTGATCTGGTTGAGGTACAGCTCGAGGATCTGCGCCTTGGTGAAGTGCGCCTCGATCTCCATCGCGACCCGCATCTCGCGGATCTTCCGGGGAATGCCCGCGATGCCCCGTTGCTGGCGGTTGATCTGCTCGACGGCAAGATGTTGCCGGCCAGCTGCATGGTGATGGTGGAGAAGCCCTGCTGCAGGTTGCCGTGCAGCAGGGTGTGCTTGATGACCCCGAAGAAGCGGATCCAGTCGACGCCGTGGTGCTGGTAGAAGCGCTTGTCCTCCACCGCCACGAACGCCGCCGGCATCGCCGGGGCCATCTCCCGGATCGGGATGACGGTGCGGCGGGTCAGGCCGAAATCGGTGATCGGACGGCCGTCGGCGGCATAGACGATCGATGCCTGGTCGGGGTCGTAGCCGGTCAGCCCCTGGATCGACGGGCAGGCGTCGTTGGCGCAGGCCCGCGTCCACGCCCCCACGCCGACGGTCAGCGCGAAGACGCCGCCGCCCAGGAGGACAAAGACCACGGTCCGCCGGAATCGCCTGCTGGACCAGATCCGGCGGCCCCGTTCGAACAGCTGCTTCATGGTGTCAAAACTATCCGGGTCAAGGTCGCCTTGCACGCGGCGCGGTCGTAGCGGCATCTTCGGCTCCGATGCCGACCCTTCTTGAGACGCTGACCGCGCGCGGAATGGTACACGACGCCACCCCCGACCTCGAGGCGCGGCTCGCCACCGGCACGCCGATCACCGGCTACGCCGGGTTCGACCCGACCGCCGATTCGCTCCACGTCGGCAACCTGATTCCGGCCATGGCGCTGGCGTGGCTGCAGCGCCTCGGCGGCCGGCCCATCGTGCTCGTCGGCGGCGGCACCGCACAGGTCGGCGACCCCTCCGGCCGCCGCACCGAACGCCCGATCCTCGCCCCGGAGGTGATCCGCGCCAACGCCGCGGCGATCGGGACTCAGCTCGGCCGCCTCCTCGACTTCACCCCCAGCGTCCCGGGCCACGCCATCATGCTCGACAACGCGGCGTGGCTCGCCCCGCTCGACCTGCTTGGCTTCCTGCGCGACACCGGCAAGCACTTCACCGTCAACTACATGCTGCAGAAGGAATCGGTGAAGTCGCGGATGGACGAGGGGATCTCGTTCACCGAGTTCAGCTACATGCTGGTGCAGGCCTACGACTTTGCGCAGCTGGCGCGCGACCATCGCTGCGAGCTGCAGGTGGGCGGCAGCGACCAGTGGGGCAACATCACCGCCGGCATCGAACTCGCCGCCCGGCGCGACGGCACCAAGCTGCACGGGCTGGTGTCGCCGCTGCTGACGACGGCGAGCGGCGCCAAGTTCGGCAAGAGCGAGCAGGGCAACATCTGGCTCGATCCGGCCAGGACGTCGCCCTACGCCTTCCACCAGTTCTGGCTCCAGGTCGATGACGCCGACGTGGAGCGGCTGTTGCGCTTCTTCACCTTTCTGGGCCTCGACGAGATCGCCGCGATCATGCGCGAGCACACCGCCGACCCGGGCAAGCGTGTGGCGCAGCGGCGGCTGGCCGACGAGGTCACCGCCCGGATCCACGGCAGCGACACGCTGCGCCGCGCGGCGGCGGCGGCCGACGTGCTCTTTGGCGGCGCCGATGTGCGCGGCCAGGACGCCGAGACCCTGGCGCTGGTGGCGGCGGAGGTGCCGACGCACGACGTCGGCGCCGACGCGTTGCGCGAGGGGCTGCCGATCGCCGACGCGCTGGTGCTGGCGGGGCTGGCGTCGTCGAAGGGCGACGCCCGCCGCGGCCTCGCCGCCAACGGCTTCTCGGTCAACGGCGAGGTGGCGGCGCCCGAGCGCGTGCTCACCACCAGCGACCTGCTCGCCGGCGGCGTGGTGCTGCTGCGCAAGGGCAAGCGGAGCTGGGCGGCGCTGCGGGCATTGGCATAGTCGTTGCTTCTGGACAGATTCGGGCAGCTCTTCCCGATTCCGCCGGAGACCGTACCGCAGATGGCGTTGCGCCGTTGGCTTGCCACCAGTCAGGATCCTGTCGCGCGCGTCGCGCGGGCAGTCCGGCGCGGCCCCGATGCCATCGCACTCCCCTTCCCCGGATGGCTCTTCCTGCCGTGGCGCTGGCTGTATACCGGCGTCCGCGGCGTCTGGTACTTCGTGGCCCGGGTCTGCATTGCCGAGCCGATCTTCCGCTCCTACTGCACCCGGGTGGGCCGGCGGTTCCGCTGCGGCACCTTCGTGCACTGGGTGCAGGGGCGCGGCCGGATCGTGATCGGCGACGACGTGCTGCTCGACGGCAAGATCTCCTTCGCGTTTGCCAGCCGCTTCAGCGACCACCCGACCTTCACGATCGGCGATCGCAGCGGCGTCGGGCATCAGTGCGCGTTCGTGATCGCCGATGCCATCACCATCGGCAACGACTGCCGCATCGCCGGTGGCTCGCAGTTCCGCGATTCCCCGGGTCACCCGCTCGACGCCGAGGCACGGCGCCGCGGCGACCCACCGCCGCGCGACGCCGTCAAGCCGATCGTGATCGAGGACGACGTCTGGATCGGCGCCTTCGCGATGGTCCAGGCCGGCGTGCGGATTGGCCGCGGCAGCGTGATTTCGTCGCGCGCCGTGGTGCTCTCCGACGTGCCGCCTTGGTCCCTGATGGCGGGCAATCCGGCGCGCCGGATCGGCTCGCTCGCCCCGGCCGACGCCGCTGCTGCCGCGCCGCCGCCACCCGCATCCCCTTCGACCCGACCCTCATGACCGACCCCACCGAGACCATTCGTGCCGTCGTGGCGCGCATCGCCAGGATCGCGCCCCCCGGCGCCGACGACGACATGTACACCGCCGGCCTCGCGTCGACCGATGCGCTGGAACTGCTGATCGAACTCGAGGAGACCTTCGGCGTGACCATTCCCGACGATCAATTCATCGGCGCGCGGACTCCCGCCGCGCTGGCACGGGTGGTCACCACCCTTGGTGGAGGCCCGGCGTGACCACCACCACGATCGCTCTCGCCGCCCCCGCCAACGAGATGGTGCAGGAAGAGATCCTGAAGCAGATCGCGCACGTCTCGCGCGCCATCCACGCCCCGCGCTTCCGCGCCGACGGGATGACCATCGAGATCGACATCGACGACACCGTCGCCGACCCGGAGCGGGTCCGCGACGAAGCCTCGGGGGTGGCCGCGAGAATCCAGCGGTCGCTGCGCCGACTGGAGCGGAAGGTGCTGCATCGCACCGCCGCGGGGTGGGATCGGGCCACCGCGGCGCCCGGCGAAGGCGCCGGCATCTGGTTCAGCGGCACCGGCCAGGTGCAGCTTGCCGGCCCGGCCCTCGCGGCGGTGACGGGAATCTCGCGGCTGCTCGACCGCTTCATTGCCGGGTGGAACCCGGTGCCGCTGCAGACTCCGGTGCTGATCCCCGCCCCGGTGCTGGCGCGCTGCGACTACTTCCGCTCGTTCCCGCAGTACGTGTCGTTCGTCTCGCACCTGCACGAGGAGTTCGGCACCATCGACGCGTTCCGGAAGCGCCACGCGGACCGCGACACCCTCGACGACGCGGCCCGCGGCGACCTCGACCTGCCGGACACCTGCCTCTCGCCCGCGGTGTGCTATCACGTCTACCATCGCCACAGCGGTGCCGACGTTCCCGTCACCGGCACCACCTACGATGTGCAGGGGCGCTGCTTCCGCTACGAGTCGACCAACATCTCCGACCTGCGGCGGCTGTGGGAATTCACCATGCGCGAGCTGGTCTTCTACGGGTCACGCGACTGGGTGCTGGCACGGCGGCAGGAGGCGATCGACCGCTTCATTCCGGTGCTCGACCAGCTCGACCTGCCGGTGGAGATCCGCACCGCGAGCGATCCGTTCTTCGTCGCCCCCGACGCCGCGGCAAAGACCTATTTCCAGCTGAGCAGCGAGACGAAGTTCGAGATCTCGGCGGAACTTGGCGGCGGCGAGCGGCTGGCGGTCGGTTCGTTCAACTACCACACCGACTTTTTCGGCAAGGCGTTCGACACCGCCGCCGGAAACAGCGGGCCGGCCCATTCGGTGTGCGTCGCCTTCGGGCTGGAGCGGCTGGCGCACGCCGTCCTGGCGCACCACGGGAGCGACCCGGCGCGCTGGCCGGCGTTGCTGCGCGGCGGCACCGGCTGATGACGCCGGACGTTGCGCTGAACACCGAGCCGGCGTCGTTGGCGGCCGAAGCGGCCGCACTGGTCGAGGATGCCTTTCCGGTGCCGTTCCTCGAGATGAACCAGGAGTTCATCGCGTGGGCCCTGGCCGCTCACTTCGACCCCACGCGGCCACCGCTCGCGGCCACCGCCCGCGACGACGGCCGCCTCGTGGGATTCATCGGCGCCGCCGCGCGACCGGTCCGGATCGGGCCACACGCCGAGACGGCGTACATCGCCACGTTCCTCGCCACGGCGCGCGACCATCGCGGCGGTTCGTTGGTGAGCGGCTTCTATGGCCTGCTGCTGGAACACATTGCCCGACTCGACGCCCCGGTGCTGACCTACACCGTCGCCGGCAGCATCGGCGACCTCGTCACCCTTGCCACTTACCGGCGGGCCGGATTCACCGGGCGTGCGCTGGAGCCGTTCGTGACCTGGGGAGCCACCCGCGGCCGGACCCGCTCGGACGGCCCCGAACAGGAAGCGAGCACTGTACCGACCATTGCGCTCGACAGCGCGCGGGCCGGGCAACACCTCGACGCCGATCCGCGCGGCAGCCGGGGCCTGTCGGGGGGTGCGCGGGTAACCACCGCGTGGCGCCGCACCATCCATGGCCGGGAACCGGTGCTGATCCTGGAGATGCTGCCGGTACCGCTGACCAATCACACGCTGGCCCGAGCCGTCGAGGAAGCCTTCGCCACGTTTCCGGAGCACAGCCGGGTGCTGACCCTGCCCGCCGTGCCGGAAAGCGCCGGTGCGCTGGCCGAATCGACCGGCCTCCGGCGCCTGGCGGTGCCACCGTATCATCCGTGGGTGTGGGCGGCCCGTGCCGACCATCCGGCCCTCGCGGCCGGGCGCACCACGCATCCGATACTTTAGGACGGGCGCTGATCGTGCCCCGACGGATCGAACCGAGGAGCTGCAGGACGTGACCACGAGCACCACCAGCTGGGCCTTGTTGTCGAACACCACGGTCATTCCCCTGGCGCGCCGGCTGGAGGAGCGGCTGAGGCAACGCTACGGGGCCGCCACCGTCCACGTGGCGCAGTACGGCGAGGCGAGCCAGCAGATCCTCCAGCCAGCCAGCCCGCTCTACGCGGCAGACCCGCGGATCGTCGTGCTGTTCATCGATCCCGACCAGCTCCAGCCCGACTTCGGGTTGACCCTCCCGTTCCTCGACGTCGAACAGCGCGAGCGCCTCATGGCCGGCCTCCGCGGCGAACTGCTCATGCTGGTTCGCGCCATCCGCTCGCGCTCGACCGCAACGATTCTGGTCAACAACTTTGCCGTCGAGCCGAGAACCTCGCTGGGCCTCGGGCTCGACCAGGTGCGCCGCAACGCCATCCGGCAATCGAACCTCGACCTGGTGACCGCCGTCGCCGCCGAACGCGACTGCCACGTGTACGACTACGACGCGCTGTGGGCCGAGATCGGCTGGAACGAGCGCGACGTGCGGTTCGAGTTGCTGGCGCAACTTCCATTCGGGCCGAAACTGCAGGCGCGCCTCGTCGACGAATGGCTCCGGTACTTCAGCGCGGTGCGTGGCGAGACGAAGAAGTGTGTCGTGGTGGACCTCGACAACACGCTGTGGGGCGGCATCCTGGGCGAGGATGGGCCCAACGGCATCCAGATGGCCGACACCCCGCACGGGCGGCCGTACCGCCGGCTGCAGACCGCGCTGAAGGCGCTGGTGCAGCGCGGCGTCGTCCTTGCCATCTGCAGCAAGAACAACCTCGACGACGTGCTCCCGGTGCTGCGGGAGCACCCCGACATGGTGCTGCGGGAAGCCGACTTCGCCGCCGTGCGCGTCAACTGGCAGGACAAGGCGACGAACCTCCGCGAGCTCGCGCGGGAACTCAACCTCGGCCTGCAGCACTTCGTCTTCCTCGACGACAATCCGGCGGAGCGGGAATGGGTGCGCCAGTCGCTGCCGGAGGTGCTGGTGCCCGAACTGCCGGCGGACGCGGCGCTGTATCGCGAGGCGCTGAACGGCTGCGAGCTCGACGCGCTGGCGCTCACCGACGAGGATCGCAAGCGGTCGGCGATGTACGCCGAGGAGCGGCAGCGCCGCGATTTCGAAGCCGCAATCCCCGACTACGAGGAGTTCCTGCAGCAACTCGACCTGGTCGTCGAAATCGAGTCGCTGGCGCCGGCGCAGCTGGATCGCGCCACCCAGCTCTGCCAGCGCACCAACCAGTTCAACCTCACCACGCGTCGGCACACATCGGCCGACCTGCAGCGCCTCGCCGGGTCGCCGGACAGCACCGTGCTGCTGATGAACGTTCGCGATCGCTTCGGCGAGTACGGCTGGACCGGGCTCGCCATCGGCACCCGCGAGGCCGACGTGGCCGCCATCGACTCATTCCTGGTGAGCTGCCGGGTGCTCGGCAAGCGGGTCGAACAGGCGCTGTTTGCGCGGATCGTCGCGTGGGCGGCGGAGCTGGGCTGCACCGAGCTCCGGGCTGAATACCTGCCGACAAAGAAGAACGGCCTCTGTGCCGGCTTCTACGCCGAATGCGGCATGACCGAGGTGCCGGGCCATCCGGGCGAGTATCGCACCCGGCTCGACGAGCTGCCGGCGCTCCGGCTCGACCATATTCATCACACCGTGCCGAACGGGGCTGCCGACCATGGATGACCTCAACGCCCTCATCGCCACCACGTTGCAGGTCCCCGTCGAGTCGGTTCCCGACGACGGAACCACCGAGACGGTCCCGGGATGGGATTCGTTGGGACACCTCAACCTGATTATCGCGCTCGAGGAGAAGTATTCGGTGCGCTTCACGTTGGAGGAGATCATGGCGATGCGCGACGTGACGACGATCCGCCGGATCATCGCCGACCATCGGGGAGCCGCCCGCCCGTAGCGGCGGACGATGGGCGGAACGTGCCCCGGCCAATGACCATCCTTGCGCTCGCGCTGGCGATCGCGGCCTGCTCGCGCACCGTGGCACCCACTGCGCCCACGGCGCCGGTGGGCGTGGTTGATTCAGCCGGCACCGATACGACGGCGACCGACACCACCCGTGCCGACACCGTCGCAACGCCGCCCGACACCACGACTCGCGATACCACCGCCACCGACACCACGGGCGTGACGCCGCCGGACACCCTGGTGCCGCCGCCGCCCGTGGTGCCGCCCGATTCGGTCGTCGCCGACCTCGGCCTCAACGCCTCGCTCCAGGGCCGCCGGGTCTTTCCCGCCAGCGACCTCTGGAACCAGCCGGTCGACACCGCCCAGGTCGACCCCAATTCGGCGGCGATCCTGGCGCAGATTGGCGTGACCAAGCCGCTGCATCCCGACTTCGGCAGCACCTTCGGCATTCCGTACATCGTGGTGCCCGACACGCTCACCCGCTCGTCGCTCACCTTCACCTACAGCGACGAGAGCGACGCCGGCCCCTACCCGATTCCGCCCAACCCGCCGATCGAGTCCGATGGTGACGCCCACCTCCTGGTGATCACCCAGCACGAATGGAAGCTCTACGAACTCTTCGGGCTGTCGCAGAGCGGCGGGCGGTGGCAGGCGGGGTCGGGGGCAATCTTCGACCTCACCAACGGCACCGCCCGCCCGGCGGGGTGGACTTCGGCCGATGCCGCCGGGCTGCCGATCTTTCCCGGACTGGTGCGCTACGACGAGGTCTACCAGCGCGGCGAGATCGACCACGCGCTGCGCTTCACCATCCAGCACACCCGCTCGGCGTACCTTCCGCCGGCGCGCCATTCGGCGAGCAACTCCTACGACACCCTCCGGCCACCGATGGGCATGCGGGTGCGGCTCAAGGCATCATTCGACATCTCGGGTTATTCGCCCCAGATGCAGGTGATCCTCCGCGCGCTCAAGAAGTACGGCATGATCGTGGCCGACAATGGCGGCGATTTCTTCCTCTCCGGCACCGCCGACAGCCGCTGGAACGACGATGTCGACAACGCCCTCAAGCAGGTGCACGTCGGCGACTTCGAAGTGATCCGGATGACCGGGGTGGTAACGCAGTAGCCGGTGGCGGTCCGGGGGTTACAACCCGGCGAGGATGCACCCAAAGTCGATGAAGCGGCGTCCGGACTCCGTGACACGGCGTCCGAACCCGGGGAGATGGCGCCGGCGCCCAGTGACATGGCGTCCGAACCCGGCGACGTGGCGCCCGATCTCGGTGCCGTGGAGCCTGAATTCGGTGCGATGAAGCCTGAACTCGGTGCGGTGGAGCCTGAACTCGACGAAATGGGTTCCGAACTTGACTACCTGGCGCCCCAAGTCGATGAAATCGGGTCCGGCGCACGCAACACGCCGACCATGCACCACGACATGAAGGCGCGCGCGGCAGAAACGCTCCCTTGAGCGCTGGATACGGGGCGTCGGCACGGCGCAATGCTCCCTCGCGCAGCGGATACCGATGCTCGGCACGGTGAGAAGGCGACTGAACTCCATGAACAGCCGGCCGGCACCGGAGGTGAACGCCCCGAAGTCGACGGCGCCGCGGCATGAGCCAGGGTGGCACTTATCTTGCTCTGGCGAGAGCCGAATGGGCCCGTGTCGCCACCCCCGAACGGAGGACCACCCCTGATGCCGGAAGCCGCGTGACGATCGGCGCCGCCGTGCGCGACATCAGGTCGTACCACGAGCTGCTCTTCCAGTTCGTGCGCCGGGACATCAGCGTGCGTTACCGGCAGGCGATCATGGGGTTCGGCTGGGCGGTGCTGCTGCCGCTGCTGACCATGGGCGCCAGCCTGGTGTTGCGCGCCGTGGCGTTCCACGGCTCCGCCGACGCCCCGCCGATTGCCGGGCTCGCCGTCAAGGCGTGGGCGTGGGGGTTCGTCGCCGGCGGCCTCACGTTCGGCAGCCAGAGCCTGCTGAGCAACATCCAGCTGGTCACCAAGATCTACTTCCCGCGCGAGGTGTTGCCGATGGCGGCAATCCTCACGCAGTGTTTCGACGGCCTGATCGGCTTCTGCGTGGTGCTGATCGCGCTGCCGATCCTCCATGCGCGGGTCGGCACCGCGGCCTTCTGGTTCCCGCTCCTGCTGTTGCTGCTGGTGGCACTGGTCCTCGGCCTCGCCTTTCTCCTCGCCGCGGCGAATGTGTTCTTCCGCGACGTCAAGTACATCGTGCAGGTCTTCCTGACGTTCGGCATCTTCTTCACGCCGGTGGTGTTCGATCCGTCGAGCTTTCATGGCATCACCCGCACCCTGCTGATGCTCAATCCGTTTTCGGGCATCCTGGTGGGGCTCGACCTGGTGCTGACCCGCAACCTGTCGCTCGCCTCGACGCACCTGGTGCAGATCACCAACAACGGCGCCACCACCACGCGGGTCCTCTGGCAGCCCGTCGACCTGCTCCCCGCGCTGGTCGGCGCGGTGGTGCTGCTGGTGGTCGGCGTCAGTGTCTTCCGGCGTGGCGCGGCGTGGTTTGCCGAGGTGTGGTGAGATGACCACCGGACGGATTGCCTTCGACGGCATCTGGAAGCGGTTCCGCCGCGGTCCGGCGCACGATTCGCTGCGCGACCTGATTCCCGCGGCGACCCGCGCCCTGTTCCGTCGCGACAAGGCCGAGACCGGATCGAAGCGCGATGTCTTCTGGGCGCTGAGCGACGTGTCGTTCGACGTGCGACCGGGACACTGCCTCGGGATCATCGGCGGCAACGGCGCCGGCAAGTCCACGACGCTGCGAATCCTCACCGGCATCCTGCAGCCGACCCGCGGCGCGCGGATCCTCGACGGGCGCGTCGGCTCGCTGATCGAGGTGTCGGCGGGGTTCCACCCCGACCTCACCGGGCGCGAGAATGTCTTCCTCCAGGGCGCCATCATGGGGATGACGCGCGACGAGATCCGCCGCCGCTTCGACGACATCGTCGAGTTTGCCGGCGTCGCTGATTTCATCGACACCCCCGTGAAGCGGTATTCCACCGGGATGAACGCCCGCCTCGGCTTTTCCATCGCGGTGCACCTGGAACCCGACGCGATCATCGTCGACGAGGTGCTCTCGGTCGGCGACGCGTCGTTCCAGCAGCGGGCCTTCGAGCGGCTGCGCCAGCTGGTGACCGGCCAGATCCCGGCGGTGATCGTCAGTCACCAGCTGGAGCGCATCGTGCAGCTCTGCGACAGCTGCATCCTCCTCGACCACGGGCAGGTCCGCTTTCACGGCGACGCGACCGAGGCAATCCAGCGCTACCTGGCTCCGGACGGCGGCAAGCCGGCAATCATGCCGTCGAGCCCGGTGGAGGCCATCAGCATCGAACCGGGCTGGGAAGGCGAAGTGGGCTCCGGCGAGCGCATTGCCGCCACCCTGGTGCTCGGCCTGCGCGAAGGGACGATCCCGCCGCACGTCGACGCCCTCTTCCGGGTCCATTCGCTCGCCACCAACGCGTTGATGTACGACATCAACCTGCGCGAATTCCACACCCTCGACGGCGGGCCGGGCGAGATCCGCATCCCGATCAGCTTCGATGCCAACCTGCCGAGCGGCAACTACGCGCTGCAGCTGGAGCTCTACGACGCGGTGTACCAACGCAGCGTCGCGCGCTCGGCGCGGGTTCCCCTCGTCGCGGTGGCACGGGTGGCGTTCGGCGGCACCGTGCAGCTCAACGCCCGCAACGGCGGCGGCTGACGGCCGGCGTCCCGCCGTTGCGCCGCGTCACCGCTCCTCCCGCTCTTCCCGGTCCGTCCCGCTGACACCGACCGTCGCCGTGGTGATCCCCGCCTGGAATGCGGCGCCGTACATCGGCGACGCGCTGCAGGGTGTCGCGGCGCAGACTCGCCCCGCCGACCAGGTCATCGTCGTCGATGACGGCTCGACCGACGACACCGCGGGCGCCGCCAAGATTGCCGCCGACGCCCTCGGCCTCACCATCGAAGTGATCCGCCAGGGCAACGCGGGCGTGGCCGCGGCCCGCAACGCGGGGCTGGTCCGCGCCACCACCGACCTCGTGGCGCTGCTCGACGGCGACGATGTCTGGCTCCCGCAGCTGCTCGCGACGTTGCTGCCCGCGTTCGACGCCCCCGACGTGGTGTTGGCGTTCGGCGACGAGGAGGCGTTCGACGAGCGGGGCGTGGTCTGGCCGAGCCTGCTTGCCGGCAAGCGCCTGGATGAACTCCCGTGGCACGAGGTGGTGCCCGGCGGGCTGCGTCGGGCAGACGGGTCGCTCTTCGTCACGCTCACCACCGGCAACTACATCCCGATGAGCGCCGTGCTGCTGCGGAAGCAGGCGGTGCTTGCCGCCGGCGGGTTCGACCCGTCACTTCGCATCTGCGAGGATCGCGACTTCTTCCTGCGGTTGTCGCGCCGGGGCGCCGCGGTCTGCACCGGGCAACGCCTGGCGCGGAAGCGCCTGCACGGCGCCAGCCTGACTGGCAGCCGGGCGGGACGGCTGGCGCTGCAACAGCACGCAGTGCGCATCCTGGCGCGGCTCGCCGCGGGCGGACCGCCGATCGATCCGCCACTCGACGAGGCGGAGCGGCGGGCCGTGATCGCGGCGCTGCGCGACGGCGTGGATGAACTCCTCGACGTGGCGTCGGCGATGGGTTGGCGGGATTATCGGGCCGCGCGACGGATGGCGGCCGGGATCACCGGGGCAAAGCCGCCGTGGTCGGCGCGTCCGCTATTGCGCGCCACGGCGGCGTCACTCGGCATCGGGCGGGGTTGAGGTTCAGCCGCCGGCCGCATCGTCCGGAGGATCGGCCTCGCGACAACGCGCGTCGTGCCACGCCGCCGATTCGAGCGCGGCGACGATCCGCTCGGCGGCGTGCCCGTCCCAACCGGCAATCGCATCGGGCCTGGCGCGGCGCCCGGTGACACGCGCCGCTGCGACCGCCTCGGCGATCGACTCGGGCGTCGGCGGCCACGGCACCAGCCGATTGGTTCCATGCGTCACGGTGATCGGGCGTTCGGTCGTCTCGCGCACCGTAACACACGGAACGCCCAGGGCGGTGCTCTCTTCCTGCAGGCCGCCGGAGTCGGTGATCACCACCGCGCAACGGTCGAGCAACAGCGCCATGTCGCGGTAACCGACCGGATCGACGACGGCGAGCCCCGGCGGCAGCACCCGCTCACCGAGCTGGCGACGGGTGCGCGGGTGGATCGGCCAGAGCAGCGGCAGCGTGGCGGCCACCCGGCCCAACCCGGCGAGCAGCAGGTCGAGTTGCGCGGGATGGTCGACGTTGGAGGGGCGGTGCAGCGTCACCAGGCCGTAGCCCCCTGGCGCAATTCCGTACCGCTGCCACGGCTCCTCACCCGACGCCCGGCGCAGCGTCTCGAACAGCGAATCGATCATCACGTTGCCCACCATGACGATGCGGCCCGGGGCGATCCCCTCGGCCTCGAGGTGTGCGGCTGCCTCGGGCGAATGCGTCAACAGCAGGTCCGCCAACTGATCGGTGAGCACGCGATTGACCTCCTCGGGCATGCGCCAATCCCCGCTCCGCAACCCCGCCTCGACGTGTGCCAGGCGGCAGCGGAGCGTGGGTCGCACCTTGGCGGTGACGAGGGCGGCGGCCAGGGTGGAGTTGACGTCGCCGACCACCACCACCCAGTCGGGGCGTTCGTCCATGACCACGGCCTCGAAGCGTTCCATCACACGCGCGGTCTGTTCGGCATGGGTGCCGGGGCCGACCCCGAGGTGGTGGTCGGGGACCGGAATCGCGAGGTCGGCAAAGAAGGCGTCGGACATCGCGCTGTCGAAATGCTGGCCGGTGTGCACCAGCACGGCGTGGTGGCCGCGGGCCACGAGTGCTCGCAGCACCGGCGCCACTTTCATGAAGTTCGGCCGTGCACCCGCGACGACCAGTGCCTTCACCGTGACCTCCTTGCCGTGACCAGTTGCGCGGTGAGGCACCGATGGTTCGGCGCATCACGGGACCTGGCGCGTTAGCTTGCACGCCGGATCGCCGGGACGACCGCGACGCTACGACCGCCACCGCTCTGTTTCGACGGAGACTTCGTATGTCCGCGTCTCGAACTTACCGGATCGCGCCAGCCTCGGGGAGCGGGGTCATCGATCCATCGCGCCGCACCATCGATCTCCGTGAGGTGATGCCCATGGCGGCACCCGGCCGTGTCATCGTGCTCACCGGGATCTATCCACCAGACATCCGCGTCGGCGGCCATCGTCCGGCGCGCCTGGTGCGCAAGCTCCGCGACGCCGGGATCAGCGTCGACGTGCTGACCGACGCCGCGACCGGCGCCACGCCCGGGATTGCCCCCGGCGGCGAACGGATCGTGGTGATCGACCGGGCCCGCACGCTGCGCGACCGGGTCTTTGCCTCGCGCCAGGCGCGACAGGGCACCGGGGCGGCCGCACCGGGGAGTGAGGCGTCGGTCAGCCGCACGCCGAAGCCGTCGTGGCTCCGCCGCCAGATCCGCTCGCTCCTCGTCGCCCCCGACCTCGATCGCGGCCTGATCGGGCCGATGGCTCGCGGGGCCCGGGCGCTGCTCGCCGAAGGACCGGCAATCGTCTACTCGAGCGGCCCGCCGCAGTCAGTGCATCTCGCGGCGTGGCTCGCGCTGCGCGGCACTCGCACGCCGTGGATCGGCGGCTTCCGTGACCCGTGGTCGCCGGAGCTCTTCGACGGCTTCGAATCGGCGACACTCGGCGTCCGTCTTGCCGACTCCGCACTGCGCCGGGCATTCCGGCGCATGGATTGGTGCGTCGCCGCGAGCGAGGGGATCGGCGACTGGTGGAGGGCGCTGGGGCTCGAGGCGCCGGTGCTCGTGGCCCGCAACGGCATTCCCGAACGGTCCGCCGATAACGAACCGATTGACGTGCCGGAAGCGGGAGAGGGCCCCGACCTGCTCTACATCGGCGAGCTCTACGCCGGTCGCGATCCGCGGCCGTTCCTTGCCCACCTTCGGGCCGCAATCGACGCGCAGCCCGCGACGCCGCCACCGGCCGCCCGGTTCGTCGGGCAGGTGGAGAGCTACGGCGACGCGGTGACCGCGAGCCTGATCGATGCGGCGGGACTCTCCGGCGTCGTCACGCTGCATCCCTCGGTGCCGCACGCCGAAGCGTTGCGGCTGCAGCGCGCCTCGCGGGTACTGCTGCTGCTGGCGCAACGGCAACCGCTGCAGGTGCCCAACAAGCTCTATGAATACCTTGGCGCCAGAAAGCCGATCCTCGCCTACGTCGACGAGGCCGGTGAATCGGCGCGGCTGCTGCAGCAGGCCGGCGGACATTTCCTGATTACCGAGCGGTCCACCGCCGACGAAGCGGTCGCGACGGTGCGGGCGGCGCTCGACGCGGGGCGCCGGGCCGAGCCGCTCGGCGACCCGGCATTTCTTGAGGCGCTGTCCAGCGAGGCACAGTTGCAGTTCATCGTCGACCTGGTGCAGTCGGTGGGACACGGCCGCATGGGTTGGGTGTAGCGGACCGCAGCGCGCTCAGGCTCGCGCCAGCGCCCGGCGGTAGACCGCGGCCGTCGCCGCCACCATCTGGTCTTCGCGAAACTCCGCGGCCACGCGGTCGTGCAGCGCCGCCGCCAGCGTGGCGCGCCGCTCCGGCTCCGACATGACTCGCCGCATCGCACCGGCGAGCGCCGCCGCGTCACCGGGCGGCACCAGCAGTCCGTGCACGCCATCGGTGATCAGTTCCGGCACGCCGCCGGTCGCGGTCGCCACGACGGCAAGTCCGTGCGCTCCCATCTCGAGCAGCACCATCGGAAACGCCTCGCGCAGCGACGGCTGCACGTAGGCGTCGGCGGCGGCGGCGAGCCGGTCGACATCGCCGCGGTGCCCGAGAAGCCGCACCCGTGGCGCGAGGCCAAGGGCGCCGATCCGCGCCGCAAGGTCGCGCTCGAGCGGGCCGCCACCGGCCAGCAACAGCGTGAAGTGCGGCGTCGTCTCGGCCAGCGCCACGGCGGCGTCGAGTATCACCTGGTGACCCTTGTAGGGCAGCAGGGCCGCCACGTTGAGCCAGACGAATGCCGTGTCGTCGAGGCCCAGCTCGGCCCGTGCCGCTTCGCGCGAGGGCAACGCACCTGACGGCGGAACGCCGTTGTACACCACGTCGACCCGATCGCCGAATCCCGCGCGCCCCAGTTCGGTGATCCACTCGTCGCGGGCCGCACGACAGACCGCGATGCCCCGATCGATTGCCAGCATGCAGCGCGACTGCATCCGGCGATACCACCAGTTGCGGCGCCGTTCGGCGGCGACATAGTCGGGCGTGATGTGGAACGACGAGACCACCGGCCGGCCGCGACCGGCGCGGCGAGCGGCAAGGGGGGCGACCTCACCGCCGCATGACTGCACGTGGATCAGGTCGGCATCGACGGTGCGGAACAACCGGCGCAATTCCCGCTCTTCGCCGACCGCGCCGAGGTACCAGCGCCAGGCCCGGAACGGGGGCGCGGTTCGAACGGCTTGCGACGGTGGCGCGGGTGCGTCGGCAGCGGGCGGCAGCGGCGGATGCGTCAGTGGCACCACCCGTATCCCCTGCGCCAGGGCGCGTTCGTGCCAGGGAAAGGGGCGGGGCGCGAGCAGCACCGGGTCGAACCCTTCGGCCGGAAGGCCCCGCGCCAGCGCCACCGCGTAGGCGACCACACCTCCCCAGCTGCCGTCCTCGCAATAGATGGCGATGCGGGTCATCAATCCTCCGGTAGACGGCGGCCGGCAGGCGCCGTACGCGGTGTCATCAAGCTAACGGCGGCGTTTCCCGATCCGGGCCGGGTCCGTCTATCGTTGAGGGCGGCGCGGCAGTCGTGGCGCATTCGCGCGCTCCGCCCGCCGCCAACTTCGCGAGGACGTCACCGGTGCCGGTTCTCTACAACTCGCTCTGCTGGGGGAGTTCGCACGCACCGTTCGATGCGGCGCTGCTCGTCGCCGCCCGCCTCGCCTTTCCCGACGAACCGGCGGCGTGCATCGGGACCGACGATCACCTCGCGGAAGTCGCCCGCCTCCTCCCGCCCGACCAGGGGCGCGACGTCGCCTGGCTGCCGGCGACGATTCCGACACGGCACGAGAAGCGGACCGGACCGAGGCTCCGCGCCGAGTGGCGGCTGATGGGGATGGCGCTCGGCGAGGCCCGGCGCGGTGGCGCGCGAACCGTGATCGCCGCCGCCGGAAGTCCGGTGATGTTCCTTGCCGCGGCACGCCTCGCGATCGGCCCGCGGCGCGGCGTGCGCGTCGCGCTGGTTCATCACGGGGCACTCCCCGGGATGCTCACCTCGCGCCGCCTCCGCGGGTATCTCCTCGTCGCCGACCGCTGCGGCGCCCGGCAGGTGGTGCTGGGCGACAGCATCCGCCGGAACCTGGTCGCACGCGGCCCCGCGCTCCGGCATCTGGCGGCGGTGCACCACCCCTACCTCTTCGGCGACGTCGCACCATCGACCCTCGGGGGCCCGGTCCGGTTCGGGTTCCTCGGCATGGCGAGCCGCGACAAGGGGTTCGAGGCGTTCTGTCGGATCGCCGACGCAATGCATGACACCGCCGGGGCGCGGTTCGAGCTGATCGGCGCGCCGGCCCGCGAGTTTGCGGCGCAGCTTCCGCCGGGGGCCGGGAAGGTTGCCGGCACCGGCGACGCCCGACACCTGACCCGCGACGAATACGAGCGTCGCGTCGCGGCGGTGCACTACGCGGTCATGCCCTACCGGGCGGACCACTACCGGCTGGTGGGGAGCGGTTCGGTGCTCGATGCGCTGGCATTCGGCAAGCCGATCATCGCTCTGCGCAACGACCTGCTCACCGCCGTCTTCGACGAACTTGGCGACGTCGGGCTGCTCGTCGACGATCTCGACGCGTTGCACGACGCCATCGCCGGGGTGGTGCGCGAGCCGCCGGTGGAGCGATACCGGCGCCAATCGGAGGCGTTGCTGCGGGGACGGGACCGCTTCGCCCCCGGCGCCGTCGCGGCAGAACTGCGGGCCGCGCTCGGCTGACCGGCGGGCCGGGGCCGCTCAGTGCAGCGTCACCTGCTGCAGCGAGTCGAGCGGCACGACCACGGTCGACGCACCGACCGTCACGGTTGCGCTGGTCGCGTCGAGCGTGGCACTGGTGGAGTACGACGGCCCCGCACCGGGCCCGCATTGCAGCACGGTCACCATGATGTCGCGGGCATGCGGCACCGGGAGTGTCACCGTCACCGCCTGGCTCGAGGTGAGCCCCGGCGTCGAACCGAGCGCAAATGTCTGCGTGCCAAGCACCACGGTCGACGGCGCGAGCACGCTGCCGTAGCAGCTGTTGTCGCCGCTCGGGCTCCGCAGCACGAAGGTGTTGCCGTTGACCTGCGGCGCGTTCTTCATCTGCCAGCGCCACACCTTGGTCAGCGTCGAGTCCTTGACCGTCGCGTCATCGACCACGACGAAGACATCCTGCTGCGGCAGGAAGGCGACCGTGCGGAGGTAGTCCGTCACCGGACGGTTGGTGCTCCACGGCAGCTGGTCGTAGCCGTAGGCCATTCGCGCCTGGCCCCGCACCACCACCAGCTGGTCCGACACCTGTGGCGTGCCGACGATTGCGCCGCCATTGGCTCCCGGGCCGAGCTTCTGGTATTCGGTGCCGGCCGTCATCGTGTTGTAGCCGGTGGTCGGGATGCCCTCGCCGGCAAACGAGTACAACTCCGCCGACGAGGTGATCCAGAAGGCACCCTTCCAGATGATCAACTGATTGTTGCCCAGCAGGTCACCCGAGACCGGACCCGACTGGAAACCCATCACCGTCGCGGTGGGATCGGTCCAGCTGGTGCGATAGAGGAAGTAGCCGGCGCCCCGGCCGAGAAATGACTTGGGCAGCGCGCTGAGGTCTGCCGCCGCCGGCAGCGACGGGTCATAGTAGATCAACTCGTCGGCGAGGATTGCCGTCCCGGCCTCCGAGGTGGGGACCTCGCCGACCCAGTCGAGCCAGTACTTTGCCTCGGCCGACAGCGATGCATCGGGTTGCGCCGAGGCCCAGAGATGGAACAGCGCCTCGCGGTCGTAGGTGTACAGCGGCGCGTCACTGACCCGCGTCTGCGCGCCGAACGGCACCTTGTAGACCCCGCCCGGCATGGTGAATTCCATGTGCCAGAGAAATGCCGCCGCAAACCAGGGATCCTGCAGCGGCATCCCGGCGGTGAGGAAGGCGTCGGCGAACGCGCCGATCCGCCACCCCTGGTCGTAGTTGGTGCCCTCGACCCAGGCGCCGCCGATGCCCGGCCCGTCGAGGTACGGCTTGCCGATGGTGTTCCACTTGCTCAACGCCAGCTGGAGGTGATACGCCGGCCGGTCGGCGCCGCTGATCGGGCCGGACAACGTGTCGTCGCCGGCCGCGGCGAGCGCCGCCGGGCCGGTCATCATGAAGCCCCAGAAGTAATTGACGTCGGGCGACGCGGTGCCGTGGGCCCCGGTGCGCGCCGCATTGGTCTCCGGCCACACCCAGTCGGCGCGATTCATCATCCACGTCGCGGCCTGGTGCCGCTGGCCGGGGGTCAGGCCGGCGTAGCACCAATCCAGCGCCATCGTCACGAGCGGCAGGTTGAACCGGTACGAATAGCCGCTGTCGCCGGTCAGGTCGGTGGCGTCGACCGCATACGCGGTGATGATCGCGCCGGCCCGCGCGGCATAGGCTTGCTGCCCGGTGCCGAGGTAGGCGAGGCAGAGGTCGGGCAGGATGTTTTCGTCGCCGGAGCTGTACTTCGTTCCCCGCGCCACCTGCCCGTCGGCGGCCGCCTTGACGCGCTGCCAGCGGACCGTGTTGGCCTGCACCTGCGCCTTGAGCCGCGTCACGCGGTCGGCGTCGAGCCAGACCCGCGGGTGCGGCGGCAACTGCGACGATCCGACGTGGACATAGGCGATGCGGAGGGTCTGGGTGTCGCCGCCCCCGAGCGAGACCAGCTGGGAATCCGGCGACGCGAGATAGGTGTCGCTCCCGACGGTGACGCTCGCGCCGTGCACCACGTAACTCCCGGGCACCAACGAATCGAGCAGGCTCGAGACACCCACCGACCGGTTGAATCCGCCCGGACCCGAGACGACGATCTGCGCCACACTGCCGGGCGGCAGCCCGCTGACGTCGATGCCGAGCTGCGCCAGCACCGCTGGCGGCGGGGGCGTGCTGTCGGGTACGACCGGCGCGGTGACCGTGAGGTGCGCGGTGTCGGCAACACCGCAGACACAGGTGGCGACCACCTGGTAATCGCCCGCCAGCGCGCCGGCGTGATAGAGGCCGCTGTCGGAGACGGTCCCGCCGGTTGCGCTGAACGTCACGTTCGCGGCGCGGCTGGCGCTGTCGGACCAGCTGATGGTGTAGGCGAGCTGCACCGTGGCGCCGGTGTCGACGCTCGCGGTGCGCGGCGAAAGCACCAGTGCGGTGGCCCGGGGAGTGGCCTGGGTGGTGGTCGCCACCGGGTCGTGACCACAGGTCGCGAGGCCGCAGACGAGGAGGGACGCCGTCATCACGGCCGCAACCGGGCCGCTGGCAGCTCGATGATTCAGGAACACGCGCATGACACCACTGGTTTTCACGCCGCCGAAGCGACGAACGGTGACTTCGATGCAGTTGTCGAGCTGAGGTCGGCAGCGACGGCGGCCCGATTCGGACTTGCACGCCGTCGTTCGAAGAAAACCCGCTGCCACCCCGCGTCGCAACCCGGTCCGGACGGCGCGCGCCAGTCGCGGCCGCCTCCCCGGACCGCGAAGTATCGGCGTGACAGCGACACACCTGATGGAGCCGGGCCACACCACCGGGAAGAGCGTTGCGCGCCCGCCACGCCCCCGGACACTCCGCGACCATTAGATTTGTCGATCCGCACGCTGCCGCAGCGGCACCGGCCGCTGCGATATCCGCCAATCAGCAAGAGGGAGACGCGTTGCCCGCTCCCCCCGAGCCACCAGCCGCGGCCGAAACACTCCGCCACGCCTTCGACCGGCTTGCGGACCGGTTCGACCGCACCATCACGCCGCTGGTTCCGGTCGGGCCGGTTGCATTGCTCGACTTTCCGCACCATGCGAACGTCGGCGACAGCGCCATCTGGGTCGGTGAGCGCCGCTGGCTCGGGCGGCATCGCGACCGGCCGCTGGCGTACGCCGCGTCGGCCGACACCTTCTCCGCCGCGGCACTGCGCGCCGCCATGCCGTCGGGCACCGTGCTGATTCATGGCGGCGGCAACTTCGGCGACCTCTGGCCGGAGCATCAGGACCACCGCGAACGGGTGCTCGCGGCACTTTCCGGGTACCGGATCGTCCAGCTGCCGCAGAGCATCTGGTTCGAGACCGCCGCCGCGGCCGATCGCGCGCGGCGTGCGATCGCCGCCCACCCCGACGTCACGGTCGTGGTGCGGAGCGAACAGAGCCGGGAATGGGCCGAACGGCACCTCGACTGCGCCGTGGTGCTGGCACCCGACCCGGCGGTGATGCTGCCGCGTTACCGCGTCGCCGCCGCGGAGCGCCAGGCGATCGTGCTACGCCGCGGCGACCACGAGGGAGCCACCTGGCCGGACGTGAACGGACTCGTCGCCGAAGACTGGCTGGCCGACGCGGCATGGATGCGCCGGCGCCTGGTGCGCGCGCTCGGGTGGCGCACCTTTGGCCACGCCGGGCTCCGCGGCCTGCTGGCAATTCGCGCAATGGATCGCTTTGCCGCGGCCCGGCTCCGCCGCGGCCTGCGACAACTTGCGCGCGGTGAGGTGGTGCTGACCGACCGCCTGCATGCCGCGATCCTCGGCCTCCGCATCGACCGGCCGATCATCGTGGTCGACAACCGTTATGGCAAGGCGCGCGCCGTGCTCGATCCGATGTTCGGCCCGACGCCGATGCTCCGATACATTGGCGCGGACGACAATGCGAGCGACGCGGTGCGGCAGATGGCGCCGGCAACCGCCGCTCGCGGGATGTCCGCCGCGACGCTACCTTGACCGGCCGATGCATCCCCCCGAAACCGTCGGAACCACCCCGTTGCAGACGTCGGTCGTCATCCCGGCGTTCAACGCCGCGGCATTCCTCGACGACGCCATGGCCAGCATCGCGGCACAGACCCGGCCGCCGCTGGAAGTCATCGTCATCGACGACGGGTCGACCGACGGCACCAGCGACATCGCCGAGCGGTGGCGTCCGCGCCTCGGAGCCGTGGCACTGGGCGTGGAGCGCCAGGACAATCGCGGCCTCAGCGTGGCGCGGAACCACGGCGTGCTGCGCGCCCGGGGTGACCTCGTGGCGTTCCTCGACGCCGACGACGAGTTCCTGCCGCACCACCTTGCCGCGCTCGTGCCGGCGTTCGAACGCCACGACGACCTCGTGCTGGCGTTCGGCGACATGGAGTGCTGGCCGGCGGAATTCGCCAAGACCCCGCGCCAACTCGACCGGGTCCGCGACGAACTGCGGCGTCTCTCGACGCCCTCCGGCTGCGCCGGCGTGTCGCTGCTCAGCGCCGAGGTGTGCGCCGTCAACCTGCGACGTCCCAGCATCCTGCCGACGTCGTGGATCATCCGGCGCACCGCGCTCCCCGCCATCGGACTCTTCCTGCCGCGCTGTCCCTACGCCGAAGACGTCGAGTTCTTCATCCGGATCTCGCGCGCCGGCACGATAGCCTGGCACGAGGCGCCGACGGCGCGCCGCCGTTTCCACCAGCGCAGCCTCACCGCCGACTCGTTCAGTCGCGAGTCGGAACCGGCGGCGCTCCGACTCTATTCCCAGCTCCAACGCCGCTGGGACCTGACACCGGCGGAGTTCGACGCCCTGTCGGCGGTGATGGACCAGGCGGTCTTCGAGATCGGGTACGACGCCTCCGACGAAGGCCTCGCCGCCTACCGTCGCGCCCGTCGGATGATGCGGTGGGTCCTGGGGCGGCGCCTTGCACCGGCGCCACGACTGCTGGCCCGCGCCATGTTCCATTCGCTGTGGCCGTCACGGCGCCGCGGCGGCAACTGACGGCGCTGTCCGGTCACTTCAGCGGCGGCCCCGCAGCCGTCGCAGCAGCCGCACCCCGGCGCGGCGCGCCGAAAACAGCGCGTCGGCCGACACGCCGTCGGGCGGCACCCGCGCCAGTCGCCGCCGCAGCAGGTCGACGATCGGCCCCCGCACCCCGCGGCGTTCCAGCTCCTGCCAGCTGAAGCGGAACAGGTCGCGCGCCCCCGAGACCGAGCGGATGTCGAGCCGCGCCACATGGCCGATGGTGAGCGGCGTGTCGAAGCACGGTGCGTCGGGCACGCCGGCGGCGAGGAAGCTCAACCGCGTCATGACGCACTTCTCGCATTCGCCGCAGTTGCGCGCCGGATCACCACCTTCCCAGCAGACCTTGATCCCGCCAAGGATGTCGCGATACGGCGCCAGCACCTCGATCTTGTCGGCGCGGCCGTATCCTTCGCCGTCGACGACGACGCGGAAGTGGTCGTTGCCGGCGAGTGTGTCGGCGATACCGGCGTGCGTCAGGCTGAACCGCGGCGTGCCGTACGGCGCGCCACCGGCGACAAGCGCCATGGCGTGGCGATCCGAGAAATGTGCCAGCGCCGCGACCGTCAACGGGATCGCCGCCTGGGGCCACGCCTTGCCGCCGGTCGTGACGGAGTTGGTCGCCACGACGTGCAACGGAATGCCGAGCCGCTCGGCGAGCGGTTCGGCGCGGCGCCGCATCCCGGCGAATTGATCGGGCCGGTCGAGCGGCGCGTCGAATCCGTGGATCATCACCAGCGCGCCAAGCGGGTAGGCGGCGGGTCCCACCAACCGGAGGCCATGACGGACCGCGGTGAACGTCGAATCGAGCCCGCCGGAGAACGCCACCACTGCGAGTCCCGGATCGTCGGCGCGCCGCGGCGCCGCGACCACTGACTCCGGCTCGACGCCGACAACCCGGAGGTATCGCTCGGGCGACATGGCCCGGCGCAATTCCAGGAACTGCCCGCAGTTGTACAGCCCGCCGGCCGTCATCGGCCCGTGGACCACGAGGTCCTGCCCCAGCATCGCGGCCCAGAGCAGGTGCCCGAAGACCAGCGAGTCGAGCACCGGGAGCGAACCGAATTCGACGTCGGCAGGGAGCCGCCACCACGAGTCGAGTGGCCCCGGCGCATCGCGAACTCCCTCGAAGACGAGGCGCCGCAGCAGCGAGCCGCCGTCGCGCCGCTCGTCGAACCAGACGTGGATCGCGCCCGGTTGCGTCATCGCGGCCAGATCGGGCGCAACCCGGTCGCCGATCCGATCCAGCGCGCCTGGTCGGCGATCGCGTTCACCAGGTTGCCCCGCGCAACGCGCGCGGAGAGGGCGCGCCGCAGGTGGCGCGGGCCGTCCCGCCAGTCGCCGAGGACCTCTTCGGCGAATGCGGCGTGCTCGGGGGTACGCAGCGCCAGGCGTGCGATGCGCGTCGCGGTGATCGGCATCGCGGGGCCCGGCGGAACAACCGCCGCGGCAACGAACGCCAGCGCCGTGAGCACGCAGTCGTCGCAACGACCACATGCCGGGGCGAGGCGGGAGCGGCGGCGGCAACCGGAAACCCACGGCACCAGCTCCGGGTGACGGGCCACCGCGAGCGCCATCGCCGGAGGTGTGATGCCGCCACCGTCGGCGCGGATCGTCGAGGCATCACCCGACCAGAGGTCAGGGAGCTCGGGGCCGGGACGCGGAAAGCGCAGTTGCGAGCGAAGCTGCCGGTCACGCCCGTGTACCGCCACGGTGCGGCGCGGTGCCAGCGCGTGCAGAGCGGCGGCGATCAGCGACATCGGCCCGACGGCTTCGTCGAGCCACGCACCGCCCGCCTGGCGAAGCTGCACGCATCCCAGCCGAACTCCGCGGTCGGCGAGCAGACCGCGCAGCACCTCGATGCGTGCCGGCGGGAGGTCGCCGTCGACGGCGTGACAGCCGCTGACCCAGACCGCGCCGGCCACCTGAAATGCCCCGGGAATCGAACCGTCGACATTGCGCAGCAGCGAGTAGACCGACCGCAGGCTCCCCGACCAGGCGAACACCGCGGCGCGCCGCGGCGCGGCGGCGCGCGCATCGACGATTGTCGCGGCGCTGACCTCGATGCGGTGGAACGCGCCCGGGCGCCAGTCGTGCCACGCTTCGCTGATCTCGATGAGGTTGCGCAACGCGCCCCGCGTCAGCGCGCCCGCCACGTGAAGCGTGCCGCCGCGACGCATCACCGCCGGCAACGCGGCAAACGCCGGGCCGTCGAGCACCGCGGCCGCGCCGGACACTGCTTGCCGCACCTCCAGCCGGCTGGTTCCATCGCCGTCGCTGGCGAGCTGCGCCGACCATCCGCCGCCGTCGGGAACGAGGGCGGAAGGTTCGATCGACAGCTCGAGCTCGCTCATCCGGCGAGCGCCCGGACCACCTCGGTCATTTCATCGACCCGATTGTAGACGTGCGGGCTCAACCGCAGCGACCCCTCCCGCAGCGAGCAGTGCACCCCGTGCTGCTGCAGGCGGGCGTAGGCTTCGCGCACGTCGCCCCGCGGCCGGATGCAGAGGATTGCCGACCGGTGCTCGTCGAGTGGTGACGTCACCTCCGCGCCAGCCATCCGGGCCCATTCGACGACCGGCTCCTCGAGCGCCTGAATGTGCTTCCCGACCGCCGTGATCCCCACACTGAGCAGCAGGCCGACCGATGCATTCCACGCCGCGAAGTCCTGCACCGGGAAGGTGAGCACCTCGAAGCGGCGGGCGTCGTCCCACGGGTGCGGATCGTAGGCGGTGAGGCGGGTGTAGTCGTCGGTCCCCCGGAAGGCGGCCCAGCCGGCGAAGGTCGGTTCGAAGCGCTGGCAGAGATCGCGCCGCACATGGAGAAACCCGGTTCCCCACGGCGACAGCAGCCACTTCTGACCGCCGCAGGCCAGGAAATCCACCGGCGTGCGCTGCACGTCGACCGGCACATGCCCCAGCCCCTGGATGGCGTCGACCACCAACCACTTCCCCGCCGCCCTGGTGGCGCGCGAGAGGCGTTCCAGGTCGACCGTGTAGCCGTTGCTGAACTGGGTCAGCGAGACCGACACCGCCTTGACCGCGGGGTGTTCGAGGCGCTGGTACAGCGCCGCCTCGTCGGGCCACCCGGCCGCCGTGCGCGGCAGGCGTTCCAGCACGACGCCGCGCGACGCCATCGCGAGCCAGGGGTAGACGTTGGTGGGGAATTCGCCGTCGAAGGTGAGCACCACGTCGCCAGCCTCGAGTGGCAGGGCGCGCGCGGCGACATTGACGCCGGTGGTGGTGTTCGGCATCAGCGCGATCTCGTCTTCGCCGGCGTTGATCAGCCGCGCCGCGAGCCAGCGCGCTTCGTCGAGCACCGCGTTGATCCGCTCCACCGGCCACATCGCCGGGCGGCCGCGATCGCGGTTGCAGGCGGAGAGCACGGCCTGGCTGCGCGACGGCACCGGTCCGGTGCTTGCCGCGTTGAGGTAGACGCCGCCGCCGTCGAGGGCGGCGAACTCGGTGCGGCGCAGATCGTCGAAGTCGGTCATCGGTTCCGTCCCAGCATCGGGTCCAGCGCTTCGCGCAGCGCGTCACCCACGAGGTTGAAGCCCAGCACCGCCACTCCCACCGCCACACCGGGCGCCACCGACACCCACGGCGCCACGCGCAACAGGTCGCGCCCTTCGGCCACCATCGCCCCCCAGCTCGGCGTCGGCGGTTGCGCCCCGAGCCCGACGAACGACAGCGCCGCCTCGGCCATGATCGCGCCGGCCATTCCGAGTGTTGCGGTGATGATCACCGCCGCCCGAACGTTCGGCACCAGGTGCCGCACCATGATCCGGCGGTCGGTGGCGCCGAGGGCCCGTGCCGCCATCACGAAGCCGCTCTGCTCCAGCACCAGCACCTGCGCCCGAACCAGCCGGGCCACACCAGCCCATCCCACCGCGCCGATCACCACGAAGATCACCGGCAGCGACGGGCGGACGGCGGCCGCCACCGCGATCAGCAGCAACAGGCTGGGAAAGGCGAGCGTGATGTCGGCGAGGCGCATCACCAGGTGATCCACCCAGCGGCGATAATATCCCGCCAACAGGCCGAGGGTGAGTCCCAGCGAGACGGCCACCACCTGCGAGACCACCCCCACCAGGAGCGAGATCCGCGCACCGAAGAGGATCCGGGAGAGGATGTCCCGCCCCTGCTCGTCGGCGCCGAGGAGGAATCGCCCGCCCGGCGGCGCCAGGGAGTCGCGGGCGAGGTCGCCGCGGAGCGGATCGTGGGGAGCCAGCCACGGCGCAAGGACCGCGGCGGCGACCACCAGTGCCACCAGCACCGCGCCGACGCGGAACAGGGGATCGCGCCGCCACCGATTCCGAACCGCGTCGACCGCCGGAGAAGGCATGGCGGAAAGCTAAGAGCGCCGCGCGCCGTTGCACCACGGACCGGCGCTGCTATCTATGGAAGGCGCGTCGCTGTTTCCCGCGTGTTTCGACCTGAAAGGATCACCATGCGCACGCTCTGGGTCACCCTCTCCACATCGGCACTGCTTGCGGCTCCGCTCGCGGCGCAGACCCACGCCACCGTGGAGGTGGGCTTCGTCTCGGCGACCCTGCGGACGTCCGACAAGGGACTCGCCACCAACACCTCGGCGGGCATCTCGGTAGGCGTCGCGATCGACCACGACTTCTCGCCGCACTTTTCCTTCGCTCCCGAGCTGATGTACATCCAGAAAGGGGGCAAGTTCACCGAGTCCGATGGCGTCACCGACGACGTGTCGCTCAACTACTTCGAGGTGCCGCTGCTCTTCCGCTGGACGCTGGCGCGGCGAAGCCTGCCGCACTCGTTCCTCACCGCGGGACCGTCGCTGGCCATCCAGTCGTCGTGCACCGACAGCTACAGCGGCACCGACCTGAGTGGCAGCGCCGCGTGCAAGTCGCTCGGCCAGCATACCGGGTTCAAGTCGTTCGACATGGGATTGATGATCGGAGCGGGCATCGACATCAAGCGAGCGCTGCTCTCGGTCCGCTACGACATCGGTCTGCGCAATGTGTCGGAAGAAGTCGGCGCGGGTGCCATCTCGCTCAAGAACCGCGCCCTGTCGGTCGTCATCGGCTACACGCTCTAGCGCGGAGCCCGGCCCAGCCGGGCCGCGATCTGGCGCAGGTCGGCGACGACCCGCGGCCAGGTGAAATCCCGCAGCACCCGTTCGCGCCCGGCGTCGCCCATCCGCCGGGCGCGCGCGCTGTCGAGGAGGAGAGCGGCGACAGCGTCGGCCGCGTCGCCGACCGACTCGGGGTCGACCAGCACACCGGTTTCCCCATCGGCGACGGCGTCGGGAATCCCGCCGGTCGCCCCGGCCACCACCGGAAGGCCGCTGGCGGCGGCCTCGAGAAATGCCAGGCCGAACCCCTCGACATCGACCGCGGTCTGCCGGGTGAGGCCCAGATAGACCTCGCCCAGCGCGAGGGCGCGCGGCAACTCGGCATCGTCGACATCGGTGAGCAGGTGGACCCGGTCGGCAACCCCGAGCTGCTCGGCCCGGGCGCGAAGCACGTCGTGCTGCGGGCCCCGCCCGACAACCAGGTAGTGCAGGTCGGCGTGGGTGGGGGCGAGCCGGGCGAGCACTGCGATGGCGGTGTCGATGCCCTTGTACGGCACCAGCCGCGCGACGGTCACCAGCCACCGCCCCGCCGGGAGGTGCCGCGCCACCCGGAACGCCTCCGCTCCCGCGGCGTCGGGGCGCCAGCGTAGCGGGTCAGTCGCCAGCGCCACCACGCGCACGCCATCGGCCGCCCGGCCGGCGCCGACCCGGCGCAACAGTTCGCTGCATTGCGTCGCGGTCCAGTGCGAATTGGCGACAAACATCGCGGCGTCGCCGAGCATCTGCTGCAGCATCCGTCGCTTGAGTCCGGCGCGATCGAGCTTGAGGCGCAGGGTGAGCACGTCGTTGCCGTGCACCAGGAATCCGTACGGCAGGCGGTGGAGTCGCCAGGCGTGATGCGCGACGTAGCCGGCCGGACGGAACGTGTCGCACCACGCGAAGCGCGCGGTCGGCTCGGCGGCGAGGCGTGCCGCCCGTCCCGCCCAGCGCACCAGCCCCTGCACGGTGCGGAGCCGCTGCGACGGCACGGCTATCCGGTCGACCGGATTCGGCAGCCGGGCGTCGCTGGCAGCCGCACCGGGAACGCGGCCGGTGGAGACCGTGAGCGAGCCGGGCGGCGAGACCAGCGCCAGCGCCTCCATCCATCGGGCAATGCCACCGACCATCGGAGGGAACTCGTAGGCGAAGAGCACGTCGTGCATGGTCCAAGTCTAGGCGCCCGCCGCATCCCTTGCGACCGGCATGGGCGCCCACTACATCCCTGCCATGTCCGATGAGTCGCAGTGGCCGTATCGCCGTCTCGCCGTGGTGGGTGCGTGGGCGCGGTGGCGCGACGAGGCCGCATACGCCAACGCCGCCAACCGTCTCGGCCTGCAGAGCCGGGTGTTCGACGTGCTGCACTGGCGACAGCGGATCAAGCAGCTGGCCGCGCCGATGCTGGCGGCGGCCATCGAGCGCTTCGAACCGGACATCATCCTCTGCACCCGCGAAGCGCAGCTGCTCGGCTTCGAGCGGCTGCGCCGGCTGTTCCGGAATCGCACGGCGGTGATGTGGCACGTCGATCCAGTGGCGCAGGACGGCGTGCTGGAGCTGGCGCGCGCCTGCGGCACGCTCTACCTGACGTATGCCGGGCAACGCCAGTGGTACCGCGACCAGGGCGTTCCGGTGGTGCGCTTCCTGCCGCAGGCAATGGCGCCGGAACGCGACGTGCCGTCACCCGACACGCGGCCCGAGTATCGCTGCGACGTCTCGTTCGTCGGATCGGGACCGTATCCCTACCGCTGGCCGGTGCTGCAGGCCGTCGCGGCCGCCTGCCGGCTGCAGGTGCGGGGACCGGGATGGGACAATGTCAGTCCGCCATTTCCAGTGGTCGGTCCGGCGGTGCATGGCCGGCGCCTGGCCCAGGTCATTGCCGGCGCCGCCGTGTCACTCGGTGCCAGCGCGCTCCCGGCGCAGCACGACGACTACGCCTCGGCGTCCGACCGGATGTGGCGCATCATGGCGGGCGGTGGTGCCTACGTCGGCGAACATGTCGCCGGGATCGAGCAGTTCGCGACGCCGGGCGAGCATTGTCTCTGGTACCGATCGCCGGACGAGTGTGTCGAGCAGGTCCGCGCACTGCTCGCCGATCCCGAGCGGCGCCGCGCCATGGCGGACCGCGGCCGCGCCCATGCCCTGGCGCATCACACTTACGATCACCGCCTGCGGCTCCTGCTGCGCGGCGAGGAGTACCCGCTCCGCTAACGCGGCGCTGTCAGCGTGTAGTTGCGGAACTCGAAGGGCCGCCAGCCGGTGAGCCGTTCCACCGCGCCCGACAGCGCAAAGCGCAGGTATTCGCCGCGAAAGCGAAACGGTTCGACGGCCGGGTGACTTCCCTGCCGCGCCGCAATCCACTCCCGCATCACCGCCGGATGCTCCCCCGGAACGGGGCGAGCCCCGGCACCCACGGCACCGCGCGGGGTGTCGCCGCGGCAAAGCGTCCCGGCTCCACCCGGGCGTCTTCGGCGCGCTTCGCATCGATGGCGGCGGCGGGACGCGCCCAGCCGTAGTGCAGCATCGTGGCACCGCTTCGCACCGCCACCACCCGCCGGTCGTCCGGGCCGATCCGGAAGCCCTGCGCGTCGCGGTAGGCGTGCGCTCCGACGCCGAGCCGCACGGCGCGCACCTCGCGGCGATACCACTTGCGGCTCCGGGCAATGGTCTCGAAGCCGCCGTAGAAATGGAGATAGTCCACCACGACGCCCTCGACCCGACGGTCGGCGTGGCAGCGCACGATCGTCTCGCGCAGGCGCTCCGCCGCACCGGTCGCCAGCACCTCGTCGGCCTGGATGCAGACCGCCCAGTCGCCGCGGCAGGCGGCGAGCGCGCGATCGGTCTCGTGGGCCAGCATCGCCGTGCCCTGCGACCGGTCCCAGACGCTGTCGATGATCCGGAGCTTCGGATCGCCAATCGCCGCCACCCGCTCCCGGGTGTCATCGTCAGACGCGCCGACGTTGACCACCAGTTCGTCGACGATCGGCAGCAGCGACCGGAGGCTCGGCTCGAGCGGGAAATCGAGCCGGGTGGCGTTGCGCACAATGGTGAATCCCGCTAGCGACGGTTGCGCCATCAGGGAAATATTACCCGGTGCACGTCGTCCTCTATCACCCCGATCGCCTGCCGGTGCGCGGATACGGCGGCACCGAGCGCGTCGTCGTCTGGCTGGCGCGTGGGCTGGCGGAGGCGGGCGTGCAGGTAACGCTCATCGCCGGTGCCGGCAGCGTGGTGCCCGAAGCCACCGTCATTCCCATCGATCGCCGCACCGCCAATCGCCCCGGCGGACCCGACCTTGCCCCGCTGATTCCCCGCGGCGCCGACGTGCTGCACGCCCACGTGCCGCTCAGCCATCCGCCGCGCGACATCCCGTTCGTCTGGACGCTGCACGGCAACCGCCCGCCCGCGGCGGGCGTCGACGCCGCGACGATCGCCCTGTCGCGCGATCACGCCGCGCGCCACGGCATTGCGCGGTGGGTGCACAACGGGCTCGATCCCGCCGACTATCGCTTCGAGCCCGTCAAGGGGCCCCGCGACCTCTATCTCGGCCGGCTGCATTCGGTGAAGGGATGGCAGTGGGCGGTTCGCGGCGCGCGCCGTGCCGGCCGGCCCATCGACATGGCGGGGGGTCGCCGTCCGCTGCCGTTGCGCGGCGTGCGCTGGCTGGGCCGCGTCGCCGGGGAGCGCCAGCGCGAGCTGCTGGCGCGCGCCGCCTGCCTCTGGATGCCGGGGCAGTGGCACGAGCCGTTCGGCCTCGTCGCGATCGAGGCGATGGTCAGCGGCACGCCGGTGCTCGCCACGCCGCGCGGCGCGCTGCCCGAGATCGTCACGCCGTCGAGCGGCGCCCTGGCCGACACGCTCGACGAGCTGGTGGCGGCAAGACCGGCGCTCGATGCGCTCGACCCGGAGGCGATCCGGGAGAACGTCTTGACGCGGTTTACGCACCGGACCATGGCGGAGGGGTATCGGGAGGTCTATCGGGAAGTGACCGGAAGAGCGCCTTGAGCCTGAAGCCCACGGCCCGGCGTGCGAGACTCGCCATGCGCTACCGCCGCGCCTTGCGGCGTCGGGCCCCGGTGCCATGCCGCCCTTCCCGTGCGCGCCGAATCCCGCGTTCGGGGCGGTCAGCTGTGGGCGTCTTTCAGTCTTCGATCTTCTGCCTGACCGGCTGATCCAGCAACAGCTGCCGCATGCGATGCATGTACGTATGGTCCTGCAGCAGCCGGGCCCGCGACGCCTGGCCGAGCTGCTCGGCTTCGGCGGGGTTCTCCACCAGCTCGCGGACCTGTGCCCGCAGCTCGCCGAGGTCGTGGAAGACCAGCACCTCGCGTCCTTCCTCGAAGTAGCGCGGCAGGTCGCCGCGGTCGTCGACCACCTGTGCGATCGCCCATCGCGGCGAGTTCGAACAGCCGCTGGTTGCACGACGCTTCGCGCGGGTCGTTCTCGACCGCGACGTGGTGGATGTTGATGGCGACGGTGGCCCCGGCGTATGCCTTGACGTAGGCGGCGGTGCTCGGCACCTCGCCGCGGCAGTAGTCGCGCAGCGAGGTCTTGCCGCCATCCCGGGCCCCAGATGGCGAGTCCGAACTCCACCAGCTCGGCGAGGATCCGCTCGCGGCGCGGCGTGGCGGTGCCGGCAAAGACGACGTTCGCGCGGTACTGGTCCCTGGTGCGGATCGGTCGGTACACCGAGGGATCGGCGGCGAACGCCAGCACGTCGACGGTGCGGCCGAGGCGTTCGGCGATCTCGGCGGCGACGTCGGTGCCGACGGCGTAGATGCCGTCGTAGGGACGGGCCAGCGCCGTGGCCTGGACACCGACCGGAGGTCGTCGGGGAGCCAGTTGATCCACCGTGCCCGGGCCCGGCCCCGCAGCCGGTCGACCGGTCGCTTCGTCGAGCGCGTCGCCGCCGACCACCACCACGAGCTCGGGGTCGGCCTCGTCGAGCAGCGCGCTCGATCCGGTGCGGCACAGTCGCCGGCGCGGAACCGGGCCAAGCAGCGAGGGCCGAGCGCGCAGGTCGAAGGTGGCCACCCGCGGTCTCGAGCCGCTCCAGCGCACGGCGGCTGCTGGGCCGACGTGGGCATGGTGACACGTCGTCGAATTCGGCGATGAAGAGAATGCTGCGCTCAGCGCTCACGTCGTCACCTCGGCCGCGGAGAATTGCAGATCGTGCAGCCGGCGATAGAGCCCGCCGTGCGCCAGCAGTTCGGCATGTGTTCCCGCTTCGGCCACCGCGCCCGTCGTCGAGCACCACGATCCGGTCGGCGTCGCGCACCGTGGCGAGGCGATGGGCGATCACCAGCACGGTGCGGTCGCCGCATCAGCCGCTCGATCGCCTCCTGCACCAGCAGTCTCCGACTCGGTGTCGAGCGCGCTGGTGGCCTCGTCGAGAATCAGGATCGGCGCGTCGCGCAGCAGCGCGCGCGCAATCGCGATCCGCTGCCGCTGGCCGCCGGACAACCGCGTGCCCCGTTCGCCGAGCAGCGGTACCATAGCCCGCTCGGGAGCGCTCGCGATGAACTCGTGGGCGTTGGCCGCGCGGCGGCCGCGCGCACTTCTTCCTGGGCGTCGCTCGCCGCCGGCCACCTAGGCGATGTTGGCGCCGCACGGTGTCGTGGAGGAGCACGGTATCCTGGCTCACCACCGCAATCAACTACCGCAGCGAGGCGCGGGTCAGACTCGGCCAGCGGCACGCCGTCGAGCCGCACCGCCCCGCGGTGCGGCTCGTGGAAGCGCGGCACCAGTTCCAGCATCGTGGTCTTCCCCGCCCCGCTCGGTCCCACCAGCGCCACGACCTCGCCCTTGCGCACCGCGAAGCGAGATGTCGCTGCAGCACCGGCGCCGCCGTGATCGTAGCCGAAGGTGACGTGGTCGAACACCAGCTCGCGCTGCGAAGTCGGCCGCGCGGGCACCCGGCGGGTCGACCTCGGCCGCCGGCGTGTCGAGCAGGTCGAAGATCCGCGCGGCGCTCGCCTCGGCGACGCCAGCTGGGCGGGCACCTGGGTGATCGCCTTCAGCGGCGACATCACCCGCAGCGCGGCGACGACGAACACCACCGTCATACTCGCCGCTCATCACACGCCGGAGACGGCCTGGTTCGCGGCCGCCCAGAGCATCAGCATGATCGATCGCGCCGCCGAACAGCTCGCTCACCGGCGAGGTGAGCAGCGCGAAGCGCTGGGTGCGGACGTATCCACTTGCGATAGCGGTTGGCCTGGGTCGGCGAACGCCGCTCGCTTCGCCGGCCTCGGCGCCGAAGGCGCGGATCAGCTTCATGGCGCCGAGCCGCTCGGTGACCGTGGCGGTCAGCTCGCCGCGCTCGTGGGCAAACGCCTGCGCGTGGCGCTTCGAGCCGCTTGAGCCAGCATCCGCACGCCGAACACCAGCAGCGGCGCCAGCACCAGCACCAGCAGCGTCAGCCGCACCGACAGCGCCAGCATCAGCACGATGGTGGTGAGCGATCATCACGCAGTTCTGGAAGAACGCGGCGAGCACGGCCACGACCACCAGCTTGACCTGGTCGGCGTCGGCTGACCATCGCGGCGGCAAGCTGGCCGCCGCGGGTGCGCTGGAAGATGCCGAGGTCGACGCGCAGCAGGTGGTCGTAGAGCCGGGCGCGAAGGTCGCTTGCACCATCCCCTCCTGCACCAGCACCGAGAAGTACGCCGCCACATAGCTGGCGAGGTTCTTGAGGACCAGCGTGCCGAGAAAGAGGACCACCAGCCAGAAGATTGCCGCGCCCGCCGACGCGCCGTGCAGCAGCGGGCCGAGCAGCCGGTCGAGGAATCGCCTGCAGGGTGGTGCCGCCGGCGCCCAGGACGCCGCTGGTGCCGAACAGCTGCTGCAGCAGCGGCGCCAGGAAGATGACCACCGCCGCGTCGAGGGTCGAGCCGACGAACGCCGCGGCGAGCCCACCGGAGAGCAGCCCGGCGCGCGGCCGCAGCAGCCCGAAGAGCCGGCGGCGCACCGCTGTCGCGCTTCAGCCGCGCCTCGGCGTCAGCAGCGCAATCGGCAGCACCACTTCCTCCGGCGAGACCCCGCCGTGCAGGAACGCGCCGCGATACCGCGCCTGGTACTCGCGCAGCTTGGTGGGATAGACGAAGAAGCGATCGTCGGTCGCCAGCAGCAGCCGGGTGTGCGCGGTGCGCGGCGGCAGCCCCCACGCCGCCAGGTCGTCGACCACCACCGCCGTCGCCGGGTCCTCGACCCGCAGGTCCTCGCCGAACTTGAAGCGCAGGTTGGCGGTGGCGTCGCGGCGCGCAAAGACCGTCGCCGGCGTGTGGCAGTGGATCGATCCGTGATCGGTGGTCAGCAGCACCGGCACCCGCCGCCGCTCCGCTTCCTTCAGCGCCTCGAGCAGCGCCGAACGCTCGAACCAGGTGCGGGTCAGCGAGCGCAGCGCGGTCGGTGTCGCGCGCCACTTCGAAGAGCGCGTCGTTCTCGGTCCGGCCGTGCGTCAGCTGGTCGATGAAGTTGAACACCAGCGCAGTGACGCCGTCGCGGGCAAGGTGCGCCCGAGAGGCGGCTTGCAGCATCGCCTCGCCATCGGCGGCGGAGAAGACCTTCTCGTACTGCACCGGGACGTCGTGCCCGGTGAGGTCGCGCAACTGCTCGCTGAGCAGCGCGGCCTCGTGCGCGTTGAGCGACGCCTCCTCGTGTTCGTCCCACCAGTCCGGGATGCCGCGCGACCATCTCCGCCGGGTAGAGCCCCGAGAAGATCGCGTTGCGGCTGTACGGCGTGGCGGTCGGCAGGATCGAGAAGTAGTGGTCGACCTCGATGTCGAAGTACGCGTTCCACCAGCGGCCGGATCATCGCCCACTGATCGAGCCGCAGGCAGTCCACCACCACCAGCATCACTCTGCCGTGCGCCTCGAGGGTCGGTCGGACGAACTCCGACACGACGTCCACCGACAGCGGCGGCCGATCCGCACCCCGCTCGGCCAGCCAGCGGGGGTAGGCGGCGGCGACGAAGCGCGCAAAGTCGTGGCGCATCGCCGACTGCAGCGTCCGGAGCGCCTCCTGCAGCCCCGGCTCGTCGGCGGCGCCCGAGCCTGCACCTCCCATTGCGCCGAGCTCGGCCACCAGTTCGACCCACTCGCGCCAGGCAAGCACTTCGCCACGGCGTCCTTCGAGGTCGCGGAAGCGCGTCACGAAATCGCGAGACAACCGCTGCTGGCGAATCCGGTCGCCTTCGACCAGCCGCAGCACCACCGACAACACCTGGCGCGGATTCACCGGCTTGGTCAGGTAGTCGGAGATCTCCGCGCCGATCGCGTCGCGCAGCGTCTCGGGTTCTTCCGACTTGGTGACCATCACCACCGGCATGCCGGCGTCGACGGCGCGCAGCTGCGGCACCAGGTCGAGCCCGCGAGTGCCCGGCATCTGTTCGTCGAGGAGCACCACGCCGTAGGGCTGGCGGCGCAGCAGCGCCAGCGCATCGTCGCCGTTGGCGGCACGCTCGACGGTAAAGCCCTGCTGCTCGCAGGAAGAGCACCTGGGAATCGAGGGTCTCGATCTCGTCATCGACCCAGAGCACGCTGCGCGGCCTTGCCATGGCGGTAAAGTAAGGTTGTCCCGCTCAGCGCGCCGCGAAACCCGGCGGCGTCTTACATTCCGGCCGTGGAATCCCGGCACCCCGACATCCTCGCGGTCCGCTTCTCGTCGATCGGCGACCTGCTGCTGACCACGCCGCTGCTGCGGGCCATCCGGACCCGCCATCCCGGGGCACGCATCACGATGGTGGTCCGCGACGACATGGCGGTCACCCTCCGCGACAATCCCCACCTCACCGAGCTGGTCACCTGGCGGCGCGGCGATTCGCTGCGCCAGCTGGCGCACCGGCTCCGCTCCCGGGACTGGACCCACCGCCTCGACCTGCACGGCTCGCTCCGGTCGCTCGCCCTCCGCCGCCTCGTCGGCGGGCACTGGACCGGCTACCCCAAGCACCGCCTCCGCCGCGCGATCATCATCCGCAGTCGCCGCCGTTTCGGCGGCTCCCTCGCGCCGGTGGCCGAACGCTACTTCCACGCTGCCCGCGGGCTCGACGTGACACCGGACGGCGCGGGCCTCGAGTTCGTCGTCCCGCCCGCGACGCAGCAGGCCGCCGACAACTTCCTGGCCGGCGCCGGCGTGGGGCGCGACCGGCCGATCGTCGCCCTCGCGATCGGCGCAGCCCACTTCACCAAGCGATGGCCGCTCGACCACTGGCTGTCGCTCGCCGCCACCCTGGGCGATCACGCCGACGTGCTGGTGCTTGGCGGCGCCGCCGAACAACCGGACGGCGCCAATGTCGCGGCCGCCGCCGGTGAGCACGGATTCAACGCCGCCGGTGGCTTTCCGCTCGACGGAACCGCCGCCCTGCTCCGGCGCTCGCGCGTGGTTGTGGTCGGCGACACCGGCGTGCTGCACCTCGCCACGGCGGTCGGCACGCCGGTGGTGGGTCTCTACGGTCCCACCGTCCGCCAGTTCGGCTTCTTCCCGTATCACGCCGCCGCCGAGGTGGTGGAGCACGACCTCTCCTGTCGCCCCTGTTCCTCACATGGCGGACCGACCTGCCCGCTTGGCCATCACCGCTGTCTCGTCGACCTTGCCCCCGAGCCGGTGCTCGCCGCCGTCTCGCGGTTCCTGCCGTGAGTGACTGGGATCCACCGCTCATCGCGCTGCTGGAGCTGGAACGCCGTGCCGAACGGGGACCGGTGCGGGAGGGACTCTTTGCGCTCTGGCTGGTGGTGCGGGCGGCGCTCGACATGGGGAGTGCCGATCCGTCAGGCACCAGGACCGATCAGCTCCGGGCCACCCTGCTGCGCCAGCGTCTCGCACCGCTTGCCGTCTCGCGGCCGCTGGCCCGGGGACTCACCGCGGCGCTGTCACACCTCGGGCAGGCCGGCGCCGACGCCCCGCGCATTGCCCTGACGCAGCTCGTTGCGCCGGCGCGCGACGCCATCGGCCCCGACGCGGCAGACGCGGTGGCACAGGCGGCGCGATTGGTCTTTGAACGGCGGAGCGCGGCGCGGCGCTGAGCTCAGTGCGCCGGTTGCTTGCCCGCGGTGGAATCGGCCTGCACGGCGCCGGCAATGGTCACCTTCGACCCCGCCGTGCCGGTCGGCTCGACGGTCACCCACATCGACGGCCCGTTCTGTTCGGCATAGAAGATGGTGCTCTTCCCGCTGGTGGTCTCGTTCACCAGCTGGAACGGCGCCTTCGCGAGAACCCGGCGGTAATACGCCGCCACCGAATCGGGCGAGTCGCTGGAGAGAAACACCAGCTGGGTGGCGTCCTTGCCGCTGCTCTGCCCCACCGGCTGGGCATCGGGCGGGAAGGGAATGTTCGGCAACACGGAGCCGAGGGGCGGCGAGTCCGGCATCGGGCTGGTGATGCTGGCAGGCCGCGGTGGCGAGCGCCATCATCAGCGCCGCGGCGATCGAGCGGGTAGACATGGCGGGAACCGTACAGCGCTCGACCGGGCCGGGGCAAGCGCGGTCGCGTTGCCGCGCCCTGCCGCGGCGGCTATGATCCCGGCGAGCGACTGCCGGGAGGAGATGCATGGCGGGACACAGCAAGTGGAAGCAGATCAAGCGGAAGAAGGCGGTGACCGATACCAAGCCGGGCGTAGGCGTGGACCAAGCTGATCCGCGAGATCACCGTGGCGGCCAAGGCGGGTGGCGGCGATCCGACGGGCAACCCCCGTCTCCGCAAGGCGATCGACGATGCCAAGGCCGCCAACATGCCGAACGACAACATCGACCGCGCCGTCAAGAAGGGCACCGGCGAGCTCGGCGGCGCGGCCTACGAGGAGATCACCTACGAGGGATACGGACCGGGCGGCGCCGCGATCCTCGTCGAAGGCTCCACCGACAACGCCAACCGGACCGTGGCGGAGATCCGCCACGCCTTTTCGCGCAACGGCGGCAACCTCGGCACCGCCAACTCGGTGGCGTGGATGTTCGACCGGCGGGGAGAGATCGCGCTCCCGGTCGCCGGTGTCCCGGAAGACCGCGCCATGGAGGATGCCCTCGACGCCGGAGCCACCGACTTTACCGTCGATGGCGACAACTACGTCGTCACCACCGAACCCGACCACCTTTCACGCCGTCATGGACGCGCTGAAGGCCCGGGGCTACCAGCTCGGATCGGCTGACATCGTCATGGCTGCCGCGCAACCTGGTGCAACTGGATTCGAGTCGACGGCGCACCGCCTGCTCAAGCTGATCGAATTGCTCGAAGAACTCGAGGACGTCTCCAAGGTCTTCACCAACCTCGACGTCGACGCGCGTCGAACTCGAGGAGGCCGGCGCCTGACCTCGCAGGGATCGCTGACCGTGCTCGGCATCGATCCGGGAACGGCGATCCTGGGTTACGGCGTCGTCGCCGGCCGGGCCGGCGCAAACGCGGCCGCTGGTGGAGTGCGGCGTGGTGCGCACCCACGCCAATCGAACCGCTCGCCGACCGGCTCGCCACTCATCTTCGACGCGCTCACCACCCTGCTCGAGCGCCACCACCCCGATGTGGTGGCGGTCGAGGGCCTCTTCCACGGGCGCAACGCCCGCAGCGCCCTGGTCCTGGGCCACGCCCGCGGCGTGGTGCTGCTGGCCGCCGCCCGCGCCGGCGTGGCGATCGCCGAGATCTCGCCCGCCGAGGTCAAGCGGGCGGTGACCGGCACCGGGGCGGCGACCAAGCCGCAGGTCGGTGCCATGGTGACGCGCCTGCTGCGCCTTGCCGGCCGCGCCGCGCACCGGCCGACGCCGCCGACGGCGTCGCGATCGCGCTCACCCAACTGCTCCGCGCCGAGCCGCGGCTCCGCTTCGCGCTGGCCCGGCCGTGATCGCCTCGATTCGCGGGACCCTCGTCGCCCGGGAGCCCGACGGAATCGTCGTCGAGACGCCCGGCGGCACCGGCTACCTGCTCCAGGTGCCGCTGGGTGTCTTCGAGCGGCTTCCGGCCGCCGGCGCAGACCGTGCACCTGCACACCGAACTGGTGGTGCGCGAAGACGAGCTGGCTCCTCTTCGGCTTCGACGCCCCGGGCGAGCGGGTGGTGTTCCGACGCCTGCTTTCGGCGAGCGGGGTCGGACCGCGCCTGGCCCTCGCGATCCTGTCGACCCTCGGCGCCGATCGCGCCGTCCGCTCCATTCGCGACAAGGACCTCGCCGCGCTGGCGAGCGTCGCCGGCATCGGACGCAAGAAGGCGGAACGGATCGCGCTCGAATTGGCGGACCATTTCGACGATCTTCCGGCAACGGCACCGGGCCCCGACGAGGTGCCGGCGCCCGCCGCCGCCGCGGTCCGCGCGCTGGTGGGACCTGGGCTTCACCGCGACCGCCGCCGAGACCGCGGTCCGCGCCGTGCTCGACGCCGGCGCCGAGCAGGAAACCAGCGCCGTCATCCGGCGCGCGTTGACGCAACCTGACGAGGAAGTGATCGATGTGGAAGACCGACTACCCCGTGATGACGGCGGAATGGCAATGCACCCGTTGCGGCGCCACCAACCGCAAGCTGGTGCCGGCCGTGCACGACCACCGCCACCGACCGCTGCGTCACCTGTCACCCCGAGCACGTGCTGCGGCCCTCCGAGCGGCCGGTGCGCTGGCTGGCCACGGCGGCGTGACGTCGCCGATGACCGCACCGCCGCGTCGAGGTGACCACGCCCGCGGCGCTTCCCGACGAGGGAAGCACCGAGGCGGCGCTGCGCCCGTCGCGGCTCGACGAGTTCGTCGGGCAACAGCAGGTCCGCACCTCGCTGCAGATCGCGATCGACGCGGCACGTCGGCGCGGCGAGGCGCTCGACCACATCCTCTTCTTCGGCCCCCCGGGCCTCGGCAAGACCACGCTGGCGATGCTGATCGCGCGCGAGATGGGCGTCCAGTGCCGCACCACCTCTGGTCCGGTGCTGGAGCGGCCCGGCGACCTCGTCGGCCTGCTCACCGGCCTCGGCCCCGGCGACGTGCTGTTCATCGACGAGATCCACCGCCTCCGGCCGCAGCTCGAGGAATTCCTCTACCCGGCGATGGAGGACTTCCGCGTCGACATCCGGCTCAGCGACGGACCGCACGCGCAGACGCTGCCGATGACGGTGGAACGCTTCACGCTGATCGGCGCGACGACCCGCTTCGGGCTCCTCACCCCGCCGATGCGGGCGCGGTTCGGCATGGTCGAACGGCTCTCGTTCTATCCGGTGGAAGACCTCGTCAGCCATCGTGCTCCGCTCCGCCGACGTGCTCAAGGTCCGCGATCGAAACGACCGGCGCCACCGAGATTGCCCGCCGCGCGCGCGGCACGCCGCGGGTCGCCAACCGGCTGCTGCGCCGGGTCCGCGACTATGCCGAGGTGCGCGCCGACGGCGTCATCAGCGGCGCGGTGGCGACAGCCGCACTGGAGCGACTCAACGTCGACGAGTTCGGACTCGACGACATGGACACCCGGATCCTCGGCACCATCATCGAGAAGTTCGGCGGCGGCCCGGTGGGAGTGAATACCATCGCCGCCGCGATCGGCGAGGATCAGTCGACGGTCGAAGAAGTCTACGAGCCCTACCTGATGCAGCAGGGCTTTCTGGAGCGCACCCCGCGGGGCCGGGTCGCCACCATCAATGCCTACCGGCGCCTCGGAGTCGTGCCGCCGCGCGACGGCGAGACGCAGCCGTCGCTGCTCGATGGCTGATCGCCCGCTGGCACGCCGCCGACTTCGACTACCCGCTCCCCGACCAACTGATTGCGCAGCACCCGGCACCACGGCGCGGCGAGTCGCGCCTGCTGGTGGTCGATCGCGCCGCCGCGACGTTCCGTGACGCGCGATTCGACGTCCTCGCCGACCTGGTTCCGCCCGGCGACGTCCTGGTGATCAACACCACCCGGGTCCGCCACGCCCGACTCGTCGGCACGCGCCCCGGCGGCGCGCCGGCCGAAGTGCTGCTGGTCCATCCGGCGGCCGACGGCAGCTGGATCGCGATGGGATCGCCGGGACGCGCGCTGAGACCGGGGCGCCGCGTCACCCTGGGACCCGACGCCGCCATCGAAATCATCGCGATCGATGCCGACGGCATGCGGCGGGTGCGCTTCGTCGGCCTCCCGGACCATGAAGCGATTGCTCGCTACGGCCGGCTGCCGCTGCCGCCGTACATCGAGCGCCCGCCCGATGCCGACGACGAAGATCGCTACCAGACGGTCTACGCCGAGCGCGAGGGGAGTGTCGCCGCGCCGACCGCCGGATTGCACTTCACCGCCGACCTGCTGGCGACGCTGGCGTCGCGCGGTGTGGTGATCGCGTCACTCGACCTCGAGGTCGGCCCCGGCACCTTCCGGCCGGTCGAGGGCGACGTGGCCGATCACGCCATGCACCACGAGCGCTACACCATCCCCACCGATCTCGCCACGGCGATCGCCGCCGCGCGCGGCCGTGGCGCGCATGTCTGGGCGGTGGGCACCACGGTGGTCCGCGCGCTGGAGAGCGCGGCGGAGCACGGCGGCGTGGTGCGCGCCGGCAGCCGCGACACCGGGCTCCTGATCACCCCCGGCTACCGGTTTTCCGTGGTCGACCGGCTGATCACCAACTTCCACTTGCCACGGTCCACCCTGCTGATGCTGGTTTCGGCCTTCGCCGGCTTCGACCTGACGATGGCCGCCTACCGACACGCGGTGGCGGAGCGCTACCGGTTCTACAGCTATGGCGACGCCATGTGCGTCGTCTGAGGAGGCCACCATGACCGACATCCCCGCCAACGCCACGCCCTACGTGCGCGAGACCCTCGAACTGCTCGGACGCGCCGATCCGGTGGGCGTGCTCGCGGCGACGCCGGCGTGGCTCGCCGAACGCGCGGCGCCACTCTCGCCGGAGCAGCTGCGCCAGCCCGAGGCGCCGGGCAAGTGGTCGTTCGCCGAAGTGCTGGCACACCTTGCCGATGCCGAGCTGGTCAACGGCTGGCGGCTCCGGTTGATGTTGACGCAGCACGAACCGCCGATTCACGGCTACGACCAGGTCGCATGGCAGCGCCGGTTCGACTACGCCGCCATCGATCCGGTCGAATCGCTGGCGCTGTTCGCCGCGCTGCGCCGCCGGCAACTGGCCCTCTGGCATACCGTCAGCGTCGACGACCTGCGCCGCAACGGCGTCCACTCCGAGCGCGGCCCCGAATCGGTCGAACTCCATCGCCGGCTGGCGGCGGGTCACGACCTGCGCCACCGCCGCCAGGTGGAGCGGATCCTCCGGGCGACCGGCTGAGTGTTCGAGTTCAGCCTCGACGCCACCGATGGCGCCGCCCGTGCCGGCACGCTGGTGCTGCCGCACGGCGCGGTGCAGACGCCGTGCTTCATGCCGGTCGGCACCCGCGGCGCGGTGCGCGGCCTGCATCCGGCCGAAGTCCGAACGCGCCGGGGCCCAGATCATTCTCGGCAACACCTATCACCTGCACCTCCGCCCGGGCGAAGCGGTCATCGGCGCCCTCGGCGGGCTGCATCGCTTCACCACCTGGTCGACAAGCCGATGCTCACCGATTCCGGCGGCTTCCAGGTCTTCTCGCTCACCGCGTTGCGCAAGCTGGACGAGGACGGCGTCGAGTTCGTCTCGCACGTCGACGGCGCACTGCGACGCCTGACGCCCGAGCAGCGCCATGGAAATCCAGTGGGACCCTCGGCGCCGACGTGGCGATGGCCTTCGACCACCTGTCCAGCGGTCAGGCATCGCGCGAGCAGGCGCCCGCGACGCCATGGAGCGTACCCTGCGCTGGCTGGCACGCTCGCCGGCGCCGCCACGACGAGCTCGCGGCCACGCCCCGGCGCGCCAGACCCTCTGGCCGATCGTGCAGGGCGGCACCTTTGCCCGAGCTCCGGCGCGACTCGCTGGAGGCATCCTCGCCCGCGGCGACGTGGACCGGCATCGCCATCGGCGGGCTCTCGGTGGGCGAACCGAAGGCCAGTCGATGCACCGGTGCTGGGCAGCTCGAACCCGAACTTCCGCGCGCATCGCCGCGTTATCTTATGGGCGTCGGGTTTCCCGACGAATCTGCTCGAGGGGATCGCGCGCGGCGTCGACCTGTTCGACTGTGTCGCCGCCACGCGCAACGGCCGCCATGGCAGCGCCTGGACCGCCGACGGAGGGTCAACGTCCGGGGCGCGGCGCTGCGGCTCGACGCGGGCACCGCTCGATGCCAGATTGCGATTGCGAGGCCTGCGCGCGGTTTTCCCGTGCGTACATCCGGCACCTGTTTCTTCGCCGAAGAACACCTCGGCCCGCGGCTGGTGTCGATCCACAACTCCGCTTCCTGATCCGGCTCGCCGAAGACGGCGCGCGAGCAGATCTTCGACGGGGACCTTTGACCGCCTGGGCCGCCGACTGGCGGCGGCGTTACTTCGCCAACGGCAGGCGCAACGCTGAAGGCCCGACTCTGTTCTGATCATCCAGCTGGTCGCTGCATCGGTCGCGGTGATCTACTTCCTGCTCATCCGGCCGCAGAGCGCCAGGCCCGCAAGAAGGCCGAAGCGATGCTCGGCCATCAAGAAGGGCGACGACAGTCGTCACCGCCGGCGGCATTGTCGGCAAGGTGCGCGACGTCAAGGACGCCCTGCTCACCATCGAGAGCGGCGGCTCGACGCTGGTCGTCGAGCGCGGCCGGATCGTGCGGGTCGGCGACCAGAGGCCGCCGGGACGCCGGTCTGATGGCTGTCCGCAACATTCACCTGTACTGGCTCGCCGGTGCTGCGGCAGCGCGCCGAGGAGATCGCCGACGGTCGACGACGAGCTGCGCGCGCTGGTCGACGACCTGTTCGACACCATGGCGGCGGCAAACGGCGTCGGCCTCGCCGCCAACCAGGTCGGCGTCGCACGGCGGGTCGCGGTGATCAACGCCGAAGGGCAGACCTTCGCGATGATCAATCCGCGGGTCGTCGATCCCGCCGGCAGCGACGCCAAGGAAGAAGGCTGCCTCTCCATTCCCGAGGCGTACGCCGACGTCACCCGTCCGGAGCCGGATCGTCCTCGAAGCGCTCGACGAAGACGGCACGGCGTTCCGTCTCGACGCCGACCGGCCTGGTCGCTCGCGCGATGCAGCACGAAATCGACCATCTCGACGGCGTGCTGTTCATCGACCACCTCAAGCCGATGAAGCGCCAGATCCTGGTCTCCCGCTGGAAGAAGGACCACCGCGGCGAGGCACTCACCCGGCATGCCGTCGCCCGAGGAGTCGAAGGCCGGCGGCTGATGCGCGTCATCTTCTTCGGAACGCCCGAGTTCGCCGTTCCGAGCCTGCGCGCCCTCCTCGATGCCGGCAACGATGTCGCCGCCGTCGTCACCCGACCCGATCGCCCGCGCGGCCGCTCCCACTCCACCCTCGCGCCATCGCCCGTCAAGGTGGCGGCGCTTGCAGGCCGGACTTCCCGTGCTGCAGCCCGACCGCCCCCGCGGCGACCTCTTTCTCGCACGAGGTCCGCAGCCTCGGCGCCGAGCTCGGCGTGGTAGTGGCGTATGGTCACCTGCTCCCCACCGCACTGCTCACCGAACTGCCGCGCGGCTTCGTCAACGTGCATGCGTCGCTGCTTCCCCGGTGGCGCGGCGCCGCACCGATCCACTGGGCGCTGCTTGCCGGCGACGCCGAGACCGGCGTGTCGATCATGCGCGTCGAGGCGGGCCTCGACACCGGCGGCGTCTGGCTGGAACGCCGGATTCCGATCGGCGAGCGCGACACCACCGGTTCGCTCTTCCGGCGACTCGCCACAGTGGGCGCGGCGGCACTCCTCGACGCACTGCCGCTGGTCGCGGCGGGCGAGGCACCGCGTCCCCAGGACGAACGCCACGCCACGCTGGCGCCGCGGATCGACCGCGAGACGGCCCGGATCCACTGGGATGAACCGGCCGTGTCGGTGGCGTGCCGCATCCGCGCGATGGATCCGGCACCGGGGGCGTGGAGCAGCGCCGACGGCCACGAGTACAAGATGTTCGGCGCCCGGCTTCATCCGCTGCCGGCCGACAGTGCCGCGGTGGCACCGGGCGACATCGTCGCGGCCGGCGGCGAGCTGCTCGTCGCGGCAGGCGACGTGGCACAGCACCACGCCGTGGCGATCGATGAGATCCAGCCGTCGGGACGCCGGCGCATGACGGCTGCCGAGTGGCTCCGCGGCCAGCAGGCGCCGCCCCGGCGCTTTTCATGAGGCCCTGGCCGCGCGTGCTGGCGTTGACCGACGACGCGGTGGCCGCGCGTGATGATCTTGGCGTGCGCGCCGCTGCGTTTGCCGCCGCCGGCCCCGCCGCATGCCTGGTGGCGCGCCTCCCGTCGGGCACCGCCGACGCCCTCGGCGCGCTCACCCTCCGGCTGGTGGCACTCGCCCTGCCGCCGATGGCGGCGGTGTGGGTCACCGGCCGCGCCGACGTGGCGCTGGCCGCCGGCGCCGACGGCGTCGTCGTGCGGCGCCGCGACCTGCCACCGTCGGCGGTGCGGGAGCTTGCCGGCGCACGGCTCGCCGTGGTGGCGTCGATTCACACCGCCGACGAGGGCCGCCGGGCCGTGGCCGAGGGCGCCGAGGCGCTCGTCGCCGGGATGATCTGGCCGTCGCCGACCCACCCCGGCACCGCGCCGGCCGGTCTCGACCTGGTCACCGAGGTCGCATCGCTCGGCGTGCCGGTGTACGCTATTGGAGGCGTCTCCCCCGAACGGAGTGCCGCGGCACGCGACGCCGGTGCCTGGGGCGTCGCGGCGATCCGCGCCGTCTGGGACGCGCCCGACACCTATCGCGCGGCGTTGGCGCTGCTGGCGCCCTGGCAGGCGACATGAACGACACGCTGGAACTGACCATCAACGGCGATCACCGTCGCGTCCCGCACGCCGGCACTGTCGCCGAACTGTTGCATCGGCTCGGCCTCGACGGCCGCGCCGTCGTGGTGGAACTCAACCGCGAGATCGTGCGCCGCGCGGCCCACGCATCGACCGCGGTCCGCGACGGCGACACTGTCGAGATCGTGCACTTTGTCGGAGGAGGGTGAATGCTGGAAATCGCCGGAGTGCAATTCCGCTCCCGGCTGCTGGTCGGCACCGGGAAATACCGCGACAACGACAAGATGGTGCGCGCCATCGACGCCTCGGGCGCCGAGGTCGTCACCGTGGCGGTGCGCCGCGTCAACCTCGACCGCGCCGACGAAGCCGGCATCCTGCACCATCTCGACGCCACGCGCTACTTCCTGCTGCCCAACACCGCCGGCTGCTATTCCGCCGACGAGGCGGTCCGCTACGCCCGCCTGGCGCGCGAGGCGGGGTTCAACGACTGGGTCAAGCTGGAGGTCATCGGCGACCGCGAGACGCTCCTTCCCGATGTCGCCGGCCTCCTCGAGGCCACCGCCGAACTGGCGCGTGACGGCTTCAAGGTGCTGGCCTACACCAACGACGACCTGGTCACCGCCCTCCGCCTCGAGGAGGCCGGCGCCGCGGCCGTCATGCCGCTCGCCTCGCCGATCGGCTCCGGCCTGGGATTGCTGAATCCTTACTTCATCCGTAATATCAAGGCGCGCCTGTCGGTGCCGGTCATCGTCGACGCCGGCGTCGGCACCGCCTCCGACGCCTGCCTCGTGATGGAGCAGGGCGTCGACGGCATCCTGATGAACACCGCGCTGGCCGAAGCCGGCGACCCGGTGCAGATGGCCACCGCGATGCGCCTCGCCGTCGAGGCGGGCCGGGCCGCCTACCTCGCCGGCCGCATGCCACGCCGGGAGGTGGCGGTGCCTTCGAGTCCCGAAGCGGGAATGCTGCGCTGAGCGACGACGGGCTGGCTCCGCGCCGCGCCGCGCTGGCGATCCTCGCCTCGGTCCGGCGCGGCGTGCCGTTCGACCTTGCCCTCGCCCGCGGCCTCGTCTCCCTCCCCGACGCCGACCGGCGGCTCGCGCACGAGATCGCCGCCGGCGTCACCCGGCACGCCACGGCCCTCGACGAACTTCTCGCGCCGTTCGTCTCGCGAGGCCTGTCGTCGGTGGCGCCGCCGCTCCTCGACGTCCTGCGGGTCGGCGCCTACCAACTGCGCCAGCTCGACCGTGTGCCGCCCCATGCCGCCGTGGCCACCAGCGTTGCCCTTGCGCGCGAACGGGTCGGCGAGCGGGTGGCGGGATTCGCCAACGCCGTCCTGCGGCGGGTCAGCGAGGCGCCGCCAGCGTCACCGGCCGCCGACCGCGACCAGGTCACCACCTTCGCCGTCCGCTATTCGCATCCCGCCTGGCTGGTGGCACGTTGGCTCGCCCGCTTCGGGACCGAAGCGACCGAAGCGCTGCTGGAGTGGAACAACAGTCACCCGCCGCTCATCGTCCAGCCGGTGCGGGGCACGGCACTCGACCTCGGCGCACGGCTCACCGCCGCGTCGGTGCGCAACCGCCCGGCACCGTACGGCGCGGGAGTGGTGGTGCTCGACAGACCGCCGAGCCGCCTCGACGCCCTGGCCGCCGGAGCGTGCTACGTGCAGGACGCCGCGCAGGCGCTGGTGGTGCAGTTCGCCGACTTTCCCCCCGACGGCGTCGCGGTGGACCTCTGCGCCGCACCCGGTGGCAAGAGCCTGGGCCTGGCGCGGCACGGCGCGCCGGTCGTCGCGGCAGATCATTCCCTGCGCCGCCTCCGGCGCCTGGTGGAGAATATCGATCGGTGCCGGGTGCCCAACTGCATGCCGGTCGTTGCCGACGCGCGCTTCCCGCCGGTCCGTCCGGTGCCGGCGCTGCTCCTCGATGCGCCGTGCCTCGGCACCGGAACCTTTGCCCGACACCCGGACGCCCGTTCCCGCGTCAGCGCCGGGGCACTCCCGCGCCTCGCCGCGGCGCAGGCCGCGATGCTCGATGCCGCCGCCACGCGGGTCGCCGCAGGTGGCGTGCTATGTTATGCAACATGTTCCCTCGAGCCGGAAGAGAATGAGGACCAGGTGAACGCCTTTCTCGCTCGCCACGCCGGGTTCCGCCGCCAACCGCCCGAGGCATTCCCGCGAGAACTGCTCACGCCCGCCGGCGACCTGGCGACGCTGCCCCAGCGTGACGGACTCGACGGCGCGTTCGCGGCACGGCTGGTGCGGCAGGGATGACGATCGCGACCGACGGTGGGCTCGCCCCAGCGCCGCGCCGCAGCTATCGCACCCTCTGGACGGCAATCGCGGTGGTGTTCGCCGCGGCGCTGGCCGGCTACCTCCTGACCTGCGCGATGTACCCGGCACCGATCCTGCCGCGACAGGTCACCGTCCCCTCGCTGCACGGGTTGCCGCTCGACTCGGCCACGAGCCGCCTCGACCGCCTCGGCCTGCGCGGCCGGCCCACCGACTCGATTGCCGACCCGCTCGTTCCCTTCGGCGCGGTCGCCTGGCAGTCGCCGGCACCGCAGACCGTACTCCCCGAGGGATCATTGGTCTCCCTCGGCGTCGGCACCGGTGCCCCGGCCGTTTCGGTCCCCGATGTCCGGCTGCTCGACCTCCGCCTGGCGCTGCAGGTGGTCGAAGCGGCGGGATTGCGCGCCGGTACCATCGACACCGTGCAGAACGACGCCGACCCGGGTACCGTCATCGGCATGCGGCCCACGCCCGGAAGCGCCCAGCCCACCGGCGGCACGATCGACCTCACCGTCAGCAGCGGCCCGCCGCCGGTAAGCGTGCCACCGCTGGTCGGTATCTCGCTCCTCGCCGCGCGGCAGCGCCTTGCCGCCGCCGGACTGCGGGTCGGCGTCGTCTCGACCACCGAGGGCATCGGCGGGATGGTCGTTGCCCAGCGGCCCCAACCCGGGGCGATGGTGGCCAAGGCCAGCGCCATCGACCTGACCATCACAGGACAGGCGCCATGACGGTGCGCATCTCTCCCAGCGTGCTCAATGCCGACCTCGGCCGGCTCCCCGACGCCGTCGCGGCCGCCCAGGCCGGCGGCGCCGACTGGATCCACGTCGACGTCATGGACGGTCACTTCGTGCCGAATCTCTCGTTTGGCGCACCGGTGATCCGCGCCTTGCGGCGCCTGACCGACCTTCCCCTCGACGTTCACCTCATGGTGGAACACCCGGAGCGCTACCTCGCCGACTACGCCGCGGCCGGCGCCAACGGGCTGACCATCCACGCCGAGGCGACGGTACACGCCCAGCGGCACCTCGCCACCATTCGCGAGCTCGGGCTCACGGCCGGATTGGCGCTCAACCCCGCCACGCCGATCGAGGTGGTCGGTGAAGTGGCGCAGGACGTCGACCTGGTGCTGATCATGACGGTCAACCCCGGCTTCGGGGGCCAGTCGTACCTGCCGGCGGCCACCGGCAAGATCGCCCGCACCCGGGCGCTGCTCGACGCCCTCGGCTGCCGGGCCGCGCTCGAGGTGGACGGGGGTATTACCGTTGATACCATCGGGGCGGCGCATCGCGCTGGCGCCGATACCTTTGTGGCAGGAACCGCTGTCTTCGGTGAGCCCGACCCGGCCGCAGCGGTGCAGGCGCTCCGTCGGGCATGTCTGGTACGCACATGACGAACAGCACACAACGGAACTGGTTGATCATCGGCGGCATCGTGACGGTACTCGCCGTCGGGGCCGCCCTGCTGGTGCGGCTCGCCCCGCCCCGGATCGACGTGGGGATGCGCGCCCCGGATTTCGTCGCGACCGACCTCACCACCGGCAAGCCGGTGTCGTTCGATGCCGACTATCGCGGCGATGTCACCCTGGTGAATGTCTGGGCCACCTACTGCATCCCGTGCCGGGAAGAGATTCCGGCAATGGACTCGCTCTACCAGTCGCTCCGGTCACGGGGCTTCCGGATTGCCGCCGTGAGCATCGACGAACTTCCGCCGGCCCAGGTCAAGGCATTCGCCGACCAGTTCCACATCTCGTTCGACGTCCTGCAGGACTCCACCGGGCGCATCGAGCAGATGTATCGCACCACCGGCGTGCCGGAGAGCTTCCTGGTCGACCGCGGCGGGCGGATCGTCCGGATCGTGCAGCACGCCACCGCGTGGAACACGCCGGAGGTGCGGCGGATCGTTTCCGACCTTCTCGGGCCAGCAACGGGCGGCGCGGCCGGGTGTTGCGCGCTCCCCGATAGCGACCGGACCGCACCGCACGGCGCGCTGAAGGACGGTTGATCCGCGCTCATGGCCCGGCAATGGATCAGCGTCGGCGCGGTCGTGGCGGTGCTCGCCGCCGGCGCGTTGGTCGCCGTGCGATTGATCCCGCCGCCGGTGGGGATGTCGCATGGCGACCGCCTGCCCGAGTACCGGGTGGTGCGCGCCGCGACCGGTGACTCGGTCTCGCTGCGCCACGACTTTGCCGGACATGTCACGCTGATCAACCTCTGGGCAACATGGTGCGCACCGTGCCGCGAGGAGATGCCGTCGATCGAGCGCGTCTTCCACGCCGACAGCGCGCGCGGCCTCCGGGTCGCCGCGGTGAGCATCGACGACGGCGCGCCGGCCGCGGTGCTCGACTACGCGCAGCAGATGCACCTCTCGTTCGACGTGCTGCAGGACCGCACCGGCGGCATCCAGGACGCCTACCGGACGGTGGGGCTGCCGCAGAGCGTGCTGATCGATCGTCGCGGGCGGGTGCGCTATGTCGCCCTCGGTGCCAGGTCGTGGGACATCGGTCCGCAGCGCGCCCTGATCGACAGCCTGCTGGGAGCGCCGTGACGTGCGGGTGCTCGCCATCGAAACGTCCTGCGACGAGACGTCCGCCGCCGTGGTGCGGCGCGACGCCGAGCGGACCGTACTGGAGGGGATGGCGATCCTCTCGCAGGACATTCATCGCGTCTTCGGCGGCGTCGTCCCCGAACTGGCGTCGCGGGCGCACCTGGTGACGATCGACGCGGTGGTCGACGACGCCCTCCGCCAGGCCGGAGCCCCGCTCGAGACGATCGACGGAATCGCCGTCACCCGCGGGCCGGGCCTCCTCGGCGCCCTGCTGGTCGGGGTGTCGTGGGCCAAGGCGCTGGCGTGGCGCGAAGGGCTCCCGCTGGTCGGCGTGCACCACCTCGAAGGCCACCTCTTCGCGCCAACCCTCGAGCCCGACGCCGGGCCGGTCGACCCGCCGTTTACCGCGCTGCTGGTCAGCGGCGGGCACAGCCTGCTGCTCGACGTCCCCGCCTGGGGCGACTACCGGCTGCTGGGCCGCACCCGCGACGACGCCGTCGGCGAGGCGTTCGACAAGGTCGGCGCCCTCCTCGGCCTCGATTACCCGGCGGGAGCCGCCCTCGAACGGCTCGCCCGCGACGGCGACCCGTCGCGATTCCGCTTTCCGCGCCCGCTCTCCCGCGAGACCAGCGGACCGCACGCCTTCGACCTCTCGATGAGCGGCCTTAAGACCTCGGTGCTGCGCGCGGTGCAGCGGAGCACCGACCTCGCCAATGACCGCGCCGACATCGCCCGCGGCTTCCAGGACGCCGTCATCGACGTCCTCGTCGCCAAGACGGTGCGCGCCACCGCCGCGTGCGACCGCCGGCTGGTGGTGCTCGGCGGCGGCGTGGCGTGCAACGGCGCGCTGGTCCACGCACTGCGCACCGCGCTCGCGCCACACGCCCGGCTCGCCGTCGCGTCGCCCCGCCTCAACACCGACAACGCCGCCATGATCGGCGCGGCAGGCAGCTGGCGCCTCGCCCGCGGCGAACGCCACGGCCTCGACCTCGACGCCCGGGACGTGCTACCGCTTCCCGGCCTCGCCTCCGCCCAGGGAGTCCCGACGTGATCACGTCCTACCCGCTCGAGTTCAAGATCGGCTCACTCACCATCACCGGCTTCGGCCTGACGATGATGCTCGCCTTCCTGATCGGCGGCTGGCTGATCGATCGCGAATGCCGTCGCCACGGCTTCACCCACGACTACGCCGGCGACATCGTCCTGGGCGCGCTGGTCGGCGGCATCATCGGCGCCAAGCTCTGGTTCGTCGGGCTGCACCCGTCATGGGACGCCCTGTTCAGCCGCGGTGGCCTGGTCTGGTACGGCGGCTTCACCGGCGGCGCGATCGGCGTGATCCTGGTCGGCTGGTGGCGCCGCGTGCCGATGCGCTGGACCGCGCAACTCGCCGCGCCGGCGCTCGCCGCGGCGTACGCCATGGGGCGCGTCGGGTGCTTCGTCGTCGGCGACGATTACGGGCGGCCGACCACGTTGCCGTGGGCGGTGCGCTTTCCGCAGGGACTGCCACCCACCACCGCCGCCAACCTCCGCGACTTCCGCGTCGCGATCCCCGCGACGGTTGCACCCGGCACCATCCTCGCGGTGCATCCGACCCAGCTCTACGAGATCACCATCATGCTCTGCGTCTTCGCGGTGCTGTGGCGTTGGCGCATGCTGGCGCGCGGCACCGGCTGGTTGTTCGGCGCGTACCTCGTCTTTGCCGGACTCGAACGCTTCGCGGTGGAATTTCTCCGCGCCAAGGACGACCGACTGCTGCACGGCATGACGATCGCACAGGCAACATCGATCGTTGTCGTCGTCATCGGCGTCGTCGTGTGGCGCCGACTCGCACCACGCGCCGCGATCGATCCGGGGCCCTGGCTGACACGCCGCGAACCGGCTGCCAGTGCCGCCACTTCGTGACCGAGGCTTGACAGAAGAAAAAGCAAACCGTAGGATTGTCTTCGTTCGATGCCCGACCGGGCGTCACTTCCGCCGATCGGCATCACACGAGAAAGTCCCAGAACGAAGAAGGGTGGAGCGAACACTTCCGTTCGTCTCCGTAAACTCAGGGGGCGTTCTGGGACCTCCCAAAGCAAGACGGCTCGCTATCGCAGCGAGCCGTTTTGCGTTGCAACTTGTTCACTACGATCCGTAGTCTCACGGATCACTGCTTCGCGACGTCGTTGCTCGTCGCGTCCACCACACGATCACGGATCCGTTGAACTTCGGAGCGCAATTCCGCCAGGTCGGCTTCCATCCGCTCCAGCGAAGACAGCATCGCGGCATCCGGTCCGGCCGGTTCGTCGAGCACCGCCGGCGGCGGCACCGGGGCCACCGGCGTCGGGGCGGGCGCCGGATCGCGACGCCGCTGCACCACGAAGATCCAGCCCAGCGCCAGGAGCGCCAGCAGCACCAGCACCGCCTGCGCCGCCAGCGACTCGGTGGTGGGATAGATCCCCGCCGCCGGCAGGCGCGGCCACCCCGGCAGCACCGTCGTGGCCACGATGCCGACCTCCTGCAGCTCCGCCACCGCCTTGCCCGCGAAGACGAACGCCATGTAGTACAGGAACGCGCTGGTCACACCGAAGAACGGCTTCAGCGGCAGGCGCACGCCCCAGCGGTTGATCGCCAGGTAGACCACCACCAGCGCCACCGCGCCGACGACGATGCCCGCCGTCACCGGCACGAACGTCGCGCTCAACGTGCCGCCCTCGACAAACAGCGCCTTGTAGAACAGCACCGTCTCGAATCCTTCGCGGTAGACGGCGAGGAATGCCGCCGACGCGAGCGCGAATGCCGACCCGCCACTCACCGCCGCTTCGAGGCGCTGCTTCACGAACGCCGTCCACCGGTGCACTTCCATCTTTGACAGCAGCCAGTAGCTGACGTAGAACAGCACGCCGACCGCGGCCACCAGGGTGAACCCTTCGAGCGCTTCGCGGTGCGCCGCGTCGAGCACGAACACCGTCTCGAGCAGCACCGCCGTCAGCAGCGACATGGCCACCGCCGCGCCGACGCCGATGTGGATGTCGCGCTGACGGTGCCCCGCGCCGATCTTCACCAGGAAGGCAATCAGCGCGCCGATGATCAGGATTGCTTCGAGCCCCTCGCGCAACATGATCACCAGTGACTGCACGAACAGGTTGGCGGCCGAGGTGCGGTCGCTGACGACGCGCTGCGCGTCTTCCAGTCCCGCCAGCACCTTCCCTTCCACCGTCGCCAGCTCCGCCGGCGTCGCGCCGCCCGCCGCCCGGGTCCGCAGCGTCGCGAACCCCGCCTCCAGGGACGAGGCCAGCGCATCGTTGTGCGCCCGCACCGTCGTCTCGACCTGTTCGAAGGTGAGGTATGCGTCGAGGGCGGTCGCCGCCGCGGAATCACTCCGGCCCGCTGCCGCCAGTGTCATCGCCGCGCGCACCTTGCGGCGCACCTCGTCGAAGACGGCATCCGACGCCAATGTGCGCGCCGGTTGGTACGAGCGCACCGCGGCCACCTCGGCCGCCGTCGCGCCGGGCCCGAGCGCCGCACGCACCGCGCTGTCGGTCATCACCGCCACGGCCGAAAAGTTCCGCAGCGAGTCCGGCACCACGCCCGCCGCGCGCGGCTCGCGCAACGTCGACGCATAGAGCGCCACCGCCCAGCGGTCGGCCGCCGGAAGTTGCGTCTCGAACGCCGGCATCGCGGTGCCCGCCACGCCGATCGTGATCCGCTGGTAGAACGACAGCGGCGAGGCGTCGGCCAGCGCCACGCCGTTGGTCAGGTCGGACGGCGGCGGGTGAAGCACCTTCCCGGCGACACCATCACCCTTGCCGTCGTTGCCGTGGCAGCTCACGCAGTTCTGCCGGAAGACCGCGGCCCCCCGCGCCAACGACGGTGCCACCTCCGGGATCGGTTCCAGCACCGCCGCGCCACCCATCGCCTCAGCCAGCGTCGCAATGATCCGCTCTGCCGCCGACGCCACCGAGTCGGCCGGCGCCGACCGGCCGACCATCGCCAGCACCGAATCGATTGCCGACGCTGTCGACCGCCGCGGCGTGTCCGGGAGCAGCTCCGCCGTCTGCCGTGCCGCCGTCAGGAAGAGCCGCGCCTCGGAGACCTCTTCGGCCGCCACCACCCGGCCGTGGGAAACGCCGTGACGGTACTCCTGCGCCGCCAGGCCGACACTCGCCACGATGCGCCGAGCCGCCGCCACCGAATCGGGGGAGGGAGGCGACCCATGAAGGGTCGAAGCGAGGAGGACCGCATGAATGAGATTCATTCTCAAATGATTTTTCGACGCTCCGGGGAAACTAGAGCGCTCTACTCGGAATGGCTAGATGGGAGACGATGGCCGGCCGCCATCGTGAACGAACGCCCGGATCAACGCTCGATGATGGCAACCGCCGCGGCGACATCGCGGCTGTGGCTCAGGGAGAGGTGTACCGTCACCTGGTGGGCCGCCACCAGCTCGGCTGCCCGCCCGCTCAGCTGCGCCTCGGGGCGCCCGTCGGCGCGCCGGTGCACGCCGATCTCGCGCCAACCGACGCCGCGGGCATCGGGGAAGCTCTGCAGCGCCTTGTACACCGCCTCCTTGGCGGCCAGCCGCGCCGCAAGTGCCTGGGCGGGGTCGGCGACACTGCGCACGTAGGACTTCTCCTCGTCGGTGAGGACGCGTTCGAGCACCTGGTCGCCCTTCCGCTCGAGAAGCTCGGCCGCGCGGCTCACCTCGACCACGTCGAGTCCGACGCCGATCACGGCCATGGCACGCTCCACCACCACCTGCCCACCGGATCGAACCACTCCGGCGCCGGCAATTGACCGCCGAGCCAGAGTGCCACCACGATCGTCACGCCGATCAGCACCGCCGTCGCCACCCAGACCCCCCGGGTCGGGCGGCGCCAGCGAGCCACCGCGTCGACCAGCCCGCGTCCCCGCCGCGCCTCGTCGGCCGCCACTCGCGCCGCGCCGTCCCAGGCGCTCTCGAGCGCGGCGGCGCGCTGCCGGTTGGCGGCCGGGTCGTCGTCGGAGAGCGGCGCCAGTTCCTCCAGCGGAATGGCCGCCGCGAGGATCCGCTGGTACAGCGATTCCCGCGCTTCAGCGTCGGGGAGCAGTGTCCGGAGCCGGCGAGTGGGATAGTTGGCATATTCGGCGGCGGCGGTGAGCGACGTGGTGAGCTGGGTCGCGACCTCGTCTGCCAGGCGCCGCGCGGCTTGGTGGAACGCGGCTTCCCAGCGGAGCTGGTCGAGGCGCCCGGCGGCGTTGGCGGCAATCAGGTCGTCGGCAAGTTCGAGCCGGATGACATCGAAACCGGTCGATCCGGGGGCGGCCACGCGCCCCAGTGCCGCGCCGATCGGCATGACGGCCGGCGTCACGCGACGATCGCCGCGACGGCGCGCGCCGTGTCGGCAAACGAATCGAAGGCGGCGTGGGCGCCGGCCGCTTCCAGCTCGCCGCGCGAGAAGTCGCCGGTGGCCACCGCCACCGAGCGCGCGCCGATTCCGCCGCCGCAGGTCACGTCGGCCGGCGTGTCGCCGATGATCACCACTTCGGCACCACTCGGCACCCGCCCGAACAACGCCTCGGCGCGCCGCGCGGCGATCGCCGGGAGGTCGGGGCGATGGGCGCTGTCCGAGCCGAACGCGCCGAGCTCGAACCGGGAGAACGCGATGCCGGCGGCGCCCAGCTTGAGCTTTGCGCCGGGGACGATGTTGCCGGTGAGAAGTCCGACCACCACGTCTCGGTGCTGCTGCAGCGCCGCGAGCAGCTCGACGATGCCGGGACACGGCTGCACCAGGTGGTGGCGGGCGGTCAGGTGTCGTTCGAGGTGCCCCAGGTAGCGCTCGAGCACCATGGCGATGCGGTCCGATTCCGCCAGCTGCGGCGTGCCAGCCGCCGCATACAACTCGGCGATGATCTGCGGGTCGGTCTTGCCGCCGAACGGCACCCGGTCGAAGAACCGCAGGTCGGGAAATTCGTCGCGGAAGGCGTCGAGCAGCGCGGACCGCCCGGCTGACGCACTGGTCAGCAGGGTGCCGTCGATGTCGAACAACACCAGGCGTCGCTTCACCGGATCCGGCGCACTCCCACGAGCCGCGCGCGGAGCGGAGCCGCCGGCGCGTCGTCGTGCCACGATTCGCGGGTCACGCCGCCGGCCGCCACCGCGCTGTGCACGATCGCATCGGGCGCGGCGAGCAGCGCCACGTGCGAAATCCGGTCGCTGTCGGGGTCGCGGAAGAACAGCAGGTCGCCGGGCTCGGCGTCGTCGCGCTCCACCGCGTCGCCGCACGAGGCCTGGTCGCGCGCGTCGCGCGGCAGCGTCGTCCCGCGCATCACGAACGTCGTCTGCACCAACCCGGAACAATCGAGCCCCGCGCCGGTGACGCCGCCCCAGAGGTACGGCGTGCCGGCAAATTCGCGCCACGCCCAGTCGGCCGGCGCTTCGAGCACCGCCTCGGCGACCACCGCCGCGTGCTCGCGCACGTCGCCCGCCAGCACCTCCGCGCGCCGTCCGTCGGGAAGACGGACGCCGTCGCCGTCACGCATCACCCGGGCACGGTGCGGGGCACGGAGTGCCGTGCCGTCGGTCGCTTCCAGCAACGCCCCTTCGCTCCACGCCGCGGCCGCGAGCCACTCGTCGACCTCGTCCAGCGCGCCGGCCACGGTGTAGCCCTCGTGCAGCCACCCTTCGTAGTTGTCGAGCCTGGTTCGCACCCGGGCCATCGCGCCGCGCCGTTCCAGCACCTCGGCACCTTCACCGAGCACCAGTTGGGAACGCTGTTCGCTGCGGAGGGAGGGTTCGGCAAGCAACGGCGCGACCGAGGCGGCCACCAGTAGCCCGCTCATGCGTCCTTCGCCCGGGCGCTGCACTCACGGCACCGGGTCACGCCGCGGATGGTGCACACCAGGCAGACGAACGTGCCGCACGATTCGCACGGATACCCTTCGGACGCCCGCTCCTCGCGCCCGCAGGCGCGGCAGATCATGGCATCACGCTCGGTGAGCGGCGGACGGGACGGTGCGGTGGCCATCAGCTTTCCAGCGCGTAGCGCTTGATCTTGGCGATCAACGTGGCGCGCGAGATCCCCAACTCGTGCGCCGCCTTGGTGCGGTTGCCGCCATGGTGCTTCAGAGTCCGGTCGATGTGCATCCGTTCCAGCTCCGCGATGGTGAGCGGAGTATAGCGCCGGTCGAGGAGCCCCGTCTTGGGGCGGACCTCGGGGGGCAGGTGTTCCGGTCCGACTTCCGGCTGGCCTCGCGCCAGGAGCAGCGCCCGCTCCAGTACGTTGCGCAGCTCGCTGACGTTCCCCGGCCAGGGGTGGTGCAGCAGGCGGTCCAGCGCCTCGTCGCTCAGCCGGGAGGGCGCCCCGGGGGCCGCCGTCGCCAGCTCGCGCAGGAAGCGGCGGATCAGCCCGAGAAGTTCGTCGCGCCCCCGCTCGCGCAGCGGCGGGACCGCCAACGGCATGACGTTGAGCAGGTAGAAGAAGTCCTGCCGGAACCGCCCCGCCTCCACCTCGGCGCCGAGCGAACGGGTGGTCGATGCGATCAGCCGGATGTCGACCGGGATCTCCCGGGCACCGCCCACCCGGCGCAGCGACCGGTTCTCCAGCACCGCCGCGAGCTTCGACTGCAGTTCCAGGGGCAGCTCGCCGACTTCCTCGACAAAGAGGGTGCCGCCGTCGGCAACCTCCAGCAGCCCCTGGCGTCGTTCCGCCGAGCCGTCGGGTGCCGCTTCGCGCCCCATCAGTGCCATCTCGAGCCATGCCGCGTCACCGGCCGCGGCGGCCAGCTCGACGAACGGCGCGTCGGCACGCGGCGAATGTTCGTGGATCAGCCGCGCCAGCCATCGCTTGCCGCTGCCGCTTTCGCCCTGCAACAGCAGCGCCGCCCGATCACTGTGCGCCAGCAGCATTGCCTGGCGGCCGAGTTCCCGCATCAATGACGAATTGCCCAGTGCGTCGAGCCCGTCGCCCGCCGAACCCTGCCCGATCAGCGTGCGATTGACTCGCCGGAGCCGGACCTTTTCCGCCGCCCGCGTCGCCGCCGCCAGCAGGTGCTGCAGGTCGACCGGCTTGGTCAGGAAGTTCTCCGCCCCCGACTGCATCGCGCGCACCGCCGTGGCGACGTCGTTCTCGCCGGTGAGCACGATCACCGCCGTCTCGCGCCCCTGCAGCTGGTCGAGCACTTCCAGGCCGTCCATCCCGGGGAGATTGAGGTCGACGATGACGACGTCGGGGAGGGCCCGCTCGAAGGTGGCAAGTGCCGTCTCGCCACTCATCTCCCGGAAGACGTCCCAATCCTGCTGCTCGAAGAATGCGCCGAGCACCCGCAGGACGCTGACGTCGTCGTCAATCACGAGAATCGACTGTGCCATGGCGAATCGGAAGGTGTCGCGCCCGGCGTCACGCCGCTACCCCCGCGGGTGGACCACCCGGATCGCGCCGGGCACCACTTCGGCCGAGAAGGGTGTCACGCCGGCCAGCTCGCCGTCGAGTTGCACCGGGTGCTCGCCCGCCTCGCAGCGGACCGAGATGGCACTGCCGCGTGCATGGGCCGCGAAGACGTCCTTGCCGTACGTTCCCTGCGCGTCGCGCAGCAGGTCCCACATTGCCCGCAGCCCGCCGCCGACCGATTCGGCGTGGAGCAGGAGCACGTCGAGCACCCCGTCCTCCGGCGAGATCCCGGTGCCGAGCTTCATCATCACCGGGGTGGTCAGCTCGCCGCAGTTGGCCACCAGCACCACCGCCGCCGCCGCATCGTACTCGACGCCGTCGATGGTCAGCACAAAGGGAAGCGCCTCGATTTCGGGAAGCAGCCGGAGCGTGGTGGCGAGGTAGGCGATCGTCCCCCACTTCCGCTTCTGCTGCGGCAGCGTCTCGGCCATCACCCGTGCGTCGACTCCGGTGCCGCACGCCACGGCGAAGTAGTGGGTGCCGTCGGCGCGCTCCACCCGGCCGAGGTCGAGCCGTCGCGCCGAGCCGGCGATGAGTGCGGCCGCCGCGCGGCGCGCGCCGGGGGGAACCCGCAGGTTGCCGGCGAGCTGATTGCCGGTGCCGCCCGGCAGCACCGCCAGCGGCACCTCGGTGCCGACCAGCGCCGCCGCCGCCTGCATCGTGGTGCCGTCCCCGCCGAACACCGCCACCATGTCGACGCCCGAGGCGACCCCTTCGGCCGCCATCTCGCGCGCGTCACCGGGACCGCCGGTGGCGTGCGACTCGATCTGCCACCCCTCGCGGCGGAACACCGCCTCCACACCGCGGACCGCGGCGCTCCGCGTCCGGGCCGCCGCGGGATTGACGATCAGCAGAGCGCGCGACACTCAGTAGTCGCGCTGCCAGAGCAGATCGCCACCGAGCTGGTAGCGATTGAGCGTGGTAAAGACATCGGCGGCGCGGTTGGTGATGCACGCCTGCACCGGCCGGGCCGCGGCCTGGAAGCGCCATTCGCGCGCGATGCGGTACTCGATCGACGCCCCGAAGTTCCTCGACTGCACGCTCGCCCCCTGTACCAGGCAGAACCCGGCATCGAACGACACGAACCAGCGACTCCCCAGCTGCCACCCCGCCGCGAGCTGGGTCGGCGCGGTGCCCGACTGGAGGCCCCCCGGCGTCGTCCCCGGCCGGATCTCGAACATGTTGAGGCCGGTCGAGCCACTCAGCGCCGCGCGCGAGAATTCGCTGGTGGCGGCCCCGAGCAGGATGGTTCCCGCGGACTGTGCAACATACTGATCCGCCTGCTGGCCGCCCGGCCCCGAGCCCGCCACCTGGAACGACGAACGGCCCAGGAAGAGGTACGAGACCATGTCGCGCGTCGAGAGGTTCCGCCCGGGACTGTTGAGCGTCACCTTCGGCACCCGGATCGTGCCGGTGATCTCGGCGTCGATCGGGATGCTCTCGCCTTCGGCGGTGTGCACCACGTGCTGCGCCTTCAGGTCGAGGTCGGCGTTCAGGTCCGGCGTGCGCTCGTACCGCACGGTACCGCTCTGGATCGTGAAATCAGCCGACGGCAGCACACCCACCTTGAGCGAGTAGGTTCCCCGCGGCGCGTTCAGGTCGCCGCCCAGCAGGTACTGCTTCCGCTGTTTCGACACCGTCAGCTGCCCTTCCAGCTGCACGTTGGCTTCGTCCGACCGGAGCCAGACGTCGTTGCCGAGCCGGAAGACCAGGTTGTTGATTTGCAGCGAATCGAGAAAGCGGCTGGCGAAGTCGTTGCCCAGGCCGCGACGCCGCAGCACCGTGGTGTCGACCAGCGCCGCGTTGGCCGGGTCGCCCAGGTCGATGACGTTCTTGGTGATCAGGTCGGCGAAGTAGAGCACCCCCTGATTGACCGTCACCGCCGACCCGGTGAGCACCGGGTGGAGCACCTCGCCGGTCAGGTCCACCGAGCCGGTGGCCCGCATTGTCAGGTACTGCGGCATGTCGGCGGCAAGGAAGTTGTTCGCCACCGCGTGAAGCGCCAGCGCCGGCCGGGCCAGCTCGGGAAATCGTGCGCTCCCCGTCACGTCGAGCGAACCTTCGCCGCTGCCGAGGTGCAGCGTGTCGACCACCATCGAGTCGCCGTCGAACCGCGCCCGCGCCCGGATCCGGTCGTAGCGCACACCGAGCGACGGCAGCGTGACGCCGCCGTCGTGGATCGACACCGTCCCCTGCAGGTGCGGATCGCGCCACGTCCCGCTGCCGCGAATGTCGAGGTCGAGCCGCCCGGTCGGCTGCTGCACCGCCGGGATCATCGCGCCGAGAAGCCGCATGTCGACCGAATCGGCGGTGCCGGTGATTGTCAGCGGGCCGGCAACCTTCCGCTCCGTCCGGCTGGTGAGTGCCAGGTCGTACGGCAGCGCCACGTTGAGGCGCAGCACCGGCTGGCCGGTCTCCCACAGCGTCACGTCGGAGCGGAGCTGCCGCGCCGCGTAGTCGATGCTGGCGTTCACCAGCGGCACCCGCACGCCGCCCGCCACCAGCCCGGTCAGCGCGGCGTTCCCCTGGAATGTCGGCGCATTGGTGGTGCCGCCCACGTGCAGCCGGACCGTGGCCCACCCCGACACGCCGGTGCTGTCGCGTTGCCAGACGGTCGCCAGGTCGGCGAGGTCCAGCCCGCTCACGTCGATGTCGAGGTCGCCCGGGGTGCGCCCCGGCAGGTCGCCCCGCACCGCGATCGTGCCGCTGCCGTCGAGGGTGCGCAGCGCGATCGGGCTCCGCAGCGCAAAGCCGGCCGGGCCGAATGCCACCGCCAGCGGTTCGCCAAGCACCCACTGCTGGCGCGGGAACGTGAGGGCCATCCGGTCGAAGCGGACGTCGGTCCCTCCCGAGTCGCTCTGCCAGCTCCCGGCTGCGTCGGCGTCGAGCGCCAGCGTGACCGCCCGGACGCCGAAGCGGAGCGAATCGAGGCGCCCCGACACCGTCATGTCGACGTGATCGGCGACGTGCTTGCCGAGCCCGACGGTGTCGGCCTGTGCATCGACCGCCAGCCCCACCACACCGAACGAATCGGCCGACACCCGCGCGGTCAGGCTCGCCGCGTGCCAGTCGTCGAGCACCAGGTTGCTCGCCGTCACCGTACCGCTGACATCCGCGTCCGTGCGCGAGCCGCTGATGGCCAGCACCGCGCGCGCCGATCCGTCCAGCGCGTGGGGGTGAAGCGTGTCGGGCGCCAGCCGGGTCATCGCCCGCACCAGCGAATCGAACGGCGCCAGGCTGCGCGTCACCGCCGTGACGTTGAGGGTTCCCGAATCCGGCGGGTTCCAGCCCAGCGTCCCGTGGGCGTTGACCCGGCCGGCGGGCCAGACCACCGACCCGGTGTCGACGGCGACGATCCCGTCAGCCGCGCGGATCACCCCCACCACCTGGTCGACGGTCGCGCCACCGAAGCGTGACCGGTCGAGCGCGATGTCGAGCCGCCCGCGGGGCGGCACGCCGGCGTCGAGCGCGCCCTGCGCCACCACCCGCCCGTTGAGCGACGTGGCGTTGCCGTGCCCGAGGATCGCGCCGGCGTCGAGCCGCTGCACGTCGAGCCGCAGCGAATCGGCGCCGAAGTGCGGCGCGTCGACGGTGACCACGCCGACGGCGCGGATGGTGCCGATCTCACCGCTGACGTTGGCGTCGACCGCAAGGTGATCGAGGTCGCCGCTGGTCACCACGTGGCCGGTGAGTCCGCCGCGGGGCGTCAGGTCGGGATACCCGCTCCGCAGCGCGTCGAACGACAGCTGGTCGAAGTCGGCGTTGAGCGTCACGCCAAGCACCGGCCCGCGGCTGTCGAGCCGCACCGTGCCGACCAGCCGGGACACCGCGCCGTTCGGCGCGTGATGCTCGGCGGTGCCGACGAACGTCGCGTCGCGCCACGGCCCGTTCAGGCGCCCCACCAGGTGCAGGTCGCCGGGAAGGATCACCGACGGCACCAGCTGGTGCACCGTCGCGAGCGGAATCGTCGCATCGTCGAGCTGGAAGTTCTGGAAATCCGCCCCCGGCGCGCCGCCGAAATGCACCACCCCGCCGATCAGCAGCTGCGACACCGGATGGCCGCGCACCAGCTGGTCGGCGTACGCCAGGTTGCCGTCGAGGCGCAGCGAATCGAGGAAGCCGCTCGCCCGGAGCTGGCCGGTCAGCCGCCCCGCCACCGGCAGCGTGTCGAGGTACGGCTCCAGCACGCCGATCGGCACCCCGCGCAATCCGAGGTCGAGGCCCCGCATGCCAAGGCCCCGGTGCTCGTCGGTGATCGCCGTCAGCGTTCCCGTCGCCCGGACCGAGTCGTTGCCGAGCGACAGGTTGGTGAGCCGGAACTCGTTCCGCGTCGGCGACACCGACAGCGCGGTGACGTCGGTGTGCCCGGTCCAGTCCGGGAAGTCCGGGTCGATCCAGCGCACGTCGCGGAGGTCGAGCGGATTTGCGTGCAGCGCGAAGTCGTACAGCACGTGCCCGTGCGGCCACCGCACCGCCCCGCCGCCCGCCAGCCGGGTGCCGGGCAGGCGGGCGCTGTCGACCACGAACCGGAGCGTGTCCGATGCGGTCAACATCTGGCCGGTCAGCTGCAGGATCTGCATCTCCGGGTCGCTCAACCGCGTCCGCAGGTTGATGATCTGCGCCAGCACCGGCGAGTGGGTCGGCGTCGAGATCCGGAACATCCGGAAGTCGGCGTTGAAGTCGGTCGCGGTGTACACCCGCATCGGCCCTTCGGGACCCGCGACGACCTCGGGCTCCGCCGGCGCCGCGGCGTGGCGCGACGCGGGACGCTTCGGGGGCCCGGGCGTGGTCGGAACGTCGACCCGCAGCGACCCGTTGCGGATTGCCAGGTTCAGCAGCTCGATCAGCGGCGGCGTCCCGCCGCCCGGGCCGCCACCGATCCGGAACACCTGCTCGTAGTTCCAGCGCCCCGAACGGAGCTGCGCCAGGTGCAGCACCAGGCTGTCCGCCGCGACGTTGCGGAACACCAGGCGTCCCGCGAGCAATTCCGGCAGGATGTAGCCGGCGCGAAGCTGCTGCGCCGACAGTACCACCGTGCCGGCGCTGTCGCGGATCACCACGTGGTCGAGGGTGATCTCCCGCCAGATGTCGCCGCGCACCCCGCCGATCTCCACCTCGCCCGCGACACGCCGCGAAATCCACTTCGTCGCCGCGCGCCCCAGCAGGGTGTGCCCGGCGGGCAGGAACAGCACCGCCGCGCCGATGCCGATGGCGCCGCACACCAGCACCAGCAGTGGCAGCACCAGCCCGGCGGCGACTCGCTGCGCGACCCGCTTCAAAACGCCTGCCCCACCGAGATGTGGAACGTCAGGTCGTGGGCCCGGCGCAGCACATAGCTGTTCTGCAGCAGCGCCAGCGAGCCGTCGTCGGCCACCGCGTAGAGCGCCCCGGTCTGCAGCTCATGGTACGGGTTGTAGCCGACGTCGAACCGGATCGGGCCGATCGGCGACGTCACCCGCAGCCCCAACCCGGGGGTGACCCGCAGCGGCGTCACCTGGCTCCGGTTCCAGAGCGATCCCGCGTCGACGAACAGCACGAACCGCATCTGCTCGGCAAACACCGTGAAGTACGGCAGCCGCAATTCGAGGTTGCCGATCACCACCCGGGTGCCACCGGTCGCCGACACCCGCGTGGCACTGGCCGGCGGCACGCCGCCGGTCACCGAGTCGGCCGGCACCACGTAGACCACCGGCCCCAGCTCGTTCTGGTCGTAGCCGCGGACATCATTGGCGCCGCCGGCGTAGAACCGCTGGTCGGGCGGCACGAAGTTCCCTTCGCCACCGCTCAGCGTCACCTGCGGCGCGAAGATCGCCCCGGCGCGAAGGTGCCCCGCCAGCACCATCGTGCGGTGGATCGGCAGGAACCCCGAGGCGTCGCCGACAAACCGGGTGAACTGCTGCGACGACGACGACCCGAGCCACTTCGACGAGGCCGTCGCCGAGAACGACAGCAACGACCCGCGGCTCGGGTCGAGGAAGTTGTTGACCCGCTGCCGCTGCACCGTGAAGGTCAGGGTCCCCTGGAAGCGCCGCTGCTGCAACTGCTGGATCGCCGACGGCTCGCAGGTGTTGAAGAACGCGCAGAACGACGCCGGGTTCGCCACCGTCGTGCCGTTCGCCAGCCGGTAGGTGAGCGAGATCGGCACGTTCGACGACGTCACCCGCGACAGTGTCACCGACGCGCCGATTTCCTTCCGCAGGTACACCGCGAACTCGCCGAGCCGCTGGGCGAACACCGCCACCGTCACGGTGTTGTCCGGCGAGAGGAACGCGTTGCGGCGGACCGACGCGTTGAGCGCGTAGTTGGCTTCCCGCGAACCGATCGAGTCCGCCTTGAGCGACGAGCAGAGGCTGTGCTCCATGCCGAACCCGAGCGGCGACCCGACGCCGATCTTCGAGAGCCGGCCGCTGACGTCGAACACCAGTCCCTGCCCCGGGAAGTTGCGCGCCGTCCAGCCCAGGCTGGTGCGGAAGCAGTCGTCCGTCGCGAGGCCCACCGACGCCTTTGCCTGGTGGCCGTAGTTGTCGCTCACGTCGACGTCGAGCGGCACCCGCGAGTCGCCGGGGTGGAACTGCGCCGTGTCGATCGCGATGTTCGCGAAGCGGAACAGGTCGGTGCGGTAGAGCTCCTCCTGCGAGCGGAAGATGTCGTTGAGCCGGTACGGATTCCCGGGCCGCGCCGCCAGCAGCGACGCCACCAGGTCGCTGTCGAGCACCGTCGACCCCTCGACGTGGATGTGGCCGAACCGGGCAAAGGTGCCGGTGTGCGCCACCAGCCGCGCGCTGTCGCTGTGCAGGTAGGTCGTGTCGGTGGCAAAATCGGGATCGACGTCGACGGTCGCGGTGGGATAGCCCTGGTTGCGCAGCCGCAGCGCAACGGTGTCCGCCGTCTCGTTCAGCTTGTAGTTCGACGCAATGTCGCCGGTATGGATCGGCAGGTCCTGTCGCAGCCGCCACGCGTCCTTCACCGAATCGATGCCGTCGAGATAAAGATGCCGCAAGCGCACCGGATCACCCTCGTCGATCCGGAACGTGATGTAGACGTCGCGCCCGGTGCGCCGCACCAGCGTGTCGATCCGCACGTCGGGAAAACCGCTCCGCTTGTAGACCACGCCGAGACGCAGCACATCCTGCTGGAAGACGGTCTCGTCGAAGTAGCGCTTCTGGCCAAGACCGGTCCACCGCAGGTACCAGTGCCGCGCGAACGCCGACGAATTGGTGGTGCCGATCGCCGCCTGCAGGGTCAGGTCGTCGATGGAGTGATTGCCGGTGAACCGGAGCTGGCGCACCACCAGCTGCCCTCCCTGTTGCGCGGCCGCCGACGCCATCGGCAGCACGGTGCAGGCGGCCGCCAGCACCGCGGTGCGCCACCCCGCACCGCCGACCTTGCTGCACCACCGCGACACCCCGATTGACCGCATCTTCTAAATCTGGTTTCTTGAAGGGGTTACGCCAACCTTCGCCGCTCCGCCGGAGTGCCATGCCCCGCCTCGCCGTGCCGTCCGCCGTGCTGCTCGCCGCCCTCCTGGCGGGCTGCGGCAGCCGGATCAAGCCGGGGCTCAAGTACTACTGGGAATCCGACCCCCGTTCACTCGACCCGGCGCTCTCAACTGACGTCCCGACGGGCGAAGCGGTCACACTGCTGTTCGACAACCTCACCGAATTCGACGCCGACGGGCACCTCGTTCCGGGCCTCGCGACGCGCTGGTCGGTCGATTCCACCGGCCGGACCTGGACCTTCCACCTCCGCCCCGGGGTGCGGTTCACCAACGGCCAGCCGGTCGACGCGAATGCCGTCGGCGCCTCGTTGCTCCGCGCGCTGCGGATGGGCCAGCAGGGCGGCCGGGTCTGGCCGCTCGTCCCGATCGACGGCGCCGACGCGGTCATCGACTCCGACGCCACGACGCTCCGCGGCCTGGCGATCCCCGACGACTCCACCGTCGTCCTCACCCTCACCACGCCGCTCAACTTCTTCCCCAAGCTCCTCGCGATGCCGATGGCGGCGATCGTCCCGACGCCGACGCCCCCCGACTTCGACGAGCATCCGGTCGGCAGCGGCCCGTGGCGCCTGGTCTGGTGGTCGCACGACGACCGGCTGGTCTTTGCGCGCAATCCCGACTGGTGGGGCGGCGCCGCAAAGACCGACACGCTCCGCGTGCGGATCATCCCCGAGCCGTTCACCCGCACCGCGGAGTTCCTCGCCGGCCGCCTCTCGGTGGTCGAAATCCCCTACGGCGAGACCGCCGGATGGGAGCGCGACCACGCCGCCGAGCTGCAACACCGCCCCACCCTCGTCGACTGGTACGTGGCGATCAACACCACCCGCGGCGCCCTGGCCGACGTGCGGGTCCGCCAGGCCCTCAATCATGCCGTGAACATTCCGGCGATCCTCGCGAAGGTGATGCACGACCGCGGCGTGCTGGCCGCCGGCGCCATCCCGCCGGGGCTCGACGGCTACGACTCGACCCGCGCGCGTTACCGCTACGACCCGTCACGCGCCCGCGCGCTGCTCGCCGCCGCCGGTCACGCCCACGACCTCAAGCTCGAGCTCTGGCGCACCGCCAACTCCGACCTGGCACAGGTCGCCCAGGCCATGCAGGCCGACCTCGCCGCCGTCGGCGTCACCGTCACGATCGTCGAACGCGACCCCGCCACCGCACGCGCCGCGGCGCGCCAGGGCCAGGCCGACCTGTTCCTCACCGACTGGTGGGCGGATTATCCCGACGGCGAGAACTTCACCTGGCCGCTGTTCTACTCCGGCAACGCCGGCGCCGGCGGCAACTACGCCTTCCTGCACGACGCGTCGCTCGATTCGCTGCTGGTCGCCGCGCGCACCACCTCCGACTCGGCCGCCAAGTCGCGCCTGCTCCGCGCCGCCGACGGCCGGATCTTTGCGCTGGCCCCGTGGATCTTCTGCTGGTTCCCCACCGAGATCTGGGCGGTGCAACCGTCGGTGCACGGCTGGCTCTATCCGCGGATCTTCAACGGCCAGCGCTGGACCGGCGTCACGCTGACGCCGTGATCCGCTACGTGGCGCTGCGCCTCGCCCTGCTGGTGCCGACGCTCCTCGGCGTGCTCGCGCTCACCTTCGTGCTGCTCTACCTCGCCCCCGGCGATCCGGTCAGCGCCATCATCGGCCAGCGCGCCGACAGCGCCACGGTGGTGCGGGTGCGCCGCGAACTGCACCTCGACGACCCGCTCTACCGGCGGTTCGGGCGCTACGTCGCCGACGTCGCGCACGGTGACCTCGGCCGCAGCTACATCACCCACCGCTCGATCGGACGGGAACTGCTGCAGCGCTTCCCGGCCACGCTCGAACTGGCCACCTCGGCGATGCTGCTGGCCGTCTCGCTCGGGCTGCTCACCGGCATCGTCGGGGCGATCCACCCCGGCTCGTGGGCCGACCGCGTTGCCACCCTCGGCGGCTACCTCGGCATCTCGTTCCCGGTCTACTGGGTCGGCCTGCTGCTGATTCTCTGCTTTGCCGTCTCGCTGCAATGGTTTCCGCCGTCCGGCTTCGGCGGCCTCGCGTTCCTGGTCCTGCCGGCGTGCACCCTGGGGATGCGCTCGATCGCGTTCCAGTCCCGGATCACCCGCGCCGCGATGCTCGAATCGCTGCAGAGCGACGCGGTGCGCACCGCGCGCGCCAAGGGGCTGAGCGAAACCCGGGTGGTCGTCTCGCCACGCGCTCGGCAACGCCCTGCTGCCGATCATCACCGCCATCGGACTCGACTTCGGGTCGTACCTCACCGGCGCGATCCTCACCGAAACGATCTTCTCGTGGCCCGGCGTGGGGCGATACGTCCTCACCGCCATCGACAAGCGCGACCTTCCCGCCATCCAGGGCAGCGTCCTCTTTCTCGCGGTCATCTTCGTGCTCGCCAACCTCGTGACCGACCTCTGCTATGCCGCGGCGGATCCCCGTGTGGCGTTCGAGTAGCGCCGTCGCGGCGGCAATCGTCGCGCTCGCGGCGCGCCCATCCGCGGCACAGTCGCTGGCCACCCGCCTCGATCGCCGGCTCGGCGACAGTGTCACGGCGCACGCCTTCTGGGGCGTGGCGGTCACCGACCTCGACGGCCGCGTGCTCTATGCCCGCAACGCCGACCGGCTCTTCGTCCCCGCCAGCAACGCCAAGCTGATCGTCTCCAGCGTTGCCGCGGCCCTGCTGCCGGCAGCCCTCACCGTGACGACGTCGGTCTACGCCACCGGACCGGTGGTCGGCGACACCGTCGCCGGCGATCTGGTGCTCTACGGCCGCGGCGATCCGACCTTCTCCGATCGCTGTTATGCGCGCGACACCACGGCGGCCGGCGCCTGCCAGCACGATCCGGCGCTGCCGCTGCGCCGCCTCGCGCAACAGCTGCGCGCCCGCGGCATCCGGGTCGTCGCCGGCGACCTGATCGGTGACGGTTCGTACTTCGAGCCGCGCCAGGTGCACCCGGCGTGGGAGAACTACGACCTGGGCTGGTGGTACGCGGCACCGGTGTCGGGGCTGGGATTCAACGACAACGCCGTGAATGTCGTCGAGGTCCCGGCCGATTCGGTCGGCTTTCCACCGCCGGTCACGCTGCGGCCCGATGTCGGCGCCTTCACCCTCGACAACCGCGCCGAGACCGGTCCCCCCGGCGCGGCGCGCAGCTTCGACCTCTTCCGCAGCAGCGACGGCAGCCGCTATGTGGCAACCGGGGTGATTCCCGCCGGCGCCGCGCCACGCACCGAATACGCCGCGGTGCTCGACCCCGACCGCTACACCGCGCTCGCCTTCCGGCGGGAACTCGACGCCGCCGGGATCGTGGTGCGGGGCGCTACCCGCTCGACCACCGACTCGTTCCGCGACGCCGCCGCGCGCCGCGAAGCGCCCCTCGCCGAGGTCGCGTCGCGCCCGGTCCGCGACTGGCTCTTTCCGATCCTCGACCGCTCGCAGAACTGGTTTGCCGAGATGCTCCTCAAGCAGCTCGGCCGCCAGGTGGCGGGGAGCGGTTCGTGGAGTGCCGGGCTCGCCGTGGAGCGGCGCTTCCTCGTGGATTCGATAGAGTTGGACTCTACCCAATTCTCGCTGCAGGACGGCTCCGGGCTGGCCAGCGAGGACCTCGTGACGCCGCTGGCGCTGGCGCGGCTCCTCGCCTGGGACCGGCGCCAGCCGTGGTTCCCGCTCCTCGCCGCCGCGTTGCCGCGCGCCGGGGCAGCGGGGTCGCTGCAATACCGCTTTGCCGGCACCGTCGCCGCCGGCCGCGTGCTCGCCAAGACCGGCACCATCACCGGCGTCAACACCCTGAGCGGCTACGTCGAACGCGCCGACGGCACGGTGCGGGTCTTCTCGGTGATGGTCAACAATCACGACCTGCCCGGCGCGCGCGTCACCGCCGCCATCGACAGTCTCGTCGTCGAGCTGGCCCGGCGCTGACGCCGGGGCGCGCCCGCCCCTTCCACGCAGAGTTATCGTTCCGCCCATGTCGATCTCGCCCGCGGCGCTGCGCGTGGCGATCGTCGGGTCGGGCCCCGCCGGCTTCTACGCCGCGGAGGCCCTGCAGAAGGCCGCTCCCGGCGTCGCCATCGATCTCTACGACCGGCTTCCCACCCCGTTCGGCCTGGTCCGCGGCGGCGTGGCCCCCGACCATCCGAAGATCAAGTCGGTGAGCCGCGTCTTCGAACGCATCGCCTCGCAGCCCGGCTTCCGCTTTCTCGGCAACGTCCACATCGGGCGCGACCTCTCGACCGCCGACCTCGCGCGGCACTACGACGCGGTGATCTACAGCGTCGGCGCCGAGACCGACCGGCACCTGGAGCTTCCCGGCGAGCAGCTTGGCGGGATCCACTCCGCCACCGAACTGGTCGGCTGGTACAACGGCCATCCCGACTACGCGGAGAGCGTCTTCGACTTCTCGGCGCGCGCCGCGGTGGTCGTCGGCATCGGCAACGTCGCGATGGATACGGCACGCATCCTCGTCACGCCGACCGACCAGCTTGCCACCACCGACCTTGCCGCGCACGCCCTCGCCAGCCTGGTCTCCAGCCGCATCGACACGGTCCACATCCTGTCGCGCCGCGGTCCGGTGCAGGCCGCCTGCACCACGCCGGAACTCAAGGAACTCGGCACCATCGACGGCGTCGACGTGGTGGTCGATCCTTCCGAGCTGCAACTCGATCCCATCAGCGCTGCACGGATCGAGGACGATCGCAACGCCCGCAACAACCTCGAACTCCTCCGCCAATGGGCCGAACGGGGCACCACCGGCGCCCCGCGACGGATCGCGCTGCACTTCGCGGCGTCGCCGACGGCGTTCGAGGGCGACGGCCGCGTGGCGACGGTGCGCTGGACCCGGAACCGCCTCGAGCCCGACGGCCGCGGCGACGTGCGCCCGGTTGCCGATCGCGAACGTGAGCCGCTCGCGGCGCAGCTCGTCTTCCGCTCGGTGGGGTACCACGGCACGTCGATTCCCGGCCTGCCGTTCGACCCGGCGCGCGGCGTCATTCCCAACACCAGCGGGCGCGTGGTGGAATCGGTCGACAGCGCCACCCACCTGCACGGCGTCTATGTCACCGGCTGGATCAAGCGCGGGCCCCACGGCGTCATCGGCACCAACAAGGTCTGCGCCGCCGAGACCGTCGATCACCTCCTCGCCGATGCCGTCGCCGGGCGCCTCACGCCCGCCGCCGAACCGCCCGGCGCCATCGACGAATTGCTCGCCGCCAGCGGTGTCGACGTCGTCACCTGGAGCGACTGGCAGGCGCTCGATGCCGCCGAGCAGTCGCGCGGCGCCAGTGCCGGCCGGCCCCGCGAGAAGGTCGTCTCGGTGGCCGAGATGCTCGACATCATCCGGCGCGCGCGCAGCGAACACTGACCCGCCGCTGAGTATCTTTGGCACCATGGCCGACCGCATCTACACCCGCACCGGCGATCGCGGCGAAACGGCGCTCTTCGGCGGCGGCCGGGTCCCCAAGCATCATCCCCGGGTCGCCGCCTACGGCGCCGTCGACGAGCTCAACGCCTTCCTCGGCGTGGTGCGCGCGACGCCCCCGGCCGACGACGACGCGCTGCTCGAAGCGATCCAGCGCGACCTCTTCGCGATCGGCGGCCACCTTGCCACGCCGGAACCCGATCGCGTCCGCCGCGCCCTCGAGAAGGCATCGCTCTCGGCCGAGCGCGTCACGGCGTTCGAGGCGGCGATCGACGCCGCCGACACCGAGCTGCCGCCACTGAAGGCGTTCATCCTTCCCGGCGGAACACCGCGCGCGGCCGCACTGCACGTGGCGCGCACCATCTGCCGGCGCGCCGAACGGGATGTCGTGGCACTCGCCGCCGAGGCCGAGGTGCCGCCGCTCTTCCTGGTCTACCTCAACCGCCTCTCCGACCTGCTCTTCACGCTGGCACGGCTCGCCAATCACCGCGCCGGCCAGGGCGACACGACCTGGTGAACCCGATTGCCGTCCGTCATCGCGACGGCGCATACCACATCACTGTCGCCGCCGGCGCACGTCTCGCCCTGCCCGACATCGTCGCCGCGGCGCACCCCGGACACCGCGCGGTCGTCATCAGCGACACCACGGTGGCGGTCGCGGTGGCCGATCCGCTTCCCGGGGCCGAACAGCTGACGTTTCCCGCCGGCGAAGCGCACAAGACGCGGAGCAGCTGGAGCGCGCTCACCGACGAACTGCTCGCCCGCCACTTCGGGCGCGACACCGTCGTCGTGGCGCTTGGCGGCGGGGTCACCACCGACCTGGCCGGCTTCGTCGCCGCCACCTTCCTGCGCGGCGTGCCGTGGATCGCGGTGCCGACCACCACCGTCGCCATGCTCGACGCGGCCATCGGCGGGAAGACCGGCGTCGACACCGCCGCGGGGAAGAACCTCGTCGGCGCATTCCATCCCCCCGCCGCCGTCGTCTGCGACCCCGACCTTCTCGACACCCTCGACGATCGCCACTACCGCGAGGGATTCGCCGAAGCGGTCAAGCACGCCGTGACACTCGACCCGGCGTTTGCCGACTGGATCGCCGACCACGCCCCCGCCGTGTTGCGCCGCGACAGCTACACTGTCACGCGCCTGGTGCATCAGAGCGCCAGCCTGAAGGCCACCGTGGTCACCGCCGACGAGCGCGAAGCGGGGCGCCGGGCAGTGCTCAACGCCGGCCACACCATGGCTCACGCGCTGGAACAGGCGTCGGACTATGCCCTGCCGCACGGCGAAGCGGTGGCCATCGGGCTGGTGTTCGAAACGCGGCTCGCCGAAGCAATGCGCATCGCGGTACCCGGCACCGCCGATCGTATTGCGGCGCTGCTCGGCGCCCTCGGCCTGCCGGTCAGCTTGCCGGCAACACTCGACACCGCGCGGCTCCGCGCGGCGATGGCGTTCGACAAGAAGAACCGCCACGGCTCGCTGCGCGCCGCGTTCGTTGCCGACTGGGGCCGCGCCCACGGCGCCGCAACGGGCGAATGGACCTCCACCATCGACTCCGACCAGCTCGCCGCGCTGCTCGGCTGAACCCACCGGCGCCAGTTACCCACAAACAGCCGGTCGCACGCAACACTCCCAACCGCTTCACTGCACAAGGAGTTGTGGCATTCATGCACATCGGTGTGGACAGTCGCGCTGTTGAAGGTGTGCAGGAACGACGCAACACCAGTGCCCACAAGTTGTTGTGATGTAGAGAGTTACGAGACCTTGACAGGGGCGCATAAGTCCCCATCTTGAGCAGGCATTTTCGACGTTTCCCGTCACCAATTCCAGCTGCTGAGTGGGCCCGCATGCCCCGTCGTCGCCGTGCCTCGGAACGGACACGTCCGCCTGTGACCGCCGCCGAATCGTTCGAGCAGTACCTGCGTGACATCAAGGATCTCCCGATGATCGGGAGCATCGAGGAGGAACGACGCCTGGCGCGTCTCGCCCGCGAGGGCGACGAGGCCTCCATCGACCGCCTTGTCACCGCCAACCTCCGCTTCGTCATCGCCTTCGTCAAACGCTATCAGGGCCACGGGCTCGACCTCGGCGACCTCGTCGCGATCGGCAACGAAGGGCTGTTGCGCGCGGTGCGGAAGTTCGACCCCGACCGCGGCGTCAAGTTCATCTCCTACGCGGTGTGGTGGGTGCGACAGGCGGTGCTGAAGGCGCTCGCCGAGCAGACCCGGTCGGTGCGCTTCCCGCTCAACCAGAACACGGCGGTGGTGCGCTTCGCGAAGGCGCAGGGGCTGCTGGCCCAGGAACTCGGCCGCACGCCGACCGACGAGGAACTCTCCACGGCACTGACGGTGACCATCGAGGAGGTGCGCGATGCCAAACGCCTCTTCGTCACCGAGGTCTCGCTCGACGCACCGATGGAAACCGGCGACAGCCGGTCGTCGACGCTGGGAGAACGGCTCCCGTTGGGCGAGTCCAGCGAGATCGAGCTGCGCACCGACGAAGTGCTGCGGCGCGATTTCATCGAGCGGCTCTTCCGCCGCTACCTGACGCCGCGCGAACGGCGGATCCTCTCGCTCTACTACGGCCTCGATCCCACCGAGGAGGCGCGCACCCTGGAGGAGATCGGCGAGGCGCTCGGGGTGACCCGCGAGCGGATCCGGCAGCTGCGCGAGCGGGCCTTCGCCAAGCTGCGGGCCTGCCCGGAGATCCGGTACCTGGGAGAGTTCCGGGCCGCCTGACGCCGCGCGCAGCTTAGTTTCAGCAATGTCGCGCCGACTGCCGCTCTTTCCCCTCGACGTGGTGCTCTTCCCCGGCGTGGAGCTGCCGCTCCACGTCTTCGAGCCACGCTACCAGGCATTGCTGGCCGACGTCCTTGCCGGCGATCAATGCTTCGGCGTGCTGCCGGCCGGGCCCGACGACGTGCCGCCGATTCACGGCGCAATCGGCTGCGTGGCGCGGGTCGCCACCCAGCTGGCCCTTCCCGAAGGCCGCTCGAACATCGTGGTCGTCGGCGAGTCGCGCTTCATGCTGCGGCGCCTCGTCGACAGCGACCGGCCGTACCTGGTGGGGACCGTCGACGAATTCGGCGACGAAGAGGGCGTCGACGAGCTCCCCGGCGACATGGTCGAATCGCTGCGCGACCTGGCCGAGCGGTGCCGCACGGCGCTCGGCGTGCTGACCGACCGCCCCGACGCGGCGCCGTGGTCGGCCAACCCGGCGGCGCTCACGTTCCAGGTGGCGGGTGCGCTGCCGTGGGGTGTTGACCAGGGGCGCCGGCTCCTGGCAGCGCGTTCGCCGGCACAACGCGCCGACTTCCTGTTGCGGGTCCTGCCGCAGATCGTCCCCGACCTCGAACGCCGCGCCGCGGTGCACCGCCAGGCGAGCGGCAACGGCAAGGGGCATCATCCGCCGGAGTGGGATACGGCGTCGTGATCGCCGAGGCGCTCGTCGCCGAACTGCGCGCGCTGGTGGGCGACGCGCAGCTGCGTCACGACCCGGCCGAACGATTGGTCTACCGGAGCGACGGCCTGCCGGCGCGACGCAGCACGCCGGGCGTCGTCGTCCTTCCCGGCAACCGCGCCGAACTGATCGGCGTCATCCGCGCGCTGCATCGGGCCGGCGTGCCGTTCGTGCCGCGCGGTGCCGGCACCGGGCTGAGCGGCGGCGCACTGGCCGGCGACGACGCGGTGCTGCTGGTGCTCACCCGACTCGACCGGATTCTCGCCATTGACGTTGCCAACCGGCGCGCCACCGTCGAACCGGGTGTCGTCAACCAGGCGCTGAACGACGCCGTCGCGGCGCACGGACTGCGGTTCGCACCCGACCCTTCGAGCCAGGTGGCATGCACCGTCGGCGGCAACGTGGCGGAGAATGCCGGCGGCCCGCATTGCCTGAAGTACGGCGTGACGTCGCAGCATGTCTGCGCACTCGACGTCATCCTGCCCGACGGCAGCGAGCTGACCCTCGGCTCGCGCCACGGCGAGCACTGGGGACCCGACCTCGCCGGGCTGTTCATCGGCAGCGAAGGCACCTTCGGCGTGGCGGCCGCGGTCACCGTGCGGCTCGAACCGCTGCCCGACGCGGTGCAGACCATCCTGGCCGGCTTTCCCACGGTGCGCGCGGCGGGTGAAGCGGTCTCGGCGCTGATCGCCTCGGGCATGGTGCCGGCGGCGCTCGAGATGATGGACCAGGCCTGCGTCGCGATCGTCGAGGCGTCGATCTACGCGGCGGGATATCCGCGGGACGCCGCGGCGGTGCTGCTCTGCGAATTCGACGGTGCGGCGATGGCCGTGGGCGAAGACGCCGCCGCCGCCGAAGTGATCTTCCGGGCACACGGCGCCGCGACACTGCATCGTGCCGCCACGGCGGCGGAGCGGGCGCGGCTCTGGAAGGGGCGCAAGCGCGCGTTCGGCGCCATGGGCCGACTGGGACGCGACCTCGCGGTGCAGGACGCCGTGGTGCCGCGGTCGGCGCTGCCCGACGCGCTCGAGCGGATCGCCGCCATCGCCGCGCGACACCGCCTGGTCGTCACCAACGTCTTCCATGCCGGCGACGGCAACCTTCACCCCAGCATCTCGTTCGACGCGCGCGACGCCGAGCTGCTGGCACGGGTGCGCGCGGCCTCGGCCGAGATCATGGCGGCGTGCCTTGCGCTGGGTGGCACGATCACCGGCGAGCACGGCGTCGGCATCGACAAGATCGACTGGATGCCGAAGGCGTTCGACGCCGCGTCGCTCGACGCGATGTGCCGGGTGCGGCGCGCGTTCGATCCCGAGCATCGCGCCAATCCCGGCAAGGTGATCCCGGCACACGCCTGCAAGGAATGGCACGCCGGAGGGGTGCGATGAACGACGCCCGCCAGGCGCTGCTGACCCGGGTGGCCGGCAGCGACGCCGTCGATCACGACGCGCGCGGGACGCTCCGGGTGCGCCCCCGCGACACCGATAGCACCGCTGCGGTGCTCGCCACCGCGCACCGCGAAGGATGGCGCGTGGCAATCGCCGGCCGCGCCAGCTGGCAACCCGACGACACGCCCGCCGACCTGGTGATCTCGCTCGTGGCGCTCGACCGGATCAGCGCCCTCCGCCCCGCCGACCTCGTGGTGACGGCCGGCGCCGGCACGCGGCTCTCCGTGTTGCGCCGCGCCGCGCTCGATCATGCCACCTGGTGCACCCTCGACCCGCCGGGACACGCCGATCGCACCATGGGATCGATCGTCGCGACGGCGACCACCGGGCCGCTCCGCCACGGCTACGGCCCGGTGCGCGACCAGGTGCTGGGCCTGGTGACCGTCAGCGGCGACGGCACCGTAACCCGGGCCGGCGGCACCACCGTCAAGAACGTCGCCGGTTTCGACCTGGTGAAGTTGCAGACCGGCGGGTTCGGCGGTTTCGGCGTCATCACCGAATGCCACCTGCGGCTGCGGGGACTGCCGCGGGCCGACACAACGTGGACCGCGACCGGTGAACGCGACCGCCTCCTCGAGACCGCCCGGCAGCTCACCGACTGGCACAGCGAAGCGATCGCGATCGAACTGCTCTCACCGCGACTTGCCGGCGTCGCCGACTGGCTGCTCGCCGTGCGCCTGGCGGGCGGACCCGACGCGGTGCGGGCCGAAAGCGATCGCCTGGCCCGCGCCGGCAACGCCGAATGGACCCGGCTCGATACCGACCGGGCCGGCGCGTTCTGGCACGAACACGCGGAACGCGTGCTGGCCGAACCACTCAGTTGCCGCGCCGGCGTGCTGGTCGAAGGCATCTCCGACGCCCTCGACCTGATCACCGGGCATCTCGGCGCCTCGCTGCTCTCGATCGGCCCCGGCACTGGCGCCATCCGCTGGAGCGGAACGGCGGCCGCCGCGCCGCTCATCACGCTCCGCGGCCAGCTCGCCGCGCGCGAGATTCCCCTCACCCTCGAGCGCGCACCGTGGGAAATCCGCCACGCGGTGGGCCACTTCGGCGCGTATCGCGAAGGCGTCGGTCCGCTCGTGTCGCGGCTGCGGCACGTCTACGATCCGGGCGGACGCCTCGCGGTGCCGCTCGAAGGCACGCCGGCGGCATGAGCGACGGCTTCCGCGGCCTCGACAGCTGCACCCATTGCGGCTTCTGCCTGCCGGCGTGCCCCACGTACCTCGCGGGCGGCGACGAGCTGGCGTCACCGCGAGGGCGGATCGTGCTGCTGCGCGCCCTCGACGACGGGGAACTCCCGGCAACCGATGCGGCGTTGCAGCGACACCTGGCGAGCTGCACCCTCTGTGCGGCGTGCGAACCGGCGTGTCCCTCCGGGGTGAGCTTCATGCCGGCCTGGCACGCCGCGCAGCGGCGGCTCGCCGAACACGGCATCCGGCTCGAGGCCGCCACGGGATCACGCTGACATGACAGCCGACATCGAACTGACCACCGAGGAGTATCACCGGCTGACCCGCGACCGGCTCGCCATTCCGGTGCCGCGAGCGGTGTTCCGGCTCACCGGCCCGGGCACCGTCGATTGCGTGCAGGGGGTGCTGACCAACGACATCGCCGCCGCCGGGGACCACGGCCTGGTCTGGGGAGCGGTGCTGACGCCCAAGGGGATGATCGTCGCCGACCTCTGGGCGCGACGCCGTGCCGCCGAGGTGATGCTGGTGGCGCCGATCGAATCGCGCCAATCGCTGGCACAGCTCTGGGGCCGCTCGTTCCCGCCACGCCTGACCCGGGCGACCGATGTCACCGACAGCGTCGCCGTGCGCTGGCTCACCGGCGGCGCCCCGGAGGCCGTCGCCGGGGGCGACATCGCTCCCGCCACCGGTGCAGCCCCGTTCAGCGCACTGCTGCTGGCCGACGACGCCGATGCCGCGGACGCGTCCCTCGCCGCCGCCGGGTGGGCGCCGGCGCCGGCCGGGTGGGGCCGGGCCCTCGAGCTGCTCGGCGGCTGGCCCACCCTGGGGCGGGAGATCGACGCCCGCACGCTGCCGCAGGAGGTGCGCTTCGATGACCTCGGCGGGGTGAGCTACCACAAGGGGTGTTATACCGGCCAGGAAACGGTTGCGCGACTGCACTTCCGGGGTCACGCCAACCGGTCGCTGCGGGGGCTGCGCCTTGACGGAGGGGTGCCGGAGCAGCGTGAGGTGGTCCGCGACGGCCGGAGCGTCGGCACCATCGGCACGGTCGGGCGGATCGGCGGCGCCGTCGTGGCGCTGGCGGTGCTGCGCCGCGAGGTGGAAACCGGCGATGCCGTCACCGCCGGTGGTATTGCCGCCACGGTCGTCGCGCTGCCGTTCGACGCCGGGCTCTTCGGCTGAAAAAGCAAGCGCCCCGGACTGCCTGCTCCGGGGCGCTCATCGGTGCGACAGCAGTGCGACGACGATTACGGCTTCTTCATGCCCTTGCCGGAATCCGGCTTCTGCATGGTCATCCCCGTGTCGCTACCCATCTTGGTCGTGTCCTTCATCCCGGTGTCGGACGTCATGGCCGGCGCCGACATGCCGGTGGTGTCCGTGCCCGCAGCCTCCTTCTTGGGGCCGCAAGCCGCAACAGCCAATACGGCCACAGCAATCAGGTACTTCCGCATCGCCTCTCCCTTGGGTTGTGATGATGACGTGGGTCACCGAAGCCGGTACCGTGTATCGGCCGCTGTCGCCCGATGCACCGGGGAACAAACTACGGCCGGGACGCGGCCTGTCAAGCGGCTAACCCGCATCCCTGCTGCGACTTCCGGGCTCGACGCCGGGACCGGGATAGCTTCCGGGGAGGCCCGGGGCGCGGCAGGACCCCGCCACCGGGACCGGATCGGACGTCACGTTGCCTGCCCGGAGCCGCCCATGACCACTCGCCCTCGCACCCTCGGAGACCTCCGCCGCACCCGGTGGGCCGAACCCCCGTTGCTCGGCCGCTCCATCAGGGACGAAATCCGCGCCAACCTCCTGCACCGCCTCGAGGCCGGGGAGCCGCTCTTCCCCGGCATCGTCGGTTTCGACGACACCGTCGTCCCGGAGATCGTCAACGCCCTCCTCGCGCGGCACGACTTCATCCTCCTCGGCACCCGGGGCCAAGCCAAGACCCGCCTGCTCCGCGGCCTGACCGGGTTCCTCGACGAGGAGCTCCCGATCATTGCCGGCAGCGAGATCAACGACGACCCGTTCGCGCCGATTTCGAAGTACGCTCGCGAGCGGATCGACGAATGCGGCGACGCCACGCCGATCGGCTGGATCACGCGCGACCAGCGCTACGTCGAGAAGCTCGCCACACCCGATGTGACGATCGCCGACATCATCGGCGACGTCGATCCGATCAAGGCGGCCCGCGGCGGCCACGTGCTGGGCGACGAACTGACGATGCACTTCGGCCTGCTGCCGCGGGCCAACCGCGGCATCTTCGCGATCAACGAACTGCCCGACCTCTCCGGCAAGATCCAGGTGGGGCTGTTCAACATCATGCAGGAAGGCGACGTGCAGATCAAAGGCTATCCGGTCCGCCTGCCGCTCGACATCCTGCTGGTCTTCACCGCCAACCCCGAGGACTACACCGCGCGCGGCAAGATCATCACGCCGCTGAAGGACCGCATCGGCTCGGAGATCCGCACCCATTACCCGCGCTCGGTCGAGGCGCGGAATGGCGATCACCGCGCAGGAGGCGTGGCTCGATCGCGGCGAGCCGGGGGCCGAGATTCCGGGATTCATCGCCGAGCTGGTCGAGCAGGTGGCGTTCGACGCGCGTGAGGACAAGCGGGTCGACCGGCGTGCCGGCGTCAGCCAGCGCCTCCCGATCTCGCTCGTCGAGGTGGTGGCGAGCAACGCCGAACGGCGGGCAACTCGCAGCCGGCGAGCAGCCGCGCCGTGGCGCGCGTCGCCGACCTCTACGCCGGCATGCCGACCATCACCGGCAAGCTCGAGCTGGAATACGAGGGCGAATTGCAGGGCGGCGACACCGTGGCGCGTGAGCTGATCCGCCGCGCAGCGGCCCGGGCGTCTCCGGCGAGCGTCGCAATCGCGCCGATGTCGAAGAGATCGTCGAGCTGGTTCGACCAGGGCGGCGCACTGAAGGTCGGCACCGATGAGCGCACCGAGACCTGCTGGCGCGCCTTCGGGATGATCCCCGGCCTGCTGGCGCTGGTGCGCGACAGCGGCCTCGCCGATCCGCGGCGACCATCACATCGCCGTCGCGGCGTGCGAGCTGGTGCTCGAAGCGCTCGCCGCCGCGACAGCGCATCGCCCGCAGCGAGGAGTATGGCTGGCAGCGGCGCCAGGCCGCCGCGCCGCCCGAAGCCGGGCTACGGCGAAGACGAGCGTTCAACGCTGTAGCGCTCGCCGGAGCGCGCCGCCGCCACGACCACCGCGGCGGCGCGCTCGATGCCCAGCCAGCCGGTGTTGACGACGAGGTGGTATCAGTCCGGGATCGGCTCCAGTCCCGGTTGTAGTATTGCCGGTGATATCGGGCGCGATGCGCATCGACGTCGCGGATCTGCGCGCCCGGCTTCCTCGTCGTCGACATGCCGAGGCGGCCGGCGATGATCTGCGGCGCGATACGTCCACCGCGACCGACCACCCGCACGTGCAGGGCATTTTCGCGCCGGCCGACCACCGCCGTCGCCGCGCGCCCGACGAGAACGGCGTGTTCCTGCACGCCGTTCGACCACCACCTGTTCGGTGATCTTGCACCAGCCGAGCCTCCTGTCGCTTCGGGCAGCTCGAGCGGCTCCGGCGGCAGCACCTCCGGCGTCGCCGCGGCGAGCGCCCGGGAAACCCGCTCGACGAACGTCGGCCCCCGCTCCTCCCTGGCCGCTCCACCTCCTGCTCGCTCAGCCCGGCGCGGCGCGCCACCTCCTCGACCAGCTGATTGTCGACCAGTCGCCAGCCCAGGATCTCCGCGCGACCCGCGCGGCCAGCAGCGGACCCGCAGGCACCGTATTCCCGCGAGATGGTGATCAGCATCAGTCCTCCGATTCCTGCCAGAGCCGCTTCGCAGCACCCGGTGCCGAGCAGGCCGACGGTCACCGTCGATCGCGATGCTCCACGCCGACGCCGAGGTGCTCGGCGATCAGCCCCGCCTCGAATGCGCCGAGCGGCGCCATGCCCAGCACCACGAACGAGTACACCGCCATGACACGGCCGCGGAGCGCGCGGTGGCGCGAGCTGCAGCATCGGTGGCGGTCACGATGCCCTGCGCCCGCCATCGCGGCCCCCGCGCAGGCCAGCACCAGCAACGCCAGCGTCGCACGCTGGTGACCGACCAGCAGATCAGCACGCTTGCCGCCAGTGCCGCTGCCGCAGACCGCGGCACTCCGCGGTCGGGAGACGGTGTTGCCCAGTGCCCCCGATGACGATCGCGCCGATCACCGCCCCGACGCCGACCGCCGCGTCAGCGCGCCGAAGCCGCTGGGCGCCGACGTGCACCGCCTGGCGGGCATAGACCGGCAGCATCGGGACGAAGCTGCCGGCAAACACCGTCAGCAGCACCATCCCAGGTCGATCGCTCGCAAGCACGTCGCGCGAGCGGATGAAGCGCATGCCGGTGAACACCGATTGCCCTCCGCTCGACGGCCTCGAGCACGTCTCGCGCCGCTCGATCCGGCGAAGCCGATCAGCACCGCGACGTAACTCAGCGCGTTGACCGGAACGCCGCGCCGGCGCCGGCCGCCGCCACCACCACGCCGGCGATCGCCGGACCGATCACGCGGGCCAGGTTGTAGGTGGTGGAGTTGATCGCCGCCGCCGAAATCAGGTCGTCGGGCGGCACCAGTTCGACCAGGATACGCCTGCCGCGCCGGCACCTCGAACGCCGTGGCGAGGCCGAAGACCACCGCCAGCCCCCAGATCCACGTCACCGTCACGGTGCGCCAGCGTGAGGTACGCCAGCAGTGCCGCGGCACCAGCATCACCGACTGGAAGATCATGATGAACCGGCGCCGGTCGACCCGGTCGGCCACCACGCCGCCATAGAGTGTCAGCACGAGGATCGGCAGCGTGCCGAGGGTGGTGGTGAGGCCGACGGCGAAGGCCGAATGGGTCAGGTCGAGGACCAGCCACCCCTGGGCGATCGTCTGCATCCAGGTGCCGACCAGGGAGATCCCCTGCCCCACCGCGAAGCGGCGGAAATCGGCGTGGCGCAGCGCCCGGAACGGCCCGTCGATCGCCACCTGCGCCGCATCGCGCACCGGACGGCGGACCCGATCGAGGAAGCGTGACGCGGCCAGGGGCATCGGACGCGGAAGGTAATGCCGAGGATTGCCCCGTTCGCCCGAACCGGGTAGCATCGAAAACGGCCCCATGCGCTACACGACCTACGCCAAATACCTCGCCGGGCTGGCCGACCAGGTCAACCTGCAGGCCCTGCTCGACCAGCTGGGCGACTTCCTGCTGCAGTCTGGTTTCAAGGGCATGCCAGCCTGGTGGGGCGACCCGGCGACGACGACACCGACCGCACCATGGACGACCTCCGCCAGGCCATCCTCAGGGCGCTGATGGAGTCCGGCCAGCTCACGCCCGACATGCTCAAGCTGCTGCGCGGCGAATCCACCGGCGATGAAGAGAGCGACGCGCGAGACCGATCCGGCAGCTCGGCGAGATGCTCGACCAGATCGTCCAGCGGCTGATCGACGAAGGCTACCTGCGCACCGACGGACCACCGGGGCAGGCCATGCCGCCCGAACAGCTGCCCGGCGGCCAGGCCCGCGAGGCGGCACGGACGGTGCACTTCGACCTGACCGAGAAGGGCGCCGATTTCCTTGGCTATCGGACGCTCAAGGAGCTGCTCGGCGCGCTCGGCAAGTCGGCGGTCGGGGCGCACGAAACCACGCACCTCGCCACCAGCAACGAGGCCGAATCCGCCGGCAAGCCGCTACGAGTTCGGCGACGTGCTCAATCTCGACGTGCCGGCCACGCTCACCAGCGCCATCGCGCGACACGGCCTCAAGATGCCGCTCGAGCTCGACTACGACGACCTGATGGTGGTGCAGAGCGAGTACCGCTCATCGGCGGCGACGGTGCTGATGCTCGACTGCTCACACTCGATGATCCTCTACGGCGAGGATCGCTTCACCCCGGCCAAGAAGGTGGCCCTGGCGCTGACCCACCTGATCCGGATGCACTATCCCGGCGACTCGATCCGCGTGGTGCTCTTCCACGACGGCGCCGAGGAGATCCCGCTTCGCGCGCGCTCGCGAACGTGCAGGTCGGGCCGTATCACACCAACACGGCGGCGGGGCTGGCGCTGGCGCGGCGGATCCTGGCGGGACAGCGGAAGGACATGAAGCAGATCATCATGATCACCGACGGCAAGCCGTCGGCGCTCACCGCTCCCCGACAGCGAGGTCTACATCAATTCGGCCGGGCTCGACCCGCGCATCATGCAAGGCCACGCTTGCCGAGGTCGCCGCCTGCCGGCGCAGCAACATCCTCATCAACACCTTCATGCTGGCGCGCGACCAGCAGCTGGTGGAATTCGTCAAGCAGGTGTCGCGGATCTGCCGCGGCAAGGCGTACTTCGCCAACGCCGATGACGCTGGGGCAGTTCCTGCTGATGGACTTCCTGAAGGGCAAGACCCGGCGGGTGGCGTAGCTCACTTCAGTTCCATCACGCTCGCCAGCTCACCCACCGCCGCGACGGTGCCGGTCGATCCGTCGATGGCCAGCAGCAGTCCGGGCAGCCCCGAGCTGAGTCCGCTCCAGTCGCTTCCGGTCCAGCGCCAGACCATGCCCGCCGCACCGGCGACGTAGACCGCGCCGCGAATGCCGCGCACCGCACGGATCGCGTCCGGGGTCGGCGCGGGGAGCGCCTGCCATGCCCGGCCGTCCCAGTGCAGCACGGTTCCCGCCTCGCCCACCACCCACACGTCCCGCGACGACGTTCCCCACACGCCGCGCAGCAGCTGCGTGGTCGGGGCGGCGAGCTGGCGCCAGCGGGTGCCGTCATACCGCAGCACCAGTCCGCTGTCGCCCACCGCCCAGACGTCGGCCCATTCCGGCCCCCAGACGTGGCGGAGGAACGCCGTCGATCCGGTGCCGACGCGACGCCACGCGCCGCCGTCGTAGGCGAGCGACACGCCGGAGTCGGCAACGATCATGGCGCGCCCGTCGGGAGCACACCAGACGCTGCGCAGCAATCCGTGATACGGTGACGGTTCACTCTGCCAGCTGCCGGCGTGCCAACGGAGGATGGTGCCGCTGTCACCGACCGCGAGGCGGTCGCCGTCGGCGCAATCGGTGACCCCGTAGAGCGACGTCGCGGTGGGCAGGTCGAGCGCCTGCCAGGTGGTGCCGTCGCGCTGCAGTGCCAGGCCACCGATGCCCACCGCAATCGGCGACGCCGCGCCGGGGGCATCGACGTCGTAGAGGATGCCGCCGCTGGTGCGGGTGGCCCAGTCGCCGGCGGCATCGTCGACCACCACGCCGTACCACCCGGTGGCGAAGTGCCGCCCGCCGGCGGTGGCGATCGCGCGGAGGTTTTCGTGTTCACCGCGCGACGGCACCACGGTCCACGACGTGCCGTCACCGCTGAGGATCAGTCCGCCGTCGCCGACAACGAGAAAGTGTCCCGGGGCGTCGCTGCTGACGGCAAAGAGGTTGAGTCCGGTCGGCGAGGCGACCTGCCGCCATCCCGACGCGTCGCCCACCAGGATGGTGCCAAGGGTACCGACCGCCACCATCGTGCCGTTGCCGTCGCCGGCGATGTCGAAGAGCCCCGAGGAAGTCGGTGAGACGGCGGCCTGCCAGCCGCCGCCGGCACAGCAATGCAGGATGACGCCGTTCTGTCCCACCGCCACCAGCGAGTCGGCATCGGGACCCCAGATGCCCCAGAGCTCCGCGCCACCCGGTGTGGGCATCGCGCTCCAGCCGCTGTCGTTGCGCGCCAGCACGGTGCCGCCGGTACCGATCAGCCAGATGTGCCGGCTGTCGAGGCCCCAGACATCGAGGAGGCTGGCGTCGATGGTGGTGTCGGTGACCCACTGGCCGTTGCGCCGCTCGATCACCGCGCCGTTGGCAACCGTCGCGAAGATGGCGGTGGTGTCGGCGCCCCAGATGCCGGTGATGATGTCGTTGACCGGGGTATGCTCGAACTGCCAGTTGCTGCCGTCGTACGCCATGACGAGGCCGCCCTGGCCGCCGACCCAGGCGCGCGACGGCGACGCGGCCCACGCCCCGAGGAACGACGCGTTGGTGAGGCCCAGGTGGACGGCGTGGAGGGTGGCGAGCGGTGTCGAGGTGCCCGGGCCGGTGCTGGTGGCGGGTCCGGTCGGGGTGGCGAGGCACCCGGCAAGGACGACGAGAACGGCGGCGGCGATTCGGCGATGCACCCCCGCAAGGTATCCTTGACGCCAAGCCTATCAATGTGATATCATATCGATGTCACCCTCGACGGGATCGGTCCACATGCTGAAGGAAATCGAGCGCCGCGCGGTCAACGGATTGGCGGCGCTGGCGGCCCTGGTGCTGGCGTCAGCGGCAGTCGTCGCCACGTTCCTCTCCGGTATCAGCAGCGCCAGCGCCGGCCGCACCATTGCCGCCGCGGTGGCGGGGTTTGCCGTGCTCCTCGGCTGGACCGGGCTGTTCACCGTGCAGCCCAACCAGGCCAAGGCCCTCACCCTCTTCGGCGCCTATCGCGGGTCGGTGAAGTCCGCCGGCCTCTGGTGGGCCAATCCGTTCTACGCCAAGCGGGCGATCTCGCTGCGGGTGCGCAACTTCGAGACCGCCAAGCTGAAGGTGAACGACAAGAACTCCAACCCGATCGAGATCGGCGCGATCGTCGTCTGGCAGGTGATCGACACCGCCGAGGCACTCTTCGCGGTCGACAACTACGAGGACTACGTGCGGGTCCAGAGCGAGTCGGCGGTCCGGGCGCTCGCCAGCAGCTATCCCTACGACGCGCATGTCGAAGGCGAGCGGTCGCTGAGCCACAACGCGGCGGAGATCTCCGACCAGCTCACCGGCGAAGTGCAGGCGCGGCTCGACAAGGCCGGCATGAAGGTGCTCGAGACCAGGATCGCCCACCTCGCCTATGCCCCGGAAATCGCCAACGCGATGTTGCGGCGGCAGCAGGCCAGCGCCATCATCGCCGCGCGCACGCTGATCGTCGAGGGCGCCGTGTCGATGGTGGAGATGGCGCTCAAGAGCATCATCGAGCGCGGCATGGTGCAGCTCGACGAGGAGCGGAAGGCGGCAATGGTGTCGAACCTGCTGGTGACGCTCTGCGCCGAGCAGCCGATGCAACCGGTCGTCAACGCCGGGTCGATCTACTGAGGCGCCGCTGACCGATGAACGAGCGCAAGCCGTTTCTGCTCCGTCTCGAGCCGGCGCTCTACGCGGCACTCGCCGCGTGGGCCGCCGACGACCTGCGCTCGCTCAACGCCCAGATCGAATACCTGTTGCGCCAGGCGGCGCGCGACGCGGGGCGGCTCTACGAGCAGCCGCGGCGGAAGAGCGGGTAGGCCGGCTCAGTGCGGCAGCAGCCGTTCGGCCTCGAGGAGCGCGGGGAGGTCGGCGATGCTGTCGAGCAGGTGATCGTGCGGGTGGGTGGCGAGCGAGTCGCGGCGGTGCGAGCCGGTGAGCACCCCGACGACCAGCCCGCAGCGCGCCATGGTGCCCTCGTGCAGGTCGACCGGGGTGTCACCGACTTTGGCCACCTGCGGATAGGGAATGCCGCCGAGCCGGGTGCGAAGCGCGTCGATCATGTCGGGGTGCGGCCGGCCACGGGCCACTTCGTCGCTGGCGATGGTGGCGTCGACGGTGGCACCCGGTCGGGCCCAGCCGACCCGCTCGAGGACGGCATCGAGGACGGTGCGCGAGAAACCGCTGCCGAGGGCCACCTGCACCCCGGCGCCGCGGAGCCGGGCAAAGACCGCGTCGGCCCCGTCAATCGGCCGGACGCCGGGGTCGTGGCGGTAGAAGCTGATCATGCGGCGCTCGAAATCCTCGTGGATCCGCGGCAGCTCGGGGAGGAGCTCGTCGCGGCCGTGGCCCTCGAGCACGGTGCGGATTGCCTGGGGCTTGGCCATGCCAAGGACACCTTCGATGGCGCCCGGGCGGACGGTGACGCCGGCAGCGGCCAGTGCGTCGCGCATCGCCCGCTGCACGGCACCGCCGCCATCGTGGACCGTCGTTCCCGACACATCGAACACCACCAGGCGAATGCCCATGGATTCCTCCGCAGCCAATCTCGTCGCGGCACCGGTGCCTGCCAATTGCGCCTTGGCGCGGGCCGCATAGTTTCCCCCGGCCGGGCGCCTCTGGTTGCGCCCCAGCGAACTTCAACCCGATCGGCACGATGCGACGCCATTTCCGTACCGCCCTGTTCGCCGCCGCGGCACTTGCCGCCGCCTGTTCGCGCAAGCCACCCCAGGACGCCTCGTTCGACAGCGCGGCGGCCGCCGGCGTCACGCCGGAACCGCGCAATCCGCACGTGATGGCGTTCGACATGGGGCACGCGCTCGACTCGACCGGCAACATCTTCGGCGGCGTCGACAACCGCTTCACGCCGCACGACTCGGTCTATCTCTCGGTGCGGACCCAGTATGCGCCGGCCGGCGACACGGTCAGTGCCCGGGTGTTGCACGGCAAGGCGACGCTCGATTCGGCCGGCCACGAACTGGGCGCACCGGACAACTCCGGTGTTGCCGCACTCGGCTTCCGGTTCGGCAAGGGTGGCAGCGGCTGGGCGGCCGGCGAGTACGAGGTGGAAGTCTTCCTGAATGGCAAGTCGCAGGGGCTCAAGACCTTCAGCGTCCAGCGCTGACCGGCGGTCGCGCTGGCGTCAGCGCGTGCCGCCGTCCGGTCCGGTGCGAAAGACCGACGTCACCAACTGGGCCCGGAGCGCTCCCGACGGACACCGGGCGACCGTCGCCAGCACCTGCGCCGGCGTGGCGGCTCCCGGTTCCACCCACGGTTGGCGACCCCGGTCGAACACCTGCGCGAGGCTGCGCAGACAGACCCCGGAATCCCGGCAGATTTCGGGGTCGTAGGTCACCCGGACCTGTTTCGTTTCGAAGACCTGCAACCGCTTCGGTTCCATTGCCGCCCCTGGTACCAGACGTCCGTCACAACCGTGGAACAATCCCACCGTGGCCCGAGCGAAGCAAGAGCCGGGGGCGTTCCGGAATCGCTGTCCAATTCCCGGTGGCACCACCACGCGGTGTCGCGGTAGACTCCGCACCATGAGCATCGCCACCCGTCTCCCCTCCCGGCGCACCCTCCTCGGCGCGGTCGCGCGACGCGACCCGGCGTGGGACGGGCTGTTCATCGTGGCGGTCCGGACCACCGGGGTGGCGTGCCGTCCGGTGTGCCCGTCGCGGCGGGCGCGCGAGGAGCACCTGGAGTTCTTTCCGACCCTCGACGCGGCACGGCACGCCGGCTACCGGCCGTGCCGCCGGTGCCGGCCGGACCAGGCGCGATCGGTGCCGGGGTGGTGGCCGACGCTGGTGCGGCTGGTCGACAGCGCCGGGGCGGAACGGATTCCGGATGCCGCGCTGCGCCGCGAGGGACTCAACCCGGTGCAGGTACGGCGCCATTTCCGCCGCACCCAGCACACCACCTTCCACGCCTGGATCCGCGCCCGCCGCCTCGCCGAAGCGCAGCGGCGGCTGCGCAAGGGGGATCGCCTGGACACCGTCATCGTCGACTCGGCCTGGGAATCGCACAGCGGCTTCCGGGATGCGTTCTCGCGCGTGGTGGGCGCGCCGCCGGGGCAGGCCCGGAGCGGCGAGCCGGTCACCGTCAATCACTGGCATTCACCGCTCGGGCCGATGATCCTCGGCGCCACCGACGCCGGGGCGGTGCTGCTCGAGTTCGGCGACATGAGCCGCCTCGAGAAGCAGGGCCCGTCGCTGCGGCGCTGGTTCAAGGGACCGATCGTCGCCGGCGAGCACCGGCACCTCGACACGTTGCGCGGCGAACTCGAGCGCTACTTCGCCGGCGAGCTGCAGCGGTTCACGGTGCCACTGGTGTTGCGGGGTACGCCGTTCGAGCTCGCGGTGTGGAGTGCGCTGCGGGAGATCCCGTTCGGCGAGACCCGCTCGTACCGCGACATCGCGGTGGAGATCGGCAATCCGCGCGCGGTGCGCGCCGTCGGCAGCGCCAATGGCCGGAACCGTCTCGTGGTGGTGGTGCCCTGCCATCGGGTGGTCAACGCCGACGGCAAGCTGGGCGGCTACGGTGGCGGGCTCTGGCGGAAGGTGCGGCTGCTGGAAATCGAAGGGGTGCGGCATTGACCGCACCCCCTCGCTGATCAACGCGCGGCGCTTACGGCTTCTTCATCGCCGGCTTCATCGCCGGCGCGGCCTCGACAGCCACGTCGGTGTTGTATTCATGGTGCGCCCGCCACATGCCATCAGCCCCCTTCAGGAAATGCCTCGCCGCGTAGTTTGCGCGCGCCGGCATCTTCTTGCCCTTCACGAAGAGGGTGTACTGCACGTGGCTGAAGACCACGGCATCGGTGGAATCGACCGGGAAGAAGGCATCAATGGCTTCCGGCTCGGCCTGTGCGGAATCGTAGGTGGCGAAGAACTGCTTGACGGCGCTGACGATCTCGGCGGTTCCGTGCGCGACGCCGCCTGACGTGACCATCATCGCATCCGGCGCATAGAACGCCGCCAGCGCGACGGTGTCACGATGCATGAACGCCGTGTCGACCCGTGCGATCGCATCGGAGATCGCCGACCGCATGGCGGCGGGATCCATGGTGGGAGCGGCCGGCTTGGCCGGGGCCGGGCTGCAGGCTGTGGCGACGAATGCAATTGAAGCAAGACCGAGCAACGGACTGACACGCATAACGAATCCTCGACATTCCGTGATTTGCGCCGGTTCGTGGCGCGGACAGGGCGTCCGTGCCACCCGGCGGAAGGACGCGACGGGTACCACGACCGCCGGCAGGGGGACTGTCGCCCGCCGACCGGTCGCTGCGCTAATGGTATTGCCGGTACCGGCGACCGCCAGTGGGTTCCCTCCACACCTTGCCGGGGCGTCTCGCGGGGTGGTTTCATTAGGAGGTCGCGATCACCGCCACTGCGGCAAGGTGTTCCAAGCCAGGGGCCGCGGTCAGATCTTCCTCAACACGCGTCAACCGCTTGACCGGCAACTTGTTACGCCTCGTCACCCTGGGCCGCCTGGCCCTCCTCGACAGCGAGGGAAACCCTACTCCCCGCCTGTCGCAGCACCCCCGCAAGCTGGCGTTGCTGGCGGTGCTTGCCCTGGCACGCCGGCCGCCGACCCGCGACACGCTGGTTGCGATGTTCTGGGGGGAGCAGGACGAGCGCCGCGCACGTCACTCGCTCAGCGACGCGCTGTCGGAGATTCGCCGCACCCTGGGCGCTGATGCTGTCACGACCCGAAGCGACACGGTGGCGCTCGCCGCTTCCGCGCCGCTCGTCGTCGACGCACTGGCGTTCCGTTCGGCCTGCGCGGTGAAGGACTGGGCCCGGGGTGTCGCCCTCTACGAGGCGCCGTTCCTCGACGGCGTGTTCGTCCGCAACGCCGCGATGTTCGAGAATTGGGTGAGCGGCGAGCGGCGCCAGCTCGAACAACTCTTCTTCGCCGCGTGCGCCGCGCAGATTGCCGCGCTTGCCACGGCGGGAGCGCACGACGCGGTCGCGGCCCTCGCCACACGGTGGCTGGCGGAAGATCCGCTGGCGTACCAACCCGCCGTCGCGTTGCTCGCCGCGCTGCGAGCGCCCGGCACCGAGGCGGCAGACCGCGCCGCGCTGGCGGCCTACGACCAGTTCGCCGCGCGACTGCTGCGGGAATTCGAAACGGCGCCCGATCCGCGCGTCGTGGCGATCGCCGCCGAGATCCGCACCCGGCTGGCGCGCCCCGGCGACGCAGCGGCGGTCTTTCCGCTGTCGGCGGAAGGTCGGGAGACGCCGGGCGCGGCGGCCGGTCGCCGGCGGTGGTGGCAGGCTGCCGCCGCTGCGACCGTGCTGCTCGGTGCTGCCACGGCGCTTGGCCTGCTGCGTCACCATTCCTCGACGGCGCCACGGCGACCGGTGGTGGCGGTGCTGGGGATTCGCGACCTGGCCGGTGACTCCGCCGACGCGTGGATCGGCGACGGCCTCTCGCAGATGATCGCCGCCGACCTCGCCCGCGCCCCGGCAATCGAGATCGTCGCCCCCGAACGGGTGCGCGAGGCGGAGCGCGCCGTCGCGGCAGCCGGGAGCGACGAGCGGACTCCGGCGGCGTTGCGGCGCATCGCCACGGATCTCGGCGCCACCTGGGTGGTGACCGGCGGTCTGACCCACGGCGACACCGCCGAGGTGCTCGATGTGGAGCTGTACGACGCGCCGGAGCGGCGTTCGCTCACCCTCTACACCGTGACCGGCAGCGCGTTGCCGGTGTTGGCGGACCGTGCCGCGGCTCGGGTGCTCGCAGCGGCGAACGCCGACGAGCCGGGGCCGCACTTTGCCGACATCGAGACCGCGAGCCTCGCCGCCTACGAATACTTCATCCGCGCCGAGGAAGCCGGCGAAGCTGGACGGCTCGGCGACAAGCGGCGCGAACTCGATCGCGCCATCGCGCTCGATTCCGGTTTTGTCACCGCGCTTGCCGAGCGGATGCGCATGGCGCAGCTGGCTGGCTCTGCCGACGAACTGCTCCGGCTCACCACGGCGTTCAGCCGCGCCAGCGGGCGCGCCACGCCGTGGGATCGCCTCGAACTCGACACCTACGCCGCCCTGCACGACGGCGAACGGAGCCGCAGCGAATCGCTGGCGCGAACACTGGTGAGTCGCTACCCCCACGATCCGCGGGCCTACGACATCCTCGCCGGAGTGCTGCAGGCGCACGGCGAGTGGCCCGCCGCCGATTCGGTGTTGACCGCTGCGCTGGCGCTCGATTCGCTGGCGGTGCTTCCCACCCCCGGTCCGTGTGCCCCGTGCACCGCCTATCGCGGGCTGGTCCACGACGCCGGGAAGGAGGGGCGCCCCGGGATCGCGGAAGCCGATGCGCGGCGCTGGGCGGCGATGCAGCCCGATTATCCGGCGGCGTGGGCCACCCTCGCGTCGACGCTGGGGTCCGAGGGACGGTTCGACGCCGCCCTCGACGCGGCGCACCACGCCGAGGTGCTCGCGCCGGGCGACGTGGTGTACCAGGACTATGCCGCCCGCACGCTGCTGCTGGCACGTCGATACGCCGATGCCGACACCGCCATTGCCACCATGGCCGCGTCGACCAACTCCGCGGCGCGCAACGACGCCTACGACCTGCGCGCGTTGCTGGAGCGGGAACGCGGCGAATATCGCGCGTCGATCCGTACCATCGAGGCGGCGGTGCGGGAGTTCCCCGCCGATTCCGCGATGCGGCTCGAAGAGGCCAACAGCCTCGCCCACATTGGCGACTACGCCGCGGCGTTCCGCCTCGACGAACCGCTGGCGCACGAACGCCACGACGTGGCCCCGCCCGCGAATGTCGTGACACCGGTGAGCGGACTCTCCGGTGGACTCGCGCGCCAATTCTGCTGGATCCACGCCCTCGAAGCCGACGCGGTGGCAGGCGCCGGCGACACCACGCTGCTCCGCGCGCTGGCCGACTCGATCGCGATGGAGGCGACCCGCAGCTACTACGGGCGCGACGGCCGCCTGGTGCACCACGTGCGCGGGTTGATTGCCGAACTTGCCGGCAACGCCGCGGCGGCCGACTCGGAATTTGCGTTGGCACGCTGGGGGAGCGGTGGCTGGACGGCAACACTGGTACACCTGGCCCGCGCGCGACTCGCGCTGCAGCGGCCGCTCGACGCCATCGCGGCGCTCCGCGACGCGTACACTGCGCCGCTCGACGCGATGGGCCGCTACGTGCCGCGCAGCGAACTCGATTATTGGATGTGGCAGAGTTTCCGGGCCGCCGGAGAAACCGACAGCGCGGCACGATACCGCGGATTCGTCGCGCGGGCCTGGAGTGGCGCCGACCCCGAGGTGGCGCGCCTGCTGCATGACGGCGCCGCGCCGGCCCGGGTCGCGACTACCGCGGCGGCCCTGCCCCGGGCGCCGCGACGGCGGTGAGCCTCGGCGGAATACTGCTTCCGACCCAGCGCGGCGGCGACAGCACGTCCAGGTGCTGCGCACGAAGCAGCGCCGACCCGCTGTCGGAGAGCAGGAAGCGGACGAAGCGGATCGCCAGCTCCCGATGCGGCGCGGTGGCGGGAATCGTCAACCCGAAGAGGATCGGTGCGCCGCGCATCACCAGCGTGTCGGCGGGCGTTGCTCCGCGCACCCGAACCGACGCCGTCGCGTAGACGGCACTGTCGTCGGGATCACCGAGGTCCATGGCATCGGGAAGCTTCACGAAGCGCAGCCCGTCGTTCTCGGCGAGGTTCTGGTAGGTCCAGATGTAGTCGAGCGAACCGGCCTGCAGCAGCGCCACCTGGTCGGCTTCGCGAGGCCGCACGTTGGCGCTGGGCGCCGCCGCCAGCAGTCGCGCCGCGAGGCCCGGGTCGTGGTAGTACCGCTCGGCGAGTTGCATCACCAGCAGCGCCCGATAGCCGGACGGGTCGGTTTCCGGGTCGGCGCGGCCAACCTCGACGCCGGGTCGGGTCAGGATCCGTCGCCAGTTGCTCTCGCCGACGATGTCGGCAAAGCGCGAATGCGGCGTGTAGCCGATGACGATGCGATTCCGCGCAAAGACGGCGTACCACGAGGCATCGCCGGGCATCAGGAGCCGCGGGATGATGTCGGGGTCGGCCAGCAGCACCACATCGGCGGTGCGGTGCAGGTCGGTGATCCAGCGCACGATCTCGAGACTCGCGCCCGGCTGCTGGTCGTAACCGCGCGGGCCGGCGAATTGGTCGAGGACCGCCCGCACCGGCCTGCTGATCGACGCGGCGTTGAAGACGACCAGCTGTCCGTCGACGCCGGCGTGGGGCGCCGCCCGGCCGCAGGCCGCTCCAACCAGCAGCATCGCGGCGAGTCCCCACCGGATGGTGGCCGGCGTTCCGCCCCCGCCGGTCGACCGGTCAGCAGACATGCAGGCTGGTGGCCTTGAAGGTGGCGTACACCATGTCACCGATTGCGATCGGCAGCTGGCGCACCGACTGCTCGGTGACGGTGGCGATGAGCACCGTCCCGTCGACATCGACATGGACGCGCGCCACGCCGCCGAACGGCAGGATCGCGGTGACCATGCCGCGAAAGCGGTTGCGCGCCGAACTGGGTCCCGGCGCGTCGCGCGACAGCACGATTTCCTCGCCGCGCAGCACGACGTGCGCCGGGCCCGCGGGTGCCGCGGCGGCGGCGTGGAACCGCAGCGTGCCGCAGCGCACGACGACACCGTCGGCGGCCGGTTCGACATGCCCGGCGAAGACATTTTCGGCACCGAGGAATTCCGCCGCGAACGGCGTGGCGGGACGGCGGAAGAGCTCCGCCGGTTCGCCGCTCTGCACCACGCGGCCGGCGTCGAGGAGTACCGCCAGCTGCCCGAGGTAACCGGCTTCGGCAAAATCGTGCGTCACGTGCACCGTCGTCATCGCCCAGGCGTCGTGCAGGTCGCGCACCGCCTGGCGCGCCCTCCCGCGGCGGCGCGGGTCGAGCGCGCTGAACGGCTCGTCGAGGAGGAGAATGCGGGGCCGCCGCGCCAGCGCGCGGGCGAGGGCCACCAACTGGCGCTCGCCACCACTCAGCGATTCGACCCGCCGGTCGAGGAACGGGCCGAGTTGCAACCGCTCGACCACCTCCGCCGCGGCGGCGTTGGCCCCGACGCCGTAGCCGATGTTGCCGGCGACGGTGAGGTGCGGAAAGAGGCAGCTGGCCTGGTAGACCAGGCCGACCTCGCGCGCTTCGGGGGGCACCGCCGCCGCATCACGGCCGGCAAGCCGCAGCGTGCCGCTCACGATCGGCAGCAACCCGGCGACGACCTCGAGGAGGGTGGTCTTCCCGGCGCCGGCGGGACCGACCACGACGGCATACGCGCCGGCATCGACCGTCAGCGTGACGTCGCGCAGGACGAACCCCCCGGCGCGCGCGACGACGTGGTCGAGTGCGATCACGTCGCCTCCGGCGCAGCCCCGGTGCGCAGTGCGCGCAGCGCGGTCAGCGGCACCAGCGCCAGCAGTGCCAGGGCGGCCGCGACCGGAAGCGCATCGTGCAGCCCGAAGTTGCTGAACCGATCGTAGCTCAGCACGCTGACGACCTTGGGATTGTAGGTCAGGATCACGATGGCGCCGAACTCGCTCACGGCGCGCGCCCACATCACCACCGCCGAGGCGAGCAGACCGCGAGCGGCGAGCGGCAGCGTGACGCGGCGAAAGGCGCGCCACGGCGGGTCGCCGAGGGTCCGCGCGACGCCTTCGAGGCGCCGGTCGACACGCGCCAGCGCTTCGCGCGCGCCGCTGATGTAGAGGGGCGCCGCCACGAACAGCATCGCGGCGATGATGCCCCACGGCGTGCCGACGATGCGCAGCCCGGCCGCCAGCAGTGCGTTGCCGACCGGGTGGCCGCGGCCGAGGAAGAGGAGCAGCGCGATGCCCGCCACCGGATGCGGAATCACCAGCGGCAGGTCGAGGATTGCCGCGACGAGCGGTTGCGCCGGGACCCGATGTCGGGCCAGCGCCCACGCGATCGGCGTGCCGGCCGCGATCCCGAGGATCACGGCGGCAGTCGCCGTCACCACCGTCAGCGCAATGGCGCCGCGCAACTCGGCGTCGCTGCCGAGGCGCGCGATTCCCGAGACACCACCGGCTCCGACCAGCCCGGCAACCGGCCCGACCAGGAAGAGCAGCAGCAGCGATCCCGCCAGCGCGGCGGCGATGCCGCGCGGGTCAGCGCGAATCCGGGCGCGCCGCGGCGACGCGTCGCTCATCGCCGAGGTGCGATGCCGTACTGCCGGAGGATGGCGCGCACCGAGTCGATCGGCAGCGCCGCGACGGTGCGGCCGCGCGACGTGACCGACGTGGCGCGGAAGAGCGAGTTGTAGATCGCCTCCTCGGTCGCCTCGATGGTGGCTTCGAACACCGGCGAGACGGCGTCGTCATTCAGGTTGCGCAGCTGCCGGTCGGCCGGCGGATGTCGCCGCACGTCGGGCGACGTGGAGAACGCGATGGCGTAGTCGCCGGAGCCGTTGGAGCCGTCCGCCCCGGTGCGCGCCATGCCCATGATGCCGCGCGCGGCGACGCGCTGCAGCTGGTGGTCCGAGAGCGGCGCGTCGGTGGCAATGACGATGACGCACGACCCATCGCCCCGTTCGCTCAGCAGCTGGTTGCGGTACGAATAGCGGCCCAGCGCCTTGCCGACCGGCGCGCCCTCGATCTGCAGCACACCGCCAAAGTTGGTCTGCACCAGCACGCCGATGGTGTATCCGCCCAGGGACGCCGGCAGACGGCGCGAGGCAGTTCCGATGCCGCCCTTCCATCCGAACGCGATGGTGCCGGTGCCGGCCCCGACGGTCCCTTCGTCGACCGGTCCGCCGTGGGCCGACACCAAGGCCGAGTCGACCTCGGCGGCGGTGATGGGCCGTTCGCGGATGGCGTTGAGGGTGCCGTCGTTGGTCTCGGCCACCACCGGATTGATGGAACGCACCCCCTGCATGCCGGGCTGTGCCAGCAGGTAGGCAACCATCGCATCGGCCGCCCGCCAGACGCAGAGAGTGCAGGTCAGCAGGATCGGTGTTTCCAGTTCGCCGAGTTCGTCGAGCTGCGTCGCGCCGATCAGCTTGCCGAAACCGTTGCCGACGTGAAGGCCGGCGGGAACCCGATCGGCAAAGAGATTGCCGCCGTGCGGAAGGATCGCGGTCACGCCGGTGCGAATGGAGTCGCCGGCGATGACGGTGGTCTGGCCGACCAGCACGCCGGCGACATCGGTGATCGCGTCGAGCGGGCCGGGGGCGAAGATTCCCGGCGCGACGCCCAGCTCACGGGCCCGGGGGTGCACCTGGGCACCGAGCGGTGCCCCCGCCGCGGCACCGAGCAGCAGTGCCAGCGCCGCCGCGGTCCTCACCGCACGGCGCCGGGCCCGGCTCCCACCAGCATGCCGGCGCCGACCAGCACGAATGTCAACAGTTTGAGCAGCGGCTCACCGGCGGGGACTCCGGCGGCCGCGGCGGCGAGCGCAAAGCCGCAGAGTGCGCCGATGGAGCCGCCACGCCGCCGATCCGGATCGAGCCAGCCGAACTGGATCAACAGGTGGACGCCGAGCATGATGGCGAGCGTGCCGCCGACGACCGCGCCGAGAAACGTTCCCTGGCGCCCGAACGGGCTGCCGAGAATGCGGCCGAGCACCGCCCCGGCGCCGGCGATGAGCCAGGAGAGGACGAATACCCGCAGGAGTCGGATGGCGGTCACGATGCGGCTACTGGACGGTCAATTCGGAGACCATGCCGTGCTTGGCGTGCGGCTGACCGTCCTTGGCGTCCGGCACGAAGCAGAGAATCGCGTAATGGCCCGGCGTGAAGTCGACCGTCGTGAACACCGCGACACCCGGCTGCAACGCGGCGATGCCCTGCACGCTCAGCGCCGGCGGCTTTCCGGACGGGTGCATCGCCCACGCCACGACGTCCTTCGCGGTCTTTCCGGGCGGCAGCGCGACGACCACGAATTCGTGGGGCTGGCCGGGAGCGGTCTGGAGGCGGAGGGTGTGCGTGCCGGCGGTGACCGGCTGCGAGAACTGCCAGGTGTAGTCCTGGGCGGTCACGTTGATATCGGCACGCGGCACGCCGTGGGCGGCGTCCATCGCGGTCACCTTCATCGGTGCGATCATCCCGTGCGCGAAATGCGGCGTCCCGGTGGAATCGGGAATCATGCAGATCCAGACGTAATCGCCCGGCGAGAGGGCGATGGTCTCGTTGCCGTTGGACTGCGGGCCGCCGAGCCAGGTGATCCATGGCGGCGGCGGTCCACCGGCCTTGAGGGCCGCGACCAGGTCGGCGGGGGTCTTGCCCGCCGCGAGGCGGAGGAGCTGCGCCTGGTGCAGTTCCTTGCCGGCGTTGACGGCGCGGAAGGTGCTGAAGCCCGCGGGAACCGATGCCGGCCCCGCGATCTGGTATTCGGTGAGTGTCAACGTGTAGACGGGCGGTGCTGAGGCGCGATGGAGCGGCGAAACCGCCAGCAGCAGCGGCATGGCCATCGCTGCAAGAGAGGTGCGGCGCATCGGCAATCGGGCTCCGGTGTGGTGGAGGAGGCGGCTCAGGGACCCCGATAGGATATCAGCGCGCCGCGCCGCCCGCCACCGACGGCGGGGCGCCAGCGCCGCACGCCCGGTTCAGAACCGGCGAACGGTGATGCTTTCTCCGGCGGCGCCCAGGCAGAAGAGGGGGACGCCGAGCAGGCCTCCGACCCACATCCAGGTCGGGTGCGGCGCGTTGACGAGGTTGGTGACGGTGAACGCGGTGAACAGCCCGGTGTAGAGCAGCAACGGCCCGCGTTCGTGGCCGGTGCGCGACGCGACCGATCCGCCGGCCCACGCCGCCACCAGCCAGCCACCGAGCACCAGCGCGAAGTTGATCACGGTGGGGAGGTCGCCCTCTTCGATGGCGCGCTCCAGGTCGACGCCCGGCGGCTGCGGGCTGAGGGCGTCGGCGAGGTGGTTGATGAGCATCACGATGACGACCGCGACCACGACGCCCGCGACCACCGCGAAGATCCGCCGGAACGACGGCGACATCAGTCCGGCCGCCGGCTCATGTGGCAGCCGAGTCCAGCGACAGCAGCGGCTTGACGTGCCCGCGATGGCAGGTCACGCAGTCAATCCGGACGTTGCTGTCGGTCATGTTCCGAATCGCCTTGAGAAAGCGGAAATTGATCGAGTCCATCATCGTCACCATCTTGCGCGTCACTTCCTTCTGGAGCGAGTCCTCGCGGCTGTATCGCCCCGGCACGTGACAATATGTGCAGCCGACCCCGAGCGCGGCTCCGTAGCTGTCCATCAGCGCGAGGAACTTCCGCGCCGGCATCGAGCCGTCGATCACCTCCACGTCGTAGACCGAATCGACCGGAAGGGTGTCGCGGTCGCCCAGCCGGTCGAGCAGCTCCTGCACCATCCGGCGGCGGGCTTCTGCGGTAGTATCGGCAGGCACGGAGCGGCTGAAATGGGCGGCCTGGCCCGGCGAGGTGACGGCGACGGCGATCGCGGTGGCAATCCCGAAAATGGCCAGGCGCATGTCGGCATTCCTTGGAGGTTCAGGTCGGCCGCGCCGGTCCGGATGCCGGTGGTGGCGCGGAAACCCGCGTGGATGGCGGGAAGTGTCGAATGATGCCATGATTCGGCCACGTCACCAAGGGAGGGCGATGCAGCATGTTTCCCTGAGCAGCCGGGGGAAGGTGCTGCTCGGTCCGGCGGTTCCGCTGGTCGGCGTCGTCGCCGGCGCAGTGGCGCTGTTGGTCGCAGGCGATCAACATGCCGCCCAGTGGATCTGGCGGGTCGGGCTCCTGGTGTCGGGAGCGCCGGTGCTCTGGCGCACCGCCCGCGGCATGGTGGCCGGGAAGTTCGCCGCCGACATCGTTGCCGCGCTCGCCATTCTCGGCGCGATCCTCGTCGACCAGCCGCTGGCCGGGCTGGTCGTGGTGGTGATGCTGCTGGGTGGCGAGGCCCTCGAGCGATACGCCGAAGGGCGGGCGTCGCGGGCGCTCCACGCCCTCGAGGAGGCCGCGCCCCGGATCGCACACCTGGTGACCGGTTCGCACGTCGGCGGTATCGGCGGCGACGTGCGTGACGTCCCCGCCGCCGAAGTCGCCGCGGGCGACTTCCTCCTGATCCGTCCCGGCGAATTGATCCCCTGCGACGGTGTCGTCGCCGACGGAGATTCGTCGGTCGACACCTCGGCAATCACCGGCGAGCCGGTGCCGATCCATGCGCGGACCGGCGCGGCGGTCTCCAGCGGCTGGCTCAACGGCAACGGCGCCCTGGTGGTGCGCGCCACCGCCCGGGCGAGCGAGAGCCAGTATGCGCGGATCGTCGACCTGGTGCGGTCGGCGCAGGCAAGCAAGGCGCACCTGCAGCGCCTCGCCGACCGCTACGCGGTCTGGTTCACTCCCGCCACCCTGCTGGTCTGCGGCGCCGCCTGGTGGTGGTCGGGCGATCCGGTGCGCGCCCTCGCGGTGCTGGTCGTCGCCACGCCCTGCCCGCTGATCCTCGCCACGCCGATCGCGATCATCGGCGGCGTGGACCGCGCGGCACGGCGCCAGATCATCGTTCGCAACGGCGAAGCGCTCGAGCGGCTGTCGCGGATCGACATTGCGGTGTTCGACAAGACCGGCACGCTGACGATCGGACAACCGGCGGTCACCCGGGTAGTCGTCGCGGACCACATCGCGCCACCGGAGGTACTTCGGTTCGCCGCGGCGGTGGAACAACGCTCGGGACACCTGCTGGCGCGAACCACCGTCGACGCGGCGCGCCAGGCGGGCATCGCGATCCCGGCCGCCAGCGACATCGTCGAGCGGTCGGGGCGCGGCGTCGAGGGAACCGTCGACGGACGCCAGGTGCTGGTGGGCGCCGCGTCACTCGCCGTTGAACGCTATCCGGCCGCCCGCGGCGACGTCGACGCACTGCAGCAGCGCACCGCCGGCCTGCGCGCCATGGTGATGATCGACGGCCGCGCCGTCGCGGTCATCGAGTACGCCGACCGGCTCCGCAGCGGCACCGCCGCCGTGTTGTCGCAGCTCGCGGCACTCGGCATCACGCGGACCGTGCTGCTTTCCGGCGACCGGAGCGACGAGGCCCGCGCGATCGCCGGGCAGGCCGGCATGGCCGAGGCAATCGGCGACCTGCTGCCGGAGGGAAAGGTCGAGATCGTCGCGGCGCTGGTCGAAGCGGGGCACGGCGTGCTGATGGTGGGCGACGGAACCAACGACGCGCCGGCCCTCGCGCGGGCCTCGGTCGGCGTGGCGCTGGCGGGGCACGGCGGCGGGGTCACCGCCGAGGCGGCGGACGTGGTGATCCTCAACGACGACCTGGGCCGGATCGTCGACGCCATCCGGATCGGGCGGCGCACCATGCAGGTGGCGCGACAGGGGATCTGGATCGGCCTCGCGCTGAGCGGGCTGGCAATGGCGTGGGCCGCCGCGGGAGCGATTCCGCCGGTGCAGGGAGCGCTGCTGCAGGAGGTGATCGACGTCGGCGTGATCCTCAACGCCCTGCGCGCCGCCCGGACACCGCGCAGCGGGGCGCCGTGACGCGGTACCTGGTTGCCGTCGCCCTGGTCTTTGCCGTCAACCTGCTGCCGGCGTTCGGCCCGCCGACCTGGGCGGTGCTGGCGTTCCTGGTCCTCGACTCGTCGTTGCAACCGATGGTCCTGGTGCCGCTCGGCGCGGTGGCGTCGACGGCGGGACGGATCACCCTTGCGCTCGTCGCGCGCCACTTCCGGGGCCGGCTCGCGCCCCGCCGCCGCCAGAACCTCGAACAGCTTCGCACCACCCTCACCGCCAACCGGCGGCGTGCCGCGCTGGGGCTGGGCGTCTTCCTGCTGTCACCGTTGCCGTCGAGCCAGCTGTTTCTCGGTGCCGGGCTGCTCGACGTGCCGCTGCCGCCACTGGCCGCGGCGTTCTTCGTCGGACGGCTGGCGTCGTACACCATCTACGTGCACGGCGCCGCGTGGGCGCGGGAGAATTTCGGGGACGTGCTGCTGGAGCAGTTCCGCTCGCCGCTCGGCATCACCCTGCAGCTGCTGTCGCTGGTGGCCCTCGGCGCGCTGCTCACCGTCGACTGGCGTGCGGTGCTGGCCCGGCGGCGTCAGCGCGGAATGTGAAAGATCCGGCCCCAGCGCGTGGCGGTGAAGAACGGAAACGGCCGGTAGCTGCCGGCATTCCACGAGTAATAGATGATGATCGGCGTGCCGCGGACGTTCCGGCGCGGCGCAAAGCCCCAGAAGCGCGAATCGCGTGAGCTGTCGCGGTTGTCACCCATCATCCAGAGCGAGTCGGGCGGAACCACGATCGGGCCCCACTCGTGGACATCCGGGAGGTAGTGCGCCGGATCGGGACCGATGTAGTGCGGCAGCTGGAAGGCGCGCATCTGGAGCCGGGTGGCGGAATCGGCCGACCATTCCGGATCGAGCGACTGGGCGTATGGCTCGTCGAGCGCCTTGCCGTTGCGATACAGCACGCCCTGCCGCATCTGCAGCGTGTCGCCGGGAACGCCGATCAACCGCTTGACGAGCATCGAGTCCTCGATCGGCGAGAGGAAGACCACGATGTCGCCGCGGCGCGGCTGACGCACCGCCGGAAGGTGGGCGCTGACGAAGGGAATCTTGGCGCCGTAGATGAACTTGTTGACGAACAGCACGTCGCCCACCAGCAGGGTCTTTTCCATGCTCGGCGAGGGAATGAAGTAGGCCTGGACCACGAAGGTGCTGAGCACCAGCCAGATGCCCAGCGCCCACGCCAGCGCGCGAACCCATTCCCAGAGTTTGGACGTTGCCTTCGCCGTGACCACGACCCCCCCGTGCTGAGTGATCCCGCCCCGTTGCCAATGCCGGGGCGGGGGAATTCTACACCGGCTCCGGCGCGAGAAGTGCCGACCACTTCTGGCGCAGGCTGGCGACCTTCGGCGCGATCAGTGCCGCACAATAGCCCCGGTCCGGATGGCGCTCGAAATACCGCTGATGGTACTCCTCGGCCGGCCAGAACGTCTCCAGCGGACGGATCTCGGTGACCACCGGCGCGTCGAAGGTCCCGTCGCGCTCGAGGGCGTCGAGCACCCGGCGCGCTTCGGCGGCCTGGGCGTCGTCGGCCGTCAGGATGACCGAGCGGTACTGGGTGCCGACATCGGGGCCCTGACGGTTGAGCGTGGTCGGGTCGTGAAAGGCGAAGAACACCTCGAGCAGCTGGCCGTAGCTGATCTCCGCGGGATCAAAGGTGACCTGCACCACCTCGGCGTGCCCGGTGGCACCGGTGCAGACCTGATCGTACGTCGGCTGAGGCCGCCGGCCGCCGGCGTAGCCGGAGACCACCTGGCGCACGCCGCGGAGCCGCCGGAAGACAGCTTCGAGACACCAGAAACAGCCGCCGCCGAACACCGCGGTCTGGTCATTCATCGTGGAGCGAAGATCCATAGTGCCGTTGGTCCCGGACCGAATTCGAGGCGCGACCTGATGCCGAACCGATAGGTCGGATTGGCCGGCGCCTCATGATTGAGGTTGAAGGTGAGATCCCGGACACCCGCGCCGGCATAGGCCGGTATCAGGTGCAGCGTCATCGCCGGCAGCTTCACCACCGCACCGGCGCCTTCGGGGTAGACCTCGAGTCCCCACGCCGTCATGACGCGTCGCATCCGTTCCAGCGCGTCGACCGGAATCGCGAGGGTCGCCCGGGTCACGTCGCCGAGCAGCTGCAGCGAGTCGTAGTGTGCGGCGAGGAACCGGTCGCGATCGCGATCGTCGGTGCCGAAGGAGTCGCGCGCCGCGACGCGCCGCGTCATGGCGAGGGTGTACTCCTGGGCCCAGAGCGCATCGTGCGCCGAGAGGCTGTCGACACCGGCCGGTCGCAGCGCCTGATACCAGGCGATGGTCCCGGTCGAGTCGCGCCGCATGACGGTCGCGGTGTCGAACGGCAGCCCGTCGAAGGCGAGGTGCCGGGCGAGGTCGCTGAGCCCGCCGGGCCTCTCACTCGACAGCGCGATCCCGATATCGCCGGGCACCGCCCCCGGGAAGCCGCCGGCGGGGACGAAGACGAGGTACGTGTGGTGCCCGTAGAGGTAAACGCCGGCCGGTTCCCCGGGCTCGGCGCTGTCGCGGCGGACCGAGCCACCAAAGCCGCTGTCGATGAACGGCGAGACGGTGAGGTCGTGGTAGGTCGCCGAGTCGATGACCAGGTAGAGGTGATCGAGCCAGAGCCGGGGCGGCAGGGTCTGCGCCGCGACCGGCCTGGCCAGCAGGGCCAGGAGGCTGACAGCGGCCAGGCGCCTCACGTCGCGGCTTCCTCCCCAAGGAGGGCGTCAAGGTCGAGCGGCAATGTCGCCATGGCAATGCGCCCCTCGTGGTCGCGGGGCCACTCGTCGCGGGGCCGGTCGCGATAGAGCTCGACGCCGTTGCCGTCGGGATCACGAAGGTAGAGCGCCTCGCTGACGCCGTGGTCGGAGGCGCCCTCGAGCGGAATGCCGGCGGCAATGAGTCGCCGCAGCGCACCGGCGAGGGCGGCGCGGTCGGGATACCGGATCGCGACATGATACAGCCCGGTGGAACTGCGCGGTGGCGGCGAGCCGCCGCGACTCTCCCAGGTGTTCAGCGCAATGTGATGGTGGTAACCCCCGGCGCTCAGGAAGGCGGCGTGGTTGCCGATTCGCGCCTGCACCTCGAAGCCAAGCACGCCATGCCAGAACGCCAGCGCCCGGTCGAGATCGGCCACCTTGAGGTGGACATGCCCGATGTCGACCCGGGCGTCGATCGGTGCGGTCACTGCGACACCAGCCGCGCCAGTTCGAACGCCGCCGCCGCCGCGAGACCGCCGACGACGAGGGTCTGCACGGCGCTGCGGAAGCGCGGTGCGCCGGTGAACGCCCCCTTGATCCAGCCGAAGAAGACCAGCGCCGTCAGGGTGATGCCGATCGACCAGTGGAGCGCCTCCGGGACATCGGAGATGGCAAAGTACGACGCGAGCGGAATGAGTCCGCCAACCAGGTACGACACGGCGATCGTCGCGGCGCTCTGCAGTGCGCGCTGCGGGTGCGGCTCCTCGAGCCCGAGCTCGAAGCGCATCATGAACCGCACCCAATCGTCGGGACGGCGGCGGAACGAGGCGATTACCGCAGCACTCTCTTCGGGCAGGACGCCGTAGTCGGCAAAGACATCCTGGATCTCCTCCGCTTCGCGATCGGGCACGACCGCCACCTCGCGATATTCCCGGGTCAATTCGGCGGCGTAGTGCTCGGCATCGCCCCGCGCGGCGAGGTAGCCGCCGAGTCCCATGGCGATCGCGCCGGCGACGATTTCGGCGAGGCCGGCGGTGATCACCAGGCGGCTCTGGGTGACCGCTCCGGAGAGGCCGGCGGCCAACGCAAAGGGCACCGTCAGGCCGTCGGACATGCCGATGACGACGTCGCGCACCGACTCCGGGGCGCGCATGTGTTCCTCACCGTGCGGCATCCCCGGAATCGGCGGCGGTCCGGGCACGGCGCCCGGCGCGGGAGCGATCACGTCCATCGAGACACCTCGCAGGAGGGTGGCGACACGTGCCGGCCGACCAAGGGCGGCATGGCGGATCCCGGGAAGTCTAATGTCGCCCCGGCGATGCTTCGGGCCGTGGTGCGACGGGAGCCGGACCGGGCGTCCCCCCGGGAGATTCCGGCGCCGGCGCGGCAGCGACTATACTGCCGCTCTGACACGCGCCAACCCCGATGCAGGAGTTCAGACATGGACCGCAAGGCAACCGCACGCTGGCAGGGCGATCTCAAGCAGGGCAGCGGCTCGTTCCGCACCGAAAGCGACGTCGTGGTCGGGACCTACTCGTTCGGCACCCGCTTTGGCGACGACCAGGGCACCAACCCCGAGGAGCTGATCGCCGCGGCCCATGCGGCGTGCTTCTCGATGGCGTTCGCCAACGGGCTGGCCGGCGCGGGGCACCCGCCCGAAAGCGTCGAGACGATCGCCACCGTCCGCCTCGAGAAGACCCCCGACGGCTTTGGCATCACCCATATCCAGCTCGATTGCACGGTGAAAGTGGCCGGCATCGAGGGGGCGGCACTGCAGGAAGTGGCCGACGGGGCCAAGAAGGGTTGCCCGGTTTCCCGGGCCCTCAGCGCGGTCCCGATCACGCTCCAGCTGACCCGGGCGGGGTGACTCGGGAGGGGCCCCGGAAAACTCGTTGGGTCCCCCCTATTGCGGATTCTCCGCCAATGACGTTTCTTTGTTACTTACGGTTGCTACGCCTCAAATCGGGGCGCAGACAGGTTTCAGGGGACGCGGTCGGGGGATCGGCGTTCAGTCGGTCCCCCGCTGAGTATCCCGACCGTGGGCACCGGGCGGCAGGAGCCGTCCCGTGCGGAAATCGACCCGGCGCGAGGGAACGTTCGCGAACCATGTAGTCGGTCGTACGGCATCGCCGGGACTCGATTACAACTATTGAGGAGCAGTACCAGCATGCGCACGACCGGCACAGTCAAGTGGTTCAATGATGCGAAGGGCTTCGGCTTCATCACGCCTGAGAATGGGGACAAGGATTGCTTCGTCCACCACTCGGCGATCCAGGCCCAGGGCTTCAAGTCGCTCTCCGAAGGGGAGCGCGTCGAGTTCGACATCGTCCAGGGCGCCAAAGGCCCGGCGGCAGAGAACGTCGTGAAGCTCGGCCGCTAAGGCCAAGCCCGTCGCGGCCTACGGGCCTCGACGCCGAACGGCCGGTCCACCGCAATGGTGGGCCGGCCGTTTCGTTTCCGGCACCGCCGGTCACGCGACCCGCGGTGCGCGGCGCTAGACCTCCCAGCCCGGCTGATACCCCGGCTTGAGGTACGGATTGGCGAGCGGCGCGTTGGTGACGGCCATGTTGTCGGCGTCGTAGAGCAGCTTCTTTCCCTGGCCGGTGCGGAGCGCCACGATGCCGAGGAGCATCGTCTCGGTGAGGCGCGCGGCGTAGCTGATCGGCGACGTCGCTTCGCCCTGCCCCTTGCAGGCCAGCGCCCAGTTCATCTCGTGACTGACCGTGATGCGCGGGTACTTCTGCGGCACCGAGGCGGTCTCCTGCATCAGCTCGGCGGGAAAGAGCCGCGGGTGCTCGCCGTAGGTCTCGTGCATCAGCAATCCCCGCTCGCCGACGAAGATCACGCCGCCCTCGGCGTTGAGCGCAACGGAATCGGGGAGCGACGCCGGCCGCTCGGGATAGAGGCCGCCGTCATACCAGCTCATCCGCACCGGGGGCTGCGCGCCACGCGCCGCGAATTCGTAGTGCACCGTCATGGCCCACGGATACGAAGCCGGGTCGCGCCGTGAACCACCCCACGGCGTCGAGGTTGCCTCGACGCTGGTGGGCAGTCCGAGGTCGAGCGCCCAGTAGGGATGGTCGATCAGGTGCGCCCCCATGTCGCCCAGCGCCCCGTTGCCGAAGTCGAGCCACCCGCGCCAGTTGAACGGGTGGTAGATGGGGTGATAGTCGATGGCGTGCTCGGCGGGGCCGGTGTAGAGGTCCCAGTGGAGCGTCGACGGGACGGCATGCGAGTTGTTGGCCAGCCCGCTGGCGATCACCGCGTTGATGGTGCCCTCGTCCCAATCGGGCGGCACGTCGGCATTCTGCGACGCCGACGGCCCCCACAGCGGCGTCTGCGCCGGGGCCGGAATGCCCTGCGGCCAGATCGGCCGATTGGTCCAGACGTGAACCTCGCGCACATCGCCGATCAATCCGGCCTGGACCCATTCGTTGATCAGCCGGGCATCGTCGCTGGAGTGCCCCTGGTTGCCCATCTGGGTGACCACGCCGGTGTCGGCGGCGGTCTTCGCCAGCACGCGGCATTCCCACACCGAATGCGTCAACGGCTTCTGGACGTAGACGTGCTTCCGGGCGAGCATCGCCGTCTTGGCAATGATGGCGTGGGCCACGTCCGGGGTGGCGATGACCACCGCTTCGATGTCCTTCTGCTTGTCGAGCATCTCGCGGAAGTCGGCGTAGCGCTTAGCCTTGGCATACTGGTCGCGGAGCTTGAGCACGTTCGCCGGCGTCGCACCGTTCTTGTCCTTCTGCTTCAGGTGGTCGGCCAGCGACCGGTCGACATAGCCGAAGTCGACATCGCACACCGCGACGATGTTCTCGCTGACCAGCGCCTGGGCGTTGTTCATCCCCATGCCGCCGGTTCCCACCATGGCGATGTTGAGCGTGTCGCTGGGCGCCTGAAAACCGCGGCCCAGCACGTGACGCGGCACGATCATCGCACCCAGCGCCGCCTGCCCGGTTCCCGCCACGAACTTCCGCCGGGTCAGCTTGCGACGAGCCATGACAACCGCCTTTCTGTTGTGGGAAGGAAGCCTTCGGCAAATAGGCCAGCCGCCGCCGATCCTGTCAAGCAGCGCGCATCACCCCGCGGTCGCGGGGCCCGAATCCGATGCCGCCTGCACCGCCTGGCGGAACGCCAGCGGCGCCTGGATTCCCTGGAACCGCTCGTTGGTGCCGCCGCTGCCGGTCACGATGATCTCGCCGTAGCGGAAGAGCCGGCCGGCGAGGGTCTGTTCGACGGTGATCGCTTCCACTTTGGGGAGCAGCAACTCCAGCGACCGCGTGCTGAAGACCCCGAGCTTGACCACCACCCGCTTGTTGGTGACGGCAAACTCCGAGGTGCGCCGTTTGAGCCACGGACCGACGAGGATCAGCAGCGCGAGCGCTCCGGGAATGATCGCCAGCGTGTGCGGCGCGGTGGACATCAGGATCCACGCCGCGCCGGCGGCGAGGATCGCCGTTCCGCAGAGCGGCAGGAGGTACACCTTCCAGTGCAGGTGGGTGCGGAACAGCACCACTTCACCGGGCAGCAGGTGGGAATCGATGTAGCTCATCGAACCGCTCATGGAATGGGGCGCTGGAACATATCCGCGCCACCGGGGAGCGGCGAGTCGGGACTACCGGAGCGTGCCGAGGGCCTTGCCGAGGGCGGCCCGCTCCGCCGGCGGGAGGAGTTGCGCGAACTCCTGGCCGATGCGCGCCAGCTCGGCCGCACCAGCGGCCTGGCGCTCCTCGCCGAGGTGGGTCACCGCGGCCAGCACCGACCGGCGGTCGGTGGCGTCGTGGACTCGGCGCACCAGCCCTTCGGACTCGAGCCGGTCCACCAGTTGGGTCATGTTCGAGCGCACGCAACTGAGCCGGGCGGCGAGTTCGCTCAACGCCAGCGGCTCTCCGGCGGCGACCAGTTGCGTCAGCACGCCGAGCTTGGCGACCGAGAGTCCCACCGCGCCGAGCGCCCCCTCGAGGCGATCCTCCCAGACATGGGCGGCGCCGAAGAGCGACAGCATGGTGCGATCGCCCCCCTCGGTGGCGGGCGTGGGTGCGGAACGAAGCCGACGATTCATATATGAACTATATCCCCCGTCCCGCCGCTGTCAAGGGCACCGCGCCGCGCGCCGCTAGCGCTTGCGGGCCACCAGGACGCCATCGCGGATCGGAATGAGTGACGCGGTCCACGCCGGGTCACCGAAGATCCGGCGGGAGAGTTCGCGCACGCCCTCGGTGGCGGCAGACCGATCGCCGTCGTCGAAGATGCGCCCGCTCCACAACATGTTGTCGACGATCAGGGCACCGCCGGGGCGCAGCTTCTCGGCAATGACCGGCAGCGAGGCGGGATAGCCGGCCTTGTCGATGTCGTTGAAGATGAGGTCGAATGGTCCATCGGTCCGGCGCAGTGTTTCGACCGCCTCGCCGACGTGATAACTGATCAGGTGCTGCAGGCCGAGGCGCTCGAGATGGCCGCGGGCGCGGGCGGAGAGGTCATCGTCCCAGACGACGTGATGCACCGTGCCACCGCCGTTCTCCTCCACCGCCCGCGCAAACCACGCGGTGGAATACCCGAAGCCCGACCCGAGCTCGAAGACCTTTCGGGCGCCGAGCAACCGGGCGACGAGGTAGCAGAGTTGTCCCGAGACCGGGCCGATGATGGGAAAATCGGTGCGGGCCGCCTCCTCCTCCATCAGGCGCATTTCCGGGGCACGCTCCGGCACCAGCATTTCGAGGTATGCCGCGACGCGGGGATCGAACGGATCGATGGGCATGATGCTCCGGATTCAGTGGTAGGTGACGATGCCGACGACAGCGAGGAGGGCGATCGCCATCAGCACCAGCATCACGAGCGCGAGGCGCCGGCGGATGCCGCGGACCGCCTGCCAGCTGGGCTCGTCGAGATACCAGCGGTCGGCTGCGGCCAGCCGCAGCACGGCGTCGCGCTGGAGGCGCCGCAGGGCAATGCCTCGATGGATGCCGAGATCGTCGAGCCGCGCCGCGCGATCCGGCGATGTGGCGCCGGCGTTCCGGAATGCCGTCACGATCCGCTTCTCTTTTGCGACGATGGCGGCGGCGACAACCGGTGCGGTCACCGGTCGGTCACTGCGGCACGCCGCCGTTGTTCGAGCGCCATCGCCGGCTCCTATCGGGGCGCCAGCGTCCGCCCCGCATCGAGATGGTCGAAGTTCATGATCGCGTTGAACACCAGAAGGTAGCTGCCGATCGTCTCGCCACGATAGATCGGGTTGCTGGCGAACAGGACGACGTTGCCCTTCCCCACCGGATCGTCGACCACCACCGGGCGATCGGCAATGTCGCTGCCACCGTCGAGCAGCCCCGAGACGAGCAGGTCGCTCTGGTCACTGAAGCGCAGCACCACGCGGGGGCGCTGGTCCGGCGGGATCAGGTTGAGCGGGTTGCGGAGCTGATCGTCGGTGACCGGCGGCAGTTCCCACGGCTGCACCCGCTCGCGCGGCAGGGCAAGGTTCGCGGTGTCGAGCGGCGGCCGGCCCTGCACCACGTCGGCGTCGTCCGGGGTGCCGCGCCCGGTGGCGCGCGCTTCGCCGCCGCGCCCGCCACCGCCGCCGCCGCGCCCGCCGCGACTGTTGCTGACCGAGAAGCTCTCGCCGTCGTCGCTGTAGACCGCAAGCCGGTCAGGGATGCCGTAGGCAATCGGCGAAAGCGAATCGACCAGCCGGGTGCGCAGCAGGCTGCCCACCACCTTGCTCCGCGACGTGTTGGCGCTGACCCCGTTGGTCATGCCGAAATCGATGGCGAAATCGGCGGTATTCGCGGTGCCGATGTACAACCCGCCGCTGTCGACGAACTGCTGCAGGTGTTCGAGGCCGTTCCAGCCGAGTCCGGGGCGGATGTCGTCGGTCTGGGCCCAGGTGCCGATGTTCGGCGTGACGGCGCTCTGCTTCCACGGCATCGGGTTGCGCCACATCGGCAACCCCTCGATGATCGACTGGCCACTGCCGCCGCCGGGACCGAAGATGATCACGTCGTACCTGGCGCGGAGGTCGGCGTCACGCGCAACATCCTGGGTGCTGATGTAGTCGTACGGCACCCGCAGGAAGTCGAGCGCCTCGCGCCACCATCCCTCGGTCTGCGTGCTGCTCCAGGTGTGCATCAGCGCGATCCGCGCGGCACGCACCGGGTGGGTGGCGACGTCCGGTGCCGCCGCCAGGGCGACCACCGAGACGCCGAGGGCCCGCGCCGCGCTGTCGAGCGCGCCGCGCGAGACCCCGTGCACCAGGAACGAACCCCGGTTGAAGTGGCGCCCGCCGGCGTCGAACGGCGCCTCGGCGGCGTCGAACTGCGCATCGTGGAGCTGGTAGCGCAGGGTCACCAGCGCGTCATCGCCATCGTGGTTGATGGCGTAGACCGCGCCGCTACCGGTGATGCCGCCGGGCGGCATGATGCTGTCGGCAACCCGTTGGACCGGAACGGCGAGGACGGTGGTGTCGGTGACGCGAACCGCTTCGACGGCGAATCCCTCGGGGAAGGTCCAGCCGGTGTCGTCGTACGGGTGCTTCTGGGGATCGTTCGGACTCCAGTACTGATAGTCGAGCAGGGCGTCGGCGATGCGCGAGTAGGGCTGGTCCATCCGCACCAGGTAGCTCCCGGCCGGAAAGCGCCGGGTGGCGGCGGCATCGCTGCCGGTGGCATCGCCGGCGGCGGCACCGCGCCCACCCCGCCCCGCCCGGGCGCCCTGGCCGCCCCGCCCGGCGCCGCGACCACCCGCGGCACCGCTGGCCGCGTTGCCCGGCACCGCGACGGTGAACGCCGTGGTGGCGCGGGAGATCTCGACGTGCTGGTGCTGCAGCAGCCGCAGCAGTTCGGCCTGGGCAACCGGGCGGGGATCGTCGGCCGGGAAGACATAGGCCGCCGGCCCCTCGGTGCGCGCCTTGGCGATGGACCGGTTGCTCTTCTGCCAGAAGTTCTGCAGGAACAGCTGCCGGTTGTTGGCGAAATAGCTCAGCGAGACCAGCAGGCCGGTCTCTTCGTAATTGTTGTTGTCGCGCATCGACCATTCCACCCGGGGCAGCGGCGGATCCTGCCGGTACCAGGTGCGGTCGGTCTCGGACGGGCTCAGTGTGCGCTCCATCGTCTCCGGCGTGCCGCCGTTGCCGAACGTTTCGTAGAGCCGCGAGATGCCGTTGTGGGTCGCCGCCATGAACATCAGGTAGCCGGGCGACCAGGTGTCGAAGTCGCCGTGGGCATACACGCCGGGCATGCCGAAGCGGGTCATCTCCTGCACGTTGTTCCAGCCGATCATCTGCCACTCGTTGGTGAGCAGCGGATCGAGCCAGGCGTTGTACGGCCCGTCGCCGATGGTATTGTCGTAGAGGTACGGCTCGGATTCGTGCAGGTCGTGGAGCACCTGGGCGTGCCAGCCGAGGTAGGTGTCGAGCACGTTGCGCGACAGCTTGAGGGTGAGCGCCATGGCGTCGCGATTGTTGTCATGCGCCACGTAGTGGCCCCAGTAGATCAGCGGCGGCGCCGTCTCGCCGGGGTGCTGCACGTGCCAGTGGTAGAGGTCGACCATCCGGTCGCGCCCGTCGACTTCCACGATCGGGGTGACCAGCGTGATGAGGTGGTCGCGGATGTTGCGGATGTAGGGGCTGTTGTCCACCGCGAGGCGGTAGGCCAGCTCCATCAGCGCCGTCGGCGCACCCGCCTCGGTGGAGTGGATCGTGCCGGTGATGTAGTAGACCGGTGCGGTGGTGGCCGCCAGGCGGCGTGCCAGCGCGTCGTCGAAATGGATGCTGCGCGGGTCGGCGAGCTTCGCGAGGTTGGCGTTGTTGGCGTCGAGCCGCGCCATCAGCGCTTCCGACGCCACCGCCACGGCGATCATCTCCCGCCCTTCCTCGGTGGTGCCGATGGAGAACACCCGCACCCGCGGCGTCGCCTTGGCCAGCATCCGCATGTAGGCGTAGACGTCCTTCGAGTAGGGGAGATCCTTGGGGTTGCCGGCAATGTCGCCGAGCACCGCCGCCGGGGTCGGCACCGTCTTCGACGCCGGGAGATAGTTCACCAGCGGCGAGAGGAAGAACGGTTCGGTGGTGTAGGCGAGGATCTTCCGGGTGTAGCCGGTGTCGATGGGCTGCGCCGGATCGCGCCCCGGCGGCGCGAGGGACACATCGGCCGGCTGCTGCGCGGCGAGCGGCATCACCGCCAGCACCGCGGCGACGAGGAACGATCCGGACACCACGGTGCGACGCGACATGACTCCCTCGGCGGCGGAAGACGACGGCACCCTGCGGCGGAATGCCGTCACTCTTCGGACGGCAGGTGCAGGTACATCGACTGCAGGGCGATGCGGCCCGGCCCGGTGAAACGGTTCATCACGATGTTGGTGCCGGCGAGGAATCCGGTCGCCAGGCGCTGCGCGACGGTTTCCATCCGGACCTGGGGGTCCTTGTAGAGCCAGCCGCCCGGTTCGATGTCGATCGATTCGCCGGCGGCGAGCACCTTCTCGAAGACGTTGCCGTAGCCGTGCAGCCAGAGCACGCCCTCACCCTGGTCGAGGTGGAACTTGTCGATGAAGAAACCGGTGCCGCCAAACAGGATGTTGGCGACGCCGCGCACCCGCTCGAAGGTGTAGGCGATGTTGTCGGTGGCGGCGAGGAACTGGTGTTCCCGGACGTGGATCTCGCCGCCGGCATGGAGGTGGATCGCGGCGATGTGCCCCGGCCCGTCGCGCGAGAATGCCACCTGGCCTGGGCCGCGCGCCTCGGTGAGGAACACCGGCATGCCGGCGAGCATCCGCTTCATGGCGCCCTTCATCGGCTTGAGGCTGATCGTCACTTCGGGGTGCTTCCAGAGCAGCACATGATGCTCGAAGAAGACGCCCTCGGTGGCGGGGAGGTCGACCGTCAGCGCCGGCACCAGTTCGCCGTCGAGATGGTACCCCACGCCCGCCCAGGTCTCATCCACCACACTGGTCGACAGCAGCGTCGGCCGTTCCATGGAATTTCCCCCGGTTGTGAGACGATAACGCCCGACGCGCGGCGGCTACTTGCGCGGAATCCGCCGCCCCCGCCGCGCCTGATATTCGGGATGATCCTTCAACTCGACATAGACCTTGCGCAACATCTCGAGGCGGTGGCGGATGTCGCTGACATCGGCTCCCTGCGCCTTGTCCTGCTCCAACCGCTTGATCTGGGTGTTCAGCGACCGCCGGAATCGCCCATCGGTGGTCACCGACAGGAGGTCGCGCAACTTGGCAAGTTGCCGGTCAATGTGCGCGGCGTCACCACCTTCGGTCCGTCGCGTCAATTGGTCGATGTGCCGGGACAACGCCTTGCGAAACATGATGGACATGGAAGATCCTGATGCAGCGGAGTGAAGTGCGGGCCGAATCCCCAAAGTATAACGCTTTCGCGAGTACAGCGGCGAAGAATCCTTCCCGGTTGCTTCATCATCCCTTCATGGCGACCGCGGTAGGATGATAGTTGCGGCGAAGTGCACCGCGAGATGTACCATTGCAGGAGGACAATATGCGGCTCACCAGAACTTCCTCAACCCCGACCCGGTACCCGGTGACCCGGGACAACCTCGACCGGATGATCGACCGTTTCCTCACCGGCGACCTGCTTCCCACCCGGGACGTCGAGTCGCTGTGGACGCCGAGTCTCGATTTCTCCGAGACCGACAAGGAGTACGTGGTCCGGCTCGAAGCGCCGGGCATTCCCAAGGACGACCTCGAGGTCAAGCTCGACGGCCAGACCCTGACCCTCAGCGGGCGGCGCGACTTTGCCAGCGAGGAGCAGACCGAGGAGTTCTTCTGGCGGGAACGGGAACAGGGGCGCTTCATGCGGGTGCTGCAGCTACCCGCCGCGGTCGATCCGGCGCGGGTCGACGCGCGGTACGATCACGGCGTGATGACCGTCCGGCTGCCGAAGCGCGAGCCGGCCGGGAAGACCCAGATTCCCATCAAGTAGCGCGGCATACACTGACGCGGAGGCCGATCATGCGAGTCGCCGAGCTGATGCAGACCCAGGTGCGAACCATCCCCCTCGACAGTACCCTCGCCGATGTGGTGGTGGAGTTGGCCGATGGCCACGTCACCGCGCTGCCGGTGCTCGACGGCAATCGGATGGTCGGCGTGGTCTCGACGGCCGACGTGCTGGTGACACAGGCGGAACATGGCGAACGGTGGGAAGAGGTCACCGTGGATGAAGTCATGACGAAGCCGGTGCTCACCATCGCGCCGGACGCCGAGGTCAGCGAGGCCGCCCAGCGCATGCTGTATGCCGATGTGCACCGCCTGTTCGTCGAGGAGAGCGGCGAGCTGGTGGGGGTGATCTCGCAGACCGACGTGGTCCGCGCCATCGCGACGCACAAGCTCGGTCGCTGACCGGCCCCGCGTCGCACCGCCGCCCGCCGCCCGGCTCGAAGCCGGACGGCGGGCGGTTCGGCTGGCGCCCCCGAGGGGGCGGTCAGACCGGGTGCGGGCCAGCGCCGCCGCGCCGGATGCCGAAGAGGCGGTACGCGGGGCAGAACCCCGTGATCGCCGTTCCCAGCGGGATCAGTCCAAGCAGCGCCAGATAGCGCCAGCTGCCCGGCAGTGCGGCGTACAACCCGAGGATCACCAGGCCGAGCACCAGCCGGAAGATCCGTTCGATCGTGCCGATGTTGCGCTCCATGGGGCACCTCCTTCCGAGGCGTGCCCTGTAGCGTAACGGAGCGCGGGTGAAGAATCCGTGAATCGGCGATGAGCGGACGTTGCGGTACCGCTCGTCAATGCGACGGATGCGCCCAGTGCGGCGCGGTGCGCCACTGTGCCGGGTCGAACAGCGCGTCGGGGAGCGACCGGGAGGTATTCCAGTCGTAGTACTCCTCCACCTGGTGCAGTCCCGGCACCCGGATGTCGACCCGGGTGGCGAGCCAGCCCCCGCTGATCCGCTGATAGTCCCCCAGGGTGATGTCGATCGGGGCGCCGCCGCCGAAGGTGCCCCGGAGCCGCACCGCGACCAGGCGCGCCGGGTCGACCCAGAATTGCGGTGACGTCGTGTCGGCGGGGTCCGACGCCCCGACGATCAGCACCGGCATGCCGTTGAAGCCGCCCCGGGCGGTGCGGCCCAGGTCGACGCCGAACGAGCGCAGCTGGCGCACCGAGGAGTCGACCGGCTGCAGGTAGATCCCCATCACGAACGGCAGCGCCTCGTTGCCGTCGGCACGGCGCACCGTCACCACGCCGTTCCGCAGCGCCGTCACCGAATCGACGGTGTACAGCACGCCGTTGCCCGCCGCCGGATCGCCGGTGTCGATGCGGAGCAGGCGCGGGCCCTTGAGGCTCTCGTACCAGATGGCGGTGTCGGTCACCGCGCCGTGGGTGCGGATGGTGCGCTGCGTGAAGGTGAGTGTGTTGAACCACGTGCCGGCGTAGGCATCGTGCATCCGGCGGACAATGGCAATCCCGTCGGTGGCCCCGGGCGCCGCGGGCCGGCTGGCGCGAAACGGGCCCGACCCCTCGCCGTTGAAGTCGACCAGGCCGGCCATCGAGTCGCCGTGCACCCGGGCCAGCACCGAGAGCGTCAACGGATGTCCGTTGTACTCGACGACGTAGCTGAAGCCCACCGTGTCGTGCCGCACCATGCCGGTGAGCGGCATGATGCCGTTGTCGTCGACGGTGCCGGTGAGGGAATCGCCGTGGACGACGAGGGTGATCCCGAGCGGAACCGTGCCGCCGGGAGTGTCCATCGATCCGTTCCACTTCCCCGCCACCGATTGCGCGGCAAGCGGGGGCGCGAGGGCAAACAGCGCCAGCAGGCTGCAGGGGGTCCTCATGGTGCGCCTCCGGGAATGCGCGTCGTCAGAAGGATGCCGTCGCCACGGAACCGCCGTGGCGCCGGGCGTTCAAAGCTAACGCGCCGCGGGACCGGCCCGGGTGGCGGTGCGGAACCGGCGTGCTATCGTTCCCGGAGCAGGCTCCACACCCCGCCGAGGATTCCGATGCGGATACCACCGATCTCATGGGCCGTGGCCACCCTGGCGCTGACCGCCGCGGCGCCGATGGCCCGTCCTCCCGCTGTCGACTGGCCACGCTTTGGCTGGGACGCCGGCCGCTCGAGTGCACCCGGCGCCGAGATGGGCATCACCGCCGCCAATGTCACCACGCTGCGGCGCCAGCAGGTCACCATTGACGGCACCGTCGACGCCTCGGCGATCTACCTGCACGGCGTCGCGGTTCACGGTGGTTCTCACGACGTCGTCTTCGTGACCACCACGTACGGCAAGACCCTCGCGATCGACGCCGACAGCGGCACGGTGCTCTGGGAGTACACCCCGGCGAGCTATGACGCGCTGGCCGGATCGCGACAGATCACCACGGCAACGCCGGTGGCCGACCCCGACCGACGGTTCATCTACGCGGCGTCACCCGACGGGATGATCCACAAGCTTGCCGTGGCCGACGGACGGGCGGTCTGGAGCACCGCCATCACCCGGTTGCCGCGCCGCGAGAAGATCGCCTCGGCGCTGAACTATGATCGCGGACACGTCATTGCCGTCACCGGCGGCTACATCGGTGACGCGCCGCCCTACCAGGGGCACGTGGCGGTGCTGGACGGCGGGACCGGCCGGTTGGTGCAGGTCTGGAATTCTCTCTGCAGCGACCGGCACGAGCTGATCGACCCGGCCAGCTGCAAGTCGAGCGACTCGGCGATCTGGGGCCGCGGCGGCGCGGTGATCGATTCGGCGACAGGCAACATCTATGTGGCGACCGGCAACGGCAACTGGAATGGCACCACCGACTGGGGCGACGCGGTCGTCGAACTCGACCCGCGCGCGGCAACGATCCTCGGCAACTTCACGCCGACGAACACCGCGCAACTCGACGCCGACGACGCCGACCTCGGCTCGAGTTCGCCGGTGCTGCTTGGCGACGGGCTGGTGGCACAGGGCGGCAAGGACGAGGTGATCCACCTGCTCGACTGGGCCGCGATGCGCGGCAGCGCGCCGCACAAGGGCGGCGACCTCCAGACGGTGCCGACCCCGTCGGGAGAGCGGCTCTTCTCGACGCCGGCGGTGTGGCGGCATGACGGCGGCGTGTGGCTCTTCGCCGCCGACAACGGGGCGACCGCGGCATGGCGCGTCGCCGGGCGGCGGCTGGTGCCGGCCTGGCGCACCGCCACCGGCGGCACCAGCCCGGTGGTGGTCGACGGGCTGTTGTTCGGGTACGATCCCGCCGGCGGGCTGCAGGTCTACGACGCGGCGACCGGGCGCCACGTCGCGACGCTCGACTGCGGCAGCGGGCACTGGAACAGCCCGATCGTGGTTGACGGCATGATCATCCTGCCGGAAGGAAACGCCAACGCGCACCGCACCAGTGGGGTGATCGACATCTGGCGATTGCCGTGACCGTCGCGGCATGAAGGCCATCACGTTCGGCGGGGTGGAATCGGTCGCCTGCCAGGACGTTCCCGATCCGTCCGTGGAAGCGCCAACCGACGCGCTGGTCGAGGTGCGCGCGGCCGGCATCTGCGGATCGGACCTGCATCCATATCATGGGCGGGAAGTCGGGCTCGACGTCGGCACGGTCATGGGGCACGAGTTCGTCGGCGACGTGGTCGCGCTCGGAGCCGGCGTCACGACGCTTCATGCCGGCGACCGCGTGGTCGCGCCGTTCAGCACCAGTTGCGGTGCGTGCTTCTACTGCCGGAAAGGGCTCACCGCGCGCTGTGAACGTGGGCAGCTGTTCGGCTGGGTTCATGAGGGAGGCGGATTGCAGGGCGGTCAGGCGCAGCTGGTACGCGTGCCGCTGGCCGACAGCACCCTGGTTGGCGTGCCTGATGCCCTCGATGACGCGGTCGCCCTGCTCGCCGGCGACATTCTCTCCACTGCCACATTCGGCGTCGACCTCGCGGGCGTGGGCGCGGGAGACCTTGTCGCGGTGGTCGGATGCGGCCCGGTGGGGCTGCTGGTGATCCTCGCGGCACTGGAACGAGGCGCGAGTGCGGTGGTGGCGGTCGACCGGATCCCCGACCGTCTGCGGCTCGCCGACCGATTCGGCGCGGTGGCGGTGAATCTCGAGGACGACGCGGTGGCCGCGGTGCGCGAGCGTTCCGGCGGACGCGGCGCCGACGCGGTGGTCGAGGCGGTGGGATCACCCGAGGCAACGCGATTGGCGGCCGACCTGTTGCGTTCGGGCGGTTCGCTCGCGGCGGTCGGCGTGCACACCGAGCCGCGGTTTGCCCTGTCGCCGGGAGAGATCTACGACCGCAACCTGCGCTACGCGTCGGGGCGCTGCCCGGCGCGGCACTATCTCCCGCAGTCCCTTGCACTGGCGTGTCGCCGGGAGCGGCAGCTGCAGGAGTTGATCTCGCACCGGCTGCCGCTCACCGTCGGCCCCGAGGCCTACCGGCGTTTCGCTGCGCGCGAGCCCGGCTGGACCAAGGTGGTGCTGCTGCCGGGGGTTGTCACTTCTCCGGCGCGAGGTGCTCCGGCGGCAACATCGTCTTGAGCTGTTCAAGGGGAATGACTCCCTCGTTGACCAGCGCCAGGGCGTGATCGCGCAGCGGCATCAGCCCGGCGGTCATGGCGTGGTGGCGCAGCTCGTCGACGGTGGCGTTGTGCGATATGGCCAGCCGCAACGCCGCCGAAGCCGGGAGGAACTCGACCACCGCGATCCGCCCATAGCCCCCGGTGCCGCGGCAGTGGTCACACCCGGCCCCCTTGAAGAACTTCATCCCCTCCGGCGCGCCGTCGGGAAAGACTTCCGCCAGCAGGGTCGCGTCGGGGGTCTCCGGCACACGGCAGCCATCGCAGATCCGCCGCGCCAGCCGCTGCGAGAACACCGCCAGCAGCTCGCTGCCGATCGAATTCGGGTGCATGCCGAGGTCGCGCAGGCGCTGCACCGCGTCGACCGAGTCGTTGCAATGCAGCGTGGAGAGCACCAGGTGCCCGGTCTGTGAGGCGCGCAGCGCCTCGAGCGCCGTTTCAGCGTCGCGGATCTCGCCGACGAGAATCACGTCGGGGTCCTCGCGGACGAACGCACGCATCGCGTCGGCAAACTCGAAGCCGATTTCGGGCTTGACCTGCGTCTGCTGCACGCCGTCGAGGGCGTACTCGATCGGGTCCTCGACGGTGATCACCTTGCGGGTGGTGTCCGAGGCCAGCACCTGCAGCCCGGCGTACAGCGTGGTCGACTTTCCCGATCCGGTCGGTCCCACCACCAGGATCAGGCCGCCGGGCGAATCCAGCAGCCGGCGATAGACCGTCGCCACACGCTCCGGAAACCCCAGCTCGTTGATCCCCACCATGGTGGTGTCCTGCGGCAGCAGCCGCATCACCACGTGCTCTCCGTGCAGGCAGGGCTGGGTCTGCACCCGGATGTCGAACACCTGCTTGCCGGACCGCGTCACGAAGCGGCCACCCTGCGGCAAGCGGTGCTCGGCGATGTCGAGCCCGGCGCGGATCTTGATGACGTTGATCAGTCCCATCCGCTGCACGTCGGTCAACTGATAGTGCTTGAGGTCGCGCAGGTCGCCGTCGACCCGGAGCCGCACCCGGGTGCGGCCCCGATACGTCTCGACGTGGATGTCGCTGGCGCGCTCACCGACGGCGTCGAGCAGCATCTCGTCGAGCAGCCGCTGGGCGTACTCGTTGGTCGCGGCATCGAGCCCGAGCAGATCCTCGGCCTGGCGCTGTGGTGGAGCGGCCGCCTGCTCCTTGCCGGCCTGCTCCAGGTCGAGCGCCATCCGCAGCCGCCGGAGGTCGGTCGGCGTCACCACCACCTGGTCGACCTTTTCCGCACCGAGCGCCGACCCCAGCTCGGGAACCTCGAGAAACGGATCGCTGGTGGCGACCATGAGGTGCCCGTTCAGCTTCCGGATCGGCAGCACGTGATTGTATTCCTGGAAGCGTTGCGAGACCGAGCGCGCCAGGCCGGGGTCGATTTCGGTGAGCAGCTCGTCGCTGCTGTGATAGGGAAGGCCGTGGATCGTCGCAAGCGCACGATAGACGTCGCGCTCCTCGAGCACGCCCTGGTCGATCAGCGTCTCGCCGAGCGGCCGGTGCAGGCGCTTCGCTTCGGCGACCGCGTTGTCGATCTGCTCCGACGTGGCCATGCCGGCCCGGACCAGTTCCGCACCGAGTCTTACCGGCATCCGGTCAACGCCTCCCGGCGCGATATCCGCGGAGGAAGCGGCTCACAAGACCCCCACCATCACCCGCGGCGCCCACGCCGGCTCCCGGGGAGGCGCTGCAGGGGTGACCGGCGCCGGCGACGCAACCGACGGCTCGCGCCGCGACGGTTCGCGGCGCGGCGGAGTCAGCGATGCGGCGAACTCCCGCGCGAAGGCGCGCAGTGCGGCCCAGTCGGTGTACTCGTAGTCACGGCTCATGTCGGTGTCGCCGCCGGCCTTCGCGACGATCCGCTGCATGATGCGCCGCCTGAGCCAGCCGTACCTCGTGTACTTGAGCGCGCCGGCCACGAACTGTACCGATTGCGGGGTCCAGCCGGTGCGGTGCGTGAAGCGTCGGACGCTTGCCGCAAGATCGGCGTGGGCGCGCTCGGTGTGCTCCATCACGCCAAGGCAGACGGCGATGAATGCCGCCGGACGTTCCCCAAGTGCCGCGGCGTTGCGGCGCGCCCAGCGCGACACGCTGCGCTGATAGCCGCCGGCATGCAGCGACGCGGCGACGACCACGCCGTCGTAGCGCCACGCCCGGGCCGACGTGGCGCTGGCCCGGACGATGTCGACTTCGAGCCCCGCCGCGCGAAGTTCCTCAGCGAGAAAGGCGGCGACCTTGGCCGTCTGGCCGTCGGTCGTCCCATAGGTGACCAGCACGCGCATCATCGCGATACCCTCCTCCGGCGGCCTCTTCCGGACCGTACCGCAGCATCACCGGAAGGCGGTGGAGGGATTCTGAAAATGTCGTGAAGAGACCTTCAGGAACCGCGGCGGCCCAGCCGTGCCCCGGGGACCAGCGCCGGCACCTGGGCACGATACGCCTCGTAGTCGGCCGCGAACTTTGCCACCAGCAACCGCTCCTCCTGGTGCGCCTTGATGACGAACCCCGCCACCAGCAGGGCAAAGGCAACGAGTCCGACGAGGTGGTTTTCGATGGCAGCGGTGCCGAACAATGCGAGGAGCAGGCCGGTGTAGATCGGATGGCGCACCAGGGCGTACGGCCCGGTGCGGATGATGGCGTGCGACGCCTTCAGGGTCGGCATCACGCTCCAGTAGCGGCCCAACGTGCGGCGCGCCAGGACGGTGAAACCAAGTCCCGCCGCGACACACGCCAGGCTGAACCACGGCAGCCACGGGCCGGACGGCAGCCAGGCGTGCCGGGTCAACGGCGACCAACGGGGATCGGCCATCAGCAGGATTGCGCCGAGCACGGTGGGCACGCCGTGGGCCAACCGGTCGCCGAGCGGCGGCTCGATCACGCCACCTCGATTGGACCAGCCGGTGGCGCGCCAGCCGACCAGCCACACCACCCAGAGCGCAATGATCGCATCGGCGAAGAACCGCATCGGAACTCCGGATCGAGACCGTGACGAACGCGGCAACCCCCTCACGGTGGGGCATCGCCATCACCGTGAGGGGGCTGTCATCGCTGGCGACGAGCGTCCGGTGTTTCGACATCACGCGATACGTGATCCGGCCCGATCGTCTTACCCTCGTCGCACGGCCGACTCAGGCGTGCCGCGCTCTGGCGGCACCTCGGTTGTGGCCAGCGGCCTCACAACCTGCGCGACAGGCGTCGAATCGCTGTCGCCCGCTCTTCCGGCGGCGTCCCGCGGGAAGAATCCGTTCACGGTCTGGTCCGTGCCGCGAACGCGGAAGAGAAACTACCGCCGGGCCGGGAACGCGCAAGTAGGGAAAAGCCGGACCGGTGACGGCGGTCAAAAGGCATCGGCCGGGCGTGCCGGATGCCGCCGCGGTGGCCCATCGACAACCGCCCCGGCGCCTCGTATTCTCCTGACGCCGTCGGGTTGATGTCCCCCTTCGCAACGTCGTCAGGAGCGATGCATGAGCGGAGTCAGAGTGCTGGTCGGCACCCACAAGGGAGCGTTCATTCTCACGTCCGATGCCGGCCGGAAGAAATGGAAGACCTCCGGGCCGCACCTCTCCGGGTGGGACATCTACCACCTCAAGGGATCGCCGCTGGATCCCGACCGGATCTACGCCTCGCAGACCAGCTCCTGGTTTGGCCAGGTGGTGCAGCGCTCCGACGACGGCGGCCGGACCTGGAACGCGGTCGGCAACGAGTTCAAGTACGACGGCATCCCCGGCACCCACCAGTGGTATGACGGCACGCCGCACCCCTGGGAGTTCAAGCGGGTCTGGCATTTCGAGCCGTCACTGACCGAGCGCGACACGGTCTACGCCGGCGTCGAGGACGCGGCGCTGTTCCGCTCGACCGACGGCGGGCAGAGCTGGCACGAACTCTCCGGCCTGCGGGGCCACGGCACCGGCCCCAGGTGGTCGCCGGGTGCCGGCGGGATGTGCCTGCACACCATCGTGCTCGATCGCGGCAACCCGCAACGGATGTTCATTGCGATCTCGGCCGCCGGCGCGTTCCGCACCGACGACGGCGGGGCGAGCTGGAAGCCGATCTCCAAGGGGCTGCACTCGGAGTACATCCCCGACCCCGACGCCGAGGTGGGCCACTGCGTGCATCGCATCGCGATGCATCCGTCGCGGCCGGACACACTCTACATGCAGAAGCACTGGGACGTGCTCCGCACCGACAATGCCGGCGACGAATGGCACGAGGTGAGCGGCAACCTGCCGACCGACTTCGGCTTCGTGATCGACGTGCACGCGCACGAACCGGAGACGATCTACGTGGTGCCGATCACCAGCGATTCCCAACACTACCCGCCCAAGGGACGGCTCCGGGTCTACCGCAGCCGCACCGGCGGCAACGAGTGGGAGCCGCTGTCGAAGGGACTGCCACAGCGCAATTGCTATGTGAATGTGCTGCGCGACGCGATGGCGGTCGACAGCCTCGACGAGTGTGGCATCTACTTCGGCACCACCGGCGGCCAGGTCTACGCTTCCGCCGACGGCGGCGACAACTGGAAGGCGATCGCCAGCTACCTTCCGTCGGTGCTCTCCGTCGAGGTCCAGACGCTGCCGTGATCCGCGTCGCCCTTCCCGAACCGCTCCGGGTGCTGGCCCGCATCAAGGGCGAGGTCCGTGTCGCCACCGCCGGGCCCGCCACGCAGCGCAGCGTGCTCGACGCCATCGAGGACCGCTACCCGATGCTCAAGGGGACGATCCGCGACGCGAAGACCCGGCAACGGCGGGCGTTCCTCCGCTTCTATGCCTGCGAACAGGACCTCTCGTTCGAGTCGCCCGACGCCCCGCTCCCCGACCCGGTGGCCCGGGGCGAGGAGCCGTTCCAGGTGGTGGGAGCGATCGCGGGAGGCTGAGTGTCGAATTCCCGGCCCGTCATCCGACGTCATGGTGCAAGGCCCGCGCCCCGGGATCGTCCCGGGCCAGGGAACCCGAATGACTCAGGAGACGGCAATGCGCTTCATGATGCTGATGATCCCCCAGGTGTACCAGCAGGGGGCGGTCGATCCCGGCTTCGTCCCCGACGCCGCGGCGATGGCCGCCATGTCGAAGTTCAACGATTCGCTGAGCAAGGCGGGGGTGCTGCTGGCGCTTGACGGGCTGCAGCCGCGCCATTCCGGCTGCCGGGTCAGCTACAGCGGCGGCAAGGCGAAGGTGCTGGACGGCCCCTACAGCGAGACCAAGGAAGTGCTCGGCGGCTTCTGGATCATCCAGGCCAGGTCGTTCGACGAGGCGCGGGCGTGGGCGCTACGGGTGCCGGCGGCCGACGGCGACATCGTCGAGGTACGGCAGATCTTCGACATGGCGGACTTTCCCGAGGACGTCCGCAAGGCCGCCGGCGCGGAGTGAGTGAAGCAGTCCGGCGGACCATCGAGGCGGTCTGGCGCATCGAAGCCCCGCGCCTGATCGCCTCGCTCACCCGCTATTCCGGCGATGTCGGCACCGCCGAAGATCTCGCCCAGGACGCGCTGCTCGCGGCCCTCGAGCAGTGGCCCGAGCGGGGCATTCCCGACAACCCCGGCGCGTGGCTGATGACCGCCGCCCGGCGTCGCGGCATCGACCTGATCCGGCGCGCCCACATGCTGGAGCGAAAGCACGGCGAGCTGGGCAGCGACCCGACGTTGCGCCCACCTGCACCGCCCGACGTCGACGCCGCGATTGACGACCCGGTCGGCGACGACCTGCTCGGCCTGATCTTCATTGCCTGCCATCCGGTGCTGCCGCCGGAAGCACGCGTCGCGCTCACATTGCGCCTGCTTGGAGGGCTCACCACCGAGGAGATCGCGCGCGCCTATCTGGCGCCGACCGCCACCGTGGCGCAACGGATCGTTCGCGCCAAGCGGACGCTGGCCGAAGCGCGGGTGCCGTTCGAAGTGCCGCGCGGCGCCGAGTTGCGCAACCGCCTGCCGGCGGTGCTGAGCGTGCTCTACCTGATCTTCAACGAAGGGTATTCCGCCACGAGCGGCGCCGAATGGTTTCGCACCGAGCTCTGCCACGAGGCGTTGCGTCTTGGCCGGGTGGTGGCCGAGTTGGCGCCCGACGAACCGGAGGCGCACGGACTGGTGGCGCTGATGGAGTTGCAGGCCTCGCGACTCGGCGCCCGGAGCGGGCCCGGCGGCGAGCCGGTGCTCCTCCTCGATCAGGACCGCGCACGGTGGGACCGCATGCTGATCGGTCGCGGCATCGCGGCACTGGAGCGCGCCGGGCGGCTTGGCGGAGCGCGGGGACCATATGCGTTGCAGGCGGCCATCGCGGCGTGCCATGCACTGGCCCCGACCGCGGATGACACCGACTGGCTGCGGATCGTGGCACTCTACGACGCGCTGGAGGAGCTTTCACCGTCGCCGGTGGTGCAGCTCAACCGGGCGGTGGCCGTGGGGATGGCGTACGGCCCGGCGGCGGCGCTGGAGATCGTCGACCGATTGGCGGCCGAGCCCGCGCTGCAGGCGTATCCGTTCCTGCCGGCGGTCCGCGGCGACGCATTGCAGAAGCTGGGCCGCACCACTGAGGCACGGCAGGAATTCGAGCGAGCGGCGGCGTTGACCGGGAACGCCCGCGAACGCACCCTGCTCCAGGCCCGCGCGGCCGGGTGCAGCCCCTGAGAGCCGGCCGTCACGCCCGTTGAACTTCCCACCGGCCTGATTCGTCCCTGTATCTGAGCGCATTTCTCCGACCAGGTGGCATGACGACCGATTCCGCCGCACCTCCCGACGCCGTTCGCCTGCAATTGCTGGTGGTGCGATGCCAGGCTGGCGACGAGCGCGCATTCGGACGGCTCATGGCGACGTTCGGCGACCGCACCCTCCGTTACCTGCGGCAATTGGTCGGCGATGCGGCCGACGACGTCCAGCAGGAGGTGTGGCTCACGGTGTATCGCAACATCCACCACCTGGTCAATCCGGCGGCGTTCCGCACATGGCTGTTCAGGACGACCCGGCATCGCGCCATCGACTGCTTGCGTCGCCAGCGCCTCGAACAACGGCTGTTCGTGGACCTCGACCAGCCGGGCGTGCTCGCCACGGCCGGCACCACCGAGCCAGCGCCGTCGCTCGCTGATCTCGATGCCGCGATGTCGATGCTGTCGCCGTTGCACCGCGAAGTGCTGCTCCTCCGCTATCACGACGACTTGAGCTACGCCGATATCGCGCTGGTCATCGGCTGTCCGGTGGGCACGGTGCGCTCGCGCCTCCACCACGCGCGCCGCCTGCTGGCGGCCCGGATCTCTCCCCAGGCTCCGCCGGAAACGGCCCGGGCCGATTCCTCATCGAGGGCAACATGACCGCACCATCACAGAGTCACCTGGCGTGGGACGCCATCAACGCGGACAAGCGCCTTGACCGCATCATCCGCCGGGTCGGCGTCGTCGCCTGGGTGATCACCGCGCTGCTGCTGATCGCCTATGGCACCATGATCTCCATCGAAGCGATTCGCATGGCTCGACTGGTGGCGCTCGGCGCGATGGGCAAGGAGGTGCCCCTCGACGTGCTTTCCCGGTTTGCTGCGGTGCTCGGCGGACTGAGCCTGCTGGTCGCCGTGCTCTGCACCATCGGCGTCTTTCTCCGGATGCGGACGGCCACCCTGGCCGAGATCCAGCTCCGGCTGGCGGCGCTGGAAGACATGCTGGCGAAGCGTGGTGACGAGGGGTGATTGCCGCGCCGCTTCAAGGCAGCGACCTCGTTTCGGCAACGCTACCGAGCTGCACGGGGACCAGTCCCGGCGCGGCTCGGGCGACGTTGTTAGCTTCGGAGAAACGGCTCGAGACAACAGGTGGCGGCGATGCAGTTGGGAATGATCGGATTGGGGCGCATGGGCGCCAACATGGTGAGGCGCCTGATGAAGGGCGGTCACCAGTGCGTGGTCCACGACACCATAGCCGCGCCCGTCAAGGCGCTCAGTGCCGAGGGCGCCATCGGCGCCATCACCCTCGACGAGTTCGTCGACCGCCTCGAGCGCCCGCGCGCCGTGTGGCTCATGGTGCCGGCCGGCGTCGTCGACAGCACGCTTGATGCGCTGCTGCCGAAGCTGTCCAGCGGCGACATCGTCATCGACGGTGGCAACTCCAACTATCGCGACGACCTCCTGCGCGCCAAACGGCTCGCCGGGCTGGGGCTGCATCATGTCGACTGCGGCACCAGCGGCGGGGTATTCGGGCTGGAACGAGGCTATTGCCTGATGATCGGCGGCGAGCCCGAGATCGTGCAACGGCTCGATCCGATCTTTGCGACACTGGCGCCCGGTGCGGGATCGTTGGCCCGGACGCCCGGCCGCGAAGGGCGGTCCGCAACCGCCGAGCAGGGCTACCTGCACTGCGGCCCGAACGGCGCGGGCCATTTCGTCAAGATGGTGCACAACGGCATCGAATACGGGATGATGGCGGCGTATGCCGAGGGGATGAACATCCTCAAGCACGCTGCCGTCGGTAAGCATCCGGAGGCCGCGGACGCCGAAACCACGCCGCTGCGCGATCCCTCCGCTTATCAATACGACTTCGAGCTGCCGGACATTGCCGAGGTCTGGCGCCGCGGCAGCGTCATCGCGTCGTGGCTGCTGGACCTGACCGCCGCGGCCCTCGCGGCCGATCCCGACCTCGACCATTTCCAGGGCCGGGTGTCCGATTCGGGCGAGGGACGCTGGACGATCGCCGCGGCCATTGACGAAGCGGTACCGGCGACCGTGCTCGCCGCGGCACTCTTCGCGCGCTTCAGCTCGCGCGGCGAGGCCGACTTCCAGAACCGCCTCCTCTCCGCAATGCGCGCCGAGTTCGGCGGCCATGCGGAGAAGCGTGCCCCGGCCTGATCCTGGACAATGGCAACCATGAGAAACCACGGCACGCCGTCCGACGCGCTGGTGCTCTTCGGCGTCACCGGCGACCTCGCCCACAAGATGATCTTCCCGGCGCTCTACGCCATGGTCGAACACCGCGTCCTCGATGTCCCGGTGATCGGGGTCGCCTCCAGCCCGTGGACGCTGGAGCAGCTTCGGCAACGCGCCACCGACAGTATCCGGCAATCCGGCACCACGGTGAATCGACGGATCCTCGATCGCCTGCTGGCGCTGCTGCGATATGTCCCGGGGGACTACAACGATCCCGCCACCTTTGCGGCGTTGAAGACGGCCATGGGAGCGGTCAGGCGGCCCGCCTATTACCTCGCCATTCCGCCGTCGCTGTTCGCAACTGTCATCGCCGGTCTCGGCAACGCCGGCCTGGCCCATCAGGCTCGCGTGATCGTCGAGAAGCCGTTCGGACGCGACCTCGCCTCGGCGCGCAGGCTCAACGCCGCCGCCCATGCGGTCTTTCCGGAAGACGCCATCTTCCGGATCGACCACTATCTCGGGAAGGAGGCGATCATGAACATCCTCTATTTCCGATTCGCCAATTCCTTCTTCGAGCCGGTCTGGAACCGCAACTTTGTCGCCAGCGTGCAGATCACCATGGCGGAGAAATTCGGCATCGCCGGCCGAGGTGCGTTCTACGAGACCGCTGGCTGCCTGCGCGACGTGATCCAGAACCATCTCTTCCAGGTGGTGGCGCTGCTGGCCATGGAGCCGCCCGTCCTGCAGAGCTACGGATCGGTGCACACCGAGAAGGCCAAGGTGTTCGAGGCGATGCGCCCACTCCGGCGGCGCGACATGGTGCGCGGCCAGTATGCCGGCTACCGGCGCGAACCGCATGTGGCACGCCGATCCGATGTCGAGACCTTCTGCGCGGTACGCCTGTTCATCGACTCGTGGCGCTGGGACGGCGTGCCCTGGTACCTGCGGGCCGGAAAGTGTCTTGCCGCCACCGCGGCCGAGGTGCTGGTCGAGCTGAAGGCACCACCCGCCCGGCTCTTCGGTGATTCGGTGCCGACCGACGGCCCGGCCAATTACCTCCGCTTCCGGATCTCGCCCGACCCGGCCGTTGCCCTCGCCGCGCGCGTCAAGCGCCCCGGCAAGGAGTTCGTCGGTGACCAGCGCGAACTCTACCTCCTCGAGGAGACGGCGGGAGTGGAACCGCCGTACGAGCGCCTGTTGAGTGACGCGATGATCGGCGACGGCGCGCTCTTTACCCGCGAAGACGCGGTCGAAGCCGCCTGGGCCGCGGTCAATCCGGTCCTCACCAGACATCCCCGCGCACTGCCGTACCGTCGGGGAAGCTGGGGGCCGGCGGCGGCCGATGACCTGATCCGGGCATCGGGACGCTGGCACAACCCGACGCCGCACCGGGCCGGCGCGTGACCCCGTTGCACGGCGCCGGCCTCCCGCGCGAACACCTTGCCCGTTCGCGAGCCGGTCGTTAGTCCTGCCGCCGCTGGTTCCGGAGACCCGGAATATTCCCCTGATGCGACAATGGAGCATGGCATGCAGATCCAGATCAACACCGATCACAACATCGAAGGCCACGAGGCAATCGCAGCCGACGTCACCCGCACGGTGGCCGACGCGCTCCAGCGCTTCAGCCGTCGCATCACCAGGGTCGAGGTCCATCTTGACGACGCGAACGGCGCCAAGAGGGGACGGAACGACAAGCGGTGCATGCTGGAAGCTCGTCTCGAGGGCCGCCAACCGATCGCGGTGACTCACCATGCCGACACGATCACGCAGGCCGTCCATGGCGCCGCGGAGAACCTGGTCCGGGTGATCGAGAGCACACTGGCTCGTGCGGCACATTCCACCGAATCGCCGGCGTGACCGCCGGGGCCCTTCGCTCTTCCGAGTGACCCCGATCCATCCATCCGAGCGATACCCGCAGTCCGCACGACGGCCTACCCTTCACTTCCGTGCCCGACGATGCTCAGCAACTGGATTCCTCCAGCGTGCGGCATCCGGTTCGCGGGCTCAAGGGAGTGCATGTGGACCGTCTTCGCATCTCGGTGGCATTCATGGCCGGCGCGCTCTGCGCCTGCCAATCAGCCTCGGCGCAGGCCGTTGATCCACCAGGACAGGTTGGCCGCATCAGCGACGTGAGCGGCTCCGTCTCGCTGTCGCCGTTTGACGATACCGCCTGGAGCAGCGCCTCGCTCAACTATCCGCTCACCAGCGGCGATCAGGTCTGGGCCGATGCCGATGCCCGCGCGGAGATCGGTTTCGGTGCGTCGTCGGTGCACATCGCCCCGTCGACCTCGGTGGCATTCGACGCCATCAACGACCGCCTCATCCAGTTGCGGATCGGCCAGGGCGCCGTCCAGGTCCGGGTCCGGGAACTGCTGCCTGAGGACAGCTACGAGATCGACACGCCGGCGGGCCCGGTGCTGTTCGAATCGGCGGGCGACTATCGGATCGACGTCACACCCGATGGGCAGCGGACCACGGTCACGGTGCGCGACGGCATGGCCGACATCATGATCGGCGACCGGACCTACCCGGTCCGGGCGGGGACATCGGCGACGATCATCGGGTCCGGAGCACGGCAGATCATCAGTGACCGCGCGATTGCGCGAGACGACTGGGAAGACTGGGCGGATGCCCGCGACCGGCGCGCCGACGCCGCGCAGGCCACCCGGTATGTCTCGCCCGACATGGTCGGATACGATGATCTCGACACGTACGGTGACTGGCAGGTTAACGCCGAATACGGCCCGACCTGGTATCCCCGGTCAGTCGCCGCCGACTGGGCACCCTATCGCGACGGGCACTGGGAATCGGTGCCGCCGTGGGGATGGACCTGGATCGACGACGCACCGTGGGGCTTTGCGCCGTTCCACTACGGACGGTGGTCACACACCCGCGGACGCTGGGGATGGATCCCGGGCAGCAGACTCGCACGCCCGGTCTACGCCCCGGCACTCGTCGCCTATGTCAGTGTACCCGGATGGGGCGCCTCATTGTCTTTCGGCTCGAATGGCGGGGTCGGTTGGGTCCCGCTGGGTCCGAACGAGGTGTTCGTGCCGACGTACCACGCCAGTGCGGATTATCGTCGCAACGTCAACAGGGGCAACGTCAACGTCAGCCGTGTCGACGTGAACCGCTTCGACCCGTCGACGGCGCACTTCGTCAACCGCAATGTGCCGGGCGCGGTGACGGCGGTGCCCCGCGATGCCTTCACGGGATCGCGGCCGGTGGGCCGCGCTGCGGTACGGGTTCCGCTCAATGATCTGTCGACGGCCCGCACGATGGCAGCACCGGTCGCCGCAGGGCGCCCGTTGGCAGCCCCACCGCGCGGATCGCCAAGCCGCGCTCGGCCTGACAACGCCGGCACCGTCCGGCGGCCACCGGCGATGCTGCCGCGTACCGCGCGTCCCGCGGCGCGGCCAGGCTCGGGTTCCGGCAGGCCGGCCGCACCTGCTTCGCGGCCGTCGTCACCCGATCGTGCGCCAGATCGCGGACGCGCGAACGATTCGCACGCGAGGCCAGGGACACCACCGGCAGGCGGGCATGCCGCGCCGACCCGGCCGACAACGCCCGCCCCGGACAGGACGCCGACGCCGCCGGCAAGCCCAAGCCGCGGTACATCACCACGGTCACCGGCGACTCCGACCCGCGGGCGTGGCAGGCCGGCTGACACCAGTCATGCCGCACCAACGCACCCCACAACGCCCGCGCCGGACAGGACGCCGACGCCGCCGGCAAGTCCGAGTCGTGGCACATCGCGACGGGCGCCGATACCCCCGGCACACGGTCGCGGCAATCCAGCCGACACCGGTCATGCCGGCAAGCCGACCAGGCCGACCAGGCCGACCAGGCCGACCAAGCCGGATACCGGGCACCGCGGCGGCACGGTACCCGCCGTCGACTGATGGCGGTCGGCCCGACGATCTGAAGTGATGGGAGTTGCAGTGCGCTGCACGGTCCGCGGGATTCCCCGCGGACCGATCGGCGTCATGCCGCGGTGACATCCTCGTCGGTATCCGGGGCGGTGTCCTCGTCCTTCACCAAGTCGGTGCCGCGGTCGTCGTTGCTTCCGCCGCGAAAGCCGTCAGCAAAGTGTTCGGCGGAGTCGTTGGCGAACAGCGCAGACACGTCCTCGCTGGTGCCACTCGAACGACCGGTCAGCTCCTCGGGCAGCGCTACACCACCTTCGAGCTCCGGCGTATCCGGACGACTCGTCTCTTCGACGTGATCATGGCGTTCGGTACTGGACTTGCTATCGCTCGGCATGGGATCGTCTCCGGGAGCATGGGCGTTGGGCGGCGCCTTGGACACATTGAGAAGCGGTTGGCCGAGGAACCGCCACCGGGCCGTTGCTCACGCCCGTGAGGCCCGCGCGGGCCCGTGATCACTCAACCAGCGCGCATACTGCGCGGTGCGCGATTCCGTCCGGTCGAGCTGCCAGGCGATGTCTGCCAGAGCCGCTTCGGCGGCCGCGACGCGCCGGGTCGCCTGGCGCAACACGTCCCGGGCCCGACCGGCGTCATCCCGACTCCGCCGCAGTTCGATGCCCCCCACCGCCACGGCGGCAAGGTCCCGTATGGTATCCAGATCCGGCATCACGCCCGCCATCTCACCATCCCCTGTCCGACCGCAGCCATCCGCAACGAGGTGGGAGGAGGACAGACCGTGAAGTCTGCCCCCCGCGGGTGGTGCAGCGCAGGGAAATGTCGGGCACCCGCCGCCGGCGAACAATCGATCCAAGTGTTGAATTTGGATGGATTCCGGAAACAACATCAGCACGACTTCGACTCCACCGGCGACGACCGTCTCGGTCGTCCCGAAGAGCGCAGCGACGAACCGGGGCTGCGCCGGCGCCACCGTCACCGATCGGGGTGACGCCGTCGATGGAGTGGTGGCGTTGCCGAGATTGGCGGCGGCGTCGGTCACCTGCTGGAACGGTCTCCAGATCCGCTGGAGCCGGATCCGGGCGGCGTGCAGATTGTCGGGCGCATCGGCGATCCAGGTGCGCGCGGGATGCGAGAGCAATACCCCACCTCCACCAATGGCACCCAGGAGTCCCAGCAGGACGATTGCCGCGCCGGCACGCGGGCGCGCTCCATGCTCCGGACGATCGGCCGGAGCAGTGTGGTGAAGAACAGCGCCAGTGCGATCGGCACAAAGAAATCACGGCCAATGTACAGGGTGCCGATGATCCCGAGTATCGCCATGACGGCGAGTGCGGTCGTCCGGATGCGTTCGGGTGCTGACAGGTGAGACGATGCCACAGCCATCTCGGTGCCTTGGAAAGAGCGCTGAAGCCTAGCCGCGGTGCATCGGCACCGCTTGTCTCGCGCCGCAGGATGATCCTTTGGACGAGTCGCCAATCACCCCAACGATCAATGGCGCCAGCTCAGGCAACGGGTGATCTTTCTCCCCACACATGCGGAGATGCACAACGATGAGAATGGCACAATGGAGTGCAGTGACGATGGTTGCCGGGATGATGTTGGTGTCGGCATGCGGCCCCGGCTACCGGACGACGCGGATGTCCGCCAGCGCCCAGCTGGGACCTGGCATCGAGATCTACAGTTACTCGACCTCGCGGGACGGAGACTGGCATGCCAACTATCGGCAATGGTCGCCAGCCACGGTCTATGAATTGAACGGCAGCTACTACTCAGACCGCGTGACGGGCGGCCGCGAGGTGCAGGTCTATCGCACCTCGGGCGGGTACATGCTCCCGCCGCGCGACAAGGATCTGCGGCGCACCGACCGGCGCCTCAACGGCAAGCGCCTGCCGAACAACGCAGACTATTCCAGGGCCCATAACCACCAGTAACCGGCGTGGCCGGCTTGGCCGGCTTGGCCGGCTTGGCCGGCTTGGCCGGCTTGGCCGGAACGACACCGTAAGTCACATCGGGATATTGCGCCGCCGTCCGGATCTTCGGCCGGCGGCTTGTCGTCCGGTGCCACGCGTGACCGGCCCGGGCGTCCACCCCGGCGCACATCACTGGCTGGACGAAGTACGGCCGCGGCGCCCCGCGTGATGGGTGAATGCCGCCACTTCCAGGCGGCTGCGCAGGGCCAGCTTTTCCAGCACGTTGTGCACGTGACTCTTGACGGTGTGCACCGCGATGTTCAGCCGCTTGGCAATGTCCTTGTTGCTCAACCCCTCGCCCAGCAGGTCGACAATCTCGCGCTCGCGGATGGTGAGCCGCACCAGCTCCAGCGCCTTGGCCTTGCTGCCAGGCACGTTCTGCACGATTTGCGAAAACAGCGTGGTCGTCAGGGCCGACGGCAGCACCTGTGCTCCGGCCGCGACCGCTTCGATCGTGGCAAAGAAGTCCTCGAAGGAGGCGTCCTTCATGATGAACCCTGACGCGCCCGCCCGGACGTAGTCCGCGATGTCCTCCTGCGCCGGCAACAGGCCCATGACGATCACCCGGGCCGCCGGAACTTCCTGGCGGACCGTCGCCGTAAGGCTCAGGCTGTCGTTGTCCGCCAACCCGAAATCGAGCAGCACGATGTCGGGTCGGGACTCCCGCACCTTGCGGAGTGCTTCCTCGACGTCGGCGAATGCCGCCAGCACCCGGAATCCCGGCCGCGAGTGGATCATTGAAACGATCCCCTCGCGGAGCAACCGGTTGTCGTCGATGAGGACCAGCGCGATGGGAGCCGTTACAGACTGCTCAGCCGCTACCGTCGGTTCGGTCCGGCGCGCTCGTGCGCCCCGTCGTTCGGAAGACCTGGCTCGGCCCGTCATAGGAACAAAATAGGACCGGGTCCAAATGGCAGCAACCAGCGCGTGGCTGCACTCCCCGGATCACCAACCCCGTGTGGCGTGGCCTTGCGTAGCCAGGCATTCGGGGTCCGCGCCCCGACGTCCCGCTCACACGATGCGCCGGCCCCGGATCACCCGAAGGATGACCACCACGAGGGCGATGACCAGCAGGATGTGGATCACCCCACCCATGGTGTATCCGCTGACCATGCCGAGCGCCCACAATATCACCAATATCACCACCAGGGTTTCCAGCATCCGTGCACCCGTCCGTTCGTATCGGGATGAGCCCGCTCAGGAAGACTTCTTCTCGATCTTCTCTCGCGCCGCCTTGATCTTCTGGTAGGTCTTCTCGGCCGCCTTCCGCGACTGCTCGAGGGCCGCATCCGCGGCCTTGCCCGCCTTGCCGGTGAGCTTCTGCGTCGCGTGCCGGGCGCGCTTGGGAAGGATCTTGATGCTCCGCCTGTCGGTCATGTGCTGCTCCTGATGTGAAAGAGGTGCGTCAACGGCGTGGACCCGGATTCGCGGGAGGCGTCCAACCGCTCGAGCCGGCGGGTGGCGTCATGCCACGCCGCCTCCGCCGCCTCGACGCGGCGGGTGGCCTGGCGCAACACCTCTGCCGCCCGCCGGGCGTCTTCGCGGGTACGCCGGAGTTCGCGACTGCGCTGCTCCACGGCGGCAAGGGATCGTTCCACCTCGGCCTGCGGCGTCACGTCAGGCATCGCCCCAACCCACCGGCGCGCCACCGAACTCCTCGCTGCCTCATCACGCCCTATCCAACCTGCAATTCGGCGCTGCCCGGCACCCGGGACCGCGCATCCGCACTGCCATAGGGACCGGCGCGATACCCGGCAGCCGTGACCAGGAGAAAGTCGGACCCGTCGCTCTCGGCGACGAATTCCGGCGCCGTGCGGGTGAACCACAGCACCGCCTGTTCCACCAACTTCCGGTCTCCGGCAGGGATGACGGCACGGATCGGGCCCTTCCAGTCGCGGCAGGCCATCACCCGGTCGAACGCCGCGGCCAGCTGGTCGAACTGATAGCCGGTGGCGGCCAGTGTGTCGTATTCCAGCGAATGCTTTCGTGGCACATCACGCCCCATCGTAGAGTGAACCCAGACGGCAAGCTGCTACCGTGGTGCGGCCGGAACCATCGATCCAACGGGTGAAATTGGATCGAGTCCGCAGGGCTGATGACGGGACCCCGACACGCCGCGGCGTGTCGGAGTCTTCGCCATGCGACCGCCCTGGTCTCAGGGCCGGATCCGCGCCCGCGCCCGATCGTCCCGCGTCGGCTGGTGGCGATAGTCGTACCGCCGGTCAAAGCCGACCCAGGCATGGTCCTGCGGTGGGAGGAAGTATTCGTCCTCGTACCGGTAGACGCCCACCGCGCGGGCACCAGAGACCTCGTTGGTGTAGTACCGTCCGTTGGACGCGTACACCGTCACCGGCGTCCAGCGATGGTAGTCGGCCCGCCAGCTGCCGGCCCGACGGGACGAATAGGCCAGCACACCAATCTCGCGGCCGAGCCGGGCATTGACGCTGCGATCCGACGGCTCGGGACGCTGGCGGTCGTAATCGGCCGCGGTCGGCCGGCGGCGGTAGTTGTAGCGGCCATCGAACCCGATCCACCCGCGATCCGTCGGCGGCATGAAGTATTCGCCGTGATAGCTGTAGACATCGACCGCCCGGGCGCCGGCGACCGGGTGCCGGTAGTAGTGCCCGTTGACGTCGTACAGGGCGACCGGTGTCCACCGCCGATAGCTGGTTTGCCAATTGCCCTCGCGCTGCGCCGAGTACGCCGCAACCCCGATTTCCGGCCCGAGGCGGGCACCAAAATGCACCGAAAGCGCGGCCTGGGCCGGCGCCCGGGCCGGCAGGACAATCAGCAGGCCCGCCAACGGCAGCATCAGCCGGGGTGTGATACGCATTCGGTACTCCAATCGCGTGACGACATGAAACCGCTTCCAATGGTGAAAGCTATCCCGCGCGCCACGCGCATACCATCGATCAGAAGAGCCATTGGCGGCCCCGCTCGGAGGATGGAGTCCGGCGCCGGTCATCCGTCGAGTTGATCGGATTCCCTCACGAGTCGCGCCCGGGATCGCGCCAGGACCGCCCCCACGTCATCCGGTGAGCGGTTGGTCCGGTCCGCGATGCCACGGTAGCCCACGCCGGCATTCCAGAGCTCCAACGCCTCGCGCTCCGGAGCGGGAAGCGCGTCCATCGCCTGCTTCGCCCGGGCAGCCATGGTCATTCGCATCGTCGTCAGCTGCTGTCGCAACAGCTCATCGGCCGGAATGGGGTCTCCACTCGGGAATCGCATCGTGCACCTCTGATTTTCGACGGGCCACCGCTCGACGGTCACGACCAATGGTCCATCGGGATGCGGCCACCGGGTATGCCGCTCCCCGCTTCTGGACGTGACCCATGACTCTCCCGGACCGCGGCGCTGATTCGCTGCTTCGACAGAAGCCTATCGTCTGGACCTGATCCGGACCATCGATCGTCGGGTTGATTCGGGTATTGGTCCCATCGGGCGAGGAGCGCCAACTCAGCCGTTGCCGGGAGCGCTAGTGTCATTTATACTAGTCAGACCTCTCACCGGAGCCTCCGATGGCCCAGGCCACGTTTTCGCTGTCGTCGCTCGCACCCGTGCTGGTCGTTGACGCCGTCGAACCCTGCGTCGCGTTCTGGACCGACCGCCTCGGTTTCAGTGCCGACAACCAGGTTCCGGGGCCGGACGGGAAGCTGATCTTCGCCTCCGTCAAGCGCGACGGGGTCGAGATCATGTACCAGACCCGTGCCAGCGTGGTGGCGGACAATCCCGGCCAGGCGGCCGAACTCGATGGCCACAGCGTGGGACTGTTCTTCACTGTGCCGTCGATGGCCGATCTCGACCTCGTCGAGCAGCGCGTCGCGGGCGCGCCGCAGGTCAAGCCGCGGCACGACACCTTCTACGGCAGCACCGAGTTCTACGTGCGCGAACCGGGCGGCAACGTGGTCGGCTTCGCGGCCTTTCGCTGATGGCATCGGGACCGGAGACCGGGATCATGGCGACGTCACGCACCCGCCGCGCGCCGCGCCGAACGGCACGGCGCCTCGAGGATCTCCCCAACATCGGCCCTGCCATCGCCCGGGACCTGCGAATGCTGGGGGTGTTCCACCCGGGCCGGCTGCGCGGGCGCGACCCGTACCGGCTGTACCAGCTGCTCTGCGAACGGACCGGGACGCGTCAGGATCCCTGCGTGCTCGACGTCTTCATTGCGGCGGTGCGGTACCTCAACGGGGCCCCGCCCCTTCCCTGGTGGCACTACACCGCCGAACGGAAGCGCACGCTGGCGGCACGAACGTGAGTGCCGGCGAATTGACCCTCGCCGATCTGGTGGTGCTCAGCATGCTCGCCGAACGACCGATGCACGGCTATGAGATGTGGCAGGAGTTGCAGCGGCGAGAGGTGCAGGAATGGGCCTCGATCTCCAAGCCGCAGGTGTACTACTCGTTGCGGAAGCTCGAGCGAAGCAATGACATCGAGCCAGCGCAACCTGACGATGCGTCGCGCGGCCCGGAACGGCGCACCTTCCGGCCCACGGCCGACGGGCGACGCGGGCTCGCCGATGCACTGGCGCGCGCCGACTGGACCTCGCGGCAGGTGCCCGCGCCGTTCCTGACCTGGCTGGTGCTCTCCTGGCAGGCCCGGCCGCGTGACGCCATCATTCAGATCCATCGCCGCCGCCGGTTCGTGAGCGACAAGATCGCGTTCGAACGGGAAGCGCTGCGTTCCATCATCGCCGAGACGTCACCGACCTCGGATGCGGCGATGGTGGTCAGGCTGGCCATCGCGCAATACCGGGTCGAATTGGCGTGGCTCGACCGGGTGGAACGCGCCAAGCGGCATCATCAACACTAGATCCACCGCCTGACCCGCCGCCGGAAGTCGGCGTACGCGTCCGGAAAGGCCGCGGCGAGATACCGCTCCTCGTTCGCGATGACGACGCGATCGATGATCGCCACCGCGACCGGGAGGAAGATCGGTGGCCACCACGAATCGAGCAGCAGTGACAGCCCGGCGTAAAGCAGTGTCAGCGACAGGTACATCGGATTGCGCGTCAAGCGGTAGATGCCCGCGGTGACCAGGGCGCGGGCCGGCCGTCCGGGAATGACTGTCGTGCCGGCGCGCAGAAACTGGAACAGCGCCGCAAATGCGACTACGGCCCAGAGCGCAACCAGCACCCAGCCGAGTACGGCAAGCAGATGCACACCGTTCGATCCGGACGCGATCGGCAGCCGGTGCCAGCGATGCAGCAGCCAGCCAATCAGGAATCCCGCGGCATAGATGAACGGCGGAGGGACGGCGAACTCTTCCGACGGCGGCTCCGGTCGGCCGACCGCTTCAGCGACCGCCCGACCCTCACGCTGTCGCTTCACGCCGCCACTGCAGCCGTGAATCGAGCCAACCGCACAGCACCACCAGCAGAAACATCTCGATCAGCACCGCACCCTCTGACCACCCGAAATAATCGGTGGCGAGCAGCGCCAGCATCAACGTGCCGGTGACACCGGCAGCCCATGCCGCCCTGGCCCGGCCGCCCGGCGTGCCGTTCGCCACCACCGGCGACTGTGCCGCGGCCCGCGCGTAGAGGTAACCGCCGGCAAGCACCAGGAGCAGTTCGAGCCCCGCGCTGACCGCCGGATGGGCCCACAACCCGAGGCCGAGCAGCGGCAGGCCTCCGGCGTTGCCGGGGAGAATCGGCAGGTCGGGGCGATGCACGATGAGATCGAGGATCCAGTGAGAGAAGGTGACGCCGCCGATGACGAGCCCGGCTCGCGCGCCCCACGCCTTGCGCGCCACGACGCCGGCAACCAGGGCAATCAGCAGCGCGCCGACCAGCGAGTGATCGTAGAACGCATGGATGGTGACCTGGCCATACGTCGGGTGAGTCGGATCGAACGGGGTGAAGCTTTCGACACCGGCCATCACGAGCACGATGAACACGATGTCGAGCAAGTAGGTGCTGAGCATCAGCGCCCAGAGCGGGACCCGCGGCGCCCCGCCTTTCACGGCGGCGGCAAACCCGAAGTGTCCGGCAGTCATGTGCAAGCTCCTTCCGGAAGAATCGGTTTCAACGGAAGGTAGCGACCCGATCGAGCGGCTTGCGATGGATGTCCGGAACCCGCGCGTCGGGGGCGGGATATCCGGCCACCACCAGCATCACCGCGCGCTCGTTGGGCGGGCGGTCAAGGATCCGGCTCAGGAACTGCATCGGATTGGGCGTGTGGGTCAGCGTCGCCAGCCCCGCGTGATGCAGCGCCGCCAGCAGGAAACCGGTGGCGATGCCGACCGATTCGGCAACGTAATAGTGCGTCTGCCTGCTGGTGTCGGGCCGCACACCATAGCGCTCGGCGAAGACCGCGATCAACCAGGGCGCGGTCTCGAGATAGGGCTTGTTCTCATCGGTGCCGAGCGGTGCCAGGGCCGCCAGCCAGTCAGCCGGCGCGGTGGCGTAGAACTCGCGCTCCGCCGCTTCGGCGGCGAGCCGGATGGCGTGCTTCGTGGCGCTGTCGGAGACGGCCACGAAGTGCCACGGCTGCTGGTGCGCGCCGCTCGGGGCGGTTCCGGCAGCTTCGATGCAGGCCGCGATCACCTCGCGCGCCACCGCGCGATCGCTGAACTGGCGCACCGTGCGGCGGCGCTGCATCTCGGCGGCAAAGTCCCGCGCCCGCCGCAGCATCTCGTCGGGCGGGTACTCGTGATATCCCGGGAGAGTTACGAATCGGGGCGGGGATTGAGGTCCTGACACGGCGGCGCTACCACCCCGCCGCACGACGCAACAGGGCGATCTGTCCGGTGTGGTAGGCGTCATGCTCGGCAAGTCCGACGATCATCTCCGCCATCGTGATGCCCGCGCCGAGCGGCGCGTCGCGGGTCGCACCGACGCGGGCGCCCCACTCGTCATCGGTCAGTGCGGCGGCGGCGTCACGCAGCCGCGCGGCGGCGCGTTCCAGGTCGGCCTTCGCGTCGGCCCACGCCGTGTCGCTCACCGCTCCGGGCGCCGGCCAGTCGCCGGCCCGCGGCGCGGCCGGAGCGCCGCCGGCAAGCCGACGCCCGACCTCCTCGGTCCACGCGGTCATGTGCAGCACGAGTTGCCAGATGGAATGGGCGCCCGGAATGACCTCGGCCGCCGCCTGCCCGGCGCTGATCCCCTCCAGCAGCGCCGAGCGTGACGTGCCGTACCACGGATCGCCGCGGTTCGTCGCCGCCAGCTGGGCCAGGAGTCCGTCGCGAATCGGTCGCATCATCCCCCCGCACGTTCTGTCGTGGTGAGCTAGTCGCCGCTCGCGAGCGAGTATTCCATTCGATAGCGGTGATCGCCGCCGTCGATGATGATCTCCATCCGGCCGGAGAGCCCCACCAGTTCGCCGGTGCCCGAGTCGGGCACCACGGTGAGGAGCAACTCGGGCGCGCCACGACGCATCACGCCGTAGTGCTGCAGCGCGAACGAACCGCTCTTCCCGCCGAGCGACCCGTTGACCCGTTCCAGCGCGACGTAGCCCGCGGAGCCCGCGATGTCGGTGCCGACGGCGAGCATCTGGCCGAGGCTCGTCGCCTCGAGTGCGCCATGAAAATGCTTGTCGAGGAGCATCCGTCCGATGCCGGCCGCCTCGTGGCCGGCATCGGCGGCTTGCGGCGCCATCTTCACGTCGAACCGGCCTTCGGCTCGCATCATCGAGCACCCACCGGCAACTGCGCCGGCGCCGTCACGGCGTGGTATTGTCGAGATGCGCCTCGACGAACCAGAGCCACTTGTCGACGCCGCGCGAGATCTCGGTGAGGATGTCCGCGCCGTCGGCGTCGTTCAGGTCGTTCAGTTCCTCAATTCCCATCCGGACCGACCGACCGAACTCCGACAGGGCGTCAGACAGCGCCGCGACATGCTCGGTGCCGCTGGCGAGACCCAGCGGATAGTCGATCAGCGCCGTCCGGCTCACCACCGCGCCGATGGTCCCTTCGGCCACGCCGCCCAGCTGCACCACGCGCTCGGCGATCAGGTCGACGTAGTCCTCGACCTCCTCGTTGACGTCGTCAAAGAGCTTGTGCAGCGCAATGAACGTCGGTCCCTTGACGTTCCAGTGGGCCTGCTTGCATTGGGTCTGCAGGTCGATGGCGCTGGCCAGCCGCTGGTTGAGCAACCGGGCGACCTCGACCCGCACCTCTTCGGGAAGATCATTCTTTGTCTGCCGCATGATCGGCTTCGCGAACCGGGTCTCCGCGGCGCTCCGCGACACCGACGCCGTCCGCTTCGCGGCCGCGCGTGAACGTGCCATGATGTTCCTCGCTCCTCTTCGGGTGATCGTGTTCTGTCCTCGCAACGCCCCGGCCACCGGCCGGGGATACCGCCCGGGAAACATGTCCCCGCGCCGCCGATTCCGCACCCGCCGCGGCGGCCCGGCTTCCGTCGGCGGTCACCGGGCTCGACGGCGCCCGGCGGCCTTCCGGCGCACCGCGCCAATGTCGTGCAACTTCTCGCCACGAGCCAGCATCGCCACGAAATCGGCAATCCGCCGGGCCCGGGTACTTGGCGGCGCGGTCTGGATCCGGTACAGCACGGCGTAACGGTTGGTGCGGTCCAGCGTCGCGAAGAACGCCGCCGCCTTCGGGCGCTTCGCGAGCGCCGCGAGGAGGTCGGGCGGCGCGGTCGCGGTGCGGTGCGAGTCGTACGCCCGATCCCACCGGCCGTCGGCCCTCGCCCGCTCGATCACGACGTGGCCATGCCGGCCCATCCGCCCCTGCGCGATCAGCGCCTCGGCCTTGTTCCGATTGATCTTCGACCAGGCGCTCTTCGGGCCCCGCGGCGTGAAGCGCTGGATCCATGACTGGTCGTCGAACGGCTTCCGTTGCCCGTCGATCCAGCCGTGGCAGAGCGCGATCTCCACCGCCTCGTCGTATGTCACCGACGCGAGCGGCGCCGCCTTCCGCGCCAGCCGCAGCCACAGCCCCGGCGACTGATCGGCGTTCCGCTCCAGCCACTTCTCCCAGGCCGCGGCGTTCCGGAACAGGCGCACCGGGAGCTCCGGCTTGGCCGCCGCGGACGCCGCCGACCGGCCGCCCGCCCGCGTCACGCCGACGGCACGCCGTCGAAGAATTCCACCACCCCGGTCTCGAGCGAATACTCCGCGCCGACGACGACCAGTCCATCGTCGTGAATCAGCTGCTCCAGCAGGCGCGACCCGTGGCGCAGGTGATCGACGGAGGCGCGGATGTTGGCCCGCACCGCCGCACGCACCAGCGCGTCGTGATCGCTCGCCAGGCCCGCATCCAACAGCGACGCCACCGACGGGCGCACCCGGTCGACGATGGCCTGCAGGTTGGGCGATTGCGGGGCAGACGGCTGCTCGAGCGCCTCCAGCGTGGCGAGGATGGCGCCGCAGCTGGTGTGACCGAGCACCACCACCAGGCGGGTGCCGAAGCGCCCGGCGGCGAATTCCACGCTTCCCACCAGCGACGGCGCGACGACATTGCCGGCCACCCGGATCACGAAGAGATCGCCGAGCCCCTGGTCGAAGACGATTTCGGCGGGAACCCGCGAATCGGAACAGCCGAAGATGATCGCGAACGGTTCCTGCGCTCCAGGTAGTGCGGTGACGTTGGCGGCAGATGCGCCGTGGCCCGACCGGAGCCGGTCGACGAAGCGACCGTTGCCCTGACGGAGCCGCTCGAGTGCCTGCTGTGCGGGGATCATGCGGCCAATTTAACCACGCCTCACGTCGGGCATGATCCGGCACGCATCGTTGCAACGCCGCGCTGACGCCCGGCTCAGACGCTGCCGCCCGCGACCGCCGTGCGCACCCGGTAGCCCGCCACCAGCAATGCGATGCCGCTGATGATCGCAAACCCCGCGATCAATCCCATGATCGCCGCCAGCGTCGCGGTCAGCGAAAGCCACGCGATGACCCCGGCGGCGACGCTGAGGCCGGCCCAGATGGCGGTCCAGCCCCAGTGGAGGCCGACCCGCTGCTGCTGCCAGGAGGCGTAGATGCCGAGCATTCCGGTGATCAGCAGCCAGAGACTCACCCACGTCACCGCGAACAGCAGCGAAAGCCCCGGATAGTACCACAGCGCGGCAACGCCGAAGCCGACGCCGACCAGGCCCGACAGCAACAGCACCCACCATGAGCGGAAGAGTCGCCGGAGCTCGATGGCGTGCACGATCTCGACCACGCCGCCGAACAGCGCCCAGAAGGCAATCACCAGCGCAAAGACCGCGACGGAATCGAGCGGCCGGACCAGGATGAAGATGCCGAGTGCCAGTGCGACGAGACCGCGGATCAGCAGCGCCCACGACGCGTGGCGGTAGCCCGAGAGCAAGGAACCGGATTCCACCGTACCCTCCCGAAGTTGTGGAGCAGCGACCGGCGTGCACCGCGGCGCGCCGGCAACTGCTGTCAACTTACCTCACGGGACCGAAGAGGTATTCCAGCACATCGTGGCCGTCGACAACCACTGCGCCCGCAAGCTCCCCGCCGAGCCGCTCGGCCAGCCGGATCGAGCGGTGATTGCCCGGCTGGATCACGGCCCTGACCCGTTCGCGCCCCAGCGCGCCGCGGGCAAACTGCAGCGCGGCCGACGCCGCCTCGAAACCGTAGCCACGGCCCCACGCCGCGCGCGCCAGCGCCCAGCCCACCTCGATTCCCCGGCCGCCGTCGGGATCGAGCAACCCGGCGTAACCCACCATCGCGCCGCTGCCGGACTCCTCGATGGCCCACATGCCGTAGCCGCGCAACTCCCAGTGTCCGATGTACCGGGCGAGGCGCCACCATGACTCCTCTCGCGACAGCACGCCGTTGCCGATGTAACGCCGTACCTCGACGTCGGCGTTCATTGTCACGAACGGTTCGAAATGGTCGGCGGAAAGGCGCCGCAACCGGAGCCGCTCGGTGGTCAGTTCCATGGGACCTCGCCGGAGTGCGGTGGTGCGCCGCGATGCTGTGACCTGATCAGCCGGCGGTGCTCAGCCCGCCGGCGCCGGTCCAGTCGAAATGCTCCTCGTGCCCGGCCAACCGCCAGTCGCGGGGCCACAGCGTGCGCTGCCAATCGAGCGGCTCACCGAGTGGCTGCGGCGCGGCCGCGAGCGCCAGCGCGGCGCGAACGTCGCGGCGCACCGTGTCGGTCATCGCGTCCGGCGCGAGCGAAACGAAGAGCATCGTGCCGCTTCGCGACAGGAGATCGAGCCATTGCCGGTTCTTCTCCCACGGAATGTCGCTGGTCACGCCGACGCAATCGGGATCGGCGACGTAGAACGCTCCCTGCTGCACACCGCGATACGCCAGCGCGTTGACCCCCATTCGCGGCACCCGGATCCACTCCTGGCCGCTGGTGTCATCGCCGATGCGACACATCTCGAAGACGCCGGCGGAGAGATGGCTGATGGTGTTGCAACCGATGACGAGACCGGTCCCGGCGCCGCGCCGGATCGCCTGGTAGAAGTCGCCGATCACCTCGGCCGTGGTGCGCACCGGCCCGGTGCCGAACGTCCAGCCATCGCGGGTGATCGCCGCCCCCATGGTGCGCCCCCACCGGCCGAGGATGTCGAACGTCGAGTAGTCGTGCTTGACGAGGTCGAAGCCCCAGCCACGAATCCGCGCGACATCGGCGGCGACTTTCTCGAGCACCGCCGGATGGGTGGGGTCGAGGTAGGACGCATCGCGTGGCAGGCGCCACTCGCCCGGCGCGTCCTTCGGCGCCAGCAGCGGCCGCATCCAGATTCCCGGACGCGCTCCCGCCGCGGTGATCCGCCCCGCCAGGCCGGGCATGTCGGGAAACCGCTCGTTGCCCCGGTCCCATTCACCCACGCCGCGCTTCGCCGCGCCACGCTCCGGCTGCCAGCCGTCATCGATGACCACGAACGGACGATTTGCCCCCGTCGGCGACAGCTCGACGATGCGCGCCGCGTCGGCCAGCACGCTCGTGGCGCTGTTGTTGCCGTACGCGTAGTACCAGTCGTTGTGCCCGTAGACCGGCGAACCCGGCAGCCGTGGCGCCGGGGACATCAGCTGGCAGAAGCGGCGCAGCGCGCCAAAGGCACGCTCCCGGTGCGTTCCCTGCTGGGCCATGACCTCGCACACCCGCAATTCCCGGGCGCCCAGTTGCAGCGCGGCACCGCCACTCCGCACGTCGGCCCAGAACGAGATCCCGTCGGCATCGATCTGCCAGAAGCAGAGCGCCGCCGCGCCGGTGCGCACGCCGTAGCAGTGGGTGGAGTGCCCGTCGTCGGTCGCGGCGTACCACGGCATGACCCGATCGGGCGCCATGCCGCGCCACTCGAGGTCGCCGTACGCGCGTTCCCACGCATCACCGACAACCAGCGCCACGGCGCCGAGCGCACCACGCCAGCGAAGATGGATGCGTTGCACGGCGTCGGCAGGAGCGGCGAGCGACAACTCCACCCCGTGATCGGTCGGCGGCGTCGTCACGGTGATCCGCCCTGCCTCGAAGCGGCGGCCCGGCGTCGCCATCAGGTCGCGAAATCCGCTGTCGGTCTGGACCGTGACGGCATCGGGCGGACGGCGCAGGTCGACGAAGGTGTCACCGGCTCCACGCAGCGACGCCCGGACCAGCCCGGCCGGAATACTGCGGCCCGGGCGCCACAGGGAAACGCCGAGGGCCGAGACAACGCCACTCCGCAGGAAGTCACGGCGGCCGCTCATCGCGAGAACCGTCCGCCATCGTGCATCGTCTTCATCCGGATCTCCCGACGCGGCAATGCGTCTCCGCCCCTGCGATCTACCGGGTTCCCTGCCGCACGATCCGCCCCACGTCGAATCCCTGGGAGGCGGCAACGTCGAGCATGTGGTGGTACACCGAATCGTCGAGGGTGGCGGTTCGAGAAAGTACCCAGAGATACTTGCGGTCGGGTGACCCGACCAGTGCCGCATCGTAATCCGGCGTCAGGTCGAGAATCCAGTAGTCACCCCAGACCATCGACAGGAACGAGAGGAAACCCGGCGCGAACCGCACCTTCAGGCGCGAGTTGGGTCCCCGCCGGTCGGCGAGCCGCGCGCGCCCTTCGGCACGACTGGTGTCGCCCCGGGCGGTGCGGCAGGAGTTGATCACGCGCAGCTCCCCATTGGGCAGCAGCTGGTAGTCGGCGGTCGTCTCGGCGACACATTGCCGCTCGAACCGATTCGGAAGGCGCGCGACTTCGTACCAGCGACCGGCATATCGTTGCAGGTCGACCTCGGGGATGCTGTGCACGGCGGAGATGCTGTCCTGGGCGACCAGCAGCCCGACGAGGATGGCAACGGGAAACATCACGAGTGCTCCGGTGAGAGACGAGACGCCGCTTCGGCCGCGCGGACGATGCCTTCGGCCATGCCGCGGAACATGAAGGCGTGGATCGGCCGCAAACCGTGCCAGTACACCCGTCCCCACCACCCGGACGGAACGAAGCGGGCGCGCTGCCAGAGCAGCGACCGTGATTCGCCGGGCGGCGAGGTGACTTCAAATTCGAGCGTGGCGTGACCGGGCACCTTCATCTCGGCGCGCAACCGGAGCAGCCGTCCCGGGACAAGCTCCTCGACTCGCCAGAAATCGATCGGATCGCCGAGGGCAACCGTCACCGGATCGCGGCGGCCGCGCCGCATTCCCACGCCGCCCAGCAGGCGATCGATCTGGCCGCGAAGTTGCCACAGCCAGTCGCCGTAGTACCACCCCGTCACGCCGCCGATCCGGGCCACGGCGGCGAAGAGCGCTGCGGGCGACGCGCCGGTCGCCACGGTCTGCACATTGCCGAGCACCGATTGCGGCCGGACCGGCCCGCGACCCGGGGTGCCGGCCGCGTCGGTCCACCGCGAAGCAAGCGGCCCGCGACGCCCCTCGCGCAGCGCATGCTCGACCGCTTCGGCAAACGTCGTCCTGGCAACCGGGATCCACTCCCGGATCCGCTGGTCGTGGGTCACCACGTCGTTGCGCAACCCTTCGACCAGCGGGCGGGCCACGCCGATCGGCACGCTGGTGACCAGATTCAGCCAGTACGACGACAATCTCGGCGTGAGCACCGGCACCACGCCAATGTGGAGCCGGCGACCCATCGCTGCCGCACACTGTCGCAACATCGCTTCGTACGTCAGGACCTCGCCGCCGCCGATCTCGAGAACCTCTCCGACGGTTCGCGGTTCACCGAGCACCCCGACCAGGTAGTCGAGCACCTGGTCGAGCGCGATCGGCTCGCAGCGCGACCGAACCCATCGCGGACAGATCATCACCGGCAGGCGGCGAGTCAGGTCGCGGATGATCTCGAACGACGCGCTCCCCGCACCGACGATGATCGCCGCCCGAAGTTCGGTGACCGGCACCGGTCCCTGGCTCAACACGGCGCCGACTTCCTGGCGGCTGGCGAGATGGCGGGAGAGCCCCGGGCCGGCCGCACCCAACCCGGCGAGATAGACGATGCGGCGCACTCCCGCGTCGGCACAGGCCGCCGCGAAGCCCGCCGCGGCCTCCCGATCGCGCGCCACGAAGTCGCCGCCGTCGGCCATCGCATGGATCAGGTAATACGCTACCGACACCCCGTCGAGCGCCGCCGCGAGGCTTTCGGGGCGCATCGCGTCGCCGCCGACCACCTCCGCCCCGGCGCTGGCCAATTCCGCCAGCCGGCGGGGGTCGCGCGCCATGCCTCGTACCGGATGCCCGTCGGCCAGCAACCGCCGGACAAGGCGATTGCCGATGTAGCCCGTCGCCCCGGTGACAAGAATTGTCATGGTGCGCTGCGGCGCGGAAACGCGCGCAGCCAACGGTCGAGCCCGCGAAGATCGGGCATGACGATGATCCCCGCCTGGCGCGACAGCTCCGCCGCCGCCGTACCGCCCACCAGCAGCGGCACGTGGCGCGGCAGGCGGCGCCGGAGCGTCAGCATCGAAGAGCTCCACTTGCGGTCGGCGGCGTGAACACAGCTCAACGCCACCGCGCCGATCGGTGCTTCACGCGCCAGCGCGACGAGTTGCGCCGGCGGCGTATTGACGCCAAGCATCAGCACCCGCCACCCGGCCAGCGCAAACACCAGCGCCGACATCTGCAATCCCAGCCCGTGCAACTCGCCGGGGAGCGTCGCCAGCGACACGACCGGCCCGGCCGCGCGGTCGTCGAGCGGCTGACGGGCGCTCCGCAGGAAGTCGCCGAGCACCGCCGAGCCGAAATGCTCGTGTCGGATGTCGAGATCTCCTGCCGCCCAGCCCCGCCCGACGGCGGTGAGGAACGGCGCGGCGCGCTGTTCCATGAATTCGATCGGTCCGAGCCGGGCCCAGTCCATCTGGAAGACCCGCTTCAGCGCTTCGGCGTCGAATGTCCGCACGGCGGCCAGCAGCGCCTCGGGCGACGCGGTCGCCGCGAGGGTGGCGCCCGTCTCGCGAGGCGTCGGCGACGCCACCGGCAGCGATGCCAGCAGCGCCTCCAGCGCACGCTCGGACGCCGGCAGCACCTCGGCGGCGCGATGCCCGCGGGCCAGCGCCTCCGATATCCGCCGCAACCGGGGCACCGTTTCCAACGGATAGACCCGGTGTCCGGACGGCTTCCGCTCGGCCACCGGGAAGCCGTAACGCCGTTCCCAGGTCCGGATCGTCTCGGCGGGAATCCCCGTCGCGGCGGCGAGCGCGCCAATGGAAAGCAGCGCGGACTCCGCGGAATCTGGTGAGCTGACGGAACGGCGGGGCATGGCGGCCTCGAGCGATGAACACGTGCTGAACAGATGCGGCAGCGAAAGAATACCGCGGATCGTGGCGCGCTGCCCGGTCCGGCCCGGGCAGGCCGGGCGCAGGCTCCGGATCGTTGCGGCACCCGGAACCGGCACCCGGCGGGGCAACGTCAGGCCGCGTGCCACCGGCGCTGGATCGCCTTCCACCCCAACGCCTGGTAGATCGCCGCCAGCCCGACCAGTCCATAGATCACCGCGCCCAGCAGGTTCTTGCTCCCGAAGCCGCCGGCGCCGGTGATCGTCGCGACGAGGTCGAAGTTGGCCAGGGACACGAGTCCCCAATTGAGCCCGCCGACGATCAACAGCAGCGCGGCCAGGATGTCGATGCGTTTCATGGTCGTACTCCTCGGTTCAGAAGGTGAGCCGGAGACCGGCGGTGAACGGCCAGAGCCGGGCATATGAGGTTCGCTCCGGAACGATTAGTGAGTAGATAATGAACATATTCTGACCGTTTCGCAAGGGGGCCCTTGCCGGCCCGGCCCGCGGGGCGAGATCGGGCGCCGGGCACGGCCTCCCCGATCCCCGCGGGGCCCCGGTCCCGACCCCGGTTCACCGTCCGCCACCGTGGAGCGCCAATGTCCCGATTCGCCGCCACCGCAGTTGCCGTCTGGCTCGTTTCCGTCGCCGGACGCGCATCGGCCCAGCAGCCGGTTCCATCCTTCGACCTGATCATCCGGAACGGGCACATCATCGATGGCACCGGATCGCCGTGGTATCGCGGCGACGTCGGCATCCGGGGTGGACGGATCGCCGCCATCGGCGACCTCCAGCATGACAGCGCCGCCCGGATCATCGACGCCCATGGCTCGATCGTCGCCCCCGGGTTCATCGACATGCTCGGCCAGTCGGAGATGACGATGCTCGTCGATCCTCGCTTGCCATCGAAGATCTTCCAGGGCATCACCACCGAGATCACCGGCGAAGGCGAATCGATCGCGCCGCTCGACAGCGAGATGATCGCCAACAACATGCCGACCTATCGGCACTACCGGATCACGGCTGACTGGCGCACCCTGGCCGGCTACTTCGCCCGGCTCGGGCGGCAGGGAATGGGAATCAACCTCGGGACCTACGTCGGGGCCGCCTCGGTCAGGGAAATGGTGCTTGGCTATCGCGACGTCACGCCCAGGCCGGCCCAGCTCGGGCAGATGCAGCAACTTGTCGCCGATGCCATGCGCGAGGGCGCGCTGGGCGTCTCCACCGCGCTGCAATACCCGCCGGCACCGTACGCGCACACCGATGAACTGATCGCGCTGGCCCGGACCGCCGCGCAGTACGGCGGGATCTACGCCACCCACATGCGGAGCGAGGGCGACGGCGAGATGGCGGCGCTCGACGAGACGTTCCGCATCGCGCGGGAAGCCGGCATCCCGGTCGAGATCTTCCACCTCAAGGCCGGCGGCACGGCCAACTGGGGGAAGATGCCGGCCATCGTCGCCCGGATCGATTCGGCGCGGAACACCGGCCTCGACATCACCGCCGACACCTATGCCTACACCGCGTGGGAGAATTCGATGTCGGCCTTCGCGCCACCGTGGGCCCACGACGGCGGCGACGCGATGCTGGTGCGGCGCCTGGCCGACACCGCCATGCGCACCCGCATGCGGCGCGACATGCTGCAGCCATCCAGCGCATGGGACAATGAATGGCTGGAGATTCCCGACCCGCATGCCGTGCTGGTGACGGTGGTCGACAACCCTGCACTGCTGCCACTGGAAGGAAAGCGCCTCGACGAAATTGCCGCGTCGTGGCACGAGGACCCGATCAACGCGCTGTTCGACCTGCTGATCCGCGACAGCGCCAAGACCACCGTTGCCGTCTTCGCCATGTCCGAACCCGACGTCGAACTGGCACTGCGCCAGCCGTGGGTCTCGATCGACAACGATGCCTCCGGCACGTCACCCGAAGGAATCCTCGGCACCGAGCACCCGCATCCCCGCGCGTACGGCACGTTTCCGCGGATTCTTCGGTTGTTCGTGCGGCAGCAGCACCTGTTGACCCTGGCCGATGCCATCCGGAAGTTCTCGGCCCTCGCCGCGCAGCGGCTCCATCTCGCCGACCGCGGCGTCCTCAAGGCCGGAATGTGGGCCGATGTGGTGGTCTTCGACCCCGACTCGATCACCGACCGGGCCACCTATGAGAGCCCCAATCAGCTGTCGACCGGGATGCAGTACGTGCTGGTCAATGGCGTGCCGGTCGTCGCGAACGGCGCGATGACCGGGGCGCTCCCCGGCCGCGTGCTGCGGGGACCGGGCTACGACTCGACTTTCGCGCCGCCTGCGCCATCCGGGCCCTGACGATCTTGCGCACCAGCGCCGCCGGCAACGGCCGTGAGGGCGAAAACCGGATCGTGCCCTTGCTGGTCTCGTAGTCGGCAAGCTCCGCGGCGAGGTCCTGCACGACGGCACCGGGATAGAACGACAGATGATTCTCATGCGCGCCGATCCAGAACAGCACCCGGCCGTCGATCCTGAACCCGGGCATCCGGTAGCTGATGCACTCTTCCGCGCCGGGCGCCGAGGCGTGAATGTCGCGACGCAACTTGCCAAGCGCCGACCGCTGGTCGGGCGCAAGTGCCGCGAGATACCCATCGAACGTCGTCGGCACCGCTCGTTTCGCTTTCATCCGATCCTCCTCGCCGGTATCCAGTCGAATGGTGTGACGCGCCGGCGCCTCACGCCGGCCGGAACTGGTAGCACCACGCCTCGCCCTCAAGCACCGTCTCGCCGTCCTGCCGCGTGATCCGTACCGCCAGCTGACAGACCGGCTTGGTGGCGTGGACGCTCAGCACCTCGGCTGTCGCCGTGATCGTGTCGCCGATGTATACCGGTGCCGTGAACTTCCAGTTCTGGCTCAGGAAGACTGTCCCCGGACCGGGCATGTCCATTGCCACCAGCGCGTGGAGCAGCCCGGTGGTGAGGCCACCCTGCGCCACCAGGCGGCCAAACCTGGTCCCCGCGGCGAACGCTTCGTCGAAATGCAGCGGGTTGCGGTCGCCGGTGATCTCGGCGAACAGCTCGACATGACGCGGCGTCACGGTGAGCGAGCGGGTGGCCTGCTGGCCAACGGTTACCGGCATGATGGCTCCTTGTCGCCGACAATCTAGCGTCAGGCAAACGGCGTCTGCCTTCCCTGCACTCGCGCCGGGCCCGATATTGGGGCCATGAGCGCCGCTCGCACCGCCATCGTGGTCGGATCCGGTCCCAACGGCCTCGCCGCTGCGGTGACGCTCGCCGCGGCCGGGCTGTCAGTGACGGTCCTCGAGGCGGAACCGACCATCGGTGGCGGGACCCGCTCGGCGCCGTTGACGCTCCCGGGATTCATCCACGACGTCTGCTCGGCAATCCATCCCCTCGGCGTCGCGTCACCGTTCTTCCGCTCGGCCGGACTCGAAGCACACGGACTCGAATGGATCCACCCGCCGGCGCCGCTGGCGCATCCGTTCGACGACGGCACCGCGCTGCTCCTGCAGCGCTCGATCGACGAGACCGCGGCACAGCTGGGCCCCGACGCCGAGGCCTATCGCCGGCTCTTTGCGCCGCTCGTCGCGCGCTCTGACGCGCTGCTCGACACGCTACTGGCACCGCTCTTCCCGCCACGGCACCCTTTTGCCATCGCCCGCTTCGGGCTCGATGCAATCCGGTCGGCGCGGTCGCTCGCCACCGGCACCTTTGGCGGCCCGCGGGCCCGAGCACTCTTCGCCGGCATTGCGGGCCACTCGGTGCTGCCGCTCGACGCCGCCGGCAGCGCGTCCTTCGGCCTGGTCCTCGGCATGCTCGGCCACACCGTCGGGTGGCCGTTTCCGCGCGGCGGCTCACAGGCAATCGCCGATGCGATGGCACGCCTCCTCGCGTCGCACCACGGCACCATTGCAACCGGCCATCGCGTCGCCAGCGCCGGTGAGCTCGCCGGCGCTGACGTCGTGATGTTCGACATCACGCCTCGTCAACTCGCTGCAATCGGCGCCGGTCGCCTGCCGGCGGGCTACCGCCGCAGCCTGGAGCGGTTCCGCTACGGGCCAGCGGCGTTCAAGATCGACTGGGCGCTGAGCGGGCCCGTCCCGTGGCGCGCCGCCGAATGCCGCCAGGCCGCCACGGTCCACCTTGGCGGCACCCTCGACGAGATCGCCGCCTCCGAACGGGCGGCGTGGAGCGACGCGCCGGCCGAACGCCCCTTCGTGCTGTTCGCTCAACCCTCGCTCTTCGACCCGACTCGTGCCCCGGCAGGGAAACACACCGCGTGGGCCTATTGCCACGTGCCCAATGGGTCGACGGTCGACATGACGGCACGCATCGAAGCGCAGGTCGAGCGATTCGCCCCGGGATTTCGCGACGTGATTCTGGCGCGGCACGTCAGTCCGCCGGCCGAGCTGGAGCGCCACAACGCCAATTACATCGGCGGCGACATCGTCGGCGGCGCCAACACGCTGTGGCAGATCCTGGCCAGGCCGGTGGCGCGGCTCGATCCCTACCGCACGCCGGTGCCGGGCTGGTATCTCTGCTCGGCTTCGACACCGCCCGGCGGCGGCGTGCACGGGATGAGCGGGTGGAACGCGGCGCGACTGGCGCTGAAAGCGCTGCCACCATGATCGACGCGCTGCTGGGTCGCGACATCCACGCCGAATACTGGCTGACGCGATGGCTGCTGCAGCGTGGCCTCGCGGCGATCTATCTCGTCGCGTTCCTCGTCGCGGTCAACCAGTTCAAGCCGCTGCTCGGGACCCGCGGCCTCACGCCGGTGCCGTGGTACCTGCAGCACACCTCGTTCTGGCGAACGCCCAGCCTCTTCTATTTCCACTATTCCGACCGCTTTGCCACGCTCCTCTCGTGGCTCGGCGTGGCCATTGCCGCCCTGGCGCTGGCCGGCGTCTCGGAGCGCTTCGGCACGCCGGTGAGCATGGCGCTCTGGGCCCTGATGTGGCTGCTCTATCTGTCGTTCGTCAACGTCGGTCAGACCTGGTACAGCTTCGGCTGGGAGACACTGCTGCTCGAATGCGGCTTCCTCGCCATCTTCCTGGGCGCGAGGAACACCGCACCACCGGTCATCGTCATCTGGATGTTCCGCTGGCTGCTCTTCCGGGTGATGTTCGGCGCCGGCATGATCAAGCTGCGTGGCGATCCCTGCTGGCGCGACCTCACCTGCCTCGCCTATCACTTCGAAACCCAGCCGATGCCCAATCCGCTCAGCTGGTATTTCCACCTCGCGCCGCTCGCCGTCAAGAAGCTCGGTGTGCTGTTCAATCACCTCGCCGAGGTCGTCACACCGTTGGGATACCTGTTGCCGTGGAAGGCGGTGCGCCGGACGTCGGGGCTCATCGCGGTCGTCTTCCAGGTCACCATCATCCTGAGCGGCAACCTGTCGTGGCTCAACTACCTCACCATCGTCATCGCGTTCTCCTGCTTCGACGACGGACTGCTGCGCCGCGTCCTGCCGGTTCATGCCGGCCCGCTGGTGCCGCTCGCCATCCCGCACCAGGTGGCCCTCGGCGTCCTCGCCGTGGTGATCGCGGCCCTCAGCATCCGCCCGGCGATCAACCTGATTTCGGCCGGCCAGCTGATGAACGCGTCGTTCGAGCCACTGCACCTGGTCAACACCTATGGCGCGTTCGGCAGCATTTCGCGACAACGATTCGAGGTGGTGCTGGAGGGCACATCCGACAGCGTGGTGACACCGGCGTCGGTCTGGAAGGAGTATCAGTTCAAGGCCAAACCGGGAGACCTGTCGCGCATGCCGCCGCTGGTTGCGCCGTATCACCTGCGGCTGGATTGGCTGATGTGGTTCGCGGCGCTCAGCCCGAGTTACGCCGACCCGTGGTTTGCGCCGCTGGTGGCGCGCCTGCTGCAGAACGACCGGCCCACGTTGTCATTGATGTCGGGCGATCCCTTTCCGGACCACCCACCGCAATGGATCCGCGCCGAACTCTACCTCTATCGCTTCACCACGCCGGACGAACGGCGCAGCACCGGACAGTGGTGGATGCGCCGATTGAGCGGCGAATACATGCCACCCGTTTCGCTCGCCACACCGGGGCTGCTGCCGGGACTCGAAGCGCAGGGGTGGGTGCGGTAGCGACCGTCCCACTACCCCCCGATCGCCCGCACCACCTCGTCCGTCGACCGCACCTGCCCGATTCGCGGAAAGATCTGCTCGCACGCAAACCGATGCGCCTCGGCACTGGTCGCCGCCATGGCATCTTCCGCGAACACCAGGTGATAGCCCCGCTCGAACGCGTCTCGCGCGGTCGACTCCACCCCCATGTTCGTCGAGATGCCGCCGATCACGATGCTTCGGATGCCGCGCCGCCGCAGCTGCATGTCGAGCGGCGTGCCGTAGAACGCACCCCACTGCCGCTTGGTGATCACCAGGTCGCGGTCGGTGACGCCGAGTTCCGGCAGCAGTTCGTCCCAGTCGGCGGGGCGATTGGCGGCGCTCCAGGTGACATCGCGGGGCTGCGAGAGCATGTCACCGCCGTCGGCGGAAAACGACACCCGGACCAGCACCACCAGCGCCCCGGTCCCCCGGAACGCCTCGAGCAATCGCCCCGCGTTCCGGACCACCGCCGCACCGTCGCGCGGCGCCACCGGCATCCCCACAATGCCGCGTTGCAGGTCGATGAGCACCAGCGCACTGGCGCCGGGGTCGAGCAGGATCGGATCAGGCATCGGCGTCACCCATCAGCGTGAAGGAGTTCCCGGGAACGTAGCCGCCGAAACCCGGAAGAGGAGACTCTCGCGCCCGTCACTTCCCTTTCGTGTGCCATCCTGCACCGCACCGATCTTCTGCACCGCAAGCTGCGACCGGATGTTCGCTGGGCCGATCATGAAGATCACCTGCGCCACAAAGCGGAACGCTCCCAGATGCGCGGGTCGGACGCCACCGCGTAGAGCGCCTCGAAGTCCGTTTCGGCCAGCGGACGGAGTCGCACCAGGTTGCCTTCGAGCACCGGCTGCAGGTCGAACATGGCGGCGCGGCTACCGGAGCGGCCGCGCAAAGATGCTGTCCCAGGTGGCGAGCGCCAGCTTGGGCTGCAGGTTGTCGTCGACCAGCCCGAGCGTCGAGAACGGTCCCAGCCCGTTGCCGGGCGGCAGGCCGAGGGAGAGCGTGTCGATGTCGGTAAAGTCGAGCTGCACCACGCCGATCGCCTTCGCCGAATCGAGCAGTTGCTCCTGACGGCGGAGATACCGGGCCTGGGTCTCCTGGCTCGACGGCCTCCCGAGCACCTCCGCCGACGACCAGCCGCCCTCGGTCACCATCTCCGGAAGAGTGCGGCCGTTGCGGATCCGCGCATAGTAGTCGAGCGGAATCTGGTCCGGATCGCTGAACGTGAAATACGGATAGGACGAGAGCCCCAGCACCGTCATGAAGGGGAAGTCGGCAAAGTCCTGCTCGACACCCTGATAGACGTCGTTGTGCAGCAGCCGCCCCCACGCTTCGTCGACCTGCACCGAGACGCCCATCAGCGGCACGGTGTTCATGCGCGCCACGTCGTCAGCGGCAGCGTTGGTCATTGTCACCATGGCCCGATACACCGAATCCGGGGCGAGGTCGCGGATCAGGTTCGATTCGGTCGACAGGAAGAGGTCGTCCGGCTCGACGTCGGCCGCGATCGCGGCGACGTAGTCGCGATAGCGTTGCTGCACGTCGGGTTCGGTGATGCTCTTCCCGAGCGCCACGAGGTCGGGGGCTTCGGCGGCGCGGTTCAGCCCGTTCGTGACGTTGAGGCTGACGACGACCCGGAGATTCTTGCCACGGAAGTACTCGGCGAGCGGCACGGTGTTGCTGTCGACGATCACCTTTGCCGCCGTGCCGCCAAGCAGTGCCGCGTACGGAACGTCGATGTTGATGATCGCCAGGTCGGCACGAGAGGTCCACATCGCCAGTGCGGCGAGGAGGTCGCTCTGGCTGGCCCGCGGCGGATTTGCCGAGAACCCCATGCGGAACGTCCGCGCGGCAAGGGTGTCGGTCGGAGGAGGTGGCGGTGGCGTGCCGCCGCTGGTGGTGGTCCCGCCGCCGCACGCCGCGAGGAGTGCCACGGCCAGCGCCACCGGATGAACCCGCTTCACACCTCGACCCGCGGAAACTCCGTGATCCTCAGGTCGGTGCAGCCGTACGGAATCAGCGTGATCTCCTCCAGCGGCTGCGTCGACGCCGGCCGGTGCGGATCGGCCCACGCCACGTCGGCCGGCGAAATCTCACCTGCCCAGCCGCGCTCGAGCTTCCAGTCCGGCAGGCGGCGCGCCTTGACCGTCGCCGTCATGCCGGCGCCGTCCGGCGAGAACGGCTGCTCACCCACCGGACGCTCGGCAAACCGGATCGCGTCTGCCGGATGCGCCGGGTCGAGCGCCAGCCCCCAGTTCCACGACGTTCCGGGACGCACCTCGAAGTCGCCGTGCGGCAGTTCGCGTTGCGGCTGGTCAGCGTGGATCCGGGACCACGATTCATCGACCCGGAGGGCATACACCAGCGGCCCGCGTTCGACCGCGATGGCGCCGTTGTAGCCGGAGATGACCCGCGGTGTCATCGGGAAGTGGAGCCGGATCGCCGTGGTGCCGCTCCATGCGCGCTCCACCCGGTGCATCGTCCCGGCCGCCGCCCGCGCCGGCGCCGCCGGACCCACCTGCACCGTCGCTCCCGCGGCCCACGCCGGAATGCGCAGTACCACAGGAAACGTCGTGGCGCGGTCGACCTGGATGGTCAACTGCACGTCTTCGCGGAACGGGTAGTCGGTGTCGACGGCGATTGTCACCGGCGTGCCGCGGACCGTGGTGCGCACCCGCGCGGGGGCCCAGGCGAGGGCCGCGAGGCCGTCGTCCGGCGTCTTCATCCAGAGGTGCGCGGCAAACTTGGGCCAGCCCTGGTGCATGTTCGCCGTGCAACAACCGTAGTTGGGGGCGAGGCCGAAGATGTTCGAGTCCGGCCCGTTGGTAGACCAGCCGTAGTCGGGGTTGACGGTGCACTGCGCCTGGTTGACCTGCTGCACGTACTGGTGCGACCAGCCGTTGGGGGCGACTTCCGCCGGCAGCGCGTTGTAGGCCAGGCGCTCGAGCCGGTCGGCGTAGCGATCGTCGCCGAAGACCGACAGCAGGTGTTCCATCGAATACATGAACTCGACGACCGAACAGAGCTCGCTCCCCTGCAACGGATTCTTCCCGGCGAGACACTCGTCGCAGGTGAACATCCCCGTCACCTGGCCGTGATAACGGTCGATGACGTCGATCATGTGGCCGGCAAATGCGCGGTCCGCCGCCCGCTGATCGAGCCGCCAGCTGAGCGCCGCCGCCTTGGTGGCCATCGCCGTGTTGACCCCGTGCTTGGTCCACTTCCAGAGCCCGCGCCGCGGCGTCGCGGTGCGGAAATCGTCGCTCGCGACGATCGCCGGGTAATCGACCCCCTGCGCGCGGAGCTTGCGAGCCAGGTCGAGCAGCCACGGCTCGCCGGTGCACTCGTAGGCATGGAACGCGGGCACGATGCCCTCGAACCACCGGAACCGGCCCCATTCGAAGAGCGGCGTCGCGTCGAGGCCGGTGAGCATCGCGCGCATGCTGCGCAGCGAGGCCTGCAGCACCCGTTCGTCGCCGGTGGCGTCGTGGTATTGCGCCAGGACCTTGTTGGCGAGGAGGATTGCCCACATGTCGTAGCGATGCGCGCTGGCGTCCACCGGATAGGGTGCAAACCAGCCGTCAGCGCGTTGGTGACTCACGATGTAGTCGATGTGCGACGTGATGCGGCTCTTGAGCGCCGCGTCGTCGAGCTGCCATGCCAGCGGAATGGCGCCGTCGAGCCAGTATGGCGCGCGTTCCCATCCCTCGGCGGTGCCGCCGAACCACTGGCTTTCGGCCACGTCGGGCCAGAAGAGGTCGAGGTGGCCGCTCAGGCCGTCGGCCTGGATCCGCATCTGGCGCTCCAGCCACCCCGATGGGCGGATCGATCCGAGCGGAAGCGGGGTGTACGCCCGGGCGGCCAGCCGCCCGCTCGCCCGACGGAGCGGGGCGATTCCGGGAAGCCCGGTGCGCGCCACGGCGACACCACCGGCCAGCTGCGCCAGGAATTTCCGGCGATCGACGTGGGTCATGGCAGGGTCTCCACGTTGAGGCGCGACGGGAATCGCTCGCCGCTCGACCCGGGAGGGCATCAATCGCGTGATCGCGACGGCGATCAGAACTCCCGGCGCTTCATTTCCTTGAACAGCTGCTTCAGGTCCTCGTCGAGCTCGGGCGCGACACCCCGCGTCGCCTGCAGCGTCGGATCGACGAAGCGATCCTTGCGCGACTTCTGCAGCGCCTGCCCCGACACCTTGCGAACCAGCTTGTCGAGTTTCTTGTCCTTCATGACCGCGCTCCCCCCCTTGGTGACGCCGAAATAGAGCCGCCCATCCGCATGTCAGGCAATCCGGGCCCGCCCGCCGCCCCTGCCAATGTAACGCCCGGCGGATTGTGACCCCGGCGATTCGGGGTGATAATCGACATCGATTTCCTCGGGAGTCCCGTAGTGCCACCGCGCCGCCTGCTGTGGAACCATCGCCTTCCGGCGCTCCTCGCCGCCGCGTTCGCCCGGTGAGAATCGTCTCGCTGCTTCCCAGTGCCACCGAGATCGTCTGCGCCCTGGGGCTCGACGACCAGCTCGTCGGCGTCACCCACGAGTGCGACTATCCACCCCGCGTGGCCGCCTTGCCGAAGGTCACCCGGACGCTGATCCCGACCGCGGCGCCGAGCGGCGAAATCGACCGGCTGGTCCGGCAGCGACTGCGCGACGGCAATGCCCTCTACACCCTCGACCTGCCGGCGCTCGAGACCCTTCGGCCCGACCTGATCGTCACCCAGGCCCTCTGCGACGTCTGCGCCGTCGCCGAAGCGGAAGTGCACGACGCCGCCTGCACCCTGCCGGGATCGCCGCGAGTGGTCAATCTCGAACCGCAGACACTCGACGAGGTCCTCCATGCCGTGACCGAGGTGGCCCGCGCCGCCGGCGTTCCCGAACGCGCGCCGCCGGTGCTCGACGGCTTGCGGCAGCGGATCGACCAGGTCGTCGACCGCGGGGCGGCGCGCCGGTCACGCCCACGGTTGGCGCTCCTCGAGTGGCTCGACCCCCCGTTCTCGTGCGGTCACTGGAATCCGGAACTGGTGCGGCTCGCCGGCGGCGTCGAGGGGTTGGGCCGCGAGGGCGAGCGTTCGCGCACCCTGCGCTGGGATGAGGTTCGCGCCTGGCAACCCGAGGTGATCGTGTTCGCTTGCTGCGGGTTCGGCGTCGAACGCACCATCGCCGACCTGTCCCACCTCTGGTCGCTCCCGTGGTGCGGCGAGCTGCCGGCCGTCGCCGCCGGCGCGGTGTACGTCACCGACGGCTCGCACTACTTCAGCCGGCCCGGGCCCCGGCTGGTCGATTCCCTCGAGATTCTCGCCCGCGCCATCGACCCGTCGGCCGCCCTGCCGGCCGGCGTTCCAGCGCCGCAACGAGTCGCCCCGCCCCGCTGACCCCGATGCCTTGACATCCGACAACACGCAACGATTCCTTGTTGTCGAGTGTCATAGTATCAACCGGGAGGATTCCGTTCATGGCCGCTCGTGCCGACCTGTTGCAGGGCACCCTCGATCTGCTGGTCCTCAAGGCCCTGCTGCTGGGGCCGCTCCACGGCTGGGGGATCTCCAAACGGATCCGCGCCCTGTCGGCCGAGGTGCTCGAGGTGGGCCAGGGGAGCCTCTACCCGGCGCTCTACCGTCTCGAAGACCAGGGCTGGATCAGCTCCACCTGGGGCACCAGCGTCGAGGGACGCCGGGCACGGATCTATACGCTCACCGCCAGCGGACGGAAGCAGCTCGCCAGCGAGCGGTCGGCGTGGAAGCACTTCGCCGCGGCGGTCGATCGCGTGCTCCACGCCACCTGAGGCACGCCGCATGAGCAACTGGCTCCGGCGACTGATCCGGCGCGGCCGCGCCGCGGTGCGCGGTGCCGCGCTCGATCGCGAGCTGCGCGAAGAGATCCGGCTGCACCTGGAACTGGAAGCGGAGGAATTGATGCGCAACGAGGGATTGCCCCCCGACGAGGCCCGGCGCCGCGCGGCGGTGGCGTTTGGCGGCGTGACGCGAACGCAGGACGAGCATCACGACGTGCGCGGCGTCCGTTGGCTGGAGCGGCGGGCACAGGACGTCCGGTATGCCGTCCGGGGGCTCAAGAACCACCCCGGCTTCACCGCCGCGGTGGTGGTGACCCTGGCGCTCGGCATCGGTGCCAATTCGGCGATGTTTTCCGTCGTCGACCGGCTGCTCTTCCGGGCCCCACCGCTGATGCACGATCCGTCGCGAGTGCATCGGATCTATCGCACCGAGATCTTCCGTGGCCGCACGGTGCAGATGGGGAACATGCAGTTCGCGCGCTTCCTCGACTTCACCCACAATACCACGTCGTTCGAACGCACCGCCCAGTTCACGTTGCGCGATCTCGCCATTGGTACCGGCACCGGCGCGCAGGAGATGAAGGTCGGTGTTGTCAGTGCAACCTTTTTCGGGTTCTTCGATGCCCCGCCGGCGCTGGGCCGCTATTTCACAACCGCCGAAGATCAGCCACCGCGCGGCGCGGCCGTGGCGGTGCTGAGCTATGGCTACTGGCGGTCGGCGTATGGCGGCCGGGCCGACGTCATCGGTCAGGTGGTGCGGATCGGTGCCACACAGTACACCATCATCGGGGTCTCGCCCAGGGGGTTCATGGGACTCTGGCCCGACACACCGCCGGCGGCTTTCATTCCGATCACCGCTTACGGTGCGGAGATGGGCAGTCAATTTGCCGATCGGGGGCAGCAGTGGTGGACCACCTACACCTGGACGTGGTCGGCGATGATGGCCGAACGGAAACCGGGGGTCAGTGTGGCGCACGCCAACGCCGACCTGACCCGGGCCTATGCCGCCAGTTACCAGGCGGAGATCGCCAGCGGTCAGACCCTCCCGCCGATCGCCATCGCCAGGCCGCGCGCCATGGCCGGTTCGATCCTGAGTGACCGCGGCCCCAACGAATCGAACCTCGCCAAGGTGGCGACGTGGATCGGCGGCGTCGCACTGATCGTCTGGCTGATCGCCTGCGCCAACGTGGCCAATCTGCTGCTGGCCAGGGCATTGCAGCGCCGCCGCGAGATCGCGGTGCGCCTGGCACTCGGCGTCAGCCGGACGCGGCTGGCGGCGCAGCTGCTCACCGAAAGCCTGCTGCTGGCGTTGCTGGGCGGCGTCGCCGGTCTGGTGTTGGCGCAGTGGGGAGGCGCGCTGCTGCGCCATGCATTCCTCGCACCGACGTCCACCGCAACGGTGCTCACCGATCCACGGACACTTCTCTACTCCGGTGCTGCCGTGCTCGTCGCCGGCCTGCTCACCGGCCTGGCGCCGTTGCTGCAAACGCGGCACGCCGATCTCAATCGCGACCTGCGCGCGGGAGCGCGCGAGGGGACCCACCAGCGATCCCGGCTCCGCTCGACGCTGCTGGTGTTCCAGGGCACGCTGTCGGTGGTGCTCCTGGTCGGCGCCGGCCTGTTCGTGCGGAGCCTCTCCAGGGTGCGTGCCATACCGCTGGGCTACCAGCCCGAACATGTGCTGCTGGCGGAGACCAACATGCGCGGCGTGACGCTCGACAGCGCCGCGTCCTTCGCGCTCATCGAGCGCCTGCACCGAGCCGGACAGGCCATTCCGGGCGTGACCAGCGCCGCCCGCCAGCTGACTGTCCCGTTCTGGTCGACGTGGGACGTCGATCTCACTGTCGCCGGCATCGATTCGGTTTCACGACTCGGCGAATTCGATCTCAATGCGGTTTCACCCGAATTCTTCGCCACCATGGGAACCCGGATCGTCGCTGGACGCGGGATCGGATTACAGGACGTGGCCGGCGCCCCGGGGGCAATGGTGGTGAGTCGGGCCATGGCGGCCAAGTTGTGGCCTGGCGACAATCCGATCGGCAGATGCGTCAAGGTCGAGAGCGACACCGCGTCATGCACGTATGTCGTCGGCGTTGCCGAAAACATCAAGAACAATCAGCTGGGAGATGATCCGGGCCTGTATTACTACCTCTCCGCCGCCCAGTTCCATCCCGACCAGGGCGGGATCGTGCTGCGCGTCGAGGGCGATCCCGACGCCATGGTCAAGACGGTGCAGAAGGCCCTCCAGGCCGAAATGCCGGGCGCCTCGTACATCACCGTCACGCCGGTGCGTGACATCATCGGTCACGAGACGCAGCCATGGCGCCTCGGGGCCTCGATGTTCGTGATCTTCGGCGCGCTGGCGCTGGTCCTCGCCGCCATCGGGCTCTACAGCGTGATTGCCTTCAACGTCAGCCGGCGGCTGCACGAGATCGGCGTGCGCGTGGCCCTCGGCGCGTCGATGCGCGACATCGTCGGCCACATCGTGGGCGGCGGACTCCAGCTCGCCGCCGCCGGCGTCGGCCTCGGCGTGGCGATTGCGCTGTTGATCGGCCGCTGGATCGGGCCGCTGCTGTTCGAAGAATCACCGCGCGACCCGGCGGTGTTCGTGCTGGTGGCGGCGACGCTGCTGGCGGTGGCGGCGCTGGCCAGCTTCATCCCGGCGCGGCGCGCGGCCCGCATCGATCCGGTGCGCGCGCTGCGGGCGGAATAGCGACGGCGATCACTTCCCGCCAAAGGTGACGTGGACCGCGACCGGTCCCTTTCCCTTCGCGGCGCTCGTGGTGTCGGCCGGCACCGTCGCGTCGAGCGAGCCGGTGAGGGCGTAGGTCCTGGCCCGCTCGTCGGCGATTGCCACCGCCGCCTTCGTGACGCTGAAGCGGAACGTCCCCGCCTCGCTCCCCGGTGTCGTGGTCATCTCGTAGTCGTCATTGCCATTGGTGATGTCGAGCAGCCCGGTGACGCCGCTGTCGGCGTTGGTCACCACGCCGGTGTCGAGTGGCCCCGGCTTCGTCAGGTTGAAATGGACCGTCAGCTGTCCCGAGTCGCCGCCGATTTCCACCACGGTCCGCCCCGACGACGTGACATAGTCGGCCTCGATGGTGCACGGCAGGGCCGGATCGCCGATCGGACCGGCGGTAAAGTGGAGGCTGCACTCCGCGCCGGCGTCGACGTGGGCGTCGGGGCTCTCGAGCACCCGCGCCTTCGGTGCCTTGGGAGCGCTGTCACACGCCGCCACGATCGCGAACAGTGCAAGACCGGTCAACAGCCTGACGTGTCGCATGATTCCTCGCAATGACTGGGTCGTTGTCTCATTCGCTGCCGAGGACCGTCACCGGGTCGACCGTCGTGGCGCGCCACGCCGGCCACCAGGCAGATAGCGCGGCGACCGCCAGCAGGGTGACGACCGCCGCGCCCATCGCCGCCGGATCACGGGGGCTCACCTGATACAGCAGCGAGCGCAACAGGCGCGATCCGACCAGTGCAAGGAGCACCCCCATCGCGGCACCGGCAACGGTGACCTCCAGGGCGCGGCGGAGCACCTCGCCCCGCACCCGGCCGGGCGTGGCGCCCAGTGCCAGCCGGATGCCTATTTCGCGACGCTGTGCCTGCACCACCGCCGCCATCAGGCCGAACAGCCCGATGCCCACCAGCAACAGCGCCACCGCGGCGAAGCCCGAAAGCAGCAGCAGCGACAGCCTCGGGACGGCGGTCTGCGTGGCCAGCATGCTCTCCATCGTTTGCGACTGGGCAATGACGGCGGCCGGGTCGGCCTGATGCAGCGCCTGGCGCAGCCGCGGCAGCAGCGCGGCGAGCGAGCCGGAGCTGCGCACCGCCACCAGTCCCTGGAAGAAGAACTGGCTCGCCGGCAGGAACACCGACGGTGTCGCGGTCCGCAGATCACGATAGTGGATGTCGCCCGCCACGCCCACCACGGTCCGCCAGCTCGCCGCTCCGGTGTCTCCGGCGGTCCGGATCCGGCGGCCCACCGGATGCGCACCGAGGCCCAGGACGCGAGCCGCTTCGGCGCTCACCACCGCCACACCCGGTGACGTGCGTGTGTCGGTGGCAACAAAACCGCGGCCCTGCAGTACCGGGATGCCCAGCGTGCGGAAGTAGTCATCTCCACCGACTTCGATTGGCAAGCGGGGGTATGCATCGCCGGCGGCAATCGGTGCGCCCTCGACTTCCCACGGTCCGTTGAACACACCGGGGCCGTAGAACGGCTCGACGTCGAGCGGTGTCACCGCTTGCACGCCGGGGACCGCCTCGAACGCCGGCGGGACGGCGGCGAGCAGTCGGGCAAATCGCTGATCGGCATCGTCAGGCGTGACGACAGTGGCGATGCGAAGAAACGACAGGTGTTGCGGCGAATAGCCGAGATCGATGTGATGGAGCTGCTCGAACGTCCTGCCGAGCAGGCCCGCGCCGGTCACCAGCATCACCGCGAGCGCCACCTGGGCGGCGACGACCGACTGCTGCATCCGGCGCCGGCCGGACGGACTTCCCCCTCGCCTGCCTCCGCGCAGCACCGCCATCAGGTCGCTGCGCAGGATCACCACGGTCGGTGCCAGCGCCACCAACACGGCCGTAACGATGGCCACGGCGGCGGTGACCACGAGCGATGCGCCGCCGGCGTGCAGCAGGTCGATGCGGGGTATCCCCTGCGGCCGCGCCAACCAGACGGCGCGAAGCGTCGCGCCGGCCATGAGGTATCCGATCACGGCTCCAGCCGCCGAGACCGCCAGCGCCTCCAGCACGCCGGGCATGACAACGGCGACCGGGCCGGCCCCCAGGGCGCGGCGCACCGCCACTTCGTGAGATCGTTCCATGGCGCGCATCAGCAGCAGCGCGCCGACATTGATGCTCACCAGCAGCAACAGCAGCGACACCGCACCGGTCAGCACCAGCAGCGCCGGCCTGACCTGGCCCGAGACCGCGTCCGGCAGCGAACGGATCGTCGACGACTGGACATGCAGCACGCTCTCCAGCCCGTGTTGCCGCCGCAGCGCGGTGCTGATCGCCTGGAACTCCGCCCGCGCGGCTTCCGCCCTGGTTCCTGGAGCGAGTCGGCCCACCACGTCCAGGCCGCCGCTGTACACCAACGGCGTCCAGTATTGCGCCCCCGACGGATAATCCAGCCCGGCGGGGGCGACACCGATGATGGTCAGTTGCCGGTTGGTGTATGGATCGGTGAGGGTGGTGCCGAGGACCGCCGAATCACCGGCGAACTGCCGCTTCCAGGTGTCGTAACTGATCACCAGCACCGACGGTTCGAACGTCGATTCGTCGTCGGCGTGGAAGAACCGCCCCAGCGCCGGCCGGGTCCCCAGCACGTCGAAGAAATTGCCGGTCACCCAGGCGGCGTCGAGCACCAACGGTCGTCCGTCGCGCAGCTCGGCCATGGGACTGGCGCCCTGGTGGGCCTCGCCGGCCACCGCGGACATGGTACGGGTGGCGGCCCGCAGCGCCTTGAAATCATCCCAGGTCAGTGGCACGTCGGTTCCACGCGCGTCCTGATCGCGCACCACCACCACCCGGTCGGGCGAGACCGCCGGAAGCGGACGCCGCAGCACGGCGTCCATCACGGCATACACCGACACCGCCGCGCCGACGCCGATGGCGACGATCGCGACAGCGGCCAAGGTGAACAGGGGCGAACGGCGCAGCCTGCGCAGGATGAGCGTCACCGGCGGATCAACTCCGTTGCATCACGTTTCCACCGGCGCCAGCCGGTCGGCGAACTGCGCCGCTAGTGCCCGCCCAGCGCCCTGTGCAGCGCCGCGGCGCCGCCCAGCACCGGAATGGTGATCGACGACCCGCCGAGGTCGACGATCAGCTGCGTCCCCGGCTCGGGCCGCAGCGTGAAACCGTAGTCACTCGAGAGAATCATCAGCGCCAGCTGCTGCCCCGGCTTGATCACCTGATCGTCGGGCTGCAGCGGGAACGTCAAGGTATAGAACGTGCCGGGCACCAGCGCCACGCCGGGCTTCTCGGAGACAAAATCCCCGCTGCCGGTGAGCGACTGGTAGTTCTGCGGGTCAGCCCAGCCGCGAGTCACCACGCCGACCTGCCCGGCGCTGCCGATCCGCGTCGAATCGTATGGCAGCGTCACCAGGTAGACCGAGAGGTTCGCCGCCGGCTTGCTCAGCGCCAGCTTGAGCGTCACCACCGAGAAGCCCGACATGTGCACCGAGTCGGTGAACGCCGGCAGCGCGTAGAGCAGCCGGTTGGGTGACGACGCTGCCAGGGCCATGTCCTGCGGCCGCACGTGCCAGTCGTCGATCAGGCTCTCGGTGCCCTGCGCCGCCATCGGTGCAACGGCCAGCGTCCCGACGCCACCGCCGCCCTTGCCCAGGTGCAGCGTCACGTTGCTGGTGCCGGGAATCGGGTAGTCGGCGTAGAACTTCGGATACGGCTGCGCACCGCGCCCGCCGCCGGTCGGAACGTCGGCGTCGGATTGCACGATCATCGCCCGCGGCAGCGTGTCGACACCGTTCTTGACGCCGTAGAGATAGTGCGCCCACCACTTGTTCTGGATGTCGGCCGGCGGCGGCGCGCCGTGGCCGCCCTGGCTCATGTAGATCTTCGCCTTCGGGTTGATCTTCTTGAGCGCTTCCCACATCCGGATGGAGTTGTCCGGCATCACGTTCCAGTCGTTGAATCCGTGGGCGAACAACACCGCGGCGTGCACATTCCTGATGTACTGCGTCTGGTCGCGCACCCGCCAGAATTCGCTGAAGTCGCCATGCGCGCGGTCCATGTGCTGCGCAAAGTCGCCGTCGCGATAGATGCTGTCGCAACGCTGCTGCACCCGGCCGCTGTGCACGAAGTCGTAGAGCACGTCGATGTCTTCACCGAGATACCCACCCGGCGAGCGCACCAGTCCGAAGGATCGGTAGTAGCGATAGTCGGAGGTGTTGGGCGAGATCGGGATCAGCGCCTCGAGCCCCTGCACGCCGGTGGTGGCGGTGGCCATCGGCATCGCCCCTTCGTACGACGTGCCGTACATTCCCACCTTGCCGTTGGTCCACGCCGTCGCCTTCACCTCCTGGTTGCCGTCGACGGTGGTGTACGCCTTCGCCTTGCCGTTGAGCCACTTGATGACGTAGCTGGCGCTGATCCGCTCGGCGGTGTCGCCCGATGTCGGGCAGCCGGTGGACAATCCGGTTCCCGCCTGCTCGGCGGAGACCGCGATCAGGCCGCGCGGCACCCATTCACGGGCGTAGCGCGATCCGACCGGCATGGTATCGTCCCACGCCCCCTTGTACGGCGGCGGCGTGCGATGCGGCGGCGGCGCGCCCAGCTCCTGGTTGACGTCCCAGTCGACATTCCCCTGGCCATGCCACAGATACGGCGACGCCTGCATGATCACCGGCAGCCTGAGACCGGCCTTCGCCGCGGCTCCCGGCCGCACGATGTCGGCGTGGATCCGGTCCGGCTTGCCGTCGTGATCGCTGTCGAAATCGGTCTCGACCCACACGCGCTGCTTGATCCAGGTATTGGTGTCGGCGTATTCGGCCACCGGCTGCAGCATGCCGTCCTTGATGATCGGCCCGAGGTGACCCATGGTCGCAATGGCCGAGACCACTGGTGTCGTATCAACCGGTGCGCCCCGGCCCCGGCCGGCACCGCGCCCTCGGCCGCCACGGCCCGGGGTCTGCACCTGGGCCGACGCCATCGACGTCAGCGTGAACAGTGCCGCGCAGAGACACGCGGCGCGGAGAAGACCATCGCCTGAAAGTCGGCGAGAGCGCATCGGACCATCCGGTGGAAGAGGTAGTGGGGACCGGGAAGAATCTAAATCGTGACCACGCGGCGTGGCGCCCCGATCGGGCCGCGCGGCGGCACTGGTCGCGGGATGAAACATCTCGGCGGCCATGCTCGGCCGCGGGGCTCAGCGAACGATGAACGTGTCGCTCACCACGGCAACGGGAAATCCGTCGGCGCGCCCGACCTGGGTGAAAGTCACCACGGTCGTGCCGGGCCGTGGCGCCGTGAAGCGGAACTGCTGGCGCGGACCACCCGGGTCGTACGGGGGCACGATCGCCGCGCCGGCAAACTGCACCGCGCCAGACGAGAGCGTGGGCATGGAGTCGAACTGGCCGGGACCAAGGGTGCGAAGCGTCACGTCGATTTCCTCGCCGACGCTGGCCGTCGCCGTCTGGCTCGACCCACCCACCGTGACCGGCTCCGATTGGCTCGCGGGAGCCGTCGGGGCCTGCGACGCGGCACACGCACCAACGAGGCATGCGGCCAGCATCACCGCCACCGCCGCGGGTCCACGTCGCATGAGCATCGCCACCTCCTGCTGGATTCTTGCCTCCGGGTCGCAACCGCGCAAGTCGCAGCGGGCTGTCCGAAGGGAGTCTCCGTCACGAGCCCTGGCGGATGTATCGCACCAGAAAGAGCTGCGTTCCCGAATCGGACCGGAACGCCGTCGGCCGGCCGGCGCCGGAGAGGTCGTAGCAGATTGTCATGGTGTCGCCCTTGACGCCGACGATCGCGGGAATCGTGCGACCGGCATTCGGCCCGTGCATGCCGTGTACGTCGAGCGTCATCGGGGTCACCGCCGGGTTGACCGTGAAGGTCCCGGTGTCGTTCTGGAAGGTGTACCTGCCTGCGGTGAGCTCGAGCAGACTGCCCTGGAACGTTGCCGCCGGCAGATCGCTGCCTCCCAGGCGGGCGCTGGCAATTGCCCATTTTCCCTCGACCGGAGGGTTGCCGTGACTGCACCCGGTCGCGCTGGTGACAACGGCGAGCAACACGCTGAACGCTACATCGCGACTCATGGCAACGCTCCGGTCAGGTTGGTGAATTGGAAGGCGCTCGGCGGCACCCGTCGCAAGACAGGCCCGCCTGCCGACATTGATCTTACGTCCGCCCGGCGGATCGGGAAGCCCGCCGCGGTCAACGCAACAACCGCCCCCCCAACAGGTAGACCATGATGTGATGCACGACCGACAGCGCCGCCAGCGTCGCGCCGAGCAGCGCGTGACCGCTGGCCCAGAACGCGGCCGCCGCGAGCCCGGATAGGAGCAACTCCTCGGTGAGGCGGAGCGGTTCTGCCGCGCGGCCCGCCCATCGGAAGTCGATGGCACCCCAGACTCCGAAGCCGATAACCGGCACAAGCACGCCGAAGAGCAGGTGTGCACCGGTCGACGCGCCGCGCGACGCGCCCCAGAAGGCGAATCCCGCGACGACGCCAAATTCCATCGTGCCGCGGAGCGCCAGGTTGAGCCGCTCCATGGGCTGCATTGCATGCTCCCTTCTTTCACCGCGGCCTGCCGTCACGCACCGCCAGCGTGGTGTGGGGATTCTGTTCCACGAGCCGGAAGCCGTGCCGGGCCACGACCGCATCGAACCCGCACTCCGCGCGGGCCGTGCCGTGGAACTCGACGGCAAGGCACCCCACCCGGTCGAGCCATTCGTCACCGCCGGCAAAGAGGTGACGCTCGGCGCCCTCGACGTCGACCTTGAGAAGATCGACCGTGTCGAACCCGGCGTGCGCCAGGATCGCCGGCATCGACATGCCCGGCACTTCTGCCTCGGCGGCGTCGCTGGCAGCGGCGTCCGGTTGCTCGCCGATGGTGCCGGAATCGAACCGCCCGGCCGCCGCCGTCGAAAACGTCACCGGCTGATCCGCACCCCAGAGTGCGGCGCGCCGGGTTACGGCGCAACCCCGCGCGGAGAACGGTGCGAGGTTCCGTGTCAGTAGCGCGAAGTTGTCCGGCGCAGGTTCGATCGCCAGCAACCGTGCCCGCGGAAAGCGCAGCAGGAAGAAGAGACTGGCCAACCCGATGTTCGCGCCGAGGTCGATGATCGTCCCGGTCTCCGGCGCGTGACGGACCACGCCGTCGTAGACACCTCCGACAAACACCTCGTCGAACGTGCCGAGGTCGGAACTGCCGGGACGCAACACGAGGGCGGTGGAGCCGGCATGCCGCAGCCGGACGGCAATCGTCTCCTGTTCGCCGAGCCGCCCCGCGCCGCCGGCCATCAACGCCGTGCGGAGCCGCAGCATGCTGCCCACGGTGAGATGCGGCCGATACCGGCGAAACAGCGACAGCGACCAGGTGCCGCGCATCGGTGCCTCCCCGGGAGCGATGCCGCGCCCGAATCTACCGCTACCGCGGGCAACGGCGGGGCCGGCCGGTGTCATCCGGCTGACAGGTGCGGCGCCATAGGTTGCACGAGGCAGGCTCCCCCGCCACCGATTCCAGGAGGTTGGCACCGATGCGTTCACCGATTCGCTGCCTCGCAACGTCTGCGGCCGCGGCGGCAACCCTGTTGCTCGTCGCCATCCCTGCGTGCGCCCAGGCGACGCACTTCCACATCGCCAGACGCTACGTCCTCGGCGGCGACGGGAGCTGGGACTATCTCGCGCTCGACACCGTGCACCACCATCTGTTCATCGCCCGGGACACCCGGTTCATGGTGGTGGATCCCGCCACCGGCCGGCTGCTCGGCGAGATCCCGGGAATGAACCGGGCCCACGGCGTGGCGTTCGACTACGCGTCCGGCCACGGCTTCGCCACGTCGGGCGGCGACAGCACGGTCACGATGTTCGATCTCGCCACGCTGCATGTGCTCGGCCGGACGCTTGCCGCGGTGGACGACGACGACATCATCCATGACCCGGCAACCCGCCGCATCTACACCTTCAACGGTGATGCCCACTCCGCGAGCGTGATCGACCCGGTGACCGGCAAGAACGTCGGCACCATCGATCTCGGCGCCAAGCCCGAATCGGGGGTCAGCACCGGTGACGGGATGCTCTATGTCAACCTCTCCGAAGCGGGAGAAGTCGCGGAGGTCGATGCCCGGGCCATGCGGGTGACCCGGAAGTGGTCCGTCGCCCCGTGCACGTCACCGACCGGTATGGCGGCCGATCCAGCACACCGACGGATCTTCAGCACCTGCCGGAACAACATCATGGCGGTTTCCGATGTCGCTGCCGGGAAGCTGGTGACGACGGTGCCGATCGGCGCCGGAGTCGACGGAGCCGGCTTCGACCCCGCCACGCAGCTGGTCTTTGCGCCCAATGGCGACGGCACGCTCACCGTCGTTCACGAGGACACGCCAAATCGCTATCACGTGGTGCAGACCGTCACAACGATGAACGGTGCGCGCACCATGACGCTCGATGCGCCGACCCACACCATCTACACCGCCAGCGCGAAGTTCGGGCCGGTTGCCGCGGGCGCCGGCCGCCGCCGCCCGCCGGTGCTGCCGGGGACCTTCACGCTGCTGGTGATCCAGCCGTAACGACGGCGTGCTGTGATGGGAGGTCGGTTGGTCGCCGCACCGCCCGGCGACCGGGCAGTGCGGCCGCGCCATCAGGATGACGCGGGTGACACCCTGATCCGCTCCCGCAATCCCGGGACACCCTGCCCCGATACCCACGCCGCACCGTTCCATCGCTCGAACGACGTGAAGCCGCAGCGCAGGCCGGCGGCGTGCAGGGCATCGGCGCCATCCATCAGCTGAAAGTGGAGGTGCGGCATCGTCGACCGGCCGGAGTGTCCCACGGCACCGAGGGGATCGCCGGCGGCGATGATGTCGCCGACTCGCACCGCGATCGAGTGCTGGCGCAGATGGCCATACATCGAGACCCCGGCCGCTCCCTCCACCAGCACGTGGTTCCCCGCCAGCGGGCGCCAGTCGTCGGTGCGCAGGCGCAACGGACGCAACCGCTGACCCACCGTGAGACGCGCGAGATCCCACAAGGCATGCGCCCAGCGGCGGTCGGGCCAACCGTCCGCGGCCGCCACCACGCGTCCGGCGTGCGCGGCGTGGACCGGCGCGTTCCACGCGCGGAAGTGCTCGACGGGAACACCGAACCACGCGTGCGCCAGCGCTGGCGGCCCGAACGGCGCCCACCAACGGCCGGTGGGCCGGACGAAATCGTAGGCGTAGCGTTGGCCGAAGAAGTTCGTGCCGTGGGTCGGGACCCGGTCGGCGGGCGTGTGAAGGGCAACCCATTCACCACGCAGCGGAAACTCGAGCAGCACGGTCGGCTGTGCCGTCATCGTCTCGCTCATGACTCGCGCGGCGGCCGGGTCAGTCGCGCTTCGTCGACGACCTGCCTGCCACCCACTCCGGTCACCACGTCGTTCCGGAACCGGACGCCGGCTCGGCGAAGCTCCACCACGACGTGATCGAGATTATCGACCTCGAAGGCGAACCGGTTCCACCCGCCGGGCGCCTGCATCGTGCCATCCGGCATTGGCTGCCCCCCGCGCGACGGAACCTGACGGCTACCGCCGCGCGGCATCATCGGGTCCGCCGTCGCGCGCCGCCACGCCATCGCCGATCGCAATGAACACGGCGGCGTCCCAGGCGTTGTGGATGCCGGTGAAGATCAACAACAAGGCGGTACCGGCCAGCAGGAAGAGGGCTGTCGTCGGGTGCGTCGTGAACAGCACGGCGGCCGCGAGCTCCACGGCGTAGCCGAGCACCGGGAAGATCGTGTGCCACAGCCAGTCTTCGAACACCGGTTGATAGTCGCGCTGGCGGACCGCCCGCCGGACCACGACGCCGCAGTATGCCAGCGCGCCAACGGCGCAGGCGGCGACGGCGGTCGCCGCGGCGGTGAGTGTCGGCCAGGGCGCACTGAGCACCGCGGCGAGAAGCAGCACCGCGCAGAAATGCACGATGGTTGGTGTTCCGAATGCCATCAGGCCGTCACTGGAACGCGGCGCGTTGCGCGATTCCGGCGTCAACGCCACGACGACGAACTGGAGGCCGGTGAGCGCGCCGGCCGACGAACCGACGATGACGTAGAAACTGTCCCAGGCATCGAGCGGCGAGGCGGCGAGGGCCATGGGGAACCTCCAGAGCGAACGGGGCCTGCCGATCGAAAATATGCCGCGGGTGCATCGCCCGGCAGGCTCAGGTGATGAAGATCTCGACCAGCCGCGCAATCATCCACCCGGTCGCCGTGCGCCGGATGATCCAGACACCGCCATTCTGGAACGCGAACGGCTTCGTCGCGTCGGGCGGATAGACGCAGCTCTTCGTGATGCTCAGTCGCGCAGTCGAATCCCCGGGCTCGGGTGTAACCGACACCGTGACGACGTATCCCACCGGCGTGAAGCTGCCGCTGAGGCTCGCGCCGGGGCACCCGAGCACCTTCGGCCAGCCGCGCAGCGACGCGCGGGTCCGGCCATCGCGCAGCAACCTCCAGGTCGCGGAGTCGGTGGCGAAGTATTGCTGGTCGACCCGTTGTCCCGCGCCGTTCAGGGAATCGATGGCAACGTCCTGGACCAATCGGGCAAGCGGCGCATCGGATTGCTGCTGCGCGGCGAGTCGACCGGCCGAGGGGACGATGAAGGAGACCAGCAACCAGCCGGCGATCGAACGCATCGGGCTCCCTCTCGTCCGGACCGCACATTGCGATCCACGTTCACTCGGCTGACGGTGGCAAGCCGATCCACGCTTCCAGTCGTTTCGTGATGAAGGGGGCGTAACCCATCTCGACGGCACTCCCGGCCCGGAACGTCGGCTCGGCCCGGCGAGCTGGCGAGTCCGGGCCGTACATGGCGCGATACCCGAGGTACATGAGCGCGGCGCCCGGAACGTAGACGATGACGAAGATGATGGGGTGATGCGTGGGAGCCCTCCTGAGGCGGTGCGGTCAGGCCGGCCGATCGATCAACAACTGCGCCGGCGCCGCGCGGGCCCGCACGGCCCGCGCCCTCAGTCGGTGTGCCGCGGGTGACGGGCCAGCCGGACTGTGGCGTCGGCGATCCGGCCCGCGTAGGCCGCGGCCGACTCGCCGTCGATCCGCCGCGGCAGGACGAAGTGGCGATCGTCCGGCCGCGAGCTCTCGAGGTCGTCAACCATCAGGTCACCGCCATGCCGCTCCACCGCGGCCTCGAATCCCTCGACCGCGTCGATCAGCTGCGACACCTCGTCGGCGCTGTCGTGGTCCGACACCACCACCCCGTGTGACCGCAGCCGGTCACGCGCCTCTGCCGCCGCCCGGGCGCGCTCGTCGCGCCGCTCGGGATTCACCGTCTCTTCGAACTGTTCGTACTTGTCAGCCACGTTGCGCTCCCGGTTGAATCGATCGATCGGCCGCACGCGCCTGGCGCCATCCGTCGATGCTCACCGGTCCCGCGCCATGCACCGCGAAGAACAGCCAGATGAAACAATACAGCAATGGCAGCTCGCCGTGGTTGGCCCACCACCAGAGGGCATGGTTGGGGGCCAGGTGCATCCAGAAGTAGGTCACCGCCATCTCGCCGGAGGCGATGAAGGCCACCGGCCGGGTGAACAGGCCGGCGATCAGCGCCGCGCCAGCGACCACCTCGATGAATCCGGCGGCTCCGAACCGGCTCAGGTAGACGGCGTGCGCGCCGGGGCCGCCGAAACCGCCGAACCAGCCGAAGACCTTCTGGGCCCCGTGCGCGAAATAGGCCGCGCCGGCGGCGACGCGGAGCGCGGTCGCAGAGATCGTCGAGGCCCTCATGAGACGGAATATGGCGTGATCGGTCCGCCCGGCGCTGCCGGCGGCGCGGGCCTGACGCGAGCGCCGACTCGTTGCCGGGGTGAGCGCCCGGGCCTGACGCCGCACCCGCTCCCGCGCGGCGCCGCACATCAGATCGCAGCGCTGGAACACGTTGGGGTCCTCAACCCGGCAATGGACGTGCGCCGCGTGCGTACGCCGGCTGATGCGACGCGATCCACTTCCCGGCCACGCCGTCGGGGAGGGATGGGGAATCGACAGGGTGGTCTCGGCCACGGCCGCGTCACCGACAAGCCGCTGCACCGCCGGTGCATCACTGTCGGCGAATGGGCGGAGGATGAGACGAGAGGTGCCGAGGGTCGGTGCGGTGGGCATCGATGAACCGGAATGAATGGTGCTGGATCGGGCCTATCCGGCGGTCAGATTGGTCATCCGCCGCTTGACGTCGGTCACCATCGGCTGCAGTTCGGGATCGGCGTTGCGGTAGAGGTCGAGGAACGACTGGTAGTGCTTGAGGGCGTTCTGCCGATCGCCCCTGGCTTCGTAGAGTTCGCCCAGTCGGAGGTGCGCCGCCGGGACGTTCAGCTCGACCGGCAGCCAGAAAGAGAAGTCGTACGACGAGGTTGGCGTAGCGAGAAACGTCTCGAACATGGCAATGGCAGAGTCCGATTGACCAGCGGCATCGAACGCCCGCGCCAGTTCGAGCGGGAGGCAGGCCCCGCAGGGATTGGCCGGACCGTCCGACGCCTGATCGCCGGCGCGGAATTCCCTGATCGCCACGTCCGCCTTGTGCTCGGCCAATGCAATCTCGCCGAGTACCGTGTGCAACATCGGTTCCCGGAACCGCACCAGCGCCGAGTCCCTGACCTCCAACCGGTACTGCTCGACCATTCGCCGCGCCAGGTCGGGCCGGCCGGCCATGGCGTAGACGGGAGCGACGGCGAGGTACGGGCGATCCGCCTCGGGCATTCGCGCCGGCGGGGCTTCCGCCAGGGCGGCGTCGAGCCCGGCGACCGCCGCTTGCGGCTTCCTGACCGGCCAGATGTCGACCAGGACATCGATCACGGAGTCGGTCACCGCGCCCCGCGCGGCGCCGCTGCTCGCTTCGAGGGTGCGCTGCAGCGCTCGCAGTCGACGCCACTCGGCAAGTCGACCGCGAATCAGCGCGATACCTGCACTGAAACCCAGTGCAATATCCCGGGAAATCGGATCGTTGGTCGCTTGGAGCCTGGCGGCCAGCGTGGCGACGGAATCGAACTGCCCGCGACTATACAGGAGGTAGGCGACCTGCGCATCCGTACCGGGGCCCGGGAAGCCGGCCTGCAGCAGCCGCGCCACCGAGTCGGCGGCCAGCTCACGGCCTTCCGCATGGAGCACCAGCAGGAGCGACCGCCGCGGACTCACAATGTGAGGGTACGCTTTCGCCGCGGCGGCGAATGCGGATTCCGCCGCGGGATAGTCGCGTCGGGACCGGAGTTCGAGGCCGAGGTTGTTCCCCATGAGGGAATCACCCCGAGCGAGCATCTCGCGATAGATCATGATTGCCCGGTCGCGGTCGTGTCCCGGCCCGCCGGTGGCCGGTGCGAAGTACGTGGCCTCGATGAGCAGGCGTTCGTTCTCCGGCAGGCGTGCCCGCAACGCGTAGGCGTGGCGGATCGCATCGTCCGATTCCGTGCGCGGAGCGCCGAAGTTGCGCAGCACCACGCCCAACTTTCGCCACGCTTCGGCAAACATCGAATCGTCCGCCACCGCTTCCCGGGCGTAGCGGATCGCGGCCGAAAAGTCCCCCTTGGCGTCGTTGGCCCACTCCGCCCTGGTATAGGCCCGGAGGGCCTGGAGCGATGATGTGGTGACCCGCGAGAGCGGCGGCGTGCGCTGTACCTCACGCAGCGACTCGCCGATCCTGCCGCGCAGCTCCCGCGTCGACTTTCCCACCGCGTCAATCAGGCCCTGGGGGCCGTCGCCGGTGGCCTGAAACGACGCGAGCTCCTTGCCGGAATCGGCGGTAATGAGGCGCAGGGTCACGATGAACCCGCTGCCGACCCCGGTGGCCTCACCGGCCACGATTACCGGCGCACCCAGGCGCGCGGCGACATCGCGGGCTGCGGCAGGGTCGAGGTGATCCGTCACCGGCATCCGCATCAGTCGGAGGGTGGAGGCGATGGTGTTCGGTGGGACCACACTGATCACCGACGATTGCGCCAGGCCGGTGCGGGCGGCGCCGCTCAACACCGTGGCCAGCGAAGTGTCGGCGTTCCGGATTACGAAGTCGGGTACCAGAACCTGCGCCTGTCGCTTGAGCTTTCCCGACGCCAGCAACGAACCCGCTGGGCCGATACCCAGTGCGCGGAGCATCATGAACGTCCCGACCAGGACCACGAAGCCACCCAGCGCGATCAGACCGCCGTCCCGTACCCGTCGCCAGGAGAGGTGCGGACCGGCCTTGATCGCCAGCGTCGCCATCGTGCCATGGGGGGCGGGCGGCACCACCGTGCCGCCGTGCGTGCCCACCGGCGCTGCCGCCGCCATCGTGCGCGCCACGCGCTGCGAGTAGGCCGTGAAAAGCAACACGGGGAGTCCGAGCGCCATCACCATCAACGCGCCTGGGAGAACCCAACTCGGCAGGCCGATGCCGACGATTGCCGTCCTGGCGAGCACCGCCACCGCGATGAACGAGCCCAGATACCAGAGCAATGCCCGCCGGAACGCGGCGTTGCCGCCAGCCAGGAGCGCGGGTTCCGCCGCGAGCTGGCCGTTGGTGATCGCGTCGAGTGCACGGGTCAGATCTGCCGCCGACGGCGGCCGATCGCCGGGATCCTTCTGGAGGCACCGCATCACCAGGTCGGCGAGGGCCGGCGGCGTGTCGCGGCGCAGCTCCCGGATCGGCGGCGGCGTCTCGCTCATGTGCGCCGCCAGAACCCGCTGCGCCGTTCGCCCGGCAAAGGGCGGCGCACCGCACAATAGTTCGTACGCCATGCAGCCCAGTGCGTACAGATCCACCCGCGCGTCGATGTCAGGATCGCCGGCGGCCTGTTCCGGCGCCATGTAAGCCGGCGTGCCGATCGACGTGCCGAGTCGGGTCAGGGTGACGCCTTCGTGGCCGGTGCGGGCGGCAGAGAGCGCCTTGGCAATGCCGAAGTCGGTGACGACTGCCGTTCCCGCCGACAGCAACACGTTGTCGGGCTTGATGTCACGGTGCACAATGCTGTGCGAATGCGCGTAGACCAGCGCGCGGGAAACATCGCGCAGCACGCCCACCACCTCGGTAACCGAAAGCGGGCCGCGATCCAGGCGATGCCGCAACGACTCCCCCTCGACGTACGGCATGATGTAGTACGGCAGACCATCGGTGTCGCCCGCGGTCAGCACCGGCACGATGTTGGCCTGTTGCAGCGAGGCGGCGAGCTGGATCTCGCGCTCGAAGCGCTCCACGCTGATCCCTTGCGCCAGGTCGGGGGCGAGGACCTTGACGACCACTTTGCGCCTCAGCCGCGTTTCGGTGGCGACGAACACCCGCGACATGCCGCCACCTCCCAGTTCCTCTCCGAGGGTGTAGGAATCGCCGAGCGTGGCTTCGAGCTGAGCGCGAAGATCAGCCATCTGGCTCCCGATGACTGCGTGGGGACGGCCTCAGTATAGGCCCGGCGCCACACGGCGCCAACTCGTGCCGGCGGGACCCCGACCGACCGGCGGATTCGCCCGCTCCCGGAACCATGCCGCACCGCTGTCGTCCTGCGGCTCGGGACCCGATTCGATGGTGATGAACGTGCCCGTTATCGCCCGTGGGCGCAATCAGAGTGCCATGCGAGGACAGCGACTTCGCCTCCGCACTTCCGGTGCTGTTCTTTCCCGACGGCAGCACGCCGGTACAGCCGACGATGGTGGAGCTGGCCGGGAAGCTCGGCATGCCGACCAGGGCGCGGCAGCCGTTCTACGACCTGATCATCGTCGGCGGCAGACCGGCCGGGCTGGCTGCCGCGGTCTACGGCGCATCGGAGGGACTCCGCACCGTGCCGATCGAGTCGAGTGCACCCGACGGCCAGGCGGGGAGCCTGCCGATCTCGCAGCCGGTGGAGCGCTGGTGCCTCAACGCGTCGCGGAATCACCGCGACAACCGGCAAGCCGCAACACTCGATGGCCAGCCGGCTATCGTCAGCCCGATGTCGAATCCCTCACCGTGCTCTGCACCTGGCGAAGCTGCGCCGCCAGCCTCTGCAATTGCAGTTGCGACTGCTTCAACTCCACCTGCGCCTTCATCACGTCCAGGTCGTCGGCCGCTCCCGCCTTCTGCTGGCGCTCGGCCGCCGCCACCCGGGTACGGGCGAGTTCGACCTGCAAGCGCGTCACTTCGAGTTCCTGGTCGAGCCGTGACCGCTCCAGCTCGCGCGAGAGCACGTCCACCGACGTCTTCTGCGCCAGGAACTGCTTGCGCAGCGCCAGCTGACTGGCGGCGTCGGCCATGGCGGCCCGTGCCTGGGCCACCCGGACCCGCTGCTCGTCCTCGGTCACCTGCGAACCGAGTCCCACGTTGCTCTTGCGCTGTGCATCCGCCAGGGCATTCTCCGCCGCCTGCAGCTGCCGCTGGGCGGTCATCAATTGCAGTTGCAGCCGCTGCGACACGAAGTCGCGTCCGTCGACCAGCGGCGAGTTCAGATCGTCCCGCGGCGGCAGCTTGGTCTGCTCGATCTCGGCGATGTTCAGTTCTTCGGCCTTGACGCGCGCGTCGAGCGATTGCGCGGCGGCCTCCGCCCGCTCCACGTCGCTTGGCATCACCACACCCACCGCCGCCTTCTTCCGCGCCGCCTCGGCTTCGCGCTGCGCCAGGTCGAGGCGCATCTGCAGCAGCTGCAGGTCGGCCTGCGCCGACGCCAGCAGCGAATCGCGCCGGGTCGTGACCTGCACCTGCGCATGTGCCAGGTTGGCGGCAAAGCCGACGGCCAGACAGGCCACCACGACCGCCACCGACCGCAGTCGGTGTGACAATCGCGAGATTCGCGCGCCGAAGCGCGCTTCACGACGGATGGCGCGGGTGAGCTCCCACTCCAGGTGGGCCCGGAAGTCGGGGGTCATCTCGTCGAACGGAATGGGGGATGGGGCAGTCATCATGCGTCTCCTTCGTGGTCCGTGGTCTCGATCTGTTCGCGCAACTTCTGGCGCGCACGGCGAAGCCGTCCTTCGACGGCGCGTTCACTCAACCCGTATTCGGCGGCGATCGCCGCCACCGACTGCCGGCGGAAGTGGAATGCCTCGAGCAGCCGCGAGGTGGCGCCGGGAAGCCGGGCCAACGCCCCTCGCAGCGACGAACGGAGCGCGTCGCCGTCGGTCGGGTCCGGCGCAGCCAGCATGGTCTCGTCCAGCTGCTGGTGTGGCGGGCGCCGACGATGGGTGCGGAAGTGGTTGCGGAGGATGTTGCGGGCGGTGGTGGTCAGCCAGGCGGCGGGACGATCGGGAAGACCGCTCCCCCGCCAGGCCCGGATGGCCCGCAACCAGGTCTCCTGAGTGACGTCCTCGGCCAGATCGCGATCGCCATCGCAACGGGAGGCGACGAAGCGATACAATCCGTCGATGGTCTCGACGTAGATCCCCCGGATGTCCGATTCGTCCATCGCCCGCGCCATCTCCCCTCCGTTGCCTTCAGGGAGGATGACACCGGAGGGGGCCAAAACCCACGGGGCGGCGGGAGCCGGAAACGTTCGCCGGCCTTCCGCCCGATGGCGCCTCCAGCACCGCGCCCGCCAAACTGGCCGCCGGACAACGAAATGCCGCCGTCACCCGTGCTGCTGGATGGCGCGCGCGCCTTGCGATTGTGATGGGACCTGCGCTGGCCGGATTTCGATTCGCTGCGGGATGATCCGCGATTCCAGGCGGTGCTGGCCGAGAGCAATCAGAATCAGGCACCGGAAGGCTGAGCCGACGCCGGACGCCTAGTGCGACCGGCCCCGCGATCCGGGACGGAGCGCCCGGGCCTGACGCCGCACCCGCTCCCGCGCGGCACCGCACACCAGATCGCAGAGCTGGAACACGTTGGGGTCGGCAACCCGGTAATAGACGTGGGTCCCTTCCTTGCGACGGGCCACGTAGCCCATCCGGTGCAGCAGCGCCAGGTGCTTCGAGACGTTGGCCTGCGTCGCCCCGGTGGCGTCGACCAGGCTGCCGACGGTCTGCTCCCGTTGCCGCATCGCGTCGAGCAGCTGGATCCGGAGCGGCTCCCCCAGCACCCGGAACCGCTCCGCCACGACCGTCATCATTTCCGGCGTCAACCGTCCCATGACCCCTCCCGGTGGCAAGATAGCGCCGCGCCGGCGCTGGCACCTCCCGGTTGACAATATAACTACATAGGCATATAGTCATCAATATGACCGCTCGATGGATCGCGGCGGCCGCCGCGCTGCTGCTGACGCCGCCCCTCGCCGCCCAGGCGCCGCTCGCCCTCCGCGATGCCCTCGCCCGCGCCGACACCCTGGGCTACGCCAACCGCGCCGCCACCGCCCGCACCGCCGCTGCCGCCGCCCGCGTCGGCGCCACCGGCCGCGGCCTGCTCCCGTCCCTGCGGGTCGAGGCCGGCTGGGCCCGGTCCGACGACCCGCTCGCCGCCTTCGGCATGGTCATGCGCCAGCGAGAGGTGACACCGCAGGCGTTCGACCCCGCCGCCCTCAACGACCCCGCGGCCCGCAGCGACGTGAGCACCGGATTGGTCGCCGAGGTGCCGCTCGTCAATCTGGACGCGTGGGACGGCCGTGCCGCGGCAGCACGTGATGCCGACGCGGCCCGCGCCAGTGCGGCGTGGCAACGCGCCGAGAGCCGCCTCGACGTGATCCGCGCCTACGCCGGAGCGGTGCTCGCCCGGGAACAGGTCTCCACCCTCGCGGCCGCCGACACCGCGGCCATGGCGCATGTCCGTGCGGCGCAATCAGCCGTCAGCAACGGTCTCGCAACCCGATCCGATGTCCTGCTCGCGCAGGTCAAGGAAGCCGGAATTGCCACCCGATTCGCCGCCGCCAGCGGACGCCTGACCCTCGCCCGACGACGCCTGGCGCTCCTCCTCGGCGCTCCCGACGACACCGGTTTCACGCTGCCGGCAACCCTCCCGTCGCTCGACAGCATTGCCCCGGCTGACGCCACCCCGACCGGCCGGGCAGACGTCCGCGCCGCCGCAGCGAGCCTTTCGGCAGCCCGGGCGGCGCAGCGCATGGCAAGCGCAACACGCGTCCCGCGCGTCAATGGCTTCGCGCGTTACGACTGGCATGATGCGTCGTCGCTCGCCGCCGGCCGGGCAATGTGGACCGTGGGCGTCATGGCATCGTGGTCGCTCTACTCGGGAGGCGCCGACCGCGCCGACCGCCGCGGCGCTTCCGCCGGCGTCGAAGCCGCCCGGGCCGGGCTCGATGCCGCCCGCGCCAACGCCGACCTCGAGCTGCAGTCGGCGGAGGTCGCGGTCAGCGTCGCGTCGAACGCGCTCGGGTCTGCGGCGCGCAGCGTGACGCAGGCCGCCGAAGCGCATCGCATCGTGACCCGCAAGTACGCCGGCGGACTCGCCACCGTGAGCGAACTCCTCGATGCGCAGGCCGCCGAACTCGGCGCGCGCCTCGGCGCATCGGCAGCGCAATACGACCTGCTCGTCGCCCGCGCCACGCTGGCTCAGGCGCGCGGCGAAGACCTCACCATCCTGGCGGACGTCATCGACGCCGCCGACGGAATGCGGGGACAATGATGGCATTCGGGATCCGGAGCGCGGTGCCGCTGGCGGCGCTGCTGGTGGTAGCGGCGTGCGGACGCGGCGACGACGCCGCGCCGCCAGCGCCGGCGCACCAGGCGGGAACGATCGTTGTGGTGTCGGACACGGTCCGGCCCGACTACTTCGAGGCCGCCGGCATCGCCAGCGCCACCGAGCAGGCCGCGCTGAGCACCCGGCTGATGGCGACGGTTCGTTCCGTCGAGGTGCTCGAAGGTGCCCGGGTGCACGCCGGCGACACCCTCGTCCGGCTCGATGCCTCGGACCTCGACGCCCGGCGCCACCAGGCGCGGGCCGCGGTGACCGAGGCGCAGGCCACCGCCGACCTGGCCGCGGTGACCGCCGGCCGGATGGCGGCGCTCTACGCCGACAGTGCCGCGCCGAAGGCGACGCTCGACGCCGCCGAAACGGCGCGGTCACGTGCCGAGGCGGGCCTCGCCGCGGCACAGGCAGCGGTCGCCGAGCTCGACGCGACCGCGGCGTATGCCGTGATCCGTGCCCCGTTCGACGGCATCGTGACGCGACGCGACGTCGACCCCGGGGCGTTCGCCGCGCCCGGAGCACCGCTCATCGAGATCGCGTCGACCGGACGCCTCCGCATTGTCGTGACCGTCCCGGCGGAACTGGCCCGCGGCCTCGCCGCCGGCCACCATCTCGCGGCACGCCTCGAGGGCGTCCCGGTCGACGCCACGATCGAAGGCGTCGTCCCGTCCGGTGGCAACCTCTACACCATCAACGCGATCGTCGCCAATCGCCGCGGAACGTACCTCGCCGGCAGCGCCGCCACGCTCCTCGTCGCGACCGGTGACCACCATGTCGTGCTGGTGCCGACCGCGGCGCTGGTGCACCAGGGCGATCTGGTCGGCGTGCAGCGGCGTCTCGGCGGTTCCGCCGCGCTGACCTGGATCACCGTCGGCGCGGCGGTCGGCGACCGGACCGAGGTGCTCTCCGGACTCGCCGCGGGTGATTCGGTGATCGTGCCTGCCACGCCCGGCGGGGTGCGCTGATGGGACTCGCCGGACGGATCGCCGGCGCCTGGCTGCGCTCCAGGCTGACACCGCTGGTCGCTCTCGCGGCACTGGGACTCGGTGCGCTGGCCATCGTCGCCACGCCACGCGAAGAAGAGCCGCAGATCTCGGTGCCGATGATCGACGTCACTGCCCGGCTCCCCGGCGCGGGCCCGATCGAAGTCGAGCAGCAGCTGGTGCGCCCCATCGCCCAGCGGATGCGGGAGATTCCCGGCGTCGAATACGTCTACGGACACGCCGACGAGGGCGTGGCGTTGGTCACCGTGCGATTCAAGGTCGGCGAGGACCTCGAACGCAGCGTCACCGCGGTGCACGTCAAGTTGCATGGCGGCGATGGCGGGGGCACCGCCGGGTGCGTCTGAACCGCTGGTGGTGCCCCATGGCATCGACGACGTACCGATCCTCACCCTCACCTTTCATGGCGGCGGGCTCGATGCCGATCGCCTCCGCCAGGTGGTGCTTCGCGTCGAGGACGAGGTGCGCACCGTCCCGGATGTCGCCGGCACTACGGTCATCGGCGGCGAACCGCCGACACTGCGGGTCCGCCTCGATCCCGCCCGGCTGGCCGCAAACGGCGTGACCCCCGGCGAGGTGGCAAGTGCGTTGCACGACGCCGCGGCGCGCGGCGATGCCGGTGAATTCGCCACCGACGACCAGGTCTGGCTGGTGAGTGCCGGCGCGCCGATCCGCACCGCCGACGACGCCCGGCAGGTGGTCGTCGCCACGCGACGCGGAGAACCGGTCTATCTCGGCGGCGTCGCAACGGTCACCGAAGGGCCCGCCGACGTGACGCAGTACGTCGAGCAGGTCGACACCAGCGGCAGCGCGCCGGCCGTCACCCTCGCCCTGGCCAAGCGTCCGGGCTCGAACGCGACGGATGTCGCCCGGCGCGTCCTGGCCCAGGTCAACACCGCGCGCGGGCGACTGATTCCCCGGTCGGTCGTCATCGACGTGACCCGGGACTACGGCCGGACCGCGGCGGACAAGGCGAGCGAGTTGATGCTCCATCTGCTCATCGCGACCCTTTCCGTCACCGCGCTGATCTGGATCTTCCTCGGTGTCCGCGAGGCGATGGTGGTATTGGTCGCGGTGCCGGTGACACTGGCGCTGACGCTGTTCACCTACTATCTGCTGGGCTACACCCTCAACCGCATCACGCTCTTCGCACTGATCTTCTCGATCGGCATTCTCGTCGACGACGCCATTGTGGTGGTCGAGAACATCTACCGCCACCTGCAGCGAGCGGAGTCCACCCCGGAGCAGGCGGCAATCGAGGGGGTCGACGAAGTCGGCAATCCCACCATCCTGGCGACGTTCACCGTGATCGCGGCGATCCTCCCGATGGCGTTCGTCTCCGGGATGATGGGACCGTACATGCGGCCCATCCCGATCGGCGCCTCGGCGGCGATGCTGGCGTCGCTCGCGGTGGCGTTCATCGTCACGCCGTACCTGGCACTCCGCCTGTTGCGGGGGCACGTCCACGCCGCGCCCGCGGCCGCCGCCGCCGCGGTCCCCGCCGGGCGCTACGCCCGGCATCATGCGCGCCCTGCTCACCGACCGCCGCAAGCGCCTCTCGGTGTACGGCGGCACCCTGCTGCTGCTGGCCGGTTCACTGGCGCTCGTCGGCTTCCGGCTGGTGCAGGTCAAGATGTTGCCGTTCGACAACAAGGACGAGTTCCAGGTGGTGCTCGACCTTCCCGAGGGGACCACGCTGGAGACGACGCACGCCGCGGCAGTCGCGGTGGCGACGGCGCTGGAGGGCGTCCCCGAGGTTCGTGGTACGGAGGTGTATGCCGGCACGGCGGCACCATTCAACTTCAACGGCCTGGTGCGCCACTACTTCCTGCGGCAGGGCGCCAATGTCGCCGACGTCCAGGTGAACCTGGCGCCGAAGGGCGAACGGCATCGGCAGAGCCACGCCATCGCCGTCGCGGTGCGTCCCACCATCGATTCGATCGCGCGGCGCTACGGCGCCAGCGCCAAGATCGCCGAGATTCCACCGGGCCCGCCGGTGCTCAGCACCCTGGTGGCCGAGGTCTACGGACCCGACGACAGCACCCGCCTCGCCACCGCGGCGCGGGTGCGGCGGGTCATGGAAACGACGCCGGGAGTCGTCGACGTCGATTGGAGCGTGCAGGCACCGCAGCACAAGTACGCGCTGCGGATCGACCGCGCGCAGGCGGGAGTGGCCGGCGTCGGCGTCGAACAACTGACGCAGGTGCTCGCCATGGGACTCTCCGGGATGCCGGTGGGGTCGCTCACCCGCCCGCTCGCCAGCGAGCCGATCGTCATCGTGCCGCGCCTGCCACTGGCGCAGCGATCGTCGCTCGGGGCGCTGCTGGCGCTGCCGGTCGCGACACCCGCCGGGCCGATGCCGCTGGGCCGGTTCGTCAACGTCGACAGCACCACCCGCCAGTCGAGCCGCGACGAGAAGAACCTCCGCCCGGTGATCTATGTCACCGGCGACGTGGCGGGGACGATCGAGTCGCCGGTGTATGCCATCCTCGCTATGGACCGCGCGCTGGACACCATCCGCGTCGACGGCGTCCGCATCGACCGCTACAACGCCGTGCAGCCCGACCGGCTCGACGAGGTGGCGCTCAAGTGGGACGGCGAATGGCAGGTCACCATCGAGGTCTTCCGCGACCTGGGGCTCGCCTTTGCCGTCGTGCTGGTGCTGATCTACCTGCTGGTCGTCGGCTGGTTCCAGTCATACCTGGTGCCGCTGGTGATCATGGCGCCGATACCACTCACACTGATCGGCATCCTTCCCGGACACGCCATCACCGGCGCGTTCTTCACCGCCACGTCGATGATCGGCATGATCGCGCTCGCCGGCATCATCGTCCGCAACTCGATCCTGCTGGTGGATTTCATCCAGCTCGCCGAAGAACGCGGTGCCACCCTGGCGGACGCGGTGATCGAGGCGGGGACCGTGCGGTTCCGGCCGATTGCGCTCACCGCCGCGGCGGTGGTGGCCGGCGGGATCGTGATGGTGCTCGATCCGATCTTCCAGGGGTTGGCCGTCGCGCTGATGTCCGGCGCGGTGGTGGCCACCGCCCTCACCATGATCATCGTGCCGCTGCTCTACTGGGAGCTGCGGCGCCGCGGCCGGGAGGCCACCCCATGAAACTCGCGCTCTTTCTCCATGCCGGCCCCACCGGCGACCGGCTCCATCACATCGCCGAGCAGCTCGGCCTTCCCGCACACACCGACCTCGGCGTGGTGCACGGCGCGGGACAATCCGGGCGCCACGAAGGTTCCCGCGCCTTCCCCGGCGCCGGCCACGCGATGTTCGCCGTGCTCGACGACGGTTACGCCGACGCGCTGCTGCCACGCGTCCAGGCGCTGCGCGACGGCCTGCCGCCCGGCGAACGGCTGCACGTGTTCATGCTCCCGGTCGATCGGATGCTCTGACCGGCCGGTCCACCATCCCTGGAGGTTGTCATGTGTCCCACGTACGTCATTCCGCGCTTCGCCGCCGTCTTCGTCCTGGCGTCGCTCGCCCTCGGCACTTGGGTGAACCCGCTCTGGTACCTCTTTGCGGCGTTCGTCGCGCTCAACCTGCTGCAATCGACGTTCTCCGGCTGGTGCCTGCTGGAGCGGATCCTCGGGCGCCTCGGCGTCTGCGGCTGCACGCCGCGATCCCGCGCGGCGTGACGGGCGGCGCGACGCGCGGCCGCCGCGACGCCCCGCCGGACTGCTACAACGCCCTGCTACCCTCCCGGCGGCGCCCCGTCGCCGCCGGGTTATCATCATGGCCATGCAAAAACCGGTCATCCTGGCCATCGATGACGACGCCGAGGTCCTAAACGCCGTCGAACGCGACCTGCGCCACCACTATCGCGGCGACTATCGCATCCTGAAGGCGGGCTCGGGGGCGGAAGCGCTCGAGACGGTGCGCGGGCTCCAGCAGCGTGGCGCCCGGGTCGCACTGTTCCTCGCCGACGAGCGCATGCCGCAGATGTCCGGCACCGAGTTCCTCATCGAGGCCCTCAAGCTCTACCCCGACGCGAAGCGGGTGCTGCTCACCGCCTACGCCGACACCGACACGGCGATCACCGCCATCAACCGCATTGCGCTCGACCACTACCTGCTCAAGCCGTGGGAGCCGCCCAGCGAGCGGCTCTTCCCGGTGCTCGACGACCTGCTCTCCGACTGGTTCGCGGCGGCGCGCCCGTCCTTCGACGGCATCCGCGTGGCCGGCAGCGCGCTGTCGCCGACCAGCTACGCGGTCAAGGACTTCCTCGCGTCGAACCAGGTGCCCTACCGCTGGCTCGACGTGGAGAACGACGCCGTCATGCGCGAGCTGCTTTCCGGCGCCAACGGCTTTCCCACCGCGCTGCCGGTGGTCTTCTTTCCCGATGGCAGCACGCTGGTGCAGCCGTCCATCGTGCAACTGGCCGACAAGCTCGGCATGCAGACCCGGGCCCAGCAACCGTTCTATGACCTGATCATCGTCGGCGGCGGCCCGGCGGGACTCGCCGCTGCGGTGTATGGCGCGTCGGAAGGATTGCGAACCGTGCTGGTCGAATCGAGCGCGCCCGGCGGCCAGGCCGGCAGCAGTTCACGGATCGAGAACTACCTCGGCTTTCCGGGCGGGGTGACCGGCGCCGACCTGGCACGCCGTGCCGCCACTCAGGCCCGTCGCTTCGGGGCGGAGATCATCACCGCGCAGGAAGCCGCCGCGGTGAAATGCGACGAACCATACCGCAAGGTGGTGTTCGCCGACGGCGCGGAACTGGCCGGCTACGCGCTGCTCATCGCCACCGGGATGGAGGTGCGCCGGCTCGGAGCCGACGGCGTCGCGACGTTGCTGGGTGCCGGCGTGTTCTACGGCGCAGCGCTCAACGAAGCCGCCAACTACCGCGGGCAGGACGTGCTGGTGGTGGGCGGCGCCAATTCGGCCGGCCAGGGAGCGATGTTCTTTTCGCGCCATGCCCGCAAGGTCACCATGCTGGTGCGCGGGCCATCGCTCTCCGATGCAATGTCGCAGTACCTCGTCGACCGCATCACCGAGACACCCAACATCGAGGTGCTCACCGGCACCGCACTCGTCGCCGCGCACGGCACCGAGCGCCTCGAGCGGGTCACCGTCGCCGATCGCGCCACGGGCGCCGAGCGGGACCTCGATGCCGCGGCGATGTTCATCTTCATCGGCACCGCACCGCGCACGGCGTTGTGCGGCGACATCGTGCGGCGCGACTCGCAGGGATACGTCCTCACCGGCCGTGACGTGATGGTCGACGGCAAGCGGCCAGCCGGATGGACCCCGGATCGCGATCCGTTCCCGTTCGAGACCAACGTCCCGGGCATATTCTGCGCTGGCGACGCTCGCTTCGGCTCCGGCAAGCGGGTCGCCGCCGCGGTCGGCGAGGGATCCGCGACGGTCAGCATGATTCATCAATACCTGCGGACGGTCTAGCACCATGTCCGACGCGCGCGAGGTCGTCGAGCGCCTGCGGGCCCACCACGCGCTGGCCGGCATCCCCGTCGCCGAGCTGGAATGGCTCGCGGCGCACGGGACCGTCGAGCACTATTCGGTGGGAGAGGTCGTCGCACGGAAGAATGAACCGGTCCACGGTCTCTACATCATCCTGGTGGGCCAGGTGGTGCACTTCACCGACCACGGCGGGTCCTGGCGGAAGGTGATGGAATGGAGCGGCGGCGAAATCACCGGCCAGCTGCCGTATTCCCGGATGACGACCGCACCGGGCAATTCGGTGGTGGAGCAACCGTCCGACGTGCTGGTGATCCCCCGCGAGGGGGTGGAGCAGCTGCCGGTCGCCTGTCCCCATGTGACGGCGGAACTGGTTCATCGCATGGTCGACCGGGCGCGGGTCTTCAAGTCAAGCGACCTCCAGCTCGAAAAGCTGGCGTCCCTCGGCAAGCTCGCCGCCGGCCTGGCCCACGAGCTCAACAACCCGGCGAGCGCCGCGACGCGGAGCGCGCAGCTGCTCACCGCCGAACTGGCCAGCTTCGAGGCGGCCGCGCGGCAACTCGGCGCCGCGCAGCTCGACGCCAACCAGCGCGACGAACTCGAACGGGTCCGCGCCCTCTGCCTCGCCACGTCGACCATCTCCATCCGCTCGCCGCTCGAACAGGCCGATCGCGAGGACACGATCGCCGCCTGGTTGTCGCATCACGATGCCGACTCCGGGTTTGCCGAGGCGCTCGCGGCGACGGACGTCAAGCTGGCCACCCTCGACGAACTGGCCGCGGCGCTGCACGGCGCCCAGCTCGACGGGGCGCTCCGCTGGCTCGCCGCGGGCTGCACCGTGCAGGCCCTGGCGCGCGACATCGATCGGGCGACGTCACGCATCCACAAGCTCGTGCTGGCCGTGAAGGGATTCACCTACATGGATCACGCCACTGCCCCGGAACCGGTCGACGTCGGGCGGGGATTGACCGATACCCTGGCGGTGCTGGCCTCGAAGGCACGGTCCCGTTCGGCCGCGGTCCACATCGACATTCCCGACGACCTGCCGGTGATCACCGGCTTCGGCGGCGAACTCAACCAGGTCTGGGCGAACCTGGTCGACAACGCACTGGACGCCATCGCCGACGGCGGCTCGGTAGCAATCTCCGCAAGGCGCGAGGGGGATCACCTCACCGTTCGCGTCGTCGACGACGGACCGGGCATCCCCGAGGACGTGCGCACCAGGATCTTCGACCCGTTCTTCACCACCAAGCCGGTCGGCAAGGGCACCGGGCTGGGACTCGACACCGTCCGGCGGCTGGTCGACCGGCACGGCGGCTCGATCGATCTCACCTCGGAACCGGGGCGGACCGAATTCCGGGTGACGCTGCCGATCGCCGCGGGCTGATGCCGCGCTACAACCCGGTCTTCGCTTCCATGTAGTCGGGGTACCGGTCGCCGTGGATGGCGACCGTGCCGGCCAGGGCGTCGAGGTCGCGGAGATCGTCGCCACCGAGCTCGACGTCCGCCGCGGCAATGTTCTCCTCGAGGCGCCGCAATTTCGTGGTGCCCGGGATCGGCACGATCCACGGCCGTTGCGCCAGCAACCACGCCAGCGCCACCTGCGCCGGCGTGGCCTTGATGCGCGCGCCGATCTCCTCGATCCGCCCCACCAGCGCCTGATTCGCCGCACGGTTCTCCGCGCTGAACCGCGGCAGCTTGTTGCGGAAGTCGGTGCTCTCGAACGCCGTCTTCTCGTCGATCGTGCCGGTGAGGAACCCGCGACCGAGCGGGCTGAACGGCACGAACCCGATGCCCAGCTCCTCGAGCGCCGGCAACAGCTCCCGCTCCGGTTGCCGCCACCACAACGAATACTCGCTCTGCAGCGCGATGACCGGCTGCACGGCGTGGGCCCGCCGGATGGTTGCCACCCCGGCTTCCGACATCCCGAAGTGGCGCACCTTTCCCTCGGCAATCAGCTCCTTGACCGTGCCGGCCACATCCTCGATCGGCACCTTCGGATCGACCCGGTGCTGATAGAAGACGTCGATCACGTCGGTGCGGAGCCGCCGGAGCGACGCTTCGGCGACGTCGCGAATGTGCTGCGGCCGGCTGTCCTCGCCGGTCTGGTTGGCGGCGGCGTCAAAACGGAAGCCGAACTTGGTGGCGATAACCACGTCGTTCCGAACCGGCTTCAACGCTTCGCCGACAATCTCCTCGTTGGTGTATGGCCCGTAGGCTTCGGCGGTGTCGAAGAAGGTGACGCCGCGGTCGACCGCGGCGCGCGCCAGCGCGATCATCTCCTTGCGGTCGGGAAAGCGGCCATAGCCGTGGCTCATCCCCATGCAGCCGAGGCCAAGGGCGGAGACCCGCAGCCCGCTCCGGCCGAGAGTTCGTTGCCGCATCAGGTGCTCCTTGCACGTTGAGGCTTGGGTCGCGCCGGGTGCACCGCGGCTCGGCGCACTCCATGACCCGCCGGCTACGCCCCCGCCTGCTCGCAGGTTCGCGCCCAGGGGATCAGGTCGAGCCGCGCGTACGGAATCGGCTTGCCGGTGTCCTCGCAGATGCCGAAGCGCTCCGGATGCTGATAGAGCCGGTCGAGCGCCGCGTCGATTTCGCGGAGTTCCGCCTGCATACGCTCGGCGTTGCTGAGCTCGAGTTCGTCGTCGAAGGTGTCGGTGCCACGGTCCGCCAGGTGGGTCGGTATCGCGACCACGTCGCCGCCGCGATCCTGATCGTCGACCGCCTGATCGGATTCCGCCTGCTTCAGGTCGCGGCGGATGCGGTCACGCTCCTCGACAAGACGGGCTTCGAGGTGCTTGCGCTGCTGTTCGGTGAGAGCCATCGGGAACCTCGGTCGGAGTCATGAACACCGGAATGGTAAACGCTGCATCAACCCTTGCCGGCTCCTACCGCTTCACCACCGGCAGTTCGATCGACGTCTCGTGCCCCGGCTCGTGATAGATCGTCATCGTCGCCTTCCGATAGTCGGCCGGCTTTGCCAGGAAGATGTTCGGCACGAACGTCTGCGGGTTGCGATCGTAAAGCGGGAACCAGCTCGACTGGATCTGCACCATGATCCGGTGCCCCGGCAGGAAGACGTGATTGACGGTGGGGAGCGGGAACCGGTAGACCAGCGGTTCGCCCGGGGCGATCGGCTGCGGATCGGAGTAGCTCTCGCGGTACCGTCCCCGGAAGATGTCCATCGACACCGCCAGCTCGTAGCCACCCATCGACGGGTCGGTGCCCATCTCCGGCGGATAGACGTCGATCAACTTCACCACCCAATCGGCGTCCGTCCCGGTCGTCGCGGCAACGAGGTTGGCCATCGGCTCACCGCTCACCTGCACCGGCGCCGTGAGGACGTCCGACTGGTACGCCAGTACGTCGGTGCGGCTTCCCACCTCGCGCTGGTCGTCCACCAGCCACTGCACCCAGGTGAGCGGCGGCGCGTAGCCGATCGGCTGGGCCGGCCGCACGCGGTAAGGCACCGGCTTGGCCGGATCCGAGATGTAGGAATCGGTTCCGTTGCCGGCGGTGGTCGGTGCCGCAAATCCGACCCTCATGCCTGATTCCAGGTACAGTGGCGTCGGCGTCGGCAGGCATCCGCCCGTGCACCCGCTCGGCCACCGGTCGAGCCGTTCCCAGCGGTCGGCACCGGTGAGGTAGGCATTCACCGGTGCGACCGGCTGCGCGGGCACGGAATCCTTGAGGTACTTGGCCAGCAACGGGCCGAGAATGTTCCGCTGGAAGTCGTATGATGTGTTGCTCGGGAACCTGATTGCGCCGAGCGAGCTGCCGTCTTCGATCTCCTGGCCGTGGTGCCACGGGCCGATGGTGAGGTAGACCATGTCGTGGTTCACGTCCAACGGTTCCATGGCGCGGTAGACCGCCATCGCGCCGTAGATGTCCTCCTGGTCCCAGAGCGACGACACCAGCATGGTCGGCACCTTGAGGGGTTGCTTGCCAAGGATGCTGTCCATTGCCTGGAGCTGCCACCACCGGTCGTAACTCGGGTGCTGAACGATCTCGTTCCAGAAGCCCACCTGCTGCATGCCCCGCGAAGCGCCGAGTGCGCCGGCACTGCCGGCATCCATGTAGACGTCCCAATCGTCGAACGCGTTGGTCCACCAGTGGACCGAGTTGTCGCGCATCGCTTCCTGCTCGAGGATGTACGGCATGTTCTGTTGGCGGAACGCGCCGTGATGGAACCAGTCGTCGCCCATCCAGCCGTCGACCATCGGGTTCATCGGCACACTGACCTTGAGCGCCGGATGCGGGTTGATCAGGCCCATCAGCGGTTCGAAGCCGTCGTACGAGATGCCCAGCTCGCCGACCCGCCCGTTCGACTCCGGAAGGTTCTTCACCAGCCAATCGATGGTGTCCCAGGTGTCGGTGGACTCATCCACCTTCGAGTCGTTGAGCGGCCCCACCAGCGGGCGGTTCATGACGTACTCGCCGTCGGAGCCGTACTTGCCGCGGATGTCCTGGACCACGCGGATGTAGCCGCCCGGGATGATCACGTCCTGTGCGTTGTCGTAGCCGTTGAGCTCGGGGGCGAGGTGTGAGCTGTAGGAGTAGGATGTCGTGGCGGTGGCGTCGTAGGGCGTGCGGGTGAGCAATATCGGTGCGTTGCGGGCGCCCTTCGGAATCAGGATGACGGTGTGCAGCCTCACGCCGTCGCGCATCGGGATCATCACGTCGCGGCGGGTGTAATTCCACGACGAGTCGACCGTGGTGAAGTGCGACGGCGTCTCGTTGGTGATGTGGGCCTGCTGGGCGGCCGCCGGGGCCGGCGTGGCCAGGGCGATACCAGCCGAGGCAAGCCCCGCCGCGATCACGACTCGGACCGCGGCGGGGCTTGTGGTGGGTTCACGCATCTGCACAACTCCGGATATGTGGCCGTCGGGAGCGGGGATCACGTCTGAACGTGGTCTCGCAATGCCGGAGAATATACCGCCCGCATCACGCCCGGGGCGCCGTGCGCCAGGCGCCTGGAGGCAGTCCGTTGGCGCGCGTGAAGACCCGCGTGAAATGACTCTGGTTTGCAAAGCCGCAGGCGAGCGCCACCTGCGCCAGCGGCAGGCTGCTGTCGCGGAGCAGCTCCCTGGCGCGCTCGATCCGCCGCGCGGTCAGCCAGCGATGCGGCGTGGTTCCGGTCGCGGCGCGGAACGCCTGGACAAAATGGCTCGGCGACAGGTCGCATCGGCGCGCGAGGTCGCCGATGCGCAGCGTGCCGTCGAGCCGCGCATCGATCATCTCGAGCGCCACCCGCAGGCGGGCCGGTGACAGCCCTCGCCGCAACCGCACCGCCGACCCCGGGGCGCCGTACGTCAGTGCGACGTGGGCCGCGATGGCGAGCACCACCGCATCCACCAGCAGCCGGCTCGCCTCGCCCGGTCGTGCCAGCGCCGGCCGGAGCGCCAGCGCCAGGTGCCGGAAGACCGGATCGTCGACACCCTGCCCCGGGTTCCAGCGCATCCCGGTCAGCGGCGACCCGCCCGAGTCCCGACGCGCCGCCGAGAGCAACGCCAGCGGCAGGTGCACGTGCACCGAGTGGAACGGGCTGTTGATGGTGAACCGCGGGTCGCGCCGCAGGTCGTACAGCGTCATGTCGCCGGCGCGAAGCCCGGTGCGCGGCGCCTGGCGGCCGTCCTCCCACCATTCGTGCCGGGGATAATCGCGCAACTGCAGCACGGCGACATATGCCGTGTCGAACGGCATCGGGTCCGACCGCTGCAACGTCGGCCGCTCCGACCACACCTCCGCCACGGTGGCCTCCGCGGCGGGCAATGCCCTGGCGGTGATCGCCGGACGATGCTCGGCGTGCAGCCGACCGCCCAGCACCTCGCCGAAATCCTGAAGTCGACCCATGGATCGCTCCCGGCAACGTCGCGACCGGATTGTTACTCGCGCCCCCGATACGGCGGACCATGATCGACAAATCGGACAAGACGCGGCGGACCGCACAAACTATACATCAGCCCCATGGAAACCACCGGACACCTCTCGAACGGCGGCCTCAGCCTCTTCTATCGGGGCTGGAGCACCTCCCGCGACCCCCGCGCCGTGGTCGCCATCATTCCCGGCTTCAACTCCCACAGCGGCTACTACTCGTGGGTTGGCGAGCGGCTCGCCGCGCGCGGGTTGGCGACGTACGCCGTCGACCTGCGGGGGCGCGGGCGGTCCGACGGGGAACGCTTCTATGTCGCCGACTTCGACGACTACGTGAGCGATGCCGGCGCACTCGTCGCGCACGCGCGGTCTCACCACCCCGGGCTGCCGCTATTCATCCTCGGCCACAGCGCCGGGGGCGTCGTCGCCTGCCTCTATGCGGCCGGACACCAGGATGCGCTTGCGGGCCTCATCTCCGAGAGCTTCGCGTTCAAGGTCCCGGCACCCGACTTTGCGCTCGCCGTCTTCAAGGGGCTGGCCCACGTCGCGCCGCATGCCCACATCCTCCACCTCAAGAACGAGGAGTTCTCGCGCGATCCGGCGGCGGTCAAGCGGATGAACGACGATCCGCTCATTGCCCACGAGACGCAGCCGAGCCAGACGCTGGCGGCGATGGTCCGCGCCGACGAAAAACTCGAGCACCTCTTCCCGTCGATGACCCTCCCGACGCTGATCCTGCACGGCACCGGAGACAAGGCGGCGTCGGCAAAGGGGGGCGAGCAGTTCTACGCCCAGTCCGGCGCAAGTGACAAGACCCTCAAGCTGTACCAGGGCGCCTACCACGACCTGCTCAACGACACCGGACGCGAGCAGGTCATGGCCGACATCGAAGGGTGGCTGGACGGGCATATCGCCGCGCGCTGAGCGGACGCTGCCGCGCTAACCGCCGAAGTGGACGGCGCGCCGCTCCTTCCCGAGCCAGACCACCAGTGCTGCCACCACGAACAGCACCGCACCGATGCTGGCCATCGAGCGCGCGTAGCTCATGTGCTCGGCGACGCGCGCCTCGAGCAGCGGCACCAGCCCGGCCAGCAACGCACCGCACTGGTAGGCAAACCCGGGGAGAAACCCCCGCACGCCGTCGGGCGACAGTTCGGTGATGTGGGCCGGGATCACCCCCCACGCGCCCTGCACCATGAACTGCATGACAAAGGCACCGACCCACAACAGGGTCAGCGTCGGCGCGAACGCCCAGAGCGGCACCGCGACCACTGCCAGCAGCAGCGTCGTGACAATCGCGCGGCGCCTGCCCACCCGGTCGGAGATCATTCCGGTCACGATGCCACCGGCAATGGCACCCACCATCGAGAACGCCGTCAGCGCCGCGCGCAGCTGCGGCGTGAAACCCCAGTCGCGCTGCAGGAAGGTGGGATAGAGGTCCTGGGTTCCGTGGGAGACGGCGTTCATCATCGCCATCAGCAGCGTGATGTAGAGCACCAGCTTCCAGTTGGCGCCGATCTCGCCAAATAGCGAGCGCCACGAGGTGTGGCGAACCTTTTCCCAGACCTCCGACTCCTTGACGTGGTAGCGCACATAGATGGCGAGCAGCGCCGGCAGCCCGCCGATGAAGAACATCGGCCGCCAGCCGAAGCGCGGGAAGACGACGAAGTAGCACGCCGCGGCCAGCAGGTAGCCGAAGGCGTATCCCTCCTGCAGCAGCCCCGAGAGGATGCCGCGCCGGTTGGAGGGGGCCTTCTCCATCGCCAGCGACGCTCCCACCCCCCATTCCGCTCCCATCCCGATGCCGTACAGCGCGCGCAGCACCAGGAAGACGGTAAAGCTGGGCGCCAGCCCGGTGAGCACTTCGACAATGGAGAAGAAGACGAGGTCGAGCATGAGCGGCAGGCGCCGCCCGTAGCGATCGGCCAGGAGCCCGAAGATGAACGCGCCGACCGGCCGGAACGCCAGCGTGAGCGTGAGCGAGAACGCCACCGCCGCGTCGGTCCGGCCAAACTCCTTGCCGATGGCGCCCAGACACATGACCACCGCGAAGAAGTCGAATGCGTCGAGGGTCCAGCCGAGAAACCCCGCGATGATCGCCGGACGGTGGCCGGCGGCGGTAGGCGGAGCAGGCGACGACGGGATATCGGACATCAGACCCCTCCGCTTACCACCGCTTGATCTTCAGCGCCGGAGCCACTGCTCACGCCCGGACAAACATACCGCCGGGCCGGATACAGTGCCGCTCCACCGTCACTTCCGACGCGCTCCTGCCCCGGTGGCGAATGCCGGCGCGCCGGCACATCTTGCGCGATGGGAGGTACTTCGTGCGCCCGATGCGCGCCGGACCGAGACTCGCCACATCCTACCTGACCCTGCGCCGGGCCCTCGGAATTCTCGGCGTCGCCCTGCCGATCATCCTGTTCACGTGGGGGCTGCTCGGCGACCACCTCTGGCTGCCGTCGATCAGCGCCTACTACTCGCTCCGGGCGCGCGACGCGCTGGTCGGGTGCCTCTGCGCGATCGGCTGCTTTCTCTTCACCTATCACGGGTACGACATCCACGACGACACCGTCACCCGCGTTGCCGGGATGAGCGCCGTGGTGGTGGCACTCGTGCCGTCAGTCCATCCCGGCTGGCAGCACCGACTCCACTTCATTGCGGCGGCGTGCTTCTTCCTGCTGCTGGCCTACATCTCGTCGTTCCGGTTCACCCGGGGCGGACCTCGCCCCACCGACGCCAAGCTGATCCGGAACCGGGTCTATCGCACCTGCGGCGTCGTGATGCTGGTATGTGTTGCACTGATTCCACTGCTCGACGCGACCGGCCTCAGTACCCGCTACGCCGAGCTTCGTCCCACCTTCGTGCTCGAAACCCTCGCGCTCTGGGCGTTCGGCCTGTCGTGGCTGGTCAAGGGCGGGACGCTCTGGCGCGATCCGCCACGGTGATCAACCCGGCGGATGGCCGGCCGGTCCCGCCCTCTTCAGGTACGCCTGTTCGGTGGCTGCCCGGGTCTGACGCAGCCACTGCGAGAGCCGGTCGCGGAATTCGCCGATCACCCTGCCTCGCAGGTTGAGGATGCCGCCCGGCAGGTGGTCGAAATGCAGCCGCCGCAGCGACACCACCCAGACACCGCGCGCCGGGCCCGGGCGGTCCACCACGGCGTCAAAATCCAGGCCTCCGTCCATGTAGTGATCGGAGTAGAGCAGCTTCTGCACGATGAACGTCCGCCCCGGCAACTCCGGCGGGGCATATACCACGGCGTGAACCAGGGTGAGGGTGTGCTTGAGCCTCGGGAAGTCCTCGTTCGCCCAGAAGATGGCGTCATGCACGCCGCTCGGCCGGTCTGCCGGATAGTTCTCCAGGTACCGTTCGAGCGACGGCGCGTATTGGTACATGTACGGCGAGTGCGACAGGATCTCGGTGAACACCGAGATGGCCGCGGTCGAATCCTTCCGATCGTCATAGACAATGAGCGCCGAGTCGCCGTGCGCGCGGTAGGCATTCACGTAGGCGATCATCCGCCGCCGGAAGTAGGCGGTGGCCACCGAGTCGGGCGAGGCCGGGCCGGCAAGCGCGGGACGCAGGGCGCGCATCGCCGCGGTCGAAACCTTCACGCTGCACGATCCCGGTGAGCAGTGTGCCAGCGCCGTGACGTCGTCGTGCGGCAGGATGAACCCGGCGACATCCGATGCCGCCGCGGGATCGGAAAACAATCCCAGCTGCTTGCGCCAGGAATCACGGAGTGACGACGGAAAGTCGGTGGCGCGCTGCACGTAGAACGACCTCGGCACACCGACCGCCACGATGCCGAACACCGCCACCTCGTTGCGATCCGGCGAGCCGAGCACCTTGACGACAGGCTTTCCGGCCGAGACGTCGTTCATCTGCGATGGCGAGAGCCCGATCGACTGCCGGAGGAATTGCTCCAGCGACGACGGCTGCACCGGCGCCTGCGCCGGCCCGGGCGCCGGGAGTGTCACGACCCCCAGCACCCCGGCCGCTCCGATCACGGCCCAACGCTTCAACCAATGGGAATGTGGCATTGCCGCTGGCCTCAGGCTCTCGATCGCAGCTTCCTGGCGTTGCGCTTCCGGGGCTTGCACAACGCTCGGTGGAACTCGCGGGAAGCAGCGCGGACTTCGTCGACTGCGGCCATGGTGTGCTCCTCTCTGCCAGAAACGACGAGAACCGACGACGCACTGTGGCGTCGTCGGCGCCGCCAGGAATCGGGCGGCCATAGGCATCATAGCACGGTCACCCGCCAGGTCGAATCCCGCGGGGCTCGCTCACCCCACTGTCAGTCCGGCAACGAATTCGTCGAGCGCCTTCTGCGCCGCATCGCGCTGGGTCATCAGGTCGGCGCGTTCCTTCTGCAACTGTTCGATCGTCGACTCCTGATCGTTCAGCTTGGCCAGCAGCCGCTGGTAGTATTTCGAGGCCCGGTCCACCGCGTTCATGTCGTCGCGAATCCGTTGCTGCTCCCTGGTGACTTCTGCCAGCGACGAATCCCGGCTGGCAACCTGCGCCCGGAGGTCGGTCACCCGGCGCATCAGGCCGACCGCCTTGTCAATTGCGTTACGAACCTCCACCGGGACCTCGCCGGCCTGCGAATAGGTGAGCAGCGTGTTGATGTGTGCCGGCACCAGCTCGACGGTGGTCGAGAGGTTGCTCTCCTGTGTCACGGTGAGCTTCGCGGTCCTTCCCGCGGCCACCGGCTGGTCGAATCGATAGACACTCGCCGTCGTTTCGGCCGGCTTCGCGCTGTCCGCAAGGCTCCAGGCAAAGGTCCGCGGTTCCTCGACGATCACGGTCTTGTCGGTCTTGCCCCGGTTGTCGATGTCATACACCCGGACAAGCCGGGACTTCCGCTTCACCAGCAACGCGCCGTTGGAGATCTTCGCGCCGATCAGCACGTCGACGATCGGGTGCTCGATCCGGTTGACCACCACGTCGAGGTCGACCGCATAGCTCAAGAACCGGCTGTCGCCCGCGGGAAGGTCGGCGATTCTCGCGTCACCGGCATAGCTCCCGGAATCGAGCACGGTCACCGGCCCCTGCAGCAGGTCCTTCCCGGTGGTGTTCCGCAGCCGGACGCCGTCGAGCGGGTGGGTCGCCAGCACCGATGCGTTGTAGATGGCCACTCGTTCGATTGGCACGGTGTCGACCACAATCGGCAGCAGCGCCGACTGCCGTCGCGCCAGGGTCACGTCGGGAATGGTGTAATGGAACAGGGTGCCAAGCCGCATGGCCGCCACCGCGGTGTCGGCCACGCCGCCTGCCGCAGAACCGAACCCAGACGACGCGGCGCCAATGGCGACGCGGGCGTCTTCGAACGCATTCACCGCCAGGCCCAGCGTCGGCGCCTGGCTGCGGACCCCTCCCGGCGCTGCCGGCAAATTCCGCGCTGAACCGGTCGGGATGCCGGGCGCGTACAGCTGGGGGTGGAGCCCGCGATAAAGATCCGCCACCACCGTGTCGCGCTGCACGTACAGCGGGCGGTAGAGGTCCATGATGAACGATTCGGGCCGGCCGCTCACCAGCGACAACGTGATGTTGGTCCAGTCGCCGTCGGTCTGGTTGTCGACGATGGCCCATCCCTGCAACCGGGCGTTGTGCTCACCGAGCAGCAGGCGATAGCTGGCCTTCCAGATCGGTGTCTCCACCACGTAGCCCACCCGGACCCGCCGGTCGCCGCGGCCGGTAAAGTCGATCTCCACCGGCTTGCGGTCCTGGTCCCGCGCCTGGTTCAGCGCCTCGAGCGCCCTGCTGAGTTCCTGCTGCAGTCGCGCATCGTCCAGCGACAGCGACGTGACCGCCGGCAGCTCGATCGATCGGATCGTCGCTCCGGTCACCACGTTCAGTACGGGTGTCTCGACCGGCATGCCCTGGTCGACCGCGGTGCGGCGCGACTCCACGCCGAGGATCGTTCCGGTGACGCTCGCACCGTGCGCGACGACCGTGATTCTGGCGCCACGCAGCTGATTGAGCAGCGAGGCCATCGCCGGATTGCCGGTGAGGTCCACGTCGAAACTCCGCAGTGTCCGGCTGACCGGGTCCTGCGACGGATAGGTCACCGCGCCGATCCTGCCGCCGTCGAAGTCCTGCAGCGTGAGCGACTTGAGCACGTCGTTGATCTGCGCCGTGGTGAACCGCAGTTCCGCTGTTGCGTTGCCGTGGACCGTGCCGGCGTGCTCGAAGTAGCCGACGCCCGACGAGAACAGGGTGACCGATTGCACCGGCAGGGCGATTCGGGTCGTGGCCCGGGCTGGCGGCGCGGCATCGGTCGGCGTGGTGGCGCCCTGGGCCCTGGCACGGACCGGCGCGGCGATGGCGAGGACAATCAGACCATGGTGCAGGCGCATGAGGACCTCCCTGAAGTGGATTCCGAAGAGCAGCTCGAGCGCAGTGGCGATCTATGCGGCGACCGCCGTGCCCTTCCCGATCACCAGGTGCGTCGCGCGCTCGCCGGCCCGCCGCTCGACCACGCGATAGCCCAGCGCCCGCATGTCGAGCCCGGCGAAGAGTGATTCACCCCGGCCCAGCAGCACCGGCATCGACGCCAGGTGCAGCTCGTCGACCAGCTGCCGCTTCAGGAACTGCCGGACCGTGGCGGCGCCACCGCCGACTCGCAGGTTCTTTCCCGCTGCCGCCTCGACGGCCATCGCCAGTGCCGCGTCCACACCACCGGTGACAAACCGGAACTCGGTGCCACCCTGCATCGGCAACGGCGCCCGCGCATGGTGCGTCAGCACGAACACCGGCACGTGATAGGGCGGCTCCTCACCCCACCAGCCGCGCCACTGCTCGTCGGGCCAGGCGCCACGGATCGGGCCGAACATGTTCCGCCCGAGGATCCACGCGCCGATGTTCTCGAAGCCGCGCTGCGCGAACTCGTTGTCGACGCCGGCCTCGCCCGGGCCGTGGCCGTGCATCCGCCGCCACATATCAGTGGGGAAGACCCAGTCCATGATCTCCTGCCCGCCGACACCGAGCGGATGTTCGAGATCCTGGTCCGGGCCGGCGGCAAAGCCGTCGAGCGACAGCGACAGGGAGACCTGCAGCATTCGCGATACCTCCACTGGCAGTGCAACCGGTATGACACGACGTGCGGCACGAAGGATGTATCGGTCGTCGTGCCCGGAGCTGTCGTGAATGCATACACGGTGGGTGTGATTTGCAGCCAATTTGAATGTACCACGCGGTGCCTCGCGGGGGGAGTCGCATCGCTGTGTCGATCAGCGGGCTCGCTGTCGGAGACCGCAGCCCCGGTGTGGGCAACCACCAGCCCGGTTCAGGCGACCGCGGAACCGCTGTGAGCGACCGCAGGACCCCGATCAGCGACCGCGGGACCCCTGTCAGCGACCGCGGGACCCCTGTCAGCGACCGCAGGACCCCTGTCAACGACCGCAGCTCCGGTGTGCGGGGCAGCGTCCGGCGTTGCGCTCGGCGCCGGGCCGGTGATGGCGCCAGCTCGGCCGCTTCCGGTCGCCTCCAGCTCGATGTTGGCAACCACCGGGGCGCGGCGTTCGACAGCGGCCCCGCTGCCGGCGACCGCAGGCGCCCTCTCGGCCACCGCGCGCCCGCTGGTCGCGTCCGCCGCCGCCGTTGCGTCGAGCAGCCGTCGCGCGCAATCTCCGCCACCGGTCCCGCCAGCCGCCCCGCCAGGGCGCTGTCGATCGCGGCGGCCTCGTCGAGCATGATCTCGCAGAGGACACCGAGGGCGCGGCGCAGTCCGGTCGGATCGAGCGAGCCGACCAGCGTCGCCGCAAAGCTGTCGCGCACTGCCTCGGGCAGTTGATCGACTCCCCGTCCGTGCGCCGCCGGCAGGCCGTGTCGGCGGCACGCGAGCATCAGCAACTGCTCGCGCATACCGGCCACCATCAGCTCGGCCTGCCACAAGCGCCCGCGCGCCAGGCTGGAGCGCACGTGGAGGGCATGGAGCCATGCCATGCCGAGCATCGTGGCCACGTCGGCGGCGGGCGGAGAAGGTGGCGAACCGGGCACGCCGAAGACCAACCGGAACGCACTGCCGAGCGCGCCGAAGGTGGCCTCGGGCCAGAAGGAGATGTCGACCTGCAACGTGCTGGCGAGGAGAAAGACCCGGAACGTGGCACCGGCGGCGCCGATGTCGACATGGTGAACGGCGCCATGCTCGCGATACAGCAGATCCGTCCAATCGGCGATTACGGCGTTGCGATCGGCCGCCGCACCGACCGCCAGCGCCAGGTCGATGTCGGACCATTCATCCTGCGTGTCGCGAGCCGTCGAGCCGGTGAACGCCGCCGCCGTGATGCGCGGGTCGGCCCGGGCGGACTCGACCAGCGCATCGCGCAGTGCGGTGCGTTCCGGTCCGGTGAACATGGTTCGTCGCAACCCACGCGACATCCCGGGCTCCATCGGTCGATGCTCTGGTTGATGGTCGCAGCGAAGGAAGTGACGGAAACTATACCGGAGCGGAGCCACCGGGGGTTGCGCCGCGCGCCGGGTCCCCGGCTACTTGAAGCTCCCCCGGGAATTTCTCATGAGCATCCCTTTGCGGGGCTCGATCGAATACGACACGCATCCGGTGCTCCGGCGGCCCGAAACCGCCCGGCGCTTCGCGATGACCGCGGCGACATGCGGCGGCGTGTGCGCTGTCGTCGGCGCGATCGGTGGCCTCGGACAGCTCGTCGGACAGCAGTGGCTGCCGGTCTACCCGCCGGGTGCGTCGACCATGGCGCCGTGGGTGGCCGCCGCGACCGTCGCGCTGGGATGCTCGATATTCGCCACGTCGTTCCGCCGCCCGACCATGGCGGTGCGCCTGGCGCAGATCATCCCCGCAACGGTGGCGCTGATTCTCGCGGTCGCCGATCTGGTGCTGCGGGCGGCACGGATCCCGATCACCGGCGGCACCGCGGCGGCGCTCACCGCCGCGCGGCCGATCGGGGCCGTGGGCGTCACCGCGTTCACCGTGGCGATCCTCTGCACCGCCACCGGGCGCTGGCAGTGGCTGTCGAACACCATCGCGATGCTGATCGGGGCGCTCTGCCTGGCGTTCCCGCTCGGCCTGCTCTACGGCGCTCCGGTGTTCACGGTCCTCGGCGTGCAGCCGGTTTCGGTGACCTCCAGCTGCATCGCGTTCGTCGCTGCCCTCGGCATCATGGCGGCGAACGGCCCCGACGTCTGGCCGACGCGGCTGATCAGCGGCCCGTCGGTGCCGTCGATGATGCTGCGCTGGTTGCTGCCGGCGGTGGCGCTCGCGGTCGTCCTCACCGACGTGGCGATGATCACCCTCTTCGCGGGGCACTCCCAGTCGCTCGCCTCGGCGCTGAACACCATGGTCTCGCTGCTGGTGACGGTCGCGGTGGTCGTCTACATCGGTCGCAACATCGGGGCGCGGCTTGACCGCTCCTATGCCGCGCTGCGCGAGTCGGAGCACAAGTTCTCGATCGTGTTCAGCTCGGCGCCGGCCGGGCTGACGGTGAGCGACGCCGCCACCGGCGAACTGCTCGACGTCAACGACGAGTTCACCGAGGTCTTCGGCTACTCGCGGAGCGAGGCGATCGGCAGGACCAGCGCCGAGCTGGGCATCTGGCTCGACCCGGAGGATCGCCGGCGTCACCTCGCGGCGGTCGAGGCGGCCGGCGGCCTGACCCGCGACATCGACCTCACGCTGCGGGCACGCGATGGGCGCGAATTGACGCTCCGGTCGGCGTCGACCCTGACCGTGATCGCGAACCGCCGCATCATGATCTCCGCGTTTCTCGACGTCACCGCCGCACTCCAGTCGGAAGCGGCACTGCGGGCGTCGAACCAGAAGTTCGCAACCATCTTCCGGCGCAGCCCGGTCGGACTCGCCGTCAGCGAGCACGACACCGGCCGGTTCGTCGACGTCAACGCCGCGCTGCTGCGCCTGATGCACGGCACGTCGTTCGACCAGATGGTGGGAAAGACCTCGGTCGAGATCGGCATGGTCACCGCCGAAGACCGCCACAGCCACATCATCAACGTGATGCGGCAGGGGCTCGGGCAGCGGCTTCCCGTGCCGATGCACCGGCTCGACGGCGAGCCGTTCGAGGCGGAACTCTCGCTCGCCGAATTCGAGGAGGACGGCGTCCGCTACCTGCTGTCGAACATCGTCGACGTCACCGAGCGGGTGCGCCTCGCGGAGGAGCTGCGCCAGGCCCAGAAGATGGAAGCGGTGGGGCGCCTCGCCGGTGGCATTGCGCACGACTTCAGCAACCTCCTCACCGTGGTCATCGGCTCCGGGCAGCTGGCGCTCGACACCCTCGAAGCCGATCGTGCCGAGCGCGCCGATGTTGAAGAGATGCTCAACGCGGCGCGCCGGGCGGCCGACCTCACCCGGCAGCTCCTGGCGTTCAGCCGCCGCCAGGTGCTGACACCGCGCGACCTGCGCCTTGACGAGGTGGTCGGCGCGATGCGGCGCCTGCTGGAACGGATGGTCGGCGCCGATGTGGAGGTGCAGATCGAGTGCGAGCCGGACCTCGGCGTCGTCCGCGCCGATCCGACCCAGCTCGAGCAGGTCATCGCCAACCTCGCGGTGAACGCGCGCGACGCCATGCCGGCGGGAGGCACGCTCACCCTCCGGGCATCGAACCTGACCATCGACGACGCCTTCGCCCGGACCCACGTTGGCGCGCACCCCGGGCCGTACGTGATGCTGTCGGTGACCGACACCGGCACCGGCATGAGCAGCGCCGTCAAGGAACGGATCTTCGAGCCGTTCTACACCACCAAGGAACTGGGCAAGGGCACCGGGCTGGGACTCGCCACCGTCTTCGGCATTGTGCAGCAGAGCGGCGGTTTCATCGTGGTCGACACCCGGATGGGCCGCGGCACCACGTTCGAGATCTACCTGCCCCGCGTCGAGCGAGCGACGGCGCCGCCGCCACTGCCCGGCACCGGAGCGGCAATTCCCGACCCGCGCGGCAACGAAACGGTGCTGGTTGTCGATGACACCACGCCGGTGCGCGAGCTGGTGACCCGGCTGCTGCAGGACCGCGGCTACACCGTGCTGAGCGCCGCCAACGGCGGGGAGGCGCTGGCGGCGTCGCGCCATTACGCCGGAGACATTTCGCTGCTGGTGGCCGACGTGGTGATGCCGGAGATGAGCGGCCCGGCGCTGGCCGACCAGCTGACCCGGCTGCGGCCTGCACTCAAGGTGCTCTACATCTCGGGGTCGACCGACGAGATGATGACGCGGTCGGGTTTCGCGGGGCCGGGAGACCGGCTCTTGCGCAAGCCGTTTGCGCCCGACCTTCTGGCGCAGCGGGTGCGGGAGGCGCTGGACCGCTGACGCACGGCCGGTGCCGCGTCGCGCGGCGCCGGCTCCGGGATCACCGGGCGCCGGGTGTCGCGAGCCTCGCCGCCCTCGCCAACAGGTAGTTGCGCTCCGGCCCGCTCCGCGTGCCGTCCGCCGCCGCGCGCAGGTGCTCGGCGGCGCGTTTCATGTCGCCGGCCAGCTCGTACAGGTGCCCGCGTACCGCGTCGACGCGGTAGTGCCCCCGGATGCGCGGGTCGTCGGAGATTCCGGCGATCAGCGCGAGCCCCTTGTCGGGCCCGTACACCATCGCCGCCGCAACCGCGTGGTTCAGTTGCACCATCGGGTTGTCGGTGAGGTCGCCGAGCGCCGCGTAGAGCGCCATGACCTGCCGCCAATCGGTCGCGGCGGTGCTCGGCGCTTCGTCGTGAAGCGCCGCGATGGCTGCCTGCAACTGATACGCGCCGATGGCTCCCCGCGACCGGGCGGCGCGCGCCAGCGCCACCCCTTCCTCGACCATCTGCCGGTTCCAGCGGCTCCGGTCCTGCTCGTCGAGCGGGATCAGTTCGCCGCCCGGGCCGGTGCGTGCCGGCCGGCGCGCGTCGGTGAGCAGCAGCAACGCCAGCAATCCGGTGGTCTCGGCGTCGTCCGGCGCGAGCACGTGGAGCAAGCGTGCCAGGCGGATCGCCTCGTTCGACAGGTCGACGCGCAACAGCGCGTCGCCCGCGCTGCTGGTGTAGCCCTCGTTGAACATCAGGTAGAGGACGTGGCGCACGGCGCCAAGGCGTGCGGCACGCGCCTCGCCACCCGGCACCTCGAAACCCACCCCCGACTCCCTGATGGTCTGCTTGGCGCGCGAGATCCGCTGCCCCATCGTCGGCTCGGGCACCAGGAAGGCGCTGGCGATCTCGGCGGTGGTGAGGCCGCCCACCGCGCGCAGGGTGAGGGCGATCGCCGACGCCGGCGTGAGCGACGGATGGCAGCACATGAACAGCAGCGCCAGGGTGTCGTCGCGATCGATCCCCAACTCGCCGTCGGGTGGTGGCACGAACGCCTGGTCGGTCATCGCCGCTTCGCGCCGTCGCCTTGCCGCGTCACTCCGCGCGGTGTCGGCGAGACGGCGGCGGGCCACCTGCCAGAGCCAACCCCGCGGATTGTCGGGAATGCCGGCGGCGGGCCATTGCTCGCTCGCGGCGATCAGCGCGTCCTGCACCGCGTCCTCTACCGCATCGAAATCGTCGTAGCGGCGGGCCAGCACGCCGAGCACCTGCGGCGCGGCATCGCGCAGCAGGCGCAGGGCGGCATCGGTTGACGGCGGGTCCGGGTTCACGCTTCCGGCGGCGGCCCTGCCATGACCGGGCGGAGTTCGATCGCCATGTTGAGCGGCTTGCCGCCGGGCCCCGGCGCGGCAGAGACTTCGGCGGCCAATTGCCATGCGCGTTCCGGCGAAGCGACATCGATGATCCAGAAGCCGGCGAGGAACTCCTTGGTCTCCGGGAAGACGCCGTCGGTGATCGGCTCGCCGTCCTTGCCGGCGCGGACCAGCTTTGCCTGGTTGGGCGGCGTCAGCCCCTGCCCGTCGACGAACTCGCCGGCCTTCTGCAGCCGTGCGTTGAAGTCCAGCATGAACGCGATGTGTGCCCTGAAGTCCTCCGGCGCCCAGTTGTTGATCTGGTAGTCGCCGGTTTTTCCGGCCGGGGTGTTCATCATCATCATGTACTTCATGGCTCTGGCTCCTTCGGTTCGGGGCGCCGTTGGTGGCGCTTCAGGCAGGAGTCGGAGCCGCCCCGCCGATTTCGACATCCGTGATGTGACAGGACGGCCGATGCCGCGTGGCCGGCCCCGCCCTCAGAACGCCGCGTCCGGATTCCACGCCACTTCCCAGATGTGCCCATCGGGGTCCTGGAAGTACCCGGAATAGCCGCCCCAGAACGCGTCCTGCGCCGGCTTGAGGATGGTGGCACCGGCCGCCAAAGCCTGCGCCATCAACCTGTCGACCTCCGCCTTGCTCGCGACGTTGTGGCCGATGGTCAGTTCGGTGGGTGACGATGCACCGACCGGCAGGCCGGTGTCGTGCGCCAGGCTCTCCCGCGGCCAGACCGCGAGCTTGAGCCCGGACTGCAACTGGAAGAACGCCACCGCGCCGTGCTCGAATTCGGTGCCGACGACGCCCTTTGTTGGCAGGCCAAGCCCGTCGCGGTAGAAGCGGACCGCGCGGTCGAGGTCGGAGACGGCAAGTGTGATGAGAGTGATATGCGGGTTCATGTCGACCGTGAGCCGTTCGTGGTGTGCCACCCGTCGCGGACGGCAATGGCCCCGACAGTGGTCGCTGACCGGGCACGTTCCGCCGACCCGGCTGACTCCGCTGAAGATACCATCCGCCGCGGCACGGCCGGGAAGCTCACCGTGCCGCGGCGACGACCCATCGGGTACCGAACATTCTGACGTCCTTCTCGCCCACCGGTGTACCCGGCGGTACCTTGCGGCAATGGTTCCTTCGCATTGCCTCATGGGCAATCCGAGAGTGCCGGCGGTCCGATGCGACCGCGAAGGGATGCCATGAACGACGCTGCCAGAACCAAGAAGCAGTTGATCGACGAGCTGGTGCAACTGCGCCAGGCGTTGGCCAGACTCCAGGCCGGGCCGGCTGGCCAGCCGGAGCCGGGCGCCTCCCTCCGCGCCTCCGAAACCCGGTACCGCCGACTCTTCGAGGCGGCGCAGGACGGCATACTCATTCTCGACGCCAGCAGCGGAGAGATTGTCGACGTCAACCCGTTCCTGACGCAATTGCTGGGCTATTCCCGGGCGGACATGGTCGGGAGGAAGCTCTGGGAGATCGGCCCGTTCGAAGACGTCAGCAAGAGCAAGGTCGCGTTCAAGGACCTGCAGGCTCATGAATACCTTCGCTATGAGGACTTGCCACTCGAAACCAGGGATGGCCGGTCGATCGCGGTCGAGTTCGTCAGCAATGTGTACGTCGCCGACGGTCAGCGGGTCATTCAGTGCAATGTCCGCGACATCACCAGTCGCAAGCAGGTCGAGACGACGCTGCACCTGCAAGCCGCCGCCCTCGGTGCGACGGTGAACGGCATCGTCATCACCGATCGGGACGGTGCCATCGTGTGGGTCAATCCGGCATTTACCGAATTGACGGGTTACACGGCCACGGAAGCGCTGGGACGCAATCCTCGCGATCTGGTCAGGTCCGGTCAGCAGGACCGGGCGTTCTACGAGGAACTCTGGGCTACGATCGTCGCCGGCAACGTCTGGCGCGGCGAGCTCATCAACCGTCGCAAGGACGGCAGCCTCTACGTGGAAGAGCAATCGATCACGCCGGTTCGTGACGCCCGTGGCGAGATCAGCCATTTCGTCGCTGTCAAGCAGGACATTACCGAACGGCGGCAGGCCGAAGAGGAAGTGCGAGCGCGGATGCAGCTGGCGGCGCTGCGTGCCACCATCAGCCTGTCGCTGTCCACCGTCGACTCACTCCCGCAAGCACTGCAACGCTGTGCCGAAGCCCTCGTGACGCATCTGGGTGCCGGGCTTGCCAGCATCTGGACCCTGGACACTGCCGCCGGGGTGCTCGAGCTGCAGGCCAGTGCCGGATCGACGCCCCCCCGCCCCGGTCCGTATGACCGCATCGCGCTGGGCGAATTCGACATCGGGCAGATCGCGCTCGGCCGGGCGCCCCGAACCAGCAACGCCCCCATGGACAATCTCGACATCGCCGGGCGGGACTGGGCGCGACAACAGGGCATCACGGCGTTCGCGGGCCACCCGCTGATCGTCAACGATCGGGTGGTCGGCGTGATGGCGCTCTTCTTCCGGACACCACCCTCCGCTTCGGTGATCTCCACGCTGGCATTCGTTGCCGACCACCTCGCTGAAGGCATCGAGCGCCATCACACGACCGAGGCGTTGCGGGCCAGCGAGGAGCGGGTGCGATTTGCCCTCGAAAACGCGAATGTCGGCATCTGGGACGCCGATTACCGGACCGGCACAATCACCTGGTCCCCGATTCTCGAGGCGCAGTACGGCCTGCAGCCCGGCACGTTCGGCGGAACGTTCGAGGCCTTCATGGCACTCATTCACCCGGACGACCGGGAGGCCACGATCGATGTCATCCGGCACGCCGAGCAGACCGGGGCGGACTTCACGACGCTGGGCCGGGCGATCCTGCCCGACGGCAGAATCCGCTGGCTGAGCGGCGCGGGCCGGGTCGCACTGGACGCACGGGGCAAGCCGATCCGTGGCATCGGCGTCTCGATCGATATCACCGAACGCCGCACCCTCGAGGAACAGTATCAGCAGGCGCAGAAGATGGAGGCCGTCGGGCGCCTGGCTGGCGGAGTCGCCCACGACTTCAACAACCTGCTCACGGCCATTCTCGGCTATTGCGAGCTGGTGTTGCAGGACATCCCCCCGGACGATCCGATCCGTGGCAATATCGAAGAGATCCAGAAGGCCGGCATGACGGCCGCCGGGCTCACCCGACAGCTGCTCACCTTCAGCCGCAAGCAGATCATCGATCCGGAGCTGCTCGACCTGAACGCCGTGGTGGCCGAGATGCTGCCGATGCTGCAACGCCTCATTGGCGAGGATGTTGCTGTCGTGCTGGCGACGCATCGCGAACCGTTGACGGTCAATGTCGACCGCGGCCAGCTGCAGCAAGTCGTGATGAACCTGGCGGTGAACGCCCGGGACGCCATGCCCGCGGGCGGCACCCTCACGATCGCCACCGCCCCGGTCGAACTCGACGAGGCGTACGTCGCCAGCCATCCCACAGCAAGACCGGGCGACTACGCGGCGCTGAGCGTGACCGACACCGGGACCGGGATGACGCCAGAAGTCCGGGATCACCTGTTCGAGCCGTTCTTTACCACCAAGGATGTCGGCAAGGGCACCGGTCTTGGCCTCGCGACGATCGATGGAATCGTGAAGCAGTCGGGCGGGAGCATCGGTGTCTACAGCGAGGTCGGCCGGGGCACTTCGTTCAACGTGTACTTGCCGCGCAGCCGGGCGGAAGCAGCCCCGCTCCGGGTGGCTCCGGCCACCCGACATGCGGAGCCGCACGAAACCGTGCTGGTCGTCGAAGACGCCGAGGAGCTTCGGGAACTCGCCAGCAAGGCGCTGCTCCGCTACGGCTACACCGTGCTGGTCGCGGCCGACGCCAGGGAAGCAATGGCGGTATTCGACGCAAACCCGTCGATCGACGTGGTGCTGACCGACGTCGTCATGCCGACCATGAGCGGCCCCGAGCTGAGCAGGCACCTGGTCGCGCGCCGGCCGGGGCTGAAGGTGATCTTCATGTCCGGGTATACCGAGGATGCCGTCGTGCAGCACGGCGTGCTCAAGGAGGGCATTGTCTTCATGCACAAACCGTTCACGCCCGAGTCGCTGGCCCGGAAGATTCGCGAAGTGCTCGACTCCTAGCCCGACACGCTCGGCGGCGGCAACTCAGCGCGAACGGCGGCCGAGATACCAACTGAGCAGACCCGCCACCACCGCCGCGCCGAGCAGGATGTTGCGCAAGGTCGTCGAATCGGGCCAGATCAGGATGGCGGCGATGAAACAGAACACCGCGCCGTTGAGCACGCCGGCCACGCGACGCACCGGGGAATGGACCCGTTCCTTCCGGGTTCCCTTGCGGAGCGCGATCGCCATCAGTGCGACGCCCCACGCGAAGATCAACCAGCCGAAGATCGACAAGCCGGGAAACTCTGACACGCTGGGGCCTTTCGGGAATGTTGCCTGCGGAATCTACTTCCCCGAGAACGCCTGTGTGGCCGCGGTCAGGGCGACCGATACGCCGCGGGCGCCGAGCCGGAGCAGGAAGGCCACGACGGGGAGGCCCAGCGCGCCGACGATCAGCACGCCGTCGGCCACCAACAGCGGCCGGGTCCAGCGGTCGACGAAGCGCGGACTGCGATTGGTGAGGAGGACGCCGACATACGCGGCGTTGACCACCACCAGGAGCACGACGGCGAGCGTCTCGATACTGCCAGCGACAGCACCCACGGAGGCCTCCGGGCGAGCGGAGCGGGAGCTTCTGGACGGGGGACTCCCTCAACACTAACCCGATGTTTCAGCTATGCAACATTGCTCGGCGAGCCCTGGCCCGCGGCTCGTCCGGCAGCCCTGCCGCGGGCGGACGGCTTCCACCGGCCTGATGTCGATCGCGCCGGGACCAGATCGACGTATGGTTGTGGCCGGGGGGACCGGTCGCCGACAACATCTGACGGAGGTGGACGATGCGGTTTCTGGGATTGGTCAGGACGGCGGAGGGCGAGGCGGCGCCGCCCAAGGCGCTGATGGACGCGATGCAGCTGTTCGTCGCCGAGTCGCTGGCGAACGGTTCGCTGGTGGAGACCGGCGGGCTGGCGACGGTCAGGCAGATGGCGCGGATCCGGCAGTCGCGGGGCAAGTTGACCCTGACCGACGGCCCGTTCGCCGAGAGCAAGGAGGTGGTGGGGGGCTACGCCATCCTCGAGGCGCCTTCGCGTGACGCCGCGATCGAGACGATGCGGAAGTTCATGGCACTGCACCAGGCGCACTGGCCCGAGTGGGAAGGCGAGTGCGAGCTGAGGGAAATGGTCTTCGTCGCGGGGCGGTGAGCCGGGGCTGGATGAAAGGAAGGGCGGCGGAATCGATCCGTCGCCCTCTCCTATTGCCCCGCCTGGGGTCGAACCAGGAGTCTTCTGATCCAGAGTCAGACGTGTTGCCAGTTACACCACGGGGCAGCGTGGGAGCGAAAAAGTAGACGCCCTGGAGGGGTGAGGCAATACAAATGGGCCCGGGGCTCCGGGCGGCGCGCGCCCTTCGCTACGCCGCCCGAACCTCGCCCGACTCGTCCGCCGGCTTCGCGATGCCGCTGAATGTCGCCTCGAGCGCTTCGGCGGCGACCGGGCAGAGCTCTCCCTGCGCCACCAGCCGCCGCACGATGGCGAACACCTCGTCGACCGGCATGCCGGCGCGGTAGGGGCGATCCGCCGACACCGCCTCGGTCACGTCGGCAACGGCGAGGATCCGGGCACCGCGGCCGAGTTCGTCGCCCCGCAGTCCGAGATGGTACCCGTTGCCGTCGAGCCGCTCGTGGTGGGCCGCGGCGGTCGCGGCAAACTGGCGGAAGCGCGCCACCTTCTTGAGAATCACGAAGGTGGTGGTGGTATGCTGTCGCATCACTTCCATCTCGACCGCGGTCAACGGCCCCGGCTTGTCGAGGATGGTGTTGGGGACACCGAGCTTGCCGATGTCGTGCAGCAGCGCGGCACGGCGCAGCGTCCGCAGCTCCCACTCTTCCATGCCCATCGCCCGGCCCATCGCGAGCGCGATTTCCGCCACGTTCGACGAGTGCGTTGCGGTGTACGGACTCTTCGCGTCGATGACCCGCGCGAATGCTTCGGCAACCGTGTCGAGCCTGGCGTCGTCGCAGATCACCAGCCGGTCGGCCGGCTCCAGCGACCGGACGGCGCGCAGCGGATCGGGGCTGTTGACCCGATGCCAGAACTCGGCGTCCATCTGGAAGGCGCTGAGGCAGTCGACGAGCACCGGATCGAACCAGCTGCCACGCCGGGCGCGCGCCATCTCGTAGGCGGTGGAGACGTCGAACGCGTGCTGGAAGACGTCGACCGTCTGCGCCAGGCAGGCGATCCGCCCCAGCATCGGAATGCCCGAACCGCTCAGGCCGTACGGCAGGCCGTGCCCGTCCCAGTGCTCGTCGAGAGCGCGGATCGCCTCCGAGGCCCCAGCCGGCAGGCCGAGCATCCGGGCGATGTCGGCGCCGCGCTCGCAGCGGGTCTGCGTCATCTGCCGCGCGCTGCCCTTCTCGCGCGCGCCCAGCATCAGCATGTGCCAGGCCTTGGCGAGCCGCCCGCGCCCCGGTACCGAGTACTTGAACGCGTAGCGCGCCGCGTCTCTCGTCGCGGTCCATTCGGTGAGCTTGTACGCGTGCTTGAGCACCAGGTCGTCGGCCCCGAAGATCGTCGAGAGCCGGGCCGAGTTGCTGGAACAGCCGAGGTCCTTGAGCAACAGCGCGTAGTAGAGCGCGCTGCGCTGCTCATCGACGAGGCCGAGTTCGGCGCCGATCCGCATCCCGATGGCGGCGGTGCGCGCGGCGTGACCGGCCGCCTGCCCCTCGGTGATGTCGAGCGCATATGACAGCGCGCCGACCACCTCGGAGAGCCGCACCCCCTCGACCAGCTGGCGCGGGCGCCTGGCGGCCGTGGTGGCACCCGCGCGCCCACCGGCACGTCCCGAATGCGCGGATCCGTACCGGGGGGCGGCGGGCGCCCGGATGGTGCTCGGCATCACCGCTCGCCGGTCGGCGGAGGTGAGCAGCGCCGAGGCGGCGCGAGTGATCGAAATCAGGCCAGTGGACATCCCAACGGAGAGGGGGGCAAAAACGATGCCCGCACCGGAAGCCGGTGCGGGCCATGGAGCTGAGGGGGATCGAACCCCTGACCTCTGCAGTGCGATTGCAGCGCTCTCCCAGCTGAGCTACAGCCCCGCGGTGGGGCCGCAAACATAGGGCGGTAGCGGGCCGAGGGGCAAGAACGTGGCATTCGGCGACAGTCGCCGGCGCCGGAGCGGCCGATGCCGCATTCCGCGGCAGGGTCGAACGCCGAGGCGTGGCTATTCCCTGAACCCCACCTCCACCACCATCCCGTCCCTGGCCACCTCGGTTGCCGGAAAGACCTCCCGCGCCTCGGCGACCAGTTCCGGAGCCTCCCGGCTGTAGCGCGCCGAGATGTGGGTCAGCACCAGGCGCCTCGCCCCGGCCCGCCTGGCCTCCAGCGCGGCATCGCGTGCCGTCGAGTGCATCGTCTCGCGGGCGCGTTCGCGCTCCTCCTCGCCGAACGTCGCCTCGTGGATCAGCAGGTCGGCGTCGCGCGCCAGGGTCACCACCGTTTCGCACGGCGAGGTGTCGCCGGTGTAGACCAGCTTCCGTCCGGGGCGCGGCGGGCCGACCAGCTCGTCGGAGGTGACGGTGCGTCCGTCGGGAAGCGCCACCGCTTCGCCGCGATGCAGCCGGCCCCACGCGGGGCCTTCGGGAATTCCCATGGCGCGGGCCCGGTCGGGATCGAAGCGGCCCAGCCGGTCGTGTTCCACGATGCCGTACGACAGCGCGTCGCCGCGATGCGACGCCGCCGCCACCACCAGGTCGTATTCACCCCGCGGCATGGTGTCGCCGGGGCGCAACTCGAAGATGTCCACCGGAAACTTCGGCTTTTCCATTCCGAGTTGCACCAGCGCGCCGAGGTGGCGGGCGGCGCCGCGGGGGCCGTGGAGCCGGAGTGGCGCGGTGCGCCCCTGCAGCCCCATGGTGCGGAGCAGGCCGGCGAGGCCCAGGGTGTGGTCGGCGTGGAAGTGCGAGAAGAAGACGTCGTCGACGTTGAAGCCGGCGGTGTAGCGCATCATCTGGCGCTGGGTGCCTTCGCCGCAGTCGAACAGCAGCAGTTCCCCCTCGCGCTGCACCATGAGCGCCGACACGTTGCGGTCGACGGTGGGCACGGCGGCGCTGGTGCCGAGGAAGGTGACCTGCATCAACTCGAGCCGTGCACCAGGCGGAGGAACTCCTCGCGGGTGCGGTTGTCGTCGAGGAAGTCGCCGCGCATGGCCGAGGTGATGGTCCGCGAGCTCTGCTTCTCGACGCCGCGCATCATCATGCAGAGGTGGACCGCGTCGACCACCACGCCGACGCCGCGCGGGTTCAGTTCCCGCTCGAGCGCCTCGACGATCTGATCGGTCATCCGCTCCTGCACCTGGAGCCGCCGGGCAAAGACGTCGACCACGCGGGCCAGCTTGGAGAGCCCGACGATCTTGCCGTCGGGAATGTAGGCAATGTGGACCCGGCCGTAGAACGGCAGCATGTGGTGTTCGCAGAGCGAATAGAACTCGACATCACGCACCAGCACCATGTTGTGATGGCACTCGGTGAACAGCGCGCCACCGATCACCGCACCGGCGTCCTGGCGGTATCCCTGGGTCATGAACCGCAGCGCCTGCTCCACGCGGTGCGGGGTGAGCTTGAGGCCCTGGCGCTCGGGGTCCTCGCCGAGTTCGACGAGGACCTCGCGGATCAGCTCTTCCAGGCGGTTGCTCATGACGGCCTCACGGAATCCGGACGGTGATGCCGATCTTCCCCGGGTTCTTCTGCAGCTCGGTGATCAGCGCGTTGGTCGATTCGAGGGTGTGGCGGAGGTCGACATAGAGCATCGAATCGGTCATCAGCTTGCCCATCGTCCCCTGGCCGCGGTTGATGGCGACCAGCAGCGAGTCGAGGTGGCTCGACATCGCCGCCAGGCGGGCGGTGGCGTCGCTGGTGCTCCGGAGGGTGGAGTCGATACGTGACTGCAGCGTGCGGGGATCGATACCGGCCAGCAGCGTGTCGAGCCGGGCGCTGGTGCCCTGCAGTGCCACCATCGTGGCGTTGACCTGTGCGGTGGGGCCGCCCTTCTGGTCGGCGAGGTAGGTCATCAGCTGCTTCGTCGAGGCCAGCGTGCTGCGGAGGTCGGCGATCATCCGGGGATCGAGCATCGAATCGAGCCGCACCAGGGTCTGCTGGGCGGCACCGGCAAAGTTGGCCGCCGCGGAGAAGATCCCGGCCGAGACGGTGCCGTGAATCGTGTCGTTGGCGCCGATCGGCGTGCCGTTGCCCGGATCGAAGACGATCATCTCGTCGCCCAGCATGCCGATGCCGGTGATCGCCGCGGTGGCCTTGTTGGTGGCGACGATCCGTTGCGAGAACTTGAGCCCCACCGCGACGTGACCCACGCCGAGATAGGTGATGCTCGACACCCGGCCCACCGGCGCCCCGGAGATCCGCACCGGCGACCCTTCCTTCAGGTTGCTGATGTCGCTGTAGACCACGTTGACGTCCGGCCCGCTGAGCGACGCGCCGCGGAGCCAGAGCGCGCCGCCGAAGAATGCCGCCGCCGCGATCAGCACCAGGATGCCGACCAGGACTTCCTTCTGATACGTGTTCATGGGATGGTCTCCGTCTGCGGGGCCATCTCGAAATCCCGCTCGAGGAATGCCTGCACCTCGGGCACCGCCGACTCGCGGAATTCCTGCGGCGAGCCGACAGCGACGATCCTGCCACCGGTGAGCAGCGCGATGCGATCGGCGGTGCGGAACGCACCGCGGACGTCATGAGTCACCACGATGCTGGTGACGTGGAGCTCCCGTTCGAGCCGCTTCACCAGTGCGTCGATGATGTCGGCGTTGATCGGATCGAGGCCCGAGGTGGGCTCGTCGTACAGGAGGTACTTGGGCTTGCCGGCGATGGCGCGCGCGATGCCCACCCGCTTGCGCATCCCCCCCGACAGCTCGGCCGGCATCTTCTTGAGCGTGTCGGGATTCAGGTTGACCAGCCGCAGGCACTCGGTGGCGCGGGACTCGGCGTAGTCGAGGTCCTTGAACTGGGCGGGGTCGGTGAGGCCGAGGCGGATGTTCTCGAAAACGTCCATCGAATCGAACAGCGCCCCGTTCTGGAAGACGTACCCGATCGTGGCGCGCAACCGGGCCAGCGCCTCGCGCTTCAGCGACTGGACCCGCTGCCCGTCGACGATCACCTCGCCGCTCTCGGGGCGGATCAGGCCGATGATCGACTTCAGCAGCACGCTCTTGCCGGTGCCCGAGGGGCCCAGCAGGGCGAGCGTCTCGCCCTCGCGCACCGTCAGCGTGACACCGTCGAGCACCATCTGGGTGCCGAAGCGCTTGTGCAGGTCGTGGATCTCGATCATTGCTTGAGGAGCAGCTTGGCCAGCACGGTGTCGAGCAGCAGGATCAGCACCGAACTGATCACCACCGCCCCGGTGGTCGACTTGCCGACCCCCTCAGCACCCTGCCGGGTGGTAAATCCCCGGTAACACGACACCAGCGAGATCGCGCCGGCGAAGAAGAACCCCTTGATGACCGAATACCAGCCGTCGAAGGTGTGCCAGTATGCCCGCGAGCCGTAGATGAAGTCCTGGTTCGAGATTCCGATGGTGGATTTCGAGGCGATCCATCCCGATCCGACCCCGATGACGTCGGCGAAGATCACCAGCACCGGGATCATCAGGAGGCAGGCCAGCACCCGCGGGATGAGGAGGTAGCTCGCCGGCGAGCGACCGAGCGACTCCAGCGCGTCGATCTGCTCGGTGACCCGCATGGTGCCAAGCTCCGCGGCGTAGCGCGCGCCGATCCGGCCGGCGAGGATCAGCCCCACCAGCACCGGCCCCAGTTCCAGCACCAGCGATTCGGTGACCAGCGAACCGACCACGTAGATCGGCATGTTGCCGGTGAACTGGTAGCCCGCCTGCAGCGCGGTGACCGCGCCGGCAAACGCCGAGATCAGGATGACGATGAACAGCGAGCCCGCGCCGATGCTCCACGCCTCGTCGAAAGTGCGCGGGACCCAGACGCGCCATTCGGCAAGGCCGCGGATCATGTCGAAGACCATGTCGGCGAAGCGCCCCACCGACGCCAGCGCGTCGAGCGCGGCACGCCCGGCCCGGCCCGGCAGGCGGACGATCAGCGACTCCATTCGGCTCCTGCAACTCGACGGTCGGTCATGGCGCCTCTATCTTGCCCGGCGGTGACCCGGAAGTCCATCCCCGATGCGGCGCTGCCGGCGCGCCTTCCGACGACGGCTCCTGGCCTGGTTCCGGCGTCACGGCCGCGACCTGCCGTGGCGCCGCACTCGCGATCCCTACCGGATCCTCGTCTCCGAAGTCATGCTCCAGCAGACCCAGGTGGCGCGCGTCACCGAGCTACTGGCCGCGCTTCCTGGAGCGTTTCCCGACCCTGCACCACCTCGCCGTTGCTCCCGCGCCACCGGGTGCGCGAAGCGTGGGACGGCCTCGGCTATTACCGGCGTGCGGCAAACCTCCACCGGCTGGCGCAGGACGTCGTGGCCCGACACCATGGCGAACTGCCGCGCGACACAGCGCTGCCTGCGGTCGCTGCCCGGCGTCGGGCGCTACACCGCGGGCGCCGTCGCCAGCTTCGCCTGGGAGCTGGCCGAACCGGCGGTGGATACCAATGTCGCCCGGGTGCTGCGCCGCGTCTTTCACCCCCGGGCCGCCGGCGGCGCCCGCGGCGAGCGCCTCCTCGACGCCACCGCCCGGGCACTTCTCCCCCGCCCCGGTAAGACGGCGTGGGGCACGAATCAGGCACTGATGGAGCTCGGCGCCCTGGTCTGCACCGCGCGGGTGATGCACTGCGAATCGTGCCCGGTGCGCAGCCTCTGTCGCACCGGGACAAGCGACCCGCCCGGGCCGGTTCCCGGCGCCGGCGCTAGTCGACGGGGGCGTTGCGGAGCAGGTCGACGGTCCGGTCGACGTCGCTCTCGAGCACGTAGATGTGGGTGCTGAGCCGCAGGTACTCGTAGCCGAACTCCGACATGCGGCGGGTGCGGATTCGATAGCGGCCGAGGTATCCCTGGAGTTGCTCGGCGGTGGTCCCGTCCATGGTGAAGGCGACCATTGCCGAGCGCAACGGCGCCGCGCGGCGGCGAGACGAGCCGGACCCGCGGAAGCTGCGACAGTCCGTCGAACAGGCGGGTGGCGAGGCCGCGGTCCCGAGCCTCGATGGCGTCGCGGCCGATGGCGTTCTGGAAGGCCACCGCGGCGCGCAGCCCCTGCACCAGCGACTCGTTGCTGGTGCCGACGTGCTCGAACCGCTCGATGTCATCGGCGGCCCAATCGCCGGAAGCGATCAGCGGCCAGGTGGTGGCGATGCGATCGGGACGGACGACCAGCAGCCCGGTTCCCTTCGGGGCGAGCAGCCACTTGTGGGTCGAGGTGGCGTAGAAGTCGGCGTCGAGCGCCTGCAGGATCGACTGACCAGCATCCCCGGCGGATGCGCGCCGTCGATCACGGTGATGATGCCGCGACTGCCGCGCCATGCGCACCAGTTCGCAACCGGCTGGATCATGCCGGTCGTGAAGAGCACGTGGGAGATCGACAGCACCCTGGTGCGCGGCGTGACGTTCGACTGCCATGCCGGACCAGCTCGTCGTCGTTGCGGGGATCGAGCAGCGGCTCGAACGTGCGATACACCACGCCGCGTCGCTTCGCGAGCAGTTCCCAGCAGCAACGGCCACCGATGTGCTCGTGCGTGGTCGAGAGCATCTCGTCACCCGGTTCCAGCGCGATGCCGTTGGCGGCATTGTTCATCGCCTCGGTGGTGTTGCGCAGCACCGCGACGCTCCCCGGCCAGGCGCCGAGGAACCTCTCGATCTCCTCTTGAACGCGGGAATGTCGACGGCTTCCTGGCCGATCATCCGCTCGAAGGCGCGCATGTGCTGGATGGTGGCCTGCAGCACCGGCGAGCGGACTGGCGCCATACCGTCCCGGTGTTGAGGTGAATTCCGTCGATGACGAACTCGTTCGCTGATCCGCTCCCAGGCTGGCTCGTCGTCCGGCGCCGGCGATCGCGGAAGCGGTCGCCGTGCGCAGGCACCGGCAGCCTCGCCCCGGCGAGCCCCCGAAGGCGGGCATCGCCGCAGCCAGCGCCAGGAGGTCCCGCCGCGACGAGATCGTCCGCCGCTGTATCGGTAGTAGCACGCCCGCGAGCAGGGCGAGCAGCCCGAGCGTCCCCGAGGTCGCGCCGACGATCGCCAGCCGGTGCGCCGCAGGCGTCGAACTGCGGCGCATCCGGCCCGATCGGTTCCAGACGGGAGAGCTTCCCCACCAACGGCACCGAGCCGAGCAGGACACCAGCGCGCCGAGCCGGCCGAGGCCCTCCATTGCCCGACATCGCCCGGCGTAACCCTCGCGCCCGGCGCGTTGTACACCCGAAGGTGATGATCACCCGAGATGCCACCGACAACATGGCGCCGGGACGCGATCAGCATCCGGTAGACGGCGGCCTGGGATTCGACCACGGCCCCCCAGAGCGAGCGGTCCAGCTTCTTCATCGCGATCACGCGACCATGACCCGCGAGCCCGCCGCCAATCCATGTCGCGATCGCGAGATGTGCAGAAGCGCCAGATGCCTCTCATGGCGTTTGTCACCGGGAATTGTGGCTAGGTCGATCGGGCTGCCTGCCCGCAAATCCGGTCTCGACCTCGTGCCAATGTTCGATGCGTGTCCTCGCCATAACGCCAGCAGAGGTAGACCTTGCGGCCATCGACAGCGCCGGGAAGTCCACCAGTCCCGCCTCGAACCCCTTGAAGATGCAGCCGACCTGCTCGAGCTCGTCGAGGCACGCTTCGATCTCGCCGGCCAGCCGACCGGCCTCGAGTCCGCAGGCCGCGCGGGCCTCGTCGGCTTCGGCCGCGGCGGTCACGCGCCGCCTGCGCCGCTTCGAACGCCGCGACGGCGCGCGCGCCAGCGCGGGTGCAACTGCCATCAGGTCGCTGACGATCGCGGCGCACCAGCGGGAGCGTGGCCGTCGGCCTCGGCGATCGTGAAGTAGTCTTCAGTTCCTGGCTCATAGCTCCCTGAACGCGTGCTGCATGGCGGCGATATCCCGCTTCGGCGTACTGCGCCGGCCCGCTCCAGGGCGAATGTTGCGCCCCGATCGCTCACCGGCCGAAGCCAGACCAGCCGCTGCGATCCCGGGCGTCCAGTTCCAGCGCTCGCGCAGCAGTGCGGCGAGATTCCGGCCATCAGCCAGCCGATGGCGGTGTCGGAGGGGCGATCAGCGGCGGTGGCAGCTCCACCGGCGTGCCGAGCTCGTCGAACCCCGGAGCCGCATGGATCGCCACCACCACATCGCACGCGATGCGCTCCGCCGGCGCAGCGGCACCTGCCCGCGAACCCCGCCGTCGAAGAAGGCCGGCCGCCGATCGCAACCGGCGGAAAACAGGGCGGCAACGCGCAGGACGCCGCAAGCACGTCGAGCAGTGGCGCGATTCCCCGCCGTTGGCACCGAAGGCGACCTCTTCGCCGGTGGCGAAGTCGACAGCGGTGACCGTGCACGGTGCAGCGCAGCTCGCCGAAGCTGCGCGCCGCGACGACGGTCGCGATGGTCTCGCGGAACGCCGCCGGCTTGAGCACGTGCGGCGCCCAGATGCCGCGCAGCAGGTTCATCGCGGTTCGGCACCAGCACCTCGCCACGGCGGACCCGCAGCATCCGCTGCAGGATCGACTCCGGGGCATCGCCGGCGGCGAGTGCCACGGCCATCACGGCACCCATCGAGGTGCCCACCCAGTGCACCGGAGTGATTCCGGCTTCGGCGAGCGCCCGCGCGGCGCCGAGGTGCGCCGCGGTTTTGGCGCCGCCGCCGCCGAGCACCATCGCGACGCGCGGCGGGGTCACCGGCGCGCCGCGCATTCGGCGGAACTCTTCGGCCGCGGTATGGCGACTCCGCTCCTCGTCGGTCTCGGCGACAAGCCGCGGCACCCGGGTGCGGGCGGCCTTCCTCGTCGAGGGCGACGAACACCATGTGCGCCGTGTTGGTGTGACGGCGCTCACCGGTGCTGGGCGTTTCGGCGAAGACCTGCACGGTGATGTCCATCGACGTGTTGCCGACGAAGTCGACCGACGAGCGGCAGGTGACGAGCGACCCGAGCCGGATGCGCTCCCGGAAGTCGACCTTGTCGATCGACACCGTCACGGCCGGCCCGCCACAATGCCGGATGGCGGCCACCGCCGCGGCCTGGTCGATGAGCGCCATCAGCTCGCCGCCGAACATGTCGCCCAGGATGTTGGCCATGTTCGGCATGACGAACGTCGAGATCTCGCCGCGCGAGTAGGACATCGGGCGGGCATCGGGAAGGGTCTGAGTCATGGCGCAGGTGTCAACGTTCGTTGGAGGTCGGAATCAGGGCATGGCCCCCGGTCGAGGGGCCGCGGACACATCAGTAGTCCACCGGCCGCAGGTAATACTCGCCGATCGCCGTCTGCGAGACCATCGCGACACTCGGCAGCCGCCGTTTCCAATGGGTGCCGTCGAGCCGCTTGCGCACCCGGGCGACATCCGCCGCGTCGAACCCCGCCGCGACGATCGCATCGTCGGCGTGACCGGTGAGCAGCAGTTCGAGGATCGGATCGGCGTTGGCGTAGGAAACGCCGAAGTCGGCTTCGTCGGTCTGTCCGGCCACAAGGTCGGCGGTCGCCGGCTTGTCGATGATCTGCTGCGGCACGCCGAGGTGCCGGGCCAGCGCCCAGACCTGGGTCTTGAAGAGGTCGCCGATCGGGTTGACCGGCGGCGCGTCATCGGCGTGCCAGGTGAAGTAACCCAGCAGCCGCTCGCTCTTGTTGCCGGTGCCGAGCGGCAGCGCGTCGCACGCCGCCGAACGATCGAACAGCGCCACCATCCGCAACCGCGCCATGACGTTGCCGAGGCGGGTCGGCGTCGATGCCTCGCCGGAAGACGCGACCAGGCCGTCCACCGCCTGGCTGATGTCGACGGTGACCTCCTCGATCCCGAGCGACTCGACGACCGCGTGCGCGTCCGCCAGCGAGGCGGGACTCGAGGTCCGATACGGCAGCCGCATGGCGACGACATGTTCCGGGCCGAATGCCTCCGCCGCGAGATACGCCACGACCGCACTGTCGACACCGCCGGAAAGGCCCACCACCACGCGCGGGAAGCGGCGCCGGCGGGTGACTTCGTCGCGCAGGAATTCCACCAGCCAGCGCCGGGTGAGCGCGGCGTCGATCCGGAGGTCGGGCACCGGCGCCGGACGCGGTGGCGTGGCACCCGACCGGACCGGGAGGAGCTCGATCGGCTCGGGGGCTTCGCCGGCCCGCTCACGGCGTCGCGCCTCGAGGGCGTCGACAAGGTGCGGCAGTCGCATCTCGAGATCGGCGAGCAACGGCGACGCGGCGCGCACCCGGACGATCTCGTCGATGTCGATGTCATGCACCACCACGGCGTCCTCGAACAGCGGCGCGCGGGCCACGACGGCGCCGTCCGGCGCGACGAGGATCGAGCCGCCGGGGAATCCCTTGCCGCCTTCGAAGCCGACCAGCTGCACCAGCGCCACGTACAATCCGTGCTCCGAGGCGATGTCGCGCGCCAGCCGCTCCCATCGGGCGAGTGACGCCGGCTCGCCGGGATGCAGCGGGTCGGGGCTGAGCCCCCGCGCCGGGCTCGCCGCGACGATCGCGATCAGCTCGGCGCCGTCGACCGCGGCGATCGTGGCGGTGAGCGAGTGCCAGGCGTCTTCGCAGACCAGCATTGCCGCGCGACCGAAGCGGGTCGGAAACGCCCGGACATCGCGGCCCGCTTCGACGAACCGCTCCTCGTCGAAGACACCGTAGGTGGGCAGAAAGACCTTCCGGTGCACATGGCGGATTCCCGCATCGGGCCCACCGAGGGCTGCCCAGAGCGCCGAATTGTGCAGGCGATCGTCGAAGAGTTCGTAGAACCCGACGCAGACTTCCAGCGGTGCCGCGCCGCTGCGCCGGTGGCGGGCGGCGAGTTCGTCGTAGAGCGACTCGGCGGTCCGGGCGTGCTCGCGCACGCCGCCTTCGAGGAAGTAGCCGGTGAGAATCGCTTCGGGGAAGACGAGCACGCCCGGCGGAGACGGCCGGGCGGCGATGTCGCGGAAGGTCTCCTCGATGCGGTCGAGGTTCGCCGCTGGTGCGCCCTTGGTCGGGCGGAACTGGCAGAGGCCCACCGAGACGGCGCTCATGACGATTAAGATACCCCGCACGTCAGAGCCGAGGAATGGAATGTCGTTGCGCCAGTCGCTGCCGAGCCTGCTGAACGCCGCTGAACCGCTGCCATGGCTGATCACCGCCGGCCAGCCGACACCCGACGATCTGCGCGCCGCCCGCGCCGCCGGTGTCGCGAACATCATCGACGCGCGTGATCCGATGGAGCCCCGCGGCTTCGACGAACCGGAGCTGGCGAGCAACCTCGGCCTGCACTACGACAACACCCCGGTTGTCACCGGCGCGCTCGACGACGTCACCATGGACCGGGTCCTGGCGGCGCTCCGTGCCCACGCTGGAACCGCCACGATGCTGCATTGCAACAGCGCCAACCGGACCGGCGGTCCGCTGCTCGCCTACCTGATGCTCGACGAGAAGATGGACGAAGCGGCCGCGGTGGACGCCGCGATGCGCTCAGGACTCCGCAGCGTCGAAGTGCTCGAGTGGGCGGTCGACTACGCCCACCGCCACGGCGCCTGACGGCGCAGACACCACACCGCAACCGTCCGGAAGCCGAACAGGGTGGCGCCGCTGGGAGCGACGCCACCCTGTTGCGGGTCGGGTGCGAACTGCCTGCTACCGACCGTGCCCATGTCCTCCGGTAGGCCGGGGGGCCGGGGCGCGCGCGCCTCCACCGTGCGGCGCGGGGGCGGGAGCCGCACGGGGAGGAGCTGGCCGAGCCGACGGCCGGACCTCGGGGGACGAGGGCCGGGACATCGGTGGCTGTTCAACGCGGGGCGGCTCGCGATATACCGGCCGTTGATCGCGTTGTGGTGCCACGCGAACCGACGGCGCCGGATTCGACGCACGAGGTGGTTCGCGGAAAACCGGACGGACGTCGCGCTGGCTTCCCGGCACCGCCCGCCCGGGCATCATTTCACCCCGCGCCGCGGGGCTGCGCCCGACGTCGATGTTGTTCGGGACCGGACGAGCACGTACCCCGCTGTTCCCGCCATGCGGAGCGGCCGGACGGGCAGACGGCCGCGCTGTCGGCGCGCCGACATGTGGTTGCGACTGCGGTGTGCGCGGCTCAGGCTGCGGCGCGCGCGGCCGTGGAGCGCCGAACGTCGGATGTCCCACCGGCGCCGACGGCACCGCCGTGCCCGGACGTCCGACCGGCCCGATCACATGCCCGCCGCCTTCCGGCATGGCACGGGGACGGGCCCGGGTCCCGAACCCCGGAACGTCGACACGGGTCCGGGTCGGACGCCCGCCGACGACGACCGGCGGGTAGTAGCCGGGGTACCAATAGCCGCCGTAGCCGCCGTACCCGCCGTATGAGCCGTAGCCGTAATACCACGGGTCGAAGAGGAACGGATCGTAGTACGGATCGAAGTAGCCGAAGCCGAGGTTGATGTTGAACCCGGGCTGCGGATAGCCCCAGCCGCACGCCAGGCAGCGCCACGACGGGTTGTAGTACGGGTCGTAATAGCCGGGGTAGTAGCCGTTCCCCGCTTCGTCATCGTATGTCGTCGCGGCGGCGGCGATGTTCTGCACGCTGTAGCCGACGACGTCGTAGTCGAACCGCTGCTGGTTGGTCATCACGCTGACGATCGCCGTCAGGTCGTGTTCGGGGTCGGACGAGGTATCGTTGAGCCGCAGTTGGCCGTAATCCCAGTGCCCGTCGACGGTGAAGCGATTGAAGTCGAACGGCTGCTTCGACACGGCCGCGAAGATCATCCCGCTTCCCGCTTCGTCGTCGGCCATGAACGCGCCGCTGGCATAGCGGCTGCGGACCTCATACTGCTTGCCGCCCTTGACGAAGGCATCGTCGCCGGGATCGAGCGGGAAGAGCACCTGGAGCTGACGATTGTCGTCGACACGCATCACGACGACATACCCATCTTCGCGGGTCCTCACCCGGACGCCGACATCCTCGCCGGGGGTGTAGTCGGCGGCGTCGCGATTGAGGGTCAACTGGATGGCTGGCTGCTGGAGGGCCACTGCTGCCGCACGGACCGGAACAGCCGGGCCGGTCGCCGGGGCAAGAAGCGTGGCAAGCATCATCAACATGTGCACCTCCGATGTTCGATCGATGAACAACACGTCCCCGCCTATTGTTTCCAGATCCGTGCCACGGCCAAGTTGGCTGTTGACAACGACTTGCAAATCAGGCGGGCGATCGGGTGTCCCACGGGGAGGACAGCGGTGACGACTGGGGGGACAGCGGAGCGGGGTCAGCTCAGGGGATCGAGGTCTCTCTTCCGCCGTTCCAGCGGTGCCAGTACATCCGGAGTTCCGTGATCTTGGCGCCGTCCGTCTCGGCGAACAGCGCCCCGCGCGCCTCCACCCATTCACCGGTTGTCCGGCGCCGGAAGACGAGCTTGAATTCCGTCGAGAACCATGGTCCGGCAACATAAGATCTCGCCGGTCGTGAACGTCGCATCCGACTGGTAGTACGGGAATGTCGTTGGCCCACTCCCTGATGGCGAAGATGCCGTTCCTGGGGGCGGAAAACGGGGTCTCGATGAAGACGGCTTCCTTCGCTGAAGACCTCCAGCATGGCATCCACCCGTCCCTTGCTCCAGCCACGGGCGAGCGTGTCGGTCAACTCGCGGGCGCGTTGCGCAAAGGGCTGCTGTTCGCCTGCTGGTTCGGTCAACGTGCGTCTCCGGTCGATGCAACGGCCTGCCACCGCGTGGCGCGTGAACCGGGAAAATCTAGCGCCTCGCGACACCACCCGGCGCGACGCCGGCTCCGGAGGCCCGACCGCGGCGCGCGATACCTGGCATGCCCTCGATCGATCCGGGCACTCAGCCGGTGGGCGGCCATTGGCGGCGGGTCCGCTGCCACTCGGCGAGGACCGGCGTGAGGATCCGCTCGGTCATCCCCCAGAGGATGCCGTCGGTGAGCCGGTAGCCGTCGACCTCACGGGGCGCGGTGCCGGCCATGACAGTGTGGCGGCCATAGACGCCCGGCGTGGTGAGCGATTCGAGCCGGACCCATTCGGCGCCGACCACTTCGTCGCTGGCCGATGGTGGCGCGGCGGTGGGAAGTTCGAAGACGAACGGTCGCACCACGATGCGGGGCAGTGTCACGGTCTGCGGCGCGAGATCGTCCAATTCGGCGCGGCACCACGACGGGTCGACGACAAGGCCGGTCTCTTCCATCGTCTCGCGGATGGCCGTGGCGCGCAGCGACGGGTCGGATCCTTGGAAGCGGCCGCCGGGGAGTGCAAGGTGTCCCGACCAGGGGTCGCCGCGTCGCTCGGCGCGACGGATCAGGAGCAGGCGGTCGGGCGCGCCGGTGAGCAGGAGTGCCACGGCGGCGCGCGAGCGGGTCGGGTCGTCGACGCGTTGCGGGGAGTGCGCCGCGAGTGCGTCGAACAGCGCCGCAAGCGCGTTCATCCGGCCGCTCGACCCGGCTTGGGTTGATCGCCACGGTCGATTACGATTGGGCTCACACCGGAGAGGAGACGACGCGTGCGTTCGTCCCACCCGACACAACTCGCGGCCGCCAAGGCCACCCTCGATGCCCGCGACGCCATGGTCGCCGAGTGGGCGGAGTGGTTGGCGGACCGAGCTGGTTCCCGCAGCATCCCTCGCCCCCTCGTGGAACGCGAGTTTCGTCTCGTCATCGACAGCTTCGTCGAAATGCTCGGGCCGTTGCGGCGCGAAGCCAAGACGGTCTGGCAGCACGTCACGGAGCACTACGGCAGGATGGCCGCCGCGCGGGGGCTGGCTGCGGGCGAGGTGGTCGAAGAGCTGCAGCAGCTCCGGGTGCTCCTGATCAAGTATATCGGTGCCTTCGTCGCGGCGATGCGGCCCCGCCGCGCGGTGGCCGTCTTCCTGCGCCTCAACGGGATCATCGACAGCGGGATCGCCTCCGGGGTGGTGGGCTACACCGACGCCCTGGTGGCCTCGCTGCTGATGACCGACCGCAGCACGCAGCCGCTGACCGAGGCCAATGCCGACGACCTGGGGCGACAGCTCGACGCGCTGGAGAGCGAGTTGAGCATCATCTCCGTCCGCAAGTAGCGGCGTTCGTCGTGCTGCCGTGGGCTGCGGGGCTGCCGTGGGCGCTGCCGCTGGCGTCCATCCCGATCCTGCGTCGCCGCACCCCGGACATCGCCGACGTCGAGCCGTCCTCCGGCATGCCGGTCTCCGTCATCGTGCCGGCGCGGAACGAATCAGCCACCATCGGGACGCTGCTCACCTCACTGCGCGCCTCGACGTATCAGCCCCTCGAGATCATCGTGATCGACGATCGCTCGACCGACGACACGCGCGAGCAGGTGGCACGCTTCGCCGCGGCGGACCCCCGGGTTCGCCTGGTCGACGGCACCGAGCTGCCGGACGGTTGGCTCGGCAAGCCATGGGCGTGCGCGCAGGGCGCCGCCATCGCGCACGGCGAGCTGCTGGTGTTCACCGACGCCGACACGCGCCACGCCCCGTCGCTGCTGGGCCGCGTCGCCACGGCAATGGCGCGCGACGCCGTCGACCTGCTGACACTGATGTCGCGCCAGGAGTGCATCACCTTCTGGGAACGGATCGTCCAGCCGCAGATCTTCTTCATCCTCACGCTGCGGTACCATCCGGCACGAGTCAACCGCGCCCGACGCACCGACCAGGCAATCGCCAACGGCCAGTTCCTCGCTGTCCGGCGCGCCACCTATCAACGCCTCGGCGGCCACGGCGCCGTCAGCGGCGAAGTGGTGGAAGACCTTGCGCTGGCCCAGCACTTCGTGCGGAACGGGGCGCGGCTCCGGCTGATGTTCAGCGACAAACTGCTCACGACGCGGATGTACCGCTCACTGGCGCAGGTTGTCGAAGGGTGGTCGAAGAACCTCTACCTCGGCGCACGGCGTTCGGCGCCGGACTCCGCGGTACTGCGCGCCGTTGCGCCGGCCGGTGTCATCGCCGCGTTCGGATTCTGGCTGCTGCCGTGGGCGGCACTGCTGTGGGGCGCGACGCGGGCCGCCGGGGGCATCGCCATCGCGGCGTCACTGGCGTGCTGGGTGGCGATCTATGCCGCTATGGAGCTCCCGCTGCGCTTCGCGGCGGGCTACCCGCTGGGGGCCGCCACCGCGCTCTGGATCGCGACGCGATCGATCTGGCGCGGCGGACGACGCATCGAGTGGCGCGGGCGGACCTATCGCGAACCGGTGCAACGCGGGTAGCCGCCGGAACAGCCCGCCATTCTCTCGCGAGGCCGGAGCGAAGTCAGCTCCAGTGCCCTTCGACCCAGAAGTAACCCCGCCGGCTGTGCACCCAGTGACCGGCGACCCAGTGCGCCCGTGGCCGAGGCGGCCGGTTCCAGCGCCCACCGATCCAGACCCAGGAGCCGCGTGCCCAGCTCCAGTGACCGGCGACCCAGACGAATCCGGGGGTCGGCGGGGTACCCATCAGCTCACGGCGGGGCGGTGGGGGCGGGGCCTGCACCGCGACCGCTCCGGGTGGCGGCAACGGCGCACAGGCCAGCAATGCCGCCGCGAGCAATGAGGTGGCAAACCACGAGCGCTTCGGGAATGAGCTGATCATCGTCCATTTCCTCCTGGCGTCGCCGGGCCCGCGCCCGGCATGCTCTCTGACCGCATCCAGCCGACGGCGTTAACTATCAATCCTGCCGATTACTCGCCGACAGACCCGGCCAGAGGACCAGCAACATGCCAGTCGAGACGTTCCGAGCCGCTGAGCCCGCACCTTCGCCGCCACCAGTCCGGTGGGGCGTCCTCGGCAACGCAAGCATAGCCCGTCGACAGGTCATTCCGGCGCTGGCAAGGACTCCCGGCGCGAGTCTGGCAGCCATTGCGTCCCGCTCGATGGATCGAGCCGCGGCGGCGGCCAGGGAGTTCGGCTTTGCCAGGGCACACGGGTCGTACCAGGCGCTGCTCGACGACGACGGCGTCGACGCGGTCTACATCCCGCTGCCCAACCACCTGCACGTCCCATGGTCGGTAAAGTGCCTCGACGCCGGCAAGCACGTGCTGTGCGAAAAGCCGCTGGCGCTCGATTCGACCGACCTGCAGCCGCTCCTGGCGGCGGCGAGGGCGCACCCCGAGCTGCGGGTGATGGAAGCGTTCATGTACCGCTGCCATCCGCGGTGGCGAGCGCTGGAGCGGCTGGTGCGCGACGGTCGGATCGGGCAACCCGGGGCGGTGGCGACGACCTTTTCGTATTTCAACGTCGATCCCGACAACGTCCGGAACCAGGCCGAGATCGGCGGCGGGGCGCTGCTCGACATCGGCTGCTATGGCGTCTCGGCGGCGCGGCTCCTGTTCGGGACGGAGCCGGCCCGGGTCATCGGGTCGATCGACCGGGACGAGCAATTCGGCACCGACCGGCTGACCGGCGTCCTCCTCGCCTTCCCTTCCGGGGTCGGCACGGTGCTCTGTTCCACGCAGCTGGCATACTTCCAGCAGGTGACGGTCTTCGGGAGCGACGGCTGGATCCGGGTCGACTGGCCGTTCAATCCGCCGGCCGACCAGCCGACGCTACTGAGAGTAACCCATCGCGACGGGACACAAGAACTTGCATTTCCGGCAAGCAATCAATATGTGGAGCAGGCGACCCTCTTCGCGCGGGCGATCGGCGGGGAACCGCAGCCCGTCCCGCTCGATGACAGCGTCGCCAACATGCGCGTGCTCGACGCGGTGTTCGAGAGCGTCCGTTTCGGCGAGGCGATCCCGTTGGTCTAGCCCGATCCGGCTCGCGTGGCTCGGCCTGCTCGCCACGTCGGCGTGCACGCCGCCGCCGCCCAAGCCGCAACCCGACCTCGCCGCCGAACTGGTGGTCGCGGCGCGAAGCGACTCCACCGCGCGCCTCGGCCGCCTGCTCGATCACGGCCTTCCCCCCGACACCCTTGCGCCCGATGGAACGCGCGCCCTGGTGGAGGCGGCTCATTACGGTCACCCCGACGTGGTGGCCGCAATGATCGCCGCGGACGCCGACCCGACACTCCCCAACCGCGACGGATGGCGGGCGATCGACTATGCGGTCGACAGCGGCGACGCCGCCACCGCCGCCGCGCTGACCCTGCAGGCCGCTCGCTTCGCCGGCGCCAGCGGCGACGCGCTGGCGTGGTTTGCGCGAGTTGCCGGCGATTCCGGCGGGTACGACAGCTGGCCGAAGGTGCTCGACGGCGAACTCGCGTCCCTCGGCCTGCTCTATGCCACCATCGAGCGGCGCGAGGCGGCAGTGGGGTCGCTCCGCCGCGCGGCGGGGATCGGCAACCGCCTGGGCTACGCCCCGCTCGACATCGCCGCCCGTTTCGACGAGCCCCGGGCGGTTGCCGCACTGCTCGCCAGCGGCGCGAACCCCGACCTCGAGAGCGGCGGACCGATGCACCGGACCGCGTTGATGGAGGCGGCTCGGACCGGCGACGTGGCGATCGGCAGGATGCTGCTCCGGAGCGGCGCGCGGATCGACCACGCCGACGGCCATGGCGAGACGGCGCTGATGCGGGCGGCGGCGTGGGGCCACACGGCGTTCGTCGGCCTCCTCCTTGGCGCCGGCGCCGACCCGACCCTCACCGATCGCAGCGGAGCAACCGCCCTCGACCTCGCCGATCGCAATCACCATGCGGATTGCGTCAAGCTGCTCCGGGCCCACCCCGAACGACAGTCGGGGATGCTCTAGCCGTCCCTTCCCCTCCGCGGTTACCCTCCTCGGACCTATGGACAGGCGAACGATGCTGATCGGGGCGGCGGCGCTCACGCTGCTCGGGGGAGCGCACTCCAGGCTGTCGGCGCAGCGCATCGACACCGTGTCGACCGCCGTGCTGGCACCGGGCATCGTGTACCAGCATCTCGTCGCGCCCGACGGACCGTGGAGCATCAACGTCGTCTCGATCGACCTCACCCGTCCCGGCGTGGCGATTGACGCGCTGCGCGCCGACGACAGCCGGCGGGGCCGGGAGACGGTGAGTTCCATGGTGCGGCGTCACGCCGGCGATTCCCGCCGGATCGTGGCGGCGGTGAACGCCGACTTCTTCAACCTCGCCAGCGGTGAGAACGAGGACGATCAGGTGATCGGCGGCGAAGTCTGGCGGGGCGAACCGCTGACCGACGCGCCGCAGGAACACGCCCGGTCGGTCCGCTCGCAGTTTGCGATCGATGGGTCCGGCCGACCGTTGATCGAGCGGTTCGTCTTCCGCGGCACGGTGCAGCGCCGTGGCGCGCCGTCGGTGCCCCTCGATGCCGTCAACGTCATCCCCGACAGCAACGCCCTGGTGCTCTTCACGCCGAGGTATGGCGACTCGCTGCGCGGCGCAGCGCTGGCCGGCAACGCCGCCGAGCTGCCGATGCAATCGGCCACGAGGTCGGGCGACACGTTGTGGCTCGTGCCGGCAGGAGCAGCAGTGCACGGCAGCGTGGCAATTCCCGCCGGCGGCGTCCTCGCCGGCTTCGGCCGCGCGGCGCGATCTGTCGCGACAATCGCCGCCGGCACCGGGCCGGTCGCCGTGGTCGAACGGTTCTGGCCGGGGCATCGGCCGCTGCGGGTGGTGGTGGGCGGCTGGGGAAGGCTCGTCGCCGGCGGCCGGAATGTCGCCGACAGCACCGACGCCGACGAAGGCACCGCGCCGGGATTCTCCGTCACCCAGCATCCGCGGACCGGCATCGGCTTCTCGCGCGACAGCAATACGGTGTTCCTCGTGACGGTCGACGGGCGGCAGGAGTCGAGTTCCGGCATGTCGCTCGATCAGTTTGCCGCCCTGATGCTGGAACTCGGCATCAGCGACGGCATGAACCTCGACGGTGGGGGGTCGACGACAATGGTCATCGGCGATTCGGTGGTGAATCACCCGTCCGACCGCGGTGGCGAACGCGCGGTGGGAAGCGCGCTGATCGTCACGATCGCCGGGACGCGGCCGTGACGGCGACACCGGTCTGGGAAGATGGCGCGGCGACACCACTCGGCGCACTGCAGGGCGACGTGACCGCCGATGTCTGCGTCGTGGGACTCGGTGGGGCGGGACTCGCCGCGGTGCTCGAGCTGCGGGCGCTTGATCAGCAGGTCGTGGGAATCGACGCCGGACGGATCGGCGGCGGCGCGTCGGGACGGAACGGCGGGTTCCTGCTCGCCGGGCTTCCCGCGTTCTACCACGACGCCGTGCAATCGATCGGGCGCGAACGGGCCCGGCGGATCTATCGCCGCACCCTCGACGAGCTGGACCGGATGACGGCCGAGACGCCGTCGGCAATCCGTCACACCGGGTCGTTGCGCATCGCGGCCGACGAACTGGAGCTGGCCGATTGTGACCGGCAGTTGCGGGCGATGACCGCCGACGGGCTGCCGGCCGAATCCTACCGCGGGCCGGAGGGGGCGGGGCTGCTGATTCCCACCGACGGTGTCTTCAATCCGCTACGGCGCTGCCGCCTGCTCGCGGCGCGGGCAACCGAGCGGGGGGCGCGGCTGTTCGAAGGGTCGCGCGCCATGGAGGTGTCGGGGACCGTGGTGCGGACCGACGCCGGCACGGTGCATTGTCGCAACGTCATCGTGGCGGTCGACGGCAACCTGGGCGCGGTACTGCCCGAACTATCGCCGCGGGTGCGCACCGCCAGGTTGCAGATGCTGGCCACCGAACCGCTGCCGGAAGTCCGCTTCACGCGTCCGGTGTACCGCCGATGGAGTTACGATTATTGGCAGCAACTCGAAGATGGCAGCATCGCCCTCGGTGGCGGGCGCGATCGCGGTGGCGAGAGCGAGTGGACCTCGGAGGCGACCATCACCGATGCCGTGCAACGCTATCTCGATGTCACGCTCCGCGACGTGCTTGGGGTGAACGCCCGCGTCACGCGGCGCTGGGCCGCCAGCGTCGGCTATTCCGGTGACGGCATGCCGGTGGTCGACGAGGTCCGGCCCGGCGTCTGGGCCGCCGGCGGCTATTGCGGCACCGGCAACATTCTCGGCCCGGTCTGCGGCCGCGGCCTGGCCCAGCTGGTGGTGCGGGGCAGCTCCGAACTGCTCGCCGGGTTGCGGATCTGACCGGGAACGGACCGGACCGGTGCCATTGATCTTTGCCCGTCACAGACGAGACTTGATTGACCACCAACCGTGAGCCCCGAATGCCAGGATTGTCGTTGCGATGGCTGCTCTGCGCCACCGTGAGCGGTACCATGGCGTGCGCCGGAAAGCCCGCCCCGAAGGCGCCGCCGCCCACCGAACGGCAGGTCGACAGTGCCATCGGCCAATCCCGGCTTCCCGGCGCGGCCGGCGTCCGCGGTGCCTTGCGGGTCTCCGACTCGGCGCGGGCCCGGAACGCGCGGCTCGACTCCCTCGGCGGCGAATAGATGCCGCTGGTCTTTCCGTTCGATCCCGACATCCGCCGCGCCGCGACGATTCCCTCGCGGCTCTACGTCGACCCCGTGTATCTCGAACTCGAGCGTGACCAGGTATTTGCGCGCACCTGGCAGCTGGTGGGGCGAAGCGAGCAACTCCGGGAATCGGGGGACTTCATCACCGCGCGGATCGGCCGTGAGGCAGTGGTGGTGGTGCACGACGGCGACGGACTGCGGGGATTCCACAACGTCTGCCTGCATCGCGCCGGGCCGGTTGCCGAGGGGTGTGGTCACCGCCGCACGCTGCAGTGCCGGTACCACGGCTGGACCTACCGCCTCGACGGGTCACTGCTGCGAGCCCCCGAGATGGAAGGGGCCGAAGCGTTCGACCCCGACGCGATGCGACTGCTCGGCATCCAGGTGGCCGCGTGGGGGCCGCTGGTGTTTGCCAACCTCGACCTCAGAGCCGCGCCACTCGCCGACTTTCTCGAGGACATCCCGGCGCGCACCGCCCGGTTCGAGCCGGCGGCGATGCGTTTCGTGACCCGGAAGTCGTGGACCGTCGCCTGCAACTGGAAGGTGTACGTCGACAACTATCTCGAGGGATATCACCTTCCGGTGGTGCACCCCGGGCTGTACAAGGAGCTCGACTACGACGCCTACCGGGTGGAACCGCATCGCTACTACTCGCTGCAACATGCGCCATTGCGCGAGGGCACCGGTCCGGACCGGAAGTACCAGCCGCGGCGCAACGGCGACGACGCCCAGTACTACTGGCTGTTCCCCAACACGATGCTGAACATCTACCAGGGTCAGATGCAGACCAATCAGGTGGTGCCGCTCGGGCCGGACCGGTGCGAGGTGGTGTTCGAATGGTACGCGACGGAGCCGCCGGCCGACCCGGCGACCGAGGCGCAATGGACCCGCCTGGTGGAGTTCAGCGACGAGATCCAGGACGAGGACATCGCCATCTGCGAGCGGGTACAGCAGAACCTGGAGTCGCGGTGGTACGATCGGGGACGCTATTCACCGGCGCGCGAGACCGGCGTGCATCACTTCCACGGCCTGCTGCACGAATTCCTGACCTGAGGGTCGGCGGCGGGTGCCGCGACGCCTCAGAGCCCCCGCTGCAGCAGCTCCCGCACCACTTCGATCTGCTTCGACGTCGGCAGGCCGGCGGTCTGCGCGCGAAGCTCGTGGGCCCGCTTGAGGACATCCGGTTCGAGCAGCAGTTCCTCGCGGCGGGTGCCGCTGGCGGCAACATCGATGGCCGGAAATACCCGGCGGTCGGCGAGTTCGCGGCTGAGCACGATCTCCGCGTTGCCGGTGCCCTTGAACTCCTCGAAGATCACTTCGTCGGCCTTCGAGCCGGTGTCCTTGAGCGCGGTGGCAATGATGGTGAGGGAGCCGGCGGCGACGCGAGGGTCGACCGCGCGCGCGCTGCCGAAGAACCGCTTGGGACGCTCCAGCGCCTCGGCGCCGATGCCGCCCGAGAGGGTACGCCCCGAGCCGCGGTCGATGTTGTTGTAGGCTCGCGCCAGCCGGGTGAGCGAATCGAGGATGATCACCACATCCTCACCGAGCTCGACGCGACGCCTGGCGCGCTCCAGGGTCATCTCCGCCACCGCAACGTGCCGTTCGGCGCCATGATCGAAGCTCGACGCGATCACCTCGCCGGCATCGGCGAGTTCCATCTCGGTCACTTCCTCGGGACGTTCGTCGGCGAGGAGAATGAACACGGTGATGTCGGGCTGGTTGGCGATGATCCCCCGGGCAATCGCAGTCAGCAGCGTGGTCTTGCCGGCCTTTGCGGGCGCGACCACGAGGGCGCGCTGCCCCTTTCCCAACGGGACCAGCAGGTCCACCAGTGCCGCGGTGACGTCGCCGTTCCGTCCCGGACCGCCGACGGCGGCAAGGCGCAGTGCCTGGGTCGGATGAATCGCCGGGAGGCGCTGGAAGTCGGGACGTCCTTCGCACGCCGCCGGGTCGCGCCCGAAGACGGTCTGCACCGAGTCGAGAATCGGGCCACGGCCGCCGCGGGCCGGTGACGCTTCACCGGTAATTTCGTCGCCGACCCGGAGCTTGGCGCGCTGAATCACCTGGGGCGGCACGAACACGTCGCCGTCGCCCGCCAGGTAGCTGGCCGAACGTGAGCGGAGAAAGCCCCCGCCACGATCGGTCAACTCGAGCACGCCATCGACCGTGATGCGCGGCCCGCCGCCGTTGGAACCATTCGTCGGCTGGGTCGCCGCCGCCGTCCCGGCCTGCTGCGCCGGCTGTCCGTGGCCGCGGCGCCTTCCTCGTCCGCGCCGTCCACGCCGCCGCGGCGGACGCCCCCCGGGCTCGTTCATGCGCCACCCCGCGCGTCGATCATCGCGGACACCGGTTCGGCGCCGGCGCTGAAGCCGCTTCCTTCCGCAATCGAGAGCGGCGTGTATCCGGCGCATGCGGTCCGGTGGCCCGCGCCGGCTTCCGGCGGGAGGTTGGCGGCGGCGAGCGATCGGGCGGCGAGGGCCGCGTGCAACGGCGTGTTGGCCATGACATTCCTGAAAACGGGAGAAGGATTGGCGCCCCGCAGCCACTCGGCTACCGCGCGGCCGCGATGATACCGCGCCGTGAGGAGAGGCGTTTCGCCGCTGGCGGCGTGCCGGGTCAGCAATGTGGGGTCGGCGGCGACGAGCGCCTGGATGCGCTTCAAGTCGTCCCGCCGGCAAGCATCGAGCAAGTCGTCGAACATCCGGGCCGGTCAAGGGAGGCCGCGGCAACCCCGGGTGGTCTGGGGCGCGGCTCGGTCAAATCAGGCGAAGTGCGCTCGATTTCGCCAGTCCCGGCGCGGGACCACCCGGCGCGCGGCACGTTTCCGGGGACGTCGCTCCGTTCGCCGGGACGCACACGGTGCCCGGTTCATTCCGGTGCCAGCAGCGACCCGCTGACCGGTGCGAATCGGGCGGTGAAGTGCCGCAACGCCGGCGGTTCCGCGGTGATCCGGACTCCCCTGATGCGGGCCCGATGCTGAAACGCATGCAGCAGGACTTCGCCGAGATAGTCCACGTGCGACTGGGTGTAGACCCGACGGGGAAACGCCAGCCGCACCAGCTCCATCGGCGCCGGGCGTTCGCTGCCATCCGGCTGCCGCCCGAACATGACCGAACCGATCTCCACCGACCGCACTCCGCCGATCAGGTAGAGGGCACACGACAACGCCCACGCGGGATATTCCGACGCGGGGACGTGCGGCAGCATCGCCCGGGCGTCGAGGTAGAGCGCGTGCCCGCCAGGCGGGGTGACCATCGGGATTCCGGCCGCCGCCAGGCGTTCGGCGAGGTAGGCGACGGACCGGATCCGGTATCGCAGGTAGTCTTCGTCGAGGGCTTCGTGCAGCCCGACGGCGATCGCTTCGAGGTCGTATCCCGCCAGCCCGCCGTAGGTGACGAAGCCTTCGGTGAGGATCAGGTTGTCGCTGCAACGGCGCGCCAGGTCGTCGTCGTGCATCGCAAGGAAGCCGCCGATGTTCGCCATGCCGTCCTTCTTGGCGCTCATCGTGGCACCGTCGACCTCGGCGAACATGGCCTGGGCGATCTCGACCGGCCGCTCGTGGGCGTGGCCCGGTTCGCGCTGCTTGATGAACCAGGAGTTCTCCGCAAAGCGGCAGGCGTCGAGAAAGAGCGGCACGCCGTGGCGCCGGCAGATGGCCCGCACGCCACGGAGGTTCTCGAGGCTGACCGGCTGGCCACCACCGGAGTTGTTCGTCACGGTCACCATCACCAGCGGCACCCGGCCGCGCCGCTCGGTCAACACGCGATCGAGCGCCCCGAGATCCATGTTCCCCTTGAACGGATGGGACAGCGCCGGCTGTCGCGCTTCGGGAATCGGCAGGTCGAGCGCCTCGGCGCCCCGGGCCTCGATGTTGGCCCGGGTGGTGTCGAAGTGGGTGTTGTTGGGGACGGTGTCCCCGGCGTTGACCGCGGTGCCGAAGAGGATCCGCTCGGCAGCACGGCCCTGGTGGGTCGGGAGGACGTGGCGGAAGCCGGTGATCTCGCGCACCGCCGCCTCGAACCGGTAGAACGAGTCCGCCCCGGCGTACGACTCGTCGCCGAGCATCATCGCCGACCATTGCCGCGACGACATCGCGCCGGTGCCGGAATCGGTGAGCAGGTCGACCAGCACGTCGCGAGCGGCGAGCTGGAAGAGGTTGTAATGGGCGGCCTCCAGCGCGGCGGCCCGTTCCACCGGGGTGGTCTGCCGGATCGGCTCGACGCTCTTGATCCGGAACGGCTCGATGATCGTCTTGGGCTGGAACATTCAGTTGACCGGCGCGCGGCCGCGCCATACGAGGAAGACCGGAATCCCGATCACCAGCAGCAGCACGCCACGGAGCGCATTGCCCGGGTTGGAGGCCACCGAGCCGACCACGACGTAGCCGGCCGCGAGAATGAACGCCACGGTGGTCCACGGGTGCAAGGGGATACGGAACGGAATCGGCGCGTCGCCATCGCGGCGGCGCAGGACGAACACACTTGCCGCCGCGAGCCCGAAGAAGATCCAGTCGGCAAAGACGACGTAATCGAGCAGCTGGCCGTACGTCTTGGTGGCGAGCAGCAACCCGGCGAGGACCGCCTGAAGCAGCAGCGCGTTCACCGGCGTGCGCCAGCGGGGATGCAATCGGGCAATGGCGGCAAAGAACAAGCCGTCGCGCGCCATTGCCTGGTAGACGCGGGGCGTCACCAGGATGACGAGGTTGAGGAAGCCGAAGGTGGAGAGCATGATGCCCGCCGCCATGAGGCGTCGCCCGGTGTCTCCGGCGAACGCCGCCATCGTGTCGGCCGCCGGTGCGGTACTGGCGGCGAGACCGCCGACCCCCAGCGCCTTGAGGTACGCCACGTTGACGCTGAGGTACGCCGCCACCACCAGCAGCACGCCGAGCACCAGCGCGCGGGGGAGATCGCGCTGCGGATCGACCATCTCTTCGGCGACGAAATTGGTCTGTTGCCAGCCACCGAAGGCGAACAGCACCGGCACCAGCGCCGCGCCCAGCGCCAGGACCACGCCGCCGTGCATCGCGGGGGCGGCCGGGGCCGTCAGCGCCGGATGGACCGGCGCCGCGAACGCCGCCACGACCAGCACCGCGACCGCCAGCAACTTGAGCAGCGTGAAGAGATTCTGGGTCCACGCGCCGGGGCGCACACCGACGATGTTGACCAGCGTCGGCACGACGATCGCCGCGCCGGCCACCCACGGGACGGCGCTTGCCGGCCAGGAGAAGAGCGCCGCGGCGTAGGTGGCAAAGGTCATCGCCACCGCCGCGATCGCCCCGGTGGCGATCACCAGCAACAGCGCCCAGGCGTACAGGAAGCCGCAGAGCGGGCCGAACGCCTCGCGGAGGTAGGCGTACCCGCCGCCGGCCTTGGGGCGCCGCCAGGCGAGTTCGGCAAAGATGAACGCGCCGGCCAGCGCAATCGCCGCCCCGATCGCCCAGGCCAGCAGGGTGAGCGGCACCGTCGGCACGCGCTCGGCGACCACTGCGGGATTGAGGAAGATGCCGGCGCCGATGATGCCGCCCACCACCATCATGGTGGCGGAGAACACGCCGAGGCGGCGCGCGTATGTGACCGGCTGCGGTTCCGCGCTCACCGGATGCACCCGGTGGGGACCGTCATGCTCGCTCCGATGCTGGCGTGATTCGTCGGTGGGACTGCTGGAGGATCGCGTTTCCGCCCCGGTCGCGCAACCGCTACCTTTCCGCCGTCCGATCCCGGACCCGCCGACGTCACATGCACCCAGGGGGCTCTTGCGCCGATGATGCGATCCGTGCTGCTGTGGATGTCACAGCAACCATCAATGGCGGCATTCGTCCGCCGGAACCGGCTGGCCCGGCGGTTCGCATCCCGGTTCGTCGCCGGGCAGACGGTCGACGAGGCCATCGCGGCGGCCACCGAACTGCAGGCCCGCGGCATCACCGTCTCGCTCGACCTGCTTGGCGAAAGCGTCCACCAACCGGAAGAAGCCGAGCAGGCCGGCGCCGCCTATGTCGGGATCCTGCAGGCGATGCGCGCCGCGTCACTCGAAGGCAACGTCTCCCTCAAGCTCACCCAGATGGGGCTCGACATCGACGAGGCGCTCTGCGAACGGAACGTCCGCGCGATCCTCGACGTGGCCCGCGAGAACGACGCCTTCGTCCGGCTCGACATGGAGGGATCGGCGTATACCCAGCGCACCCTCGACTTCTTCGAGCAGCGCCTCTTTCCCGACCTACGGCAGTCATGTCGGGGTGGTGATCCAGGCGGCCCTGAAGCGCTCCACCGACGACATCGCCCGACTGGTCAAGGCCGGTGCGCGGGTGCGCCTCTGCAAGGGCGCCTATCTCGAGCCGCCCGACATCGCCTATGCCGACAAGCGCGATGTCGATGCGCATTACGTCCGGCTCATGGAGCACCTGCTGGCCGGCGGCAACTACCCCGCCATTGCGACCCATGATGAACGGATCCAGAACCTGGCGCGCGAATTCGTCGCCGCCCACGGGATTCCCCCCGACCGCTTCGAATTCCAGATGCTCTACGGCGTGCGGCGCGACCTGCAGGACAACCTGGTCCACAAGGGTTTCCGCCTCCGGGTCTACATCCCGTTCGGCACCCAGTGGTACCCCTACCTGATGCGCCGCCTCGCCGAACGCCCGGCCAACATTGCGTTCATCTTCGGCAACGTGCTGAAGGAAGGATTCCGCGTACGCCGACGCCGCCGTCCGACCCGGCGCCGGGGGTGAGCGACTTCACGCTCGGCGGCTACCTTGCCACGCACGAGCGGGCGCCGGCCTTTGGCGGCAGCGACGGCGCCGCGTACTCCGTCGCGATGTGGATCGACGACCACCCCGACCCGCGGGGCCGCTACGGCGGCGCGCTGCTCTTCATCCGCTGGACCCCGTCCGGCGACACCACCACCGGACACCTCGAGAGCGACTACCTCGCGTGGGGCCGCACCCCCGACGAAACCCGTGACCGACTCGGCGCGCTGTCGCTCTACGATGTCAAGTCGCACCTCGATCAGCTGATCGCCCGCGGCAGGCCGGAGGAGTTCTGAGCGCGCCGGTGGCGTGGTGCTGGCCCGCGAAGGGGCGGCGTATCCGCGTCCTGCTCGCGGGCCACGAGCGCGAGGCGGTGCTGCGCGGCAAGGCGAAACGGGCCGAGGACCGCGCCGTCGCCGGCGACCGGGTCCGCATCGACCCTGCCACGGTCGACGACACCATCGTCGGCATCGACAGCGTCGAACCGCGGACCTCGCTCCTTGCCCGGCGCATTCCCGGTGGCCGGGGGACTCGCGCGGTCGCCGCCAACGTCGACCAGGTGGTCGTCGTCACCGCCACCGCGGCGCCCGGGCCGATGCTGCAGCTCATCGACCGCCTGCTGGTCGTCGCCGAAGCCAATGACATCCAGCCGGCCGTGGTGATCAACAAGATCGACGTGCACCCCGCCGACGCGGTCACTGCCCACCTGCGCGCCACACCCTATCCGGTGCTGCAGACTTCGGCGGCCAGCGCGACGGGGCTGGACGCGCTGCGACAGCTGCTGGCCGGGAAGGAATCGGTGCTGACCGGGGCGAGCGGCGTCGGCAAGTCGTCGCTGCTCAACGCCCTCGAGCCGGGACTCGGCCTCCGGGTCGGTGCGGTCTCGGCGCGGGTGTTGCGCGGGACGCAAACCACCGTGTCGGCGGTGCTGGTTCCCCTCGCCGTCGGGGGCTTCGTCGCCGACACGCCGGGGTTCAGCGACGTCGGTGTCTGGGAGATCGACCCGCGGCAATTGCCGCAGTGCTTTCCGGAGTTCGTGCCGGCGGCCGCAACCTGCCGCTTTGCCGATTGCTCCCACCGCAGCGAGCCGGGGTGTGCGGTGTGCCGCGCCGTCGAGGAGGGCGCCATTCCGGCGAGCCGCTATCAGAGCTACATCGCGATCCGCGCCGAACTGGAGGCGCTTCCCCGCGACTGGGAATGACGCCGCTCAGCCGGTCGGCAGGTCCGCGCCGCGCCGGCAGTCCGCCTCGCCGTCGACTCCCGCCGCGCGGCACGCGGTCGCCCGCGCCGCCGGATCGTTCACGTACAGCACCGCGATCTCCTCGCCGACGGCGATGTAGCACTCCATCCGGTTGACGCCGTGCGGCACGGCGGCGCAGAATTCGAATCCGTCGCCGGGACGCCCGGTGACGTCGACGAAGTTCTTTGCGACGCCCTCGAAGCAGTACGGCTGGTAGGCCGGATCGCCGTGGGAACAATCCCTGATTGACTGGTCGGTGTTCCGCAGCGTCATGCCGCTGGCGTTGGTGCCAAGCGACAGGTAGCACTGGGCGCGGAGCAGCGGCGGGCCGACCCGGTCGCACGCTGTGGTGGCCCGCGCAAAATCGCCGCGAGTGCGATCGAGGATGATGCCGCCCTGCAGCTGATAGCAGGCGAACTGGTACACCGAGTCGACCGCCGAGCAGGGATAGAGCATGTCCGAGGTGTCGCGCATCCGGAACCGGATCTTCCCCGGGTCGGGCATCGGCATTGCCGCCATGCCGCCGCCGGGAGCCTCCATCTCGGGCCGACGCCATGAGCGCATCCATCGCCATGTGATGGCCACCCGGCATCGACGCGACCTCGTTCTCCATGAACGCGCCACCGTAGCACGACGAGCGATCCCAAGCTGTCGTGCAGCCAGTCACACCCCTTGAGGGCCTGCGGCAGGTTCCACTCCATCGCCATGTCGAGGCCATGCCCGAGACCGTGCACGCACTGGAACCGGAGCCAGCGATCGGTGTTCCCCGGCGCGATCCGGTCGCACAACTCCACCGCGCGCGCCGAGTCGACGCCGCCGCCCTGGGTCAGGAACGCCTGGATGACGCCGTGATAGCACCCCGACTGGAACAGCCCGGTACAGCTGCGGAAGATCGCCGCCACGTCGGCGCCGGGGTGCCAGGCCCGGATCCCGATCATGTGGGTGTAGCCGTGCCCGGCGAGCTCCACGTCGGGATGATCGGCGGCGAGCGCCGAGAGGGCGCCGAGTGCGACGTGCACACGGTCGCTGCCGGCAAGCCGCACGAAGTAGTTCTCATAGCACGATTCGCGGACCGAGTCCGCGTCGCGACCACACGCGGCGGCCGCAAAATGGGCCAGTGCCACGGTGTCCTTGCGCGCGGCGGCGGCGTTGATCTGGCCGGGCGTTGCCGCCTGCGGTCGCGCGCACCCCGCCCCGCCCAGCAACAGCAGCGGCAACAGCACCATTGCACGGGCCGGAACACCCCGGCGCGTCATGCCTTGCGAGTCCATCGCTCGGCGTCGCGCACTTCGATCTTGCGCATCATGCGATCAAAAGCCTCCTGCAGGTCGATGCCCTCGCGGTTGGCAATGCAGATCAGCACGAAGAGGATGTCCGCCAGCTCGAGGCCCATGTCGCCCTCGGGCTCGCCGGGCTTCTTGGTCTTCTCGCCGTATCGGTGGTTGATCTCGCGCGCCAGCTCGCCGACTTCTTCGGCCAGCCGGGCCATGTTGGTCAGCGGCGGGAAATACCCTTCCTCGAACTGCCCGATCCAGGCCGCGACACGCTGTTGTGCTTCGGTCAGGGACATCGCACCATCCCGGATTCACCGGCTCCCGCCGCCCCCGACCGGCAACCGGGGGCGCGCGGCGGCGTCCGGTCGCGGAGAGCGACAATTCGTGTACCTTTGAGCGTCAATTCCGGTTCGATCCAGCCTTCGAGGACGACGCACGTGCGCTCACGAGAGCGGATACTCAGCAACCTCGAGCAAATCTATCGCGAGTCGTTCGATCGTGCCCGTCAGGGTGACGACCCGATCCGGATGGCCGACCTCGACAACGCGTACATGCGCGACCAGCTGATGCTCGAGATCCTCCTCGACATCCGCGACCTGTTCGCGGTCGCCCCCGCCGCGCCGACCACCTCCGGAAAGACCGCCCTCGAACAGCTCGCCGCGCTGCGCCGCCTCACCGGCAAGTGAGCGGGCCCGGATCGGAGATCCGATGAACCGGAACAGGTTGCTCACCGCGATATGCATCGCGCTCCTGCCGGCGACGGTCGCGGCGCAGGGAAAGATCGACCTGCCGGTCTCCCGGGCCGAGCTGGAGCATCGGGCCAAGATCGACTCCAACGACGCGGCGGCGCACTATAACCTCGCGCTGGCCTACTGGAACGACCGCCGCTGGGGCGATGTCGAACACCAGCTCCATGCCGCGGTTGCGCTCGACCCGCGCCTCGCCGTTGCCCACCTGGCGCTCTCCCAGGTGCCCGAGGCGCGCGACCCTCGCCTGCTGGACGAGCTGGGCGGCGCTTCCGGCGCGCGCGCCGACTCGCTGCGCCGCATCCTTGCCGACGCGGACCATGAATACCGGCTGGCGTTCCTGATCGACCCCCTGGTCGACATCCGGATCCTCGCCGCCGCCGTCAGCAGCTCCGTCTCGGAGGCCGACGCGCGGCAGGCCCTCGGCGACGCCTTCGCCGATTTCTACAGCGGGCTCATCAATTGCTTCGAAGGGCACTATCCCGACTGCGAATCGGGACTCAACCGCTTCCTCGCCGATGAAACCGGCGGCTTCGGCAAGCCGCCGACCCAGGTCTACTGGTTCCTCGGCCTCGCCGCCGCGCACGACGCACACTACGACGCCGCCATCAGCAACTTCCAGATCCTCGTCGACCGCGAGCAGGACGCCGCCAGCAAGGCGGAACAGAAGGACGTCATCCGGGTGCCGCTGCGCACCAACGAGTACCGGTACTTCATCGCCTCGTTCGACCACGCCGCCGGGAACACCGAGCAGGCCCTGTCGCTCTATCAACAGGTTGCGCAGAACGACATCGGCCTGTTCATGGCGCACGTCCGCATGGCCGACATCTACGAGGCAGCCCGCGACTACCCACGCGCCATTGCCGAACGGCGCAACGCGATCAACGCCGATCCCGACGATGGCACGCTGCAGCGGGACCTCGGCGTCACCCTCGGCAAGTCGGGCGACTTCTCCGGCGCCGCCGCGGCGCTGCAGGCGGCGGTCACCGCCCTGCCCCGTGACGCCGAATCGTGGTTCTGGCTCGGCTTGGCTGACGAGCAGCTCGGCAGCAAGGCCGCTGCGCGCGACGCCTACCATCACGTGATCGCACTGGCGCCGAGCCGGCTGGCGCAGCGCGTGGCCCAGGCGCGCCAGCACCTCGCGGCGCTGCAGTGATCGGGCGACGCCTCGCCACGGCGGCGCTCCTTGCCGCCGCGCCACTCAGCCACCTCGCCGCCCAGACCTCGTCGTACGAAGACCTGCAGCGGTTTTCGGCCGTGCTCAACTTCATTCGCACCGACTACGCCGATTCGGTCACGTACCATACCCTGGTGCGCGCGGCCATCGACGGCATGCTCAGCTCCCTCGACCCCCACAGCTGGTTTGCCTCCACCGAGGACGCCGAGCGGCTCACCGCGATCCAGCGCGGCGAGGTCGCGGTCACCGGAATCTCGGTCGAGCTGGTCGACGGCACGGCGGTGGTGCTTGACGTCACCGAGGACTCACCGGCAGACCGCGCCGGCGTCCGGCCCGGCGACCGTATCGTGACGCTCGATTCGCTCCCGACCACCGGCATGAGTGCGCAGGCCGTCGAATTGGGCCTGGCCGGCGACCGCGGCAGCAGGATCAGGGTGCGGCTGGAGCGTGGCCCGGTCCTCGAACCCGACAGCGTGACGGTGACGCTCAAGCGGGAGATGGCCCGGCCGGCTTCGTCGGTGCGCCTGTCCAGGATGCTCGACAGCACGACCGGCTACGTCCGCCTCGCGGAGTTCGGCGACCGCTCGGCGCACGATGTCCACGACGCCATCAAGCACCTTCGCAGCCAGCACGCCACACAACTGATTCTCGACCTGCGCGGCAACCCGGGAGGCATCGTGGTGCAGGCGGTCGAGATGGCGTCACAGTTCTTTCCGGCGCAGACCCTGGTCTTCACCACCAGGGGGCGCCAGCCGTCAGCCAATCATCAGTATCGCACCACCAGTGACGGCGACTTCCGCAACCTGCCGCTGCTGGTGCTGGTCGATCGCGGCAGCGCCAGCGCCGCCGAGGCGCTGACCGGTTCACTTCAGGATCACGATCGCGCGATCGTCGCGGGCCGCCGCACCTTCGGCAAGGCTCTGATGCAGACCGCGTTCCTCGTCCCGGAAGGCATGATCGAACTGACCATCGGTCATGTCCTGTCTCCGAGCGGCCGCTACATCCAACGCCCGTACACCGGCCTGAAGGCCCAGCAGTACTATGCCTTCGCGGGGGATTCGGCGTGGCAGGACACCACCCGCGTGTTCCACACCGATCACGGCCGCCCGGTGCGCGGCGGCGGCGGGATCGCGCCGGACGTCAACCTGCCGGCGCCGCCTGTCATGCCGCGGTGGTACACGGTGGCGGCCGACAGCGGTCTCGACCGTGCCGTGGCCGACAGCGTCGGTGCCGCGCTCGACTCCACACCCGCCGCCCGTGCTGCCTGGATCGCCGGTCACGGCGCATGGAGTGCCCGGATCCTGGCCCCGTTCCTCGACCGGGTCCGCCATCGACTCGGCATCCCGGCCACCACCGACAGCGTCACCGGCGCCGCGATCGCCCGACGCCTCGCCGCCGAGGCTGCCGCGGTGCGTTGGGGCGACGACGCCAGCGACGACCTGCTGCTCGGCTCCGACCCCGACCTCGCGGCGGCGATACCGCTCTTCATGCGACGCGCCGCCATCCTCGGCAGGGACTAGCGGGGTCATCGCCGGGGCGGGATCCGGTCCATCCGCTACTCTACCGCCCGCCCCCTCTCGGGGGCATCTTTTGCCATCATGGCTACCCGAACGCAGTCGCGCCCCAAGAGCGCCGCCCGGTTCGAGAAGGCGGACCTGCTCGAGATCTACCGCCTGATGCTACCTCTCCCGCCGGCTCGACGACAAGGAAATCCAGCTCAAGCGGCAGAATCGCATCTTCTTCCAGATCTCCAGCGCCGGGCACGAGGCGGTCACCGTGGCCGCGGCGCGCGTCTTCCGCCCCGGCTACGACTGGTTCGTACCTCTACTATCGCGACCGCGCGCTCTGCCTCGGCCTCGGCATGACCGCCACCGAGCAGCTGCTCTCGGCGGTCGCCGCGGCCGACGACCCCAATTCCGGCGGCCGGCAGATGCCGTCGCACTGGGGCCAGAAGGACCTCAACATCGTCAGCACCTCGAGCCCCACGGGCACCCAGTTCCTCCAGGCGGTCGGTGCCGCCGAGACCTGGCTTCGCGCGAGCGGCCGACGAGCACACGCGCGGATCTCACCCCCGGCGACGAAGTCGTGCTCTGCACCGCCGGCGAGGGAACCACCAGCGAGGGCGAGTTCTGGGAGGCGCTCAACACGGCGTGCAACCTCAAGTTGCCGGTCGTCTTCCTGATCGAGGACAACGGCTATGCGATCTCGGTCCCGGTCGAGGTCAACACCGCCGGCGGCTCCATTTCGCGACTGGTGCAGGCGTTCCCCAACCTGCTGGTGCAGGACGTCGACGGCTGCGACCCGCTGGCGTCGTACGACGTCATGCTGAAGGCCCACGATCTACGCCCGCCAGCGCAAGGGCCCCGCGCTGGTGCACGCCACCGTCATCCGGCCATACTCGCACTCGCTGTCCGACGACGAAGTCCACTACCGGCCGCCGTCAGAGCGCCAGGCGGACGCGGCCCGCGATCCGCATCGTCACCTTCCCGCGCGCTTCTCTCGAGCAGGGCATGGCCACTGACGCGGAGCTCGAGCTGATCCGCGCGCAGGTCGACGAGGAAGTCGAAGTCGCCACCGGCGTGGCCCTCGCCGCCCCGCAACCGACTCCCGACACGATCTACCGCTACGTCTATTCGCCGGATGTCGATCCGACGGCCGAGCCGTTCGATACCGAAGACGATCCCCAGTTCAGCGGCGACCCGACCACCATGGTCGACCTGCTCAACTGCCTGCCTCCGCGACGAGATGGCGCGCGATCCGCGCATCGTCGTCTTCGGCGAGGACATCGCCGACGCCTCGCGCGAGGACAACCTCCCCGACGTCAAGGGGAAGGGCGGCGTCTTCAAGGTCACCTGGGGGCTGCAGAAGCAGTTCGGCAGCAGCCGGGTCTACAACTCGCCGCTGGCCGAGGCGAACATCGTCGGGCGCGCCATCGGCATGGCCACTGCGGGGGATGAAGCCGGTCGTCGAGATCCAGTTCTTCGACTACATCTGGCCGGCGTACATGCAGTTGCGCAACGAGTTGCGCGTTGATGCGGTGGCGCTCGAACAACACCTGTCGTGCGCCGGTGGTGGTGCGGGTCACCTACGGCGGCTACCTCAAGGGCGGCGCGATCTACCACTCGCAGACCGGCGCGGCGGTCTTCACCGGCGATCCCGGGCCTCCGGGTGGTCTGCCCGGCGACGGCGCTCGACGCCAACGGCCTGCTGCGCACCGCCATCCGCTGCGAGGACCCGGTGCTCTTTCTCGAGCACAAGCACCTCTACCGCCAGACCTACAACAAGTCGGCGTACCCCGGCCCCGAACTTCATGATTCCGTTCGGCAAGGCCAAGGTGGTGCATCGCGGGCGACGCCGCGACCGTTGTGACCTACGGCGCCGTGGTGCAGCGCGCCATCCAGGCCGCCAGGAACGTCGCGGCCGAAAGCGGCCGGCAAGCGTCGAGGTCATCGACCTGCGCTCGCTGAGCCCCGTCGACTGGGACACCATCGCCGACATCGGTGCGCAAGACCGGCAGGGTGATCGTGGCCTACGAGGACTCGCTGTCGTGGGGATATGGCGCGGAAATCGCCGCGCGGATCGCGGAGAGAACTCTTCGAGTGGCTCGACGCGCCGGTGCAGCGTGTCGCATCGACCGACACCTTCGTGGCGTACGCACCGGAACTGGAAGACGTCATCCTGCCGCAGGTGGCCACCGTCCAGGCGGCACTCGAGCAGTTGCTGGCGTACTGACGCCGGCTACATCGTTTCCTTGATCTCCGCCGCGGCGCCGATCACGTTGTCGACGTCGCGGCTCAGCGCCCGGGCCTGCTGGGTCGCCTGAGTGAGGTTGTTGAGCACCGCCCCCACCCCGCTCTGCCGCAGCCGCAGCAGGTCAAGCCGGACATTCTGCATCGCCAGCACGCAGCTCTCGAACCGTTCCGAGAACTGCACCCGCCGCCCTTCCAGTTCGCGGCAGGCCCGCAGCTGTTGCTCGAGCAGGGCGATCTGCCGGTCGCGCTCCTCGCCCTCCGGGCGCTGCTTCAGCTCGGCAAGCCGCGTCTCGATCCGACGCCGCATCCTCGATGCCGAGCGACTCCATCGAGTGGAGCGTCTGCGCCAGTTGCGACGCCCGTTCGTACAGGCCGTCGGTGGTCTGCACCACGTCCGGAAGCAGCGCCTTGTCGGCTTCGCTCAACTGATTCATCAGGCTGAGGATCATCGTCCGGTCGCTGCAGCACCTGTTCCATCCGGTCGCGGTAGCGGCCGAAGGCCTCCGCCGTCGGCGCCGCAATCTGCTTGATGCCCTTGGCGTTCTTGCCGCCCGCGCCGATGGCGTCCGGCGCCGGCGGCCGGTGAATCACGTCGCGCCACGAATAGCCCGCCTGCCAGACGTTCCGAGTAGCGCCGGAACATCGGGATCGCCATGAAACCCGCAACGATCAGCGACCACGGATGTTGCAGTCCGCCGGCGACCATCATGTTGACCGCAAACAGGCCCGCCGCTTACCGCCGCCCACCGGCCGAAATCGCGCCCGCATCCGCACCACGACCACCGGCTCGCCGGTATCAGGAAGCGGCGTGGTTCCCGTCGCGTTGCGTTGCGCCGGGCCATCCGCTGGTCGCGGTGCAGGTCGCGCCGGTAGGCCCGCGAATCGGCGTTGGTGTTCCGGCGCGGGATCGGTGGCCGGCCCGGCGATCCGGGCGCCGGAACATTGCCGGGACGGGTGCGCGGCCGGTCCAGCGCCGGCCGCGGCCGGGTGGAGCGGATCGGCTCCCGGGTCTGCGCCCGCCACCCCATCCCGGTCGGGCGGTACCCGGCGACATTGCGCGATTCGAGCGCCCGCCGCAGCGCGTCCGCCGACGACCAGCGATTGGCCGGATCCTTTTCCAGGCAACGCGCCACCGTCAACGACAGGTCTTCCGGCACATCGGGGAACTTCTCGTGCAGCAATGGCGCCGGCTCGGTGATGTGCTTCATCAGGATACCGGCCACCGTCGGCGCGTTGAACGGCAGCTCGCCCGACAGCATCTGGTACGCGACCACGCCCAACGAATAGAGGTCGCTCCGACCGTCGATCTCCCGCTCACCGGCGGCCTGCTCCGGCGACATGTACGACGGCGTCCCGATGGCGGTGCCGGCGCTGGTCAGCGTCGAGCCGCTGGTCGACGACATCGCTTTGGCGATCCCGAAATCGGTGACGATCACCCGGCCCCGGGTGCCCTCGAGGAGGATGTTGTCGGGCTTGATGTCGCGGTGAATGACCGAGAGCGCATGGGCCGCCGAGAGCGCATCGGCCGTCTCCCGCATGATGCGCCGCGTCTCGTCGGCCGACACCCGGCCGCGGCGGCGGATCCGCGCCGCCAGCGACTCCCCCTCGATCAGCCCCATCACGAAGTACACCATGCCGTGCCCTTCGCCGACGTCGTGGATCGGGACGATGTGCGGATGGGACAGTTTGGCGGCGGTCTGCGCCTCGCGGGTGAATCGCTGCCTGATTTCCGAGGAGAAGGCGAGTTCCGGCGGCAAGCACCTTGACCGCCACCCGCCGCTGCAGCCGCTCGTCCCGGGCGCGGTAGACCACACCCATCCCACCGCGGCCAATCTCGCCTTCGATGGTGTAGGCGTCGCCGAGCGCCTCTTTCAGGAGCGTGGGGAGAGAGCGCTGGCTCGGCTCGGTCATTGCGGCCCGGGGCAGGGGGAGCGAGGCGTCGACTAAACCACGAATCTGCACCAAGATGCGTCAGCGAGCAACGTGCCGCCGGGCCCTGCCGCGGCGACAGCCGGGCTGCCGCGGGCGCTCGCCACCGTGCCCGTCTGGCGGGCCGGCTTCGTCCCCTCGGCCAGCTAGGCAGGGAATCGACCCCTGCCTCTGGCACGCCCGATGCGCCACACTTCGGCGGGTTCACCGGCCCGGCTCCGTCCGGAGCGGCCGCGGGATCCGACGGAAGGAGTAAGACCTGTGACTGACCGTATGACCATCCCGGTGCTCCCCCTGCGGGACGTCGTGCTGTTCCCCGGTGTGACCGCGCCGATCGGCGCCGGCCGGCCGATGACGATCAAGGCCATCGAGGCCGCGCTCGCCACGCCGGAAAAGCTGGTGTTCGCCGTCGCCCAGCGTGAGAACCTCGAGACCGTGAGTCCCGAGGGGCTCTATGGTGTCGGCACCATCGCCAAGATCGGACAGCTCCAGCGGGGCCTCTCCGGCATGCAGATGCTGCTGCACGGCGAGCGCCGCGCCATGGTGCTCAACATCACCCAGGAAAACGGCCACCTCGCCGCCACCGTCCGCCCGCTCGACGATCTTCCCCCGGTCGATGCCAATGACGCGGGGTTCGTGGCGCTGCATCGCGAACTGCGGGCGCGCTCGGCCGAGCTGGGCCAGAAGTCGGGGCTCCCCGAGGAAGTCGTGCAGCAGGTGCTCAACGGCGTCGACCAGCCGGGGCGCTTTGCCGACCTCGTCGCCGGTTATCTCGACCTCGAAACGCCGCAGCGCCAGCAACTGCTCGAGACCCTCGCGGTCGACGACCGCCTGCGCCGCGTCCTGGTTCACGTCCAGCGCCAGATCGCCGTGCTCGACGCCCAGGAGGACATCAAGAACCAGGTCCAGGAAGAACTCGGCGAGCGGCAGCGCGAGGTCTACCTCCGCGAGCAGCTCAAGACGATCCGCCGCGAACTCGGCGACGAAGACGATTCCAACGAGGTCGACGAGCTGGAGCAGCGGCTCGCCAAGCTCGACCTGCCCGAGGAGGCGCGCAAGGAGATCGATCGCGAGCTCTCGCGACTGCGCCGCACCAGCCGGGAATCGATGGAAGCGCAGGTGATCCGCACCTACCTCGAGCATGTCGTCGAGTTGCCGTGGAACGAACGGACCGACGAGCGCCTCGACCTCCCGGAGGCGGCCAAGATCCTCGACGAGGACCACTACGCCCTCGGCGACGTCAAGGACCGCGTGCTCGAGTTCCTCGCGGTCCGCGCCATGCGCTCAGCACGCCGGAATGACGAGTCCGGCGAGCCGGATGTCCCGCCGTCACAGGCGGCCGGCGAAGTGCCGTCGGAAGGGGGCACGCCGGGCGCGGCCGAGGTGCCGCGCGCCGACCGCGAAGGACAAGCGTGGAAGCGCGCAAGCACTCGCCGATCCTGCTCTTCGTCGGCCCGCCCGGCGTCGGCAAGACGTCGGTCGCCAAGAGCATCGCCCGCGCGATGGGACGCAAGTATGTCCGCATCTCGCTCGGCGGCGCCCGCGACGAAGCCGACATCCGGGGCCATCGCCGCACCTACGTTGGCGCGATGCCGGGACGCATCATCCAGGGAATGAAGCAGGCCGGCACCAAGAACCCGGTCTTCCTGCTCGACGAAGTCGACAAGCTCGGCGTCTCGTTCCAGGGCGACCCGGCGGCGGCGTTGCTCGAGGTGCTCGATCCGGCGCAGAACGATTCGTTCACCGATCACTACCTTGGCATTCCGTTCGACCTGAGCGAGGTGCTGTTCGTCGCGACGGCCAACCTCGGCGCAGAACATCCCCGGGCCGCTCCTCGACCGGATGGAGATGGTGGAATTCTCGGGTTACATCGAAGCCGAGAAGGTCGCGATTGCCGAACGGTACCTGGTGCCGCGGCAGACCGAGGAGAACGGGTTGACGTCGGAGCAGATCAGCTTCACCGGCCCGGCACTGCTGGAACTGGTGCAGCGCTACACCCGCGAGGCCGGGGTGCGGCAGCTGGAGCGGGAAATCGGCAAGGTCGCGCGCAAGGCTGCGCGTCGTCTCGCCGATGGCGGCCGAAGGGCCGGTCTCGGTCACGCCGGCGCTGATCCGCGACCTGCTCGGGCGCCCGAAGCTCCACCCCGAAGAGAAGGCCGGCATCGACCAGGTCGGTGTCGCGACCGGCATGTACTACACGCCGATGGGCGGCGACATCATGTTCGTCGAAGCCACCACGATGCGGGGCAAGGGCGAGCTGGTCCTCACCGGCCAGCTGGGCGACGTCATGAAGGAGTCGGCGCGCGCGGCCTGGTCATACGCCCGCTCGCACGCGGCGGCACTCCACATCAAGGATGAGATGTTCGACCGCGACGTGCACATCCACGTACCGGCCGGCGCGATTCCGAAGGACGGACCGAGCGCCGGGGTCACCATGGCGACGGCCCTCGTGTCGGCGCTGTCGGGGCGCGACGTGCGCCACGACATCGCCATGACCGGCGAGGTGACGCTGCGCGGCCGGGTGTTGCCGATCGGTGGCGTCAAGGAAAAGCTGCTCGGCGCGCTGCGGGCCGGAATCACCCGGGTGATCATCCCCAAGCAGAACGAGCCCGACCTCGACGACCTCCCCGAGGAAGCGCGGAAGCGGCTCGATGTCCATCTCGTCGAGGAACTGGGTGAAGTCCTCGCCCTGGCGCTGCGCGACGCACGCTACAGCGAGGGGAAGCTCCTCTTCGGCGACGAGAATCCGCACGACGTGGTGCCGTTGACGATGCCCTATCGGCACTAGACGCACCGCGTTCGTGGCAACGCGCGGGGCCCGCTCCGGAAGGAACGGGCCCCGCATGCGTTCCGGCCCCCGCGCCGCTCAGGCCATTTCCACCCGGTCGCGCCCAGAGGCCTTGGCGGTGTAGAGCGCGCGGTCGGCCGCCACGGTGAGTTCGGTGGCCGTCACCGGCTTGCCGACAAACGTGGCCATGCCGATGCTCACACGTTGCTCGATCACGTCACCACTGCCGATCGTCAGGGGCGAATCCTTGAGCGCCTTCCGCAGCTTGTCGGCAACGTCACGGCCGTCGGACGGCGCACATCGCCGCAACACGATGCCGAACTCTTCGCCGCCGTACCGTCCGATCAGGTCCGCGGCGCGCACCATGCGGCGGAAGATCGTGGCGGCGTGCAGCAGCACCTGGTCGCCGATCAGGTGGCCGTAGGTGTCGTTGACCCGCTTGAAGTGATCCAGGTCGAGCATCAGGAAGCAGAGCGCTTCGCCGTGGCGCTGCGAGAAGGCGATCGCGTGTTCGAGCTCGGCCATCAGCGTCGCATGATTCAGCGCACCGGTCAGTCCGTCGCGATGCGCCAGTTCGCGGATCCGCCGGCCCCGTTCGGTGCGGGTCAGCACCACCTGCATCAGATGACTCCGCCCGACCGGCTTGACGAGGAAATCGTCGCCGCCGGCACGGAGTCCCTCCATCTCGTCGACCAGCGTCGTGCCGCGCGGTGAGGAAGACGATCGGCACCAGCGCCAGCCGCGGGTCCTGGCGCATCAGCCGCGCAATGGCGTAGCCCTCGACATCGGGAAGGTTGACGTCGAGCAGCACCAGGTCGGGGGTTTCCTTCGCCAGTGCGTCGCGCGCGGTCTGCGCGCTGCTGGCGAGCGCCACCCGGGCGTCGATATGAGTGAGCCAGTTGGCGTACAGCTGCGCCTGAGCCGGATCGTCCTCGACGATCACCACCGACGGCGGTGGCGCCCCCACCCGGCCCAGCGCGCGGGCGTACTGCGACAGTTCTTCCGGCAGCGATTCCGGCCCGAACACCGCATCGAGGCCCGCCGCCGCCGACCGCAACCGGTCGAACCGCTCGCCCGGATCGGCCAGCACCACCGCCCGGGGACGATCCGGCGTGGCAGCCGCCCAGTAGCGGGTCACCCGCATCGGGTCGAAGTCGCCGCCGGTCCCGATGACGACGAGATCGGGATGGTCCGACGGCGCGATGTCCCATGGATCGACTGGCCGGTCATGGGCATCCACCACGAAGCCGACCTTCTGCAGCGCGTCGACGATTGCGTCACGCAACGCCGACGACTCCATGATCACCAGCATGCGCCATCCGAACCCCGGCGGCCGCCCGAACTCGATCGGCGTCTCGAGACTGGCCGCGGCCGAATCGAATGCCGCCTTGAGGTCGGCAATGGCGCGCTCGAACGGCTCGGATTCCTGCGGCGTCGGCACGGGCGGCGTGAGGATCCGGTGCTCCATTGCGCGACTGATGTCGGTGACCTGCTGAAAGCCGTACGAACCACCCGACCCGGCGAGGCGGTGGAACCGCTGGCGCAGTGATTCGAGGGCGTCCGGTTCGCCGGCGCGCCACGCCGCGAGGTCCTTGCGCAGCTCGGCCAGCCGCTCCGGCGCGTCGCGCAGGTAGTCGCGCTGCAGCGCAGCGAATGCTTCGTCCGGTTCTGCCTCGGGTGTCGTCATCACTTCCCCGCCAACGCGGTGAACGTGGCATCGGCCGCGGCGACGAACGCCGGTCCGCTGCCCCAGTGACCCGCAAAGCGCTCGCCGTCACGCCGGCCGATCAGCGCCGCGCGCCCGTCGACGATCAGCAGCACCGGTTCTCCCGGCCACGCCGATGGTTCCACCACCTCGACCGATATCGAGCCGAGCGGCACCGCCGCGGTCGACGCCACGCGCAGGATCACCCCGGCCGTTGCGGCACGCCGCAGGTGGGGCGCCAGCGCCAGGCAACCGTCGGGTGGCGCCAGCAGGTTCACGCTCTGCTCGGCCCGCGCGATCTCGTGACCCATCAGCTGCACCGCCCCGCGCGCCGACGTGAGCTCCACCAGCGTCGGCGTCTCCGGGGCGGCAAGCGATGCCAGCGCGGCGGTGAGTTGATCGATCGCTTCGCCCTGGCGACTCACCAGGCGCGCGACCAGCGTCGCCGGCGGCTCGGGTCGGAACTGCCGCGGTCGCCCCTCTTCGACCCGCGCCGCTCCCTTGGCCACCAGCCCTTCGAGCGCGGCGTAGACGTTGGCGCGCGCCAACCCGGCGGCGCGCGCCACGGTATAGCCGGTGCCCGGTCCCCCGGTCAGCAGGACTTCGTAGATCAGGCTCTCCGTCGGCGTGAAGCCGAAGGGCGTCAGATCGATGCGCCCCACCATGTCATGAGTACTCGAGCCGCCAGCCAAGCCGCTTGGCGATCTTCGCCAGTCGGAAGGTGATGTCGGCCTGTCGCGACGCCAGCTCGCCGTCGTCCGGACTCAGCGGCCAGCAATGGTAGGTTATCGGCGTCGTCGGCTTGGGTTGGGAGCGGAGATTCTTCGGGTGCCAGACGCCCTCGGCGTCGATGTCCTCCAGCAACCGCAACAATCCCTGTGACGCACCGGGCGCGGACGCGACGTAGGGCTGGCCGAATCCGGCCAGCAGTTCGATGAAATGCAGCGCCAGCGGAATGTCCTTCGGCAGTCCCCGCTGCTTGCTGTCGAGCTCGATCGGATCGCCGAGCAACACGTGAATCGGCTTCATGGTCCGGCCGCCGATCGACACCATGTACGACCGGCTCGGCGCCTCCTGCGCCAGGTACTGCGTCAGCCGGTCGATGAACCCCGCCCGCTCGCGCTGCAGCGACGGCATCGACGCCAGCATCGCCAGCGACCACCAGGTCGGCGGTTCCGCCTCGGGATTCAGCTGATAACCGCCACCCTTCTTGACGAAGGGATTCTCTGCCAGCGGCGAGCGGAGGTACGTCGAGATCGCGCTGACCACCTTGTGGGCGGCGCCTCGCAACCGCGGATCATTTTCGTATCCCGCCTCGGCCAGCGCCGCGCAGACACCCTCGCGCAGCAGGAAGCGATAGGCGAGCTCGGTCCGGGGATCGGCCGCCACCGCGTCCTCGAACTCTCCGAGCAGGACCGGATCGGGGTCGCGCGACAGGCCCCGGAACAGCAGCCGGTCCGCGAGGCGGAACGGCCGGGTCGATGTCGGTACCCCCAGCTGCAACAGGCGGCGGTATTGGGCAACCGTGCCGACTTCGGTGACGCCGTCCCGCTCCGACGGCTGGAACGCCAGGAAATTGTCGCCCCACATGCCGTTGTCCTGCTGCCGTGTCGTCACGGCGGACACCTGCGGCGAGAGCACCAGTTCCTTCAGCGCCTCCTGGAGCGTGACCTGGTCGACGGCACCCTCGGGTGCCAACTCGGCCAGCGCCCGGTAACGGATCGACGGACCGCCGTGTTCGACCAACCAGGTAAGCGGGATGCGATGGGTGACGGGGAATTCCAGAGCGCAACTCCTGAAAAAGCCCTCGGCCTGAACAGCAGCTCCGACCGGCGACGCTCGCCGGACGCCGTTCCGCTCGATTTCCGGGCCGGATCAGCGGCCCACGCGGAAAAGCGTTGCGCGGCAATATATTAGCGAATAGTTGTTGTGTCCAATACCAACGTCCGCCGGGAAATCGCCGCCGGGGGCGCTACTGGTACTGGATGTAGAGCGGAACCGGGCGCAAACGCAGGATGTCGGCGAAGGTCAGCATCGGCTTGTCGTTCTTGTAGAACAGCTTGATGCCCGCGTACTGCACCGGATTCCGGGTGACGACCAGGTCGTAGATGTGCTTCTTCAGCGCCGGCGGACCGAACCCGTCCATGTCGATCACGACCTGCACCCTCGGATCGGTTTCGATTTCCCGATAGCCGGTCAGCATCCGGTCGGTGAACCGGTGGACGACCAGCACCTTCGGCGGCAGATGATTCTCGGCCACCAGCTGGGCGAGGAATCGAATGGCGTAGTTCACCTGGCTCGCGCCGAGCGTGCCGATATAGCGCCCCGGCACCCGGCCACCGCTCATGGCGAACTCGGGATCGAGCGCGAGGTGCACCCACGGCTTCTTCAGCCAGGGCACCAGGTGCGGCAACTCGTCCTGCACGGTGCTCTGTCCCACCTGGATGTCGAGGAAGAGGAGCCAGCCGCGCTGCTCTGCCCAATCGGCAACTTCGTCGATCAGCGAATCGGAATCGCGCAGCCGGTACTTGGCGTCGCGCCCCGGCAGTCCCTGCGCCACCGTCGCGATGAGGTGGAGCGCCGGACGCACCGGCTTGCTGGTGTCGGCCGCGGCCCATTCGGCGGCGGTCTCTTCCAGTTTCGCCATCATCGCCCGGGGTGGCAGCGCACCGAGAATGCCCATCCGCGTCGAGAGCGGATTCCCGTAGAACGCCACGATCCGCGTCGCCGGAAGGAGTGCCCCGGGGAGCACGGCGAGCGGGCGCACGGCATACGGCGGCAGTGCGCTGTCGGCCGGAGCCGGCCGCGCCAACGGCATCGCCAGGTCGCCCATTGCGACCTGCCCCGTGGCCTGCTCGGCTCGGGCGGGCCGCGCCGCCGACAGCCCGCCGAGGAGCACGAGGAATCCGGTAAGTCGCCGCATCGTCAGAAGCATAATCACCAGCGAACAGTGTTGGTCGCGTTCATCGACATCGCTATGATTCCGGGCGGCGCCATCAACGGGAGTTTCGCAGTCATGCGCATCGACATCACCTACTGCGTCGTCTGAAACTACGAGCTGCGGGCGACCGGTCTGGCCGCCGAGCTCGGGGCTGAATTTCCCGACGCCGACGTCCGGCTGCATCGGAGCCACGGCGGCGTCTTTGAGGTATCGGTGGATCGAACCGTGATCTTCTCCAAACACGCCACTCGGCCGTCACGCCCGGCCCGGCGAGGTCGTTGGCCTGCTGCGGCAGCATCCCCGCCCATCGTGAGAATCGCCATCTCCACCGGCGGCGGTGACGCCCCGGGCCTCAACGCCGTCATTCGCGCCGCCGTTCTCTCCGCACACGACCGCGGCTGGGAATGCATCGGAATCCGCCGCGGCTACCTCGGCATCTACGACGGCAGCGGACTGGTCCGCCTCGGTCTCGAGCAGGTCCGCGGCATCACCCACCTCGGCGGCACCATCCTGGGCGCCGCCACGCACGGCAATCCGCTCCGCTGGCCGCAGTTGCAGCCGGATGGCCGGGTGGTCGAGGTGGACCGCTGCGACGAACTGATCGCCGCCTTCCGGCGCGAGCGAATCGACGCGCTGATCACCATCGGCGGCGACGGATCGCTGGGCATTGCCGCCGAGCTCTGGCGGCGCGGACTGCCCGTCGTCGGCGTACCGAAGACGATCGACAACGACGTCACCGGCACCGAAACGACCATGGGATTCGACACCGCCGTCGCCACCGCCACCGAGGCCCTCGACAAGCTGCACACCACCGCCGAAGCGCACGACCGCGTCATGGTCGTCGAGGTGATGGGGCGCAACTCGGGCTGGATTGCGTTGCACACCGGCATCTCCGGCACCGCCGATGTCATCCTGATTCCCGAGATTCCCTACCAGATCGACCGCGTCTGCGACAAGATCCGGCAACCGCGAACAGACCGGGCGCCACTACGGCATCGTGGTCGCGGCCGAAGGCGCGGTTCCGGTGGGCGGACAGGCCGTGGTGCGGGAGCATGGCGCCGCCGGCGCCACGGAACGTCTCGGCGGCATCGGAGAGATGGTCGCGCGGGGAATCACCGAGCGGACCGGCAAGGAGACCCGCTCGCTGGTGCTCGGCCACCTGCAGCGCGGCGGCTCGCCCACGACGTTTGATCGATTGCTGGCACTGCGGCTCGGTTCGGCCGCGGTCCGCGCCGTGGCGGAGGGCGATTTCGGCGTGATGGTGGCCTACAACCCGCCACACATCACCCGGGTGCCACTCGGCGAAGTGGTGGGCCGGCTCAAGATGGTCCCGCTCGATTCCGGCGTCATCCTGACCGCGCGCCACCTCGGCATCAGCTTCGGCGCCTGACGCGCCGGCGGATCAGCGCGTGATCCAGCCGGTCCGCTGCCCCTCCAGCCCCGGAAAGGCGCCGGCCGGCTGCCAGAGCGTCACCTCGTCGATCCGCTCCGCCAGCTCGACGTCCTTTTCGGTGATTCCCCCGGCCGAATGCGTCTGCAGCCGCACCACCACGCGGCTCCAGTGCACTTCCAGGTCGGGGTGGTGATTCGCCGCTTCCGCCACGAACGCAATCGCGTTGACCAGCAGCATCGTCGCCCGCCATCCATCGGTCTGGAACTCGCGCTCCAGCCAGCCGCCGGCCTCGTGCCATGCGGGCAGCGTCTTCATCCGGGCGCGCAACGCCTCACCGCGCAGCACCGGCTCGTTGGTTGTCATTGTCGTTCTGCCTTTCTGCCGGCCGGAACGCTACGCCCAGTGTTCGGCGTAGGTGGCCGACTGCCCCGCTGATTCTTCCACCTCCACCGCAACGTAACCGAGCCGGGCACCCTCGGCGCGAAGGTCGCGGCTGACCTGGCGCACCAGCCACTCCGCCAACAATTCGGCGGTGGTATTGGTGATGGGAAGCAGCACGCAATCACGCGCCGGAAAGCGGTAGGCCGCCTGACCGAAGTAGTCGACTTCGATGGCGCCGTCGAGCTCGCGGATCTGCAGCTTGGGGTTCTCGGCCGGGAGCAGCACGCGGTGGTCCATCATCTCCACGTAGCCGCGCAACACCCGCTTGAGCACCGCGAAGTCGATCACGAATGCGCACTCCGGATCGATCGGTCCCTCGACGGTGATGCCGAGCCGGTAGTTGTGGCCGTGAAGCGACTCGCAGAGGTGGCCGCGGAAGGTGAGAAAATGCGCGGCCGCGAACGACAGATAGTCCTTGCTGACCGCTACTCGATACGTCCCCACGTTGCGTCTCCTTCGGCGGCGTCGATCGACGGGGACCAAACTACCATCGGTCCCGGTCGGGCGGTACGCGTCCTTCCCATGGGACAACTGTCCTGCTGGAGGGACACTCCGGCGACCGGTCAAATATCGCAAACCATTGTGGCACAGGCACTTGACTCATGGCACGCGGCTCGCAACAGAGGCAACCGTCCGACTTTCCGGAGGTTGTCATGCGTATCGTCCGATTCGTCGCCGTTCCAGCTCTGGCCCTCGCCTTCGCCATGCCGGCGCAGGCGCAAATTGCCGTTCGCGCCCACATCGACCTGCCGGTCGCGCGGCGGGCGCCGCGGGTGGTGGTCGCCAGGCCGCCGTTGATCCGCCGGCTGTCGATCGTCGCCTATTCGGCGCGCGACTTCGGCGCCTGGCAGCGCAGCTATGTGAACTGGGCGCCAGTCACCGTCTATTACCTCGACGGCCGCTACTTCGACGTCCCGGTGCCGCGTGCCCGGCCCGTCAGAGTCTATCGCGACCGCGACCGTGATCGCTACTTCTTCGCGCCGCGCGACCGCGAGTTCCAGCGCCGCCACCGCGATGACCACGGTCGTTGGGGCCGCTGATCGAGCGCCATCAACGCAGAACGGGGGCCCCGACCGGGCCCCCGTCTTGCGTCGTCACGCGGCGAATGGCCGCGATGTCACTTTGCGATGATTTCGCCGGTGATGGTGACCGGCGGCAGCTCGCCGGTCAGGCGGAGCGAAATGTTCCAGAGCCGCGCGCTCAGCACCGAGTCGTGCGAGATCAGCGACGAGGTGGCCGGACGACAATCCTTGAAGTACTTGCCGGTCACGCCTTCGACGTCGTCCGAGGTGGCGAGGTACACGATGGTCCTGGCGCCTTCTTCCGGCGTGATCGCGCGGCGCCGGGCCAGGGGCCACGCCCAGCGCAACCACCACCGATCGAATTCCCTCGAAAGCAGCTCGGTGTCGACCAGCCCGGGGTGGCAGCAGTTGGCGGTGACGCCGGTGCCGGCCAGGCGGTCGGCCAGGTCGTAGGTGAACATCACGTTGGCGAGCTTGGAGCGGGAATACGCCGTCAGCCCGCCGTAGCTCTTCCGGCTCTCCCAGTCTTCCGGATTGACGACGCGCTGATGGGCTTCGGAGGCGACGTTGACAATGCGCGCCGGCGCCGACGCCTTCAGGGTGTCGAGCAACGCCGTGGTGAGAATGAACGGCGCCAGATGATTCACTTCGAGCGTCGCCTCCACGTTGTCGGTCGTCATCGTCCGGTGCATGTAGAACGCGCCGGCGTTGTTGATCAGCACGTCGACCCGCGGATGGGCCGCGATGATCTCGCCGGCCAGTCGGCGCACCTCGCTCTGGACCAGGAAATCAGCGAGGAACAGCTCGATGGTCGCGCCGGGATGCGCTGCCTGCAGCTCCGATCTTGCCTGTTCGCCGGACACGCGATCCCGGCAAACCATCACCACGTCGGCCCCCTGCGCCGCGAGTGCATCCGCGACGGCGCGGCCGATTCCTCGGTTGGCGCCGGTGACCACGCAGACCTTCCCCTCCATTCCCTCCTCCTCCCACGCTTGACCCGGCACACGCGCCGGGCGGACCAATATAGTGCGACGGCCGTGTAAGTTGGTGCCGTGAAACCGGCGCGCGACCACGTCCTGCCACCAGATCCGGGCGACTACCGACGCGCGCGTCCCGGCGGCCGGGTGATCGTCATCGCGCCGACCCGGGCCGCCTGCGAAACCATCGAAATCGCCCTGCGCACCCGGCGCGACACCGTGCTCGAGCGCGAGCACGGCGACGAGCTGCGCCGCTGGGCCCGCGAGGGCAAGGGGTTCGGCATCGTCGCCGGCACCGGCACCGGCAAGACCCTCGGCATCCGCCCCATCGCCGAGGAGATCCTCGGCGAACCGCTGCTCGTCGACGTCGTCAACCGCGAGCGCGAAGCGACCGCTGCCACCGCCTCGTGCAATGTCGTGATCGTCACCACCGGCATCGCCCGTCGCTGGTTGTGTGACGACCTCATCGCGTCGCGCGACACCATCATCGTCGACGAAATCCATCAGACGTCCGCCGAGCTCGAGCTCTGCCTCGCCCTCGGCAAACGGATCGGCTCCCGCTTCATCTGGCTGTCGGCCACGGTCGATCCCGCGGTGTACCAGCGCTACCTCGGCAGCGACGAAGTCCTGCAGACCAGCGCCTTCGATCCTGCCCTGAAGGCCGATGTCACCATCGTCCATGAACCTCCCGGGCGCTTCCTCGACGAACGCATCGTGCGGCGATTCATCAGCGAGCGCCGCGGCGTGGCGGTCTTCCTGCCGACCCGGGCCGAGGTCGAGCGCCTCGGCGCCGAGCTGGAGGCACGCTTCCCGCGCCTCACCGCCGCGTTCTATCACGGCGGCGAGCCGATCCGCGTCATCCGGCCGTTTCTTGACGGCGAGGTGCAGAAGCCGTTTCTCCTCGCGATGACCGCGGCCGGCCAGTCCGCGCTGAACGTCCCCGGACTCGACACCGTGGTCATCGAGGATGCCCGCTACGGCACGCTCGTCGACCGCGGCCGCAACGTCCTCCACCGCCTGCACCTCGGCGCCAACGAGATCCTCCAGATGGCGGGCCGGGTACACGGCCGGGTGGCGGGCGGGCGGGTCGTCATTCTCTCCGACCGCGACATCGATTTCGCGTCACTGAGCCCGGGGCCGCCGGAGTTCCAGCTCGCCGGCGATGCGGAACGGGTGGCGCTCACCTGCGCCGAACTGGGCGTCGACGCGACCGAACTCGACCTGCCGGTGCCGCTCGACCGTGAGGCCTACCGCCGCGCCGTGACCCGGCTGACCCAGCGCGGTATCGTCGCCGACGGCCGCCTGACCGAATACGGCCGGCAGGTCGAGGCGATGCCGGTTGAACGCCCGTGGGGCGAGCTGCTGGTCCATGCCACGACCAGCGAGCTGCCGCTGGTCGCCGGCGCGAGCGGCATCGACTCGCTCCACCGGATGACGCGCGACGAGCACGACCTGCGCGGTGTCCTGGTGACGGGAAGCGATCACCTGACAGCGTACAACCTCCTCGCCGAGGCGATCGATCACTGCGGCCGGGTGGACGTCGTCCACGGCCTGCGTCGTCACGTCTTCGACGACCAGCGACTCGAGGAGTGGGCCGCGGGACGCGGCGTGCTGGTGAAAGCCATCGAGGACGCAGCACTGGGACTTGCCGCCGCATATCGTGCGCTCGACGCCGAGCTGCCGCTCGAGCTGCCGCGCGCGTCCCGACCCGAGCGCGCCCTCTTCACCGACCTGCTGGCGCGCATCGAACCGTTCGACCTCGTCATCGGCCAGCAGACCGCGAGCGGCCAGCCGGTGCGCACTTCGAGAACATCGGTGATCGACGACAGCTGGATGGCGATCGCCGGGACGATCCGTTTCTTCGCCGACCGGAGCGGCACGCCCCGCGCCAGCATCGAGGGCACCACGCTCCCCGCCGACCTGATTCGCAAGTACGCCGCGGCCGGTCCCGCCAACGTCGTCATTACCCACCACCGCAATCACAGCGGACTGGGCATCTCCCGCACGCTGGGGTACTTCGGCTTCGAGCTGGAACGGTCGATCGAACGGTTGGCGGGAGAGATTCCGGACGGATTCCTGTCGTCGGCGCGGGCGCTGCTCACCGACGCGCTGCTGGAAGGGCGGACCGATCACCCGTCGCAGGCCCGCGTGCTCCGCGCGGCGGAGCGCCTCGACGAATACTGGCGCCGCTCCGGCGGCGGGCTCGCGGGGGTCGATCCGGCGTCGCGCCGCGAGCTGATCCGGGCCCAACTCGACGACGTGACGTCGTATGCCGGGTTCCTGACGACACCGGTCTCGCTCGACGTCGACGCCCTGGTGCCGCCGGCCGAGCGGGCCCATCTCGATGCGCTGCCCGGCAGCGTGCGCGTGCGTGGAGACGCGGCGCCGATTCTCTACGAGGTGCGCGACGGCCAGCCCCTTGCGCGGCTGGTGCTGCGCACCGGACAGGCGCGGCGGGTGCGCCCCGACGAACTGCCGGAGCTCGACCGCCCGCTCGCCTTTGCGGTCCGACGGGGCCACGACACGATCCAGGCCGACACGCTGGCGCGCCTGCGGGAACTGCTCCGCGACGAACCGGCGTCACGGCCCCGGTCGTCACACCGTTCGCGTCGCCGCCCTCACCGCTGAGGGCCGCCGCTCGCGGCGATCCGCTCGAGGGCATTGCGGGCGCTCTCGATCGCGTCGAGATGCGCCGCAAGCCGCCGCGCGACTTCTTCCCGTTCTGCCAGCACCCGCTCCAGCGCCGTCGTCAGGTAGCGGTCGCGATCGGTTCGCCGGCGCGCAACCGAATTCGCCTCGTCGACCGCGGGGGCGAGCGATCGCGCCACGTCCTCGACTCGTGCGGCCGCTTCCGACAGCCGCTGCGAGGTGTCTTCGCTCGCCTCCGCGGCGTGAATCGCCGCCGCGAGGGCTTCGCGCACCGCAGCCGACACCTCGCCGAGCGCAGCAAGGTCGGAGGCCAGCGCCGCCGTGTGCTCGCCGATCTCGGTCGAGGTCCCCGCGGTGGCGTCGGCCAGTCGACGCACCTCCTCGGCAAGCACCGCGAACGTGCGTCCCGCCTCGCCTGCCCGGCTTGCTTCGAGTGCAGCATTGTTGGCCAGCAGGTTGGTCCGGAACGCGACGCCGTTGACTGTCTCGTTGCTCGCGTTGATTGCGTCGCCGCGGCGCGTCACGCGGGTGATCTCACGCCGCAACCCGTCGAGCTGATCGAGTGCCCGGGCCATCGCGTCAGAAGCGCTCCGCGCCGATTGCCGCGCCGCCGCCGCGGTGGCGTCGAGTCCCTCGCCATGACGCCCCAGCCCCGCCACGCCATCGCTCAACTGCGCCAGGACCGCACCGGCGTCGACCGGCGGCGGCGTCGCCCTGGCGTCGCTGCCGTCGGTGCCGGGGGCGGCCGCGAGGGCGGCGCTGATCGACTCCGAGACTTCCGCGACCTGCCGCCGGAGCGACGCGAATTGCTCGCGCGCCGCCCGCTCCCGCCGGTGGCTGCGTAGCGCGGCGCCGATCGGCCGCAGGAACGCCGCCAGCCAGTCACGCTCCCGTTCGCCGAATGCCCCGGCAAACTCCCCCACCAGGCGAAGCTCCCCGAGTGGATCGCCGCTCCGGCCAATCGGCGCCACCACCACCCGCTCGTCGTCGCTGGTTTCGATTTCGGGAGCCATCCCGGCATCGATGTCCGGTTCGGCCATCTCGCCGGCGCGCACGCTGACGGCGGGATTCGACAGGCGCAGCGACGCCCCCCGGGCCTCGAACAACTGCCGGAGGTCATCGAGCAGCTCCCGAAGGTCTCCCGAAACGTCGTCGCTCTCCAGCAACAGCAGTGCGCGCTGCTGCGCGAAGACGTCGCGCCAGGCGATGTCGGTGAACGGAACCGCCAGCAACGCGACCGCGCCGAAGACCGGCAGCAGCACCAGCGCCGCCCGCTCCGGGGCCACCGGCCACCCGGCGGCGAAGTCTGGCAGGGCCGCGAACGTCGTCACGATCAGCGGACCGAAGCCGAAGACCACCGCCGCCAACGCCCAGCCAATGGCGCGGCGGTGCGCGCGGCGCCGTTCGGAGGAGACCAGCGCCAACAGCAGGGCGAGCACCGCGACCGCCGCCCCCGCCGGCTCGAGGACCTGGGCGCGCAGGGTCCCGTCCGCCGCCTGGAGCACCGCCCCCTCCCCGGTCACCAGTCCCGAAGCGACCGCCAGGAGCAATCCGAGCTCGGCCAGGTACCACGCAGCCACCCATCCCTGCCACCGCTGGCGGCGGTGCGGCCAACCGACGATCAGCCCGAAATGAACGACCAGCGGGGTCAATGCGTATCGCCATGGGGCAGCAAGAAGAAACGCGCCGAGGGACGTCGCGGCAGCTGGTCGGTCGAGCGAGGCCAATGCCTCGAGCACACCGACGCTCGACGCGAGCCCGATGAAGGGCAGCACCAGTGGATCGCCGGGAAAGCGGTAGGCGATCAATGCCCCGGCCGCGACCGAAACCGTCGCGATCGCCAGTTGGACCGTGAGCGCGACCGGCGTCACTGCCGTCTCGCCGAGCCGATCCAGCAGCGGCAGTGCAGCAGCACCAACGGCCAGCGCCACGAAGAGTGGCCACGCCGTCGACAGCTGGAGGCGGGAGCCTCCGGATCCGGCGGCATCGGCCGGCAAGATTCTGGTCATGGATGACGTGTCAATATGGCGTGTGGTCGCCTCGGGCGGTACATGCTTCACGTCTCCAAATGAAACCTTGAACCCCAACTCGGCGTATCTCCAACATGTCGCAGCCGATGACCACCACCGCGCCACTTCCTTCCGTCTTCTCGCCCCTCGCGAAGGCGCTGCTCGATTCCTTCAGTGAAGGAGTCGTCGTCTTCGATCAGGGCGGGCGGATCCTCTACGTCAACTCCGCGGGACGCCAGGCAATTGCCGACGCCGGGCTCGACCCGACGGGCGAGAAGGACGATCTCCTGCCGGAACTTGCCGGCATGGGCGGCCGGCTCGCGCCCCTCAAGGTTGGTAGTCTCGACCTGGGCGAGGCGATCTATCTCCCGCATCGCGACGGACCTACCACGTTGGCCGAACGAGAGAAGGACGCCATCGTCAGGTCGCTCGAAGCGCATTCGTGGCGGCTGGCGGAGACCGCCAAGACGCTGGGAATCTCGCGCACCACACTGTGGCGCCGCCTGCGGGCGTACGGGCTGCACCGCGACGGCCGCACCCGCTGGGACCAGCCTTCGTCCACGGCCTGAGTTGACGCGGCGACGCGGCACCCGCCACGGCACGGTCGGCACCTTGCCCCCGTCGCCGTCGGCGGCTCCATTCCGGGCGCCATGAAACGACGCTACCTGGTCATCGCACTGCTGGCGCTGGGCGTGCTCGCCGCCGGATGGTGGTGGGGGTTCGGCCCCGGCCACCGCGCCGTGCCAGGACGGTCGGGCCACGGCACGCTCAGCGCCGCCTGGCGCGGTACGTTCACCGGACGCGCGGCGTTGCCGGCTTCGGTCAGGTGGTGTCCGGCGGACCGCTACGGAATTCTCGACGCCATCGCCGCCGACACCGGCGTCGAGATCGTTTTCTATGACCGGGATTCGCTCACTGCGGGCCAGCATCCAGTGGTGGCCGCCGGCCCGCCACCGGGCATGCCGCGACCAAGCGCCGCGGTGGCGTTCCGCTGGTCGCCCGGCAACGACAGCCTCGAAGGGTTCCACTCCGGCTCGGGGATCTCGACGCTGCGCTGGGACGCCGGCGAATTGAGCGGCACCGTCGACGCCCACCTCCAGGCCGCCCGGGGCTTCGACACGCTTCGATTCTCCGCATCGTTCGATCACCTCCCGGTCACCGCAACGGGAACCGGCTGCAGCTGACCCGGTATCTTTCCGCGATGGATCCGACCTACTTCCGGCGGGGATTCGGGCTCAAGGCCGAAATCGAGGAGCAACGCTCGGCCGACTACCACAGCGCGGTGGTCGACACGATGCGATCCAACGGCAACGTCCTGACCGCCGGATCACTCACCTTCCGCCTCGCCCAGGAATTCGGCTTCTGCTACGGTGTCGATCGGGCAGTCGACTACGCCTACGAGACCTGCGCCAAGTTTCCCGACCGCCGCCGCTTCCTGGTGGGCGAGATCATCCACAACCCGTTCGTCAACGCCAAGCTCGCCCGGATGGGGATCACGTTTCTCGCCCATCGCCCCGACGAGGACTTCGACTTTTCCCAACTCGCGCCGGGCGATGTCGTCATCCTCCCCGCCTTCGGGGTCACGATGCGCGACTTCCAGCGACTGCGCGAGATCGGCTGCGTCGTCGTCGACACCACCTGCGGCTCGGTGCTCAACGTCTGGAAGCGCGTCGAGAGCTACGCCAGGGACGGCTTCACCGCGGTGATCCACGGCAAGCACTATCACGAAGAGACCAAGGCGACGGCGAGCCAGGTGATGCGCTATCCCCAGGGGCGCTACCTGATCGTCTTCGACATGGCTGAAGCGCGCCGGGTCTGCGACTGGATCGAGGGTCGCGGCGACGCGGCGCAACTCGCGGCCGACTTTGCCCGGCGCAGCTCGCCGGGCTTTGACTTTGCCCGCGACCTGGAACGGATCGGTGTCGCCAACCAGACCACGATGCTCTCGGGCGAGTCGCTCGCGATCGCCGCCGAATTCCGCCGGTCACTCGCCGCCCGGTGGGGCGACGAGCGCATCGACGAGCATTTCCGGTCGTTCGACACGATCTGCTCCGCGACGCAGGAACGCCAGGATGCGGTGGTCAAGCTGCTCGAAGAACCGATCGACGTGATGCTCGTCATCGGCGGTTACAACTCGTCGAATACCTGCGCCCTCGCCGCCCTCGCGGTGAGCCGGGGCGTGCGGACCTATCACCTCGAAGACGCCCAGGCGGTCGACCCCGCGGCCGGCACCCTCCGCCACCAGCCGATTCGCACCAAGTCCGAAGCCCTGGAGGGCGACTGGCTCGGCGGCGTCCGGACCATCGGAATCACGGCCGGCGCCTCGACGCCGAACAACAAGATCGGCCAGACAATCTGCCGGGTGTGCGAAACAGCAGGAATTGAAGTTGATATAAAGTAGGCATCTGCCTACTTTATATTAATGGCCAAGCAACCTGCGATCGGCGTTCTCCACGCCCCGCTCGACCTCATCCTCACTTCCCGCGCCAAGGTCGCCATTCTCCGTGAGCTCTCACGCTCCGGCGCCGCCGTCTCGCGTCGCGAGCTGCAGCGCCGAGTGGAGATGGCTTACCGCAGCATCGAGCAGGGCCTCGGCGACCTCGTTGGCACCGGCCTGGTCGAGGCGGTCGGCGAACCGCGATCGCTGGTGCGGCTCAACGCCCAGCACCGGCTCGCCCCGGTGCTGGCGGCGCTGTTCCGCGGCGAAGCCGATTTCTTTCCGGCGCTCCGCATCGCCCTCCGGGCGGTTGCCGGTGAATCGCCCGCCGGCCTCCTTACCGTCGCGCTCACCGGCGCCGCCGCAGGTGCGTCAGAGCGTGCCGGCCAGCCGATCGAGCTGGTGGTTGTCGGCGCCGACGCCACCGCCGCGCGTCACTGGCACGACCGCTATGCAGCCCGTTCCGACGAAATCGCTGGGCGTTTCGGCGTGGCGTTGCGGGTCATCAGCTATGACCGCGCCGCCGCGCAGTCCCTCTGGGCCCGGCGCCTCCCCGCCACCGAGCAGCTGGTGCGCCGTGCGGAGACCATCGTCGGGCGGGCGCTCGTCGAGGCGGTGACGCCGGGCGGCCCATGAACCGTTGGCGCCGGGTCGGCAGCGTGGTAGCGTAACGGCATGACGCGGCGCATCCTGGCGGTGGCTGGATTGGTGGCGGCGACGGTTGCGGCAACGGATTCGCTCGCGGCGCAGGGCTCCGACGTCGTGCCGGTCGATTCGCTGCAGGTCCTGGCCACCGTGGTGCTGAACGATTCGGGGCTGGTGGTTCGCTTTCCGCGGTCGATGTCGCCCGATTCGATCACCCGCGACATGCTGGTGCCGGACCACTTCTCGGGCTACGAGTGGCGCGTGATCTTCCTCGACCGGAACGACGCGCTGGTCACCGCGTTCGTCATCGCGCCCGATGACACCCTCGCCATCCATCGGTACCGGACCATTGCGCAGGCGTACGATGCCGGCTCGCTGCGGCGCTGCGAACGGAACCTCCAGGTACTCGAATGCGACCACCTCGCGCGCGGGCTGGTGCGCGACGCCGACGGCCGCCTGGAGATCGCGATTCTCGACCCGAGCTGGTTGTCACTGGCCTTCAACGTCGGCACGCCGATGGTGCGGCTCGTCGTCAAGCGGGCTCGCGACGTCCTCTGGGCCGAAGATGTTCCGGTGCTGGTGCGACTGCCCTGAGCGGGCTACGGCGTGGCAGCCGGCGCCGGCACCAGGCGGAAATCGTATTCCAGCCTGATGTCGTCGACGATGCTGACCACCAGCATGAGGCGCGGCTGCGCCATCCCGAAGTCGCCGAACTTGACGTGGGTCACCGCGGTGCCGCTGAAGATTCCGTTGTGGACCGCGCCCCTGGCCTGCCACACGGTGGGGTGCGTCACGCCGTGAATCGTCAGGTCGCCGATGATCGTCAGCGCCAGCGTGTCGTTGGCCGGAACCGGGTCGGGCAGTCCGCGCACTTCGCGCACCACCATCCGGGCGGTGGGAAACTGGTCCGTCTGCAGCGTCCGCTGCTTGATGTACTTGTCGCGGTTTTCCTTGTCGGTGTGGAGCGAATCGAGCTGCACCGTGAAGCGCGACGCGGTGGTGTCGACGGTGCCGTCGCCACGGATCAGCAAGCCGCCGGTCACATCGGTCGTGGTGCCCACCGCGTCATTCGGCAATTCGGCGCTGAGCAGTTGCTCCCGCACCACGAAGCGCGCAGTGTTCCCGGTCGGCGCCAGCACCAGGTGGAGACGCGGCGCCGCCGGACGGGGCAACACCGAGCGGGGCCGTGAAGTGACCTGCGCCACCAGCACCTGAGGCAGCAGAGCCGAGCACACCATGAGACGCAGCAGCAACATCGTCGATCAACTCCGGAAGAAGCAGCAGGCACCGGCGGATTCATGCCGGTGAACACGATGATTCATCACCGCATTATACGACGCTCGACGATCTGGCGTTGTGTTGGCGCGCCGCGTCGCGCCGATGCGCCGCCGCGACACGACATTCCGGCCGGCGCGCCATGCGGGCGCTGACGCACCCGGCCGCCGGCGTGACGGAGCTCGTCACCCGCCCCGATCCCACGCCCGGCGCGGGGGAACTGCTGGTTCGCGTCAGCGGCTCCGCCATGAATCGCGCCGACCTGCTGCAACGTGACGGCCGCTATCCCGCGCCGCCGGGGTGGCCCGCCGACATCCCGGGACTGGAGTTCTCGGGCCGCGTGGTGGCCCTGGGCCCCGACGTCGCGGGCTGGGCGCCCGGCCAGCGGGTGATCGGCCTCGTCGGTGGCGGCGCCCATGCCTCGCACGTGGTGATCCCCGCCAGCGCCGCCCTCCCCGCGCCGGAAGCAACGGACGACCTCGACGCTGCCGCAATTCCCGAGGCCTTCCTCACCGCCTGGGACGCCCTGGTCTTCAGGGCCCGCGCCGGCGCCGGTGAGCGGGTGCTGGTGCATGCCATCGGCAGCGGCATCGGAACCGCCGCGGCGCAGCTCGGCCGCCTGCTGCGTCTCGACATCATCGGGACGTCGCGCACTCCGGAGAAACTGCGCCGCGCGCTGGCGCTCGGAGCGGCCCGGGGTGTGCTCACCACGGGCAACGGCTGGGCCGCCGAGGTGGGAACCGTCGACGTCGTGCTCGACACGCTTGGTGCAGCATTTCTCCAGGCCAACCTGGCACTGCTGGCGCCGCGCGGGCGACTGGTGTTGATCGGGACGCTCACCGGATCGAGCGCGCCGTCGTTCGACATCGGGCTGGTGCTGCGTCGGCGGCTCGAGGTCATCGGCACCGTGATGCGCTCGCGGGGCGCCCCCGAACGCGCACACCTCGCCGCCCGCTTCCGGCGCGAGGTGCTTCCGGCCTTCGACAATGGCACGCTCGCCCCGGTGGTCGACGCCGTCATCCCGGCCGCGCGGTTCGTCGAGGCCTACGATCTTCTCGCCTCCAACCACACCTTCGGCAAGGTCATTCTCGACTGGAGTGACCAGCGGGACTGACCCCGGAATTCACGATGCGCGGCGTTCCCACAACCCCAGCTGCGGGTCCCGATCCGGCCCATCCGCTTCGCGCCGTTCGCCCCGGCCCGGAAGTCCCACTTCGCTTCGCAGTGCGCTGATCCTCGTTTGCAGTGCGCGCTGATACCCGCGCGACGTGTTGGAACGCACCCCGTAGTGACGCTGGTACCGCTGGAACAGGTCGGGCCGGTTGCGGCGCAGCCACGGCAACAGCGTCTGGCGCGTGGCCGGCCCCATCCTGAGCGGCACCCCCGACACCCACGCCGCACCGGCATCACGCCCGGCGGCAAGCAACGCCCGCAGCGCAGCACGCCCGTCGGTCAACCCGGGAAGGATCGGCGCGATCAGCAGGCCGGTCTCCACGCCGGCCGAGGCGAGCGCACGCAGCGCCTTCAGGCGCGCGCGCGGCGTCGGCGTGCGCGGTTCGAGCCGGCGCAGCAACGCACCGTCGAGCGACGCGAGCGAGAGATTCACGGTCAGGCGGTGCCGTTCCGCAAGCACCCTGAGCACGTCGAGGTCGCGAACAATCAGCGGCGACTTGGTGATGATCCCGAGCCGCAGCCCCCGGTACTGTCGCAGCGTCTCGAGCAGCGCGCGAGTCTGGCGGAACCGCCGCTCGGCGGGCTGGTAGGGATCGGTGGCGGTGCCGATCACCAGCGCGTGCCGTGCCAGGCGCGAGGGATCGAGGGTACGTGCCAGCACCGCCGCAACGTCCTGCTTGACGAGGATCCTCCGCTCGAACGCCTCCTCAGGGGCCAGTGTCGCTACCTCGCGGGCGTCGTGACTCGCGTCGAGCCGGGCCGTGGCCCGCTCGACGGTCCAACGGTGGGTTTCGCGCGCGTAACAGTAGGCGCAGCCGAACTCGCAGCCGATGTACGGGTTCACCGACCAGAAGCCCATGTGCGTTGATGCCGGCGCGTTGAGCACCCCGCGTACCGGCAGGGCAATGAAGCGCGTGCCACGGGCGCGGCTGTCGAGGGTCGACCACGCCGCTGCGCGCTCGACCACCGGCAGCGACCGCTTCAGCCGCAGCGGGACCACCCGCACCCGGGACAGCTGACACAGCCGGAGGCGTGGACCAGCGGCGCACCGCATTCCGGGCAGGGCTGCCCCCGGCAATCCCGCTCCGGCCCTGTTTCGGTGTTTATTCGGTTCATGCCCGAAGCTAGGCCGCCGCCTCGGTCGCGTCAACCGCCGTGTCAGCCCGCCTGGATCAGAGCGAAAACTCCCACAGCGAACGCCCCGCCGCGCTGTCGACGACCTGGTGGGCGCGCACCTGGAAGACCTGCTCGAGCAGCGCGCCCGAGATCGTGCCGGCGTCATCGGTGGCGGCGGCGACCCGGCCGTGATCGAGCAGCAGGAAGGCATCGCCGTAGCGGAACGCGGTGTTGAGGTCGTGGAGCACCGCCACCACCGTGCAATCGCGCTGCAGCAACGCCTTCGCCACGTCGAGCAGGTGGATCTGGTAGTGGATGTCGAGCGAGGCGGTGGGTTCGTCGAGAAAGAGGTACGTCGCCGGGCCGCCATCGTCGCTCCAGATCTGCGACAGGACCCGCGCGAGGTGCACCTTCTGCTGTTCGCCGCCGGACAGCGTCGGATAGGGCTGGCGCCGCTTCTCCACCATGCCGACCACTTCGAGCGCCTGCATGACGATTGCCCGGTCGGCGGCCCGCGGCGCCCGCCCGTAGTGGGGATAGCGCCCCATCAGCACGACGTCTTCGACCGGCAGCGGAAACGCCAGCTCCATGTGCTGCGAGAGCACGGCGCGATGGCGCGCCAGCTCGCCGAGCGGGATGGCGTGGACGTCGCGGCCGCCATAGCGCACCGCGCCGCTGGTCGGCCGCAGCACGCCGGTGGCGATCTTGAGCAGTGTCGACTTCCCGGCGCCGTTGGGGCCGAGGATCACGTTGAATCGCCGGGGCGCAAAGCGCACCGTGACGCCGTCGAGTATCGTCGTGGCGCCCGCCGCAAACCCGACGCCCTCCAGCTCAACCATAGAACCCGCCGGCGCCGCGGCCCTGCTGGCGCAGCAGGATCCAGAGGAAGATCGGCGCGCCGATGATCGCGGTGATGATGCCGATCGGCAGTTCCGCCGGAGCGATCACCAGCCGCGCCACGACGTCGACCACCTCCATCAGCAGCGCGCCGAGCAGCGCCGACCCCGGGATCAGGAAGCGGTAGTCCGACGACCGCAGCAAGCGCAGCAGGTGGGGCACCACCAGCCCCACGAATGCAATGACGCCGACCATCGCCGTCGCCAGCGCCACCATCAGCGTGTTGACCACCAGCAGGCGCCAGATGAAGCGCCGTGGATCGAGCCCGGTGTAGGCCGCCTCGTCTTCGCCAAGCATCAGCGCGTTGAGCGCCTTGTCGTACCGGAGCGCAATGGCGAAGCAGACCGCGAAGGTCACCGTCACGATGATCGCGCCGCGCCAGTTGGCGGTGGTGAAGGTGCCGAGGTTCCAGAAGGTGATGTTGCGCGCCTGCGGGTCGCGCGCGATGTAGGAGAGGAAGCCGGTGCCGGCGGCACAGACCGCGTTGACCGCGATGCCCGCCAGCAGCAGGGTGAAGACGTTGACCTTTCCGAACGCCGTCGACACCCGGTAGACCAGCGCGGTGGCGGCGAATCCCCCGGCGAACGCCAGCACCGGCACCGCCGCCGAGCCCAGCGGCGCGGTGAACGCCATCGCGGTGTGGCCGCCCAGCACGAACACCAGCGCCGCGCCGAACGCCGCACCGGCCGACGTTCCCGCCAGCCCGGGCTCGACGATCGGGTTCCTGAACAGCCCCTGCATCAACGTCCCCGACACGCCGAGTACCGCGCCGGTGACGCTGCCGAGGAGCACGCGCGGCAGCCGCAGTTCGAGAAAGACGTTGCGATCGAGTGACGGCGTCGCCGGGCGGGGCGCCAGGTGCAGCGCCTGCGCCAGGAAACGCCCCATCTCGCCAAGCGGAAAGACGAAGTCGCCGATGCTGGCCGACGCCACCACCGCGACGGCGAGCGCCACGGCCAGCAGCAGGTGAAACTGACGATCGCTGAGGCGCCGGATCATCTCACTGATGGACCAGGCGCGCGAGCTTCCGCACCACATCGGGCGTGCGCGGCCCGAAGTACATGATCTCCTGTTCGGTGATCCGGTAGATGCGGTTGTTCTTCCCCGCCGGCGTCAGCGCGACGCCGGGAAGGGTCTCGAACTTTGCCACGCTGCCATAGCGGTCAAAGCCGACCTCGGTGGCAATGATCACGTCGGGCGCCGCACGGGCAATCAGTTCCGGCGTCAGCCGCGCCATGCCCCCGGCGGAGTCGATGGCATTGTCGGCGCCGGCCCAATGCAGCATCTGGTCGGCAGGGCCACCGCGCTTGAGCGCCAGGTAGTCGTTGGCGATCTGTCCGAAGTGGATGATCAGCACCCGCGGCCGCCGCTTCCCCGCCCACTGCGCGGTGTCGGCAAAGATCGAATCCATCCCGGCCTGCCACGCCTTGACGACACTGTCGGCGGACGCTTCGTGGTGGAACAGCGCGCCGAGCCGGATCAGCGTTGCCTCGGCACTGTCGACGGTGCTCCCCGGACGGAGGGTGAGTTCCGGAATGCCGACCTGCTTCACCTGGTCGAGCACCGCGTCGGGACCGAGGTTGCCGTCGTTGAGGAACAGCGTCGGCTTCATCGAGATGATCCCCTCGGCGTTGAGCGCGCGGTGGTATCCCACCGAGGGAAGCGAGGTGATCGCCGGCGGGTAGACGGACGTCAGGTCGCGCGCCACCAGGACGTCCTGCGCGCCGATGTCGTAGAGATACTCGTTGAGCTGCTTCGAGACGCAGACGACCCGCTGCTCGACGCCGGCGGGCGGCCCCGAGCGCTGGCATGCCCCCACGGCGGCCACGACGGCAAGGGCCATGCAGCGGACGAGGCGACGGCGTTGCCGGCGCGGTGGGGCACCGATCATGGAAGCTCCGGGGAGCGGGAGTGCGGGGACGGCGAAGTGTATCAGCCGCCCGGAGCGGGCGCCACGAGTAAGTTTCAGGGAAGAACGCACGCGGAGTCCGGCTTGAACGTCTATGCCCTGAGCACGATTCTCGGTGTGGCGGGATTCGGTGTCATGGCCCTGGGCGGTGTGGGCCATCACTCCCATCCCGGGGCGGCCGCCCGCGGACACCTGCCCGGGGCCCGCGGACATCTGGCGGGAGCCCGCCACGGACATGCCGCCGGCTTCAGCCACGGCGTCTCGCGCACCCTCCTGGCGCTGATGTCACCGGGCGTGCTCTTCGCGTTCCTGCTCGGCTTCGGCATCGTCGGCCTTGCGGCTCACGCGCTGGTGACTGGCACGCTGCTGCTGCTGGTGGCGATTGCCGGCGGCATCGCGGTCGAACGCCTGCTGGTGCGCCCGATGTGGAACCTGGCGTTCCGCTTCGCGTCGAACCCGGCGCTCACCCTCGAGAGCGCCATCACCGCTGAGGGAACCGCCGTCACCACCTTCGACGCCAGGGGCGAGGGCATCGTCTCGCTCGAGGTGGACGGCCAGGTGGTACAGTTGCTCGGCGCCGTGGCACCGGAGGAACGCGACCGGACGCCGCGCATCCACGCCGGCGACCGGGTGCGCGTCGAGGATGTCGACACGGCGCGGAATCGCTGCACCGTGTCACGACCATAGTCTGAACAAGGAGCTGGACATGCTGGGCTCGGCGGGAATCCTGATACTCGGTGCGGTGGTGTTCGTCGTCGTGGTGATCCCGATGGTGGTGGCGGGCTTCCTCCGCAACGTCGACGCCGGCACGATCCGCCTGGTGAGCTGGTTGCAGGGGCGGACCGTGATCTACCGCGGTCCCGGGAAGTCGAAGGAGATTCCGCTGCTGACGACCGGCACGACGATCTCCAGCAAGGTGATCAACGTCGACCTCGACATCACCGACCAGACCGCCGACGTCGACGCCACCGGCACGCCGCGCCCGATCAAGGTCCGGGTGCTCGCCAGCGCGATTGTCTCGGTGGGCGACTCCGACGTGCTCATCAAGACCGCCGCCAACCGCTTCTTCTCCAAGAGCGACACCGACCAGATCTCCACCCTCACCGACCTGCTCTCCAGCTCGGCGCGGCGCGCCATCAACCTGCTGACCCACGACCAGCTCTTCTCGGCGAAGGGCTCGCCGGTGACGACACTGCCGGCCGCCGCCGGTGGGATGGCGGTGACAGCATCCGCCCAGGGCACCACCGTCGCCCCCACCGAGCCGGCGATGGAAGACGAGGACGACCCGCTCGCGGTAATCATCCGCAAGGCGTGCTCCCGGGAACTGACCGACCTCGGCCTGATCTTCAACTCGCTGAACATCAAGGTGGTGCAGTCCGAAGTGGCCGAAGCGCGGCGGCGCCAGTCGGCGGCGGAGGCGCAGGCCAACGCCGACATCGTCGCGGCGGTGCAGGCCCGCCGCGCCAAGGAAGCGCAGCTCGAGGCGGAGCGCGCCATCTCCGACAAGGAACGCGAACTGGAGCAGACCCGGGCGTCGAACGCGGCACTGGTGGCGCAGGCGCAGGCCAAGCGCCAGGAAGCGCAGTCGCTGCAGCGCACGGCGGAACTCGATGCCACGCAGATTGCCCAGGCCAAGGCGGATGCCGCCCGGGTGCGCCTCGAGGCCGAAGCCGCCGCCGACGCCGAGGCGATCCGGCTGCGGAGAGTGGCCGAAGCAACCGCCGAAGCGATCCAGCGGGTCAACGACGCGATTCGCGCCGGCGGCGAGAGCTACTTCCGCTATCGCCAGATCGAGCTGCTGCCACAGATTGCGCCGGTGGTGGCCGAAGCGCTCGCCAAGGCGCGCCTGGTGACGATCTCCGGTGGCGGAACGGGTGCCGCCGAATCGGCGACCAGCAACATCACCGGCGTGATCCAGACGCTCCTGGCGGCCCAGCTGGTCTCCCGCGGCGGGCTCCTCGATGGCGTCGTCCCCGACGCACCCGCCGCGGCCCCGGAAGTTCCACCGGCGTTGACGCCGCGCCGGCCCTGATCCCTCCCCCGGACAACATTATCGAACGGAGGCTCCATGCTCATGGTCCTGATGCGGTTGGTGCACATCGGTGGCGCGATCTTCTGGGCCGGCGGTGTGTTGTTCATCAATACCCAGCTGGGCCCGGCGGTCACCGCCCTGGGACCGAAGGGGCTTCCGGTCATGATCGAGCTGGAGCGGCGTCACTATTTCGGCCGGCTGATGTGGGCCGCCACCCTCACCATCCTCTCCGGGCTCTACATGGTGTGGTACGACTCGGGGGGATTCAGTCCGGCATGGTTCCGCACCGATTTCGGGGTCAGCATCTCGATCGGCATGACGGCGGCGATCGTCGCCTGGGTCGGGGCGGTCTCGTTGTTGCGCCCGGCGATGCTCCAAGTCGGCGCCCTCGCCGGCCAACTGACCGGTGGTCCGGGCGAACCGCCGGCGGCAGTCCGTGCCGACTTCGTCGCCGCGCAGGCGCGCCTGGTGCGCACCGGGGCGATGCTGATGGCGCTCCTCGTCGTGGCGATCATCGCGATGGCCGTCGCGCGCTACGTCTGACGCGGCGGTTGAGGGCGGGCTCTTCCGGCAGCCGGAATTCGGCTTCTTCCGGCGGCCGGAAGAGCACGTCGAGGGCGAGATAGAGCGTCTTGGTGAAGGGAAAGAGCACCACCGGCAGCACCACCGCGGTGATCACCGCGCCAACCGTGATCGCCTGCCAATGCGGTGACGGCCACTCCACCGCGATCGCCACCACAATGGCCACCGTCACCACCAGCAGCGTCACGCCGAGATTGACGTTGTAGCTGCCGAGCCAGTAGCCCGGTTCGGAGCGGTCGAGGCGGAAGCCGCACACCGGACAGCTCGGGCTTTCACGGAACCAGCTCAGCAGCACCGGCCGGCCGCCGCACACCACGCACCGGAGCGTCAATGCGCGCCACAGGATGCGCAGGGTGCGGTGGTCTGACATGGCGGACTTTCCCCGCGGTCACTCCGGCCGGAGCGGGCTACGGCAGCGGAATGGCGTCGCGGACGAGCACCAGGATGGCGGCCTGCGGCACGACCAGGTAGCGCTTGTCTTCGAAGGTGATCTCGACGGCAGCCTTGCGGAAGAAGATGGCGTGGTCGCCGACCCGGGCCTGCAACGGGCGGTGGCGCGGGGTGCGCTCCTCGACCTTCCACGGCTCGTTGTCGAACGCCGCCGGGTCCGGCAGCGGGTCGCCCGGGCCGGTGGCCACGATCAACCCGGTCTGCACCGCCTGGGTGTCGACCGCGGTGGCGGGAAGGTAGAGGCCCACCCGGGTGCGTTGCTCTTCGCCCTCTTCGGGGGTGATCAGCACCCGGTCGCCGACGACGACGAGTTCCTTCGGGATCGAGTCCACGCCGGTTCAGCTCTCCGTCAACTGCTCGTGAATGGTGACCAGGTGGGTGACCCGCAGCTGCCGGCGCGTGGTGGGAAGCTGCAGGGTCACCTCGTCGCCCACCTGGCGGTCCTTCAGGCTGCGGCCCAGCGGCGACGCGAGGGAGATATGCCCGGCGTCGATGTCCATCATCTCCGCCAGCACCAGGGTGTACTCCTCGATGTCGCCGGTCTTGGTGTCCTCGACGGTGACCCGGGAGCCGAGCCCGACGCGATTGGTGGGCGCCTCGGTGTTCGCCAGCTGGTTGAGCTGGTTGAGGCGCTGGTGGAGCTGGCCCAGGCGGGCCTGGACAAACTGCTGGCGCTCCAGCGCGGACTTGTACTCCGAATTCTCCCGCAGGTCCCCCATCTCGACCGCGGTGGCGATCGCCTGCGGCAAGGTGACGGCGAGTTCCCGCGTCAGCTCTTCGATCTCCTTGCCGAGTTTGTCGCGCATTTCCCTGATCATGCTACCCGAATCCTGACGAGAGGCAGAAAAAACGATCCACGGCCCGTCCGGTGTCGCCGGGCGGACCGCTCGTTGGCCTGAACTATACCGTCCGGCGGCGGAAAAGGGGACGGCCATGCTACATTTCGCTTGACCGTCCCCCCTGGTCAGCATACTATTTCGCGCGAAATTGCTTGTGAAAGGCTTCACAAGCGCCTTGACCCGTAGCCAGGATGCTGTGCTGATGCGATCATTGCGCGTGCCGAGGCGGTGTGCGTCCCTCGGCCTGCTGTGCGCCCTCGCCCTCGTGTTCCTGGCCGGATGCAGCGGCCCCTATCCGCAATCGACACTGACCCCGAAGGGTGACTTCTCGTCGCTGGTCGACGGGCTGTTCTTCCGGACGGTCGCCTTGGCGACGGTCGTCTTCGTGCTGGTCGAAGGCGCGTTGCTGGTGGCGATCTTCAAGTTCCGCGGAAAGCCGGCCGACCCGGAGCCGAAGCAGATCCACGGCAGCACCGTCATCGAGATCATCTGGACGATCGTGCCGGCGGTGGTGCTGGCGATCGTCGCGGTCCCGACGGTGCGAGACGATCTTCTCGACCGCCCAGGTACCGGCGACCTCGCCCGACGGCCAGCCACCGCTCAAGGTCGAGGTGATCGGCCATCAGTGGTTCTGGGAGTTCCGCTACCCCGACCTCGGCATCACCACCGCCAACGAACTGCATGTCCCGGTGCACCGCACCGTGGACCTCCGGATGAAGAGCAACGACGTCATCCATTCGTTCTGGATTCCGCAGTTTGCCGGCAAGCGCGACCTCTTTCCGAATCGCGAGACCCGCCTCTGGTTCACCGCCGACACCACCGGCGCCTACCCCGGGGCCTGCGCCGAGTTCTGCGGCGAGGAGCACGGGCGGATGGACTTCTATGTCATGGTCCAGACGCCGGACGACTTCCAGGCGTGGGTGAACCTGCGGCACAGCGATTCGCTGGTGGCGGCCAACGGCACGCCGTTCCAGCCGCCGGCGGCGCCGGCGAAGACCGCGTCGGCCGGGGCAACGCTGCCGGCGATGCTCGCCTCGCAGACGCAGACTCCGGCGCCGGTGGAGGATTCGCTGGTGGCGGCGGGGAAGAAGCTCTTTGCGCCGACGGGCAAGGGCTGCGCCAGCTGCCACTCGGTGTCGTCGATGCACCCGAACAGCCCGACCAACATCGGGCCGAACCTGAGCCGGGTTCGCGACCCGGAAGATGATCGCCGGCGGGTGGCTGCCGAACACCGACGCGAACCTCAAGCTCTGGCTGCAGCACACCCAGCAGGTCAAGCCCGGGGTGCTGATGGTCATTCCGGCTGTGTCCGACGCGGAAGCGGCGGCGCTGATCGCCTACCTCCGCACGCTGAAATAAGGGAAGAGGCCCGCTTACCATGGCAACTACGGTCACTCGAGTCCACCCACGCCGCATCGCACGCCCGGCGCAGCGTGGTGGTGGAGTGGCTGACCACGGTCGACCACAAGAAGGTCGGCATCCTGTACGGCGCCGCCGGCATTCCTCTTCTTCCTCTTCGGCGGCATCGAGGCGCTGATCATCCGCCTCCAGCTGATGCGGCCCGACAATCATCTCGTGTCGCCGGATTTCTACAATCCGCTGTTCACGATGCACGGCACGACGATGATCTTCCTCGGCGTCATGCCGCTCAGCGCGATGTTCTTCAACTTCTTCGTGCCGCTGCTGATCGGCGCGCGCGACGTGGCTTTCCCGCGGCTCAACGCGATGTCGCTCTGGGTGTTCATCCTGGGCGGCTGTTCCTCAACTTCTCGTTCCTGCTGAGCGCGGCGCCCAATGGCGGCTGGTTCGGCTACGCGCCGCTGTCGTCGCTGCAGTTCTCGCCCGGGCCTGAACATGGACTTCTGGGTCCTCGGCCTGCAGATCCTCGGCATCGCCTCGCTGGCGGCCGGCGTGAACTTCTTCACCACCATCCTGAACATGCGGGCGCCCGGGCATGACGCTGATGCGCATGCCGATGTTCGTCTGGGCGGTGCTGGTGACCCAGGTGCTGGTGCTGCTGGCGTTCCCGGTCATCACCGTGGCGCTGATCCTGCTGCTCGCCGACCGGATCTTCGGCACACCGGCTTCTTCTCGTACACCGTGGCCCAGGGCGACCCGATGCTCTGGCAGCACCTCTTCTGGATCTTCGGCCACCCCGAGGTGTACATCCTGATCCTGCCGGCGTTCGGGATCGTCTCCGAGATCCTGCCGGTGTTCTCGCGCAAGCCGCTGTTCGGCTACAGCGCGATGGTCTTCTCGATGGCGTTCATCGCCTTCCTCGGCTTCGGGGTCTGGTCGCACCACATGTTTGCCACCGGCATGGGGCCGCTGGCCGATTCGTTCTTCGCGCTGTCGACGATGCTGATCGCCATCCCCACCGGGGTGAAGATCTTCAACTGGCTCGGGACGATGTGGGGCGGCTCGCTGCAGTTCAAGACGCCGCTCTATTTCGCGATCGGCTTCATCGCGATGTTCATCATCGGCGGCCTCTCCGGCGTGATGCATGCCGTGGCGCCGGCCGACCTGGAGCAGACCGACTCCTACTTCGTGGTGGCGCATTTCCACTACGTGCTGTTCGGCGGGTCGATCTTCGCGCTCACCGCCGGGGCCTACTACTGGTGGCCCAAGATGTTCGGCAAGATGCTCAGCGAGGGCCTCGGCAAGGTCGCACTTCTGGCTGATGCTCGATCGGGTTCAACCTGACGTTCTTCCCGATGCACTTCGTCGGGCTGCTGGGCATGCCGCGCCGGATCTACACCTACCCCGCCGGCCTTGGCTTCTGAAGTTCAACTGCCGTCGAGACGGTCGGCGCGTTCATCCTCGGCTCTCGCTCCTGGTGTTCATCTACAACGTCCTCCGCACCTGGCGCAGCGGCGCGCCGGCGCCGGCCGATCCGTGGGGCGGTGCCACGCTGGAGTGGTCGCATCCCGTCGCCGCCGCAGGAATGGAACTTCGCCGTCGAACCGGTGGTGACCGAGAAGGATCCGCTCTGGGTGCCGAAGCGCGCGGCCGGGGTGCACGCCCTGCCCGAGCCGCGCGCGGGTGAGCGGCGAGGGCATCCACCTGCCGAGCCCGTCGTGGTGGCCGCTGATCACCTCGGTCGGGATCCTGCGTTCCAATGGTCGGCTTCATGGTGAAGCGGCCGTACGCGTTCCCGTTCGGCCCGGTCACTCATCGCCGGCCTCGCCATCGTGATCTTTGCCGTCTACAAGTGGGCGTACCAGCCGGTCGACCACGCCATGTCTCACCATTGAGGACGGCGGATGACCGCCGCTGTCGCCGACCACGCCGCGCACGCCGCCGAAGCGCACCACACCTCGCTGCCGGTGGACAGCCGGAAGCTGGCGATCTGGACCTTCATCGGTTCGGAATGCATGTTCTTCGCGTCGCTGATCACCAACTTTCGTGATCTACCGCGACTAGCCACGTGAAGGGGCCGGGCCCGAAGGACGTCTTCGAGGTCCCGCTGGTGACGGCCGGCACGGCGGTCCTGCTCTTCTCGTCGTTCTTCGTGGTGATGGCGCTCAACGGCGCCCAGCACGGCAATCGCAACCGGCTCATCGGCTGGCTCTCGCTCACGGTGCTGTGCGGGCTGCTTCTTCGTGGGCATGCAGGTCTACGAGTTCACCCACTTTGTCCACGAAGGGCATGGGGTACCACTACCAACCTCTTCGCGTCGAGCTTCTTCACGCTGACCGGCTTCCACGGCACCCACGTGGCTGGTCGGGACGCTCTGGCTGGCGACGCTGCTGAAGGACGCCTGCAAGGGGCGGATCCCGCCGGAGAAGTCGCTCAACCTCGAAATCGCGGCGCTTGTACTGGCACTTCGTCGACGTGGTGTGGATCATCATCTTCCCCGTCGTCTACCTGATGAGCCTGGGACGCTGACACCATGACCGCATCACGCCGCCACCGCCGACGGGCACGCGCAGGCCCACGCCACGTCGGGCAAGTACGTCCAGATCGCCACCGTCCTGTTCCTGCTGACGGCGATGGAGGTGCTGCTCTACGAAGTCGTGCTTCGGCCACCTGCGGGCAGGCATTCCCGGCCTGTCGCTGGCGCTCGCGCCGTACTTCGTGGAGCTGCTGCTGATCCTCTCGGCGCTCAAGTTCTGGCTCGTGGCGATGTTCTACATGCACCTGAAGTTCGACATGAAGATCCTGTCGTGGCTGTTCGGATTCTCGCTGGTGCTCGCCTTCATCATCATCCTCGCGGTCTTCACGCTGTTCACCTACAACCGGACGCTGTGGTGGTGGAACGGGCCGTGGTAGGCGGGAGACGAGAGCCCGGAGCCCAGAAGGGCCCGGAGCCCGGAAGGGCCCGGAAGAGCCCGGAAGAGCCCAGTAGAGCCGTGAGCCGTCAGCGACTCCGCCACGCCGCCAAAGCCAGCAGCACCCACCCCGCAATCATCGCCAGCCCGCCCACCGGCGTCACCGCACCCCACCAGCGGGCGCCGGTCGCCACCAGCAGATAGAGCGATCCCGAGAAGACGATCACGCCGCCGATGAACGCCCACGCGGCGGCAGCGGCGCCGGGGGCGTTCTGCGAGAGGAGCCACGCCGCCGCCAGCAGCGCAAAGGCGTGGTACATCTGGTAGCGGACGCCGGTCTCGAAGATCTCGAGGTCGCCGCGGCTCAGCCGGGCGCGGAGGGCATGGGCGCCGAAGGCACCGAGGACGACGGCCGGGCCCGGCGAACAACGGCGCCGGTGGTGGCGGCGAGCCGGGTGTTCATCACGATTGGTCGCCGGGTCGAGACCACCGCCATCCCCTCGCGTGCATAGCCGTTGTCGACGTAGACGGTGGAGCCGGTGATGGCGGCGGCCAGGGGCGAGGCGAGAAACGCCGCCGTGTACCCGACGTCGGTCGACTCGATGTCCCGCGACGAGGGCGAGTTGATCCGGCTGTAGTCGATCATCGTTCGACGAAGCCGATCGCCGTGGCAGCGCGCGAAGCAAACGGCCCGGCCGAAATGGTGTTGACGCGGACGCCGAAGCGCCGCCCGGCCTCGATAGGCGAGGGTGCGCGTGTCCGATTCGAGCGCCGCCTTGGCAGAGGACATGCCGCCGCCGTAGCCAGGGATGGCTCGCTGGCCAGCGATGTAGCTCAACGACAGGAAACTGCCACCCGGACGCATCAGCGGCCCGAGCTCGCGCACCAACGCCACGTTGCTGTAGGCCGAGACGCTGACGGCTTCGAGGTAGCCGCGCCGCGAGGTCTCGATCAGCGGCCTTGCTGACCTCGGGGCCATTGGCGAGCGAATGCACCACGATGTCGAGCGGCTGTTCGCCGAAGTCGTTCCGCGACGGCGTTCACCAGCCCGGCGATGGTGAAGTCTCCCCGTTCGCGATAGCGCTTGTTCTCGCGCACCTCGGCGGGGACCTGATCCATGTTGTCGTAGGCGGCGTCGAGCGGGTAGATCCGCTCGAACGCCATCGAGCTGCCGTCAGCCGAAGGTCGGAGTGACTCGGCAATCTTGCCGCGCTCGAGCAGGGTCTCGAAGATCCCCATCGCCGGCGGCCAGGTCCCAACGCAGACTTGTCGCCCCGGCCTGGACAGGGCCTTGGCGATGGCGAAGCCGAACCCGCCATCGTCGCCGACGCCGGCGACAAGTGCACGTTTGCCCGTCAGGTCGATGGAAAGCATCCCGAGGAACTCCCCGTTCAAGTTGGAGCGGGTAAGATAGCCCGTACCCGGGCCGGTTCTGCTATTCCGCCCGGAGTACTTCCAGGGGCGGCCGGCGGAGGACCTCGAGGGAGTTGAGCAAGCCGACGGCCGTCGTGAGCATCACCAATCCGAGGGCCAGCAGCAGGACGCGGCACGAGCGGAAGCACGAATCGGCATCGAAGTACCACTTGCGCGAGGGCCCATCCCGCCGCCGCCGGCGAGGCCGGAGGCCACCAGTGCCGCCGCCGATACCGAGCGCGGCGTACTCGACGCAGAGGATGAGCAGCACCTGCGCGCGGGTGGCTCCCAAGGTGCGGAGCAGGGTGCCCTCGCGGACCCGCTGCCAGCGGCTGGTGGCGATCGCGCCGACCAGCACCACCGCGCCCGTGGCCAGGGAGAAGAGCGCCATGAAACGGATGGCCAGCACGATCCGGTCGACGACGTGACTGCACCGCCCGGGCGACTTCTCCGAGATCGATCGAGGTGACGTTCGGAGCGCGCTCGGCCAGACAGCGCTGCACCGTTCGCCGACGCGCCGCGGCGTCCGGGGCGCTGCACCATCGTGACCGACGATTGCGGCGCCGTCGTCGATCGCGCCGGGGGCGAAGACGACGAAGAAGTTCGGCTCGAATCGCGCCCAGCTGACCTGACGAAGCGAGGTGACGCGGCTGTACACCGTTGCCCCCTGCACGTTCCAGGTGACCGGATCACCGACCGCGAGCCCGAGCTCGGTGGCGAGCCCCGACTTCCATCGAGATGGCACCGGGTCCTCGGCCGTTCGACCGGAGCCCTGCGGCCCGGCGCCAAACCACTTGCCGGCGGTGATCCTTTCGCCGGAGTTCTTTTCGCCACGATACGTCGAGCGGTATTCGCGGCGGAGCGCCCACGGTGGCGCGCCGTTGGTGTCGTCCCGGCGCCTCGCGGGTCGCCGCCGCGGCCACCGCCCCGGCCGCGACGTCGGCCCCGCGTCGCCCGCGCCATGGCAGCGCGGCGCAGCAGCGGCGCTGACCGAGTCGCGCTTCACCATCAGCAATCGCATCGGAACGATCGGCGTGTAGCTGCCCGGGGTGACGTCGGCGGCCGGAGCAGCCGAGTCGACCAGGGTGCGCTGGTCCGGCTGGATGTCGAAGAGCACGAGGTTGTCCTGCGTGCCGCCGCTTCAAGCGGAGCGTGCGCAGCAGGTTGCGCTGGGCCGTGAAGAGCGTCGTGAGAAGGAAGGCGCCGAAGCCGAGGGCGATCACGACGGTGACGGTCTGGTTGGCCGGCCGATGCAGGTTCGCCAGCCCCTGTCGCCACAGATAGGGGAGCGAAGCTCGGGGTCCATCGCCGGGCGACGATGGTCAACGCGAGCGATGCCAGCCAGAGCACCAGCAGTGCCCCGCCGACGCCGACCGCAAACCAGGCGCCCCGCTTCAGCGAACTGACCTGGAGCGCTGCAAGGCCGACGACGCTGGCCGCGATGCCAAGACCCGCGAGTGCCCGCAGGGCATTCCAGCGCGGCCGCCGCGGGTCGACCTCGCGGCGGAGCGTCGCCAGCGGCGAAATGTCCCGGACGCGGAGCAGCGGCAGCATCGCGAAGATCATCGCGGTCCAGACGCCAAGCGCCGATGCCGGCGAACAGGGCGGGCACCGACGGCACGACGTGGACATTCACCGGGATGAAATCGGCGAGGACGATCGGCATCAACTGCTGCAGCCCCACGCCCAGCGCGGCGCCAAGGACCGACCCGAGCAGCCCCATCGCCAGCGATTGCAGCAGGTAGACGCCGAAGATCTGCCAGGAGGTCGCCCCGAGGCAGCGGAGCACCGCGATGCTGTCGAGTTGCTGACGGATGAAGACGTGAACCGCGCTGGCGACACCGAGCCCGCCGAGCAGGAGCGCTGCCAGCGCCACGAGCCCGAGGTAGTTGCCAAGTCGGTCAGTCCGCGGGTCAGCGCATCGCGATCGTCGGCGACGGTTCGCAAGTTGACGCGCGCCGCCTGCAGCGCGGGGCGATTCGCCTTGGCGAACGCCTGCGCGCTGAGCGTGGCGGGCAGCTGGAGTAGGTGACCCAGCTGATGCGCGACCCGAAGCCGGTCAGTCTGGTCGAGGCCAGGCGCTGTCGTCGCGATGAAGACCCGGGCGCCGAACACCGACTGCAGCCCGATGTCGCCCGGGATGTTGGTCAGCGTGCCGAGATCGGGAAATCGGCCCGTCGCCGAGCGCGAGCGTGTCGCCGACCCTGGCATCGATGGCCGTGAGGAGGGAAGGGTCGACGATCGCGCCACCCTGCTGCAGCTCCGGCCAGATGCCGGCGGGGGTGGTCGTCACCGTGCCATAGAATGGCCAGCCGGGATCGACGGTGTTCAACTGGACAAGCCGCGCGCCGCCACCGTGGGGCGCGTAGGCCATCGCGCCGAGGTCGGCACCACTGGCGACGCGCACCGCGCTGCCGCCTGCCTGGGCGAGCGAATCGAGCAGCGCGCTGGGCGAGGGGATGATGTCGGCGACTGGCCGACGGCCGAAAGCGTCAGGTCGGCGCCGAGGAGTGCCTGCGCCTGTTCGGCCACCGAAACCGTCATGTTGTCGGTGAACGAATTGACCGCAACGAGCGCACCGACGCCTGCCATCACCGAAGCCGTCAGCAGCGCGAGGCGGCGGCGGGCGGCACGCGCTTCGCGCCAGGCTCAGGCCGGAAGACAAACCCTGCGCTGTCACGCGCCGCGTCCGCGACGATCATGCCGTCGGCAAGGCGGATGATCCGCTGCGCCAGCGCGGCGAGATCGGGATCGTGGGTCACCAGCACCAGGGTGGTATTGACTCGGTATTGAGTGCCGGCATCAGTTCGATGATCGTCGCGCCATTGGCGGCATCGAGATTGCCGGTCGGCTCATCGGCAAAAAGAATCTTCGGCCGGGTGGAGAAAGCGCGCGCCACCGCCACCCGCTGCTGCTCGCCGCCGGAGAGCTGGGCGGGATAGTGATGTCCCGCGCTCGCCGAGCCCGACGCGCTCGAGCAGCTCGTCGGCGCGTGCGCCGGCGTCGGCGGCGCCGGCCGAGTTCAAGCGGCACCTGCATGTTCTCCCGCGCCGTCAGCGTGGGGATGAGCTGGAACGACTGGAAGACGAAACCGACCCGCTCGCGTCGCAGTCCGCGCCCGCTGCATCTTCGTCGAGCCCGGCGAGGTCGACCCGTCGAGCACCACCCGCCCGCCGGTGGGCCGGTCCAGCCCCGCCAGCAGGCCGAGCAGGGTGGTCTTGCCGCTGCCGGAGGGCCCGACGATGGCAAGAAACCCGCCTGCCTCGAGCGGAACGTGATATCCTTGAGGACCGTCAGCCGGCGGCCGCCCGAGAGGTACTCGTGGTGGAGCGCGTGACAATCGACGATTCCGGTGGTCATGCCGTCCGGCGGGGGAGCGTGACGCACGGTCAGGTGCAATCTGGTGGCGGCCGGGTACGTACTCGTGGTGCCTCGTCGGTGGCATGGCTGGGTGCGGTCGCCGTTCGGCGCCGGCACGCGAGCCGCGAAGGATAGTCTCGCCCCGGTCGCCGCGGCGCCGCCGGCAGATTCAGCTTCGCCGCGAGATCCTCTGCGTCGGCACGTCGCTCACGGCGGGCTACGGGCTCGACCCGGCCGCGGCGTGGCCCGCCCTGCTCCAGCAGCAAGATCGACTCGGCGGGACTCCCGTTCCGCATGTCAATGCCGGCGTCAGTGGCGAATTCGTCGGGCGCGCCCGGCACCGGCTCGACTGGTCTCTCGCCCGGGAGCCGGCACCGGTACCTGTCATGGTCGAAACGGGTGCCAACGACGCCTTGCGCGGCCAGCCGCCCGATTCGGTTCGGGCCAACCTCGACGCCATGCTGCGCCGGTCGAATCGCTGTCGCCCGCGGCCGGTGATCGTCGTCGCCGGGATGGAGGCGTTGCCGAACCTCGGCCGGCAGTATGCCGACCGCTTCCGGGCGGTTTTCCCGAGGCCGCGGCCCGGGCCCACGGCGCGGTGTACCTCCCGTTTCTGCTCGCGGGGTCGCCGGGATCGACACGCTCAATCAGTCCGACGGCTGCATCCCAATGCCGCCGGATCGGGCGGGTGGCCGAGAATGTCTGGCAGTACGCTGAGACCGATCCTCGATTCGCTGGCGCGGCCGGAGCCCCAGAACCGAGGTAACACCATGCCAGTCTTCGACACCCCTCACCAGCGCGCCGTATGGCTGGTGGCGATCCTCGGCGTCCTGGTCGTCATCGGGCTGCCGCCGTATGCCTCCGGGCTGCTCGGCTGCGCCGGTGCTCTATATGATCTTTGCCCCGCTGCACCGGCGCCTGATGACGTGGACCGGGAACCGCGCGGTCGCCGCCGGACTCGTCGTGGCGGTGGCAATCATCTCGGTGGTGGTGCCGCTGGCATGGCTGGTGTCGCTGCTGGTGGGACAGGCCCAGGGGGCGGTGACAGCGATTCTCAAGTCACCGGTGCTCGACGGACTCAACACCGTTCATCTCGGCAAGTACGACATCGGCCCGCAGCTGCGCGACGCCGGCGCCAACCTCGTCTCGCTGGCCGGCGGGAGCGTGGTCTCACTGCTTGGAAGCGCCACCAAGGTGACGCTCGACGCCCTCTTTGCCTTCTTCGGCCTCTACTACATCCTCCGCGATCCGGCCAGCGCCTGGAGCCGGCTGCGACCGTACATACCGTTCTCCGATTCCAGCGTGGACCAGCTCCACCGCCGCTTCGCCGACGTCACCAAGTCGATGTTGATCGGCAGCGGCATTTCGGCGCTGCTGCAGGGCGTGATGATGGCCCTCGCGTTCACCATCTTCGGACTCCCCGAACCCGGTCTTCTGGGGCGCGGTCGTCGCGGTGCTGGCGCTGCTGCCGGCGGTGGGAAGCGCGCTGGTGTGGATCCCCGCGGCCATCGTCCTCTTCTTCCATCATCGCGCGGTCGCCGGCGTGCTGCTGATCGCCTGGGGTTCGGGGATCGGAGCGCTGATCGACCACGTCTTCCGGCCGTATGTCTCGGGGCGCTATGCCCACATTCACCCGCTGCTGATCCTCGTCGGTGCAATCGTTGGTGTCACCTACCTTGGCGTCATCGGCCTGCTGCTCGGGCCGCTGATCCTGTCGTATTTCTTCGAGATCCTGGCACTCTACCAGAAGGAGTACCTGGGGCAGCCGTCGCGGGCCTGAACGGGTCGGTGCAACCGGGTCGAAACGCCGATCGCCGCCGGGGGAGTCCCCGACGGCGATCGATGCTGCAGCGACCGGCCGGTGCGCCTACTGGCCGCTTGCCACTACTTCGACCCGGCGGTTCATGGCCCGGCCGCGCTCCGTGTCGTTGTCGGCAATCGGGTCACGCAGGCTGCGCGACCTGATCGTCATCCGGGAGGCGTCGACGCCGTCCTTGATCAGGAGATCACGAACGGTGGCCGCGCGCCGGAGGCCGAGCCGCTGGTTGTACTTCCCGGCTCCGTTGATCGAGTCGGTGTACCCGATCACGTCGACGTTCACCTCCGGATGCGCCACCAGCGTCCGGGCAATCGCCGCGACGGTGTCCTTCCCGCCCCGCGTCAGGTCGGAACGGTTGAACCGGAAGTGCACCATCTGCAATTCGAAGGTGTACGCCGGCGGCGGCGGTGGTGGTGGTGGTGGCGGCGGCGGGGGCGGCGGCGGGGGCGGCGGCGGGGGGGGCGGCGGCGCCGGCTGGCGGACCATCACGTTGGCCGTCGACATCAGCTTGCCGTGGCGGCTGTACGCGGTGACCTGCGCGTTGCCGGGTGCGGTCGCGGTGTACTGCCCGCTGAGCGAGTCGATCGCGCCGGGGCCGGTGAGATGGTAGACGACGTCATCCGGCTTGCCGCAATACGACGAGTTGGCGTTGAAGAGCCGCCCCTGCCCGACATCGAGCGTGACCGACGATGGCGAGATCGACAGGAGGTTGTGCGACGGGTCGCAGCGCCCCTTGCCGGTGATGTAGGAAATCCCCGCCTGCAGCCCGAAATAGGTGTTGCTCTGGTTGTTGAACCCGCTGGGGATGAGGTCGACGTTGGCGTCGCCCCGCAGGTACCAGGGGCCCGAGATCCGATAGCGGAATCCGGTGCTGGCGCCGACGCCGAAGTCGTTCTCGTTGATGGCGTCGTGCAGGTGGACCAGCGTCCCGCCGCCGCCGATCAACCAGGTCAACCGGCCGCCAAGCGGTGCGTTGTAGAACAGCTGCAGGCGGAACGGGAGGTAGTCGAGGTAGGCCTCGCTCAGCCCGATCGTGCCGGGGACCTTGGCCTGGTTTCCCTCAAGCTCGGTCTGGGTGAAGCTGCCGTTCAGTTCCAGCGAGAGGTTCCGCGCAACGAAGTAACCGAGACGCCCGCCGCCGCCGTCGACGTCGTCCTCGGTGCCCCGCGGATCGTAGACGGTGGGGAACCAGCTGTACCGGTAGAACCCACCAATCTCGACCGCGCCCTTGTCCTGCGCCGCCAGTGGTGTGGCGAGCAGCAGCGAGCCGAGCACGAACAATGGCAGTCTTCGCATTCCATCCTCCCTTTGGGCCGCGCCGGATCCTGGCGCGGCATCGTCGCGGGGCGCCGTCGCCCCGCTGGCGCCGGGGCCCAGCCCCGGCCGGAATCCCTCTATTGCAATCGACAAATTAGTCACAAAACGTCGCAATGGGAGACGGACGCACCGGAAAATCCGACACCATTACATTCTTGGCCGGTTCAACCGACGGAGACGACCGGGATGATGCAGGGATCGAAGCGGGCCGGCCCGAGGCCGGTCCGGAGCGCTCCGCTGTGGTGCGCGTTGGGGCTGCTGGCGGTCTGCGCCGGTCGGGCGGATGCCCAATGGCGGCTGAGCGTGTGGTTTGGTGATGCCTTCAACGCCCACACGCCGGTGACCTTCTCGCAGGCGGGCCAACCCGACATCACCACCACCGCCAACTGGTCCACTCGGCCGTGGCGAGCGACCTGGTACTACTCCGGCCGGATTGCCAGGTGGTCGGGCAACCAGGCGTGGGCGTTCGAGTACATGCACCACAAGCTCTATCTCGACAATCCGCCACCCGACGTGGCGTATTTCCAGATCACCAACGGGGTGAACAACCTGCTGGCGGAGCACCTCTGGCGGTCGCACGGCTGGGACTACGGCGTCGGCGCGGGCCCGGCATTCGTCGTCCCCATCAGCGAGGTGCGCGGCAAGGAGTACGACCATGCCGACGGCATCTTCGAGTCGCGCTACGAGTTCGGCGGAGGGACCCTGCAGGTCAACCTGCAGCGACCGGTGCGGATCCTGCCGTTCTTCTACGGGTCGCTGGCACTGAAGGGGACGGCGTCGTACCTGCGGGTGCGGATCGCCGACGGGCACGCCCGGCTGGTGAACCTCGCGCTGCATCTCCAGTACGGAATCTCCCTGCAGAAGCCGGGGCGGTAAGAAGGGGGCGGGCGCCCTTGCGGGGCGAGGCGGTGGAGTGCATATTCATGCATTATGCAGAAACCGCTCCTCGCCCTCGCCTTCTCCGGCGGCCTCGACACCTCCTACTGCGTCCCCCGGCCTCGCCGAGCGGGGCTACGCGGTCCATACCGTCTTCGTCAACACCGGCGGCACCTCCGCCGAGCAGCGCACGGCCATTCCGGGCACAGGCCATGGCGGTCGGCGCGGTCGACGCATCACGAGGTCGATGCCCGCGCGGCGGTCTTCGACCGCTTTGTCCGCTACCTGATCCAGGCCAACGTGCTGCGGGGCGAGGTCTATCCGCTGTCGGTCGCCGCCGAGCGGACCCAGCAGGCCATCTCGGTCATCGAGGTGGCCCGGCAGATCGGCGCCGGTGGCGGTGGCCCACGGCTCCACCGGCGCCGGCAACGACCAGGTCCGCTTCGACATCGCCTTCCGGGTCCTCGCGCCCGAGCTCGAGATCATCACGCCGATCCGCGAAGAGTCGGCCTCTCGCGCGAACAGACCGATCGCCTACCTCGAGGCGCGCGGGCTGCCGGTGCCGCCCAAGTCCGGCGCCTATCTCGATCAACCGCGGCCTCTGGGGCACCACCTGGGGCGGTGGCTGGACTCATGATACCGTGGGCGCCGCCGCCGCCCGAGCTGCTCGATCCGCCGGCCAACGCCCCGGCGCCGGCCGACGCTCGTCATCAGCTGGCACGACGGCGTGCCCACCGCGCTCGACGGACACGAGCTGCCGGGGCACGCACATCGTCGACGCGCTCAGCGAACAGCGCCGCGCGCGTACGGCATCGGCCACGGCATCCATGTCGGCGAGACCGCCCTCGGCATCAAGGGGCGGATCGGCTTCGAAGCCGGCAGCGCGCTGATGCTGATCGCCGCGCATCGCGAACTCGAGAAGCTGGTGCTCACCAAGTGGCAGGCTGTTCTGGAAGGACCAGCTGGGGCGCTTCTACGGCGACCGGCTGCACGAGGGCCACTACTTCGACCCGGCGCTGCGCGACATCGAGGCGCTGATGACGTCGTCGCAGCGGCGGGTCACGGGCGAGACGCGGGTGCGGCTGGCGCCGGGCCGGTTCCTGGTGACCGGGGCGCGGATCGCCGTACTCGATGATGGACCGCGCGGTCGCGACCTACGGCGAAGAGAACCGGCTCTGGACCGGCGACGAGGCGAAGGCCTTCGCGCAGCGTCGGCGCGATTCCCGAGCTGCTGGCGATGCGCGCCGAGTCTCGCGCGCACGGGCGAGCGGCTGAGATGGTGGTCACCACCCGCGTCCGGCTCGACCGGATTGCCTCCTCGACCACGCAACGCCGCACCTGACGCACGACGTGATCGTCGGCGACGAGATCGTCGCGGCCGAGGGGTACGTCCTCGCGGTGCGGATCCTGACCGACAAGTCGACCTACAACACGGTCGAGGACGTGGCCGGGCGGATGGTGTCGCTGCGCGCCGGCGACGTCCTGGCCGGCACGCTCGGCATCCGCCGCGCGCTGCGCGGCTACGCCGGCGATGTGCCCGACGACACTCGCGGTCGGCGACACCATCGACGTGCTCAACCTTGGCGGCATTCTCGGTCGCTGCACGTCGGAGAATCCCGAGATCGGCCCGCCGTTCGAGGCCGAGGTGCTCGGCGCCGTGCTGGCATTTCCCGAACTGGGCGACCGCATCGGGCGCCCGGCGCACATCCGCGACCGCGCCGTGCCGCCGGCGACACCGCTGCACCTGCGGCATCGCCGGTGGTCTATGTCGCCGGGACCTGCATGAACGCCGGCAAGACGGTGGCGGCGACCGAACTGGTGCGCGGCCTGTCGCGCGGCGGACATCGCGTCGGGCCGTCAAGCTGACCGGCGTATCGCTGATGCGCGATGCCCTCGTCGATGCAGGATGCCGGCGCGGTGTCGGCGCTGACGTTCAACGATGCCGGCGCCGCGAGCACGCACGCCGGCATGACCGTCCCGTTGGCGCGCGGGCTGTTCAACCGGATGACCGATCCGCGCGGCGCCCGCCCCGACGTGATCGTCGCCGAACTGGGTGACGGGATCCTCGGCGAGTACGGCGTGCAGGACATCCTGCGGCGCACCGGACCTGATGCGCGCTCGGCGCCGCGTTCGTGATGGCGGCGCCCGATCCGGTCGGCTGCTGGGGAGCGCGTCGCCTGATGCGCGAAGCGTTCCACCTGCCGATCACGGCGATCACCGGCCCCGCCACCGACAACGAGGTCGGTCGCGACTACATCGCCGCGGAACTCGGGCTGCCGGCGCACAATGCCCGGCGCGATGCCGACGGCCTGGTCGATCGCGTGCGCGAGGCGCTCGCGAGCTGGCGGAGCCGACGGCGGAGCGCGGCGTGAAGGTCGCCGTGCTGGGCGCCGCCGGCTACGTCGGCGGCGAGCTGCTCCGCCTGATGCTGCAGCATCCCGAGGTGACCGAGGTGACGGCGACGTCGCGCTCGCAGGCCGGAAAGCCGATCGCCGAGGTGCATCCCGGCGCTGGCGCTGCTGACCGACGCGCGCTTCGCCGGCGCACGCGCCCGGCGGAAGCGGCGCACGGACAGGACGTGGTCTTCCTCGCGCTGGAGCACGGCGAGTCGTCGCAGGTCATGGGTGCCCTGTCGATGCCGGGCCGGGCGATGATCGTCGACCTCGCCGCCGACTTCCGGATCCGCGACGGCCGCCTGCACGAGCGCTACTACGGCGCGCACCCGGCGCCCGAGATGGTGCATCGCTTCGTCTACGGCCTGGCCGATGTGGTCGGCGACGGGCTGCGCGGTGCCACGCGCGATCGCCTCGCCGGGCTGCTTTGCCACGGCGGCGCAGCTGGCGCTCTACGCGCGTGGCCGAGTTGCCGCTTGCGGCCATCCCCGGCCGTCTTTGCGGTGACCGGTTCGAGCGGTGCCGGGCAGTCGCCGCGGCCGACCACCCACCATCCGGCGCGGGCCAACAACATGTTCGCCTACGCGGTGATGGCGCACCGGCACGAGGGCGAGATCCTGGAGCAGTGGCGGCGCTGGCGCGACGATGTCGGCGGCGCGAGCCCGCCTGATGTGCCATGCCGGGCCGTTCGTGCGCGGCATCTACGCCACCGCTGCACGCGCAGCTGAGCCGAGCCGGTCTCCGGATGCCGGCGCGCACTGGATCGCGGCAGCGCTTCGCCGGTCGGCCGTTCGTCCGGGTCCTCGACCGCGCCGCCGGAACTGACCCATGCGGTCGGCACCAACCTCGCGCTGCTCCACGCCGCCGTCGTCGCCCGACGGACGCGAGGTGCAGGTGATGTGCGTCATCGACAACCTCATCAAGGGCGCCGGCGGGCAGGCGATCCAGGCGATGAACCTGGCGCTCGGCCTCGACGAGCGCGCCGGACTCTGCCCCGGGAGCCCGTTTCCATGCTGACCGCAACCGACTCCGGCGCTGCTGCCGGTCTACGCCACCTTTCCGCTGCGCGCCGTGGCCGGGCACGGCTCATGGCTGGTGGACGAAGACGGCAACGAGTGGCTTGACGCCTACGGCGGGCACGCGGTGGCGAGTTCCGGCCACTCGCATCCCGACGTGGTTGCGCGCCATCGCCGACCAGGCCGCGCGGCTGATCTTCTACTCGACCGCCGTGCCCCACGCCGGCCGCGAAGAACTGGCCGAGACGCTCGCGTCGCTGGTGCCCGATCCGCTTGGCAAGGTGTTCTTCTGCAACTCCGGTGCGGAAGCCAACGAGAACCAGCTCGGGCTGGCGCGGCGCAAGACCGGCCGCACGCACGGTCGTCACCATGCTCGGCGGCTGGCACGGCCGCACCGTGGCGACGCTGGCGTGCACCGACGGCGCCAAGTACGAGGCCGGGGCGCAGCGCGCCGGCATGCCGCTCTCCCGCCGGGTGCCGTTCAACGACATCGCGGCGCTGGAGGCCGCGGTCGATGAGACCGTCGCCGCCGTGCTCCTCGAACCGGTGCAGGGATTCAGCGGGGCGCGTTCAGCGCGACGCCGGAATTTCTCCAGGCGGCCCGCGACATCTGCGATCGCGCCGGCGCCAAGCTGCTCTTCGACGAGGTGCAGTGCGGCGTCGGGACGCAGCGGTCGCTTCACGGCGGCGGAGATCTTTCGGCGTCGTGCCCGACGCGATCGCCATGGCCAAGGGGCTCGCGGCCGGGCTCCCGATCGGAGCCGTGATCGCCACGCCGTCGCTGGTCGACGACATCAAGGTCGGCGACCTCGGCTCGACCTTCGGCGGCGGCCCGGTGCCGTGCGCCGCGGCACTGGCCAACATCGGCGTGATCGAGCGCGAGCGACTGCTGGAGAACGTCCGCGAAGTCAGCGCCAGATCCGCCAGCAGGCGGCCGCGGCCCTGCCGCATCTCGTGCGGTGCACGGTCGCCGGCTTCCTCCTCGGCCTCGAATTCGACCGCCCGGCGGCCGACGTGCAGCGCGCACTCTGGAAGCACCGGATCCTCACCGGCACGTCGACCGACCCGAAGACGCTGCGCCTCCTGCCGCCGCTCTCCTTCGCGCGCGACGAGGCCGAGCTGCTGCTCGCGCGGCCTGCGTGAGGTGCTGGCGTGAGCAAGCGCGACTTCCTCGCGATCGAGGAGTGGCCCTCCGAGGCCATTGACGACCTGCTCGCCCTCGCGGCGCGCTGCAAGCGCGGCGAGATCGAGGGCGGCTTGGAGCGCAAGGTGCTGGCGATGGTGTTCATGGATCCGTCGCTTCGCACCCGGGCGTCGATGGAAATCGCGATGTTCCTGCATGGCGGCCACGCCCTCTGCCTCGAGCCGGGGCAGGGGCAGCTGGACGCTCGAGACCGAGCCCGACGCCGTGATGGATGGCACGCCGTCGAGCACATCATCGAGACGGCGCGGGTGCTGGGCCGGTACGCCGATGCGCTGGCGGTGCGGACCTTCCCGCGGGGGACCGACTGGAGCGTGGAGCGCGAGGACCGCACCATCCGCAACTTCGCCGGTACTGCGACAAGCCGGTGATCAACCTGGAGTCGCGCGTCGCCACCCGTGCCAGGGACTGGCCGACGCGCTGACGCTGCGGGAGCACCTCGGCGAGACCGCGCGGCAAGCGCTTCGTGCTGATGTGGGCGTGGCACCCCAAGGCGCTCCCGACCGCGGTTCCGGCCAGCGCCGCCATTGCCGCGGCGCATCTCGGCATGGCAGGTGACGGTTGCCCGGCCGCCGGGCTACGACCTCGATCCCGACGACTATCGCGCCATCGGCGACGCTTGCCGCGGCCCATCGCGGCGGTTCGCTGGAAGTGACCGACGACCTCGATGGCGCCCTCGCGGCGCCCACGCCGTCTATGCCAAGTCGTGGGGATCGCTGAGGCGTTCGGCCGCCCCGACGAAGAACGCGCCCGGCGCGAGGGTCGTCGCGACTGGCGCCTCACCGTCGACCGGATGCGCGACACGGCCGAGGACGCGGCATCGCGATGCACTGCCTGCCGGTGCGTCGCAACGTGGAAATCGACGGCGCGGTGCTCGACGGTCCGCACAGCGCGGTGATCGACGAAGCCGAGAATCGCCTGCACGTGCAGCGCGCCCTGTTGCTCGACCTGCTCGGCGGCCGACTGAACGACCAGCGACCCGTTCGAGGAACAACCATGGTCAGCGGCGAACAACATCGCCTTTCGCCTCGATACCAGCCGGGGCATCACCGGACTCAAGGGCGCGCTCCGCTACGTCCGCGCGTACCGCGATCACGTCTTCGTCGTCAAGCTCGGCGGCGAAATGCTCTCCGATCGCCACATACTCGACCAGGTGGCGGGGCAGCTCGCGCTGCTGCGTCGCTTTCCATCCGGCTCGTGGTGGTGCACGGCGGCGGGCCGCAGGCGAGGCGCTGTCGCGCCGCCTGGGCATGGACCGCAGATGGTGGCCGGTCGGCGCGTCACCGACGATGACCGGACTCGAAGTCGCAAGATGGTCTATCGCGGCCTGCTGAACACCGAGCTGGTTTCGGCGCTGCACCGCAATGGCGTGCAGGCCGCGGCGGGGCTCTCCGGCGTCGATGCCGACCTGCTGGTGGCGCATCGCCGGCCGCCGGTGCGCTGGTCGACGACGAAGGCGTCGAACGAGTCGGTGGACTTCGGCCACGTCGGCGACATCGATTCGGTCGACCCACGGGTGCTCAACACCCTGCTCGATTCCCGTTTCGTGCCGGTGGTCTCGTCGCTTGCCGGAGACGCCGACGGCAACGTCTACAACGTCAACGCCGATACCATCGCCGAGTCGCTGGCCATCGCGCTCGAGGCGCAGAAGCTGATCTTCCTCACCGGCGCACCCGGCGTGCTCCGCGATCGCAACGATCCGTCGACGCTGGTGACCTTCGCCGACCCCGACGACCTGACCGAATTGATGGCGACCGGCGCGCTGGCCGGCGGGATGAAGCCCAAGGTCGAGGCGTGCATCCGGGCGGCCACCAGCGGCGTGGAACGCACCCACATCATCGACGGCCGGGTGCCGGACGCCTTGCTGCTCGAGGTGTTCACCGGCGCGGGATGCGGCACCATGATCGTCGGACGCAAGGAGAAGGCGACCTACCTTGGCGTCGACCTCGCTGACTGAGGTCGAGCTGCTCCGCGACCTCGTCGCGGTTCCTTCGGTGAGTGGATCCGAGGGAGAAGTGGCGGCGTTGCTGGAGCGCATTGCGCGCGACGTGCGGACTCGACGTGGTGCGCGACGAGACCAGCGTGCGCATTTCGGTCGGCGATGAGTCGGCGGGGCCGACGCTGGCGCTGGCATCGCATCTCGATGTCGTCCCGCCGGGCGAGGGGTGGACCCGCGACCCGTTCGCGCCGGTCATCGAGGACGGCGCGCTCTATGGGCGGGGCAGCAGCGACGCCAAGGCATCGGTGAGCGCCATGGTGTTGGCCCTCGCCGACCTTGCCGGCACCGGCGGAGTGCGCGGCCGAGTGCTGGGAATCTTCTCCTACGGCGAGGAGACCCGGAACGCCACGATGCCCCAGGCGGTGGCACGCGCGGGCCGGCTCGACGCCGCGCTGGTGGGCGAACCGACCAACCTCACCTACGCCGTGGCGCAACGCGGGCTGATGATGGTCGATCTGGTGACCCATGGCACGCAGCGCCATGCCGGCTATGCGGACGCGATAGCGGGACCAACGCGATCACTGTGCTGGCGCAACGAGCTGGTGCGGCTCGACGGCCTCGTGCCGGAACGGGTTCACCCGCTGCTCGGCGCGGTGACGGTAACCGCCACGATGCTCGAAGCCGGTATCTCGCGCAACGTGACACCGCCCACTGCCCGGGCGGTGCTGGACGTGCGCTCGACGCCGGAATGGTCGCACGACGAACTCGAAGCGGCGCTCAGGGAGCGGCTGAAGGCCGAGGTGATGGTCACCTCGAAGCGCCTGGTGCCGTGCGAGACCCCGCCAGATTCACGGTTGCTTGCCGCCGCGCTGCGCGCCGCCCCGTCGCCGAGCGACGTTCGGATCGCCCACCTGCTCCGACTGGTGTTTCCTGCGGCACCTCGATGCGATCAAGGTCGGACCCGGCACGTCGCGGCGCTCGCACACGCCGGATGAATTCGGTGGACCTCCACGAAGTCACGGCCGCGCGGGCCCTCTACGCCGCCATCGCCCGGGAGTACTCTCGCATGAACAAGCGCGACACACTCTGGTCGCGGAACGGCAGCCGCCGAACTCGCAGATGCTCGCGTACACGGTGGCCGACGACCGCGAGGTCGACCACCGCCTGCTCCGCTGGGACGTGATCGGCTCGCTGGGACATCTCGAAGCGCTCGCCGCCGGCTGGCTCGTCTCGAAGCGCCAGCGCGCGCGGATTCGTCACGGCCTCTCGCAGCACTCGCCGCGGTGGACGCCGGCCGGCTGGTCGATCGGCCCGCAGCACGAAGACGGCCACAGCGCCATCGAGTTCTGGCTGACCCGGCGGTTCGGCGACCTCGGCGAGCGGATTCACGCCGGCCGCTCGCGCAACGACCAGGTGGTGACGGCGCTGCGGCTGCTGTTGAAGGACCGCATGCTCACGCTGCACGAGGGATGTGCAACCTCGCGGCCACCCTCATCGAGTTTGGTGTGGCGCATCGCCGTGTGGTCTGGCCGGGATACACCCACCAGCGCGCCGCGATGCCTTCGTCCGCGGCACTCTGGGCCGCAGGCTATGCCGCCGGGCTGCTTGACGCGGCGGCCGCGATCAGTGCGGTCTGGCCGCGGGTTGATCGGTCACCGTTGGGAAGTGCGGCGGGCTACGGCGTGCCGCTGCCGCTCTCACGGGAGGCAGCCGCGAAGGCGCTCGGCTTTTCCGGCATCGACATTCCCGTCACGGCAACGCAGGCGTCGCGCGGGCAGATGGAAGCGGCTGTGTTGTTCTGGTGTGTCGAGGCGGCGCACGTCTGCGCCAAGCTCTCGGCCGACGTGATCCTCTTCTCCGCCGATGAATTCGGCTGGCTGGTGCTGCCGCCGGAGTTCTCGACCGGCTCCAGCATCATGCCGCAGAAGCGCAATCCCGATCTGTTCGAGTTGACCCGCGCCCGCGCCGCCGCCCTCGACGGCGACCTGATGACGATGCTGGCGCTGCGCGGCAAGCTCGCCGGCGGCTACCATCGCGATTTCCAGCTGCTCAAGGCGCCGCTCTTTGCCGGACTCGACCGCACCGCCGAAATCCTGGCGATGCTGAACGAGGTTGTCCCGGCGCTGGACGTCGACGCTGAACGCGGCCGGGCGGCGCTCGCTGGCGGAGTCGCCGCAACCGACATGGCGATGGAGAAGGTGCGTGCCGGAATGCCGTTCCGCACCGCATATCGCGCCACCGCCGACGCGCTGCATCGGGGCGAGATGCCTCCCACGCCCAGCGTCTCGACGCTGCTGCAGACCCGCACCAGCACCGGCGGGATGGGCAACCCCGGCTTTGCCACGTTTCGGGCCGACCTGCGCCGGCTCAACGGCTGGCGCCGCGGAGAGCGCCGCCGCTTCGACACTGCCATTGCGCGGCTCACTCGTTCCCGGCGGTCGCGATGAGCCGAGCCCGCAACAAGCGACAACTCAAGATTCTCGAGCTGGTGGCGACGCGCCCGCTGCACACCCAGGACGAACTCGCCGACGCGCTGGCGCAGGAAGGGTGGGAGGTGACGCAGAGTTCGGTGAGCCGCGACATCGCGGCCCTGGGCCTCGTCAAGCTGGAAGGGATCTACCAGCGCCCCAGCGCGGCGCACGTGCGGGAAATTCCGGATCCCAACGAGCGGCGGCTCGCCGACTCGGTACTCTCGGTGGACACCGCGGGTGATGCGATCCTGGTGCTGCACACGCCGCCGGGAGAGGCACAGCGGGTGGGCAGTGCGCTCGACCTGCTGGCGTGGACCGAAGTGGTGGGGACGATCGGCGGCGACGACACCATCTTCGTGGCCACCCACAACAGTCAGGCGCAAGGGAAGGTGCTCGCGCGCCTCAGGATGTTGATGGAAAAGGGCTGACCGATCGGACCTTCAGGCGAGGCCGGCGAGGACCAGCACGTCCGACGGCGCATCGCAGTAGTGGTCCGGCGCGGCCAGCTCCAGTTGCTCGCGCGCGAATGGTCCCCAGGTCACGCCCGCGGTCCATGTGCCGGCACCCCGTCCCGAATGAATGTCGTGGTGCGAATCGCCCACGTAGACGCAGCTCTCCGGCGGCATACCGAGTGCCGCCAGGGCACGCTCCACCGGCTCGGCATGCGGCTTGGGGTGCTCGACGTTGTCCGAACCGATGATCACTTCCATCACGTCGCCGAGCCCCACCAGCCGGAGCCCGCGCTCGGCGCCCGACCGGTTCTTGCTGGTCACCAGGCCGAGCCGGGTGCCGGCGCCGTGGAGCTTGCGCACCATCTCGACCACGCCTGGATAGGCGCGCACCCGTTGGTCGTGGTGCGCCAGATTGTATTCCCGGTAGGTCGCGATCCAGGTGGCGATCTCGGCGTCGTCTTCGCTGAAGTTCAGGAACACCGCGCGGAGCGGCGTACCGATGCCGGCGAGGATCTCGTCGCGGGAGAGCACCCGCAGGCCATGCGCGGCAAAGGTGTGCTGGTAGCTGTCGACGATGAGGTCGACGGAATCGATCAGCGTTCCGTCGAGGTCGAAGAGTACCGTCTGGTACGGCGGCATGGGCGGAACGTAGCGGGCGGTGTCTCGAACGGAAGGGGCAACTGCCGATCAGTGCCGTGAGAAGGTGCCGCAACACACCACCGCAATGGGCCGTACCGCCACCACGCCGGCCGACGCGGGCTCCGGCACGATCGCCTCACCGAGTTCATGGTCCGACAGCGCCGCCAGCCGCGCCGCGAGCAGCTCGGCACCGAGCGCCGGCCCCGGCGCGCCGGTCGCAAAGCGCAGCAGCCGATCGAGACGCGACAGCGCCTCCGCGTCATGGCGCCGGGCGGCACCCCGCGCCGCCGCCAGCACCCGCCGCGCCAGGATTGGCGACAACGGCGGCACCAAGTGCAACCGCTGAACGACGTGGCGCGCCGCAGCCGCGAGTTCGCGGCGCAGTGCTGGCTCGGTCATGGCGCTGCGGGGCGCGCTCGCCGCGTCCAGCAACCCCGCCAGGCGCGCCTGATCGGTGATCCATTCGCCATCTGCCGCTCGCATCACGAACTGCACACCGGCTCGGCAGCCACGTTGTACCGACATTGCGACGAGGATGCCGACCCGGGCCGTCGTGGTCACCGCCGCGGCGACGACCTGCGGCATGCCGTCTGGATCGGAAGCCGCGTCGGTCACCGTCATGGCATCGAGCCACCGCGTCGCAAGCGAGCGCTTCCGCTCGATACGGCGCATCGACCTGAGCGCCGCCTCGATCGCCGGCGCCGGCGGGCGAACGATCACCTCCACCTCGCCGTGCAGCTGCCCGATCCGCAGCAGCCGCCCCTCGCGCTGCTCGACGCGAACCGCGGTCCACGGGAGGTCGATGTGCGCAATCCGCCCCGCCGCCTGCAGATCGAGCCCTTCTGCCGCAACGTCGGTGGCAACCAGCACCCGCGGTGGACGGCGCCGGGCACGCCAGGCACTCCGGCCGGGGCCGAACGCCTCGAGCACCAGCTGACGCGGCATCCGGTGCGGTCCGATCCCCGCGCGCGACCCGGTGACCCAGCCACACTCGTCGCCGAGCGCGGTCCGGAGCATCGCGGCGGTGGCGCGGTGTCGGGCAAAACAGACCGTCGGGCGATTGTCGCAAAGCCGCGCGCGAACCCCATCGACCCAGGCATCGCCGGCCGCGGGCGACCTGAGCAGCGACTCGACGGCGGAGAGATCACTCATCGCCAGGTCGCCATCCGCCTGCTCCGGCGCCACGACGTCCCAGAGCACCAGCTGGTCGTACTGCTCGCCCGCAAAGCGACGTAGCACGGCGCGTGACGTGCCGCCACCCGCATCGCGCGACTGCAACAGCAGCCGGCGATAGCGCTGCAGCGCCGCGCGGAACGCGGCATCGCTCGATTGCGCCGCGTCGAGCAACACGGTGCGCACCAGCCGCCGCGTGGCCGGCGCGGTGCTCAGCGCGAGCGAGTCGATCCATCGCACCGCTTCCACCGCACGCCGCTCTTCGGCGGCATCGGGCGCAATGGCGGCGACATGCCGAGGCACCGACCGGCACGCCTCCCGCGGCGTGCGGATCACCACGCGGCGCAGCGCATCCGGCGGCTCGGGCACCTGTTCGATCACGCCGAGGCGTTCGATGCCGTCGAGCGCCAACGCGTCGTCGGGAAGGGCGAGTCGCAGGAGGGCGACGAGGTCGCCGATCCGGTTGACGATCGGCGTCGCGGTGAGCAGCAGCACGCGCCGCCCCACCAGCCACGGCGCGATGGTGCGCACTCGGCGGGTGGACGGGTGCCTGAACCGGTGCGCCTCGTCGATGATGACCAGTCGCGGGTTGCCCGAGGGAAGATGACCACGACTGACGCGCTCATGACCGAAGAGACCCAGTCGCACACCCGCGCTGCGGGCCGCCGAGCGCCACTGCTCGCGGAGCACGGCGGGAACGATGGCCACCGCCTCACGCCCGGCCGCGCGCTCTGTTGCCGCTGCGGCGAGCGCGATCCAGGTCTTCCCCGCACCAACCGACTCGGCAAGGATGGCGCCGCCCATGTCGTCGAGTGCCGCGATGACCCGCCGCCAGGTGTCGACCTGATGCGGGAGGAGAAATTCGGGCGGCGTCGCCGCTGCGCGACGGGGCCGCTGTGCGGTGGCAATGGCGGCGCGAGCCGCCGCGAGCCCCGACCATCGCAGCGGAGGCGACAGCGCCGGCAGCGGATCGGCCACCTCTCGGAGCAGGTCGGCCGAGAGCCTGGGCCAGCCGGGATGTGACAACGGAAAGGACGACACGGCGGCATCCGTCGGGAGACAGCTCCAACGGTTGTCGGTCGCGTGGGCCCGCGCGGCACGATTTTGCCCGCGCCGGGACCGATTAGTGGGTCAGTGCCGCGGTCTCGCGCCGTCGGCCACTGGCTACTGCGGACGCTGGCGAAGGACGTGCCGCTGTCATACATTGCAAGACATGAAGACCGCCGTGCTCACCATCCGCCTGGACCCACTCCTCGAGCGGCAGCTTGCCCGTGCGGCACGTCGCTCCGGCCGCAGCCGGAGCGACCTGGTCCGCGATGCACTGCGCCGCCAGCTGGCTCTGACCCAGTTCGACGACCTGCGGCGCCGGGTCATGCCACTCGCAGAGGCTCGGGGCTATCTCACGGACGAGGACGTCTTCCGCGACGTCTCGTGAAGGTCTACCTCGACACCAATGTCGTGGTGAGTGCGTTCGCAACCCGGGGTCTCTGCGCAGACGTCCCGCATGTCGTGCTCGCCGAACATCAGCTTGTTGTCGGCGAGGCGCTCCTGACCGAGGTGCGGCGCGTCCTGCGGCAGAAGATCGGGCTCCCCGCCAACGCGGTCGCGGAAATCGAGACGTTGCTGCGACAGCAGTCCGTCGTCGTACGTGCAGCCCCCTCACTGAACATCAGGATCCGGGACAAGGACGACCTGCCGATCCTTGCCGAGGCGGCCGGCGGCGGGGTGGACGTCCTCGTCACGGGAGACCGCGATCTGTTGGACATCGCCCCGCGGTCTCCGGTGCCGATCGTGACCCCGCGGGGTCTGTGGGAGATGTTGCGAGCGCCCGAGGGCACGAAATAGCGAACGCCCGCGCTACGACTTCGACTGCACCCCGAAGGCGAACACCGTCTCCGTGTGGAACTTCTCGCCAGGCCGCAGCACGGTGGACGGAAAATTCGGGTGGTTCGGAGAATCGGGAAAGTGCTGGGTCTCCAGCGCCAGCGCGCCGCGATGGACATACACCTTGCCGCCCTTCCCCGTGATGGTGCCATCGAGGAAGTTGCCGGTGTAGAACTGCAGCCCCGGCTGCGTGGTCGAGACATCGAGCACCCGCCCGGTCGTCGTGTCGACCAGGTGAACGGCGTGCACCAGCCCGGTGCTGTCGCTGCCGCGGTTCAGCACGAAGTTGTGGTCGTAGCCACCGGCGTACTTGAGCTGGGTGTTGTCCTGGCCGATCCTGGCACCGATCATCGTCGGCGTGCGGAAGTCGAACGGCGTGTTGGCCACCGCCGCCAGTTCACCGGTCGGGATCAGCGTCGAGTCCACCGGGGTGTAGCGATCGGCGTTGATGGTGAGGATCTCGCCGAGGATGTCGCCGTTCCCCGCCCCGGCCAGGTTGAAGTACGAATGCTGCGCCAGGTTGAGGATGGTTGCCTTGTCGGTGGTGGCGTCGTAATCCACCTGCAGCGCGTTGTCGGGGCGCAGCGTGTAGGTCACCGTGACCTGCAGCGCCCCCGGATAGCCCTGGTCGCCGTCGGGACTGGTGTGCGTCAGCACCAGGCCGACGCTGCTGTCGTGCTGGAACGGCTCGGCGTGCCAGACCACCTTGTCAAACCCTACCAGTCCGCCGTGCAGCGCGTTCTGTCCGTTGTTGATGGCAAGGTGATACGTCTTGCCGTCGAGCGTGAAGCGCCCCTTGGCGATCCGGTTGGCGTAGCGGCCGACGATGGCGCCGAAGTACGGCGAATTCCGCACATACCCTGCCAGCGAGTCGTAGCCCAGCACCACGTCGCCCATCTTCCCGTCGCGATCGGGGACATCGATCGACGTGATGATCCCGCCGTAGGTCATCACCTTGATCTGCATGCCGTGCGGATTGGTGAGCGTGTAGAGCGTCACCGAATCGCCGCTCGGTGCCACGCCGAAGGGAGCACTGCTGATCGAGGCGGAATCGGGCATCGTTCCTCCTGCGTTCCGGGCGGCGGACTTGCCGCCACACCCCACGGTCGCGATCGCCACAACGACCCCCAGCACCAACGTGCGTTGCGTCTTCATGGTTGGATCACCTCGTCGAGGCCGACATCGATGTACTGGCCGCCCTTTGTCTGGTGCACATGCACAGCGATCAGGTTCCGTCCCGATCGCAACGCGGCCCGGACCGCGGCACCGGCGGGGAGATGGACATATCCGGTAGTATAGCCCTTGAACGTCGCTACCAACGTGCCGTTGAGATACACCTCGGCGTCTTCGTCGTGATGCACCCGCCACGCCAGATGTTGTGGGACGCCGCCCGAAAGGTCGAACGATCGGCGGAGCCAGATGTCGGCGGTGTGCCAGTCGGTGCGCACCACCCCGCCCGGCGGGTTGCCGGCTCCGAAGCCGCCCGGTCCGGTCTGCCACGCCTCTGCATCGAAGCCCGGCTTGAACCAATCCGCTGCCGGCTGCACCGTGGTGTATTGCCACGTCTGCGGAGCGTCCTGCGAACTGGCTACCACGACGCGCGCCCGGGGTGGCGGACCGAAGAGCGCCATCGCGGCGGCGCGCGCATCGGGCATCGGCTTGACCACGGCGCGATCGTAAGTCATCAATCCGTTCACTTCGTTCTCGACGTCGGTAGTCTGCGTGTACACCGCCGCCGAGAGACCGTCGGCGATGAGCCACCGCAACTGGCCGAGCAGGTCGATATATGCCGTGTCGAGCTCGGCCCGCGTGGTGTAGGTGCGGTAGCCCCAGTTGTTCTTCGCCAGCCAGGTGTGCCCTTCGAGCGGCAGGCCGAGCCCGCCGAACTCCCCCAGCACCCGCGCACGGGTACTGTCGGGCGCCGGAATCCCGGGACCGGGATAGACGTGGATGTCGGAGACGTCGCCGACATGGTGATCGGTCCACCCACTGGCGTTATCGACCAGCCGGCTCGGATCGTAGCCCTTGAGCCAGGCCACGATCTGCTCGGTGTCGTGCTGCCCCCATCCCTCGTTGAACGGCACCCACATCACAATCGACGGATGCATCCGCAGCGCATCGATCATGTGATGGAGTTCCTCGAGAAAGTCCGTGCGCGATGCCGCGGTCTTGTTGTCACCACTCGGCATGTCCTGCCAGATGAGGAGGCCAAGGCTGTCGGCGTCGTAGTACCAACGGGCCGGTTCCACCTTGACGTGCTTCCGCATCATGTTGAAGCCAAGCTGCTTGATGGTGAGCATGTCGTTGCGGATGGCCGCGTCCGACGGCGGTGTGTAGAGCCCGCCGGGCCACCATCCCTGATCGAGGGTGCCGAATTCGAACAGCGCGTGATTGTTCAGCATCATGCGGAGATGGCCGTCAGCCGCTCGGCCGATGCTGATCTTCCGCATCCCGAAGTAGCTCCGCACGGTGTCGCGGCCCAGCACCAGCCGCACGTGATAGAGATAGGGATCGGACGGCGACCAGAGGTGCGCGAGTGGCACCGACACCACCAGCGGCGCGCCGACCGGGCCGCGCGCCGTGGCGACGGTGCGGCCGGCGACGGTCACCACCGCGGTGAGCACCGCCGAGGAGTCTGCGCCGGAAGTCACCGCGTGGAACGAGATATTGCCGGCGTCGATGTCGGGCACCGCGTAGACGCCATCGAGATGTTCCGCCGGGACCGGTTCGAGCCAGGCGGTCTGCCAGATGCCGGTGACGGCGGTGTACCAGATGCCGCCCGGCTTGAGCACCTGCTTGCCGCGCGGCTGCGAGCCCTGATCCGTCGGGTCCCAGACCGACACCACCAGCTGCTGATCACCGCTGCCACGCAATGCGTCGGTGATGTCGAAGGTGAACGGATCGTAGCCGCCGGTGTGCTTTCCCACCGCAACGCCGTTGACGCTGACTTCGCACTGCCAATCGACGGCGCCGAAGTGGAGCAGCAGGCGCTCGCCGTTGGCTAGCGGTGGCGCGCGGAAGGCGCGGTGATACCAGAGGCGCTGACTGTCGGACACGGCGCGGCGGACACCGCTCAGCTGTGACTGGATCGGAAACGGCACCAGGATCCGGCCGTCCCAGCGCGACGGCTGGGAAGCCGATTCGGCGGTGACCGCATAATCCCACATCCCGTTGAGGTTGATCCAGTCGCGACGCACCAGCTCTGGGCGTGGATAGTCGGGCCAGGCGTGGGTGGAATCGACCCCCGCAGCCCAGCGGGTGCGAAGCGCCGGCTCCGGTTGCTGGGCCGCCAGCGGCAAGACCGCCACGATGCATGCTGCCAGCGACAGCTCGACGGCGCGACGCCAGGTAATGCTCATCTCAGTTCTCCCCGCGGATGATGACCTCGGTGATACCGACGGCCGCCGGCGCATCGGGCTCGAAGACGACGCGGATCCCGGTGGTCGACACCGGCGCGATCGTCACGGTGTTCGCCGACGAGGCCTGCGGCGCCGCCGGCACCTGCGACAATACTCGCGCGTCGACCCAATCCGTGCCACTCCGGTATTGCACCGTATAGCGCTTCGGCGCCCTGGTTCCCCCGCCGTCGCCCCAGAGGTCAAGCTCGACGCGCGAAACCACCTTCGCCGCCGGAAAGTCCAGTTCGACCCAGTCGCTCCGGTCGGGCGAGCCGTACGACGTCCAGCGGTTGCGTGAGTAGCGGCTGAACGCCACCACCATGTCGTTGATCTCCGAGACACTGTCGTAGCGCGAGGTGAACGACGCCGACGCCCGGGCGCCCCAGGCCAGATCGGGCGACGCCGCGGTCGGAGCGACACGCGGCGTCGGTCCGTTGCCCCATGCTTCGACCTCGGTCATCCCCACCGCCGCACCGGGCCGTGGCACCAGCACCACCAGCAACCGTGAAGCACTCACCGGCGCAAACGACACGGTGTTGGCGCGATGTCCTTCCGGCCGGGCCGGAATGCGACGCTCGCCGGCGAGCTGCCTCCAACTGCCGTTGCGCCAGACAGCCAGCCGGTACGACGCCGGAGCGCGCACGCCGGTGGAGTCGTCGAGGAGGTAGAGCTGCACCGAGTCGAGCACACGCGCGGCGCCGAAGTCGATCGTTACCGAATCGGCCCGGTGCGGCGACCCGGTCGTCGTCCAGCGATTGGGGGGATCGGTGTTGTACCAGTAGTTACCATCGACGAGGTTGCTCGCCGCGGTTCCCGGCGCGGTGTAGCTCGCGGCGACGACCGGAAACGCCGTGCGGCCGTTGTTGACAGCGAAGTCCACCGGGCGAGGCGGCGGGGGCAGTTGGCGAGCCGGGCCGAGAAATGCGACCAGCCGCGCCATGTTGGGCGAGTGGCCGATCACCCGGCCGTCGGCGATGATGCTCAACCCCGCGCCATAACCGTAGCGCGTGCCGTCGCGATCCCAGACGATGGCCAGCTGATGTCCGTGATACGCCACGTCGTCGAGCGCGAAGTAGCGCCAACCGTCAGGTGCCAGCGGTGCCACCTCCACCGAATCGTCGGCCCGCGGCCGGAGACCCACCAGGCCGGTGATCACCAGGTTGACGTATTCCGAATGGAAATAGTCCTCGCTGTGATCAAACGTGTCGCCGCTCCGCCACGATCCGTTGTCCGGGTTGGCGTTCTCGGCGATGTACGGCCGTCCCGCCTTGCGCTGGTCGCGCGTGTAGGTCTCGAAGAGGCGGTCGTAATCGGCTCGCGTCACCACCTGCTGGTGGTAGTCGTCGAGGAGGTTGGCCATCGCCACCAGCGTCTGCGACGTGGCGTAGGGCCATTCGTTGCCGCTCCAGACGCAGCAGCGGTCGGCGATCTCGAACTGCGGATCGTGACGCTCGACGGTGGTGGGGCCGAACGGCGCCGCGAAATACGCCGTGTCCATGAGAAAGCGCCAGGCCGAGGCGTAGCCGGAATCCGGCAGCTCGAACTGCCACGGGACGTAGCCGATCTCCTCCCGGCCGTGCGGGTTCCCGGCGTACGGACCGCTCCGGTAGGTGAGCGACCCGACGGTGATGCCGCCCTTCTCGTCATGGGCAAACTGATGGAAGAAGAAGTCGCGGGTCGGATCCCAGAGCTGCGCTTCGACGTGCGTCTTCAGGCTCGCCGCACGAGCCGAGAATTCCCGCGACGCCGCCGAATCACCGAAGAGTGCCGCCGCGCTGGCGATCGCGCGCGCGTCGGCGTACAGGTAGCTGTTCAACGTCGGCCGGTAGCCGTCGGCGCCCGATCCCGGATCGGTGGTGAGGCGGCTGTTGATGTTCTCTTCCATCCCGTCGTGCAAGCCGTCCCAGTGGAACATCTGCTTCGTGCTGTCCCAATGCTCGGCCATCCAGCCGGCGTACTGCTGCTTCATGTCGGGCAAGAGGCCGTGCAGATAGGCGCGATCGCCGTTGACGAGATAAGTGGCCCACACCGCGTCACCGTACCAGTTGCTGTAGCTCCTGGGCTGCGCCCCTGGCGTGTCGAACCAGTAGTGGGCAAAGTCGCTCACGACGCGGCGGTCCTTGAGCCAGCGCAGCTCGTACATCTGGTGGCCCACCGGGCAGGAGATGGCGCCGTACGCCCCCGACCAGAACGGCCGGTCGATGAACTCGGAGAAGGTGTAGCCGGATTGCGGCGAGCCGTAAGTGAGATGCCGGGTGATCAGCTGCCAGCGGTAGTAATACGTGGCGTCGATGGCGGTGTCGGGCGATTCGAAGAACGGAATGTTGGCGCCGTACCAGCGCCAGTCGCGATTGTCCCACCAATGCTGCCGGGCCAGCACGGCACCCTTGTCGAGCACCGGCCACCGCGGCGCCGGATGGCGGTTGGCCCCGGCGCCACCGCCAAGGAGCAGCGGCGCCATCACGACGGCGAGTCGGGCCCACCTCGCCGCCGCGGGCTTCACTTCTGCGCCGGCACGCCGATGCGCATCACGTCGTCGCCCAGCATGTGACGCGCGATGATGAGCCGCAGCACCTCGTTGGTTCCCGCGCCGATCTCCATCAGCTTGGCGTCGCGCATGTAGCGCTCCACGGCAAACTCGCGCATGTACCCGTAGCCGCCCATCACCTGGATCATGTCGAGGGTCACCTGGGTGGCCATCTGGGCGCTCTGCAGCTTGGCCTTGGCCGCCATCATCGCTGATTCGCGCCCCGCCAGCAGGCCCAGGTCCCACATCTTGGCCGCGGTGTACGTGAGCGTGCGGCACGCCTCGTACCAGGCCGCCCCTTCGGTGAGCCGCTCCTGGATCTGCTGGAACGAGCCGATCGGCTTGCCGAACTGCCGCCGCTCGCGGGCATACGCCGTGGCGGTCTCGAGCGACGCGCGCGCCAGCCCCAGCGAGATGCCGGCGATGGTGACGCGCTCGAGATCGAGGTTCTTCATCATCATCGCGACGCTTCCGTTCTCCTTGCCGACGCGATTCCCCTCGGGCACCCGGCAGTTGTCGAACACCAGCTCGCTGGTGGGCGACGCGCGCATGCCCATCTTGGAAAACTTCTTGCCGGTGGAGAAGCCCGGCATGCCGCGTTCGATCAGGAAGGTCGAGATGTCCCGGCGGCGGGTGCCGGTGCGCGCGTAGAGATAGACGACATCGCTCTCGGTGCCGTTGGTGATGAAGGTCTTGGTGCCGTTGATGAGGTAGTGATCGTCCTGCTTCTCGGCCCGGGTGGTCATCCCGATGGCGTCAGAGCCGGCGCCGGGCTCGGTCATCCCCATGGCGCCGATCCATTCACCACTCAGCAGCTTGGGCAGCAAGCGCGCCTTCTGGTCGCCGGTGCCGTTGGCGCCGATCTGGTTGACGCAGAGGATGGCATGGGCCAGGTACGAAAGCGTGGTCGACGCGTCGACAGCGCCCATTTCTTCCATGGCGATGGTTGCCGCCACGGCACCCATCCCCGCCCCGCCGTCGTCGGCGGAGACGGTGATACCGAGGAGGCCGAGGTCGCCCATGGCGCGGAAGGCGCCGCGGTTGAACCCCTCCTCGGCGTCGAGCTGCTCGATCTTCGGCGCCAGTTCGGACACGGCAAACTGCCGCACCGCGTCGCCCAGCATCCGCTCTTCGTCACTGAAAAACCACATGCGCTCGACTCCTTTGAGGTGAAGCATGGCAGGAGCGGGAGGGCGGCACCAGTGGTAGACCGGAGAGCCGGAGCGATCGAGCCAGTGAACCTGTCATTTCCCGTGGCCGGATGGACGTCTTGCGTCACCTCATCGATCGCCATATCGTTGTACGATTACATTATCGATGAGGCGGCATGTCGATCGTCACCGTGTCACCCAAGTTTCAGGTCGTGATTCCGCGCGAAATCCGTGAAGCGATGCGGCTCGAGCCGGGACAGCAGGTCCAGGCGCTCCAGTACCAGAACCGGATCGAGTTCATCCCGGTCCGGGAGCTCCGCGCCATGCGCGGCTTCCTGAAGGGCATCGACACCCGGGTGCCGCGGGAACGGAATCGGGTGTGAACGTCGTCGATTCGTCGGCGTGGCTGGAGTATTTCGCGGGCGGCCCGAATGCGGGGCGGTTTGCCGCCGCGATCGAAGCGACCGCGGACCTGATCGTCCCGACAGTAATCGTCCTCGAGGTGACCCGACGGGTGATGCAGCAGCGGGGAGAAGACGCCGCGCTGCAGGCCGCCGCCCTGCTCCATCAGGGACAACTTGTCCCGCTCGACAGCGCCCTGGCACTCAGCGCCGCCAGGATCGGTGTCGAGGCCCGGTTGCCGCTGCCGGACAGCATCATCCTCGCCGCGGCTCGACAGTATGGTGCCACGATTTGGACAATGGACGCCGACTTCGAAGGGTTGCCCGACGTGCGGTACTTTGCGAAGCGCGGCAAGGGCTGACGGGTCAACGTCCGAAAAGTTCGCGGTCGCCGGCATCCAGCCCCAGCAGCACCGCCCCCCGTTCATCGAGTTCTTCCTGCACACCGCGCCCTACTCCCTCGCGCGCGAGGTCGATCAGCACTGTATCGGCCAGCACCCCTGCCGGCAGCGGCACCGCGCCGGTGGCCCGCGCCCCGAAACGCGCGCAACCACCCTGGGCCGGCTCTGCCGCGAGCCTCGCGATGCGCCGGATCCAGCGACAGTTGAGCCAGGCGGCAAGCGCCAGTGCCTGCCCAGCCGACGGCATCGCCGCCACATAGCAGCTGTTGAGCGGCACCGCATCGGCATCGCCGAGCACCGCGGCGGTGAGCTCACGGGCAAGATCGCGCCAGACCACGCGGTGCGCCGCGGTCGCCGCATGGGTGCGGAAGAGCTGCCAGAGCGGTCCGCCATGATAGTCCGCTCGGCGTCGCAGCGCCGCGTCGTGTTGCGCCAGATACTCCGCAACGAAGCGCGGCAACGTCGCCAGCGGATTGCCGAGCGCGTCGGCGGGCCAGAGGAGCCGAGCGCCCGGTGTGGCGCGGAACGGCTTCACGTCGCGGCCGCGGACCGCCGGGCGGCACCACGGTTCGAGTGACAGCGGCGGGTCGACAAAGACGCTGTTCGCGCCGGTCTTGATGCCGAGCTGCAGAGACACCGCTTCGGCCAGCATCGGGTGCGCCTCCCGGAGTCGCGCCACCAGTTGCTGCTCCGCCGGCGCCGCAAGCGTCCAGCGCGCGGCGCGCCGCCACTCACGCTGCGGCTGGCGCGGCGCCGTGCGTGGCAGGGCGAGCCGCACCTCGTGATCGGGCGCCGGAGCGGTGCGGCTGGCGATCAGCGCCAACGGATACGCCGTCGCGTCGAAGCTCGCCAGCGGATCGTTTGCCAGATCGGCCACCGCATGGATCGTGGTCTGGTCGGCGAGCGCTGCGCGGCACGCCGAGGCGTATCCGGCGGTGGCGAGCTTGGCGGGAACGAGCAGTGCCAGCGTGCCGCCCGGAGCGAGCAGCCGGAAACCCCGTTCGACGAATGCCACCGAAAGGTCCGGCAAGTGCCGCCAGCCGCGGCCACTCCCGCCGCGCCACCAGCGATAGCGCGCGCCCAGTTGCTCGCGAACTGCGGGCGGAATCCGTTCGGCACGCACCCACGGCGGATTGCCCACCACCAGGTCGAAGCCGCCGCGGCGCACCATGGCCGAGGCGAACGCAACACGCAGTGCGAATGGCGCCGACGACGCATCGCGCAGCACCATCCGCCGCTGCCGGCGCAGGTCGCGCCGCTCGGCCCGCCACTCCCGGAGCCGGTGACGTGCGGCGGCATCGAGCGGCGGGCGGCCGCCAAAGAGCCGGGGCTGTCGCGCGCGCTCCAGCTCAAGTGAAACACGGCGCTCCACGACCTGTTCGCGCTCCATCAACAACTCCGCCATCACCTCGCGTTCAGCGGCGCGCACGGCGTTCAGCGCGCTCCGCTTCGCCGCACCGCGTGCACCGGCGACCAGGCGTTGTGGCATGCCGACGCGCCGCGCCGCCTTCATCGCAAGCGGCGTCTCGCCGATCGGGTCGAGCAGCGCATCACCGGCGCGTATGGTAACATCGAGGTTGGGGAGCGGCGGCAACGCGCCGGCGTCCGAGCCGCGCCAGGCGCGCAGCACCTCGAGCCAGAGCCGGAGTTCGGCCAGACGCACCGCACCAGGGTGGCGGTCGACACCGAAGAGCCGCCGCTGCACGAGGTGGCGCACCCGCGCCGGGCGCCGGGGCCCGGGGCCGTGCAGCAACGCCAGCGCGCCGACCAGGAACGCCCCCGAACCGGCGGCGGGGTCGAGCACCGTGATGTCGAGGAGGAGCCGTTGCAGCGGACGATCGGGGGCGTCGAGCGCGTCGTACAGATCGTGCTCGCGTCGGCCGGTGCGGAGGGCGAGGTGCGCGGCGAGTGTGTGGCGCAGCACCTCGTCGACCAGCGCGGGCGGGGTGAAGAAGGTGCCGCCGTCGTGGCGTTCGTCGGGATCCATCACCCCTTCGAAGACGCGGCCCAGCAGTTCCGGTGTCACCCGCCCGGCGCGATCGGCGGCGTCGAGGGTGACGTCGACGCGGTCGACGAGTGCCGCGAACGCATCGATCCAGAACGACGCGGGGAGGTGCAGCTTGTGGTATCGCTCCACCGGATGCGGCTCGAAGAGGCCGCCGTTGAGGAACGGCACGGCTCCAAAGCCGCGGGCAAAGCGCGACCGGTCGATCCAGGCGCGGTTGAGCGTGCCGAAGAAGAGCGGATGCAGCAGGTGTCGGGTGGGATCGCGCCCGGCGCGGAGGCAGCGGTCGAGCTGCTCGGCGAGGAAGCGGCGATTGCCGTCGAGCCACCCTTCCGATTCCACGAATCGCAGGAAGAGCAGCCGGGTCACCTGTACCAGCGCCCAGGCACGGCGCTCGTCGGCAGGGACGCGGGCGGGGAGGGCGTCGACGGCGCGCGCAATCAGCTGGTGCAGCAGGCGGAAGGTGCGGCGGCCGGCGGCGTCGAGGTCGACGGCGTCGGCAAAGGCGAGGGCCTGTTCGAGCAATGTGGCGGCGGGGCGGCGAGCGGCGTCAGCGATGCGGAGCAGCGGCAGGGCGTCGATGGCGAAGAGGGGAAACGTCGCGGTGCGCACCGGATCGACGGTGACGGCGACGAGGCGGCGTTGATGCGCAATGTCGTCGGCGAGGAGGATGCCGATCTGCCCGCGGCGCGCGAGCCGGTGGGCGATGAGCGGGAGGTCGCGAGCGGCGGGGCCCAGGCTCCAGACCGGCAGGTCGGCGAGGGAGCCGACTTCGGTCAGCGGGCCCGCCGGCTCGGCGGGGACCGGGACGACGCACGCTTCGCCGCCCAAGCGGTGGACCAGGGCGGTGTGGGCAGCAACGGTATCGGCCGGTGCGGCGGCGGCGGCAGTTGGCACGCCGCCATGGTCGGTGGGTGTGGGGCGGTTGTCGTTACGGGATTACGCCGAGGGGGGCCCAAAAGTGCGGCATCTGCCCGCCTGACCGACAAGACCAAGCCGGGCATGATGAGCAGGGCGCAGTGTGCGACCGGAACCCGACTAGCCGCGCGGGACGAGCAGCGCCAGGATGCCGGCGCGGCTGGCCCCGGTGACCAGCGCCGGCTCCTGGTGGAACCAGAGCGGCCAGGCGCCGTCGTCGAGCGCGTCCCGCACCCGCGCGATTGCACTGTCGGGCTTTCCCATGAGTGCCGCGAGCTGCGCGCGGTAGGCGCTTGCGGTCCAGCTCACCCGTGCCACGGTCTGCGCGGCGAGCCAGCGATCAAGTGAGTCCGCCAGGGCGGTGTCGCCATGTTCTGCCGCCAACGCGGCGAGTTCGCCCCGATAGTCGACATTGGCGGAGTCCTCCGCAATGAGCTGCCGGGCAATCCGCTGGGCCTCGGCGTTGGCACCGATGATCCCCAACGACCACGCCGCCACCAGTCGCTCTTCGTACGTCGCGCGTTCCTCCGGCGGCCGATTCCGGTACCATGTCACGGCGCGCCTCGCCGCCTGTCTCGCCGCGACAGTGTCACCATGAAAGGCCAGTTCCCGCGCAATCCAGGTGGCGACCCAGGCGGGCGTCACGGTGTACTGCGCGCGGCCATCGGTGTACGGAGCGAGTCCGAGGTCGCTCTCGGTCTCGACCGGCAACTGCAGCGAACTGTCGATCAGCGCCAGCGCTTCGGTCGGGCGCGCCATGGCGGCCAGCGCCGAACCGCGGAACCAGGCGCGGGCGAGCGGCGCGCCGCGCGACATGTGATCGGCGGCGTCGAGTTCGTCGCGATAGCGACCGAGCAGGTGCAGCGCCTCGGTGAATCCGCTCCAGTAGGCGAAGTGCGTTGTGTCCGTGCTCCATGCCAGGTCCACGGCAGGGTCGATCCGCCCGAGCAGCGCGAGGGCGCGCTTCGGCCGGTTGGCCCACAGGGCAGCGGCGGCAGCGGACAACTGCGCGCTGGAGTTGCCCGGCAGGAGGTCGGCGCGCTCCAGGGTCAGGCGCAGCATTTCGTCGTTGCGGCCGCGGCACCGTGCATCGGCGATCTGCAAGGTGAGCTGGTCCGCCCGATCCAGCGATCCCGGGCGGCCATCGAGCACGGCGACCAGCGAATCGACCAGCGGGCACTCGCTCGAATTGGCGGCGGAGATCGCCGCGGCGAGGGCGGCCGCGCTGAACGCCGTGTCGCGGTGCGCCGCGCGCAGAAAGAGCGAGTCGGCTTGCTGATGGTCGCCATGCCAGTAGGCATCCCAACCGTCGACATAGTCGCGATACGCGTCGAAGGGAGGGACCTCGCCGGAACCGAGGCTCTGGGTAGCGTGCGCATCGACGGTGGCGGCAAGCGCGGACATCACCCGCGAACGCAATTCATCGAGGCCCGCGACCGGCGTGCGCGCGTTCGAAAGAATCGGGCCGACAACCCGCACGATGCGCCCCGATCGCACGTCGATGACGGCGGCCTGGAAGACCAGCGTGTCGCCGGTGCGATAGTAGTTGCCCGACACCACGATGGCGGCACCGGTGCGCCGCGCCAGGGCAATCGGATCGGCGTTGCCTCCCGCGGCCTGCCCCTGCACGAAGACCGCCTGCGGATCGGCGACGTCCACCAGCTGCGTGCGCACCAGACCCTGCGACAGCCAGTCCTGCGTCATCCGGCCGAGCGACTGGAGAGTGGAGTCGCCGGTGTGATTGGCGAAAACGGCGACGAGGACGCGCTGGCGCGCCGCGATGACCGGCGCCCGGGAATTCATCGCGCGGACAACGATCACACCGGCGACAATCACGCCCGCGACGCCAACCACCAGCGCCATGCGGCGCCATCCCGCTCTGCGCGTCGGCGCATCGCGTTCCGGTGTCGCGGCGACAGCCGGACCGGGCGTGGTTTCATGGACCGGCGCGGCCTGCACCGGCGGCGACGGGGTCGCGGCAGCGGCCGTGTTGCCCGGCGGAACCTCGGGAGATGCCGTGGCCCGGACCGAGCGGGAACCGGCCACCGTCGGAGTGCCGCTCCGGATGCGCCCGGCAAGTTCCTCGCTCTCGCTGCTCGGCTTCGCATCGAACTCGGCCGCCAATCGCCGGGTGAATGCGTCGTAGAGGCGCAGGGCACCGCCGACATCGCCCCCGCGGTGCAGCAGCGTCATTGCGCGCCGCAGCCAGCTCTCGTCGCCCGGTGCCAGGGCGCAGGCCCGCTGCGCCCAGTGCGCCGCGGCGACAATGTTGCCGGCCTGGTCCTCGCGCTCGACGAGTGAACGCAGCGCGCGCATCACGAGGTCGCTGATCCGCATTCGCTCGCGCGACAGCCATTCCTCGAAGCCCTCGCCGGCATTCGCGAAATGGACCCCGGCCAGCAGCTCGCCGCGATACCGCTCGACCACCTCTTCATGGCGCCCAGCGGCGAAGGCCTCACCAAGGCGTGTCACGTCACTGGCCAACATGGCGGGATCGATTGCCACGACGTCGTCGCCACGGGTGACGATCACGCCGTCGCCAAGGGCTTCGCGCAAATGATAGATCGTATTCCGGAGTGCGCGGCGAGCGGCGAACTGATCGAGGTCGGGCCAGAAGATCGCGGCCAGGGTGTCGCGGCGGTGATAACCGTCGCTGCCCGCGAGGGCCAGGTAGGCGAGCAGCGCGAATCGCTTGGGCTGCGCGGGCAAGCCAGAGAGCTCTTGTCCATCCGAGCCGCGGAGGGCCTGGGGACCCAGCAGACAGAGCTCGATCATGGCTTTTCGAAGGTAAGTCTCGCCCCGTCGCCCGGCAACAAACGGTGGAGCGACAGCTGACAAACGCCGGCACGATACGTTGGCGCCGTACCCGATGGGGAGGCGCTCGTGGCAAATGGTCTCGTGATCCGGATGGTGGGACTCCTCCTTGTTCCTGGCGGGGTCGCGGCCTGCGCCGGCCAACAAGGGGTGGCCGATTCCCACGACCCATGCACCCTGCTCTCGGCCGCCGAGGCGGTGGCCTGGACGGGACCGCTGGCGACACCGCCGTACCGTGCCAGCGACGGTGTCGCCGATGCGCAGGGTGACCAGTGCATGTACCGCGGTACTGATGGGCGGCAGTTCACGATCCGCCCCGATTGGACCGCCGGCGGCGCGGAGGCCGGTGCGGCGCTGCAAGGCGCGGTCGGCGCGCTTGGCCGTGCGCTCGCCAAGGGGGGCGCCGCCGGGATGGACTCGATGGCGCAGCGGGTGGTGAAGTCGGAGACATCGGGTCCGTGGGACCGGGCGACATGGATTCCTGGCGGCTCGCTCTTCGCGTCGCAGGGAACGCGATCGGCACAGATCGATGTGAGCGGGGCGAGCGGGCAGGAACAGGATGCCCTCGCCATCGCGAGGATCGTGATCCCGCGCTTTGACCACCCCCTGAGTTACGACGGCGCCGGTGCGGTTGCCCTGGTGCCGAAACCGCCGCCGCACCCGGCCAGCGCGTGCGACTTCCTCCCGCGGGCCGAGGTCGAAGCGGCGATCGGTCCGCTCGACGGCGACCCAGGGTCCGACGCGCCGGAAACATCGTGCACCTATCGCGTGAGCACGCCCGAGGGGGAGCGCGAATATCCGGTGGAATTCGTCTGGCAGGGCGGCCGTCGGAACTTCGCAATGCTCGAGCACCAGATGGCCATGGTCGGTGGCGTGATGGGCACGCCGTCGAGCTCACCACTCGACACGATGCAACTGCCACCGCAGGCGCAGGCGGCGATCGGCGGGATGATGAAGATGATCGCCGGACCCGGGGCCGCCGGCAACGCGCCGGGTGCGACGACGACGGTCGGCTTCCGGACCGACACCACCCTTGCCGGACCGTGGGACAGTGCCGCGCTGTTGCACGGCACGCAGCTCATTGCGGTGCGGCACGATGTCTTCGTGGGCATGAGCCTGGAATCCGCCGATTACGACCGGGCAAAGGCCCTGCTGGTCGCGATCGCCTCGCACCTCTGACCATGCCGCGATTTCCGGTCCGACCACGGGCGGGGCCGGCCCGCGCGCGGAACCATCAGGGCGATGCTGGCGCCGGCCGCCAACCCGCCCGCCCCTGGAACAATCCCGTTCCAGGTGACCTCACAGGAGCTCCCCGATGCGCCAATGCATTCCGGTATCAAGAGCCGTCGTCCTGCTGGCAGTCGCCGCCGCCTGCTCGAAGGGCAGTTCATCCGCCGCGGCGCAAACCGGCGGCGCACCGCCCGCAGCCATCTCGGCCAGCACCGGCAGCGCCTGCAAGCAGAAGTTGCTGACGACCGATGATGCCGCCGGGGTCCTCCACGCACCGAGCACCGTCGAGGAGATACCGGATGACAACGGCAGCACCTGCCGCTTCACGACGGCCGGCGACGCTTCCCTGTCGGTGACCCTGCGACCAGGCATGGGCAAGGCTTCTCTGGCGGTGTGGAAGAGCGGGAAGATGCCGATCGGCGGAGTCCCGGAGGACGGCGTGGGTGACGAGGCGGTGTGGGTGGAAGAGCTGCACGAGGTCGTGGCGCGGAAGAACGACCTGCTCTGCGACATCCAGGTGATGGGGCTCGACCGGAACGCCCCCGGTACCTCCATCGCCGACCAGCGGCATGGGGTGGACGCGCTGTGCAACAAGATCTTCGCCAAGGTTCGGTGACAACACGCGGCGGCACGCAGGCTTACACACCGGGGCGACGCTGACCTTCGTGGTTCGGAGATCGGGTCGGCCACAGAGGAGACCAAACCCATGAAGATGCGCGCAACGTTCCTGCTCGCCTTGTTCCTGTGTGTCGGGGCCGGGCCGGCCATCGCCGATTGCTGCGACAGCTTTCTCGGCTGCGCCGCGGCGTACGTGACCGATGGATTGAGTTGCATCGTTCAGGAACTCGTTTCGACGGTCAAGCACCTGATCGAGCTGATGAACAATCTCACGCTCCGGGTCAGCGGCAATACCCAGCGGGCGTCTGACGAGGCGCGGCAGTACGTCAGTTCGACCATTGCCCAGATCCGGTCGGACGCCTCGCAAAGCTCCACGACGCTGGCCACGTCCCTCGAGCAAGCCAACGCGATCTACAAGAAGGAGACGTCGCTGGTCACGTCCACCGCCGGGATAGCGGCGCAGGAGGTGAAGCCCGGTTCCGGCTCGCCCGCGAGCTCGAAGCCGGCCACCGCGCAACCGGCCAAGCCGGTCGGGGCGCTCGTCGGGCGTTCAGCGGTTCATGCCGCCGGCGGCGCCGCACCGGCAGCGCCCCCGGCGAACAGCGCGCCCGCGGCCCACGGCGGCGCGGCCCCGGCCGCGGTCCCGATCACCACGACCCTGCCGCCCCATGGTGCCCTGGCCGGCCTGTTCGAGAAGGCCCTCGCCGAAATCCAGAAGGCGAAGACCGCCGGAGATCAGGACTCGCCCCGGGTGACCCGATTGATGACCCAGGCGGAACAGAGCGAAGGTCCGGCGTTGCAGAGCGCCCTCGCCGCCGCAGACCAGGCGATCAACGCGCCGATCCGCAAGGTGATGTCCTTCCTGAACGGCATGCTGGCCGACCCCACCAGCATCTACGATCCGACGGACATCGTCGACCAGGTGATCGACAATGTCATGGCGAATCTCGATACCAATATCAAACAGATGACGAACACCATCACCGCGGGCCCGCAGGCCGCCTTCGACGCCGCGCAGGCTCCCCACGACGACCTCGTCGCCAACGCGCGGCGCGCCCAGCTGCTCGCGGCGGCGATGCAGACCGCCTATACCGAGCGGACCCAGGCCGCCCGAAATGCGCTGAGCGACCTGCTGCCGTTGACAGCGGAAGCCACCGGCACGAGCGCCACCGCCAGGACGGTCAAGCCCCTCGGCAACATCGCGGCGTATGGTCAGATCATGAACAAGTTCAAGGGCGAAAAGCAGCAGATCGCCGTGGCAGCCCGGCAGCGCATGGAGGCCCTGGCCCCCGTGCTGTCGCAGTTCAAGGCGCTACGGGCCCGGGCGGCGGCGGCGCGAGCCGCTGCACCCACCTACAAGATCAACTTCACCCGGAAACTGAACGCGACGTTTGCCAACAAGACTCCGGCCGAGATCAACAAGCTCCGGGATCAGTTCATCGTGCAGGCTCGCAGCCAGTACGCCGGCGATCCGCGAACCCGGGACAAGGTCATTGCCCTGCTGCAGTCGGAGACCGCCAAGCTCAAGCCTGCTCCGGCGCATTGAGTGTCCAATTCAACCCATTGGGAGGTTCAGATGATCCGCATGGCTCACCGCAGGCTGACGTACCTGGCGCTGGTCCTGGTCGCCGCCTGCTCGAAGAACGCCGGCGCGCAGCGCACGCCGTCCGGTTCCGCGACGACGGCGACCGCCGATGCCGCGAGTGACCTGGACCGGAACGAGACCACGCTGCCGACGTACCCGCACCTCGTGAAGGGAAGCATGTCCAGCATTCCCAACCCGGAGACGGGATGCATCGAGTACATGTCCTCGACCAACGACAGCCTCCCGGTGGCGATCGCCTGGTACCGATCGAAGCTCGGCGGCGCCAAGGAAACGCCGTTTCAGGGCGACTATCAGGGGATCGACTTCACGGTCAACGGCACCGATCACGTGCTGGTGTTCACGTTCGGCAATACCGGCACGAGCATCACGCTGCGGCATGGCACGACGGGAAAGAGCTGCGGCCGACCGGATGGCCGGGCCGGCTGAGGGTGTGGACCGCGACCTCGTGAGGTGATCGATGTGACTCGACACGCGGACGAAGCGGAGGCGGGCGACCCGGATCAGCGCCCGGTCGCAGCGCTCGTCGGCAGAGGCGCGGACGGGGTGTGAATCCACGCCGCGCGCAATCAGCTGATGGAGGAGGCGGAAGGTGCGGCGGCGGTGGCGGCCGTGGCGGCGATTGGCACGCCGCCATGGCCGGTGGGTGGAAGGCGGTTGTCGTGGGATTACGCCCTGTCCGTTCCCGCGGAGTGGGTCGGGCAGCCGCGAACGGCGTTCGACCGGACGGAACGGCCTTGGTGAGGATCGGAACCGTCGCCTGCGCGCGATGCTTGCGACCGCCCTCGCTGCCGGACGGCGGGACTATCGGGTGCTTGCCTCCGGAATCCGGTTGTTGTTCCGGACGATGACGACCTTGAGGGCATCGTAAGCCGGCGCACCCGGCGGTGCCTGTTCGGCCCCGAAGACCTCGACCGTGTTCCGCCAGATCTCGATCTGGTCGCCGACCGCGATGTCCGCCGCCGTCGCCGTGGTAGTGTCCGTTCCGGCGCCGCCGACGGTCGTGCCGACGATGAACACCTGCGTCGCACGGCCGCTGACGATCCCGGCGCTTGGCACCGAATCGGGCGGGGTCGTGAGCCACACGTCGTACTGCGAGATGTAGCCGCCCGGTGAATGCCCGGATGTGTGGGTGACCTGTGCGGCGATGCCGCTGAGATCGGGCGCGGATGGAGTGGTACCACTGCTCGGCGTGGTCGGTGCCGAGCCGCAGGCACTGACGCCGAGAATCATTCCGGCCGCAGCTATCGGGGTGAAGCGCATGGCGGGGCTCCGTAGTGGAGCGTATGACGGGGGCCATTGGGTGTCAATGGACCGGTCCCCCGCGGGTGTTGCAGGGGAGTTATCTTACAGTGGACGCATGGAGGGCGGGTGCGGCGCTCGAGAGGTGCGCCAGGCGCCAGACTGGTCTGGCGCTGCGGCCGCTGGTCGAGCGGCCCGGACGACGGCATGTCGGCTGGCGAGCGTGCTTTGCAGCATGTTTGGGTGTTTGGGAGCCAACGCAACCTGTTGGAGTGGCAATGGATCTAAGTCGCCTTCGCGAGCTGATAGATAACAGATACCTCCTGTCATCCGGATCGGCCATCATCGGCGCGATCATGACCCGCCTTGTGGCAGTCCTCCGCGGTCGTGTCAAAGTGATCGAATACACCGTGTCTCACGACCGGGTCGCGCTTTCTGCGGAAGATGCGCTCTTCGGTAATGTGCAGGTTACCTGGCACGGGACCCCCGTCGTTAATCTCTATATGTCGACAGTCGAGATCCGCAACGATACCACGCGCGATTTCGCCGACTTGACGTTCAGGGTCTACACGGGTGACACGCTGCTTCTAACAGAGAAGGCTGATATTCCTGGCAGCGTTTACCTGCCTTCGTACACACCAGCCTTCGCGCGGAGCATAGAGGTTGCGCCGGGGCAGCAACCAACCGATCAGCAGTTCAACACGTTTAGGCATAACCGCGAATACGCAGTTCGCGTTCTGAACCGCGGCCAGCGGGTTGTGCTGCGGTACTTGACCAGCATGCCAGTAGCAACGTCGTCGCCGAGCGTATGGGTCGACATCGCCCATCCTGGTGTAACGATCGTCTTTCGGCCTTCACTTCCTGCGATCCATGGAGTGGCTGTGAAGCTGGCACTGCCGATCGGATTGCTAGTATGTATGGCGACGATAGTCTTGGTAGGCTCAATGGTCCACAATATCTGGATGGCCGCGTGTCTTGCCATGTTTGTCGGGCTTATTGCCCAGAGCATTGGGGCGCTAGCGTATCGAGGTGCGCGATCACTCTGGCGTCTCATGGCACGGTGAGTGCTCCCTAACATGCGCTTGCTGCCGTCGAGGCTAGGACGGTTCGGCCGCCGCGATGTACTCGTCATTTAGGGACTGCGGCGGCCTCACCTGGCCTCGCGGCACGAGCGCAAGCCGTCCGATAGGCGGTTCCCCGGAAGTCCCATACGTCGTGCGTGCAGAGGATCCATCCCTGAGTTCACGGTTGAGTCATATGGCAAGGTGGGATGTCGCCCAATAGTGTGCCCCGCGAGGCATTTATCAGCGAGCTCCAGTCGGCCGGTGATCCCGACGAAATACGGGATCAATGCCGGCGGCGCGTATTACACGGCACACCTCATGTGTTCCAAGGTCGAGAGGATGACTACTACCAGTTCAGGAAACGTATCGCCGCGAGATTCGGGATCTCCTTCCACGAGGTGTACATCACCGGCTCCGCCAAGCTCGGCTTTAGCATGTTTACCGACAAAGACTTCGATCTTGATTCGGACATCGATGTGGCGCTCGTGGCGCCTTCTTTGTTCGAGGAAGTCATGCACGACATCCAAGACTACCAGTATTCCCTGCGGGAGTCCCGCAAGACCGTTACAGAGATAGAGTTAGACATGTACCATGCGTTTCTCGAGTACGCCGCCATCGGTTGGATCCGCCCAGACAAGATCCCGCTGTCTTTCGATATGGGTACGTTCAAGAGCGATTGGTTTACCTTCTTCGAGTCACTGTCGTCGGGTCGTTCTGAGGTCGGCAACTATCGAGTCAGCGGTGGCATCTTCCGGAGTTACTGGCATCTTGAGGAGTATCAGTTTCGTGCGCTCCTGCGCCTGCAACAGGCGTCACTCGTCGGAGATCAGCGATGAACCAAATCCGTCCTTCTGTCACCAATCCGACGATCGCTGACATCTACCAGCAAATCAGTACGGGTAAGCTGATTCTGCGGCCAGACTTTCAACGTAAGTTCGTTTGGACTCATGAACACCAAGAAGCTTTTCTGGACACCGTCCTGAAGGGACTTCCGTTCCCGGAGATCTACGTCTGTGAGGGGTCAATTGATATCGCAAACCTCTCGACCACGAAGCATGTAATCGATGGCCAGCAGCGGCTGACGACGATAAGGAGGTACATAGAGGGAAGTCATGAGCTTCCCTTACATTCGATTCCGTCATATGCGGCGTTGTCAGCCGAGGACAAGGCGCAGTTCTTGTCATACCAGGTCGTCGTACGGGACATTGGCAAAGTTGACGATGAAACCGTTAGGGAGATCTTTCGCCGCATCAATCTGACCAAGTTCAAGCTTGAAGACGTCGAGATTCACAACGCCGTCTACGACGGACTCTTCATTCGTGCCGCAAAGCGCGTACTGGACAACGTATCGCTAGAGAAATATGGGGTATTCCGGGACTCAGAATTCACTAGAATGGCGGACTTGCACTTCGTGCTCCTCGTTATGGCCACACTTGAGAACCGTGGATACTTTGCTCAGGACCGGGAGGTGGAGCCGAAGGTCGCCGGCCTGAACGAGGAATACCCGGGCAAGGATCACATGGTGGCCCTGCTGTTGAAGACCTTTGCCACAATCGGCGATCTGAATCTGCCGGTCGACTCGATCTGGTTCAGAAAATCCAACTTCTTCACCCTCGTGGTGGAGCTCGCATCACACATTGCGGACCTGCCCGATGACTTGGCGCACCGCCTCATGGTGCTAGAAGCCAACATTCTTGCCGACAAGGGCGACCTTGAGACCGAGTTTGGGCGATATTACTCGTATATGTATCAGGCCACCCATGGGAGAAAGGCACGTGTAGTTCGAGCCGGAGTATTTCGGAAATACGTCTTCGGGATCACGGACTCGCGACCCCAGGTGTAGGGAGCAAGTATCGTAACCGCCCAATACGCGCTTGCTGCTGGCCGGGCGTGACCGTGGCGGCAGGAACGCATTCCGTTAGGTTGCTAGCCACTAGGGGTTTCAATGCGGGACCAGCTCAGTGATCCGATCAAGACTTGGCTGATCGGGCTTGATCGGCAAAGTGCCAACGGTCGTGCGCCAGATCTTCGTGAGTTGATCGTTGATCTCCGCGGCCAACTTCCACCTGAATTTCGTCCGACTGAGGTCCCACCCGAGTACCTCCTTGGACCCGGTCTTTCGCTTCGAGGCCTCCAGGCGATTGGAGCAGAGGGGCGATGGCTCCCGGACCTAGAGCGACTGGTCCTCTACATTCGCAATCGGCTCATCAAGGATCCGAAGATCAGTCGCATGTCAGCGACTGAGATCGCTACTGCTCTCGCCGTGCCCGAACGGCGGGCTCAACGGCTCTTGTCCCTCGCAATGCAACTTGGGTCATTCTGTACCGGCGGAACGGGAACAGGCGACGGATACGGAATGGCCGTGATCGAGATAGGTGGTGTGGATGTCGTCTCGTCCTATATGGGGTTCGAGTCCATCGATTCCGTTATCCGTCGACTCGATCAAGAGCGCGAGAGACAAATTGCTGCGACCCGTGGGGCAAGCTACGGCGGCGAGGGGGCATCTCCGTTCCGCCGGGGCACCGTCTTTATTGTCATGAACATGAATCCAAAGGACCCCGGTCTCACCGAGATCCGCGATGCGATCAAGGAAGTCTGCGCAACCTTTGGGCTCCAAGCGTTCCGCATCGACGAGGTTGAACACCAAGAGCGCATCACGGACCGCATTCTTGAATCGATCGTGTCCTCCGAATTCGTGATCGCCGATCTCTCGGGCGAACGACCCAATGTCTATTACGAGGTCGGGTATGCGCACGCTATCGGGAAGCATCCAATCTTATTCCGGAGACAAGAGACAACCCTTCATTTTGATCTTTCTGTCCACAACGTCCCCGAATACCGGGATGTTGACGACCTTCGAGGGCGATTGACGGTTCGACTCCAAGCAATTCTAGGCCGGTCACCCGTCGGCGTGACTGATGCCCCGACAACCTGACAGACGTTTGCTGCGGGCGGCCGCGCAGAACGGATCTACCTTCGGTACCAGCGCGGCCGCCGCAGAGGCGCGGAGTCGTTAGCTACTCCCACAAGAACCAAGGAGACTGTGCATGAGAATTCCGGCTCCTCGCACTGCCGCTGAGGCGTTTGTGGCCACAGCCGGTGCGCTGATGCTCCTGAGTGCCGCCATGGGATACCGGTCGGGATTGGGATATCTGGCGTTTCTGGCGGCCATGGCGGCCGTGCTGACCGGCATTGGCCTCATCCTGTGGGCGGTTCGACGCGGCGGAAGTGAACCGCAGCAGCCAGGACCGCGGTGGCACGCGATCATGTGGAGCGCTGTCATGGCCGAATTCGGCCTCGCCATGATGGTGCCAGGCGACACGGTCTTTGGTGCGGCCATCGTCTTGCTCGCGGCCCTCACGGCGGGATTGGGTTGGCGCTTCGTCCCGCGACGCTCCGGGGCATCATCGCCGACGTAGAACGGACATGACGACGCTCGCGGTACCTGACTGGCGCTTGCTGCGACCCCAGGTTCCCCCAAGGAGACCTCGATGAACGTGAACAAGGAAATCGCCGGCTACATCGCCGCGCAACCGGAACGGAAGCGGCGCGACATGGAGGCGCTGCACGGGGTCATCCTGGGGTTGATGCCGGGCTGCCGGATGTGGTTCCTCGATGGCAAGGACAAGAGCGGCAAGACGGTCTCCAATCCGAACATCGGGTATGGCGTCCAGGAGGTGACCTACGCCGACGGCAGCACCAAGCCGTTCTATCAGATCGGCATGAGTGCCAACACCACCGGCATCTCCATCTACATCATGGGCCTGAAGGACAAGAAGTACCTGGCCGCGAAGTACGGCAAGAAGCTGGGCAAGGCGAGCGTGACAGGCTACTGCATCAAGTTCAGCACGCTGAGCAACATCAACGTCGACGTTCTCGAAGCGGCAATCCGGGACGGGGTCACGCGGTCGTCGAAGACGTCGTAGATGAGCCGGTTAGCGTCGTTCACGCCGCTTCGCGGCGTGCACCCCGCCACAGAATCGCAATTAATACCCGGTCGATGCCGACATGAAGATGGCGCACAGTGTAGCGTGCTTCACCACGGCGCTGCTCCTCGCGAATCTGACAAGCGCAGCTGGTCAGGCGAGTGGCGCGCTCCCATACGCGAGGGTGGCCGGTTGCTACTCCCTCACACTTGGGGCCTGGTCGGGGCCATTCCCCTTCAAACCGGTTGAGGCCTTCGTGCCTCCGAAGGAATTTCGCCTTGATACGGTCGCGATCGACACGGATGCCGTGGCGCCTGACTGGCACCTGCTGCGGGCGGGCGACCGCGCAGCAATGATGTACCTTCGGTACCAGCGCGGCCGCCGCGGAAACACAGAACGTTGGGCCAACAGCCGGCGACTACTTTCGCCGTCCCGCCGCGCGCCTGGTGACACGCCTTCTCGCGGCTTGGCGAGTCGCTCTTGATCCGCGCGCCAGGACCGCGGCCGGGTTTCGTTCGAAGATTCGAAGCAATACCAGTGCGGGACCTTCGACACGACGCCGATCGCCTTCCCACGCCTGGACGAGCTTGGTGCTCACATTCAAGCAGTGCGCGAACACCGCCTGCGAAGCGTTCAGCCGCGCTCGCAGTTGCTTGACCTCGTTCGCCATCATTGGTCGAGGCGGCTCCGGAAGGACCGTCGTACGCAGTTCGCGCTTGCCCCGCGCGTGGGCCAGCGCCTGACCCGCCGATTCGAGCAATTCGCCAAAGATCGCTTCGTCCATATGACCACCCCTTCCAGCCTGATGACTTGCGCTTCTGCTGCCGGTGCCGAACCACGATCCCGCGACCTCGTGATTGGCGACCGTCAATACTCGGCCTTGATTCCACGAACGACCTTCGCCAATGACCGCTTCTGGGCCGGCGTCAGCGTGTCGGCCTCGTCCTTGCCGTAAACGAAGATCAGCTCGTAAAGACGATCGTCTCGACGAAACAGAGCTTCACGATGGCCCCCTCTCACGACGACTCGACCAGAGCCCGACTGTGTAGTATGCTACTGTGTAGGTGACATAGTCAAGGATGGGTGACACGCGATTGCGCCGGCCGAAGTCCGGTCAGGGGGCTGCCAGAACGAGAACAAGGTGATCGCCGCCTGCATCGCCGCACGGGCGGAACGCACGCGCCCGGGCAGCCGACCGCCGTGCTCCGCGCTACCAGCAGCCAACTCTGCGCGTCGACCGACCAGGTCTGCGCTGCGACCGACCAAGTCTGCGCTGCGACCGTCCCGGTCTGCGTTAAGACCGACCAGGTCTGCGCTGCGACCGTCCCGGTCTGCGTTACGACCGTCCCGGTCTGCGTAACGACCAAGCAGCTCTCCGCTCCGACCGACCCGGTCTGCGCTGCGACCGACCCGGCCTGCGCTGCGATCGACCCGGTCGGCGTGACGACCGTCCCGGTCTGCGTAACGACCAAGCAGCTCTCCGCTCCGACCGACCCGGCCTGCACTGCGACCGTCCCGGTCTGCGTGACGATCAAGCAGGTCTCCGCTGCGACCGAGCCGGTCGACGCTACGACCGACCAGGTCTACGCTCCGATCGACCCACTCTGCGCTCCGACCACCCCACTCTGCGCTCCGACCACCCCACTCTGCGCTCCGACCACCCCACTCTGCCCCGCAACCGCGCGACTCACCCCACCGACCGCTCCACTCACCCCACCGACCGCCGCACGCTGCCCGGCGACCTCGACGCCACAGCCACCGCCCCCGGCCCCCATGGCCCCGCCCTACCCCCGCACCGCCGCCTGGCCCCACCACACCACTACCGCCACCGTGATGAGCCGCGGCCACCGCCCCCAGAGCGGCCAGAGCGCCGCCACGCTGCAGATGGTGAGCAACGCCAGCAGTGTGACGATGGGCAGCAACGAGACCACGTCCGGCTCCGGTGCGCCGCGCACCAGCAGGGTCCGCACCGCGAGCCCCGCGAGGTAGGTCAACAGCAGCACCAGCGCCGCCGGGTAGAGCCGCCGAAGCAGCGACGCCTCCGGCAGCGGCCGCGCCACGCGCCCCCACGCCGCACCGATGGTCACCAGCGCCAGGATCGCCATGCCGCCGGCCACCGCGTCGCACAATGTCTGCGTGACGATCCCGGGCGCGAACTGCCCCGCGAGGAGCCGCCCGGTGACCGTGGCGATATGGTCGACTTCTCCGCGCCACCCCAGCGCACTGCCACCCAGCCAGCGCGAGGCGTTGAGGCGCAGCAGCACCACCGCGGCAAGGAGCGGCAGCAGTGCCAGCAATGCCCGGCGCCGGATGCTGGTGGGTTGCGCGCGCTGCACCAGCGCCCACACCGCCGCGCCCACCGGCAGCCCGATGGCCTGGGGCGAGACGAACGCCGCGGCGGTGGCGGCGAGAGTGCCGTACGCCAGCGAGAAGCGCGGCGCATGCAGCATCACCAGCAGCATCAGCAGGGTGAGCGCCAGCAGCGGCGGGCCCACCAGCGACTCGCGATGCATCGCAACAAAGCCGGGGATGGCCACCACGGTGAACGCGGCGACGGCGCCGGCCATCGGCCCCGCCGCCGCGTCGGCAATGGCCAGCGTCAGCGCGGCGCTCAGCCCGGCACAGAACGCCGGCAGCACCGGACCAAGGTTGGCCGACGCCGATCCCTCCATCCCCACGATGAAGAAGAATCCGCCAAGGCGCGCGCGCCACCAGACCAGTGCGGCCGCCAGCACGAACGCCAGGAGCGCCCGCTGCCGCGCCGGTGTCAGCGATAGCCCCCGGCGCGTTCGCCGCCATACCAGCGCTGCCCGGTGCGCGCCATCTCGTCGAGCACCGGCGCCGGGTTGAAGCGCGGACCGTGCGCCGCGGCGAGCTTCTCCAGCCGCGCCACCGTCTCGGCGGCGCCGATCGCGTCGAGGGTGCGGAGCGGCCCGCCCCGGAACGCCGGATAGCCGATGCCGAACAGCGCTCCCACGTCGCCGTCACGCGGCTGCCGCACCACCCCTTCGCTCATTGCCAGCGCCGCCTCGTTGAGCATCGCAAAGACGAGGCGATCCTCGATGCGGCGCGGATCCGGTTCGGACCCCGCGCGCACGCCGAGGAGCTGAAAGACGCTGCCGTCGGCGCCGGCCGTCTTGCCGTCGCGATAGAAATAGAATCCGCGCTGGTTCTTGCGCCCCATGCGGCCGTCGGCGCGCATCACCGCGATGACCCGCGACGGCGCGAGCCGATCGCCGAGCGCGGCGTGCATCGCCTTGCCGGCCTTCTCGGCCACGTCGAGTCCCACCTGGTCGAGAAGTGCCAGCGGTCCCACCGGGAAGCCCCACCTGGTCATGACCCGGTCGATTGCCTCGATCGGCACGCCCTCTTCGAGCAGGTGACCGGCTTCGTTGAGGTAGGGAATCAGGATGCGGTTGACCCAGAAGCCGGGCGAGTCGGCCGCGACGATCACCGTCTTGCCCATCCGCCGGCCAAACTGCACGGCGGTGACAATGGCGTCGGCCGAGGTGTGTTCGGTGGGGATCACTTCGAGGAGCGGCATCTTCTCCACCGGCGAGAAGAAGTGAATCCCGAGCACCCGCTCGGGGTGACTCGCCGCCGCCGCGATCTCGTTGACCGGCAGCGTCGAGGTGTTGGTGGCGAGGACCGCAAGCGGCGAGACGACGGCCGAGAGTTCGCTGAACACCTGCTGCTTGGTGGCGAGGTCCTCGAAGACCGCCTCGACCACCAGGTCGGCGCCGGCAAAGCCGTCGTAGGTCGCGGTGCCGGTGAGGTAGTTGCGGCGGCGGTCAAAGTCGTAGCGGCTGATCCGGCCGCGCACCAGCTGGGCTCGCAGGATGTCGCCGGCGGCCTTGAGTCCATGGCCGACACGCACCAGGTCGGAATCCTTGAGCCGTGCTTCGACGCCGGCCTTGAGCGCCGCCGTTCCGGCGATGCCGGCGCCCATGAAACCGGCGCCAACCACGCCGAGGCGCCGCACCGGGCGGGCTCGGCCCATTCCCGCCGGGACGCCGTCGTCCTTCTTGAGCGCCGTGGTGGCAAAGAAGATCTCGATGAGCCGCCGCGAGACGTCGGTCATTGCCAGCTCGCCGAACGCCTGCGCTTCGGCGGCGGTGCCGTGGGTCACGCCGCTTTCGAGCGAGGTGCGGACCACTTCGATGGCGCGGAGCGGCGCGGGATAATGCCCGCCGGTCTTCTGCAGCACCGACTCGCGCGCCTTGCGGTAGACCAGCATCCGTCCCAGCGGGTTGCCGTCGAGCAGCGCGCGCCCCAGGCCGCGGCCGCGGCGTGCCGGCTTCCAGCCGCGCGCCATCCGTTCGGCGGCATCGATCGCAACGTCGAGGAGAATCGATTCGGGAACGACTTCGTCGACGAGGCCGAGTCGCTGCGCCTTCCGTGCCGGCTCGTTGCGCGCGGTGAGGATCATCTGCAGCGCGGCGCTGGCGCCGATGCGCCGCGGCAGGCGGTTGCACCCGCCGGCCCCGGGAAGCAATCCGAGCTGCGTCTCGGGAAAGCCGATCTGCGTCTTCGGGTGGTCACTCGCCACGCGATAGCCGCACGCCAGCGCAAGCTCCACCCCGCCGCCCAGGCAGCTGCCGTGAATCGCCGCGACCACCGGCTTGGTGGCGTCGGCCACGCGCTGCATGAGGAGCTGCGCTTCGCGCGAGAGGCGGGTCGCTTCCTCGACCGTGTCGGCCGCCGCGAATTCGTTGATGTCGGCGCCGGCAATGAAGCTGTCGGGCTTGCCCGAGCGGATCACGATTGCCTTGACGACCTCGTCGCCCTCGAGGCGTTGCAGCAGTTCGTCGAGTTCCCAGCCGGCGGCCTTGCTGACGGTGTTGACCGCCTGCCCGGGCACGTCGAACGTGACGATCGCCACGCCGGCGCGTTGCGAAACGGTGAACGCGCTCATGGCACCCGCTCCAGCACCATGGCGAAGCCCATGCCGCCCTGAGCGCAGATGGAGACGAGGCCGAACTGCACCTCGCGGCGCGCCATCTCGTGCGCCAGCGACGTGACGATGCGCGATCCGGTGGCGCCGAACGGGTGGCCGATGGCAATCGACCCGCCCATGACGTTGGTGCGGCTCCAGTCGACTTCGCCGGTGGGCGCCGGGAGGCCGAGGCGATCGGCCCACGCCTTCGAACCCCACGCCTGCACGTTGGAGAGCACCTGGGCGGCGAACGCCTCGTGGATTTCGACCAGGCCGATGTCGTTCCAGGTGATCCCGGCGCGGCGGAGCGCCAGCGGCACCGCGTACGCCGGCCCCATCAGCAGCTGCCACGCCGGGTCGACGGCGGCCACCGCGTAGCTCCGCACCACCGCCAGCGGGCGGAAGCCGAGGGCTCGCGCCTTCGCTTCGGCCATCATCAGGGTGACCGACGCGCCATCGGTGAGCGGCGACGAATTACCGGCGGTGACCGTGCCGTAGCGCTTGTCGAACACCGGCTTGAGCTTGGCCAGGGCGTCGAGCGACGTATCGCTGCGGATCAGGTTGTCGCTGGCGAGAATCTGGTCCATGCTCCGCTCCGCCGAACCACGGCGCGATCTCGGCGGTGAGCCGTCCGTCGGCGGTGGCCGCGGCGGCGCGCTGGTGGCTCATCAGGGCAAACTCGTCCTGCGCCTCGCGGGTGATGCGATTCTCCTTGGCCATCTTCTCGGCCGACTCCCCCATCGTCTCGCCGGTGCTCGGCTCGGCGATGGCGGGGGCCACCGGCTTGAGGTCGCGGGGACGGATCTTCGAGAAGAGCGCGATGCGTTCGCCGAGTGACCTGGCACGGCCGGCCGCCATGAGCGTTGCCGACACCTTGCGGCTGTGGAGGATCGGGAATGTCGGAGAGCGACTCGGTGCCACCGGCGAGGATCACGTCGGCGTGGCCGGCCATGATCTGATCGGCGGCGTTGCAGATTCCCTGCGCACCCGACGAGCAGGCGCGGTTGAGGGTGTAGGCCGGGATGGTGCGGGGAAACTGGGGAAGCAGCGACACCTCGCGCGCCACGTTGGGCACCAGCGGCGACGGGATGACCTGGCCGAAGACGATCTCGTCGACTTCGTCGCCGGGCAGCTCGGTGCGATAGAGGAGCTCCCGGGTGCAATGACGGGCCAGGTCGAGACCGGTGGCGCTGGCGAGCGCCGTGCCGGCCTTGGCAAAGGGGGTGCGCAACCCCGCCACGACGGCGGCGCGGCGCCCCGGAGGAGCCGTGAGCATGGGGCAAACTTAAGGGGTAGTCACCACCTCCCCGCTATCTTCCGGCAGTAACCAATTGGTGGAGCACCCGGTGGCATCGAACGAACCTGAGACCCCCGACGTCGCGCTCCCGGCCGAGGCGATGTACGCGGCCATGCTCGAAGCCCAATCGCCTGTCCCGGTGGAGTCGAAGCCCGCACCGCAGGGCCACGGCGGCACCCCCGCCGCGCCATCGACACCGGCCCCGCCGGTGCCCGACCGGGCCATCGCGCTGAGCGGACCGGCGCTGCGACTGGCGCAGAACATGAACGCCTCGCTGGCGATTCCGGTCGCCACCACGGTGCGCGAGATCGCCGTGAGCGTGCTCGACGACCACCGCCGGCAGGCGAACGCGGCGCTGAAGGCGGCGGGGCGCAGCGAGAAGCTCTCCTACACTCACCTGATTGCGTGGGCGCTGGTCCAGGCCGCCCGTGAGTTCCCGATGATGGGCACCGCCGTGCTCGATAGCGGCGGCACCATCTACAAGGTGCCGGCCGAGCACGTCAACCTGGGGCTGGCGGTCGACGTGGAGCGGAAGGACGGCTCGCGCGGGCTGGTGGTGCCGGTGCTGCGGGCCGCGGACACCCTCGACTTTGCGCAGTTCCTCGCCAACTACGAGACGATCGTCGGCAAGGCGCGCGGCAACAAGCTGATGCCCGACGACTTTGCCGGCGCCACCATGACGCTGACCAACCCCGGCGGACTCGGCACGGTTGCGTCGGTGCCGCGGCTGATGCCGGGCCAGGGGAGCATCATCGCCACCGGAAGCATTGCGCTGCCGGTGGAGTTCTCGGGACTCAGCGCCGCCGCCGCCGCGCAACTCGGCGTGGGCAAGGTGATGACGATGACCAGCACCTACGATCATCGTGTCGTCCAGGGCGCCGAGTCGGGGAGCTACCTCCGCCTGGTAGACCAGCTGCTGCAGGGCGAGGCGCGGTTCTACGAGGAAGTCTTTGCGTCGCTGGGGATCGCGCCCCCAGTCGCCACCGCCCCGACGGCCACGCCGCCGGCGGTGGCAGTGGCGGCCGCTCCGGCAGACGCCGCGGCCCTGGCGCACGTCGCCGCCGCGATGAGCCTGATCCGTTCCATCCGCACCCACGGCCACCTCGCGGCGCATCTCGATCCGCTCGGCGTGCCGCCGCCGGGAGACCCGGCGATGGATCCGGCGACACTGGGGCTCACCCCCGCGATCATGGCGTCGATTCCCGCCGCGATCCTCCGCCTTGGCGTACCGGGAAGCACCCTTGCCGAAGCGCTGCCGCACCTGCTCGAGACGTACTGCGGCACCATCGCGTACGAAGTGGAGCACATCGCGTCGCACCAGCGGCGGGTCTGGTTGCGACAGCAGATCGAGTCGGGGGCGCACCGGGTGCCGCTGTCGCGCGACGAAGCGCGCTGGTTGCTGGGGCGGCTGACGCAGGTGGAGGGAATGGAGAAGTTCCTGCACAACGCCTATTTCGGCGCCAAGCGATTCTCCATCGAGGGTGTCGACATGCTGGTGCCGATGCTCGACGAGGTGATCGAGCTGGCCGCCGCGGCGTCGGTGCGGACGGTGGCGCTGGGGATGGCGCACCGGGGACGGCTCAACGTGCTGGCGCATATCGTCGGCAAGCCGTACGAGATGATCATCTCCGAGTTCGAGGGAACGCACGCCGACAGCGGCCCCGAGGGCGGCACCGGCGACGTCAAGTACCACCTGGGCACCGACGGCGACTATGCCACGCTGGGCGGCCGACCGATCCGGGTGTCGCTGTTGTCGAACCCGAGCCATCTGGAATACGTCGACCCGGTGATCGTGGGGCGGGCGCGGGCCGAGCAGACCGACCGCGGCAGCCGCGAGATGCGGCTCGATCCGATGGCGGCGCTGCCGGTGTCGATCCACGGCGACGCGGCGTTCCCCGGGCAGGGCGTGGTGGCCGAGACGCTCAACCTCTTTGCACTGCCGGGCTACACCACCGGCGGAACGGTGCACGTCATCGCCAACAACCAGGTGGGCTTTACCACCGACCCGGCCGACGGACGTTCGACCCGCTATTCGTCCGACCTCGCCAAGGGATTCGACATCCCGATCATCCACGTCAACGCCGACGACCCCGAGGCGTGCCTCGCCGCAGTGCGGCTGGCGATGGCCTACCGGATGAAGTTTCACGCGGACGTGCTGATCGACCTGGTGGGCTACCGCCGGCACGGCCACAACGAGGCGGACGAACCGGCCTACACCCAGCCGATGATGTATGCCACGGTGCGCGAGTTGCCGACGGTGCGGCAGCAGTACGCCACCAGGCTGGAGCAGGCGGGGGTGATCGCCGCCGGCGAAGCCGACGCGATGATGGAGCAGAACTACAACGGACTGGTCGAAGCCCAGACCCGGCTCAAGGCCGGCGGCGACGCGCCCGCGGCGCACGACGCACCGGCCGTGGCGGAGCCCGGCGATTTCGAGACCGGCGTGGCGGCCGAACGGCTCACCGCGCTCAACGAAGCGCTGCTGGCGTGGCCGGCCGACGTGGCGGTGCATCCCAAGCTGGCGCGGCAGCTGGAGCGGCGCCGGGCAGCACTTTCGGCCGAACACGGCATCGACTGGGGACACGGCGAAGCGCTGGCGTTCGCCTCGCTGCTGGCCGAGGGCGTGCCGATCCGGATCACCGGACAGGACGCCGGCCGCGGCACCTTCTCGCATCGCAACGCGGTACTGCACGACGTCAACTCGGGCCGCGAATACGTGCCGCTGCAGGCGCTGCCGGAGGCGACGGCGCTGTTCGAGATCCGCAACTCGCCGTTGTCGGAGTGCGCGCCGATCGGCTTCGAGTACGGCTATTCGCTCGCGGCACCCGAGGCGCTGGTCATCTGGGAGGCGCAGTACGGCGACTTCGTCAACGGCGCGCAGGTGATGCTCGACCAGTTCCTGGTGTCGGGGCTGAGCAAGTGGGGCGTGTCACCGCGGCTGACGCTGCTGTTGCCGCATGGCTACGAAGGCGGCGGCCCGGAACACTCCAGCGGCCGTGTCGAGCGGTTTCTGCAGGCCGCCGCCGAGGACAACATCCGGGTCGCCAACTGCACCACGCCGGCGCAGTACTTCCACCTGCTGCGGCGCCAGGCCCACTGGTCGGTGCGCCGCCCGCTGGTGGTGATGACGCCCAAGTCGCTGCTCCGGCTGCCGGCCGCCGCGTCGGCGCTGGCCGATTTCACCGCGGGACGCTTCCAGCCAGTGCTCGACGATCCTGCCAGCAACGGCGACCGTGCATCGGCCCGTTCGCTGCTGCTGTGCAGCGGCAAGATCTACTACGACCTGCTGGCCGAAGCGCACAAGCGCGGCGAGGAGCGCCCGCCGATTGCCCGGCTGGAGCAGCTCTATCCATTTGCCGAGACCGAACTCCGCGACGTGCTGTCGCGCTATCCGTCGCTCACCGAGGTGGTGTGGGTGCAGGAAGAGCCGAAGAACATGGGGGCGTGGACGTTCGTGGAGCAGCACCTCTCTCCGGTGCTGCCGCCGGGGATCTACCTGCGCTACGTGGGACGGCCGGAGCGCGCCGCGCCGTCGGAAGGCTACGCGTCGGCACACAACGTGGAGCAGGCGAGAATCGTGAGCGAAGCGCTGGCGGCGGGGAGTTCGGCGGTGAAGGCGAATCGATAGGGCCCGGGGCCAGAGAGCCCGGGGCCCGGAGCCCGGAGCCCGGAGCCCGGGGCCGGGGGCCCGGCAGGTGGCGTGGAAGGTCAGCGCGTCACGGAGGTGCGGCCCTCTTCTCTGCGCAGCGGGGGCCCGACAGGCCCTCGCAGCGACGCCTGCCCCGAGCGTAGTCGAGGGGGTCGCGAGAGCTGGCACGTAAAGGTCCGACCCAGTACCACGAGCGGGGATGCGTTGGCGCGTCGCCAGAGGCCCTGTCGGGCCCCCGCTCATCGCAGAAGCTGAACTTCGCGCGCTCCCCGATATGGACTGAAACAACCCTCGACCGGCTCGCGGAGCGGGCTGGTGCTGCGGTCGCTGCCTAGTCCGGCGGGAGCAACGGCCGTTCGCTGGCGTTGCGGGCGAGTTCCTTGAGCGGATCCGAGAGGTGATCGCCGTAGTGCAGCAGGAAGACACCGCGTGACCGCTTGGCCATCAGGAAGGCGAGCAGCGGGGTGTCGGCCTTTGCGGCGTTGCAGGCCCGGCAGGCCAGCACCAGGTTGTCGGGCCGATCGTAGGCCGAGAGCCCCCGGCGGGGCCGCACGTGGTCGAGTGTGATCGTCTCGGCCGGCACGCGGGTGCCGCAGTAGGCGCAGACCGGACCATGCCGCGCGAGCAGCCAGTCGCGGTGCTTGCTGTAGGAACGTCCGGGGGAACGGCGGAGGCGGGTTGTAGCCACGTCAGAATGTCCGTATTGCCATCATCACGGGGACAAACAATAATCGCGTGGCGCGGGTTCCGGCAGGCTGGGGGCCGCCGCGGCGCACGGCCTCACCGTCCCTAATGGGTGAGGAACAGCGCCAGCACCAGCGCCATCAACACCAGGAGCACCACGAGCGCCAGCCATGACCGGCGGGGCCGGACGTCGCCGGCGCTCTCGGCGAGGACATCGCGGTGGATGCCGGCGGTGGGCAGCGCATCGAGCGCATCGAGAATCGCTTCGGCCCGCGGCGGGCGGTCGGCGGGGTCGGGTGCCAGCATCGTCAGCAGCAGTTGATCGAGCTCCGGCGGCACGCCTCGGCGGCGGCGGGAGAGGAGGCCGGGCGACTGCGCCGGCGGCGTGCCGGTGAACATCAGCCAGACCATCTGCCCGAGCTGGTCGAGGTCATCGCGCGAGGTGCCGTCGGTCCGGAGTCCGGTGCCGGCGAGGCGGATCTGCTCGCCGTCGAGCCAGAGAAACTCGGCGTCGATGGCGCCAAGCGCCAGGCCGCGTCGGTGTGCCGCGGCGAGGACTCGTGACAGTTCGCGCATGACACCGATCCCTTCGCGCAACGGCAGCACGCCGGCCCATGCCAGCACGGCGGCGCCGTCGTCGGCCGGCGCCGCGGCCTCGAGCACCCACCCCTGCCCGTCCATCTCGCCGGTCGCGAGTGGGGCGACCAGCCCGGGGTGCGCCAGGGCGGCGAAAGCGGTAGCGCGTTCAGCGAGTGCCGCGGCGGGTGGCCCGGCCGGTGGCGCCGGGTGGAGCACGACGCGCAGCGCGGCCTTGCCGGGAGCGGCAGTGGCCTTGGCGGCGGCATCGAAGACGCGGCAGGGGCCGCGCGGTGCCCGTTCTTTGCCGAGCACCGCGTGGCCGCCGAGCGCCAGCTGCAGCCGGGCGCGAAGTCCGTCGGGGGTCACGGGGAGTGTATCATGGACCCCGTAATTCTAACGCCCCGCGACGAACGCGCTACCGGACGACGAGGTCCTTGAGCGCGGCCTGGATGCCCGGCTCGTCGAACCGGGACAGGAGCGATATAGCACGCCGTCTGCGGGCGGCAGGCTCGGTCTGCGAACGGGCAATCGACACGAGCCAGTCGCCGTTTTCCCGGCCGCCGGCGCCCGCCACCGCCGAGAGCACCGCATCGCGCTGGCGGTCGGATGAGAGGCCGGCGTAGAGGTTGCGGAGCAGGGCAATGTCGGCGCCGGTGGCGTAGTCGTCGCCGAGGCCCCCGATGGCGTTCACCATCTGGTCGTCGCCGAGCTTTCCCTTCTGGATCGCGTCGCGGACAAACTGCCGTGCCCGTGGATCGCCCGACCGAGACACGGTGGCAAAGGCGCGGTCGGCGAGCCACTGGTCGGGGTCGGTCACGAGGGGAAAGAGCCGGGCCACGCCGGCACCGCGGTCGCGGCCGGCAAGGGCGCCGAGGGCCTGGGTGCGAATGGCTTCGCTCTCGTCGCGATCGCGGGCCATCGCCTCGAGGGTGGCGTCGACCCGGGCCGCACCGACGCCGCCGGATTCATCAGCCCGGTCGGCCAGGTCGCCGACCGCGGCGCGGCGAACGTCGCGAGCCGCCTGATGATCGGTGGCGATCCGCAGCAGCGCCGGCGTGACGGCGGCGCTGTCGGCCAGCATCGCGGGGAGGAGCGCCTCGCGGGCCGGCCGGCCATCGAGGGTGGTGGCGAGGCCGAGGAGGTATTGCGCCGCGTCGCGCGACGGCACGACACCGAGGTCGGTGGCGGTGCTGTCGTGGAGCAGCGGACCGGCGAAGACGACGATGCCGATGATCACCTTGCCATCGCGCCGCAGCTCGACACGCACCGGCCCGGCGGTACACGGCCCGCTGCCGCCATAGTCCTCTTCGAGGTAGATCCCGCCGGACGACGCGGCGCGCACCATGCCACGGCCGTCACCGCAGACGCCGGGCCGCGCGGCGAAATGGAACTCCACCACGCCGGCGTTCGATGCATCGACGCGCGAGGCAACGGTCTGCGCCGGCAGGCCGGCGGCAAACGACACCGCGGCGGCCGCGGCACTCCAGAGCACGCGCCTCATCGGTCGATCAGGTCGAGGAGCAACTTCTGGGCGCGGGGATCCTTGCTGCGCGCGAGTGCCGAGATCGCATCACGCCGCATTGCCGGGTCGGTGCCGTTCTTCGCGATGTCGATCAGCTTGCCGACGGCGGCGGAGTCGCTGCGCTGCGCCAGCAGTTCGACCACCTGTTCGCGGATCGGCCCTTCCGACGACTGGTCGTAGAGCTGCGCCAGCGACGCGACGTCCATGCTCCGTCCGGCGACCCTGAGCGCGCTGCTGCGCATCTCGAGGGGCTCGCTGGTGTTCCGCATGACCGAAAGCATCCACTGGTTGTTCGCCGAGCCGCCGGCGCGTCCCAGCTCCTCCAGAATCATCGTCTTGACGCCGCGATCGGTGGTGCGGCCATAGAGGCCCTCCAGCCAGGTGGCGTCGGAGGCGGTGAGGTTGTTGCCGAAAGCGATCAACGCCGCCTGCTGCACCGAAGGATCGGTCGACTTGTCGTCGAGCAGGTGCCGGATGGCGTCGCGGGCCCGCGGGTCGTTGCTCTGCGCCAGCGCCATCGCCGCGGTGCGCTGCATGTTGCGGTCGGTGTCACTGGTGGCGAGGTCGATGATGGCGCGGAGCGCGGCGTCGCTGTGGAGCCGCACCAGCCACTGCATCGCGGCGCTCCGGACGCCGGCCGACGGGTCGTTGCGCGCCACCGAGATCAGGGTGGCGGCGGCGGCGGTGTCGCGCGAGTTGCCGATGAGCATCACGGCGTTCTGGCGGAGTGGCTCGGAACACTTGTCGCGCCTGGCAAGCAGTTTCGTCGCCATCTCGCGGGCCGCCGCCGGATCCGATTCCATCAGCGCGCTGAGCGCCTCGACGCGCACCGACTGATCGTCGGGGTCGCATTCGTTGCCGCCGGCGGCAAGCGCCTGCTTGACAGCGGGGTCGTCGGCATAACCGCGCTGCGCCAGGACGTTGGCGATCCGCGCGGCGAGCCCGGCGGCATCGATCCGGCGCGACGGCCAGACGTTGAACGCGGTGTTGACCGACACCATGTGGGCCTGGGCGGCGGCGAGGTCGGATTCGAGCGCCGCGGCCGACGAACGCGACGCGGCATGGGAAATTGCGTCGCTGGCACGCGCGGCGGCCGCTTCGTTCCGGGCGGCGTTCCGCTCCGCATCCAGCAGCGCGCGCTGCTGGGCGCGGGTGCTGTCGCGGAATGCCTGGAGGTTGTTGTCATGACCGCGCGACGCGGCGGTGCTGTCGGGGCTCTGCGCCCGCAGCGCCGCCAGGACGCCCAGCGCCTGCCGCAACTCCGGCGTGCCACCGATCCGGTAGAGGGCGAACGCCTCCCAATACTGCGAGTCGGGTGCGTAGACCGACTTGGGATACTGGTCGGCGATGGTCTTGAAGAGGTCGGCCGCCTTGCGATAGTCGCCCTTGTTGAGCTGCTCGCGGGCGCTCCGGTAGAGCGAATCGGCGGGATCGCCCGGGGCCCATGGCGCGGGCACGTTGGCCGACTCGCCGCCGCCGAACCAGGCGCCGCCGAACGACGAGGCGAACGCGGTGTTGTCGAACGCCAGGTCGAGCCGCGAGGAGAGGTCGAGGTCGACATTGGTGTTGACCAGGTCGGAGAGGCGGGAATAGCTCAGCGACGACGGCGACCACGAGTCGCTGACGGAAGGGGCCCAGACGGAAAACGGCGCCGGCGGCACCACGACGGCCGACGGCGGCGGTGTGGGCGCGGGGGGCGCGGGGGGCGCCGCCGGTACCTGCGCCACCAGGGGGCTGGCGGCGAGCAGCAGGACGAGAAGGGTGGAACGCGTCATGGCGAACTCCTCAGAAATCGTTGTTCGAGACGTAGGTGGCCGCCGCGGAGCGGATGCGCGGCACCAGGTCGCGCTCGGCGAGCGCGGCGTGAATCAGCTGCAGGTCGTCGGTGCGGTGGGACGGCTCGAGCCGCGCCACCTGTGCCAGGACCAGTTCGAGGTCGTCGAGCAGGGCCCGCATCCGCGGATCGGACGCCACCGGTGAATCGAGCAGCAGCCGGGTCTGGGTGAGCAGGTTCTCGCTCTCCAGCGCGACCGCCGGGCCGAGGGTGGCGGTGGTGTCGGCGGGAAGTTCGGTGAGCAGCACCGCGGTGCGGCCGAGGAGGTCGCTCATGGCGCGGTGATTGGGGTCAGCCGTCATCGAGGCCGGCAGCACCGGCGTGGCGCCCGGGGTTGCGGGCACGATCGGCGTGGCACGGCCCCAGCGCCGCCCGGCGGCGACGCCGATCACCAGTGCGGCGGCGGCCGCGATCCCCACCACCATCCAGCCGGGACGGCGGTGACGGCGGCGGGCGGCGCGCTCCGCCTCGACCCGCTGCCAGATCTCGTCGAGCGGCGGATCGGCGACGGTCCGCCAGTAGCGGCGGGCTTCGTCGAGCAGTTTGTCGAGTTGTGGTTCGTCCATCATCGTCCTCCAGCCTCCTCCCCCACCGCGGGGTCGCCCAGCGCCTTGCGCAGGCGGCTCCGCGCCTCGTGTTCCCTGCTCTTGCTGGTCCCTTCGGCAATCCCCAGCGCCGCGGCCACTTCGGCGTGGGTGTAGCCCTCCAGCGAGTGCATCACCAGCACGATCCGCAGCTCGTCGGGAAGGGCCGCGATGGCGGTGGCCAGCGCCTGCCGCATCGCGGGATCGCTCGCCGGCTGCGCCGTTTCGGCGTGACTGGCGTCCCACGGCACTTCCCGGTCCCTGAGCCGCTTGACCTTGCGCAGACCGTTGAGGCAGGTGGTGACGGTCACGCGGTGCAGCCAGGTGGTGAACGCCGATTCGCCGCGAAAGCGATCGAGCCGGGCGAACACCCGCACGAAGACGTCCTGCGTCAGGTCGGCGGCCAGGTCGCGGTCGCCGCACATCCGGTACGCCAGGCGAAAGACCCGCGCGGCGTGCGCGTCGTAGAGGGTGCGGGTCGCCTCCCGATCGCCGGCAGCTGCCCGGGCGATCAGCGCGCGCTCGCCGCTGTCGGCGACCGGAACGGCCAGAATCTCCGCATTCACCATCTTCGTGATACCATTGGACACCTCCGGTCCGGCAACGGTTCGCGACGCGAGCCCGCCGCCCGGCCCCGTTCACGGTACAATCGACCGGTCGATGGCCAGACACGCAACGCGACGAGGCAGCGGCAAGAGGGAGCGGACGGCGGCGCCGGGCGCCGACGGAGCAACTCCGGGGCAGGCCCTCCGGGGGGCCTCGCGCCGCTTCCGGGAAGTGGATGTCCTGGCGCTCCTCGTGGTCGCGCTCATGGTCTGGTACACCTGGCTGGCCCGGAACGCCCTCAACCCCGATGGGGTCTCGTACCTCGACCTCTCCGCCGCGTTGCGACGTGGCGACTTCGCCGCCTTCGTTCAGGGCTACTGGTCACCCCTCTACCCCATGCTGATCGCCTTGGGCGGCGCCGTGACCGGTGCCGGCCGCGGCGGGCTGGTGGCCATCGCCCACATCATCAATGGTGTCGCCGCGCTGGCGGCGCTCACGACGGTGTGGTGGTGGGGCCGGCGTTCCCCGGGACCGTACGCCGGGCGGGCACTGATTGCGGCGTTCCTCCTTGCCAGTGCCGGACTGCCGCGGATCGAGGCGGTGACCCCCGACCTGCTGCTGTTCGCCGCCATCGTCGCCATCGGCTACGAACTGCTGGTGCACCGGGGCGAACGCTGGTTGCTGCTCGGGGTGCTGTTCGGCGTGGCGTTTGCCGCCAAGACGAGCACCTGGCCATGGCTGCTGGTGGCGGTTCCGGTGCGCTGGCTGGCATGGCCGGCCCAGCGCCGCGCGGTGTGGCGTGCGACGGCGGTGGGGGCGGTGCTGGCGCTCGGTTGGATCGTGCCGATGTCGGTGAAATACCAGCGCCCCACGTTCGGGTCGGCGGCCCGCCTCAACTACTGCTGGTACCTGGAGCGCTGCGACTCGCGGAGCCCCGACACCCACACCGGCATGCACCGCGACTACCACAGCATCACCGTGGCCGACACCCTGCCGATCCGCTGGGTGACCTACGACACCACCGCGCACTGGACCTACCCGCCGTGGTCCGACCCGACCGCGTGGAACGCCGGGGTGACGTCGGTGCACCGTGCCGTGCCGTGCGCGGCGTGTCACATCGCGTACTGGATCGACGAGGCCGGCTATGTCTTCGGACTCTGGCTGCTGCCGCTGCTGGCCGGCGTGATCGTGCCGCTGGTGGTGATTGCCCGGCGGCGCGGGATGTGGAGCGAACTCGGATCGGGATCGCGCGATGCCGCCGCCGTGATGGTGCTCGGCGTGATCGGGCTGCTGCAGTTCGTCGCGGTACACGCCGAGCCGCGGCTGATTGCGCCGTTCGGGATGTTGTTGGCCATTGGCGCGGTGGAATGGCTGACGCGACGCTGGAGCAGCGACGCGCCGCCCCGCGGGGTGCTGCCGCAGCTGCTCTCGCTGGTGGGGCTCGGCGCCGCGATCGGGGTCGGCATTCCGCGGGTTCGCGAAGGGCTCCGGTCCAGCGGCCGGATTGCCACGGTGGCCAACGACATCCAGGGTACCGCGGAGCGACTGCGGGAACGGGGCATCGACCCGCGGCGGATCGTGGTGATCGGACCGGTGCTTCCCGTCGAGCCGAGCATCTATATAGCCGGCGCCGAAGTGGTCGCGCAGATCCCGCCCAGGTCGGCGATCGCGCTGGGGCTGCTGGGACCGGAGGTCGAGTCGCAGGTGGTGGCGAGGCTGTTCAGCCACGAAGCGGCGGTGGCGTGGCTCACCAGCTCCAACGGCGGGGTGACCATCGCGATCATTCCGCCACCGCCACCGTGACCGCGGGGGCGTATTTCGGCGCCTCGCGGAACGATTATCTTCCCGCGGAGTGCCCTCGCAGGACCCCCGTTTCACCCTCACCGCGCGAATCCCGTGACCGCTTCCCGCCGCGACGCTCCGATCGACACCCCTGCTGCCTGGCAGACCATCAATTCGATCCGGGTCCTCGCCATGGACGCGGTCGAGGCGGCGCAATCCGGGCATCCCGGCACGCCGATGGCGCTGGCGCCGGCAGGATACGTCCTCTGGCGCCGCCATCTCAATTTGCGCCGCACCACCCCGACTGGCCCGATCGCGACCGCTTCGTCCTCTCCTGCGGTCACGCCTCGCTGCTGCTCTATTCGCTGCTGCACCTCTCCGGTTACGACCTGCTCGCTCGACGACATCCGCCAGTTCCGCCAATGGGGGTCGAAGACGCCGGGACACCCGGAGCGCGGCCATACTGCCGGGCGTCGAGACCACCACCGGTCCGCTCGGCCAGGGATCGAGCAACGCGGTGGGCATGGCGATTGCCGAGCGGATCCTCGCCGCGCAGTTCAACCGCCGGAGCACGTCATCGTCGATCATCGGACCTGGGTCTTTGCCTCCGACGGCGACATGATGGAAGGCGTGGCGAGCGAGGCCGCGTCGCTCGCCGGACATCTCGCGCTCGGCAAGCTCACCGTGCTGTACGACGACAACCACATCACCATCGACGGTCGCACCGATCTCGCGTTCACCGAGGATGTCGAGCAGCGCTACGAGGCGTATGGCTGGCGCGTGCTGCATGTCGACGACGGCAACGACCTCGAGGCGATCGACGCGGCGCTCGCCGATGCCGGCAGCGCAGTCCGAGCGGCCGACGCTGATCGTGCTGCGCACCATCATTGCCGATCCCGCGCCCACCAAGCGCGACACCTCCGAGGCGCACGGCGCGCCGCTGGGCAAGGAAGAGATGGCGAGGACCAAGGCGATCCTGGGCTGGCCGACCGGATCCGTTCCATGTGGCGCCGGAGGCCTACACCGAGATGCGGCCGCTGATCGCGAGCGCGGCGATGACTCGTGGCGGAGTGGGAGCGGCAGCGTGGCAGCGCCACCCGGCGAGGCAGGCGGTTCCGCGCACAGCTGGCGGGCAAGCTGCCGGCCGGCTGGGACGCCAAGCTCCCCGACCTGCTCCGCGGCAATTCGCTCGCCACCCGCAAGGCGTCGCAGCAGGCGCTCGACGTGCTGGCCGCGCGCGCTGCCCGCGCTGGCCGGCGGTTCGGCCGACCTCGGGGGCAGCAACGGCACCAACATCAGGGTGGGCGACGTGTTCGCGGCCACACGACGCGGCACCGCGGTTGCACTGGGGAGTGCGCGAGCACGGCATGGCCGCCACGATGAACGGCATGGCGGCCCACGGCGGCGTCCGCCCGTACGGCGCGACCTTCCTGGTCTTTCTCGACTACTGCAAGCCGTCGGTGCGCCTCGCCGCGCTGATGGAGCTGGCGACGATCTACATCTTCACTCACGACTCGATCGGCCTGGGCGAAGACGGCCCGACGCACCAGCCCATCGAGCAGCTCGCGATGCTGCGCGGCATTCCCGGGCATGGTGATGTTGCGCCCGGCCGACTCGGCCGAGACGGTCGAAGCGTGGCGCACGGCGATCAACCACGACGACGGCCCGACCACGCTGATCCTCACGCGACAGAAGCTGCCGGCGCTCGCGCGCACGCGCCGACCCGGTGAGTGCGACGTGCGCGGGGCGGCTACATCCTGCGCGAGCCGCCACGGCCACCACGAGGCATCATCATTGCCACGGGATCCGAAGTGTCGCTTGCGGTGAGAGGCCGCCGAGCATGCTCGACGCCGAAGGCATCGCCGACGCGGGTGGTGTCGCTGCCCTCGTGGGAATTGTTCTCGCGGCAGGACGCAGGCGTGGCGCGACCGGGTGCTGCCCCCGGCGATCACGCGCCCGCGTTTCGGTCGAGGCCGCGCGCACCTTCGGCTGGCACCGCTGGGTCGGCGATGGCGGCAAGGCCATCGGCCTCGACCATTTCGGCGCCTCGGCCCCGGCCGAGACGCTGTTCGAGCGAATTCGGCCTCACGCGCCGAGCGGATCGCCGAAGCCGTCCGCTCGCTTCCTGATCAAGGAGCATCGATGACCCAATCCGCTCGTGCGGCTCGGGTCGCTCGGCCAGAGTCCCTGGTACGACTTCATCACGCGCGACCTGGTGCGCTCGGGCGAACTGGCCCGGCTGATCCGCGAGGACGGCCTGCAGGGCATGACGTCCAACCCGACGATCTTCGAGAAGGCGATCGCGGGCAGCGCCGACTACGACGACGACATCCGGCAGCCTCGCCGGCAGGGCGCCAAGTCGCCGGCAGATCGTCGAGGCGCTGATGGTCGCCGGATGTCCAGGCGGCGTGCGACGTGTTCCGGCCGGTCTACGACGCGAACGGCCAGCGGCGACGGCACGGTGTCGATCGAGGTTCCACCGACGCTGGCGCACGACACCGCCGCGCACGATCGAGGCGGCCGAACGCCTCTGGGAGCGGGTCGACCGGCCCAACCTGATGGTCAAGATTCCCGGGACGCTGCCGGGACTTGCCGCCATCACCCACTGCCTTGCCGACGGCATCAACATCAACATCACGCTGCTCTTTTCGGTCGAGCGCTACCAGCAGGTCATCGAGGCGTTCATCGCCGGCCTGGAGCGCGCGCCGTCGAGGAACCGCCGATCGACCGACCTCCTCGGTGGCCAGCTTCTTCGTCAGCCGGGTCGACGGCCAGACCGATGCCGCGCTCGGCCGGCGTGGGCGAGGCCGGCAGGCACCTTCCTGCATCAGATGGCGATCGCCAACGCGCGGCTGGCGTACGCCAGCCTTCGAGGCGTCGCTCCTCGCGCCGCGCTGGCAGGAGCTCGCCGGGCACGGCGCCAAGCTGCAGCGGCCGCTCTGGGCATCGACCAGCACCAAGGATCCGTCGCTCTCCGGACATCTACTATGTCGAGGCGCTGGTCGCGCCCCACACCGTCAACACCGTGCCACCGCACACTTTCGACGCCTATCGTCGACCACGGCCATCCGGAGGTGCGCATCGACCCCGGCAACCGAGGCCGACGGCCGCCGCCCTGCTGGCGGGTTACGACGAGCTCGGCGGCGGCCACGCTCGCCGAACGTGACGGCGTTCCTGGAAAGGAAGGCGTCAAGAAGTTCACCGCCAGCTGGCAGCCGCTGTTGCAGCGCGTCGAGAAGAAGGCGGCGCACCCTCGCCGCCTGATCGTCCCGCACATGCAAGGAGCCCTCATGGTCGCCGTGTTGCGGACGATTTCGCTCACGGGCTGGATCATCATCGCGATGGTCGTCGGCGTCGGCGTCGGCTGGCTCGACAACGCCGTACTGGCCCGCCACCGACCTGCGCCGACATCTCGGGCCCGTCTCGCCACGTCTTCCTGAGCCTGATCAAGCTCGATCGTGGTGCCGCTGATCTTTTCGGCGCTGGTGGTCGGGATCGCGGGGCACGGTGACGACCTGAAGCGGGTCGGCCGGCTGGCGGTCCGGAGCATTCGTCTACTTCGAGCTGGTGACGACGGTGGCGCTGTTCATCGGGCTTGGCGGCGGTCAACCTGCTCCGGCCCGGGCGTCGGCATCGTGCTGGCGGGGGCGGCCGACACCGGCCAGCAACTGGCCACCACGAAGATGACGTTCGCCGGGGTGCTCGACCCACGCCGTGGGGTCGTCGTTCTTCGACTCCGCGGCACGCAACGACATCCTGCAGATCGTGGTCTTCGCGGTGATCTTCGGCGCGGCCCTGGCGCGGGTGCGCGGCAAGGCGAAGGACGACGATGCTGGCGGTCTGCGACTCGCTGACCGACGGTGATGTTCCGGTTCACCGAGATCGTCATGAAGTTTGCGCCGATCGGCATCGGCGCGGCGATCGCGGTCACCGTCGGCCACAGCGGCACTCGGCGTGCTGCGCAACCTCGGCGCGCTGGTGCTGACGCTCTACGGGGCGCTCGTGGTGTTCGTGCTGGTGGCGCTGGTGCCGGTAGCGCTGATTGCCCGGGTGCCGATCCGGCTCTTCTGGCACTACGTGAAGGAGCCGTACCTGATTGCGTTCTCGACCGCGTCGTCGGAAGCCGCACTGCCGCTGGCGATGGAGAACATGGAAAAGATGGGAGTGCCGAAGCGGATCGTGGCGTTCGTGCTGCCGACCGGCTACTCGTTCAACCTCGACGGCTCGACGCTCTATCTCTCCATCGCGTCGGTGTTCGTGGCACAGGCCGCCGGCATCCAGCTGACCCTCGGCACCCAGCTGGTGATGATGCTGACCCTGATGCTGACCTCGAAGGGCGTCGCCGGCGTGCCGCGCGCCGCGCTCGTGGTCCTCTCCGGCACGCTGGCCTCTTTCGGCCTCCCGCTGCGAGGGCGTTGCGGTGATTCTCGGGGTCGACGCGTTCATGGACATGGCGCGGACATCGGTAAACGTGCTGGGCAATTGCCTGGCGTCGGTGGTGATGGCCCGCTGGGAGGGTGTGTTCGAGCCGGCGGAGCTGCCGTCATCGCGGGGAGTGTGATCGTGATGCGCATCAGGGGGATGGCGTGGACCGCGGTCGCGGCGTTCGCCGTGTCGAGCTGCGGCAGCAACAGCCCGACCGGTGGCGGTGGCGGCGTCACGCCGACGGTCGCCGCCGTGACGATTGCCGGCGCCGGCGCCCTGGTGCCGGGACAGACCGAGCAACTGACCGGAACCGCCCGCGACGCCAGCGGCAGCGCGATTGCCGGAGAGACCATTACCTGGAGCAGCGCCCCGGCCGGCGTCGCCACGGTCTCGAGCGGTGGCCTGGTCACGGCGGTTGCCACGGGAACCGCGACGATCACCGCCAGCGCGGGCGGGATCGACGGTACGGCGTCGGTGACGGTGCGCGACGGCGGCTTCGTCGGCCCGGCCGGTGGCAGCGTCACTGCCGCCTCGGGTGCCGTGATGCTCACGATACCGGCGCAGGCGCTGGCGTCGGGGACCGCGATTACCGTGGCGACCGATGCCGCGGCGGGTAGCACGGGCGGCGCGATCAACGGTACGGCGTTCGACATCGGGCCGGCGAACACCTCGTTTGCGAGCCCGGCGACACTGACGATCCACTATCAGCCGGGGGCCGTCACCGCCGGGGTCGATCCGTCGAACCTGCGCCTGCAGCGCTACAGCGGCGGAAGCTGGGCGCCGGTCGCCGGCAGCACGGTGAACACCGGCGCCGCCGAGGTGATGGGCGGAATCACCAGCGGCGGCACGTACGGCGTGGTTCCGATACCGGCGCCGGTCGCCACGATCGCAGTGGCCGGCCCGGGCGGCTCACTCCTGGTGGGCGACAGCGCCCAGCTGGTCGACACGCTGCGCGACGCGCAGGGCAACGTGCTGAGCGGCCGCACGGTGAGCTGGACCTCGAGCGCGACGGCGGTGGCGACGGTCTCGGCGTCGGGCGTGGTGGTGGGCGTGGCGGCCGGCACCGCCACGATCACCGCGACGAGCGAAGGGGTGAGCGGCAGCATCGACGTGACGGTGGTCGACGGGGAGAGCCTCACCGAACAGCATGTGCTCGCCCAGCAGGGGCTGGCAATCGCGCTCGCCTCGACGGTGTTGCAGAGCCAGATCCTGACGTTGCTCAGCGTCGACGACAACGATTTCAGCTGTCAGTTGTCGGATGGCGGCGGCAGTTACCGGCTGCTGTCGGGCGGCAGCGGTGCGTCGGGGTCAGCGGTCGGGATCTATTTCGACAACTTCTGCACGCGGCCGTACATGATGGAGAACGTCAGCGAGTTCGACAATCCGTCAGCGTCCCGATTCCACCTCGTGGCGATGGCGGCGTACACCGGCCCCACCGGGACGGCGCTGGGTTCGATCTCGTTCAACGAAGACGCATACTTCCCATCGTTCGACCCGTTCAACGGCACGGTCAACGGCCTCGGGACGTACACGCCGGTTGGCGGCGGTACCACGGTGAGCCTCGGCCTCAACTGCGATTTCGGCGACACAACCGCCACGCCGGTGGTCTGCCAGGGCGGCATCGCGCAGGACTTTCCCGGTCTTGGCAAGTCGCTTGGTTCTGTCGCGACGCTGGGGCTCGACACCACCGCCGCCCAGGGAATCACCTTTGCGGGGTCGTCGATTCTCACCTCGGGCGCGGTCGGCGCGCTGAGTCTGACCGCGCCGTCGACACTGTCGTTGGTGGTGCAGGGCGGCAGCGCGTATGGCACCGGCTATGCCAGCGGTGCCGCGGCGACGTTCTCACTCTTCCCGCCGACGCCGACGGGGTGGAGCGTCGCCGACAGTGCGCATGACCAGGTCTTTGCGATCACCGTCGCCGACAACGCGGTGCGCAACCTCACCGGCACCATCAAGCGGATCAGCACTGGTGCCACGCTCGCGACGCTGGCGCTCGACCAGTCCGGCACCGGCACGATCACCTGGTCGGACGGCACGACTGCCGCGGTCACCAGCTGGATGCTGAGCCAGTAGCGCGCGACGCGCGATCCTGCGTCCATTGCCGGACGCCGGTATGTTTCGGCGATGCGTTCGTGGTTCGTGATGATGCTCTGCCTTGGCGCCGCTCCCCTGTCGGCGCAGGATGTCCTGCTGAGCGCCGATTCGGCGATTCTCGCCGGCCAGCCGTGGCACGCCACCCAGATCCTGGCACCGGCGCTCTCGTCGGCAACCACGCGCACGCCTGACGCGGTGATGCTTGCGGCGCGCGCCGCGGCGGCGTGGCAGGGATGGACCACGGTGCAGCGCCTGCTCGACCACCAGCCGTGGCTCGACACCCGTTTCGACCGGCTTGGCGAGCGGCTGCTGGCGCAGGCGGCACTCTCGGACCAGCGCAACCTCGACGCACTGTCGCACGCGCTCGCCGCGGCGGCCCAGCCGGCAGGCCGGAGCGCCGGCGAACAGGCGTTGCGGCTGGTGCTGCTGGCGCGCTCCTACGACCGGCTGAACCAGCTCGACTCGGCGGCGGCGATCTATCGCGAGGCGGCGGGGTTGCTGCCCGATATCGCCGACTGGCTCTGGCTCCGGGCGGCAGGGGTCACCGCAGACTCCGCGGCGCGGCAAGCCCTCTACGACCGGGTGGCCGATCCCGCCGCGACGGCGCGGATCCCATGGACCGAAGCGCTGGCCCGCGACCGGATCAACGACTACGCCGGCGCCGCGTCGCGCTACGACCGGCTCGGCGCGTGGGCCGCGGCAATCCGGGTGCGGTGGCGCGGCGATTCGTCGCCGGCCGGGCGCCGGACGCTCACCGCGGAGCTGGCGCGCCGCATCGGCAGCAACACGTCGACGAGCGAATCGCAGGACGCGATCGACCTCGTCGACCGGCTCGACCCGCCGTTCAGCCGCGAGGAGCGCCTGCTGGTGGCCCGGCGCGCCGCCCTGGTCAACCGCCCCGCCGAGGCGGCGTCGCAATACGCGCGCGCCTCGCTGCAGGGCGCGCTCGACGCGGCCGATCGCTTTCGCTACGGCACCGCGCTGGGCGACCTCGACAAGTGGAATGACGCCGCCGGCCAGTTCGCGGCAATCCGGAGCGGCCCGTACCTGGCGCCCGCCGCCTATGCTCACGCGCGGGCGGTGTTGCGGAGCGGCGACCAGTCCACCGCGACGAGCGAACTGCGCCACATCGTGCAGCGATACCGCGCCGACACCACGGTCGCGTCGACCGCGCTCTTCCTCCTCGGCGACCTGGCGATCGACGATTCCCGCACCAGCACGGCACGGAGTGACCTGCTGACGCTGTCGGAGCGCTATCCGACCAGCGCGTTCCGCGATCATGCCCTGGTACTGGCGGCGCTGATCGCGTTCGAGCATGGCAAGCCGGGCACCGCGGCCAACGACCTGGCGCGCGGGATGGCGCGTCGCAAGGGGAGCGGCGTCGACGGCGAGGCGATGATGTACTGGCTGGCGCGGGCCCGCGACGCGATGGGACAGCGCGCGTCGGCCCGGGCGGATTACCTCGCACTGCTCAACGCCGGCCCGGAGGACTACTACGCGGAGCTTGCCGCGGCACGGCTCGATACCGTGCCGTGGCATGCGGCGGCAGCCGACACCGTCACGATGCCGCCGGCCCTGGCGGGATACTTTGCGCGGATCGGGCGCCTCGACGGACTGGGTCTCGACGCCGAGGCGCAGTTCGAGCGGGAGCGCCTGATTGCCACGTCGACCAACGCTGCCGACGCGCTTCGTGCCGCCGAGGCGTTCGACGCCGCACATTACCCGACCACCGCATCGCGGATGGCGCTGCGTGCCGTTGCCGCCGGCGCGCCGCGCGACTCGATGATCTGGCGGCTGCTGTATCCATTGCCGTTCGGGGCGACGCTCACCGGTGACGCGCGGCGCGAGCACGTCGATCCGCTGCTGGCCGCCGCGGTGATCCGGCGCGAGTCGGGCTTCGATCCGACGGCGACGTCGCACGCCGGCGCGCGCGGGCTGATGCAGATCGAGCCCGCCACCGGCCGCGACCTCGCGTTCGTACTGAACTTCCCCGACTTCGACCCGGCGATGTTGTGGATCCCGGACGTGAACCTGGCGCTCGGCTTGCACCACTTTGCGCAGGCGATCGCCCGGTACCCCGACGTGCAACGGGCGCTGGCGTCGTACAACGCCGGCACATCGCGGGTGGACCAATGGAGCCGGGCGCCGTTGAGCGGTGACGCACGCAGCGGTGCGGCGGTGCGGCAACCACTCGATGATCCGGAGGCTTTCGTCGAACGGATGTCGTACGCCGAGACGCGGACGTACGTCCGCCTGGTGATGACAAACCTCGCCGTATACCGCCTGCTCTACGGCACCTCCGGCTGAGGGCCATACACCACCCGATCGAACCCGCCCCGCTCCGCCGCCATCACGCAGACCTCTTCTGCGGTCAGGCCTCCTTCCCGCATCGCCCGCACCGTTTCGCTCCGATCGCGCTTGCTCAATTTGCGACCGTCCGGCGCGGTGAGCAGTGGATGGTGGAGAGTCAGCGGCGGCGTGGTCCGGCCGAGCAGTGCCGCCAGCTGCAGTTGCCGGCCGGTAGAGGCCAACAGGTCTTCTCCGCGGACAACAAGGTTGACGCCATGGCGGATGTCGTCGACCACCACGCAGAACTGGTAAGTCCACTGGCCGAGGGCATCGCGGATGACAGGATCGCCGTGCGATCGTGCCGGGTGCTGCAGCTGGGGGCCGAGCCGAAGGTCGTCGAACGGCAGCGGCTGGTCGGGGAGTTCGACACGCACCACATGCCGGCCGGGGCGCGTAACGGGCTGACCGCGGCAGGTGCCGGGGTAGCGGCGCTCGCCGGCGTCGTCGGGCGGCTCGAGATCGCCACGGGTGCAGCTGCAACCGTAGGCGGGAGCCGCGCGGGTCAGGTGTTCGAACGCCGCGTCGTAGAGCTCCGGCGTGTCGCTCTGACGGTATGACGAGGGATGCCTGTCGAGCGAGTGACGCGACACGCCGTCGGCATCGAATCCCAGCCAATCCATGTCGCGCAGGATCGCCTGTTCGAACGCGGGGTCGGACCGGGTGAGGTCGTGATCCTCCATCCGGACGATGATGGTGGCGCCAACGGCTCGCGCCACCGCCCAAACCCAGAGCATGTGCGCCAAGTGGCCGAGGTGCAGTTCGCCGGTGGGCGACGGGGCAAAGCGGGTGACGGCCGGGACCGTTCTTTCACGGAGCCGCTGCCACCGCGCGGCCGCGTCGCGGACGGCGGGCGACTGACGCAACGAATCGGCGATGTCGGTGCCGGTCATGGGATCAGGGAGTCGAACTTGGCGTGCATCGCGAAATGCTAATCCGGCAGCACGCCCTGGAGGAGGTAGAGCTGCTTGTTCTGCACCACCACCACGTCACCGGCGGTCGGCGACACCGCGACTGCTGTTGGCAGCGCCGCCAGCGGCGGCAGGCCGGTAAAGCTCCACCGCGGAGTGAGTGCGCCGGTGGCGACGTCGACCTCCCAGAGCGTGGCGCCCATGTGGGCCTTGGTGCCGGGAATTGCGGGGATCAGTTCGGTCGTGACGATCACGCACCGCGCCGCACCACACGACAGGTCGACAATGCTCCGATCGGTGGTGTCGGGCAGCGTGGCGATCACCGTCGGTGCGCCCGGCGTGTCGAAGCTCTCGGTCCACAGGTTGAGCGACGTGCTGTCACTGAACACCACGGTGTGGCCGCCATTGGCGAAGCCGAAATGGGCCTGGCCGGCGGTCCCCGGCAGGGGGCCGGTGAGGGTCGCCGAGTCGACGATCACGCCGCGATAGACGCCCAAGGTGGTGAAGGTGCCGTTGGGATTGAGGTTCTGGCCCACCGCGACAAACGTGTCGGGGCCGGCCCAGCTGGCTCGGAGCAGCCAATTGACCGTGCTGGAGCTCACGGTCGGTGTTCCGAGCTTGTCGTGATAAAGGGTCAACATCTGCCTGCGAAGCGACCACGGGCGACCGGTATCCGCGAGCCAATATTCCGCGTGCCAATTGACTGGGAACGGAAGGACATGATCCGGATTGACCGGCTCGTTCATCTGCACCAATATGCGGCCGGCCGCGTCAATCGCCGGAGCCGAGAATCCACCGCCACCGAAGTCCCAAGTGGCACTCCCTCCACCTGCGGGCAGCACGGCGAGTTCGGGCAGGTAGATGATCCCGCGTCCGTCGGTGGACCAGTAGGCCGACGATGCCACGAGTACCGTCAATTGGCCTTCTCCGGCGATCTCGCGAAACGGCCCCACCGCGCCGTACGACCCGGTGACGAACGGCGCGGTGTGGGTGCAGGCCGTTACCCAGAGTATCGGCAATAGCGTCGCAACGACGCTCACGGGAGCGTGCCGAGCGGCGCTCAATGAGGGTGAGTATAGATCCGGAACGGATGCGTTCCCTGACCCGCCCCCGCGTTCATGATTAGAGTGCCCGTCCCCGTCCATGTTGTGTCGACCGTAAGATACCAACCCGTTACCTCCGTCGATTCGTCGGGATCAAGCGTAATCGGGTTCGGATCCTCGTAGTACCCGGCGATCCCGCAGCTGCTGGGGATTGTGCAATTGGCAATCGCTTCGGTTGCAACCGTTACAGTCGTGTCGTCCGGGTTCGGCCCAACGTGCCATGCGATCCAGATCGTGTCGGACACCCTTCGATTCGCGTGAGCCGTGTCGATCAAGAAATTGGTCGCCAAGACCGAATCACCTGTGTCGTGAACGCTGTCGCCATAAGCCGAATCAAACCGGATCGGCAGTTCCGGCGGATTGCATCCGCCCAGTCCGCACGGCGGATCGACGTTCGCCTTCGAATTGTGGAGCAACTCCGTCGCCGGGTTGCTCTGGCAGGCCGCGATGATCGCGACCGCCAGAAATGCCCCCAACGCCACAGCACGGGAACGCAGGATGCGGAACATGGTGCCTCCGGATGAATTGGGTATCCGCACCGCCGCAGCGGCAAACGCCACCGGCCGGCGCGGTGCTCCAATCCTGCGGTTCGGTCACCATGTATGCTATTCCTCCAAAGGTATACCTGCCGAGGTACCCGCACTTCCGTTACCCGAGCCGTCTCGCAGCTGCGCCACCAGGAGCACGAGATCAGTGATGTCGGGCAGGTCCAGTTCCTGGTACACCCGCCGCATCCGCCCATGCACCGCCGCCATCGAAATGCCGAGCCTGCCCGCCGTCGCTGCCTCGCCGCACCCCGTTCCTCGCAACACCGCCGCCTCGGCAAGCTTCATGGTGAGGCCCCGGCTCTCCTTCAGCGCCCTTGCCAGCGCGCGCAACTCGGGGTCGTCCAACCGCTTCCGGGCAACCACCCGCCGAACCTGCCTGATCCGCCTCGTCACAGCCCCTCCATGTCCGGAACCGGTGCCCCGTCCGCGAATCGGCTGCGGGCCGGCCCGGTCGGGTCGGGTCGGGTCGGGTCGGGTCGGGTCGGGTCGGGTCGGGTCGGGTCGGCCTCCCCCAATATCACCCCGGGTACGAGCGGTGCAAAGAGTGACCCACAATCAGGCGGGACCGATCGTGACGCTGCCGGTACAGCGGTCGCCGGTTGAACACCCGCAGAGATCGCCGGATCGTGGCATCAATCACGATCACGGTTTCCGCACGTGCGCCCCGTACCAGCTCAGCATGTACTCCTGGGTCCGGATCCAGTTGGACGGATGCGACGTGGTACCGTGGTGCTCACCACTGAACAGCAGCAACTCGGCCGGCACGCCGCGCTCCTTGAGGGCGGTGTAGAACTCCTCCGACTGCGGCGCCGGTGTGCGCATGTCTTCGGCGCCCACCATCAACAGAGTCGGCGTGGTCACCGAACCGACGTACATGAGCGGCGAATGCTTCAGCCATTCGGCGGCGTCTTCCCAGAACGGCCTGGCAAAGAGGGCGTTGGTATAACCCGGAATGTCGGTTTCGCCCGCCATCGAGAGCCAGTCGGTGACCGGACAGCGCACCGCCGCCGCCGCAAAACGGCTGGTGTGCCCGATGACCCAGCTGCTCAACACCCCGCCGCCGCTGCAGCCGCCAACGTACATCCGGGTGGTGTCGACCCAGCCGCGGCCGATCACCTCATTGACGCCGCCCATCAGGTCGTCGTAATCGACTCCGGGATAGTTGTCGGCGATGGCGTTGCCGAAGGCGCTGCCGTAGCCGGTGGAGCCCCGGGGATTGACGAACAGCACCACGTAGCCATTGGCCGCGAAGTTCTGGAACGACGCGCTGAACCCGACGGTGTACATCGAGGTCGGCCCGCCGTGGATCTCGAGGATCAGCGGATACTTCTTCTGGGGGTCGAACCCCGGCGGCTTGATGACCCAGCCCTGCAGCGCCGTCTCACCGACGTTGTAGTCGACTTCCTCCATGTCGCCCAGCGCCACCCCGGCAAGCGCGACATCGTTGAGGTGGGTGAGCTGCTGCAGCTGCCAGGGCTTCCTGAGCTGGAACGAGTAGATGTCGCCCGGTGCGGAAGGCGCACTCCGCGCCACCACGCCGAAGTCGTTCTTCGCCGCGATGTCGCCCAGCGCAAGGACGTGGGTGCCGTTGGTGGCGGGCTTCGCGCCACTCTTCTTCGGATCGACACTGGTGGTGTAGAGGTTGACCGAACCGTGATCCTCGGCCTGGAACCAGATGGTCTGGTTGTCGGGCGCCCAATGCAGCGCGTCCGGATCGCGATCGAACCTCGCGGTGATGTCGCGAATGGCGCTGCCGTCGGGATGCATCAGGTACACCGCCGAGGTGTGGTACAGCGCGGTGGTGGCCGGCATGCCCAGGTACGCGATCCACTTCCCGTCGGGCGACACCGCTGGGGCATGCCACCAGCCGCTGTCGGGGGTGAGGCGTCGCTCGGTGCCGCTCGCCACGTCGACCGCGTAGAGATTGGAGCGGAGGTACTGCAGCGGCGCGCCGGGCGCATCGTTGCCGTCGACGACGATCGACTTGCCGTCCGGCATCCACGCGATTGTCGGCGACTCGGGAAGGCCGACGGCGCGAGCGCCGACGTTGAACGTCCCCCTGGTCAGCTGCCGCGCCGCGCCGCCCCACGCCGGCACCACGAAGAGCTGCACCCAGCCGTCGCGGAGGTAGCCCTCGCCATCGGCGCGGAAGTCCACCTGGTCAACCACCCGGGGCGGCGGCGTCCACTGCGCTCCCGTCGGTGCAGCCGGCACCGGAACGGTCCACTGGGACGAGTCGGGGACGAGCGCGGTGAAGGCCAGCGACTGGCCGTCCGGGGCCCACGCAAACGCCGACGGCGATTCGGCGCCCGAGGTCACCTGGATGGGCGGCCCGGCCCCGTCGGCATACCGCACGAAGAGCTGGCTTGCTCCGTTGGCCTGGGCCAGGTACGCGATGCGCGTACCGTCAGGCGACCAGCGTGGGTCAGAACCGTCGGCGACCGGACGCAACGATCCGCCGTCGGCATCCATCGACCAGATCGCCGAGGTCCAGCGATCGTGGCGTTGATCGACGGTGCTGCGGGTGAAGAGGATCGTCTTGCCGTCCGGCGAGACCACCGGCGACGACGCCCGCTCCAGCGCGAGGTAGCGGTCGGCGGTGAAGAGGGCGCCCTGGGCGGGAAGCGGCGCGATCGGCACCACGGCAAGGAGCGCCACCACGAGGGGCAACGAACGGTGTGACATGGCTGGCTTTCGTTCAGGTAACGGGCCGCGCCCGATCAGGCCTGGTCGGCTCCGATCGCCTCCGGCGCGGTCAGGTCAAAATACGCCACCACCGGCACGATCGACGAGAACGGCAGGGCGATGACACCGGCGAGACTGCCGACGAAGACGCTGGCGAAGCTGCCGGCGCCCGGCAGGACCAGCGTGAGCACCGCACCGGTGATCGCAGTGACCACCCCGGCCATGATGCTGCTGAGCAGGATCAACCCAAAGAGGCGCCAGGCATTGCCGCGGACGATTTCCTTCGAGCGGCGCATCGCGGCTGTGCCGTCCTTCTGCTCGAGCATCACCACGACACCCGAAAGCGACCACCATACCATCAGGATGACCCCCGGGACGACAAGCAGCAGCAAGCCGCCGAAGACGCCGAGACCGACGAGAAATCCGGTGATGCAGAGCGGGCCGAAGCGGGGTGTTGTGGCGTTGAAGTATTCGGCGATGGTGCGGTCCTGGCGGCCGTCGCGCACGTCGTCGAAGAGCAGCACGAACATGCCGCTCACCACCACGCCGGCGACGACCGAAACGACCAGGCTCACGAGGCCAAGGATGACGCGGCCGGCGAGCAGCGAGCTGCCGGTGAGCAGCGCGTCGATGAGCGCCACAGGGATCTGGATCGCGAGCGCGAGCCCCAGCATGGTGCGCCAGAACTTGACGTACGTCTCGATGGCACGCTGCAGCACGAAGCCGATGTCGAGTCGATTCATGGCGTTTCCGCTGGTCCGGGGTTGCCGGGAGTATAGCCCGATGCGCGACGGTGGCGCCGCCCTTGGCGGATCTGTTACCGGGGGGCGAGATTCCCGCCATGCGCCGCTCCGCCGTGTTCACCGCAATCGCCCTCGCCGCTGCCTGCCACCGGCCACCGGCGAAGTCCGCCGCCGCTCCGGCCCCGGCCCCCGCCCCCGGGGCGGACACCTCCTATGCCGCCATGCAGGCGCGCGGCGCCGCCGTCATGGGGGTGGACCAGTACACGTCGCAGCATGTCTTCGAGGATCTTCCCGACGGCGGCCGCATCGTCCTGGAGCGGCAGGACGCCACCGATAGCGCCGGCATCGCCGCCATCCGGGAACACATGCATGCCATCGCCGCCGACTTCGCCGCTGGAGACTTCAGCAAGCCGTTCGCTGTCCACGATGAAAAGGTTCCCGGGACCGACGTGATGTCAGCCCGCCACGGGATGATCGGCTACCAGGAACGTGACCGGCCGGCCGGCGCCGAGGTGCGGATCAGCAGCAGTGACAGCACGGCGATCGCGGCGATTCACGAGTTCCTGGCGTACCAGCGCAACGCGCATCATGCGATGGGGCACGAGATGATGATGGACAGCATGATGGGCCATTGATGTCGGAGCGCCCAGCGTTGTCCGGCCACGCATTCCCGACCGTGGTGCAGGGCGTTGTCGGGCGGCGGGCGAGAGGGCCTCGCAGCGACGATTCGCGGAGCTAGCGGGCCAACGCCTGACCCAGTACCACGGACGCGGATGCGTGAGCGCGGAGCGAGAGGCCCTCTCGCCCACCGCCCCGTCCGCCAGAGCCGCCGCGCCGTCCGCCGAAACCACCGACCCGCGCGCGCTAACGAACTCTCGCCACATCCACCCGCAACTCGTACCAACCGTCCTTCTGCAGGTGTTCCACGCGCAGCCGATGGGTGCCGGCCGTTGCGGTGAATGGCACTTCCTTGACGTGTGATTCCCCTGGCACCCAGTCGGCGAGAATGAGCCGATCGTCGACATACACCTTCACGGCATCGTCGGCGATGGTGCGGAGCACATAGGTCCCGGCCGCAAGCGTCATTGTCGCGGTGGCACCGGTCAGCACGTCGGCCTGCGGAATCGCCTTCTGCGGCGGACCGTACCAGGTGAGGTCGAGGCGGTTGGTGTCGAGCGTCGCCACCGGCGTGCCGCGAAGCGCGCGAGTGATCGCCGCCGCGTCGTCGAGCGGCGCGGTGGTGGAATCCCACGGGACAAAGACCACGTGCCACGCGCCAACCGGATTGAAGCGGCTCCAGCTGAACCGCACCGGCGCCCCCGCGGCGACGTGCTCGCCGAACGGTGAGGTCACCGCACCGCCATGGTACTCCAGCGTCACCGAGAAGTCGTCCTCCCGGCCAGTCGCGGGCGTGATGGTGAGGGTGTCGCCGATATGCCCGCTGCTCGCTGACAATCGCGCGACGCCGTCACGGGCCACCACGCGCCAGGTGCCGGCGGGGCCAAGGGTGCGCAAGCGGAGCGGCGTTGCCTCGCCGGTTCCGATCGGCCAGAGCAACGGACTCCGCCAGTCGTATGGTCCCCACTCGCCGATGATCATGCCGGCGCGACCGCGCTGGAGCGCCGGCGACGCGATCGCAGCCATGCCACCCGGGAGTGGTGCCACCCGATCGCTGTCGGGAATCGCCACCGTCCCGGGCGCTCGACTGGCACGCTCGACGACCGCCGTCGCGCTGTCGCCGCTGAGCCGTACCGCGGTGTCGACGCGAACAAAGGCGTTGCGCACCACCGTGTCTGCCTGCGTGTTGTTGATCCAGACGCCGACGTGCGAACCGCGGAAGGTGTTGTCGCTGATCCGGTAACCGATTGATCGCGTGTCGCGATGCTTGCCGTAGCCCCAACCGGTATCGGGCGGGCCACTCCACCAGAGGTGGATGTCGACCGTGTCGCCGTCGAAACCATTGCCCCGGATCACGTTGTCCTGGCCGTGCTCGATCGAGATGCCTTCGATGTTGGCGCCGAACCGGTTGCCGAGCACCACCGACTGATACGAGTATCCGCCCCAGAGGCCGTGCCAGTTTCCCACCACCCGATTGTCGACGAAGCGGTTGCGCGCGAACGTCGCTTCCATCCCGTTGGTGGGCGCATACGAGAAGTCGTTGTGATAGAAGAGGTTGTCGTTGCACCCGCCGGTGCCGCTGTCCATGGTGGTCTGGCCGGCCCAGAGAAAGAGGCCGTCGCCGCCGTGGGTCACCGAGTTGTATGCCACCACGTTGTAGCTGCTCTGCTCGTAGATGAGCAGCCCCGCCGAATCCTGGCCGCGGTAGTAATAGCCGTCGGAGTAGCCGCGAACGTCGTAGTCGATGCGGTTGTGCATGATGGTGTCGTACGACGTGCGATAGAGACCGAGTCCGACGCCGGAATTGAACGAGAAGTCGTTGTTCCAGACGTTGAGTGAGTCGCAGCGCGTCAGCATGGCGCCGTCCATGCCGCCGCGCACCGTGTTGCCGCGCAGTTCGCCGCCGTGGATGTCGTCGAGATAGATCCCGGCGCCGTAGCGGAGCCACTCGTCGTGCTCGTTCTGGTGATAGTCGAGCCAGTCGACCAGGCTCTCCTTGGTGATGCCGCTGTAGAGCCGGGGCCGGTAGTTGTACGAGAGGTCGTTGTCGAGCAGCCTGAGACCGCGCACGCCGCGGGCGATGATCCCCACCCTGTAGCCGCGGGCCCTGAGCCCGCGCACGGTGACGTCTGTCCCGCCGTCGATCCGGACGGCGGTGCCGGTGAAGCGATCGGGATCGTCGGCGTCGTCATTGCCGACGAGCGTCACGCCGCTCAGGTCCACCGTAACATGGGACCCGCGAACGACGATTGCTCCGGAGTCGCCGGCCGGCGCGTGGTACGTCCCGGGCTCGATGCGGATCGAGCGGGAAACGACCATGCCGGCGTGAAACGGAACTGCCGGAATCTGTGCGGAGAGGGGTGTGACGAGCGCGATCAGAAGCAGTGGCGATGGGAGGCGCATGTGGTGAAGCTACACGGGCGCCCCGGCTTGTCATCCCGAGCGGAGCAGACGCAACGGGTCTGCGGAGTCGAGGGATCTGGCTGCCCGATTGCCGAGCAGTGCCGGTTGGAGCGCATCGGAAGGAACCTGAGCGCGCTCCGGGGGGCCCTATCCGGAATCCGATCGAGCTACTCTGGAGACGGTACCAGGGAGCAGAAACATGGGGAGCTATTTCGTGTACATCCTCGCCAGCCGGTCCAGAGTGCTCTATGTCGGCGTGACGAACAACCTGGAACGACGTCTCGCTGAGCACAGACTGGGGCACCAACGAAGCTTCACCGCAAACTATGTTGTCCGACGCCTCGTCTACGTCGAGACAGCCACCGATCCAATGGCGGCGATCCGGCGCGAGAAACAGATCAAGAACTGGCGTCGTGCGAAAAAGGTCGCGCTGATCGAGAGGGTGAACCCTCAATGGAACGATCTGGCTCCGTGAGGCACGGGCAGCCAGATCCCTCGACTTCGCACGCGCATGGCGCGTGCTTCACTCGGGATGACCACGCGCCCTTACGCGTATTCCTCGACCGGCGGACAGGTGCACATCAGGTTGCGATCGCCGTAGGCGCTGTCGATTCGCGAGACCGTCGGCCAGCTCTTCCGCTCCCGCAACCCGGGCACCGGGAACGCCGCGCGCTCGCGCGGGTAGGGCCGGGTCCATTCGTCGGCGATTACCGACGACATGGTGTGCGGCGCCCGCTTGAGGAGGTTGTCGTCGCGCGACGCCACACCCGACTCGACCTCGCGGATCTCCTCACGGATCATCAGCAGCGCGTCGACGAAGCGGTCGAGTTCTTCCTTCGATTCCGATTCGGTGGGCTCGACCATCAGCGTGCCCGGCACCGGGAACGACACGGTGGGCGGGTGGAAGCCGTAGTCGATGAGCCGCTTGGCAATGTCCTCGACGTCGACGCCGGCGCTCTGCTTGAACGGCCGGGTGTCGAGGATGCATTCGTGCGCGATCAGCCCGTGGGCCCCGGCGTAGAGCAGGTCGTATTGCCCGGCGAGCCGCTTCGCGATGTAGTTGGCGGAAAGAATCGCCACCTTGGTCGCCCAGGTGAGCCCTTCGCCACCCATCAGCTGGATATACGCCCACGAGATGGGAAGGATGCTGGGACTTCCCCACGGCCCGGCGGAGATCGTGCCGCAGGAGTGCGCGTGTCCCAGCGGCACCACCGGGTGATCGGGGAGGAACGGCGCGAGGTGTTTCGCCACGGCGATCGGGCCCATGCCGGGGCCGCCGCCGCCGTGGGGGATGCAGAATGTCTTGTGCAGGTTGAGGTGGCAGACGTCGGCACCGAGTTCGGCCGGACGGCAGAGCCCCACCTGCGCATTGAGATTGGCGCCGTCCATGTAGACCTGCCCGCCGTGCCGGTGCACCACGTCGCAGATCTCGCGAATCGACCCTTCGAAGACGCCGTGCGTCGACGGATACGTCACCATCAGGGCCGAAAGCCGGCCGGCGTGCTCCGCCGCCCTCGCCTTGAGGTCGGCGACATCGATGTTGCCGCGCTCGTCGGATGCCACCACCACCACCTGCATGCCGGCCATCACGGCGCTGGCCGGGTTGGTGCCGTGCGCGCTGATCGGAATGAGGCAGACGTTGCGATGTCCCTCGCCCCGCGCCCGGTGATAGGCGTGGATGGTCATCAGCCCGGCGAACTCGCCCTGCGAGCCGGCGTTGGGCTGCAGTGAGCAGGCCGCAAAGCCGGTGATCTCGCAGAGGTCGGCTTCGAGCCGCTGGAAGAGTTCGGTGTAGCCCGCCGCCTGGTCGCGCGGCGCGAAGGGATGGATCGCCCCGAACGCCGGCCAGCTCACCGGCATCATCTCGGTGGTGGCGTTGAGCTTCATGGTGCACGAGCCGAGCGGGATCATCGCCGCGGTGAGCGAGAGATCCTTGTTCTCGAGCGACTTGAGGTACCGCAACATCTCGGTTTCGGAGCGGTACCGATGGAACACCGGGTGCGTGAGGTAGCCGCTGGTGCGCCGGAGCGCGGTGGGGATCGCGTCACCCGTGGCACCGTGCGCGTCGACCGCCGGCGTCACCTCGTCGAGGGCAAACGCCGCCACCACGTCGGCAAGGTCGTCGAGCGACACGGTTTCGTCGAGCGCCACGGTGAGGCAATCCGGAGCGTACCGCCGCAGGTTGATCCGGCGGTCGAGGGCCGCGCCCATGACCAGGTCGGCGCGCGGCGGGTCGAGACGCACCGCGACGGTGTCGAAGAAGTGCTCATGCACCACCGTGCAGCCAAGCTGCTGGAGGGCGCGCGCCAGGAGCACCGCCCGCTCGTGCACCCGCCGCGCGATGCGGTGGATGCCTTCGGGGCCGTGCCACACCGCGTACATCGCCGCCATCACCGCCAGCAGCACCTGTGCCGTGCAGATGTTGCTGGTCGCCTTGTCGCGCCGGATGTGCTGCTCGCGGGTCTGCAGCGCCATGCGGAACGCGGCATGGCCGTCGGCATCCTTCGAGACGCCGATGATCCGCCCCGGGATGTGACGCTTGTAGACATCCTTCGTGGCAAAGAACGCCGCGTGCGGACCGCCATAGCCCAACGGCACGCCGAAGCGCTGCGAATTGCCCACCGCGATGTCGGCGCCCCATTCGCCCGGCGGCTCGAGCAGCGCCAGCGCCAGCAGGTCGGTCACCACCGTCACCACCGCGCCGGCGGCGTGGGCCCGGTTGCACACCTCGCGCCAGTCGACGACGGCGCCGTCGCTGGCCGGATAGGCGAGGAGGCACCCGACGATGTCGGCGCCGAACTCGAACGCCGCCGGCTCGCCGACCCGGATCTCGATGCCCCGCGCCTCGGCCCGGGTGCGCACCACAGCGATGGTCTGCGGATGACAGCCGGCGTCGACCAGCCAGACCGGTGTTCCGGTGTGCTTTGTCACCGCCATGGTCATCGCCATCGCTTCGGCGGCGGCGGTTCCTTCGTCGAGCAGCGACGCGTTGGCCACCGGCAACGCGGTCAGGTCGCTCACCATGGTCTGGAAGGTGAGCAGCGCCTCGAGCCGGCCCTGGGCGATCTCGGCCTGGTACGGCGTGTAGGCGGTGTACCAGCCGGGATTCTCCAGCACGTTGCGCTGGATCACCGGCGGAACGATGGTGCCGGAGTAGCCCATGCCGATGTAGGAGCGGAAGACCTCGTTGCGCGACGCGAGGTCTCGCAGCGTGGTGAGCACGTCGTGCTCGGAGCGGCCGGCGGGGAGGTCGAGCGGCCTGCTGCTGGCGACACCTGCGGGAATGACCGCGGCGATGAACGCATCGAGCGACGGGTACCCGAGGGCCGCAACCATGGCGTCGATGTCGTCGGCGCGAGGGCCGACGTGACGGACAGCGAATTCGTTCATCGTGCCGCCGATCAGCTGGCCGAGATCATCGCGCGGTAGGCCGCGGCGTCCTTGAGCTGGTCGAGGTCGGCGGGATTGCCGAGTTCGATCCGGATCAGCCAGCCGGCGCCGTAGCAATCACTCGCGACGGTCTCCGGCGTGTCGGCCAGCGCGGTATTGACGGCAACGACCTTTCCCGACACCGGCGCGAACAGCTCACTCACCGCCTTGACCGATTCGATGACACCGAACGCTTTCGTCGCCTCGACCATCGTCCCCTCGGCGGGGAGCTCGACGTAGACGATGTCGCCGATCTGCTCGACAGCGTACTCGGTGATGCCCACCGTGCCGGTCTTGCCGTTGACGGCGAGCCACTCATGATCGTTGGAATACTTCAGGTTATCCGGAACGTTCACCTTCGATGCTCCTCGTTACCCAGGCCACCGACCAGATGCCTTGCCGGGCTCGGGAAAGTTCACGGCTCGCGGCTTCTCTTGTAGAACGGCAGCGTCACCACTTCCGCCGGCACCCGCTGATTCCGCACGCCGATCTCGTAGGTCGTTCCGACGGCGGTCCCGTCGGGCGGCACGTAGCCCATCGCGATGGGAAACCCCAGGGTCGGTGACGCGGTTCCGCTGGTCACCGCGCCGCACTCGTCGGTGGCGGCGGGAAGATAGATGGGATATCCCGTCCGGGCGATGGCCCGCCCGCTGAGCCGGAAGCCGGCGAGGCGCTGGCGCGGGGCGTCCTGCGCCGCCTCCAGCGCGGCGCGGCCCACGAAGTCGCCCGGCTTGTCGAACTTGACCACCCGTCCCAGGCCGGCCTCGATCGGCGTGGTCTCCCGGGTGAGTTCCTGTCCATATAATGGCATCCCCGCTTCGAGCCGCAGGGTGTCGCGGGCGCCGAGGCCCACCGGGATGAGGCCCTTGGGCTGCCCGGCGGCGAGGAGGGTGTCCCAGACGCGCCCGCCGTCGGCCCAGAGGACGAAGAGTTCAAAGCCGTCTTCGCCGGTGTAGCCGGTGCGTGCCACCAGCGCGGGGACGCCGCAGGCGGTGGTCTCGGTGCCGCTGTAGTACTTGACCTGGGCCAGGTCGAGTCCGGTATGCGGCTGGAGGATCTCCCGGGCGAGCGGCCCCTGGATTGCCACCAGCGAGGTGCGCATCGACGCGTCGTCGAGCGCGGCGTCGAAGCCGTCGAGGCGCTGGCGCAGTTCCTTCGACACCGTGTCGGCGTTGGAGGCGTTGGCGACGACGAGGAACTTTGCCTCGCCGAGGCGATAGACGATGAGGTCGTCGATGATGCCGCCGTCGGGGGCGCAGATCATCGAGTAATGGGCCCGGCCCACCGCCAGCTTCGACGGCCAGGTCACGAGGGCGTAGTCGAGCGCCGCGCCGGCCTGGGCGCCGGAGACGTACAACTCGCCCATGTGCGAGAGGTCGAAGAGACCGGCCCGCTGGCGCACCGCCTGATGTTCCTCGATGATGCCGCCGTATTGCACCGGCATCTCCCAGCCGGCAAACGGGATCATCCGGGCGCCGAGGGCGCGATGGCGGCTGTCGAGGGCGGTCTGGAGCACGGGCGGTCCCGGGTTGATGAAGGAGGGGAAAGATAACGGCGCCGTCCGGGGGTCAGGCGGGGGCGGGGAGAGTCGACCGGCGTGCCGTTGGTGCATCCGGGCCGCCGCGGTGTAATGTTGGGGGTCTCGCCGGTCCGGAGGATCCACCATGTGCATGGCAGGTTGCGTTGTTGCGGCGGTGCTGGCGGTAGGCGCCGGCACGGCACCACTCGGCGCCCAGCGGCTGGCCAGGCCGGTCATCACGCATCTTCCGGGCGGCATCACCGAGGTGATGAACCCGGGCCCGACGGCGTGGGCCGACACCAACGGGTGGAAGCTGGTGCTCGAGACGACCGTCGAGCCGCCGGCGGGGAGCCCGGGGGAGCTGGATCGGCCGTCCGGCATCGCCTTCACATCAGCCGGCGGGATCGTCGAATGGGAGACTCAACCTCCCGTGGTGCGGCTCTATGACAGCAGCGGACGATTCGTCCGACAGCTCGGGCGTTCTGGCGAAGGTCCCGGCGAGTACCGCCGGCCGATTGTCGCGGTCCATCACGACACCGTGATGATCCATGACCCGACGCTCCGGCGCGGAACGGTGATGACGCTCGATGGCAAGCCGACCGCTTCGTTCCAGACCGCGTGCTGCGATATGTTTCCGTTGGTCATCGACAGCCTCGGTCGATTCGGAATTCACGTCGGGGTCAGGGTCGAGGGACAGATCTGGCCGCGCGCAGAATGGCACTTCCTCGATCGCAACGGCACGGCGTCGGATGTGATCGCGGTGCCGACGGCGGCGGGTCGATCCGGCTCGTGGCTGGTCACGACACAGTATGGCCAGGGAACCTTCACAATTCCGCTCGCGGGCAGGTCGAGTTCCCTTCTGCTCCCATCTGACGAAGTCGTCAGCGGTGTGACCGATCGGGAGACGTTCGTGGTAAGCCGCACGGGCCGCGACACGGTCCGGATCTTCGGCCGGACCGGCGTCGCTCCGGCGCCGGCGCCGCGTGGGTTACGTGATTCGCTGTTCCATGCCATGGTCGACCGCAACGCGTCACTCAAGGCGGTGGCATCCGAGCGCGACATCCCCAACGTGCTTCCGCTCTGGAACGAACTTGCCACTGACGGCGCTGGAAACTTCTGGGTGCAGACCGGCGGCCATGGCACGCCCTATCGCTTCGATGTCTTCCGGCCGGACGGCCGGTACCTCGGCGCGGTGGCTGCGCCGTTCGGTGGATACCTCTCCAACACGACGTGGAGTGCGGACCGCGTTGCCGCGATCGAAACCGACGCGGACGGCCTGCCGGTCATCCGGATCTACCGGATCGAGAAGCACGGCATCCAATGAATTCCTGGCGGCGCGGCGTGGTTGGCGGCCTCACCCTGCTTGGCGCCATCGTAGCGGCGCTCGGCGCGCAGGCAGCCCAACCCGCCGCCGCACCGGTGCCCGATACGCCGATCATGCGCGCTGCCGCACTCGTCGCGCGCGGCGACACCGCCGACGCCACTTCCCTGCTGGTCGCCGCCGCGTCGAACCGCGATAGCGCCACCGTCACGGCGTACCGGAACGATCTGGCAACCGTCGCCAGCCCCGCCGAAATGCAGGCGTGGCGTGCGCTCTCTCCGGCCGCCCGACCTCAATGGCTGGCGGCGTTCTGGGCGCGGCGCGACGCCAGCGAGGGGCGCGCCGCCGGCGAATCACTCGCCGAGCATTTCCGGCGGCTCCGGGTGGCCGACAGCGCGTATCCCGGCTGGCGCACCGGGCGTGACGGCCGCGGTGCCGTGCTGGTGCGGCAGGGTGCACCGCGCGTGACCGTCACCCTCAAGGGCGACAGCGTCACGATCTGGGCGTGGCGGCGGGCGCACGACGTCATCGTGACGGGGTTCGTGAAGCGCGCCGGTTCATCCCGCCTCGTCCCGATCGACCTCCACACGGTGCATGACGCCCGCAAGACGCTCTGCCGGGCGGATCGCGCCATCTGCGCCAACCACCCGCCGCTGGCGTGGTCGCACCTTCACACCGCGGCCGCCGACGCCACCTGCGAGGACTGCAGCACGTTGCTCGACTCGCTGCACAACATCCCCGCGCACCTCCAGCGCAACACCGAACTGCCGGCAGAAGAAGAACGGAAGATCAGCGACCAGGACCTCTTTCCTTACCGCACCATCGACGGAAGCGCGGCCGTGCACCTGCTCACGTCGACCGATGCATTTCCCCGTCGCTTCGACTGGCAGATCACCCCGCGGATCGAGGCATACGACCTGGCGCGGACCGCGGCGGGGCGCACCGCGTCGCGGCTCGTGGTGGCGTGCGCCGTCCCGGCCCGCCAGTTGCTGGCGTACGACCAGAAGGCAACCGCGGCGGGACGGGTCCTCTACCCGCTGCAATTCCATGTGGTCGCCGCGCGCGACGACGGCGCGACGTTCAGCACCGACACCACCCGCACCTTCGTGGTCACCGACGTGCAGGGCGGCAACGTCTTCATCGAGACGTTCGTCGAACTTACGGTCCCACCCGGGACCTATCGCGGTTCGCTGACCGTCACCCAGGAGCTGGGGCGCGGCGGCACGGTGGCGTTCGGCCCGATTGCCGTGCCCGGCAACAGCGACACGCTCGCCATCAGCAGCCTGGTGTTCGGACGCCCCGACCTCGGCGTGAAGTGGGACGCCGGTTCGGCACCGGTGACGCTCAATCCGCTCAACCTCTTTCCGTTCAAGCTGCCGGTGCAGGCGTACCTGCAGGCGAGCGGACTCACACCCGGGACGACCTATCAGATCGGCTTTGCGTTCTACCGCGCCGACCGCGACACGGCATCGGTGCCGATGATGTCGGTGCGGGTGAGCCAGCTGGCGCGCGGCCCGCGGCTCGACGTCAACCGTTCGCTGGTCATCGCGAACCTCGACCCCGGCGAATACCGCGTGACGGTGACGGTGAGCGGCGGCGGGCAGACGGTGACCGCCGAGCGACGGCTCGAGGTGGTGAAGAAGTGAGGCCGGCGGCGGCGCCGCTACTGACCCGGCTGCAGGGCCTCGTCGAGCAGCGTCCGCCCGAGGATCGACTCGATGGTCGCCGCCGCCCGGAGGTACGTGTACCGCGCGCTGATCAGGCTGATCTCGGCCTGGTTGAGGTTCTGCTGTGCCTGGAGCAGCGCCACAATGTCGCCGGAGCCCAGTGAGTACTGCGAACCGCGAATGGTCGCGTCGAGCCGCGCGGCGGTCACCGACGCCGAATCGAGCTCCAGCTCCGACTGCGCCACCGCCGCCTGGGCAAATTGCTGTTCCAGCTGTGCCACGACATATCGGCGCGTGTCGGCCAGTGCCGCTTCGGCATCTTCCATCTGGATCTGCTGCTTGGAGACGATGGTCTCGCGGCTGAGGTTGGTCCACGGGTTGAATGAGAGGTAGAGCCGCAGCTGGCGGAACGCCGTCAGCTGATAGTCGTTGGACTTCTGGCTGGCCCAATCGCTGCTCGCCGACAGGCCGAGGGTGGGCCAGTAGAGCGACTTCTCGGCCTGGTAGTTGGCCCGCGCCTGCACCGTCTGGGCACGGGCGCTGATTACCGACGGCGCCGAGTCGACCGCCACGGCGAGGATCGCCGCGGTGTCGAGCGGTGCGGTGCGATAGAGCGACGAGTCATCGGTCGCCACGACGCGTCCCGCCACACCCACCAGCCGGCCGAGCGACGCCTCGTCGGCGGCAAGCTGGGTCTGCGCCTGGAGCAGCGCGGCCCGCGCGGTGTTGAGCGCCACCCGCGCCGTCAACGAATCGGTGACGCTTCCCGAACCGGCGTTCACCTTGGCCGCCGCAACGCGGTACTGCCGCTCGGCCAGCGTGACGTTGGCCTGCTGGGCGGTGATCAGCTGCTGATCGGAGAGTGCCGAAAGGAACGTGGTGGTGGTGACCAGCACGTTGTCGAATCGGCTCGACACCAGCTCGGCGCTCGCGGCGGCCCGACTGGCTTCGGCGGCTCGGATGTTGTGGCTTCGCTGAAAGCCGTCAAAGAGCAGGTACTCGGCGTTGACATTGACACCGTACGACAGGTTGCTGGTGTTGCCGCTGATCACCTGCTGGGTCACCGGGTCGATCCGCGACTGCCCCGAACTCAGATCGAGCTCCGACTGCGGCGACACGGTCAGCGACGGGAGGTACTGGAGCTTGGCCTGGCGGACGTCGAGCGCCGAGCTGCGCACCTGCCCGTTGGCCTGCACGACCAGCGGCGAGAACTGCGCGGAGAGGCGCAGCGCCTCGCGCAGCGTGACCGACCGGACCGGTTGCTGGGCCGTGGCGGGTGCGGCCAACAGGCAGATCGCACCGGCCGCCGCGACAAGACGGGAATGGAGCATCGGGAAACTCCCGCGAGGGGATTCGTTGCGTTTTCTGGTACCCGTTGAGTTAGCCGTCATCGGAGCGGCGGTCAAGGCGGCGCCGCGCCAGACCGGTGTTCGGCCCGTGGCTGGCGTGTCAGGTCCCCGGCCGCAACGGTGCGGCATTCCAACCCAGTTGACCAGATTGGTCAAACGCACTATGGTGCCTGACGAGGAGGGGATGATGAACGCGAAAAAGAGACCCGGCGTAAGGGAGACCGTATCGCTCTATGACGCCAAGACGCGACTTTCGGCGCTGGTAGAACTGGTCGCACAAGGAGGTGAGGTCATGATCACCAAATCGGGGAAGCCCAAGGCCCTGCTGGTGCCGCTCGACGATACCAAGGCGCTGCGCGTGCCGGGCAAGGGGAAGGGAAAGTGGCATGTCGGCGCCGCCTTCGACGCCCCGCTTCCCGATAGCGTCGTTGACGCGTTCGGCGCCCCGGCAGACAAGTGAGCCTCCTCCTCGACACCCACGTACTGATCTGGTGGGAGGAGGGGGCGCGTCTCGATCGCAAGGCGGCGGAAGTGATCCGCAATGCCGAGGTGGTCTACGTTAGTGCCGTTGCCGGCTGGGAGGTGGCCATCAAGGCGTCGCTCGGCCGGCTCAAGCCGCGGCGCACGGTATCCCAGGCGGTGGATGAGTCGGGATTTACCGAGCTGCCGGTGCTGCTGCGCCACACCGAGGAGTTGCAGAAGCTTCCCTGGCATCACCGCGACCCGTTCGACCGGCTGCTGGTGGCGCAGGCCAGGGCCGAGGGGCTCACGCTGGTGACGCGGGACACGGTGTTCGAGCGCTATGGGGTGAAGGTGATGCGGGCGTGAGGCCCTATGAGCGGGCCATCGCGGCCGTGATGTAACCATTGGGCACTCGGTATTGACAAACGGGGGGATCAACCTAGACTATTGCAAGGGTTACATTCGCCTCGCCTCGCCTCGCCTCGCCTCGCCTCGCCTCGCCTCGCCTCGCCTCGCCTCGCCTGAGCCGGGCGACGGGGGCGCCCACCGATTGGATGCCGAATGGCGCCGAGGACGCGCGTCGAGCCGCTGGCACGCCAAGATTCACGGCCGCGCCTGGTTGGCCGCGGGAAGGGCAACAGCACGACGGACCGATCTGCCAGGTCTGCGGCGGCGAAGCGGCCCGTGCCATCAGGGGTATTGGTCCGGACCAACCCGACTCGCGACCTGAACCCGATTGCGAGGGCCACCCGCCTCAGCGCACAGGCTGACGTTCCACCTGACGATGGATTCACGGCCTCCGTTCGACGCGTGGCGAGGGAACTCGGGATGACCGAGGCGCTTGCGGCCGCGGCCGTGCTGCGTCACGACGGACTACTCGAGAAGCAGATTGCCGGCCGGTTGCGAATCACGGTAGCCGCGGTTCACGACCGCTTCAAGCGAATCGCGCGAGAACACGGTTTTCGGGGAACTGCTGCGGTCGTGAGGGAAGTTGCCCGTGTACTCAATCGCTCATCCGACATCGAGGCTCCCTGAAGAGGGGGACCGGAAGAGGGGCTGACGGAGCGCGGCCCAGCGCCATAGACTCCCGATTGCATGCCGCGACTGCTCTCAACTCCAGCCCGCTCGCATCCACACCGGATCCGAGGCTTCGCCCTGATGGACGGCTTGGCCGTCGTGGCCGTGTCCTGCCTTGTGGTGCTGACCGCGGCGGTCGTGAAGCGGCAGTTCTTTACCCATGATCCGATTCGTGGCGCGCCAATGGACTTCTCGCCGGTGCGCATACCGGATTGGCGCGATTATCTGGATGCCGGGCACCGGCTCGGGCCGAGCGATGCCCCTGTCACGATTCTCGAGTTTGCGGATTTCGAGTGTCCGTTCTGCAAGACGTTCCAGAAGACACTGAACGCGGCCGAAGCGAGGTATCCCGGCGAGATCACCGTCGTGTACCGCAATTGGCCCCTTGCCATGCATCGCTTCGCGTATCCTGCGGCCCGTGCGGCCGAATGCGCCGCCCGACAGGGGAGATTCTGGCAATACCACGACCTCCTGTTTGCGGAGCAGGATTCGCTCGGCTTCAAGTCGTTCACGGATTTCGCCCGCGACGCGGCAGTGCCGGATTCTGCAGCGTTCGCTGCGTGTGCTCGAGCGTCAGCACCGGTGCCGGCGATCGACAGTGACGCTGCGCTGGCGATGCGACTTGGCGGCCAGGGCACCCCGATGGTGATCATCAATGGCGTCTATTACCGAGCCGGGATGGACAGCGCCCGGTTGGACTCTGTGCTGGGGCACGTTGCCGCGCGGGGGCTACCCGAATAGCGCGGTTGAATGCGGCGTTACGACCTTAGTCAATGACATCGGATTGCATGTCGACTTCAAACCCAAGGAAAGGAAGGTCCCTATCATGCGTGCTTCACAAATCATCACTCTTTCGATGCTGGCTGGTGCCGTCGGAGCTACCAGTCTCTTCGCGCAGCCGATCAGGCGGGAGCAGGGTAGCTGCGACAATCACGGAGTCGCCTTCCATGCTGACGGCACGTGCCTGACCGGCCAGGCCCTCCTGGATTATTGCTCACAGAAGCTGAGTGACGAATTCCATCTGGACTGCACGGCCGGGAGCGGAAGCTACTGCACCGGTTCGGCTGAGTATCAATGCACCACTCAGTCGGCGTGAACTCCGATGGCCTGCCGGCGCCACGCTGAGCGGCCCCGGCAACAATGCACGGCCATCTTGCCCTTGTGATGCTCGCGGCGGGAGTCATCGTGACGACCCCCGCCGCGGCGCAGCAAGCCAGTCAACCCCTCTCCGTGACCCGTGGATTCCGCCTTGACGGCGATCGAGCGGGCCTGAGCTCGATCACCGATCTCACCGTGCTTCGGGATGGCACCATCGCCATCACGCAACCCGATGACGCACAAGTCCTTCTCATGGACTCAAACGGCACGTCAATCCGCCGGATCGGGCGACGCGGCGCCGGGCCCGGCGAGTTTGCGTGGCCGAACACGCTCGGCGCTGTCGACAATCAGGTCTGGATCGTCGACGACCAACTGAAACGTCTGACATTCTACTCGACGTCGGGGAAGCTGATCCGGACCGTGCCACTGCCAACAGCGATCAATCGAACCGGTGTTGGATCGGAACAAGAGGCAAGAGGCCGCGGCATCCCCGTGGCTGATCTGATGGCAGTCGCGGCGATCTATCCGAATGGCGATCTCCTGTATGACACGTTCGTTCCGTCCGACGCCCATCAACCAGCCGCGTGGCGAACCGCCATCGGCGACGCGCCGGGAGCGTACTTCCGTCTGCGCGTTGACGGAACCGTAGTCAGCCTGGCGGCAACACTGAAATTCCCGAATCACGATTGCTGGCAAACCATCCGCGGACACACACTCACAGTCCCGGAATGCCTCGAGCCTGTCTGGGACGTCGCTTCAGACGCGTCTCGTTTCGTCGTTGCCACCGTTCCCGAGGGAGACCCGACGGGGTTCACCGTCGTCTCACTCGACGGCAACGATGACACGGTCTATTCCGTGCGCTTGGCCTTTGAGCCTGACCGGATCACCCCACGGGTCGCCGACAGCATCCGCAACCGCGTAGTCCGGGATGCGAGGTCGCCACAAATGGCGGCCGCGGCCCGCGAGCTCAAGCTCCCGAAGATGTTCCCGCCCGTCGACTACCTCGTCGCCGGGCGCGATACCACCACGTGGATCGGCCTGCGCCCGGTCGGAGCCGTGCGTACCTGGCTCGAGCTGGATCCGCGCGGCAACCAGCGTGGGACGGTGCAACTGCCCAGGTCCGTCCGCATTCGGGAGGCCGAGTCGACTACACTCTGGGGCACCGACGAGGATCGTGACGGCCTCCAGAGCGTCGTGCGCTATACGGTGGTGTCCGCCGGCCACTGAACCCCCTGACACCGACGCCCCCCGCATTTCGTACTATCTTTGCAACGAGACCCCGATTCCACTTCCGGCCTGTCCCGCCGCCACGACGCCCACCGCGCCGCCACGGCACCCAGACCCCAGCCGCGAGTGCCAGCATGGCCGTTCCGGTATTCAACAGATTCCCGCGCCGCAGTGCCGCGGCGACCGCCCTGGCGCTGGCCCTCGCCGCGTCCGCCTGCCACAAGAAGTCCGCCGACAGCGACGCCGCCACCGACCCCGCGGCCGGTGACACCACCAAGGCCGGCTCCCTCGCCCTCCCGGTGGTCGGCCAGCCGGTCCGCGAAGGCGACCTCGTGCTCACCGTCGACGCCACCGGACAGATCCAATCCGCCGCCACCGCCACCCTCGAAGCCCAGGCCTCCGGCGTGGTCACCGCCGTGCTGGTCCACGCCGGCGACAAGGTGACCGCCGGCGAGGCACTGGTCCGGATCGACTCGGTGCCGCTCCTCCTCGACGTGGAGACCGCCCAGGCGTCGGTCGAAAAGGCCCAGGTCGACTACCGCAACATCATCGAACCCGACTCGGCCGGCACCGGCAAGGCGCCGAGCGACGCCCGGCGCCAGTACGCCATGGCCCAGTCGGGGCTCACCGCCGCCCAGGTGGCACTCGACAAGGCCCGGCTGGCGCTCCGCAACGCCGTCGTGACCGCACCGTTCGACGGCGTCATTGAATCAGTCAGTGTCGCCGCCGGCGATCACGTCGGCGCCGGCACCCAGGTGGCGTCGATCGTCGACATGACGCACCTGGTGGTCAACGCCCGGGTGCTGGAGCACGACATTCCGCTGGTCACCGTCGGCGGCGACGCCTACGTCACGGTCGCGGCCCGCCCCGATCACCCGGTCCGCGGCACCATCGCCGCCCTCCTGCCGGTGGTCGACTCGACGCTGCACCTCGGCAACGCGCTGATCCGGGTCACCGGCGACGGCGTGCTGCGCCCCGGGATGTATGTCGACGTGCGGCTCGAGGCGACGCGCCTGCACGGCCGCGTCATCGTCCCGACCAAAGCGATCATCGAGCGCGACGACCGGCCACTGGTCTTCGTCGACCATCACAACGAGGCCGACTGGGTCTACATCAATCCGGGCCGCAGCAACGGCCTCGAAACCGAGGTGCTTCCCGACAGTGGCACCGGGTTGATTCCGCTCAAGGCCGGCGACACGGTGCTCACCGAGGGCCAGCTGACGCTGACCCACCAGGCGCCGATCCGGTTGATCGCCACGCAAGACACCACCCAGCAGCCCTGACGGGAGCCGCCGGTGTCGCTCTCCTCCGCCGCGCTCAAGCGACCGGTCACCACCGTCTCGGCGGTGTTCGCGCTGGTGCTGCTGGGCATGGTCTCGCTCCGGCAGATGCCGGTCTCGCTCCTTCCCGACATCGCCCTGCCGGTGCTCACCATTCGTACCCCGTACCGTGGCGCCGCGGCCGAAGAGGTCTCGCGCTTCGTCGCCGAGCCGATCGAGCAGGCGGTGGTGGCCACCCCCGGGCTGGTCGACATGCGCTCGGTGAGCCGCAACGGCGAGGAAACCACCACGCTGCAGTTTGCGTGGGGAACCGACATGGCCAAGACGGTGCTCGCGGTGCGCGAGCACCTCGACGACGCCGCCGAAAACCTCGGCCCCGACATCGGCCGCCCGACGCTGCTCACCTCCGACCCCGGCGAACGGCCAATTGCCATCCTGGCGCTCACCGGCCCCGGTGACCTCCGCGCCATTGCCGCCACCGCGCGCAACGTCCACGCACGGCGCCTGGAACAGATCGACGGCGTCGCCAACGTTGCCGTGGTCGGCGATCCGACCGACGAGATCCGGGTCGATGTCGACCCCGATCGCGCCCGCGCACTGGGCGTCACGCCCGACCAGATCAGCACCGCGATTCAGAACGCCAACGCCAACGCGGTCAGCGGCACCATCCGGCGGGGCCAGTTCCGCTTCTCGGTGCGGACCCGCTCGGAGCTGAGCGATCCATCACAGACTCCGCGACATCCCGATCGGGGCGGCGGGCAACGGCATCCGGCTCTCCGATCTCGCCACCGTCACGCCGGCGACGCGCCGATCCGCTGACGGTGGTGCGGCTCGACGGCAAGCCGGCGGTGGGACTCGTGGTCTACAAAGACGCCGGCGCCAACACCGTCAACGTCACCGCCCAGCTCGACCGGAGCCTCGCCACGCTGCGCCAGGAGTTTCCCCAGGTCGAGATCCACCTGGTCGCGGCGCAGGCGGCATTTGTCCGCGCCGCCCTCAGCAATCTCTGGCAGGAGATCATCGTCGGCGGCATCCTGTCGATCCTGGTGATCCTGCTCTTCCTGCGCGACCTCCGCATGTCGCTGGCGATCGGCGTGATGGTGCCGCTGTCGGTGTTCGTCTCGCTGACGCTGATGCAGCTGTTCCACGTCACCATCAACATCCTCTCACTGGGCGGCCTGGCGCTGGCGGTGGGGATGCTGGTCGACAACTCCATCGTGGTGGCCGAAGCCACCGAGCGGGGCCGCCACGCCGGTGCTGCCGACATCGGCGTCGGCCCGCGTTGCCGCCGACGAAGTGAGTGCGCCGCTGATCGCCGGCACCCTCACCACGGCGCTGGTCTTCGGCCCGATCGTCTTCGTGCAGGGGCTTGTCGGCAGCACTCTTCCGCGACCTGTCGATCTCGGTGGTGGTGACGCTGATGGCGTCACTGGTGCTGGCGCTGACCCTGATGCCGGTGCTGACGCTCTGGGGACATCATCACAAGGCCGGCGCGCACACCGATCCGGCCCATGCTCACGACGTCGGCGACCGGCCGTGGTCGCCGGAGATGGCGTCCGAAGCCCACATGGACGCGTTGCCGCCGAATCCGTCATTCCTCGATCGGGCCGGGTTCGTCACCACCGGCTGGTACGAATCGGGGCTGCGCTGGTCGCTCCGGCATCCGTGGCGCGTGGTGGCGATATCGGTCGCCTCGGTGGCGGCAACGCTGGTGCTGCTGATGCGGCTGCCGCGGGAGATCCTGCCACGGGTTGACGAAGGAACCGCGGTGGCCGACCTCCGGCTTCCCGCCGGCACCGCCATCGAGGAGACCATCCGCCAGGCCGACCGCATCGAGGCCGCCGCCGCACGGCTTGGCAGCAGCGGGGATCTACGCTCGCGTCGGACTCGCCAGCGACGAAGAGGTGCTGAGCGGCGCCGAGCCCGGGTCGTCGAGCGCCGCCAGCATGGTGATTCCGGTGGCGAAGGGAATGAAGCCTGCCGATTTTGCCGCGGCGTTGCGACGTGCCGTGCCCGACCTCGCCCAGGGCAACCTCGCCATCGACCTCGCCGGGCAGTCGGAATTCGGCGCGCTGATCGGCCGCCAGGGACGCACCATCAACGTCGAGGTCTCGGCCCAGAATCTCGCCGACGCCGAGGCTGCCGCCGACCAGGTCCGTCACGCACTCACGCCACTCCCCTCACTGGCCGACGTGCGCGACGCCTTTGCCGGCACCGAACCGGTAATCGAGGTGACGCTGCGGCGGGCGCGGATCGCCGAGGCGGCCTCCAGGTGCAGCCGGTGCTCGACGTGCTGCAGGGTGCGCTCGGCGGCGTCGATGCCAGCGACCTGCACGCCACCGACGACGCACGCCGATCCGGGTCCGCTATCGCCGGCGTCGCCAACGAGAACCTCCAGACCGCGCTGGCGTCGACAGTGCATGGCATTCCGGTCGACGACCTCGTCTCGGTGTCGGAAGTCGCGCGCGCCGATCGAAGTGGTGCGCGTCAACCAGCGGCCGGTGAGCGTGGTCGAAGCGGTGGTCGAAAAGGGCGGCACGTCCCGCGCGGCCGCGGCCATCCAGGACGCCGTCTCGAAGCTCACCTTCGGCAATGGCGTGCAGTGGCAGATCACCGGCGCCGACGCCCAGACAGAGCCGCACCGCCCACGAACTCGGCGCTGGTGGCAATCCTCTCGGCGGTGTTGATGTTCCTGGTGCTGGCCGGCGAGTTCGCGTCGTTCACCTCGCCGCTGATCGTGATGACCACCGTGCCGCTGGCCGGCGCGGGCGAGCATCCTGCTGCTCTGGCTCACGCATCAATCACTCAACGCGGTGTCGCTCATCGGCATCGTGGTGATGATCGGCATGGCCGACAACGAGGCCGTGGTCAAACTCGACGCGATCCACCGCTACCGCGACCTCGGCTATCCCATTGACGAGGCGATCTTCCGCGGCGGCCACAAGCGGCTCCGCGCCATCACCATGACGACGTTCACCGCGATCGCCGGCGTGGTGCCGCTGGTGCTCAACCTCGGCAGTGGCGGGGCACTGTACCAGCCGCTCGCGGCGGGCGTCATCGGCGGGTCGATCACCCAGCTGGGCGTCACCTTCTTCCTGATGCCGGCGATCTACGCCCTGGTCGAGCGCCGCAAGGAACGCTTTGCGCGCCAGCGGGCCGCGCTGCCGGAGGGGCGGACGGCGTGATCCGCTGGGCCACGCATCGCGCCGCGGTGATCTGGGCGCTGGCAGCCGGCATTCTCATCGCCGGCGCGGTGGCGTTCACGAAATTGCCGCTCTCGACCAAGTCGGCCACCGAGTTTCCCAAGCTCGACATCAGCGATGTCTGGTCGGGCGCGTCGCCGGAACTGATGGAGAGTTACGTCACCGCGCCGATCGAATCAGCGGTGCAATCGGTGCGCGGCGTCAAGACGACACAGTCGACGTCGTCGGACGGAACGTCCGACATCACCGTCGAGCTGGAGCCCGACGCCGATGTCACCATGACCCGGCTGGCGATCCTCGAACGGCTGCAGGCGCTGCACGACGACCTGCCGCCCGCCGCGGCCGCGCAGATCTCGGTCGGTGACTGGACTCCCGACGACCTCAAGCAGAAGCCGCTGGTCGAGATCAACGTGGTCGGCCCGTACACGCCGGGGGCGTTGAAGCAGATCGCCGTCGACCGGATCCAGCCGGTGCTCGAGGCGGTCCCCGGCGTCGGCGCGGTCCACACCAACGGCGGCGCGACGGTGGGCATCAGCGTGTCGTACGATCCCACCCGGCTGCAGCCAGCTCGGCATCGACCCGTCGGCGCTGCGCACCACCCTGGCGAGCGCCCGCGTGGTCGAAGCCCTCGGCACCGTTGACGACGGGCCGTACCAATACAGTGTCGTGGTGCGCGACCAGCCGCACCTCACCAGCGACCTGGCAAAGCTCCCGGTCGTGGCGCCCGGTGGTCGGGTGTTCCTCCTCGGCGACCTCGCCGCGATCCGCCCGGAAGAGGACAACGGCGGCGTCTTCTATCGGCTGAACGGCGTCACCGCGGTGAGCCTTTCGCTCACGCGCCAGCCCGAGGCCGACGCCATCAAGACCGCCGCCGCCGTCAGGGGCGCGGTCGCAACCCTGGCGCCGCAGATGCCGCCCGGCGTCCGGCTGCAGATTGCCAACGACGAGAGCATCGACCTCAGCAAGCAGCTCAACGACCTGCTGCTGCGCGGCGCGATCGCTTTTGTCGCGGTGCTGCTGGTGCTGCTGGTGACCCTCCGGAGCGCCAGCCGCAGCGTGCTGGTGCTGGGCAGCGCGGCGGTGGCCATTGCTGGCGCGTCGCTTTCGCTCTACCTGCTCCATGTCCCCGCCAACCTGCTGACTCTGGCCGGGCTCGCCATGGGAATCGGCATTCTGGTGCAGAACGGCCTGGTGGTCGTCGAGCGCCTCCGCTGGGCGGAGAACACCGCCGACGGCCGGGCCGACGCCGGGCGCCGCATCGCGTCGGCGGTGATGGGCTCGACGCTGACGACCACCGTCGTGCTGCTTCCGTTCCTCTACCTGCAGGGCAACTCTCGCGCCGAGTTCATGCCGTTTGCCGCCGCGTTCGCGCTGGCGCTGTCTGGTCGGTCGGTGTCGGCGCTGATCTTCGTGCCCGGCGGTGGGGCGCGGTGGCCGCGGCACCGGACGCGCCGCCCCCAAGGCTGGCCGCGGCTGGCGCGACTCTATCGCTGGATGATGCTGGGTGTGCTGCGCTGGCGCTTCTGGCCATGGCCTTCACCGCCGCCGCCGTCGCGATGCTCACCTGGGGGTTCATCAAGAAGGTGCCACAGGGTGAGCTGGGGCGATTGGTACGGCCAGCAGCACCAGATCATCTCGGCGTCGGTCGGATTTCCGAAGGGCTCCGACCCCGAAAAGCTCAATCAGATCATCAGCGAACTGGAAGCGGTGGCACTCGGACGCCCGGGGGTGGCACTGGTCCGCTCGTCGGGCAACAACCTTGCCGGCAGGTCGATGTCGAATTCACCACCGAAGGCAGCGCGTCCGACATGCCGTGGGTCATCTCCGACGAGCTGACCCAGCGCGCCGTGCTGATCGGCGGCACCGACTTTGTCTACGTCAGCAAGCCCGAGGGGCCCGGGTACTACAACAACAGCGGTTCCGGCGGGCAGCTGAGCCACAGCATCACGCTCCTGGGATATTCCTATGACGGCGTGCTGCAGCTGGCGCTCGACCTCAAGGCGCGGCTGGAGCGGATCCCGCGGGTCCGCGAGGTCGACATCGAGGCAGCGGGACCCTGGGGGACGCAGCACACCGTCAGCGTCATCCTCACCCCCGACCGGAGGGCGCTGAGCCGGGTCGGCGCCACCGCGACGAGCTTCAACAACAGCGTCGCCCAGCAGATCTATGGCTTTGGCGGCGGCACGGAGATGGAAATCGACAACCAGGCGGTGCCGGTGACGCTGCGCGCCGTCGGGGCGAGCAACCGCGACCTCACGCAGCTCGCCGCCGGGCTGGTGAACAACCCCAACGGCGTGCCGGTGCGCATCGGCGACGTCAGCACGGTGGGCGAGGCCATCCAGGCAAGCAGCATCCAGCGCGAAGACCAGCAGTACATCCGCATCCTCACCTACGACTTCCGCGGTCCCGAGAAGCTCGCCGACCCGGGTCCACAAGGCGTTCATGGCGTCGATCTCCGTGCCACCGGGCTACACCGTGCTCGACGACAGCTACAACTCTGCGGCGACCAGTCGGCCAAGGGCCTGGGACTCGTCTTCGGCGTCGGCATCCTGCTGGTGCTGATGGCGGTGGCGCTGGTGTTCGACTCGGTCTGGGCGCCGTTGATGGTGCTGTTCGCGATCCCGATGGCGCTGGGCGGCGTGGTCGCGGCGTTCTGGATCACCGGCACGGCGTTCACCCGTGAAGCGGCGGTCGGCGTGATCCTCGTGGTGGGGCTCGCGGTCAACCATTCCATCCTCCAGATCGACGCGGCGGTGGCTCGGCGGAAGCGGCGTGGCGGTCACCTTACCGGTGGCGACGTCTGGCATGCCGCCACCGACCGGGTCACCATGATCGTGCTGGTGACCCTCACCACCATCGCATCGCTGGTGCCGATGGCCGTGGGCACCAAGTCGTCGTCGCTCTTCGGCGCGATCGCGCTGGCCACCGCCGGCGGCACCATCGCGGGCACCCTCGGCGTGATGTTCCTGCTGCCGCCGTTCCTGCTCGGGTGGCCCAAACGGCCCCGGTGGCTCGGCCGGCGTTACACGGCGTAACGGGTCAACGCCTCCGCCACCCCGCCCGTAGTCCTTCAGACCCCTTTCCGACGGCGCCGATCCGGTTTCACTTGTAGGGCTCGTTCGCGCGGTTCCGGGGGCATCCGGCAGCTGGTCAACGTTCAGTACAGAGTTAACGCAGGATTCCTTGAACCAACCCCCGAATCCGATGGCGCCGCCGGTCGGCGCGTTGCATCGCATCGGCCGTCCGCTGCTCGCCGTCCTCGCCGTGGTGATGGCGTCGTGCGCCCCCGCCCTGCCCGGCGCCGGTGGTGCCGCGCCCGCCGCGCCGACCCCGGCCACCGAGTGGCAGCCGCCGGCCTCGCAGCAGCGGCGCGCCACCGAGAGCCGTGTGCCGCGCGACACGCTCCCGGCCGAACTCGCCGCCCGCCGCGGCACGCTCACCGTCAGCGACCTCATCTCGCTCGCCCTTGCGCGGAGCCCCGACACGCGCGCCACGTGGCTCGCCGCACAGGCCGCGGCCGCGACCTACGGCAGCGATCGTTCGGTGATCTTCCCGACCATCACCGGCGCATTCGACGCGACGAAGATCAAGACCGCGGCAACCGGCGGCCGCATCTCGGTCAACCAGGTGACCTACGGTCCCAACCTGTCGTTGTCGTGGCTGCTCTTCTCGTTCGGAGAGAGCGGCGCGATCAGCGCCGCGCGAGACGCGCTCTACGCCGCCGACTGGACCCACAACGCCGCGGTTGCCGACGTGGTGCAGCGCACCGCCGAGAGCTACTACGCCTATGTCGGCGCCGAGGGGCTGCTCGGTGCCGAGCAGGCAACGTTCGATGAGGCGCAGGCCAACCTCGCCGCCGCGGAGGACCGCCGGTCGGTCGGCGTCGCCACCATCGCCGACGTGCTGCAGGCCCGTACCGCGCAGGCGCAGGCAAGATTGGCGCTGCAGAGCGCGCAGGGTGCGCTGGCGAGCGCGCACGGCGCGCTGGCAACACTGATCGGCCTGCCGCCGACGGCGGCGTTCAATGTCGACACCATCGCCGGTGAGGCGCCGGTCGCGGCGGTCGCCGACTCGGTCGACACGCTCATCGACCGCGCCCTTGCCGCGCGTCCCGACCTTGCCGCCGAACGCGCCCTCGCCGACCAGCGCGAAGCGGAGGCAAAAGCCGCGCGGGGCCAGTTCCTGCCGTCGCTTTCGGGGACCGGCTCGGCGGCGAACACCTATGTCCGGGGACAGAGCGGCGCCAAGTCGTCGTACAGTTTCGGGCTCGCCATCTCGGTGCCGCTGTTCAACGGCTTCGGCTGGGAATACGCCGCCCGCGCGGCGGAACTCTCCGCCCAGGCGGAGACGGCGCGGCTCCGGAGCGTGGAGCAGCAGGTGGCGCTGCAGGTGTTCCAGACCTACCAGGAGTTCCAGACCGCCACCGAGCAGGTGTCGGCCGCCAACGACCTGCTGACCAGCGCGTCGGCCAACGCCGACGCGGCCCGCGCCCGTTACCGCGAGGGTGTCGGATCGGTGCTCGAACTGCTTACCGCCGAGCAGGCCCTCGCCTCCGCCCGTTCACAGCAGGTGCAGGCGCGGGTCAACTGGCACACGTCGCTGGTCCAGCTGGCCTACAACGCCGGCCTGCTCGAACCGGGTGGTTCGACGCAGCTTCATCTCGCACCGCCCGCTCCCGGACACACCCCATGATTTCGCGTCGCGTGCTTCGACTGGTTCCACTCTTCGGTGTGTTGACGGTGGCCTGCGCGAAGAAGGCGCCGCCGCCGGTGCCGCCCGTGCCGGTGAGCGTCGCGCCGGTGCGCCAGGCCGATGTCCCGCTGATCGTGACCGCCACCGGCACCGCCGAGCCGATCCAGACCGCCGCAGTGCAGTCGCAGGTAAGCGGGCTCCTGGTGCACGTGATGTTCAAGGAAGGCGATGATGTTGCTGCCGGGCAGGAGCTGTTCCAGATCGACGCCCGCCCGTTCCAGGCGGCGCTCGACCAGGCGCAGGCCAACCTCTCCCGCGACCAGGCGCAGTGGGCCAACGCCGAACACGACGTGACCCGCTACGAGGCGCTCGCCGCCAAGGACTATGTCACCCAGCAGCAGCTCGACGAGTCGCGCGCCACCGCCAGCGCGCTGGTCGGCACGTTGCGCGCCGACTCCGCCGCGATCGAGCAGGCCCGCCTCAACCTGCAGTACACCAACATCCGGGCGCCGATCGCCGGACGCGCCGGCGGCATCCTGCTGCGCGAGGGAAACCAGGTGCGCGGCGGCGCCAACCAGACCCTGGTGGTGATCAACCAGATCTCGCCGATCCTGGTCCGCTTTCCGATTGCCGCCAACATGCTCGACGCCGTCCGCCGCCGCGCCGCCGGCCACACCCTGCCGGTGATCGCGACGCCGGTCGGCGACTCGGCACAGGTCGAACACGGCACCCTCGTCTTCGTCGACAACGCCGTCGATTCACTCACCGGCACCGTCATGCTCAAGGGCTTCTTCGCCAACAACGATCGGGTCCTCTGGCCCGGCGCGCTGGAGCGCGTCGAACTGCAGCTCGATGTCGAGCACAACGCCCTCGTCGTTCCGGCGTCGGCGGTGCAGAGCGGGCAGGCCGGTGACGTGATCTGGACGGTCGATTCGGCCCACCGGGTGCACGAGGTGAAGGTCAACGTGCAGCGCAGCTCGGACACGCTGGCGGTGCTCGGCGGCGGCGTCACACCCGGGCAATTGGTGGTGACCGACGGACAGCTCCGGCTCACCGAGAACGCCCGGGTCACGATTCAGACCGGCAGCGCCGCAGCCGGTGGCGGCGCCGCGGCGGAGACGCTGACGCCATGAACCTTTCGGCGCCGTGGATCTCCCGTCCGGTCATGACCACACTGGTCATGTCGGGCATCCTCGTGTTCGGCATCGCGGCCTATCGCAACCTTCCGGTCGCCGACCTGCCGACCGTGGATTATCCGACCATCTCGGTGAGCGCGTCGCTGCCGGGAGCCAGCCCCGAAACGATGGCGTCGTCGGTCGCCACGCCGATGGAGAAGCAGTTCTCCACCATTGCCGGCCTCGAGACGATCACGTCGACGTCGCTGCAGGGATCGACCAACATCACGCTGCAGTTTGCGCTGTCCCGCGACATCGACGCGGCGGCGGCCGACGTGCAGGCGGCACTCGCCCAGGTCGAGCGCCAGTTGCCACCGACCATGCTGCCGCCGTCGTACCGCAAGGCCGACCCGTCGGCGGCGTCGATCCTGCTCTATTCGGTGACGTCGCCGACGCTGCCGCTGTCGACGCTCGACGAATACGGCGAGACGCGCCTCGCACAGCAGCTCTCGACCGTCTCGGGCGTGGCGCAGGTGCAGGTCTACGGCTCGCAGAAGTACGCCGTGCGAATCGAGCTCGACCCCCAGGCGCTCGCCGCCCGCAAGGTCGGCATCAACCAGGTCGTCGACGCCGTCAACGGCGCCAACGTGTCGCTGCCGACCGGCACGCTGTGGGGCACCAACCGCGCCTATTCGGTGGAGTCCAACGGCCAGCTGGGCGATGCCGCGGCGTTCCGTCCGCTGGTGGTGGCGTATCGCGACGGATCGCCGATCCGCCTCGAAGACCTCGGCCAGGTGGTCGACAGCGTGCAGGACACCAAATCGGCGGCGTGGTACAACGGCACCCGCGGCATCGTCCTCGCCATCCAGCGGCAGCCGGGCACCAACACGGTCGAGGTGGCGCAGGCGGTCCGCGACGACATGGCCCGCCTGCAGACCCAGTTGCCCGCATCGGTGCAGGTCCGCACCATCTACGACCGCTCGGTGTCGATCGAGCAGTCGGTGCACGACGTCAAGTTCACGCTCTACCTGACGCTCTGCCTCGTGGTGATGGTGATCTTCCTCTTCCTGCGGAACATCTCCGCCACCATCATCCCGTCGCTGGCACTGCCGATGTCGGTGGTCGGCACCTTCGCCGTGATGTACCTCCTTGGCTACTCGCTCGACAACCTCTCGCTGATGGCGCTGACCCTCTCGGTCGGCTTTGTCGTCGATGACGCCATCGTCATGCTGGAGAACATCGTCCGGCACATGGAGCGGGGAGAGGCGCCGCGCGAGGCGGCCTACAAGGGGTCGGCCGAAGTCGGCTTCACGATCCTGTCGATGACGCTCTCGCTGGTGGCGGTGTTCATCCCGGTGCTGTTCCTCGGCGGGCTGATCGGGCGGCTGTTCCACGAGTTCGCCGTCACCATCGGGGTCGCCATCCTGGTCTCCGGCCTGGTGTCGCTGACGCTGACCCCGATGCTCTGCTCCCGCTTCCTGCGTCCGGGGCACGCCGGCACCGGTGCCGCCCACCCGCGCGGCGCGGTGGCGCGGTTCTTCAACGCCACCGAGGGGTTCTACCAGCGCACCGTCAATCGCTATGACCGCGGGCTGCGCTGGGCCCTCGACCACTCGCGATTGATGTTCGCCGGGTCGGCGGTGATCCTCGCCGGCACCGCGTGGCTCGCCCACGCCGTGCCGAAGGGGTTCATCCCGTCAGAAGATCAGGGCCAGCTGCGCGCCACCATCGAGACCATCGAGGGGACGTCGTTCGACGGCATGCAACGCCACCAGGTTGCCGCAATGAAGGTCCTGTCGAGCGATTCCAACGTCGAGTCGTACATGAGCTTCATGGGCTCCGGCGGCTTCGGCTCGACCAGCAACCAGGGGCGGTTCTTCATTCACCTGGTGGACCGCGACAAGCGGAAGCTCTCCGCCGACGACGTCGGCCGCGAGCTGACCGCCAAGCTCAACCGGATTCCCGGCCTCCGCGCCTACGTGCAGAACCCGCCGGTCATCAACATCGGCGGGCGTTCGTCGAAGAGCCTCTACCAGTACACCCTGCAGGGCGCCGACATCGACCAGCTCTACCAGACCGCGCAGGCCATGGAGTCGCGGATGGAGGCGATTCCCGGGCTCACCGACGTCACCAGCGACCTGCAGATCAAGAATCCCCAGGTCAGGGTCGCCATCAACCGGGAGCGCGCCGCCGCCGACGGCATCTCCGTCAACCAGATCGACGCCGCGCTGTACGACGCCTACGGCGCGCGACAGGTCTCCACCATCTATACCACCAGCAACGAGTACTGGGTGGTGATGGAGCTCCAGCCCCGCTACCAGCGCGACCTCAACGCGCTGTCACTGATCTCGATTGCGGGAAACAACGGCCAGCTGGTGCCGCTCACCGCCCTCGCGACCGTCACCGCCGGTGTCGGCCCGCTCACGGTCAATCACTCCGGCCAGCTGCCGTCGGTGACGTTGTCGTTCAACCTCGGTCCCGGCGTCTCGATCGGCGACGCGGTCGACCGGATCGACGGCGTGGCGCAACAGATCCTGCCGTCGGGGGTCACCGCCGCGTTCGCCGGCACGGCGCAGGCGTTCCAGGACGCCCAGCACGGCCTGGTGCTGCTGTTGATCCTCGCCATCGTGGTGATCTACATCGTCCTCGGCATCCTCTACGAGAGCTTCATCCATCCGCTGACGATCTTCACCGGGCTGCCGTTTGCCGGCTTCGGTGCGCTGCTGGCGCTGCTGATCTTCCACATGGAGCTCAGCGTCTACGCCTTTGTCGGCATCATCATGCTGATCGGGCTGGTCAAGAAGAACGCCATCATGATGATCGACTTTGCCCTCGCCGCCGAACGGAACGAGGGCAAGTCGGCCCGCGACGCGATCCACGAGGCGTGCCTGGTCCGGTTCCGGCCGATCATGATGACCACGATGGCCGCGCTGATGGGAACGCTGCCGATTGCCCTCGGCGCCGGCGCGGGCGCCGAATCGCGCCGGCCGCTCGGCGTCGCGGTGGTCGGCGGCCTCGCCGTCTCGCAGATGATCACGCTGTTCATCACGCCGGTGGTCTACGTCTGGTTCGACGGCCTGTCGTCCCGCCTGGCGCGGCGGCGCCACGCCACCGCCGACGACACGGCGGCCGCGGTGGCCGGGGTGGCGGGGTCCGCTTGATCGGGCCCGCGGCGACGCCGTCACGCCGCCCCTGACACCGCTCTGCAACATATTGTGGCACAATGACTTAGCGATCGCGTCTCGGCTTGTTACCTGACCCGGATTGCGGTATATTTCAGGGTTCCCGGTCCGCCCCCCGGCGGGCCGTCGTGATTCCCTCGCAATCGGACCCCGATGACCGCGCCCATCTCCCGCGAACGGATCGTTCCGCGACTCATTGAAGACGAGATGCAGCAGTCGTTCATCGACTATTCGATGAGCGTCATCGTGTCGCGCGCGCTGCCCGACGTGCGCGACGGCCTGAAGCCGGTGCACCGCCGCATTCTCTACGCGATGAACGAGCTGGGACTGATCCCGACCCGCGCCGTTCAAGAAGTCGGCCACCGTCGTCGGTGACGTGCTCGGCAAGTACCACCCGCACGGCGACAGTTCGGTCTACGACGCGCTGGTGCGCATGGTGCAGGACTTCTCGCTGCGCTATCCGCTGGTGGACGGGCAGGGCAACTTCGGCTCGGTCGACGGCGACCCGGCGGCGGCCTATCGCTACACCGAAGCGCGGCTCACCCGGATCGCGCTCGAGATGCTGGCCGACATCGACAAGGAGACCGTCACGTTCCAGCCCAACTTCGACGACCAGCGCGAGGAGCCGTCGGTCCTGCCGTCGAAGCTGCCCAACCTGCTGGTCAACGGCTCCAGCGGCATCGCGGTCGGGCATGGCCACCAACATCCCGCCCCACAACCTGCGCGAGGTCGCCGGCGCCATCGAGGCGCTGGTGGAGAACCCCGACGCCACGCTCGACGACCTGGTCGCCCACATCAAGGGCCCCGACTTCCCCACCGGCGCCTACATCTACGGCCGGGCGGGAATCCGCGAGGCGTACGACACCGGCCGCGGCCGGGTGATCATGCGCGCCCGCGCGCGCATCGAGGAGAACGAGCGCACCGGCCGGAACGCGCTGATCATCACCGAGATCCCCTACCAGGTGAACAAGGCCAACCTCCATTCGGCCGATCGCCGAGCTGGCGGTGACGAAGCAGGTCGAGGGGATTTCCGGCGTGCGCGACGAGTCCGACCGCGACGGCATGCGCCTCGTGGTGGAGCTCAAGCGCGACGCCATCGCGCAGGTGGTGCTCAACCAGCTCTACAAGCACACCGCGATGCAGACCACCTTCGGCATCATCAAGCTGGCGCTGGTCGACGGCGCGCCGAAGGTGATGGCGCTGAAGGAGATGCTGCAGCACTTCATCGAGCACCGCCACACCGTCATCGTGCGGCGCACCGAGTTCGACCTGGCCGAGGCGAAGAAGCGCGAGCACATCCTCGAAGGGCTCAAGATCGCCGTCGACAACATCGACGAGGTGATCCGGATCATCCGCGGGTCGGCCGACACGCCCACCGCCGACGCCGCGCTGCGCGAGCGCTTCGGGCTGAGCGAGGCGCAGGCCGAGGCGATCCTCGACATGCGGCTCGCCCGGCTCACCGGCCTGGAGATCGAGAAGCTCGAGGCCGAGCTCGCCGAGGTGCGCGCCAACATCGAGGAGCTGAAGAGCATCCTCGCATCGCGAGCCGCGGCGGATGAAGATCCTCGTCGACGAGGTCAAGGAGATCGCGGCGACCTACGGCGACGACCGGCGCACCGAGATCCTTTCCGACCAGGGCGAGTTCTCGGTCGAGGACCTGATCGCCGAAGAGGACATGGTCATCACCATCTCCCACACCGGCTACATCAAGCGGATCCCGGTCACCACCTACCGGCGCGCAGCGCCGCGGCGGCCGCGGGCTCACCGGCATGGAGACCAAGGAAGCCGACTGGGTCGAGCACCTCTTCATCGCGTCGACCCACGACTACCTGATGTTCTTCTCCGACCGCGGCACGGTGTACTGGCTCAAGGTGCACGAGATCCCGCAGGCCGGCCGCGCCGCGCGCGGCAAGCCGGTCGTCAACTGCATCAACATCCGCGACGGCGAGCGGGTCGCGGCCCTGGTGCCGGTGCGCAACTTCGCCGACGACGAGTGGCTGATGTTTGCCACCCGCAAGGGGACGGTGAAGAAGACCGTCCTGTCGGCCTACGGCAACGTCCGCGCCACCGGCATCAACGCCATCAACGTCGAAGCCGACGACGAGCTGATCGACGTGCAGAAGACCCACGGCAACGACGACATCGTCCTCGCCACGTCGTACGGCATGAGCATCCGCTTCCACGAGAGCGACGTCCGGGCCATGGGCCGCGCCACCACCGGCGTCAAGGGCATCGAGCTCGACAAGGGCGACCACCTGATCGGCATGGTGGTGGTGCGCGAACGCGCCGAGCTGCTGGTGGTGAGCGAACGCGGCATCGGCAAGCGCAGCGCCCTCGCCGACTACCGCGTGCAGCACCGCGGCGGCAAGGGCATCATCACCATGCAGAAGACCGACAAGACCGGGTCGCTGATTGCCCTCAAGGACGTCCTCCCCGAGGACGAGCTGATGATGATCACCAAGGGCGGCGTGATCATCCGCTGCCCGGTGGAAGGGATCCGCGTCAGCGGCCGCAACACCCAGGGCGTCAAGCTGATGAACCTCGATGCCGGCGACCAGATCGTCGACGTCGCGCGGGTCCAGAAGGAAGAAGACGAAGCCGCCGGCGAAGAGGCGGAGGCGGAATCGCCGACGGCCGACGCGTGACCGCAACCGGCGAGATCGCCTCGCTCGACGACCTGCGCGAAGCCCAGGCCGGGCTCCGCGGCGTGGCGGAACGCACGCCGCTCATTGCGCTCGATGCCACCACCCGGCTCAAGGCCGAGCAGCTCCAGCCGATGCACGCCTTCAAGATCCGCGGCGCGTGGACCGCCCTCCGGCGCCTGCCGCCGGACGCCCGACGCCGCGGCGTGGTCACCTCCTCCAGCGGCAATCACGGCCTCGGCATCGCCTTCGCCGCCCGGCGCCTCGCGATGCGCGCCGTCGTCGTGATGCCCGAATCGGCGCCGGCGGTCAAGGTCGACGGCGTGCGCGCGCTCGGCGCCGAGGTGCTGCTGATCGGCCGGACCCGCGGCCCCGAACAGGGTGAAGCCGCCGAACGCCTCGCCCTCGAAGAAGGACTCACCCTGGTGCCGCCGTTCGAACATCGCGACGTCATCGCCGGCCAGGGCACCTGCGGGCTGGAGATCCTCGAAGACTGGCCGGAGGTGACCACCATCGTCGCCCCGGCCGGCGGCGGCGGCCTCCTCGCCGGCATCTCCGCCGGGGTGGCGGCACTCCGCCCCGACGTGCGTGTCGTCGCCGCCGAACCCGCCGCCGTGCCGAAACTCTCCGCCGCCTTCGCCGCCGGCCATCCGGTGGCCGTCCCCGCCGCCGCCAGCATCGCCGATGGCCTGCTCAGCCGCGCCATCGGGGAGTTGCCCTGGTCGGTGATCTCGCGCAACGTCCACGACGTGGTTGCCGTCACCGATGCCGAGATTACCGCCGCGGTGCGCTGGCTGGCGGCCAGGGGATTGCGCGCCGAACCGTCGGGCGCGGTGACCACCGCCGCCTGGTTGCATCATCGTGACCGGCTTCCCGGCAACGTCGCCCTGGTCTGCACCGGTGGCAACATCGATCCGTCGCGCTACGCCGAGATGGTCACCCCATGAGCACCCCACGACTGCTGCTCGCCACGGAAGACAAGGCGCTCGCCCGCACCCTCTCGTGGGTGCTGAAGGAGAACGAGTACGACGTCATGACGGCGCTCGACAGCGCCGAGCTCACCGAACGGCTCGACATCGAGGAGTTCGAGTTGCTGGTGGTCGACGTCGGCGACGGCACCGGCGCCATGCACCAGCAACTCGGCCGCCTGCACGAGGACGTGCGCCATCGTCACGTGCCGGTGCTGGTGCTGGTCGAAGCCGGGTCGGACCTGTCGGGACTCGACAACTTCGGCCTCGGCGCCGCCGACGTGGTGCAGCGCCCCTACCGCGTCCGCGAACTGCTGGCGCGCATCAAGGCACACCTCCGGGTTGGCCGGGAGCTCAACAAGGCGCGCGCCGAGGCGCGCTCGCGCAGCGAACTGGTGACGATCCTCAAGGAGCTCACCACCTCGCTCGACCCGGAGGAGATCTACCAGATCCTGGTGCGGCGCGTCGCGGCCGGGCTCCGCATCGCGCGCTGTTCGGTGGTGCTGGCGGCGCCGGGCGACACCGAGGGAACCGTCGTCGCCGCGTACGAGAACCCCACGCTGCGCGACCTGCGCGTCAACCTCACCAGGTACCCGGAAATCCAGCGCGCCCTCGAGACCGGCAAGACGGTGCTCGTTACCGACGTCGACCACGACCCGCTCTACCAGGATGTGCGCGCCAGCTGGAGCGCCGAAGGGCAGATGCCCCGCACCCGGTCGGTGATCGCGCTGCCGTTTCCGCTCCAGGGACAGATCGCCGGCGTCTTCTTCCTCCGCACCACCGACAACGACCCGCCGCTCAACCGCCTCGACCTCGGGTTCGCCGAGCAGGTGATCGAGACGGCGGTGACGGCGCTCGACAAGGCCTACGACCTGGTGCGCCAGGCCGACGGCGCCTCGCAGCTCCGGGAGCTCGCCGACACCGACTCGCTCACCAACTGCGGCAACCGGCGCGCCCTCGACCGCCGGCTGCACGAGGAGCTGGAGCGCGCCCGCCGCGGTGGCCTCACCGTCACGATCGTGCTGATCGACATCGACGACTTCAAGCGGATCAACGACACCCACGGCCACCCCATCGGCGACCGGGTGCTGAAGGAACTCGCCGGGGTGATCAAGAAGGAACTGCGCACCATCGACTTCCTGGCGCGCTATGGCGGCGAGGAGTTCGTGATCATCCTGCCGCAGACCGCCGGGACCGGAGCACGGCTCTTCACCGACCGGATCCTGCGCCACGTGCAGCGCCACAACTTCGGCGAGCTCGACAAGCCGATTCGCGTCACCACCAGCGCCGGCATCGCCTCGTTCCCCGACGACCGCGCCGAGGACGACACCGCCCTCCTCAAGCTGGCCGACGAGAACCTGTACAAGGCAAAGCGCGCCGGAAGGAACCGGTACCGCGATTGAGCCGGGCCGGGCGCCGGGCGCCGTTCAATCATTCACGCGGGACAACGACCATGACCAGGCACGGCTCCGCACTGACCTCGACCCTCATCGCCGTCGCCCTCCTCGCGGCGATCGGCGCCGGATTTGTCTTCGGCCAGCGCCATCCGTATCTGCGGGTCACGACGCACGGCGAATGGGTCCGCTTCGTCAACGCGCACGGCGACAGCGTCCGCGCCTACGTCGCCTACCCCGAGCGCAAGGACCCGGCACCGGCGATCATCGTCGTCCACGAGATCTTCGGCCTCAGCGACTGGGAACCGACCGTGGCCGACCGCTTTGCCGGCGAGGGCTATGTCGCCATCGCCCCCGACCTGCTGTCGTCGGAGTACGGCTCGACCGACGCGGTCAAGGACAGCGCCACCCGGCTGGTGTCGTCGTTGCCGGACTCGCAGGTGGTGGGCGATCTCGACGCCACGTACCGCTATGTCAACGGGCTCGTCGCAACCGAGCGGGGCAACGTCGGCGTTATCGGCTTCTGCTGGGGTGGCGGGACGACGTGGAAGTTCGCCTCCGCCAACCATGGCCTGAAGGCGGCCATTGCCTGCTACGGCCCGGTCACCGACACCGCGATCCTCGCGTCGGTCACCGCACCGGTCTTTGCGCTCTACGCCCAGAACGACCTGCGGGTCACCGGCATGCGCCCGGCAATCACCGCGGCGATGGCAAACCACCATCATCCGTTCGTGTCCGACGTCTACCAGGGCGCCGGCCACGGCTTCCTCAAGCCGGGGCGCAACGGCTACGGAACGGCGGAATATCGCCGCGCGCTGGCCGACATCGACGCGTTCTTCGCAAAGGAACTCGAACACAAGTGACCGCCCCGCGCGGCGCCGGGCGGCTCCTCGGCGCGCTGCTGCTGGCGGCCTGCGGTGTTTCGCCCCTCAGCCACCGGATCGAGGTCGGCCAGCAGGCGTTCGTCGTCTTCGTGGCACGCGGCGTCGACGGCCATGTCGATCTCTTCGCGGCACCGGCCGGCGGCGGCGATGTGGTGCAGTTCACCTTCACGCCACTGGTGGAATCGAGCCCGAAGCTGCGCCCCGACGGCGAGGTGGTGGCGTTCCTGCGCGGCCGCGACACGTCGGCGGCGGCACCCCGCGATCTGGTGCTGATGAACCTGGTGACGAGTGGCGAGACCGACATCACGCTGCCGCCCGAGGCCGGCCGCGCCGAAGCACTCGCCTGGTCGCGCGACACCGCGCGCATCTACCTGCGTACCGACCGGGGCCTCTGGCAGGTCGACGCGCCGCCCGGCCCGCCGCGACCGGCGCCGGTGGCCGCCACCGACACCGCGGCGGCAGACTCCGCGCTTGCCATCTGGTTGGGGAATCCGCCGTTTGCGCGGGCGGTGGGCTGCGCCGGCGGCGGCGTCTGCATCATCGGGCCCAAGGGAGACACCAGTGTGCTGGCGCCGCGGGGCCGCGACCCGATCCGCTGGGGCGATGATTCGCTGGCGTGGTTCGAGGACAGCACCCTGCAGGTCCGCTCGCTCGGACCAGGAGTCCCCCATCCGGTGGCGTGGCGCGGCTTGCCAAGCGACCCGCGGGAGCTGGACCATGTGGCGGCACCGCCGGATTCCGGCGCCTCGGGATCGGGGTGAGCCCGCCGCTCACCAACCGACCCGCGCCGCTCAGACCCTGCCGCTCGAGAACAACCGCCCGATCCAGCCCCCCGCCGCGCCGGTGATCACCCCCGACACTGTACCAATCATCAATACAGAGAGGGGCACGTCGCCGAGCGCCCTGGAGACCACCGTGCCGAGCAGCGCACAGGCCCCGCCGGCAATGGCGCCGCCAGCGACGTTCTCCATCGTGATCGCCTCGACGCCGATGACGGTGTAGAGCACCCCCGCGGCGAGCGAGATCGCCATGCCGCCCTCGGGAAAGAAGCGCGCGATGTCGGGGCTGGCGTGGCCGGCCAGCACCATCAGCAGCTGCAGCACCGTGCCGATTCCCGTGGCCCACACCAATCCGCGATTCGAGAGCTTCAGCTTCTCGGCCATGACATCCCGCCACTCGGTTGGAAAGTGTTGACTAATATGCCGTGACGCGCCTTCCGGAGCCACTCGCCGCCACTCAAGCCTCCTGCAGCGTGACCACCACCGCCGACGCCAGGATCAGCAACCCACCGATGATCGCCGACGGTCCGAGCCGCTCGTGCAGCAGCCAGACGCCGAGCACCGCGCCGACCACCGGTTCGAGGTTGATGAACGCCCCGGCCCGCCCCGCCGAGACGTGCGACAGCCCCCAGTTCCAGAGCAATGTGGTGCAGGTCGTCGTCACCAGCCCCAGCGCGACGATGGCAAGCCACGTGTCGCGGTTCAGCGCCACCGGCGGTGGGCCGGACCGCGCCAGCACCCAGATCGCCAGCATCGCCGTGCCGGTGATGGTGATGCTGCCGCTCACCGCCAGCGCCGAATGCCGCCGCATCAGCGTCTTGCTGATCAGGACCCACGCCACCGCGCCGAACATCGACACCAGCACCAGCAGGTCGCCGGTGAGCGACGCCGCTCCGCCGCCGCTCCCGGCCCGCAGCACGATCAGCGCCACGCCCACCGTCGAGATCAGCAGCGCCACCCACGTGCTCCGGGGATGCCGCTCGTGGAGGAAGAGGTGCGCGGCGACCGCCACCAGCACCGGGGCGGTGCCGATCATCAACGCCGCGTGCGACGCCGTGGTCAACGCCAGCCCGTCGAACTGCAGCAGGAACTGCGCCGGCACGCCGACCAGCGCGGCGACGGCGATCAGCCCCAGGTCGTGCCGGTCGAAGCGCGGGCGATGGTAGAGCAGCAACGGCAGGAAACCGAGCGACGCGAAGACGAACCGGTAGAGGATCATCTCGTTCACCCCGACTTCGCGCAGGGCAACCTTGCCGAGGATGAACGACGTCCCCCAGAGAACGCCCGACGCGGCGAGGGAGGCAAACGCCGCGAGCGGATGCGGCGTCGGAACCGGGGATCGGGCAGCGGCGGTGTACGTCACGGGAGGGAGAAGATCTCACCCTCCGGCGCGCGGACCAAGTCGCCAGGCATAGAGCGCCACCGCCACGGCGGTCGCCAGGTTCAGGCTCGAGACCCCGTCACGCATCGGAATGCGCAGTGTGGCGTCGGCGTTGGCAATCACGTCGTCGGGGAGGCCGCGTCGCTCCGATCCGAAGATCAACAGCGCGTCGTCGGGGATTGCCCGCGGCCCGAGCGGCTCGCCGTCCGGCGCCACCGCGATGCGGGGCCGCCCGATGCGCGGGATCTCCGTGGTGTGCAGCACCGGCAGCGCGTAGTGCAGCCCCGCCGACCCGCGCAGTGCCGCGGCACTCCACGGATCGTGCGGACCGGTGGTGATCACCGCGTCGGCCCCGGCCGCCGCACTCACCCGGATCGCAGCACCGATGTTGCCCGGGTGGGTCGGCGAGAAGAGTGCGACGATCGGCGCCTTCCCGGGCAGTGCCGCGATCTCCGCCACGCCGGCAATCCGCCGCTCGGCGATGCCGATCACGCCGGTGTCGACGCGATCGGGCGACAGCCGCGCAAATCCGGCCTCGTCGACCGCCTCCGCGTCGCGGCGCAGCCGCAAGGCGAGGTCGGGGGCGAGCCGCAGCGCGAGCCGTTCCAGCGCCGCCGGGTCCGGCGTCACCAGCGCGGTGAACACCGCCCCGAAGCGCATCGCGTGCTTGACGGCGTGAAAGCCCTCCAGTACCGCCAGGCGCGGATCGTGCCGCGCGGCGGCGAAGCGCTGTTCGAGCGACGGCGCCGTCACTTGCCGGCCGGGGTGAGTTTCGGCGGCCGGCGGCCGCGCCGTTCGGCGCCAAGCAACGCCTGGTATTCCAGCTCCACACCGGTGGCCACCTGGCGCAGCATCAGGCCGCCGCGACTCATGTCGCCGCGGCCCACGAACGCCGTCGGGAACACCAGCCGCCGGCCGAACACCGCGGTCAGCACGTCGACGTACTTCGGCGTGGCGATGCTGCCCAGCAACACCACCTCGGCGCGGCGCGGGAGAGCGGCACGGAGCGCTTCGGCGTCGCGAACCAGCGGCACCCGATACGGTTCGTGGGTGTGGTCGACGGTCCCCGACGCCATGGCGCGGAGGTCCGCCAGGGTGACGAGCAGGTCGGGGTCCATCAGCCCGCGATCGGTGGTGATGACACGAACCGTGCCGCGGGGCCCCGCAAACGCCCGCGCATACGCCAGCTTGCCACGGAAGTAGAGGCCGCTCAGGAAGGCGAACAGCTCGCCCAGTGGCACGCCGCCGCCGTGCAGGCGGACTGCCAGGTCGAACGCGCTGCGCGGTTCGAGGAGCATCCGGGCGCGCCGTCCGGCGGCCGAGGCGGGCGAGAGCAGGAACGCCCGCGGGCGCGGCGCGGTGGCGGGCTTCTTCCGCCGGGCCGGCGGATCGGAAATGGCGGCCTTCCCCACGTCCCTATCCTAATCGGTCCCGAGGATTACGCCGGAGTTGCCGCCATCGTATAGTTCGGCCCGCATGCCGCTGATCGAATGTGTCCCCAACTTCTCCGAAGGCCGCGACCCGGCGATCATCGCCCGGATCACCGAGGCCATCGAGGGCGTCGAAGGCGTCCGGCTGCTCAACGTCGACCCCGGCCACGCCACCAACCGGACCGTCGTCACCTTCGTCGGCGAGCCGGAAGCGGTGGTCGAGGCGGCGTTCCGCGCCATCCGCACCGCCGGCGAACTGATCGACATGCGGCGCCACCAGGGCGAGCACCCGCGACTCGGCGCCACCGATGTCTGCCCGCTGGTGCCGGTGTCGGGCATCTCGATGGAAGAGACCGCGGACTGGGCGCGGCGGCTCGCCGATCGCGTCGGGCGCGAACTCGCCCTTCCCGTCTACCTCTACGAAGCGGCCCAGCCCGACAAGTCGCGCAGTAACCTCGCCACGATCCGCGCCGGCGAATACGAGGGTCTCGAGCAGCAAGATTGCCCGCCCGGAATGGCGGCCGGACTTTGGACCGGCGACGTTCGACGCCAGGCGCGGCGCCACCGTCATCGGCGCCCGCGAGTTCCTCGTCGCCTACAACGTCAACCTCAACACCACGTCGACGCGGCGCGCCAACGCCATCGCCTTCGACGTTCGTGAAGCGGGGCGGACCATCCGCGACGCCGAGGGCAATGCGGTGCTCGACGCGCGGGGCGAACTGCTGACCGAACCCGGCACGCTCAAGGCGGTCAAGGCGATCGGCTGGTTCATCCCCGAGTACGGCATCGCGCAGGTGTCGATGAACCTCACCGACATCGCGTCACGCCGGTCCATGTCGCGTTCGACGAAGTCTGCCGCGCCGCCGCCGCGCGCGGCGTGCGAGTCACCGGCTCGGAGCTGGTCGGGCTGGTGCCGCTCCGCTGCCTGCTCGACGCCGGCCGCTACTTTCTCCGCGAAGCAGCAGCGATCCACCGGCGTCTCCGAACGCGAGCTGGTGACGATCGCCGTCCGCTCGCTCGGGCTCAACGATGCCGCACCGTTCAAACCGGAGGAACGGGTGATCGAATACCTGCTGCGCGACGCCGGCCCAGGCGCGCCTGGTCAACCTCACCGCGGCGGAGTTCGCCGACGAAACCGCCAGCGAAATCGCCGGCACCGGGCGGCGGCTCCGTCGCGGCCTATGTCGGAGCACTCGGCGCCGCGCTCGGCACCATGGTGGCGAATCTCTCGAGCCACAAGCGCGGCTGGGACGAACGCTGGGAGCACTTCTCCGACCACGCCGAAGCGGGCCAGCAGTCGCTCCAGCGGTTGCTCGCGCCTGGTGGACGACGACACTCGCGCCTTCGAGCTGGTCATGGCGGCGTTCGCGCTGCCCCGGTCGACCGACGACGAGAAGGCCGCGCGGCGCGACGCGGTCCAGGCCGCCACGAAGCGCGCGTCGGAAGTGCCGTTCCGGGTGATGGAGGCGGCGCTCGCCTCGATGCAGCTGATCCGCGCCGATGGCAGAGGAAGGGCAGGCGAGCTCGGTGTCGGATGCCGGCGTCGGCGCGCTCTGCGCCCGGGCGGCGGTGCGCGGCGCCTTCCTCAACGTGCGAATCAACGCCAGGCAGCTTGCCGATCGCGCCTTTGCCGACGACCTCGTGACCCGCGGGGCGGCACTCGAGCAGCGCGCCGAGGCAATGGAGCGGGAGATTCTCGCGGTGGTCGATTCGCGGCTCTGACCGCGGCGGCCGTCAGGCGACGGTCACGGCCTCGCCGGTGGCAATCGGCTCGTTGCGCAGCACCGTCTCGACGGCGTGGGCAAACTCCGTCACGGTGAATGGCTTCTGCAGGAACGGCACCGAGCGGTCAACCAGCCGCTGCTTGAGCACCATGTCGTCGGTATACCCCGACATCAACATCACCCGCACCCCGGGCGCCGTCTTCCGCACTCGCTCTACCAGTTCGCGACCACCCATCTCGGGCATCACCACGTCCGAGATCACCAGGTCCACCGGGTACGGCATCGTCTGCAGCAACCGCAGCGCCTCGAAGCCGTTGGCCGCTTCGAGCACGCGGTAACCCTGCCGCTGCAACACCCGCGCGGCGATCTGCCGCACGCCCGGCTCGTCCTCCACCACCAGCACCGTCTCGTGCCGCTGCATCGGCGGCGGAAGCCGTTCCGACTCGCCGTGCGCCCGCGCCAGCCGGTAGGTCCGCGGGAGATAGACCCGCATCGTGGTGCCCATTCCGGTCTCGCTGTACACCCCGATATGCCCGCCAGCCTGCTTGACGATGCCATAGCTGGTGGCGAGCCCCAGCCCGGTGCCTTCGCCGAGCCGCTTGGTGGTGAAGAACGGTTCGAAGAGCCGCTCCTTGATCTCCTGCGACATCCCGATCCCGCTGTCGCTCACCGAGATGACGACGTACTCGCCGGCCACCACGCCGGGGTGCAGCGCGGCGTGACTCTCGTCGAGTCGGCGCGAACCGGTCTCGATGATCAGTGATCCGCCGTCCGGCATCGCGTCGCGGGCATTGACCACCAGGTTGAGCACCACCTGCTCCACCTGTGCCCGGTCCGCGAACACCGTGCCGGTCCCGGAGTTGATCCGGATGCCCAGGCGCACCTGCTCGCCGATCAGCCGCCGGAGCATGCGCGCCATGTCGTTGACCGCCTCGCCGATGTCGAAGACGTCCGGGCGCACCACATCGCGGCGCGAGAAGGTCAGCAACTGCCGGGTCAGGATCGTGGCGCGCCCCGCCGCCCGCACCACGTTGGCGAGGGCATTCTGGGTCGGCGCGTCGGTGGGAAGCTCGTCGCGCGCCAGTTCGGCCTCGTCGAGGATCACCGTCAGCAGGTTGTTGAAGTCGTGGGCGATGCCGCCCGCCAGCCGCCCCACCGCGTCCATCTTCTGGGCATGTCGCAACTGCGTCTCGAGTCCCCGCTCGTGCGTCACGTCCTGGGTGATGAGGTCGAGTTCTCCCGGTCCGGCGTCGGTCGCGAGCGTTGCCGCAAGGCGGACACAGACTTCGCGCTTGCCGATCCACCATTCCATGTCGGTCGGTCCCACCCGGCCGTCGGACGCGACCACCCGACGCAGCTCCTGGAAGGCCTCTTCGCTCATCAGGTCCGCGAGGCGGAGGCCGGGGGGAAGCAGCCCGCCGCCGAGCATGGCGGTGAACGCCGCGTTGCCGATCAACAACTCCCCGTCGCGGCTCCAGCGGGAGATCCCCGCCGTGGCATTGTCGAACAGGGCGCGGTAGCGGTGTTCCGACTGCTGCAGCGCACGCTCGGAGAGGAGCGACCGCGTCAACGCGCGGCGCAGGTCGCACCAGCGCAACGTCAGCACGGCAATGAGCGCCAGTGGCAGCACCGCCAGCGCCACCATGAATTCGTCCGCCTCCACCGATTCCCATCGCGCCAGCGCCACGTCGATCCATTCGTGGAGCTGCAGGAAGCAGCCCGCGACGTAGACCACCAGCAGCACGCCGGCCACCACCGCCGCGTCGCGCCTCAGCTTCGACCTGGTCAGGTTCCGCATCGTCACCTCCGCTTCCTGGTGAGCGTCGTGGCTGCGCATGGTCGGCTCGGGCCTCGGCGTCACACCGCGGCGCCCGCCAGCGACCGGAAGAGGTGTTGGTCCGGTTCCGACTCGAACGGCCAGGGTGCGTCGCGGCTGGCACGCGGGGCGGCCATGAGTTCGGCGCTCGCGGTGACCGAGGCGAGCCAGACGACCATTGGTTCGTCGGCGAGCACGAGGCCCCGGGGGGCGCAGGCGGTGCGGGCGGGCCCGCTGGCAAGGTCGATACAGGTCATGCCACCCCGAGGGGCACGATCCACGCCAGCTGCCTCCGACCCGCAATGGCCTCGTCCAGGTGTGCCCAAGTCACTCATTGGCAATGTGTTAGCAGTTGTCATGGTGACCTGATGCCACATCCTGATCGTACAGAAATGCGACAGTCGCGTGGGCTGTCGGTGAGCGCTCTCGCGCTTCAGCGCTGTCGCGACCCTGCATCCCCACCGGGTGGGCGGGCCGTGGTATCATTGCCGTGGCGTCGCCACCGCGGCGCCTTCCCCCCGTTGGTCAAGGAGCAGCCGTGTCGCGCTTGCGCCGGATAGTGTTCTTCGTTGTCGCGATCTTCGTCGTGTTCGCCGTCATCCCCGGATTGATCCAGTTCCTCACCGATTGGTGGTGGTTCGGCGAGGTGGGGTATCGCGGCATCCTGGTGCGCGAGATCGTGACGCAGGCCGTGCTGGTGGTGAGTGTCGCGGCGCTGTCGATCGCGGTGCTGGGAATCAATGTCCGGATCGCCACCGCCGGCGCCGCCCCGGTGCCGCTGGTGCTGCCGCTGCAGCCGCAGGGGCCGACGGTCGACCTCGACCACGTCATGCGCCGGGTCGCGCTGCCGATTGCCGTTGCCATCGGATTGTTCATCGGCCTGGGCTCGGCCGGCCAGTGGGTGATGGTGCAGCAGTTCCTCCACGCCACCCCGTTCGCCATCACCGACCCGATCTTCCATCGCGACATCGGGTTCTATGTCTTCACCCTTCCGGGCATCACCGCCGCGCTCTCGCTGCTGATCGGCCTGGTGATCGTCTCGATGGTGATGCTGTTCCCGATCTACTGGGTGCGCGGCGATTTCCATTTCACGCCGCCCCGGAACTTCCATGCTTCGCCGCGCGCGACGCGCCACGCCGCCGTGCTGCTGACCGTCTTCTTCGTCCTCACCGCACTGCACCTCTGGTTCGTCGATGCGCCGCGGTTGCTCTATTCCACCACCGGGCCGCTGGTCGGCGCCAGCTACGCCGACGTGCACGCCACCCTGCCGGCGCTCAAGGTGCTGGCCGTCATCGCCCTCGCGGCGGCGGTGCTGGTGTGGGTCGGCGAGGCGCGCGGCAAGCTGGCGCGCTACACCGTCATCGCCGCGGCGAGCTACATCGTCGCCGCCGCGCTTGGCAAGGGATTCATCCCCGGGCTCGTGGAACGGGTCTATGTCGCCCCCACCGAGTTGACCCGCGAGACGCCCTACCTCGCCAATCACCTCAAGGCCACCCGCCAGGCCTGGGGCATCGACAGTGTCGACGTGCGCGAGCTCGGCGACTCGGCCGCCCTCTCCCTCGCCGACATCCGCGCCAACGGGCCGACCATCACCAACGTCCGGCTCTGGGACCGCAACCCGCTGCTCGCCACTTTCGGCCAGCTGCAGGAGATCCGCACCTATTACACGTTCCTGAACATCGACGACGAACGCTACTGGATCGACGGCGAGTACCGCCAGGTGCTGCTCTCGCCGCGCGAGCTGAACTCCGACGCGCTGCCGCTGCAGACCTTCATCAACGAGCACCTCACCTTCACCCACGGCATGGGCCTCACCATCGGCCCGGTCAATCAGGTCACCACCGAGGGACTCCCGGTGCTGTTCGTCAAGGACCTGCCGCCGACGTCGAGCGTCTCGCTCACGGTCACCCGCCCGCAGATCTACTTCGGCGAAGCGTCGTATGACTACGCCTTCGTGCACACCCGCCAGCCGGAGTTCGACCACCCGTCGGGGGAGAAGAACGTCTACGACTCGTACCACGGCAAGGCCGGCGGTGTCCGGTCGAGCAACTGGTGGCGCCGCTGGCGTTTGCCGCCCGCTTCGGCTCCTCGAAGATCCTCTTCTCCGACGACATCGCAGCGATTCCAGCCGGGTGCTGTTCTACCGCAACATCACCGCACCGCGTCGCCAAGGCCCTGCCGTTCCTCCGCTTCGACCGCGATCCGTACCTCGTCGTGGCGGGCGACGGCACGCTCAAGTGGATCCTCGACGCCTACACCACCACCGACGCGTATCCGTACTCGGAGCCGGCGTCGGACGGCACCACCTACATGCGCAACAGCGTCAAGGTGGTCCTCGACGCCTACGATGGCACCATCAAGGCGTACATCGCCGCGCCGCACGATCCGCTGATCCAGACCTGGGCCCGGATCTTCCCGGGCATCTTCGCGCCACTCTCCGAGATGCCGGCCGACCTCCGCGCGCACCTCCGCTACCCCGACGACCTCTACCGCCTGCAGACCGCGCTCTACGCCACCTATCACATGGACTCGCCGATCGACTTCTACCAGCGCGAGGACCAGTGGCAGATCCCCATGGAGCCCGGGCCCAACCAGGAAGTGCCGTTCATGCGGCACATCATCATGCGGCTGCCCGACGAGCAGAAGGCCGAGTTCATCTACATGGTGCCGTTCACGCCGCGGGGAAAGCAGAACCTCGCGGCATGGATGGTGGCCCGGAACGACGGCGACAACTACGGCAAGCTCCGCGTCTACAAGCTGTCGCGGCAGAGCCTGGTCTTCGGTCCCACCCAGATCGAGAACCGCATCAACCAGAACACCCAGATCTCGCAGCAGGTCTCGCTCTGGGACCAGCATGGTTCACGGGTGGTTCGCGGCGACCTGCTGGTCATTCCCATCAACGCGGCCCTGCTCTATGTGCAGCCGCTCTACCTGCAGGCGGACCAGGGGCGCATTCCGGAGCTCAAGCGCGTCATCGTCGCCTACCAGGACCAGGTGGTGATGGGGCAGACACTCGACGACGCCCTCACCACGCTGTTCGGCGGCGCGGTGAATTCGTCGGGCGCCAACGCGGCACCGGTCTCGGCGCCCGGTGCGCCATCGACCACCACCAACAGCACCACCGCCGCGCTGCGCAACCTGATCGACCAGGCCCGGCAGCACTACGACGCCGCGCTCGACGCGCAACGCAACGGCGACTGGGCGCGCTACGGTAACGAAATCAAGGCACTCGGAGAGATCCTGCAGCAGCTCGGCCCCACCAACTGAGGACCTCGCATCCGGACCGGCACACGCCGGTCCGGTTGGAGCAGGCACCGCGACGGAAACACCCCGGCCACCCGCGTCAGCCGCGGACCGAACCGGCCTCACGCCACGAACGCCACACCAGCACCATCGCCAGCGTGTCGAGCTCGCAGTAGCGCAGCAACAGCTGCCGGTAGGTCGCCAGCACCTCGCCGGTGACGGTCGGATCAAACAGCATCCGCCGGTAGGCATTCGCGGCACCGGTCCCCTCATGCACGTCGAGATCGATCCCGTCGACGGTCACCGGGTCGAGTGACTCATAGGGTCCGGCGCCGGCTGGCACGCCTCCGCCGCGCCGCGTCCAGGCGTGATACCATGCCGGTACCTGCGGCCCGGTGCGCCACAGCGCGTCGAGCAACGGCTTGATCGACGTGCGCCCCGCCGCGCCGGGGTGCAGGTAGAACCGCTGGCAGGGCCGCTCCAGGTCGACGATCCGGCCACCGGTGTCGGCATCGAGCAGCAACGCCTCGACCCACTCCACCAGCTCGCCGCCGATCTCGCCGCAACGCCCCTCCTGCCGCAGGATGGCGCGCAGCGTGGCTGCCTCGTACGGCGACCACGTCAGCACCGAACCCTCGTCGCCGATCGCCTGCCGCAGCGATGCCACGAATTCGCGGTGCGGCCAGCCATGACCCTCCGCCAGCCACTCGTGGTGCACCGGTGCCGCGTCCGGCCCCGTCACCGAATGGCAGCTCCACTGAAACGCCACCCGCTCGTAGGGGTGCATCCCCCGGAACGGCGGCACCGCCATGGCGAGGGTCTCGAAATCGATGAAGTGCAGCGGCCAGCGGAGATTGCCGATCAGTTCCACCAGCCGGGCGTCGAGATACGCCTCGCCGGAGATGGCACATTCGACCTGCTTGCGCTGGCGATGCGCCAGCCCGGAGCCGTCGGCTTTCGGGACGCCGAGCAGCTCCACCGGCACGTCCGCCAACGCCACGCGGTCGGCGTCGATCAGCCCCTGGAGCCATGGCTTGCTCCGGAGCTGGCCCACCTTCCACAGGTCGAGCAGGTGATGCCGATGCCGGCCGTGCTCCCCCCAGCACTGCATGAAACCGCTCGGCTCCACGTCAGGTGCGACCCGGAATTCGCACTTGCCGCACGCCACGGTGCGGCGCGGCGCCGCACGCTCGACGACGTCTCCATCGTAGAGCGCCTCCAGCGCCGCGGCCGCCTCCGCCACGTCGGCCGCCACCAGCGCCACCTCGGCCGAAACGTCGCGCTGCACCAGGAATTCGCCGGGCGAGATCGCCGCGGGGTCGCCGGTGAACGTCACGATCAGGTCGTGCCAGTCACCGTCGGCGTCCACCACGTCGCGCTCGATCCGGAATTGCGACGGCAGGTGATCCGTGGTACAGATGGCCGACTTGTTGACCACCAGGAGGAACGGCGTCACCTGGGCGCCGGGATAGAGCTCGCGGAGCAGCGCGCTCTGGAACGCGACGTCTTCGACATACGGCCGCCACGGGGCGAGCACGCCGCCCCGCTTGCCGATCATCGCCTCGGTGGCGTCGTCCGGATCGTCGCCCTCGGCGTCACCGTTGCCACCACCCGCGCGGCCGCCGGCCAGCGACTTCGACTTCACCTCGATCAGCTCGAACCGGTTGCCGTCCTTGCGCAGCACGTCGACCCGCGCCAGCCGCCGCCCGGCCAGCAGCGTCGCCTCGAACAGCGTGACCCGATCGCGCCGGAGGTAGTCCCGGGTCTCCTCCCAGTCGCCCACCGGGTCGCGCCCGTACTCCAGCGCGATGCCGTCCGGAAAGAGCATCCGCGCCAGCCGCTCCACCATGTATCCGCCCTCGGCGAGAAACGCGAGGAACGGATCGTCGTCGCTCCGCTGCGGGTAGCGGGACTCCTTGTAGTAGAGCTTGGTGGCGCAACTGCGCCCCAGCTTGAAGTCGGACTTGGAGAGGGTCCGCACGGCAGGACTCCGGACGGCGGGAGGGCTGCAGCTTAACCGATCGGCACCGACGCGGCGAGGCCCGCCAGCGCGTTTGACATCGCACTCCCGGCCGGTACATTGCGCGGCAACCGTCCGTCAACGCGATCCGACCGTTCCCGGAGGCATCTCACGAACGCACTCGATGTGATCTTCCTCGGCAGCACCGTCGAGCAATGGCTCATCGCACTCGCGGTCGCCGCCGGCGCCTATCTCGTGCTCCGCGTGGTGCGCGGCCTGCTGGTCCTCAAACTTGGCGCCATCGCGAAACGCACCACCACCAGCGTCGACGACATGGTGGTGTCGCTGGTGGACCGGACCCACGGCGCCTTCCTCTTTGCGGCCGCCGCGTGGATCGGGAGCCAGTTCCTCGATCCCGCCACCGACGCGGGGCCCACGCTGCATGTCTTCGTCCTGCTGGCGACCGTCTTCCAGGCGGCACGGTGGGGCAACACGCTCATCAAGAGCGGCGTCGAGTGGCAGGTCAGCCGCCTCAAGCTGGAGCATCCGGCCCAGGCCACCACCGTGCAGGCCGTCATCTTCCTGGTGCGGCTCGCCTTCTTCACCGTCCTGCTCCTCGTCACCCTCGACAACCTCGGCGTCAACGTCTCGGCGCTGGTCACCTCGCTCGGCATCGGCGGCATCGCCGTGGCGCTGGCGGTGCAGAACGTCCTCGGCGACCTCTTCGCGTCGCTGTCGATCGTCCTCGACCAGCCATTCGTGGTGGGAGACTTCATCGTCACCGGCGAACACGCCGGCACCGTCGAGCACATCGGCCTGAAGACCACACGAGTCCGCTCGCTCTCCGGTGAACAGCTGGTCTTCGCCAACGGCGACCTGCTCAAGAGCCGCATCCACAACTACAAGCGGATGGACCAGCGCCGCATCCTCTTCGGCGTGGGCATTGTCTACGAGACACCGCCCGAGAAGGTGGCCGCCGTCCCCGGCATCCTGAAGGAAATCGTCAGCGCCCAGCAGAAGGTCCGCTTCGACCGGGCACATTTCAAGGACTTCGGCGACTCGTCGCTCGATTTCGAGATCGTCTACTACGTGCTGAGCCCGGACTACAACACCTACATGGACGTGCAGCAGGCGATCAACCTGGAGATCTTCCGGCGGTTCACGGCCGAGGGGCTGTCGTTTGCCTACCCGACGCGAACGCTGTACCTGCAGAAGACCGGCACACCAGCTTCCGCTGAACCCTCCTGACTTCGACCCACGACCCGCGATCACCCGATGCCCATCCATGCCCCCCGCGGCAACACCCGCACCGCCAGAGGCTGGCTGCAGGAAGCCGCCAAGCGGATGCTCATGAACAACCTCGACCCCGACGTGGCCGAGAAGCCCGACGACCTCATCGTCTACGGCGGGCGCGGCAAGGCGGCGCGCAACTGGGACGCGTATCACGCCATTGTCCGCACCCTCGACCGCCTGGAGAACGACGAAACCCTCCTGATCCAGAGCGGCAAGCCGGTCGCCGTGCTGCGCACGCACGACATGGCGCCGCGGGTCATCCTCGCCAATTCCAACCTGGTGCCGAAGTGGGCCACGTGGGACGAATTCGACCGTCTCGATCGTCTCGGCCTCATGATGTACGGCCAGATGACGGCCGGCTCGTGGATCTACATCGGCACCCAGGGCATCCTGCAGGGCACCTACGAGACGTTCGCCGCGGCCGCCGAGAAGCACTTCGACGGCTCGCTGGCCGGGACCATCACCGTCACCGCCGGGCTGGGCGGCATGGGCGGCGCGCAACCGCTGGCGGTCTCGCTCGCCGGCGGCGTCTCGATTGTCATCGAGATCGATCCGCATCGCATCCAGCGCCGCCTCGACACCAACTATCTCGACACCGTCGCCACCTCGCTCGACGACGCCATCGCGAAGGCCGAGGCGGCCAGGCGAGAGCGGCGCGCGCTGTCGATCGGGTTGCAGGGCAACGCCGCCGAGCTGCTGCCGGCCATTGTCGCGCGCGGCTTCACGCCGGAACTCGTTACCGACCAGACCTCGGCCCACGACCCGATGTGGGGCTACATCCCGCCGGCCAGGGCCGACGAGGACATCAACGAACTCCGCACAAAGCAGCCCGACGAGTATCTCGTGAGGGCGCGCGCCGCGATGGTGACGCACGTCGAGGCGATCCTCGAATTGCAGCGGCGTGGAGCCATCGCATTCGACTACGGCAACAACCTGCGGGCGCAGGCCGCGCTCGGCGGCTGCACCGGTGCATTCGGATATCCCGGCTTCGTGCCGGCGTTCATCCGCGATTCGTTCTGCGAGGGGCGCGGTCCGTTCCGCTGGGTGGCGCTGTCCGGCGATCCCGCCGACATCGCCGCCACCGACCGCGCGCTGCTCGAGCTCTTTCCCGACGATCGCCGGCTGCAGCAGTGGCTCGGGTGGGCGGGGGAGCGGATCACCTTCCAGGGATTGCCGGCCCGGATCTGCTGGCTCGGGCTGGGTCAGCGCGACAAGGCGGGATTGCTGTTCAACCAGATGGTGCGTGACGGCACCGTCACGGCGCCAATCGTCATTGGCCGAGACCACCTCGACGCCGGATCGGTCGCCTCGCCGTATCGCGAGACCGAGGCGATGAAGGATTCATCCGACGCGGTCAGTGACTGGGCGCTGCTCAACTTTGCGGTGTCAACGACAAGCGGCGCGGCATGGACCTCGTTCCATCACGGCGGCGGCGTGGGGATGGGATACTCGCAGCATGCCGGGCTGGTGGCGGTGGCCGACGGCTCCGAGCAGGCCGACCGCCGGCTCGCCCTCTGCCTGCGCAACGATCCGGCGCTGGGCGTGATTCGTCACGCCGACGCCGGCTACGACAAGGCGATCGCCGTGGCGCGTGAGCGCGGCGTTGACATGCCGATGCTGGAGGGGTGAGCGTCATCCCTTGAGCTACTTCTCCCGCGCGATCGCCGAGCGCGCATCACCGCACTGTTCGACGTACCCGAGCCGCCGCACCCGGTACTTCCTGGTGAACCCCGGAATGAGGCCCTGGCGGTGGCACTCGACCCGCCGCGGGGTTCGCGAGAGCTAGCAGGCCAACGTCCGGCCCAGTACCACGAGCGGGGATGCGTCAGCGCGTCGCCAGAGGCCCTGTCGGGCCCCGCCCATCGCAGAAGCTGAACTCCGCGCGCTCCCGGATGTGCGCCCGCTCCGCTCACGACGCCGGCCCGAACAGCTCCCGCCCCAGCGTCGCCACCAACCATGCCTCGAACCGGTCGGTGGACCAGCGACAGTGCGTCACGAACAGCTGGTAGACGTCGGGACCGGTCAGCGCCCAGAAGATGTCGGCCGCGGCCTTCCGCTCCAGGCCGGGCCGGGTCGCCCCCGCCGCGATCCACTCGGCAAGCATCGGCGCCTCACGCTCCCGCCGCCGCGCCTCGCCCCGCCGCCAGAGCGCCACCAGGTCGCGGTCGGTGTCACCCGCCATCCGCACCGTCTCGAGCACGTCGGCGCCCAGCCGGTAGAGTCGGGTGGTGAACGCCACCCGGCTCGCCAGCTGCCGCCACGGATCGCCCTCCGCCTCCTCCAGTTCGCGCTCGAGGCGCTCCGGATCAGCCTCGGCGGCCATCGCATCGAGCAGCGCGAACAATACGCTCTGCTTCGACCCGAACACCGCGTAGAACGTCGGCACCGACACCTTCGCCCGATTGGTGATCGCCGCGATCGACGTCGCCCCGTAGCCATGATGCGCAAAGAGCCACCGCGCCGCCTTCACCAATCGGGCCCGCGTGGCGGCGCGCTGCTTGTCGCGCCGATCAGAATGGTAGGTCCGCTTGCGAGCAGGAGTCATAATTAATTATAGTCCCACTATAACCAATTCAGGAGGGGCGATGTTCGCCAGGGTGACGCTGCTGCTCTTCGTCGGACTGCTCGGCTTCGACCTCGGCGCCGGGACCTACGAACTGCGGAATGTATTGCCGCTGGAACGGGCCGGCCTGGCGCAGGGAGAGACCCCCCGCGTGGTCGCCACCGCCGGATTGCGCTTCTGGATCTTCGTCACCCCGACGCTCGCCGTGCTGGCGGCACTGGCACTGCTCGGTGCCCGGTCGGCGCCCGCCCCCCAGCTCGGCTGGCGGATCGCCTCCGCCGGCGGCGAACTGCTCATCATCGCGACCACCTTCCTCTACTTCATTCCGACCATCCGGCACATCGTCGACCCGTCGGTAACCCGGTATCCGCCGGCGGTGGCCGCTGCCCGGCTGCGCCAGTGGATTGGGCTCAACTGGGTACGGGTCGCCGCCACGACGGCGACGTTCCTTGCCGGATTGGTGGCCCTCACCAGGTCGTGACGCACTCGATCGACACTCCCCGCGGCGACCGGCACCTATCCCATGACAGGAAGGAGTACCGTGCTTCTCGGCGCCCGCTCGCTGGACGGCCCCAAGCTGGTGGTCGACCCGGTCGGCAAGCGCCTGGTGGCCGAGGGTCCGAGAATCGTCGCAGCTACGGCGTCGAGCAGACCCCTGGCGGTCCGGCGTAGCGGATACCGAGCAGCTTGAGATTGTCGGCAAGCGGGCCCATGCCGACCTTGCGGCGCCGCACGTCGACACACGCCTCGTTCGCAATCGGGTCGAGGATCGGCGGCCCGGGGGTGTCCGAGAACCGCGTCTGCGTCCCGTAGATCTGCGGCTTCCCTTCTCCCACCAATACCCGGTCCTCGAGGTACGCGCCGTCGTCGGCACGGGCATCGTCATGCCTGACCGCGGCGAGCAGCAGCGGGAGGTCCTTCTGCTGCACCGCCAGCGGCGCGTGCTGGATGAGTACCCACGCGTTGTGCGCGCCGTCGTCGCCCACCAGGTGGCGCCCCGGCCAGCCGTGCGCCGCAATGATCGCCTGCATCCGCGCAACCCGCGGGGCGTCGGACGCGGTGATGGCGCGCCGCACCGAGTCGGCCCGGGGTGAGTTGCGCCCGAACTTCTCCGTGATCGCGTTCGCGTTCTGGCGAACGGCCTGGTCACTATCGGCCATCTGCTGCAATTCGGTGATCAGCGCCGAATCGAGTGCCGCACGGCGTCGTTGCAGTCGAGCTTCGAGCCCCGCCCAGCGCGCATCCTGGTGGAGCACGAAGATGTCGCTGTCGCGGGAGAAGTAGCCGCCGTCGAGGAACCCCTCGGTCACCGCACTGTCGATGTCTCGGAATGCGCGGTCGGCCTGGCCGCCCTTGGCGGCCTCCGCGCCGGCCAGAGCCAGCATCAGCGGCTGGAACCCGCTGATCGCGTAGGCGCTCTCGTACAGCGTGGCCGCGTCGGCGTACCGATGCTGCTGATCGGCGCTGTCCGCCCGCTGGAAGAACGTGACCACGTCCTGCGCCGGCAGACGCGCCGCACCGCACAGCGCCAGGCTGAGCGCCACGAGGGTGCCGCGGGGGAGTTGCATCGAAGCCTCGGGAGGAGGGTCGCCAGAGTCTACCGTCGCCCGGGCTCTCCTTCAACCGTACATTTCCGCCGTGACCGCTTCCGACCTGATCGTGACCGGCATCAGCGAGCTGGCGACGCCGCGCCCCCCCGGGCCCTGGCGTGGTGCCGCGATGACCGTCGACGTGCTGCGCGACGCCGCGATCGTCGTCGATCAGGGCCGCATCGCCTGGGTCGGGGCGCGGGACAAGCTGCACGCCGTGGCCCGCGACGAAGTCGATCTCGGCGGGCGCGCCGTGGTCCCGGGGCTGGTCGACCCGCACACCCACGCGGTCTGGGCCGGCGACCGGCTGGCCGACTTCGAAGCCCGCGCCAGTGGCCTCGACTACGAGGAGGTCCTCCGCCGCGGTGGCGGGATCCGCAGCACCATGCACCACACCGCCGCGGCGTCCGTCGACCAGCTCGTGACGCTGGCGCGGCCGCGCCTCGCCGCGCTGATCGCCAACGGCGCGACGACCCTCGAGATCAAGAGTGGCTACGGCTTCACCCGCGAGGCGGAACTCGCGATGCTCGAGGCCATCGCGGCGCTGCGTCGCGACACCGCCGCCGCGATCGTCGCCACGCTGTTGATCCATGTGCCGCCGGTCGACCGCGCCGAGCGCCCGGATTACCTCGACATGGTCACCGGCGACCTGATCCCGACCGTCGCCGCGGCGGGACTTGCCACCGCCGTCGATGTGTTCGTGGAGCGCGAAGCGTTCTCCGCCGACGAGGCGCGCCTCGTCTTCCGGGCGGCGCGGCACGCCGGCCTCGCCGTCAAGGCGCATGTCGACCAGTTTCATGCCGTGGGCGGGCTTGACGCGGCGGTGGAGCTGGGCGCGCTCTCGGTCGATCACCTCGAGGCCTCGGGCGACGGCGAGATCGCCCGGCTCGCCGCCAGCGACACGGTGGGCGTGCTGCTGCCGGGAGTGGCACTGCATCTCGGCATCGCGCCGGCGCGCGGTCGCGCCATGGTCGATGCCGGCGCCGCGGTGGCGGTGGGCACCGACCTCAACCCGGGATCGTCGCCGCTCTTCTCGCCGCAGCTGGCGGTGGCGCTGGCGGTGCGGCTCAACGGCCTCCGCCCCGACGAGGCCCTGGTGGCGGCCACCGCGAACGCCGCCCGCGCCCTCGGCCTCGACGATCGCGGCCGGCTCGAACCGGGGATGCGCGCCGATTTCCTGGTGCTCGCCGATGCCGACTGGCGCGCACTGCCGTACACCCTGGGTGATTCGCCCGTCGAGCGGGTCTTCGTTGCGGGCCGGGAGGTAACCCCATGAACGACCGGAAGAGCGTGGCGGTCGGCAAGCCACTGGCCATCGCCGACGTCGTCGCGGTCGCGCGGCATGGCGTCGAGGCGCGTCTCGATGCGGCGGCGCGGCGGCGGGTGGTGGAGGCGCGCCACTTCGTCGAGACGATCGTCGGCGAGGGCCGCACCGTCTACGGCGTCACCACCGGCTTCGGCAAGCTGGCCAACGTCCGGATTGCCGCCGCTGACGTGCAGCAGTTGCAGCGCAACCTGATCCGCTCGCACGCGGTCGGCGTGGGCGAGCCGTTCTCCACCGAAGTGGTGCGCGGCATGCTGCTGCTCCGGGCGCAGAGCCTGTCGCACGGCAACAGTGGCGTGCGGGTCGAGCTGCTCGACCTGCTGCTCGGGATGCTCAACGCCGGCGTGCACCCGGTCATTCCCTGCCAGGGATCGGTGGGTGCCAGCGGCGATCTTGCGCCGTTGGCGCACATGGCGCTCACCATCATCGGTGAGGGACACGCCGAATACCGGGGCGCGGTGCTGGCGTCGGACGAGGCACTGGCGGCGGCGGGACTTGCGCCCCTCGTGCTCGAGGCCAAGGAAGGGCTGGCGCTGATCAACGGCACCCAGGCCATGACGGCAATCGGTGCGCTGCTGTTGCACGACGCCGGGGAGCTTGCCACCGCCGCCGACATTGCCGCGACCATGTCGCTCGAAGCGCTCAAGGGGTCGCGCGCGCCGTTCGATCCGCGGGTCGCGTCGCTGCGGCAGCATCCCGGCCACGCCGAGGCCGCCAGCAACGTCTTCACCATCTCGGACCATTCGCCGATCCACGCGTCCCACGCCGACTGCGAGAAGGTGCAGGACGCCTATTCGCTGCGCTGCGTGCCGCAGGTCCACGGCGCCAGCCGCGACGCGCTGCGCCACGCCGCCGAGACCGTCACTCGCGAGCTCAATGCCGTCACCGACAACCCGCTGCTCTTCCCGGGCGACGACACGGTGATTTCGGCCGGCAACTTCCATGGCCAACCGGTGGCGTTGGTGATGGACTACGCCAAGATCGCCATCGCCGAACTGGCGAACATCTCCGAGCGCCGCGTGGAGCACATGCTCGATCCCGCCGTCTCGGGGTTGCCGGCATTCCTGGCGACCCAGGGCGGACTCAACTCGGGACTGATGATCTCGCAGTACACCGCGGCGTCACTGGTGAGCGAGAACAAGGTGCTGGCGCATCCCGCGAGCGTCGACTCGATCCCCACCAGCGCCAACCAGGAAGATCACGTCTCGATGGGCACCACCAGCGCGCGGCAGTGCGCCATGATCCTGGAGAATGCCCGCTGGGTCGTTGCCATCGAGGTGCTGAATGCCACCCAGGCGCTGGACTTCCACCGGCCGCTGGTGCCGGGGCCCGGCGTCGGTGCCGCGGCCCGCCTGGTGCGCGGCGTGGTGCCGCCGCTCGACGCCGACCGGATCATGACCGGTGACATCGCCGCGGTGCGCCAGCTGGTGACCAGCGGGGCGCTGCGGGGCGCGGTGGAAGAGGCGGTGGGCGCCCTGCGGTAGACGCCTGTGGTTGTGCCGGTGCTTACGATGCCGGTGCGGTCGGCGCCTGATGTGGAACCTGGGGAGTCACACTCGCCGCCTCCGACCCCTTCCCCCGCGCCGCGATCGCTTCCCACGCCGCGTCGACCGTGGCGTTCGCGTGCCCGTGGGTCGCCGTCCAGTCGTGATTCGCCACTTTCTCCGCCGCAAATCCGATCAGCGCCAGCCACACCGACGTCCACAGCTCCACGCCGCCGGGCCGCACGCTCCCTTCCTGCTTGCCCGCGGCAATGACCTGCTCCAGCGCCTGGCGCCATTCGGCCGCGGCGAGGCGTGACGCATCGTCGAGCTCGCGGTCGCCCCGCCAGAGGAGGAGGAGCCGGATCCGCGCCGGATCATGCTCGGCGGCTTCGAGCCACGCCCGCCCCAGCGCTCCAAGGCGCGCCCACGCGGGGCGCGGCGGGCCGGTCATCACCTCGCGCACCGTGGTGGTACCCCACCGCTGCACATCCTGGAACGCGGCGTTGAGCAGCGCCTTCTTGCTCTTGAAGTGACGATAGATCGTCCCTTCGGCCACGCCGGCGCGCGCCGCCAGCACCGGCGTGGTGGTGGCGTGATAGCCGGTGGTGGTGAACAGTTCGCGCGCCGCTTCGAGCAGCCGGTTACGCGTGGTGTGAGCCGCCTCTGCCATGGTACCTCGGCCCCGGGTGGGGCTCGTTCCCCGGACGGATTATCTTCGGGCCGGGACCCGACACTGGACTTTCGCCAACGAAGGAACCGGGATGAAGATGCTCGTACTCGGCGCCGGCCTGCAGGGCTCGGCGTGTGCCCTCGATCTCCTCCGCGACCCCGAAGTCACCCAGGTGACCGTGGCCGACATCCACCCCGAAGGCATGCCGCGGTTCCTCGCCCGGCTCGACGATCCCCGCCTGACGCCGCTCACCCTCGACGTCACGGATCATACCGCGGTTCTCGCCGCGATGCGCGGTCACGTCGCGGTCATGAGCGCCATTCCGTACTATTTCAACGGCGCCATGGCGAAGCTCGCCGTCGAGGCCGGCTGCCATTTCGCAGACCTCGGCGGCAACACCGACATCGTCATGGAGCAGCGCAAGCTCGACAGCGAAGCGCACGACAAGGGACTGTCGATCATCCCCGACTCCGGCCTCGCCCCCGGCATGGTCAACATCCTCGCGGCGGAGGGGATCCGGCGCCTCGACCGCGCCGACAGCGTGCGGATCTTCGTCGGCGGGCTGCCGCAGCACCCCGAGCCGCCGCTCAACTACCAGATCGTCTACTCCCTCGAGGGCGCACTCGACTACTACACCACCCCGTCGTGGGTGCTGCGCGACGGCAAGCTCGCGCAGGTCGACGCCCTGAGCGAAGTCGAACCGGTCGAGTTCCCGCGGCCCCTCGGCACCCTCGAGGCGTTCCATACCGGCGGTGGCATCTCCACGATGCCGTTCACCTGGGAAGGGAAGGTCCGCGAGATGGAGTACAAGACCCTCCGTTACCCGGGACATGCCGCGATCATGCGGCCAATCCGCGATCTCGGCCTGCTCGATCTCGACCCGGTGATGGTCAAGGGAAGCAAGGTGGTGCCACGCGACGAGTTCATCGCGGTGGTCTCGCCAAAGCTGACCAAGCCGGAAGGGCACGACCTGGTGGCGCTGCGAGTGGCGGTGAAGGGCGTCAAGCACAACAAGCCCCATGGCACCGTCTTCGACCTGATCGACTACTACGACGACGCCAACCACGTCTCGGCGATGATGCGCACCACCGGCTATTCGCTGGCGATCACCGGGCTGATCCAGGCGCGACGGCAGGTGATCCGCTTCGGGGTGACCACGCCGGACGAGGGCATGCCGTTCGATCGGTATGTGGCGGGGCTCAACGCCCGCGGTATCGCCATCCACGAATCGGCGCTGTAGTTACCACGCCCACCCGCTGCTGACGTACCAGCGGGTCTGCTGGCGGGCGCGTGCCGCGGTGAGGGTGAGGATCGCGTTGCGCAACAGCCGCAGCGCGACACCGCCGCCGGCGCCGACCGTCCAGCCGCGCAGGGTCAGGTCGAGCGCACCGTTGCTGGTGTCACCGGTGCCGTTGGGGAGCGGATTGGCGCACTGCGGGCAGGTGGTGGGATCGCGAAAGACCCGGCCACCGTCGACGAACGCCAGCACGCTCAACGCGCCAAAGCGCGAGGTGTAGACCGCCTGCCGGACTTCGGCACCAGCCAGCAGCACCCCACGCCCGACGTCTTCCCCCACCGCGAGTGCGCGGTCCGACTGCGCACCGCCCAGCGTGGTGAATTCGTCTTCCCACGCCGGCATCGTGACCAGGATTCCCACCGCACCGGTCGGTGAGACGTCGCGCAACCCGGCGCGCGCGGTGAAGGTGGTGTTCGGCCCCGGCGAGGCCCAGCCACTGGCCAGCGCGTAATACCCGCGATAGCCATCGGCCGCTGTCCCGCCGAAGACGCCGGCCTGGGCCAGCAACCCGGAGCGGGTGTCGTACTCGCGGTCGCGGAGGTCGAGCACCAGCGCGACACGAGCGCGGGTGTCGGTCTGGTCGACTTGTGCGCCGAAGCAGGAGGAGGTGCCCGACGGCGGAAGGATGCACGACGGATCCCACTGCGCCGCGGCGTAGCGCACCCGCGCCACACCGAAACCGAGACGCTCCCGGCGATGCTCGACATCGCCGCGCACCGCAACCTGCAGATGCCCGGCCAGGCGTCGGGTCAGCTCGGCGCCCAGGTACTCCCGCGTCAGCGAATCCGGCTGGTCCGGGTTGCCGAAGCGATCGGTGTGATACAGCTCGCCGTCGAACTCGCCGCGCCAGCCGTCAGCGAGCCGCGGAAAGTCGCCGCGCACCGCAACTCGCCACGACTTGTGGGTGGCGTAGCCGCCTTCGAGCGACAGCGCGTCATGCAACGTCACCCGGTCGTCGAAGTGTGCCTGGCGGAAGGCGATGGCGCGGTACATCGCCATCACCCCGTCGTTCGGGTTTGCGGTGACATAGGGGAAGTAGGACAGCCGCCACGGGACGTCGACCTGCGTCACGTCCTGCGCGGCGGCCCGGGTCGTGACGAGCGCCGCCAGCACCGCCACGGCCCGGAGCCACTTCACGGGTAGATCACCGCGCAGTCCTCGTGGCGGGCACCCTTCGCGTCACAGACCGCGAACGGCGCATGCCGGAACGACGCCGCGCCGTACTCGCCCTTCTTGTTCACGGCGTAGTACTGCAGGTCGTAGTTCGGCTCGCCGTTGGGCTTGAGCCAGCGGGGCGGCGTCATGGCCAGCACGTGCCGCAGCGTGGCGAGGCAGGCGTCGGTGGGTGCCATTCCCTTGCGCATGTTGTCGACCACCTGGAAGCCGCCGCAGACCATGATGTTGAGTTCACCCAGGCCGGTGGAGCCCGACGCGCCGACGTCGTTGTCGGCGTACTGGCCGGCCCCGACGATGGCCGAGTCCCCGACCCGACCGGGAATCTTGAACGCCAGCCCGGCGGTGGTGGTGATCGACGAGATGTCGCCGTTGGCGCCGACCAGGTCCATGTTGATCGTGCCGGTGGGCCGGTGCACCATCGGCGTGTTGTCGGGCACGTCGACCCAGTCGTCCTTGGCGCCGCGGTTGGCGCGCCAGGTGAGCCAAATCTGCCGAGCTTCCGGGGTCAGCATGTCGACCACTTCGTAGCCGTACGACACCGCAAAGCGCTGCGCGTCCTTCCCCACCAGCATGATGTGGTCGGTGTACTTCATGACCAGGCGGGCGATCTCGCTGGCGGTCTTGATCCCCTCCAGCGCGCCCACCGCGCCGGCCCGCTTGGTGGGCCCGTGCATGCACGACGCATCGCACTGCACCACGCCGTCTTCGTTCGGCAGGCCGCCGTAGCCCACCGAGTGGTCGGTGGGATCGAGTTCCTGGATCTTGACCCCCTCGACGCCGGCGTCGAGGGTGTCGGTGCCCTTGTCCATCAGCTCGACGGCGCGGGCCACGCCGCGCAGTCCGTTGGCGCTCCCGGCCGCCACCGGCGACGCCAGGAAGCGGCGGGTCAGCACCATCGGAGCCACCCCCCACGCGTTGGGATTGCCGGCCGCGAGGGCACTCGCCGGGCGAGCGAGCCCGGCACCGGCCACCGCCGCTCCGGCGGCGCCAAGAAAGGTGCGGCGACTGATGGGTGACTTCGACATGGCGGCCTCCTGCGGCAGACGAGGGGCGGGGGACGGCCCGGAAACTAAGTTGTCGGGGCACGGATGACATCGCGGGGCCGCCCGCACAGATTTACCGCCTCCATGACCAACCCGCGACGCCACCGGCTCGATCCGGCGATCTTCAACCTTCCGGTCGACAAGATGCGGGCCGGCTACTACTCCGACAAATACTTCGTCCGCTCCCGCGACACGATGCGCGCCGACGGCTATTCGCCGCGGGTGACGCTGCAGGTCTTCGGCAAGGCCGACGCGTGGCTCGGCGGCATCGACGAGGCGATTGCCATCCTCAAGCTCTGCAGCGAGGACTGGAACGCGCTCGAGGTCCGCGCCCTCTACGACGGCGACGCCATCTCGCCGTGGGAAGTGGTGCTCGAGATCGAGGGACCCTACGACCACTTCGTCCACCTCGAGACGCTCTACCTCGGCGTCCTCGCGCGGCGAACCAGGGTGGGGACCAACACCCGCCGCGTGGTCGAGGCGGCGCACCCCAGGGACGTGATGTTCTTCCCGGCACGACACGATCACTGGCTGGTGCAGACCGGCGACGGCTACGCGGCCCACATTGCCGGCGCCATCGGCGTCTCCACCGATGCGCAGGCCTCGTGGTGGGGCAGCGAGGGGATCGGCACCGTGCCACACGGATTGATCGCGGCCTACGGCGGCGACACCGTGCTGGCGTCGCGCAAGTTCCTCGAATACTCCCCGCCCGACGTCCGCCTCGTGACGCTGGTCGACTTCGACAACGACTGCGTGCGCACCTCGCTCGACCTCGCACGTGCACTCGGGCCACGGCTCTACGGCGTGCGGATCGACACCAGCGAGATGCTGGTCGATCGCTCGGTGATCCCGATGATGGGACGCTTCAAGCCGACCGGCGTCTCGCCCCAACTGGTGCACAATGTTCGCGATGCCCTCGATCACGAGGGGTTCACCGATGTCCGCATCGTGGTCTCCGGCGGCTTCACCGTCGAGAAGATCCTCGAGTTCGAGCGGGCCGGCGTCCCGGTGGATGCCTACGGCGTCGGATCGTCTCTCTTTCGCGGGCGGTTCGATTACACCGCCGACGTGGTCCGCCAGGAAGGAAAGCCCTGCGCCAAGGTGGGCCGCGAATACCGCCCGAACCCGCGATTGGAGAAGGTGACCTGAACTCCTCGACCATCGATCCCCGATTCCGGCCCCCCGCGGCGCCCGGCATGACGCCATGAACAACGTCATCTGCTGGGATGTCGACACCCAGGTGGACTTCATCATGTCCACCGGCCGTCTCGCGGTCCCCGGCGCCGAAGCGCTGATCCCGCAGCTCACCCAGCTCACCGGCTGGGCGCATCGGCACGACATCACCATCGTCGCCACCGCCGACGATCATGACATCGGCCACGCCGAGATCAGCGATCACCCCGACTGGAAGGCGACGTTTCCGCCGCACTGCATGCGGGGAACGCCCGGGCAGCAGAAGATTCCCGCCACGACCCTTCGCAATCCGCTGGTGATCCAGCCGGTGCCGCTCGCCGCCGCCGAGGTCGTCGCCCAGGTGCGCGCCCACGACGGCGACATCCTGCTCAACAAGCCGGGAACCGATGTCTTCCGGTGGAATCCGAACGCGGCGCTGGTGCTCGACGCGCTCGATCCCGGGCGGGTCGTGGTCTACGGCGTCGCCACCGACATCTGCACCCGCGCCGCCGTCGCCGGCATCGCGCGGCTCCACCCCGAGGCCGAATTGATGATCGTCGTCGACGCCATCCGTGGCATTGACGACGCCGCCAGCCGCGACCTGATCGCCGAATGGCGTGCCGCGGGCCATCGCCTGGTGCGCACCGCCGAGGTGGTGGGTTGACCCTCTCGGGGCGGTACTTCCTTCCCGGGCCGGTCGAGGTCGACCCCGAGGTGATGGCCGCGATGCAGCGGCCGATGATCGGTCACCGCGGCCCCGAGGCGCACCAGCTGGTGGAGCGCCTGCAGCCGGGACTGCGCGCCATCTTCGGCACGTCGCGCCCGGTGATGTTGTCGACCGGTTCTTCGACCTCGCTGATGGAGGCCGCGGTCCGTTGCGGCGTGCGCGACCGGGCGCTCTGCGTCGTGAGCGGCTTCTTTGGCGAGCGCTTCGCGAAGATCGTCGAGGGCTGTGGGCGCGAGGCGATCCGGCTCCACGTCCCCGACGGCGCGGTGCTGGAACCGGCGCTGCTGGAGGAGATGCTCGACGGTCCGGAGTTCGACGCGGTCACCCTGGTCCACTCCGAGACGTCGACCGGCGCCCTGGCACCCCTCGAGGAGTTGCTCGCCCGGCTGCGACGGCTCGACGACGTCGTCACCATCGTCGACGGCGTCAGTTCGGTCGGCGGCGTGCCGGTCGCCACCGATGACTGGGGTGCCGACTTCATCCTCACCGGATCGCAGAAGGCCCTCGGCCTCCCGCCCGGGCTCGCCTTTGCCGTCGCCAGCGAGCGGTTTCTCGACCGCGCCCGCACCCTCACCGAACGCGGCCTCTACCTCGACGTGCTGCACCTGCACTGGTCCGCCACGCAGGCGGTGTTTCCCCAGACGCCGGCGCTCAGCGTGGTGTATGCCGCCGAACGCCAGCTGGAACGGATCGCGGCCGAAGGATTGCCGGCCCGCTTTGCCCGGCACCGCGCGATGCGCGAACGGATCGAGGCGTGGGTGTCGGCGCATGGGCGGTGCGGGATCCTCGCACCGCCGGGACGGCGTTCCGACACCGTCACCGCCCTCACCCTGGCACCACAACGGTCTGCGCGCGACGTCGCCACGACGCTTGCCGCGCGCGGTTGGCAGGTTTCGGTCGGCATCGACGCGTGGGAAGACCGCCTCATCCGCATCGGCCACATGGGCGACCTGCTGCCGCAACAACTCGACGGCCTGCTGACCGAACTCGAACCACTGCTCTGACCGGCACGCGGTACTGAGATTCGTTTCTTGCCCGCAAGCACCATCAATCACAAGTCGCGTGCACTCCACTCCATGGTTGTTCGTCACAACGCATGGCGCGACCGACTTCTCGTCGCACCGTGACTCACTGACGCCAACCGGGAAGGTTCATGACGACACGAAATCTGGCGGCCGCCACGGCGATGATGCTGTGCGCGTCGCTGATGGCCTGCAACGGCAACTCCACCGGCACCACCGGCACCGCCGACGCCACGGTGACCACCAGCGCCGCGATGGCGATGGCCAATGCCGCGAGCAACGACGCCGCGGTGATGCGGGCATCGAGCAGCGACACCGCCGACCTCGCGTTCGATCACATCGACGTGCTGCACGGCTGCGTCTTTGCCGCCGGCCAGTACACCTGCGTCGCCCACTTCCTCGGCGGCCTCGATTTCCAGGCGACGATCGCGTTCTACGATGCCAGCGGCGCCACGGAGACCGCTTACGACAGCACCGCCACCGACTCGGTGCGCATTGCCGGTGACCTGACCGGCTCGGTCACCCTGGGCGACTGGTCGGCAACCATCGCGCGGCACCGGACGTTCGTGGTGACCGGCCTGGCCGGCACCGAAACCAGCCGGACCTGGAACGGCTCCGGCGGCGACACGCTCACGTCGACACTCACCGATTCGACCGGCGCCACCCACCAGTCTTCGATCGCCGGGTCGGTGAACGCCCACGCGGTGGTGGTGCCGGTGGGAACCGGCAGCCAGTGGCCGACGTCCGGGACCGTGACGGGGCAGTTGACCGTCACGTCGACCTCCGGCAGCGACAACGGCAAGACCTATCAGTTGAACGGCACCATCACGTTCAACGGAACGTCCGAAGTGCCGCTCACCATCAACCAGACCACCTTCATCGTCAATCTGGCGACCGGAGCGGCGGTGCAATCGAGTTGATCCCGGCGTGCCAGTCTGGCACACCGGTCCGGAAAGACGGCGGTGGCCGGCCTCGCTTAACGGGGCGGCGCCGCCGTCGTCGTTCCGGTTGTGCGGGCCGCTAACGGGCCCGATCGACCGGAACCTTCACTGAAGTCGAGGAGCTCCAGATGCGTCGGACCTATCTCATTGCCGCGGGGCTGGCGTGCGCCGTCGCCGCCTGCAGCAGCACCTCCACCCCGACCGGGGCCACGGCGATCGACAACACCGCGATCACCGGCGACCTCTCCAGCGTCGCCGCCGACGACATCAGCACCGATGTCGACCTGATGACCGGCATGGATGGCGGACTCGGCAATCTCTCGGCCAACGGCAACGCCGCGATCGTCGGGCCGGACTATCACTTCAAGCCCAACCTCACCGGCTGCACCTTTGCCAATGGTTCGTTCACCTGCCCCGCCACCCGGCAGAACGGCCTGAGCATCACGAGGGTGATCACGTTCTACGATGCCGACGGCAATCCGCAGGACGGCTACGACTCGCTCACCACCGCATCGATCAACGTCGTGGCCGACATCTCGGGCGATGTCACCCACGGGCCGTGGAGTGCCACCGTGGTGCGCCACCGCGAGTTCACCATCACCGGCCTGGCCGGCGACGAGACTCAGCGCACCGTCAACGGCACCGGCAGCGAATCGGTCAGCAAGTCGCGCGTGCTCCGCAACGACAGCACCCGCTCGTACGACATCACCGGCAACAGCACCGTCACCGACGTGGTCTTCCCGGTGGGCCCCAACGGCGGCAACGGCTGGCCGCTCTCCGGGACCATCACCCGGAACTACACCATCACGCTGACGTCGGGACCGAACGCCGGCAAGACGGTGACCCGGACCGTGGTGATCACCTTCAACGGCAGCTCGTCGGCAAGCGCCACGATCAACGGCGTGCCGTACACCTTCAACCTGCCGGACCGGAGCGCGGCGCCGGGAGGCTGACCCCCGCCGGGCGGGAGCACAACGGAGCGCGCGGCCCCCGGTCGCGCGCTCTTTGTTTCCGCGCCACTTTCCGGCGATATTGGCCGCATGGAACGCCGCCCCGACGACTATCAGCCCGCCGAGATCGAAGCGAAGTGGCAGCGCCGCTGGCAGGAGCGGCGCACCAACGAGCCCGACCTCGACCACGCCCCGCGGCCCTTCTACAACCTGATGATGTTCCCCTACCCGTCGGCCGAGGGGCTGCACGTCGGCAACCTCTTTGCGTTCACCGGCGCCGACGTCTACGGCCGCTTCCAGCGCCTTCGCGGCTGGAATGTCTTCGAGCCGATCGGCTTTGACGCCTTCGGCATCCATTCCGAGAATTTCGCGCTCAAGATGGGGATTCATCCGTCGGAGCTGATCCCCCGCAACATTGCCAACTTCACCCGCCAGCTGACGTCGATGGGCGGCATGTTCGCCTGGGAACACGTCCTCTCGACCACCGACCCCGGCTACTACCGCTGGACCCAGTGGCTCTTCGTGCAGCTCTTCAAGCGTGGCCTCGCCTATCGGAAGAAGGGGATGGTCAACTGGTGTCCGTTCGACAAGACCGTGCTCGCCAACGAGCAGGTCATTGCCGGCAAGTGCGAGCGCTGTGGCACCACGGTGGAGCAGCGGGTCCTCGAGCAGTGGTACTTCCGGATCACCGACTACGCCGAGCGCCTGCTGCAGCACCTCGATGACCCGGCGCTGATGGACTGGTCGGAAACCACGGCCGCGGCGCAACGCAACTGGATCGGCAAGTCGGAGGGCGCCGAGATCCGCTTTGCGGTCGACGGCATGCCCGGGGTCGACATCAACGTCTACACCACCCGGCCCGACACGCTCTTCGGCGCCACCTTCCTGGTGCTGGCGCCGGAACATCCGCTGGTGGAACGGCTCACCGCCGCGCATCAGCATGACGCGGTGACGGCGTATCGCACCAGCGCCGCCGCCCAGGACCTCGTCTCCCGCAAGGTCGGTGACAAGGAGAAGACCGGCGTGCCCCTCGGCACCGCCGCGATCAACCCGGCCACCGGAAAGCCGGTCCCGATCTGGATTGCCGACTACGTCCTGATGGAGTACGGCACCGGCGCGATCATGGCGGTGCCGGGACACGACGAACGGGACTTCGCCTTCGCCACGCGCTTCGGGCTGCCGATCGTGCGGGTGGTCGCGGCCGCCACGGACGATGCCGACGCGCCGCTGACCGAAGCCCTGGTCGATGTCGACCACGGCCGGATGGTGCACTCGGGCGACTTCGACGGCATGCCGCCCCTCGAGGCGAAGCGCGCCATCGTGCGCTGGCTCGAGTTGAGCGGCCATGGCGAGGCCCGCGTTCAATACCGGCTCTACGACTGGTGCATCTCCCGGCAGCGCTATTGGGGCCCGCCGATCCCGATCATCTATTGCGACCGTTGCGGCCCGGTGGCGGTGCCCGAAGACCAGCTGCCGGTGGTGCTGCCGCCGGTCACCGAATTCCGTCCCGACGACTCGGGGGTATCGCCCCTCGCGCGCGACCCCGATTGGTACTTCACGACCTGCCCGACCTGCGGCGGGAAGGCTCGCCGCGAGACCGACGTCTCCGACACCTTCCTCGACTCGGCGTGGTACTTCCTGCGCTATCCCAGCACCGACTTCGACGATCGGCCGTTCGACCCGGAGCGCACCCGGCGCTGGCTGCCGGTGACCAGCTACATCGGCGGCAACGAGCACGCCGTGTTGCACCTGCTCTACTCCCGGTTCCTCACCATGGCGCTGCACGACGCCGGGATGCTCGACTTCGAGGAACCGTTCCGGCGCTTCCGGGCCCACGGGCTGATCATCAAGGACGGCGCGAAGATGTCGAAGTCGCGAGGCAACGTGGTGGTGCCGGACGAGTACATCAGCCGCTGGGGCGCCGACACCTTCCGCACCTACCTGATGTTTCTCGGTCCGTTCCAGGAAGGCGGCGACTTCCGCGACTCCGGCATCAGCGGCCCGCGGCGTTTTCTCGAGAAGATCTGGGCACTGGTCCGCGGCGCCGCCAACGACCCCGACAGCAAGGACGGCGAGATCCACCACCGGGTGCTCATCAAGTGGCACCAGACCAAGCAGCGGGTCACCGCCGACCTCGAGCAGCTGCACTACAACACGGCCATCGCCGCGATGATGGAACTGGTCAACACGCTGCGCGAGGACAATTGCAGCGAACCGCGGGTCATCGCCGAGCTGGTGCAGATGGTCGCACCGTTCGCGCCGCACCTGGCGGAGGAGTGCTGGGAGCACCTCGGACAGAAGGGGTCCGTCTTCGACAGCGCATGGCCGTCGTTCGACCCCGCGCTCACCGTGGAAGACGCCGTCACCCTCGCGGTACAGATCAACGGCAAGACCCGCGGCACCCTGCAGGTGGCGCGCGACGCGGCTGAGGCCACGGTCCGCGCGGCCGCCGAGGCAGACGACGCGGTCCGACGGCACCTCGACGGCAAGACGATCCGGAAAGTGGTCTGGGTGCCGGGACGGCTGATCAACTTCGTGGTGACGTGATGGATGAGAGCGCCGGAACGGCGCCGGGAGCGGCGGCCGAGCTGTCGTGGGACGAGTTCCAGCGGGTCGATATCCGCGTCGGGCGCATCACCGCCGCCCGGCTCAATCCGGCGGCGCGGAAGCCGGCACTGCACCTCACCATCGATTTCGGTCCCGGCATCGGGGTCCGCGAATCGAGCGCCCAGCTCACCGTGCACTATCAGGCCGAAGCGCTGGTCGGCCGCCAGGTCGTCGCGGTGGTCAATTTCCCGCCCAGGCGCATCGCCGGTGTGACCAGCCAGGTGCTGGTGCTGGGCGTGCCCGACGCCACCGGCGCCGTGGTGCTGCTGACACCCGATCAGGACGTGCCGCTCGGCGGCAGGATGTTCTGACCGGCCGCCACATTGCGGCGTGTTACTGGTTCGCCGCCGGCTTTCCCTCCAGGTAGTTCTTCAGCAGCGTGTTCTCTCCCTCGGCCCGCAGGCGGAGGGCAGAACCGATCAACCGTTCGACGGTCTGGCGGGAACCGCCCGTGTCGGCCTGCGCGCGCCGGATGGAATCCATCGCCGGCATGGTGAACACGGTGATGAGCATTGTCGAGTCGCCGACACCGGCAATCGAGTCCCGGCGCACGAACGCCAACCGTCCCGCGGTGTCATGCACCTCGGTGACCAGCAGCTTCTCCGGGTCGATCAGCGAAACGGTCCACGCCATCCGTTGCGGCACCCCGCTCCGCCCCATCCGAGCCGTGCTGTCGACTCGCGCCGTGTCGCCCACCGCCAGCATGCCGTGCCCACTTCCCGGCCGCGATGACTTCTCCATCCACACCGGCATCGAATCGCGGTCGGCGATCATCGCAAAGACGTGCTCGGGCGTGGCGGCGATCGTCACCGAGGTCTGATTCCCTCCCGACAGCAGCTGGCGGACGCCATACCAGCAGGTCCCGATCACCACCACCACGATCAGCAGCGCGGCACCGACGATCCACTTCCACATGCGGCCTCCCCCGGGAATGTGTCGAACCGGGATAACCTAACCCGTGCGACGCTGATTCAGACCCTGGCATCTATACTTGTGCCATGACCAGAGCGCTGACGATGGAGGGACTTTCGCTCCCCGAGGCCGAAGCCGTCATCTCCCGAGCCCGCTCGGGAGATCCGAAGGCGCTGGAGGCGCTCTACCGGGCCTACAGCACCCCCGTCTACCAGCTGGCCCGGCGCATCTGCCGGACCACCGAAGACGCCGAAGATGTCCTCCAGGAGACCTTCTTCGAGGTGTGTCGTAGCATCCGCAACTACCGCGGTGACGGCTCCCTCTGGGGGTGGATCAGGACGGTCGCCTCGAGCAAGGCGCTGATGCGACTCCGCCGCAACAAGTATCGCGACACCGACGACCTCGATGACGAGCTCGCCCCCGGCCGGTCGGGGTCGTCGGTGGCGCTGCGGATGGACCTGGAGAGCGCCCTGGTGCGGCTGTCGGACACCGCCCGCGCCGTGGTCTGGTTGCACGACGTGGAGGGTTACACCCACGAGGAGATCGCCGCCCAGATGGGCAAGACGGTGAGCTTCTCGAAGTCCCAGCTGGCGCGGGCCCATGCGCGGCTTCGTCGCTGGCTCGGCGAGGAGGCGCTGGCCTCATGACGCCGCATCTCGACATGGAGCAGCTGCTCGCGGTTCGTGACGGCGACCGCAGTGAACCGCGGTACGCCGAGGGGTTCGTGCACCTCGCCGAGTGCGGCTTCTGCCGCGAAGAGGTGGAGCGGTTGCATCAGCGGACGGCGCGGCTCCGCGCGCTGCCGCAACTGGCGCCGCAGGAAGACCGCTTCTCCACGGTCCGCGCCCGTCTCGACAGCGACCGCCGGCATCGTCGCTGGCGTGCCGGTGTGGTCGCGGGGCTTGCCACCGCGGCGGCGGCGGTGCTGATCGTCGGACACGACATGATGCACCCGGAGAATCTCGACGCCGAGCAGCAGTTGCAGTCGGCGGTGGCGCAGTCGCAGCAGCTCGAGCAGACCCTGCACCAGTGGCATCCCGACCAGCGTGTCGTCGACGGCCGTACCGCGGCCGTCGTCGCCGAGCTGGAGAACCGCATCGCGCGGCTCGATGCCCAGATCGACGACGCCGCCCGGCTGCAGACGTCCGACCGCCTGCCTCGCGAGGTGGCGCTCTGGCAGCAGCGGGTCGGGCTGATGAACGCCCTGATCGACGTGCATCTCACCAAGGCAAGCAACGTCGGCCTCTGACGGCCGCGCAGAAGGAGTCTATCCCATGATTCGTACCTTGTTGATGACCGCCCTTTGCGCCGGCTTCGTGACACCGGCGCACGCCCAGGGCGCGGAGATCATCATCCGCCGCCCCGGCCAGAAGGATCAGGTCATCCAGCTCGACTCGACCCGGACGCGCGCCGGGCTGCAGGAAGCACAGCGCGAACTCGGTGCGGCAGGCCTCCTGCTGCAGCGCGAGATGGGCAACACGATCCGGAACGGCGTCGAACTGCGAGTCGATACCGCGGTCATGGGCCGGGCAATGCAGACCCTGGCCCTGCGCGATTCGGTGCTCGAGAAGCAGGCGCGGGCTTTCACCAGGATCGACGGGATGCTGCCCCGGCTCGCCACCCGCCCGATCATCGGCGTCACGGTGGCATGGGATCCGCGGCCATCCGACAAGTACGGGGCGTACATCGACGGCGTCACGCCGGGCGGGCCCGCCGACAAGGCCGGGATCCGCGCTGGTGACATCATCACCCGGATCGGCGGCAAGTCGCTCACCGCCGGCGCCGGTGACTCCGCCTACTCGACCGACCAGTCACTTCCGGCAATGCGCCTGATCGAGATCGCGTCGAAGCTCGATGTCGGCAAGCCGGTCGACATCGAATTGCGCCGCGGCAACGATTCCCGGACTGTCAAGGTGACACCGGTGGAAGACAACTCGTTCATGGCGTACACCATGACGGCTCCGGCCGTGGCCGGGCAGATCTTCAGCACGCCGGCCGTGCCGGAAGCACCGACGGCGCCGTTGGCGCTGCTGGCTCCCCAGGTCCGGCTGATGGGCCGCAACAACAACGCCTACGTCACCAACGGCTACTTCTTCAACAACGCCCTCGACAACATCGAGATGGCGCCGATGAATGCCAGGCTGGGCGCCTATTTCGGCACGTCCGAAGGGGTGCTGGTGATCAACACCGGGCTGACCCCGTCGCGCACCGGCAACGACTCGGCGGCCATTGCCAGCCCGCAGAACACCACCTTCGGACTCGAAGCCGGCGATGTCATCGTCTCGGTCGACGGCCGCAAGGTGGACTCGCCGTCGCAGCTGATCCGGATCCTCGCCACGTATGATTCGGGCGACACGTTCAAGCTGCAGATCATGCGGCAGAAGAAGGCCGAGACGCTCACGGCAAAGATGCCGTAGCAGCGGTGCAGGGCGCGGAGCCCTGAGCCCCGGAAGGTGATTCGGCGCGCGCTCCTCTCTCCCTGGGGCGGCGCCGGACTACCGACCGGGGCTCTCGCGTTGCGGGGGTCCCCAGCGCCGCCACATCAACGCCACCACCGCATACGCCATCACGGTGCCCGTCACCACATCGCTCAGGAAGTGCGCCTGCACCATGAGCCGCGTCACCGCGCACCCCGCCGCGAGCAACGTCCAGACCGGCCAGCCCCGCGGGTAGAGCCGGCAGAGCAGCCACGCCGCGCCGAACGCCACCATCACTTCGCTGCTTGGCAATCCGAACCGGGTGGTCGAGAACGGCTGGTCGTGAAACGGGCGGAAGACGTACGCCCCGGCGTGCAGTCCGGGACGCTCGCGCCGGATCAGCATCTTGAGCAACTCGCCCACCAGACCGCTCACCCCCGGCACCAGCGCCATCAGCCACGCGGTGCGGCGTCCCGCGCCGGCGAGCCCGAGCCCGGCGGCCACCAGCAGCCAGAACGGCCAGAACCCCATGGTGCGGAACATCCGCCCCGCGCCGTGGTCGTAGACACCGGAATCGATGATGTGGAGATACGTCCAGTGATCGAGCAGCATGGCGGCGACGATCACCGCCACGCCGAGGGCGAGATATCGGTATGGCGATTTCATGCGGCAAATCTAGCGGCGCGCCATATTCCGGCATGCCCCGCACCATCCCGGCGCTTGTTGCGCTGCTCGTCCCCGTCGCCCTCGCCGCGCAGGACCTGCCGCCGTATGTCCCCGTCAACCCGGTGCTCGCCTCGCGCAGCCCGCTCTACGCGCAGCCGTTCATCCCGGCACACCGGGGCTGGCTGGTGCGCACGGTGCTGGACTACTCCAACGCGGTCGAAGTCGACGAAAGCAGCGACGGCCGGACGTACACCTTCGACGCCGAAGTCCTCGAAGCCGACCTGTGGGTCACCCGCGACGTCTCGCGCCACCTCTTCGTGATCGGCGACGTGCCGCTCAGGGGCGGCTACAACGGCTTTCTCGACCAGGCGCTCAACTGGTATCACGACCTGATCGGCATTCCGGTGCCGGCACGCAAGACCGACCCCCGCAACACCTTCATCTGGGATTTCACCCTGCCGGGAGGCGATCGGATCGTTCGCCAGCCGCCGGGAACCTTTCTCGGTGACGTGCGTCTTGGCGCCGGTGCGCGCTTCGGCCGGGTCGCGCTGTTGGCAACCGCCACGCTCCCCACCACGTCGACGCATTCACCCGGATGGGGCCGCCACACCGTGAGCGGCAACCTCACCGCCAATGCACGTCTCGCGACGTCGTCGCGCATCGCGCTCGACGCCGGAGCATCAATCGGCGCCACACTCACCAATGGCGCCCTCGCGGCGTACCAGCGCACGTTGTTCGCGGGGGGCTTCGTTGCGGGGCGGTGGCGCTTTGCCGGCAATCAGTCGGTCTTCGGCACGGTCTGGACCCAGTCCGGCAACTGGAAGAACACCGGATTCGATGCGCTCGACGCACCCGAGGTGACCCTCGACTTCGGCTTCCTGCTCCATGTCACGCCGCGAGCCCCCGAACTGCAGCTCGGCCTCACCGAGGACCTCTACCCTCGCGGGCCGGCGGTCGACGTCGGCTTCAAGGTCGGCGTGCGCTGGTAGCCTGGTTCGGGTGGGCCTCGTCGATGGAACCGAGCGGTTGCCGGTGGAAGGCGGCCCGCAGCACCGGATGATGACGCCAGTACCACGCCGCCATTGCCACGAGGGCAATCGTGTTGGCCGCCAGCACGCCGACGAACGGGAACATCCCCTCCGCCTCGTGAGCCGCGATCGACAACAGCCCGTAGAAGAAGAGCTCGAACACCACCGCCAGCTGGACCACACCGTAACGCGCCAGCACGCTCTGCTCCGCCGCCCGGATCAGCAGCGTGAACAGCAACCCCATCGCAATGAACGCGATGCCGTGCGCCAACGTGTACACCACCACCGCGGCCGGGTCGGGCGTCGTGGTGATCGGCGTGTGCAGCACGAGCACCTCGCCCAGCACCGTCGGCGTCATCAGCGGCCGACCCCGGATCACATCGAGAATGAAGTAGAAGACCGCCACCGCGGCGGCGCCGACAACGCCGGTCGTCACACCTTCGCGGCTGGCGAGCCTGTCGGATCGAACGATCGAATCGGTTGGCTGTCCCATCTGTCCCTCCCGGCCTGACGGGGAATCCGCTCAGGGGGACGACCGGGGCGCACCGCTAAGACACTTGGCCTGCGCCCTCGCCGAACAGGTACTGCTCCATGTGGCGGAGGAGGAACTCCTTCGCCTCGGGCTGGTGCGGCACCAGCGCATAGTGGTTGATCAGCTGGCGCTGCGTGGTGAGCCACTCGCCCCAGCAATCGCGACAGATCGTCGTGTAGATCCGCTCGCCAAGGGGGGTCGGGAACGGCCGGAAAGCCTGCGGCTCACCGGCCTTGCCGCAGCGGACGCATTGAACTCTCGCCATGCCGCAAACTAGTCGCGCCCTAGTCGCCGCGCTTCAGCGCCCGGACTCCGCTCGCACTGCCGAATCCCGTCATCGCCCCGAAGATCAGCGCCGCTCCGCCACCCACCAGGTGCAGGAACCCGACCAGCGCCACCACCGGCCACGCGATCAGCGTGGCACCCAGCGCCACCACCCACGGAAACACCGGGTGGCGCACCGAATCGACGAAGCGAAGCCGGTTGCGGACGAACTCGCGCGCCAGCGCGAAACCGAAGAGGGCGCCGACCCCGGTGATCGCCAGGCCGAGGAACCCCCAGAACACGTGGAACATCGTTTTCTCCCTGTTGCCGCCACTGTTTCAGTACGGAACAGTGCCCGGAAAGATTCAGTGCCGCCCCGGTATCACCAGCGGATCACCGCGCTCCCCCAGAGGAACCCCGACCCGAAGGCGGTGATCGCCAGCAGGTCGCCGCGCTCGAGCCGCCCGCCGCGGATGCACTCATCGAGGGCGATCGGAATCGTCGCGGCGGTGGTGTTCCCGAGGCGGTCGATGTTGTTGTAGACCTGGTCGTCGCGGAGCCCGAGCTGGTGCTGGACCGCTTCGGAAATGCGGAGGTTGGCCTGGTGCGGAATCAGCAGGGTGATGTCACCGGTGGTGAGCCCGGCGGCGGCCAGCGCCGCACGCACCGACTCCGGCATCCGCGCGGTGGCGTGGCGGAACACCTCGCGGCCGTCCATCTGCAGGAACGCCTTCTCCGCGAGGTGAGCCACCTGGTTGCGCGGGTGATAGATCGAGCCGGGCGCATCGACCCAGAGCTTCTCGGCGTAGGCGCCGTCGCCGTGCAGGTCCCAGCCAAGGATTGCCGACGACTCACCGTCGGCGGCGGGCCGCACCACCACGGCACCGGCGCCGTCGGCAAAGATCACGGCGGTGTTGCGGCCCCGGGTGCTCAGGTCCATGCCGGTGCTCTGCACTTCCGCGCCGACCACCAGCACGTGGCGGAACGCGCCGGTGCGGATGTATGCGTCGGCGATGGAGAGCGCGTAGACAAAGCCGGAGCATTGGGTGCGAATATCGATGGCGGGGATGTTCCCGGCGCCGAGGGCCTGTTGCAGCAGGACCCCGTTGCCGGGAGCAAAATGATCGGGCGACGAGGTGGCGTAGACGATCGCGTCGAGGTCGCCGGCGCCGATCCCGGCGGCATCGAGCGCGCGCTCTGACGCGGCGCGTGACAATCCGGTGCCCGACTCGCCCGGCGAGATCCAGCGCCGCTCGCGGATCCCGGTGCGCTGGCGGATCCATTCGTCGCTGGTATCCATGAGGCGCGACAGCTCGTCGTTGGTGACGACGCGGTCGGGCACGGCGCTGCCGGTGCCGGCAATCCGGGTGGCGGGCATGGCTAACGGTGGGCCGGCGGGGTCGTGATGGCAACCCTCGACGCTCACCGCCGGAAGAGGTAGGCCACTTTGACGAAGAATCCGTCGTCCTCCCGCCGCAGGTTGCGGAGGGTGAGGGTCCGGTCGCCGTCGTAGGTCGAGCCGTAGCCGAAGAAGAGCACCCGTCCCGGCACCGGCTCGTACGATGCGAGCCAGTCCACCCGGAGCGAATCGGTGCGGCTCGCCACCGATGGAGCGCCATTGATCACCAGCGGAGCGCCGGTCACCGGATCTTCCAGCGCCGCCTGGCGCTGCGAGCGGTACTCGGCCACCACGCGGAAGAACAGCGAGCGCGAGGGCTGCACCTCGATCTTGAGGTGGGGAATGATGGTCCGCGCAAACTCGCTGCCGTCACGCGAGCGGATCAGCTGCGAATAGGTGAGCGTGCCGTAGAGGCGTATCGACGGCGTGAGCCGTGCCGTGATGGTGGCGCTGGCGGTCGGCCCATGGCCGCGAGCGGCCTCGGGAAAGATCGTGGTCGCCCCGAACCCCAGGTTGGCGGTCGCCTGCCAACGCGGAAAGAGCGGCGTCGCGATGGTCACGTTGCCGTTCCATTCGTCGAACACCCCCGACGGCACCTGGAACGGTTGCGTCCCCTCGATGGTCGACACGCCATAGCCGCGGTAGTTGGCCGGATCGAAGCGATCGTAGTTGTCCGCGACCTTGGTGCCGATGTTCCATCCACCGCGCAGGCGGAGCGAGGTGTTGAACTCGCCGTCGCCCTCGATCGGTCGGTGCGCCGGGAAATCGTCGTAGCGCCACACCTGCGGCAGCCCGACGAAGATGGTGAACTGCTCCACCAGGGCCCCCGGCGCGCCGTACATCGAGTACCGCTCGTAGCCATGGCCCATCACCACGCCGGTGCGCGGCACGAAGCCGCTCTGCGCCGCAAAGTCGGAGTCGATGGCGGTGACCTTGTAGTTGAACCCGTGGGCCCGGCCGGTGCGGTCGAACTCGAGGTCCCACAGCGGCCCGTACCGGGTGGTGCCGTTGCTGCTGTCGCGGGTGGCCGATCCGGCCAGCTGGCCCTGGAAGTAGTAGTACTTGGCGAACAGCAACCGCACGTCGCCCGACGCCAGGCGGTTGAAGCGCCCGTTCTGTTCCCGGTCGGTGATCGTCAGCCCGGCGAGCGAATTGCCGCCGATATCGCGCCGGATGCGGGTGAGGTTGGCGATCGCGTCGGGCTGGCCGCTGATGTTGTCTGCCGCCGACAGGTGCGCCACGGTCCAGCCGCCGAACTTGCCGGTCAACTTCACGCCGGCGTCGGGGTTCGCGATGGTGCGGGTGTAGAGCAGGTTGTTGGGTGACGCGAAGAGGTCGATCCCCTCGAGGAAGAACGGCCGCCGCTCCGGGTAGAAGAGGGCAAATCGCTGGTTGATGGTCACCAGGCCGGCGTCCGCCTCGACCTGGGAAAAGTCGGGGTTGATCGTCCCGGCCAGCGTGAGGTGGGTAAAGCCGAAGTCGATGTTGCCGCCCACCTGCGGCTTGACGTCGCCCCGGGTAAAGCTGCCGTCGGGGTTCCGGGCGCCGGCCAGCTGGGCGGTGAACTCGGGCTGCACTTCGGTCACGACGCCACGGTGGATGTCGTGGATGCCGGTGATGGTCCCTTCCTGCGCCAGGAACGACTCGCTGGCGCGCCGCACATCGGTCCAGGTGTCCTCGTAGCCGGTGCGCTGCGTGATCCGGTCGACGTTGAGCCCCCACGTCATCGACGCGCCACCCGGGTAGCGCAGCGACTTGAACGGGATCCGCATCTCGACACTGTAGCCGAACGCGGTGCGCCGCCCCCGGGTCTGGTAGATGAAGTCCGGGCTGCGGTCGGTGGAGCCCGAGGCGAACGACGTGGTGAATCCGCCCTCGGTCCGCATCCCGTCGTCCTGCACCCCGAGGGGATTGCTGCCGAAGAAGTAGGCGCGGCGGCGATCGTCGAAGGTGTCGAGATAGACCGTCACCTCGTCGTCGCTGCCGATGTTGTCGCGGTCGGCGACGGTGGCATGGACCGCACCCGGGTCGCGGTCGTACGCCAGGATCCCGAAGTAGATCGCGGTCGGCGAATACCAGACCAGGACCACGGTGGAATCCGCCGCCGGACGCCCGTCGACCGGGCGGTATTGATGAAAGCCGTCGAGGCGGGCGGCCCGCGCCCACACCGGATCGTCGAGCACGCCGTCGATGACCGGCTGGGCGTCGATCCGCGGGATCACGACGGACGGCGCCGCAGCCGGTTGCTGCGCTGCCAGTCGGGGCACGGCCAGCAGCGCCATCAGGGGAATGGTGAAACGCATGGCCCCCAAGATACTGGCGCCCGTGCCGATCCCCCATCGGCATCATCGTGACAGGGATGTGTCCGGCGGGCAGTCCGGCCGGCGCCCCGCGGAGCGGGACGCGGTCGCCGGCCTCCGGGTGCAACACGGCCCCCGGCACGATGGTGCCGGGGGCCGCGTCGCCTGCGCCACTTCGCCGCGGCTACTCGTAACGCAGCGCGGCGATCGGGTCGAGCCGCGCGGCACGTTGTGCCGGCCACAGCCCGAAGAAGAGCCCCACCAGGCCCGAGAACGCGAACGCCACCAGGATCGCGGTGACCGACACCTCGACCGCGGCGCCGTACTGCTTGCTGACGAACATCGACGCGCCGACGCCCAGCGAGATCCCCACCAGCCCGCCGGTGATGCACATCGCCAGCGCCTCGATCAGGAACTGGCTCAAGATGGTGAAGCGCGTCGCGCCCAGCGCCTTGCGGATGCCGATCTCCTTGGTCCGCTCGGTGACCGACACCAGCATGATGTTCATGATGCCGATGCCGCCCACCAGCAGCGAGACCGCCGCGATCGACAGCAACAGCGTCGAGAAGGTCTGCGCCGTCTGCTGCTGCGTGGCGAGGAAGTCCATCGGCGACTGGATGCGGAAGTCGTCATCCTGGCCGGGACGGATCTTGTGCTGCCGGCGCAGGATGTTCTCGACATCGACCATGCCCCGCTCGAGGGGCACGCCGTCGCGGATGATCACCGAGATCGACCGCAACCGGTTGGTGCCGATGACCCGGTATTCCGCGGTCCGCAGCGGGATCAGGATCTGTTCGTCGGGGTTCTGGAACCCCTGCGCGCCCTTCGAACTGAGCACCCCGATCACCTCGAACGGCAGCTGCCGGATCGAGATGGTCTGGCCGATCAGCGCCGCGGGGTTGGCGCCCAGCTCGCCGGGAACATCCGACCCGACGACGGCGTAGCGCTGGCGCGCCGCGTCCTCGCCGTTGGTGAACATCCTGCCGTAGGTCAGCGTGTAGTTGTGCGCCTTGGCATAGTTCGCCGTCGTCCCGACGATGCTGGTGTTGATGTTGCTGCCGCCAAAGACCACCTGCTGGTTGCGCGAAATCTCCGGCACCACCGCCGACAGCGTCCTCGCCTGGGCAACCAGCGTGTCGGCGTCGTCGACGGTCATCGCGGCGCGATCCTGGGTGGCGATGCCACCCATGCCCCGGCCCATGCCGGGGTTGATCGTCACCAGGTTGGCGCCCAGCGCGTTGATCCGGTCCTGCACCGCCTTCTGCGCGCCACTGCCCATCGCCACCACGGTGATCACCGCGGCCACGCCGATGATGACACCCAGCATGGTGAGCGCGGCGCGCATCTTGTTGGCGCGGATGCTCCCGAAGGCCTCGCGGATCGTTTCGCCGATCAGCATGGATCAGCCTCCCCTGCCACCCCGGCTACCACTGGTACCGGAGGAGTTGCTGCTCGAATTGCCGCTGGTGGTCTGGCCCGGCAGGCCGGAATTGCGGCTCATCCGCTGCTGCATCTGCTGCTGCTGCTGGATCAACGACGCGCTCGGCAGGAGCAGCACCGAGTCGCCCTGGCTCAATCCGGACATCACCTCGGAGTAGTCGAGGTCGGTGACACCGGTCTGGACGTAGACCGGCGTCGGCTTGCCGTTGCGGAGCGCAAAGACGATGTACCGGCCGCCGAACTGATAGTTGCTGCCGTTGCCGCCGCGGCCACGGCCGCCGCCGCCGCCGCCCCGACCACCGCGCCCGCCGCCGAAGCGGCCCCGCCCGCGGTTGGCCCCCGAGGTATCACCCTGGCCGCCGCCATTGCCGCTGTTGCCGGCATTGCCCATCATCGCCCCGGCCCCGGGCTGCCCCGGTGCCGCCGGCGCACCACCCTGGTTGCCAAGCTGCGGCTGGGTGCCGGTGTCCGACGCGGGGCGTTGCTGGGTGGCCGACTGCTTCTGGGCGTCGGCCAGCATGGTGGTCAGCTCGTCCTGCGAGATCCCCAGCACCGACGCCGCACTCGCGACGTCGCGCTCGGTCCGCAGCGCGCCATTCGGCACCGCCAGGACGTTGTTGCGCGACGCCACCTGGATCCGGACGTCGGCGCTCATCCCCGGCTTGAGCAGGTTGTTGTGATTGTCGATCCGGATGTCCACCGGAAACATCGTGACGTTCTGGATCGTGTCGGCCTGCGGCTCGATCTTGAGCACCGAGCCCTTGAAGACCCGATTCGGGAACGCCGTGACGCTGACATCCGCCTCCTGCCCCGGGGCGAGCTTGCCGACGTCGGTCTCGTCGACCCACGTCTTGACCTGCACCAGCGAAAGGTCGGCGAGCTTCAGCAGCACCGAACCGCCGCTGGCGCTGTTGGTCGGCGACGAAATGACCGTGCCGCGCTGCACGTCCTGCTCGATGACCGTGCCGTCGATCGGCGCCAGCACCTTGGTGTCACCGAGTTCGATTTCGGCGTTCTGGAGCGAGATGTTGTCGCGCACCACCGAGGCGTGGGCCTGCGCCACCGCCAGCTGCGCCGACTCGAAGTCCTGCTGCGTGACGGCCTTGGCGTTGAACAGCTCCTGCTGCCGGTGCAGCTGCGCCTGCGAATTGCTCAGGTTGGCGCTGTCCACCTGCAGCGTCGCCTCCGCCGTCTTGACGTCGTTCGACGGAATCCGCTGGTCGACCTGCACCAGCAGCGTGCCCTGCTTGACGTAGTCGCCGGTCTGGACGTTGACCGAGAGAATCTCGCCCGAGGCCTTCGACTTCACCTCGACGACGGTATCCGGGTTGATCGCGCCCGACGCCTCGGCGGTCACCGAGATGTCGCGCCGCGTCACCGGGACCGCCTCGTACGGCAGCTCCTTCACCTGCTTGTGGCAGGCGCCGGCAAGGGCCAGGCACGGCAACAACAACAACGAGATGCGCTTCACGATTTCGCCTCCGAAGTGGTGCCATCGCTTGCCACCTGCCCGTCCCGGAGGACGATCTGGCGCCTCGCGTGGGCGGCAATGTCAGGTTCATGGGTGACCAGCACGATGGTCTGGCCCTCCGAGTGAAGCCGTTCGAACAGCATCAAGATCTCCTCTGAAGTTGCCGAATCGAGATTCCCGGTCGGCTCGTCGGCGAGCAGGATCGACGGATCGTTCACCAGCGCCCGCGCCACCGCGACCCGCTGCCGCTGTCCACCGGAGAGTTCGTTGGGGCGGTGCTCCATCCGCTCGGCAAGCCCCACCGCCGTCAGCGCCGCCCTGGCCCGCTCATGGCGCACCTTGGCACTCACCCCGGCGTAGACCAGCGGCAGCTCGACATTGGCCAGCGACGTGGCCCGCGGCAGCAGGTTGAAGGTCTGGAAGACGAAGCCGATTTCCTTGTTGCGGATCCGCGCCAGCTGGTCGTCGCTGAGCTCGCTGACCCGGTGCCCGTTGAGCCAGTACTCGCCGCCCGTGGGGGTGTCGAGACAGCCGATCAGGTTCATCATCGTCGACTTGCCCGACCCCGACGGCCCCATGATCGCCACGAATTCGTTCTTGCGGATCGTGATGTCGACGCCACGCAGCGCCCGCACCACTTCGCTCCCCATCACGTAGTCGCGTTCGAGGTTGCGGGTCACGATGACGGCGTCGCGCGGCACGCCGGCCGGCAGGGCCGCCATCCGCTCCGCGGTGGTTGCGATGTCACTGGCCACGTCTACAAACTCCTTCCGATCAGAGCCTCGAGCTGCGCCTTCGCCGTCAGGTAGGCGAACCGGGCGGTGATCTCGCTGTTGAGTGCCGTCGTCAACGACTGCTGTGCCTGGTCGACATCGACGATCGTTGCGGCACTGCCGACCTGATACCGCGCCTGCACCACGCGCAGGTTCTCGCGGGCCGCCTCCACCGCAGTACGCGCAACGTCGATCTGCTGTTGGGCGCTCGACAGGGCGGCGAATTGCTGCGTCACCGAGGTCATCACCGCCCGCCGCTGGTCGGCGAGGGTCGCCTCGGCGTTGTCGACGCTCACCTGCGACGTGGCGATCTGCTGCTCACGGCTGAAGTTGTCGAAGATCGGCCAGCTCAACGACAGCCCCAGCGAACGGCTCTGCCGCAGGGTGTAGTTCGAGTCGGCCTGGTTGCCCGAGTAGCCCATCCCGAGCGAGAGGCTCAGGGTCGGGAAGTAGGTCCCCTTGCTCGCCGACAGCGACGCCCGCGCCGCGCTGAGGTTGGCCTGCGCCGACTGCATCGACGGCGACGCGCTCAATGCCTCGGTGCGGATCGCGGCCGTGTCGATCGCCCCGGCCTCCTGGTAGTACGACGAGTCGTCGACCGCCGCGACCAGCCCGTCGACACCCACCAGGTGACCCAGCGCGGCCTCGTCCTGGATGAGCTTCGAAAGGTGGCCCACCAGCGTCTGCCGGGCGTTGAGCATCGTCACCAGCGCCGACAGCGAGTCGGAGCGGGCCGCGGCACCGGCCTGGAGCTTGGCCGCGGCCACCTGGAGCTGCTCCTGCGCGCTGGTCAGCGACGTCGAGTCGACCGTCAGCTGCGCCTCGTCGGACAGCACGGCATAGTACGACGTGGTCACCGTGAGGGCGTTCTGCGCCCTGGCGTTCACCAGCCCGGCGTCGGCCGCGGTGGCGTTCGCCCGCGCCGCGCTGAGCTGATGGTTTCGCTGGAATCCATCGAACAGCGTGAGGCTCGAGCTGGCATTGAGCGAAACCGACTGGCTGGTCCGGTTGCCGCTGATGATCTGCCCCGACGTCGGCTCGAGGCGCGAGGGCCCCTGCGAGAACGAGCGGCTGCCGCTCGACGAGAAGCGCAACGACGGCAGGAACGACCCGATCCGGGCGCGGATTGCCGCCTGGTCGGTCGTGATCGTCCCTTCCGCCGAGATGATCGACGGCTGCGTCTGCTCGGAGAGCTTGATCGCCTCCGGCAACGTCACCGCTCGCACCACCGGTTGCTGCGCCTGCAACGGCGCCGCGAAAAGAAGCGCCGCGAAAGCGGCGCCGGTCAACTGCTCAGTACGGACCACCTTCGAATCCTCCTCGCCCTCCGGGTCCACCAGGGGGGCCGCGATCTCCTCGCGGGCCACTCCGGCCGTGTTGATCGTGGGTCTGCCGACGCTGCTCTCGCAGGGAATCGGTGACCTGATTTGCCGAATCGAACTTCTCGCGCTGCACGGGGGTGAGCAGCGCCTTGATCTCAGTCCGGGTTTCGTTGCGACGCGCGTCCACCTCCGGCTTGACCCGCTGCCAGACCGAGTCGACCATCTGCCGCAGGGAATCCATCGCCGGGCCGAGGGACCGCGTGATCGAGTCCATTTCGGACCGGCCCCGCTTGGCGATCACGTTGATGCTGTCACGAACCGACGGCGTCAGGCCGAGATGCAGCCGCTGGTCGAGCGACCCGGCCCAGCTGCCCGCCGGCGGTGTCCGCGCCGGCCCGTGGGAACCACGCCAGATCCAGTCGGCCTTGCCGCGCCGCGCCGCCAGCGCCAGCGAAGCTCCGCCGAAAACGAGGCCGAGCCCGAAGGCTGCCGCGAGCAGTACCATGGCGCGAGACCGCGAAGTCGTCACTGCGTCTCCGCGGCGTTCCACGACGCCAAGAGCACCGAAGCGCCCGGCGCCGATCCGTCGAGCAGCTGGCTCGCCACCGTCGGACTCGCGGCCACATCATCGCCCGCCGTCGCCGGTGTCGCCTTGACCAGACCCCATCCCGCCAGCAATGCCGCCAGCGACGCCGCCACCAGCCCCTGCCAGAACCACCGGGCCAGGATGTCCTCCCAACCCGCCTGTTGCCGCTGGTTCAGCCGCGCGCGCACCCGATTGACGAATGCGCCCTCGAACGGCATCGCCAGCGCGTCACGCAACGCCGACCCCAACTCGGGGTCGCGCTCCGCATCGAATGGCGAATGCTCACTCATCCCACTCCTCCTTGACCGTGCCAAGCACCTTCCTGAGCGCCCGACGTCCATGGAACACGTCGGATTTGACCGTCCCTTCCGGGATCCCGAGGAGCGCGGCGATTTCTGCCTGTGCATACCCCTCGGCGTCGAACAACACCACCGCCAACCTCTGCCGCTCCGGGAGCGTCGCCAGCGCCTTCCGCAATCGCTCACCGAGGTCGCTGGTACCCGCCGCCCTGGCGGGGTTCTCTCGTGCCGCCGCGGCCACCGACTCCAGCGGCTCGGTCGACCGCACCCGCCGCCGGCGCCGCAGGTCCCGCGCGGCGTTCACCACGATCTGCATCAACCAGGGCCGGAAGGCCCGCCGGGCGTCGTAACGGGAGATGGCCTGCCAAGCTGACAGGAACCCCTCCTGCGCCGCGTCGTCGGCGTCCTCCCGATCCTCCAGTATCGCGTAGGCGACCCGGCGAGCCATTGCTTGATGCATCTCTACGAGAGCCCCGAAGGCCTCGGCGTCGCCCTGGGCAGCTCGCGCCGCGAGCGCCGCCTCGTCCACGCCCGTCATACGCGGTTCAGGGTAGTCACGTTGAGCCCTAACCCCGCAGCCGATGGCGTCCGGCCCGGACCGCAAGGGCCGCCGCCGCCATGACGGAAAGGACCGCCGCGAGGCCGGCCATCACGAGCGGGAAGAGAGCGAACAGGAGGCCCCCGACGAAGAGCACGAGGGCGAGTGGTCCGAAGACCGCCGCCCGGGCCCCATAGACCAGCCGGCCCACCATGACGATCGCCCGTCGGCGGCGTTCAAGGAAGGTCCGGACGTGGGCGGCCTCCCGGGGCTGCCGGGGGGTCCGCTTGTCGAACGCGGCCGGGACGGGCCGGCCGAAGAGCGCCGGAATCCGCCGGGCCCGCAGCAGCAATTCGCTCGACTGCGCGAGATCGAGGAGGAACTGTCGCTCCATGGCCTGGGCCAGCGGCTCGTCGTCGACGAGCAGGTCGAGCTCCCAGTTGGCCAGGAGTGACGAGGCGTTGAGGTTGCTCGATCCGACACTGGTCCAGTGCCCGTCGGCGACGATCGTCTTGGCGTGCAACATCGGCCCCTGCCACTCCCAGATCCGCACCCCGGCCCGCAACAGTCCCCGATATCCCACCCGGGTGATGTTGCGCACCACGCGAAGGTCGCTGGTGCCGGGGAGGAGCAGGCGGACGTCGACGCCGTCGCGAGCGGCGTCCTGCAGCGCCTGATACATCCGCTGCGGCGTCACCAGGTACGCCTCGGTGATCCAGATCCGCGACCGCGCGAAGCCGAGCAGCAGGTCGACGGTGCGATAGGCCCGCTCCCGTCCCGGCTCGGTGGCAATGACGCGCACCGCCGTACCGCCCGTCTCGGTGACGTCGGCCGGAAGTTCTGCCGCGTCGTCCGGCGGGGTCCCGCCGGCAAACCGCCAGGCCCTGCCGAACGCGGTGTCGAGGACGCGCGCGGCCGGCCCCACGACCGACAGGGCGGTGTCGCGCCACGGCAACCGCGAATGCACCGGATCGCCGCTCCACTCGTCGCCGATGCAGAGCCCCCCGGCGACCGCCGCCGCGCCGTCGACCACCAGCAGCTTGCGGTGGTCACGCGCCGCGATCAGCAGCGGATCGTGCAGCGTCGGCGGCGAGAAGGCGCGGACCTCGACACCCGAATCCCGCAGCGCATCCCAGTACCGCCCCGAGGTCGCCATCGAGCCGAACCAGTCGTACAGCATCCGCACCGCGATGCCGGATCGCGCCCGGTCGATCAGCACACCGGCAAATTCCCGGCCGGTGGCGTCGTCACGGATGATGTAGTTCTCCAGGTGGATGCGGCTGCGGGCCGCGGCAATCTGCTCGAGCATGACGGCGTAGGTCGCCGGCCCGTCGATCAGCAGCGCGACGCGGTTGCCCGGCAGCGCCCGCGAACCGGTGGCGCGATCGAGCGCGTGCTCCAGCGCTTCGGCGGCAACGGCGACGCGCGGCTCGAGCGACGTCACGCCGCGCCCAGGCCGAGCTCGCGTTCGTGCGGCCGCAACGCCTGGATGACCTCGGCGATCAACTCGTCGAGCGGCAGCCCGAGCTCTTCCGCCCCGGTGCGCACGTCGTCGCGGCTGACCCCGCGCGCAAACGCCTTGTCCTTCAGCTTCTTGAGCACCGAGCGCGGCTCGAGGTCGGCGAGGCTCCGCCCCGGCCGCACCAGGGCGCAGGCCACCACGAAGCCGCAGAGCTCGTCGACGGCAAAGAGCACCCGGGCAAGGTCGGTGGTGCGGGGCGTTCCGGTATACGCGGCGTGCCCGAGAATGGCGTCGCATCCGTCGGCGGGAAAGTCCGCCGCCGCCAGGAACCGCACCCCCTCGGACGGATGCTCGCGGTCGGCGGCGTGCTCGGCGTTGGGGAAGCGTTCGTAGTCGAAGTCGTGCAGCAGCCCGACCGCGCCCCACCAGTCCGGGTCGGCGCCGTAGCGCGGCGCCATCTGCCGCATGGCGATTTCCACCGCCCGCATGTGCGCGCGGAGCGCCGGCGACTCGGTCCATTCCGTCACCAGTGCCCACGCCCGATCGTGATCCCACGCCGATGTCGACATGCGAAACAAACTATTGCCGCGCGAGAGGGGATAGAAGCTGGCGGGGGGTGGCGGGCGCCGGGCGGACTGCCGGCGCCGCGTCAGTGCAGCGTGGTGCCGGGCGGCGGCGCGACCTGCGACGCGTGGAACAGCAGCCGGGCCGACTCGACACCACCGAGCGAGATCTCGAAGGCGTACTCGCCGGGGCGGGAGAGCGGCAGGTCGAGCACCATGATCGCCGGCGCTTCGAGTTCCACCACGCCGGCCGGCGGCTCATGCACCTGCATCGTCCCGGCGTGCTCCAGGATCGTGGTGTGTCCCGGGTCGGCGAGGCGCACCCGCAGCTCGTGGCTGCCGACTTCGGTGCGCCGCCCGCGCATGCGCAGCACCAGGTGCGCCCGCGGGTGCATCGCCGGAAACTGCGACACCGCCACATGACGCCAGATCCCCAGCACGGAAAGCTTGCCGTGCTGATCGACCAGCGCGTAGTCGCAGAGCAGGGCGAGGTCGACTTGCGTCGTCAGCTCACCCGGATGGAATTGATCACGTCACCCTGACGGATGGCGTTGACCACGTCCATCCCCTGGGTCACCTGCCCGAAGACGGTGTGCACGCCGTCGAGGTGGGGCTGCGCCGAGTGGCAGATGAAGAACTGGCTGCCACCGGTGTCCTTGCCGGCGTGCGCCATCGACAGCGTCCCCGCCACGTGCTTGTGGACGTTGCGCGCCGTCTCGCACTTGATGGTGTAGCCCGGTCCACCGGTGCCGACCCGCGGGTGGTTGGGCGTCTTCGAGAGCGGGTCGCCGCCCTGGATCATGAAGTTGTTGATGACCCGGTGGAACCGGGTGCCGTCGTAGAACTCGCTGTTGGCGAGCTTCTCGAAATTGCCGACGGTGCCGGGAGCCTCGTCGCCGTACAGCTCGACGACGATCGTCCCGCGCGCGGTATCGATGGTAGCGGTCTTGGCCATGCCGGAAACTAACGGCGCCGGGCCCGCGGGCCCACCGTGAACGCCGACGGGCAGAGGGCGGCCAGGACGCACTCGTCGCACTTCGGCCGATTGGCAATGCACACCCGGCGCCCGTGCCAGATCAGCAGGTGGCTCACCAGCGTCCAGTCCTTCCGGGGCACCAGCTGCATCAGGTCCGCCTCGACCTTCTCGGCGGTCGTCGCGCCGCTCAGCCGCAGCAGGTGGCTGAGCCGCAGCACATGGGTGTCGACCGTGATCCCCTCGTTGATGCCGAAGGCGTTGCCCAGCACGACGTTTGCCGTCTTCCGTCCGACCCCGGGGAGCGGCCGCAGCTGCTCCATGGTGCGAGGCACCTCGCCGCCATGATCCGCGGTCAGCGCGCGGGCCATGCCAAGGAGGCTCTTCGTCTTGTTGCGGAAGAAGCCGGTGGAGCGGATTACCGCCTCGACCTCTTCCGGCGTTGCCGCCGCAAGCGCCGGCGCATCAGGCCAGCGCCGGAAGAACTCCGGCGTGACCATGTTGACGCGCACGTCGGTGCACTGTGCCGACAGGATCGTCGCCACCAGCAGCTGGTAGGGGTTGTGGAAGTCGAGCTCGATGTGCGCGTCGGGATACGCTCGCTTCAACTGCGCCAGGATCTTGCCGGCCCGCGCGGCGAGCGCGGCCTTCGATTCCCGCGGCATCAACCCCTCCGAGCGGCGCCGAAGGCAAGGAACCGGTCGACGTCACGACAATTGAGGATGTCGTCCGGCCCGAGCCTCCCCTTGCGCGCCACGCCCACCCCCCAGTGCATGTTGTCGAGCCCTGCCAGGCTGTGCGCGTCGGCACCAATGGAAATCATCACGCCACGCTCCCGCGCCCGCCCCAGCACCCGCCAGTCGAGATCGAGGCGATGCGGATCGGCGTTGATCTCGATCGCCACGCCGCGCTCGGCCGCCGTCGCGAAGACCCGGTCGAGGTCGAGCGGATACGCCTCGCGCGACAGCAGCAGCCGGCCGGTCGGATGCCCGATGATGGTCAGGTACGGCGACTCCATTGCCCGGCAGATCCGGTCGGTCATCGCCTGCTCGTCGAGGTTGAACCGCGAGTGGATCGAGCCGATGACGAAATCGAAACCCGCCAGCACGTCGTCGGGGTAGTCGAGCGCGCCGTCGATCAGGATGTCACTCTCGATCCCCTTGAGCACGCGGAATCCGCTCGACCCGGCGTTGACGAGGTCGATCTCCTTCCACTGCTGCCGCACCGTGTCGGCCGACAGCCCGCCGGCGTACGCCGCCGCTCGCGAGTGATCGGTGATGCCGACGTACCCGTAGCCCGCGGCACGGCACGCCTCGGCGAGCTCCGCGACACTGTTGGTGCCGTCAGAAGCGCTGGTGTGACAATGGAGAAAGCCGCGCAGGTCGGACTGCTCGAGAAGGCGCGGCACCGGCAGGTCGAGCTCGTCGCCGCTCTCGCGCAGCTCGGGCGGAATCCACGGCAGGCCGAGGGTTTCGTACAGCGTCGCCTCGCTGGGCGTGGGAACGAAGCGGCTGCCGGCCCAGAGCGCCGCGCCCGAAAGGTCAAAGCCCCGCGCCGCCGCCCGGCGCTCCAGCGCGCCAAGGTGCGCCTCGCTGCCGGTGGCCTGCACCAGCACCGCGCCGAGGTTCTGCGGCGGAGTCACGATCACCTGCACCGCGGCACCACCGGCGAGCCGCAACGTCGCGCGGCGCTCGTCTTCGCCGGCGATCTCGCTGCTCCCCGGCAACGACGCGAGTTGCCGGAAGACCTCGGCCGGCGGCACATCGGCCACCAGCACGATGAGCAACTCCCGGACGATTTCCGACCGGCGCCGCACCTCGCCGGCGACATGCGCCTCGAGCACGTGCGGCAGCCGCGCCAGGGCGTCCTGCACCGCGCGCGCTTCGTGCGCGGCGTGATGCGACAGGCGCCACTGGCTGGCCTGCCGCAGGAAGGCGATCCCCTTGAGGATGTTCTGCGCGGTGCGCTGCCCGAAGCGGGGCAGGGCCGCAAGCCGGCCGTCCCGCGCCGCTTCCTCGAGCTCGGCGAGCGTCTCGATGCCAAGCGTCTCGTGGATCTGCCGCACCTTGGCGGCGCCGAGGCCCGAGATCCCCTGCATCTCGATCAACCCGGCCGGCACGTCCTCGCGCAGTGCCTCGAGCATCTCCGCCCGCCCGGTGCGCACCAGCTCGGTGACGATCTCGAGAATGACCGGGCCGATCCCCTTGGCGCGCGCCAGCGACCCATCGGCGAGCGCCGCCTCGAGGTCGCCGGGAACGGCGAGGATCGTCTTGGCAGCGGTATTGAAGGCGCGGACCCGGAAGCGGTTCTCGCCCTTGAATTCGAGATACGCGGCGATCTGTTCCAGCGACCGGGCCACGCCGGTTCGGTCCATCAGCGCCATCGTGTCCCTTCCATGAGGTTCACCCCGCGAGCCGGGCGGCCCGCCAGGCCAGCGCGAGCAGCTCCGCCGGCGTCCCCACTTCCGCCAACCCCGCCGTCGCACCCCCCTCCATCCGGGGAGCAAACGGCGCGCTGCCGTCGACTCGGACCAGCCCGGCGGCGGCCGGCTCGGGGCCACCCACCGCCACGACGGTCACCCCCGGCCGCTCCGGGTGCACCCCGAAGCACGCCACGACATCGAGCCGGTCGCCGGCGGCAGTCGCGAACCAGCCGTCGAGCGGCTCGAACGTCTCCTCGTCAGCGAGGCGCCCCCAGATCCGGCGGGGGGCCACCTGAATGTACGTCGTGACCGTCACAGGGGTCGGCGCCTTACCGGAAGCATCCACTCCGCTCAGGAGTCCCGCGGTCGCCGCGGCATCGAGCTCGCGCAACCGACCCCCGTCCGCCCAATAGAGGTATGCGGCGTGGACCAGCGCCACGAAGGCGTCCGCGGCTTCGCCGACCCCGCCATCGGGGCGGAGGTCACGCAGCAGCTCGAGCGCCGGAGGCGAGAGCAGGAATGCGTCGAGCCCCCGTTCCGACCCCAGTGCCTCCCGGACCGCCGGGAATCGCTCGTCGGCGAGCGACGCGAAGATCAGCTCGAACGGCCCGGGGCGCACGGTCAGCCGCGGGGCAGGAAGGGATCGAGGGCCGCCACGAATGCCTCCGGCGCTTCGACGTACGGCACGTGCCCGCAGTCGGGAATCACCACGAGCGGCGCGTCGAGGGCATCGGCGGTTGCCTCGGCCGTCGCCAGCGGAATCGGGTCGTCGTCCCCATGCACCACCAGCGCCGGAACGTCGAGCCGCTCCAGCGCGGGGCGCACGTCGTAGTTGCCGAGCGACTGCCAGACTTCCTGCTGGGTGCGGCCGGTGATGCGGAACGGGGTCATCTGGTGCACCAGCAACGGGTCGTGGAAGTAGCCTGCCACCGCCAGCTCGAAGAGGCGCCGGTTGTGCGCCGCGAGGTCGTGGCCGGCGCCCTGGCGGCGAAGCGCGGCCCGCTCGGCCTGCAGCTCGGGGGCGGCGTTGCGGCGGGCGAGGTTCGCTTCGAAGGTGGCGCGTTCCCGCTCCGCCGCGGGGGCGGCCGAGACCAGTGCCAGTCTTTCCACCCGCGCCGGAAAGGTGACGGCGTAGAGCATCGCGAGCAGCGCGCCCCACGAGTAGCCGCAGAGGGTCAGCCGGTCGAGGCCCCAGATGCCGCGCAGTGCCTCGAGGTCGTCGACCTGCTCGCGCCACCCCACCGGCACGTCGCGGGGCACCGCCGAACGGCCGCCGCCGCGTTGATCGTAGTAGACCAGCGTCCGGCCCCGGGCAAGCCGGTCGAAGCCCGGCAGGAGGTAGTCGTGCTGCGCCCCGGGGCCGCCGTGCAGCACGACAACCTCGGGCCCTTCGCCGGCCCGCCGTTCGAAAAGGTCGACGCCGCGGACGTGCCGGATCAGAGCAGCACCGCCAGGGCATCCGCCACGCGGCGCACCGCGGCGGTCTCGTCGGGGGTGAACGGGTCGCGCTGGTCGGAATCGACATCGATCTGCCCCAGCACCGCGCCGGCGCGGCGGATCAGCACCACCAGCTCGGCCCGGGTATCCAGGTTGCAGGCAATGTAATTCTCCCGGGCGGTGACGTCGCCGACGTTCTGGTCCTCGCCGGTGGCGACGGCGGTGCCGCAGACCCCGTGGCCGACGGCGATCCGCTGGTGCTCGGTGTCGCGGCCGCTGAACGCCTCCAGCACCAGCTCGTCGCCGTGCAGCATGTAGCAGTACACCGAGGTATACGGCGGCCCGGCGGCCCGGATCCGTTCGGCGGCGAGCGCCAGCAGCGCGGTGCGGCTGGCGCCCTGGTTGAAGGCGGCGCGAAGACGGGTGACGACCCGCTCGCTGTCGAGGGCCGGCATGCGGAGTTCCTTTCGATCGATCAGGTACATTCTACCGAACTCGAACTCCGGGAACCAATCCGTTGCGCATCTCTCCGCGGCTGTTGGCGCTGGTGCCGGTGGCGGTGGCGATCAACCTGGTCGTCGGCGGCGTGGTGCGGGAACTCGCCCTGCCGGTCTTCCTCGACACCCTCGGCACCATGCTGGTCGCGGTGCTGCTTGGCGTCGGCGCCGGCATCCTCACCGGCACGCTGAGCCAGCTCTTTTCCGGGCTGCTCAGCGGCTACCAGTACCTCCCCTTCGTCGTCATCCAGTGGCTCATCGCGGTGCTCGCCGCGGTCGCGGCCCGCCGGCGCGGTTTCGCCGGTGCCGGCCGCTCGCTGGCATGGGGGGTCGCCTGCGGCGTGGTCTGCGGCTCGGCGTCGTCGCTCGTGTCGTACGTGCTGTTCCGCGGCGGCACCGGCGGGGGCGTCGCCGCCATCAATGCGCTGCTGGTGTCGCTTGGCGTGGGGCTCAAGACCGCCGTCACGATCGGCTCGGTGACCACCGACGTGCTCGACAAGACTGTCTCGTTCCTCACCGTCGGGCTGCTGTTGCGGCGCCTGCCGCTCCGGATCATCGCGCGTTTCCCGGCGGCGGCCCGGGCCACCGGACGATGACGGCGAGCGCCGGGCGTCGAGCCCATCCGTTCACCCCCGCCGCGGTGGCGCTGGGAGTCATGGCGCTGGCAATCCTCCTCCCCGGCAATGTCGCCACCACCGTGCTGTACGTCGTCACCTGCCTCATTGCCGCGGCGGCCGGGGCCGGGCGCGCGATCCGTCTCGGACTGGCGGTGATCGTACCGCTCGGCGTGCTGCTGTTCATCATGCAGGGCATCTTCGGCGCCGACCCGCGGATCGCGGCACCGTTGGTCGGCACCCTGTCGCAACCGGGGCTGGCGTGGACCTGGTCGCAGACGTCGCGCCTGGCGGCGATCGTCACCGCGTCGATCGCCTTCGCGACGCTCTTCGATCCGCATCGCTTTCTGCAGGCGGCGATCGCGCGGCACTGGCCGTTCGGTGCGGCGTTCCTGGTCGTCGCCACCCTCGACGCCGCCGACCGCCTCGGGGCCCAGGCGCGCCGCCTGCGCGAGGCGCAGCGCGCTCGTGGCGTCGCGGTCCGCGGCTCACTGATGGTCAGGGTCCGGGCCGTGCCGGCGCTGGTCTTTCCACTGCTGCTCACGTCGCTCACCGAGGCCGACGATCACGCCCTCGCCCTCGAGACCCGCGGGCTCACCCTGCCGGGCCGCCGCACCGCTCTCGACCCGCCACCTGATTCCGCCCTCGACCGCGCCGTGCGCGCAGCGGCACTGGTGACGCCGGTGGCGGTCGCAATCTGGCGGCTGGTGCGCCGGTGATCTCCTGCCGCGGCCTGACGTTCCGCTACCCCGCGCGCGAGACCGCGGCGCTGCACGGACTCGACCTCGACATCGCACCGGGCCAGCTGACCTGGTTTACCGGCGCGCTCGGCAGCGGCTGCAGCACGCTGCTGATCACGCTGGCGGGGCTGGCACCCCGGCTCACCGGCGGCGAACGAAGCGGCACGCTCACCGTCGACGGCGCCGATCCCGCGGCTGCCCACCCGCTCGCCGCCGGCATCGCCTGGCTCGGTCCGTCGCCGCAGCTGCAGTTGAGCGGCATCGCGGCGACGGTCCGCGGCGAACTGGCAGTCGGCCCGATGAATCTCGGCTGGCCCCGCGACCGGATCATCGCAGCGGTCGACGCGGCACTCGCCGACTTGGACCTTGGCCCGCTCGCCGACCGTCCGCCGAACGCGCTCTCCGGTGGCGAGACACAGCGCGTGCTGCTCGCCGCACTCGCCGCCACGGGGCCCCGCGTCTGGCTGCTCGACGAGCCGTTCTCCGCGCTCGACTTCCGATCCCGGACCGCGGTCGCGCGTTGGCTGCGCCGGGTGGCCGAAGATGGGGCAGCGGTGCTCGTCGCCAGCGACGATGCCGATACCATGGGCATGATGGCGCACCGGATGGTGATCCTCGAACACGGTCGCGTGGCGTGCGACGGCGACCCGGCGACGCTGCTCGCCGACGACGCGCCGATCCGGGCCGGCGCCGGCACCACCGACGCCGCCGAGCTGGCGCGACGTGCGGCGATGCCGCCACCGCGACCGATCACCGTCGCCTCGCTGGTGAAAGCCGTCGCGGCGCTCCCGGTGCAACCGCCGTCACCTCGTGCGGCGGGTACCGACTCCGCCGCCGCGATCCACGCGTCGGGGCCGGCACTCGCGGTCCGCGGCGTCTCGTTCTGCTATTCCGCCGTGGCCCGGCAACCGCCTCGCACGGTCATCGACGACCTCTCCCTCGAGGTCGCGCCGGGTGAGGCACTCGGCGTCTTCGGCGCGAACGGAGCGGGAAAGACCACGCTGCTGCGCCTCGCGATGGCGCTGGAACATCCGCAGCGCGGCACGGTCATCACGCTGGGAGAGCCGACCACCGGACGCCATCCGGAAGACCTGGCACCGCGTGCCGGCTTTCTCTTCCAGCAGCCGGAACGCCAGCTCTTCACGGCGTCGGTAGAAGCCGAGTGCGCCGTGGCCCTCGAGGCATCGGGCGCCGGCGCCGATGCAGTCCGGCGTGCCGTTGACGAGGCGCTGCAAGCGCTGCGCCTCACCGACGTGCGGCACGAGCACCCCTACGATCTGCCGCTGCCCCGGCGGCGGCTCGTTGCCCTGGCCAGCGTGCTCGCCGCCGGCCCCCGGCTCCTCCTGCTCGACGAGCCCACGGCGGGGCTCGACCCCGCTTCACGCCAGCTGGTCATCGACGTCGTCAGGGAGGCCACCGCCGCGGGCCGCACCGTGGTCGCCGTCACCCACGACGCCGAGTTCGCGCTCGAAGCGCTGCACAGGGCGGTGGTGCTGGAACGGGGGCGGCTGGTGCACGACGGGACGGTGCGGGACGTCCTTGATGATCGGGAGCTGCCGCGGCCGGCCTCCCTCGCCGTCGCACTGGCACTCGGCTTTCCCGCCGGATGCGATCGGCGCGCCGAAGTGAGTGGCGCACTGCGTGCCGCCGGCGCCGCGGAATCCGGAAGGTGAGGAGAAGCGATGGCGACCTCGATTACCGCGCTCTTCGCCACAGCCGTTCACCAGGTGCGCTCGGAGGTTGCCGACCCGAGTGAGCTCGAGCGCGCCGTCGACCTTCTGGCGCGCGCCGCCGGAAACGAGCCGGTGACCTGCGAGGTGGTCGGCAATCGCCTGCGGGTGAACAACGCTCCGATTCCCCCCGACTCGCCGGGCGCCGCATTGCTCTTCGACGCGCTGCGACACCATCACACATCGCGGCTCGAGCTCCCCGCCGCTCTCTCTCCACGGCAATGGCACGACGTCGCCGAGCTCTATGCGTCCGCTGCCGGCGTCTACCCTGGCATCGACCAGTTTCGCGACGCGCTCCGCGCCTCGGTTCCCGCCGCCGTCGTCGCGGCGCCCCCGGCCGAGGGATCGGTCGACCTGCGCGAAGCGATGTTCGAACTCCCCGGCCTGCGGACTTCTGCGGCGGCGGGCGACGCGCCGGACCTCGCTCCCGATCATTCCGCCGAAGCCCGGTCGTCGCTGGCGGAGCACCTCGATCAGTTCGTCGCCGCGGCGCATCAGGCCGCCGCCACGCGCGACTATCCGGCGCTGGCTCGCGCCATTGTCGACATCTGCGCGCTCGAATCGGCCGAGGACCAGGATCATCGCGCCATGATCTCCCTCGAGCGGCGACGCTGTGCCACGCCGGAGATTCTCGATGCCATGGTGCGCCTGCTGGTCGATCCGCGCACGCCGGTGGTGGTCCAGGAAGCGGTGCTCGCGGTGGGACGGGACGGTACCGAGGCACTGCTCCGGGCGCTCAGCGGCGCCGGGCGGCCCCAGGACCGCCGCGTCTACATCGACCTCCTGGTCCACGCGCGCAGCGGCGAGGATGCCATCCAGGGTGCACTCACCAGCGCCCGCGCCGCGCTGGTGCGCGACGTCACCGAGGTTGCCGGCCGGCGGCAGATGGCGCAGGCGGTACCGGCGCTCACCCAGCTCCTGCGGCATCGCGAACCGGAGGTCCGCACCGCGGCGTGGCACGCGCTCGAACAGATCGGCACCCGCGAAGCGGTCGCCGCGCTCAACGCCGGGAGATAGCGCCGCCGCGATTAGTTTGTCGGCATGTCCGGCGCCCTGCGACGCCTCGGCACCACCCTCACCTCGATCTGGACCTGGTCGGTCCTCGGACTCGGGATCGCCGTCACCTGCCCCTTCATTGTGGGCTGGCGACTGATCGGCTGGCCGTTCGACCGCGCCAACTACCTCGGCGGCCGCCTCTTCCGGCTGGTCGGTGTGCTCACCGTCAAGCTCACCCCGCGCTGGCACTTCTCGGTGCAGGGCGTGCCGCCGGCCGATCCGCGGCATCCGTATGTCGTCGTCTCCAACCACGAATCATTCGCCGACATGCTGCTGCTCTGCCACCTGCCGTGGGAGATGAAGTGGCTCTCCAAGCGGGAGATCACGTGGATTCCGGTGCTCGGTTGGTCGATGTGGGGTGCGCGTGACGTGGGAGTGCGCCGTGGCATGGCGCGAAGCGCAAAGCGCGCGATGGCCGACTGCGAGGACCGTCTCTCGCGACATGTCTCGGTGATCATCTTTCCCGAAGGCACCCGCGCCCCCGGGGAGGACCTGCTGCCGTTCAAGGATGGCGCCTTCCGGCTCGCGATCGACGCCGGAGTTCCGATCCTGCCGGTGGTGGTTGCCGGCACGCGCAACGCCATTGCCCGGCACGACTGGCGCATCAACCCGGCGCGTGCCGTGGTGGAGATCCTCGCGCCGGAACCGGTGGATGGCGTCACCGATACCAGGGTGCTGCGCGACCGGGTTCGCGCCCGCATTGCCGAAGCGCGCGAGCGCCTGCGCCACCAGCTCGAGCCGGCGTGACCGTTCACCGGAAGACGAAGTAGTCGTGAACGGTGTGGGAACCGGTTGGGGGAAATAAACGAACCAGGGAAGCCCATCGGGCTTCCCTGGTCGTGTCGAGCCAAGCAGCGGGCGGGGGGTCCCACCCCCGGCCCGGGCTCAGTCCTGAACCAGAATCAGGTACTTCCCATTCTCCCAGAAGGCCGGCGACGTGATGTGCAGGTCGCCCTTGACCTTGCCGTTGGACTGGACCGTCTGCGCCAGGAAACTCGGGTTCTGGCGAGTGACGATCTTGTACTCCTTGTTGGGATCCGGCACCGTCAGCACGGTGTCGGTGCGGAGGTCGAGCCGCTGGAACTGCTCCGGCTTGAGGTCACGCGCCGGCTGCAGTGTCTTGCCGCCGAAGACGAGGAACTTGCTGCCCTCGCTCACCAGGATGCCCCGCTTGATGAGGTCGTCCTTGGTGCCCACGGCGTAGTAGACCGTGTTTTCCTCGTTGACGACATTGGTCAGCGTGTCGCTCAACGCCGCGTTCCGCGCCGTGAGGTCAGCCGACTGCTGCGACAGCGTGTCGGTGCGGGCGGCAAGCGTCGAGATCTGGGTCTTCTGCTGCTCGATCGTTGCTTCCTGCTGTTCCGCCGCGGTCTTCATGTCGGCGATGTTGCGCTGCATCGTGTCGAGCTGTGCCCGGAGGTGGCGCGCCGCGACGGTGGTGGAGCTGAGCCGCGAGCGTTCCGCCGACACCTGCTTCTCGGCCTGGTCGAGCCGCGAGATCACCTCGCGGATCTTGCCGAGCAACACGGCGCGGTAGGCCGCGTCACCCGTTTCGGGGTGGTCGCCGGTGGTGGCCGTCGGCGCCACCGCGAGTCCCTTCACCGCGGTCAGCGCGGAGTCGACATTGGCCAGCATCTGCTTGGTGGCCTGCTGGTCGGCCTGCAGCGAGTCCCGTTCCTGGGTCAGCTGCTGCTGCTGCGCCGCGAGGTCGTCGTACTTGCTCTTGCTGACACATCCTGCCAGCAGGCCCGCCGCGACCAATACCGTCCATGTGGTTCGCATACCCCATCCTTGGTGTTCTGTTGTCACAAGGGACGCCAGCGAGGGCTAACGATGCACACACGGGCGCTGGCGGGGTAGCCCCGACGGTCACAGATTCCGGCACCGGCAGGCCGCGAACCCGGTCTCACCGCGGCGGTCCCTGCCGCCCGCGGCCCCGACTTCCGGGTCCCGGCCAACGAGGTCCTTCGACCCGGAATCAGGCCCCATGCGACGCCTTCTTGCCCTCACCGTGATCCTCCCGCTCGTCGGCTGCGCGACCAATGCCGAACGCAGTCGCGCTCCCGGTTTCAATGCCGCCCCGGTCGCCACGGAACCCAAGGAGATCGTCGCGCCGAGCGTGCCGGTGCTTGCCGGCTTGCCGCACGCCGTCAAGGTCGGGCTGACAGTGTATGTCTCGGGGATGGTGCCGGTCGACTCGGCCGGCGCGCTGGTGGGTGCCGGCGACCTCGGCGCCCAGACCCGGCAGGTCATGAAGAACCTGGCGGCGGTGGTGCAGGCGGCCCAGGGCGTCCCCGGCGACGTGGTGCGACTGACCGTCTACCTCACCGACATCTCGCCGGCCGCCATCGATACGGTGCGGCCGGCCGTGCTGGCCACCCTCGACCCCGCCACGCCACCGGCCCTCACCATCGTCGGCGTCACGGCACTTCCCGAGCCGGGGATGCGCATCATGATCGACGCCACCGCCCAGCTCCGCAGCGTCTTTCCCGACCGCTCGCGCCTCGAGGGCGGCGGCCGCCGCTGACCCGGCGCGTCACGATTCCGGGAGCTGCCACAACTCGACGCGGTTGCCCTCCGGATCGCTGAACCAGACGTGATCGCCGTCCGGCGCTTCCTTCCGCTCGTCGACCGTGAGACCCAGTTCGGCGAGTTGCTCGATGAAGGCGTCGAGGTCGGGCACCCGCCAGGCGATTTCCACCGTGCGACGGTCGCGCCCCATCTGATGCTTGCTCTGCAGGATCGTGAAGGTCACACCCCCGACCGTGCACCACCATTCGTGGGATCCGGGCTCGCGGGTGAAGAAGAGGCCAAGGTGTTGTTCATACCAGCGCGCCAGGGTATCGGCGTGATCGGCGAACAGCGCAATGCCGCCGACGGCGTTGACGGACTGACGATCCATGCCATTGCTCTCCTGGTAGTCGGTGAACGAGGGTGCTACGAACAGTGGGTGGTGTCGGGCCTTTCGCGGCGCACCACGTCGATCGCCGGTGGCGTGGGCGGCACCGACAACGCCAATGCCGGCGCGGTCAGCTCCTGGGTGACCGGGCAGCCCGGCGCCGGTGTCACCAGCGTCACCATCAGGCGCAGCGTGTCACCCGTGGCTCGCGCGCTGTCAAACCCGAGACGGAAGCCGCCGGTGGGACGTGTGCCGGCGGTGACGATCACCGCGCGGCGAGTGCTGAAGTCGACCGCCGGTGCCGCCGAGCGCGGCGGATTGGCAAACAGTGTGTCCCACGCCGCCGCAAAGTGCGCCTGATCGCGATAGACCAGCGCTGCCGCCGCGGGCCAACCGCTCTGCGCTGACGTTGCCAGCACCACAGTATCCCCGCCAGGAACGTCGCCGGCTCGCTGGCACGGCAGTCCGGCCAGCGCCATCATCGCCACAAGAGCCAACCGGCCGTTCACCATCCCTCGCGCTCCCGGAGCGCGGTGATCTGCGCCGTGTGGTGCCGCCCGTGCCACGCATAGAGCCCGAGGTTCCACCAGAGCGTCACCGGTCCGGGCCGCTCCGGGTGACGGAACGTCCGCTCGAGGTCGGCCGGTGACAGCTCCTGGAGCAGCAGGATCCAGCGCAGGTGCAGGGCATCGAGCAGCGCCAGCGACGGTTCGATCGGCGCGCTGCGCGCATCGGGCAGCTCCGCCCAGCGCGCCTCGAGGTATGGCTTGATGACCGGTTCGTCCTCAGTCAGCGCGAGGCGAAATCGGCAATACGAATTGAGGTGTGAATCGGGGAGGTGGTGCACCACCTGGCGCACCGTCCAGCCGCCGGGTCGATAGGGCGTGTCGAGCTGCGCGTCGTCGAGCCCCGTCACCGCCGCGCGCACCGCCGCCGGGGCCGCCGCAAGCTCGGCAATCCACCCGTCGACCAGTGCGGTCGTCGGGGCCTCCGGTGCGTGGAACCTGCCGATCGGATAGCGGATATCGTCGGTCATCGGCTCACCATCGTGAAGGTGCGGCGCCGCGGTGGCGGCGACGGACGCTATGTCGGAACGGCGCGTCCCACAACCCGGGACCAGTTGTCGGGATCGGTGGCACCTTCGGTGGACCAGACCAGCACCCGCGTTCCAGCTCCCACGCCGAGGTGCCGTCGCACCGGCTCCAGCGCCGGATCGCTCCCGAGCGCCATCAATCCGGCGATGCTCGCCGCACCTGATTCGCCGGCAACCACCACCGGGTCACCGCCCACCGGCGAAGCCAGGCGCCGCATCGCGCGCTCGGCCCAGCTGTCGGGAATCGTGAAGAACGCGTCGACGCCGTGCTGCAGGATCTCGAACGCCGCGGTCGACGGATAGCCGCAATTGAGCCCCGCCATGATGGTGTGGAGCGAACCGGTGGCGTGGGACGGACGCCCGGCGATGGCCGAGGCGAGGACGCAGTCGGCCTCGGTCGGTTCCACGACGGCGATCCGCGGGCGCGCCGCGCCGTAACGATGCCAGTAGTACGCCACCATCGCGGCAGGCCACGTGCCCACGCCGGCGTGCACCAGCACCAGGTCGGCGTCGGCGTGTTCTGCCCGGTGCGGCGCCGGCTCCAGTTCTTTCGCCATGGTCCAGTATCCGGCCGAAATCCATTCCGGAATCTCGAGATACTCCGGACGGGCCGAGTCCTGGATCAGGACCCATCCGCGTGCTTCGCTGGCGTGCCGCGCCTGCTCGACGGCGGCATCATATCCCTCCGCCACCAGGACCACCTCGGCGCCTTCCCGTTCGATCGCGGCGATCCGCGCCGGCACCGAATCGGCCGGCATGAAGACCACCGCGCGCATCCCGTGCTGGCGCGCGGTCCATGCCACGGCCCGGCCGTGGTTGCCGTCGGTCGCGGTGGTGAAGGTCACGTCGCCGGCACCGGGGTGCGCGGCGAGCCAGCGATGGATGGCGTAGGAGGGGCCCAGCACCTTGAAGGCGTTGAGACCGAGGCGGCGGGATTCGTCCTTGAGGCGCAGCGCTCCCACGCCGAGTTCCCGGGCCAGGCCGTCGAGCCGGTGCAGCGGTGTCGGCCGGTAGCCCGGCAGGGCGCGATGGAACGCGAAGGCCTCATCGGCAAGGCGGGCCATCGTGGCCACCCCGGGCGGCTCGGTGGGTTGCGCCACGAGGTGGAATCGCGCGGTCACCTGCTCCAGCGCTCCACTTCGTCCCACACCTCGCGGCTCACCGTCACGCCGTGCGGAAACTTGAGGGCAAACTGGCGGCGCAGCGCGTCGGCGTGCTGCGCCAGGTAGCGGTCGAAGTCGGCGCGGGTGGCGGCTTCGTAGACGGTGCGGAGCCGCGCGCCGCTGCGGTCGAAATGAATGCTGCGGAAACAGCCGGTGGCGAGGACGTCGGGAATGTGGGTGGCGCGCATCCAGCGTTCGAGCGGGGCCGCGAGGTCGGCGACCGGCTCCAGCACCACCTCGTAGCGGATCACAGGGTCACTTGGATCCCGGTGGTGAACAGCCGGTCGGTGCTGAGATAGCCGGGTTCCGGCACGCCGTCGTAATGGATCGTGTAGGAGAACTTCATCGCGATCTGCCGGGTGAGCGGCGCGAGGAGTTCGCTCTCGGTGTTGACCCGCAGGTCGGCGCTGTCGTGAAAATCGGGGAGGAGTTCCACCGATTGTGACACCGCGGCGCGCGGCCCGATGTGATGGGTGAACGACGTCGCCGCCCGCCCGCCGAAGAAGTCCTTGTTGACCCCGGTGCTCCCCACGCCCTGCTGCGTGGTGTATGACACGCCGCCCTCGAAGGTGAGCCGGTCGGTGGGCGTGCGCACCACCGCGGCCGACAGCCCGGTGGTGGTGCCGACCCGGGCCGAGATGCCGGAGAAGATGTTGCGCTCCCAGGTGATCGCGGCATAGGCCGCGACGATCTTCTGCACCGAGAGGTCGGTCCGTCCCAGCGCGCGCCAGCTCGACGCCACCGTCGCGCCTCGGCTGCGGCCCTGAACCACGCTGAACTGCTCGGTGAAGGTGACGTGGGGGACCGTCGCCACCACCTTGTTGCCGAGGTTGAGCGTCTGGACCGAGCTGTTGCCGGCGGTGCTGACGTACCCGACGTCGCCGGTGATCTTGACCGGCCGGGGCGGCCGCTTCGCCGGTGGCGGTGCGGTCCGCCCGCTACCGGTGTCCCCGGTGGCGACGGCGAGCGCCAGCAGCAGTGCCACGCTCACCATCAGAACGTGACCTGGATGCCGGTGGTGAGGATGCGATCGGTGGTCTTGTGGTCATCGACCGGCAGCGCATTGTAGCGGATGGTGTAGCCGGCGCGCATCGCGATCCCGGCGGTGATCGGTGCGATCACATCGGTCTCGCTGTTGATCCGGTAGTCGTGCCCGTCCTTGAGGTTCGGCAGGTACTCGAACGCCTCGGAGATGACCGACTTGGCCGACAGGAAGTGCTCGTAGTGTGCCGCCAGCCGCGCGCCACCGCTGGTGCGGGCGGTGTCGGGCGCGAAGTCATTCTGCCAGGTGTAGGTGGCGCCGACTTCCAGCCCGAGGCTGTCGTGCGGCGCGGCGATGGCCATGGCGGCGATACCGACCTGCGGCGTGTAGCGTGACGAGATCCCGGCAAACGAATCGCGGTCAAAGGTCGCCAGCACGAACAGCGAGGTGCGCTTCGACAGCGAACGGTCGCCGCGCACACCAGCGCGCCACAGCGACGTCGTCACCACGCTGTCGTTCTTGCCGTAGACCAGCGAAAAGGTCTGCGTGACCGTCCAGCCGTCGCTGTGCCCGATGATCTTGTCGCCGACGTTGATCGAGGTGTTGTTGGTGTTGCCGCTGGTGCTCACCAGCCCGGCGTTGCCGGTAAAGGTGATGCTCCCGCCGGTGTCCGCGACGGCGCGGACATGACCTGGTGTGGCAAAAAGCAGGGCGGCAAGCGTAACAACGACCACGGAGACGTCCTTTCGGGGCCTGGGGACGGAAACCGAACAGGGCAGCAAGCTGTATGCCTGTCAAAATAACGGTGGGGACGGGGAGGATAAACCCGTGAAAAGACCAAAGGCGCCCACGGCCCACGGCCCACGGCCCGGCATGCGAGGCTCGGTCAGCAGGGGGCCGGCAGCGCGATGGGGCCGCCGGAGCCGTCCCCTTGACCACCGCACTCCGGCAACAGCTCACCGCAGTTCGGCCCCCGACTCACTCCGGCGCGCAACAGCCCACCGCACTCTGCACCCGGTGCGCCGCACCTCGCACCCCGCTCGCCGCACTGCCGAAAACGTGCGCGCCGAAATCGATCACGTGCTCCGCACCCCGTTACCGGGGCGCCGCGGTCCCGATCACGACCGCGCGCCTGCGGCAACTGTGTCGCCCGCTGCCGCCACCGGCCTCCGCGCTCCGGGACACGCGTTGCGGCATGTCGTCCGTGATCACCGCAGCGCCGGCCACGACCACCGCAGCGCCGCACTCGTGCACCGGACCCGGCGCACCGCCTGGTGCCGCGCGTGCCGCGAGTCGTTCCGTGCCGACAACGACTTGGGGAAGAATTGCCGCGAGTAGTGAGGTGGATACCGCGAGTACCGCCAGAAAGTTATCAACGCCGCAATGCCGCCAGCGACTCGAGGAATGCCGCCACGTTGCACCGCTCCGGAAGATTGCCTTGCGCCAACGTGGCATTGCCTCCGCCCCGTCCGCCCACCGAGCGCAGGACTTCCTTCAGCGAGGAGCCCGCGTCGAACGACGACTCCGGGCCCGCCGCCACGAACACCGCCGGCGCGTCAACGAGAATCAGCACCGTCTTCCCGACCGATGCGGCGGCCTGCGCCATCGACCGGAGCAGGGTCCGCGACTCATGCATCTCCGCCACGATCCACCGCACACCGTCCGGCCCCGGTGCCTGGCCCGCCACGAGCGCCGCCACGCGGGATGCGGCCACCTCCCGCTCCAACACCTCGGCCGCGCCGTGCAACTCCTTCAACTCCGCCTGGCGCTTGGTGACAATCTCGCCGAGCTCGTCGGCGGAACAGGTCAGCGAGGCGGCGAGCGCCGCCAGCTGCTCATCGGTTCGGTGCCACGATTGAATCACCCGGCCGCCGGCGAGGAACCCCACCCGCACCCGGCCGCGGATCCGCTCGACTCCGGTCAGCACCACCGGCCCGATCGCCGCCGTGTTCGCGACATGGGTTCCGCCGCAGGCACTGCGGTCCATGCCGGCGATGGTGATGATCCGGATCACCCCGCTCCGTTCCGACGGCTTGCGCAGTCCGCTGGCCGCGGCCGCGCCGGCATCCTCGAAGCTCACCGTCACCGGAATCGCCGAGCCGACCGCGTCGTTCGCGGCGTGCTCGAATTCGGCGAGGCGCTCCGGGGGCGCGGCCGCGGTGTCGAACTCGATGGTGGAATGGCCGGCACCGAAGTGGACGCTCGCCGTCTCCCAGCCGAAGCGGTCGGCGGCGATCGCCGAGAGGAGGTGCTGCGCGGTGTGCTGCTGCATGTGGTCCAGGCGCCGCCCCGCGTCCACTTCGCCGTGCACCGCGCCCAGCGGCACATCCGTGTCCGTCACGTGCACGATGTCGTCGCCCTGATCGACGACGTCGACCACCCGGGCAGCGCCCAGCGTGCCGGTGTCGTGCGGTTGGCCGCCGGAGGTGGGGTAGAACGCGGTGCGGTCGAGCAGCACGTGGCGCGCGTCGCCGGCGTGTGCAACGACAACGGCGTCGAACGCCAGCAGCCCGGCGTCGCGGTAGTAGAGCCGCTCGGTCACGAAGCCGTCGCCACGTCGCCACGTCGTACCACGCCGGGTCCGCGCGGCACCAGGTTCTGTCCGAAGAGCACGCCCTGTCCCTCCACCTTGCGGAATGTCGTCAGGGTGCGAAGCGGCTCCTGGCGCGGGTCGCGCGCGCCGCTCGCCTGGTCGACCGTGGTCACCACGCACCGGTCGCAGGGCTTGACCACGTCGCAGGTCAACGCGCCGAGGGTGAGCACCTGCCAGTGATCTTCGTCCCAGGCGCTGCTACCGCTGACCACCACGTTGGGGCGGAAGCGTGCCATCGGCACCGGCACGTCGAGCCGCTCGTTGAGTGCCGCGAGCGATGCCTCGGTGGCAACCAGCAGCGGATAGCCGTCGGTGAATGTCGTCTCGCCGAGCGGATCCGGTGCATAGCGCGGGTCGATCCGCCGGTGCGATTCGGCACCGAACGCCACCAGCCGGCACTCGGCGCCCGCCGCGCCGCTGAACCAGCGGGCCGCCGCGTCGCCCTGGTCGTGCGCGGTGAGGATGTTCTTCCAGATCACCACGGCGCGCGGCGTTGCGGCCCAGTCGATATCCAGCCGCAACGGCTCGCTCCACGGTGCTTCGACCACCAGCCGCGAGCCATCGAGCCGCGGCACCACGGTGGCGAGGCGCGGCACCTCGCGCTGGGTGATGAACATCCCGGTAGGCGTCACCAGCATCAGCCGCCGGTCGCCCACGGCGCCCCGGGTGTCGACGGTCATCTCGTCGACGGAGTGCCCGCGGCACCCCTTGATGGGAAAGAGATTCAGCTCGGTAATGCGCATCGGCATGAAGCTACTCCGCGCCCGCCGCGGGGTTCAATTCTCCCCGGCGAGCCGCGGCCAGATGCGCGCCAGCGGCATGATCAGTCCGCGTCCCACCCAGATGGCAACGTGCCGTTCCTCGGGCACCAGCAGCGAGTCGTCGATCACCGCCGCCGAGTCGACCTGGCGAAAGGCGCGCCGCCAATCGGTCGCGGCGCCACCCACCAGCACCGCCACGTCACCGCTCCGCGAACCGGGGCCGAAGAACCAGTAGCTGCCGAGGTGACAGATCGCCGGCGGCAGCCCGGACGTCGCGCCGTACCAGTCGATCGCGCCAGCCCGGCCGTAGTTGGTGGCCCAGATCGTCGCGACCTGCTGCTCCGACGGCGTCAGCCGGTGGTAGACGTCGCCCACCACATCGGCGAGGTGATGCCAGCCCAGCATGTCGGCAAAGTCCTGCGGCAACTCCTCGACGTCGCCGCGATTGGTCCGCACCACGGCGGTGATGCCGAGACGCGCGGCGTAGCGGGCGGTTGCGGCGGGCGAGAGCACCGGTACGGCGGCGGGAAACGCGACGGCGCCGCCCGCGAGGATCACCATCATCGCGCTCACCGCCAGGACCCGGCGCGGCAGTGCCGCCGGAATTGCCGCGATGGCGCATCCGCCGGCGGCCGCGAGCGGCGGCCAGACCGGGCCCAGGTAGTACGACTTGCCGTGCAGCAGGAGGAGGACCACGGTGATCACCACGATGCCGCCAAGTAGCGGACGCCAGGTCCGCAATCGGGGCGGGGCGGCGAGCGCCAGCGCGCCGACAATGCCGAGCCACACAACCGGCCCGAAGAGCAGCTGGTCGGCCAGGAACCCGGCCACCGAGACGTGTTCGAGTTGCGACGCCTGCAGTGCCGCCATCTGCCCCCGCACCGGCCACCCCAGCGCCACCTGGCCGACAATGCTGGGGCAGCCGATGACCACGGCGAGCAGCGCCGCGATCCACGGCCAGCGCTCCAGCAGCGCGGTGCGGCGCGGCGACAGCAGCACCACAACCAGCGCACCGGCGGCAAAGAACGCAATCGAGAACTTGGTGAGGAGGCCGAGGCCGGTTGCGGCCCCGAGGAGGAGCCACCAGCGCGGCTCGTCCCGCTCCAGCAGCAGCGCCAGCGCGAGAAAGCCCAGGCTCCACCAGAGCTGGTCGAAGATGACCGGCTGGAAGAGCGTGCCGGGGCGGAGCTGCAACCCGGAGATCAACACCGCGACGCCGGCGAGCCACGCCGCAATGGCGCCACCGCCCATCCGCCGCGCCAGGACGATGGTGCAGGCAACCAGCGCGGCGTGGGCCAGCGCTGGTCCGACCCGGAGCCCCCACATGGTGTGGCCGAAGAGGGCCACCTCGATCCGTGCGACGATGGCAATGAACGGCGGAAAGTCCATCCGGAAGAGCCGGAGGTGCTGCCCCATCGCGGCGTAGAGAAAGGCGTCGCGGTGGATTCCGAACGGCGAAATGGCGTTGACGACCACGTGCAGCACCACCGCCGCGGCGGGCAGCAGCAGCAGGGCCCATTTTGCTCCGCCGCCGGACCGGCCATCTTTCTCGGTCATCGCTCCCCGCCATTGCCGAGGCATCATGTCCCGCTCACTCGCCCTGTTGACGGCGCTGCTGGTCGCGCCACCGCTCGCCGCTCAGGCGCCCGACCACGCCACCGGCACGCTGATGCCGGTGCCCCGGTCGGTGTCGTTCACCGGCCAGCGGCTGCGGCTCGACAGCAACTTCACCGTCGGCATCGTCCACTACCGCGACGCCCGCCTCGAACGGGCGGTGACCCGCGCGGTGGCGCGGCTCGAGGCGCGCATCGCCGAGCCGCTCTCCAGGACATACCGCTACGACAGCACCGCGACGCTGACGCTCGACGTCGCCGGGATGGGATACGCCATCCCCGACCTCAACGAGGACGAATCGTACACCCTCGCCGTCGACGGCCACCACGCGGTGCTGACCGCCCACACCGTCGTGGGCGCCATGCACGGGCTGGAGACGCTGCTGCAGTTGCAGGCCGCCGATTCCGCCGGCTTCTACTTCGAGGGTGCCGCCATCACCGACGCGCCGCGCTTCAAGTGGCGTGGCCTGCTGGTCGACGTCTCGCGCCATTTCGAGTCGGTGCGCGAGATCGAGCACATCCTCGACGGCATGGCGGTGGTCAAGCTCGACGTGCTGCATTGGCACCTTTCCGACGATCAGGGCATCCGGGTCGCGAGCCGTGTCTTTCCGGCGCTGCAGGACCTCGCCTCCGACGGGAAGTATTACACCCAGGACCAGATCCGCGAGGTGGTGCGCTACGCCGCCGACCGGGGCATCCGGGTGATGCCCGAGTTCGACATGCCGGGGCATTCCGACGCGTGGTTCGTCGCCTTTCCGTGGCTCGCCAGCGGCCCCGGCCCGTATCAGCTCTTCCGCGGCTGGGGTGGCCCCGCCTATGCGATGAACCCCACCCGGGACAGCACCTACCAGTTTCTCGACACGTTCATCGACGAGATGGCGGGGCTCTTTCCGGATCGCTACTGGCACGTCGGCGGCGACGAGGTGAATTCCCGCGCGTGGACTTCCAATCCCGACATCATGGCGTGGATGAAGGACCACGGCATTGCCACCACGCAGGCGCTGCAGACCGAATTCAACCGCCGCCTCTTTGCGATCGTCGAGGCGCACGGCAAGATCCCGGTCGGCTGGGACGAGATCCTCCAGCCCGACCTGCCGAAGGAAGCGGTGATCCAGTCGTGGCGCAGCTCCGACGCGCTTGCCGCCGCCGCCAGGGAGGGTTACCAGGGGATCCTCTCCGCGCCGTACTACCTCGACCATATCGAGACGGCGGCGTACCACTACCTCGCCGATCCGGTGCCGGCCAACACCACGCTTTCGCCCCAGCAGCAGCAGCTGGTGCTCGGCGGCGAGGCGTGCATGTGGGCGGAATTCGTCGACAGCGTGACGGTCGGCTCGCGGATCTGGCCCCGGATGGCGGCGATCGCCGAGCGGTTCTGGTCGCCGGCGTCGGTGCGTGACGTTCCCGACATGTACCGGCGGCTGGAAGCGACGTCGCGGCGCCTGGCCGAGGTCGGCACCACCGACGCAGACCACACCATCGACATGGTGCGCCAGATGGCCTCGGGCGACGATGCCACGGCGCTCGACCTCTTCCTGCAGTACGTGCGCCCGAAGGGGTTCGGCAACTACGGCACCAACCAGTTCACCCCGCACACCCGGCTGGTCGACGCCGCGGTGCCCGATCCGTTCACCAACTGGCACATGACCGACCGCGCCACGCGGGCCATCGCCGGCGACACCGCCGCGGCGGCCCTGCTCCGCGGCGACTTTGCGCGGATGGGGGGCTTTGCCGCAACGCTCGCCGGAATGCAGGCGCGGGTGCCGCTGGCCGCTGACGGCGGTGCGGTCGCGGTGGTGCTGGGCCACCTTGGCGAGGTGGGCAATCAGGCGCTCGACATCCTCGCCGGGCGCGACTCGGCCACCGCGGCGTGGCGCGCCGGCGCTGATTCGCTGGTGCGGAGCGCGGGCCGCGGCACCTTCGGGCTGCTCCGTCCGGTCGGCGTCGACGCGGTGCGGATGCTGGTCGACTCCGCGTCGAAAACCCTTCCGCCGCTTCCGGGAACGCCGTAACGTTGGCGTCACCATGGATTTCTTCGATTCCCTTGCACCGAGGCAGATCATGATCCGACGCCTGTCGGTTGCCGTTGTCGCGTCCGCCGTCCTTGCAGCCTGCAGTCATCACGCACCCGCAGCGGCACCGGAACCGGTCGGTCCCAACACCCTCACCGCCCAGGAGAAGCACGACGGCTGGCAGCTGCTGTTCGACGGCCGCACCCTGACCGGCTGGCATACCTACCGGCAGCCGCTTGGCGTCACGAAGGGGTGGGCGGTCGAGGACGGCACCATCGCCCGGGTCGACTCGCTCGGCGACCTGGTCAGCGACCAGCAGTACAGCAACTTCGAGCTCGACCTGGAATGGAAGGTCTCGACCGGCGCCAACAGCGGGATCTTCTGGTGGGCCAACGAGGGGACCCAGTATGTCTACATGAACGCTCCCGAGATGCAGGTGCTCGACAACGCCAACTTCAAGCCGGACGGCGGCATTCCCAAGGAAGAAGCCGGGGCGCTGTACGACCTGATTCCGGTGCCGTCGAACACGCCGGTCAAGCCGGCCGGGGAGTGGAACCAGGTGCGGATCATCGCGCATAGCGGCAAGGTGCAGCTCTGGCTCAACGGCGTGCGCACCGCGGACGTCGATTTCGATTCCGACCGGATGCAGAAGCTGATCAAGAACAGCAAGTTCAACGCGTGGGAGTCGTTCGGAAAGTCACGGCGCGGGCACTTCGCGCTGCAGGATCACAGTGGCAAGGTCTGGTTCCGGAACATCAAGATCAAGTCCAACGACCGGAGTTACTGATGACGGCACGCCTCCGCCTGCAAGCGATGATGTTCCTGGAGTATTTCGTCTGGGGCAGCTGGTTCGTCACCGTGGGGACATATCTCACCGAGACCCGCGGTTTCACCGGTGAGCAGGTGGGGCTGGTCTACGGGGCCACGGCGATCGCCGCGCTGGTGAGCCCGTTCTTCATCGGCATCTTTGCCGACCGATGGTTTGCGTCGGAGAAGATGCTGGCGTTCCTGCACATTCTCGGCGGCGCGGTGATGTGGTATGTCTCCACGCGGCTCACGTTCGGCACGTTCTATCCCGCGGTGATTCTCTACGCCCTCTGCTTCATGCCGACGCTGTCGCTCACCAACTCCATCGCGTTCCATCACGTCGCCGACCCCAACCGCGAATTCCCGATGATCCGGATCCTGGGGACCCTCGGGTGGATCGTGGCGGGCATCCTGATCGGCTTCGTGCTGCACGCCGACGCCAAGGTGGTGCCGCTGCAGGTGGCGGCGGGGGCGTCGATCGTCCTCGGCCTCTTCTCGCTGGCGCTGCCGCACACGCCGCCCAAGGCCGCCGGGACGAAGTTCCAGGTCCGCGACGCGCTGGGACTCGACGCGCTGGCCCTGCTCAGGGAACCGTCGTTCCTGATCTTCTGCCTCGGGTCGTTCCTGCTCTGCATCCCGCTGCAGTTCTACTACACCTTTGCCAATCCGTTCCTCAACGAGATCGGTGTCAAGGACGCGGCCGGCATCCAGATCCTCGGGCAGGTCTGCGAGCTCGGCTTCATGGTGGCGCTGCCACTGATGCTGCGGCGGCTCGGCATCAAGTGGATCATGCTGCTCGGCATGGGTGCGTGGGCGGTGCGATACCTGGCGTTTGCCTACGGCAATGCCGGCTCGCTGTTCTGGCTGATCCTGCTCGGCATCGTGCTGCACGGGGTCTGCTACGACTTCTTCTTCGTGGGCGGGCAGATCTACACCGACGAGAAGGCCGGCCCGAAGATCCGCGGCGCGGCGCAGGGATTCCTCAACTTCCTCACCAACGGCGTCGGCTACTTCATCGGGGCGTTCGTCTCGGGCCGGGTGGTCGATGCCCATATCATCTCGCAGGGGCACCACGACTGGCACGCCATCTGGATCGTCCCCGCGGCGGGGGCGGCGGCCATCCTGGTGATCTTTGCGATCCTGTTCCGGCCCAGGCTGGAGCCGAAGGTCGAACCGGCGACGGCGTAGGCGCGAGAGCGATTCGAGCGGGCGGGTTCGTCGGGGTGGCACGGTAACGAGCCCGACGCGCCGGCCGGCCGGGTGCGGCATCCCGTCCCGCCGTCACGGCAGCAGCGCGTAGTCGGCGCGGAACTGGCATGCCGGATCCGGCCGCACCCAGGTGGTATACTGCCCCAGCGGCCATCCGACGGCGTCGCTGTAATAGGTGTATTGCGACGTGCCGAGCGCACGGTTCATGCGGGAATCTTCGGTGGGGTTGTTGCCGAAGAGGTCAAAATCGATTTCCGATACCTGCACCGAAACCGTGAAGCTGTCGCCGGCCTTGCTGTGCATGACGTGAACGACCTCCTTGTCGATCGGATGCGCCTGGTCCTTCAGCAGGGTCACGTAGCCGGCCGGGTCGGGAAAGCGTGGCGTGGCGTCGATCACGTCCGACGTGCCGTCGGGCCACGACACCGCCACCCGCCAGACGAACTCGCCGCCATCCAGGCCGGTGAAGACGTCCTCGCAGGTTGCCGGTGACGTGACCGAATAGAGATACAGATGGACCGTATCGGCTCGCGCGGCCACCGACATGGTCGGCCCGTTGCCGCTGCCGCACCCGGCGCTCACCCCGGCGACCAGACCGACGGCAAACAGGATCTGCCCATGCCGCCCCATGGAGGGCCGCCCCTCGCTCCGACCGATTCGCGCGCGGCGTGTCATAGCGAATCGACCGATACGTAGTAGTCGCCGTTGAACCGGCAGTCAGGAGTGGTCTCGATCGCCGCGGTGTGCCTTCCGGTCGTCCAGCCGTTGACCGGGTCCTGCCAGGTGTAGGTCGCGGTGAACTTCGCATCGTTCATCCGGCTGTCGGGCGCCGGATTGTTACCGAAGAGGTCGAAATCCACCTCGGAGACCTCGGCGGAGAGCGAGAACTTCGCCCCCGGCGCGGCGTGCACGGTGTGGGTCACCAACTGGTGCACGTCGTACGGGACATTCTGTTGCAGGGTCACGAAGTTCTTCAGGCTCGGGAAGGACGGCGTCTGATCGAGCACGTCGCTGGTCCCATCGGGCCACGTCACGACAAAACGCCAGACGAACTCACCGCCGTCCAGGCCGGTGAATGCGTCCTCGCAGATCGCCGGCGAAACCACGGTGCTGAGGTTGATCTCGACCTGATACGCCGGTGCGGCCGGGGGATCGTTGGGCCCGGTCGGGGAGCCGTGGCACGCCGCAAGTGCCAGCACCACCGCCGCCGCGGTCGGCCGCGCGATGGTCCCGACACGCGGCAACCCCTCGAATCGCTGTGCTGTCATCCTGTGCTCCCGGATCGCGGAATCGTCTTCGATGCTTCCATCCAGAGACGCGACAGGTCGGCCGAGAATCCCTCATCGCCGGATCGGCACCCTCGACAATCGGGGCGACGTGAGCCGAGATTGACCATACCCCCCGGGAGTCCGGTGACCGGTCTCCGCAGCATCCCCGGAGTGCCACGAGTGAATCCCAGCGACCCGAGCCGCGGTGTCACGGAGCTGCTCCTCCGGCTGGAGCAGGGCAACGACGAGCGCGTGGTCGACCAGCTCTTCCCGCTGGTCTACGACGAACTCCGGCGGATCGCCGCGGCACAGTTGCGCAACGAGCGCGCTGACCACACCCTGCAGACGACGGCGCTGGTGAACGAGGCGTATCTCAAGCTGGTGGATCAGACCCGTGTGCAGTGGCGCAACCGGGCGCAGTTCCTCGCCGTCGCCGCCCGCGCCATGCGCCGGATCCTGATCGACTACGCGCGCACCAGGAGCCGCGAGAAGCGGGGAGGCGGGCGGGTGCCGGTGACGCTGGAGGAGATCCCGTCCGACACCGGGAGCCGGCTGGACCAACTGCTGGAGCTCGACGACGTGCTGGCTCGGCTCTCGGCGCTTCAGCCGCGCCAGGCCCGGGTGGTGGAGATGCGGATCTTCGGAGGCGCCGGCATGGAGGAAATTGCCGGCGCTCTCGGCGTTTCCGTTGCAACCGCCGAGCGCGACTGGCGCACCGCCCGGGCCTGGCTCTCCGTCGAAATGCAACCCTGACCGGAGAGAGGATTGGACCCGGAACCGTCGGCGCGAGCACTGCGGATCTTCGAACGGCTCATCGAGACTGACGAGCCGGAACGCGCGCGCGTGCTGTCGGAGCTGGCCGCGACCGACCCGGAGACGCATGCCCGTGTCGTGGCGCTGCTGTCGGCGGATGCCGATCCGGTCAGCCTGCTCCGCGACGATCAAATCGCCATTGCGGGCATCGCGGCCGAAGCCCTCGACAGCCGCCCCGCTCCGGCCGGGGTCGCCCGCGATCCTCGCATCGGCCAGCGGGTCGGGCCGTACCGCCTGGATCGGTTGCTCGGCAGCGGCGGGATGGGAAGCGTCTACGAGGCGTCCCGGGTCGAGGGAGACTTCGACCAGCGGGTGGCGGTCAAGCTGATCAAGCGAGGCATGGACACCGACGAGATCCTGGCCCGCTTCCAGACCGAGCGGCAGATCCTGGCGCGGCTGGCGCATCCCGACATCACCCGGCTGCTCGACGGGGGTGTCACCGCCGACGGGCTCCCCTGGTTTTCGATGGAATACGTGGATGGCATGGACATCATCAGCTACTGCGACGCGCACGCGCTCACCATCCCCGATCGCCTCCGGTTGATCGAGACGGCGTGCGAGGCCGTCCGCTATGCGCACGTCAACCTTGTTGTCCATCGCGATCTCAAGCCGGGCAACGTGCTGGTCACGGAGGCCGGCCAGGTGAAGCTGCTGGACTTCGGCATTGCCAAGCTGTTGCCGGGCGACGACGCGGCGTCCGGCGCGAGGCCCGCAACGCGGACCGGACTCCGGCTGATGACGCCGGCCTACGCGGCACCGGAACAGATTCGCGGCGAAGCACCGACGACGGCCACCGATGTGTATGCCCTCGGCGGGATCCTCTACCAGTTGCTGGCGGGCCGGCGCGCGATGCCTCCCGAGCTCGAGGGCGAGGCGCTGCAGACGGCCATCCTGACAACCACGCCGCGGCCGCCGTCGAGCGTCGCTCCGGAACCCCTTCGATCCGGGGTGTCCCGCGACCTCGACAACATCTGCCTGATGGCGCTGAGGAAGGAAGCTGAGCGACGCTACCCGACGGCCGGCGAGCTGGGCGCGGACATTCGCCGGAGCCTGAGTGGTCACCCGGTGACTGCCACGCGTGATTCGACGCTCTATCGCGCGCGCAAGTTCGTCTCGCGGCACAAGGCGGGCGTCTCGACGACGATTGCCGCGGTGCTGTTGCTGGCCGCGGTCGTGACGGCGTACACCATCCGGCTGCGATCCGAGCGCGACCTCGCCCGACTCGAAGCCACCAAGGCAGCAGAGGTCTCCGACTTCGTGACGTCGCTGTTTGCGGGAGCAAGCCCGACGCAAGCGCACCGGGCGGACGTCACCGCGCGGCAACTGGTCGATCAGGGCGCGGCGCGCATGGCCTCCGAACTCAAGGGCCAACCCAGGGTCCAGGCCACCCTTCGGGCCGTCATCGGCGGGGTCTACAGCGACCTCGGCCTCTACCCGCAAGCGGACTCCCAGCTCACGGCGGCACTGGCGCAGGCCAGGGCACTGTACGGGCCGGAGAGCTCCGAGGTCGCCGGCACGTCGCGCAAGTTGGCGCAGCTCTACCGGGCAGAAGGGCACTTCGCTCCGGCCGATTCGCTGCTGCAGGCCGCGCTCGCGATCTACCTCGGACTCGGCGCCGCCGCTCGCCCCGAGGTTCCGGCAACGCTGACCGAGCTGGCCGAGCTCACCAGCCTCCGCGGCAAGACCGATTCGGCCATCGTGCTCTACGAGCGGGCGCAGCGCCTGGGCGCGCGGATCTGGGCGCCGCGCAGTGCGGAGTCGGGGAACCTGTTATCGGCCGAAGCAAAGGTCATGCTGTTTGCGGGCCGGCCGGCGGAGGCGCTGCCGCTGATCGAGCGGGCCGATTCGATTCTGCGGGAGCGCCTCGGAAGCGACCATCCCGATGCACTGGAGGCCACCTACTATGACGCCGTCATCCTGAACGCGTTGGGCCGCTTCGCCGACGCCGAGGCGAAGCAGCGGGAAGTGCTGGCAATCGACCGGAAGGTCTACGGCGATGCCCACCCCGACATCGGGTACGACCTCAACAACCTCGCCATGATGGTGCGAAGCGAAGGGAAACTGGACGAGGCCGATTCGTTGTTCCGGGAGACGCTCTCGCTGCGGGCACGGGTCGAAGGCGCGACCCACTACAACTATGGCGTCACGCTCGGCGATTTCGGCCTTTCGCGGCTCGACCGCGGCGATCTCGATTCGGCCCGAGCGCTGTTCACCCGGGCACTGCGCCTCCTCGCGGCGACCCTCGGCCCCACCCACGCCTTCACCCAGGCCGTGCGCTTCAACCTCGCTCGGACACTGGCGGACGCCGGCCAGGTCAACGCCGCCATCCGGCTCTTCGAGACGAACCTGGCAACCGATTCGGCCACGGCAGTTGCCGCGCAGACCCGCATCGGGCTCGCCGCCGCGCTGGCGGCGGCGGGCGATTCCGCGTCTGCGGCGGCCGAGTTCACCAGGGGCGTCGCTGCCGCGCGCGCCAGGTTCGATTCGGGGAGCTCCACGCTCGGCGGTATTCTTGTGGCATACGGCTCGTTCCTCTGTTCGACAGACTCCACGACGAAAGGCACCACATTGGTTCGCGAGGGCATCAGAGATCTCACCGGAGTTCCCGGACAGGGATTGGAGCCGCCGTCGCTGCTGGAGGCGCGGATGCGCCTCGGCTCCTGCCTGCTCCGGTCGGGCCAGGCGGCCGAGGGTTACCAGGTGCTGGACGAAGCGCACCGCGCCCTGGCGACCAGATTCGGTGCGACGGATTATCGTGCCGTCGCCGCGGAGAAGCGCCTCGACGAGGCAGACAGCCTGGTGCGCCGTGGTCAGGATTGAGGCCTGCGTCGACACCATCGAGTCGGCTCACGCCGCGGTGCAGGGCGGTGCCGACCGGATCGAGCTCTGTGCCGACCTCGCCGACGGCGGCACCACGCCGAGTCACGGCGCCATCACCGTCGTCACGGAACAGCTCGAGATTCCGGTGGTCGTGCTGATCCGCCCGCGGGGCGGCGGATTTGTCTATTCCGCCGACGATTGCGCCGCGATGCGGCGTGACGTGCAGCACGCCCGGGCGCTCGGCGCCCGCGGCGTGGCCGTCGGAGCGCTCACCGCGAAGGGCGAAATCGACACCTTCACCCTCGAGACGCTGCGCGAAGCGGCGCGCGACATGGAGGTCACGTTCCACCGCGCCTTCGACGCCTGCCGTGATCCCGGCGCGGCGCTGCAGCTCCTGATGCGCTACGGCGTGACGCGGCTGCTGACATCGGGCCAGCGCGCGTCGGCGTGGGAGGGACGCGACGTCATAGCCGACCTGGTGCGGCAGGCGGCGGGAAAGATCGTGATCATGGCGGGCGGCGGCGTCGACGAGTCCAACGTGGCGGAACTGGTTCGCACCACCGGCGTCACCGAGGTGCACGTGCGGGGCACCCGGGAAGTGCCGGGGCAGGTGGTGTTCCACGACCATCCGGTGCCGTTCCGCAAGGCGCTGCCGGAGAACGAACAGATGCGGCGGGTCACCGATCCCGACCGGATCGCGGCCGTCCGGGCGGCCGTGGCGCCGTGACACGCCGGAGCGCGCGGTCGCGGCCGCTCCGTCCGCTCAGCGCAGCCGCCGCCAGGTGAGGGTTCGCACCACCGGCGTCCCGTCGGCGGCGTTCGTCTCGAGCCGGATCACCAGCGTGTCGTCGCGAACTTCCATGACACGCGTGAGCTCCATCCCCACGTTGGCGGCCGACAGCGATCCCATCAGTCGTTGCGTCACCTGCCCGGTCGCGTCGTCGACCGTGTACGTCCCGAAATAGGCGTCGTAGCCGCCCTGCGCCCGGGTGTTGTTCCTGGCATCGGCCGCCGTGCTGGTCACCGGGGACGCCGACCGGTCGCGCTTCATGAACTGGGCGGTGAAGTGGCCGGTCTCGTCGTAGACCAGCAGCGCGACCGGATCATCTCCCAGCAGCGGATCGGGATGCGGGACGCCGGCGGCGGTCAGGTCGATGCGTGACTCCAGGAGCCAGGAGCCACGGAGGGATTGCGACAGCGGCATGTTCACCTCGCGGGGATGCAGCCGGGCCGGGCGCTAGTCCTCGGCCAGCAGCTTGTCGGCCATGTCGGCGCCCTTGGTGGTGAGCGTCACGAGGTCGCCGCCCTGCCCCTGCACTTCCACCTGGATCAAGCCGGCTTCGAGCAGGCGCTGCAGCGTGTCGGGCGAGAGTCCCGGCACTCGCGCGCTTTCGTGGAAATCGTAGACGCCTTCCTTGCGGAGCGCGAAGAACTCGGCCGTGCCGCGGTTCAGGCGGTAGCGGCCAAGGGACTTGAGAGCGGCGAGGTCATCGGGTGTGAGGTCCATCACGGCATCCTCGGGAATCGCGGGTGTTGGTGGTGGGGCGTGAGCGGCTGCTGGCGCGCCACGAGGGCTGCCGACCGCCGGGGGAGCGAAAACTACCCCCGGCGGGAGCCGGCGCAACGTGGCCCGGAGGTCAGCCGCGCCGCTCGCCCTTGAAGATCCACTGCACGCCGAACCGGTCGTAGAACTGGCCGTAGGTGCCGAAGGGCATGTCGTGCAGGTCCTGGAACCGTTCGGTCAACGCGGCGGTGGCGAGCCGGTCGAAGACGGCCCGCAGTTCGTCGTAGCCGGCACCGACCACGAACAGCGCCGACATGTTCCCCTGCTGCGCTTCGAATTGCGGCGACGCCATCCAATCGGTGCCCGAGATCTCGATGGCGCCGCTGGTCAGGTTTGCGTTGATGATCCGGTCATGCTTCTCGGGCGGGAACATCTCCTTCATCGGGGTGTCGCCGACCTTCGTCAGCGTCAGCTCACCGCCCAGGCATTCGTGGTAGAACGTCATCGCTTCGGCACAATCGCCGTCGAACAACAGGAACGGAATGCAGCGCAGCATCGGCGGGCTCTCCGGGTGGATTGCGGTGTGCAGCATGATAACACTCGGCCGTCACTCCCCTCGCCACCGGTGACGCCCCTCACCCGCAAGGAGACCCCCCGATGCCCCGTGCCCGTCCCGGAACCCGATCCCGCCACCGGAGGCGGTCGTGGGTTCACCGGTTGTTCCTGATCGGGCTCGCCTTCAAGGGGATCGACGGAGCGTTGGAGATCATCGGCGGCGCCCTGCTGGTGATCGTCAGTCCCGAGCAGCTCAATGCGCTGGTGCGGAACGTGACCCAGAACGAGCTGAACACCGACCCGCACGACATCGTCGCGAACTTCTTCCGTCATGCCACCCGGCACCTCGACTCCGGCACCGAGACCTTCGCGGCGTTGTACCTGCTGTCGCATGGCGTCGTGAAGGCGGGGTTGGTGGCGGTGCTGCTGCTCGGCAGGCGGTGGGCGTATCCGGTGGCAATTGCCGCGTTCACGCTCTTTGTCGGTTACCAGCTCTACCGCTACACGCTGACCCACTCGGCGATGCTGCTGGTGCTCTCGGCGCTCGACATCGTGGTGATCGTGCTCACCATCCTCGAGGCCCGGCGGGTGCGCCGCGCCGGGATCGTCTAGCGTCGGCCAGTACCGGCGACCCGGTCACACCAGCACGACGTGCTGTGTGGCCCAGAGCGCGGCGGCGGCGCGGGTCGACACGCCGATCTTCTGGTAGATGTGCTGGATGTGGTGATCGGCCGTCTTCGGCGAGATGTGCAATCGATCGGCAATCTGCTGCGTGGTGTGTCCCCGGGCGGCCAGGTGGAGGACGTCCGACTCGCGACGGGTCAATCCCCCGGGGAGCTTCGGTCGGGTGACGGTCCGCGACCGCGGTTCGCCATGGCCCGCGGCCACGAGCACCGCGCGCGTCGCTCGTGGTTCGGTGATGCCGGTCGACGCGAGGCGGCGCAGCTCCGCCGCGGCATCGTCGGCAGACCACGCGCCGCGATCAGCCCGCTCCGTGGTGAGGCCGACGTAGATCTCGACCGCCGCCAGCAGCGAGGCCCCCGGGTCGACGGCGTCGGCCCGGACCCGCTTGTGGTAGCCCGAGCCGTCGCTCTTCTCGTGGTGGGCCGATGCCACCGGGTTGAGACCCGCCAGCGCCGGCGAACGCCGCAACATCTGTTCGGTCAGCATCGGATGCAGCTCGACCCGGTCGAATTCCGCCCGGGTCAGTGAGCCGGGTTTGTCCCAGATCGAGTTGGGCACGGCCGTGGTGCCGAAGTCGTGGAGCAGTGCGGCGCGCCGGACGGTGGCCACTTCGGCATCGCCGAGGCCGAGGAGCAGGGCGGCGTCGGTAGCGAGCCGGGCGCAGCGGCGACTGTGTCCCGACATGTAGGGCGACTTGAGGTCGATGAAGTCCGCCGCCACTTCGAGCGCCGCGTCGAGCGTGTCGCCTTCGAGGAGACGATGGGGTTCCGGTTCGCTGGCGAGCACCGCGTCCCACGGCTCCACGGCGTCGAGCCGGGCAAACCAGTCGGCGCCGTGCGCAACGAAGAGGTCGGCCAGCGACGGATCGTAGGTGCGGTCGCGCCGGTCGCGTGCGGCGGCAATGGCGCGCTCCGGCGAGAACAGCCGGCCGATCGCCTCCATGTCGTGGCTCAGGTGGACCACTCGCATCGGCAACGGGATGGCCGTGCCGGCGACATGCGCCGGGTAGCCGGCGCCGTTCCAGCGCTCGAAGGTGTAACGCAGCGCCTCGCGCACCTCGGGGCCGAAGTCGAGCCGCTGCAGCAGCATGTCGGCCACCTCGCAGCCCGACGCGAAGTTGTGCACCGCCCATTCCCGGGCCGTCGCCTGGATCACCTTGACGATCTGCTCCGCGTCCTGCTGCGACCGTCCCCGGGTCGCGTAGTCAAAGACGTCCCGCATCACCTCGGCGGGATTGGCGGCGTCGTGAGTCAGCGTCGCGGCGCGAATGGCGATCTCGTCGCCGAAGACGGTCGCCACCTCGTGCGCGTGCCCGGTGCACCCGATGTAGCGAAGCAGCGCCACCCAGTAGGCGGTGCGGCGATCCTCCGCGGAACAGCCGGCCGCCTCGCAAATCCACGTCGCCAGCAGGCACGACCGCAGCTGCGACTCGAGCGGCTGGCCGAAGGCGTTGTCCTGGGCGAGGGCCAGCGTGGCGACGAATTCGCCCAGTCGCAGCCGGGATGCCGGCATGGGGAGGTCTCCCGATGTATGCGCCGATGACAACCGGTAACGTGGTGTCGCACGCTGAAAGGCAGGGCATCGCACCGCGCGGTGCCGCAGCAAATCTACCCCCGGAGGGTCATGCCGATGGCAATGCACGCCGATACAGTCGACCGGCCGATCAAGGTCGGACTCATCGCGGACCAGACCGGTCCGCTCTCGTTCGTGGGGACGGCCAACGCCAACGTCGCCAAGATGGTGGTCGCCGACATCAACGCCAAAGGCGGCCTGCTGGGGCGGCGGGTCGACCTGCTGGTCGAGGACAGCGCCACGTCGGACCAGGTGGCCGAGGCCCGGGCGGCAAAGCTGGTGGAGCAGGACCGGGTCGACGTGGTCCTGGGCGGCATCTACAGCTCGACACGACAGGCCATCAAGGCGGCAGTCGTCGTCAAGGGAAAGACGCTCTACATCTACCCCGAGCAGTACGAAGGCGGCGAGTCCGACCCGCTGATCTTCTGCACCGGCCCGGTGCCCGCCCAGCAGATCGATCCGTTCATCCCGTGGCTGATGCGCGAGACCGGCGCCCGCCGGTTCTATCTCCCCTCGGCCGACTACATCTGGCCGCACGTGATGAACCAGAAGATGCGCGAGGTGGTCTCGGCCAACGCTGGCACCATCACCGGTGAGGAGTACTTCCCGCTCGACCACACCGACTACCGCGCCACGGTCGACCGGATCATGTCGACCGGCACCGAAGTCGTCTTCAACACCACGGTGCCGCCCGGCGTGGTGCCCTTCCTCGAGCAACTCGACGACGCCGGATTCGCCGCGCGGGGCGGCAAGCTCGTCTGCACCTACTTCGACGAGAACTTCCTCGGCATGGTCCCGCCGGCGCTGGTGGAAGGGCTGTACAGCTGCCTGGACTACTATCAGGCGGTCAACGAGCCGTTCAGCAAGCGGCTCCTCGAGCAATACGAGGCGCTCTTTCCCGGACCGGCGCGGTTTACCGCCGGCAGCGCCTGCACCGGGCTGTACCGCGGGCTGCGGCTCTGGGCGGCGGCGGTCGCAGAGGCGGGAACGCTCGACCAGGACGCGGTGATCGCGGCGCTGGATCATGCCACCCTCTCGCAGGGACCCGGTGGCCCGGCGGCGATGGTGCCCGGTGAACACCACGTCCGCATGAACATGTATATCGCGCAATCGCAGGGCGGTTCGTTCCGGGTCGTGAAGCGGTTGGGGCTGATCGATCCGATGGAAGCGGAAGTAGTCGTGAGTCGGTAGTCCGGTGGTCAACCAACTTCACTGAGGAGCTGACAATGTTGCTCGCAACGACGACGGTCGCGGATTTCGATCAGTTCATGAAGGTCTTCTCCGCGGGTGGCGCGGAGAAGCGCAAGGAGCACGGCTCGCGGGGGGCGCTGGTGTTCCGCGATCCGGTCCAGCCCGACCGCGTGTGGGCCGTCTTCGACTGGGACGAGAAGGGGTGGCAGAGCTTCGTGAGCGACCCCACCGTGCCCGGCGTGCTCAAGAACGCCGGACACACCAGCAAGCCGGTTTCGCTACCGCTCGCCGGGCGGTGCGAGGCGTAGTGCCGGACAACATTCCCGGACGGGGCCATGCGTCGAATGGCCCCGCCCGGGATGTTTGCTGCTGGCGCCATCACCCCGCCGTGACCCGCAGCGCCGACGCGCGCGGCACGGTCACCTGACACCGACCGTCGCGGAGGGTGCCGGGCGCGAGCCGGGCGATCTGCGCCTCGCGGCTGTCGACGGCCGGGGCACGCAGCGCCTCGATCGCCACCGCGTGCCGCGCGCCGGGGCCGAAGTCGAACGTGACATCGAGGTCCCGCTCGAGATCCTTGTTGACCACGATCACCGAACGATGCCCACCGTGAAGCTCGGCGCCATATGCGGTGGCGTTGACGCCCGACGCGCGGATCGGGTCGCCGAACTCCGGGGCCATCATCCGTCCACCGACGAACGAACCGGCGAACAACATCCCGTAGGCGACCCGCTCGAGCACGTACTGCGACCCGAAGCGGCCGATCGGCGAATAGAACGGATGCGGATGGCTGGCAATCTCTGCCGCCGACTTCCCTTCCTTCGCGAGCACTTCGTCGCCGCCGAGACGACCGCCAAGGCCGTTGGCAACGACCTGGCCGGTGCCGCCGTGAAGGTTCACGCCGACATAACCGTTGGTCGCCAGCAGCAGCGAATAGTCGGCCGACCAGAGTGCCGACGCAAAGACATCCGAGACACCCGGCTTGCCACCGCCGTAGCAGGTGTTCCCCTCCGACATGCGAAGCGGCACGTCCAGCTTTGCCGCCACCGCCCGCGCCACGTTGGCGGTCCGCTGCACGCCGGCCAACGTCGCCGGCTTGAGAAGGTTGGGGATGGTGACCTGAGGATTGGTCGCCGGCCCGTCGAAGTAGTAGTGGTGGGTGAACGCCACGATGCGCGGCCTGTCGGTGACCGTCGGCCACTCATCGCCGATTGTCTTCATCCACGACTGATTGCCGCCGAGGTCGGGTATCCCGAACCGCGCACTCGGCACCCGCCGCACGATGGCGCGTGCCAGTTGGAGCCACTCCTCGAGCCAGACGTGTGCCGACCAGGTCTTCGGATCGCGGAGGTGGAGGCTGAACAGCTCCGGCTCGTTGCCGATCTGGAAGTACTGCAGCCGTGAGCCGAGTGTCCTTGCCACGAAGGCGGCTTCCTCGGCGGCGCGAGGCGGCGTGTTGGTTCCCATGTTGATGCCGTAGATGCAGCTCCACCCGGTGGCATCGAGGAATGCCTTGAGGTTGCGCACCGCCTCGGCGGTCACCGGATAGAACTCGGCGATCGGCTCACCGGGCACCTCGCGCGTCTTCGGGTGGGGTGGCTCCGGCGTGTCGGGCGTGGCCTTGAACCAGCCGAATTCGCCGGTGTTGCCGCCGGTGCGCAGCACGCCGCGCGGCGAGAGCGCCCGGAATTGTTTCACCAGCGCGGTGTTGTGCGGCGAGAAGAACGTCGGGTCGGCAAGCTGCTCGACTTCGTACGAAAGCCCCAGAAAGTCGGCCGCCATCACCGGGCCTGTGCCATGCTCCGGAACCTGCAGCGTCACCTGAGAAACGCGTGTGGACTGGGCACGCAGCCGTGCGGCGGCGAGCGCCGCGAGGGCGGTGGTGGCAACGAAGCTGCGGCGATCAGGCATCTCTCCTCCGTTCTCCGTGCTCCGTCCGGCCCTCGCGGACGTTCGATCTACCGACGCGCCAGGTCAAACCGGTCGAGATTCATCACCTTGTTCCACGCCGCCACGAAGTCGTGGAGGAACTTCTCTTCACCGTCGCGGCAGCCGTAGACCTCCGCCAGCGCGCGGAGCTGCGAATTGGCACCGAACACCAGGTCGACCCGTGTGCCGGTCCACTTCGCCTTGCCGCTCTTCCGGTCGTGGCCTTCGAAGACGTCGGCGTCCTTCGACACCGGCTTCCACTCGGTGCCCATGTCGAGGAGGTTGACGAAGAAGTCGTTGGTGAGCGCGCCGGGACGGCTGGTGAGCACGCCATGCTTCGAACCATCGGCGTTGGTTTCCAGCACCCGCAGCCCGCCGACGAGTGCCGTCATCTCCGGCGCCGTCAGCGTGAGCAGTTGCGCCCGGTCGACCAGCAGCGCTTCGGCCGGCACGGTGAACTTCGCCTTGAGGTAATTGCGGAAGCCGTCGGCCACCGGCTCCAGCACCGCAAACGACGCCGCGTCGGTCTGGTCCGCGGTGGCATCCATCCGCCCCGGGGTGAACGGCACGGTTACCTCGTGGCCGGCGTTCTTCGCTGCCTGCTCGATGCCGGCGGCGCCGCCCAGCACGATCAGGTCGGCCAGCGAGACCTGCTTCCCGCCGGCCTGCGCGGCGTTGAACTCGCGCTGGATGCCTTCCAGCGTCCGGAGCACGCGGGCCAGCTGCACCGGGCGGTTGACTTCCCAGCCGATCTGCGGCGCGAGACGGACCCGTGCACCGTTGGCGCCGCCGCGCTTGTCGGAGCCGCGGAACGTCGACGCCGAGGCCCACGCCGTCGACACCAGCTCCGAGACGGAGAGTCCCGATGCGATGATCTTCTGCTTCAATGCGGCGATGTCCCTGGCGTCGATCAGCGGATGATCGACGGCGGGAATCGGATCCTGCCAGATCAGCTCCTCGGCGGGCACTTCGGGACCGAGGTAGCGCGCCCGCGGCCCCATGTCGCGGTGGGTCAGCTTGAACCACGCCCGCGCGAAGGCATCAGCAAAGGCCTGCGGATCGGCCATGAAGCGCCGCGAGATCTTCTCGTAGGCCTGGTCGTAGCGCAGCGAGAGGTCGGTGGTGAGCATGGTGGGAAGCCGCTTCTTCGACGCATCGAACGCGTCGGGCACCGTGGCCGCAACACCTTTCGCCACCCACTGATTGGCTCCTGCCGGGCTCTTGCTCAGCTCCCACTCGTAATCGAAGAGGTGGTGGAAGAAGTCGTTGCTCCACTTGGTCGGCGTAGTGGTCCACGTCACCTCGAGCCCACTGGTGATCGTGTCGGCGCCGCGACCGGTGTGGTAGCTGCTCCGCCAGCCGAAGCCCTGCTCCTCGAGCGGCGCGGCTTCGGGATCGGGGCCGACGTTCGACACCGGGCCGGCGCCGTGGGTCTTGCCGAACGAATGGCCGCCGGCGATCAGCGCCACGGTCTCCTCGTCGTTCATCGCCATCCGCGCGAACGTCTCGCGGATGTCATGCGCCGCCGCAACCGGATCAGGGTTGCCGTTGGGTCCCTCGGGATTGACGTAGATCAGCCCCATCTGCACCGCCGCCAGCGGGTTGTCGAGCTCCCGTTGTCCGGTGTAGCGCTTGTCGTCGAGCCACTTCTTCTCGGCACCCCAATAGACGTCCTGGTCGGGCTCCCAGACGTCTTCCCGTCCGCCGCCAAAGCCGAACGTTTTGAAGCCCATGGTCTCGAGTGCCACGTTGCCGGCCAGAATCATCAGGTCGGCCCAGGAAATCTTGCGGCCGTACTTCTGCTTGATCGGCCACAGCAGCCGGCGCGCCTTGTCGAGGCTGACATTGTCGGGCCAGCTGTTGACCGGCGCAAAGCGTTGCTGCCCCCGCCCGCCGCCGCCGCGGCCGTCACCGGTGCGATACGTCCCGGCGCTGTGCCATGCCATGCGGATGAACAGCGGACCGTAATGCCCGAAATCGGCCGGCCACCAGTCCTGCGAGTCGGTCATCAGCGTGGCCAGGTCGCGTTTGACCGCGGCGAGATCGAGGCTGTTGAACTCCCTGGCGTAATCGAACTCCCGGTCCATCGGGTTCGACTTCGACGAATGCTGATGCAGGAGTTCGAGGCGCAACTGGTTCGGCCACCAGTCACGATTGGCGGTGCCGCTGCCGGCGGCGTGGGGAACGGGACACTTCGCGTCATTGCTCATGGCGGTCTCTCGTGCGGTTGCGGATACGGTCAGGCTCCGGATTCGGACGACGCCCGACTCCGGCACTCGGGGCAACGGCCCCAGTAGATGACTTCGGCTTCGTCAACTTCGTAATTGCGCGCGTCTGCCGGGGTGAGGCACGGCGCCGCCCCGACGGCGCAATCGACATCCACCACCAGGCCGCAGACGCGGCAGATCAGGTGGTGATGATTGTCGGCGACCCGCGTTTCGTAGCGGGCCGGCGACCCGGTCGGCTGGATCCGGCGGAGCAGCCCCTTCTCGACCAGCGCGCCGAGCGCGTCGTACACCGCCTGGCGCGAGATCGCCCCGATCTCCGCGTGAGCCGCCTCGGCAACCCGGTCGGCGGTGATGTGGGGCTGGTCCGAAACGGCGCGGAGCACCGCGAGGCGCTGCGCGGTGACGTGCAGGCCGTGACGGCGGAGGAGATCGGCGGTGGTTTCGGGCATCGGCTCACAATGCCGGTAGTTCTGGACAAAGTCAAGATCTTGCGCTGATCAAGTAAACCGCTTCCGGACCTCCGCGCTGAAGAAGTCCATCGCCCAGACCACGATGACGATTGCCCAGATTGCGGTCCCCGCCTTGCGGTATTCCAGCACGTTGATGCGCTGGCTCAGGTAGTACCCGATGCCGCCGCCGCCGACGAAGCCGAGGATGGTGCTGATCCGGACATTGATGTCCCAGTGATAGATGATGAACGACACGAAGTCGGGGATGACCTGCGGCACCACGGCATATCGCACCACCTCGGTCCGCGTCGCGCCGGTCGCCGCGACCGCCTCGAGCGGTCCGGAGTCGATCCCTTCGACCGCTTCGGAGAAGAGCTTGCCGAGGGACGCGACGGTGACCACCGTCAGCGCGAGCACGCCGGCAAACGCGCCGAACCCGACCCAGAGTGCGAAGACCGTCGCCAGCACCAGCGAATCGTACGAACGGGTCACGTTGAGCGCGCCGCGGACCAGGGCGTAGGTGGCGGTGCCGAGCTTGCCGTGCCGCGTGATGTTGCGCGCGGCGAGGAAGCTCAGTGGTGCAGCGATGATCGTTCCGGCGGTCGTGGCGAGCAGCGCCATGAAGATCGTGACGATGACGTTGTTGATCACGTCCTTGAGCGCCTGGCTCGGCGCCACGCCGCCGACCGACACCGAGGTCACCGCACGCAGCGTGCTCGGCACGCCGTTCTGTGCGGCGGTGACGGGGCGCACTTCGATGCGAGTGGTGAATGCTCCGCGGTCGTCGGTGCGGGCCAGCCGGGAAAAGAGCGCGTTGCCGTTGGGGAGTTTCCACTCCACCATCACGCTGGCGTCGGGAGCGAGGCCCGCCCCGCTCACGGTGATCGTGTCGCCCGGTGCGGCGCAGCCGACACTCGGCACCAGCCGGGCGCCGGTCGTGACGGCGGCTGGTGCTGGCACCGATCCGCACGGCACCGGGAAGACCACGCCGGTGGCGGCGGTGCGCGTCGCGCGAGTCAGCACGTCGGGGTGCACGAGGTCGCTCAGGATGCCGCGGCTCTTGGGGAGCGAGGTGACCAGCTTGACCGGATCGATCTCTGTCTCGCGCCACCCCACGACATAGACGGCAGCGGCAAGGAGCACCAGGAAGCCGGTGGTGAAGCGGCGCCGTGCGCGGTGCGGGGCGGCGTTCATCTCAGACCAGCCGCATCCGGAGCCGGGCGCTCACGAAGTCGAGCACGATGACAATCAGCGCGATGGCAATGAACGATGCACCGACCGCCCGGAAGTCGCCCTTGATGATCCACTGGTAGAGGAAGAACCCGATTCCGCCGCCGCCGACGAAGCCGATGATCGTCGAGGTGCGGACGTTGATGTCCCAGCGGAACAGGGTGAACGAGGCGAACGCCGGCACCACCTGGGGAATCACCGCGTAGCGCACCATCTGCAGCCAGTTGCCTCCGGCGGCGCGCACCGCCTCCAGCGGCCCCTGGTCGATGCCCTCGATCGCCTCTGAATAGAGCTTGCCGAGGGCGGCAATGGTGTGCATGGTGATGGCGATGACGCCGGCAAACGGGCCCAGCCCCACGATCACCACGAAGATGATCGCGATGATCAGCGCTTCGACCGACCGCACGATGTTGAGCACGGTGCGCGTCACCACGTAGACCGCCATCGTGAACCGGTTGGCGTGCATCAGGTTCCGCGCCGCGAAGAACGCCACCACCATCGCCCCCAGCGCGCCGAACGTCGTTGCCATCAGCGCCAGAAAGAGGGTCTGCACGATCCCTTCGACCACGTACTTGCCGTTTTCGGAGAGCCGGAACCCCGGTTCGGGGCGCACCTGCGTGAGGTAGACGCGGTGTTCCAGCGGGAGGTCGGGGTTTGGTGCCGCGGCGAGCGCGTTGGGCGGCACCTCGATCTGCGCGCTGAGGCTGCCGTCAGGGCCGGTCGTGACGCGCAGCGGTGTGGCCCAGTCGGCGCCGAGCGCCAGGCGGTTGCCGATCGGCGTGGCCCACTGCAGCATGGTCGGGGTGTCGGGGCGGAGCCCGGTGGCCACCACCCGGAGGGTGTCGCGGAGGTGGGCGCAGGCCGGTGACACCGTGACCGTGACGCCGTCGCCGGTGTGTGTCGCGATCGGCGGATGCGGGCCGCACGGGACTTCCACCGGCGCCCAGGCGACGCGCTGCGTCTCGCGCCGCACCGCGAAGTCGGGGTGCAGCATCGGCGCGAGGATCGACTTGACCCGGGCCGAATTGCGGAACAGCGCGCCGGGGTCGATCCCGGTCACCTGCCAGCCGATGCCGTAGCCCATCACCAGCATCGCCAGCACCGGGACCAGCACCGAGCGCTCGATGCCGCGCGCGAGGCTCGCCGCGTCGCGGATGTTCCAGAGCCAGATCACCGCGGGGACCGCGTACCACCCCGGCACGTGATACCACCAGGTGGTGAGCGCCGCGAGCAGCACCGTGCCGAACACCGCCGCGCCGCGATACCAACGTCCGACAGACGCCTGCCCGAGGCCGGGCAGGAGCAACGAGAGGAGGCCGGCGATCACGCCGACGGAGCCGGCTGCGGCGCCGGTGGCGGGCCTGCGCCGGGCACCGCCGTGGCGCGCACCTCCTGCGCCTCCTCACCGTAGATCTCCTGGAAGCGCGCCCGGTCGATCTCGCCCGGAAGGCCTTCGAACACCTTGACGCCGTCCTTCAACGCAATGACGCGCGTGGCGTAGCGATGCACCAGGTCGAGGAAGTGGAGGCTGCAGAGAACGGTGATCCCTTCCTTGTTGAGCTGCTCGAGGTAGCGGAGTATCGAGTGCGACAGGACGGGATCGAGCGACGCCACCGGTTCGTCGGCGAGGATGATGCGCGGCTCCTGCATCAGCGTCCGGGCAATCCCCACGCGCTGCTGCTGGCCGCCGGAGAGCGAGTCGGCGCGGCGGCCGGCCTTGCTGGCGAGGCCCATCCGCTCCAGCGCGTGCGCTGCCCGCGCCCGATCGTCGCGCGACCAGACGCCGAGCAGGCTGCGCATCGTCCCGTTGTACCCCAGCCGGCCCGACAGCACGTTGGTCATCACGCTGCTGCGGCGGACCAGGTTGAAGTGCTGGAAGACCATGCCGATCTGCCGGCGCACCCGGCGCAGCTCGCGTCCGCGGGCGGCGGTGATGTCGATGTCGTCCAGCACGACGCGCCCGGAGGTCGGTTCGATCAGCCGGTTGATGCAGCGCAGCAGCGTGCTCTTGCCCGATCCCGACAGCCCGATGATGACGAGGAATTCGCCGTCGCGCACCGTGAAGCTGACATCGTCGAGCGCGGTGATCCCGCTGGGATAGACCTTGGTGAGGTGTTCGACGCGGAGCACGGGCCGGGCTTACTTGACGTACTTGCTGAGGTCGATGCCGGAGGCCTGCAGGTACGACCGGAATTCGTCGTAGACCGTGTCGTCCGCCTTGACGAGCCCGCTGATCTGGTAGAGCTCGTTGAGCGCCTTCTTGCCGTCTTCGGTGGCGGCAATCCTGATCATCGCGGCGGTGATCCGCTCGCGCAGCGCGGCGGGGACGTCGGGCGCGTAGGACATGTTGTCGTTGGGGATGATCGGCCTGGTCTCGAAGACCACCACCACCTTCTGGTCGACGTCGGGATGCTCCGTGGCAATGTTGGAGCGCGCGTCGACGAACACCGTGCCGTAGTCGCAGATGCCGCCGTCGTAGAGCGCCTCGACCACCTGGGTGTGTCCGCCGGCGTAGACCGCGTTGGCGAGGTCGGCGTCGGTGAGCCCGGCCTTCTTGAGGAAGATCACCGGCACGACGTGCCCCGAGGTCGACTGCTCGTCGGTAAAGCAGACCCGCTTTCCCCTGAACTGCAGCAGGGTGGGGAGGTCGGCGTCGGTGGCGGGGATGTCGGGCGCCGGCTTGAACCCCGCCTTGGCGTTCGCCAGGAATTCGGCGCCGTAGTTCTCGGTGCCGAACCGCTGCGAGATCAGCGCCACGTCGGCGTAGCCCTTCTGGTGCGCCAGGATGTAGTTGAACGTCGCCATCCAGCCGATCTGCGCGTTCCCCGACCCCATTGCCTCGGTCAGCGCCGCGTAGGAGGTGGGCACCACCCCCTTGAACGACAGGCCGGTCTCCTTCGCGAGGAGGTCGAGCAGCGACTGGCCGCTGGCGGTGATCTGCTGCGAGGTCCCGGCGGGTTCGAAGGCCACGACGATCGGCTTGCCGGGGCTGCCCAGAGCGGCCGGCCCGGCAGAGCACGCAGCAAGCGAGAGGGCTGCCGCGACGGCCAGCATCGCACGCATCTTCATGGTATGGTGGTCCTCGGCATGACGATGGAAGGGGATCCGGTTGCGCCCCCAATCTAAGGGCTGCGAACGGAGGCATCCACGCGGCACCGGGCCCATCGCGTTTGAAGCTGTAACACCCCGGTATCGGCCGCCGGTGTCATCCGGCAACGCTCCGACCACCTCCGGAGGTGTCAGGACGGAGCAGATCGGCTAGTATTCGGCATTCCGCAGCAACCCCGGCAGGTTCATTGACCGACCTTCGATCCCGCGTGCAGCAGGCGCTTTCCGGCAGCTATACCCTCGAGCACGAGCTCGGCGGGGGTGGCATGTCGCGTGTCTTTGTGGCCACCGAGCATCGCCTCGGCCGCCAGGTGGTGGTCAAGGTCCTCTCACCGGAACTCGCCGCGGGGATGTCCATGCCGCGGTTCGAACGGGAGATCCAGGTCGCCGCGTCGCTGCAGCAGGCCAACATCGTCCCGGTGCTGTCGGCTGGCGACATCGAGGGGCTGCCCTACTACACCATGCCGTACATCGACGGCGAGAGCCTCCGCGCCCGGCTGGGACGGGGACCGCTCGCGATCACGGACGTGGTGAGCATCCTCCGCGACGTGGCGCGCGCGCTGGTGTACGCACACGAGCGCGGCGTGGTGCATCGCGACATCAAGCCGGACAACGTGCTGCTTTCCGGGCACACCGCGGTGGTCACCGATTTCGGCATCGCGAAAGCGATCAGCGCCGCATTCAGCGGCGATGATCGTCCCGAGCATGCGAGGGACCTCTCGGCGAACGCGTTGACCGCCCTCGGCACGGCCGTGGGGACTCCGGCCTACATGGCGCCCGAGCAGGCGGCGGGCGACCCGGCCACCGACCATCGCGCCGACGTCTACGCCTTCGGTTGCATGGCGTACGAGCTGATTGCCGGTCGGTCTCCGTTTCCCGATTTGCCGCCCCACAAGCTCCTCGTGGCGCACATGAGCGAGACTCCCCGCCCGGTCGGCGAGTTGCGTCTCGACTGTCCGCCGGCGCTCGCGGCGCTGGTGATGCAATGCCTGGCGAAGGATCCGGCCACGCGCCCGGCCAGCGCCACCGAGCTGCTGCATCGGCTCGACGCGGTCGCCTCGCCGTCGGGCGCGGCGGCGGCGATGCCGGCAATCCTCATCGGCGGCCCGGGGATGATCTGGCGGGCGCTGGCGATCTACGCGGTGGCGTTCGTGGCGGTCGCCATCCTCGCACGCGCGGCGATCATCGCCATCGGCCTCCCCGACTGGGTCTTCCCCGGCGCCCTGGTCGTGATGGCGCTGGGGCTGCCGGTGGTGCTGTTCACCGCCTACGCGCAGTACGTGGCGCGACGGGCGGCCACCGCGACGCCGACATTCACGCCGGGCGGCACGCGCTCGACCGCGGCCCAGGGCACCATGGCGACGCTGGCCATCAAGGCCGTGCCTCACATGTCGTGGCGCCGCACAGTGCGTGGCGGCATCATCGCTGTCGGCGTCTTCGTGTTGCTGGTGGCCGGGTTCATGACGTTGCGCGCCATGGGCATCGGGCCCGCCGGTTCGCTTCTCGGCGCGGGCAAGCTGTCGGTGAACGACGGGGTCGTGGTCGCCGCGTTCGACTCGCCCGGCGCCGATTCGTCGCTCGGCTCGACCATCGCCGAGGCGGTCCGCACCAACCTGTCGCAGAGCAGTGCGGTGCGCGTCATGCCGACGACTTCGGTGGTCGCCACGCTGGAACAGATGCAGCGCCCCGACACGGCGCGGGTCGACCTCAGCACCGCCCGCGAAATTGCGCAGCGCGCCGGCGCCAAGGCGGTGGTGGCGGGGAGCATTGTTCCGGCCGGCACAGGGTATGTCATCACGATGCGGCTGGTCGCCGCGGAGAGCGGCAATGACCTGGCGTCGTTCAGCGAATCGGCCAAGGACGCCGGCGGGCTGATTCCGGCGGTGGACCGGCTCACCAGGGAACTGCGCGGCAAGATCGGCGAGTCACTCAAGGCGGTGCACGACGCGCCGAGCCTCGAGCAGGTGACCACGGCGTCGCTTGGCGCGCTGCGCAGTTACAGCCTCGGACTGCGCGACAACGACGTCAAAGGTGACTACCTCGCCGCCGTTCAGGATTTCAAGGACGCCATCCGGCAGGACAGCAGCTTCGCGATGGCGTGGGTGCAGCTGGCCTATTCGCTGCAATCGATCGGCGGCGCGGCCCATATTGCGGAGTCCAATGCGGCGCTGACCACGGCGTTCCGGCTGCGCGAGCGGCTGCCGGAGCGTGAGCGGTACAACGTCGAGGGCGCCTTCTACACCTCGGTGCCGAACGACCGCGCCAAGGCCATCCCGGCGTTCCAACACGCCATCCAGCTGGATTCCTCGAATTACGACGCCAGCAACTCGCTCGGCGTCACGCTTTCCAACACGCGGGACACGACCGGCGCCGTCGCCGCATACAAGCTTTCGCTCCGGTACGATTCGACCGACGGAACCATTCTCAGCAACCTGGCGATGGAGTACCTCACGATGGGACGATATCGTGAGGTCGATTCGGTGCTGGCGCTCTTTGCCAGCCGGCATGTCCCGTTCCCGACCGGGCCGATCCGGTTCACCAAATTCTGGAACACCCGCCAGTACGATTCCGCCGAAGCCCTCGCCCACACCAACGCGGCACATGCCGACGCCGTCCACGCCGCCGGCGCCCTTGGCGCGCTCGTCAATGTCACCGAGTTGCGTGGCCAGCTGCACGCGGCCGAAGCACTGAATGCCCAGGCAAACGCGGCGCGGGCCAAGGCGCGCGGCGACACGGTCAATCCCTATACCACGGCGGCGTTCCAGGCATCGATGTATGGCCTCCTCCGCGGCAACACTCAGCGCGGACTCGCCATTCTCGACTCGGCGCTGCGCGTCACGCCGAGCACCGCGCTCGCAAGCAACGCCAGCGACAATCTGGCGCTCGACTATGCGCTGTTGGGGAATCCGGCCAAGGCCCGCGATGTGCTCAACCTGCACCTGGCCCGGCTCGACACCCTGGGCCGCCGCCAGGAGGCGGTGCCGGTGGCCCGGATCCGCGGGGCGATCGCCCTGGCGGATGGCAAGACCGACAGCGCGCTGGCGTACTTCCGGCAGGGCGATGTCGAGGCCGACGGATTGCCGACCATGAACTGCGCGGCATGCACGCCCTATCTGCTGGGCATCGCATTCGACAAGTCCGGTCAGGCCGACTCGGCGCGGAAGTACCTCACGAAGTTCGTTGCGATGCCGAGCGGGGGACACTACAACGTCGATCCGGTCCTTCTTGGCCCCACCCTGTTCCGGCTCGGCCAACTGTACGAGAACGCCGGCGACACGACGCACGCCCTGGAGTACTACGGGCGCTTTGTCGACCTCTGGAAAGACGCCGACGCCGACCTGCAGCCGAAGGTGAGCGAGGCGAAGGCGCACATCGCGGCGATCAACCGCGCCAAGGGGTGACCCCTATGCGGCGGGCCGCTTCTTGGCCGTCGCAGCACCCGCGACCAGCTTGGCGAGCACCTTCTGGTCGACGTCATCGAGTGAGCTGAGGTAGACACAACCCTTCCCCGCCTTGTACTTGCCGAGCTTCGCGAGCAGCTGCTCGGCCCCCGGGCCCGCGTGCAGGCCGTAGACCGCGATGTCACCCTTCCGGGAGGAAAAGCCGACCAGACACATGTCACCCTCCCGGCCGCTCTCGTACTTGTAGTGGTAACTCCCGAAGCCGACGATGCTCGACCCCCACATCTTCGGCGCCTCCTTTGTCGCCTTGCTCATCAGCGCCGAGAGCGCCTCGCAGTTCTTGCGACGCTCGGGATCCTTGATCGCAGCGAAGTATCCCGGCACGCTCGCGGTTGTCGCCTTGGTCTTGTTTGCAGCCATTGTCGAGTTCTCCGTCGCGGGTTGGTCCCGTCAGTCGTCCACCATCTTTGCCCTGAAGTATTCGACCAGCGCCGCCGAGAGCTCGGTGATGCAGCGCTCGCCGATGGACCGCCGCATGCCGCGCGCGTCGCCGATGATGCCGTTCGGTGTGATCGTGTTCATGCCGTCGCGGAACACCTGCTCCATCACCTCCGGGGTGATCGGGCCGATGTACCCCGCTTCGGCCGCCGATTCGTGCACCAGTTCGGGGTGCAGCGCCAGCATGATGGAGCTCTCGGCGATGTCGGCATGGCCGCCGACGCGGTCGCCGAGCCCGGTCTCGTCCTGCACCACGCGCCGCCAGAGGTCGATCGTGGCCACGAGGTCGGCAAAGACCAGCACCTGCACCGCCGGCCCGACAGCCTCCTGCAACCGCGGTTGCATCGCCGCGAGCGGCGCGAAGTTGCCACCGTGCGACGGCACAAAGACGAGGTGGCGAAATCCGTGATGCGCCAACGAGGTGCAGTAGTCGAGGCAGATCGCCTCGAACGTGGTGGTGCGCAGAGTCAGCGACCCGGCAAACGCCATGTGATGCTCGGAGCAACCGATCCGGATCGGCGGGGCCACCAGGGCGTGGCCCAATCCCCGAGCCACCTCCTCGGCCAGCCTGGCGCCGTGCTCGGCATCCATGCAGAGCGGCAGGTGCGGACCGTGCTGCTCGGTGGCGCCACAGGCAATGACCGCCGTGGTGTAGCCCGCGTCGAGCGCCGCGCGCACTTCGGGCGACGTCATGCGCTCCAGCAGCAGGTGGTGCGGGATTGGATGATCTCCCGGCATGCTCCCTCGCCTTGTCAGGTATGGCAGATGACCGGTGTCATCGCCTTTGCGTCGTCGGTCGCCTGCTCAACCGCTTCCACGCGACAACCGCGCTGCGACGCAGGCGCCGACCACTGCGAGCGCCGTCACTGCCGCCAGTGCGATGTCGCGACGCAGGGTCTCGCTGTTGGGATAGTCGGCTGGCCGCAGCGATCGCTCGAGGCGTGGCGCGATGCCGACGCCCAGCGCGAACAGTACAATGACCAGCCACGACCGGACCGCCACCCCGCGGGAATCCGTCGCCGGGGGAGGATCGACCGGTCCGGCGTGCTGCCGCTGGAAGCGTGCTTCGGCGTCGAGCCAGAACGTTGCCGGCAACGCCGGTGATGCCTCGATGCCGGCGGCCAGCGTCCGGACCTCCAGCACGAAATTGCCCGGCGCGCCGAACTTCTCGTAGCTGGCGGTGGTGCCGGGCAGGAGGTTGAGCAGCTGGACGGCCACGAAGACCCCCGCCACCGCCGCGACCGGAGCCAGCGGTCTTACGGCATTCACCCCGGCCGGAGTGGCAAAGCGCATCCCGATCCCGAGCATTCCCCACCACGCCAGCAGGGCGAACCACGGCGCGGACCCGAAGCCGAGGGTCCAGATCGCACCGGTGACCACGGCAATTCCGGCACCGGTGAACATTCCGTTGGCGACGAGCAACACGACGTTGTCGTCGTCGCGGCCGCGGCTCATTGACCAGCCAAGAATGACGCCGGCGGGAAGAAGTGCCGCGAGCGATGCCAGGAACGGCACCAGGAATTCGGCGGTCATGTGGGCCACGAGGTGTTCGGTCGCAAGTCCCAGGAAGCCGAAACCGCCGGCCCAGTAGAGCGCGGCGCGCGCCGGTGCCCGCACCGGCGGATGGTTCGCAGCCCCGGCCTGGGGTGCGCCGAGATGCTCGCGCTTCGAGACCTGGAAGTAGTGACGGAACCAGTGGATCGCGGCGCCAAGTGCGCCGCCCACCAGCACCGTGACGAGCAGGTCGCGGCTCCAGACCCGCACGGTGAGCCAGCCGAGCCAACCGAGCGTGGCGCCGACCGCGCCAAGAATTCCGCTGGCAAGCGCAATACGAAAGGTGGTGTACGGGAGGTCGGCATCGGCGGTGGCGTTCATCGCCAGCCCTCCGGTGCCGTCGCACCCGGCAGGCCGGCAAACTCCGCCGGCGTGTTCACGTCAGCGAGTGCCGAGGCCGGCCAATCGATCCATTCGGCGGCGCGCCGATGCCGGTGCACCACCGGCTCCCCCCAGCCATCGCCCTGCCACGCGAGGAATTCGGGAAAAAGCGCGCGGCGGATCAGCAACGGCGGCGCCACCACCTTGCCGTAGCGCGACGCCACCAGCGGCGCCTGTTCGCGCGCCCGGCCGCGATCGACGACGGCGTGGATCATCTCAGCGGTGACGTGCACCATGTCGGCGAGGAGGACCACCGCGGCGTCGTTCGCGTCGGGGACCTCGCGGAGGCCGAAATGGAGCGAGTCGCCCATTGATGTGGAGGGAGCAGGCAACGCCATGAACTTGCCGGCTGCCCCGAGCGTGGCGTCGATGTATGGCTGCGGATCGGGGCCGGTGACCACCAGCACCGGCCCCAGGCCACCGTACATGGCGCGGTCGATGGCGCGGCGGATGAGGTGGACGCCGTCGATCCGGAGCAGCAGCTTGTCGCAGCCCATCCGCCGCGACGCTCCGGCGGCCAGGATGACGCCGGCGATTCCCCCGATGTTCCGCGCCATGCCGACCCGCCCCCGCCTGAGCGAGCGACAAAGCTACGGCGGAAGCAGGTCCGCGCCAGTCGGGGTCCCGGGATCCATCAGCGCCGAACCGCCAGATCCTTGACCGACGCCACCAGCTGCGCGTAACGCGGCGTGGATCGGATCTCGTCCAGTTCCGGATTGCACGGCAGCTTCACGAGCATCCAGTCGCCGCTGCGGGCTTCGTCCTCCAGCATGGCCACACCGCGGTCGACGTGCCCCGCCGCGACTTCGGCCGCCGCCACCAGATACGGCGACAGCCACCGATCCGGCCGGTTCGCGAGGACGCGTCGGGTGGCGAGCAGTCGTTCGCCGTCGAGGTGCCGCAGCGCCCAGTAGCCTGCCGGGCCGCGCGCCGACGCGAGCAGGGTGCGGCCGCGGGGATCGTTGCCGGTATCAAGCAACGGCGCAAGGGTGACGATCGCTTCGTCCCAGCGACCCAGCGCCGCCAGTGCGCGCGCCACGCCGAGACGCGCCTCGCGTTCACGGGGCTCGAGCACAAGCTGCTCCCGGAACAGGGCAAGGGCCCGCGGAGCGTCGCCACCGCAGAGCGCCAGCGTGGCCTCGCGCCCGGCGTAATAGCTCGAGATCGGATCGAGGGCGCGAGCCGTCCGGATCGGCTCGCGTGCGTCGTCCCAACGCCATGCCCAGCCCAGCGCCGACGCGCGGATCATGTACAGTTCGGCGTTCGACGGCTCCACGTCGAATCCCCGCCGGAAGAGCGATTCGGCGGCGACGAGCGATCGTTCCCGCAGCATCACGAAGACGCCGAGATTGCCCCATGCCGTGCCTTCGAGGGAATCGAGGGCAAGGGCGTGCCGCGCCGCCGCTTCTCCCGAGGCGATGCCGATATCGAATGGTACGCGCCCGGTGACGACAGCCGACGCCCATGTGGAGCTCAACCCCGACCAGGCCCGGGCGTACGTCGGATCGCGGTCGATGGCGGCGCGGAACAGTCGGCGGGCAGCATCGAGGCCGTCGTCGTAGTCGACCTCGCCCTGGCCGAGCAATTGTTCCCAGCCCTGCAGGGTAAGGCGGAATGCCTCGGTATCGACTGGAGCGCGTCTCCGGCGCGGCAGTTCCGGTATCGGAACCCGCCGTACCGCGCCCGCCACCGCGGCGGCCAGCTCGCCGGCAACATCAGCCACCTCGGCTCGCGCCACCCGGATGCTTGCAACTTGCGCTGCACCGCCTGTGGAGTGATCATCGAGCATCAGCTCGACGGCGAGCGACTCCGACCGGATCGTCACGGCGCCGCGTACGATGCGCGCCCCTTCCCCCCGCGAGGTCAACGCGCCGGTGTCACGCGCCGCTACCGCGCGCGCCTGCACCACGCCGGTCGCGGCAAGACGTCGTACCATCTCCTCAGGAATCCCGCGGCTGAGGTATTCGAGCCCCGAATCTCCGGTGGCATTGGTCAACGGATAGATGAGCAGCCGGACCGGAGCCCCGGCATCGACCCGCGGGTCCAATGACAGGCTCGCCGCAAGCATCACGCTCGCCGCGAGGGCACCGCAGCCGAAGATCGCGGACCGCCACCACCCGTGCGGGTCCGGCCGTCCGGGCGCGGCCGCCTTCGATCGCCCGCGGGGCGTTCGCCACCAGGGGCACGGGCGGCGCCGGGGACAGCGGCGGCGGCCGGCCGCTGTCGCATGGCATTCGCGCGCGCAGCCCGTCAACAACCGCGCGCGTTTCCGCCGACGGTCCGACTCCGAACTCCGTCGCCAGCCGCCGCTGCAACAACGCGTAAGCCTCTAGTGCTCCGCCGAAGTCGCCCAACTCCCCGAGCAACTCGATCAGCCCGCGGGCCTCCTGCTCGCTGTAGGGCGACAGTTCGAGCACCCGCTGCTGCCACCCGATTGCTGCGGCGAGATCGCCTTGCCGGACCGCGTCGGCGCGGAGGGATGCCGCCGCGCGGCGGACGCCGTCGCGCCAACGGAGCCGTTGCTCGTCGAGCCAGCGGTCAAAGCCGTCGGCGGCGGGAATGTTGAAGCCGGGAAGCGCCTCGCCACGATACCGGTCAAGGGCTTCACGGTAGCGATGTTGCTGCAGGTCGGCTTCGAGCTCGGCGGCGTCGCACCGGAGCACCTCCGGGTTGACGGCGACCTCGTCGTCACCGCGGGTGCAAACGATGTCGCGCCCCAGCTCCTGCCGGAGTACGTAAAGGGCGTTGCGCAACGCCATCCGCGCTCGCGACTCGTCGCGATCGGGCCAGAAGGTGGCGAGGAGCAGGTCCCGACGATGCCAGTGGCCTGGACGGGGCGAGGCCAGGTAGAGCAGCAGCGCCAGCCGTTTCGGTTGGCGCAACAACCCCTCCATCTCCCGGCCTGCCGCATCGCGGAGACCGATCGTCCCGAAAATCGTGAACTCGATCACCTTGCAAAGCTACGGCGCGGCGTCATCTCCGGTCAGCCTCCCGAGGCAAGGGGGGCGGTGACCGTCAGGGACCCCCGGTTGCCGGCGTCGTCGGTGTAGGTGATCTCGAGCATGGCTCCCGTAGCCCGGTCCGACAGGGGGAGGTCTGCTTCGGGGGGATCGAACTCGTAGCTGTCCCAGAGCCGCCGGGTCGCTCCGGGATTGACCCGGAAGGGCTGCTGGTCGCTCGCCTCCCCTGTTGCCCCGATCAACGTCATGTGGACGCCGGTGACCTTGAATCCCGAAACACCCGAGCTCTCCTGCACAACGATGGCCGGGACATACGAGCGCATGGTGCCGACGTACTCGGTCAATTGCGCCGAGACCACTGCCGGAATGGCTGCCGTGGTAGTGTGCGGAAAGACCTGCAGCACCTTCTCGGCGCTTCCATAGCGGCTGGTGGCCTTGACCGTGACAATTCCCGCACCCGTGGCGACCAACTGGCCGATCGGACTGATGAGGATGACGGACGAGTCACTGGACGAAAGGACTGGAATCTCCTGCGGTCCGCTCGGCCCGATCAGGGAACCGCCCACCGCGACCCAGGTGGTGTCACCCGCGACCATGTCATCAACCTGACCGAACCAGATGGCGGTGTACACCCGGGAATATGGCAGCACCACCACGTTGTGTGTTGCCGTGACCGAACTGACCCGCGCCGTGATCGTCGCGGTCCCTGGCATCATCGCCTGAATCAAGCCACCCGGAGTGATCGTTACCACACTTCCGGTGGCCGACCAGGTCACCGGCCGCTGCAACGGCAACCCGTCGGTGGCCGTGACCGTTGCCTGCGCCACCGCCGTGGAATAGAGCAGCATGGTGTCGGGCTGGGGGGCGATCACCAGCGCCTCCGGCGTGACCGACCGGACCAGCACGGCGTAGCCCGCTTCGATCGAACCGCTGCTGACGACGATGGTTGCGGTTCCGGGCGAGAGGCCCCGCACCGTGCCATGGGGATCGACGGTGGCAATCTGTGGCTGCTCGCTCCGCCAGCTCAGCTGAGGTGAGCTGATCACCAGGTCGTGCAGGGCGTGCACCTCGACGACAATGGTTCCGGTGTTACCCACGTCGAGAGAGGTGGGGGCGCTGGTCGCCCAGATCGCCACCGGCGCGTTGGACAGGATCGTCAACACCCGCGTGGCGACCAGGCCGCCGGAGTGGGCGGCGATCGTCACCGAACCGGGCGCGTTACCGGTTACCCGCCCGGTCTGGTCGATGGACGCCACACCGGCGTCGGACGTGCTCCAGGAAATGGCGGCGCCCGGGACCACCACCCCGGAGCCGTCGCGAACGTCACCGGTGAGCTGGACCGACTCGCCCTGCAGCAGCTCAGCGGCCGACGGGAGGATCTCGACCTCACCGGCCGGCGACTGGGTGGTGGTCAGGCGGTCTCCGCTGCAAGCAACGATGACGACCATTCCCGGCAGGAACCAGGGGAGGAAACGATGCATGGCACGATCCGGTTGGAGTCGCCCGCAGGATGGTCCGTCGCCGTGAGCCCGGCGTGAGCCTGGCGCGAGTTGGCCTTGGAATCACCTTCCCGGGGTGATGGGAACCGATTTCGTGACCGTCCCGCGAATTCCGGCGTCGTCCGTGTAGTCGAACTCCAGCGTCATCTGGGACGGCCAGACACCGACCGGCACGTCAACCGCCGGCCCCTCATCGTAGCCGACCCAGAGCGCCCGTGACCCACCGGCATCGACTCGCTGCGAAAGGTCGCCCGCAGCCACCTGGGCCACCGCGTCCAGGGTGATCCGCACCGCATTCAACCGGAATCCGGCCTGGCCCGATGCCTCCGCAATGGTCACCGTCGGCATGAACCAGTGCAGTGAGTCGCTCTTCCAGACGGCGATCGACACCGATTGCACCTGGGGCACGGCGGGAACCGTTGCCGGCGGGAATACCGTCGCCGTGGTGGTGGCGCTGGCGACATAACCCGCGACCTGCAGTGTCACCGTCCCCGGGGAGACGGCGGTCAGACTTCCGAACGGACCCACGCGGACAATCGACGTGTCACTCGAGATGATCGGGGCCGACTCGAGAATGCCCGACCCCGGTGACTCGGTACCACCATAGCCCAACCGCTCGGTTTCGCCGACGAGCAGATTGTCGGGGCGCGGAATGACGATGCTGGTGTAGTAGCGCGCGAACGGCCGGACCACCAGCGACCGTGTCGCCGTGACCGGGCCGGCCCGCACGGTGACCGTGACCGTCCCGCCGGCGACGCCCCGCACCAGACCCGCGTCCGACACCGTCGCCGCACCATTGTCGACCGACCAGGTGACCGGGGTATCGAGCGGCAGCCCGTCGGTGGCGATCACCGTCGCCCGGAGCTGGGTGGTGCCGTCGATCAACAGGGTGTCGAAGGAACTGACCAGCTGCACCGATTGCGGAGTGATCGACAATACCCGGAGCGTGTACGACGCCCGCGCCGGACCACTGCGTGCGACGATCGTCGCCGAACCCGGCGAGACGCCGAACACCACGCCGTTCGCGTCGACCGTCGCGATCTGGGGTGCACCGCTCTGCCAGCTGACCCCGGGCGCACTGATCTCCAACCCCTCGGCGGCCCGGACGTGAGCGACGAGCGAGAGACGGACGCCGACTTTCAACGACGACGCCTGGGCGGTCACGTCCATGCTTCGGGGGAGGTTGGAGAGGACCGTGAGGTTGCGGGTGAGGAGCTGGCCACCGTACCGGGCCGCGATGGTGACCGCGCCCGGGACGATCCCGGTGACGGAGCCCACCGAATCGACGGTGGCAACCGCCGGCTGGCTGCTGGCCCAGGCGATCGCCGCACCAGGAACGAGCGTGTCGGCATCCGAGCGCACCACAGCAGTCAGCTGCAGCCGCTCGCCCTGGAGCAGCTCGACCGCGGAGGGGAGCAGGTTGAGGTGCCCGGCTGGCGGCCGGGTTGTGGCCAGCTGGTCACTGGTGCAGGCAACAAGAGCGACGATTCCCGGCAGGAACCAGGAGCGGACATGAGACATGGCACGATCCGGTTGGGGTCGCGCGCACAATCATCCGCTGCCGTGAGCCAGCCGTGAGCCGGCCGTGACGCGCCGGAAACCCGCACCGGGCCGGCCGGGAGGACCAGCCGAGCGCCCCGCGCTACGGCGCCTGGCCGGTGTACACCACCTTCCCGCCGACGATCGTGTACAGCACCTTCGTGCCGAGGATCGAGTCGTCGGGCACCGTCATGATGTCGCGGTCCAGCACGGTGATGTCGGCCCACTTGCCGGGCACCAGCGACCCGGTCTGCTTCTCGTGGAACTCGACGAATGCGCCGTTGGTGGTGTAGGTCTGCAGCGCCTGCTGGCGGCTCAACTTCTGCGCCGGGAAGAACGCCGAATCGGTCCCCACCATGTCGCGCGTCACGCTGCAGTGGAACGACGCAATCGGGCTGATCTCCTCCACCGGCACGTCGGTGCCGTTGGTGACCACCGCCCCGGTCTTCCAGAGCGACTGCCAGACGTATGCGCCCTCCTCTGCCCGCTGCATTCCGAGCCGCGGCAGCACGTAGGGCGCGTCGGAGCAGGCGTGAATCCCCTGCATCGACGCCACCACACCCATCTGCCCGAACCGCGGGATGTCGGCCGGATTCAGGTGCTGGGCGTGCTCGATCCGCCAGCGCAGCGTGTCGCTCTTGACGTGATGCTCCTCGAAGAGCGACTGGTAGAGGTTGAGCGTCTCCTGATTGGCGCGATCGCCGATGGCGTGCACCGAGATCTGGAAGCCGTGGGCGATGCCGATTTCGGCGATCTCCCGGATGCGCGACATCTTCGTGACGTTGAGCCCGGTGTTGGTCGGGTCGTCGTCGTACGGCTTGAGCATCCACGCGCTGCGCGATCCCAGCGCGCCGTCGGAGGTGATCTCGCCGATGCCCCGCACCGTCAGGTGGCCGTTGCCTTCATCGATCATCCGATGCGCGACGAGCGAATCGACGTCATCGGGACGGACCTCGCCGGCGCCCACCAGGATGTAGAGCCGCAGCGGCATGTCGCCGGCGTCCACCATCTTCCTGATGGCATCGATGGTGGCAAACGACTCGCCCATGTCCTGGAAGGTGGTGACGCCGTTGGCGAGCGCGTTCTGGGTCGCGAGGTGCGACCTGCCGCACAAAGTCGGCGCGCGCCTCCTCCGGCGTCCGCGCCGCAAGGCTCTTTGCCAGCGCCGCGCCGATCAGTGACTGCGCGCCGTCGACCAGCACGCCAGTGGGACGCCCGCGGGCATCCTTGATGATCCGGCCTCCCGGCGGGTTGGGCGTCGACGGACCGATCCCCGCCAGCTTGAGCGCCACGTCGTTGGCAATCAGCGCGTGGCCGCTGGCGTGGTCGAGCACCACCGGGTTGTCCGGCGCCGCCTGGTTGATCAGGTCGTTGGTCTGGAACCCCTCGACGACGCGCCCCGGCGACGTGTTCCACTTCTCCTGGTGCCAGCCGGCCCCGCGGATCCATGCCCCCGGCTTGGCGGACTTTGCCGCCTCGCTCACCATCGCCGCGATCTGCTGCCACGACGGCACGCCCAGAAGGTCGAGCTCGGTGAGTGCCTCGCCCAGGCCGGTAAAGTGCCCGTGCGATTCGTTGAAACCGGGAATCGCCAGGTGTCCCGCGAGGTCGATGACCCTGGTCTTCGGCCCGATGTAGCGCTGGATGGCGCTGTCCGCCCCGACCGCCACGATGGTATCCGCCGAAATCGCGATCGCCTGGGCGGCGGGACGCGTCGAGTCCATCGTCACCACCGTGCCGTTCCGCAGCACGAGGTCGACCGGGTCGACATGCTGGCCGCACCCCGCGAGCGCGACCGCTGCAAGGAACACCAGCGCGAGACAGCTCTGCGGCGTCGATCGGCGCCCTGATTTCATCGGTACCCTCGTGGATTCGCCGTGCCTGTTACCCGGGAGCGACCACAAATATGCACCGAGCCGCCTCTGGCCGGCGGCAACTGCTGCCCGGCGACTCAGTCGCCGCGAGCGCCCCGACCGCCGCGCCCGCCACGGCCGCTGTCGTTCAGCGCCCGCTCGATCGCCTGCTTCACCAGCACCCGGTCCTCGCGCCGGAGCGCGTCGCTGAGCGCCGCCTTGGCATTGGGCGTTCCGATCCGTCCGAGGTCGCGAATCGCCGACTCGGCGTAGAGCGGGTCGTAGTCGGAGATGCCGCGGGTCGCAACGGTGATGGCCCGCGCGGTGTCGCCGCTCTGGAACAGCCCGCCGAGTGCCGCGGTGCGCAGTTCCCGCACCTCGACCGAATCGGTGAGCCGCTCCAGCGCCTCGACCGCCTCGGGCGCGTGCATTCGCGGCAGCAGGCCCGCCGCCGCCTGGCGCACCGCCCGCGAATGCGCCGGCCCGCTGGCGTCAACCACCGTCGCCAGCGCCTTGTCACCAGCCGCCATAGCGTAGACACGGAGCGCCGCCGCGCGCGCCGACGAGGCGATGTCCTCGTGGTACATCGCCAGCGCTGTGTCGGCCACGCCGCGACTGTCCAGCCGGGCCAGGACCTCAAGCGCGGCACCGCGCACCGAGGGATCGGGATCGCGCAACGCCGAACGCACCACCGTGACACCCTGTGGCGTCGAATCGTGCGACATCTGTCGTAGTGCCTCGGCCCGAAGCTCCGGCATCCGCTCGTTCAGCACGATGAAGCGCCGCGCCTCGATCGCGGCGGTGTCCTGCGATTGCGCCAACTCGTGCAGCGCCCAGTTGCGGGCCGAGGTGTCGAGGTCGTGCTTCGCCATGTACGCCAGTTCTTCCGGCGTCTGGTCGGTGTGCACCGATCCCAGCAACCACCCTCCCTCGTCAAACCGGAACGTCAGCGGCGCGCTCGGCAGGTGCATCGCAAAGGTCTGGGACTTCTGTGCCAGCACCGTCACGCTGTCGCGCACCACCGAATCGGCGGTGACCACCCGGATGGTGGTGGGAAACCGGAACAGCGGGCGCATCGAGTCGGTGGGCTGCGTCTGCCTGACCGTGACATAGAGAGTCTTTGTCACGGGTGCCCAGCGGCGGGTCACATCGACCTGCGGATAGCCCACGCCGTACACCCACTGGTCGAAGAACCAGCCGAGGTTGCAGTTGCAGGTCTTCTCGACGGCGTCGACGAGGTCCCTGGTGGTCGTCGGCTTGTGCGCATTGTCCACCAGGAAGCGGTGCAGCCCGGCCCAGAACATCTTGTCCCCGAGGAGGCGGCGCAGTTGGTGCAGCACCTGCCCGCCCTTCTGGTAGACGTGTCCGCTGAAGAAGAGCGCCATCGGGTTGTCGAGCGGCGCGTCGCCCCAGACCACCGGCCGCGCCTCGCGCCGGTCGGCGTTCATCGCGGTCTGCTGTTGCTGATACCACTCGAGCTGGGCGGTGTCCCAGCCGCGGGTCTTCTCGTTCTCCACTGATTCGATGTAGGTGGCAAACCCTTCGTTGAGCCAGATGTTGGCCCAGTTGGCGGTGGTCTCGTAGTCGCCGAACCACTGGTGGGCCAGCTCGTGCGCCACGAGGCTGCGGGCGCCTTCCCACGGATCGTTGCCGGGGCCCGGGAGCGAGAGATCGGTCTGTGTCGTCGCCGAGACGTTCTCCATCCCGCCATAGGTGAAGTCCGGGATCCATGACTGGTCGTACTTGTCCCAGGGGAAGGGCACCCCAGTGAGGCGCGAGTAGAGCTCGATCATCGATGGCGTCTCGCCCGCCGCGCGCCATCCGGCATCAACGGTGTCGGGATAGACGTATTCGTCGACCGGCTTGCCGCGCCATGAATCGTGCAGCACGGTGAACGGCCCCACCACCACCGAATAGAGGTAGGTCGACGCCTTCTCGTTCTGCGCCCAGTGCCAGACGTTCTCCTTGCCGCCGTCGATCGGCTTGACCGATTCGAGGGTGCCGTTGGAGAGCACCTTCATGCCCGAGTCCGCGGTGATGAACATCTCCCAGGTCGTCTTGTCGTTGGAGTAGTCGTAGGTCGGCACCCAGGCCCGGGTCTCGTTGGCTTCGCCCTGCGACCAGATCACGTGCTTCCGCGGCACGAAGTAGATGCCGCGTTCGGGGTGGGTGTGGTACGCCAGGGTGAAGACGACGGTGTCGCCGGCGGCCGCGCGGTGCGGCAGGCTGACGGTGACGTGGTCGGTGTCGTACGAGAACCGGATCGGCTGGCCCCGCGCGTCGGTCGCCTTGTCGATCGTCATCTGCTCGGCGTTGAGGCGCACGGTGTCGGTCGCGACGTTCGGGATGACGGTCGTCGTCACGGTGCCGGTCACGAGCCGCTGCGCTTCGTTGAACTGCACCGCGATCTTCTGGTGGACCAGGTTGAAATTGTGCTGCCCCTGCGGCCAGGTGCGGGGCGGGATGTAGTGGCCGATGGTACCCGAGTTGCGCTGGGCGGAAAGCACGGCAGGAGTCGCCAGCATCAGGATGGTGGCGGCCAGGGGCATGACGCGTTGCATCGACAAAGACTCCGAACGAGACAACCGGTACTCATAACATGGTGGCCGGAACATGGCTACCGGTGATGAGCGGAGCGGCCTGATCCGGATGGGGGCTGCGCCGCGCGCTCCAATGCGCTGATATCGCCGGCGCAGATCGCCTTGACGTGCCGGGTGATCTTCTCGGCGTCCCAATCCCACCAGCGCAACGCCTCGAGCCGCGCAATGCTGGCCGGGTCGAAGCGGTACCGGATCACCGCGGCGGGGTTGCCGCCGACAATGGCGTACGGCGGGACATCCCTGGTGACCACCGATCCGGTTGCCACGATCGCGCCGTCGCCGACGTGCACCCCGGGCATGAAGAGCGCCCGGTAACCGATCCAGACATCGTTGCCGATCACAGTGTCGCCCTTCGACGGCCAGGCGACGGGCATCGCCGCCTGCCACCCGCCGCCGAAGATCGGAAAGGGATACGTCGTCAGCCAGTCGATGGGGTGGTTGCCGCCGTTCATGATGAACCGCGACTCGGCGGCGATCGAACAGAACCTCCCGATGATCAGCCGGTCGCCGATGAAGTCGAAGTGGTAGAGGACGTTCGACTCGAACCGGTCGGGACCGAGGGGATCGTCGTAATAGGTATAGTCGCCGACAACGATGGTTTGCCGGGTGATGAAGTTCTTCAGGAAGCCGGTCCGGTCGGCGCCGGCAATCGGGAAGCGGGATTCGGGCGATGGTCCGTGCATCGATGCGGTTCCTCCGGAGAGAAGGCCATCCGCCACCGCTCAGCGCCGCAGCAGCCGCTCGGCCGACTCGCGAACGTGCACACCGCCCACCGCCGCGATCACGTGGCGCGGTCCGCGCGGCCCACGACTTTCGGTCCGCACGCCAGCGGCGCGGGCCACGGTGGTGCCGCCGCTCTGGTCGACGAGCACCAGGATCGAATCGTAGTGGAAGTGCAGCAGGAGCGCCGCGGCGGCCTCTGTCATGCGGTTGCCGAGGACGAAGAACAGGATGCCGCCGGCAATCGACCCCAGGTGCCGGACAATCGACGTCGCGATCAATGGATAACCGACGTACGACAGGTTCCACCACACCGGCATGAGGCACTGCACCGCCACGCCGGTGATGCCAAGGCTGAGCCCCAGCGCCGGCGGCTCGCGCCCCAGCAACCGGGGCGGCGTTTCGATGATCTCGCCGGCCGGCGCCGAGGCGGGAAACTCCTCCGATTCGATGCGCAGGCCGTTGGGCGCGAGCAGCAACAGCACGAGCACCGCCCAGATCGCCGTGACGAACGGCAGCAGGGTGACAAACGCGCCCGGGAAGGGGCCGAGCAGGCCGCCCTCGGTGACCGGTGAGAGTGCCACGGAGCAGGCTGCAACCACGAGGGTCAACGCGCAGCACCAGACAAATGTCCGCACCCCCTGGCTGACGATGTCGCGGCGCCACCAGGTCAGCCCGGCAAGCTCCTCGTCGAACCAGCGGACCAGCGGCCGGTAGGGCGGCACCGGACCGGGGCCGAACGCCGGCAGCTCATGAAGGCGGAGTGTCGCGATCACCTCGTCGCCGGCAATTGCGGCGGGGCCGTCGGGTGAGAACGTCATGCGCCGCAGCCATCGCGATCCCCGGGCGATGAGCAGCGGGCCGATCACGATCAGCACCACGGCGGCGACCAGCGCCAGCACGGCGCGGATCGGAGCGTCGGTGACGCCGAGTTGTCCGGCGAAGAGCCGCCTGGCCTGGGGTATGAGGTCGCTGAGGTGGTGCCGCAGCGTGCCGACCCCGGCGGCAACGAACCAGCAGCCGGCCACGATGCGCGCCAGGCCGATGGCCCGCAGCGGATTGGGAATGGAGGTGTCGGTCTTCATCGAGGCACGACCAATCGCGGCTGGCGGGTGTTCGAGTATAAGTGCGCCGAACGCCAGGACCACAGCCCGCATGGCGGGGGGGTCCTGGCGCTCGATCGGATCGCGGTGCCGCGATCTGGATGAGCGTGATCGGCGACACTCGTCCCGCTGAGGAGCCCGATCGAGGGCCGAGCGGCCCCACCGCCATAACCCCATGGCCCGCTTGCACCTATCCCGTCCGACCCGGGGCCGGTCCGGCTGAGGGAGGGTCATCGGCAACCCGCGATTCCAGCGCAACGTGGCTGGCGATGGTAGCTTGGTCCCGCCTCGGGAGATCCGCGGCCAGCGCACGCAGTTTCCCGAATATGAATCCACACCCGACTGAGGTAGCGAATGAAGCCGACCAAACAATCGCTGGTCCTGCTGGCTGCGACCGCGATGCTGAGCGTTGCCGTCGCCCCGCGGGCGGATGCGCAGATGTTGCCCGCCGGTGGTTCCCCCTTCGTCACTGGCGTCGTGGGCGGTTTCAACTGGGACTACCTGGCGGTGCTCACCCCGGGCAGTGAGCTCCAGGTTGGCGATTTCCTCGTCATCTACGATTTCGGCGTCGGGAGCCTTGTCAGTGCGCCGGTCGGCTGGACGCTGACGACCTCCGCGTACTCCCCGACAAACGTCGACGCGCTGGTACCGACCCAGACCGACGCGCTCAACTATACGTTCACCTACACCTCCGGTTCAGTGGTTCAAGCGGGGAGTGACCCGGTCAGCCTGGGTGACTTCGTGTTGTTCTCGACGATTGGCACCGCCGCCCCGGCGGAGTGGGCCAGCTCCGCGCACCAGCTCGCCGCGCCCGCGCAGTTCATTGACAATCTCACGGCCGTGAACGTCCCGGCGGCGGTCACGGTGACACCCGAACCGGCGACGTTCACCCTGCTCGGCATGGGCCTGGTCGGGCTTGCCGGCATTGGGCGCCGCCGCAAGCGGACCGCGGCCTGATCCCTGAACGCCGGCGAGAGCGCTCGCCGGCGTTGTCCCGGGCACAACGAAACGTCCGCTTCTCCGATGCTGCGAGAGGCGGGCGTTCCTGCATCCGGCCGTCGGAAGAACGGCGCAGCTTCAGGAGCACCACAGCCTGGTTGTCGTGTCGCCGACGTAGTGGCACGTCCACGGCGCGGCCGTTCCGTGCGGTCGCGGACTCCGGGCTATCCGGGACCCGCCGGATGGCCTTCGCCCATCGCCGGCCGATGTGCTTACAATTGGAGGGTCCGGCGTGGGGCCAGTTCGAGCACCACGGCGGCCCCTGCCAACATTCTTCACGTCGGAGAGTACCATGCGCTATCGCGTCGCGGATGGATTCACTCGGCTCACAGCCATGCTTGCTGCCGGTGCGCTGCTGACGATTGCACCGAGCGCCCAGGCGCAGATCGGCGTGCTCCGTCACGCCGTCAACCGCGAAATCCAGAAGATCGACAACGCCGTGACCTGTGCCTTCGACGACCCGGACTGCATTGCCAAGGCCAAGGCCGATGGCAAGCCGGTCAAGGTCACCGATGCCGACGGCAAGCCGGTGTCGACCGCCGATTCTGCCAAGGCAATGAGCGGCGGCGACTCGACCGCTTCCACGGCTTCAGGTGATGCGCCGGCCGGCGGAGCTGCCGAATCGGTCCCGCCCGGACAGGGCGTCTGGCTCAACTACGACTTCATTCCCGGCGACAGCGTCATCTTCGCCGACGACTTTGCCAACGACAAGGTGGGCGACTTGCCGACGCACGAGGACATCACCGACGGCAACGTCGCCATTGTCGACATCAACGGCACCAAGTACCTGCGCACCGTCACCGGCGGACAGATGACCATCACGCTCCCCGAAGACCTGCCGCAGCGGTTCACGGCCGAGGTGACCTTCCATCGCAAGGGCGGCAACGGCGAGGGGATGTTCTTCCACTTCGGCGACAAGGATGACAACGACAAGCAGCTGCAGATGCGGTGCGATCAGGGGTCGGCCGACATCCGGGGCACCGGGCCGAATGGCCCGAAGCAGTCGGGCGAGGACGTGCCGAGCGTGGGCGAGAACGACTTCGAGACCTGCCGCCTGATGGTCGACAGCGGCTACGCCAAGATGTATGTCAACAATGTGCGCGTAGGGCAGCTCAACGGGTTGATCTTTTCGCACACCAACACCGTCCAGGTGGAGCTGGCAAACGCCGACGACAACGGCTCGCTGATTACCAACATCCGCATTGCCAAGGGCGGCAAGCCGATGTACGACGCGCTCGTTGCCGACGGACGCGTCTCGACGCACGGCATTCTCTTTGCCACCAACTCCGCGACGATCGAGGGCGAATCGACGCCGACGCTGGCCGAGATCGGCGACATGCTGAAGGCGCACCCCGAGCTCAAGCTCACCATCGAGGGACACACCGACAACACGGGCGCGGCGGCGCACAACCAGACACTCTCCGAGCAGCGCGCCGCCGCGGTGGCGACGTACCTCGAGAGTCACTTCCAGGTGGATGCGTCGCGGCTGGTCACCAAGGGCTATGGTGACACGAAGCCGGTGGCGTCGAACGACACGCCGGAAGGGCGCCAGCAGAACCGGCGGGTGGACCTGGTGAAGATGTAGCTCAGAGCTCCTTGAGGAGCTTCAGGGTGTCCGGCCGGTAGCCGCGGCGTTCGTAGAGCGACAGCGCCCGGCCGTTCTCGGCAAAGACGTTGAGCGTCAGCACCCGATGGCCGCGCTCCCGCGACCAGTCCTCCACGGCCCCGAGGAGCGCGGATCCCACGCCGCGCCCCTCGGCCGTCGGGCTCACCACCAGGTCGGAGAGATGGCCGTGCTCCTCGCCGGTGAAGAAGTCACGGGCCGTGTGCACGTGCGCAAAACCGAGCCGTTCGTCGGCTGAATCCTCGCAGACGTAGACCGTGGCTTCGGCGTCTGGCCGATCAAGACCGGCCTCGATGGACCGCGCCACGGCGTGGTTCATCACGTCCAGCGGGCGCCACGGTGGCGGGCCGAATTCGTGGAGTCGCGGCGACAGCGCCACGATCCACTCACGGTCGGCGGGCGTCGCTGGCCGGACGTGGAGCGCGTCGGACTGCTCATGGTGATGCATCGGAGTCATCGGGCCGCCGTTCGAAGACGAACCGGTAGTGGTCGAAGAGTTCCCGCTCGAACGCGATGGTGTTGGCGCTGATCCCCGAGGCAAACGCGTAGCGGAAGTCGGCGCTGCAAAGATAGCGTGGCAGCAGCAGGACCTTCTGCAGCGCCTTCCGCACGGTGAACTTGCGGAAGCGCCGCTCCCATTCGGCAATCGTCGGGATGTAGTCGAGCCGGCCGCTCTCCTTGTAGACCAGCCGGAAGCGCCGCTCGGCGTTGCGCTCCACCTGCTCGGCCCCGTATGGCAGCCACGACCCGGGAAAGGTCTTGCGCAGCAGTCCGAGGACGTGCGCGTCGGAGAGCCGCGGCGCGTGGATGTCGATCTCCTCGTACGGAATCATGTTGCGTCCGAACACCATCGTCTGCAGGAAGAACCGCCCGCGCGGCGGCAGCAGGCCGGCCACATGATCGAAGAGTCGGGAGTAGATGGCATCCTGCTTTCCCGCGCGCCAGTCGTCGACGGAACAGAAGTGCTCGAACGCGCCAAGGGAGACGACGCCGTCGAACGGGCCGAAGGTGTCTCGTGTCACCTCACGCGCGTCGTGGAGGCGCACGTCGAAGCCATGCCGGCGGCACGAACGCAACTGGTTCTTCGACAGGGTCACGCCGACGGCGGCTACACCACGCTGGCGGAAGAAGTCGAGCATTGCGCCCCAGCCGCAGCCGAGATCGAGAATCCTCCCGCCGGGCTGGACGTTGAGGTATTGCCAGACGAGCTCGTGCTTGTTGCGCTGCGCCTGTTCCAGGGTGAGCGAGGTATCACCGCCGTACCGGGCGCCGCTGAAGTCGGCCAGCTCGCCGATGCTGAGCCGGAAGATCCGGTCGATCAGCGTATAGGTGAAATCGAGATCCCGCTGCGAGGCCATGGCATACCCATCCCGAAGCTCCGATTGGTCGGGGATGGAGACGATCCGGAGCCGCTGCCGTCCACGCCCGGCGCCGCGGGCCGGTTTCCCTGCCGCCCCGCGCGCCAGCACTCCCCGATGTCGATCATCCGCCGCGAGGCATCAGGCCGTCGCGGCGGGCTCCCAGAGTTCCACCTTGTTGCCGTCGGGGTCCATGACCCACGCGAACTTGCCGTTGTCGTCGGCGTCGGGGCCCTTGACGATCTCCACACCGCCGGCGCGCAGCTGGGCCACCATCTCGTCGAGGTTGTCGACCCGGTAGTTGATCATGAACGACGACTCGCTCGGCGCAAACCACTTGCTGTCGTTCTTCGCGAGATGCCAGACGGTGAGGCCGCCGTCGGCGCCTTTGTCGTCGGCCCACTGGAACATCGCGCCACCCCAGTCTGCCACCTGAAGGCCAAGATGCTTCTGGTACCACGCTGCGAGCGCCTTGGGGTCGCTGCACTTGAAGAAGACGCCGCCGACACCGGTGATCCTGGCCATGGTCGCACTCCTGCAGGGGGGTGGCTGGTTGCCAGCGAGCTGGGCTGGGCCATGAATCTTCAAGCTGGTTCCGTTGGGGGCAAGTCGCGCTGCGGCCCGATGGACGCGGGCGTCACGACTCGTGCGCTGCGGCCCGATGGACGCGGGCGTCACGACTCGTGCGCTGCGGCCCGATGGACACGGGCGTCACGACGGGGGCTACCTCTTGCGCCGCGGGCCGCAGGCACCAATGTCGAGGGGCGGTGTTCCACCAATGCGACCCTGGCGGCGCGGCGAGGCACCCCCGTCGTGACTTCCGCCGACCACCCGGGGAGGGAAGATCGACGTCGTGACACCCGACCACCATCCGGGAACCCGGACCGACGTCACCCGGCGAGGCACCCCCGTTGTGGCGTCCGCCAACCACCTGGGAAACGCACACCCGCATCGCGCGATGACGGAACTGTATCTTGAGGTCCGAATATTCCGGGAGCCATGCAGTGCAACCTCTGCGGTATTCCATCAATGTCACCCTGGATGGTTGCTGCGATCATCGCGCTGGCATCCCCGATGCGTCGTTGCACCGTCACGCCGCCGAAAGCATCGAGCGCGCCGGTGCGCTGCTGTTCGGGCGGGTCACCTACCAGATGATGGAGGAAGCGTGGCGGCCGGTGGCGGAGACCGGAGTGAAGCCTGACTGGATGGACGACTGGATGGTGCCGTTTGCGAGGGTCATCCATCGGGCAAAGAAGCACGTCGTGTCGAACACGCTGGAACGGGTGGACTGGAACGCGGAGCTGCTGCGCGGCGACCTGCGGACCGCGGTGCAGCGGCTCAAGGATGCACCCGGGAAGGGGCTGCTCACGGGTGGCGTGACGCTGCCGTTGGCGTTGGCGGAGCTGGGGTTGATCGACGAATACGAGATTGTGGTGCATCCGAGGATCGTGGGACACGGCCCGGCGTTGTTGGCGGGGTTGTCGAAGCCGATCGACCTCAGCCTGGTGCGGCAGGAGGAGCTGGGCTCGGGGAAGGTGGCGATGCAGTATGTGGTGAAGCGGTAGGGCGAGCCGCCAGTTCCTCGCGAATCTCCTTCTGTTGCTGGGCGATAGCTTTGGCGTCGCGCCAGCGGGTGAACTCTTCCCAGCTACGGAATCCGGCCGGCACGATCATGCCGACGGCGAGGCCGAGGAGGACGTAGGCGGCGGTCACCACAATCGAGGAGGGGCCGGATGAGACACGGGCGACTTCGCTCGCCCGCTTCCCGCCAGCAATCCCGCGGCCCGTAGCCAGTTCTCAAGCAGGACGGTCCACTGATCGAGCGCCGGATCGCCGCTGCCGAGACCGCTGCCGTGTGAACCCCGGGCAAAGACATGGTACTCCGAGGGGACGCCGGCCCGGATGAGTGCTTCGAAGAACAGCAGGCTCTGCTGGATTGGAACGACCCGGTCGTCGAACGTGTGATAGATGAACGTCGGCGGTGTGCTGTCGGTGACGCTCCGCGTCGGATCGTACTTTGCCCGCAGCGAATCACACTGGTTCATCACCTTGAACAGCTGGCAGTAGCTCAGGCTGGTGGTGTCGGTGCTGATGGCGCCGATCCACGGGTAGCCGAGGACCAGGTAGTCGGGCCGGCTGGAAACCCGATCGATGGAATCGGTCGCGGCCGGATTTCCGGGAACAGGCTTCGTTGCGGCGAGCGCTGCCAGGTGACCTCCGGCGGAAAAGCCGACCACGATGATCCGACGCGGGTCGATGTGATATGCCGCGGCACGCGCGCGCACCGTCTGGATCGCTCGGCGCGCGTCGAGGAGCGGCACCGGCAGGATGTATCCATGAGAGCTGAGCCGGTAACTGACGACAAAGGCGGCAATGCCGCGGGCGGTGAACCAGTCGGCCACCTCGCGCCCCTCGAGATCGCCCGACAGGTTGACGTAGGCGCCGCCGGGAAAGATGATGGCGGCGGGCAGGGTCGCGTTGCCACGGTGCGCCGAAAAGGCGGTGAGGGTGGGGATGTCATCGCATCCGTTGCCGTGGGCTTCGGGGGCGGGACCTGCCCACAGCCGCACCGTGTGGATGCCGAGGAAGGCGTTGTCGGTGCCGGGCACGGCGCAATCGGTGGTTTGGGCATGCGCCGCGTGAGCGATCATCGATGTGGCGGCGAAGAGCGCGAGCAGACGGCTCATGAGCACCTCGATGTCGGGGCGGCGCTGCGCGTTGAACTCGGGACGCCCCCCCAAGCTACCGCGGCTTGCTGCTCATGGGCCAGCGGACTTGTCCCGATTCTCAAGGGCTCGGACGATGCGACTGGTTGCTCTCGAATCAGCAACTCGGCACTCCCAGATCCTAATCACACGCCAGCCCGTGACTGTGAGTTGCCTCGTGACATGCCGATCCCGACGCCGGTTGCCCTCAAGCTTCTCGCTCCAAAACCCGGCGTTGTTCTTGGGAGCGATATAGCACCGGGGACACCCGTGCCAAAAGCAACCGTCCACGAACACTGCGACCTTCTCCTGGCGCCACGCGAAGTCTGGCTTGCCCTCGATCGGAAGGTGCCGCCGCCACCCGGTAATGCCTGCCCCGCGCAGCGTCGCCGCTAAGCGCAGTTCTGTACTGCGGTTGCCCTTCCCCCGGACGGCCGAGAGCATTCGGGAACGATGCGGATCGTTCTTGGCTGGTACCGGGCGAGGTCGTCCGCGTTTTCTGGTACCCATGTCTGAAATATGGGGCCACGGGCGCCCTGGAGCGACGGCCAGAATCGGGTAGCTTTCCGGCTGATCCCAACCGAACGAGCTCCGTGCAGAGTCGTCGTCGTTCCCCAGATACCGTAGCGGTCATCGACCTCTTCTCAGGGCCAGGTGGACTGGGCGAGGGCTTCACGTCTCTCAAGGTCGAGGGGAAGCACCCATTTGAGATCGTCCTGTCGGCCGAGAAGGATCCGATGGCACAGCAGACGCTGGAGCTTCGGGCCTTCGTCAGGAAGTTCCGCGACAGATCGATCCCCCCGGACTACCGACGACACTTGTGCGGTGAGCTTACCCGAGAAGCGCTATTCGCCAAGTACCCACGGGAGAGCGGCGCAGCCCTCGCTGAGTCTCGACTGTTCGAGCTCGGGGAGGGGAATCGGCGGACGTTGGAGCGAAGGCTCGACGGTCTCGACCTAGATCGGGACCGCACCATTGTAATCGGCGGTCCGCCGTGTCAGGCATATTCGGTCGCCGGTCGCTCCCGCAACTCGGCCAAGCCATCCTGGTCGCTCGACAATGACGCGCGAAGCCACCTTTACCGCGAATACCTGCACGTGTTGGCGCATGTCCAGCCGGTGGTTTTCGTGATGGAGAATGTCCGCGGGCTACTGTCCGCTCGGTTCCGCAACGCATCGGTTTTCGACCTGATCCGAGCCGACCTGCAGAACCCGCGGATGGCCGTCGCCGGGCACCGAGGGCGCCGCTACCGGCTGCTGTCGCTCACGGGGAGTGACGATCAACCCGGCGATCTCTTTGAGGAGCCGTCGCCCGAGTCGTTCTTGGTTCGCGCTGAGGACTACGGAATTCCACAAGCCAGGCACCGAGTGATCGTCATCGGAATCGCCGAGGACGCGGATGACGTGGACCTGACGGCGATTTCACTGCCCGCCCGCCGAGGGCAGGTGACAGTCCGGTCGGCAATCGAGCGGCTTCCAGCGCTCCGCAGCGGAATTTCCGGTGGCACGGATTCACCGCAAGACTGGCTCTCGATCTTGCGCGAAGCAGCGCGGTCGCTGTGGTCGCGCGAGGTCGATGGCGCGGTGCGACGGGCAATGACTGCCGCAGTCGGCAAGGCGGCCGAGCGGCAGTACGAACGTGGCAAGGAATGCAGTAATGCTGGCGACCGGGGTGCGCACATCTACAACCACTTCGCCCGCGGTCACATGACGACCGATCTCGGGCGGTACCTGTTCGCTGCGTCCTGGGCGCAGGTATACGGACACTCTCCCACGCTCCAAGACTTTCCGACCGCGTTGTTGCCAGAGCACTCAAACGTGACGTCAGCGGAGGGGAAACCCGTCTTCAACGACAGATTCAGAGTGCAATGCTGGGACATGCCCTCAACCACGATCGTGTCGCACATCTCAAAGGATGGGCACTACTACATTCACCCCGAGCCGTCGCAATGCCGGAGCCTAACGGTCAGGGAAGCTGCGCGACTGCAGACGTTTCCGGATGACTACTTCTTCTGTGGGCCGCGCACCGCGCAGTATCAGCAGGTTGGGAACGCGGTGCCGGTCGCGCTGGCGCGGCAGATCGCGGGCGCTGTCGCCCGGTCGCTTGGATTCGGTCCCAAGACTAGTGCCCGAGGCAAACGCACCGGAAAGATGGAAGGCCGATAGGTTTGCGGGTAGTTGGACCTTGACGTTGAACTGGTAAGGCGACCGTCAAGAAACGCATGCGTGTGGGCTACTTCGACTTTTGGGAAACGCCGTCTAAGTGGTGTCGAACTCCTTCGGCAAGAGGCCTGCCAAACGATCCGGTGAGATGTCGATCAGATCGTGGGTGACATCAAGCTGCATCAGAACCGCTGCAGAGGCGCCTCGGACTGCGTGCGCCTGAACCGCCTGCACCGCGACGCAGCTTGCCCTTGCCTGCGTCCCAGTATAGCCGGCGTGCGATATTCATGGCGCCTTGGCTTAGGAAGATCGGCTTTCGGGACGCGAGTTGCTCGTAAAGCTCACCGGGGCGGTACGGTGGATTGCTGAGCACCGGTTGGACGAGGGTACCTGAATCGATGTGCGCTCGCACGAGGAAGTACGGCCCGGCGAGCAGGTGCCGGTAGTGTTTCCTGAAATCCCCACGTCTAAAGACATATCGGGAGTCATCCGCCTGCCAGCGGCGCTTGCCGCCCGGCTCCCGAGGACAGATGACGTCGAAGAGCCAGAACGCAAGCCAGGTCCAAAGACCTGGCGTGACCAACAACGATCGATCGATGCTTGGACCCTCGAGTACCTGATACAAGCGGATCCCCAATTCCCACCGGCTGACGACGTCGAAGGTACGAGTGGCCGGGAGACGAACGCCGACTTCGACGGTCCGGTCAGGGTGGGACAGCAGGTCGTCAGGAACACCCTCCAACTCGCCCGTCCGCAGCGCACCCAGAACTTCGCGAGCTGCATCCAATCCTTCGTCGCTAAACCGACGGAGAATCATTCGCCCCCCTCAAGCGCCAGGATGGCTTGGTCCATGAGGTCGTGGCTGCGACAGAATCGGGAGACGACATCATCCACCCATTCATCGATTTCGTCAGTGTCGGAAGACGGGCTGGGCGGGTCACCAAAACCCAAGTGTGACGCAAGCGCGAAGCAATGGTTGGTCCAGCTTCCATCTTCATCGTCGACACCTTCGTCCACGGCCTTCAAAAGCATGTCGCGCAGCACCGCCGGGAGTACCAGACTGCGGAACGCCATGGAGCGCACAACCGAATGCCAGTCCGAAAACGACGAGTCGACCTGCAATACCGGACCGGATTCGGCGAGATCGAGTTTCCACGGAACGCCGCCCAGGTCCTCCGGCCTGACGATGACGAACGAGCGGCCCTCCCGAATCGGTTCAGCGGCGACCGGTACTATCCGATCAGCTTCCGCCAGTATTAGGCCGTCCTGTTCACCCGTACCCAGCACCTTCAGCCGAAAGCGTATCCCTTCGGGAGAGTCGAATTCATCGAGCACAAGATCAGTCACGCCGGTTGGCGCCGACACCCTGCCGAGAGAGAAACGCATCAACGTCCAGTCGGCATACGCTTCAAGGATTATCGATGATTCGGGCGGCAGTTCGTAACGCGCGAGATCCACAGCTGCGACGGCTACCGGTTGTTCGGTGTCCCTTGTCAGCTCAACACGGACATCCTCTTGGTGGATCCGAATGCAGTCGGTGTAGTTAAAACGACGCGTTGTCATGCTGAAGCTCTCACGATACGCGAACGAAGAGGTTGCGATTGGGATCGAAGCCCGTGACAGTAAGGCTAAAGCCAGCGTCGCGTGGCACAATCCGTAGCTGATTGTCGCTGCGTTCAGCAACGTCGAGCCCGTCAGCCTCTATGCTGATCGAGGAGTCGGCCAGAGAAAAGTCCCAGGGTTGATACTTCTTCAGCGGGTTGCCGCGGCGCACCTCGTATGCACAGGCAACGAGTAGTTGGTCGGGAATTGCAATGGCCTCGGGGATACCCCTGACCGTGAAGCCGCCGCTGATCTTATAGACACGGTAGCGAGGCGGCGATTTCACCTGGATGATTGGCTTGACCGACTTCCGACCGCGCTTCCTCACCGGCCTGTCGACGGCGCCGTCTCCTTGCTCGTTGATCGGAAAGAGTGCAGAAAGCAGGAAAGGATCATCGCTCACCGACTCGCTAGCGATCGCCCGCAATACGCCGCGCGGAGCTTCCCGAACGAGCGTCAAGCACATCTTCCCCTTGACGTACTTGTTGGTAAGCTCTTCGTGCAGGAGCTGGGTATGCGATGGACTTTCGGCATCGCCGACGAGCGTCGCAAGCGGCTCGTCGTCTGCGACGACAAGCACAGCGTGGCCCTCCACCCGCTTCAGCTTGGCTTCGGAAATGATGACTCCCTGCCGAATGAGGAGCGGGACCGAAGAGCCTGCCGAGTCCGATTCCTTGATGAAGACGTCGAAATGAGACTTCCTGCCTTCGCCGTTTCGCGGCCGAACGGTAACGGGGACACGCACCGCGATCGCCTCCCCCGCCGAGAGCGAAGCTGCGAGCTGCGCCCGCTGCTCTTCAGTAAGCAGCCCATCGTCCCAGATGGGGCTCCCGAGGAGGTCAGCGGGCAACGTCTCGATGATTCGCGAATCCGGCATGGTCATGATCTCAATGGCCAGTTCGACATGATCAGACACCGACCTGTCTGCAAGCGCCCGCGCCTCGTCGGCGACGGTTTGAGCGGTCACAACGGATCTAACACCATCATCGTCAATAGTGACCGCGAGCTCACCGCGGAGGATCGGGAGGAAGTACTCCCGGAGTACGGCTTCGCGAACGGCCGATCCGGTGATGTCGGATCGCAGCCAAGGCACCATGACTGAGAACCCGGCCTCACGGTCACGCTTCAGGTGAAAGTCCTGCCGGAACGCATCGAACTCTGCGTCGGCAGGGCCAATCGGGACGACCAGCTCTTCGGGCCCTTCCCGCGTGCCCCAATACCCGTCCGGGTGCCAAGTTTCGCCTCCGACGGCGTGGGTCCTGATGATTGTGCGGCCCATTAGAGACGGGGCATGGTCATCAGTCGGCACGGTAAGGCCGAACCAAGTGTTCGCTTGACTCACGAGCGGGAAGACAAACTTCCCGACGCCCCAGCGACCGCGGCTTTCCCCGCGCTTTCCGCTGCGGCCGAGGGCCCGAAAGAAGAGCAGAAATGGGTTCAGTTCTGCACTGATTGGATTCCATTGGGCGGGGTCACCGACCAAGCCCGTCGTACCAAAATCCTCGATGGCGATGCAACGCATCGGCGCCCCGAGGTTGAGGCCGGGATCGAGTCCGGACTCCGCGGCACCAAGGTGCTCCGCGAGGCGGGTCGTCAGAGTTGAGCAACGGAGTTGATGGACCCGAATCCCACTCCTCAGCGTGAACGAAACCGTCACTGCCTCTGACCTTGACCGTCGGGCATCAAGCGAATTCTGGATCGCCTCCCGAACTAGGGATTCGGCCGGATTTCCGCCGACGAGTTCCTGTGAGAAGAACGCCCGCTGGATCGGATCGTTCACCGTGTCATTGGGACGGAACTTGTTGAAGTACCAGCGAGCTGACATCCGAACTCCCCGAGTCGTCGACAGCAGTTTCTGATACGGATAAGGTACTGTCATGAGCCAAGGTTTGGCACGACCATTCACTCCGCGGTCCTCAGGCGATCGTGCGCGGCTTCCGGGCCCCCGACGAGTCCTATCCTGCTCGGACCTAGGATGGCGGGGCGTCTCGCCGGTATCGGGGTCGCTTCTTTGGGCACGGACGGCAACAACCTGGATGCCGCTCCACAGTGCCGTACTGTCGCAGAGGTCGCACGCCCCGGCCCCCATTGCTCACCCCTTCCCCGCCTCACCCCCCACCCCCACCCCCCACACTCACGTACACCGTCGCCCCCAGCCGCACCGCCGCAGCACCCACCGTCATCCACTGCCCACCGCGCTCGAACCGCCGCGAGTTGTAGGCCGCCCGGACCCGGACATTGACCTCCTCGTCCGACACTTCGACCCACCCGTCCGCTGTGATCCGCCCCACGATCTCGTCCTCCACCTCCGCCAGCGCGCTCCGCACCAACGCGAGCGCCTGGTCCAGGTTCCACCCCCGCCCCAGCGGGCCGTACGGCGACGTGATGCTCTCGGTGCGCAGCCGGAGATCGGCGAAACGACCGGTGAGGTCATCATCGGAGATCGGCTCCTCCGGCTCCTCCATCGGATCGCTGGCGATCTGATAGTGCACGTGCGCCGCGTTCCCGCTCCAGGAGATCCGCCCCGGCAGCCCGGCGATGAACGGGATGTCGGCCGGAAAGCCGTCCGGCGCCTCCTCCGAGGGTGGAAACGCCTTCGAATCGGGGCCAACTCCGAGCTCGGCCAGGAACGCCGCCGACGGTGGCGGGTCGTCATCACCCCAGCGCGCGGTGAAGAGACCGTCCAATGCGTTCTCCGGAATGACCACCCGGTCACCGCGTTGCGACGCGTGCCATGGAATCTCCATCGCCCGATCCTCGAACTCCGCCAGCGTCCGGCTGTTCCATGCCCCCACCGGCAGGTGATACGGAACCTCCATCGCCAGCCGGGTCAGCACGCCGTTGACCACGCGGTCCCCGGTCGGCGCAATCACCACCTCCTCCATCGCGTCGACCTCGCCGAACCACGCCCGGGCCGAGAGATGGAGCCGCTTGAGCCGCCCCGCGACCAGCTCGGGAAATCGTTCGGCAAGGTCGGTCAGATGGCGGGCCGGGGCAATGAGCGGGAGGTACCCATTGGCGGACACCGCAACCAGCAACGGACGCCGGTCAACCACGATCCGCGTGACGTACCAGTCGCCGAGCGCCGTGTCGGAATGCGCCAACGGCTCTTCCGACACCGGCGTGGCGCCGAGGAATCGGCGCAGGCGGTTGGTGACACGGAGAACGAGCAAAGCGGGGACCTCCGGCAGGATCACGAGAATTATACGCCGGATGGAAGCCGGTGGCCAGCGCTCCTCCCACCGCATCCCGCCTGATGAGGGTGACTCTCCCGATCCGACGCCTTGATGAGTGACGGGCGGCTCTGCCACCCGACTCTCATCACCGGAGGATCCGATGCTCCGTCCACCCAGCCTCGCCGCGGCGGCGCTGTTGCTGACCTGTCTCGCATGCAGTTCGGCCGGCCCGACCGGATCCGGCGACGGCGGCTCTTTCGGCGCCAACGACTTCTTCGTGAACGCCGCCTCGGGCAGCGACAACAATCCAGGCACGCGGGCGGCGCCGTTCGCCAGTGTGCGGCATGCGGTCGATCAGCTGAGCGACAGCGGGACAATCCGGGTGGCCGGTGGCACCTACATGGGTGACGTGGCCTTGAAGAGTCACCTCCGGATCGTGGGCGGCTACGATCCGGCCACCTGGAGCCGCAATCCGGCCGCCTTCCCCACCAGACTGCGCGCGGAGGGCTTCCCGGTGTACGGCAAAGGGCTGTCGGACATCGTCCTCGATGGCCTCGACATCGCCACCACACATGGGAGCAATTCCGCCGTCGTGACACTCGATGGCGCGACGAACATTTCGATCATCGGCAGCACGATCACCGCGGCACCCGGGGTCGACGGCGCCCCGGGCCCGGAGTTCACCGGCACCGCACAGAAGGGCGCCGACGGCAAGGCCGGCGCGGCGGCGGCCAACTGCCCGCCGTCACGTGGCGGCGGCAGTGGCGGCAGCGGTGCGGGAGCCGGCGCCAATGGCGGCGCCGGCGGGACCGGCGGCGCGGGCGACGGCTTTGACGGCAGCAAGGGCAGCGGAGCCAACGGCGGCAGCGCCGGCGCACACGGCGTCTTCGCCACCAACCATGCCAACGGTGGCAACGGCGGTCGCGGCGGGCCCTCGACCGGCCCGGGCTACGCGGCTCAAGGCGAATCGGGCAACGGCGGCGACTCGCTCGGCAGCCTCCTGCCGGACGAGTACGTCACATCCAACGGCGGCACCGATGGAGGCAAGGGCGCCGACGGCTCGGGCGGTGGTGGCGGCGGCGGCGGCGCGGGCTTCATCGTGTTCGCGTGCGGCGGCGGTGGTGGCGGCGGCGGACAGGGTGGCCGCGGCGGCAACGGCGGAGTGGGAGGCGAAGGCGGTGGTTCCTCGATCGCGATCCTGCTGGTGAACACGTCGATCACGTTGAGCGACACTCACGTCGAAGCGGGCGAGGGCGGCCGCGGCGGCGCGGGTGGCGGCGGTCAGCCCGGCGGCCCCGGTGGAACGGGTGGTGCGGGAGGTGCCGCGACCGGTGCCGGTGCGGCGGGCGGAGCCGGCGGCGACGGTGAACAGGGTGGATATGGCGGTGACGCCGGCAGCGGAGGAGGCGGACCATCGATCGCCGTGTTGCTGTCCGGGTCGAGCACCATCGAGTTGCACAACAGCACCCTCAGCCATGGCGCGGCAGGCGCCGGCGGTGTCCGCACCGGTGTCGGCGAAGCCGGGAAGCCGGGGGTCGCCGCGGACTCGATCCGGATCCCCTCCCGGATTCCCTGACGACGAGCCCCTGGCGCGCGATACTAGTGGCAGCAGGCGGCAAGCGCCGCTTCGGTGCGCCGCACTTCGGGATGATCGGGGCCGAGCACCCGGCGCTGCGCCGCAAGCGTCGCCTCCAGTTCCCTGGCGGCGGCCGCGGTGTCTCCCGCCGCCGCTTCGGCGGTGGCCAGGTCGCGCTGGGCGAGCAACGTCTCGGGATTGTTGTCGCCGCGGAATTGCCGGGTTAGCGCCAGCCCGCGCCGGGCCAGGAGAACGGCACTGTCTCCCTGGTGCATCGCCGCCTTGGTGCGCGACCAGTTGCGCAGCGTGGCCGCCAGTCGCAACTCCAGTCCGGGCCGGTTCTCGAGCGCGGTTGCCGCCTCGCGCAGCACCGAATCCGACTCGGCGTCACGCCCCAGCCGCCCGAGAATCCCGCCATAAAGCGCCAGCGTGTTGAGGCGGCGCGGGTCGCTCGCGCCGAGCAGCGTGGTACCGTCGCGCACCGCGCGCGCCGCCCATTGTTCCGCCTCGGTGTAGCGGCCCCACGTGTTGAGGATCGATCCCATGTTGTGCTCGCTGTTGTACACCGCCCAGCTCCCCGGGCCGAGCAGCCGCTGCCGCAGCTGCAGCGCGCGCTGCTCGGTGCTGAACGCCGAGTCGTATCGTCCCTCCGCCTGGTAGACCAGCGAGAGATCGTTGAGCACGTCGGCCACCTCGGTGCGTTCGGTGCCCAGCAGCCGCTCGGTCATGTTCAGCGCGCTGACGTACAGCGACTCGGACGTCGCGAAGTCTCCCATTTCACGTCGCGCTTCGGCTCGTTGCAGCACGCTCGTCGCGAGCGGAAGACTCGACGGACCGGCGCGGCGCCAGATCGTCACCGCCTGCACCGCGTAGCTGTCGGCCGCGGCGGGGTGGCCGTTGAGTCGTGCCGCGTCGGTCAGCGACGTGAGTATCACGCCCGCGATCGAATCATCCTGCGGAATGACCGTCCGCCGGAGCGCCAGCGCCACGTTGAGCAACGAGTCGGCGGCGCGGAACTGGCCGGTGGTGACGTACACGCCGCCGATGACGCCGAGCAGCCGCGAGCGCATTCGCGGATCGCCGGCCAGCGTCGATTCGATCCGCGCTGCACCGCGGTCGAGAAGCTGCCGGGCCGTCAGGTCAGTGTAGCTGCCACGGGTCGGATCGGCACCGGAAAAGAGATCGGTGAGAAAGGCGGAGACCTGTTCCGCCTGGCGCGCGGCCAACCGGGCGCGATCACGCTCGGCGGTGAGACGCAGCGTGTAGAACGCCACCAGCGCGGCGATCATCACGACCAGCCCTGTCGCCGTCGCGACGCCGGCGCGATGGCGGCTGATGAACTTCCCGGCGCGGTACGGCCACGAATCCGACCGCGCCAGCACCGGTTCCCCGACGAGGTAGCGCCGCAGGTCTTCGGCAAACGTTGCCACCGATGCGTAGCGCCGCGCCGGATCCTTGGCGAGGGCGGTGAGCAGGATGGTGTCGAGATCACCGCGCAGCGCCCGCTGCCACGACCGATCGCGCGCAACGGCGCTCGGTCGAGGCGGTTGGGTGTGCGCCACCATCTGCTCGAACTCCCCTGGCGTGGTGCGCTGGCGCGCGAACGGCACCGAACCGGTGAGCAGTTCGTACAGCACGACACCGAGCGAGTACACATCGGTCTGGACGGTGACGCGCCGGCCGAGGATCTGCTCGGGGCTGGCATACGCGGGGGTGAGCGCGCGGTTGATGGTGGCGCTCTCGCCCGCTCCGGCAACGCCGGCGTCGATCAGCTTGGCGATCCCGAAATCCACCAGCTTCGGCGACCCATCCGCGGTAATCAGAATGTTGGACGGCTTGAGATCGCGGTGGATCACCAGCGCTTCGTGGGCGTGCTGCACCGCGTTGCAGGTGCGGCGGAAGAGTTCGATCCGTTCGGCGAGAGACAGGGCGTGGCTGTCGGCGTACTCCACGATGTTGCGGCCGTCCACGTACTCCATGACAAAGTACGGCGTGCCATCGGCGGTGTTGCCGGCGTCGAGCAGCCGCGCCACCGACGGATGGTCGAGATCCGCCAGGAACTGCCGTTCGGCCAGGAACCGCTCGCGCCGCAAGGGATCGGCAAGAACGCCGCGCACGAACTTGATCGCCGCGTGACCGCGATACTGGCCGTCCGCGCGCTCGGCAAGGTAGACCGTCCCCATCCCGCCACGCCCCACCTCGCGAATCAGTCGCCACCGACCGACCACCGCATCGGGTGGCGCGGTACTCTCCGCTGCCTGCTGCATCGCGTCGCTCACCACGGCACGAATGGCATCGTCGTGGGTAGCCGAACCGTCGGCCTCGAGGAGCCGGGCAACCTCGGCTCGCAGATCGGGATCGGCGCACGCGGCGTCGAGCCATGCGGCGCGCTGATCCTCCGGCAGCTCGGCCGCTTCGGCAAAGAGCGACTCGACCAGTCGCCAACGTTCGCCCGGCGTCATCGTCCGCCGTCGTCGAGAGCGCGGCGCAGCCAGGCGCGGGCAAAGCGCAGGTCGCGATGCACCGTGGCTTCGGCGATGCCGAGCGCTTCGGCCACCTCCGGATAGTTGAGTCCGCCGAAATAGTGCAGCTCGACCGCCTGCGCCTTGCGGGGATCTTCGCGCGACAGCGCGGTCAGTGCCGCATCGAGCGCGAGGATATCGATCGGGTCGCGGTCGCCGGGGGCGGCGATGGTGTCGAGTTCCACGCGCTGGCCCTCGCCGCCGCGCTTGAGTCGGTGCCGGGCGCGGGCATGGTCCACCAGGATCCGCCGCATCGTGGTCGCGGCCACCGCAAAGAAGTGGCGGCGGCCTTCCCAGGCGCGATCGGTGCCGACCAGCCGCAGGTAGGCCTCGTGCACCAGCGCCGTCGTCTGCAGCGTGTGGCCGACGTCCTCCCGCCGGAGATAGCGGCTGGCGATCTCCTGCAGCGTCTGGTACACCAGCGGCATCAGCCGTTCGAGCGCACTCTCGTCCCCCGCCTGCCATGCGGCGAGCAACTGGGTAACGTCATGCGTCGGCGGATTGGTCACGGGTGGATTGGGGCGGAGGTTTGCGAACGATAGACCCGTGATCGGCAGGCGGAAAGGGCGCCGGGGCTGATGGAACCGCAAGACCCGAGGCATCTCGCCCGCCGGCTCGACCACCACGTACACTCCCGCCGCCGCCAGCGCCGAGTCATCGCTGTCGACCAGCGCCACGCCCCCTGACCTTCGGGCGGGTACGGTATGCGGTTGTAGATGACTCCAACCTTTCACAGGTTGGAGGCTCAGGCGAACCCCGTGAAATTCAGCGGTGAATTCTCATCTCTATGAGGACGTCCACATCACTTGGGCCGGGTTGGACGACCCACATCACGTCACCGGCGATACTGACCAGGTCGACCCTGTCGGGAAGCGAGACTTCTCCAAGGTAAGATCCGTCCGAACGGAATGCGGCAGCGACCCTAATCGGCGAGTAGTTCAGCTTGGGAATGGTCTCGGACCCGGGTGCCGGGCGGTGCGGTGGTGACCCGGCATCGGTCTTCTTCGCGGCCACGGTCCGTACAAACCAGATTCTCGACTCCGGATCAATTTCGACACGATCGAACGCCGGGCGGTATTCTGGCACGATCGGTCTCGGCACCGGATGCCCTTTGCCGCGCATCGCATCATAGACAAAATCAAGCTGGGCCTGTCGCTCAGACCGCTCCCCGGTTCCATATCTGACTGGCCCTGCCAAATACTCAGCTATCAGGGCCCGGCTGCCTTGCGGAGACCGGCCTTTAAGGAAGCCCAGCCGATCGTCAGCAAACTGAACTGTGCTGCCATCTGCCAAGACCGTGAGGTGATTCGTCGGATCATATTGTGTATTCGGACGGGGCGCGACGAGCCACGGTAAGGGTACAAACACGGAATCGACAACGTGACCGGAACCATCGTACTTGATGTATGCGAGCTTTCGCGGATTGCCCGCAACGATCACCGGTGCTGCGGTTCGGGCGGCAACGTATACCGTGTCACCGGTGCCGGGGCGAACCGGAAATTCGCCGGGGACCACGGATACGCGTATGCTCCCCAAGTACTTTCCATTTGCCGAGAACTTTTCGACTCGCATGTTGCCAATGTCGAAAGCATATATCAGCCCGCCGGCGGACACCGCCAGCCGCACAGCGCCGCGAATCTCACCGGGCCCTGAACCTTGGCGCGCAACTTCGCGAACGAACGCGCCGCTGCTATCGAGGAGCTGAAGAACCGGTCCGGTGGCACCCTCTTGGTCATATACAACCACGCCACCGTTAGGCAGCGCAGCTATCGCGGCAATCCGGCCAAATGGCTCGCTGGGCACCACTCCGGCGATCCGCCGAATGACAACGGGCGACACCGACCGTGCCAATGCACCACCGCCCCGCCATATTACAACGTCCGTATCACCTCGAATCTTACTTGACCGCTGTGCCGTGTCCTGGCCGCTTGCTGATCGAACGGAAATCAACGCGCCCATCAGGGCTATCACAGGCCGGACCAACACTGCGCGCCACTTCATGCGAACACGGCCTGGCGGCCGCAGCTTGGCATCGTCATGCGCCCCGCGCGCGGTGGGCACTGAGTCACCTTCCAATGCGGAAGTACCGAAGACATGTGACCCCGCGGCACTTTGATGTGAACACGACATTGCCTGTCGTCCGGTCGAAATCCGCCCCGGTCACGCCAAGCGACGCCGCCACTCGGATTCCGGCACCCCAACGATAGCTCTTTGAGTTGAAGCTGTCCAGCCAAACGTCGTCACCTGTCTTGCGTAGCGTGAGAAGGATCCCGCCGCCAACACTAAAGGCTCCCGCAAGAAATGTGTGGGCGTGTTGACTATTGACCGTGTATCCGGTCATGCCGTTGATGGTGCCGCGGGCAAACTCGCTATCCGGGCTAGTAACGTTTGCGGCGCTCGGTCCGTCACCTTCGAGGAGGACTCGACCAGATAGTGAGTATTCGTAGACCGAATACGGGAACGGTCTAACGTATATCAGTGTATCGTGCATAGCACTTACCGGTCCGGCTCCCGAGAGGCGAGCCTTGGCGCGGTCTGAGGACTCCGGGATAAGTCCAAACGAACGGATATAGTGCAGTGAATCACTTAACGAGAAGACGTGTAGTGCGCAGTCGGTCGATTGACCGGTGTCAGCAGCCACGCCCGCGACCACGATCGTTCCTCTGGGCAAAGCAATTATCCCAGTCAATTCGGTGAAGTGAATTGGTAGATGGAAGCGTCTCGTGAAGCGGCCGTCCGGGGAAAAGAGCGTCAGTTGCTGTCCGAATGCATCGTACGCGATCACACGGTCGTCTGGCAAGACGGCTATTCGGAGCAGTTCGTGGAACTGGCCCGCCTGCTGTCCATGACCGCCCGCAGTCCACAGCACACGACCAACCCGGTTGAGGCAGACAATCCGTGAATCCCAGATGTCGGCAAGGCAGGTCCGCCCCGAGCGGCCAATCGATATCGAGATTGACCGGCCGAATCCGGCGGCGCCAACAGTGGTGTCCATGGACACGATTCGCACGAACGGCAGCGCGGCCTGTGCCGCAATCGATCGCTGGACGCAGGCAGCCAGTATGCCGGCCATCGCTATCGTCTTCCGTGCCGGTCGCCAACTGAACAGCCGGACCATATGGGTTAGGCTGGACCCTTCGTACCGTGGGTGTTGGCGTACCTTTGGCTGTCCACTGCAAACGTAAATAAGTGCGTCCTCGTACCCGTGCCTGCGGGCGAATGCCCGCCCTTCCGTAAGGCCGATGTAGCGAGGCACGTACGGCCGAGCGGTCCGTCCTGGTATTGACTTCGCCAGGCGGGTATCATCCAAGTTCCGAAGTCCGGCGCGAAAGATCAACCCGCCAACCACAAACGACAACGAGCACAATCCGTCTCAGAACGTGACCACGAAGCCAAAGATGTGCATTGACTTCCTTGGCTGATCCCTGGACAATGCGACCAAGGAATCGGCGGGTATCAGACCTTGAACCACCCGGCCATGTGAAATGATCGCAGGGGTTGCTTGCACACCGAGCATGTTTGCCAACGCACTGTCCGCCGACAATATGGAATCGGGGTAGGGTGAATGGACACACGCCCAGAATACCGGACTTGAGATCCGTGCTAACGAGCCGATGGAGTCAGCGCTTCCGGCGGCTTCCCATGATGTCGTCGTCATCAGCATATGGTGCACAACTGCGAATTGCCCGGCCCGGGCAGCACATACAGCCGCTTCAGCGGCTGGATGTGCACCTGGATGGATCGCGAGCGGAAATTGGTGATATGAAACCACTGGCCGACGACCTTCGCGATCAAGCGCGACAAGTTCGGAATCGAGACGGCGACAGTATGGGCACTGGTAGTCGGAGAAAACCACAAGCATCGGCCGACCCGCACGGAGCGCCGAGTCCCGAGGCGCAACAAATGAACCAGTCGACCACACGTCATGCCAGTGAGTTGTCAAGTAAGAATGCACTTGAGATCTGCGTACCAACTGGCCGATTGCGCGGGTCAGCAACCCAGAGTGTGGCCGCACCAACAAGTAGCCCGCAATGACCAGAACGATCCCGGTCGAAGCTGCGAAGAGTCGATCGAGGATACGAGAAGCAGTCAATTCCAACCCCGACACCGGAGAGAAGACCAGTCTAGGCCAGAGAGACTCATGCTATGCCACCGATCAGTCCGCAACCTGCTTGTTGCGCCGCGACGAGCCCGAAGATTCCAGATGGCTGAAGCGTGGCACCGTCATGAAGATGCGACCTCGCAATCTTCGCAGCATCGGCCGCCGAAGAGCCACTTTGCTCTTGGACATGTACAACGGCCGCCTGGAACGCCACCGCGCACACGAGGCAGATTCCCCCGGATTGTAGGAATCCCTCAATGCTATCACGGTACTGGAGTGAACCGCGTGAAGCAGTCAGCCCGATCGGGTTCCCGGTAAAGCGCTCACCGCCATCGCCGCGAGATGCGATATATTCACCTATGCGATATTGGCCCCAGAACTCGTCATCAAATGCGAGCATCACACCTTGTTGGCGGAAGACCGCCACCGTCGTAACATGTTGAGAGCCCACACCGTATACTCCCTCCGCGGCGGCCCGCCAGTGGATCATTCTGACGTACTCCTGACCTAATCTGGTAATATCGAACACACCGCGGGCGTCCCCGACCACCCGCTGGATCCAACCCAAGTCCCACGATCCACTTTCGCCAGGTCCCGGAAAAGTACCAGCGAAGGCAAGCGGCTCCGAAGATGCAGGGATCGCAGCAGCAGTCAGCAATGACGCAACGAACGCGCGTCTGGTGGCTGTTCCCACAGTAGGTGTCTTATCGGTGACATGAGTGGCAAGGTCCACGGATGGCAGCCCGCCCCTTCCGCCGGCGTCACGCCGGTCTTAGCAGGTCGTGTAGCCGGTGCACCAAAGATCTCCGTACGTAATGTAATAGCCTTGAGCCACGTCTCCTTCCCCGCACGAGTCAGCGCACCCCGTGTAGCCCTGGCTGCCGAAGACTGGGCAACAGGTGCCGCTGTTGCAGTAGCCGCTGAACGAGCCGGGGTTGAACCCCGGATATTCTTCCTCAGCGCGGGCGATCACGGCCACGCCGAAGAGGAGGCAAAGGGACATCAAGAGACGGCGTCCGGCCACCCGGATGTCTGACATAACGGTTGCTCCAGTTCTAAGGGGTAGGCGCCACCACTTCGTTACCGATGAGGTGTGAGCAGCGCACCACGTTTAGTATCCCGCCAGGTACAGGCGCTGTCAAGGAGGTCCGGCCTCTGGCAGCACTTACGGAGTGCGAACCCAACGGCGTTCAGGCTCGTCAACGCAACGATAACACCTGGCGTCTCGCGGGCGCGCTCGCTCTCGCGGGCATTGGCGTCGGCGCGCAGACGTTCGCCGCCCCCACCCACCTGCGCCTGTTGCCCGATTGCGTGACGGCGATAGCGATTGCGATCGCCTGTGTGTTGCTGTGGAAATACAACGCGTTCGAACGTGAATCACCGGAGACCTGATAGCCTGCTTCTGGTCTGCGACCGCTCGAGGTCCCCCCGACCTCTTCCCCCACCCACCCCCCGACCATACTCTCTACCCCTCACCACGCCACGTTTCCTGAGCGGAGACCGCCGATGTTCGCCACCCCACGATCCACCCGCTGGCTCGCCGCCGGCCTCCTCCTCCCCCTCTCACTCGGCACCCACGCCGTCGCACGCCACCGTGCGCCGGCTGACAGTCCCCCGCTCTGGCTCCGCTACCCCGCCATCTCCCCCGATGGCCAGACCATCGCCTTCTCGTACCAGGGCGACATCTATACCGTCCCTGCCACCGGCGGCGACGCCCACGCCCTGACCTTGGGCGAGTCCTACGAGTCGTACCCGGTCTGGAGCCACGACGGCAAATCGATCGCCTTTGCCAGCGACCGCTACGGCAACTTCGACATCTTCGTGATGCCCACGACCGGCGGCGAAGCCGCACGCCTCACCTGGAACTCCACCGGCGAGATCCCCTCGTCGTTTACCGCCGACGACAAGGCCGTCCTCTTTACCGCCTTGTATCTCTCAATTCAGCATCAAAGGTACATTCTCGCCAGGGTGGTAGCCCGATCTGCCTAAGGGCCTGAAGCCCGTGCGTTAGCGGGGGCGCCACCCGTCGTTGATCGCCGAGAGCCCGAACAGTTGCCGGGGGCAAACCCGCATCACGCAAGGTTGGGCCACGTCGATCGTTCATGGACGGAGCGCCGTATGGACCACTTCATCGGAATCGATGTTGCCAAAGCCACCCTCGAGGTGGCGTCCCTGCCCGACGGTCAGGTGTGGACCGTCACCAACGATGAGGCGGGGCTGGGCGAGCTGGTGCCGCAGCTGGCCACGCTGCACCCGACGCTGCTCGTCTGTGAAGCCACCGGCGGCTTCGAGCGACTGGTGGTCACCGCACTCGCCCGAGCGGACCTGCCGATCGTCGTCGTGAATCCGCGCCAAGTGCGGGATTTCGCGAAGGCGATGGGGCATCTGGCGAAAACCGATGCCCTCGACGCCGCGATCCTTGCCACCTTCGCTGAGCGCGTACGGCCCGTGCCGCGCCCGTTGCCCGATGACGCGGCGCAACTGCTCGACAGCCTGCTGACCCGGCGGCGCCAATTGCTCGACATGCTCACGGCCGAGCGCAATCGCCTGGGCTTTGCGCGCGGTTTGGTGAAGCGCGATATCACGCAACATATTCGCTGGCTCGAGAAGCGCCTCACCGACGTCGATGCCGAGCTCGATGCCGCTGTCGCGGCGAGCCCCCTGAACCAGGCGCGGCTCGACCTGCTGCAAAGCGTCCCGGGCATCGGGCGCGTGACCGCGCTGACGCTTGTCGGCGAGTTGCCCGAACTCGGCCGCCTGTCGCGCCGCGAGATCGCTGCCCTGGTGGGTGTCGCCCCGCTGAACCGCGACAGCGGCACCCTCCGCGGCAAGCGCCTGGTCTGGGGTGGGCGGGGTTCTGTCCGCGCGGCGTTATTCATGGCGACCCTCGTCGGCGTGCGCTGGAATCCGGTGCTGCGCGCCTTCTACGAGCGCTTGCGGGCCGCCGGCAAACCGGCCAAAGTGGCGCTCACCGCGTGCATGCGCAAACTGCTCACGATCCCGAGCGCCATGGTGCGTCAGCACCGCACGTGGGACCCGAAGCATGCTTGACAACCAAGACAGTTGCTAACGCCTTGCGCTTCTGCGGCGGGGCCATGCCGGGGCCGCCGCCCTCCCCAAATCGATCTAACGCGGCGGCCCCGGCGCGTCTGGCCCCGACCGCAGCAAGCGCCTGTTAGGGAGCAATCGACTTGGGCGACGCTCCGCCCGACTTCAGTTCGCCGCGTTTGGCTGTACCGAGGATGCCGAGACCGGTCGCGGCGCCCAGTGCTCCGAACACGAGAGTTGGAACAAGAACAGTAGGCACGAAGCCGGCAGTAACACCGGTGAGAAGTGTTACTCTGACGACGAGAAAGACGATTCCGCCTCCAAGGGCACCAAGAAACGCCGCACGCTTCGCGGTGAAGGCACTGAGGTTGTCCGCATTGGGCGCCAGTGCGATAGCCCCCGCGTAGATCGCCCCGCCGACGAACCCCAGCGTAGCACCGACCAGGAAGAACCGTGTCAGGTACCAGGGAACCAAAGCAAAGACAAACGGCGGGTGCCCTTCGACGATATCATATCCGATGCGACCCAGGAGTGCGGCGGAGCCCCAGAAGACGGCGGAGACGACGGCAAGCCTGAGCACTGCACGCACCTTTCGAAGCTCAGCCATTCACTCCTCCTTGAATTGCTCCCTAACGACCCTGCGCTTCTGCGGCGGCCGCGCTCTGTACCGAAGGTACATCCCCGCTGCGCGGCCGCCCGCAGCAAGCGTATGTTAGGCGGCCGCCAGCGTCACGGCTGGCCGTTGACCCACCGGAATCGCCGGCTCAAGAGGTTGAATGTCGTTTCATCGAAGCGTTTCAGGGTGACGACCAGGGTGTCCTGGACGAAGACACCCCGCAGCGTGAATTCGCCTGGTCCCGATGGCGTGAATGACAAGGCGTTTGGTGTCGTCGGCTTCTGCCCCGTGAAGATAGTCAGCGCAAGGGTGGTCGAGTCGTAATTAATGCGGTAGTTGTGCCAGTCGTCGTTCGTCATCACCAGCCACAGTTGGTGCGGCCCCTCGATGACGACCTGTTTCCATCGCACCGAGTCCGTGGTGAGCGGCGGGAGCGAATGTCCGTTACGCGTAAACTGCTGGACGTCATAGATGCCATACAGCGGCGAGCGGCTTCCATACGTCCTGACGATCCACATCGGGTACAACATGGCGCAGATGCCGAAGTACGCGATCACCGCGCTCTTGATACACGTTCTGGCGACGTGGTGGGACGGCATGATGAGGGGCACGTCGAGATTCGCCGGCATCGCGAGGCGGTTGCGAACCAGGACGTTGAGGAGGCGATTGGCGTCCGCAGCCACGATCAGCACGGCCAGTAACACGAGGTGAATGGCGTCGAGTTTCTCGGGCCAGTCATACCCAAAGTTCAACACGACAACGTTGACCATCACGGCGATGGCGATCAGCGCGCCAAGCGTGCTGGTGCGCCTGAAGAAGAGCAGGACACCGGCCACGACCTCACCCATACCGGCGAAGATGGTGTAGAGCGCCGAATAGCCCATGAAGTTCCTGAACAATGCGAAGGGCGAACTCCAACCGAGCGGGACAAGCAGATCCGTCAGATCGGGGGTGGAGAACTGGACTCTCAGCACCTTCAACATGCCGTAACTGAGCATGGAGAACGCGAGCGCATAGCGAGCGCAGATCTTGAGCCAGGCAAAGAGCCGGCGGTAGTCGGTGCGCTTGCGATCCGCGACACTCCAGAGCACTGTGGCGATGCACCCAAGAGCGGCAACGCAGAAGAGCTCGACGTAGCCGTAGATGCCGTCGGAGTTGCCGTCCGGGCGAAAAACTAGCGGCCGAGCGATATGCAGCACGTGGTTCGCCGTCCAGACGACGACCGGGGCCCAGATCCTGGCGTATGCCGCCAGGAGCGGACCAGCTCCCGGAGCGAGACCGGCCTCCCACTGGAATTGCAGGTCACTCTGGAGTAGGCGCTCCAGGACCAGGTAGAGCACAGCGTACGAGCAGATGAACCGGAACGCGACGCGCTGAGCAACGGGCCATGGGTCCGGTGGAACGGAACCGGCGTCGTTCTTAGGTGGAGTGCTCACCGACACGGACATGTGGCCCCCGCGTTTGCTTGTGACGAGACCCCTCACCGGCGGAGTCCAGGCGCTCTGAGTGTCCTTGACGGTCCGACGCTTGCCGCCTAACTTTCAAATCTACTTCACCACCCCCGCCAAGCCCGCGCCACTCGCAACATAGACCCGCGATCAGGCGGAATGACGACGCGCCGAAGCACGCGGCGGCTCCCCCGGTCGATTACACCAGAGATTCCGCGGGGTCAGCCGCGGACCGTCGAATCCATCAATCGGGTCGGCCCACGCCAGTGGATCGAACAGCCGCCATTCCCCCGGGCGCTGGTTGCAGACCCTCGCGGCAATCCACCCCGCCGGGCCGAGATCTACTGCGAACACCGCAGTGAACCCGGATTGGGCTGCAATACGACGGACCATCGCCAACAAGTGCCGACGCCGACAGTCCGACGATGAACGGAACGTCGACCGGGAACCCGTCCGGCGCACGCGCTGACGGCGGGAAAATCGTCGAACCGGGGCCGAGTCCGAGCCCGGCAAGCTGCGCCTACTGGTCCTTCCAGCCGGTCTCGACGACCTGCCCCTTGCGTTGTTTGACCCCGTCTTCCGTGGTCTGCTTGTCGTGTTGCGCAGACTGGAGCCCCCCGGCGGTCGGCGGAAAGCCCGCGGCGCAGCTGACGGGATAACCGCCCGAATCCTCGTAGCCATATCGCTTCTGGAGGAACGCAAAGAACGATGCCTGGAGCGCACTGATCCTGTTGATCTGCGCCGAATTGGCGTTCGGGGGCAACGGATGTCCCCCCGTTCGCGTCAGTGCCGGCGGCATGTCTGCCGGGAAGACATCGCTGACATACATGACGGTACCGGTGGCGTCGCTTGTTGCGGGGGCCCACTCTGATTGGCAGAACACGTACCGTTGAGTTGCCGCCGCCGTTGGCACCGCTGCCGCCGCCGCTGCTGATGCCGCGTTCGCGTCGATCGCCGCATTCTCCGCTGGCGAGTCGGTCCACTTGATGTTGATCGCCTCGGTGTGACTCGAGGCCCATTGTTGCTGCAACATGTCCATCGCGTTTGCCCGGCCCGGGGCGTCGTCGGGGCTTCTCGCGCAATAGGCCTGCAAGACCGTCACGTCCTTCACGGCCGGGTAGTTCTGCCGGACATACCCGACAAAATGCTCCGCCATGTTGTTCGGCGTGGCATCACCTGAAACAATCAGCGCGTAATACATCAGGCTCCCCAACACCGGTTGGCTGGCATCCTTCAGGACACGGTACCGGCACAGCCACCAATGCTGGCCTTGGGGCTCGGTGGGCACCGCAGGACCGCGCGCGGGACTCGCCGCGGGAGCACTCTCCCCGTACAGCACCGGCGTGAAGACCAGCGTGACCAGCAGGAACATCAGGAGGAACAGGGGCCCGACGGAGACCGGAACTCTCGTTTGCCGCATGGTAGTTGACGCCTGTGCGATGGGATGGGCGGCGATCCTGGGGACGGCGGGATCGTGCGGCCTTCCGGGTTGATCGGTGAACAACGATATACTCCCGATTGCCCCGCGGTGGCGCGGTCTGTAACAGGCTTGAACGCCATGATTGTCGGCCGCTCGGGTTTTGAGCCCGAGCTCGGCAAGCAGACCCACCGAGGGCGGCAGCTACCCCACCACGCCCGCACGACGCTCGCGTCGCCGCCGCGGCCAGAGGTACGCGGCCACGTTGATCGCAACGACAAATACGGCGAGCAGCCATTGGGCTGTCCGCGTGAGACCGTCCGGATAGATGATCGGGACCAGGTAATGCGCGATGAAGTCACCACGGTAGCCCGCGCCACCCGCTCGCAATGCGAGTGCGTTCTCCAGCGGCGTGAGCGGACAGATGAGACCCGGCATCGCCTCGACATAAGCACCCCACGCCGCGGCCAGCAGCTGCGGTGCAATGAGCCAGCGATGACGGCGAGCGAGGAAACCGCCACCCACCACAAAGAGCAGGAACGCGAAGTGCAGCGTAATGACCAGATCGGTCAGCGGGCGGTAGATCACAGCCCTGGCTCCTTGGCGTCGTCACGCCGCCTGTCATTCAGCATCGCCGACCCCTCGCGGTGCTCGGGGCGGGCTCTTGGACAGCACCCGGCGTGACCGGGACGCTCCGTGACGCCGTCGAACGACTAGCGCTTCTGCCGCCGGCGGCGCGGCGGCTTCGATGCAGCGCGGCCCGTCGGCAGCAACCGCGCGTCAGAGACCGCCTCGACGATCCGCTCCCTCGACCGCTCCCGTTCTTCGCGCACCAGAGATGTCAGTTCCCCCCGGCGCAACTTGCTGCGCACCGCACGTACGTCGAGGGGCGATCGATCCGCCACGACAGGTTGCAAGACATTGGTGGGCTCCGGTCCGCGGGCTTTCGCGGGCCGGACCACCACGTCCACCTCGCGACCCAGCAGGTGGAGCAGCGCCAGCAGCTGCCCGGCCGATTTGGCGGAATTCCCCGGATCGAGGAGCCGATAGAGCTGGCTGGGAGACGTGCCGAGTCGGCGGACCACCTCCCGCTTGGCAAGATCGCTCTGCTCGATCGCCTTGCGGGCCTCCAGCGTGAGGCGATACATGAGGACCTCGTTCAGGTACGCGGGGTCTTCGTGGTACTCTAGGACGGCGTCGAGATGGATGGTGTCCTCCGACCCGGACTCCAGCCGGTAGGTGAAGGCTTCGCGGCCGGCCTCGGGATCAGAATAGACATCGACGACGCGGTCCGCGCTCTTCGGCATGACATCGAGCCTGGCATAGGGATAGTCAAGCGTGCCCCGGGCGGTGCGGACCTCGAACACCTTCTTGCGGTTGTTCGCCTCGACGGCGGTGATCTTCACAGCGCTCCCTCCTCCTGCAGTTCAGCGATCAGGCGTCGGATCCGATCGGTGGCTTCGCCTCTCATGGGTAGCCAGTTCCCGAGATCCCATTTCACCACGAACTCGCCGTCGCAATAGACGTGAACGTGGCGGGGTGGGTGATCGCCCTTCCATGTCACGAAGATGAACCCTCCACGGCGGAGCTTACCCACCGTTGATAGTACCGTGGAAGGTAACAGCTAGCAGGTATCCGGCGGAAGCGGTCAACCGCGACAAGCCGCCGCGCGGCGGCCTCGTACCAGGCCGACGAGCTGGAGGGAATTGCATTCGCGATCATAGGGAGAGCCTGGACTCAGTCAAGCTACTGCGGTCATTGCTGTCGCATCGATGGCGCACGAAAACGCGGTGCCCTACCCCCCTCGCGACAGCGTCAACGAGATCTGGCCCGCGTGGTGTGACGTATGGAACAGCGCGTGCGCGAACATCCGCGCCTTCGACACCGTGCCGAAGAACGGCGTGTCCACCGTCTCGAGCCATCCTTCTGCGGTGGTCTCACGAATGACCCGTTCGAGCATCTGGTAGCCCTGCTCCACCAACTGCCGGCTGGTGGCGAGATCGAACTCCTCCCCCTCGTCCTCTCGACCCATCGTCGTATTGACGACGTCACTGGGCGCACCGAGAAAGTTGCCGAATCGACACAGCGTCTCGCCCAGGTGCCGATAGATGAATCCCACCGATGCGGCACGATCGTTGACCCGATAGCGAGCATTCTCCGCCGTGATACGGTTGAACGCGAACGAGCTGGTGTACCGGTTCTGCGTCACCATCTCGAGCAGGATCGCCTGTTCCATTGCCCCCTCGCCGGTGTTTCCGGAATCGCGCTACGCTTTGGACTGCCCGAACGCCCACACGCAGAGGCTCGCCGCAATGAAGCACGCCACCCACGACGCCCAGACCGGCACCTGCACCGGGCCGACCTGCAATTGCCAATGGTTCAGCGCGCGAAGTGCCTGCGCGATAGCGACCATGCCGAAAACCAGCCCGGAGACAACCACATAGTTGCGGCGCATGTCGACCTCCATGGAACGGGATGCCGTACGACGAACCCGGCCGGAGAATCTACGGCGACAAACCGGAACGCGGGCGAACCGCCCGCCGCCGCGCTCCCTGCAGACTCCGCCAGACCTTCCCCCACCCGCGCCCCGACCGTACTCTCTACTGCTCGTCGTGCCACGCCACCCCGCGGAGACTCGCCCGATGCTCGCAACCCCCCGGACCACGCGCTGGCTCGCCGCCGGCCTGCTGCTCCCCCTCTCGCTCGGCACCCGCGCCATGGCGCCGCATCCGCCTCGCGCTATTGATCCACCCCTCTGGCTCCGCTACCCGGCCGATCTCGCCCGATGGCCAGACCATCGCCTTCAGCTACCAGGGCGACATCTACTCCGTCCCCGCGGCCGGTGGCGACGCGCCACCCCGCTCACCCTGGGCGAGTCCTACGAGTTCGGACCCGGTCTGGAGCCACGACGGCAAGTCGATCGCCTTCGCCTCGCGACCGCTACGGCAACTTCGACGTGTTCGTGATGCCCGCGACCGGCGGTGAAGCCACCCGCCTGACGTTCCACTCCACCGGCGAGATCCCCTCGCCGTTCACCGCCGACGACAAGGCGGTCCTCTTCTCCGCCTACCGCCAGGAGCTCGCCACCAACGCCCAGTTCCCGATCGGCGTCATGACGCAGCTCTACTCGGTGCCGGCCGCGGGCGGGCGCGTTACGATGGTGCTGCCGGTCCCCGCCGTCAACGCCACCGCTCGACCCGGCCGGCAACAAGCTGATCTACGAGGACGTCAAGGGCTACGAGAACGAGTGGCGGAAGCACGCACACCTCGTGCGTCACGCGTGACGTCTGGCTGTACGACATGGCGACGAAGCAGTACCGCCAGCTCACCCACGTTTGCCGGCGAGGATCGGAACCCGGTCTTCGACGACGACGGCAACGGCTTCTACTACCTGAGCGAGCAGAGCGGCTCGTTCAACGTCTTCAAGAGCTCGCTCACCAATCCGGCGCAGCACAGTCGCGGTCACCCACTTCACCCGGAATCCGGTGCGCTTCCTGACCCGCGCAAACAACGGCACGCTCTGCTTCGGCTACGACGGCGAGATCTACACCCTGGCCCCGGGCGAGCGAGCCGAAGAAGGTCGCCATTCGCATCGCCGAAGACGGCCGCACACGCCATCGACAAGATCGTCCCGGTCAACGACGGCTTCACCGAGGCGACCCTCTCGCCCAACGGGAAGGAATTCGCGTACGTCTTCCGGGGCGAGATCTTCGTGACCAGCATCGAGGGCGGCGTCACCAAGCGGATCACCAACACGCCGTGGCAGGAGCGCAGCGTGCGCTTCACTCCCGATGGCCGGTCGCTGGTCTACGCCGTCGAGCGCGACAGCAGCTGGGACGTGTACGACCAACGTCGATCGTCCGGAAGGAAGAGCCGTACTTCTACGCGTCCACCGTGCTCGAGGAAAAGCCCGTCATCGCGACGACGGCCGAGGAATACCAGCCCAGCCTTCTCCCCCGACGGGAAGGAAGTGGCGTACCTCGAGAACCGCGTGGTGCTCAAGGTGGTCAACCTGGCCAGCAAGCAGACCCGGACCATCATGACGCGCCGAGCACAACTACTCGTACGCCGACGGCGACCAGTACTACACGTGGTCGCCCGACGGCAAGTGGTTCCTCGTCGCAGTTCGGGCTCCACGACCGGATCTTCACACCCGAGGTCGGCCTGGTCTCGGCCGACGGCAACGGCGAGCTCCACGACCTCACCCATAGCGGCTACGACAACGACCAGCCCAAGTGGGTGCTCGACGGCAAGGCGATGATCTGGGCCTCGGACCGCGAGGGCGACCGCGACGCAGGGCGGCGGGCTCACGTCAGCGGCGACGTCTACGCGCATGTTCTTCGACCACGCCGCGTGGGACCGCTTCCAGCTCAGCAAGGAAGAACTGGCGCTCGTCAAGGAGCGCGAGGACACGGCCACGAAGGAGCAAGAAGGAGCACGGCGACAGGCGACGAAGCCGGCCGCCGACTCGGCGAAGCAGCCGATCACGCATCGACTGGGTCAACCTCGACGAGCGGCAGAAGCCGCCTCACCATCCACACCTCGCCGACTCGGCGACTGGGTCGCTGTCGAAGGACGGCGAGAAGCTCTACTACCTCACCAGTTTCGACAAAGGCATCGACCTCTGGGTCACCGAGCCGCGGACCCACGAGACCAAGCTGTTCGCGAAGCTGGGCGCCGACGGTGCGTCGATGGAGCTCTCGAAGCGACGGCAAGTTCCTCTTCGTCCTGGCCGACGGGAAGGTCGATGAAGGTGGCCACCGACGATGGCAAGGTCACGCCCGTCAGCACCGACGGCGAGATGGTCCTCAAGCACCGCCGGCGAGCGGGCCTACATCTTCGACCACGCCTGGCGGCAGTTCAAGGAGAAGCTATCTACCCCGAGATCACCAGCGTCGACTGGAACTACTACTACCGGACGTACCACCGCTTCCTGCCGTACATCAACAACAACTACGACTTTGCCGAGATGCTGAGCGAGATGCTCGGCGAGGTGAACGCCTCGCACACCGGCTGCCGGCTACCGGAGCGGCACAGCCGAACACCGACCAGACCGCGGCACTCGGGCTGCTCTACGACTTCACCTGGACCGGCAACGGCGTGAAGATCGCCGAGGTGGTGGAGGGCGGTCCGGCCGAACAAGGCCGCGTCCAAGATTGCACGCCGGCGACGTTCATCGAGAGCGATCGACGGCGCGCCGATCGACGCCGGCGATCGACTTCTACGACGCTGCTCAACCGCAAGGTCGGCAAGCTCGACGCTCCTCTCGGTGCTCGACCCGGCGACCAACACGCGCTGGGACGAGAGCGTCAAGCCCGATCAGCGCCGGCGCGGAGAACAACCTGCTGTACGAGCGCTGGGTGCGAGCAGCGCCGGCACGAGGTGGATTCCCTCTCGGGCGGCAGGATCGGCTACGTCCACGTCCGGTCGATGAACGACGCCAGCATGCGCACCGTGTTCGATGAGATCCTGGGCCGCGGCTGGAACAAGGACGCGGTGATCGTCGATACCCGGTTCAACGGCGGCGGCAACATCCACGAGCAGCTGTCCGACTTCCTGAGCGGCAAGAAGTATTTCGACATCATCCCGCATGGCCAGCTCGTCGGGTTCGAGCCCGTCCGACAAGTGGACCAAGCCGTCGATCGTGCTGATCAACGAGAGCGACTACTCCGATGCGCCACCTCTTCCCGCTGGCCTACAAGCTCAAGGGCATCGGCAAGACCCTGGGCATGCCGATCGCCGGGCACCGGCACCTTCGTCTGGTGGGAGAACCAGATCGATCCGTCGCTCGTGTTCGGGATTCCGATGGGCGGCTGGCGGATGCCGGACGGCAAGTTCGCCGAGGGGACGCAGATGGAGCCGGACATCAAGGTACCGATCGATCCGGCGGTCATGACCACGGGGCGGGACCAGCAGATCGAGGCGGCGGTCCGGGAACTGATGAAGAAGTAAGCGGAGCGACCGCTTCGGTCGGCGCGATGATCGATGGGCTCTACGCAGCGACCGTGCTAGTCGGCGCTGCGAGGGCCGGATGCAACGCGCAGACCGCAGCACGCGGAGCTCCGACCGCCGCAGTCAGGGTTCCGAGCGCCCCGGTCAGGGCTCCGAGCGCCCCAGTCGGGGCGCCGACTGCTGCAGTTGGTGCAGTCACGGCCCCTGTCCGCGCTGTGACCGCGCCGCTCGCCACACCGACCGCGTCACCAGGCACGCGCACCGCGCCGCTCCGCGTTGTCACCGCGTCGCTCGCCGCGCACACCCTCCCGGTCATCACACCGACCTCGCCACTCGGCGCACACCCGCTGCCGGTCGACAGTCACACCTCGCCGCACCGGGACAGCGCGCGCAATGCACCGTCACCAGGCCTCCTGAATCGGCGCGCGGCACCCTGCCAACCGTCCTGATATCAGGACACAGTGTCCCTCGGCAAGGACAGTGACAGAACTGCGGCGGTCGTGGTCAGGATTCCGGTGGTCGTGGCAGGATTCCGGCGGTCAGTTACAACGCCCGGCCCCGCAACGACTTGCGCTGTGAGCACGCCACGAACGTGGTGCAATCGGTCGCGGCAGCCGTTCTGGCACGCCGCTCGCGGTACCCCTCGCCGACCGTCCCGAACGCGGACGGTGCACCACGCCCGACACGGGCAGACGTCACACACGCGGCCGCGCGCCGCAGCCCCGGACCCCCGGGGCAGGGAGAAACGATGAAAGCACCAACGCGCAGGAGAATGGCGATGGCCACCCGGGCACTTCACTTCTGCCAGGCGCAGCCGTCGGACGACCCGGGCTACACCGCCCAGGTGGCGGCGCTCGAGGCCCAGGTGGCAGTGAGCGATCCGCTGGTTTCCCAGCAGCAGAAGGGGCGAGCCGACGAGCATGTCGCCCGGCTCCGGCGGCAGGGGCTGCGGATCGGCGTCACGCAGCGTCTGCGGCACCTCTATCGGGTGGCCGCCGCGCTCGACGCCACCGGGACCACCGCGCCGCTCGGCGTGGAACTGCCGCCGGAGCACCGGTCGTACCAGCTGTTCATCCCGTTCGCCAAGACGATGCTCGATGTCGCCACCGCGAACAAGGATGCTCTGGTCGCCCTGGGGCTCGGCGCCACCTTCGTCGACGACCTCGGTACGGCGGTTGCGGCGCTCGACGCCCAGTCGCAGGCCGCCACTCTGGCGCGCGCCAGGCACGTTGGCGCCTCGGCCGAGCTCGACGCGGCCACCTCGCGCGCCGTCGAACTGGTGCGGATCCTCGACGGTTTCAACCGCAACCGGTTCGGGAGCGACGCCGAGCAGCTGGCGGCATGGGAGAGCGTCATCAGCGTCGGCGTGCCCCGGCGCAACAGTGTGCCGGGGCCGGATCCGGTGCCGGGCCCTTCACCGACACCGGTGGCCGCGATGAGCGGTGAGGCGGCATCGGCGGGAGACACACCGCAGCAGAAGGCCGCGTGACGCCGGCAACCGCAGCGGGAGCGAAGCGATACGTCGCAGAACCGCTCCCGTTGCGGGGTCGGGGCCTGCCGCATCTGATGGCGCCCCTGTAAACCCGTCGAGCGACGGCCGCTCATGCAACCCGCACTCGCGCTCGAGCCGGGCTCGACCCGCCGTTGATTTACTCAGTACACTGAGTAAAATTACTCAACGTCATGAGCAAACAGAGCCGCCCCTTCCGCCGCCCCCAGGCCGCCGTCCTGCGCGATCGCCTCGAGGAGCCGCGCCGCTTCATCCAGGTCGTTGCCGGCCCCCGGCAGGTCGGCAAGTCGACCATGGTCCAACAGGTCACCGGCGACCTCACCATCCCGGTCCGCTATGCCAGCGCCGACGAACCAACCCTCCGCGGCGCCAACTGGATCGCCCAGCAGTGGGACGCCGCCCGACTCGAGGTCACCGGCAAGGCCGGCGCACTGCTGGTGCTCGACGAGATCCAGAAGATCGGCGGTTGGTCGGAGACGGTGAAACGCCTCTGGGACGAGGACTCCCGCGCTCGCCGGCCCCTCAAGGTGGTGCTCCTCGGTTCCGCTCCGCTGCTCATCGCGCACGGACTCACCGAAAGCCTCGCCGGCCGCTTCGAGACCATCACGCTGCCGCACTGGTCGCTTCCCGAGATGCACGCCGCCTTCGGATGGTCGGTCGAGACGTTCCTCTTCCATGGCGGGTTCCCGGGCGCCGCGCCGCTCGTCGATCACCCCGACCGCTGGCGGCGTTACATCCTTGATTCGCTGATCGAAACCTCGATCTCGCGCGACGTGCTGCTGCTGAGCCGAGTCGACAAACCGGCGCTGCTGCGCCGGCTGTTCGACCTGGCCTGCCGCTACTCCGGACAGGTGCTGTCCTACACCAAGATGCTTGGCGAGCTCCAGGACGCCGGCAACACCACCACCCTGGCGCACTATCTCGATCTCCTCGCGGGTGCCGGCATGGTCCGCGGGCTGCCGAAGTACGCCGGTGACGTGGCCCGGAGCCGGGGGTCGAGTCCCAAACTTCAGGTTTTCGATACCGCCCTGATGTCGGCCACCAGTGGGCTCTCGATCGACGAAGCGCGGAGTGATCACGCGTTCTGGGGTCGGCTGGTCGAATCCGCCGTCGGCGCCCACCTCGCCAACGCCGAACTGCGCGGCGAATGCGCCGTCTACTACTGGCGCCAAGGCAACGACGAGGTCGACTTCGTCACCAGGGCTGGCCGGCAGCTGACCGCGATCGAGGTAAAGACCGGCAGGGTACCGGAGACCCACCGCGGCACTGCAGCTTTCACGGCAGCGTTCCGGAACTCGCGATCGCTCCTGGTCGGCGGCGACGGCATTCCAGTGCGTCAGTTCCTCTCCGAGCCGGCAAGCCACTGGGTCAGGGGTACCAGGTAGCGGCGGTGACACGCCGCCGGCCCTCTCGCCTGAACGGATATTGACACCACCGTCAGGGGATCGAAATCTCCAGATCGCGACAGATCTTTCTCGCCAGGTCGTCGTTCACCTCACGATGCCGCGGAACGGTGGACACTTTTCGCGTGACCGGGTTCCAATAAACGGAGTGGCTGCCACCTTCACGCAGAAGTTGGCAGCCATGTCGATCGAGGTGCCGGAGCAGCTCGCATCGCTTCACGTCGGGATCAACAGCGGTTCGCGCAACACCTGCCGACCCGCCAGCGTCCGCTCGGCGAGTTCGCGATTGGCGTCCATCACCAATGCCACGGCCTCCCGGAGATTGGCGCGGACCTCGTCAAGAGTGGCGCCTTGGCTATTGGCTCCGGGCAGCTCCTCGACGAAGCCGGTGAAACCCTCCGGCACCTCTTGGAATACGGCAGTGAATTGCATGGCGGCTCACATTGTTGGTTGTTCCGGAATCTACCATGGCTGGCAACAGAGCTCCCGACGGAGGGGGCCCGGAGCCGGCCCCGAGCGCGCCCACCACTGTCATCCCGAGCACAGCGCGGGGCAGTGTCATCCCGAGCGCAGCGCGGCCGCCGGCCGCGCGAAGTCGAGGGACCTGCTGGTCCCGACCTTCTGGACCGCGCCCGCGCGGCTCAATCCACTTCGCCCAACTCCGACAGCAGCGACTCGGCGATCCGCGTCAGTGCGCGCACCGCCGCGCCCGGGTCCTGTGTGCCAGGCTCAGGAAGTGGCTGCGTTCCGTGCGCAATGGCAGTCCGGACCCGGAATGCTTCGTTCAGCCTCGTCCAATCGTCGGGGCCGACGAGTCCCTCCGACGCAGCGCTTCGAAGGAGCGACGCCGGGTCGTTGCGCCGGCGACCTTCCTCGGTATCGACGATCCGGCGCAGCAATGCTTCGAGTGCGCCCCATGCCAAGAGGAGTGCCGCCTCCGAATGTCCGCTGTCTGCCAGGCTCCGGGCTTCATCGAGCCGGCGACGGACGGTGCCTTCGTCGAGCACGGACCCGACCGATCGATCGTTCACCCTGGGGTCGCTCGCCATCAACACGAAGCGCCAACCGTGGTGCGCCGCCACTCGGTCGGCAATCGTGGTCAGCTGCAGCCGATCAACATCCTGGGGAGAGCTCTTCACCTCGATAACGATGTGCTCGCCACCCCGGTGGGCGATGAGGTCCGGCGTGGTGCCGACCAGGAAGGCGGGCAGGTCGGATCCTCTTGGCTCGACCACGACGTCATATCCACGTGCGCGGTGATCCGCCGCAATGCGTTCCAGGACTCCGCGACTGGGCGCATCCCCAGGAGATATCATGTGGTCTCAGCGCTCCGTCCGAAGGAGATGTCGAAACCGCGACGTGCAGGAACTCGGACCCCTTCGTGATCCCGCCCGCGAGCGCGGCGCTTGGCGGGGTAACAACATATGGCCCTGCCAGCGGGCGTTGTTGCACGGTCAGATCGGTGATCACTGATGCGCCGGCGAGTCTGGGCGGAAACCGGCGGCCCAGCCACGACGAATTCGAAGAGAAGCATGTCAGCTCGGGTGACCGGGTCGTTCAACCAGGACGACGGAATGAGGTGACCATACCGTCGCGGAAGAACTGGTCAAGGCCATTCGGCGATCGCCGACGCAGCTCAGGCGCCAGAAACTGCAATCATCGCCCGCCGATAGGCGGCGTCGGATAGCGTCGAGCCGTGGGTCCGCCCCGAGTCGAGTTCGCCGGAGAACGCCTGCTAGCCATTTACCGACTCTGTCGTGGCATTCGCCTCGAAAACGAGGTCACCTCCGTGCGCTACTGAGGACAGATCCTTTCGGTCGGAACAAAGGTCGATGCGATCTCGACCCCGGCATAGTAGAGATACATCCGGCCGACGTACTCCCAGTGCGCCGCAAACAGATTCGTCGTCGCGCCGCCCGGAAGCGTCACATTGAACGGACCGTGCATCGTGGAGAATGCGGCGTACTTGTATTGCGCCACCACCGTGCTGTCGTTGCCGTTGCTGGCGTGGCACACATCCGGCAGCGTCAGCTTCGACGTATCGACGACGGTATTGATGTAGGTCAGATTGCCGTGGAGCAGGAAGTACGCGGCATCCGAGACCGCCGAGCCGTGCGTTCGAGCCGAATCGAGTTCGTCGGAGAATGCCAGGTACTCACTCGGCGACGCCGTGAGATGAGCATCAAGCGCCGAGCAAAGCCCGCTATCGGTAATCCAGCCCAGAGCACACGAGCTGTCGGTCAGGGTGTGCAAGCGGTCGACCAGGGAATCGAAGGTGGGGGGGGATCGGCACGATGCTGAGGGTCTGGGTCTTGACGGATTCGTCGTTTAGTGGATCATGCACGTTCACCGTTTCACCGGTGTCAGGGTCCCACTCGATGCTGTCGCCACGATACCAGGCATCGGCTATTCCGGGCACGCCAATAGCGCTGACAGACAATGTTGCCGATGAGTCACCAGCGACGACATTGTTGAACATCGCCCAGTGGGCAGCGCCGAAACCGCGGTATAACGTGTCGACGTCCCAGTCCGACGGCGCGCCCGGCAACGGCACGCTCCGACCGCCAGCCGTGACTTTGACCGTAAACTGCCAAAGCTTCTCCGTGCTGGTGGTGTCGTTGAGGAGCGAATAGGTAATACTGGTGGTGTCGCCGGTCACAACGACGCTGCGCACCCGTGTGGCGACGGTGAGGTTGGTGCCGGGTATACCGCTCTGTGCCGAGGCGGCAGAAGCTGGCAACCAGCAGAGGGCCGCGGCGAGGCAACAGATTGATGGCTTGGTCATGGGGTCTTCGCAGAGCTCACCATGCCATCGGGAACACGCGTTGTCAAGGCCCGTAAGACGCACAGCGTAACAAGTACGAGACAGTGAGCGCCGGGGTGGGGACCTGCTGCGCGTCGTTGGGGAAACAGCAGGTCGTTCGACTGCGCAACCGCTCCCCTTCGCATTCGCTCAGGCCCAGCCGCGCTCGCTCCGCTCACGATGACAACTCGCACCGACCGGCACCGCTTTGACGGGGGCGCGGCCGAGCGGATTGGCCGCCGCACCGCGTCACAGGGTCCTGAGGAACCTGAAGTAGACCGCGATGAAGACCAGCACCAGGCCGACGTTCATCGCCAGCCGGGGCCAGAACTGGTGCCGGAAGAAGAGGACGTCGACCGCGACGATCACGGCGATCATCAGGATGACGAACAGGGCAGTCGCGAACGGTGATCTCATGGTGGTAACGTCCTTCGCGGTTGGCGGGTCTTCCTGGTCGACTGGTTGTTCTTCCGCCGTCAAAACCTGAGACGAACAATCTACCGGGTCGTCGCACTGGGCGACTGACAGCAGGTCTTTCGACTGCGCAACCGCTCCCCTTCGCATTCGCTCATGGCAGGCGCGGTGGCCCGCTCGCGGTGCCAACCCTGGTGCTCCCCGCTCAATCGCAGCCGTTGGCGATCCGGTCCGAGCGCTGCGAGAGGACCAGTCGGGGCAGTCGGGGGCCGCACATGAGCCGTGCCTTCGCGATCTTGCGCCTTACCGGTATGACATCACCCAGCCACCGTCTGATCCCGGAGACCTCGGTGCGTACCCGGCAACTCCTGTCGTTTCTCCTTGCGACGCTGGCATTCGAAGCCGGCTGCAAGAGCGGATCCAGCGCCACTGCGACCGAAACAGTCGCCGCGGTCTCGATCACCCCCACGTCGGCCTCGGTCGCCGCGGGAAGCACGCAGCAGCTCACCGCCACGCCGCTCGACCAATCGGGGTCTCCGATCACCGGAAGGACCATCACCTGGAGCAGCGCCGAGCCCGGGGTCGCCACGGTCTCCAGCACGGGGCTTGTCACCGGTGTCACCGCTGGCGGGCCGGTGACCATCACGGCGTCGGCCGGCGGTGTCAACGGCACCGCGATGATCACGGTAACCCCGCCGCCGGTGGCCACCGTGAGCGTCGACCCCGCCACCGCGTCGATTCAGGTCGGTGCGTCGCAACCCTTCTCGGCCACGCTGCACGACGCCGGCGGACACACCCTGTCCGGACGCACCGTGACGTGGTCGTCGAGCAACGCGGCGATTGCGTCGGTGTCGAACAGCGGCGCGGTCACCGGTGTCACCATCGGCGGTCCGGTCACCATCACCGCCACCAGCGAAGGGAAATCCGGCACGGCGATGGTCACGGTGACGGCGGTTCCGGTCGCCACGGTCGCCGTCTCGCCGGACACCGGTACGATCGCCGTCGGGAGCACCCTGCAGCTCGCCGCGACACCGAAAGACAACGGCGGCAACGCCCTGCAGGGCCGCACTGTCACCTGGACATCGAGCAATCCGGCGTTCGCGACGGTTTCCGCCTCGGGGCTCGTTACCGCTCTGGCCCCCGGCGGACCGGTCACCGTCACCGCCACCAGCGAAGGGATCGCCGGAACAGCCACGGTCAACATCGTCTCCGCAGCCGCGGCGTCGGTCGACGTGTCGGGGGCCACCGAGCTGATGGTCTCCGGCACCACTGAACAACTCGCTGCCACCCCGAAGGATGGCTCCGGCAACGTACTGACGGGAAAGACCATCGTCTGGGCTTCATCGGCGCCGGCGGTGGCAACGATTTCATCGGACGGGCTGGTCACCGCCGTGGCTGCGGGCACGGCAACGTTCACCGCCACGGTCGACGGGACCCCGGGGAACGCCGCCACCAGGGTCATCGCCGCGAAACTCCTCAGCGCCGGCAACGAGATGATGATCAGCGTGGGGTCCGACCATCACATCTGGGTCTGGGGCGAGGACGACCTGGGTGAGCTCGGCGACGGCGGCAATGCCTACAAGATCCTTCCGTTCCAGGCCGTAGGCATCAGCAACGCAGTCTCGGCGACCGCGGGGTTGTACACGATGGCGGGTGTGCTCGCCGACGGCACCATGCGGATGGCGGGCATCAACGCCGACGGTGAGCTCGGCGACGGAACCACCACCGCAAGCGCCACCCCGGTGCAAGCGATGGGGCTGACGGGCGTGGTCGCGGTCGCGGCGTCGTGGACACATACCCTGGTATTGCGCAACGACGGCACGGTCTGGTCGTTCGGTTACAACGCGCACGGACAACTCGGCGACGGTACCTTTGCCGGACACATCACGCCGCAACAGATCCCCGGGTTGACCCATGTGATCGCCATCGCGACGGTGGCGCAGACCAGCTACGCGCTCAGGAGCGACGGCACCGTCTGGGCGTGGGGCGACAATTCCAACGGCATGCTTGGTGACGGCATGGCCGAGGCGAGCAGAGCAACGCCGGCCCAGGTGGCGGGGTTGCCGACGGTCCTGGCGCTCAACGACTCGCCGTGTGCCTCGCTCTGCACCATGATGGTGGTCGGGACCGATGGCAGCGTCTGGGGTTGGGGTTACAACGCGTCGGGGCAGCTCGACGACGGCTCGACGACCAGCCGGAGCGCGCCGGTCAAGGCGCAGGATATCAGCAACGCGGTGGCGGTAGCGTCGCAGGGACACACCCTCGTGCTGCTCGGCAACGGCACCGTCATGTCGTGGGGATCCAACACCACTGGCGAACTCGGTAACGGCTCCGTCGCGGCGGTGGTGCTCACGCCGGCGATCATTCCCGGGCTTTCCGATGTGCGTGGCATCACGGTGAACAACCAGATCTCGGGCGCCTATACGAGCGGTGGCGTCATCATGACCTGGGGATCGAACGCGCAGGGTGCGCTGGGGATCGGCATTGCCGCCGGCGGGGGTATCGACACGCCGACGACCGTCCCGGGGCGACTGGTACCGATGACGCCGTAACGCGTCGGTGTGACACCGGCTGTCATCGTGAGCCGAGCGAGCAGGTCGTTCGACTGCGCAACCGCTCGGCGGTTGCTCCGCTCACGATGACCCCCGCCCCCCTCGCCGTCGCCCCCAGTGCGCAGTAGCTTGACCGGCAACCGATCCATCCCGCACCGCACCGACCGCCTCCACCACGGGAGCCGTATCGTGCCTGTCCGACTGCCGCCGCTGCGCGCCACCGCGCTCGCTCTCCTCTGCGTATCCGCCGCCCCGCTCGCTGCCCAACAGGCCACCGCGGCACTGTCGCCCGACACCGCGGCAGCCAACGCCGTGCCGCCGGAAACCACCTCGGTGACACAGCACGTGATCACCCTCGACGGCCATGTGATCCACTACACCGCCACCGCCGGCAACCTGCTGGTGCGCAACGACTCGGGCCAGGCCATTGGCAGCTTCTTCTACGTGGCGTATACCGAGGACGGCGCCGACGTGCAGAAGCGCCCGGTGACCTTCCTCTACAACGGCGGCCCGGGGTCGTCGACGATCTGGCTCCACATGGGATCGGTCGCCCCGGTGCGGGTGAGTTCGGCCGACGCCGCACCCACACCACCGGCGCCGTACCGGGTGGAGGACAACCCGTACAGCCTGATCGACAAGAGCGACCTGGTCTTTGTCGACGCGATGGCCACCGGCTTCAGCCGCATCGTCGGCAAGGGGACCGGGAAGGACTTCTTCGGCGTCGACCCCGACGTCCGCTCGTTCGCCGACTTCATCACCCGCTACATCACCGTCAACAATCGCTGGAATTCACCGAAGTTCCTCTTCGGCGAGTCGTACGGCACGACGCGCTCCGCCGGGCTCTCCGAGGCGCTCGACGACCGCGGCATTCCGCTCAACGGTATCGTCCTGGTCTCGTCGTACCTCGACGCATTCGCCGATTTCTCGGGCCCGCAGCGCTCGCTCGACCTGCCATACGAGCTCTTCCTGCCGACCATGGCGGCGACGGCGTGGTATCACGACAAGCTCTCGCCCAAGCCCACGGACCTCGCCGCGTTCATGGACCGGATGCGCGCCTTTGCGCTGGGGCCGTACCAGCAGGCGCTCGACAAGGGGTCGCGCCTCAGCACCGCCGAGCGGGATTCGATGGCCGGGGCGCTGTCGAACCTCACCGGCGTCTCGAAGCAGTACTGGATCGAGTCCGACCTGCGGATGCGGCCCGATCACTTCGAGAAGGAGCTGCTGCGCGGCGAGAGCCGCACCGTGGCCCGGCTCGACGCGCGCTACGAGGGGATCGACGTCGACAACGCCGGTGAATCACCGGAGTACGACGCCGCCAATGTCGCGGTGAACGGGCCGTTCACCTCGGCGTTCAACTACTACCTGGCCAACAGCCTCGGTTACCACAGCGACCGCACCTACCTCACCACCAACTACGGCGTGGTCGGTGCCTCGTGGGACGACCACCACCACGGCGCCGACATGCTCGACGTGGCGGAAGACCTCCGCCAGGCGATGTCGCGGAATCCCTACCTCAAGGTCTTTTCGGCCAACGGCTACTTCGACTTTGCCTGCCCGTTCTTCGTGACCGAATACGTGCTGAACCACATGGGGCTCGACGCGTCGCTGGTGAACAACATCACGGTGGCGAACTATCAGTCGGGGCACATGATCTACCTGCACACGCAGGCGCTGGCGCAGCTCAAGCACGACCTGGCGTCGTTCTACGACAGCACGCTGAAGCGGTAGGGGGGAACAACAGGTCCCCCTCGCGAAGCTCGGGGCAAGCTTTCGACTTCGCAGCCGCGCGGAGGCGCCGGCCAGAGGAGGCGCGGCTGTCTGAGCAGCGCGCTTGTTGACAACACGAGATCTCCGACGCGTCAGCGCGCGCGAGTTCCCGCGCCGATCCCTCCCTGCGTTCGGGACAGGCTCTGGGACGGCACCCCGCGCGGCCACGCTCGAGGAGCCCCTGCAGGCCAATTCTTCCCGCGACCCCCGCCCGGCGGTATGCTTCATCCCGCTCCCCCCAGGCCCCATCCGACCGACCGAGAACCCCGTGCGCATCAGCGACATGAACTGGATGCAGGTCGAAGCGTACCTCGCACACGACGACCGCTGCGTCCTCCCCCTCGGGAGCACCGAGCAGCACTCGTTTCTCCGGCTCACCGTCGACTGCATCCTGCCGGAACGGGTTGCCGCCGAGGCCGCCGAACCGCTCGGTGTCCCGGTCTTCCCGGTGCTCCCCTACGGTGTCACCCCGTACTTCCGCGAATTCCCCGGCTCGGTCTCGCTCAAGGTCGAGACCCACCTCCGGGTGGTGGGCGATATCCTCGACAGCATGGCCCACAGCGGCTTCCGCCGCATCCTGATCTGCAACGGCCACGGCGGCAACGGCGCCGTGCAGCAGCTGGCCGTGGAGTGGGCCGCCAACCACCCCGGCTGCCGCGTCATCTTTCACAACTGGTGGAACGCACCGAAGACGTGGGCAAAGGTGCAGGCGATCGACCCGGTTGCCTCACACGGATCGTGGATGGAGAACTTCCCCTGGACGCGCCTCCCCGGCGTGCAACTCCCCGACACCCAGCGCCCGATGGCGGCGATGGAGAGGATCCGCGCCCTCGACCCCGCGGCACTCCGCGAGTTTCTCGGCGACGGCAATTTCGGCGGCGTCTACCAGCGCTCCGACGCAGGAGATGCTCGACCTCTGGCAGGTGGCGGTGGCCGAGACCCGCGCCCTCCTCGACGGCAACTGGGGCGGCACGGCGTAGGGCCCGATGCGCGCACTCGTCTGGGGCACCGGGCGCAATCGGCGGCACCATCGCGGCATGCCTGGCGCGCGCCGGCCACGACATCACCGCGGTCGACACCGATGCCGACCACGTCGAGGCGATCAATCGCTCCGGACTCACCATCAACGGACCGATCGAATCGTTCACCGCGCCGCTCCCCGCGTTCACCCCCGACACTCTGCGCGGCGAGTGGGACACCGTCATCCTCGCCACCAAGGCACACCACACCGAGTCCGCCGCTGCCGCCCTCCACCCCCATCTCGGCGCCCACGGCTGCGTGGTCTCGGCCCAGAACGGCCTCAACGAGCTCGCCATTGCTCGCGCGGTGGGTGAGGCGCGCACCGTGGGCGCGTTCGTCAACTTCGGCGCCGACTACCTGGAACCGGGCGTGATCTTCTACGGCGGACACGGTGCCGTGATGATCGGCGAAGCGTTCGGCCCGGTCGATCAGCGCATCTCGCCGCGCGTGCTTGCCGTGCGCGACGCGTGGCGCGACTTCGATCCGCGCGCCACCGCGACAGCCAACATCTGGGGCTACCTCTGGGGGAAGGAGGCGTACGGCGCGATGCTCTTTGCCACGGCACTGACCAACGAGTCGATCGCAGACGCCCTCGCCATGCCGCGCTACCGCCCGCTCTACATCGCGCTCGCGCGCGAGATGCTGGCGGTGGCGGCCGCGCGCGGTGTGACACCGAGAAGCATTCGATGGCTTCGATCCGCTGGCGTACCTGCCGAGCGCGCCAGCAGGCTCGGCCGAGGGTTCGCTCGATGCGCTGGTGGCACACAACCGGAAGTCGGCCAAGACGCACACCGGCATCTGGCGCGACCTCGCCATCCGCAAGCGCCCCACCGAGGTCGACGCGCAGCTCGGCATCGTTGCCCGTCTGGGTGCCGAAGCGCATGTGCCCACGCCGCTCACCATCCGCCTGGCGGCACTGATCCACGAGATCGAACGAGAAACCCGCCCGATGTCGCTCGAAACGCTTGACGCGCTCGCGAGTGTGGCCGCATGAACCTCGACTTCAGCGGCGACATCGCCGTGGTGACCGGCGCCGCGCACGGCTTTGGCCGCGCCATCAGCGTGGCGCTGGCGCAACGCGGCGCGCGGGTCTGGGCGTGCGACCTGATCGAGCCCGAGTTGCACGAGACGCGGCGACTCTGCCATTCGGTGGGAGGGAAGTGCGAGACGCGCGTGGTCGACGTCACCGACCGCGATGGCGTGCAGGCGCTGATCGACGAGGCGGGCACCGTCGACATCCTGGTCAATAACGCCGGCGGCGTGCTGGGCCAGGTGGGGCGCCCGCTGGAAGAGGTGACTGCCAGGCAGTGGCAGGCCATCTTCGACGTCAACGTGACTGGCGCATTCTACTGTGCACAGGCAGTGGCGCCGGGCATGAAGGCGGTACGCGCCGGTCGCATCATCAACATCTCGAGCGGCGCCGGCCTCGGCGTATCGCTCACCGGCATCCAGGCCTACGCGTCGGCCAAGGCGGCGCAGATCGGCCTCACCCGCCAGCTGGCGCACGAGCTGGGGCCGTGGGGGATCACCGTCAACAACATCGCGCCGGGGTTTGTGCGGTCGAATCCCACCACGGAGGCGCAGTGGGAGTCGTACGGCCCCGAGGGGCAGCAGGTGCTGGTCGACCGGATCGCGCTCAAGCGGCTGGGATCGGTCGACGACATCGCCTACGGCGTCCTGTTCTTTGCATCGCGTGAAGCCGGCTGGATCACCGGACAGGTGCTTTCGATCGACGGCGGCAGGTGATGGCGATCGACAACGTGCTCGACGCCCTGAGGAAGAATCACGACGCCGTCCTGGCGCAGTTGGTCGAGTTCCGCGTCGATCCCGAGTGTCAGCACCGATCCGGCGCATGCAGCGGACATCACCCGCGCCGCCGAGTTCGTCTTCTCCGGGCTCTCGGCGCTGGGGCCGCCGCCTTCTCCTTCTGGGCCCTGGGCTCCGGGCTCTGGGCCGTCTGTTCGTACTTTCGCCACCCGCGGCAACCCGATCGTCTACGCCGAATGGCTCGGCGCGCCGGGCCGCCTCACGGCGCTGGTCTACGGCCACTACGACGTGCAGCCGCCCGACCCACTCGACAAGTGGGAGTCGCCGCCGTTCACCCCCACGCTGCGCGACGGCCGCCTCCATGCGCGCGGCGTCTCCGACGACAAGGGGCCGATGCTGATCCCGATCGCGGTGGCCGGGGCGTACTTTGCCACCGCGGGCCGCCTGCCGATCAACGTGAAGTGGATCATCGAGGGAGAGGAGGAAGTCGGCAGCCCCAACCTGGAAGGGTTCGTGGCCGAACATCGCGAGCTGCTCGCGGCCGACGTGGTGCTGTCAGCTGACGGCGCCATGTGGCGCATCGACGAGCCGTCGCTCACCGTGTCGAATCGCGGACTCTGCGGGCTCGAGATCACGCTCACCGGGGCGGCAAAGGATCTCCATTCCGGACGGCACGGTGGCGGCGTCGCCAATCCGCTCCATGCCATGGCGGCGTTGATCGCGTCACTGCATCAACCCGACGGGCACGTGGCCGTGGCCGGCTTCTACGACCGGGTGCGCGAGCTCGACGCCGCCGAACGCGCCGCGATTGCGCAACTGCCGTTCGACCTCGACGAATACCTGACCCGGATCGGCGCGCCGGCGGCCGTCGGCGAACGAGGATACAGCACGCTGGAACGGCAGTGGACGCGGCCCACCATCGAGGTGAACGGCATGTGGGGCGGCTACCAGGGGCCGGGCCAGAAGACGGTGATCCCGAGCGAAGCGCACGCCAAGATCACCTGCCGCCTGGTGCCCGATCAGCGCCCAGACGAGATCATCGCACTCGTCACCCGTCATCTCGAAGCGCACTGCCCGCCGGGAACGCGGCTCTCCGTCACGCCGAGGGCGCACGGCACGCCGGCCGCGCAGATCGACGCCGATCACTTTGCGCTCAAGGCCGCCGGCGAGGCACTCAAGGCGGTGTACGGCGTCGACCCGTTGGTGGTGCGAATGGGCGGCACGGTGCCGGTGGCCGAGATCTTCCAGCGGCTGATGGGGCTCGACACGGTCTACTTCTCGTTCTCCACCGCCGACGAAGACTTCCATGCCCCCAACGAGTTCTTCCGCGTCCACCGGCTGCACGAAGGGCTCGAGGCGTGGGCGCGGCTCTGGGATATCCTCGGCGAGGTGACGGCATGACCAGTGGCGACGCCACGCCCACCGCCGAACTCGCCAGCGCGGAAGCAGAAGTCAGGGAGCACAGCGCGTCGCTCAAGAAGGAACTCCGCGTCCGCGACCTGGCGCTGACGCAGATCCTGTTCATCATCGGCCTGACATGGATCGGCGTCGCCGCCACGCTGGGCCCGTCGCACGTGGTGATGTGGCTCGCGGCGATGGTGCTGTTCTACTTCCCGATGTCGGCGGTGGTGATCTGGCTCAACCAGCTGATGCCGCTCGAGGGCGGCCTCTACCAGTGGGCCAAGCTGGGGTTCAACGGCACGGTGGGGTTCCTGCTGGCGTGGAATCTCTGGCTCTACGTCATCGTCTACACCTCGGAGATCGGCATCCAGTGCGCCACCTACCTGGCGTACGCCATTGGGCCAAGTGCCGCATGGATGACGACGAGCACGCTGTTCACCGCGCTGTCGGCGGCGGTGATCCTGACGTTCATGGCGGTCTCGGCGGTGATCGGACTGGCGGTGGGAAAGTGGGTGCACAACATCGGCGGCGTGTTCATGCTGACGATCTTCGCGATCCTGATCGCGCTGCCGCTGATCGGCCTCGCCACCGGTCACCTGGCGTCGTTTCATCCGTTCCATACGGAGATGCCGAAGTTCACCCTCTTCAACCTCAACATTCTCGGGAAACTCGGCTTCGGGGCGCTCGGCGGGTTCGAATACATCGCGATCCTGGCGGGCGAGATGCACACGCCGTCGAGCGCCGTGCGCAAATCGGTTCTCATTGCCGCCCCGGCCATCGCGCTGATGTTCATCCTCGGCACCGCCACGGTGGTGGCCTACATCCCGCCCGACAAGGTGGACCTGATCGGGCCGATGCCGCAGGTGCTGCGGGTGGGGTTCGGGCCGTTCGGCATCGCCGGGCCACTGGTGACCATCGCCATCCTGATGACGCTGGCGATGCGGATTGCCCAGGTGAGCGTGTCGTTCACCGCCGTCACCCGGCTGCCGATGGTTGCCGGGTGGGACCACTACCTCCCGGGCTGGTTCTCCCGGCTCCACCCCAGGTACCGGACCCCGATCAACTCGGTCGTGCTCGTGGCGGTATGTTCTTTCGGCATCTCGCTGCTGAGCCTGATCGGGGTGGGAAGGCAGGAGGCGTTCCAGTTGCTGTTCAACGGTGGCGGCGTGTTCTACGCGCTGGCGTACGTGGTGATGTTCGCCATTCCGCTCTTCGGGTTGCGCGGCATCACGCCGAGACCACCGCTCTGGCTCCAGGTGGCATCGTGGTCGGGGCTGCTGATGACGCTGCTCTACATCGTGCTCTCGGTCTTCCCGATCGTGCAGGTGAAGAGCGCCGCACTGTTCGCGTTCAAGATCTCGTCGATGATCGTGGTGATGAATGTCGTGGGCGTCGGAATCCTGGTCGCCGCGAAGCGGCGGACCCAACGTGCAGCGAGTGAGGCATAACATGTCGATTCCCGTGTGGCGGACAGTTGCCGGCCGCCGGATGATGCCGATGCTGTTGGTGCTGGCCGCAAGCGTGGCCGTGAGCGGCTATGCGCCGCCGCGCAAGGGCGGCCTCGCCGGCGAATGGGATGTCTACATCGCGCTCGGTGCCACGCCCAAGTACGGCTTCGAGGGGTGGCGGCGGATGGCGTTTGCCCACTTTGCCGGGAGCGATTCGGGGAACGTGGGATATGTCCACCGGCGCACCGGGCAACCGATCCTCACCGTCACGAGTGTCACCGTCAACGGCGACTCGGTGGTGCTGACGCAGAACGACCGGGTGTCGATGCGGGCGGCGTGGCACGGCGACACGCTGGTCGGACTGCAGTACACCAACGGCCGGGTGCAGGACCGCCGGTATCGATTCGTCAGGCGCTCCACCCCGGCCACGGTGGAGCACGACTACCAGGTGTGGAACATTCCGGCATCCGACTCGCAGTATGCCGTCACCATCGACACGCTGGTGATGATGCCGACGCGCGACGGCGCGCACCTCGAGACGTGGATTGCGCGACCGGTGGGGCCCGGGCCGTTCGGCGTGGTGATGCAGCGCTCGCCGTACCGGGCCGCCAATCCGGCGGCCGGACGGTGGTGGGCCTCACGCGGCTACATCTATATCGGTCAGCTGGTGCGGGGACGCGGCCGCTCGAGCGGGGACGTCGCCGACTTCGGTGACTACAGCACCGACATCAACGACGGCTACGACGCGGTGGAGTGGGCGGCACGGCTTCCGGGGAGCAACGGCAAGGTGGGGCTGATCGGCCATTCCGACGAGGGGCGACTGGTGTGGTACGCCGCGGTGAGCGCGCCGCCGCACCTCGCCGCGATTGCGCCGTCGGCCGCGACCAGCGATCCGTGGCAGATCGTCCCCTACGCCGCGATGGCGTTCGGGCCGATCAACGTCGACTGGGCGTGCCTGATGCGGGGGCGGGACATGGCCAACAACACCGCGGACCTCGACATCGGCGAGGCGATCACTCACCTGCCGCTGCTCACCCTGCCGCAACGGCTCGGCTGCGGTGATGTGCCGCTCTGGGACCGGTGGATTGCGCATCCCACGCTCGACGCCTATTGGCGTCAGCACGCCGCCACGACCTACATCGACAAGGTGAGGGCGCCGGTGCTCTCGATGGCCGGGTGGCACGACGACTCGCGCGGCCCGATCGATTACACCGACGCGCTGCTCAAGGTGTCGAACCATCCGGTGTGGCACCTGGTGGAAGGGCCGCAGGCGCACAAGGGCGTCGACTACGTTGCCGGCGACTTCGGTCCCGACGCCGTCTACCAGTACCGCGACCTGCAGATCCGCTGGTTTGACCACTATCTCCTCGGCAAGAACAACGGCGTCGACACGCTGCCGCCGCTCGACCTGTTCATCATGGGCGACAACACGTGGCGCAAGGAAGACTCCTGGCCGCTCAAGCGGCAGAAGCTCACCAACTGGTACGTCTCCTCGGGCGGTGACGCACGGACCAGCAATGGCAACGGCACGCTCGACACCCTGCCGCCGAAGGGCGCGGCATTCGACAGCTACACGTACAATCCGGGCGATCCGACGCCGTTCCTGATCGATTCGCGCGAGCTGGAGGAGTCGCTCAACGAGGACTACACCGCGGTCGACGCCAGGCGGAACGACATTCTGGTGTACACGTCGAAGCCGCTCACCGGGCCGATCGAGGTGACCGGGCAGATGACCGCCACGGTGTACGCGTCGAGTGACGCAAAGGACACCGATTGGGGAGTGATGTTGCTCGATGTCTTCCCGGACGGGCACGCCGAGCGGGTGCAGGACGGCCTGGCGCGGGCGCGGTTCCGCGACGGGATGGACAAGCAGGTGCCGCTGGTGCCGGGCAGGATCGAGAAGTACAACATCGACCTCTGGTTCACCGGCATGGTGTTCGAGCCGGGGCACCGGATCCGGGTGGCGATTTCGTCAGCGCTGTTCCCCAAGTACGACCGGAACCTCAACACCGGCGGAAACAACGAGACCGATTCGACATACGTCTCGGCGCACCAGCATCTCTATCACGACGCGGCGCATCCGACGCATGTGACGTTGCCGGTGATTCCGCGGTGACACGCGTCAGCATCAGTTCTTGAACACCGTGCTCTTCACCCTGGCCCAGATCGTCTTGAAGCGCGGATCGTCGCGCAGCGGATCGAGCCAGTAGGCGCCGTCGAAGCGCAGCGAGAACGACTTCTCCTTGAACGCCGTCTCCACCCACCGCATCGCGCGGTCGCGATCCCCGGCGCCGTCGTACGCGGCCGCGATGAAGGTCGGGTCCACCCACTGGGTACGACTGAGCGCCGCCAGCGAATCGGCGATCTGCCGCGCTTCAGCCCTCTTCCCCATCCGCCCGTACGTCACCGCGAGACCGTAGGCCGGCATCCCGGTCACGTTCTGGAATCGCTGATAGGCAGCCACTGACTCGTCCGGCCGACCCAGCTGGCGCAACGCCGCGCCGTCCAGCGCGTCGAAGTACACCACCGACGGATCGAGCCGCTTGATCGCGCTGTCGGCCGGGAGCACCTCCTGCCAGCGCCGTGCAAAGGCCAGCACACTGGCCCGAAGCAGGCGCGCCATGGCAGAGAGCGGATCGAGCCGGATCAGCCGCTCGCCATAGGCAAGCGCTTCGGCGGTCTGACCGGTCGCGCCGAGAAATCCTCCACCCATGAAGAGCGCGTCGGGCGCGTTGGGGTCGAGCGCCAGGCCGGCCTCGATCTCGCGGGTGGCCGTGGCGAAGTCCCAGGTCGCCGCGCCGATCTCGAAGCCGAGCGCCACGCGCCCCTCCGCCAGCATGCTGTCGCTCGCGACCGCGCGCTGCGCCGCCCGCAGCGAGAGGAGGTGATACTGATGCGACGGGCGGTAGGCGTCAGCCAGCATGTCATACGCGAACGACAGCCCCGCCCAGGCGCGGGCATAGTTCGAGTCGAGCGCCAGCGCCTGATTGAAGAATGTCACGGCGCGGTCGAGCCCCTGTTCGCTCAGCTTGTTCTTCTCGAACATGGCGCGCAGGTAGAGGTCGTGGGCCTCGGGATTCTCGGTGCGTCCCGCGTGCATCGTCGCCGCGCTCGCGGGCGTGAGCACCACCTGCATCTCGCGCGTCACCGCGGCCGCGATCGAATCCTGCAGCGCGAAGTTGTCCTTCATCTCGCGGTCGTAGCGATTCGACCAGAGCAGTTTGCCGTCGGCATCGTTGAGCTGCATCTGCAGCCGGATCCGGTCGCCCATCGCCTGCAGCTTGCCAGTGAGCAACATGCCGACCTTGAGCGTTCGCGCGATCTCCGATGGCGCCAGTTGCGTGTGCTTGAAGCGGAAGGTGCTGAGATCGCCGACCACCGAGAGGCCGGGCGTCTGCCGGAGATTGCCGGCGAGTTCGGTGGTCATTCCGTCAGCGAGATATTCGCGGGCCGAGTCGCCGCCGACGTTCTCGATCGGCAGTACCGCGAGAGTCCGTGTCGCCGCGCTGCTCCCCGCTGTGGCCGTGTGCCCGCGCACCAGGAGCACCACGGCGCCCGTCACCGCGATGAGCGCCGCCGCGAGCGACCAGCCGATGATCTTGCGGCCCCGCGGTGGCGCGACCGCCGCCTGGTTGCCGCTCACCGCGATCCCGTCGAGCGCGTGGAGCAGTTCCTCCGCGCTCCGCGGACGATCGGCGGGGTTCTTGGCCAGCGCCCGCATCACCAGGTCGGCCAGCGCCTTCGGCGTGTCAGCGCGCCGCGACGAGACCGACTGCGGTTGCTCGGTGATGTGCGCGGCGATGACCCGTTGCACGCTCGGCCCGGTGAACGGCGCCTGACCGGTGAGGAGTTCGTAGCCAAGACATCCAACCGCGTAGATATCCACGCGATGATCGATGTCGGGATCGCCCGCCGCCTGCTCGGGCGCCATGTAGGCCGGCGATCCGATGGCACTCCCGGTCTGGGTGAGGGACGCCGCGCCGTCCTGCGTGCGAGCCGCGCTGATCGCCTTCGCGATCCCGAAATCGGTAACGACCGCTGCACCCGAGGAGAGCAGCACATTGTCGGGCTTGATGTCGCGGTGCACGATGCCGCGACGGTGCGCGTAGTTGAGCGCCCGCACCACGTCGCGCAGGATGCTCACCACGTCGGCGATCGGGAGCCGCCCCTCGCCGACCCGGCTCCGCACCGATTCGCCCTCGACCAGCGGCATCACGTAGTATGGCAGGCCGTCGGTGTCGCCGGCAGCGAGCACCGGCACGATGTTCGCCTGCTGGAGCGACGCGGTGAGCTGGATCTCGCGCTCGAATCGCTCCACCGAGATCCCCTGGGCGAGTTCCGGCGAGAGCACCTTGATCACGACCTTGCGCCGGAGGCGGATCTCCTCCGCCACGAACACGCGCGACATCCCGCCGCCGCCAAGCTCGCGCTCCAGCGTGTAGCTCCCAGCAAGCGTCCGCTGGAGACGGTCGTAGAGGGAGGGCGCGCCATCGGGCGGGGATGTCATCGGTTGCTGAAATATCAGGGTGGTTGGTCCGCCCGGCTAGTCGGGAGCGGCGGTCTGGCCCCACGGCGCCGCGGCGCGTCGGTTCGCCAGGTTCCGGGGACATGTATGCCAAGGGTGCGTCGCTGCTGCACACCATCCGCCGGCTGGTCAACAACGACGAGAAGTGGCGCCGCGTTCTGCGCGGGCCGAGCCGGACGTTCTACCACCAGGTGGTGACGGGAAGTCAGGTGGAGCACTACCTCAGCGCACAGACCGGCATCCGGTTGGACCACGTGTTCGACGAGTATCTCCGCACCACGATGGTGCCGACGCTCGAATACCGCATCGCCGCCGGGACCCTCTTCTACCGGTGGAGCAACGTGGTGCCAGGGTTCGCGATGCCCGTGCGGGTCAGGCTCCGGGGCGATGATGACACGCTGATCCGCCCGACCGAATCCTGGCAGAAGACGCCCACCACACTGACCGAACGTGCCGAGTTGCAGGTGGACAAGGGCTTCTATGTCGCGAGCCGCAGCAGGCTCCCGAGCGAAGCGCGCCGTCATCGTGAGCGGAGCAGCCGCGCCCGCGCCGGCGGGCCATTGTGTGATGCCGCCATTGGCAGCATGATCGTCGGGATGAACGACGTCGACGAAGAGCGGGGTGGCGTGCTGGCCCTCGGCGTGCTGTCGGTCGCCATCGGCGCGTGGACCGGGGTCGTCGTGGCCCTCTTCCGGCTCGGGCTGAGCGCGGCGAGCCACCTGCGCAACGCGCTCCTGGCCGCCGCGCACCACTGGTCCGCACCGGGGTTCGCCGCGGTGATCGCCGCGTGCACCGGTGCCGTGGTGCTCGCCGCGTGGTTGGCGCGCCGGCTGTCGCCCTACGCCGAGGGAAGCGGCATTCCCGAGGTCGAGGTGGCGCTCGAGCAGGACCTGCCGCCGATGCCACTGCCCCGCCTGCTGCTGGTCAAGTTCGTCGGCGGCATCCTGGCGCTCGGCAGCGGCATGGCGCTGGGACCCGAGGGGCCCAGCGTGCAGATGGGTGCGGTGGGCGCGCGGCTCATCGGGCGGCGCTTCCGCCGGGCGTGGCCCGACCTCCATTCATTGATCGCGGCGGGAACCGGCGCCGGGTTGGCGGTGGCGTTCAACGCCCCGATTGCCGGGGCGGTGTTCGTGCTCGAGGAGTTGCACCGCAAGTTCGAGAGCCGCGCCGCCCTCGCCGCACTGGGAGCGTCGTCGGCCGCGGTGCTCGTTGCCAACCTCATCGTCGGCAATGCGCCGCTGTTCCATGTTGCCGGCATGCCGGCCGCCCCATCGGCGGGCGGCTTCCTGCCCTACGAGGCGCCCGCCACGCTGGCGCTGTATGTGCTGCTCGGTCTCGTGGCCGGGCTGCTCGGTGCGCTCTACAACCGGGCACTGATCAGCGCGCTCGACCTGGCCGAGCGCTTCGATCGCCGGCCGGGGCGTCCGTGGGCCGTGGCGGTGGGCGTGGCGGTGGGGGTGATCGGCTGGTTTGCCCCGGCGATGATCGGCCCGGGTGAGGCCCTCACGCAGGAGATCCTCGCCGGCGCCGCCGTGGCCAGCGCAGTTCCATTGGTCTTCCTGCTGCGCTTCTGCTTCGGCGCGGCGAGTTACGGTGTGCGGGCGCCAGGCGGGCTGTTCGCGCCACTGCTGCTGCTCGGCGCGCAGCTTGGCGTGCTGGGCGGCGCGCTCGCACAGCAGATGTTTCCGGCGCTGGGCGTGCATCCGCAGGCATTCGCCGTCATCGGCATGGCGGCGTTCTTCGTCGGCGTGGTGCGCGCGCCGGTGACCGGGATCGTGCTGGTGATCGAAATGACGGCTGCCTTCACGACGCTGCTGCCGATGCTCGCGGCGAGCTTCGCCGCGATGGTGGCGGCAGACCTGACCGGGACTGCGCCGATCTACACCACGTTGCGCGAGCGGTTGGTGGCGCGGGTACGGGGTGGCGGCAGCCGGTAAGACACCTGCCGGCACCACAGCGCTCACGGCGCCTTGCGCAACTCCACAACCCAGATGTCGCTCTGGCGGTCGTCCGCCGTGAAGAACAGCCTGCCGTGCGACACCGCAAAACCTCCGCGCGACGACGGATGCCGGACCAGATCCATCCGGACGAACGGCTGCGGCGTTCCACCCGACACCGGCAGCGAGTAAAGGGTCGTGCCCTGCCGCTCGTCGGGGCTGGTGAAGAGGATGGTGTGATCGTCCTTCCACCCGGTGAAGTCGGGCTTGAGCGCGCCGGGCCGGGTGGCGTCCAGGATCTGCCGCACCGGGCCGGAATCGGCGGGCATCACCTCGATCGATGGGTCGTTGAGCGAGTTGATGAACAGCAGTTGCTTGCCGTCCGGCGACCAGGTGACGTTGCTGCCCTGGGCCCGCAAGCGCACCGGTGCCTGCCATTCGCCCGCGGCGTTGCGTTTCACGATCCAGACGCCGCCGTCACCGCTCAACTCGGTGAAGACGAGCGCCTTGCCGTCGGGCGACCAGTCGGGCAACGCCTCCTGGGCCGCCGTGTGCGTCACCTGCACGATGCCGCTGCCATCGAGTTGCTGCACAAAGATGTCGCGGGACCCGGAGCGCCACGAGTGGAACGCGAACGACTTGCCGTCGGGTGACGGACGGGCCGCGAAGTCGTCGGCAGGGTTGTTCGTGAGCCGTTGCGGTTCGCCACCGCCGGCCGGGACCCGGAAGATCTCCGCGTTGCCGGTCAGGTCGGAATCGTAGTAGAGCCATTTGCCGTCGCGCGATACGGCGATATTCTCGATGCTCTCGTTGGCATTGGTGACCTGCGTCGCGTCGGCACTCGTCGCGCCCGGCGCCGTCGGCAACGGCATCGACCAGATGCTGGTCCGGACCGAGTACAGCGAGTACGCGAGCGACGTGCCGACCCGCGAGCTCGAAATGGAATGCGCGCCAAGCCCGGCGCTGAGCCGCACCGGCTCGCCCGCCGCCGTGCCGTCGTGCCCGATGGCGACGGTGTAGATGTCGCGCGGGCCATCGCGGTTGGAGACGAAACTCAGCCACCGTCCGTCCGGCGACCACACCGGGCTGGTGTTGAGCGAAAGCGAATCGGAGACGGTGGTGAGATGGCCGTCACTCACCCGACAGAGGGTGATCCGTCCGGGCGAGAGATTGCTGAAGTTGGCGCCGGTCTGGTCATACAGGCCGTTCCCGGTGGCGCAGGCGATGAAGCGGCCATCAGGCGACCAGGCACAGAAGATCGGCTGCAGCATGACGGCGAGGCCACGAACCTGCCCGTCGGCGGCGCGGACCAGCAGCGAATCACCGCGGGAGAACGCCAGCCTGGTCCCGTCGGGAGCGGGCGTGACCCCGGTGATCGGCGCGCTCGGCGGAGTGGGAATCTCGGGGCGCGACGGACCACCACCTGCCGGGGCGCTGAACACGCCATTGGGAGTGAGGAAGAGGATGCGCGAGCCGTCGGGGAGCCAGGCCGGCGCCCACTCGCTGGTGGTGTCGCCGGTCAGCGCCACCGCGCGGCCGCCGCGCACGTCGCGCACCATGACATGGGGCACGGTGTTGGCGTCCCCGTCGTAGGCCACCGTCTTGCCGTCGGGCGAGAGGGCCGGCATGACCTCCATCCCGGGGTCCCAGGTGATGTGGGTGGCGCGGCCAAGCACAACCGGTGCGCCGGCGTCGCGGCCCAGCACGCGGCCGCCGAGCCAGAAGGCCGCCGCACTGCAGAGCATCAGCGCGACAGTCCACGCCAGCCGGGTCCGCGTCGGTTGTGCCACGCGCCCGGCGCCACCCGTGGCGCGGCGGCTGGCGCCGGGCTGCGCGATGGCGGTGGCAAAATCGGCCGCGGTGCGGAACCGATCGGCGGGGAGCTTCTGCAGCGCCGTCATCACCGCGTCGTTGAGTGGGGCCGGCACCGTGACGCGGAGCTGTTCCGGTGGCGTGGCGACCGCCGTCATCACCTTCGCGACGATCGCCTGGGCGGTCGGGCCGGTGAATGGCGGCTCGCCGGTGAGCATCTCGTAGAGCACGCATCCCAGGGCGTAGACATCGCTGCGCGCGTCCAGATCGCGTTCGCCCATCGCCTGTTCGGGCGACATGTATTCCGGCGTGCCCAACGACATGCCGGTTTCGGTCATGCGCGTGCCCGCCTTGCTCGCCGCCAGCGCGATGCCGAAGTCGGCCACCAGCGCACTGCCGTCCTGCAGCAGGATGTTCGCCGGCTTGATGTCGCGGTGGATCACCCCGTGCCGATGGGCGTAGTCGAGCGCCGACGCCACCTCGCTCGCGATTCGCACCGCCTCGGCGATCGGAAGCTGCTTTTCGCGATCCATCTGATCGCGGAGCGAGATCCCCTCGACATAGGGCATCACATAGAAGAGGAGCGATTGCGGTCCGTCGCTGTGCTCGGGATGACTCAGGCGAACCTCGCCCGAGTCGAACAGCGGCAGGATGTGCGGGTGCTGCAGGTTGGCGGTGGTCTGGATCTCGGAGAGGAACCGCTCCGCGCCGATTACCGCGGCGAGCTCGGGGCGAAGCACCTTGATCGCCACCTTGCGGTGGTGCTTGCGGTCCTCGGCGAGATAGACCGTGGCCATCCCGCCGGCGCCGAGCTCACGCTCGAGGGTGTAGCGGTCGGAGAGGGCGGCCCGGAGGCGGTCAAGTTCCGTCACGGCCCTATCGCTGCTCTTCCTCCACCACCACCGCCGTTCCGTAGCACAACACTTCGGTGACACCCGTCATCACCTCGGCGGTGTCGTAGCGCACGCCGATCACGGCGTTCGCCCCCATGCGTTGCGCGTGCGCCATCATGATCTCGAAGGCGTCTTCGCGCGCCCGCTCGCACATGCTGGTGTACATCGTGATGTTGCCGCCGAAGATCGTCTCGATCCGGGCCCCGATCGTTCCGAAGATCGACCGCGACCGCACCACGATACCGCGTACCAGACCGAGCGACTGCATTATCACCAGCCCCGGCAGGTCGAACGTCGTGCTCGCCAGGTCGTGCGGAATCGCCGCCACGCCCTGCTGCCCTGCTCGCGTCATGGCCGCCATCTGCCCCTCGCCACCGCCGGGACAAACTCCTCGACGCCGCGTGGCGGAAACGCCAGCGTCTTCTTCTGCTCCGCACTCATGTACGCCGCCATCAGCGTGCGCACCACTTCCACCCCGTCATCCCAGGTCAGCAACGGCTTCTCGCGGCCCAGGAAGACCCGCACAAAGTGCCGGTCTTCCGCGACATAGCCGTACGCCGCCGCCTCGTCGGGCACCACCGGCATCAGACCCGTCTCGGCGTTCTGCTTCTCGACCAGGTCCTCGCCGGCCTTGCCCTTGACGCGCCGCGAGAAGAAGCAGCTCAGCTCCGAGTTGAGCGTGTTCCAGTTCATCGAATACTCGGGGCCGAGCAGTTCGCTGCTGAGCCGGAGCCCGGGCCCGACAAAGCTCCACGACGTGGTGGCCTCGCCGATGACCGTCTCGCCCTCATCGGTGCGGAACGTCACCGTCACCGACGCAAAGTCCTCCGACGGATGCCTGCCGTAGTCCACGCCGCGGCCGTAGCGCTCCTTCAACTCGCGGACGTATTCCGGCCGGCTCCACTTGAGCGACGCGATCCGCCCGTCGATCGCCACCGGCTTGAGCGACCGGCGCGGCTTGCCGGGTTCGGTCAACAGGAAGCGCACCACCTCGATGGAGTGGCACATCATGTCGTTGAGCACGCCGCCACCCTGCGCCGATCCCTGCCAGAACCAGGCGTTGTGCGGCCCGGAGTGTTCCTCGGCGGCACGCGCCAGATACGGCCGACCCGTGGTGCGGGCGCCCCGCGCCCAGATCAGGTCGCGGCCCCGGCTCAGCCCGGGAGCAAAGAGCTGATTCTCGAGATAACCGTGCTTGAGACCAGCGCGCTTGACCAGCCGGGTCACGTGGCGTGCCTCGGCCACGTTGCGCGCCAGCGGCTTCTCGCACGCGATGCCGATCAGTTCGCCCTTGCCACGTTCGATCGCGTCGCAGATTTCCTCGACGTTGTCGACCCGCGCCTGGTTCGGTCCGCTGAGCCAGATGGCGTGGATGTCGGGGTCGGCCACCATCGCGGCGATCGACCGATACGCCTTTGCGTCGCCCACGCCGTGGGCTTGCGCCAGCTGTGCCGCACTCGCCGCATGCGCGGCGTGGGGACTCCAGACCCCCTTCACGTCGGCGTCGCGAACGCCCTGCCAGCCCTGGATGTGAAACCGGGTGTTGAACCCAGAACCCACGAACCCCACGCCGAGCCGTGCGGGACGCCTCATGAGTAATGGACTCCGAGCCGGGCGAGCGCCGCGGGCGGGCAGCCGGGCCACGCCGGCAGCGCGGTGTTGCCGATGTAGCCGACATCGGCGATGCCCATCTTCGAAGTGAAGAATCCCGTCGCGGTGAGGTCGCGGAACGAGTTGAACCAGCTCACGCCGCGCTTGAGTTCGGGCGCCGCCTTGGCGGGCCAGGCGACGGCGTCGAGCATCTCGCGGCGATGCGCGTCGGTGCAAACGGTGAACGCGCCGCCGTACCGCTCACGACACTGATCGTCGAGCCAGGCCAGGCCGCCACGATGGGCGGCCTGCATGTTGGGCTCCAGCTTGAGGAGCGTGTCCATGAACTCCGGCACCATGGCGTCGGTGGCGGAGCCGCTCTTGTCGTCCTTCGGAATGATGTAGTTCACCAGGAGCCGGACGGTGGCCCACTCGTGTGCGGTGTAGACCTTCCGGACATAGGGACCCTGGCTCAGCTGCTCGGCCACGTGCTGTGAAATCGCCGACGCCTGCGCCGGAAGCGGCACGATGAACGCACCGGCCGCCGCCGCGGCAATGCCGAGCACTTCGCGCCGAGTCAGCTCCGGTGGCTTCTTCTCGTCGCTCATATCGTCCCCGCCTTCCGTTGATTGGCGATGTATCGCGCGGTGCGCATGGAAAGCGCCAGGATGGTGAGGGTGGGGTTCTTGTCGGCCTGGCTCACGAACGGCGCGCCATCGGCGACGAAGAGGTTCTTGCAGTCCCACGCCTGGCAATGCGCGTTGAGCGCGCTGGTCGACGGATCGCTGCCCATGCGCGCGCCGCCCACTTCGTGGATGATCGAGCCGCCGGTGGAGATGCCGTAACCGTCCGCGGCGCTGGGCATGTCGGTGGCGGGCTTGGCGCCCATCTGGTCGAGCAGCGCCCGGAACCGCTCCTGCATGTGCTTGACCTGCAGCGTCTCGTGGTCGCTCCATTTCCAGTGAAAGCGCAGCACCGGAATGCCCCACTGGTCGACGGTGCGCGGATCGATTTCGCAGTACGAGTCGTCGTTGGGGATCATCTCGCCGCGGCCGGAGAAGCCGATGGTGGTGCCGAAGTACTTGCGGTACTGGCCCTTGAGCGACGCTCCGTAACCGCCGCCTTCGGCAAAGCTCTGGATGCCGCCCATGAAGCCGTAGCTCGGCATTCCCATGCCGCCCCAGATCTCGGTGTGGTAGCCGCGTGGGAAATCGAGCGTCTTGTTGTCGGTGGTCCACGGCAGGTAGAGGTGCGCGCCGCCGACGCCGTCGCAGTTGTGGCGCGGCTGATTGACCAGCGACGGGACGAACCCCCAGACGTCGCTGCCGACCGTGTCGGTGATGTACTTCCCCACCACGCCGCTGGAATTGGCGAGGCCCTGCGGAAACCTGCTCGACGTCGAATTGAGCAGCAGGCGGGCGGTCTCGAGGGCGCTCGCCGCGAGCACCACGATCTTCGCCGAGATCTTCTGTTCGGTGCGGGTCGCCTTGTCGATGGCGATGACGCCGTCGGCGAGGCCGTCGGCACCGACGGTCACCTCGCGCACCATGGTATTGGTGCGGAGCGTCAGCTTGCCGGTGGCCAGTGCCGGGATCACCAGCACGTTGGTCGACGAGAAGTTGGCGTTGACGCCGCAGCCGCGGTTGCACTGCGAGCAGTAGTGGCAGGGGGCGCGGCCGTGGATCGACTTGGTCAGGATCGACAGGCGCGACGGCACACAGGTGAGGTCGAGGGCGTCGGATGCCTTCTTGACCAGCATCTCCCAGCAGCGCGGGATCGGCGGCGGCAGGAAGACGCCGTCGGGGTTGTTGCGCATCCCTTCGTTGCTGCCGAAGACGCCGACGAGCCGGTCGGTGTCGTCATAGAACGGCTTCATGTCGTCGTACGAGATCGGCCAGTCGTCGCCGAGGCCGTCGACCGACTTGTGCCTGAAGTCGTCGGGCCCGAAGCGGAGCGAGATCCGTCCCCAGTGGTTGGTGCGGCCGCCGACCATGCGCGCGCGCCACCACGAGAAGTCGGTCCCCGGTGCCTTGGTATAGGGCTCACCGGGGATGTTCCAGCCGCCGATGCAGGCGTCATGTTCGCCGAACGGCCGCTGGTCCGTTCCCCGGCCGCGGAGCGGGGTCTGGTAGGGCCACATGAACATGTCGGAGTCCTTGGTGTTGTCCCACGGAACCCCGGCTTCGAGGAGAATCACGTTGGCACCGGCGCGGGTCAGCTCGTAGGCCGCCATGCCGCCGCCGGCTCCGGAGCCGACGATGCATACGTCGTAGACCAATCGGCGTCTGAGGTATCCCATTGCGAGTCCGTCGTTTAGCGGTGAAGACCAATTCTACGTCGAAAGCGGCTCCGGGCACAGAGTCCGGGGTGGTCCGCCCCTGAAGCTGGCCCCTGGTGTGCAATCGAGTCGCGGGAGTCGTCTCTCAGGTGACGTCCCTGAGACAGAGACCCGAGTCCCGGAGGTTCAGGATGCTGCTCGAGATCATGCTGTCAGCGATTGCCGGGGCAACCCCGGCGCCACACGCCGCGATGCACCGGATGGTGGCCGACACCCCCTTCACCATGAGCGACGGCTATATCCTCGGCCTGCGCAACATGGTCGACGAGGAGGAGATCGAGACGGCGCGCCTGGCGATCGGTCGCGCGTCGAACGATTCGGTGCAGGCGTTTGCCCGGACCCTCCTCCACGGCCACTCCAACGCCCAGAACAGCGCCAGCGCGCTGGGGAAGCGGCTCGGCATCACGCTGATGATTCCGGCCGATAGCGACAGCGCCATCGTGCACCGCCATCGCGTCGAAGTGGCGCGGCTCACCCGGCTGCACGGCGCGCCGTTCGATCGCGCGTTCCTGACCTACGTGCGCGACGACCATCGCGCCACCATCGAGAAGGTGAACAACTGGTACCGCCCCGCGGCGAGCAACGACAGCGTGAAGGCCTACCTGCACAGCATCATGCCGACGCTGGAATCGCACGAGCGGACGGCGGCGCGGCTGCTGAAGCGGGGAGCATAGCGAAAACGGCAGGCGCCCACGGCCCGCGGCCCCGGCGACGCACCTCGGCATGTGCTTCCGCCGGGGTGCGGCGTGCGGGGCCGTGGTGCCCTCCGCGACTCAGAACTCCAGGCCCTTCAGGTAGTTGTAACTGATCGTGATATCCTGGATCGGGTTGGGCGGATCGTCGTGCTCCACGAAGTAATGCCGGATTCCCGCTTCCTTGTGATGCGAGAAGAGCTTGACCCAGTCGATGGTGCCCTTGCCGACGTCTTCCATCGTGTAGTCGGGCGGCGGGCCGGCGTCCTTGACATGCACCATCTGGAAGCGCCCCGGCCACTTCGACCAGAAGTAGAGCGGGTCGCCGCCGCCCTTGGTGATCCAGTAGATGTCCATCTCCATCAGCAGCTTGTCGGGATCGGCTGATTCGAGGAGGATCTCGTACTTGGTCTTGTCGCCGAGCTTGACGAATTCCGCGTCGTGGTTGTGATAGGCGAGCTTGATCTTGTACTCCTTCGCGTCGTCCGCGGCCTTTTCGAGCGTGTCGGAGAGGCGCTTGATCGCCTCGACACTGGCCATGTCGGCGTCGGGCACCGAGGCGACGACGAGATACTTGTGCCCGATCTCGGTGGCATCTTCGAGGCGGCGGCTCCAGAGGCCGCGGATGTCGTCCATCGAGATGTGCGCCGACGGCGCATCGAGGCCGTTGTCGTCGAGGAGCTGCTTGAGGCTGCGCGGCGGCCGGTCGAAGTAACCGGCAAACTCGACCTCCTTGTACCCCACCTGGGCGACTTCCGACAGCGTCTTCTCGACGCTCAGCTTCATCAGGTTCCGCACCGTGTAGAGCTGCAGCCCGATCTTGTCGATGTGGTCGGCGCGGCGCACCAGGCGCGGCACCCCGCGGGGCCACGGCAATGCCGCGGCGGCGCCGGCGGCGCCAACGGTCTCGAGAAAGTGGCGACGGTCCATTCAGCGTCTCCTTCGACGGGACAGAAGGAACATCGCGCCGCGGCGCCCGGCGCGCCACCGTCGCCGGTCAGGAGCCGCTGGCGTCGAGCTCGAGGTGGAACCGGTGCAGGAAGCGGCGGGCCACCGGCGCCATGACGATCCCCGCCGTCACGATGAACGCCAGCCCGGCATAGAGCGCGTAGACGGTGGCGAAGAGCTTGCCGGCCACGGTGGTCACCTCACCGACCGGGCCCATTCCGCCGAGCAGCATGGCGGAGTTCTCCATGGCGTCGAGCCAGGAGAAATGGGCCAGCCAGTGGTAGCCGGCCATGCCAAGCAGAAGCGAGCCGCCGATCAGCGAGGCGCCGTAGGTGAAGTTCCGCGCAATGTGGCGGTAGAAGATGGGCCGGGGCGGCAGCGGTCGGAGGCGACGTTCGTTCACGGCGAGCTCGCGGTTCGAGTCGCCGCAATATCGCCGCGCCGCAGCGCGGATGCTCCCGGGGCATCCGCCTGCCGGCGGAACGACCTACGACGCCTTCTTCCGAAGGGCGTGATAGACCACGAGGATGATGATCGCGCCGATCACCGACCCGATGAAGCCGACGCCGCCGAGCCCGAGGACCCCCCAGAGCCAGCCGCCCACCCACGAACCGGCGATACCGAGCAACGTGGTCTTGATGAATCCGCCCGGATCGTTGCCCGGAACGAAGAACTTGGCGACCGTGCCAATGAGGAAACCGATCAGGATGACCCAGAGCAGATGCATATCCCCTCCGCTTGCAGTTCCAGAATGAAGCAACCCGTCTCTGGCGGACGCAGCCACCCTGCTCCGGGTTTCAGTTTCAGCCGCGGAACGTCAATGTCCGGCGACCAGGCGCGCCAGGTCGAGGTACGTGACACCGTCACTTCCGGTGCGCCGCACCACCACCCGATCGGTGTCGGCGGCGAGCACCCGCGACGACGCTGGAACCCGCAGCCGGCCGATCAGGTGGCCGTCGGCCCCGAAGATCGCGTAGCTCCGGACCGAGTCGGAAGGCAGCGCGGTCTCCGACACCCAGAGGCGACCACCCCGTCCGCCGAAGGCGTCGTCGTACGGGGCGACCGAATCGGCAAAGCGCTGGGCCGAGACGGCGGCTCGCGCCATCGCCCGGGTCTGGTCGTCGGCGCCGCGCAGTGCCGCAATCTGGCCAAGATCCTGGGCTTCGACCGAGTCGCGGAGGGCCTTGGTGACCAGCCGGGACGGGGCGTGGAGTTCGATCACCTCGTGGAGGGCGCCCAACGAGTCGCGCACCTGCAGTGACCAGCTGTCACCGGTGCCGACGACGATCCGCTCGCCCCACGGACGCACCACGGTGGCCGGACCAAAGCGCACCGGCTGGGTGTTGACTGACTTGTCACGCCCCTCGCCGGAGCTGATCGCGAACCATTCGGTGCCGGGCCATGAGGCGAGGGTGTCGACTCCATCGGGACGGAGCCGGACCAGGTAGTTCGTGCCGCGGTGGAGCGCGGTGTCGGCGGTGGCCCGCTGCTCGAACGGCGTCTCCACCCCGATGGCGGTGTCACCGTGAACGAAGAGCACCGTCGACTGCACCGGTTCCTTGGGTCCCACGTGGCGCTGCGCGGTGGGCTGGATGTTGGAACCGAGCTGGATGTAATGCGCCGGCAGGTCAACGAGCCACACGGTCCCGTCGCCGTTGACGTGGAGCTGGCTCGGCGCGACGAGCGAATCAGGGCCACTCCGCCCACCGTAGATGGCCTGCACCGCACCGGTCGAGTCGAACAGGACGAGCCGGTTCATCCGGCCGTCGATCACCACGAAGTGACCGGGATCGAGGAACACCGCGTTCCGCATTGCAGTAGCGTCGTGGAGCATGTCGGCGTTGGCGCCACCGATGCTGGCGATCGGCGCCGAAAGCCGGTACTGGGTCACCGCGCTGAGCGCGTTCGCGGGGTGTTCGACGATCGTGACCCCGGAAGAATCCCGGGTGGTGACCGCAACCGCGCCGCCATTTCCTCCACCGCACGCCGCTGCCGCGATCGCCGCCAGCACCATGCCGAATTCCACCAGTCGCCGCATCGGTTCCTCCCGCTCAGTTCGTTGTCGCGCCCTGCGCCAGGTGCTGGACGCGGGCGCTATCGAAGTTGATCCGCACCAGCTGCGCCGTCTTCCAGCCGCTGCTGGCGGTCTGGACGTGCACGAGGACGCCCGGCTCGACCACCGAGGTATAGGATGCATCAAGTCGGGTTTCCGCCAGCTCCCGGCCGGTCGAGGGGTCGATGACCTGGAGCATCGTGTCGTAGGCCCGATCGGGATCGGTGATCACGGCGACGGCGTCGTCCGCGGTCTGGTGGGCGCCGCTGAACCCGCGGTACCAGTGGGGATCGGCGCGCCGGCCCACGACCCAGAGCCGCCCCGCGGCATCGAACCAGGCGTTGAGCAGCTGCGAAGACGGCGCCTGGCGCGGCGAACCCGACTGGAAGTTGTCGTAGGGCGTGAACCACCGCGGCGCCGGATCCTGGAGCACCTTGATCAGAGTGCCGGTGGTGTCCCAGTGCTCGAGCCTCCAGCGGAAGGCGGTCGGGACCGTCCAGACCGTACCGTCGGGGCCAAGAACCACATTGCGGGGGGCCTTGATGTCGGCCGCCGTGGGGTCGGCTCCGCCGATCAACCGCACGGTGTGGCCATTCCGATCGATGAGGAACGCCGGCAGCGGCGCACCGGCGTCGGCCGAGGTCACCAGCAGACGACCGTCCCGGAGAATCACGGCGTCCCATGGTGCGATGGGCAGGGTGACGGTCCGCACGTACCGACGCGAGGCATCGAACACCAGTACCCGGTTGGCGGCGTCGAAGACCCAGAGCGAATCGCCGGGGCCAAGACGCGCGAAGACCGGATGCTGGAAATTGGTGGCGGTGTCACTGCCTCCAACGAGGGTGCCGACGTAGCGACCGCCGGCGCTGTAGACGAGCGGCAGGGTGACCGAGCCGCTGCCGTGGGGAATCAGCACCCGGTCGCCATCGGGCAGCGGCGGCGAGACCACCGGACCACTGGAAAGCACGCCGGGGCCGCTGCTGGCGCCGAACGTGGCGAACGGCAGCAACTGGATCGGCCCGAGGCGGCGGGAGAGCTGGCACCCCGCAATGACCATCGCGCACAACATGCCCACGGCGAAACGCCGCATCACGCTGGGAACCCCCTCCGGGTGAGCAAGGCAGCGTCACCGTCTTCTGCTAGCTGCCGGGGTGCCGGCAGCCAGCGCGTGAAGATACGGCATTGCCGCGAGGCTGCGCCGCCGCGGCGGCTCAGAGTCCGGTGGGATGGTCGTGAAACTGCCACGGGAGACCGAACCGTTCGGCGAGGTGTTCGGCCAGCGCCTGGACGCCGACCGTCTCGGTGGCATAGTGCCCGGCGTAGATCACGTTGAGTCCGAGCTCGATGGCGTCGTGGGCGGTGTGGTGTGCCCCTTCACCGGTGACGAAGGTGTCGAGCCCGGCGCGCGCGGCGGCGGCGATCCGGTCGCCGGCCGCGCCGGTGATGACGCCGACGCGGCGGGTCGTTTCCGGACCGCCGGGAACGAGATGGACCCGCGGCGCGCCGAGCAGTGCGGCGAGGGTGGTGACGAGGACGTCGCGCGACATGATGAGCGGCCCGGCGGCGCCGAAGGGAACCCCGCGATACTCGTCGAACGGCACCGGATCGACGATGCCGAGCTGCCGGGCGAGCACGACGTTGTTGCCGACGTCGGGATGGATGTCGAGCGGGATGTGTGCCGCGTACACCGCGACGTCGTGGTCGAAGAGCGGGCGCAGCTTGCGATAGCGGCGGCCGGATATTGGCTTGTTGCCGTCCCAGAAGAGGCCGTGATGCACTAGCAGCAGCGTACCGGGTGGTGCGACGGTGACAAGGTGCTCGACGGTGCGCAGCGACGCATCGACGGCCGCGACGATCCCGGTGACCATGCCGCTGTTGGCGAGTTGCAGGCCATTGAGCGCCGCCTCGTAATCGGGAACCGCGGCGATGCCGAGATAGCCGTCGAGGTATGCGGTGACGTCGTCGAGCGGCGCGGCCGGCATCAGGGACAGCCGCGAGGCAAGGGGCGGCGGGCGGCGGCGCGGCGCACGGAACTTCAGCCCTCGAACGGGTGGCCGAGCAGCAGCTCGAGGAGCCGCGCGAGGTCGTCGTTCGAGTAGTACGAAATGGTCAGCAGGCCACGGCCCCGGCGCTTGGCGGTGAGGCGCACGTCGGTGCCAAGGCGAGTCCGGAGCGCCTCCTCGACCCGGCGCGCGTCGGCCGTGGCCGGCTTCTGTGCCGCCGGCTTCTTCATCATCCTGCCGCGCGGCTTTCCCGGCGCTTCACCCCGGACCACCGCCTCGGTCTCCCTGACCGACCACCCCTTCTCGATGATCTCGGCGGCGACCCTGGGGATGGCGGCCGGATCGGCGAGGGCGAGAAGTGCGCGGGCATGCCCCTCGGAGAGCTTCCGGCTCTGGACCAGGTCCTGGATGTCTTGCGGTAACTTCAACAGCCGCAATGCGTTAGCGACAGTTGATCTGTCCTTACCAACAAGCCTGGCGACTTCTGCAGGCGGCATGTGGAAGTCGGCGACGAGCCGGTGGTAGCCGGTGGCGGCGTCGATGGCGGAGAGGTCGTCGCGCTGCAAGTTCTCGATCAGCGCGAGGGTGAGGACCATCTGGTCGTCGAAGTCGCGAACGACGGCTGGGATCTTCTGCCAGCCGAGGCGCTGGACGGCACGCCAGCGTCGCTCGCCGGCGATGAGCTCGTAGCGGGAACCGACCTGCCGGATGATGACCGGCTGCAGCAGCCCGGAGGCTTCGATTGACGAGGCGAGTTCCGCCAGGGCGTCTTCATCGAAGGTGCGCCTGGGCTGGAACGGGTTGGGCATGAGGTCGCCGACGGGCACCTCGCGCAGCGCCCCGCTCGCCGCGGCCTGTTCCCGTGATATCGGCCCGAGGAGTGCCTCGAGCCCTCGACCGAGACGCTTGGTCTCGCTCATTTCGCTTCCCTCGCGGTGCTGCGGGTGATGGCGTCGGTGCGCTTCATGAGCTCCTGAGCCACGGCGAGATAGCTCTTGGCGCCGACCGACTGGACGTCGTAGAGGAGAATGGGCTTGCCGAACGATGGCGCTTCGGCGAGGCGGACGTTCCGGGGGATGACGGTCCGGAACACCTTGGCACCGAAGTACTCCCTGGCCTCCGCCACGACCTGCCGCGAGAGATTCAGGCGGGCGTCGAACATGGTCAGGAGTACGCCATCGATCTGGAAGTCCGGATTGAAGTTCTGCTGGACAATCCGGATGGTATTGAGGAGCTGGGAGATCCCCTCGAGCGCGTAGTACTCGCACTGGATCGGGATCACGACACCATCGGCAGCGGTGAGCACGTTGAGCGTGAGGAGACCAAGGGACGGCGGGCAGTCTATGAGAATGAATTCGTAGTCGTCCCGAATCGCCGCAAGGGCTCGGCGCAGCACGGTTTCGCGCTCACCGAGCGCGATCATCTCGATTTCTGCACCCACCAGGTCCTGGGTTGCCGGTAGCACATGGAGGAACGGCAGCTGTTCGTCGGGGCGCACCACATCCCTGACCGGGACGCCTTCGACCATGACCTCGTACAACGAGGCCGTCACGCTCCGCTTATCGATGCCCATCCCGGAGGTTGCGTTCCCCTGCGGATCGGCATCGACGAGTAGCGTCTTCCGCTCGGCGATGGCCAGCGAAGCCGCCAGGTTCACGGCGGTCGTCGTCTTGCCGACGCCACCCTTCTGATTTGCGATTGCGATAGTGCGAGCCATGGGGGAAAGAAGATACCGCGGACCGGGCAGGCCGCAATTGCATTGGCCTGGTTTCACGTGAAACGACTGTATAACGGTTGGAGGCGTGCGACGACAAACCAGAACAGGCAATCAAGCAATCAAAACGAAATATTGGACTGTTAGTCTTTTGGTGTCAAGATGTTACAGACAGCGCCTTGGTCCGGAAAAGCAAAACCCCGCAGGCCGTGGCCTGCGGGGAGTGCTTCCCTGCCTCGCTGCCCGAACGATGGCGCTATCCCGCGCGGATCCAGCGCACTACTTCCGCGAGCGACGGCCGCTTGCCGTACATCAGGATCCCGGTCCGATAGATCCGGCCGGCGAGCCACGCCATCCCCAGCAGTGCCAGGATCCCCAGCCCCAGCGATAGCGCCAGCTGCACCAGCGGCACCGCCGCCAGTGACCATCGCACCGGCATCGCGAACTGGGAGAAGAACGGCACGATCGACAGCGTCACACCGAGTCCGCTCATCGGGTCGTGCATCAGCGCAAAGACGCTGAAGAAGCCCATCACCAGCACCAGCGAGATGAACATCAGGTACTGCTGGGCGTCCTGGACCGCGTTGCACATCGATCCGATCGTGGCGTAGAGCGATCCGAACAACAGGTAACCGAGAACGAAATAGGCGAGGAACACCGCCACCAGCGACGCCGGCAGCGCCGGGATGTGCACCTGCTGGATCGCCGCTGCGCTGACACCGAACAGCGACGCGAGCTTCTCCCTCCTGCTCGAGATCAGCAGGTACGCCCCCGACCAGATCCCCAGCTGGAAGAGCCCCGCCGAACCCACGCCGAGAATCTTTCCCATCAGCATCTGGAACGGCCGCACCGACGACGCCAGCACCTCCATGATTCGCGAGGTCTTCTCCTCGATGACCGACATCATCGTCTGCTGGCCGTAAATGATGACCGTAAGGTAAAGAATGAATCCCATCGCGTAGGCGATGCCGAACGACGCAGCGCCGCTCTGCGCGGTGGCACGCCCGTCGGAGACCTTGGTGGTGCTCAGGTTGATCGGCGCGACCGCGTGGGCAAGGATGGCCGGATTGACTCCCGCCCGTTCGAGTCGGTCGGCGGTCGTGGCGCGCGACAGGCTCGACTGGAGCTGGTCCATCGCGTCAAACGCGCTGGCATTGCTGCCGAAGTAGGCAATGTGCCCGGCTTCGACGCCGGAATCGCTCACCACCAGCACACCGTCGAACGACGTCGGTGCCTGCTGGCGATTGAGCCCGGTGAGCGCGACGAGCGAGTCGCGCACCGCGTCGATCCGTCCCACCGCCGGCACACGCACCAGCTGGTAGCGGGCCAGGGTCTCCTTGCCGCGCGTGATCGTCTCGGCCTCGAGGGCCGACTGGAGCCGCATGCCGAGGGAGTCGGTCGTGGCGTCGACCAGGGCGATCTCGGTGGTGCGGTCGGTGCCTCGCATGAACAGCGCCGGCAAGACCATGTAGAACACCATGATCACCGGCAGGAAGACCGTCGAGATCACGAACGCCCGGGTCCGCACCCGGCCGACGAATTCCCGGCGGATGATGGCGAAGGTCTTGCTCACGCGGCCTCCCGTGCCGGAACGCTTGCCGCGTCACCGACCTTGGCGATGAAGATCGACTGCAGCGACGGCTCGACGATCTCGAACCGGCTCAGGGCGACGCCCTGCTCCACCAGCGCCCGCAACAGTCGTTGCGGATCGACCCCGGCGGCCATCTCGACCTCCGCACTGGCGCCATAATCGTCGACTGTCGCAACCACCGTGCGGTCGGCGAGAATCGGCTCGGCCGCCTCCTTCCCCGCGGCGAACGACAGCGCGATGTGCCGCAGCCCGGAGCCCGCCTTCACCTCGGCGATGGTGCCGTCGACCACCTTCTCGCCACGCGCGATGATCACGATCCGGTCGCACATCCGCTCGGCCTGTTCCATGACGTGGGTCGAGAAGAGCACCGTCCGGCCACGCCGGGCAATGTCGACCACGGTGTCCTTCATGACCTGCAGGTTGACCGGATCGAGCCCGGAGAACGGCTCGTCGAGGATCACCAGGTCGGGGTCGTGCAGCAGCGCGCCGGCAAACTGCACCTTCTGCTGCATCCCCTTGGAGAGGTCCTCGACCTTCTTCTGCGACCAGTCGGCAAGTCCCAGCTTCTCGAGCCAGGTCGCCGCTCGCTTCATGGCATCGGCCCGCCCCAGCCCCTTGATCTCGCCGAGAAAGGCGAGGTGGTCGAGGACCTTCATCCGCTTGTAGAGGCCGCGCTCCTCGGGGAGGTAGCCCACCTTGCGCGAGAGGTCACGCGACGAGCTGTTGAGGCCGAAAAGCGAAATCCGGCCCTCGTCGGGCTCCAGGATGTCCATGATCATCCGGATCGTCGTCGACTTGCCCGCCCCGTTGGGGCCGAGCAGCCCGAAGATCCCCCCGGTCGGGACCTCGAAGGAGAGGTCGCGAACCGCGGTGTGGCCGGAAAAGCGCTTGATCACGTGATCGACGGATACGGCAGCGTTCGGCATTGCTCTTCTCCAGAGAAGGAACGAAGGCGCCCACGGCCACCGGGCCCGACGTTCAAGGCCCGGTATCGTCGGCGCTCTGCCAGCGACGAAGCTGACTACTCACCAACCAGCGAATTGGTTTCAGCTTGCTACGTCGAACTGCTCCACCTCGCCGGCTTCATCCGGCGCCACAATAAGGTACTTCTCGCTGGCGGCTACGCCGAATTTCCGTTGCCGGGCGAGCCAGCCGTCGCGATCGAGCGGGGAGGCGGCGGGATCGTGGACCGCGACGTCGTGGAGGACGACGCCGCGGGGGGTGCGTTCGTGCCAGCGGCCGACGTAGGTGCGGCCGCTGGTGCCGTTGACGATGACGGTCACGCCGTGGAGATCGTCGTGACCCGGATGGAAGACGTGGCCGCTCACGCGCAGTGGGCGTCGAAAGCCGTCATCAGCATCGCCGCAACCTGGTCGGGGTTGCGCCCTTCGATCTGGTGGCGATGCACGAACGCCACCACCTCGCCGTCCTTGAGCAGCGCCACCGAGGGCGACGACGGCTGGTACTCGCCGAAGTACGACCGCGCCCGCGCGGTGGCATCGAGATCCTGCCCGGCAAAGACGGTGTAGAGGTGTTCCGGCTTGCGGCCGTGCTGCAGGGCGCGCGTCAGGCCGGGGCGCGCCATGCCGGCGGCACAACCACAGACGGAGTTGACGAAGACCAGCGCGGTCCCTTCGGCGGCGCCGAGGGCGCTGTCGACATCGGCGACGGTACGGAGTTCCTTGACGCCGAGGCGGGTGACTTCCTCGCGCATCGGCTTGACCATCATTTCGGGGTAGGGCATCGGTGCAGCACCTTGGTCGTTAACGGTGAGTCGTCGGCTGAGCGTCAGCCAGAGCTTCGTTCATGGCGTGCCACGCCAGCGTGGCGCATTTGACCCGCATCGGATACGCCGCCACCGGCGAGAGGACCGCGAGCCGCCCCAGCGGAGCGGGGTCGGCCTCCTTGCCCGTCAGCAACGCGTGGAACCGTTCGAAGAGTTCCCGCGCCTCGGCGACCGACTTGCCGGCCAGCGCCGTCGTCATCAGCGACGCCGAAGCACGGGAGATCGCGCAGCCCCGGCCCTGAAAGGCGATGTCGACAATCCGTCCCTCGGCGTCGACGGCCAGCTCGACGGCAACCTCGTCGCCGCAGAGCGGGTTGTGACCTTCGGCGCGATGGGTCGGGGCGTCGAGCTTGCGGCAGTTGCGGGGGCTGCGGTCGTGCTCGACGATGACGCTCTGGTAGAGGTCGGTGAGCGATGTCATCGGCCGAACACCTCGCGGGCCCTGGCAACACCGGCGGCGAGGGCATCGATTTCAGCCGGCGTGTTGTACGGCGCCACCGACGCGCGGGCCGAGGCGGCAATGCCGAAGTGCCGATGCAGCGGCTGGGTGCAGTGATGCCCGGCGCGAATGCAGATGCCGTCCGCATCGAGCAGCGACGCGAGGTCGTGCGGGTGGACGCCGTCGATGGTGAAGGAGAGCGCCGACGCCCGGTGCTTCGGCGCGCCGAGGATCCGCAGCCCGGGAATCGCGGCGAGCCGGGTCGCCGCGCGGGTGAGGAGTTCGTCCTCGTAGCGCATCAGTGCGCCGCGGTCGCACGCCATGAGCCAGTCGAGGGCCGCCACGAGCCCGACCGCGCCGGCGATGTGCGGCGTCCCCGCTTCGAACCGCCGCGGCGGCGGCGCAAAGGTGGTCCGGTCAAAGGTGACGACGTCGATCATGTCGCCACCGCCCTGGTACGGCGGCATCGCCGCGAGGTGCTCGCCGCGGGCCCAGAGCACGCCGATGCCGGTGGGGCCGAAGACCTTGTGCCCCGAAAAGGCGTAGAAGTCGCAGCCCAGCCGGGTGAGGTCGATCGGGAGGTGCGGAGCGGCCTGCGCCCCGTCGACCAGCACCGGCACGCCATGCGCCCGGGCCATGCGGCAGATGGTCTCGACCGGATTGACGGTGCCCAGGGTGTTCGAGACGTGCACCACGGCGAGCAGGGCGGGGCGCGGTTGCCGAGCCAGGAGCGATTCGGCTGCCGCGAGGTCGATGTCGCCGGCGCCGTCAATCGGAATCGGCACCGTCACGGCACCCGCCAGCTGCCACGGGACGATGTTGGCGTGGTGCTCCATGGCGGTGACCAGCACGGTCGCACCGGCGCCGGGCCGCGATCGGAGCCAGCTCTGCGCCACGAGGTTGATCGCCTCGGTGGTGCCGCGGACGAAGACGATCTCATCAGGCGGCACACCACCGAGAAAGCGCGCAACCGTGGCCCGCGCCGCGTCCCACGCGAGGGTCGCCGCTTCGCTGAGTCGGTAGACCCCGCGATGAATGTTGGCGTTGTGGTGCGCGTAGAAATCGGCGACGGCATCGATGACGACGCGCGGCTTCTGCGACGTCGCGGCGCTGTCGAGGTAGATCGGCGGCGCGCCGCCGTCCGCCGCAAAGATCGGGAAATCGTCGCGGAGCCGGTGCGGGGCGTCGACCGTGGCCGGTGGGGCGGGCCGGGAGAGCGGAGGTGCGGCTTCCATCGCGCTATTCGATCAGCGCGTCGAGCTGGGCGTGCACCATCCGCTCGATGGCGCTGCGCAGCCGGGGATCGGGAATCTCGGCGAGCACCTCGGCGGCAAACGCCCAGACGAGGAGCGCCCGCGCCGCGCGCCCGGCGATGCCGCGGGACTGCACGTAGTAGCGCTGCTGCTCGTCGATCCGGCCGACCGTGGCGCCGTGGGTGCACTTGACGTCGTCGGCGAAGATCTCGAGCTGCGGCTTGGTGTCGACCTTGGCGTGCTCCGACAGCAGCAGGTTGCGGTTGGTCTGCTTGGCGTCGGTCTGCTGCGCCTCGGACTCGACCATCACCTTGCCGTTGAACACGGCGCGACTCCGCCCCGCCAGCACGCCCTTGTACACCTCCCACGAATTGCAGTGCGGCGCCTGGTGGAGGATGGCGGTGTGATTGTCCGCGAGCTGCTCGTGGTCGGTGAGATAGAGCCCGTAGAAGAGCGCCTCGGCGCCCGGTTCGGCGAGCGCGGTGCGCAGATCGTGACGCGCGAGGCGGCCGCCGAGGGTCAGCGCCACCGAGCGATAGTGCGAATCACGCCGCTGCGAGACCTGGGTCAGGCCGATGTGCCAGCCGCTCTCCGGCTCGCGCTGTACGCGGACATGCTGCAATCGGGCCGCGGCACCGAGCACCACCTCGACCACCGCGTCGGTCCACTGGCCGCGGCTGTCGGCGGCGGCATAGCTCTCGATCAGCGACGCGCTGGCCCCGTCGTCGAGCACCACCAGGACGCGCGGTGCGACGAGGCGCGGCGCCTCCGACCCGGTGGTGATGTGCATGACATGAACCGGGGCCTCGAGCGATACCCCGCGCTCCACGTGCAGCACGACGCCGTCGTCGAAGAGCACGGTGTTGAGGGCGCCGAACGGCGTCAGTGCGGGCACGGCATGCCGGCCGAGGTGGCGCTCGACGACCGGATCGCCGAGGGCGGCCGCGAGGGGCTGCAGCCGGAAGCCGGTGCCGTGGGGGATGCGCGACAGCCGCGGGTCGACCCGCCCGTCGACCACGACCACCAGCGGCCCCTGCTCGACCCCGAATTCCAGCCCGGTGACGGTCGCCGCGTCGACGCTGCCGCTCCGCTCGGGAACGGTGAACGGAATCGTGCCGAGCGGCTGCAACGGCGTGAAGCGCCAGTCCTCCCACTTGGTAGTGGGAAGGCCTGAGGCGACGAAGTGCTCGAACGCCTCGCGGCGGCGTGCCACGAGCCATGCCGGCTCACTCGACGGATTGCGCTCGGCGGCGAGACGTACGAGGAGTTCGCCGTTCGACTGCGGCGGTGCGGCGGTGGCGGTCACACCGGCTCCGGAACGCCGGTGAGCCACTCGTAGCCCCTGGCCTCGAGTTCGAGGGCGAGGTCCTTGTCACCCGAGCGGACAATCCGGCCGGCGGCGAGGACGTGCACCTGGTCGGGGACGATGTAGTTCAGCAGGCGCTGGTAATGCGTCACGGCGATGGTGGCGTTGTCGGGGCGGCGCAGCGCGTTGACCCCGCCCGCGACCGTGCGCAGCGCGTCGATGTCGAGGCCGGAGTCGGTTTCGTCGAGGATCGCGAGCTTCGGTTGCAGCACCGCCATCTGGAGGATCTCGTTGCGCTTCTTTTCGCCGCCGGAGAAGCCGAAGTTGACCGCGCGCTCCATGATCTCCGGGCCCCAGTCAACCACCTTGAGGCGCTCCTCGAGCAGGTCGAGGAAGTCGATCGGGTCGATCTCCGGTTCACCGCGCGCCTTCCGGATCTCGTTGTAGGCGGTGCGCAGGAAGTAGGCGTTGGTGACGCCGGGAATCTCCACCGGATACTGGAAGGCGAGGAAGATGCCGGCGTGGGCGCGCTCCTCGGCCTCCAGCTCCAGCAGGTCGGCACCATCGAAGCGCACCGTGCCGGCGGTGACCCGATACGCCGGATGCCCGGCCAGCACCTGGGCCAGGGTGCTCTTGCCCGAGCCGTTCGGTCCCATCACCGCGTGGAGCTCGCCGCGGTCGACGGTGAGCGTGATGCCGCGGAGAATCTCCTTGTCGCCGGCCGACGCGTGCAGGTCGCGGATTTCGAGCAACGCCATCAGCCCACGCTCCCTTCGAGACTGATGCCGAGCAACTTCTGCGCTTCGACGGCAAATTCCATCGGCAACTCGCGGAAGACTTCGCGACAGAAACCGTTGACGATGACGCCGATCGCGTTCTCGGTGCTGAGGCCCCGCTGCTTGCAGTAGAAGATCTGGTCCTCGCCGATTTTCGACGTGCTCGCCTCGTGCTCGACGTCGCTGGTGGAGTTCTGCACTTCGATGTAGGGGAAGGTGTGCGCCCCGCAGCGGTTGCCGAGCAGCATCGAATCGCACTGGGTATAGCTGCGGGCGTTGGCGGCCTTGGGGAGCACCCGGATCAGGCCGCGATAGGAGTTCTGCCCCCGGCCGGCGCTGATGCCCTTGGAAACCACCGTGCTGCGGGTGTTGCGACCCATGTGGATCATCTTGGTGCCGGTGTCGGCCTGCTGCCGGCCGTTGACCACCGCCACCGAGTAGAACTCGCCCACCGAATCGTCGCCCTGGAGGATCACGCCGGGGTACTTCCAGGTGATCGCCGAGCCGGTCTCGACCTGCGTCCAGGAAATCTTCGCGCCACGCATCGCCTTGCCACGCTTGGTAACGAAGTTGTAGATGCCACCCTTCCCTTCCTCGTCGCCGGCGTACCAGTTCTGGACCGTCGAGTACTTGATGCTGGCGCCGTCGAGCGCGACGAGTTCCACCACCGCCGCGTGCAGCTGGTTCTCGTCACGCTTCGGCGCGGTGCACCCCTCGAGGTACGACACCGACGCGCCTTCGTCGGCGACGATCAACGTCCGCTCGAACTGTCCGGTGTTGGCGGCGTTGATCCGGAAGTAGGTCGACAGCTCCATCGGGCAGCGCACGCCCTTCGGCACGTAGCAGAACGATCCGTCGGAGAAGACGGCGGAGTTGAGCGCGGCAAAGAAGTTGTCCGACGCCGGCACCACCGACCCGAGGTACTCGCGCACCAGGTCGGGGTATTCGCGCACCGCCTCGCCGAAGGAGCAGAAGATCACCCCGGCCTTGGCGAGGGTGGCGCGGAACGTCGTCCCGACCGAGACCGAATCGAAGATCGCGTCGACGGCGACTCCGGCGAGGAGCTTCTGCTCGCTGAGCGGAATGCCGAGCTTCTCGTAGGTCTCGAGGAGGCGGGGATCGACCTCGTCGAGCGACCCCAGCGGCTTGGGCGTCTTCGGCGCGGAGTAATAGGCGATCGCCTGGTAGTCGATCGGCTCGTGATGAATGTTGGCCCAGTGCGGCTCGCGCATCTCGAGCCAGCGCCGGTAGGCCTTGAGCCGCCAGTCGAGGAGCCACTGCGGCTCGCCCTTCCGCTCCGAGATGAAGCGGATCGTCGCTTCGCTCAAGCCGGGAAGCGCCGTGTCCTGCTCGATGTCGGTGACGAACCCGTACTTGTACTCGCGATTGACCAGTGCTTCGACCGACGAACTCATTGCTGTTCCTCTTCCTTCGCCGACTGCACGACGTGATAGCTGCAGGTGCCACACCCCGAGGTGATCCGCGATTGCCGCACGATCGACGCGTCGAGCACCCGGGCCAGGAATGCCTCTTCGGCGTCGCAGATCTCCGGAAAACGTTCGGCGACCATCTGATGCGGGCAGTTGTGCTCAGTCAGCAGCGCGCCGCCACTCGCCGCCGGGGCCCAGGTCGCCATGTACCCCTCACCGTCGAGGAGGCGGGCCAGCAGCTCGCCACGCTCGGCCGCGGGAAGCCCGGCGCCGCCCGCCTGGGCCCGGCTGGCAAGGGCGCGATAGTGCGACTCCAGCAGCGCCACCGCCGCCGCGCGCCCTTCGGCCGCGACAAGGTGGTCGAGCAGGGCGGCGACGGTCTGCTGGTAGCGATCGGGAAAGAGGGCGTGGCCTGACATGGTGAGCCGATAGGCGTGGGCCGGCGCGCCGACGCCGTGCGCCGCGACGTCGTGGCAGACGACACCCTCCGCCTCGAGTTCGCGCAGGTGATGGCGCGCCGCGTTGAGCGAGCAGGCAAGCGCCGCCGCGAGCTCCTTGGCGGTTGCCTGGCCACGGCCCTTGAGAGAAACCAGCAACGCAGCGCGCCGCCCCCGGTAGAGTCGGATGCCGGGCGCGGCGGCCTCGGAGTCAGGGAGAATCGGCATCGTCCGCACGAGCGAAATGCTACCTGCGGAAGTCGGGATTGTCAATTTGTGCCAGATAATTGGTCCGAATTGGCTAGTATCAAGTCCCGTAACAACTTGACACATCTGGTCGGGAGCCGGATCAACCCCTTTCGCGGTCCGGCCGTAGACGGTAGGCTCCCTGTCGCTCGTGCCACCTCAACGCAAGGACAACCTCGTGTCATCTCGACGGTTCGGAATGCATTTCGCCCTGGCGGCCGGCGCACTGGGGCTGTTGGGCGTGCCGGCGGCGGCCCAGAAGTCCGATTCGGCGGTGGCGATGCCGTCGGGTGACTACGTGATCATGGCGCGGGACTCCAGCATGTCGAGCCAGATCGCGATCGTCGGCTGGCCCTTCGTGTTGAAGGGGAACGGCGACTGGACCATCACCTCGCCGGACGGCAGTTCGTTTGGTGGGTCGATCAAGCAGGGACAGGGCGAGTTGAAGCTGACCGATCAGACCTGCCCCGACACCGGGGTGTACGTCGTCTCGAAGCAGGGCGACGGCTATGTGTGGGACGTGAAGTCGGAGGCGTGCCCCGGACGCGACAAGGGGATGACGATGCTGCTCTTCCGGCCCGGAAAACCGAAGGGGAATTGAACCGGGCCTTGCGCCCGCCGGGTGGTCGTTTCTACTCTCTCCCCTCGCCGGCGGGTCCTGCAGCGTTGGGGATGTCACCGCCGCCGGCCGGGAGGGCGTGGGCATGGCGTACGTGATCACCGAAGCATGCATCGGCGTCAAGGATCGGGCGTGCGTCGATGTCTGTCCCGTGGATTGCATCTACGAGGCCGATGATCAGCTGTACATCCATCCCGACGAGTGCATCGATTGCGGTGCCTGCGAGCCGGAGTGCCCGGTCAACGCGATCTTCCCGGAAGAAGACGTTCCCGAAAACCTCCAGTCGTTCATCAACCGGAACCGCGAAGTCTTCGATAGCGACACCCCCCCGGGGCGTCCCCGCAAGTAACGCGCTGCGACCGGAAGCGAGGGTCGCCCGCCGGGGCCACTGACTCCGGCCCCAGCAGGCTCCTCGATAGGAAGGCTTTCCAGCAAGACGGCGGTGGCGAATGGAGAGGTATCGCCAGGCCCGCCATGGATAAAGACGTTCGAAGCCCACCGATGTTTCACACCAGCCGGTCCAGAAAGCGCTGCAACACTTCCGTGACACGGTCCGGTTGTTCCACCTGCGGAACGTGCCCGGCACGATCGAACACCATCAATTCCGCCCCGGGAATCCGTTTCGCCAGCGCCGCCGACACCTCCGCCGGGGTGAGCCGGTCTTCGGCGCCGACCCCGACCAGCACCGGCAGGCCCCCGAGGTCGTCGAGGACCCCGGTCCGGTCGGGGCGGTCACGCATCGCCTCCAGGGCGGCGACGATGGCCGGCACCGGGGCCCGTTCCATCCGTTCGAAGAGTGCCGCCCGGGTGGCACTGGGGGTCTCGGCGGCAAAGAGCCGGGGCGCCAGCTGGTGGGCGACCGCCGCGGCGCCAAGGGAACGGGCCAGTGCGATCATCTCGTTGCGCGCCGCCTTGCCGGTGGCGCTGTCGGCTTCGGCCCGCGTGTCGAGGAGCACCAGCCCCCGGAGCCGGTCGCGATACCTGGTGGCGAAGTCGAGCGCCACGTAACCACCCATCGAGTGGCCGCAGAGCACCGCCGCAGGGACGTCGAGGCGATCGAGCAGTGCTGCGATGTCGTCGGCATACGCCGAGATCCCGCCAGCTCCGGTCCCCAGACCGGAATGGCCGAAGCCGCAGAGGTCGGGGGCAATGATGGTGTGGCCATGGAGCCCGGCCAGCTGCGCGCGCCACAGGGTGCGGTCAAAGGGAAAGCCGTGTATCAGGACGAGCGGCACGCCCCCGGCACCGGCCACGCTCACGGCCAGCGCGATGCCGCCGGGAAGTTCGATCCGCCGCTCGCCGTCGCTTCCGAGCGCCGCCACCACCAGCTCGGGAATCGGCACCGGGTGCTGGTCGCGATCGATACAGACGAATACCAGCTCGGCGACGACGATGAGGCGGCCGTCGGCGGGGCGCACGGCGCGCTGCCGCAGCGTGAACGAGGTCCGTCCCCGGTGGATCAACTCCGCCTCGAACTGGAGCACGTCGCCGGGCCACGCGCTGGCGTGAAAGTCGACCACAGCGCGCCGCACCGCGGGCCAGACCCCCGACCGGGCAAAGACGTCGAAACCCGGGCCGCGCGCCAGCAGCGCCCACCGGGCGCGCTCGAGGAGGGCGAGCCAGGTGGCCTGGTTGACGTGCCCGAACGCGTCGCATTCGTCGGGATAGATGGTGAACTCGATCGGCTCCGCCATGACGCACTCCAATGACGACGCGATGCCGGGTCGCGACACCGGCGGCGGCAAGCTACGGCGCGACCGCCTCACTCCGCTACGTTTCCGGGGGACCTTGTCCGGAGCCGTGATGCCGACCACCGACTACATCCGCCATGCCGCGCGACTGTCGCGCAAACTCTACCTCGATGCCTCGCTCGGAGCACCGCCCAGCCCCGATCCCGAGTTCTTCAAGGTCCTGGCCAAGGCCCTCGAGGACATCGCCGATGGTCTCGAGCAGGTCGCGAAGCGGCGCGACTGAGTGAACTTCCGCCTCGTCGATACCCCCGTCGAGTTCACGACGGCAATGACAGCCATTGCCGCCGCCAGCACCGTGGCGATGGACACCGAAGCGGCGTCGTTCCACCGCTATCATGACCGCGTCTACCTGCTGCAGATCTCCGCCCAGGGCACCAACCTCGTGGTTGACCCTCTGGGCGTCGGCGACCTCTCGGCGGCAGGTTCGATGCTGTCGGACAGTGCCGTGGAGAAGGTCTTTCACGATGCGTTGTATGACTTGCGACTACTTTTCATGCAGTACGGATTCCGGGCGACAAACCTGTTCGATACCAGAATTGCCGCACAGCTCCTGAACGAACCTGGGATCGGCCTTGCCGCCCTCCTTGAGAAGTATTTCGGCATACGACCAGACAAGCGATTCCAGCGGGCAGACTGGTCGGCAAGGCCACTGACCGAGCCGATGCTCGATTACGCCTCTGGCGACACCTCGCACCTATTGGCGTTGCGTGACATACTACTAGAAAGACTGCGCGAGGTCGGTCGCTGGAGCTGGGCTCAGGAGGAGTTCGAGATCCTCGAGGCGACCCGCTGGGACGACGTCTCCACCGATCGAAGCGACGACTATCTTCGGATGAAGGGGGCCAGAGCGCTCGATCGGAGGGGATTGGCCATCCTCCGCGAGCTGCACCGGTGGCGTGACGAGCTGGCGGCGACGACCGATCGCGCCCCGTTCCGGATTGTCGGCAACGAGCCGCTGCTGCAGCTCTCGCAGCACCCGGTGACCTCGCCGGCGGAGCTGGGGAGCGTCAAGGGCATCGGGCGGGAAGCCCGTTCGCGGTGGGGAAGCGAGATGGTCGGGGCGATCGCGCGTGGGTTGGCGGTCCCCGAGGACGAACTGCCCCGATTTCCCCGCGGTGGCGGCCGCGCCCCCGACGCCGGCTACGAGGAACGGCTCGTCCGGCTCAAGGCGGTGCGCAATCAGCTTGCCGAGCGGCTCGAGCTTGCTCCGGGAGTGCTCTGCCCCAACGGGACCCTCGAGGCGATTGCGCGCGCCGAGCCGCGCGACGCCGAGTCACTGCAACAGGTCGAGGGCGTGCGGCGCTGGCAGGTGGCGGCGATCGGTGCGGATCTTCTCGCGGCGGTCGTCGGTTGATGAGGAAGGCAGCACAATGACCCAGGACGCGACAGGCACTCCGCCGGCGACTCCGCCGGAACAACCGATTACTCCCGAACTGGTGCGCCGAGCGCTGCGCGGCGTCAAGGATCCGGAGCTCGGCTTGAACGTGATTGACATCGGCCTGATCTACGACGTCGCGGTGGATGCTGCGGGCGCGGTGAAGATCACCATGACGCTCACGTCGCCCGGCTGTCCCGCCGGCACCGAGATCCTCGAAGACGTTCGTCGCACCGTCAGCGATCTCGACGGTGTCACGCTGGCCGACGTCGAACTGGTCTGGGAGCCCTACTGGACGCCCGAGCGGATGGATCCGCGCGTCAAGGCGTTCCTCGGTCAGTAGCGGCGCCGCCGCACCAACCGTTTCGCATCCCGGCTATTGCCCCGCGAGAGAAGCGGTCGCGGTCTCCGCCCGCATCGCGAGGCCATCACAGAGCCCCAGCGACTGCCGCACGATGTCCGCCACGCGCGCCCGGATTGCACTCAACTCCAGGAACGAACGCCACGCCGACCGCGGATCGTAGCTGCGATTGGTAAGGAGCACCACGAAGAGATTCTGCGCCGGATCGAGCCAGAGCTCGGTGCCGGTCCACCCGGTGTGTCCGATCGTGGTGGTGGTGGCGCACTGACCGAAGAGTGACGGCTTGTCGCTGCCCGGCGGATTGGGCGTATCCCAGCCCAGGACCCGCGTGCCGCTGGTCGGCGAATGCTGCAGGAATTCCGCCATCGTGCCGCGGGCCAGCCACGCGGTGCTGTCGTTGGCGGTGGAATCCTTGAGCCACGACTGCGCAAAGCGGGCAAGATCGAGGCCCGTCGAGAAGACCCCGGCGTGACCCGCCACGCCGCCAAGGATGCGGGCATTCTGGTCGTTGACCACGCCGGCGACCGGCGCGCCGCGCCAGCGCGCGGTCGGCACCGCGCGGGGCCGCAATGCCGGCGCCGGATTGTACGTCGTGGTCTTCATGCCGAGCGGCCCGAACACCACCGAATCGGCGTAGGTGTCGAGCGGCTGGCCGCTGACCTGCTCGACGATCAATCCGGCGAGAATCGCATTGAGGTCGCTGTACTTCATGCTCTCGCCGGCGGGACGCTCCAGCGGCACCGAATAGAGGCGCGCCAGGGCACTCCGCGGCGAATCGGCCCGATAGAGCGGCGAATCGGGGGGAAGGCCGCTGGTGTGGTTCAGCAGCATCCGCACCGTGACTTCGTCCTTCCCCGGACCGACAAACTCGGGGAGGTAATGCTGGACCGGTGCGTCGAGGTCGAGACGACCCTGATCGACGAGCACGGCGACCGCACTGGTGGTGGCGACCACCTTGCTGAGTGACGCAAGGTCCCAGAGCGACCGCGACGGGTCAGGCATGCTGGAACGCGAGCTCCAGGTGTACCGGCCGTAGCCCTTGGAATAGAGAATCGTGTCGGAGCGACCGACCACCACCACGGCGCCGGGATAGATGCCCAGGTTGATGCCGTGCCGGATCGCCGCATCGATCGCGGCGAATCGCTGCGCCGCGCCCCGGCCAGCCAGGAACGTGAGCAGCCCCATTGTCAGTACGGCGGATCTGGCTCGCATCATCGGTATGTCAGCGCAAGATCGGTTCCATTGAAATGCCGTCCTCGACTATCGGCGTCAAGGTGTCACGACCCGGAGCGGGCCCGGCGGCACTGCATAGAGAAGTAGCAGGGTCGCGAGGTCGCGGAACGACGGCGTTTCAACGGGCGACGTGCGATACATCAGGTCGCTCTGCCGGTCAGAATGCGGCAATCCGAGCGCGTGGCCGAATTCGTGGGCGGCGACCCGGCGCCGGCCGGCACGGGGAATCAGCGAGGAATCGGTGTTGGTGCGCAGCGCCAGCGTGATGTCCGCGCCGTGGACGACGCCATCCTGGGACCAGTTGAGCGTGGTGGCTCCCACCCGCCCGCTGTCGGGAAAGGTGGCAGTCCAGCGGACGCGGATCGCCGCGAGGTTGCTGTCGGCGACCTCGCGGAAGCCGACCCCGGCGTCGTTGCCGCTCCACGCCTGCATGCCGGCGCGAGCGTCGGCGATCGCGTCAGGAGACCAATCGCGCAGGGCGGTGTCGGGGATGAATGCGACCGGAATCGCGGCACGGACGCTGTCGGGCCAACGGACCACGGTGGAATCGGTGTTGAGCAGCAGCGAATCGAGGTAGACCCGATTCCCCTCGCGGGCAATGCGGCGACGGACCTCGAGGCGCGCCAGCATCACCAGGGTCGGGGTCGGCCCGCCGCCGAACTCGGCCCGGCCGCTGATGATCGGACCCACCTGCCCGGCGCCCGGGGTGGGCGGATTGACCACCTGCGGCAGCGCCGGGGCCGGGCCGCGCGGTGGCGCCGGGCGGGCCGCGGGCCCGGCGGGCTGCACCACCGCCGACTGGCTTGCCGCGGTGCTGGCCGCGGTGCGCTGGCGCTGGTCGACGACGACCAGGGCCAGGAGCACCACGAGAATGCCGGCGAGGATGGTTCGGAACACGTCCTACAATATCGGCACAACACCCCACCGGTTGCGAGGTGCTCGCTGGCGCCGGTGCCTGGCGGGTCCTACCATTGTGGCCGTGTTCGATTCGTGGGGCAGCGCATTGATTCGCTGGCGATGGTGGGTGCTCGCCGGGTGGGCGGGCATTGGCCTGTTCGCCGCGAAGCACGCCGGCGAGACCGTGGGAAGGCTGCAACTCCGGGGACACGCCGACCAGGTCACCGAGGCACTGACGGCGGATTCGCTCCTCGCCACCCGCTTTGCCCGGCCGGTGGCGGAGTTCTTCGTCGTCACCTTGTCGGGGCCATCGTCGGTCACCACGGGCCACGGCGGTGCGCTGCTCGACTCGCTCCTGGCCACCGCGGCGGCGCAACCCTACGTCCGCGACGTCATCTCGATCCGGTCGAGCCACGACACGACGTTCGTCTCGCGCGACGCGCGTTCGACCTTCTTCCTCGTCTCCCTCAGCGTGGGCCGCGATTCCGCCGGCGACGTGGTGGTGCCGTTCCGCACCGCGATCCATGCCACCGCGGCACGCGTCACCGGGAGTGCGCCGTTCGTTGCACAGGTCACCGGGCGCGCCCCGCTCGACCTCGACGTCCGCAGCGTCAGCGCCGAAGATGCGCACCGCAACGAACGGAAGCTGATCCCGATCACCCTGGCGGTGCTGGTGCTGGCGTTCGGCGCGCTGGTGGCGGCACTGCTGCCAATTACGGTCGGGTTCCTCGCCATCACCATCGCCCTGGCGATCGTCGGCGTGCTGGCCCGATTCACCGACATGTCGGTGTTCGTCCTCAACATGATCTCGATGATCGGGCTGGGCGTCGGGATCGACTACTCGCTGCTGATCGTGACGCGGTTCCGCGAGGAACTCAACGCCGGGCACGCCCCGGCCGAGGCCGCCGCCCGCACCATCGCGACGGCCGGCCACGCGGTGCTCACCTCGGGGCTCAGCGTGGTGGTGGGGTTTGCCGCGCTGTTGCTGACGCCGCTGTCGGACGCGCGCAGCGTCGGCATCGCCGGGCTGGTGGTCGTCGCCGTCGCGGTGCTGCTCTCGGTGACGCTGCTGCCGGCACTGCTGACGGTGCTGGGGCGGTCGATCGACCGGCCGAAGTGGCTGGCGCGGCGGCTGGCGTGGTATCACCGGCCGCAGATCTGGGAACGATGGGCTCGCAGCCTGTCGCGCCATCCATACCGGGCCCTCGCCATCGGCGGGAGCATCATCGGGCTGCTGACGGTGCCGGTGCTGTGGCTCCGGATCGGGCTGCCGAGCCGCAACTGGTGGCCCACCGCGACCGAGGCGGGCGCGGGTGTCGCGACCCTCGAACAGATGGGGATGGGCGGCTACGTGATGCCGGTCCGGGTCCTGATCACCTTCCCGGCCGGCACGCCGGCAACCGACGCCGTGGCGCTGCGCGCCCTCAGGCACCTCTCCGACACGCTGCGCGCCGATCCGCGGGTGCAGGATATCCGGTCGCTGGTCGACCTCCATCACGACCAGAGCATTCTCGAGTTGTCGGTGTTCTACAGCGACCTCGACTCGGTGCGCGCCGCCTATCCCGACTTTCTCGACGCCTACCTGGCGCGCGACGGCCGCACCACCCTGCTCGACGTCATCCCCTCCGACACCACGTCGCTCACCACATCGATGGGATTGGTGCGCGACATCCGCAGCCTGGCGCGCTCCGGGCAGATCCGCCAGCTGAAGGGGGCGACCGTCCGGGTCGGCGGTTACGTCGCCGGCGCGCTCGACTTCCAGGAACTGCTCCTCGACCGGGTGCCGCTGATCGTCGGGCTGATCCTCGCCGTGACGGCGATCATGCTGGCGATCGTCTTCCGGTCGGTGCTGGTGCCGATCAAGGCGGTCGTGATGAACACGCTGTCGGTGGCGGGGACGTTCGGCGTGATCGTGCTGGTGTTCCAGAAGGGATTCGGCGGGCGGCTGCTCGGCCTCGGCGGCGCGACGTCGGCAATCTACGTGCTGGTGCCGGTGCTGGTCTTCGCCGTGGTGTTCGGGTTGTCGATGGATTACGAGGTCTTCCTGCTGATGCGCATCAAGGAGGCGTTCGACCGCCACCGCGCGCAGCAGAAGGACACCGCGGCCTTCGTGTCGGACCCCCGCTCGCGCGATCCGGGCGGCTACAACCTCAGCGCCACCCGCGAAGGGCTCTCGGCGACCGCGTCGGTGATCACCTCGGCGGCGCTGATCATGATCGCCGTGTTCGGCGCGTTCGCCTTTGTCCGGATCCTGATGATGCAGTTCATCGGCTTCGGCCTGGCGGTGGCGGTGCTGCTCGACGCGACCGTGATCCGGATGGTGCTGGTGCCATCGCTGATGCAGATCGCCGGCCGCTGGAACTGGTGGCCCGGCGCGCGTGACTGAGGCAAGTCAGCTCGGCGCGGTCACCAGCATGGCGCGATACCGCGCTGCGTCGGCTGGCCGCCCCCACGCTTCGTAGAGTGCCACCAGGCGCCGGATGGTATCCTGGGTGTGGCGTCCGGTGACGCCGAACTCCCTGACCATCACGCCGTGCGCCTCGACGAGCAGCGATTCGGCGCGTGCGTATCGGCCGACGCCGGTGTAGTGCTCCCCCAGATAGGCATCGCTACTCGCGATCAACCAGCTCCCCGGCGGGTTGTACTTGCGGCGCAGGTCGAGGCTCTCGATCAGCGCACGTTCGGCGCCCGCGGGGTCGCTGAGCCTGTCGAGCGAGCGTCCCAGCACCTGATAGGCCGCGGCGATCGCCGGGTGGCTCTCGGGAATCGACGTGCCACTCAGCGCGATGATCCAGCGGGCATCGGCGGCGGCTTCCCGGTAGCGTCCCTCCTCGAAGATCAGCCCGGCGTAGTTGAACAGGGTGAAGAGGTAATCCGGGTGGGTGTCGCCGAGCACCGTCTTGCGCATCGCCAGCGTGGCGACATACATGCTCTCGGCGGCGACGTTCTTTCCCTGCAGGTCGAGCGCACCGGCGAGGCCGTTGAGCGCCTCGGCCACGGTGGCGTTGGGCCCGGGGTGATTCGCTTCGAGAATCGCGACGTCGGCGCGCAGCAGCGACTCGGCGGGAATCCACTTCCCCTGTTCACCGAGGGCGACCGCGAGATCGTTCATCGACCGGGCGACCAGGTCGTTGCGCTCACCCAGCGCGCGGCGGCGCAGGGTGAGCGCGAGCCGCTGGTAGTGCTCCGCGTCCGGCAGGTGGCCCAGTCCGTGTTCTGCGATGCCGAGCTGGTTGTAGAGCGTGGCGCGCACCGTGTCGTCGGGAAGCCCGATCCGATCGGCGAGTGCCAGCGCGCCGTGGAGCACCGAATCGGCGCGTTGCAGCTGCCCGATGGTCAGCAGGTTGGCGGCCCAGGCAACGGTTGCTCCCACCATTGCCGGGCTGCCCGGGCCGTGACTGCGGGCCACGTCGGCCATCGCCGCCTGCAGGTGGCGGTCCGCTTCGTCGAGCCGGCCCAGTGCCGCGTAGCTGTTGCCGATCACCGACTCGATCGCGGCGCGCGACTCGGGGTCGTCGGCGAGCCGTCGCGTCACCTGGCTCGCGGCGGAATCGAGCAGCTCCGAGACGGGGACGTCGCGGCCGCCGGTCTGCGGCTTCACCGACGCAAGGATCTCGCGCAGGAACCCGCTGACACGGTCCGACTCGAGTTGTGCCGCGCGCGCCCGCCGGGCCTGCAACGCGGTGGCAATCACGCCGGCGCCGAGGGAGGCGATCACCAGCGTCGCCGCCACCAGCGCGGCACGGTTGCGCCGGGCAAACTTCCGGGCCCGATAGCCGAACCAGTCGCGCTGCGCCGTGACCGGCAGGCCGACGAGGTAGCGCCGGAGGTCTTCCGCCAGTGCTTCGACCGAGGCGTAGCGATGCTGCGGGTCCTTGCGCAGCGCCTTGAGGACGATCTGGTCGAGGTCACCGTGGAGCCGCTGGCGGAGCCGCTCGGCACCGCGCTCACCGCGCGCGGCCGCGGCCGCCTCGGTGACCACCGCCCCCGGGCGCGGCGGCTCGGACTCGAGGACTTCCCGCTCGAACTCCGCCAGGGAGCGGCCTGCCGCCACGTGGGGACGGCGGCCGGCAAGCAATTCGAAGAGCACCACGCCGAGCTCGTAGACGTCGCTGGTGGTGGTGAGTGCCATGCCGCGCAGCTGTTCCGGTGAGGCGTACTCCGGGGTGAGCAGCCGCGCGCCACCGCGCGTCAGCGGCTGGTCCTCGCCGGCGCTGGCGTCGCCGAGCAGCTTGGCGATGCCGAAGTCGAGCAGCTTGACTGCGCCGTCGGCGGTCACGAGGATGTTGCCCGGCTTCAGATCACGGTGCACCACCAGATTGCGGTGGGCGTGCTGCACGGCGGCACAGACCTGCTGGAACAAGACCAGGCGTTCTCGCAATGAGAGCTTGCGGGTGTCGCACCACCCGGTGATCGGCTCCCCTTCAACGAACTCCATCACCAGGTAGGGCCTGCCATCCGGTGCCACGCCGCCGTCGATCAGGGTGGCGATGTTGGGATGGGCGAGGGTCGCGAGGATCTGCCGTTCGCGAAGAAAGCGGGCCGAAACGCCGTCGACGTCCGCGCCCCGCTGCACCACCTTGAGCGCCACGCGCTGGCGATACTGATCGTCGGCGCGGATTGCTTCGTACACCGCACCCATGCCGCCCGCCCCGACCGGCCGGATGATGTCGTACCGCCCGAGGCGCTGGCCGGCGAGCGATGGCCCGCGGGGCGCGGCGTCGGCGCGGTCGAGCGGCGAGATGGTCGACTCGGCCGAAGCCAGCAACGCTTCGACATCGTGGCGGAGCCCGGCGTCGGCCCCGGTCGCGGTGGCGAGCCAGGCTTCGCGCTCGGGACTGGCGAGTTCGATGGCGCGATCGAAGAGTTCGCGCAGCCGGCGGAGACGCTCGGGAGCGGGCAGTGCCATGGCGTCAGCCGGTGCCCAGTTCGCGAGCCAGCCACGCGCGGGCAAACCGCCAGTCGCGTTTGACGGTGGCCCGCGAAACGGCGAGAACATCGGCGGTCTCTGCCACGTCGAGACCGGTGAAGAAGCGCAGCTCCACCACCCGCGCCCAACGCGGCTCCGCCTCCGCCAGGCGGTCGAGGGCGTCGTCGAGCACCAGCAGGTCAATGGCGTCAGCCGGCGTCGCCGCCGTCAGGGCCAGTGGCTCGTCGAGGGTCACCCGCAATCCGCCGCCGCGCTTGGCCGCCTGGTGGGCCCGGGCATGATCCACCAGCACCCGTCGCATCACCCTGGAGGCAGCCCGATAGAAGTGGGCGCGGTCGTCGAATTCGAGTCCGGCGTCGCCGGTGAGCCTCAGCAACGCCTCGTGAACCAGGACAGTCGGTTGCAGGGTGTGATCGGGCCGCTCGTGCCGCATGTGATGTTCGGCGATGCGGTGCAACTCGCCATGGACCACGCGCGCCAGGCGCTCCAGCGCCGTGGAATCGCCCTGGCGCGCGCCGGCGAGGAGCTCGGTGATCGTGTGCGGTGCGTTGTCGGCGGACATCGTCGGAGCGGTGATCGGGGACCGAGGATTCCTGAAGATACTGCCGATGCCGTCATCGGGGCCGGCACTCAGCTCTTGGCGTCGACCCAGTTGTCGCCGATGCCGATCGACACCACCAGCGGCACCGAGAGCTCGGCGGCGTGTTCCATCTCCCGCTTGACCACCCGCGCGGCATCGGTCGCTTCGGCCGCCGGGGCCTCCACCACCAGTTCGTCGTGCACCTGCAGCAGCAGCCGGGCCCGCAGTCCCTCGTCGCGCAGGGCACGCGCCAGCCGCACCATGGCAATCTTGATCAGGTCGGCGGCGGAACCCTGCAATGGGGTGTTCTGCGCGGTGCGCTCGGCAAACGAGCGGGTGTTGAAATTGCGGTCGTTGATCTCCGCGATGTAGCGCCGGCGCCCGAAGAGGGTCTCGACGTACCCCTGCTCGCGCGCCAGGTCGACCTGGCGGTCGAGGTAGGCCCGCACACCGGCGAAGCGCGCGAAATAGTCGCCGATGAACGCCTTCGCCTCGTCCTGCGAAATCCCCAGCTGCCGCGACAGCGCGAACGGACCCTGGCCGTAGATGGTGCCGAAGTTGATGGTCTTGGCACGGGACCGCATCTCGGGGGTGACCGCGTCGAGCGCCACGCCGAAGATGATCGCCGCAGTCTGCCGGTGGATGTCCGCGCCGGCGCGGAAGGCGGCGATGAATTCCGGGTCGCCGGAGAGGTGCGCCATCAATCGCAACTCGATCTGCGAATAGTCCGCCACGACGAACCGCCACCCCTCGGCGGGGACGAAGCCGCGGCGGATCGCCTCGCCGCGCGGCGTCCGGATCGGGATGTTCTGCAGGTTCGGCGAATTGGACGAGAGCCGCCCGGTCTGCGCCCCGACCTGGTTGAACGAGGTATGGATGCGGCCGGTCTGGGCGTTGACCTCGAGCGGCAGCACGTCGACGTAGGTGCTCTTGAGCTTCTGCAGCTCGCGGTACGAGAGGATCAGCGACGGCAGTTCGTGCCCCATCGCCGCCAGCTGATCGAGGACGTCGGCGTCGGTCGACGGCCCGGTCTTGGTCTTCTTCAGCACCGGCAGGCCGAGGTCGCCGAAGAGCACCGCGGCGAGCTGTCGCGGTGAGTTGATGTTGAGCGGCTTGTCGCCGGCGGCGCGCTGGATCTCGGCCTGCAGCACCGTCAGGTCGTGGCCCAGCGCCTCGCCCAACGCCGCGAACCGCTCCGCGTCGATGGCGATCCCGCTCCACTCCATGTCGGCAAGCACCGGCAACAGCGGCATCTCGATCGTCTCGAGCAACGGCGCCAGCGCGTTGCGCTCCAGCTCGGGGGCAAAGTGCGCTTCGAGCGCCAGCACCGTGGCGCTGTCGGCGCCGCAATACGCGGCGGCGCGCTCCACCGGCACCTCGGCGAAGGGAATCTGCGCCTTCCCCTTGCCGGTGAGGTCGGTGTAGAGCGTCATCGTCTCGCCGAGGAACTCGAGGGCGAGGGCGTCGATGCCGTGCGACCGCCGCGACGGGTCGAGCACGAACGACGCCAGCATCGAGTCGTACGCCAGGCCGCCGAGTTCGACACCGGCGCGCCGCAGCACCTGCAGGTCGTACTTGAGGTTGTGCCCCGCCTTGGGCACCGCGGCGTCCTCGAGGAGTTCGCGGAGCGGAGCCAGTGCGTCGTCGGTGATCGGCGGCAGGTTGCGGACCTCGCGCGGCGTGCCGTTGTCGGCGTCGGCCAGCAGGGTCGACGGCGCGCAGTGACCGAACGGGAGGTACCAGACCTCGCTCGGCGTCGTGGCCAGCGACAGGCCGATCAACTCGGCGTCGTGCGGCTCGAGGGACGAGGTCTCGGTGTCGAGCGCCAGCAGCGGCGCCTTGCGCAGGCGCTCGACCAGCGCCGGGATTGCCGCCGGATCGGTGACGACGACGACTTCGCGCTGCGGCGGCGGTGGCGGCGCAACCGCCGCGGCAGATTCGCCCTCGAGGCGGTCGAGCCGCGCCACCAGCGAATGGAACTCGAGTTCGGTGAAGACCCGCACCAGCGCCGGGCGATCGGGCGGCACCACGGCCGTCGATTCGAGGTCGAACGGCACCGGCACATCGGTGCGGATCGTCACCAGGCGGCGCGACAGCCGCGCCAGGTCGGCCGAACTCTCCAGCGCTTCGCGGGCGCGCTTCTGCTTGATCTCCGCGTGGCGCGCGATGAGGGTCTCGAGGTCGCCGAATTCCGCCAGCAGTTGCGTGGCGCCCTTCTCGCCGATGCCGCGCACGCCGGGAACATTGTCCGACGTGTCGCCGACCAGGGCCAGCCAGTCGACGACCTGGTGGGGCGGAACGCCAAGGCGGTCGGAGGCATTCGCCTCGGTGACCCACACCTCGTCGACCCCCGCCGGACCTCCGCGCCCCGGGTTGAGCAGGGCGATCCCGGGACGGATCAACTGGTAGAAGTCCTTGTCGCCCGAGACGATCACCGCCTGCACGCCGAGGTCGGCGCTCCGGATGGCGACGGTGCCGATGACGTCGTCGGCTTCGTAACCGGCCACCTCGACCAGCGGAATGCGGAACGCCGCCAGCAACTCGCGAACCCGCTCGACGGCACGATCGAAGTCGGCCTGCAGCTCATCGTCGAGCTTCTCGCGGGTCGACTTGTACTCGGAGTACTCCGCCGTCCGAAACGAATCGCCAGCGTCGTTGACCCACACCAGGTAATCGGGGCGGTACTTCTCGTGGAGCCGCAACAGGAAGTTGGTGACACCCCACGCGGCCGAGGTGTTCTCGCCCCGCGCGGTGCGGAGCGGCCGGGTGATCATGGCAAAGAACGCCCGGTAGATCAGGGCGTATCCGTCAATCAGGAAGAGCTGTGGGGGATCGTGACTGGCCATACCGGAAGAATAACGGTCGGCCGGCCGGACCGGAGCCGCGTTACGGTGCGCTCTGCTGGATCCGGACCCGCACCTGCTCGAAATCGGCGCGCGACTCCGGCGTCAGCTGGTAGCGCCCGAAACCGTGCAGGTCCTGGAAGTAGAGATCGAGCAGGTACCGGGTGTACTGCCAGTGGTAGATCCGGCCCATCTCCTGGACGGTCGCCGACTGGTCCTGGATCACGTCCGGTTCGCCCAGCGTGATGTAGACCTCGCCCCGATCGGTGCGCCACCCCGGAATGCCGGGCTCGGCAAAGCGCCGGCTGGCTTCGGCGACGCGCGCGAAGTAGGCGTCGAGCGCCTCGTTCTGCGGTGTCGCGGTGTTGGGGTCGGTGGCGTGGAAGAAATCCTTCCAGAGCGAGTCGCGCTGCGCCGGCGGTGCGTGGCGCATCGCGTTGATCCGCCGGTCCTCGCCGAAATAGCGGAGCATCGAAAGCAGATCGTCGAAGTTGGTCACGATCCACGCATCGGAGAACGACACCATTGCCGAGGTGGTGCGCGCCACGTTGCCGGGCCCCGTCGCCAGGGTCGGTTGCCCCGTCCCGACCGGCGCGTGGACCGGCCCGAGGGTAATGTCGACCTGGCCGAGCGGCGCCGAATCAGGCGAGATGCGCACCACGCGACTCTCGATGGTGCCCGGGCCGCGCCCGTCGAAGTGCGCCACCGCCTGTTTGATCACCGAATCGCGGTCGTCGCGCACCGTCAGCGGCACGTCGTGCGGGCCGGTAAAGCCGACGCCCTCGAAATAGACCAGCAGCGTGTCGCCACCGTAGGCAACCGTGCCGCGAGGATTGAGCACGATCGACAGCGCCGAATCCCGCGCGGTGCGGGAATGCACCCGATACGCCAGGATCGGCGCCGTGAAGCTCCCCGGCGTGAACGCCGGCACGGTGATGTCCTTGGTGCCGGTGCCGACATTGCTCGTGGTCAGGTCGCGCACCCGTACCACGAGGTGATAGTCGCCCGGCATCAACGGCACCTGCTGCTGGGCGAGAATGCTTTCGTCGTTGCGCTGCGCTTCGGCAAAGGTCGCCACCCGCACCGTGTCGTTGTGGCCGACGATGATCGGTGCCGCACCGGGCCGGTCGAACTCGTACTCCACCCGGTAGCGGGCCGAGTAGGCGCCATCCTGGCGGTCGAACGAGAAGTCGTCGTTGCTCAACGAGAGCCCGACGATTGCCGTGGTCGAATCGCCCCGGGCGGGAACGAACGCCACGCCGCCGACATAGTGCATGTCGCCGGTGGCGACGAAACGCCCGAGGTGCACATAGAGCGTCGTGGGATCGAGCATCCGCGCCGCCTGTTGCTCCGGCGTGGGGTTGGTGTCCTCTCCGACCCGGGTCCAGCTGCCGCAGCCAGTCACCACCGCCGCGACGATTGTCGCGACGAGAAGACGGCTCAGGCCGCCGAAAACGGGGAGGGCGCGGGGGCGATTCGGCATGCTCTTCATAATATGACGTCCGGGGCGCTGGCGCTGGTGCGCTTGCCGCCAGGGGCCGCCGGGCGATAGGTTTTGATCCATCCCATGCCGCAAGATCCCCTCGTAGGTCGAACTGTCGCCGGCTACACCCTTCGCAGAGCCGTCGGCGAAGGGGGGACGGCCCAGGTCTATCTGGCCGAACACCCGGAGCGCGGCAAGGTCGCGATCAAGGTGCTTCGGCCCCGCCTCGCCACCGACCCGATCGCCGTCAAGCGCTTCCTCCGCGAAGCCGAGTTCGGGGCCCGGGTCGTCCACCCCAACGTGGTGCGGACCTTCGACTTCGGCGAGGCCGACGGGGTCCAGTACCTGGCGCTGGAATGGGCCGCGGGCGAGCCACTCGAGAGCTTCCTCGCCAAGACCGAAAAGGTGGCACCGGCGGTCGCCGCCAACATCATCCGGCAACTCGGCGCCGCCCTGGAGGAGGCCCACAAGGTCGGCATCATCCACCGCGACCTCAAGCCCGCCAACATCATGTACGATCCCGAGCACCAGCAGGCACGCCTGCTCGACTTCGGGATCGCCCGCGACGCTGAACTCCCCCCGGAAGAACGGCTCACCCGAGCCGGCTTCTTCGTCGGGACACTGCAGTATGTCGCCCCCGAGGCGCTTTCCGGCGAACTGGTCGGCGAACAGGCCGACGTTTACTCCCTCGCGGTAATTGCCTATCAGCTTCTCACCGGCGTGACGCCGTTCCCGGGCAAGAACCCCCGCGAGCTTTTCCAGCAGCTGCTCAGCGAAGACCCGATCCCACTCAACGAGGCGAGTCGTGGTACTCGCTACTCCAATCGAGTGGAGGAGGTCGTGATGAAGGGACTGGCGCGCGACCTCGGCAAGCGTTGGAAGACGGTGACCGACTTCACCGACGCCTTCTGCCAGGCGATCGAGTCGGCACCGGAAAAGAAGTCGGGTTTCTTCTCCTCGCTGTTCCACCGCGGCTGATGGCCGATCGGTCGCGTGATGCGCTGATCGCGCTGCTCAAGGCGCGGTCGGTGCGATTCGGCGATTTCACCCTCGCCTCCGGGGCGCGTTCCTCGTACTACATCGACTGCCGGCTGACGACGATGTCGGCGCTGGGCCAGGCGCTGATCGGCCCGCTCGGGCTCGCGGCAATCGAGGCCGCGGGGTGGGCACCGCGGGCGGTCGGCGGGCTGACCATGGGCGCCGACCCGATGGCCTACGCCATCGCGCGGGCCAGCGCCGACCGCGCCGCGCCGGTCGACGCGTTCTCGGTTCGCAAGGAGGCCAAGACCCACGGCACCGGCAAGCGGATCGAGGGGAACTTCGCCGCGGGTTGGGGAGTCGTCGTGGTCGAGGACGTGATCACCTCGGGCGGTTCGGCACTGAACGCGATCGAGGCGGTGCGGTCGGAGGGCGGCAACGTGCTGGGCGTGCTGGCGCTGGTGGACCGGGAGCAGGGAGGCCGCTCGGCGATCGAGACGGCGGGGCTGCCGGTGGTGGCGCTGGTGACGACGGCGGATCTCGGCATCGGCTGACCGACTGTACCTATGATGTAAGCATTACTGCCGCCGTACGACAGCCACTAGCCCCGCGAGAACAGCGCTTCCAGCGCATACCACACACCGAACAGCAGCGATCCCGCCCCGAAGAACGGGGCCACGTTGGCCAGCCGCCGCAACGACACGCCGCGCACCAGCCCCCAGCCGAACGCCGTCGACAGCAGCGCCATCGACAGCGCCGTCGCCCCCGCGAAGAGAAAGAGCGAGGCGATCCGCAGCGACTCGGTGGGCGCGCTGCTCACCAGCAACAGGCCGACGCCCGCCGAGCCACCGACACCGTGCACCAACCCGATGCCATACGCCGCCAGTGGCGAGCGGCCGAGGTCGGCGGGGTGCTGGTGAGCGTGCGCGGCGGCGGGTCCCGGCTCGTGAACGTGGGGGTGCGCGTGCGCCACGCCGTCGTGCTGGTGGATATGGATGTGGAAGTGGCCGCGCCGCCAGCGCCAGAGGAGCCGCGCCCCGAGCCAGACGATGATGCAGCCGATGAGCACTTCGGCGCCGCGCTGCACCGGCGGGGGAAGGTGGATGTCGAAGATGATCAGCGGCAGGCCGAGGGCGCAGAGCGTGGTGGCGTGCCCGAGCCCCCAGGCGAGGCCGAGCCACGAGGCGCGGCGCCCGCCGCTGCGATCGTCAGACAGCACCAGGGTGGAAACCGCGGTGAGGTGGTCGGGGTCGGTGGCATGCCGGAGCCCGAGGAGCAGGGCCACGATCAGCACCAGGACCGGCCCGTGGGCAAACCCGGCGATCCAGCGATCGATTCCCGGCATCAGACTCGCTCCCATCCGGCGACTGGCGCCGTCCTCACCGTCGAACTGGTGGTTCCGGACGGCGCGCCCCGGAAGCTACCATCGTGTCCCGGCCCCGCGGCTTGCTCCGCTCCGGCGCCCACGACGATCATTGACCGGTGGACCGCCACGACACGGTCTCCTCCCCCCGTTCCCCGCTGATCGACCGCCTCGCCCTCGCGATGTGGGCGCTCGCGCTCGTGGTGCTCGTGCCGCTCGGCCTCCGCTGGAACGCGCGCGCCGGCCTCGCTCCCGCCGGGGCCGCCACCGAGTCGAGCGACGTCGATCGCCGCCTGCACGACGCATTCACCTCCCCGTTCGCGACCAGTGCGGTGCTGGTCATCGGCGGCCTCACGCCACCAGGCGACACCGATCGCTGGCGCGCGATGATCCGCGACATCACCGCGCCGATCGCTGCGCAGTCCGTCGTCAGCGCGGTGATTTCGCCTGGCACGTCGCTCGACACCCTGCTCGTGTCCCGCGACTTCTCCACGGCGCTTGCGCTGGTCGGTGTCCGCGACGCCGTTCCCGGCGCACTCGATTCGTTGCGCGCGGTCACCGCCGCACTGCTGCCGCGGTGGCGTGCCTCGCACCCCGGCCTCACCGTGGAATGGACCGGCGCACCGGTGCTCCTCGCTGACCTGCCGGCAAGCGGTGCTGCCGCGACCCGGCGCGCCGAGGTCCGGGCGTTGCCGCTCACCGCCGTCGCGGCGTGGTGGGCATTCGGATCGCTGGCCGCGGCACTCGTCGCCACGGTCGTCGCGGTGGTGACCATCGCCGCGACGTTCGGGTTGCTGGGCCTGCTTACACCCTGGCTCCCGCCGGCGCTGTCGGCACGAATGCTGGTGCCGCTGGTGGGGTTGGCGCTGGGCTTTGATTACTCGCTCTATCTCATGCGGCGGCGCGCGCTCCCGCCGGCCGAACGGATCGGCACCGTGTGGGTCGCCGCCGTCGTCGTGATGGCGGCCTTCGCCGCCCTCGCGATCGTCCCAGCCGGCGACCTCCGCGCCGCGGCCCCGGGCGGCATGATCGTGGTGGCCGTCGCGGCCACCGCCGCCATCTCTCTGGTGCGCACCTCCACCGGCACCGATGCGGCGGACCTCACCGGCCGTTGGCGGCGCTGGGGGTCACATGTGGTGCGACATCCGCTGATTGCGATCGTCGGCGGCGCCGCACCGCTGGTGGCACTCGCCGCGCTGGCTCTCCATGCGCGCCTCGAGACGCCGCTGCGCAACTGGTTGCCGCCACAACTCGAGTCTGCGCGGGCACTCGCCCGCCTCGAGCAGGCCGGGCGGGCCAACGCCGCCGGAACACTCCACGTGCTCCTCCATTTCCCGCGGCCGGTGCTCGACAGCGCCGGTTGGGAAGGACTCCGTCGAGCCGGCGCCGGGTTCGGTGCCGTGCGCGGCGTCGGCGCGGTGCGGTCACTCGCCACCATCGGCACCGGCGCACTGGTGGTGGCGCGGCACGTGCTGCCGGCCGCGGTCACCGCGAGCTACGTCAGCGACGACGGCTTCACGGCGCTGATCGAACTGGTTCCGTCGTTCACCGACGGCGATTCTCTCGGCGCGCTGGTCCGCCGGGTCCGCGCCGTGGATCCCTCGCGGCTGACAGCGCTCGCGGGCACCTCCATGCTGGTCGGCGGACTCCCGGCGTACGTCGAGGACTATGCCGCGTCGGTGCGTCATGCGCTGCCGCATGTCGTCACCGCCACCACCATCGCCACCCTTCTCGTGCTGCTTCTGGCACTCCGCGCGCCGTTCCTGGCCGTCAAGGCGGTGCTCCTCAATCTCCTCGTCGCCGCCGCCGCGGTCGGCGTCACCGTGCTGGTCTTCCAGCGCGGCCTCGGCGCGGCGTTCCTTGGCGGGCACGCGTTCGGCGCGGTCTTTCCGACTGTCCCGGTGCTCGCCTTCGGCGCCGCCTTCGGCATGAGCATGGACTACGAGCTCTTTCTCCTTGCCGCCTTTCGCGACGCCCGCCGCCGGGCCGACGACGATCGTGTTGCGATCGCCGCGGCGGTCGGCGCGAGCGGACCGATCATCGTCCGCGCCGCCGTGTTGATGGCGGTGGTCTTTGCCGCATTCATCAGCGCTGGACTGCTCCCACTGGAAATGATCGGAACGACCCTCGCCGCCGCGGTCCTCCTCGACGCAACCCTGGTGCGCCTCCTGCTGGCGCCGGCAATCCTCGCCCTCGCCGGTCGGTGGAACTGGTGGCCTGGCGGCCCACCGGCACGAATCGGGTAACTCCGCCCGGAGACTGGCGGAGCCGGTGCCGCCGCCGTACACTCCCCGTAGTATCACGGACCACCCGACAGACGCTCATCCCCTCTGCCGCGGAGTCAGCATGCGAACCCACTCTCTCTGTCTCGCATGGGCGTCGGCCGCCCTCGTTGCAACGGCGTGCTCGTCGAAATCCGGCGGCAGCACCAATGGCGGCGGCGGCAACGGCGGCACCACCGTCATGACGCTCAACGACGGCGACGGACAGAACGGCGCCGCGGGCGCAACGCTCGCGGTGGCACCGTCCGTGAAGCTCACCAATGACAACGGACCGGTGGCGAACGTCGCGGTGACCTTTGCCGTCACCAGCGGTGGCGGGTCGCTTGGTTTGACCACCGCCGCCAGCGGATCCGACGGCGTGGCGCGCGCCGGCGCCTGGGTACTCGGCACCGCTGCCGGAGCGAACACGGTCACCGCCAGCGCCGGCGGCGTTTCCGGCAGCCCGGTCACCTTCCACGCAACAGCGCACGCCGCGAGCGCCGCGGTCGCGAGCAAGACCGCCGGCGACGGGCAGAGCGCCGCGGCGGGCACCACTGTGCCGATTCCCCCGGCAGTGCTGGTGGCCGATCAATTCGGCAACGCGGTGGCCGGTGCGACTGTCACCTTTGCGGTGGCGCAGGGCGGCGGCGGCATCACCGGGCCGGCGAGTGTCACCACCGGCAGCGATGGTGTCGCCACCGTCGGCGGCTGGACCCTCGGCACCACCGTGGGCGCCAACCAGCTCTCGGCAATCGCGCCGGGGACCGCCAGCGGCACGTTGCTGTTCGACGCCACCGCGGTTGCCGGCGCCGCGGCGACGCTCGCCAAGGTTGCCGGCGATTCGCAATCGGCCAATGCCGGCACCGCCGTGGCGGTGGCGCCCCAGGTGCGGCTTGCCGACCAGTTCGGCAATCCGATCGGCGGCGCGACGGCAACGTTCACTGTCGCCAGCGGCGGTGGCGCGGTGACCGGTGGCGCGCAACCCACTGCGGGTGACGGCACTGCGTCGGTCGGCAGCTGGACCCTCGGTCCGACCGCCGGACCGAACGCGCTCACCGCCAGCGCCAACGGGCTGACCGCGACGTTCACCGCAACCGCTCTTGCGGTGCTCGACGCCGCGCAATACGTCGGCAGCTACACCGGCAGCTGGACCAACACCACGTTCGCGTCCACCGGCGGCGGCACCGTCACCATCAGCATCGACCAGGCAACCTCGACCGCGACGGTCACCGCGAGCGCCACCGGCAACGTCCTCGGCACGCCGGGCGGCGTGACGCCGGGGGCGCGGATGGGGCCCTATGCCTCGAACGGCGCGTCGTTCACCGGCACGATTGCGGTGATGGGCGACATCACCGCGTCGATCGACGCCAGCGGCAACATCATCGCCAGCGGTATCAACATTCCCAACGCGGCGATTTCGCGATGGGATGCCAACGGGACCATCACCGCCACACAGATCAAGCTGAACTTCACGGTGACATTCACCGCCGGCCCGCCGGCCACCGGCTCGATCACGCTGAACAAGACCTGACGCCGCGCCTCAACCCTTCCCCGGCGCCAGCGGCCGGAACCGGCGCCACACGCCGACATACGGCCGCACCAGTCGCTCGATGAATCGGTCGAGCACCGTGCAGAACGGGTAGCGCGACCGGAACTCGCTCGGCGTGATCCCCAGCACGATCCTGAGGTGCCGCCCGAACGATTGCGGCGACGCGTACTGCAGCCGGTACGCCACCTCAGCCACCGAGTGATCGGCCTCGTCGAAGAGCCGGGCGGCGTGACAGAGCCGCACCGCCACCAGGTGATCCTTGGGGCTTGGCAGGCCCGCCCGCACAAAGCGCGAGACGATCGTCGACGGGCGCACCGTGAGCTGGTCGGCCAGCTGGCGCACCGTGGTGCGTTCCGGCGCGCTGCGCACCAGCGCTTCCCAGAACTCCCGCGCGCTTGGCGGGATCGTTCCCAGCTCCTCGAGCACCGGCCCGAGTATCGCCTGCGCCCGCTCTCCCGGCGGACTGCCGAGGACCTCGCGCAACCGGTGCCAACCGGTGGAATCGGTGGCGTCGACCACCTGTCGCACACCGGTGGCGCCAAGTCGCAACAACGCCTCGCTGTTGCCGGGAGCGCGCCGCGTCACCAGGGCGACGGTCGGGATTGCCGGGAAACGCTTGGCAAACTGCTCGAGCAGCGCCGGTGCGTCGTCGGCACACCGCCCGAGGGAGACGAGCACCGCGTCGACGGCGCGCTCCCGCACCACCCGCAAGGCGTCACGCACCGAGTCACGGTGCACCAGCGAAAAGCAGCCGTTGCCCACCGCATCGACCCGCGAGCGTTCCGCGGGCTCGAGAACCGCCGCCACCGTCGGGGTGATCGTGTATGGCACCGTCGGCACCTCCTGCTCGGGATGGCCGACGGTGGGAAGGGGGCGTCAAAGGGCGGTCAATTCGCCCGGTGCGTCGAATTCGGCGGGGGGCACCCCCGGCGGGTGCGGCGCCCGGGCGGCCGGATCGCCGCCCGGCTACCTTTCCCGGTGCAGGCGAGACGTGATGACCGCGGTCAGGCTTCGGCCGGATCGAGGAAAGTCCGAGCTCCACAGGGCAGGCCGCCAGGTAACGCCTGGGCGCCGCAAGGCGACGGACAGGGCCACAGAAAACAGACCGCCCCGCGCCGCAAGGCAGAGGGTAAGGGTGAAACGGTGGGGTAAGAGCCCACCGCCCCGAGCGCAAGCAAGGGGGCACGGTAACCCCCGGCCGGAGCAAGGCCAAATAAGCGGCGAGGTGTGGTCCCGCACCGTTCGAGCCGCGGGTAGGCTGCTTGAGGCGGCTGGCGACAGCCGTCCCAGAGAGATGGTCATCCGTGTCGGGCAACCGGCGCGAACAGAACTCGGCTTACGGTCTCACCTGCACCGCGCCTCCCGCCCTTCGCCCCTGCGGGCGGCGCGGCCCGACCGAGCCATCCATCCTTTCACCAGTGGCGAACGGAGTGACGAGATGCTGGTCACGTTGATGACTCTCGCGGTCTTTTCGGGTGGGCCGACCCACCCCACGCCACCGGGCCCGATCCATTACCGGGTCGACGTCAGCGCGTCGCAGGATGTCGACGCGTCGGCCCTTGGCGCCCCGGAGCAATCCACCAAGTTCGACGTCATCGGATTCCTCTCCGTCACCATGAGCGATACCACCGGCGGCCAGCTGGCGCAGATGGTCGTCGACTCGGCGATGCTTCCGCCGGGTACCGACCTCCCGCAGGGCATGGATTCGCCCGACGCCGCCAAGGGCGTGGCGTTCCATGCGTACGTGGTCGGCGGCAAGATCTCGACCATTCCGCCGCCGTCGACGCCGAACGGAGTCGCGGCGATCTTCGGAAGCGCGCTCGGCGTGCTCTTCCCGGGAATTCACGCCAACGCCAACACCGGTGACAGCTGGACCGATACAACCACCCAGAAGGCCGACGGCCGGAATTCCACGACGATCACCCACTGGACCGTCACCGCGGTCAACGGCGGCGAGATGACCGTGCAGGGAGCGGCCAGCGGCACCACCGACGGAACCGTGCAATCGGGCCAGGGCGACATGACGCTCAAGGGAACCATGGAAGGCACCCGCAACGTGACGACGACCGCCGGCGGGCCGGCGTCGCACGCCGAGGCGAACGCCACCACGAAGGCAACGGTGACGCCGGTATCGATGCCGACCGCCGTGATCTCCGTGACCGGCACCACGTCGATCAAGATCGTCCGGCTGCCGTAGCACACCCCGGCGCCCGAAGCGATGCAGCCGCCGGCCTCACGCCGGCGGCTGTGTCATTTCGACGGCCCGCGATCGTCGTGGATGCAACGCCAACGATGTCCGCGAGGTCGCGATGTCTTCCCGTCTCCTGCCCTGCCTCCCTGCCGCGATGATGCTGGCGACATTGGCGGCCTGCGGCACCGCCCCGCCACCGGCGCCGGTGAGGCCGGCAAAGCCCGCCGTCACGATCAGCCGCGGCTGGCAGGCGCTGGTGGACGTCGAGCAGTCCGATTCCACCGTCATCACGCTCCCCAGCGGCGACCGCGAGCAGCACGCCACCATGAGGCACGCGCGCTTCACGCTGCACGTCGACCCCAAGGCACATACCACGGCGCGGCTCGACCGCCTGGCAATCGAGCCGTCTCCGGCATCGCTCCCCCTTGGCGCCACCTGGACCGCCAACTGGCCGAGCCGGAACGCCAGGGTCACACCGGGCCGTCGCGACGCGGCGACGGCGCCACTGACCGCGATCGTCCGCGACCTCCTTCCGCAACTCCCCGACGACGCCGTCCAGCCCGGCATGCAGTGGAGCGACTCGGCGACATTCAAGGTCGTCCCCGAAACCGGGCTCACCGCCACCGAGCGTCGCTCAACCAGCTGGAAGAGCGACCAGTTCACCATGTGGGGTGGCGAGGAGACGCTGCCCATTACCGGGCGGGGAGACTACGAGCGGATTGGCAGCGGCACGATGCACGACCTGGCCGCATCGTTGACTTCGCAAGGTAGGAGTATCTGTAAATACTACCTGACACTCGACGGAAAGATCGAGGGAGCGGTCTGCGACGATTCGGTGGGAAGCATGATCAGCATACCGTCAGAGCGCCGACTCATCCCGACGCTCCGCCACGTGACAACGACCATCCGATTTCTGCCTGCCGGGAGCTGAAGCGGCGCGAATCCAGATGGTCGTTGTATCAACTACTCCCGAAATTCCCGATCAGTTGCAGGTCGGGTAGTTGGGGTTCGGGCCGTCCTTCGCGGGCCGGTCGGGACGGTTGGCCACGGCGGTCATGAGCTCGTGGATCCAGCGTCCCAGCTTGGCGGCGTGGTCGTAGTCGATGTACTGCGGTTCGTCGGTCACCTGGTGGTAGTCCTTGGCGTAGCCGAGGGAGAAGTAGGTGACCGGCACTTCGTGGTGCACGTAGTTGACCTGGTCGCTGCGGCAGAAGCGGTTGAGCGGGTTGGCCGGGACGTCCCAGGTGCGGTCGATCACCATCGGCTCCGGCGAGATGGCATTGACCGAATCGATGATGTCGCCGAACTGCGTCGACTCGCGACGCGAACCGAGCGTCTGCACCGAGTTCCGTCCGCCAAACGCCACGTCCGTCACGCGCCCCTTCCCCACCATGTCCATGTTGAACGCCGCTGCGACCGAGTCGAGCGGAATCGTCGGATGATCGGTGAACCACTTCGAGCCGAGGAGCCCTGCCTCTTCGCCGGTGTGCGAGACGAAGATGATGGAGCGTTGCGGGTGCTCGGTGGCAAACTTCTCGGCGATCTCGAGCAGCACCACGGTGCCCGAGCCGTCGTCGTCAGCGCCGTTCTGGATCGAATCGCGGCGCGGCGGCCGGATCGAGCGGGCGTGCGCAATCATCGAGTCGATCAGGTGCTGCTGCAGCGCGGTGGGGGGGCAGCTGGGGCGGTCATTCGCACCCTGCGGCCGCATCACGGTGTTGTACGCGCGGAGCGAGTCGTGGTCGACCGGTGCCACGATGCCGTTGTGGTCGTTGTGCGCACTCACCAGCACGAACTCGCCAGCCAGCTTCGGGTTCGACCCGGGGAGGATGGCAATCACGTTGCGACCGGGATATTGCGACTTGTGCCAGCTGTAGCTCCATGCCGCGTCGACCGGCTTGCCGGTCGTGCCGGGAGTGAGGTCGCCGGCGGCCTTGCCGAAGATCGCCGCTGCCGCGGCACTCGAAATGGTCGCCGTTGGCACGCCGCCTGACGGCAGGGTGGGGCGCATTGCGCCGCGCTGGTTGAATGCGGCGTCGCCGGCGGCGGCCGAAAAGCCGTCTTCGATCAGCAGCACCGCGACCGCTCCCGCCGACGAGGCGCGAGCGAGTGCCGCCGACTCGCTTCCTCCGCCGCCTCGCCCGCCACGCCCACCGCGCGCGCCACCTCGGCCGCCGCCGGCTGCCGCCGCCTGTTCGATGGCGTACGCGGCGCCACGCGGAGCGGGGAACCCGGCACTCTGGTTGCACGCGTTGGCGGCGGGCGTCGCGCCACCGGCGCGCCCACCCCGGAATCCACCGCGCCCGCCGCCGAAACCGGCCGGGGCGGTGAACACCGCCACCTTGCCGCGATAGGTGGCGGGGTCGAGCGGCGTGCTGTCGTCGAGCGCGCCGGCGAAGACCGTCACGGCGCCGTGCACGTCGGCATCAGCGGCAACGCCGTTGGTGGCCGTCGGTGCGCTCGGATACCACTCGGTGCGCGCCGCGAGGGCCGAGCCGCCGGCGCCGAGTCGCGCGGTCGCGATGTCGAAGCCGACCGGACCGTAGTCGATCTCCTGGAAGTAGCCGCCATCTTCGCCGGCAGGCTTGAGCCCGAGTCGCTTGAACTCCCGCGCGACGTAGGCCGTCGCCTTGTAGTCGCCGAGCTCGCCGACCTTGCGCCCCTGCATCGAGTCGTCGGCAAACTGGTAGAGCCGGGTGCGCAGGTCGTTGGCGGTGATCGCCGGCACCGTGGGCCGCGGGGCCCACTTGAGGGGACCGGTTTCGTCCGGCCAGACGGGGCGATACGCCGGCGTGGCGGAACGATTCTGCGCCGCCAGGGGCGCCGAAAACGCGACCAGCAGCAGGACGGGGAAGAGGAGGCGGATTCTCACGGGAAGTCCCAGGAATGATGAACTCAGGTCAATCGAAGAGCGGCCCACAGCCCACGGCCCACGGCCCCGAACGCGTGACTCGGCGTGTGGAGCGGCGGTTCGCTTGGCGTCTTGCCGCTCCAAAGTCATGCTGGCCCTCCCCGGCCGAGTCCGGCATGCGGGGCCGTCGGCCGTCGGCTGTGGGCCGCTTTGGGCCGTGGGCCGCCTTCTAGTCGAGCAACCTCATCGGCATCACCAGCGCCAGGTACGACGCCGGATCGTCCCAGCCGACCGGTTCGACGGTCGCGGCACGTTCCGGCGCCTTGAAGGTCATCCGCACTTCGTCGGTGGGGATGTACTTCAGCACTTCGAGCAGGTAGTTGGCGTTGAAGCCGATGTTCAGCGGTTCGCCTTCGTAGGCGACGGTGACCTCTTCCTGCGCCTCGCCGAGGTCGGGCGTGGTGACCGAGAGCCGGCAGGAGCCGTCGCCGAACGCCATCCGCACCCGGTGCGTCTGGTCGCTCGCCACGATGCTCATCCGCCGCAGTGCCGCCATCAGCGTCGCCTTCTCCGTCGTTGCCGCCTTGTCGTTCTCGCGCGGCAGTGCCTGCTCGTAGTTGGGGTACGGCCCCTCGATGAGCCGGGTGTAGACCTGCGTGCTGGCCGAGCGGAAGCCGAGATGATTCTCCGACCGGCCGATCTCGATCTCGTCGTCGGCATTGAACAGCTTGCGGAACTGCTCCAGTGCCTTCGGAGGCACGATCAGCTCCGACTCCGCAGTGGAGGTCCCCTGGAGGGGGATTTCCATCTTGGCGAGCTTGTGGCCGTTTGTGGCCACCATCCGCATCCGGTCGGGAAGCAGCTGCCAGAGCACGCCGTTCATCACCGGGCGGCTCTCCTCGGTGCTCGCGGCAAACGCCACGTGGGCAATGAGCTTCTGCAGGTCGCCGGCGGTGGTCTTCGATGCGCCGTCGAAGCTCACCTGCGGGAAGGCGGGGAACTCCTCCTTGGGCAGGCCGAGCAGCTTGAAACGCGACCGCCCGCACTCGATGGTGACCCGCTGCTCGCCCTGCGTGGTGAAGCGGATTCCGGCACTGGGCAGTTCGCGGACCAGCTCGACCAGCTTGCGAGCCGGAAGGGTGACCGCGCCTTCCTGGTCCACCGCCGCCGGGACCACCGTGCTGACGGCGATGTCGAGGTCGGTCCCCGACAATCGCAGGCCGTCCTTGGACGCTTCCATGAGGATGTTGGCCAGCACGGGCAGCGTGGTCTTGGTAGGCACCGCGGCGAAGACCGCCAGCAGTCCCTCCTGCAGCTGTTCCCGCGTGATGGTGAACTTCATCAGCGTCCCCGGGTTGCTAAAGTCACTTCGAGTTCCAGTAAATAAGAATATCGTAGTCGTCGTAGGGGCGCTGGATATGTGGACCGCTTCCCCAAGCTGATGCCATCTCACGAGCTGCGGGCTTCTGGGCCGTGGACACCGGCGTGGAGCATGGGGACGAACCCCCTGCTTACCCACGGCTTTCCGCACTCGCCAACGTCTTCCACGGTGTGCTGTCCCACACTGTGCACTAGACTGTCAACAACTCCTGCCGCGCCAATTCCACGCGCTCCCGGAACTGGCGATCGCGGCTCAGCTGCGCCTGCACCTTGTCGACACTGTGAATCACCGTCGAGTGATCACGGCCACCGAACGCCTGGCCGATCTCCACCAGCTGCATCTGCAGCAGCTCGCGCGCCAGGAACATGGCGATCTGGCGGGGCACGGTCAGCGTCTTGATGCGCGCCTTGGAGCGGAGGCCCTCCGGGGTGACACCCCAGCGCCGCGCCACCACCTCCTGCACCTTCTGGATGGTCGGCAGCGAGCGGGCCTTGCTGTCGGCCTCGTCGCCGGGGCGGAGCCGGTCGGCCAGCGCCTCGCGCGCCAGGTCGATCGAGATCTCGCGGTGCCGGATGGAGGCGTACAGCAGCAGCTTGATGATGCACCCCTCGAGCTCGCGCACGTTCGAGCGGACGTTCTCCGCCATGAAGCGGAGCACGTCGTCGGGAATCGTCGTCTCGAGGTGATCCTGCTCCTGCTTCTTGCGCAGGATGGCGATGCGGTGCTCGAGGTCGGGCTGCTTGACGTCGGCGACCATCCCCCACTCGAACCGCGACACCAGCCGCGCCTCGAGGCCGGGAATCTCCTTCGGCGGCCGGTCGGAGGTGAGCACGATCTGCTTGCCGCCCTCGTAGAGCGCGTTGAAGGTATGGAAGAACTCTTCCTGGGTCGCCTCTTTCCCCTCGAGGAAATGGACGTCGTCGACCAGGAAGAGATCGACATCGTTGCGGTACCGCTTCCGCAGGTCGGCCATCGTGCGGGAGTGGATCCCCTCGATGACCTCGTTGATGAACTGCTCGGCGCCGACGTACAACACGCGGGTTCCCGGCGCGCGACCGCTCACCTCGTGGGCGATCGCCTGCATCAGGTGGGTCTTGCCCAGCCCGGTGGGGCCGTAGATGAAGAACGGGTTGTACTGCTTGCCGGGCGCCTCGGCCACGGCGTGCGCGGCGGCGGCGGCCAGCTCGTTGGACTTGCCGATGACGAACGTCGCGAAGGTGTAGCGCTCGTTGAGCGGCTGGGCGCTCGGATTGACCGCGGCGGCGGCGGCGGCGGCCTGCCCGTCACTCGCGGCCGGCGCCACGAAGAGGTCCATCTGCGGCCGCTTCTGCCGCTCCGGCGCCACCTGGAACGACACCGTCACCGGCTTGCCGGCCGCTTCGCTCGCCACCGACGTCAGCGTCTGCCCGTACTTCTCCTCGTTCCACCGCTTGGCGAAATCGTCGGGCGTGCTCACCACGAGCGTCCCGGCGTCCAGTGAGATCGCCTCGTTGGACGAGAGCCAGGTCTGGATCATCGGCTCAGGGATGTCCCGTTTGGCACCCTCGAGTACCCGTTTCCAGAGCTCTTTCGCGGACAGCGTCATGCTTGGCGGATGTCTTCTGCGGGATGGTTGGCGAAATTAGGGAGGCCGATTCTACGGCCCGAATGTGGAAAAGTCAAACCTTGACCACGGGGGTTGGCATCCGGTAGCTTGCCCGGCTCGACTGGAGGGAGTGCTTCGCCATGATGCCGACCTATCGCCCGCGGAACAAGCGCCGCATTGCGCGGCACGGTTTCCGGAAGCGGATGTCCGACCGCTGGGGCCGGGCCGTGCTGTCGCGCCGCCGCAAGAAGGGGCGGAAGCGGTTGACGGTCTCGATTGCTTCGAAGCACGCTCGCGTCTGACCGGCGCGGAGCGATTCGGACGCTCGCGCCGGCTCGGATCTAGCGCTTCGCTGGAGCGGGTACGCGCCGGAGGCCGGCGCTACCGCGGAACAAGGCTCGACATTCACTGGATGGATTCATCGGCGGGCCATGCGCGGGCTGGAATCATCGTACCGCGATTCCAGCAGACCGCGGTGGCTCGCAATCGTTTGCGGCGGCGCATCGCCGAGGTCTGGCGGCGCAAGGTCCAGTGGCAACTGCCGTCGTGGGACGTGGTCATCCGCGCGCGGCGCGCGGCCTACGAGGCGCCGGTGCCGGCGCTCGAAGCCGATCTGCTGGCGTGGCGCGCGATGGCCGTATCGTGAGGGGCGGGCCCGGTGGCGTCGTTCCCGGCGCGGGCGATGGCGCTCGCGATTCGAGGGTACCAGCGCTTCGTGTCGCCGGCGTTTCCGCCGGCATGCCGGTTCACGCCGACCTGTTCCGAGTATGCCCGTCAGGCAATCCTGCGCCACGGCGCGCTCGCCGGCGGCTGGCTGGCCATCAAGCGGGTGGCCCGCTGCAACCCGTGGAACCCGGGCGGTGAAGACCCCGTCCCCTGATCTGGCGAGTGTCGCGTGAACGATCGCCGATTGCTGCTGCTGTTCGTGCTGGTGATGATCATCGCCTTCGCGCCGATGCTGCTCGAGAAGAAGCCGCCGGCGCCCGCCGCACCGGTCACCGCGACCACTCCCGAATCGCTCGCCGCCCGCAAAGGCGCCAGCAGCAAGGCCCCGGCGTCCACCACGGCCTCGGCGAACCCGGCCCCGATTGCCCCTCCGGTCGCTGCCGCCGCCGCCCCGGCGGTTCCCGAGCAGGTCGTCGCGGTGCGCTCCTCGCTCTACGACTACGGCATCTCGACGCTGGGCGGGAGCATCGTCTCGGCCCGGCTGCTGCACTACCGCTCCACCGCGCCGGAGGACAAGGGCGACACGGCGCAGCTGCTGACCGCCGCCACGCCGCTGCTGGCCAACCAGCTCGTCGTCGGTGGCGACACCGTGCACCTCGACCAGGTGACGTTCTCGCCCAGTACCGATTCGCTCGCCGTGACCACCGCGCCGGCGACCCTCACGCTGCACGGCAGCAGCGGGGCGTATGACATCACGCTGCACTACGGCTTTGCGCCCGACCGCTATCGCATCACGGTCGACGGCGCGATCACCGGCATCGGTCCCAATGGTGGCACCCTGCTGATCGGCCTCGGTGACGGGTTCCACAACACCGAAGCAAGCGCCCGCGACAACGAGCAGCAGAGCGGCATCGTCACCATGACGGACAAGACGTCGCTGCTCCGCTACGGTTCGCTCAAGCCGCAGACGGTGCGCACCCTCTCGGGGCCGTTCCAGTGGGCCGCCGTCAAGTCGAAGTACTTCGTGGCGGCGGTCTTTGCCTACGACTCCACCGGCCCACAGACCTTCGTCGGCAAGCTCGGCGGCGTTCGCGCCGCGGTGACCGACACGTTCCACACCCCGATCCGCGCCGAAACCGTGGCGTCCCTCGCGGTGCCGTCGAGCGGGAACTTCTCGTGGACGATGTACCTCGGCCCGCTGGAGTACGCCCGGCTTCATGCCATGGGCCACAGCTTCGACGACGTCAATCCGTACGGCTGGGCGTGGATCCGTCCCATCGTGCGGCCGTTTGCGTACGTGATCCGCGCCCTCTTTGTCTGGATGCACACCGCGCTGGGACTGGGCTACGGCCTGGTGATCGTGATCTTCGGCATCCTCGCGCGGGTCATCACCTGGCCGCTCAACCGCAAGGCGATGCGCTCGATGCTGGCGATGCAGGCCATCCAGCCGAAGGTCACCGCGCTGCAGGAGCGCTACAAGGACGACCCGCAGCAACTCAACCAGGAGATGTTCCGGCTCTACCGCGAGAACAAGGTCAATCCGTTGAGCGGCTGCTGGCCGATGCTGATCCCCTACCCGCTGCTGATCGCCGTCTATTTCGTGCTGGCCTATTCCATCGAAGTGCGCGGCGTGTCGTTCCTCTGGATGCCGGACCTCTCGCGGGCCGACCCGCTCTTCCTGATTCCGGTGATCATGGCCGTCTCGCAGTTCATCCTCGCCAAGATCGGGCAGATCGGCATGCCGCCCAACCCGCAGGCGAAGATGATGATGTACGCCATGCCGGCGATCTTCCTGTTCCTCTTCTCGCGCTTTGCGTCGGGGCTGAACCTCTACTACGCGGTGCTGAACATCGCGTCGTTGCCGCAGCAGTGGCTGGTGGTCAAGGAACGGCAGCTGGCCAACGCCGCCGGTGTGGGCCCCGCGACAAAGGGCGCCACGAAGAAGAAATAGCCGCCGCCGCCCCCGGCGCGTCAGCCGCCGGGGTCGGCGGAAAGCCGCAGTGCCCGGCGCAGTCCGGCGGTGGCGACCGACTCGGCGGTGAGTCGCCACGCGAGGTAGCGCCCCGCCGCCGCCGGTATCCCGGGCTCGGGCGCGGCGGCACTCCACGCCAGCCAGCGATTCACCGCCTCGATCCCGGTCCGGTCGAGATCGATCGAAAGCAACCCGCGCAGTGCCCGCTCCCGCTCCCGCAACCGCTGGTAATGCGATGGCGAGACCCCCAGCAGCCGGGGCGCGGTCCACGCCGGAAACGCCGCCGCCACAACGTGCAGCGCCAATCCCTCCGCATAGATCCATTCGGCGAGCGGCAGCTCCATCGCCAGCTGCCAGCGATCCCACGGCGCGCTCCGGCCCCGCACCGGGCTCGCCGACTCCGCGTCGCTCCAGCGGGTCAAGAGCGCCAGCCCGCGCACCAGTGCCGCGGCGAGTTCGGCGATGCCGAGTTCGCCGTCGACGACCAGCGCAACAGCGGGCGCCGGATGGGGCAGCGCCTCGACCGGTGACTCGCTGTCGTCACCGGGCACCAGCACGATCGCTGCCGGGCAATCGGCGCCGAGGCCGACGGCCGTGGCGCGTGCCTCACCCAGCGCCTGCCGCAGCGCCGGGTCGGTCGCGAGTCGTTGCGCGGCATGGAGCCGCGTGAGGTCCGGTGTGGCGGGGAATTCGCCGCCCAGGGGACGGCGTTGGTGGGCGAGGAGGTCGAGCAGCGGAGCGTGGGCGCGCCGGAACGCCGCCCGGGCATCGGGCGACACCCCCGACTCGACCGCGGCCAGCCACGGCGAGACGAGGTCGGTAATCATCCCGGCTCAGTTGGTGTCGGGGCGACGCCGCTTGGCGGCGGTCTCGAGAAAGTGGCGCTCCTCGCTGGTCAGCGCGTCAAAGCCGTGGGCGCTGATCTTGTCCAGCACCCGATCGATTTCGGCCGCCTCGTCGACCGCTTCGGAGCGCGGCGCAGGCACCGCCGGAGTGGCGGTGGCCGCCTTCGGCTGCGCCGCGGCCGCCGCGCGCCGGCTGCTCGTCGATTCGCCGCGCGCCGGCACCGGAACGCGCGGCTGGGTCATGGTGACCCGATGCGACACCGGTGAGCGCCCGATTCCCCGCAGCAGGAAGAAGAGCATCCCGGCGCCGAGACCGCCCAGGTGGGCCAGGTGCGCAATGTCGTCGTTCCGCGTCAGCGCGCCGAAGATCTCGAACGCCACGAACAGCCAGACCAGCACCTTGGCCCGGATCGGCACCGGCACCGGAAAGACCATCAGTTCGGCGTCGGGGGCGAACCGCGCGAATGCGTACGCCACGCCCATGATCGCGCCCGACGCGCCGATGAACGCCGTCACCGGCATGATGCCCGATATCAACAGTGAGAAGATCGCCGCGCCGACGCCGCAATAGAGGTAGTAGACCAGGAACGACGTCGACCCCATCCGCTCTTCCACCAGCGGACCGAAGACGAAGAGCGCAATGGAATTGAACAGCAGGTGGGTGAAGCCGGCGTGGACGAACATGTACGTCACGAACGTCCACGGCCGCTGGAACGCCAGTGCCGGGTCGAACGCCAGCGCGTTGCCGACCGCCGGCGAGGTGAAGATCGTCTCCTGCAGCAACAGCACGACGGCGTTCAGCGCCAGGAGGCGGAACACCCATCGGGTGATGCGGCGGGGAGCGAGGTCGGTGCTCACCGGGCCGACCCGGAACGCGGGTTGCGGGCGGCGGGCTCGCCCCGGGTGAGGCGCGGCAATGGCCGCGCGGAATCGTCGAGGAGTCTCATCATTCGAGCGCCAGCTGGCAGATCCTTTCACACAACTCCGGAAACGTAATCCCCACCGCGCCGGCGGACTGGGGCATCAACGAAGTGGACGTCATGCCGGGCAGTGTGTTCACTTCGAGGCAGAACAGCGCGTCCTCCGGACTCAACCTGAAATCGACCCGCGAATAGCCGCGGAGCTTGAGCTGCTGGTGCACCACGACCGCCAGCCGTTGCACTTCGGCGGCAATCTCGGTGCCGATCGGGGCGGGGAAGCGCTCGTCGGTCATCCCGGGAGTGTACTTGCACTCGTAATCGTAGAGATCGTGCTGCGGAATGATCTCGCCCACCGCCAGCGCCTCCCGTCCCAGGACCCCGACCGTCAGCTCCCGTCCCGGTACAAACGTTTCCACCATCACTTCGGTGTCATGGCGCCCCGCCTCCAGCACCGCAGGAGCCAGGCCAGCGGGGTCGGCGACCACCGAGAGCCCCACCGTCGACCCCTGCCGCGACGGCTTTACCACCACCGGCCAGCCCAGCTGGATTTCGACCATCTCCGGCGTCACCGGCGCCATCAGCCAGTCGGCGGTCGGGACATGCGCCGCCCCGAAGAGCCGCTTGGCGAGGTCCTTGTCCATTGCCACGGCGCTCCCCACCGGCCCCGACCCGGTGTAACGCACGTCGGCCACCTCGAGGAGGTGTTGCATCGTGCCGTCCTCGCCGCTGCCGCCATGCAACGCCAGGAAGACGACGTCGGCCTTCGCGATTGCCGAATCGGTGAGCAGGCCGCCCAGCAGGAGTTCCCGCTCCCGGGCGATGAGTGCCGGAATGTCGTTCACTCCGGGCGGTGCCGCCCCGACCTTGAGGCCGAGGAGCTTTTCCTCGGCGGCGGTGTTGAGCGGGCCCACCGTGGTGTCGACCACCGCCACGTGGTGGCGGCGGCTGCGGAGTGCCGGGACGATCTGCGCCGCGGAGGCAATGGCGACGTCACGTTCGGCGGAGGAACCGCCGGTGAGGACGGTGATGCGCATCTGGAATTATCGCCCGATCATGACCCGCAACAGATCGTAGCGCGAGACGATGCCCACCAGCTTCCCCTGGTCGGCCACCAGTGCCGCGGGCGATTCGTGGGTCAGCATCGGCGCCAGCCGGTCGAGGGTGAGGGTCCGTTCCACCACCGGGAATGCCGGGTCCATCACGTCCTGCACCGCGCGGTCGAGGGTTACCGGTTCGGCGATGGCCTGCGTCATCAGGGTGCTTTCGATCAGCGAGCCGACGCACGCGCCGTCGTCGATCACCGGCAGCTGGGACACCTCGAAGGTGCTCATCAGGTTGAGCGCCTGGCGCACCTGGGCCGACGGCGAGACCTGCACGATCGCCGGCGCGTTGCCGTGCCGCCGGTTGAGGAGTGCTGCCACCGTCGGCTGTGGCGTGTCGAGCAGCTGATTCTCCTGCAGCCACGCGTCGTTGAACACCTTGCTCAGGTACCGCTCGCCGGTGTCGGCCAGCACCGTCACGATGCACGCATCGGGATCGTCGATGGTCCGCGCCAGGTCGAGGGCGATGCAGAGGTTCACGCCGGTCGAACCGCCCGCCAGGATGCCTTCGACGCGCGCCAGTCGCCGCGCCATCGCCATCGCGTCCTTGTCGCTGACGGTGCGGAACTCGTCGATCACGTCCCACCAGATCGTCGCGGGCACCTTGTCGCCGCCGATGCCCTCGACCTTGTACGGCGCGCCGTCGCTGGCGAGGGTGTGGGTGCGGTGGTAGCCGGCGTAGAGCGAGCCGGCCGGATCGCCGGCAATGACGCGGATCGCCGGGTTCTGCTCCTTGAGGAACCGTCCCACGCCGCTCACCGTGCCGCCGGTCCCGGCCCCGGCCACGAAGTGCGTCACCCTGCCGCCGGTCTGTTCCCAGATCTCGGGGCCGGTGGTGGCGTAATGCGCTTCGGGATTGAGCTGGTTGTAGAACTGGTTGGCGAGAATCGCCCCCGGTGTGTCGTGGGCAATCTGCTTTGCCTTCATCACGTAGTTCTCGGGGTGATCCGGTGGCACCGCGGTCGGGGTGATCACCACCTCGGCGCCGTACGCCTTGAGCAGCCGCACCTTCTCCTGGCTCATCTTGTCGGGGAGCGTGAAGATGCAGCGATATCCCTTGATCGCCGCGGCAATCGCCAGCCCCACCCCGGTGTTGCCGCTGGTCCCCTCGACGATCACCCCGCCGGGCCTGAGCTCGCCGCTCCGCTCCGCCCCCTCGATGATCGCCAGGCCGATGCGGTCCTTTACCGAACCACCCGGATTGGTGTACTCCGCCTTGCCGTAGACCGGCGTGCGGATTCCGTCGGCGATGCGCGACAGGCGGATCAGCGGTGTCCAGCCGATCGTTTCGAGCACCGAGTTGTAGGGTCGCTTGTGGGGTGGAGTCGGCGTCACTCGTTGCTCGTTGCGGCCACGGAGTCGGGGAGGCGGAACGATATCGGAACCTGGATCGGCGCCGTCACCGCATCCTTGCCGCGGTGCGCCGGCGTGAACCGCAATTGCGCCGCGGCGGTCAGCGCCGCCGCATCGAATTCACTCTGTCCGCTCGACTTGGCGATGCGTGTCGAGTCGGCGACGCTCGCGCCGGTCGAGTCGATCACCATGTAGAGAATGACATCGCCCTGCACGCGCTTCGAGAAGAGATCGGTCGGGTAGGGAATCGCCGGCTCGCCGGCCACCAACGCCGCCGGCGTGAACGACGGGTCTGCCGCCTTCCGGCCGCCGCACGCTCCGAGCAGCGCAATGACGATTGCGGACCCGACGATGACGCGCATCAATCCAACCTAATTCCTCTCGCAGTTCCCGCCAGCCGACCCGACCGCCGCCGGGCCCGATGGCGGCGCACCTTGGCGCGATTGCCACAGAGCTGCATGTCGCACCATCGCCGCGACCGGTTCCGGCTCGAATCGAAGAAGAACCGGCCGCACTCCTCACACACCCTGAGACGTCCCAGCTCGGGGGACGCCAGCACACCCGCCGCCGACCACGCCACCGGCCAGAGCGCCGCGATCTCCCCACCCGGCTCGGTGATCCATCCCCACCCGTACCCCTGCACCGTGGGGCGAAGCCCCCGCCGTGAACCGCCACCCGCCAGTACCCGGTTCAGCACCCCGAGGTCCCGATCGGTCGCACTTCCACCACCGGCTTCGGCCGCGAAGATCCGACGCAGCGCCCGTCGAAAGCGTCGCGCCGCCGCCGGCCCGACCGCGTCGCCGGACAGCCCCGAACGGTCCTCCTCGAGGCCCCCCTCGGCGTTGACAAAATCGATCGCAGTGATTCCGGAAAGCCGACGCGGAGACTGACTCATGTAACCATCATAACTGCTGATGATGGTTACAGCAAACTACCCGTCGCGGTCCAGTTCCTGGCGCATCTTCGCCAGCTCCTGGAGGGCTTCCAGCGGGGTCAGGTTGTCGGGGTCGAGGCGCTTGATCCGCTCGGCCAGTTGGGCCTGCCCGGCGTCGTGCCGGGCGTGGTCGCCGGCCGCGCCGGCGCCGCGTCGCAGCGTGCCGTCGAAGAGCGACGGCTGGTCGGGATCGGGCTCCGGCGGCGCCTCTCCGGGCACCACCCGGTGCCCCGCCTCGAGGGTGCCGAGCACTTCCCGGGCGCGTCCGACGACGGCGGGCGGGAGGCCGGCGAGTTCGGCGACATGGATCCCGTACGACCGGTCGGTCCCTCCCGCCTCGAGGCGGTGCAGGAAGACGATTCCGTGGTCGGTCTCGCGGACGGCGACGTTGAGGTTGCGGGCGTGCGCCAGCCGTTCCGGCAACTGCATCAACTCGTGGTAATGGGTCGCGAACATCGTGCGGCACCCCACCCGGTCGTGGAGGTGTTCGGTCACCGCCCACGCGATTGCCACTCCATCGTAGGTACTGGTGCCCCGGCCGATCTCGTCGAGCAGCACCAGCGAGCGGGCGGTGGCGTTGTGCAGGATCGCGCTCGTCTCGCTCATCTCCACCATGAACGTCGACTGCCCGCGCGCCAGGTTGTCGCTCGCCCCCACCCGGGTGAAGACCCGGTCGGCGACGCCGACCTCGGCCGACTCCGCGGGCACGAACGACCCGATCTGGGCCAGCACGACGCAGAGGCCGATCTGCCGCAGGATGGTGCTCTTGCCGGCCATGTTGGGGCCGGTGACCAGCAGCACGCGCGACGCCTCGGTGAAGTGCACGTCGTTGGGCACGAAGCGCTCCCGCGGCATCATCCGTTCGATCACCGGGTGTCGCGAACCGCGCAGCACCAGGTCGAATCCGCTGTGCACCGCCGGGCGCACGTACCGCTCGGCACAGGCCGTCTCGGCGAGAGACGCCAGCACGTCGGCCAGCGCCGTCCGTCGTGCCGTCTCCTGGATCCGGGCGATCGCGTCGCGGACCCGCTCGCGCAGCGTGTTGAAGAGCGTCCCCTGCAACGCGGCAATGCGCTCCTCGGCGCCAAGCACCCTGGCTTCGTAGTCCTTGAGCTCCGGCGTGACATACCGCTCGGCGTTGGACAGGGTCTGGCGGCGCTCGTAGTCCGCCGGGACCGCGGCGCTGTTGGCGTGGGTCACCTCGAGGTAATACCCGAAGACCTTGTTGTAGCTCACCTTGAGCGAACCGATGCCGGTCCGTTCCCGCTCGCGCTGCTGGATGCCGGCGAGGGCATTCTTGCCGTTGTCGCGCAGGTCGCGGAGCTCGTCGAGCGCCGCGTCGAAGCCGGGGGCGATGGCGTCGCCGTCGGCGAGCGCAATCGGCGGCCGCTCCACCAGGGCGCGGTCGAGTTCGCCGGCGAGGTCGGCGAGCGGATCGAGCCCGGCGGCAACGTCGAGCAGTGCGGTGCCACCGAGCGCCGCGGCGACCGCTGGCAGGCGTTGCAACGAGTCGCGCAGCACCCCCATCTCGCGCGGGTTGGCGCGTCCCGCCGCCGCCCGGGCGGCGAGGCGCTCCACGTCGCGCACGCCATCGAGCGCCTCCCGCAGCGCGGAGCGGCGCATGCCCGACGACGCGAGTGACGCGACGGCGTCGAGCCGGGCGTTGATCGCGTCGCAGTCCGCCAGCGGCGACAGCAGCCACTGCCGCAGCAGCCGCGCACCCATCGGCGTCATGGTCCGGTCGACCGTTTCGAGCAGCGTGACACCACTCGCACCGGCCTGCAGCGGCTCCACCAGCTCGAGGTTGCGCCGAGTCATCTCGTCGATCCAGCAGAGCCGCTCGCCGCGCCGTAGTTCGGGTCGCTTGAGGTGGGGTAGTCCCTGCGGCTGCAATTCCAGTGCGTAGCGCACCAGCGCTCCGGCGGCGCCAAGTGCCGGAGTGTCGGAGCGCTCCAGACCGAGGCCGTCGAGGGTGGAGAGGGCGAGGCGCCGCGCCAACTCTTCGCCGGCCAGCGCGGGGTCGAACTCCCACGCCTCGCGCTCGGTGCGGAGCGCGTCGTACCCGCTGGCGACGTCCGCTCCGGCAGGCACGACGATCTCCGCGGGCGCGAGCCGGTCGAGCGTCTCTGCCAGCGCGCCGGCCGGGATCGTTTCCAGCACGAGTTCGCCGGTTGACAGGTCGAGTGCCGCGATGCCGGTGCGCTCACCCGCCGGTGACACCGCGACCAGCCAGTTGTTGCGCGACCCCGGCGACCACTCGTCGTCGAGGAACGCCCCTGGAGTGACCGTTTCGATCACCGCGCGCTTGACGATGCCCTTGGCGAGCTTCGGATCTTCGATCTGTTCGCAGATGGCGACCCGGTGGCCGTGCGACACCAGCTGCCGGAGATATTGCGCCGCCGCCTTGACCGGCACACCGGCAAGCGGCACGCCGTCGCCCCGCGAGGTGAGGGTGATGTTCAGCGCGCGCGCCGCGATCTGCGCGTCGTCGTAGAACATTTCGTAGAAATCGCCCATCCGGAAGAAGAGAATCGCGCCGCTGTGGCGCGACTTGATCTCGTGATACTGGGCGAGGAGTGGTGTCGACGGAGGCACCGGGGAAAACTAGCCCCCGCGGCGCGGAGGGCGAGTCGCGCCGTCGCTACGGCGTCGGCGTCACGTAGGGCGAGCCACCAACCACCTTGCGGAGCCTGGCAACCTGGGCCTCGGCGTCGGCGCGGGTGGCGTACGGACCCACCTGGATCCGCGTCAACCCGCGGGGACCCGACAGCTGGAACGTCTTGTAGCCGGCGTCGTGCAGCTGCTTCAGCACGCGGTCGATTGCGGCATGGTCGCTGATCGCCGCCACCTGCACCCGCCAGTGATCGGCCACGACCGGCTTGCCACGGCCCGCTGCCGGCGGTGGCTTGACCGTCGGTGTCGATGGCGGCGAGATCGGCTTTGCCGGATTGCCCGGGGCCGGCTTGCTGCCGCCGGTATCGGGCGCCGCCGCGCGCCCCCGGCCGGCGCTGCCGCTGTCAGGGTGTCCCGCCTGGCCCGCTGGAACGACGTGCTGGCCGGTGTCGCGCCCGGCCCCGCCGCGCGGCGTGCTGTCGCGTCGCGAGGTGTCGCCCACCGGCGGCTTGGCGCGAAGCGATTCGGGCACCTGGGGCACCACTTCGAGTCCCGGGCTGATCACGCACCGCTGCTTGGTGAACTGCAGCTGGTTGCGCAGCTCGATGTCGTCACCGACCAGGGCGAGACCCTTGGCCAACCACGTGCAGGCCAGCTGCAGGTGCTGTTTCTCGAATGCCGCACGCGCTCCCCACAGCGCCGCCGTCGACAGGATCGGCGACGACGGATAATCGCTGAACAGCCGGGTCACCCGCTGTTCGACGCCATCGAGGTTGCCGGCGCCATAGTCCAGCTGCGCGAGGCGGAGCAACGCCTTGTCGGCCCAGTGTGAATGGGGATAGTCGACGGTGATGCGGACGTAGTCCTGCCGGGTCTCGTCGCCGGTCTTCGCGACCATCGCCGCGGTGTAGAGCGCTTCCGGATAGCTCGTGTCGGCCGGCGCCAGCCTGGCGAGCCGCGCGGCGATCAACGTGCGGGCCGAATCGGCATAGCCTTCCTGGGCCAGCCGCACCACCTGCTGGAACTGCGGGTTGGTCGGCTCCAGCGGCAGCTGCGCCCGGGCGCCCGGTGCCAGCAGGGTGAGTGCCGCCAGCGCTGGCGTGATGGCGCGCAGCATCTGCTGGCGCGTCATGCCGCCGCCTCCAGCCGGGTCCCTGCCAGTGCCAGCACCAGGTCGGTCACGATACCAGTTTCGTCGGAGACACCGGTGCTCTTCAACGCCACGTCGGCGGCGAGGGCCGCCGCCACCGCCGCCCGGATCCGTGGCGTCGGCCAGTGCTGCGCCACCTCGGCCACCAGCTGGGCCACCGGGCCGTAACTCCCGACCGCCGGCCGGACCCGGAAACAGAGATCGGTCACCGCCTTTGCCAGCGCGCCGCCGCGCAGCCGTTTCCGTTCGGCGGTGGCCCGGGCCCAGCCGAGGAGCACCAGTGACGAACCGAGCAGCGTCACCAGGCGCACCCCGGACACACCGCTCGTCTCCAGCAGCCGCGGCAGCAACGAGATCGCACGCCCGGTGTTGTCGCGGAGCACCGCGTCGCGCCAATCGTCGGGGGTCTCGCCGAAACGCACCCCCACCAGCGAGCCGACCATCTCGCGGTCGATCGGCCCCGTCACGTCGAGGCCGGCGAGCTTCTGGATCTCGGCGTGGAGGCTGCCGAGATCGCCGCCGGTCGCCCGCACCAGGTGCTCGCGCGCCGCCGGGTCGAGCGAGATGGCCGCCGCCGCGAGCCGCGCCTCGAGCCACCGCTCGAACGCCTTGCCGGTCGGGGCGTTGCAGTCGACCACCACCGCATGCTTCGCGAGGTCGGCATCGGCGGGGTCGTCGTTTCCCTGCAGCATCACCAGCACCGTTTCCGGCACCGGGCGCTCGAGGTATGCCACCGCCGCGCCCTTCGCCTTCGTCTTCCGTTTCCACGCTTCGACGTCGCGCAACACCACGACGCGGTGTTCGGCCATCATCGGCAGCGTGGAACACGCCCCGGCCAGGCCGTCCGGGTCGATCTGCGTGGCAGAGACGATGTCGAGATTGAAGTCGCGCAACGACGGGTCGAGCACTCCGTCAAGGATTGCGGCGAGGGCCTCGTCCTTCTGGAGCGGTTCGCTCCCGGCCAGGTAGTACGCCGCTGCCGGCGCCCCCCTGGCGAGGGCGGTACGCAAACGGACGGGGTCGAGGCGCGCGGCCATGCCCGGCAATCTATGCCGGTCCGGTGCCGCCGCGTATCACCGCCTCGACGTAGAGCATGCCCACCAGCGTCTTCGCGTCGGTGATCTCCCCGGCACGCAGCATCGCCATCGCCCGCGACCAGCGCAGCTCGTGCCGCTCGAGAACCTCGTCGGGTTCGAGCGCCGTGTCGCCGGGGCCGAGTCCGGTCGCCAGAAAGAGGTGGATCTTCTCGTCGGTGAAGCCGGGGGTGGTCCAGATCCAGGTGAGGGGTCGCAATACCTGGCAGCTGTACCCGGTTTCTTCGGCCAGCTCGCGGCGGGCAGTGGCCTCCGGCTCCTCGCCGGCGTCGCGCCGCCCGGCGGGAATCTCCCAGCAGAAGCCGTCGGTGGCGTGGCGGAACTGCCGCAGCAGGATCACCCGCGGATCGGCGTCGCGCGGATCGTCGAGCAGCGGCACCACTGCCGCCGCACCCGGGTGCCGCAGCATCTCCAGTTCGCCGACGGTGCCATTGGGATAGCGCACGGTATCGATGTCGAGTGAGACGATGCGGCCGGAATAGACGCGGCGGGTATTCAGGAGAGTCACGGAACCCGGAGGTGAGAGCGAGGGGTGACTCCAAGGTAGCCGGACCGCTCCCGCGTCACTGTTCCGCCAGCACGCTCCGCACCTCGATCCGCGTCGCCCGGCGCGCCGGCAGATATCCCGCCAGTGCGCCGATCGCGGCCATGATCAGTGCCACGCTCGCCAGCACCACCGGATCGAGCGGACTGAGGTGGAACACCAGCGTCGCCATCAGCCGCGACAACAGCACCGCGCCGACCATCCCGATGGCCACCCCCGCCGCGGTCATCGCCAGTGCCTGGCCCAGCACCGCGCGGAGCAGCGCCTCCGGCGTCGCCCCCAGCGCCAGCCGCACACCGAATTCCTGGCTCCGGAGCCGCACGCCGTACGAGAGCACCCCAAAGATTCCCAGCGACGCCAGCAACAGGGCAGTGAGCGCAAACGCCAGCAACAACTTGAGGGTGAAGGCGCGTTGCGCCGTTCCCTGGCCCACCGCATCGTCGAGCGACATCGGTTGATCCATCACCAGTTGCGGATCAATCCCGGCGAGCACCTGGCGGATGCGCGTGGCGATGGCATCGAGCGGCCGGGTCGTCTTCACCACTTCGAACAGCGCCCAGTTGCGGTCGCCGGCAAACTGGCTGTGCGCGTGATAGACGTAATCGGCCGGGGTGCCGACGGGGTCGAGGACATGGTCGGCAACCACACCGATCACGGTGCTGGTGTGGCCTCCCGTGCGCAGCTGCTGGCCGACGGCGGGGACGCCGGGAAAGACCCGCCGGGCGAACGCCTCGCTGATCAACACCCGATCCGGCGTGAGCGGCGTGTCGCCGTCGTCGAAATCACGGCCTGCCACGATCCGGATGCCGCTGGCCCGGAAGTACCCCGGCGTGACGATCCGCTCCTCCGCCTCCGCACCCGACTTCTCGGTGCCGGCGAGCGGACCGGTCAGGATCCGGACGCCCCAGCTGTTGTAGCTGCCGGTGGCGGGAAGCCGGGACGTGGCGCCGGCGGCAACCACCCCGGGAATGGCGTCGATCGCCGCGTCGAGGCGCTGGTGAAAGTTGCTCCGTGCCAGCGAGTCGTAGCGGACGCTTGGCAGGTGCACCTGGAAGGTGAAGACGCCGTCCGGGGTGATGCCCAGCGGCAGCCGTTGCAGCTCGCGGAAGCTCGCCACCAGCAGCCCGGCGCCGCACAGCAGCACGAACGCCAGCGCAATCTGGATCACCACCAGCGCGGTGCGGAGTCGCCCCTGCCGGCGGTCGCCGGTGGCGGTGCGGCCCTGACGCCGGAGGACGTCGGCCGGTTGGGTCCGTCCCGCCCGCCACGCCGGTGCGAGCCCGAAGAGAACCGCCGAGAACGCTGTTGCGAGCGCGGTGAACGCGAGCACCGACCCGCTCAGCGACAGACGTTCCAGTCGCGGCACCGACCCGGCGCCGAGGGCCACGATTGCCGTCATCAGCAACCGGGCCAATGGCAGGGCCAGCACGGCGCCGGCCGCCGCCAGCACCAGGCTCTCGGTGAGCAGCTGTCGCACCAGGCGGCCGCGGCGGGCTCCCAGCGCGGTGCGCATGGCGAACTCGCGGGCCCGCTCCGAACTCCGCACCAGCAGCAGATTGGCCACGTTGACACACACCAGCAGCAACACCAGACCAACCGCACCGGCGATGAGCTGCAGCGAACCGCGGGTGCCGCCGACGATGTCGTCCTTGAGCGGATAGAGCCGGGCGCGGATGTCCTTCGCACCGCTGGTCAATTGCCGGGCGAAGTCCGCGCCGACCGCGTCGAGCTCGGCCTGGGCACGCGGCAGCGATACTCCCGGCGCCAGCCGTCCGATCACCGAGAGATAGTGATTGTCGACATTCGACATGTCGGTGCCGGGCGTCAGGTCGAGTGGCACCCAGGCGTCGACGCCGGGACCGACGATCGGATCGGCAAACCCCGGTGGCATCACGCCCACGATGGTGTGTGGCACGCCGCTCATCACCAGCGACGCCCCGATGACCGCGGGATCGGCGTGAAACCGGCTGCGCCACAGGGCGTTGCCGAGGATCACCACCGGGAGGCCGGATTCGGTGTCGCTGTCGGGGCCGCGTTCCTCGTCGCGGGTGAACCCGCGGCCCAGCATCGGCGGCGTGTGCAGCACGTCGAAATAGCCGGCGCTGACAATCTCGGTGCGGATCCGGCGCACATCGTTTCCTTCGCCGATGTCCGCGCCGGTGCGATCGTAGAGGTTCATTGCGGCGATGTTCTGCAGCGACGACAGCCGGTCACGATACAGCAGGAAGTGGACCGGCGTGACCACGTTGTGTGCGCCCGGATCGTCGGTGCTGGTCTGATACAGCCGGACCAGCTGGCCCGGCTGGTGGTAGGGCAGGGGCTGCAGGATCACCGTGTCGAAGGTGCTGAAGACGGCAGTCGTTGCGGCAATGCCGAGTGCGATCGTGGCCATCGCCACCACGGCGAAACCGGGCCGCGCCCGGAGCACCCGCAGCGCGTAGCGCACGTCGCCGCCAAGGTCGGTCACGCCGCGGGTGCCGCGCGCGTCGCGGACATCCTCCTTGGTCCGCTCCACGCCTCCCAACGCCGCCGCACTCCGGCGCCGCGCCTCGGCCGGATCGAGACCGTCGCGGATCCGCGCTTCGGTTTCCATCTCGACATGAAACCGCAGCTCGTCGTCCAGCTCGCGCTCGTCGCGGCGCCGGAAGAGCAGCGCGCGGACCCGCTCCGACCAGTCGCTCCAGACGCTCACGCGACACCTCCGGCCAGGTGGTGGGCCTCGAGGATCCGGTTGACCGCGGCACTCGTCCGGTGCCAGAGCGCCCGCTCCTGTTCCAGGGCGCGTTGTCCCGAGGCCGTCAGGGCGTAGTACCGGGCCCGGCGCCCCGCCTCGGTGGTGCGCCAGGAGCTGGTCACCAGGCCGCGGCGCTTGAGCCGCACCAGGGCGGGGTAGAGCGATCCCTGCGGGACCAGGAAGACATCGTGCGACAGGGCCTGGATGCGCTGGGAGATCCCCCAGCCGTGCATCGGCTCAAGGGCGAGGGTCTTCAGCACCAGCAGGTCGAGGGTGCCTTGCAGGACATCGGCCATCGGTCGGCTCTCCTTCAGGACGTCTGAAGGTAAGACACCTGAAGGGGCGGAAGAGTTGCAAGGGAGGGGGTGAGCCGAAGGGGGACGATGGCGCATGGCCCCGTCCCAGGCGGTCGCCTCCCGCGGAGTTGCGCGACGAGCCCTTGTTCGACCATCTCACGCCGGTGAGTACGGTTCCTATCGCAGTTCTCGAACTGTTTGGGCGGTCAGGATCCCCGAGACGCTCCCGTGGAGCGAAAGGAATGTTGGCGTGCCGTGAATCCCCATTCGCTCACCCAGCGCAATGGATGAGTCGATTCTCGCCTTGGTCGCGGGGGCGTAAATGCATTGCCGAAAGGCCGCGGTGTCCGTGATCCCGATCGCGGAGGCCGCGACAGTCAGAGTTGAAGCGCTCTCCCACTGTGCCGTTGTGATGAGGTAGTCGTGCATTGCTTGCCCACTGCCCAGCCCATCCGCACAGATTGCCGCCGCCGCCGCGGCCATTGCGTGCAGATGAATAGGTAGCGGGTAGTCTACTCGCTCCAGAGCGAGATCAGGCGACGAAAGTAGATACGCACGAACGGAATCCTCGGCGGCACGACAGAATGGGCATTCGTAATCAAAGAACTCATAGACGGTATCGTGAGGCGATGCTGGTGTCCGAGGCTGGCTTGCTGGGAAGGCGAAGCGCGCAAGATTCGCGTGCTCGCGACGGAAGGCAACTCGGTTTTCTCGCTGTGTCTCAAAACTGTTCCATAGTTGCGACACTTCGCCGCTACCGCCGAATGAGCGCTCCACCAGGATGACGGTTGAAACAAGGATGGCGAGAATTGCGAAGGCGTCTATGGCGCTGAAGCGTTTGAGGCGCATGCGTAAACTACCTCACCGTGGAGGTTGAGAGCCAAGTACGGCTCCCGACGTGACGGGCCCCGGCCTTGTTGGGGCAACGAGTTCGTGCTTTATGCTCCAACAAGGCCGGCCAAGAGCGCACGTCGTCGGCAACGTGGCGCCGGCTTGACGCCGCTGGCGCTATATGATGCACCAATTGTCTGGATTGGTCGGACACACGCCATTTCCAGCGTCGCAGTTCTCCACGCCGGTGCCATGGTACAGTTTGTCGCACTGGAGGGCGCCGCCCTGAATCCAACAGTCGCAGCACCAGCCGAGGGCTTTTGTACACGTGCCATCACCGCCGGTCTCCGCGGACGCCGACGGTGCTGTCGCGATCGACAGCGTGGCGAGCGACGCCATCACGACCGCCGCCCTGAAAAGGCTGTGGGAATACACTGGTCACCTCCTCGAGGATTGACTGGGCGAGATTGATCTCACATGCGGCAGCTCACCCTTCCACCGCCTTCAGTTCGGCGCAGAATGCGCCTGCGCCGAGTCCAGTAGTGATCCTGCTAGCGACGCATCTATAGTCCCCGTGTGCAACGCAGCGATTCGGCCACGCGATACAAGCAGCGTGACGGGGACGCCATAGCTTGGCACCTGCTCTACGAAACTACCGGTAGCCTGCGCAAGCGATTTGCCGAGCGCCTGGTTCCGGGCCAGATATGCCGCTAAGGTAGGCTGATCGTCCTGCACCGAGACCAGGGTGATGTAGGATGGATTCGCTGTAATGAGACGCCTGATCACCGGGAGATTTGTTGCACATGCCGGGCAGGTGGTCGCCATAAGGCAATAGATCCCATCGGCGGGATTCTCAATTCGAATGGCTTCGCGGGTTCTGGCTGACGTCCCGACTAGGAAAGGCTTCGTGAACCCGTGTCCATTAATCGCCGCAACCAATCCTACGTGGTCCAAGCCAGCGACCGCCAGCGATCGCTGGTCTTGCGCGAGTTCGCTGTTTAGGTGCTGAATGGTCGTGCGCGCATGCAACACGCGGTACGCCAGAATGCCCATTACTGCCAAGAGCAGGGTGATCGTCAGCGCGCCTTGATTCTTGCCTGTGGTCATCGGCATTCTAGCCTCTCCCGCGTAATGATGGTCTAACCACGAGACGGGTAAATGACGCTTGTGGAGTCTTTCGCAAGACGTGGCCGCAGACGAAATACGTTCAGCTGGGGGCGTGCGCTCTCGGGATCGACAAAGAGCCATTCGTCGTGCCAAGCCGCACCCTTTTCCAGCAGAACGGTATGCAATGAGTCAACGGTTGCGGACAGAACTCGATCCCCTTGGGCATTCCGAATCTCCACGTAACCAGTAGTCGGGCGAGACTTGGGGTCAGCGGCTGGCGACAGTGCCACGGCACGGAACATCACGCCGTCGTTGGAGCAAATTGGGGTTACCGTCAAGGCCGACGGCATCACTTCACCCTGAAATAATGTGGTGTGTAGCCAACTCAGCGGAGTAACGGAATTCCAAACAACCTTGTCGTTGGGGCCGAGAGCAACGCCTTCAAGCTGCCAGCTACCCTCGACTACCAGTGTGCGGCCAAGGGCCCACGGAGCTGAACACATATTGACCCCGAGCGAGATGAACCCCTTCACTCGACGAACCGCTGGCACATCCCGAAGAAATTCACGGACCAAGCCGCCGTCGGTAGATCGGATTAGCGCAATCTGTGGTCCATTCGTGCCCGGTGGCGAGTCGATGTTAGACGCGAAGGTGGTGTCATCGAAGGCATGAAGCGATCCAAGATTGTGGACCTGACCGGAGATGTATGCCGCTGGGGTGAACCGGCGCGACAGGCGACCGCGATCATCGATGACGACGATGTTGCGACGTCTCCCGTCCAACGCGAACAACGTGTCGCCAAGAAAGACTAGTCCAATAACGCCGCGGAATTCCAAGGGCCCGCCACCGCATCGGCCGAACTGATATTGCAACGAACCTTCCCTGATGTCGAAGACCGACACTCTGCATTCCGACTGCTCGTAGACTGCAACACGGCCCGCCTTGCTCGTCGCGAGTATGCCGCGCGAGTCAGACAACACGCCGTCGCCGAATGAACGTTCATACTCGAGAACATACTGGCTGGCAGCGGTCGGAGGCCTGTCTGCAATGGTGGCGCCAGAAGCGAGTCGCCATGGATCGCCGCTATGACACGAGAGTGACATTAGCGCCAGCACAGCTGCGAACTGGCGTGTTGATTGCATTTGGAAATGGCGTGCCATCATTCTGACTCGATTGGCCCAGCTCTTCGTAAGACCGGTGGTGTGTTGTAGTTTGGGGCGATACGCGCCTCGTAACACGAGCGCTCTAAGTCCGCCGTCAAGTGTCACGTCGCCCAGGTAGAAGCCGTGTGTTGGACTGTCGGAGACATTTCTATGACCGCGGGGCCGCATGGGTCCCGTAGTGCTCCATCCGCGGTGACGGTCGAGAGATAGTTCCGGGTCCCGTTGGGTAGCGATCGTAGACCTCCTGCCGCTGCGGGGCGATCTGTTCCGAGTATGGGGGGGGGGGCCAAAACCGCAACCCCCCTTGGGCCGGCTGCTGATCCAGACGCCACGAGCTCCTTACCAAGTGAGCGGCGAGCCCCCGGCGATTCGTAGGGGGGACCGTCCGCCCATGGCCATTCGGCGAACCGCCGGCGCGTTCTGCGGTCGGGGTCCGGGCCGGCTCCCCCGCCCCCTTTGCAACGTTCTGCCCGCCCCGCGAGTCTTACCATCGAACTCTAGGTATGGAGGACCCGATGGCTTCGCGCGACCAACTCCGAGGCACCTGCGAACTGCTGGTCCTCAAGACCCTCACCTGGGGCCCGCGCCACGGCTATGCCATCGCGCGGTGGCTGGAGGAGACCTCGGGAGAGGTGCTTCGTGTCGAAGAAGGCTCGCTCTACCCGGCGCTCTACCGCATGGAACGCCGCGGCTGGATTGCCAGTGAGCGACGGGTCTCGGAACTGAACCGCCCCGCCAAGTACTACCGGCTCACTGCCGCCGGGCGGCGCCAGTTGAAGTCGGAAACCGCCGACTGGCTCGCGTTTGCGCATGAAGTCTCCCGCGTGTTGCTGGCGGAGGCATGATGCGCGGGCCGGCCGAGGGTCCCGAACCAGTGCGCGAGCCGATCTTCGAACCGACGCCCGACCAGGAGGTCGCCGACGAACTCGCCTTTCACCTCGAGATGCGCGCCCGCGAGCTGATCGCCCGCGGCGTCGAACCCGGGCTGGCGCGACAGAAGGCGCGCGAACACTTCACCGACTTCGACCGCGCCGCCGAGGAATGTCGGCGCCTGGCGCGAGAGCGGAGCCGATCAGTGCGGCGGAGCCGCTGGTTGGTTGATGTCATCCAGGACGTGCGGTTTGCGTTCCGCCTGTTGCGGCAGCGGCCCGCGTTCGCGCTGATGGCGATTCTTCCCCTGGCACTCGGCATCGGCGCGGCCACGACAATGTACAGCGTGGCCGATGCCGTGATGATCCGGCCGTTGCCGTTTCCGGAGCCCGACCGCCTGGTGGCGATCTGGGCGACGGAATCGTCGTGGCGCAACTCCGCCGTCTCGATCCCCTGGCAGAGTGTCGTCATCGGCCAGAGCGAATACGACGCTTTGCGTGAGCGGGCCCACACCCTCTCGGCGGTTGCCGCGTGGTCACGCACCAGCGTCACGCTCAACACCGACAACCGCTTCGAACCGGTGCCGGCGGTGCGCGCCACGGCGAGCATCTTTCCGCTGCTTGGTATTCGGCCGGTGCTCGGTCGGGTATTCCGGCCGGAGGAAACGGTGCTCGGCGGGCCGCAGATCGCCCTGGTCAGCTGGGAGGCGTGGCAGGCGCGGTTCCACGGTGACTCGGCGCTGGTGGGGCGCAGCGTCGTCTTCGGTGACAGCAGCCACTACACCGTCGTCGGCGTGCTACCCCGGGGGGTCCGGCTCGATCGGACCCAGGCGCCGCCGGCCTTCTGGCTGCCGGCCTTCACCGAACCCTACGATGCGCCGTCGCAGCACAACCGGTCGTATCGCGGCCTTGGCCGGCTCGCGGCGGGTGCGACAGTGGCGCAGGCCAACGCCGAAGTCGGGCGGATCTTCACCGACGTCAAGACCGAATGGAAAGGGCACGCCGACGGCACGTCGGGACGCGCGGCGATCTGGAAGGACGACCAGGTGGCCGCGGCGCGTCCGTCGCTGACGATCCTCACCGGCGCGGTCGGTCTGCTGTTGCTGATTGCCTGCATCAACGTCGCCATGCTGATGCTCGGTGAAGCGGTCCGTCGCCGGCCCGAACTCTTCGCGCGGCAGGCCCTCGGCGCCTCGCGGACCCGACTGGTGCGACAGTTGTTGACGGAGAGCGTGGTCATCGCCGGTACGGCCGCCGGGCTCGGTACCGCGGCGGCCTGGGCCGGCGTCCGTGTCCTGGTCCATTCGGCGCCGAGCGGCATCCCGGGCATCGGCACCGCGGCAGTCGACGGCCGCGTGCTGCTCGTTGCCGCGGTCTGCGCGGTGGCGATCGGCGCGGGATTCGGCCTCCTTCCGGCCCTCGCGCTGCTGCGTTGGCGGGTCGATGGCCGGGTCCGGATCGGGGCGGGGCAGACCGCGCGGGGCACCGTGATGCTGCAGCGCGCGCTGATCGCCGCCGAGGTCGCGCTGTCACTGGCCATGCTGGTGGGATGTTCGCTGCTGGGACGCAGCCTGGTGCGGCTGACGGCGGTCGATCCGGGGTTCGTTGTCAACGGATTGTTCGAGGTCACGACGTTCTCGACCGGCAAGTTCTGGCGTGACGACGACCGGATCACCCGCTTCAACGATGCGGCGATCGACGCGTTGCGATCGATCCCCGGCGTGACCGCAGCCAGCGCCGCATCGGGCGGTCTCTTCGATGGCGGTTACAGCTCCTCGCCGATGGAGGTGGTCGGCGAGACCTATCCGGACGGCGGCCCCGACATCCAGCAGCGGGCCGTGATGCCGGACTACCTGCGAACCATTGGCGTGCCGCTCCTCGCCGGGCGCGACTTCACGGCCGCAGACCGCGCCGGCAGCGAACCGGTGGTGATACTCTCGCAGGCCTCTGTAGCGCGGGACTTTCACGGCCAGTCGCCGATCGGCCGTGAAGTCACCTGGCAAGGAGACACGTGGACCGTAATCGGTGTCGCGGGTGACGTGCTGGATCAGCGCCTGACCGAAGCGGCCCGACCCACCATCTACGTCCCGGCCGCGCAGGCTCCCGGCAACCGCATGGTCATGCTGGTGCGTGCCAGCGCAGACTCCCGGGCCCTCACGCGCCTGGTCAAGGCGCGGGTCGACGGCCTCGACCCGGCTGTGACCGTGACCAGCGTCGATCCGGTCGAATCACTGATCCATCAGTCCTATGCCGAAGAGCGCTATCGTACCCTGCTCGGCTCGCTCTTCGGATTCATCGCCGCGGCGCTCGCCGGCGCCGGCATCTTCGGGGTGATTTCCCGGACGGTGGGGCAGCGTATGCGCGAAGCCGGGATCCGCGCCGCGTTGGGCGCGCGCGGCAGTACGCTGACCACGTTGATGCTCCGCGACACCGCGATCGGCGCGGCCATCGGCATCGTCATCGGCGTCGGGATTGCCGTGCTGCTGGCCCGGGCGCTGTCGCCCTACCTCTTTGGCGTCCGCGCCGGCGATCCAATTGCGTATCTGGCGGCCTTCGTGGTGCTGGGTGTCACGACGGTCGCGGCGACGATCCCGCCCGCGCGGCGGGCAGCGAGGGTCGATCCGGTGCGGGTGCTCAGGGTGGAGTAGCCCAGAGCCCAGAGCCCAGAAGACGGATTCCGCGTGTGACGGGGATGATCAGCGTGTGACCGGAACAACAGGTCCCCTCGACCCGCTCGGGGCGGGCGTTTGACTGCGCTCACGATGACAGTGGTCGGGCCCCGCCGTCGCAGAAGCTGTACTTCCCGTCGCATGGCTCCCGGCTCCCGACTTCACCCGATCTCGAACCGCTCGCCCTGCTTCGGCACGTGCACCTCCTTGACCCCTTCCTCGGTCAGGATCTGCGCCATCCCCTGCAGCGCGTCCGGTTCGCCGTGTACGCAGAACGCCCGGGTGATCGGGCCGCCCAGGTTCTTCACCCAGCGCCGCAGCTCGTCGCGGCCGGCGTGCGCCGAGTAGCCGTCGACCGTCGTCACCTCGGCGCGGACATGATAGCTGTCGCCAAGGATGTGCACGTCCTGGACGCCGTCCTGCAGCTTCCTCCCGAGGGTGTGAAACGCCTGATACCCCACCAGCATGATGCAGTTCTTCGGGTCGGTGCAGTGGTTGGCGAGGTGGTGCGTCACCCGTCCGTTCTCGGCCATTCCCGACGCCGAGATGATGATGGCCGGTCCCTTGAGCGAGTTGAGCTTCTTCGAATCCGCCACGTCGCGGATGTACGTCACCAGGTGATAGTCGAACAGGTTGTCGCCGCTGTTGACCAGCGCTTCGTTGTGGTCGTACAGCTCGGGATGCATGCGGAACACCGCAGTGGCGTCGACCGCCAGCGGCGAGTCGATGTAGATCGGGATCTGCGGGATGGTGCCGGCATTCGCCAACTCGTGCAGCCGGTACACCATCTCCTGGGTCCGCCCGATGGCGAACGCGGGGATGATGATGATCCCCTGCCGCGCCGCCACGCGATTGACGATCTCGCCCAGGTGCCGCTCGGCGTCCGCCGAGGTGTCGTGGTTGCGGAGTGCATAAGTGCTCTCGACAATCAGCGTGTCGATGGCACCGGTTGGTCCGGTCGGGTCGCGGATGATCGCCTGGCCCCAGCGACCGATGTCGCCGGAGAACACCAACCGATGCGCCGGCTGCGCGAACTGGACCTCGACGTTGGCGCTGCCGAGGATGTGCCCCGCGTCGCGATACGTTACCGTGAGGTCGCTGGCGACCCGGAACGGCCGCAGGTAGGGGTGGCACTCCATCAGCGATTCCGCCTTCACCGCGTCGGCCAGGACGTACAGTGGCTCGGCGGGGATCGGCGTCCGGCCCTTGCGGCGCAGCCACTTGGCGTCGCTCTCCTGGATGTGCGCCGCGTCGGCCAGCATCGGGGCGCAGAGGTCGCGCGTCGCCGGTGTCGCGTAGATCGGGCCGTCGAACTGGCGCCGCGCCAGCAGCGGCAGCCGCCCCGAATGATCGATGTGGGCGTGACTCAGCACCACGCCGTCGAGCCGCCGCGGATCGAACGCGAAGTCGGCATTGAGGCGAGCCGCTTCCTTGCGGTCGCCCTGGAACAATCCGCAGTCGAGCAGCACCTGATGACCCGACCATTCGAGCATGTGGCACGAGCCGGTGACCTGGCCCGCGGCGCCGTGGAATGTGATGGCAAGACCGCTCACGAGACGAGATCCTGGATGAGGACAATCGGAAGCTTGGCCGCTTCCTGGCAGAAGTACCAGAGTTCGAGCCCCCGGCGCGCCGAAATCGGCGACGTGCGGGTCGGCGAAGTAAACGGCACCAGGCCGACATGTCGCGCGTCGAGCCGCAGTCGCGCCAGGTGGAACGGATCGCTCACCAGCAGCACGCGGGTCCGTCCCACGCCGCGAAGGTAGGCCGCGACGGCAGTGAGCGACGTGGCGGTTGTGCGTCCCACCGGTTCGACGACGATCGAGTCGGCGGGAATCCCCGCCGCCACGAGGTAACGCTGCCCCGCGGTCGCCTCGCTCACCCGGTCGCCCGGTGCCAGGCCGCCGGTCACCACCATCAGCGGCGCCAGGCGGGCGCGGTAGAGGTCGGCCGCGTGATCGAGCCGCGCCTTGAACACCGGTGACGGCCGCCCGTTGTACTGCGCCGCGCCGAGCACCACGATCGCCTCGGCGGGACGGGCCTGATCGACCGATGCGGCGCGGACCACCGCCGCGAACGACACGACATAACAGGCGGCGGCGACGGTGATGGCGACAACGATCCCGCGTGTCGCCCGGCGGCTCAGAACGGAAACGACTCCCCCTGCCGCGGCACGATCACGTCCCGCACCCCTTCTTCCTGCAGGATGGTGACCATCATCGCCACGGCGAGATCGTCGCCCTGTACCACGAACGCGCGCTTGACCGGGCCGCCGAGTGCCCGGATCCACGCCCGCATCTCTTCGCCATCGGCAAAGCCCGAGAACGCGGTGAGCGGCTCGACCGCGGCGTGCCGCGTCACTGTCTCGCCGTCACAGGTCACGCTGGCGGCGCCGTCGAGCAGCAGCCGGCCGACCGACCCCTCTTCCTGGAACGAGAGGAAGATCACGCTGTGGCGCGCGTCGCCCAGCAGTCGCCGCAGGTGATGGGCGGCCCGCCCGGTGCCGCAGTTCTCGGGCGGCGCGATGACGATGGCGGGACCGGCGAGCGCGTCGATCGCCTCGCGTGCCTGCGGCGTGCCGCCGTAGCGCAGCAGCGCATCGTCGAAGCTCCCCTGCGGCTGTCGATACGCCTGCTCGGCGGCGACAAGGATCTCGGGGTGGAGCCGCAGCACCGTCGGCAGGCAGACCGGCGTCGGCGTGTCCATCCAGATCGGCAGCTCGGGAATCGCGCCCTGGTGGTAGAGCTGCTGCAGCGCGCGGACAAACTCGTGCACCGGTCCGATCGACGCCGCCGGTACGAACACCACGCCGCCCCGCGCCGCCGTCTCGCGCACCAGCTCCGCCAGGCGTTCGCGGGCGGCGGCGAAGCTCTCGTGGCGCAGGTGCGCAAACGGCGAGCCGATGATCAGGGTGTCGACGATGCCTGGCTCGGGCGCCGGATCGCGGAAGATCGCCGACCCCGGCCGCCCCACGCTCCCGGAATAGACGATGCGATGCGCGCCACCTTCACCGGTGTGCATTTCGATCGAGGCCGAACCGAGCGTGTGCCCCGATTCGACGAAGTCGAAGTCGAGGTTCCGGCGGAGATAGAGCTTGCGACGGTACGGCTGGCCGACGAACATCGCCAGCGCCGCGCAGACATCGGGCAACGTGAACAGCGGCTCGCGGCCGGGACGGTTGCTCTCCAGCGCCGCTTCGGCGAGCAGCACGGCGGCGCAATCCTGCGTCGCCGGTGTGGCGTAGATCGGCCCCCGGAAGCCGTGATGCACCAGTTGTGGCGCGCGTCCGGCCGCCGCCAGCCCGCCGTGCGACAGCAGCAGGGCGTCGACTTTCACCGGGTCGAGCGGCAGTTCGCGGTTGAGGGCCTCGGACTGGACCACGTCGCCCTGGAACAGCCCGGCGTCGAGCAGCACCCGCGCCCCCGCCGCCTCGAGCAGCATCATCGAGCCGGTCGCCGTCGCGGCGCCACCGAAAAACGTCAGAGTCCGCGGTGCGCTCATTTCGTTCCGAAGAGACGGTCCCCGGCATCGCCGAGGCCTGGGAGAATGTACCCTTGCGCATTCAGGCCGCGATCGAGCGCGGCTGCGTAGATCGGGACGTCGGGGTGCGCGGCGCTGAACGCCTCGACCCCTTCCGGCGCCGCGACCAGGCAGAGCAGCGCCAGGTCGCGCGCACCGGCTTCCTGGAGCGCCGTCGCCGCCGCCACCGCCGAGCCCCCGGTCGCCAGCATCGGATCGAGCAGGAAGAACCAGTGATCTTCTGGCGGCGTCGGCACCTTGAAGTAGTACGACACCGGCTGCAGCGTGTCGTGGTCGCGATAGAGCCCGATGTGCCCGACCCGGGCGTTGGGGATCAGTTGCACCACGCCGTCGACCATCCCCAACCCCGCCCGGAGGATCGGCACCAGCGCCACCTTCCGGGCTATCCGCTCCCCGGTCGTCTGCTCCAGCGGGGTCTGCACCGCCACCGGCTCGGTGGGGAGGGAGCGGGTGACCTCGTAGGTCATCAGTGCCGCGATCTCGCTCACCAGCTGCTTGAAATCGCGCCCCGACGTCGTGACGTCCCGGAGCAACGCAAGTTTATGCCGGATCAGCGGATGGTCGAGGACCGTCAGCCCCCGGCGCGGGGCGGTGAGCATGGCCGGAAAGGTCTCGCCGCCGCCGGGAGTTGGCAATGTCGGACCGCCGGGGGAGATTATGGCATCCCATCGTGACCCGGTCCCACCGGGAGGCCCCATGTCCAGAATCGTGATCTCCTGTGCCCTGCTGGCCAGCGCGGCAATTGCCACGCGAGCGGCGGGGCAGGGCAACCCGTTCCAGGCGAAGTACTCGGGATTGCCCACCCTCACCATCACCTACAGTTACACCGGCGACATGACCGGCAGCGCCAGGTCGACCACCGACGGCAATCGCACCGCCAACTGGTCATCCTACACCGCGCGGTTCCTCGGCAAGACCAGCAACGACAGTTCGTGGGGGATGACCACCCCCGACACGATCTGGACCGCCGACCTCGGTCACAAGACCGGAACGGTGTCGGTCAACCCGCTTCCCTCGATGTCGAAGGCGTGGAACGGACTCGACGCCGAATCGAAGGCCCGGTTCCAATCGAACATGAAGGCGATGGCGCAGTTCGTCGCCCAGGCCCTGCCGGGGGTTCCGCTCACCGGCACGCCGAAGGAGACCCGCACCATTGCCGGCGAGAGCTGCGAACTGACCGACTGGGGAGCATTCGCCTTCTGCACCATGAAGACGGCGCCGGTGACGCTCTACTCGAAGGGGTCGCTGTTCTGCGTCAACTACGAGGAGACCGCCACCGCGGTGACCCACCAGGCCGACCCGTCGCTCTTCCAGGTGCCGTCGAACATCAAGTGGAAGCAGATGCTGAACCGGCAGCAGACCGACTCGATGGCGCAGGCGTGGGTCCGGACGCTGGCGTCGAAGGAGCTGGCCGATTCCATCGCCAAGGCCCAGCAGAAGATGCAGCAGGAACATCAGAACGGCGCCAGCTCGCAGACGGCCGCCGCCAGTAGCGACACCGTGCAGATGTCGCCCGAGGACCAGAAGAAGGTCTGCGACAAGCTGCGCAACTTTACCCTCGCCACGGCGCTCAATGACGCCTGGCATTCGTTCCTCGACGAGTCGGCGAAGAACGCCGGGCGCGCGGCCGCCGACAAGCTCTTCGGCCACATCATCCACGACTGATGACCGCCGTGCAGCTTCGATCGCGCCTTGCGGCGCTCCTGCTTGCCGTCGGCGCGCCGCTCCTCGTCTCACGCGCCGCCGCACAGGCCGCCGTGCCGGACAGCGCGCTCACCGCTGCCACCGCCGCGGCGCGCCAATGGCTGGCGCTCCTGGCCGATCACCAGTACCTCGCCAGCTGGGAGCAGGCGTCGCCGTTCTTCCGCCGCCAGATTGCGCGCGACGACTGGCGTGCCACCGCCGAGCGCCTCGAGCGCCAGTTTGCGCGGGGCGACCGCCGCCAGCTCGCCTCGGCGCAATGGTTTCGCGACCAGCCGCCGCTGCCGCCCAACCAGTGGGTGGTGCTCCACTGGGTGACCGCGCTCCCCGACCAGCGCGAGGTGTTCGAGTCGATGTCGATGCTGCTCGGCGTTGACGGCGAATGGCAGACCGCGAATTACCTCCTCTATCCCGATGTCGACGGCGAGCCGATCATCGCCCCCGAGCATCCCGCGTCGGGGCTGCGGTCGGCCGGACCACCGCGCCCGACCAGCGTGGCGTGGCCGGGGCACGGATGAAGGCGCTGCGCGCGGCGCTCGCCGCCGTGATGCTGGGCGCCTGCGCGCCACACCCGGACGAGGCGGCCCTCAGCGCGGCTCATCGCACTGCCATCATCGACAGCGTGCGACCGGTCGTCGCGGCCTGGACCGATGCGATGAACCACCGGGATGCCGCCGCCGCCGCTCGCTACTACTCCGACGACCCGGCATTCCGGTGGATCGAGAACGGCGAGATCCGCTACACCTCGCCCGCCGAGGTGGTGGCGGCGATGAGCGAGGTCTTCCCGTCGCTGCGGACTTTCGATCTTCACCTGGTCGAGCCGACCATCACGCCGGTGGCACCTGGTGCGGCGTCGGTCACCGCGTCGTTCACCCAGACGATGACCGACACCGCCGGGAAGGTCGTCGGCATCGCCGGCGCGGTGTCGTTCACGATGGTGCATGCCGATTCGGGGTGGCGGATCCTGGTGGGGCACTCCTCGGTGCTCGCGGTGCCGCCGGCCCGGCCGGCGGACCACCGGCCCTGATCGACGCGGCCGGGGTGGCCGCGACCGCTGTTCGCCCTTAGGGTTCAGCGCAGACCGATACTTTCCGAACCCTCATTGCGAACGAGTCATGGCACCGTCCCATTCCAGCACATCCGAATCGCTTCCCGATCTCATCGATCCCCTCGGCCATCGCCTGTTCAAGGCAAGGACCATCATCATCGCCGGTGAAATCACCCAGGAACTCGCCGAACGGGTTTCCGCGCAGCTGCTGGCAATGGCGGTGGATTCGGCCAAGGAGCCGATCACCATCTACATCAATTCGCAGGGCGGACACATCGAGGCCGGCGACACCATCCACGACCTGATCCGGTTCGTCTCACCGCCGGTGCGGATGGTCGGCACCGGGTGGGTGGCGAGCGCCGGCGCGCTGATCTACGTCGCCGTGCCGCGCGAGCTGCGCTTCTGCCTGCCCAACACCCGCTTCCTGCTGCACCAGCCGGCCGGCGGCATGGGCGGCACGGCGTCGGATATCGCCATCGAAGCCCGCGAGATCGTCCGCATCCGCGAGCGGCTCAACCGGATCTTTGCGCGGGAAACCGGCCAATCGGTGGAACGGATCGAAGACGACACGTCGCGCAACTTCTGGCTCGACGCCTCCGAAGCGGTGGAGTACGGACTGGTCGGCAAGATCATCGGCGCGCAGGCGGAGCTTGCCTGACCCGTTCGCCGACCATTTCTCGGCGATCGCTTCCGACTACGCCGAATTCCGCCCCAGCTATCCCGGGGCGCTGTTCGACTGGATCGCCGGCGCGGCTCCCGCGCGGAACCGGGCGTGGGACTGCGGTTGCGGCAACGGCCAGGCCACCACGCCCCTGGCGCAGCGGTTCGAACACGTCGCGGCGACCGACGCCAGCATCGAGCAGCTTGGCCAGGCCCCCCGGATCGGCAACGTCACCTGGCACTGCGCCACCGCCGAAGCCAGCGCCCTCCACCCGTCACTGGTCGACGCCGTGCTCGTCGCGCAGGCACTCCACTGGTTCGACACCGGACGATTCTGGGACGAGGTGCGGCGCGTGGCCCGCCCCGGCGCGCTGGTTGCGGCGGTCACCTACGGCCGGTTCTTCACCGGGGTCGCCGCGATCGACGGGGTGTTGCATCACCTCCACGACGACGTCATGGGGCCGTACTGGCCGCTCAATCGCGGCCACGTCGACCGCCGCTACGCGTCGATCCCGTTCCCGTTCCGCCGCCTTCCGGTGCCGGACATTTCCATGACGCAGCGGTGGACGCTGCCGGAGCTGCTTGGCTACATCCGGACCTGGTCGGCAACCCGGCGCTACCTCGCCGCCGGCCACCCCGATCCGCTCGCCGAGGCGTCGCGGACGCTCGCCGCCGTCTGGGGCGAGGGGCCGCGCCCGGTGCACTGGCCGCTCACCGTCCTCGCCGGGCATTACGCCAGCTGAGTCGCCGGTGGCGAACCGGCGGCGGCGGTGCGATCGTTCCCCCACCCTGAACGGAGACCGTCGCATGCGCGCCTTGCCGATCGTGATACTGCTGGCTCTTCCCGCGGCCGGACTGGCGGCGCAGACCAGCGCCGCCGTTCTCCCCGACGCAAAGCAGGTTGCGCTCGCGGTGCTGCCGCTGCCGGAGCAATTCCGCGCGTCGGCGACGGTGCTCGGGTACCGGCAGCCGGGAACGCTGGTCACGTTGCGCCGCGGCACCGGGGCGATGATCTGTCTCGCCAGCGTTCCCGGAGATTCGGTGTTTCACGTGGCGTGTTACCATCGGTCGCTCGAGCCGTTCATGTTGCGCGGCCGCCAGCTGCGAGCCCGGGGCCTCGACGACAAACAGGTCGATTCGGCGCGATTTGCCGAGGTCAAGGCGGGGACGCTCAAGCTGCCACCGCGCGGCGCCCTGTGGACACTCACCGGCCCGATGCGCGCCGTCGACCTCTCGGCTGACACGGTCGGGCGCGCGGTCAGGCGGCTCACCGTGGTGTACCTCCCCTTTGCCACCGCCGCGACCACCGGCCTCCCCGACACCCCCGTTCCGGGCATGCCCTGGTTGATGGACCCCGGCACCGCCAAGGCTCACATCATGATCGTGCCGGACTAGGCACGCCGGAGGAACGGCCATGCTGATCGATGCGGTCAAGCGCTGCCTGCTGCGAGACCTCGCCGGACTGGTCGCCGAACTCGACGCGTACCGCGACGACGCCTCGGTGTGGGTGCTCCCTCCCGGCGTGAAGAATTCCACCGGCACCCTCGTGCTGCACCTCTGCGGCAACCTGCGCCACTTCATCGGAGCGGTGCTCGGCCGGAGCAATTACGTCCGCGACCGCGACGCCGAATTCGCGGTGCGTAACCTGTCGCGCCATGAACTGGAAATGCTGATCGCCGTCACCCGCGATGAGGTCGTCAACGCGCTCGACGGGCTCGATCCGGCCCGGATCGATGCCGACTATCCGCAGCCGGTGGGCGGTGTCACGCTCCCGACCGGCCGCTTCCTGGTGCACCTCGCCGTGCACCTCGGCTATCACCTCGGCCAGGCCGACGTGCACCGGCGCGTCGTCACCGGCGAAGCGGTCGGTGTCGGGGCGGTGGGACTCAAGCCGCTCGCCGACCCGGTTGTCACCTGACGGACACATCCGTTCTGCACCGCATCCGCAACAGATGCGGTCCGCCGGGCATCGAACCGCTGGACTCGACCGGAGCGAGACGATGAGTAGTTCCCTGATCAGGCGGTGGTGGGTGCTGTTGCTCGTTGCCGCGGCGCCAGCCGCGGGGCAGGCAGTCAAGCCGATCTGCGCCGCGGCACCTTTCCGCCAGTTCGATTTCTGGGTTGGCGAATGGACCGTGACCGACACGGTGGGGCACGTCATGGCGCACAGCACCATCCAGCGCACCGCCAACGACTGCGCCATCACCGAACACTGGCGCCCGCTGCAGGGCGCCGACGGCGCCAGCATCAGCTGGTTCGCGGCGTCGGACTCGATGTGGCACCAGCAGTGGGTCGGCGGCGGCGGATGGATCGCGCGGCTGAGCGGCGGCTTCAGCGCCGGCGTGATGACGATGACGGAAACCGAGAGCTCGCTGCCGGCGGCGGCGGGTGTCAACCGGATGCACTGGACACGGCTCGGCGACGGCACGGTGCGCCAGTGGGTCGAAACCAGCACCGATGGCGGGAAGACCTGGGTGCCGCAATTCGTTGGCGTCTACCACCGCAACGACGGCACCGGCGCCGGGTGAGCGGCAACGACATGGCGCTGGAACGACGGCAATTCGGGTCGGGGGTCCGGTGGGAGGCGGTCGTCGGCTACTCGCGCGTGGTTCGCGTGGGGCCGTTCGTCTACGTCACCGGCACCACGGCCACCGGGGCCGATGGCGGCATCGTCGGCCCCGGCGACATGCACGCCCAGGCACGTCAGGCCCTTGCCAACATCGGGACCGCGCTCGCCAGGGCCGGGGCGGCGTGGACCGATGTGGTCCGCACCCGCATGTACGTCACCGACATCACGCGCTGGGAGGAGGCTGGGCGGGCGCATCGCGAGGTGTTCGGCGACATCCGCCCGGCAACCACGATGGTGGAGGTGTCGCGGCTCATCGACGCCGCGATGCTGATCGAGATCGAGGTCGACGCGGTGGTGGCGGGAGAATGGCCGGGGTGACACGGCGGCTGGTTGCTCCGCCCGGTGACTCCCGGATATAATGCCCGCCCTTGGGCCAGGTAGCTCAGTTGGTAGAGCACGTGACTGAAAATCACGGTGTCGGGGGTTCGATTCCCTCCCTGGCCATCGTCGTCCCCCCCCCGGCAACCCGCGATCGCCCCGGCCCGCGCCTCAGTGTGGTGTGATCTGATCGACGGGCACGCCGTTGATGCTCCCCTCCAGCGTGCATTGCGATCCGTTGCAGGTCTCGAGCAGGTCGATCGTGAACGTCTGTCCCTGATGTACCGTGTATGACCCCCGCATCCTCGTCGCCGTCCGTGCCTCGGCGCGCCGCCAGCTGGTCGCGTAGTTCAGGTTGATCGTGCCGGTGTACGGAGCGCCGTAGCTGCCGTTCGCCTGGCGATCGCGCGCGGTCAACGGCCCGCTGGTCAGCCTGATCGACATGCTGCCGCTGTCCGGCATGCCGCTCGGCATCGATGCGGTCAGGTGAATTGCGCCGTTGAAGATCGTGCTGCTCGCCGCGGACGGATTGACCCCGGTCCATCCACACCCGTGCAGCTGGACCGCTTCCGTCACATGGACGGTGCCGTTGAGCAATCGCGTGGCGGTTGTCCGGGTGGTCGCCGATCCCGTCCCGCAGTCGCTCGTGACGTCGATGGTACGCGATTCGGGCCTGATCCGGATCGGCAGGACCTCGGGGACGATCCCCGCGGCGAACTGTTGCGGCGCCATGCCCCGGTGCAGGGCCACCGGATGGCGCGGCTTCAGCATCGACAGCACTTGCGCCGATGTCAGTGCCGGATGATGCGGCGCGGCGCGCTGCGCCGACAGCGGCGTCATGCCGACGCCGATCACCAGGAGGCCGAACGGGACGATCCGGCGGACGGTGTGCATGGTGGGTTGCCCTCGCAGGCATCGGAATCGGGGGTCCTGCAATGCTATACCGGCGCGGCGCACCCGTGTTCCGTGACATTCCGGAACCGGAAGGACTGCATGGATACATTTCCCGCCACACCACCCCTGTCGGGGACGCACTCATGCTGATTCGCGACCTCACCGCGGCCGACTGGCCCGCCGTCTGCCGCATCTACGAGGAAGGCATCGCCACCGGCCAGGCGACCTTCCAGACCGAGGCGCCACCGTGGGATCGCTGGGATGCATCGCATCTCGTCGCCTGCCGTTTCGTGGCCACCGAAGGTGACGTCGTCGTGGGCTGGGCGGCGCTGTCGCCCGTCTCCGATCGCTGCGTCTACGGCGGTGTTGCCGAGGTCAGCGTCTACGTCGCGCAATCGGCGCGGGGCCGCGGCGTCGGACGGGCGTTGCTCGAGGCCCTCGTCGCCGGCTCCGAACAGGCGGGAATGTGGACCCTGCAGGCGGGGATCTTTCCCGAGAATGTCGCCAGTGTCGCCCTGCACGAGCGCTGTGGATTCCGGGTGGTGGGGCGCCGCGAACGGATCGGCAGGCAGCACGGTGCCTGGCGCGACACGCTTCTTCTCGAACGGCGGAGCACGACGCAGGGCACCTGACGTCGCGGCTCCGCCTGCGCCTCCGGGCAGAGGCCCCGGGCTGCGGCGGCCGGACCGTGATGGCCCGGCCCGCCGTTGTGGTCCGCGGACTACTTCGTGGCGTGGTGCCGCTGTTCCCAGAGATCGTCGAGCTGCTTCTCGATCGCTTCCCGGCCCGTGCCATACAGTTGCTGAATCTTGCCGATCAACTGGTCACGCCGGCCCGCGATCACATCGAGATCGTCGTTGGTCAGCTTGCCCCAATGTTCGCGCACTTCGCCGCGGAACTCCTTCCACTGTCCTGCCACCCAATCGCGGTTCATACCATGGCTCCTTCCGTTGTGTGGCTGCGAATCAGGCCGGCGTGCTGCGCCGCCTGTGCCCCGGAGACGTTCCCGAGCGCAAATTGCGACACGCGCCGCCGACAACGAACTGCACTGCCGCCGCGATCCCGTGCCGCGGCGCGAAGTCATCGACATCGTGTTCGCGTCAGCGCGGCGGCACCAGTCCGGTGTCACCCGCCATCCGCCCCATCGGGCCGTTGTTGGGCTTGACGGTCAACGTGATCCTGTCGTTCGCGCCGGTCGTGGCCGTGACGGTGTACCGCCCCTGGTCACGCAGGTGCGCCATCTGCCGAGCCACCACCGCGTTGCTGTCGGCCTGATGCAGCTCGAATGTCACTGACGAATCGCGGACGTTGGCGTACGCCGTGGTCTCTCCCGCGGCGACCTTGTTGAAGATCACGGTGCCATTGACCGCCAGCGCGAGTCCGGTGAGTCGCGGGAAAGCCGCTCTGCGACTGCGATTCCGGCCGATCAGCTGGGACCGTCGGCGTCCCTCACGCTGCGCCGGTGAGCTCGCGCCCGATCGCCGCCATCGCCGCGAATGTCACGTCGATATCGTCAGCCGTGGTCCGGTGGGAACAGATCGAGAGGCGCTGCGTCACCCGGCCATTGATCCGCGTCGTCATGGCGAACGCAATCTGCCGCCGCTGCAGTTCGTCGGCGATGCGCTGGTTGATCTCGTCGGCCCGGGCGTCATCGCCCCGCAACGCCGCGGGAGCGAACCGGAAGGAGTAGATGTAGAGCGCCGGCTCCGGCTGCACCACCTCGAAATCCGGCGACGCCGTCACCAGCCCGTGCAGCCGCCTGGCGCAGGCGATGGTCCGCCGGAAGATCTCGCGATAGCCCTCGACCCCGTAATAGCGCAGCGACATCCAGATCTTGAGCGCGCGCCAGGTGCGCGACAGCTGCGGGCCGTATTCGAAGAAGTTGAGGCCGGCGTATTCGTTCGCCATTGCCGGCAGCAGGTAGGTGGCTTCCATCGTGTAGGTCCGGCGCAGCGCTTCGGCGTCGCGCACCAGCAGGCACGCCGCCTCGTACGGCACCCCGAGCCACTTGTGCGCGTCAAACGACACCGAATCGGCCCGCGCCATCCCGCGCATCGCCGGCCGGAGCTCGGGGAGCATCGCCCCCAGCGCGCCGCACGCGCCGTCGACGTGGAACCACAACTTCCGGCGCGCCGCGACATCGGCCAGCGCATCGAGATCGTCGATCGCTCCGACGTTGATCGATCCGCAATGCCCCACGATCGCAAACGGCGTCATTCCCTGGGCGGCGTCGGCGTCGAGCATCGCCTCCAGCGCCGCGACGTCCATCGTGAAGTCGGGCCGCGACGGCACCCGTCGCAGCGCCAGCTGGCCCAGGCCAAGGAGGTCCATGGCGCGCACGAACGAGACGTGCGTCTCGTGGTCGGCCATGTACACTGTCAACCTCCCCGGCCGCCGCGGCGACTGCAGCCCCTCCTCCTTGATGTCCCACGCCGCGCTGGTCACCAGCGCGGTGCGCAACGCGGCGACATTCGCCATCGTCCCGCCGCTCAGCAGCACACCGCCGCACTCCACCGGATAGCCGATCGCCTCGGCCAGCCAGCGGATGGTGCGCCGCTCGATCTCGGTCGCCGCCGGCGACGCCCGCCACCCGCCGAGGTTGGCGTTGAGCGCCGCCGACATCGCTTCGGCGAGCGCGCCGATCTGCGTTCCCGACCCATTCACGAAGCCGAACCACCTCCCCGAACCCTGCAGCGAACTGTTGGGAATGATCTTCTCGGTCCAGTCCCGCAGGATGTCGGCGACCGGCTCCGGCGCCTCCGGCAACGGCGCGTCGAACAGCGCCGCCACGTCGGACGGCCGCCGGGCGGGGAACGGCGGACGCTCGGGAAGCTCGGCGAAGTACTCGGCGAGGAGGTCGATCACCTGGTGACCGAGGTCCTGGAACTGCGACGGCGGGAGATCGACGGGTGGCACGGTGGCTCCGGGGTGGGATTGAGTCTGGCGCCGCGGATTATGGCGCGAGCCACGCTCCGGCGCCACCGCCCAGTGGACGCCGAATCCTCCCGGCGAGAGCGCACGCCGGGCGCCGCATGAGGCCCATGGGCCACGGGCGCTTCACCGGTATTTTCCATGGGTGCCACTCACCGCCCCGTCCCTCGCATCGATCCACACCGCCCGCGATCGCATCGCCGGGATCGTCGTCCGGACACCGCTGCTCGCCATCGAAGTGCCGCAACGCGACGCCGCGGTCCATCTCAAGCTCGAAAGCCTCCAGCCGATCGGCTCCTTCAAGCTGCGCGGCGCCGCCAACGCCATGGCGGCGGCCGGCGCTGCGGCACTGCGCGACGGCGTGCTCACCGCCAGTGCCGGCAACATGGCGCAGGGCGTCGCGTGGTGCGCCCGCGAGTTCGGCGTCCCCTGTCATGTCGTCGTCCCCGATCGCGCCCCCACCACCAAGACCGCCGCGGTCGAACGCCTCGGCGGCCGCATCGTCCGCGTCCCGTTCGACCGCTGGTGGCAGACCCTGGTCGAGCGCGGCTACCCCGGGCTCGCCGGCCGTTTCATCCATCCCTTTGCCGACAGTGACGTCATGGCGGGCAATGGCACCATCGCCCTCGAGATTCTCGACGACCTTCCCGACGTCGACACGATCGTGGTGCCGTGGGGCGGCGGCGGACTCTGCTGCGGCATCGCCTCAGCGGTGAAGGCGATTGCGCCGGGCGTGCGGATCGTCGCGGTCGAAGTCGACACCGCCGCACCGCTTTCCGCGTCGCGGGCCCATGGTCAACCGACTCGCGTCGAGCGCCGCGCCAGCTTCGTCGACGGCATCGGCGCCGCCGAAGTCTCCGCCGAGATGTGGCCGCTGGCCCAGCACCTCGTCGACGATGTTGCGGTGGTATCGCCCGCGGGGATCGCGGCGGCGATACGTTTCCTCGCCGAACGGGGCCACGTGCTGGCCGAAGGCGCCGGTGCCGCCGCGCTCGCCGCGGTCGTTGCCGGTGCGGTCGCCGGAAGCCGCATCGCCTGCGTAGTCAGCGGCGCCAACCTCGATCCAGAGACCTTCGCCGCGATTCTCCGCGGCGACACACCGGAGGGACATGCATGAGCCAGGCCGAATACTATCCGTTGCCGAAAGGACTCGACCTGCCGTTTTCCGAAGCGGTGCGGGTCGGGTCGATGCTCTACCTCTCGGGCCAGATGGGCATCGGCGCCGACGGCAAGCTGGTCGCCGGCGGCATCGAGGCGGAGACCCGCCAGATCATGGAGAACATCACCGCGGTGCTCGCCCGGCACGGGTCGTCGCTCGACCGGGTCGTCAAGTGCACCGTCATGCTTGCCGACATGAAGGAGTGGCCAGCGATGAACGGCGTGTACGTGCGGTACTTCACGAAGCACCTCCCGGCCCGCAGCGCATTCGGCGCCAACGGCCTGGCACTCGGCGGAAGGGTGGAACTGGAATGCATCGCCACCGTCGACTGATTCCCGGCTTCGCGGTGCTGGCCGCAGCCGCCTGCGGGCGCAAGGCCACTCCACGTGCCGACTCCACCGCGATGCTGCCGCCGCCGCCGGCGCAGATCGCCGCCGTCTTCCAGTGCGACGACGGCAGCATCGTCCAGGCCGACTTCCGCAACGACACCACGCCGCATGTCGTCGTCCTCATCGTCGGCGACGATCGCATGACGCTGCCGCAGGCTACCAGCGCCGACGGCGCGCGTTACGCCGACTCCACCAGCGAGTTCTGGAACAAGGGAAAGAACGCCACGTTCACTCGCCAGGGCGGCCACACCAGCTGTCACATGGGAATGCCCGTCGCCCGCAACGACTCGTGACCACCAGGTCCGACGCCACCCGGCTCGGCAAGAGCCGGCCGCCATCGCGCGACGCGCACCGGGCGGCGACCCGCGCCCTGAGCCGGCGCCACCCCAGACTCGCCCGGCTCTGCAAGGCGGCGCATCCGGTGGAACGGATCGTTCCCGACCAGCGGCCGCTGTCGCACATCGTGGTCCGCGTCATCGTCGCACAGCTGGTGTCTGCCGCCGCGGCACGCACCATCATGGCGCGCCTGCTCGAGGCGCACGGCGACATCGAAGGCATCATCGCCTGGGCAATGGCCACCCCCGAAGATGCCCCGCCGCAACACTCGCTCTCCCGCGCCAAGCGGAAGGCCATTGCGCACTGGGGACGTTACGTCGCCGAAGCCGGTGACCCGCGGCAGCGATGGAGCTCCCTCTCCGCTGAGCAGCTCATCGCCGAGGTGGTAGCACTCCGTGGCCTGGGCCAATGGAGCGCCCAGATGATCGCCATTTTCGGCTTTGGCCACCCCGGCATCTGGCCCGAGGGCGACGCCGGCGTCATGCGGGTGGCCCGGGTGGTCTTCAGGGGCATGCGCCGGCCGGCAATCCGCCGCCTGATCGCCGGCCATGAGTCCCACGTCGCCCTCTGCTGCTGGTCCGTCCTCGACCACGGCCGCCTCGCCCAACTCGCCGCCGCCGATTAGTTTGGTTGAACTCGCGGCTCACGGCTCACGGCTCCCAACCCTCGACCCTCGACCGATGCAATATCTCCCACACGTTCTCCCAGAATACGGCTACATCGTCGCCCTCATCGCGGTGTTCATCGGCATGTTCCTGATTGCCCACGCCATCGCCTGGGCGAGCGGCTACCAGGAGAAGTAACCCCGCCGTCGTCACCTTCGGCCGCCCCCGGGCATCCTTGCCTGAGGGCGGTTCGCGCTTCCGGGTTCATCCTGAGGGCAGGGCTGGCCGTATATTCTTCGGACCCGAACCTGACGGCGGCGAGCGAACTCGGTGACTGACAAGCTGTTGGACGATCTCAAGGACGCCCTCGGCGACGCCTATACCATCGAGCGGGAGCTCACCGGGGGCGGGATGAGCCGCGTCTTCGTGGCGCGGGAACACGCCCTGGGACGTCAGGTCGTCATCAAGGTCCTCCCCCCCGAGCTTGCCGCCGGAGTCAATCGCGACCGGTTCCGCCAGGAAGTCCAGCTCGCCGCCCGTCTCTCGCATCCATATATCGTGCCGCTGCTCCACGCCGGCGAGCACGGGCAGCTGCTCTGGTTCACCATGCCGTACATCGACGGCGAGTCGCTCAAGTCGCGCATCGAGCGCGACGGCCCGCTCCCGGTGAACGAAGTGGTCCGGCTGCTGCACGACGTCGTCGAGGCGCTGGCCTACGCCCACTCGCGCGGCGTGATCCATCGTGACATCAAGCCTGGCAACATCCTGCTGGATGGCCGGCACGCGCTGGTCACCGACTTCGGCGTGGCCAAGGCGATCACCGCGGCACTGTCGTTCGGCCCCGGACACACCACGTCGGGAATGGCGATCGGCACGCCCGCCTACATGGCGCCGGAGCAGCTCGCCGCCGATCCTTCCGCCGACCAGCGTGTCGACATCTACGCCGTGGGCCTGCTGGCGTACGAAATGATCACCGGGGCGAGCCCGTTCTCGGCCAAGTCGCCGACCGCGACGATGACGGCGCAGCTGACGCGGGTTCCCGATCCGCTCCACCTGGCGCGCCCCGATGTGCCGCCCGCGCTCTCCGAGCTGATCCAGCGCTGCCTCGCCAAATCGCCCGACGATCGGCCGCCCGACGCCAGGACGGTGCTCGACGATCTCGACAAGATTTCTGGCGCAATTGCCGCCGCCGAGCACCACGGCATGATCGGCCCCGCGCCGCGCCCCGCATCGTGGATTCCGGTGGCGATCGCCACCGCCGGCGTGGTCTGCCTGGTCTTTGCGGGCATGTGGCTTTCGCAGCGGAACACCGGCGGCGCCGCCGCCAAGCCGGAGACGGTGCTGATTCCCGCCGGCGGCGACAGCGCCACCCAGGCGCCCCTGAAGCTTGCCGTCAAGCCGACGCTGACGCACGCCGATTCGCTGCGCATTGCCGAAGCGCTGCGCGACGAACTCGGCCAGCTCGAATCGGCGGCACCGACCACGGCCGCGCCCAAGGTGCCGCTGCCGCCCAATGTCACCTTCGTGCAACTCGACTCGGCGGTCCGCGCGCAGTACCGGGTCCTGGCCCAGTCCCAGTCGACGGCGCCGAGCGCCACCGGCGTGCGTCCGCCACTGCCGCCGGGCGACACCGGAGCGGGTGCGACGCGCAGCGTGCTGGTGCTCGGCATGGTGCGCGGCGAGGATTCCACCCTCCGGGCACTCGAGAGCGGCGTCGAGACGGAACTGATCGACCGGCTCGAACGCGGCCGCCCCGGCGAGCCGCCGCGTTGGCACGTGCTCGACCGTGACTCGATGGTGCACGCCGAATCGCAGCCGCCCGACATGCGCCGGTTCATGAGCGCCGACATCAATGTCTTCATGTCGCTGCGCCGGAAGGATCCTGATTCGGTCTTCCTCTCGATCACGCTGCGCAACGGCACCCCGGGTTCCAACAACGGCTTCCGCGTCTTCAACAGCCCGCCGGTGGTGAATCCGACGTCGATCGACCCGTTCCGCGCCACGGTGCGTCAGGTGTGGCAGGTGCTGGAGTACATCCGGCGGCAGCCGGCCGATTCGCCCTGGACGTTCGACGAAGGGCAGCGGGGTCGCTTCGGCCCCGGCTCCGGTCCGGGAGGCGGCCCGTTCGTGAGCCCCGACATTCGTATCGATCACCCGCGCGGCCGGCGGGACTCCCTGTAACACGCCGGCCCGGCCCACCCGCCGGGCCGTTCCGCCCTCTTCCGTGCCGTGCCGTCCCTTGCGCGCCGCTTTGGCGGCTCGTAGTTTGACCGCCATGTTTAACCATGCAGTCAAACTCGATGGTTAAGGCCCGGCGCCCCGGCCCCCGCCCCTTGCGGGCGGCTGGTGCTGCCCGCGACGGCGACACCGAGGCTCGGATCCTTCGCGCCGCCCACGCCGTCTTCGTCCGCCGCGGCACCGCCGGCGCAAGGCTCCAGGAAATCGCCGACGAAGCCGGCGTCAACAAGGCGCTGCTCCACTACTACTTCCGCAACAAGGACCGCCTCGCCGCTGCCGTCTTCCAGAGCGTCGCCAGTCAGCAGCTGCCGCGGGTCTTCGAGATCCTCGCCTCGGATGCCGACATCGAGACCAAGGTCCGGAGCGTCATCGCGTTGCTCCTCGACCGGCTGCTCGAAGCGCCCTACGCGCCGGGCTACATCCTCAGCGAACTGAGCCGGCACCCCGAGCGGGTGCCGCAGTTCGTCCAGGCCGTTTTGGGCGTCGCGCCCGGCGGCGTGCTGCCGCGCCTCCGCAAGACCCTCGGCCGGCAGCTTGCCGAGCGGGCGCGGGCCGGCACCATGCGCGACATCGCCGTCGAGCAGTTCGTCGTCAACCTCCAGTCGTTGTGCATCTTCCCGTTCGTGGCGCGGCCGATGCTCTGCGCCGTGCTGTCGCTCGACGATGCCGGCTTTGCCCGCTTCATCGCCGAACGGAAGCGCACCCTCCCCGACTTCTTCCTCGAGGCGCTCAGACCGTGACGTGCGCTTTCCGCCTCGCCGTCGCCGCGCTGCTCGGCGCCGCCGCACCGGCCGCCGCCCAGCAACTGACCCGCGCGCCGGCCTCGCTCCGGCTCGACTCGCTGTTGCAGCAGGCATCCCGCACCGATCCGCGCCACCAGCAGCTGGCGCTCGACGCGGCGGCCGCCGCCCTGGGCCGGCAGGACATCAACGCCGAATTGCTCCCGTCGCTCTCGCTCGACGGTACCGCACAGTACCAGTCCGATGTGGCGAAGCTGCCGGTCACCATCACGCTTCCCGGCGGCGCCACCATCCCCACGCCGTCTCACGAGACCTACGACGCGCACCTCAGCGTCGCCGAGCCGCTCTGGGATCCGTCCCGCAACGCGCGCCGCGCCGCCGCCGCCGCTCGGCTCGGCGTCGAGCAGGCCACGGTGCGCACCACGCTCTACACCCTGCGCCAGGAAGTGACCAGCGCCTTCTTCACCGCCGCCGCCGCATCGGCCGAGCGACAGGCCCTGACACAGACCATCACCGACCTCGAGGCTCGGCGCCGTGAAGCGGTCGACCGGCTGAATCACGGCGCGGCGCTCCCGTCCGACACCGCGACCCTCGCCGCCGCCATCCTCCAGCGCGAGCAGGATGACACCGCCCTCGGCGCCAGCTATCACGCCGCCATCGGGCGCCTGCAACTCCTCGTCGGCGAAACGTTCCCCGACAGCGTCGAGCTCGGCATCCCCGACCTCACCGACGCCATCGCGACGGTCCGCGATCACCTCGACTCGCTCCGCGCCCGTCCCGAATACGCCCAGTTCGCCGCCACCGACACGCTGCTCGCCCGCACCGCGGGCGTGCTCGACGCGCGCCGGCTGCCGTCGCTCGCGGCCTTCGGGCGGGCAGGCTACGGCCGCCCCGGGCTCAATCCGCTTCGCACCGACTTCGAGTCATACTGGGTCGGCGGGCTGGAAGTGAAGTGGGCGCCATGGACCTGGGGCGTCACTCGCCGGCAGCGCGATTCACTCGCCGTCGAGCGCAACATCGTTGCCAGCAACGAGGCGGCATTCTCGCAGTCGCTGGTGCGGGCGGCGCAGGGCGACTTCGCCACCATCGACCAGCTCGCGGCGTCGCTGGCGCTCGACGACCGCATCATCGTGTTGCGCGGCCAGGTGGTGCAGGAGACGCAGACGCAGCTCGCCGCCGGCGTCGTCACCACCGCGTCGTACGTCGACCGCGCCACGGAATTGCTGCAGGCCAGGCTCGCCGCGGTTTCCCACCAGATCGCCCGCGCCCAGGCGGAGGTCCATCTGTTGACGACATTCGGTCTCGAGGTGCCGTGATGCCCCGTTCATCGCATGCGCTCCCGTTGCTCCTCGTCGCGGCGGCCTGCTCGCACGCCCCGCCACCCGACGCCTACGGCAACGTCGACGTCACGCCGGTCGTGGTGTCGGCAGAGACCGCTGGCCGACTTCTCACCTTCACTCCCGCCGAGGGTGACACCATCGGCGCCGGGCGCGAAGTGGCGGTGGTCGACACGGTGCCGCTGCTGCTGCAGCGAAACCAGGTGGCGGCACAGCGCGACGCGGGCGTCTCGCGGATCCAGTCGGCCGGCCTGCAGATCGGTGTGCTCAACGCCCAGCGCGACGTCGTGCAGCGCGCCTACCAGCGCACCCAGTCGCTCTACAACGACCACGCCGCCACCGCTCAGCAGCTCGACAAGGCGGAACTCGACTACCGTACGCTGCTGGCCCAGATCGCCGCCGCCACCGCGCAGCGCGAAACGGCGGTGCGCGACACCGGCACCACGACGGCGCAGATCGCGCAGATCCACGACCAGATCCGGCGCAGCCACATCCGCAACCCGATCGACGGCACTGTCCTCGCCACCTACGTCAAGCCCGACGAGTTCGTTCAGCCCGGCGAGGCGCTCTACCGCATCGCCTCGCTCGACACCGTTGACGTGCGCGCGTACGTCACCGAGACGCAGCTGGCCGCGCTCCACCTCGGCAGCACGGTGACCGTCACCGTCGACACCGGGCAGGGCGTGCGCGGCGGCTTTCCGGGCACCGTCTCGTGGATTGCCTCGCAGGCGGAGTTCACTCCGACGCCGATCCAGACCCGCGACGAACGCGCCACGCTGGTCTACGCCATCAAGGTGCGGGTGCCCAATCCCCGGCGGATTCTCAAGATCGGCATGCCGGTCGACGTGCGGTTCGGCGCCACAGCGTCACCGGCCACCGGCGACACGGCCGGCCGGTGACCGCAACGCCGGACCGCGCCCCGGCCGGGGTCGCGGTCGAGGTGCACGACCTCGCGAAGTCGTATGACGACGTGCGCGCCCTCGACGGCGTCAGCTGCAGCGTGAACCACGGCGAGATCTTCGGCTTCATCGGTCCCGACGGAGCGGGGAAGACCACCCTCTTCCGCATCCTCGCCACGCTCATCGTCCCCGACCGCGGCACCGCCACCGTCCTCGGCCTCGACGTGGTGCGCGACCTGTGGGCCGTCCGCCGGCGGCTTGGCTACATGCCGGGCCGCTTCTCGCTCTATCCCGACCTCAGCGTCACCGAGAACCTTGCCTTCTTTGCGTCGGTCTTCGGCACCACCATCGCCGCCGAACGGAATCGCATCGCGCCGATCTGGTCGCAACTCGAACCGTTCGGCACCCGGCGCGCCGCGGCGCTGTCCGGTGGAATGAAGCAGAAGCTCGCGCTCTGCTGCGCGCTGGTGCACCGCCCCGACCTGCTGCTGCTCGACGAGCCGACCACCGGCGTCGACGCCGTCTCGCGCCGCGAGTTCTGGGACCTGCTCACCGACCTGCGTGCCGGCGGGCTCACGGTCATCGTCTCGACGCCCTACATGGACGAGGCGGCGCGCTGCGATCGTGTCGCCCTCATCGACCGCGGCAAGCTTCTCGGCATCGACACGCCCGCCGCCATCGCCCGCTCGTATCCCCGGCCGCTCTACGGCGTTCGCGTCGGCGAACGGCACGAGGCGATCCTGGCGCTGCGCCGCTTTCCGCACGTTCACACCATCTATCCGTTCGGCGAGGTGCTGCACTACACCGACGAGCGGAGCGATGTGGCGGCGGACGTGGTGCAACGCGAACTGAAGGAATACCTCGCCGGTGAAGGTGTCACGCGCGTCTCGGTGGAGCCGATCGCCCCGTCCATCGAGGACACCTTCATGGACCGGATGGGGACACCCACGCTGCGGAACGCCGCGGCATGACCGACGCGCCACTGATCAGCGCTCGCGACCTCACCCGGCGCTTCGGTCACTTCACCGCGGTCGATGGCATCACCTTCGAGGTCGGCGCCGGCGAGGTCTTCGGCTTCCTCGGCGCCAACGGCGCCGGCAAGACCACCGCCATCCGGATGCTCACCGGCCTGCTCGCTCCCAGTGGCGGCAGCGCCACCGTCGCCGGATTCGACGTGGCAACCCGCGGCGAGATGGTCAAGCGCAACATCGGCTACATGAGCCAGCGCTTCTCGCTCTACGACGACCTCACCGTGCGCGAGAACATCCGGCTCTACGGCGGCATCTACGACCTGCCGCGCGCCACCGTCGACGAACGGATGAACCAGATCCTCGGCCGGCTCGGCCTCGGTAGCATGGAGCGCACCATGGTGCGCGCCCTGCCGCTGGGCTGGAAGCAGAAGCTGGCATTCTCGGTGGCGCTGCTGCACCGACCCCGGCTGGTGTTCCTCGACGAACCCACCAGCGGCGTCGATCCCATCACCCGGCGCCAGTTCTGGGAGATGATCTACGAGACCGCCCACGGCGGCACCACCGTCCTGGTCACCACGCACTACATGGACGAGGCGGAGTACTGCGACCGCCTGCTCATGATGGTGGCGGGACGGGTGGCCGCGATGGGAACCCCGGCGGCGCTCAAGCGCGAGTATCAGGTCGACTCGATCGACGAACTCTTCGTCCGCCTGGCGCGGGCCGGCGACGCCGGGGCCGCCGCATGATGACGGCGCTGCTGGGACTGCTGCGCAAGGAGGGCTACCACATCCTCCGCGACAAGCGCACCCTGGCCGTCCTCATCCTGCTGCCGATCGTCGAGGTGGTGCTGTTCGGCTTTGCGATCAGTGTCGACGTCAGGAATGTCCGCGTGGCGGTGGTCGACCCCACGCCCGACGCGAACAGCGTCGCGCTGCGCGAGAAGCTCGCCGCCACCCCGGCGTTCATTCTCGAGCGGGTGCTCCCCAACACCGATTCCCTCGGTCCGCTCTTCCAGTCCGACGCCATCCACGAGGCACTGGTGCTGCCGGCCCGCTTCGGCGCCCGGCTCAACGAGGGCCAGCCCGTCACCGTCCAGGTCATCAGCGACGCCACCGAGCCGAACACCGGCACCGCCCGGCAGAGTTACCTCACCGCGGTGATCCAGGACTATGCCGCCTCTCTGCGCGACTCCACCCGGTTGCCGCTGGTGCGCATCACGCCGCAGGTGCGGATGCGCTTCAACCCCACCGAGAAGAGCTCCAACCTCTTCGTCCCCGGGCTGATGGCCATGGTGCTGACGATCATTTCGGCACTGATGACGGCACTGTCGCTGACCCGCGAGAAGGAGACCGGCACCATCGAGGCGCTCCTGGTCTCGCCGCTCAAGCCATGGCAGATCGTGGTCGGCAAGGTGCTGCCGTACCTCGTCATCGGCTTCCTGAGCGTGGCGCTGGTGATCGTCGAGGCGCACTGGGTCTTCCAGGTGCCGGTCAAGGGGAGCGTGCCGCTCCTCCTCGCCGAGGGGCTGCTGTTCATTCTCGTGTCGTTGTCATTGGGCGTGCTGATCTCGGCCCGCACCTCGTCGCAGCGGGTCGCGATGATGGGAACCCTCCTCGGTACCATGCTCCCCACCCAGATGCTGTCGGGCTTCGTCTTTCCCATCGACAGCATGCCGAAGGTGCTGCAGTGGGTGTCGCTGATCGTGCCGGCGCGTTGGTTCGTGGTGATCGCCCGCGGCATCATGCTCAAGGGGATCGGATTGGCCGACCTCTGGCACGAGACGCTGATCCTCCTCGCAATGGCGCTGGTGCTGCTGGCGCTGAGCGTGCGCTCGTTCGACGCGAGGCTCTCGTGAGCCCGGCACACTGGGCGGGCCGGGTCCGGGTGCTGGCGCGCACCGAAGTGCTCCATCTGGTGCGCGATCGCGCCACGCTGGTGCAGATCATCGTCGCCCCGCTCATCCAGCTGCTGCTGCTCTCCAACGTGGCAACGTTCAGCATCAAGCAGACGCCGGCCTACATCGTCGACTTCGACCACACCCCCACCTCGCGCGCCGTCATCCAGCGCCTGCAGGCGTCGGGATTCTTCCGGCTGGTGGGGTCGTCGGCGTCACCGGCCGTGGCCGACAGCTCGCTGCTCCGCGGCAAGGCCACCGTGGTGGTGACGATTCCCGCCGACTTCGAGTCGCGGCTGGTACGCGACGGCTCGGCGCCGATCGACCTCGATGTCAACGCCGAGAAGGGCGCGGCAGCAGGGATCGTGCAGTCGTACGCCGCGCAGATCTTCGACGCCGAGGCGCAGGACCTCAACGCCGCGTGGCACCCCGAACCCGAGGCACGCCCGGGGGCCGCGGCGTTGCTGCGGACCATGCCGCGCATCGAGGTGCGCACCCGCGGCTGGTACAACCCCACGCTCGATTATCGCCAGTACATGGTGCCCGGCATTCTCGTCGCGCTCGTCACGATGGTCGGCACCCTGCTCACCGCGCAGAACATCGCCCGTGAGAAGGAGGCGGGCACCCTCGAGCAGCTCAACGTGACGCCGATCACCAAGGGGCAGTTCATCGCCGCCAAGCTGTTGCCGTTCCTGGTGCTGGCGCTCTTCGACCTGGTCGTCGGCCTGATTGTCGGCGTGCTGGTGTTCCACGTTCCGGTGCGCGGCTCGCTGCCGCTCTTCTTCGGCAGCGCGCTGCTCTACCTCGTCTCGGCCCTCGCCATCGGCCTCTGGATCTCGACCATGGTTGACACCCAGCAGCAGGCGATGTTCGTGACCTTCTTCATCCTGATGGTCTACCTCCTCATGAGCGGCATCTTCACCCCGGTCGACAGCATGCCGGGGTGGGTCCGCGCCGTCTCCAACGCACTGCCGATCCGCCACTTCGTGCTGATCGCGCGCGACGTGCTGATCAAGGGGGCGGGTCTGGCCGAGGTGCGCAACTCGCTGCTGGTGCTTGCCGGATACGCCGTCGCCATACCGGTGCTCGCGGTCCGGCAGTATTCGAAGCGGACGGGGTGACGCGACGGAGCCTCGGGCGATAGCGGGGACACGACAGGGCCTCGGGTGATGGCGACCACACGACAGGGCCTCTGGCGACGCTGCGCGGAGCAAGCACGCCAACGCCCGACCCAATACCACGGATGGTCACGAGGGGGCACGACGGGGCCTCTGGCGACGCTGCGCGGAGCAGGCACGCCAACGCCCGACCCAATACCACGGATGGTCACGAGGGGGCACGACGGGGCCTCTGGCGACGCTGCGCGGAGCAAGCACGCCAACGCCCGACCCAATACCACGGACAGGGGTGCGGGAGCGTGTCGCCAGAGGCCCCGTCGTGTCCCCTCCGCCACCAGATGCCCCGTCATGTCCCCGCCGCCACCAGACGCTCTGTCATGTCCCCGCCGCCACCAGACGCTCTGTCATGTCCCTGCTGCAACCGCACTCCCGTGCCGCGCTTCTCGGAACCTCGCCGTGCAACTCCGCCGCCGCGCGGTCGTCACTCCTCATGCCAGTCGTCACCCCGAATCGGAGGTCGTTGATGTCCCCACGGCATGCGGATCAACCAGTCGTCGTGATCACCGGCGCGTCGGCCGGAGTGGGTCGCGCCACCGCCGTGGAATTTGCCCGGCACGGCGCGCGGGTCGGGCTGCTCGCCCGCGGCAAGGCGGGGCTCGACGGCGCCGCCCGCGATGTCACCGAAGCCGGCGGGACCGCGCTGCCGATCGTCACCGACGTCAGCGCTGCCGACGCGGTCGAGAGCGCCGCCGACGAGGTCACCGCCGAATTCGGGCCGATCGACGTCTGGGTCAACAACGCCATGACATCGGTGTTCTCTCCCGTCCGCGAGATGCACGCGGACGAATACCGGCGCGTCACCGAAGTCACCTACCTTGGCGTGGTTCACGGCACTCTCGCGGCGCTCAAGCGCATGCTGCCGCGGGACGAGGGCGTCATCGTCCAGGTCGGCTCCGCCCTGGCGTACCGCTCCATTCCGCTCCAGTCAGCCTACTGCGCCTGCAAGCACGCCATCGTCGGTTTCACCGATTCGCTCCGCAGCGAGCTGCTCCACGACGGCAGCGGTGTGCGCGTGACGATCGTCCACCTCCCGGCAATGAACACGCCGCAGTTCGAGTGGGTCCTGAGCCGGCTCCCCGAAGCGCCCCAGCCGGCGCCGCCGATCTACCAGCCGGAGGTTGCCGCGCGTGCCATCGTCTGGGCGTCGCAACACCGCCGCCGCGAGGTGTGGGTCGGTCGGTCCACCTGGGAGTCGATCGTCGGCCAGCGGATCGTGCCGGGCGTGCTCGATCGCTATCTTGCCCGCAACGGTTACGACGCGCAGCAGGTCGAAGGCGAGCCTGCCGTGGCGCACCGCGACAACCTCCACCGACCGGTCGACGATCACGCCGACCACGGCGCCCACGGCACCTTCGACGACCGCTCGGCCGGTCGCAGCCTCTCGTGGTGGGCATCGGCGCACCGAGGAGTGGCAATCACCCTGGCCCTCGCCGGCGTGGCGGGACTGGCGGCGAGGCGGTGGAAGCGGCCGATGTGAGGCCGCATTAGCCGTTCCGTCCGCGCGCTTGTCTCTCGACGCCGCTGAGATACGCTTAGGCGTGCCGTCGTCGTCCACCGCCTCCCGCCGTCGCTGGCTCTCGCTGCTGGTCGATGCCGCGCTGTTCGGCATCTCGCTGGCCGTCGTCCGGCACGTCCTCACCGAGTACCACCTCCGCACCATCGTCAGCGCGGTCCACGACATCTCGCTCGTCGTCCTCGCGGCGAGCCTGGTGCTTACCGCGCTTGGCTACGCCGCGCTGGTCGGCTACGACTACCTCTCGCTCCGCCTTGCCGCCCGCCCGGTGCCGATTCACCGGATGTGGATTGCCTCGTTCATCAGCCACGCCGTGCAGAACAGCGCCCCGATCGCCATCGTCTCCGGCGGCGGCGTGCGCTACCGCCTCTTCCGGCGCCTCGGCATCACCGGCGCCGAGACCGCCGCCGTCGTCGCCGCCAACACCATGACGTTCATCATCGGACTCTTCCTGGTCGCCGGGGTGGCGTTCGTGGTGGCGCCGATCCCGATTCCCGCCTCGTTCCACCTGCCGCGACTGGCGCTGCGGCCACTCGGTGCCTTCTTCCTCGTCGCGGTGGCGGCGGCCTGGATCCTTGCCCGGCGCGGCGGCGGCACGATTCACGTCTGGCGATTCCATCTCGAACTGCCCGACGGCAAGGAACTGTTGCAGCAGATGGTCGTCTCCACCGCCGACTGGGTGCTGAGCGCCGCGGCGCTCTACGTGCTCATGGCGGCCGGCGGTCCGCTCTCGTACCCGCGCTTCATGAGCGGCTTCCTGCTCACCCAGATCGTCACGCAGGTGGTGCCGCTCCCGGGCGGCATCGGTGTCTTCGAGGCGGCGATGCTGGTGTTGCGGCCGCCGTCGCTCCCGGCGCCGGCCGCCGCCGCCGCACTCCTCGTCTATCGCGTCGTCTACTACCTGATTCCACTGTTCATCGCCGCGGTGCTCCTCGCAATGCGCTCTGCCAACAAGCCCAAGAGCGAGCAGCAGCCGGTGATGCGCATCGGACGCGAGATCGCGCCGCACGTCTTTGCCGTGCTCACCTTCGTTGTCGGCGCCGTCCTGCTGGTGCTCACCGTGCTGCCGTCGCAGGTCACCGGCTTCCAGGCGTTCGGGCGGGTGCTGCGGCTGGTGGTCGTCGAGGGGTCGTACTTCCTCTCGTCGATCGTGGGCATGGGCCTGCTGCTGCTGTCGTTCGGCCTCGAACGGCGGCTCAAGGGCGCCTTCCGGCTGACTGTCGGCCTGCTCGCCCTCGGCATCCTGTCGTCGCTGCTCCGAACATTCGATGTCGTGGCGGCGGCGCTGCTCACCGCGCTGCTCCTGCTGCTGCTCGCGGCGCGCCGCGAATTCGACCGGAAGGTGCCGTTCTCCCGCGAACCGCTCGCCTACGGCTGGGTCGCCGCGGTCGCGATTGCCGTCCTCGGCCTCGGCTGGCTCGGCATCTACCTGCAGGTCAAGGGCGAATACACCGGCAGCCTCTGGTGGAGCTTTGCGCTCGACCAGAGCGCGCCGCGGATATTGCGCGTGACACTCAGCGTGCTCATGGCCACCGGCATCTTCTTCGCGGCGCGGCTGGTGGTCGGAGCGCGCCGCACCCGGCGGCTCAGGAAGAAGACGTAGATTGCATCACCGACTCCATCCCGGAGGTCCGTCGTGCGCCGCTTCCTCGCCGCCGCCAGCGCGCTTTGCATCCCGATTCCCGCACTCTCAGCCCAGGCCGTGCCGCGCTTTACGCCGCTCGAGTCGGGGGCGTGCCACTCGTGCGTCATCACCGTGCAACAGCTCGCCACGGTCGGGCACGCCGATGATGCGGATCTGATCGAGGATTATGACGGACTCCACTCCACCCCAAGGGGCGGCTATGTCGTCTCGAGCATCATGGGCAAGCACGCCATCCTGCATTATGACAGTGCCGGCCGGTGCCTCGGCAAGTTGGGCAAGCTTGGTGACGGACCCGGAGAATACCCCGGCTACATCCAATCGATCGCGGACGGCCCGGGGGATTCGATCACGATCGTTTCCCCGGGCCGCATCGTGACGCTTTCCACGACAACCGGCGCGGGCCGGAGCGCGCGGTCGCCCACCGAGGTCGGTGGCTTTCAGACCGTCGTCCTGCCCGACCACGCGCTCTTCATCAACGTCGAAACCGTCAACCAGCCGGCGTTCGCCGTGCTGCAGGCGAATGGAACGCTGCGGGGCAAGTTCGGTCCGCACCAGCCGCCGCTGGTGCTGACGCGCCAGAACGGGCGCACGATTCCCGACGAGTACGCCACGATGGACGTGATGGCCCGGTCGCCGAGCCGAGGGGTCTGGGTGGCATCGAGGTACTACACGCATCACGTCCAGCACCTCGCCGCAGATGGATCGACGATCGTCGATATCACGCGCAGGCCGGCCTGGTATCAACCCTATGTGTTCGACGACATCGACGAACGACTCGACCGGCTCGGGCCCGCCCGGACCGCCGTTCCCGCCCTCACCATCGGCCTCGGTGTCGACCGTGCCGGCCACGTGCTGGTGCTGTCCCGCGTTGCCGACGCGCACTGGAAGCCCGATCCGAACGCGCCGCCACCTCCGAAGCCCGGTGTGGAAGTTCCGGTCGACAATCGCATCCCGACCGGCGGGATGGACCGCTACGTCGACGGCATCCTCGAGGTCTACGACGACGCAACCGGCAAGTTCCTCGGGTCGTGGCGCTCGGACATCACACCGTCCGGACTCCTTCCCAACGGACTGATATACATCCGCGACCAGGACGCCGACGGCATCATTTCGTTCCGGGTCTACCGGGTAATGGTCAAGGGCAGGTAGGCAATCGGCGGTCGCTGATCGCCGCAACTTGCTTGCCACCCCCCAGCCGCCGAGGCCATACTATGGCCATGCCTGTCCCGGAATATTTCACCGCCGCAATGGTCCGCGCCCTTCCCGACGACGGCAACCGGTACGAGACGGTCCACGGCGAGTTGCTCGTGACGCCGGCACCGGGTGGAATGCACCAGCTGATCCTGGCGCGCCTCGTCAGTTCGCTGCAGCCGTATCTCGCCGCCGCCGGCCTCGAGCAGCTGTTGTTCTCCCCGGCCGACATCTCGTGGAGCGACGATACGCTGGTCCAGCCTGACCTCTTTGTGGCCGAACTTGGCGACTGGGTCCGCTCGGGAGAGTGGAGTGATATCCGGACGCTCTACCTCACCGTGGAGGTCCTCTCGCCGAGCACCGCGCGCGCCGACCGCTTTGCCAAGCGGCGGCTGTACCAGGAGCAGCGCATTCCCGAATACTGGATCGTCGACAGCCAGCGCGAACGGATCGAGGTCTGGACGCCGGACGCGCTCGAACCGCGTGTCGAGCGCGAGCGCCTGGTCTGGCGGCACCCTTTGCTCGCAGAAAATTGTACCGTCGACATTCCCGCCCTGTTCAGCCGGACCCTCGCCGGTCGCTGACCGCCCGCCGCGGCGTGCCGCGTAATCCGGCTATGCCGAGCGGAAAAGGGATGATCGCGATCGCGCATCGCATGCCACGTTGGTCGCGTGCATCCGACTTGCCATTCCCCAGCCGCCGAGGTGAACGTATGGCCATGCCGATTCCGAAGGAGTACACCGCCGAAATGGTGCGCGCGTTGCCCGACGACGGCAACCGATACGAAACGGTGCACGGCGAGCTGCTGGTGAGCCCAGCTCCGCGCGCCACCCACCAGGAGATCGTCAAGCGGCTGCTCCTGGCGCTGGCAGACTACCTGGGGCCGTCTCGCCGCGGCGATCTGCTGATGTCACCGTCCGACATCTCGTTCGGCCCCGACACGCTGGTCCAGCCGGACGTCTTCGTCGGCGACCTCGGCCGCACCCAGCGCACCGGCAGGTGGAGTGATGTCGGCAATCTCTACCTGGTTGTCGAGGTGCTTTCGCCGGGCACCGCGCTGGCCGACCGGTTCGTCAAGCGCCGGTTCTATCAGCAGGAGCGGATCCCGGAGTACTGGATCGTCGATGGCGACGAACGACAGGTAGAGGTGTGGACGCCGGCAGACGTCGCGCCCCGCGTCGAGCGCGAGCACCTGGCGTGGCTGCATCCGTTGCTCGAGGCGGCGTGCACCATCAGTCTGGGTGAGCTGTTCGGACGCGAATGACCCGCGCCTGGACCCATCGCGCCATCGCCCTTGCCGCAGTCGCGAGTGCCGCCTGCGCCACCGCGCGCGGGCGCCGACCAGCCGCCTCCCTTGTCCCAACCCCTCCCCCGCGCTAGCATCTTCTCGCGCTCCAGGGCGCACCCCCGTCCGCGGGCAGGGATCATCCCACCTGGTGTCCATCGCGGTTCAACTCGACCTCTCTTCAGCCCATCGCGGCGGACGCCGGGCAGCCCTTGAAGGGGGAGTCATGTCACGCGTCCTGCCGGAACATCCCGACCTCGAACATCTCAAGCACCAGGCCAAGTCGCTCCTCGACATGCTGCGCCAGGGCCACGCCGAGGCCGCCGAGCGCTTTCGCGCCGTCGGCGTCGACGTCGCCGACCAGCTGTCGCAGGCCCAGCACGTCATCGCCCGGGAATACGGCTTTCCGTCATGGCCGAAACTCAAGGCCCACGTCGAATCGCTCGACGCCGATCCCGTACCAGTCGCTGATCCTGGCCGTCAAGCTGGGCGACGCCAGCGGCGCACGTGCCCTGCTCGCCACCCACCCGGAGCTGCGACAGTCGCTCGACAAGGGCACCGACGAACTCGGCTTCGGCGCCACGCCGCTCATCGGCGCGGTGCAGCGAGAGAACCGCGAGCTGATCGATGTGCTCCTCGACGCCGGCGCCGACATCAATGTGAAGAGCGACTGGTGGGCCGGCGGATTCTCGGTGCTCGACAACGCCGACGCCGACCTGCTGCCGTTCCTGCTGCAACGCGGCGCCACGCTCGATGCCTGTTCGGCCGCGAAGTTCGGGCTGCTCGACGACCTCGCCCGGCTCGTCGCCGCCAACCCCGCCGCCGTGCACCTCCGCGGCGGCGACGGCAAGACACCGCTGCACTGGGCAAGGGATGTCGCGACCGCGCGCTTCCTTGTCGAACACGGCGCCGACGTCAACGCCCGTGACGTCGATCACGAGTCGACTCCCGCGCAGTACCTGATCCGCGAACACCAGGACGTGGTGCGCTACCTGATTTCCGCCGGCAGCGAGACCGACATCCTGATGGCGGCGGCGCTGGGAGATCTGGAGATGACCCGTCGCATCCTCGATGCCGACCCGGCGGCCGTCGGCACCGTCGTCAATCCGCGCTGGTTCCCCATGCAGAACCCCCGCGCCGGCGGCACCACCTATATATGGTCACTCGGCCAGGGGAAGACGCCGCACATCGTGGCGCGCGAGTTTGGCCACGACGATGTGCTGGTGCTGCTGATGGAACGGAGCTCCGAAGACGTCCAGCTGGCGCAGGCCTGCCTGCTGGGAGACGAGCAGCTCTTCAAGCGCTTTCTCGCCGGTCGCCGCAACGTCGGTGCCTCGCTCACGCCCGACCTGCAGCAGCAGCTGGTCACCGCGGCGATGAACAGCAACGCCGACGCCGTGCGGCTGATGCTCGGCGCCGGATGGCCGGTGGGCGCACGCGGTCCGCATGGCGGCACGGCGCTCCACTGGGCCGCGTGGCACGGCAGCGCCGCCATGGTGCGCGAAATCCTGCAGTACGACCCGCCGGTCAACGCCCGCGACGACGCGCACGACGGCACACCGCTCGGCTGGGCGCTGCACGGGTCGCTGAGCAGCTGGTTGCGCAAGGAAGGGGACTACGCCGCGGTGGTCACCATGCTGCTGAAGGCTGGTGCGAAGCATTGGGGGCTGGACGAGAAGATGTCAGGAAGCGACGCGGCTCTCGAGGCGTACCGGCAGGGGGTCAGTTCGCGCGCGATGTCGGACGGTGCGCGCGATGGTTGAGCGCCACCGCCTCGACCAACAGCGCCACCTCCAGCAGATCGCCTCCGATGCTCCGGGGCCAGAAATCGCCGGCGAGCATCGCCGCTCCGACCAGGATCATCGCGATGCCGGTCAGCCACAACCGGTCGCCGGCGCGGCGCAGCCTGACTGAAGCAACAGCCAATCCGAGCAGCGCAAGGATCAGGACCACGAGCTTCACCGGCATCGGTTCCTCACGCTGTTGAGACATTACTGCTCGCGGCAATCTGTTCAGCCGGACGTGACCTGTCCAGCAGGCACCGACTCCGCGGTCGACATCACCGACCCGGCGGTCGCTGACACCAGTTCCGCGGCCGGCCTCAGCACGCCTGCCGTGACCGTCACGTTCCCCACGGGCCCGTTCACCGGTTCCGCGGCCTGTCGCACAAACCCAGCCGCCTTCCCCACCGACGCCGCTGCCTGACAGCGCGGCCGCGCGGCCGCCTCCACGGACCACGCGGCCGCTCACCGCGCCTCGGCGGTTACCGTAACCGGCCCCGCGGACCCCGATACCGCCCGGGCTGTCGCCGGCAGCGCGCGCGCAGTCGCTGTCCGGGGCCCTGCGGCTGCCGCGAGGCGTCATGCGGTGGTCATCACCCTCGGTGCGGGCATCATCCGCGGTTCTGCGCACGTCGACAGCGCCGTATCGCACGCCACCCGCGGTCTGGTGGACCCGCCGACTGTCCTGATTTCAGGACACCACTGTCCCATACGAAGGACACCGGCACGATCGGAAGTGTCCCGGGCAGGATTCCGGTGCTCGCGGACGGCGCGGAAGTGGTCCGGGCATCGCGCTGCCCTGCAACGAGTTGCACGCTGTGCACCGAGCCAAGCGGGTGCAAATCACCACTTCAGCCATTTGTGGCACGCCGCTCGCGTCCCCTCCCGCTCGGCCGTCCCGATTCCGGGCGGCGCTTCGACCCGTCACGGGAGCACCACTCATGCAAGCGGCCGCGCGCCGCAACCCCCGAAAGGGGCAGGGAGGAACGATGAAAGCGTCAACACGCAGGCGTATGTCGATGGCGATCCGCGCCCTCCACTTCTGTCAGGCGCAGCCATCCGACGACAGCGGCTACCAGTCGCTGGTGTCGTCGCTCCAGACCCAACTGGACCAGCTCGGTCCGCTGGTGTCGCAGCAGCAGCAGGGCATTTCGGACGAACACAGCATCCGGATGCAGCGCGAAGGCCTGCGGGTGGGGATCACTCAGCGGCTCCGTCACCTGTCGCGGGTGGGCAGCCTGCTCCCAGATGGCACGGCGACACCGGCGGCCGCATTCCGGAGGGCGCCGTTCCGGATGCCGTACCCGGAATTCACCCCGCTCGCCAAGTCGATGCTGGCTCTCGCCACCGCCAACAAGGATGCGCTCGTTCCGCTCGGACTCGGCGCCACGTTCGTCGACGACCTCACCGCGTCGGTCGCCGCGCTCGACGCCGCGACCGAGGCGGCAAACCTGGCCCGGGCAAAGCATGTCGGCGCCGGCGCCGAGCTCGACGTGGCGACGGAGACTGCCGTCGAAACGGTGCGCATCATCGACGGCTTCAATCGCAACCGGTTCAAGGACGACGCCGAACAGCTGGCGGCGTGGGAGAGCGCCATCAGCATCGGCACGCCGTCGCGCCATCCGGCGCCACCCGCGCCGGCTCCGGCTCCGGACCCCGCGCCGATGTCCGACACGGCCAACCTGGCACCGTCGAGCATCGTGACGCCCGGCGAGAAGGCGGCCTGACGCGGTGCGCAGCGGGAGCGGAGGGAGAGGTTCCGCTCCCGTTGCGGCGTCGCTTCCATCGAAAGGAGGGTGACATCATGACGAGCAGTGCCACGCCGCGGGGGCGGACGGCAATCTTCGCCCTGACCGCGCTGATGCTGATCGGATGCTGGGCGGTGGTGATGTACTTCGGGATGTTCCGCTGGACACTGGTCGACGCCGAACGCGGGCTGGGCGCGGTGGTGCTTACCGTGGCCACGGTCGCGGCACTGCTCTGGTGCGCCAACGAGTGCGGGCTCATTGCGCTGTCGGCCACGGTGAGCAAAGGGGTGTGGACCGGATTCATCTCGGTGGTGCTGGTGGGAGCCGGCGACCGGATTGCCACCATGCTCAAGCCACCGCCGGCGGTGCTCACGCCCGCCACCGGGCACGCGCCGCGCACCATGTTGCCGCCGGCGCCCGACAGCGCCACCCGCACGGCGATCGCACGGGGACAGCTCCCGGCGAACCTCGTCGACTGCTACGCCACCGCGGTCGACTCGGTCTTTGCCCGGATCCTCGGCACGCTGCCGAACAGCCAGGACGAGAAGCAGTTTGCCCAGCAGCTGGCCGGCAACGGTCTCAGGCTGCGCGACGTGGTGCGCCAGGAGTTGATGAGCGACGAATACTACGACCGCTTCGTCGCCGACAGCGCCCCGCGGATCGTGACGCTGCGGCTCTACCGCACCATCCTGGGGCGTGCCGCGCCGCCGAGCGAGGCGGAGCTGCAGGGACACCTGGAGAAGTACGCCGTGTGGGACAAGCGGACGGCGTTCAATGTCGATGCCGCCGAGTTCATCGGGTCACGGGAGTACATGCAGAGCGTCGGGGCGAACGGCGTGCCGGGGATCGACGTGATGCGGGGCGTCTGTGGCAGGAAGCCGAAGTGAACCAGTTAACGAAAGGCGCCCACGGCCCAGAGCCCACGGCCCCGCGCGTCTGACTCGGCCAGCGCTACCGCCGGAATCTCGAGCGGCCATGTACCAGTAGCGCATCCACCCGTCGTCATGCAGGCCGAGTTCGGCATATGGGGCCATGGGCCATGGGCCCAGGGCGCCTCTGGTTCTTCAGCGCGATGCGTCCGGCCTGCTACGGCGCCGGCACCACCTGCATCGCGGTGAACGGGAAGGTGTAGGTCGCGATGCCGGTGCTGTAGTTCACGTTCCAGACGATGGTACCCTGCAGCGTGGCGCCGTTCATTGTCGCGTTGATGGCGCCGCCGCCGATGGTGAGCACGTCGTCCGGTGTGCCCGGCGCTCGGCCAGCGGTGCCGACCAGGCTGCCACTTCCGAGGGGACCCAGCGTGAGGGTCCCGGCGATGTAGTTCACGGTGCACGAGACACCGAGCGCCGCACGGAACGCCGACGCCACGACACCGGTGTCCACCACCGCACCGTCGGGGAATTGCTCCAGCGAGAGACCGGAGCAGCCGTTGATCGTCTCGAGGAAGAGGCTGCTGTTCTGCGGCGTGTTCTGCAGGACGCCGAGAAACTCGTTGATCATCCCGAGGGCGAGGGTGTCCGAGTGGCTGGTGCCGATGCCGCCGGGGGGCAGCTGGGTGGTGGCGGCGCCGGCCGAGGTGAAGTGCCAGACGTAGCGCGGGGGAATGACGCTGTCGCTGGCCGTTGCCGTGGCCATCGGCTGCCTGGTATCGGGGTCGAGCAAGGTCAGCTTGATCGGATAGACGCCGACCGCTGTCCAGGTATGGTGCACACTCGGCGTGTCGTTGACGGTCACCTTGGGCGTGCCGTCACCGAAATCCCACTGGTAGGCAATGTGCGCCGGCGGCGTGCCGTCGATCTTCACCCCCAGCGAGTCGGGCACGCCGACGTATGACGTCAGCGGGGTCGGTGTGATCGTGACGCCGAGTTTGATCAGAAGCAATGGAACCCAATCGATCCAGGAGAACAATGGCGAGTTGACGGCGGAGGCGCGGTAGATCGCCAGCCCGTCGGCTTCCTGTCCAACGGCCGACGCCTGGAAATCGTAGCCGATGACCCGCCCGCAACACACGTTGAGCTGACGTCCGGTTGTGTGTCCGCCGGTGGTGGTGAATATCCATTGCTCAATGGCCGCCAGCGATGCCGTCGCCTCCGGAGCGCTCGGCGACGTGATGACCGGTGTGCAGGCGGCACACTGCGCCCAGACCCGCAGCGTGTCGCTCAGCCAGATGGTGTCGCCCAGCCGGCCGTACTTCGACGTCAATTGCAGCGGATAGCTACCGAACTCCGCCGCCCCGATCGTTCCGGTCAACACCGCGGGATAGCTGCTGCTGATCGTGCTGATGGGGAGCAGCGATGTGATACTCATGCCGGCCATCGCCACATAGGTCTTTCCGTTGCCGGCCAGGAACGGATGCATTCCCTGCGCATCGACGGTAATGCTGAGGTTGTTGTCGCCGGGGGCATGCGGATCATAGACGAACAGCTGGGTGCCCTGCTTCCGATAAGCCAGCACAATCAGGATGTCCGCCGTCCCATTGCCGTCGCGGTTCGTGTACAGCGCGACCAGCTGGGGCTGCGGCGCTGCCAATCCCATCGACATCGCGGCGGTGATGGCGTTGAACTGCATCTGATCAACCTGCGCGCCGCTGAAGATCTTGTCCAGCCGCGCCGTTGCGTTCAAGTAGTAGTCGTTCATCTGATTGGCGATGACCGAGGACCAGCGGAATCCGGTGCGATCGCTCCGCACAGCGTCCGGCGCGAGCTGGAATCGGCCGAAGAGTCTGGTGGGCGACGCATGGGCGGCAAAGTACCAGGCTGATGTGCCCAGCATCCCGAGCCAGAGCGCGTTCGTGCTGACGACGGTCTCCGGCCCCCCGAATTCCCATCCGTCGGTGGCCGGGCGGAAGCCGGCGTCATAGTTCGCCGCAAGCACGCTGTTGGGCAGCACCACCACCGTGAAATTGCTCTCGATGCCCTGATTCAGCGAACCGCCGGTCGCCTGCAGCGTCAGGTTGTCCGATGAGAGGCTGCTCACGAGCGCCGTCACGCCGGTGGTATCCCAGCTCAGCAGCGGGAGCACCTCCCGGGCGCCGGTCGCGGAGTTGAACATCACCACAAAGGGCGTGGTGCCGGCGGGCACGACCGCGGGAATGTGAATCGTCATCGGCGCCTGCAGGTACGACACCGAGGGATTCGCGAGGGTGATCACCGGCGAGATCGGCGTGAGGCCGTCGAGCACCGTGACGCCCGCTGATGGACCGTAACTGATGGTCAGGGCCAGCGGCGCCGATACGGCGCCCGCCGGTATGCTCATCGAGAACCCCTTCAGCGGACCCGGATCGATCACCTGAAAGCTGCCGCTTCCCGCGCCGAAGTTGGCCGTGCCCAGTGAGACGACGCCGTCGGCGGCGGTCGCGGCCACCTCGATCGGGGCGAGCGATCCGGCGGTGATGCGCAGCGTGTTGCGTCCGGCACTTGGCCCCAACATCCACGTTCCGGACGTGGCGGACCCGTCGCTGCCGGTCGTCGCTGTGGTTTGCGAAAGCGAACCGCCGCCCGAATCGACGGCGAACGTCACGGCGACATTGGCCACCGGGTTGCCGCTGGCATCAGAAACCACCACCACCACTGGTGCCGGCAGCGCCATGCCGGGAGTGCCGGTCTGCCCACCGCCGGACCGCACCGCGATCGATGTCGGCGTGGCCGAACCACCACCGCCGCCAGGTGCGGTGGGAGACGAACAGGCTGCCAGAAAGGCAATGAGGAACAGGAAGCGCCGCCACGTTACCGTTGGCCCCTGGCTCGATGGGCCGGTGGCCGAGCTGCCACAGCCGGCCAGGACAATGGTGCCACCGACGATCGTCGCAAGACGGAACCGTGGAAACATGGTGCCACTCCGCTGCCAGGAGAGATTGGGGTCCACCTCCTGAAGCGGAAAACACCGCCAGACCTCCTCACTCGCCCGCCCGGCGGAGGTTAGATTGGCCTTTGCTCCCGCTACGCCGAGCCACCCACGTCCATGCCGGCAGATCCACCCCCGCCCCCGCCCGCGACAGCGCCCGCGACGGTCACCCGCCTGCTTCAAGAAGCGAGTGCCGGCGATCCGCGTGCCCTGGACCAGCTGCTGCCCCTGGTCTACGCCGAGTTGCACGCCATTGCCGAGCGGCACATGGGGCGCGAACGCCCGGACCACACCCTGCAACCGACGGCGCTGGTGCATGAGGCCTTTCTCCGGCTGCTCGGCGGTGGTTCTCCCACCTTCAACGACCGGACGCACTTTCTCAACGCCGCGTCGCGCGCCATGCGGCGTGTCCTGGTCGACCATGGCCGCATGCGCAAGGCGGCCAAGCGCGACGGCATCAATGTCACCCTCGATGAAGCGGTGGTCGGCGCGCCGGGCGAAGCACTCGACATCCTGGCGCTCGATGATGCCCTGACGCGACTGGCGCAGGCCGACCCGCGTTGTGCGCAGGTGGTCGAATTGCGGTTCTTCGGCGGGCTGTCGATTCCCGAAGTCGCCGCGACGCTCGGTACCTCGCCGGCGACCGTGCAGCGAGACTGGCAGTTTGCTCGCGGATGGCTGGCGCGCGAACTGCGCCCGGATCACACCACACCGCCGTGACCGACACTGACCGGCTGCAACGCATCCGCCGGATCTTCGACGCGGTGATCGACCTGCCACCGGCGGAACGCGCAACGGCGCTCGACCGCCTCACCGGTGGCGACGAAGCGCTGCGCCGCGAAGTGGTCGAGGTGATCTCCGGGGCCGAGAGCACCGCATCGATCCTGGAGTCTCCGGCTGCCTCGGCCGGCACCACCCAGGCGCGGGCGGCATCGATCGTCGGTGTCCGGCTCGGTCCGTACCATGTCGTCCGCCTCATCGGCATGGGCGGCATGGGTGCGGTGTACGAGGCGGTGCGCGACGACGACCAGTTCACCCGGCGCGTCGCGATCAAGATCGTTCAGCGCGGTGTCGACTCCGAAATCACCCACGCCCGCCTGCGGCGCGAGCGGCAGATCCTGGCGTCGCTGCAGCACCGCAACATCGCCACGCTGCACGATGGCGGCGTGATGCCCGACGGTCGGCCGTTCCTGGTCATGGAGTACGTCGACGGCGCGCCGATCACCACCTGGTGCAACGCGCGGGCGTTGCCGATCGGCGACCGGATCGACCTGTTTCGCCAGGTCTGCTCGGCGGTGCACCACGCCCACCAGAACCTGATCATCCACCGCGACCTCAAGCCCGGCAACATCCTGGTGACCGGCGACGGCACCGTCAAACTCCTCGACTTCGGCATCGCCAAGCTGCTCGGCGCCGACGAACAGGAATCCGGTGGTGCGCTGCCACTCACCCGCGGCGGGGCCCGCGCCTTTACGCCCGAGTACGCCGCGCCGGAACAGATCCGCGGGGAAACACTCACCACCGCCTCGGACATCTACGCCCTGGGGGTGGTGCTCTTCGAACTGCTGGCGGGACGACGCCCGTATGTCACCCGGGGACAGGCGCTGGTCGACATCGAACGTGCCGTGCTCGATACGCCGGTGCCGCGGCCCAGCGCAGTGGTGTCCGACGACGCGGCACAGCACGCCGGCGACCGCAGCCGCATCCGCCTGCGCCAACGACTCCAGGGCGACCTCGACAGCATCGTGCTCACCGCGCTGCAACACGATCCGGCCCGCCGGTATCCGTCGGTGCAGGCACTGTCCGACGACCTGCGGCGGCACACTGCCGGGCTGCCGGTGCAGGCGCAGCGGGACTGGGCGGGATACCGGCTTGCCAAGTTCGTGCAGCGCAACAAGGCGGCGACGGTCGCGTCCACGATGGCGATCCTGGCGCTCGTGGCCGGCGTCATCGGCACCTCGCTGCAGGCGCGTCGCGCCGAACGCGAACAGCTGCAGGCGGTGCAGGTGAGTGCCTTCCTGCGAGACCTTCTCGCATCGGTGCAACCGGAGACTGGCCGCCGCGACGCGCAGGTCTCCCAGGTGCTCGATTCCGCTTCGCGCCGCATCGCCCGTGAACTCGGTACCAGTCCCGCCGTCCGGGCGGATCTCGAGACTGTCATCGGCAAGAGCTACCAGGGCCTTGGCCGTTACGATGACGCCGAGCCGCACTTCGTCACCAGCCTCGCGTTGCGACGGCAGACCGCCGGCCCCAACAGCGTGGCGGTGCTCGAAGGGCTGTGCGGACTCGCCGAGCTGTATCTGGCCAAGGGATCGCTGGACAGCACCGCCGCCGTGCTTGCCGATGCGCAGCAACGGATGACGCCAGCGACGCCCGACAGTGTGCGGGCCACGGTGCTGAGCGATCTCGGGTCCTTGGCCCACGGGCAGGGACGCAATGCCGACGCCGAGCATTTCCATCGTGAGGCAATGGCAATCCAGCGGCGGGTCTACGGCCCCACCAGCGACCGGGTCGCGGTGTCGCTCAGCGACGTGAGCGTCGCGGTGGGAGATCAGGGACGGCTGGCGGAGGCCGAGTCGCTCGACGATGTGGCGCTGGCAATGCTCCGGACCAATCATCCCGAACCGAGCGAACGGGTTGCCATGGTGCTGGCCCAGCTGGCTTCAGTGCGCGATTTCGAGGGGAAGATCGGGCCCGCCGACAGCACCTACCGGGAAACGCTCGCGCTCGAGAAGCAGCTGCTCGGCCCCGAACATCCGGATTATGCCGGGACGCTGTCCAACTATTCGATGTTCGTCTTCGACCAGAAGCGGTATACCGAAGCGGCCGCGGACGCGCGCGAGATTCTCGCCTTGCGCGGCAAGACGCTCCCCGAGAGCCATCCGGCCATTTCCGCGGCATTGCAGACATTGGGGCGGAGCCTCGATCAGCTCGGCGACTCGGCGGGGGCCGAACGGGCGCTGCGCGAGAGCCTGGCGCTGCGACGCAAGTACCTCGGCGCACACAGCTGGCCGGTGGCGAGCGCGGAGGGGGTGCTGGGGGAGCACTACACGCTGCTGCGCGACTACCGCCGCGCGGAGTCGACGCTGCTCGCGGCGCAGGCATTGTTCGACAGCACGGTGGGCGACGACAGCCCCCGCACCCAGGTCAACACGCGGCGGCTGGTGGCGCTGTACACGGCGTGGGGGAAGCCGAAGGAAGCGGCGGCCTATGCCGCGACGCTGCCGGGCGGGCAGTAGCGGATAGCGCAAGTCACCAACGGCGCGACGTACTCGCGAGCCTCGCGCCGTTGCGGTTCTCGGCCGTGGGCCGTGGGCGACTTTCGCGCGTCAGCTCGCCGGTTCCACCAGGAACTGCTCGATCTTTCCGTCGGGCACGGTGAACGTCGACAGGTTGACCCGCTTGCCGCCGGCGAACTCCACCGCGAAGCCGCGGTAGGTCATGCCGCCCCGCGGGAAGACCGACGTCTGGGTCACGCTCCGGATTGCCCCGAACGGCGCCAGCGAGTTCTTGTAGTCGGCGAGGGCCTGCTTGTCGAAATAGAAGTTGCAGTTGGCGGTGAACAGCGTGCGGTCGATGGTGCCCTTCTGCAATCCGGCCAGCACCTTCGTGGCGAGCGCTTCCGCCGCCGCCGCTTCGCCCCCGGCCGGCGTCGCCCCCGGCCCGATCACCGAGAAGATGGCGCGCCCGATCATTCCCGCCGCGGGGCTCGCCTCCTCGTTGGTGAGCACCGCGACCGCCATCCTGTCATCGGGCAGCACATAGTTGGCCGCCACGAAGCCGCCCACCTCGCCGCTGTGCGACACCGCCCGATGGCCGTTGATGGTCCCGATGCTGAGGCCCAGCCCGTAGTTGCTGGTCTTGCCGTTCTTGAGCTTCGTCGGCGATTCCATTGCGGCATACGACGCCGGCGACAGCAGCGACTGGTTCATCATCGAGATGTCCCACGTGAGCAGGTCGCTCACCGGCATCGCCATCTCCCCGTCGGCAAAGTACCAGCCGGGTGCTTCCATCAGCGCCGGGCGCAGCGGCCCCAGCGCGTGCTGGAAATAGCCGGTCGGCTCGAGGAGGTTGCGCTGCGTGTCGAGGTTGATGGCGTCCGAGAGCTTGAGCGGCTGCAGCACGTGTTCTTCGAGGAACTGCCAGAACGGTTCGCCGCTGGCCTTCTGGACGATGAGCCCGACGATGTTGAAGTTGGTGTTGCTGTACTGATACTGAGTCCCCGGGTCGAAGTCGAGCGGCTTGGTGGCCCACTCATGGACAATCGCTTCGGCGGTGGTCGGATGGGTCCACGCCGGAATGGTGTAGTCCTGCGGCGCGTAGTCCTCGTATCCCGAGGTGTGCGACATCAGGTTGCGCAGCGTGACTTCGTTCGACCGGGTGAGTTCCGGAAACCACTTCGACACCGGATCGTCGATGGAGAGCTTCCCCTCCTGCTGCAGCAGCATCACCGCCGCCACCGTGAACTGCTTGCTGATCGACCCGATGGCGTAGTGCATTGCCGGCGTCGCCGCGAGGGGCGGCGAGAGGCGCGCCTTGCCGAACGCCTGGGTGTAGACGATCTGCCCGTTCTCGACGATCCCCACCGACGCGCTGGGGACCCCGGTGTTGGTCATCACGTCGTGAATGGCGGTGGTGAGTCTTGCCGACACATCGGCCGGGAGGGTGTTGGTCTGGGCGGCCGCCGGAACGGCGGCGAGCAGGAGCGCAGACGCAACGCGACAGATCGTGGAGTTGGTCATGCCACAATTATACGCCGGAAATTGCCTCTGCTACTCAGGGCGCTCCGCCGGAGCAGTTCGGGTCGCCGGCCGGGCACTGGCCGGGCTTGATCTGGAAGGTCGCCGTGCCGGTGCTCGGCAACCAGTTGCCGCCGCCGGGGAAGGTGGCACTGGCACTTGCCGTCCCCACCGCCACGTTGTTGCTGTAGGCAATCGGCGCCACCACCTGGTCGAGGCCGCCCGGTCCGGTCACCTCGGCGCTGCACGCATTGGTGATCGGCGATCCGGTAAAGGTCTTGTCGGTACAGGTCACCGTCGTGACGCTCGCCGCCGCGGTGATCTGGAACGTTGCCGATGCGCTGAGCGTGCCGACGTTGCCGTTGCCCTGATAGGTGTACGACGCCGTCGCCGTGCCCACGTCGACGTTGTCGGTGTAGGTCGGCGTCCCGGTCAGGGTGAACCCGGGCCCGGTGACGGTGGCCGCGCACGGGGTGAGCGGCGAGCCGGTGTACGACTCCGCCTTGGGGCAGCTCAACGACAACGACGGCTTGGCCGGCTCGATGGTGATCGTCGCCGACGCCGTCGACTTCAGGTAGAGCGGACTCCCGGCGTTGCAGGTGACGGTGTACGTCCAGGTGCCGGCGACAACCGGCGGCGCGCCGTCGCTGGTGCCGTAGGTCAGCACCGGGTCGGCGCCATTGGAGCAGCTGCCGCTCCCCGGGTGCGCCGATCCGTCGTACGGCGCCGTGACATCGCTCGCCGTTGCACTGCTTGGCAAGGCGTTGCCGGTGGCGGTGAACGTCACCCCCGACTCGGGGTTGCCGTTGTCGTCGACGAAGAACACCCCGTCGGGCGCGTCGCCGCCGGGTGCGGGTGTCGCCGTGACCACGTTGGTCCCCGCCGCGGGGCCCAGCGTCCAGCAGACGCCGGCCATGCCATTGGCATCGGTGGCGTTCGCGGCCGACCCGCCGAAGTTGCCGCAGGCATCGTCGGTCAGCGTGTCGGCGGCAATGCTTCCGCCACCGGCGGTGACGTTCCACGTCACCGGCACGCCGCTGAACAGCGTTCCCTTTGCGGTGCGGATGGTGACCACCGGACGGCAGGCGGCGTCGATCGGATCACCCGCGGTGGTGTCGGCCGAGACGCAGTTGCCGCCGGCGGTCGCGGCGTTTGCCTGGTGCGGCAGCTTGGAGCCGAGCTTGAATTCGGTGGCCGAGCCGCCGACCCCGCCCGAAGCGAAGAGGGCGTTGTCGACCGCGCCGAATGGCGAGAACTCGGTGGCCGACCCGCCGACGCCCCCCGAACCGTATGCCATCGTGCGCGCATAGAGCTTCGTGGGGAGGACGAGGCTGGCGAGGTTGCGAAGCCAGCCGGGGAGCCGGCTCGACGCTGTCGACGACGCACAACCCAGGAAGCTCGGATCGGCCGGCGGCGTGATCTCGAAGCCGCTGCTCGCCTGGTGTCCGATCCGGAGCCGCTCGAAGACGTCGTTGGGCACCTGCAGTGACGCCGGGATGCACACCGCCACCACCACCGGCTTGGCGAGCGGTGACGACGCTTCGATCGAGATGAACGTCGGATACTGATCGAGCTTGGTGTCGAGCCCCGACGGACCATCGGGATCGTTCTCGGTGATCGTCAGCATGGTCGGACCGGCAAACGCGCCGGGCGGCAGCTTCACCCCCGAGTTGCCGGTTCCGGTCATGACCACCTGGGTGTCGGCCGACGGCTGAACCAGGTAGGTGTTCTGCGACAGACCGGCGTAGCAGAGGACGCTGCCGAGGAAGCTGTTGATATCTGACGACTTGCCGGGGAGCGTCTGCTGCATCGCCTGTTGTTCGACGAAGCTCACGATGCTGCGCGCCGCGGCCTGTGCCGCGACAGAATCGTCGCGCTGCACCGCGCTCTGCAGGGTGTCGAGCATGCTGAGCAACGGCTTGGCGCCGGCGGCACTCCCGCCGTACACATCCCAGGCGAGGCCGGTGAGCTTGAAGAGCGTGGTGCATGAGCCGAGGCTGCTGACCTCGGTGGGCGTCGAGCCACCGCCGGTGGGGGCATTGCCGTTGCACCCCGCCACGGCGATCATGGCGGCAACGACGACCCACGAAAAGCGACTACCCGGCTTCCGGCCCACAGAACCTCGACTCAAACGGACCTAGAACGTGCCGGCCGCAGGGCAGTTGCGCAAGGCGCGGGGCATGGGTCGGGAGATTGCCCTAGGGTTTTCCCACCAGTTGCTGGAACGCCGGGTAGTCCTGCAGCGACCGGAACTCCCACCCGGGGTCCTGGCGGTAGCCGGCAATCCGCTGCGGGTTGACCGCAAAGTTCCGCTTCAGCAGGTCGACTGCCTGCTGCTTGTCGCCCAGGATGGTGTAGGCGATGGCGCCGTAGAGGGCGAGGTCGCGGTTGGGGTCGACCGAGGCGTCACCGAGCGAGTGTTGCACGACGTGGCGCGCGCTGTCGGCGAGGGCTGGATTGGCGGCGCTGGCCCGGGCGATCACCGCGGCGACGAGCATGTCGGAGTTGAGCGTCCAGAGCTGCCGCTGCGGTGCCGGCGCCTCGGCCGAGATCGAATCGGCCAGCAGCCAGGCGCGGGGAATGTCGGGTTTGACAGCGGTGGTGGTGAGGTAGAGGAGGTTGCACCGCGCGGCGCGGAAGTCACCCGGGAATCGGCGGTTGTAGACCTGGCACCACGAGTTCACCTGATCGAAGTTGCCGAGGTCGTAGGCGGCAAGCACCAGGCGGTCGAGCACCAGCTGCGCACCGGTCTGGAACTCATCGGCCTGATAGGCGCGTTGCGCGGCGAGCAGCACGTCGGTGTTCGACGAGCTCGGGTAGTTGTTGTACAGGTGTGACAGCGACGCCCACGCTCCGGCCTGGCCCGGGTTGCTGCGCGTGGCGTGCTCCAGGTCGTCCTTGGCGGCGGTGATCAGCGCCGCCTTCTTCGCCGGGTCGGTCTCGAGGTTCTGCAGCCAGCTCCAGTATTCCAGGTCGCCGCGGAGTTCGAGGGCGTCGGCGTCGTCGGGGTCGAGCGCCAGCGCGGTGTCGGCAAAGGCGGTGCCGACCGTGACCCAGCGCCGGATCTCCGCCGGGTCGCGGGTGATGCGCGAGCGGCGGTAGGCGAGGAGGCCGCGCTGCGTCACCGGGTCGGGCCACTTGTGGTCGAGCGACGCCGACGCGGCAAAGAGCGAATCGGCGGCGTGATACGCCCGCGCGATGCCCGCCGAGTCGTTGCTGCTGACCGCTGCCTCCATCTCGCGGCGCGCTTCCTGGCCGCGCTCGAGCAACAGCCACGCGTCGTTGTTCGACGCCGCGGCACGCTGCCGCTGCAGGGTGATCTGCTGTCCCAGCTGCTGGCGGATGAGGGCGGCGACGCTGGCCCCGAGTGAATCGCGGATCGCGAGGATGTTGCTTGCCGGCGCGCTGAAGCTGGCGGTCTTGAGGTCGACGCCGCTGGCGTCGTCGAAGCGGATGCCGACAGTGATCCGGTCGCCCGACTTGTCGACCTGGCCGCGCACCAGGTAGCCGGCGCGGAGTGCGCGGGCGATGCTGTCGACCGGCAGCTCGGAGCCGCGGAACCGCGCCGCGCCGGCGCTGGAGATGACCGTGAAGCTCGACCCGCCGGAGAGCGACTGGATCAACCCCTCGGTGAGACCATCGGCGATGGCCGTGAGCGAGTGGTCGGGGCTCCCGTCGCTGAAGTAGAGCACCGCCAGGCGGTGGGCGTCGGGTCCCGCGTTGACGAGTTGCCGCGCGTGTGCCGCCGCGGCGGCCGCCGCCCGCCAGCGCCAGACGCCGATACCGCCGCCGACCAGCACCAGTGCCGCCACCGCGATCATCCAGGGCCGGCGCCAGAGGGGAACCGCGGCGCCGCCCTGGGCCGCGTACATCCCGGTCGGCGTGCGCCGCATGGTGGTGGTCGACATGCGCATCGCGCGCATCGTGGCGGTGGCGCCGGGTGTCATCCCGAGCAGCTCGACAAACTTCGCGGCACTCTGCGGCCGGTCGGCGGGGACCTTGCCCATCGCCGCGTAGATCGCCTCTTCGACCTCTTCCGGCACCGCATTCCGGACGATCCGTATGCTGGGCACCTGTTCCATGGCGTGCCGCGCCATGATCTGCATCGAGTTCTGGCCGGTGAACGGCGGCACACCGGCGAGCATCTCGTAGAGCATGCAGCCGAGGCTGTAGATGTCGGCGGTGGGGCCGACGGTCTCGCCGCTGGCCTGCTCGGGCGCCATGTAGTACGGTGTGCCCATCGACATCCCGGTCTGCGTCAGCTTGCGATCACCGGTCTGCGACACCGCGCGGGCAATGCCGAAGTCGGCGACCAGCGCGTGGTTGCCGCTCAGCAGCACGTTCTCGGGCTTGATGTCGCGGTGCACGATGCCCTGCTCGTGGGCATACCCCAGCGCGTCGGCCACCTGCAGCGTGATGGCGATGGCGTCGTCGACCGGCAGCATCTTGTCGCGGTCGAGCTTGTCGCGGAGCGATTCGCCCTTGACGAACGGCATGACATAGAAGAGGAGCTCGCCGGCCGCCCCGGAGTCGTAGAGGCCGAGGATGTTGGGGTGCTGCAGCTTGGCGGCGAGGCGGATCTCTCGCTCGAAGCGTTCGGCCCCCACCGAGGCGGAGAGGTCGGGGTGCAACACCTTGATGGCGACTTCGCGGTCGTGCTTGAGGTCCTTTGCCAGGAAGACGGTTGCCATGCCGCCGTGGCCCAGCTCGCGCTCGATCTGGTAGCGGTCGCCGATGCTGGCCCGGAGGCGCGAGACGGTGTCGGACGCGGCAGCGGGGTCGGCGACGGCCGACGACGGCGTGACGGAGGATGGTGTGGCCGACGATGGTGCCGGGGCCGGCGTCGGGGTCGACGTCGGCATCTCGACCGTGAAGTTCCGCCCGCAGCGATGGCAGAAGATCGCGTCGGGGGGAAGGGCGGTACCGCAGTTGGGACAGGTTTCGGGCATGTGGGCCACTCTAGGATACGGCGATTCGGGGCGAGGTGGGAGGGCCGATGGACTACGAGAGCGCCCAGCGCCCAGGGCCCAGGGCCGAGCGTGTCCTTCTGGGCTCCGGGCTCCGGGCTCCGGGCCCCGGGCTCTGAGCCCCGGGCTCTGGGCCCTCTTCCCCCCCGCCCGACCGACATCATTATTCAGGAGATATGTCCGCGCCCGACTCCCCGCCCGACCCCGCAAACCTCACCGGCGCCACCCTGGACGGCCGTTATGCCGTTGGCGAGCGGGTCGGGGCGGGCGGCTCGGCCTTCGTCTACGAGGCGCGCGACACCGCGACCGACACCCGGATCGCCATCAAGGTGCTGCTCCCCGACCTCCTGCGCGACGCGGTGGCCATGGAGCGGCTGCGGCGCGAGGCGTCGATGGGTGCCCAGCTGGAGCACCCCAACCTCTGCCACATCATGCGAATGGGAAAGGCGCCGGGATTCGAGTTCGTGGTGATGCCGTTCGTCAGTGGAGAGCTGCTCATCGACAGGATCTGGCGCGACAAGGCGCTACCGCTCGGTGCGACGGCGAAGTTCGTCGCCGACATGGCCGCAGGACTCCACTTTGCGCACCAGAAGGGCATCATCCACCGCGACCTCAAGCCCGAGAACATCATGATCGTGCGCGATCCCGACGGGAGCGATCGCGCGGTGGTGATGGACTTCGGCCTTGCCATCGTGCGCGACATGGGCGCCGACTCGGCCCGACTGACCCGCACCGGCCTGGTGGTGGGCACTCCGGAGTTCATGTCGCCCGAACAGATGTGCGCCATGCCGGTCGACGCCCGCAGCGACGTCTATTCCTTGGCGTTCATGACCTATGAGCTGCTCACCGGACAGCTGCCGTTCGAATACAAGTCGCAACACGAGCTGATGATCGCCCGCCTGAGGGGCTTCGCCATCCCGATCCGCCAGCGGCGCCCCGACCTCGACATTCCCGAAGCCGTCGAACAGGTGCTCGCGCGTGCGCTCCGCAAGGAACCGGCGGAGCGCTACCAGACGATGCCGGAGTTTGCCGACGCGTTTGCCCGCGCGGCGCGGGGCGAGGCAGTCGTCGTCGAGATTCCGGCGCCAGCACCAAAGGCCGCGCCGGCGTCGGCTCCGGCGCCGAGCGCAGCAGAGCCGCCGGCGAAGAAGCGCCGCTTGTTCGGACTGTTCGGGAAGTAGTCTGCCGCGTTGCCGGCTATCGGCCGAGCGTCGAATCGTTGGCGATGTTGAACACCACCGATGCCACCGCCTTCGACACCCTCGTCAGCACACTCGAATCGTTGTTTGCCAGGTTGTCGCACCAGAGGAAGGGGCGGTCGACGCAGCCGCCGTCGGTGCCGGGAAGGTGGCCTTCGTAATTGCCCGGGGTGCCGCCAAAGATCGCCACGTCGTTGGCCTCCTTGCAGCAGTCCTGGCCGGTGAGGATGCCGGTGTTCGGCACGCCGATGAGGGCAAAAGCGTACGAGTCGGTGCCGTCGTTGCTGCGGCTCTCGTAGGGCAGCCCCACCTTGTTGAAGTAGCTGATGAAGAAGTTGTTGCCGACCTGCGACGCCGGAATGACGTTGGCCGGAAAGAACTTCTTCTCGCCGGAGTTGGCCGGGTCGGCGATGGCGTAGACGTAGTTGGGTGTTGCCGTCACGTCGGCGTCGATGTCGAATGCAATGCGCGACACGTCGGCCGGGCTCAGGGCCTGGGTGTAATGGAACGAGCCGTGGAGCCCCAGCTCCTCGCCGCCGAACCAGATGAAGCGCAGCTGGTTGCGGGTCGGGGTGTGCGCCAGCTTGAGGGCAACCTCGAGGATGGTGACCGATCCGGAGCCGTTGTCGAGCATGCCCGCGCCGTAGATGGCATCGAGATGGGCGTCGACCACCACCACGTGATTGGTGTCACCATACGGCGAATCGGCAATGAGATTGTAGTCGGCGCGATGCGAGTCGTTGACCGTGGTGACGGCAATGTGCACCGTGACGGGGCCCGTGGCCGCCTGCTGGTAGAGGCTCTGCCCCAGCTGGTAGGAAGCGAGGCAGATGACCGGGATGCCGATGGAGTGGACCCCGCTGCAGCCGGCCGCCGCCGAATCTCCGGCGCTGCCGTCGTTGAAGATGACGACGGCGGACGCGCCAAAGGTCGAGGCGAAGCCCGCCTTCTGGTCGAACGAGCAGCTGCCGCGCTGGATGAGCGCCACGCGTCCCGCCACGAAGCCGGCAAAGTCGCCCGACGCGCAGCCGCTCGCGGAGGTGGGCGTGGCGGTTGCCGGTATCACGATGCCGCCGACCGGCTGCAGCTGGGCGGTGACGTCGCCGCTGCCGGCCAGCGACGCGTCGAAGTCGGTGCCGACGCTGTAGACCGTCGTGGCGGGAGTGATCTCGGTGAACACCGGCCGGGAGCCGAAGCCGGCGTACGCCAGGCCGTAGTTCTGGATGGTGACGCGATACCCCGCGGCGCGCATCAGGTCGGCGACGTAGTTGACCGACGCGAGATAGCCCGGTTCGCCGGCGTTGCGCGACGGGTGGCCATCCGGCCCGGGGTTGGCGTCGGCGATGTTCTGCAGGTCGATCATGTGCTGCCAGAGCGGTTCCGACTGGATGCACTCGACGAGCTTCGATTCGCTGTCGTTGACGCGCGAGGAGCAGACCGCGTCCGAGGGCGGTGTGGTCGACGTGGTGTCGGGGCCGGAGCCGCCGCTCGACGTCGGGCTCTTCGAGCAGCCCGCGATCACGGCGATGCACAGCAGGGGAAGGGCGGCGATCTTCGGCATGATGTAAGGATATCGCGTCCCCGGCCCCCGGGAAGTGCGAGCCCTGCCCGGCCCGCCGCGCACGGCTTGCCGCCCCCGGATCGGAGCGGCATATTGGCATTCCTCCCCCGCAGGGTGTGACGCTCCTATGCGAAGGCTCAAGCGAAGGGAATTCGTCGACCTCGCCCTGAGGATCTCGGGCGGGGCCGGTGCTGCCCTCGTGCTCGGCAGCTGCAGCAAGTCGCCGACGACACCCGGCGGCGGCGGGGGCAGTACCGACTTCCTCAGCGGTGACGCCCGGGCCGCGGCACTCGACGCCGTGTCGAACCACTTTGATACACTGCCCCACACCAGCATTGCCGATGACAACCAGCGCCTGGTGAGCTGGCTCGGCAGCAACTCGGCGTTCAGCGCGGCTGGCTCGGACACGCCGGGAACGGTGTGGGCACGCTTCACCGACGGGACCGCGCTGTCGATCGTCAACGACGGATCGTTCTCGCCGAGCGACTTCGCGGCGTCGAGCCGCCAGGTGATTCCCTCGGTGTCGCCCCGGCAGGCGTCGGTGATCATCGACGAGATACCCGAGCTCGCCGAGGTGTATCTCTCGATCAACATCGGCGAAACGGCGGTCCGGGGAAGCGACCAGTGGCCCGTGGCGGATTACGGCCCGACCTTTGCCGCGATGCTCGGGCTGCAGTCGTCGCTCGACGCGGTGGGGTATGCGTCGTCGATCTATTTCGGCTCGATCGCCGAAATGCGGCAACTCTTCCAGAACGGTACCGGCGTGCTCCACATGGTGGCCCGCCTCGGCCTGATCCACCTGTCGGACGGCTCGAGCACGTATGCGCTGAGCACCGCGCAGCCGGCGTACTTCCTCGGACAGAACGGCAAGCCGCAGTTCGACCTCACCACCTACCTCGCGCTCAAGGACGATCTCCAGGCGTCGCGGGTGGTCTGCATGCAGTACGCGCTGGCGCGCGGAAACGCGTCGACGTACCAGAGCAGCCTGGTGCCGTTCTACGCCATCACGCCGGCGTTCATTTCGGGGCAGCGCCCGATGGTGCCGGCGTTCCCCAAGCGGAGCTTCGTCTTTCTCAACGGCTGTCCGGGTGCCGCGAGCGTCGGTGTGAAGCCCGATATCGGTGACGCATTCGCAGCGGCGGGCGCCAGCATGTTCGTGTCGTGGGACAATCCGGTGGACCTCGACGACACGCTGGCGACGGCCGGCGTGCTGCTGCCGACGATGGCCGGGGCGGTGCCGACGGCGCTGGCGGCGACACCGCCGCGCCGGGCGTTCTCGGTGAGCAATACCATCCCGTTGCTCGCGGCCCACACCCGCAACGGTCTCCCCTACGACCAGAGCCGGTCGTACCAGAATCCGTATGCGCCGGGCAAGCTCACCATCCGCCCGCTCGCGGGCGAGGACCGGGTGGGGATCCTGGCGCCGAGCATCGCGCTGCTCAACACCTCGGGGGAGTCGCTGCTGATCGTGGGAAGCTTCGGTGGTGGCGACGGCAGCGGCGGCCCGCCGCCGAACGCCGTGGTGATGGCCGGTGGTGTCCCGATCAGCAATGGGATCATGTGGGACTTCGATCGGCTCACGGTGCCGGCGCCGGCGCAGTTCTTTCCCGGTGGTGAAGTGAAGGTCAAGATCAACGAGGTCGAGAGCAACCCGGTGCGGCTCACCGCCTGGCAGATGGTCTTCGACTACGACGCGACGTTCGATTCGGCCGGCACGTCGAACGAATCCGACACGGTCAGCGGCACGTACACACTCCACGCGACAATCAAGGTGTGGATCCGCGCCGACCTGCACCTGGGTCGCGCCAGTGTCACCGACGACCCGCCGTCGGGTTACCCTGGCGCGTCAATCGGCAACGGGTCGTACCCCACCACGCTCTGTACCGTCGAGGACTACACCATCGAAGGCGAGATCACCCACGTGGTGCATACCATGGACGGTGACAAGACGGTGATCGAGAGCGCCACGCCCAGCGGCATCGGCAACGTCTACGCATACGACGGCAGCAATTCCGCCGTGATCGCCAATTCTGCCACGTTCTCGCTGCTCGACCGCGGCCTGCAGCGCGACCCGGGGATGCTCAACTTCTTTCTCCAGGTGGTGCTGCCGCAGTACTCGCTGATCATTTCCGATCCCAGCGTGCTGTTCCTGCCGTTCGCCACGAACAACCTCAACAGCGGCGTGACGGTGACGATCTCGACGCCGTTCGATGCGTCCGGGGCGGTCGAGGCGGGCGAGGTGCCGGTGCCGGGCGGGGGGACGCTCAAGTGGAGCGCCGCGACGCCGATCGCGGGGAGCTGGCCGGACCCGAACGCGGCGGCGTGAGCGGGGAGGGATCTCGTGCCTCGCCTTGAACCGGCGGGCCCGAACCTCGCTGCCGCAATCGGTCGAAGGCTGACGGGCCGGCGACGTATCATCACGGGTTCACTACCCGAAGCGTGACTTGCAGCTCGGCGCTGAGGGCGTTGAACGAGTATCCGGTGCATGCATATGGATGGAACGTTGGCAGCAGCGCGCTCTGGTTGAAATAGGACGCGGTCGCTCCGCCGATCAACACCGCGGCCGCCGCGCCCTGCACCTTGCCGGTATAGGTCGCCGGCGTCGCGCCGTTGCTGGCGAGGCCGATGCTGCCGACCGTCAGCGACGAGGAGATCAGCTGGTCGAGGGTCCACGTGGGACCGGGCATCAGCGTTTCGTCGCGGGTGGTCTGCGAGGCGGTCAGCGTGATCCAGACGGAGTCCTTCGTGACCCGGTCGACGGTGCCCGCCACGGACACCGATCCGGTGCCGTGCGTGGAGTGGGAGCCGTCGGTGGCAGGAAGCGTGAAGTCGACACTCCCGCTGGCACTGAAGTGATTGCCGCTCCACGACAGGGGAAAGCGCGTGGTGCTGTTCCAGACCCCGCCGTACAGTTCGTTTGCCACCGAGAACTTCGCCGGGCAGGGATCGGCGCCCGCCGTGTTGGCGCTGCTGAATCCGGTCATCGAGACCGCGATGTCGTTGTATGCCGGGAGTCCGATCAGCTTCAGGTCGCCGAGCGACTGCGGCGTGGTCGTGGGAGTCTCCCAGGGCACCGTGAACATGGCTGCGTCCGTCGAATCCGTCCGTGAGCCGTTCTGCTGATAGACGCGCAGCAGCGACGTGCCGGGGTAGATGCGCCGCAGGATGAACGCCCCGTCGCTGCCGCTGAGCGCGCTCGGCATGGTGCGGTACTCCAGGTCGCCGAGCTTCACCACGGAACTCACCGATGCGCCGGCGACCGGCGCTCCCGCTCCGTCCACCACCCGCCCCGATCCCCAGTAGCTCCAGCCCATCGGTTCGAGCACCGCAGCCAGTGCCTCGTCACCCTCCACCAGCGTCGAGAGCAGGACCCGCAGCTCGTTCGGATTCTGCGGACCTCGGGCCAGCAGGCCCAGGGCCGAGGTGGTGTTGATGTTGAGCGCTGGGCTCCGGGTTCGCGATCCACTCGCCCAGAAGTCGTAGACCATCGTGTCGGTGCCGGTGCGCGTCACCGCCGCGAGCATCGTGGCCCCGAAGCCCTCGAGCGACGGAAAGTCCACTGAAGCCGGCGTGAGGTCGAGCATCATGTCGCGCACGTTGTTGGCCGGGGCCAGTGACCGCAGATCGTAGCCGTCGAGCGTGCCGATCATGAAGAACTGGCTGGCATAGGCATACTCCTCGCCCAACGATCCCCGGAATCCCCGGGCAACCTCGCCCGGCGCGTGGTTGACCGCGACCGGGCCGTTGTTGGTGAGCGTCTGATAGGCCGCATCGCCGAGCATCATGTGGGCGATGTAGTGGCCGGTTTCGTGGCGCACCATCTTTTCGCGCTCGCTCGGTGCTCGGTCGTCGAAGGTCAGCAGGGGGTGCCATCCGGTCGACGAGACGCCATAGTCATACGCCGATCCCACCCCGATGCCGACGGCAACCGACAGCGGCTCATGAGCAGTGATGGCGGTGCGCACCCGGGACGCGTCGGCCACCGGCAGCGTGGCAAGCCACCAGTCCACGGTCTGCTGCACCGCGGCGCGATAGCCGGTGATGACCGGTGTCCACGAACTGCCGGGTGGCAGCCCGACCACGGCGTATGCGCTGACCCGGGGTGGCACCGGGCCCGACGCAAATGCCCCCAGCACACGGCTTGGCAACGTGCCGGCGCCGATCGGCCCGCCCGGTTCGCGGAGCGACGCGACGAGGTTGCCGGCCGTTCCCGGTTGCAGCAGGTAGAACACCGAGTCGCCGACCTGGCGGGTTCGCGCCATGCCCCACCAGCGATCGGTCATCGTTCCGACGGTCGCCGCGGTAAAGTCGTCGCCGAACTGGAAGGCCTGTGCTTCGCCGCCGGCTGGAGCAGACATCGCAAGCTCCACCTGTTCGTGACCCGAGAAGGCGGCGCGGAACGCCGTCGCATCCGGCAGCGGCAACGTGGGGCCGCCGAGCACCCGGGCCACGTCCAGCGTGCCGTGCGCGCCGTTCCGGAACACGAAGGTCTGGCCGGTGACGCTGTCCTGGTAACTGATCGCGTCGGCGGCGTTCAGCGTCACGCTCCGCGTCGGCGACGAGACCACACCGCCCGGTGCCACTGCCACGGCGGTGAAGGTGAGGGGGACCGCGGCCACGATGTCGCCCGCCACCGGTGTCACGCTCAGTGCGTTGCTTCCCGGCATCGCGCCCATCGTCCAGCTGCCGGCGGTCGCCCTTCCGGCGGCGTCGGTGGTGGTACTGGCCGATGCGACCGTGCCCCCGCCGGCGGTGACGGCAAATCGCAGCGCAATGCCCGACACCGGATTGCCCTGGCCATCGCGGACGGTGGCGCTCGGCGCCGTTCCGACCGCGGTGCCGATCACCGCCTGTTGCCGGTCACCGTCCAGCGCCTGGATCTGGACGACCGTGGCGGGATCGGCCGTGGCGCCGACCGTCAGGGTCGGCCCGTTGCCGCTGGCAAATCGCACCGTCAGTGCCTGGTTGCCGGCGGCTAGTCCGAGCGTCCAGCGCACGCTCGCTTGACCGTTGGCATCGGATGTCGCGCTCGTGGCACTGACGCTACCGGCGCTCGGAGTGAACGTGACGGCGATGCCGCTGACGGTCGTGCCGGTGCTGCTGCGGACTTCAATGACGATCGGGTAGGGGAGCTCGCGGGTGATCCGCGCATGCTGGCCGTCGCCCGATACCACCGCCAGCACGTTGTTTCCGGCCGGCGGCCCCGACGGCGTCGGACTGCTGCAAGCCGCGATGAACGCGGTCGCCAAGCCGAGACCGACAACTTCGAAGCGCCGTCCGGGGCGCCACATCGTCGCCCGATTCGCCGATAGGTCATGGATGGATCGCATGGCAGCCCCCGTCCAACACGTAGATCGGCAGGAAACGTACGTGGCTACGAGCGGCTGTTGTGTCGGGAAGTCCAGTGTCCAACGCGGGAAATCCCCTACTTGCGCAAGGGTCGCCGAAGCGACGCGGCGAGGTCCCGCACAGCGGCCGATGCGTTCGCCAGGTACGATCCGAGGGTATCCGGACTGGACCCGCCACCAGACCAATTTCCTGTGGCGTATGGCCCACAAGCCGCGCCGCTGCGGGCCTTCAGTGTCGCGTCAGTGCAACACCCTCCGCCACGGGCTTGACCTCCGGCGTATTCGCCTGCAATGTGGCTCGTGGCCGTAACGACGTGCCCCTGATGCACCGTGGCGTTGAAGCCCATGGCGCCCGGCCGGCCCGGCCCGTAACGACAATTCACGAAGGAGATGGTAATGCGGAACCGTCTGGCAGAAGCGGCGGCATTGGTGGCAGGGGTCTTCCTGGTGGCTGCCGTTGCGGCGCCGGCCGGGGCGCAGACGGTGGTCGTCACACCGTCCAACCCGCAAGGCTGGGCCTCGGCCACTTTCGGTCCGGGACCGACCTACACCTCGCCATACGCCGGAGCGTTCTCCGGCATCACGAGCACCTTCGCGCGGTCCGGCAACGGCTCCGCCGAGATCTGGCTCAACGACGAGGGCAATAGCGAAGCGGACTGGTACTACGACTTCTCCCCGATGGCGCTGTCCGACCTGTCGACGCTGTCATTTGACTGGTACGTCTCGAGCGCGTCGACGACACCGGCGTTCACGACGCCGGCGTTTGGCCTTGGACTCACCGACGGCACCTATCTCATCTGGGAAGGGGCCTACAATGGTTACTCCCCGACCGCGCCACAGGACGTCTGGACGTCGTCCGATATTCTCGGCGACAACTTCTGGTACACCGGCAAGGGTACCGGAGATTGCGGGTACGCCGCGGCCTACCAGTCGCTGTCACAGTTCAACACCGACTGTTACGGCGGGCAGGCGATGGTGAGCGAGCTGGACCCGTTCCTGGGCTTCGGCTATCCGGGTGACTATTTCGACGGCGCGGTGGACAACATCGCCTACGGATTCAACAGCACCTCGCCGACGGTGTTCAACTTCGAGCCGGATCAGAGTGTCACGCCCGAGCCGGGGACGTTGTCGCTGCTGGCGCTGGGGTTGGCGGGGCTGAGCGGGGCGGGAATGCGGAAGCGCCGCCGGGCAAGCCTCTGATCCGCTGACCGCGACGCGGGGCGCATCGGATTGTCGGTGCGCCCCTGCCCAGGGCGAGGCCCCCGCGAGGCCGCTCGGCACCGTGCCCTGCCGGTGCCCGCGCACGCCGGAGTAGATTATCCGGTCCTTCTCCGGGGCCGATCGATGCGCCTCCCTCGTCGTTCCCGATCTCACCATCCGTGCGGCATGCCGGACATCAGCGACCTCCCGGCCATTGCCGTGGATGACATCGTCAGCGGGACGAACGCCTGATGCGGCAGATGCTGAAGCGAACCGCGACGGCCGTGGCGGCCGCAGCCTGGCTCGTCGTGGTCTGGGGCTGCGGCGGCAGCCCGAGCACCGGTACCACGTCGCCTCCCGACACGACGCCGGCGGCGATCCACATCGCCGGTGGCGACGGTCAGTCCGGTGCCGCTGGTGCCACCCTTCCCGTGCATCCGTCGGTGTTGGTGGTCAACGCCCACGGCGCCGGTGTGGCGGGGGTGACGGTGACGTTTGCGATCGATTCCGGTGGCGGCAGCATTGCCGGCGGTGCCGCCGTCACCGACAGCGATGGGGTGGCCACCGCGGGGGCATGGACGCTCGGCGCGGGTCCGCTGACCAACGTGCTGCGTGCGTCGGTGGCCGGACTCACGCCGATCCGTTTCCATGCCACCGTGCTTGCCGCGAGCACCGAGACGCTGTTCGACGCCGTCACGATGGGGACGGGCGGCGGGACGCTCACCTATCACAAGGCCGGCGATCCGCTCGACGGCCTGTCGCTGGCGGTGCCGGCGGGGAGCTATTCGCAGAGCGCGACGTGGAGCGTCGTTGCCGATCCCACCATCCAGGCGCCGCTACCCGCCGACGTGTCGCAGGTAGGGCCCGCACTGCTCATCGCCAACGGGCTGGGGTACTCGGACAGCGCCATGTCGCTCACGGTGCCGATGACGGTCGATTCCACCGACGTGGTGGCGCCGTTCTACTACGACGCCGCCAGTGGCGCGCTCGAAGGCATCCCGCTTGCCGATCGCACGGCGACGTCCGCCACGCTGATCACCATGCACTTCTCCGCATCGCTGACCGCCGCGGCGCTCGGCGCGGCGGGCGGCTCCGTTACCGGCATGGCCAACGCGGCGTTTGGCGGCGTGACGATCGTCTGGGTGCGGATCCCGCTCGCCAAGCTGATGGGCAGCTGGAGCAGCAACTTTGCGGTCGGCACCGACAACTGGGAGTTCATCAACTACGGTGATTACCAGCAGCCGGGCGGCGACTGCTACGGCATGAGCGTCAGCGAGCTCTACTACTACTACCGGTTCCGTACCGGGCCGGCACCGGCGCCGGGGCTCTATCATCGCTACGACAAGAGCCTCGTCAACCAGTGGGACAACATCCAGGGCATCCGGTTGGTGGGGGCGCTCCAGGAGGATTACGAGGCGGCGGCGACGAAGAGCGCGCAGGCGCGCGCGACGGCGGCCAAGGTCGCGGCGCAGGGGCCGAAGCTGGCGCAGATCACCTCGCAGTCGATCGCGCTGACCATCAAGGTCTCGAGGCAGCCGGTGCAGATCAGCCTCACCAGCTCCGAACATGGGCACTCGGTGGTGGGGTACGCCGCCACGGTATCGGCGTCGGGTGTTTCCGTGGCGATTGCCGACCCGAACGCCCCGACCACACCGAAGGCGCTGAACTTCGATGCGTCCGGCACGCTGCAGAACTTTTCGGCCGCCACGTCGGCGTCGGCCGCTTCGACCCCGTACCCCAATGCCGCGATGGACGGCGCGACGGCGTTCGTTCCGCTCGCGTCCTTCGCGTCGCGCTGGCAGGAATTCACGGCCGGCAACGCCGGCGCCGACCGGATCCCGAAGTCGTACGCGTTCCAATACTTCGATCCGCTTCAGGAGCAATGGCTGTCGCTTCCCGACACGGTCAGCATCACCTGGTCCCCTTTTCAGCCCCGGATCAAGTGCGCCACCTGCGGCGGCGATACCAATCCGGTCATTTCGGAGCTGTGGACCCCCGACGGCAAAGGCGGGGCGCCGAATGAGCTTCCGGTGGGCGTCACGCCGTACCTGATCAGGGGCAACGCCCACCCGCCGTGGACCGACGGCGAGGGGTTCCTCGACACCGCCGACGTTGTCATCCGGTACACGCCATTCGTGCTGACGCCCAGGGACGACAGCGTCAGTACCGCCGATACGGTGACGTTCATGGCGTCATCGCACGGCCTGGCGCAACCGGGCTGGACGTACACCTGGGAGTTTCGCGATTCGACGGCGGTGCTGGGTCCGATCGCCGACAGCATCGTCAAGCATCCGTTCGGGCACAACGGCGACTACACCGTCCGGGTGACGCTGCGTGATGCCACCAACCGAATCGTGGGCCGCGATTCGGTTCCGGTGCACGTCAAGGCGGCACCACACTGGGTCTGGAACTTCAGCTCGGCCGCGCTGACCGGGTCGGTCCCGCCGCCGGGCGGGTATGTCACCCAAAGCGACACCCTGGAAATGCAGACGATGAACGGGTGGATCGCCGACATGCACGATCATCCGGAGAATTGGGTGGTCTTCGTGATTGATTCGGCGGGGTGCAAGGCCGCGGTGCTCGAGCAGTTTCCCGATGGCGCCGTCGTCGCCGGATTCCTCGTGCAGCAGAGCATTCGGACCTCGCTGGCGGTGACCTCCAGCTGCATTCCGCCCGGCGACCCGGACACCGGCACCGCGGCGTTCGGCACCTACGGCAGCGGCAAGCTCACCGGCAACGTCTCACCGTTCGACGCCGGCGACGCCATCGGCGTGCTGGGCGGTTCGATCGACGCGCAGATGGCCGGCGACAAGCTCACCGGCACATTCACGTGGATCATCTACTTCTCCACCGGGTACGCCTCGTATTCGTTCACGTTTGCCGCGGACAACGTCTGGTCGCCGTAGTGGCGGCCGATCGACGCTCGGGTCAGGCCGCCGGGCCGCACTCTGACCCATCGGCTGGGGTGGTGCCGGGCGACCTGGACGCCTTGCGGAACCGCCTCCGTCGGGACGCTCCGATCCCACCGAGGCCGGTCAGGCCAAGTGCGAGGAGCGAGAGCGATCCAGGCTCCGGCGTCACCGCTTCCGACCACGAGACGTTGTCGAATACCGGCGCAACGGCCTGCGGTCCGATGTTGACCGTGAGCGACGAGAAGGGCGTCGGATCGATGATCCCCCAGAAGTTGAGATCGGGGTATCCGTCGCTGAAGCCCAGGTCGAATGCCCCGCCGTTGGAGAGATTGACGGCGAAATCCTGCGAGAGACCGTCGGAGTTGTCACCGTAGAAGAATCCGAACGCGGTCACTGCCCCCGGGAGCGTGACGATCATGGAGGCCGCACCCTAACCGTTCTGGGGCGAGAAGACGGCGCCTGTTCCCCAGTCATAGTACGCCGAACCGTAGCCGGGGTCGACAATGAACGGCGTGCCGGACGCATCGAACGTTGCTCCGGAGATGTTGAACGGGCCGGTGGCAAACCCGTCAACGCCCGCCATGCCCTCGAAGTCAACGGTGGTCGGTGCAACGCCCAGCGCGGTGAGCCACGCGGCCTGGTCGGTGAACGTCTGCGCATGGGCGGCAACGGCACCCCCGGCGCAAAGCAGGACAGCAAGGGAGAGGCTGCGACGCATGGGATTTTCGGCTGAGGCGGTTGGGCCGAAGCGCGCACGTTTCGTGCCCGAACGACTCTGGTTGCCGCCCCTTGTCGGACCCGGATTTCGGAGGAATTGTCGTCGAGCCAGCGCGGCAAGGTGTCGTGGAACCGCGTCAGCGATATTGCGTCGGTGCCACAGAAGAGGTCGTCCGACCCCCGACGCTGTCGGCGCTAGATTCTCAATAGTCCGGGTGGTGAGCGGCTCGGGAGGTCCTCACGGGGGGCCGCCTCAATTCGTCCCGGGGCTGAAATGGGGGATATCGGTGCGAACAGGAAATGGTCAGATGGCGCGGCGCCTGCCGGCGGTTGCGGTCACGCTGGGGGCCTTGTTGACGATGGTTCACGTCGCGCCGGCGCTGGGGCAGGACACCTATCCGCGCCAGCCGGGAATCACCATCACGCACTACGACTTCGACGTCGTGCTGAGCGACACCAGCGACGAGATCACCATGCACGAGGTGGTCGATCTCGACCTCTCCCGGGCCGGCATCGATGGCGTCAACCTCGATCTCTGCGGGCCGCGCCCGAAGGGCGCTCCCGCCACGGAACCGGGCGACCCCTGCGTCGGGCGCGGCAGCCCGGGCGGGATTTCCGGGCAGGCCAACACCGGCGCTGCCGCCACCACCGGGATGACGGTCACCAGTGTCACCGAGGGTGACCGGGCGCTGAACTTTGCCCAACGGGGCGACCTGCTGCACATCACGTTCGCCGCGCCGTCGCGCGCCGGGCAGCACGAGACGATTGCGCTGGCGTATCATGGCACCCCCGGCACCGGACTCCAGATCGGCAACAACAAGTACGGTGACCGCTCGTTCGTGAGCAACGACTGGCCCAACCTGGCGCACAACTGGCTCGCCACCATCGACCACATCTCGATGAAGGCCACCAAGACCATCAGCATCACCGCGCCACCGAAGTACCAGGTGATCTCCAACGGCCTGCTGGTGCAGCAGCTCGACCTCCCGGACGGGATGCGGCGCACCACGTGGGACGAGAGAGTGCCGATTCCCACCTGGCAGTTCTCCCTCGCCGCGGCACCATATGCGGTGGACTACTTCGGGGATTATCACGGCATTGCGCTCTCCTCGTGGGTCTTTCCGCAGGAGCACGACAGCGGCTTCAAGGGATTCTCCAGCTACACGCAGCCGATCCTCGAGTTCTACATCGATCACATCGGGCCGTTCTCATACGAGAAGCTGGCGCAGGTGCAGGCCAACACCGTGGGCGGCGGGATGGAACTCGCCTCCGACATCTTCTACGGCTACAACGGCGTTCCCAACCGGCAACTGCTGGCGCACGAGATGGCGCACCAGTATTTCGGCAACTCAGTGAGCGAAGACAACTGGGACGACGTCTGGCTGAGCGAAGGCTTTGCGACCTACTTCGCGCTGCTCTACCAGGAGTATCAGGACGGACACGATGCCTACCTGGACGGCATCAAGCGGAGTGCGGCGAGTGCGATCCGTTTTGCGCTGGCCAATCCGCAGTCGACCATCGTGCACCAGCACCTGTCGAACATCTCGCAGGTGATCGCCAACAACGCGCAGATCTACCAGGGCGGCGCACAGGTGCTGCACATGCTGCGCGGCGTGCTCGGCACCACGACGTTCTGGGACGGCATCCGGCTCTACTACAGCCGCTTCCGGAACAGCAACGCCACCAACGACGACTTCCGGCACGCGATGGAGGACGCCTGCGCCGCCAACCCCGATTGCCCCACGGACGGCAGGGACCTGAGCTGGTTCTTCCCGCAATGGCTGGAGCGCGGCGGCATTCTCCAGCTTGACGGGTCATGGCACTACGACTCGGCGGCGAAGGAGCTGCACGTGTCGCTCAGTCAGACGCAGACCCAGGGGCTCTACCGGATGCCGATCGAGATCGGGATCACGATGGCTCCCGACACCGCGGCGGCGGCGGGTGGTGGTCGTGGTGGAGCGGGGCGAGGGGGGCGCGGCGGGCGGGGTGGCCGTGGCGGTGGCCGCGGTGGCGGTGCGGACGGGCCATTCCGCGCGGTCGTCGACAAGGACCACAACGAGTTCACCTTCCCGCTGGCGGCGGCACCGGCCGACGTGGTGCTCGACCCCGGCAGCTGGGTGACGATGATGCAGGCGACGTTCGTGAAGCAGTGAGGCGACGCGGACGTGCCAGGAGAGGACCGGAAAGAGTGAGGGCCGGCTTTGCGGCCGGCCCTCTGCAGATGGCGGAGACCATCGGCTCCCCAGCAAGGAGATGGAGTATTGCCGCCAGGCTGCATGCTGTCAATGCCGGAGAAGTGGCCTCGGTAGGATGACAGATCGCGATCCCGGCACGTATTAACGCGGCGGGTCGACCTGCTACGGAATCACCACGATCCGGCGACCGGGCATCTTGCGCTGCCAGGCACTTTCGATCTCGCCGAGCGGGACACGCTCGACATCGATACGGAGCTTGCCACTGGCGGCCAGCGCCCAGAGCTGCGGGAACGTCTCGAAGATGGCCGTGTGGGGAATGCCGCCGCCGCCGCTGCCATGGATCGCGATGCCCGAGCTCCGCAGCGCCGCCGCCGACAGCGAAATACTCGCGCCCGCCATGTCGCCGATCTCGATCAGCCGGAGACCCTCCGACTCGGCCTTGACGTCATGGCCGGTGAGGGCATCGAGCAACACTTCGGTCGGATGACCCCAGAGGTAGTCGAGCACCACGTCGAACCGCTGCTGCCCGGCCTCACGCGTGAATGCGGCGGCCAGTTCCTTGTCCGGCTGGTCGAGCGCGATAGTGGCGTCGGCGCCGAGTTGCGGGAGGGTCTGCAGGACGGCCGGGTTCCGGCCAGCGGCAACGACGCGTCCGGCGCCGAGGTGTCTGGCGATCTGGATGGCGAGGATGCCGGCCACGCCGGTGGCGCCGAGTATCAGCACGGTTTCGCCGGGCTTCAGGTGGGCGCGCCAGATGAGCGGCAGCCACGACGAGAGGGCGGGGTTGGGGAGTGCCGCGGCGGTTGCGTCGTCGAGTGAATCCGGAACCGGCAGGCAGAAGGCCCGCGGGACAGCGGCCCGCTCGGCCATCATCCCCCAGGGCGCGCGGCATCCGCCGCAGAAAACGCGCGTCCCGTCGTCGAGGACCGCCACGCCGTCGACACCGGGTATCGCCGGCAATTCGCGGTAACTGTCGTAGTGGGTACCGCTGGCCATCGCCTTCTCGACGTTCTTCAGCGACGCGGCTCGCACCTGGACCAGCACTTCGCCCGGGCCCGGAACGGGGTCAGGGAAAGCCTCGAAACGAGGCGGCGTGCCCAGCGCGTGCAGTACGGCGGCTTTCATCTGGTTCGCAGCATGGCGGTGGTCAAGCGCGACGTGCTCGCGCGCCATGTTCGATGCCTGGCGGGCGTCGGTGTGCGCAATCCTTCGTCACGGGCGTCGCTCGCTCGCCGAGCCCGCCAAGCCCAGGAAGACGATGACCGCCTGATTCAGGCGCAGCAGGTCGTCGTCGTCGATGCGACCAAGTCGAGTGCCAAGTTTCGATTTCGGGTCGTCCTGGATCACGATCGCGGGACGCGGCTTCCCGGCGTAATCTGTGCCGCCGGCCACGGTCCACACCTCACCGCGCTTCATTGGTCGTCGAGGGCGCTAATGCTGTTGATGAAGGCCTGATCTTCGGCTTCGAATCGGCTCGTCGCCACCGAGGCCGATTGACGGTGCGCGCGAACCTTGTCACGGGACGTCTTCGAGCGGCCGGAGTCGGTCATGGTGCCTCCACCGTGTGGTTACATGTAACTTGGCGATGCACGGCGGCGGCCGTCAACGGGTGGGTCGCCGAGCTGACGCGGTATGGCGCCAGATCACGCGGGCCAGTGTGCTGCCCAGCGACGTCCTCCGTGCCGCTCACACCCCCCGCACCAGCAACCGATTGACAACCAGCAACGCCACCGCGACGGCGACGAGCGACCACGACACCGACCGGCCGAGCGGTGACGCGGGCAGCTCGGCACGCGGTGCCGACAGCATTGCCGAATATCCCGCGAGCACCGTGAGCGAACTCGTCGCGGGGTAGATGGCGCTGATGGCGGTGGGAATCGGGAAGGCGAAGATCACGTTGACGACGCTCCCCACGATGATCGGGAAGAACACCAGCACGTTGATCCAGCGCGCGCGGTCGCGGCTGCCCGGATCGCCGTGCAGGAACCGGGCGAAGTGGCGGTCCTGCCGGAAGACGATCACCAGCAGCACCGCGATGCCGCCGATTGCGATGAGTGCACTCAGCCACGCCGGGAAGCCGAGCAGTCCGGCGACCCTGCCGGTGTCACCGACCGACGAGAGCGGCGTCAGCATCAGGTAGCCGAAGAAGTTGATGACGCCGAGCAGCGCCAGCCATTGCAGGAAGAGTTGCGCGGCATCGTTCTGGCGGCGGGTCCGCACCCACCACGCGCAGACGATGCCCTGCAACAGGCTCACCACCGGGCCAGCGAGGGCGGAGACGATGACGCCGGTGAGGCTCACGGTGGTGTCGTCGGCTTGTACCTGGTTGAAGTAGAGGGTGGCGTGGGCGCCGAACGCCAGGTACGAGACGAAGTGGCCGAGTTCGTGGAGCAGCGTGGTGAAGGTGAAGGCGCCGATGAAGGCGACCGTGGAGTTGGCGAGCAGCACGACCTTGCGTGCCGACTCGCCGGCGGCCGGGGCGGAAGAAGCGAACGTCGTGTCGGACATCAGTGCCCGGGCGACGTGAGACAGACCGGGTTGGTCACCGGCGGCACCGAGATCGCCATCTGCGCGAAGACGTTCGGCTTGAAGAAATACAGGTGGTCGGTGGTCTCCGCGAGGCCGAAGACATTCACCGCACCGGCCTTGAGGCAGAGCTTTGACCAGTCGATCTGCCCGGTGACGGTGTACCGGTACGAACCGCCGATCTGGGTCTCGACCGGGTTGCGCAGCGCGGCCGTGAGTGCCACTCGGCCGTCTGTAATCATGAAGAGGTCGAACTTGCTCAATGGATTCCCCTGGACGGGACTGTCCCACGACGCGGTGACCGACGTGGTGCTCGACGAACCATCGGTGCAGCCGGTGCCAGCACACGCCGTGGTGCCGCCCAGCGAGTAACGGATTGCCGTGGGGCTCGACGGGAGCGACGAGCTGTAGTTGTTCCCGATCGGGAAGACCGCGAGCGGGCTGTAGTTGCCGGCGAGGTCCAAGGTCCGCACCGCAAAGCCGCTCACGTGATACACCGGCGGGAGGAGCGAGCCGACGTTCGGGTCGAAGAAGAGGAACCCCTTGGGTACCGGCTGCGAATCGGTGGCGGTGAAGGTCGGAAAGAGCGACGTGCTGCTGAGCGAGCCGACCTTGTGGTCGAATGCGACATAGGCCTTGCCACCCTCGAAGAGCCCGTTCGAGAAGTTGAACTGCCAACCGGCGATGTACTTGCCGACACCGACGTTGTCGCTGCCGCTGATGTCGAAGCTTGCGGTGGCACCCGGGACGAAGCTGCTCTGGCTCGCGATGAGTGGCGCCGACGGCGCGGTGTAGTCAAACACGATGTTGTACGGGCCGAACGTCCCACCCGCCGGCACCGCGCCGCCCAGGTCGTTGACTCCTCCGAAGAGCGTGTACGCTCCCTCGCCTGTTCCGCCGTACTTCGACGCGCCGAGGGTGAAGAGCCCGCTCAGCGAGAAGGAATAGTCGGGCGTGAGGCCCGCGGTGCCGCCAGCGACCCATGGCGTGGCGGTGTTGGCGTCCTGTCCGTAGACCGGGCGCGACGGATCGAGATTCTGGTAGGCGCGCAGCCACGCCCACCCGGTACCGTAGCCCACCGGCGAACCGCCAACGGTGTAGCTGAGTGAAAGCGACGTGGCGTCGGGCTGGTGCCACGCGAACCTGTCTCCCACGCCGCCGTAGGTGGCGGTGCCGCCGTCGTCGTTGATGCCGACCAGCGCCGGATCGACGCCGAGGTTGGCGGACAGGGTGTTGCCGGTGGTAAACGGATTGCCGGCGTTGGTGGTGAGCGGAGCGTACGACCAGTTGCCGAGCCGGTCGAACCACGCGCCGCCGAAGTAGCGCAGCCGCGATGCACCGGAGGTGCCCAGCGTTGTGAGGTCGGTCACGAGGCTGCCGGCGTTGGGGACGAAGTCGGGCGTCGGGCCGCTGTACAGCGCAAACGGGTGGCCGGTGTCGAGTCCCGATCCGGCGTCGGTGATGCGATTGAGATCGATGCCCCACGAGAAGTCGTACTTGGTGGAGATGTAGTTGCTCGCGACGCCGAAGTTTCCGAACGATCCGTAGGCCGATTGGCCGCTGACCTGCGGCCGGGTGGCCAGCGTGAACGCCCCCGGCGCGATGGTCGGGCCCTTGGTGTCGAAATAGCGAACCGCCGATCCGTCGAACTGCCCCGGGCCGAACAGCGTCGCGGGAATCGGATTCACCGTGACCCAGCGGGTGCAGCCGGTCGGCAACGTTGCCGGTGGGATCACGCTGGAGCGTTGCACCAGGCCGGTGCTGCGGGTGTAGATGCAATTGCCGCCGGCGCTCGGTTCGCCAAACTGCGGCGTGTAGTGGGCCGAGCCGAAGCTGTAGTCGCTGAGCAGCAGGCTCGAGCCGGTGGCCGCCGGGCTCTCGTACTGGAACGACGTATGGGAGAGCACGGTGGGTGTCGTGACGTCGCTCCCGGTCTTCGTGGCGATTGGTGCCGTGCCGGTAAGCGTGGCGCCATGGAAATCGGAAGCGAAGTCGGCGTAGAGCGCGGTGACGGACTGAGGCGGGCTGCCGGAGTACTGGATCGGGATCAACTCGATGGTCTGGTCGCCGGAACTCCACGACTTGCCGTCGAGGTTGATGAGCGGACCGTCGATTGTCACGCGCGCGGCAAAGACGTCGGGGTTGGCGAGGGTGATCGCCGCCTGCGCGGTGGCCGCCGGCTGCGTGCTGCCGCTCGTCAGGAACTCGACGCCGAGGATGTGGCTGCCGTTGCGGGCCAGCGGCAGCGCATCGATGGACTCTGCATCGAGGGTGTAGTTGACCGCGGCGGTGTTGACATCGATCGCGACCTGGGTGGTGACCACGGACGCATTGCCGTTGCCGGGAGGTGCTACCCGTGACAGCGACACTGCCTGGCGGGCGAATTCGGTGGTGTCGATCCGCACCACCACGGTGCCGGTGGTGGCGGTCGGCGCCGAGAGCTGGAACGAAAGTTGGAGCGTGCCGCCGACGTTGCCGACATCGACCGGATGGCCCGACGCATCGGTCAGGGTGAGCGCGCTGAGGAGCGGCCCCGGTGGGTTCACCGACACTGCTGCCTGGCCGCTCTTGCCGCCGGCGGTCGCAACGATGTTGGCGGTGCCGGCGGCCACCGCGACGACAAGGCCGCTGGTGTTGACCGTGGCGACGGCCGGCGCGGAAGAGGTCCAGGCAACGGTCCGGCCGCTGATCGGTGCGCCGAGCGAGTCGGCGACGATGGCGGTGGCGAGCGTGGTGTCGCCGATGGCCAGGGCGTTGCTGCCCAGTGTCACGGTCACGCTGGCGACCGGTGTGGCGTTGGGGGTGGTGGTGTTGCCGCTGCTGCAGCCGGCCAGGACCAGGCCGGCAGACGCCAGCAGGGCGCCGAGGAATCTCGTCATGAGCGTCGCTCCCGGAACCGGGGGTTGGTCAGGTATTGCAGACGCGTATGTATGGATGGAACGGCAGAACGTACGGCGCGGTCAGGGGGCTGTCAACGCGCGGTGCGGCGGGCGGCGCCGGTCACCCCGAATCGGTCGCCATGCCGGGTTGGGTCCAGTCGACCCCGGGGGGAACACCTTCCCAGACCATGAGCGGGCCGACGAAGATGTCGGCGTGGTAGGTCTGCGCGTCGATGGTCACCGACATCGGGCGATTGACGTCGAAATGGGTGGCGCTGTGCGCCGCGACGCGTCCGTTGATGGCGTAGCCACAGGTGCCGTCGGGGAAGAGCTGGATGCGCAGGCGGTACCAGGCGCCGTTGCGGATGGCGCTGTCGGCTTGCATGAAGAGGCTACCGTTGAAGCCCAGGATTCCCGTACCGGCACCGCCTTCTGAAGGCGGATAGGCAAAGCTGCACCCCGAACCGCCAGCGGCACCGTCGTGACCGAATCCGTCGATTGCTTCGAGGCCCAACCTGAGCTGCTGCCAGAGGGCACGAGTCAGCCGGGTGCGAATCAGCGCCTCGACGGCAAGTCCGCGGTGACCGTCGAGCTTTGCGGTGGTGTAGACGCCGCTGGAATAGGTGTCATCGCCGTTGGGAAAGAGCGAGCGCGTTCCGCCCGCCGACACGACGAACGGCCGAGGCTGGCCGAACGCGGTCCAGCGGGAGGGCCAGGTGCTGTCCCAGGTCTCGTCGAGGACCCGCGACACGGTCTGACCGACAACCGAGAGATGAATCGTTCCGGTTCGCCAACCGCCATCGGTAACCGTAAACGAGACGTTGCCGTCCCGATGTGGTGTGACGATACCATTGGCGTCGACGGTGGCGACGGTCGAATCCGACGTTGACCACTCGAGTGTTGCGGCAGGCGCCGGCACGGTGTCGCCAGCGCTGCTGAAGGCCACGGCCTGGAGGTGAAACGGCGAGCCGCCCGGGATGACGTTGCGGTCCGGTCCGATCACGGTCCGATCGACATAGTCGTGCACCGCCGGCCTGCCCCAGACCATGAAATGAATGGTTCCCGTGATCGGTATCCTGAAGAGCTGGCCGGGGTCCGCTGCCCGGATCACCACGAGGTCGTTCAGTTGGGTCGATTCGGTTCGATTTCCCGCCTGTGACGCGATCCACTGGCGGCCCGGCCCGAGCGTAGTCGCGTCGCCGCCAGTGTGGTGCGCGATGATGCGATGAGTTCCGTCTTCCAGGTCGACCGCCCAGAGTTGCGTACCGTCCCATTCGGTGATCAACACGGTGTGCGCATCGAGCCAGCCGATCACCTTACCGCCCTGGCCGGGCTCGGACCTGCACTGTTCCTGCCGATTGTCGACCGCCACCCAACACAATTCCAACGCACCGGGCGTAATCGGGACGCGGAGGAACGCAATCCGTGATCCGTCCGGCGACCAGGCCGGCGTCACCTCGATATCCGGCGTCGTCGTCAGCCGTCGGACAACGCCGGTCGCGACGCTTACGATGGCGAGGTCGAAGGTGCCACCGCCGTCGGGATATCGCGTGGTGGCGAAGACAATCTGACGGCCGTCGGGTGACCACGACGGCGTGACATCGTCGCCATGGGCCGGCGCAAGGTCGCGGGTTCCGTGCGGCGTGTGCAGCACCAGTTCGGTCGGACCATCGGGATCGGGCCCGACGGCTCCGGCGGTGTCGGTCTCCGTCTCCGCCACCCACATGGTGTCGAACGGATCGAACACCGGAGTGGCGTTGTCACGTACCGCCGCGGCCAACGCGGCCGAAATCCGGGCGTGACGAAGGCGGAGACGCCCCGGAACAACCGATCCCGCTGGAGTGGGAGTCCAGCTCACGTCGTACCCGACCGGCTTGTTGGCGGAATCGGCGACGAGCAGGAAGTGGTGAGTCGTGTCGACCGGTTGGTGTCTCCCCCACCACGCGGCCGCGAGCACGGCAACCACGGCGACACCGGTCAGCGGCTTCCACGCCGGATGCAGCGGCCGTCGTCGCGCGGCACGCGGCACTCCCGCAGCAACCTCGCGCAGCCACGAGCTGCCGCGGTCGACACCGAAGAGGTCGGCCAGCAGGCCGAGCGCCGGGGCGCGATCTGCTTCGCTCCGCCGGCGGCGCAGCCACCGCTCCGCGACCTTTGCGCCGTCGGCGGTGGCGCCGGCCGCCTGAAAGTGTCGCGCGGCTCCCCGCAGCGCGGCGTCATCGTCGGCATCGGTGAGCCGGATCTGTCCAGCCCTGGCGTGGGCGAATTGCCGCGCCGAGTGGTCGGCCATCGCCACGGCCGTCTCGCCGATGGCATCGTGCGCCACAACCCACTTGCCGGCACGTGGGGCGAGGAGGCCGTGGCGCTCGAGATAGAGCAGGTCAGCTTCGTTGGCCGCGAGCCCCGCGCGCTTGAGCTGTTCGACGCCGACAGGCAACTCGATGGTGGCGGCGAGCAGCAGCAACTCCCACTGCTCCGGTGTGAGGCCGCGGATCCGTTCGCCGAGGAGTGAGCCGGGGTGCAGCGACGCAATGAACTCGGCAGGGGCGATGACCTCCCAGCGCTCGCCGTCGAGTGCCAGTTGCTGGCGGTCGATCCCGAGGCGCAGCGCCTCGAGCACCAGGAGGGGAACGCCCTCTGTCGCGGGGTGCAGCCCGGTGGCGAGCATCGCGGCGGCCTGCTGGTCGCAGCTGCCGAGGCTCTGGATCAGCTCGGCGATTTCGTCGACGGTGAGCGGTGCCAGCCGGATCGGCCCTGGGCCGGAGCTGCTGGTGATCTCGCCTTCGCCGGGACGCGACGTGGTGACGATGAGCAGCGGCGCGCCGGCGGTGTGTTCGAGGAGGCGCTGCAGCACTCGGCGCGATACCGCGTCCCACCAGTGCAGGTCGTCGAGGAGAATTGCGACCGGACCATCAGCGGAGACTGCCTGGAGCAGGTCGGCCACCGCCTCGGTTCGGAGCCGCTCGGTTTCGGCGGCGTCCGCGCCACTGGTTGCTATGGCTCCGCGGAACCGTTCGCTGATGCGGGGCTGCAGGCCGACGAGAATCGGCAGCACCGCCGGCGCCACGGCGGCGGCTCCGGGAAGTTGCGAGACGGCGTCGGCCAGCGCGCCGAGTGCGGCGTAGGGAAGGGTGCGTTGGTGCGGCGTGACGCCGACCAGCACGGCACGACGGGCCTCGGTCCGGAGCCGGACCGCAAAGTCGGCCAGCAGCCGTGACTTGCCGCAGCCGGCATTGGCGGTGATGTGCAGGTGGCCGCCACGGCGTGCCGCCGCCGCACGCCACGCGTCGTACAGCTCGCCGAATTCCCGCCTCCTGCCCACCAGCTCGGCCGCCAGCGCCGGGTGCGAGGCATCGTCGTCGAGGGTTTGCCTGGGCTGTCGGAGGAGCGCGATCAGTTCGCGGGTGCGCGGGGTGAGTTCGCGGCCGTCGGCGGTAGAGCGCTGCAGCAACTCCTCGATGCTCGCGGCGAGGTGGACGGCGCTGGCGCCGAGGCGTTCCGACTCGAGGCGGAGGCGCCAGGCGCGTTCGTCGAGCGGATCGTGGGCCAGCATCCGGGTGGCGAGGTGCATCGCGGCGCGGGCGTCGCCACGCCGGAGGGCGTCGCGTCCCACCTCTTCGGCGGCGTTGGCAAAGAGGGAGTGGAGGCGGTCGCGCTCCTGGTCGGCCCATTGCTCAAAGCCGGCGCTGCCGACCGAGACGATGCCCGGGGCGAACGGTCCACCGTAGAAGTCGAGGGCGGCCTGGAGGTCGCCGCGATCGAGGGCGGCGTAGAAGTCGTCGCGGTCGGTGGTGAGTGCCGGTCCGAGGACGATGTCGTGGTTCTGACCGCTGGCGATCAGTTCGGTGCCGAGGGCCTCGCGGAGCTTGTGGAGGGCCTGGCGGAGGGCGTTCCGGGCGTTGCCGTGCGCGGAGTCGGAGAAGAAGAGGTCCACCATCTGGTCGCGGCTCGCCCGCCGGCCGGGCACGGAGGCGAGGTAGGCCAGGATGGCGAGGAGCTTGGCCGAGGACTCGGAGATGCCGGCCGGCCCGGCGTCGGGCGAGACGAGTGCCAGGCGGCCGAGGGTGAGGAGGTGGAGGCGCGAATGCGAGGGCATTGTCACAGGGCCTGGTGAACTTGCGGTGCGGGATCGGGAGAGGCAAGGGGAACGATCCCGGAACGTTACGCGGCTGGCAAGGTGGTTGTGTGACCGCTGTGTAACGAGCGCTGCGCCGGTGCAACAACCGGGCCGGGAAACCGCAGCGCCGGGGCCACAATAACGGCGGCGTAACGGCGGATGGTTAGATATCGGCGCTCAAAGGCGCCCCGGAACGGCCTGCCGCGCGCCCCCTGCCGCGAGCGGGCCTGATACTCGGTGATTGATTGGGGCAGTTGGGTAACCTACGGCCTTCGGGTCTCAACGGGGGTATTACAATGTCGCGTCAGCGCACTTCGGTAGCAGCGTTCATCACCGGCATCGTCGCTTGCCTCGTCCTGCCGGTACCAGGCCGGGCGCAGACGGACAAGACGCCCGACTTCGCCACCACCGTTCCCGGATCGTGGAGCACCGATCGCTACACTCCATGCGACTTCGCGCTGTCGAATGGCGTCAACGGCCGGAACAATGTCGCCCAGATCGGCGTCTGCAGCGGCGACTTCCAGGGTTCAGGGAGTTTCTACGATTTCCAGGGCGAGACGATCGGCGTCGACCCTGTCAACACCACGCCGCCCGCCTCCCAATCCGTGAGCATGGACCTGTATCTCGATCCGGCATGGGCAGACGCGGCGAACGGTCTGGTCTCAACGAGCATGTGGACCCGGGTCAACCAGGTCAACTCGGACGCGGAAGCCACTGCGTGGTATCCGATCATCGCGTACACGAATTCGAAGGACGTCGGCGGTGAGTGGGAGTACTGGAATTCCACCCTGGGGTGGGAGGACCTTACCGCCCTTGGGGCGACCATGAATTACGGTGCCTGGAATACGGTTTCGCTCGTGCTCACCGGGAACACGTTCGATGCCTACGTCAACGGCGCCGATCTCTATACCGAGACTGCTGATCCGGGGACCACCCGGCTGACCAATGTATTCCTCGAGGATTACAACTACCCGAGCACATTCACGGCCGATTGGTCGAACACACAGGTCACCCCCGAACCCGGCACCTTGTCGCTGCTGGCGATGGGGCTGGTGGGGTTGGGTGGAGCGGGGATGCGGAAGCGGCTCGCCACCACTCGGCCGACGGCATAGCGCTTCGCGGTTGTCTTCTTCAGCGGGGAGAGTACACGTGTATCGGAAGTTTCTTGGTGCCACCATTGCGGCTCTGTTCATCGTCATCGGGCTGGCAGCGCCGGTTCGGGCCCAGACCACGTTCGGGTCGCAACCGACATTCACCTTCGGCGGCACCGGCATTCCGAATGACGCGGTGGTCTGGAACAGCAATGCCGCCGCCGTCGGGGTCACGTTCGGCCTCTCCGCCACCGCCCGGTGTGCCGGTTCGCCGCAGGTCTGCGGGCCGACGGTGACCAATGACGGGGTCAACACCTTCTACGCCGCCCCGGGAATCCTCAACAGCGACGCCACCTGGAACTTCGATTGGGAGATCACCGGCGCCAATGCAGGTGACTTCACCTACCAGCTGTTGTACGACTTCAATCCGGCGGTGGGGAACAGCGGCGACCTCGGCGCGCTGAATCTGTCGACCCTGAGCGATTTCAACGATTCGGAGAATCTCTCCTTCGGCTATCTCTCGCTGTCCGTTCCCGGATTCATCAGCCCGCCGTCGGGGTCGTTCGACGCCAACGCCAGCGGGGAGTACTACTTCCTCGGTGAAGCGTTCAACGCCAACGGCGACCTGGCGTTCTCGGTCCCGATGTATGTCGACGCCGGCCAGCCGGTGCCCGAACCCGGCACGCTGTCGCTGCTGGCGATGGGGCTGGTGGGGTTGGGTGGAGCGGGGATGCGGAAGCGGCGGCAGCGGGCGTAGCAGGCTGTTGAACAAAGTGAACAACGCGGCGCCCCGGACATCCAGGGCGCCGCGTGCGTTCCGGCCACCACCGGCGGCCTACCCCGGATAGTCGCCCGCGTTGGCATTGACGGTGGTGTGAAAGCTGTCGGTCCTCCAACGCCACGGGCCGCGATCCCGCTCGTCGAGGCGCTGCCCCACCCGACAATCGCTACCGTGATTTCCGCCGATTCCGCCAGCACCCCGGCCGCACGCCGTTCACCGACGCATGCGCGCCTGCGCCTCGGCAAAGAGCGACCGGATCTCCGCGAACGTGGTGGTGGGATCGTTGTTGTAGTCCATGAGGCGGTGATGGTAGCCCCGCCCGGCGGTCCGTTCGTCGACCACCCGGCGCACCACCTGCAACGCCGGGCGCCGGTGATGGAACCCTCCGGTGACCTGCACGGTGGCGAGTTCCATGGCGCAGTAGACGCTCCAGGTGGTCTCACTCGCGGGGCAGCGACGATTGTCGGCGCGGTTCCAGACCGACGGCGAGGAGAGGATCGACTCGGCCCGCTGCACGATGCGGCGGTCGAGGGCATTCGGTGGCACCTCCGCGGAGGTGTCGATGTCGAAGCGGACTGCCGACGGCGAATGGGTGAAGCCGATAACGGGATACCAGCCGTAGAGCGTCCTGATGATGCCCGAATCCCCCGGGTAGATCTCGATCTCCACGGGGGCGTTGGGGTAGCCCGAATCGGTCATGTCGCCGGCCCAGACGGCGGTGGGGTGCGCGTCGAGGCGCCAGGTGCCGGTGGTGATGGAATCCGCCGGCGCGATGGTCAGGAGGGGTGTCTGGTCGAAGAGGCGGCCGCAGGCGCCCTGCCACTTCGCGCCCGTCGGTTTCAACACGCAGGTGGACGCTGGCGCGGTCTGTCGCGCAGGACGTACGGGCGCGCGGACGCCGGCATCGGGCGTTCGGGTCAGCAACAGCATCACGGCGGGGGTGGCACAAAGCCAGATGTCAGCTCGGATCTTCTGCATGCTTCGTTCTCCTGGCTGGCGACGAGGATCGCTGATGATCCGTCGGGCGGTCACGCAGGATAATCGCTCGCCTTCGCATCGACCGTGGTATGAAAGCCATCGGTGCCGCGGTCGATGTACTCGAACGCGTGCGGCCCCCGGCGATACGCCAGCAGAGTGCTCGGCATGACGCGGAACGGCGTGTTGCGCGGGAAGCCGAAGTAGCCCAGGCCGTTCACGGCACGCTCCATCTGCGGGCCGCGCTCGGGGTGCGCCGGCGGAGTGAACGGCGGCTCTCCGGTGAAGAAGCACTGGCAGAAGGTGGGGCAGCTGCACGACTCGACGACGTCCACGCTGAGGTCCCAGTCGGCGCCGCGAGGGTGAATGCGCGGGCGGGCCGGGGCAGGGGTGGCGAGTGACGCCAGATCGGGGCGCCGGAGCGAGGTGGAGACCGCTAGCAGTCCCAGGTTCTTGACGAAGGTGCGCTTGTCCATCGGATCCTCGGATCGGAGCGCGGCGGCGGAGCCGGGGCCGGGGCCGGGGCCGCGTGGGGGGATTGCCTATGATACGGGGCGGGTACGGGGCGTCAAGGCGGGCGGGGCTCAAGGAGGCCAGCGCCACGGGCGGACACCCGATGCCCCGGATGCCCGCCCGCGCGCCTGGCTGATGCGACCATGGTTCAGGCCGCCTGCTCCTTCTGTTCCGGCTCCGGCCCGGACGGCTGAACCTCCACCGGCGGGACTGCCGGCGTTTCCGGACCCGCCGGAACGGCTCCCGACACCGCCGAGGCCGCCGGCGGCGCGTCTGCCACCGGCGCCGGCGCCGGATCAGGCGCTGGTGTCGGCGCCGGAGCGGGCACCGGCACCGGCTGCCGCGGTCCCCGGCGGCCCACCCGCACCGGCCGCACCACCGACCGCGCACTGGTCCACGCGGCGAGCAGCTCCGGGTCGTTGCGATACTCCGACCGGATCAGCCCGTCGAGGATATGCACGTCCTGCAACAGCTGGTCGGCGACCGCGCGGATGTCGGCGTGGGCGCCGACATGCTGGCGGCGGGCCGAGATCGCGCCATCGGTGGCCGACGCGAACTGGGTGATCGCCTGGGTCAGCTCGTCGAGCAGCGTGTCACCCAGCCCGGCCTGCTGCAGGGCATCCTTCTGCGCGGTCGCCGCGGCCAGCATCGACCTCGCTGCGGTGATGAGCACCGCGTTCGGCGCCCCGTTTCTGGGGAGCTGGAACTGCTCGGCCCCGCTGGCCAGCGTGCTGCCCACCCGGCTCAGGTGCCGGAGCAGCGGGACGATCGTGTTGTACCGCAACGCGCGCCGAGAGGCCACCGCGACCTGCTCGGCAATACGGCCGTCGCGCTCCTGCTGGGCCAGCGCCTGGCCCCTCGTGACGCTCGCCTGGAACTGCGCGAGCACGGCGACGAAGCCGCCGTCCGTGGAGGGATGGGCCCTGGTGAAATCCGCCACGCGGTCCGCCATGGCCAGTACCCTGCGATTCACGGCTTCCATGGTACACCATCCTTTCCAGATGCGGTTCGGTGGCTGGGGCACCGCGCCGGACGTTCAGAGGGGTTGCGAAGAAGGACGGGCCGACCACGGCACCCCAACTGCCGCCGGCGCCCGGGACGACGGCGAGAGTCGTGCCACGAGCTTGCATGCTGCGAAAGTGGTCGAACCGGCGGCTGCATGTTGTTGTGCTGGCATCAGTTCCGAATAGCGTACAGCGTCCGGTGGCGGGCCTGCTCGTAAGGGTGCGGAAGCTGTCAAGTGTCCTACAGGGAGGACACTGGTGTCCTTGAAACAGGACACCGACGTCTGGTGGCGCGCGCGTCGTGGCATCGACGGCGGGGGCGAGAGGGCCTCTGGCTCCACGCTCACGCATCACCGTCCCTGAGTCTGCGTGAGACGTTGGCGGACTTGCTCCGCGCGGCGTCGCTGCGAGGCCCTCTCGCCCCCGCCTCCGGGTGCGGGAACCGCGACCGACCGTTCAGCTGCGAGGCCCTCTCGCCCCCGCCTCCGCGCTCACGAACGGCGATCGACTGATCCGCCCGCCGCCCCCTCCGCATCGTTCTCCGGCAAGGGGACCCCAGAACCGTAGTTATGCCGAAATGTGCGCACAGATCCGGGCTGCAACTGCGCAAGATCCAAGGGTGATCAGCGGCTGGCGGGCGATGAACCGGTGTAATCCCGACTGAACTCGCGAAGAGGACGACTCACGCATCGCCAACGACGACCGAGCACTCGAACCTGGCGACTGGAGACGCGACAACGACGACTCGGCGCTCAGAGATCCAGGCTGGAGACGTGAAGACGGCGACCGTGGAACCGAAGGTGGCGGCTGAAGCGACGCGAAAGGTGACTGTGCGCGCGAAGTTGGCGACTGGAGTCCTGATGACGGCAACTGTGCGGTCGAGAATGGCGACTGGAGCGTTGAAGTCGGCAACTGTGCACTCGAAGATGCCGACTGGAGCGGCGACAACGGCGACTGTGCACTGACAAATGGCGACTGGAGAGGCGACGAAGGGAAGTGAGCGCTCGTATTTGGAGACTCGGACGGCGAAGCGGGCGACTGGACACTGATATCTGCCGAGTGGAGCAGCGAATGGGCCGGGGCGGCGCTGCCAGGGGAGGTCAGATGATCTGATGGACCAACGGGACGGGTACGGGGCGTCAAGGCGGTGCGGGGCCTGCGTGCGCCCGCGACCATTCACCGAGGGGCCTGTCCCGATTGTTGTGTGAGCGCCGGGTGATTACCGGGTCACGGTGAAGCGATCGGGATACAGGATTGCAAACTGGCTCATGGCACTCTTCCAGTCGTGGGCGGCGCTGCGCCAGCGCTTGGTGATATTCCGGAGCACGAGGTAGAGCAATTTGGTCGCGGCCTCCGCGGACGGGAAGTGGCCTCGCGTCTTCACGATCTTGCGCAGCTGCATGTGGAGGCTCTCGATCGCGTTGGTCGTGTACAGCACCCGCCGGATGTCGGGCGGGTAGGCGAAAAAGGGAATGACCTGTTCCCAGCGCCGCTGCCAGAGCGCGGCGATCGGCGGGTACTTGCGGCCCCAGGGGCTCGCGGCAAACTGGGTCAGCGCGTGCTGCGCCGCGTCGGCGGTGGGGGCCTGATAGATCGCCTTCAGCTCGGTGGCGACCGCTTTCCGGTCCTTCCAGTGCACGTAGTCGAGCGCGTTCCGGAGCAGATGCACGATGCACGTCTGGACCGTGGTCGCCGGAAAGACGGCCGTGATGGCGTCCGGAAAGCCGGTGAGCCCGTCGACGACGGCGAACAGGATATCCTGGACCCCGCGGGTCTTGAGGTCGTTCATCACGCGGAGCCAGAATTTCGCGCCCTCGGTCTGCTCGATCCACAGCCCGAGCACCTCCTTGGTGCCGTCGGGCAGCACGCCCAGCGCCAGATAGACGGCCTGATTCCGCACCAGGCCCTCGTCGCGGATCTTGACGCGCAAGGCATCGAAGAATACCACCGGATAGAGCGGCGCGAGCGGCCGCTGCTGCCACGCCGTCACTTCGTCGAGCACCGCATCGGTGACCGCACTGATCAGCGTCGGCGACACGTCCGTGCCGTAGAGCTCCTGCAGGTGCTCCTGCATCTCGCGCACCGTGAGGCCGCGCGCATACAGCGAGATCACCTTGTCGTCGAAGCCCGGCAGCCGCCGCTGATGCTTGGGCACCAACTGGGGCTCGAAGGTGCCGGCCCGATCGCGCGGAATGGCCAACGTCAGCGCCCCGCTCTCGGTCTGGACGGTCTTCGCACTCGAGCCATTGCGGTGATTGCGCACCGGCGGATCGGCCGCCGCTTCGGCCTGCAGGTGGTGCCCCAGCTCCGCCGCCAGCGCCCGCTCGGCCAAGGCCTTCTTGATCTGGGCGAACAGGCCGTCCGCCCCCAGGATCTCCTCCGGGCGCTCACACCCGGCCAGCAACTGGTCCAGCAGCTTCGGATCGAACGTCATCGCCATCCTCCTGCTCAAGAATGGCGCTCACACAAAAATCCTGACAGGTCCTCACCGAGAAACATGTCAGTCTATTTCGGCGTCTCCTCGATCCAGGCATCCACCAGATTCCGATAGTCGAGAAACGTCAATCCAGACGGTCTCAGCTCCTCGAGCCTGCACATGTATGGCAGCTCTCGGCTGAACTCGACGTAACGGCTCTCCAGCCGACGTGGGCCAGGAATCGGCCAACGTGCGGGTAGCGTCGAGAGTCGTTCGCGACAGATCGTGAATCCCCAGGGAGCACCGCCCGATCATTTCGTACACCTTGTCGACTCTGACCTGTCCCCCGTCATCGGCCTCGAGCGCGCAATGGGCTACCAGGCCGCAATCGTGCACGCCGAAGACCAGCGCCTTGAGCAACTTGCTGTAACGGCGGTCGAAAGGAACGTTCAGGAAGACGGAGCGCTCGGACGGCCGCATCGATGGCTAGTCCGAGCCGACCCCGAAGTGGCCCAGGACCCGGGACCACTCGCGTCCGCCGCGTTTCCACGTGTCGGGCACGGGGGTCGTTCTGGGGGTGTAGGCCCGCTTTGCCTTCTTGACGGTGCGCTTTGCGGCGGCCCTGGAAATCGTGCCGGTTCCCGACGAGGAGGACCGCTTCGCCGAAGGGGTCCGTTGTTCCGCGTGTCTGCCAGATCGCTTCGCCGCCATCGTTATCGATTCCTCCGCAATCCCGACTGTTGCAAGGCCTCCGCTGGTTTGAACCGGGGCCGGATCGGCACACCGCTGAAGTATCGCCCGACGCAATTCGTCGACAGGACGCTTGAACCTCGGCCGGCTGCATTGCCGGCGTTCCGGGAACCGCCGGAACGACTCCCGCCGCCGCCGAGACCACCGACGGCGGGGGCGAGAGGGTCTCTGGCTCCGCGCTCACGCATCACCGTCCCTGAGTCTGCGTGAGACGTTGGCGGACTTGCTCCGCGCAGCGTCGCTGCGAGGCCCTCTCGCCCCCGCCTCCGGGTTCACGAACGACGATCGACTGTTCCGCCCGGTCACGCGTGTGACCGGGAACCAGTCGCGCCACACGTGGCACCTTTTTACGCGAAATGTGATTGCGGCACGCGGACCTCGCGGCTAGCGTCCGGCACGCCCGATGACGACACCCACCTTCTGGACACGCGACGCGCTCCGTGCGGCCGCCGCCGAGGGGATCGGCTGGCTCCGTTCCCTCGGACTGGCTCGACACCCGACCCGTTTCGACGCGTACGCGAAGGCCGTGGCGGCGCCGAGGCAGGAACCGATCGACGACGACATGCGGCGATTGCTCGACGAGGCGCTGATTGGCATCGTCGCGCTCTTCTGGATGGCGCGGGCGCGTATCGAGCACGACGCCGGCGTGGTCGAGCGGCTTCGGATGATGGTGCAGGGGAGCGCTGGTGATGCGCGGGCGATGGCGTCGGGGCCGTGGGATGCGCAGTTCGAACTGCTCTGCCTCGCAATAGGACGACTCGCGCGGCTGCCAGGGCTCCGATTCGACGAGCCTGACCTCCTGCTGGTGTTCAGGAGCGCAAAGTACGGGCTCCCGATCAAGCGGCTCACGTCGGACAAGCCCCGTGGCTGGCGGGCGCGGATCAGGCACGCCATCAGTCAGCTCGACCGGCTGGGCGCCAACGGGATCGCCATCGCCGAGGCTGCGTGGCCCGGGCTCGAATCGGCGGCAGATGCGGCGAACGCCATCGGTCAGGCGGCGGCCGCAGGTGTCCGGGCTGCAGACGGAATCGCCGGTGGGCATCGGTTCGACGGCGTAGTCGTCGTCCATCTTCGGACCGACTGGCGACCGGCGCACGACAACGCGATGCTCGGCGTCCTGACCGTCTGCGCCGGGGCCCGTCTCCACAACATGAGGGATCAGGTCCGCGGCGAATTCGAGGTGGTATTGCGCGAGGTCGGCGAAAGGCTGGCGAGGAGGGTGGCGGTGGAACGTTTGGCGTATCCGCCCGCCCGGGGCGAGTTACTGAACGGCCGAGGCTGACGAGGGCGTCAAGGAGCCAGCCCGAACGCAGTTGCCATCCGGTCGAGTTCTCGTGCGTTTGCTCCGTGTTTCTTCGCCACCGGCCGCCATCCCGCTACCGCTTTCGACACCTGTGCGACCGCCTCGGCCGCTCGCGCCGGTCCGAGTCCGAATTGCGATGCCACCGCCAGGGCCTGCCCGACGCTGGCCGACGTATCGCCGTCGGCGTCGATCGTCGTCGTCAATGTTCGCGGCCTGATGTCGGTCGGCACCGGGTTGAGATCGAACGCCGGCGACAGCCGCCACCCTTTCCGGCCGGCGTAGAGAAAGCCGTGATTGCGAAGGTGATCATCGCTGTTGGAGATCAGGATGTTGAACACCATCCGGCGGAAGAGTTCGGCGAGGTCGCTTGTGGCGGCAGCGCCGTGCTGTCGCAACGTGTCGGCGATCTCGACATAGCTGCGCGTCTCGCCGTCACGCGCCTGCAGCATCGACATGGCGGAGAGATACGGGATGCGGAGCGTTCCCCGGCGGTCGAACCGGTGCAACACGAGCACGCGATGCGTGCCGATGGTGTGCATCCGGGCGGTGGGGACCGCGACGCCTGCTCTGGCGGCCAGTTCGAGCGCAACGAATTCCCAGCGCACCACATCGATCTCGTCATGAGTCGAGGGGAACTTGGCGATCGCCAGCGCGCTATTCCCGAGTCGGACCGACGCCTTGGGGCGCGCGCCGCCCAGGGATGAACCGGGGGCCAGCAACAGCGCGAGGTCCGCTGCGGTTTCGCGGTCACGTTCGACGTCGGTCGCCGCGGCAAGCAATGCCGGGAGGTTCACCAGTGGCGGCACGGCACCGCGGGTACTGGTGGCGAGAAACTCACCGTCTTCGGCGGCGGCAAAGCGCAGCGCACCCTGTCGCGTCTCGTCGGACACGCCGAGGAGGTAGTCGATCTCGTGCAGGGTGGGAGGCTTGCGCTGCACGGCCCGCGCGGATCGTGCTGACGCACGGGTAATGAGCGTGCGTCCCCAGCGGTCGGGCGCGGAATCTCCCAGTGCGCCGAACAGCACCCGGCCGGCCGCGGTGTGGAACGCGCCGCGTCCCGGCGGTAGAGCCGGCTCGAGTGCGAAGGCCTCCGGGTCGGCGAGCCAACGCGGGTCGTACTCGAACGATGCGCTCTCTCTGTCCCGCGTCACCCGGGTCCAGAGCCGCCCCGCGAGTCTTGGCCGGCCGCCGAGGTCGACGTAGACGACGGTTTCGCGGTCGGTCATGATGAGAGTGTTGGTGGCGTGCGGACCCGACGTGGCTGGCGGGCCTCGTCGAGGGCGAGCCCGACCTCGTCGCCGGCCGGGCCCGCTATGGCGGCGAGACGGTCGAGGAGGCCCAGCACAAACAGCACCGTGGCCCAGGTGCCAACGGAGACGGTGGGATCACCGCGTTCGACCTTCATCAGCGTGGGTCTGGTGGTGAGGGCGCGTTCGGCGACCACCGCCATGGGCAGGCGGCGGCGGGTTCTGGCGGCGCGGATGTCGGCGCCGAGCTGGCGCAGGGTGCGCCGGACGGGGGTGGGTGGAGGCTGGTAGGTCCGGGGCATCTGTCAAATATCCTTTACGCTAATGCCAGATAATGTAAAGAGTATTTGACGTTGTGGCAATGCCCACCGCGGATTCGAGCTGGCGGGCTCCTTATCCCCCGACATGCTTCCGTACCGCCGGATGTTGCCGGTTGAGATGCAAGTTCTTCCGCATGAAGGTGAGGCCGGTCCTGCCGCTGACGGCCTCGACCTCCTGCACCGTGAACATCCCCGTCCTGATGGCGTCGAGCAGCAGGCCCCGCACCTGTTCCTCGGCCAGCATCGGGAGCACGCTGCTGTGCGAAAGGCGCTCGACGAGATAGGTGACGGTGAGGAACCGCGACGACGATTCGACATCCTCGATGTACTCCAGCAGGCGGCGCTGGTCGTCGGATTCGAGGTGCTCGAACCGGACATCACCCTGGTAGGTGAACGCGGTGCCTCCGTTCTCCTCTTCCTCCTCCGACTCGGCTACCGGAACCGCCCGCCCCGGCAGGGCAGCGTAGTCCATGCTTCCCTCGGTGCTGATGGTGACCAGCTTGCGGTCTGCCGCGAGCAGCATCACCTCCTTGAACGATTTGCCGTAGTCGCGGGGGTTGAAGCCGAAGCGGGTCTGCAGCATCTCACTCAGCGACGTGAACGATTGCTTGATGCGTGCGCCCGACAGCACGAACGGCAGCCAGCGGCGCAGCTGCTCCAGCCCCTGTTCGAGGGGCCGGTTGCGCTCCGGTGCCGGGGCACGGTCGCTTTCCAGCGGCTCCACGTCGCGCTCGTAGACCATCACCGTGTCGGCGGCCGATTCCAGCAACGAACTCATCGCGGCCCGCACCGCAATGACCACCACCCGGTGGCCGTGAAGCCGGATGTGGTTGACGGGATGCACCAGGTCGCCATCGCCGGTGACCAGGACGTACGCGGTGACATGCGGGAGCTGGCTGCAGAGGGCCACCGCGTCGACGGCGAGTCGGACATCGGCGCTGTTCTTGAGCACCACGCCATCGGCTCCGGTGCGGCCTTGGGCATAGATCGGCTCGATGCCGGCGCGATAGAGGTTGGGGGCGTCGATCGCGAGTTGCGGTTGGGTCCAATCGGCATAGGCCCGGGCGGTGACCAAGCGTCCCTGCTCACGGGTGGCGGCAATGATTGACGAGAGGTTCGGCGCTGCCCGGAAATATTCTCGCAATCCCCATTTCAGGTTTTCCCAATCGATCAACAGGGCGACGTCGCCGCGGTGGGGCGGAGCCGTGGACGGTGCCTCGGCGGTGCCCGGTGGCGTGGCAGGCGAGGGGGTGGAGGGGGGTGGCGAGCCGGATGGAGCGGATTGAAGATTCGACATGGGAACTCCCGAAGAAGGTGGACACAGAACGACACACACACACACACCACAATTTTCGATGGGCAGATGAGCCTCCACGCGGACAGCGCGGGATTCCAACGATAACCGTTTCGGCGCCGGCGATCGGTCCGGACGGTGCGGCGGCGGCGGGGATGCTGGCGTGCGACCCCCGTGGCTAGCTTCCGATCACCCTCAACGCACCGGTCCTGGAGCTGTGACCCCGGTCTCCCGCAACGCCCCCTGCCCCTGCGGCAGCGGCAGGAAATACAAGCACTGCCACGGCAAGGCATCGGTAGCGCCGCGCGCCAACGCCGCGGCGTCGCGCTGGCATGTGGTCGACAACCGGCTGGCCGAGAAGATGGCCGCCTTTGCCCGCCTCCGCCTCGGCGCCCGGATGGACGAGGAAGCGGAGCGATACGCTGACATCGAGGCGGCGCTGCCGTTCTTCATCCACCTGGTTCTCTATCACATGCCGGTCGACGGCCGGTCGGTGGCGGCGTGGTATCTCGACGAGCACGAGCAGCGACTCGACCGCGACGAGCGCGGATGGCTCGGTTCGCAACTCGCGGCGTGGCTCTCCATCTGGGAGGTCGAGTCGGTGAGCCGCGGCGTCGGTGCCAGCATGGTCGACCTGCTGACTGGTGAGCGCCGCGAGGTGCATGAGGTCACCGCCTCGGAAATACTCGGTGTGCGTGACGCGATTCTCGGCCGAGTGACGGATATCGATGGTGTCTCGCTGCTGACGGGGGTGTATCCGACGTCGCTGCCGCCGGGGGATGCTGCCCGGGTGGTGGCGCGGGTGCAGAAGCGGCTGCGCCGGACCGGTCTGGTGCCGATCGAACGGCTCAGGAACGAGAAGACGGTGCGCTTCCTGGCGGACGCATGGGAAGAAGCGGTCGACGAGGCGTGGGCGCGCAGCCGGGCCATGCCCGAATTGCGCAACAGCGACGGCGACTCACTGGTGTTGATCAGCGACCACTTCGCCTTCGACAAGCGCGACCGGGAGAAGGTGGTGGCGCTTCTCGCCACGATCCCCGGACTCGAGCCGCCGCAACGGGGTGATGCGGAAGAGGTCTACACCTTTCTCCGTCCCGATCACGTCATGAGCGAGACCTCGTTCACCATTCTCGGCGCGCTCCGGTTCACGCGCCGGGGGTTGGTGGTCGAGTCGAACTCGGAGCGGCGGGCCAATGCGCACCGCGAGGTGCTGATCCGGGCCGGTGCCGGGGTGCTGCGGTATGTCACGCGCGAGCTGAGTGACCCGCTCAGTGCGCCGGCGCGCGAGGCGGCGAGGGGTGCGCCGCTCAGGCCGCCGGAGCAGTTGCCGCCGGAGGCGCTGGAGGCGGTGCAGCGGATGATGGACGAGTACTACCGGAAGTGGCTCGATTACGCGATTCCGGCGCTGGGCGGGGCGACGCCGCGGGAGGCGGCGAAGACCAGGGAGGGGCGGGCGGCGGTGGAGGTGTTGCTCAAGGAGATGGAACATCACGCCGGGGCCGGCGGCCGTGCCGGCGCCGGCGGGCCGATGGCGCTGGCGGGGCCGGACGTGGCAGCGCTGCGGCGGGAGTTGGGGATGAGGAAGGGGTGAGGTGGAGTCGGTGAGCGGCGAAGTTCAATTCCCGCTGCCTGCGTCTGCCTCGAAGAGCCTTACATACGGATCGTACCGGAACCGGCGGTTGCGGGCATTGCCGGTGATCTCGGTCAGTATGCCGCAACGGGACAGCCGGTGCACCAGGGTGTTGGCGGCGGCAAAGGTGGTGCCGGCGATCTCCTGGACGTCGTGAACCGAGACGATCGGGCGACGATACAGTGACTCCAGGACCCGGTGACCATTGGCGGCAGCGCGGCCCAGTTGGTCGGTGATGGCCTGGCGGTCTCGCTCCCGGAGCAACAGGATGCGGCGGGCAGTCTCGGTGGCCTCGCCGCTTACGTCGATGATCCCTCGCAGGAAGAAGCGCAACCATCCTTCCCAATCGCCGTCGTCTCGCACGGCCTGAAGCAGCTCGTAGTAGCTGCTCCGGTGCTGCTTGAAATAGTGCGAGAGGTAAAGCACCGGTTCCCGCAGTAGGTTGCGTTCGGTCAGGAGAAAGGTGACCAGCAGCCGGCCGGCGCGTCCGTTTCCGTCGAGGAAGGGATGGATGGTCTCGAACTGGGCGTGCACCAGGCCGATGCGGATCAGGAGCGGCAGCTCGTCCTGCCGATGAATGAACGACTCGAGTTCGCCGAGCGCGTCGGGCAGCAGTTCCGGCGGCGGTGGGACAAAGGTGGCGGTGCCGAGCGAGGCGCCGGCGGGGCCGATCCAGTTCTGCGTGGTGCGCAGTTCACCGGGCACGAGCCGGCCGCCACGCACGCCATCGAGCAGGCGGGCGTGGATTTCCTTGATCAGGCGGATGGATACCGGCAGCTCGGCGAGGCGCTTCAGGCCGTAGTTCATGGCGCCGACATAGTTGATCACTTCGTCGACATCGCGTGGGGCATCGGGCCGGGCGATCTTCGCTTCGGCGGCGAGGAGGTCCTGGAGCGAACTCTGCGTTCCCTCGATCTGGGAGGAGAGCACCGCTTCCTTGCGGACGTACATGAGGACGAACAGGTCCGGGTGGGGCAGGGTCTGGACGGAGCCGTCGAGCCGGCCCAGGGCGAGGTCGGCCTGCGAGAGGAGCAGTTGGAGTTCCCCGTCGATGCGGACCGCCGGATCAGGCGGCAGCGGAGCGGGGATGAACGCCCGGTACCCCGCCGGGAGCCGGCGATAGACCCCGGCGCGACGGCCTGGCTGGGGTGTCGTCATGTGATGCGCTCTCGGTGATAAGGGCCGAAAAGTGGTTCATGTTAAACGTTGGCGATAACATAGGAAGGAATTGAATCCATAGTCAATGTTGGCTATAACATGGGTGCCTTCGGGATCTGGCCGACGCTGAGAGCTGCGCAAGATCGGACCGGCCCTCTACACCTCCAACCTCTGGGACGACCCGCCACGAGTCGTTGCGCGGCATCTGTGGGAACTCGTCGCCCATTACGCTCCGGGTGCGGTGGTGTCCCATCGAACCGCCTTCGACGGAAGGCCGAGTGACGATGGCACCGTCTTCATGACCGGACCGACCGGGAAGCGGCTCGATCTTCCCGGGCTGCGGCTCCGCGTCACCAGGGGGCCCGGTCCGCTCCCCGGCGACCAACCGTATCTCGGCGGTCTCTTTCTGGCCTCCGAGGCCCGTCTCCTCCTCGAGAACCTCTCCATCGCGCGCGAGCGGGGTGGAGCGCGGCGCACGGTATCGCGTGACGCCGTCGAGCAGCGCCTCGAGACGATCCTGCAGAGTCGCGGTGAGGCGGCGTTGAACGCGGTCCGCGATCAGGCGCGTCAGTTGACCACTTCGGTGGGTTCGGAGCGCGAGTTTGCGCGACTCGATGCGATGATCGGCGCATTGCTGCGCTCACGCCGTGCGAGCGCGCTGCGCACGCCGGCCGGGAATGGCCGGGCGGCCGGCGCGCCCTTCGACGCCGAGCGGGTCGAGCGATTCGATCTCCTGGCTCGGACGCTCTCGGCGGTCCAGCTGCCGCAACGGCTCGATGCCGTCACCAGCGGACCGGCGTTCGAACATCTCGCCTTCTTCGACGCGTACTTCTCGAATTTCATCGAGGGGACCGAATTCCCGGTCGACGAAGCACGCGCGATCGTATTCGACGGCGTTGTGGCGTTGCAGCGCCCGGCCGATGCGCAGCACGTCCTGGGAACGTACCGGTTGGTGGGAGATATTGGCTGGCTCACCCATTCGGTCACGGCCGATCGGGACTCCGCCGCATTCCTGTCCCGTCTGGCCGATGCGCACGCCACGCTGATGGCTGGGCGCCCGGAGGCAGGCCCTGGCCAGTGGAAGACGCGCCCCAACCAGGCCGGCAATACCCGGTTCGTGGCACCCGAACTGGTCGGGGGAACGTTGGTCAACGGATGGGAGCAAGCGCGCGGATTGCGTACCGCCTTCCAGCGCGCCGCGATGATGATGTTCGTGCTGGCGGAAGTGCATCCCTTCGCCGATGGCAACGGGCGGATTGCGCGGGCTTTCATGAATGCCGAGTTCGTGTCCGGGGGCGAACGTCGCGTGGTGATCCCCACGGTGTATCGTGACGACTATCTCGGGGGTCTGCGCGCGCTGTCACGGCATGATCATCCGAACCCGTACATCCTGATGCTCGATCAGGCACAGCGGTTCACCGCGTCGGTGCGGTGGAGCGACTTTGCCGCGGCGCTCGCCGATCTCGGCGCCGCCAACGCACTCGCGGCCCCGGAAGACGGCGTGCGGCTCAGGATTCCGAGGACAGCGGTGTAGGCTGTGAGGTCAATGGACCTGGACCGCGCCGGTGCCGCTGCGGACCGCGCGGATCAGATCGGCGCTCTGGAAGGCGCGATCGGGTTGTCCGAAGAGGAGACCCAGGAGGCGCTGCTGGACGGCGCCCAGGAAGGGGTCGAGGAGGGCTGCCGCTCGGCGAGCTGCCTGTCACTCCGCCGGCGGTGGCGGCGTGGGCCGGTCCGCCGGGATCCGAGCGGCGAGGGATTCGCTGATCCCCAGCTCGTCGACCAGCCAGCGGAGTCGGCCGTCGCCTTCGAAGACGTTCTCGACCTCGGCCCCGGTGGCGTCGCGCACGATGCGGCGCCCTTTTGCCGTGGCGATCATGGTCTCGCCGCGGTGGGTCTGGGCGTAGAGTTCGAAGTTGAACGGGCTCCAGCGGCGGGTTGCCTCGTGGAGTGCTGCGAATTCGGCGCGGCCGGCGCCAAGGCGGTCGATGCGGCAGTCCAGGCCCTGGGGCCGGCGCGGCGGGCGCCAGCGGATCACGGCGTGGCCATCGACCTGCACGCTCTCCGCCCCCCAGGCCCGGTGTTCGATGCGCGTGCCGCCGTGGCCCTGGTCGAGGGGGAGCGGCTCATGGTGGAGGATCGACGGGTCGACGGCGTAGCGCCGGCGGTCGAGCCGGACCGTGACGGTGCCGTGATTGGGCGGGGTGTCCGGTGCCACCATCATGGTCGCGACGCCCCGTTCGGTGCTGAAGCCCAGGGTGGTGAGCAGCGCGTGGAGCGCGCCGGCGACGGCCCAGCAGGTGCCGCCGGCGCCGTCGCGCAGCCAGGCCGAGAAGAAGTCGGCGGGGTCGTCGCCGGGGAGGGGGCCGGGGGTGTGCTCGTGGAGGGCGACGATCTTGCGGACGTTGTCGAAGGAGATGTGGCGATTCCACGCGGCGTAGAGGTCGCGGAGCCCGGCCAGGGTCGGCTCGGGGCGGGCTGCAAAGCCGAAGCGCTGGAGGATCCGGTCGAGGAGGGGGGCGGGGAGGGGAGTTTCAGCGGCGGGCATCGGGGTCGTGGGTTGAGCTGAACGGGTGTTGGTTCATAGTGGCCACTGTCGGGTGCGGGTGGCCGAGGTGACGGGAGCAAAGTCGCAACGGCGGTGTCACACTGCAAGATGGGGGAGTAGCGGGCGTGACGCGCCGCGCGGGACACCGCCCAAGCCCTTGCGGTTTCTCGGCATGGCCGCGACCATTCGGCTTCTCTTCGGACCCCGAAATGATCCACCATACGGAGGGCCGCCATGGGCACCGGTACCGGCATCGAGTGGACGGACGCGACCTGGAATCCGATGACCGGGTGCACCAAGCTCTCGGCCGGCTGCGACCACTGCTATGCCCAGGTGGTGGCGCAGCGGCGCACCCGTGACGCCTACCTCCAGATGCTGCCCGTCAAGGCCACCGCGGCGAATCGGGCCGACCCATTCGCGCCGAGGTTCTGGCCAGAGCGGTTGCGCCAGCCGCTGAGCTGGCGGGAGCCGCGGCGCGTTTTCGTAAACAGCATGTCAGACGTGTTCCACGCTCATTTCTCGTTCGACATGATCCGGCAGGTCTTCGAGGTAATGAATGAAGCGACGCAGCACCAGTTCCAGCTGCTCACCAAGCGGCCGGAGCGGGCGCTCCGGTTTGCCGATCGGTTGACGTGGACTGGCAACATCTGGATGGGGACGTCGGTCGAGAACATGGATGTGGCGAAGCGGGTCGACTCGCTGCGGGCGATCCCGGCGGTAATCCGGTTCATCAGTGCCGAGCCGTTGTTGGGGCCGCTGGACGAGCTCGACCTCGATGGGATCGACTGGGTGATCGGTGGCGGCGAGAGCGGGGCAGGGTTCCGGGCGCCGAAGGTGGAGTGGGCGCTGGGGTTGCGGGATCTGTGTGTGCACGAAGGGGTGGCGTTCTTCTGGAAGCAGTGGGGGGGGCATACCGCGAAGGCGGGGGGGCGGATGCTCGATGGCAGGGCGTGGGATGACTATCCCGAAAGTGTCGAGGCGATCTGACAGACAATGCCCGAATCTACTGTTTGGGAGCTCGGCGAACACACGCCAGGTAAGCACCTTGTCCTTCGCGAGTACCTGAACGCCTGGTTTGCCATTCTCGGCTTCACGCAAGGACGGATCGTCTTTGTTGACGGGTTTGCTGGACCCGGCGAGTACCAAGGAGGAGAGCCGGGTTCACCGTTAGTCGCGCTTCGAGCGTTCGCGGGTCATCCAGCGGTCGGCAGGTTCCGGGCCGAAGTGGTCTTCTATTTCATCGATAACGATCCAGCGCGCACCGCGCATCTGACGCGGTTGGTCGACGCCGAGAGAGGCACGCTTCCGGCCCGCTTCCGTGTCGACATCGAGGAGGGAAAGTTCGACACCACGATGACACGGGTGCTTGATCAGCTTGACTCCGTAGGCTTCCCCGTCAAGGATACAGGTCGGAAGTAGACTTTCACGCCGCGATGGGCCTCGGTAAGTAGGTGCGAGGCGGCACGCCACCGAGGCTGCGATGCGGCCGCTCCGTGTTGTACATCTCGAGCCATTGCTCCGTCACCGCGCGTACCTCGGCCAGGGAGGTGAAGACCCACGCGTCCAGCACTTCGGTGCGGTACGTCCTGTTGAAGCGCTCGATAAAGGCGTTCTGATTCGGCTTCCCCGGCTGGATGTGGACCAGCTCGACCCCGTGAGCGTCGCACCACTCCGCCAGGGCCACCGCGAGGAATTCCGGGCCGTTGTCGACGCGCAGGCGCGCCGGGGCCCCGTACAGGGCGACCAGTTGGTCGAGCAGCAGGATCACCCGCCCACTGGGCAGCGAGGTGGCGATCTCGCTGGCAAGGCCCTCGCGGTTCCCTTCGTCGAGCACGTTCAGGATCCGATATTGCCGACCGTCATACAGCGTGTCGCCCATGAAGTCGAGCGCCCAGGTGCGGTTCAGCACCGCCGGGGCCTCCAGCGCCAAGCGGGGCCGGGTCAGCACCCGCTTCTTCCCGCGCCGTTTGAGGTTCAGTCGGAGCGCCTTGTACACCCGATACACCCGCTTCCAATTCCAGCCGTGGCCCAGCGCCCGGAGGCGATCGTAGCAGAGCCAGAAACCCCAGCGGCTATGGCGGTCGACGACGGCCAACAGAGCCGCGACGACCGGCTCATCCCGGTGCGCCTGGTCCACCTCGGGGCGATACCATGCCGTCCGCGAGCATCCGGCAATCCGGCAGGCCCGCACAATCGACAGCGCGTGCTCCTGCACCAGGATCGCCGCGACGGCCCGCCGCGCGGACAGCCCTACAGTTTTCGGCTGAGCACATCCTTGATCGCGGCGTTCTCGAGGGCCAGCTCGGCGTACATCCGTTTGAGCTTGGCGTTCTCGGCTTCCAGCTCCTTCAGGCGCCGCAGCTCCGGGACCGACGTCCCGCCGTACTTCGCCTTCCAGTTGAAGTAGGTCGGCCGGCTGATCCCGTGCTTCCGGAGGATCTCAGCAACCGGCACCCCCGCCTCCCCCTCCTTCAGGACCGCCACGATCTGGGACTCCGTGAATTTCGACTTCCGCATTGCTCCTCCTGAGCCGCGGAAAGTCTAACTTCGGATGTGTCCTCCGAGGGGAAGCCTACGGGTGCAGGGCGTCAACGGCTGGAAGAGATTCATGCCAATGCTGGCAACGTACCCGGCGCAGTCGACTTTAAGACCCCTGGCATCAGCCCAGCTGCGCTGCGCGGACGGCGCTCACGGTCGATGGCATGCTGTCACAGCTCCGGTTGATATTGGACTGGTCGGAGAGGTTGCACCATGACCATACGAATTGGGATAGCATTGCGCTAGCCACCGATCCGCGGCCGGTCGGCTGTCTGTTGGACCAATCGCCAAGTCGAGCCGTGTTTTCTAGGGATCATAGTCGGCGGCGGCATTAGACCGATAGATAGAAACCGCGTCGCGCTCACGGACAACGTGGTCGCGCGACGTGTACCTCTTCATATCAATGATCTTCATGCGCCCATCCACCTCGGCCAGCGCCTCAATGCGATGGAACGCATCGCCGTAAGTCGCAGCGAAGGCCGCCAGTGCCTTCAGTTTGATGAGGGCGTCGTCGAGGTGGTATCCATGCGGATCTAGGATGGAGGCGACGATCTTGCCTTGGACGTCGTGAAAGAACACGAAATCAGGGTGCATTGATCGCCAGTTGCCCGTGATATCGTCTCGGTAGGCAATGCCGAGCGAATCCACCGCGGCTCGCGAAGGGTTTCTGTACCACCCGCGGATGTTCGGGCGCGCGAGTTCGGCGAACACTATCTGCCGTTCCCAGCTATTGAGAGACGTCATTGGAAACTGCCCATTTTCGTCGGCCATCAGGTGAAGTGGTGCCAGCGGCGCGGCTACGATCTGGTCGCCCTCTTGGACAGAGAACCCCTCGATCCGCGTGCGTGGCGGTCGCAGCATGCCCTTCTGCGGTTCGGTCGCCATCGCTCGGATGTCTTCGTACTCCTGCTGGCGGATATCAGGTAGCTCCTTGATCGCGACGCGATGCTGCGAAAACAGGCGCTCGGTCAGCTCAAGTGCCTCGGCGTCCACTTTGTGCCGTAACTCCTTGACCGTGGCGAGCGCCGCTGCCCGGACATAGGCTTCGCGTAACCCGTCATCGCCATCGTCATCGGGGCCCGCAAGGTGATTCACGTAGGACTGCGCGACGTCCGCGCCGAACGCCTTCTTCGCCGCCTCGAAACAGGTCCGAATGGCGCGGTCATCGGCGCGTTCGACGAATTCCGCATACGTCAATCCAGGGTGGCCGTAACGGCCGGCGATCTCCTGAACGTGAACTGCCCATACCTCCTCGACTGCCGCGTCGAGCCTGTCGGAGTACCGCGCGGTATATGCGTCAAGGATGCGGTGCAGCTCCTCATCGACTGCCCGAAGCGCCCCGGGTGCCACCGCGTCAGCAGAAAGGGCTTGGGCCAGCGCCACCAGGCGTTTCACGGGTCGCGCCCCTCGCTGCGGAAGCGTCTGCGTTGGAAGTGCCGACCACAGGTCCCAGACCTCGCGAGGTACGTTGGGATTGGCGAGCAGTTCCTTGCCGTCGATGACTGCCTTCTTCTCGCCACCGGGCATGACATCGAGGTCGCCAGTGAGGAAGCGGACCACCTGAACCGCCGTTGTACGATTGAAGAACGGCAGGATGCAATCGACCGCATTCAGTCGCTCGTCACCTGGTATGCGGCGGGCGAGCGGATTCCGGACCATCCGTCCGAGGAGCTGCGTGATGTGCGTGTGGTCCTTCGCCGGTCGGAACGAGACGAGCACCTCTGCGCGCGGGCAGTCCCAACCGGTCGAGATCGCGTCCTTGGCGATGAGGACACGCACGTGCGATGCGTCCTGCACCAGCTGCGGCTCGATCCAATCCACCTCCCAGACGCCGAAGCTCTGCGTGGAATGATCGCCGAGGACGTGCCGAACCGAAGCTGAGCGAAGCTCTGGGTACTCTGCGAAGATCGTGTCAAGTGCAATGCCGACGTCGTCCGGGTTCGGCGTGTTGGGTGTCTGTAAGACCAGAAGTGGCTGAACAGCCGCCGGCAACCCTTGTTCGCGGGCATATTGCGCCCACCGCTCGGTCGAGTTCTTGAGCTTGCCAGCTGCGCGACGGACTAGCACAGAATCGAAGTTGCCGGCTTCGTTCGGAATGTCGAGGACAAGAGTGTCCTTGACCAACCCGGACTCCTGTACTCGCACTGGGTCGACGACGACCGATGGTAAAGCGCGCCGATTGCGGGTCGCCTCGGCCTCGCGCATCGCCGCCTCGAAATGGGCGATGGTAGCTGAGATCCCCCACACGATCGGAATTGGCAGCCGCGCCTTGGTGCCATTCACGAGACGGCGGACAATGGTCTGCTTGTCCGACGTGCTCCTGGTGTTGAAACCCCTGTGGGCCTCATCCAGCACCAAGTACAGCGTAAGGTCGTCAGACCGAATCGTGTTCGCGAGCGTTTCCCAGATTGTCCAGCCTTGCTCGTCTGGTGCCGCTGCCGGGATACCGGGGAGGCTCACTTGGGAGTTCGCTCCGATCTCGACATAACCCCGCGTAAGGAGCGAGCTCTTCGTGAGCTTCTGGGTGTTCAGAAAGTAGACCTTGCCGGGATCAAGGCGAGGATGCGCAAATGGTGGTTCAATATGGACGAGATTCGAATAGTTGAACTTTTCGGAGGCTTGACGTAGTCGGTTGAATGTCTGCTTGTTCAGGCTTGGGTCGTCGGAGAACCATAGGACCACCGCGCCAGGATCGGGTTCAAATTCGAACGCATCACTGCCCCAGAATAGCGCTTCGATTGCTGCAGCGGCCATGACCGTTTTGCCGGCTCCTGTGGTGGCCGTGAGCGAGAACGATGATACGTCACGCCGGAGGGGATTCTTGAAGTTCTCGCGCGCCCGCTTTAGGTTGAACAGGATGTCGTCAACGGCCTGTTCCTGGTAGTCTTTCAGCGTGAACTTCACAGCGCTCCCCGCCCGGAATCGATTTCAAAGTTGCGCAGGTATGCCTCGTACAGGCGCACGGGTTCAACGCGCTCCGGAAGGTTCTGCGCGATTGATTCAAACAGGCGTTCCTCGTCTGTCACGATAAAGGCAATAGTGACAGTGTCGTTCGCAGCAACGGCGTCGAGGAAGTCACGCGTGCAGTCGAGGTTAGCGAGGACGCCGTAGGTTGCGGCGACATCCCAGCCGGCCGAGATCTCCTCAATGCGACGGCCCGAAGATCCGGCCCGCATCCAGAGTAGCGCGGCGATCTTGGCGAATTCTCGGTCCGACGTGACTCGCAGCGGCGCTTCGTACGTAAGAGTGAAGAACTCGGCGTTCTCCTCGAAGCCGTCGACCATCGGGAAGTCATCTACAAACTTGTACTTGCCTTTGACCGGCTCGCCGCGCGGCGTCCTCCCAGAAATCGCAGCTTGCACTCGCGGCTTGGTGATGTACTCACAGATGCCGTGCTTCTCCCATTCCGGATCGCCGGGGCGCAATCTCCTGTCCCGCAATCGCGCTTGCTCATCTGCAGCGACTTCGTTGTTCGTAACCAGAACGCACTGCCGACGGCCGCCATCTTGCCGGTTGAGTCGCATCACCGCGTGAGCAGTTGTCCCAGAGCCGGAGAAGAAGTCCAGAACAACCGCGTCTGGTTTGTCGCCGACGACGAAACGCAAGGCGTCTTCGACCGCGTAGAGCGACTTCGGGAACGGAAAGCGACGCCCCGGTATCAGGGCGGACAACATGTTGGTCCCACCCGTTTCAGCGTTGTGCGAGCGCATGTTCCAAACACGCTTTGGCGACGTTCCGGCGAGTGCGCCAACAGCTACATGCCCGGTGACCGAGCCATCTTCGGCTTGGCCCGTAACCGTTATCTCCCCGGCCCGAATCTTGGCAATGACGCCAGTTTGCAAGTACTGTACGGAACCGGTGCGTTTTGTAGCTTTCCAGTTGTTTACACGGACGTAGCCGTCAGCCCAGTTCCGCCTCAGGACATCCGGAGTCAACCCCCACAACATTTCCGTCCCATCAGGCTTCAACGGCCACAGCGCTACAATTCCCTTTGGGACGACAACCGAGTGGCGATCAACGCCGTGGGCGAGTGCGTCACCGATCGCCTTGATGCGCCCGGTGACAGCGTCGACGAAGATTGGATAGAACTGATTCGGTCGCGCCGTGCGAATGCTAGTCGGTTCGCGGCGGCGCAGTAGGAGCCATTCGATCGGAGCAAGTTCACGAGCGGCGCCGCGTTCATCCTCCTCCCCGCTGCCTGGAAGCATGTTGCTCCTCCACCACTTGACGGTGGCGGCGCCGAAGAACACGAAGAAGAGGTGCTCCTCAACTCGCGAAAACCGGCCGGGACGCACGGCACCCTTGGCGCTTATGACGGTCGTGACCATTGAAATGTCGGCCTCGGGGTAGATCTGTTCGAGCAGCAACCCGAGCCGGAGGTATTCCTTTTCGTCAATTGCGACGATCAGCACTGAATTTGCCGGATTGAGCAGTTCCCGAGCGAGGGTCAACCGGCGCTCCATCATGGCGAGCCACTTGGAGTGCCTATATAGGTCGTCCGCTTCAACGTAGTCGTTGTTGTATTTCCAGTCCTTAGCCCCGGTGTTGTACGGTGGGTCGACGTAGATGCAGTCCACTGTGGCTCGGTGAGTGAAAAGAAGGGTTTCGAGGGCATGGAAGTTCTCGGCGTTGATCACCGTATGGAAGGGCCTCTCGGCACCGCGCTCGATCTTGCCGGTGGAAATCAGACCTGGGTAGATCGGGTCGCGAAATTCCGCCACCACGACCAGGTCGCTCAGTTGTACCATCCTCGTGTCGCGCCGCGTGTCGCCGGTCTCACTCGAAGTCGCTGCGGAGGCCGGGTCTTGCGAGGCAAGAAGGCGGACCGTCGCAGCACCGGCGGAGCGGTCGATCGCGACCACTCGCCACAATTGTTCATCCGCCTTCTTCGGCGTCTGGCCGCGCGGCGGGAGAATGCGCACTTTGTCGCCTTTGCGGACCCTGCGGCCCGGTAGCTCGACCGCTTCCGGTACGTGCCGTTCGAAGTTTAGCCCGAAAGCGCGGCGGTCCGCGAGGGCGGCAACCTCTTGCTCGAGATCCTTCGCAAGCCGAGGCTCCTTGGTCCGTAGCTCGTGCAGCAGGTCGTTCAGTCGTGACAGAGCGGCCCCCTATTCCGGATCGCGGTTCCGCGCTACAATTCCCGTAATGCCGAATTATACACAAGCTCAGGCTGACGCCATCGCATGCCGCGATCAGCCGCTTCAGATCATTGCTTGCGCCGGATCCGGCAAGACGCAGGTCATCTCCAAGCGAATCGCATCGATCCTGGCCACGCCAAGCGTGACGCCGAGTCAGATCATCGCCTTCACGTTTACCGAGAAGGCGGCGGCCGAGCTGAAAGAGCGCGTACTGTCAATTGTAAGACAGGATGCCGGTGAAGTCACTGGTCTCGCCGAAATGTACATCGGAACGATGCACGGCTACTGTCTTGACCTGCTCCAGCGACTGGTACCCGACAAGTTCAAGTTCGCCGTGTTGACCGACATAACGGCCCAGCTCTTCGTAGACCGCTATAGCGCCCAGTCAGGCCTCACGAGTTGCCCTACGACCGCGAGGAATGGCCTACTTCGGCGCTACATCGACTCGAAGCTCTACCAGCAGGTCCTCAGTGTGCTGCGGGAGGACAAGATCGCGGAGGACCGCGTCCCCGCCGGCGTGATCGAATCATTCGAAAAGTACATGACGCTCCTTCGCCAGAACGCGTACTTCGATTATACCCAGATCATCCGAGCGGCCGTCGATCACCTCGAAGGCGACCCGTTCGAAGACGACGTTTTTGTCCGTGTTCAGGAGCATATCAAGAACGACATCCGATACGTCGTGGTCGATGAGTATCAGGACATCAATCCGCTCCAGGAGCGATTGATCCGGGGACTCGTGAAGTTCGGTGCAAATCTGTGCGTCGTCGGAGACGATGATCAGACTATCTATCAGTGGCGGGGCAGTCAGGTATCGAACATCATCACATTCGCGAGTCGCTATCCCGGCGTCCGGCAGATAGCCCTGGACGACAACTTTCGATCCAGCAACGGTGTCGTCGAACTTGGCCGGTCTGTCGCAGAGCGCATACCAGCCGATGAGCGGTTGCCCAAGAGAATGGTTTCGGCCGGTCATCAGAAATGGGAACGCGGTGACCTGCTGGCGTTGATCTTCGACGACCCGGAGGCCGAGGCGTCGTGGATCGTCGATCGCGTCGAACACCTTCGTGGAGTGCCGTTCCGCGACAGCCCCGGCTTTGAACCTCGTGGTTTGTCGTGGTCCGACTGCGCGGTGCTGTTCCGGTCTGTCGCGAAGGATTCCGAGCCCGTCGTGGCGGAGCTTCGGCGCCGCGGAATACCCTATATCGTAAAGGGGCTGAACCGATTGTTCGACAGCCCCGAGATTCAAGCGGTTGTCGGCATCTTCCGATTTGTCGTCAGGGAGATCGGTGCCGACGCATTGCGGGCTCTCTGGGAGGGGGCGGCATTGCTTCCGCCGGGCGCCGACTGGATGAAGGCCCTGAACGTGCTCGAGACCGGCCGGGACTTCGAGGCACACAAGCGGCACGCGGTCTACAACATCCAGCGCCTCTACCTCGACTTTCTCGAGGCGCTCGAACTGCGGGAGGATGCGCTGCCCGGTGACGGAGGTCGCGGAGAGTTGGTTTTCTACCAGCTCGGCAAGTTCAGCCAGGTAATCTCCGATTACGAGCAGATCTACTTCACGACGGAGCCAAAGGCGAAGTACGAGGGATTCGCCAAGTGGCTCGAGCATCAGGCGCCGGCGTATTATGCCGACGCTGACGCCGACGTTGGCTACGCTTCTCCCGACGCCGTCACGATCGCGACCGTGCACCAATCGAAGGGGCTTCAGTGGCCAGCGGTGTTCCTCCCGGCAATGCGCAAGAATCGCTTTCCGTCGCGGGTCATGGGCGGTGTGACGCTACGACACGTCATCCCCGACGACGCCATTGACGATCCTGCGCGGTATCGTGGCACGCTCGAGGACGAGACACGGCTACTCTATGTCGCCGTCACCCGCACCCAGAAGTACCTCTACGCGACCTTTGCGCCGGTGGCTGACAACCAGCAGCAGCGAGTCCGGTCCGACTTCTTCAATCACATCGCCGGTCAGCAGTGGGTGTCGACGGCTGCCGCGCCGATCAGCGAGCCCAGAATCTCGCCTCAGCCCGTGCAGGCGACCCCTCGCGTTACGCTCTCATTCTCCGAACTGAAGCACCTGTTCGTCTGCTCGTACGAATTCAAGTTGCGCTTCCTTTACGGATTCAATGCTCCGATTCACGAGGCGCTCGGCTACGGCAAAACGCTCCACGATGTCTTGTCGGAGATTCATAAGCGTGCACTTGATGGTGACATCCTTACCAGGGAATCGGCCGCGACGCTGGTTGACCGTCATTTGAACGTGCCGTTCGCCTACTCATCGCTGCGTGAGCAGTTGCGGACGTCAGCAGTAGCGGCGGTCGGCCGCTACTTTGACACTCACGGCGAGGAGATCGCCAACACGGAATTCTCCGAGAAGCTGATTCAAGTCCATGTCGCTCCCGGCATTACCGTTGATGGGCGCATCGATCTCATCCGGCGCCTGGACACCGGAGAGGTGGCAATCGTCGATTTCAAGTCGACGGAACGTGCCCAAGCCGAAGACGTCACTCGCGATCAGCTCCACGTGTACGCCGTTGGGTATCAGGAACTCACAGGGAAGTCTGCCGACCTGATAGAGGTTCTGAACCTCGATGAGAAGGGCCGTACGACGCGGGAGCCGGTAGACGCTCCACTGTTGACGGCCGTTCGGGACAAGATTCGGGATGCCGGGGAGGCGCTACGTCTGAACAGGCTCCCGCGCCTGGCGATGTGGACCAAGGACGCCTGTGGATCGTGCGACCTTGTCGGGTTGTGTCGGAAGCGGCCGACTAGCTCAACGCCCGCGTAACCGGGGTAACACCGGTTTCAATGCACAGTGTGGCATCGGTACCGTCCATGGTCCCACGGCAACTGACCTTCGGTTAGGCACTCAAGGGAGCTGGGTTGTATCGTGATATTGTCAAGAAGACTTTGGGTTCAGCGATCGAGTCTGCTGTAGAGTGCGGTCGGGTGTTGCCTGGCCGAGGTGTGGGCGGAATCCTCCACTCGAGCTGCGCCGCAAAGTTGGCCCCGGCGGTGGCTGACTTGGTCCGAACGGCGGAGTTTAGCGAACGACGCGGCGCCTGAAAGTACCCCTTGCTGACTGAGCGCCTTCCTCTGCTTCCCCGCGAGAAACGAGCAACCGGCACGCGCGTAGGATGTCCCACGGATCATCGCCGATCTGATCGGCAATTTCCGCCGCAAATTGGAACATCGCGGGATCGAGTGCTCGACGAACGGCGTCAACGAGCCCGGAATCGGGCCCGGAGTGTGTGAAGTCAAGCAGCTCATCCTCCGCGTCGACGCCGACAAGCGAGTCGGAGAACAGCAGGATCTGCCCACGCCAAAGGATGAAATGGCTCTCGCAGCCTGTGTCGCGCCACACAGATGGGTAAAGTGTGAACTTGCCGCTGCGGTCCACCAAGAGGCGCCACGCCCTTCCTGCGCGACGATCGAGGTTGATCGAGAGTTCCTCACCGCACCCGCACGGGCACTGCAACACCAGCCATCGGGCCTGGCCAGCGCGCTCCACCAGCACAGCATCGCCGGGGCTCGTAAGACGGACGCTGGCAGCGGCTCGCTTGACGACCGACCCTCGGTTGCCGACTGATATCCGGCGCGTGCGGCGAGTCACGGAAATGTGTTCTTCAGAACCAGTTCAGCGAACCAGTATGCTGCACCCATGCGCCAGACCCTGGATTCGGTGAGGCCCTTGGTACCCTTAGCCGCCTTGAACAGTAGAGCGTCTGCGAGCCTCACGGCATAGTGTTCTCCGCGGGACCGGTCCATCGATCGCGCGTACACTCGGACCTGATGGATTGCGCGGTAGTACCATTCTACCGGGTCGCTGACGTCACCGATTGGAAGGCCGTGTTGAAGCGGGTTGCCGTCGTACAGCGACGCGAGGCTGCGTAACTCGGACTTGAATCTCTCAGAGACACGCTCTCCAGCCGGTACATCCGGAAATCCGTCAACCAGCAGGCTCGCTTCCAATACGGCGACGTCAAACAGAATTGGCCGCTCGTCGTTCGCCGCGAAGTCGATCACAATGGCGTCGTTTCCCCGAACCATTACATTCTTCGCGTGAAGATCACCATGCGTGCGCGCGACCAGGGGAAACGGCTCGGTCGGGCACTTGTCAACTAGCGGGATGAGGTCATCATAGCTCAGCGTCGCCCCCAACTGCGTCGCGGCGGTCTGGACCGAGGCGTGGAATTTGCGGCGTCGGGGAAACTGATGTGTAATCGGTTGTTGTCCTACCAGGGCATCGCGATTCCAACCTCGGAGAGTCTTCGTAAACAGGCAACTAATCGCGCTCGTTGCTCGACCGCTCCGGACGCACGCAGCCAAGCTCTCTGATTCCTCGACGAGGTCTCCGACAATGAGCCCGCATCTGGCGCCAAGTAGACAGCGCTGTGACTGGAGGCTCGGGCCAAGGTGGAATGGAACGACCGATTCGACGAATTGCTGATAGTTGTGGTACTCCTTCACGATCACCGTCCGCTTGCCAAGCTTTGCAAAGAATGAGATCGATCGTGGCTTGCCAGTCACCATGCGCTTCGCAAACACCCTGTATACCTGCGCGCCCGAGTTCCCTTCGTCATCCATTGGTCTCAGGTGCACTGTGACGCAGTCGTGAAACGCGCGGCGGAACAAGATCTCTTGGCGTTCGCGGAGTTCAACGGGTTTGCCGTGCCGGTCCTCAATCGTCAGGGTCAGAGCTGACCGCGGCGAGGCGGGGGGATCTGCTGGGTTTCTCAGTAGATCGTTGCCGACGTCGGCCCACGCGACGCCAACGTCCAATATCTCTATGTTTGGCGGCGGTGGGGTAGCGTTGGCGGCGGGAACACCCAACGGTAAGTGATAGCTGGCGAGCTGGTCCTCAGCCCATGCTCGGGTTACGTTAGAATGTGTCGCCAACCGAAACAGCACTTGCGTTCCCGAGTCGAGCGCAAGGGCGACGAGGCCAGAGTCGAAGTAGTCCCTGAACTGCAAGAGCTTATTAGCATCCTGCTGAATAACGACCGCTCTCAGCGCTGCAAACTCGTCTGGCTTCGAGAGCACCGCGGATGCTTCCCGCCTAGGCGAGTGCAGACGTGACTGCAGTGCCTGACCGGCGTCTGCCGGAACATCTGCGTCTATCCAAGCCACACCGCGGCGAGCCGATTCGGGAAGGAAGGCACGGATGCTCACCCGTCAATCCTGACGCCCAAGAAGTGGCCAACTGTCACCACGAGCGAGCGCTCCAGCGGGCGAGCAGATGTAGCAGTTCTCGCGAGGCGTTGCTCGCACTGACCGCAGCGTTGATGTCGCCGCGTTGTAGATCTGATGGCGCGCTGAAGGCGGAAGCCCGGTGACCGCGCTGAGAAACATCGTAACGCCGAGCGATGCGACTGTACTATTGTAGCTGATTACGGCCGGTGCTGGCTCCCTTGCCCCGACCAAGTACGGATCCCTTGCTCGCTCTGACTCTAGCATCATATCCCTGCGCACCTCGTTCGCATCTAGCAGACCATCACATGCAAAGCAGGCCAGCCCGGGCGCGAGCATTTGTATTCGGCCGAAGATCCCGGCTACTGTCCCGTCGCGAACAACTATCGTCGTTCCCATGTCGATGTAAGGTACAAGAAACTGGTAGCACACCTGCTGAAGCAGCGCTCGACTGCCATGGGAATCGGTGCATCCGAAGATGAAATCGACATCTGCCACGCGGCGAGCCACTGAGCTGTACACGACATCCGCGCGGTGCCGGACAATCGTCGAGGCCGGGGCAACAGAACGGATAAGGCGTGCCGCAATGTCGACTTTGGGCGTGCCGATGTCTTGATGCGACGCACCGACGAGGCGGTTGAGATTCGTCGCCTCGACGATGTCGGAGTCGATGAGCACGAAGTCGCGAACACCCAGGTGCACGAGTTGCTGTACCACCAGCGACCCGATCCCACCAAGGCCCACGATCCCGACGCACAAACGTGAGAGCTCGCGCTGTCCGTCGGCTCCCAATGCCCGCACTTGACGATCGAACGACTCGGCTATCGCGGACGAATCCCTCCGGACTGTGGCTACAGTGTCGCAGGTTGTACCAACGGTCATGATCTCGAGTGGCTCACCGAGCGGAATCACGCGTCCGGACGCTCCACCGGCGCTCAATATTGTTGAGCCATGCAGAACACCTGGGTTCCGGAGCGCGAGGAAGGGGCTCAATGCACGCTCTCCAACGTCATCAGTTGTGGAAAATTCCGGGGAGAGAAGTCCAGGATGCGAATGCACAAACTGCATGCCGCTGTCGGCCCTCCGCGCAAGTTTGCTTACCGCGGCGACAAATCTCGGTGTGAGCTCTGCCTCCATTGGGCCTTGCCGCAGAAAATCAGCCCGGGCGGGTATTATGCTCTGGTGCACCAAGAGACGGATCCGCCCGGGACGGTTTGTGACTTGCCTGGTCAGCCAGACGCATGCCCGTTCGGCATCGCTGCCAAGCAAGTACGCACGCGAAGCTTCATATATCGGCTGCGGTACGACGAGCTCGATCAACTTGGATCCTTGAGGCGTCGACGTATGATGCTAATGTAGCGGAGTAGAGTGTCGCGGTTCGGGTCCCAGGACGACACATGCCACGAAAACCAAGTCCCCCGCGCCCGACCTATTTCGGGAATCACGTTGCTGTCATTGGTGTTCTTAGGAGTGCGGCCATCCTTAAGACGAAACGGCCCCGGCGGATCCGTCTCTATCCAGAAGCAGTCCGGTTGTGCCGCAGGGAAGCCGGCGGGCGCTACAAATATCAGCGTGACTGGGCTGGCCGACCAGCGATCCGGATTCGGAAGTGGGAACGCTGTGATTTCGACCAGTGTCGCTCCGGACGGAAGCCGACTACTCGCAGCCGTGGGATACTTCGTCTGCAGGTCTGCGAACTGAGACTCAAACGGCGTCATGGGTGATCAGCCGCGGCCGAACGTCGCAGGTGGGACGGCAAAGAAGTGCTTTTCCTTGCCACTCAGCGGGATTCCCTCGCCATCAGAGAGCGCACGATCGGGAGTGTCGCCTTCTTCCTCAAGGAACACTTGGTAATTGGCGGGCGCCCCCGCCAATGCCTTTATTTCCGCGCCGGTTATTGACACTTTCGTGCTCTTGAACGGCTTTCCATCGACGAAGAACGAGTACTCCTTCGCGTGTTCCATTTGCCATCCCCCTTAACGTGTGAATCTAGAAATCTAGTTGGCCGTCGGCGCTCAGGCCCTCACACCAGTTCGTCGGCAACACTCTCGGCCGCTACGGCGCTACGGTCGCGCGATCCCCGCCACCCTCCCCCTCACCGCCTCCTGCACCTCCACCGGCTCCTCCACCACGGCGTCCGGCCCGTATTGCAGCACGTGCCGCACCGCCCACTCCCGGTCCGCCAGCGGATACCGCACCACCAGGCTCCCGTCCGGCTCCGGCGTGCCACCCTCCCGCTCGGCAATCCACCGCGCAATCGCCGGGCTGTACCGCACCGCGAGCGTGGTGCTCCCGGCCCCGAGATGGAACGGCCGCCCGTCGGCCATCAGCCCGTCCAACACCTTCTCCTCCGCCGCCTTGCTCTCCCGGTCCGTTACCACCGCCGAGACGATGCGATCGGTGCGGTAGATCCTCACCCCGCCACTCTCCTCGCACCACCCCGCCAGATACCACGCCCCGTTCGAGAAGATGAGCCGCCACGGATGCACCGCACGCACCTCCGGCGACTCGGCCACAGCACTCTGATAGTTGAGCAGCACCACCCGCCGCTTGCGCAGCGCCTCCCGCAACAGCGGCAACGCCTCCGCCGCGGCACTCCCGGTCAACGCCCCGCCCCGCAACTCGTAGAACGATTCGTCCTGCGGCAGCCTGGTGATCAGCTCTGCCAGCTTGCGCCGCAACGTCTCGCGCGCCTCCCGCTGCGACTCGCTGCCATCGTGCAGCAGCAGCGACAACCCCAGCTCCAACGCACAGAGCTCCGCCACCGTGAGCCGCATCGGCCTTCTGAAATGATCGGTGCGCACCGACACCCGGTCGCCGTCGATCATCACGTGCACCCCGTCGACGAACCCCGCCGGCGTGTCGTACCGTTCGGCCAGCTGCTCCAGGTCGAGCAGCAGCTCCGCGGGCGTCGTTCCCACCTCGCGCGCCAACTCGGCTATCGGCACCTCGTCACGGTCGGCAACCCGCGGAATGATCTCCAGCAGTCGCCGCAACCGCTCGCCGGTGCCCACCGTCACGCAGCACCGTTCATCGCCGCCAGGGTGCGCTCCGCCAGGTCGCGGAACCCCCGCACATACGCCGGCGGCGAGACCGGTTCGGCGTCTCCCGCCAGCGACAGCAGCCAGCGCTGGAACGCCTCGGGACGCCGCACCTGGTAGCGCACCAGGTCGGCACTGCCGCGCACGGCGTGGCCCAGGGCGCGGGCGGTCCGCACTGCGCCGTTGCCGGCGCGGAAGCGGACTTCCACCGTTTCGGCCGGGCCGTCGCCCAGCGCCCAGGTGGGGCGCACCGCGGCGCGATCGCGCACCGAGAACGACGCCGGGATCTCGAAGTCCTCGGTGCCCGGCTGCCGAGCGTTGACGGTGACGTCGCTCATCCGGCTGACGCGGAAGACGCGGATCCCCTGGCGCGCCGGGTCGTGCGCGTGGAGATACCAGTGACCGCTGGTGTAGGTGAGGCCGTACGGCAACACGCTGCGCCGCTCGGTCTCGTCGCGCTCCATGCCGTAATAGGTGAACGTCACCTGCTTGCGCCGCAGCAACGCCTCGCCGATCAGGGCGAGATGGGCCGAATCGGCAGCGTGACGGGAGGCGATGGCGGTCATCCCGGGTGTCGGTGCGAGCTGCTCGGGGCCGGCGTCGAGTGCCAGCTTGCGGATGGCGCGGCGGGCGTCGTCGGCCAGGAGCGAGTCGCCGCACTGCGCCACCCGTTCGGCGGCGTCGGCGAGGAGGCCCAGTTCGTCGTCGCTGAAGGTGCATTCCTGCAGGGCGCGATAGCCGTAGCGATCGACACGCTTTGGCCGGCGCAGCCCGCGCGCCGCCATCACGCTCAGGTACGGCAGGTAGAAGTGGGTGCCGTGGAGCTGGTAGCGGACGTCGCCGTCGGGACCGGTGTCGACGGTCTCGATGGGCACGCCCAATGCACGGAGTTCGTCCTTGTCACGCTCGAAGGTGCGGCGCACCGACTCGGCCCGGCCGCCGCCATAGCCGGGGACGGCGCGGCGGAGGTCGTCGAGGGTGCAGCCGTAGCGCCGCGCGAGGAGGGCCGCGAGGAGGTCGATCCAGCGGTGAAGCTTGGTGCGTTCGCTCACGGGACTTCCTCGAGGCGCGGTTGGCGGGGATCGCTGGCAAGTTAGTGGTGTACGCGTTGCATGGGAATCGCTGAAGGCGGAGCGACGGCGTTCGAAAGGCGCCCACGGCCCTCGGCCGACGGCCCGGGGGCGGGGCTCGGCTGAGCCGCGCGGGCGCTGCGCCGGGCGGAGAGGGCGGGGGAGGGGGTGGACCCCGGCGGCCGGAGGCGCGCCAAAAGGCTCGCAGCGGCGGTGCTGTCGGGGGCGCGGAGGTTTGCCGGGCAGGCCGCGAGGGCGGGGGCGATGGCGACGTTCATGCCCGTCAGGCGCCACGAGGTGGCGTGGACCGTACTGGGGTACTCGCTGAACGCAAAGTTGAAGGTGTGGTTGGTGGCGAGTGCCAGCGCAAACGTCTTCTGGTTGGTGTTGCCGAGGAACGGGTAGCCGAGGGTGTTGTACTGCGGTGCCGACTCGAGCCACGTCTGCGTGACGACGGTGCCGTTGTCACCCGACCAGCTGACCAGTCCGTTGCCCGTCACGATGCCCGAAAAGCCGACCCCGACGACGAACGTGCCGCCGTCGCAGCCGACCAGCAGCGTGGGGTACTCAGCGGTCCCGACGAAGTTCGTAATGGCGATGTCTGATGCGAGGCCCGCGGCGACGATGGTTCCGGTGTTGGTCTGGAGCCAGTCGTAGGCGGTGACCGAGCCGGTCCACTGGGTGCCGTCGATGGTGACCACGACCGAGAGGGGGCCGGCCGTCAGGGGCGTGAGAAGGCCGTTGTTGATGGCCGCCGCATTCGAGGGCGTGACACTCCAGGTGGCGGGGTGCTGCACCACGGTCCCGTCGGCGAGCTTCTCGGTGACGGTGTAGGTGTACGTGTCGCCGACCTTGTCACGGGTGGCGCCGTTAAGGGTCACGCTGGCGACGGGGGCCAGGACCGAGAGGACAGCCGACCCGCTCTTCCCCTCGCTGGTGGCGATGATGCTGGTGGTGCCGGCGCTGACGCCGCGGACGGCCCCGGAAGCGTCGACGGAGGCCACCGCGGCGTTGCCGCTGGACCAGCTGATGCTCCGGCCGGAGAGGGCGTTGCCGCTGGCGTCGTAGGGGACCGCCGAGGCCGAGGTGAGCTCGCCGGGGGCGAGGGTCGATTTGCCGAGGGTGACGGTGAGGCTGGCGACCGGTGGTGGCGAAGGCGGGGTGGTGGTGGTGCTACCGCCGCCGCTGCCGCTGCTGCAGGCGGCAAGGATCAGGGAAGCCACGACAAGACCGCTGTGCGTCCTCGACATCGACTCGCTCCGGGGTAAGTGCTGGAACGGAAGAGTGGGGAGGGGGTGTGACAGAGGGGCGGCCCGGGGCCCGGGGCCCGGGGCCCAGAGCCCAGCGCCCAGAGCCCAGGGCCCAGGGTACTGTCATTCCGAGCGAAGCGAGGAATCTCGATGGCGGCCGGCGGTGGTGCTCTGCAGGGCGCCAAGTGCCAGAGTAAGGGCGCCTGCACCCCTGGCATTGACTCGGCGAGGAGTTCTCGCCAGAGTTCCGTGCCGTTGCGAGTGGACCGCGTGGTTCACGCCACGCCCAAAGGCCGCGGAGATCCGCGGCCTTTGTGTTTTCCGGGATATCATCACGCCTTTGTCCTGGCGACCGAAAGCCGGTCAAGGCTCACGGCGCGGTGCTAATGAGAGACTAGCGTAGCCTGCGATGCTCACGCCGGCTGCCCAGCCCCATGGCGGCCAGCGGATTGCCAGCGCACTGGGTCTCCACATCAAGACCGTGGAGTTGACCCTGCCTTCGATTTGATGGACACCTCATCTGCCCTGATATTCAGGGTGCGGAGGTGTTCCATGGCCAAGTTCCGACGAGCGTTTAGTCCCGAGCTGAAAATGGAAGCGGTGCGGCAGGTGACCGACGGCGGGCGGCCGGTGGCGGAGGTGGCCCGGGAGGTCGGGGTGCGACCCGAGCAGTTGCGCACCTGGCGCAAGCAGCTGCTGGAGCGCGGGGTGGTCGCCCGCCAGCGGCGGGCGGCGCAGTTGAAGCTCGCGACCATGTGGAGCACGATCGTTGCCTCCGGTGCGCCGCTCGATACGGCGGTTGAACTGCCAACTGTCGTTGAATTTGCCGACTATCAATGTCCGTTTTGTCGGGCAGACGATCCCGTACTCGACTCACTCAGCGACTCGCACGTGATTCACGCCGTCTTTGTGGACTTGCCGCTCACTGCGATTCATGATCACGCCCTCGCTGGTGCGCGGGCCGCGATCTGTGCAGATCAAATGGGAACCTTTAGGGCTGCCCACGATGTGCTGATGACGGACAGCAATTGGCAGCGCACCTCAGATTGGATGATTGTTGAGCGCGCGGCAGGTATTCACGACTCGACTCAATTCAACGCATGCATGGTCAGCGCGGCCGTCAGCCGAAGGCTGAGCCTGGAAGCGACACTCGCCAAAGAACTGCAGATCGTCGGAACGCCGACGTTCGTGGTATCCAATCGGATTGAAGTTGGAAGGCTTTCTGCAAGAGAGCTCGTAGCCCTTGCTCGGGGCGCCCAATGAGCCTCGTGAGATCACGAAAGGGGCCTCGAGATGCCGAGAGGATGAGTCAATCAGGTGCCCCGGACGCCCGGTCGCAATCGGTGCAACGTGACACGGGCCTGTCGCCTGACATTGGACATAGGAATCCTTCTTGTGGGCGGAGGGGGCAGGAGGTCCCGGCCGGGATACGGTATACTCGGGCATCGGCGGTTCTGGATTGTGTCCTGGCGTTGTTGTTGTCCTTGGTGACCACGGCGCAAGTGGGTGCGCAAACCAATGAAGGGCCCATCCTCCGACTGGCATTCGTTACTCGGGATGTCGGCCTCTCGCCCGTCAATCGCGTCACGCCGATAGCGGTTGGCCCCTACGGCTCGGTGATGCTTAGGGGATTCGACGATTCCGGCGCTGGGCATCTCGAACTGGCTGATTCAACTGGTCATTTGCTCCTCCAGTTCGGGCGTGACGGAGCCGGTCCGGGTGAGACCCGCGAACCTGACCCCGTCGCCATCACTGATTCGACGCTCGTGGCGTGGGACGTCGGGCTTCAGCGACTGGACGTCTGGTCCATAGTTGGTAAGGCGATAGAAACGCTCCTACCGGATGCACGAATTGGCGTGCTGGGTATGCGTGACACGACGCTCTTCGTCAACATTTTCAGCGGTTCTACGCCATCTCTTGGCTTGTGGACGATCCACTCCACACATGTAACGCGTTTGGCGATCCAGGACACCTTTCTGGCAAACCACTTCAGCGGTCCGACTTTACGTCATCCATATCCACCTACGATTGGTACATGGGATCATGGCTACATAGTCGGTGACGCGAATGACTACCGACTTGCGTTCTTTGGCGACGATGGCATCCTCACCCGCGTCATCGGGAGGAACCTGCCGTCCGTCGTTCCCTCCAAGGCGCGAACGCAGGACTTCGTCGAGGCCCGCATCAAGCAGCTTGAGAGGAACGGGCACACCATGAGTCCGGACGCTGCGCGGGAACTGACGAAGCGGATGCTCGACCAACCATTGCCGTTCTTCACTCCGCTTGGATTGATCGGGCGCGATACACGGGAACGAATATGGGTGCTCGGCATGGAAGGGGACTCCGCATTTGCAGACGTGTTCACTCCGACCGGCTTCGTATCGAGGCTACACGTGTCATGCCGCTTCTTCAACGGGTCCTGGAGCATGAATGGTCGATGGCTCGCGCTCGTGTGTGCCCCCGACGACCCCGGATCGAGCTTGGACGCGGTAATCAAGCTCTTTCGAATCGTGGGTTAGATCAGTCCTGACGGACAGGTCGGTCCAAGCACCGTCGTTGAGCACGCGCCGCGGAGCGGACGTCCGGATCGGCTCGCGGTCGGTGCAGTTCGCGCCGCCTAGCGACTCCAATTTGGTGCAAGGCGCAATTGAGCTGGCGCCGAGCCACGCCCGCGGGGCCATGGGCTGAGGGCTGAGGGCGCCTTTCGCCGCTTCCCCGCTAGCTATCTTATCGATGCTCGCCTGCGGCGCCCCATCCGCTCGCGCAGCACGCCGCTCCCACGCCGAGACATCCGATGACCCTCCGCTTGCGCACCACGACGGCTGCCGTCGTCGCGGCCCTGCTCCTCGCCGCTGCCGCCTGGTCCGTGCGGCCAGTGCGCCACGCCGCCAGCTCTACAATCGACGTCGGCAACGTGGTGACCCGTCGCGCCGTTGCGCACGACACGTCGCCGTCGCTGGGGAGCATGGCGGCGAGCCGCGTCGACCGGGCCGAAGCTGCGGGAGATCTCTCCACTGACGCGCCGGCCGACGCTGACGCGCCGCCCGACGCCGACGTCGCGCTGCAGCAGGAACCGGCCGGACCGATCCGCATCGTGTCGCCACCTGGTGCCAAAGCGGTGGAACAGACCGTGGCCGGCACGAAGCCCGCCGCGCGCATGGTCGCCAACTTCGAGGGGCCCGGGCTCGGCTTTGTCGGTCCGCAGGGCGCCGGACGCGGCGGGCTCGACTACTCGCTCGCCGTCGGCCCCAATCACGTGGTCGCGATCGTCAACGGCGGCGGCATCCACGTCTGGACCAAGAAGGGGCTCCCCGACCCGAAGACCGGAAAGCCGATGTTCGACACCACCGGCCGGGTGCTGTACGGGCCGGTGAACGTGCGGCAGATCTGGAAGGGCTTTGGCGGGCAGTGCGACACGCGCGGCAGCGGCGACGCGGTGGTGATGTACGACCAGCTCGCCGACCGCTGGCTGGTGGTGGTGCCGCTGTTCAGCCGCTATCCCAGGCTCGCCGTGCAGCAGCCGTACCCGGCGGTCGGCGTACCGACCGTGGACTGGCCGGGCCGCCCGGGCCAACCGGGTGCCGCGGCCCAGCTCGAAGTGCCCGATACCACCGGCCAGGGCGCCGCACTCGCCGCGCGCGGCGGGCGTCGCGGTGGCGCTCCGCTCGACAGCGCGGCACGCGCCGCGGCCCGGGCCCGTGCCGCCGCTGCCGCACGCAACCGGCCGGCACTTCCACCGAACGGCGTGCCACCGGCGCCCGACACCACGGTCGGCACCTACGGGATGTGCTACGCCGTGAGCACGTCGTCCAATCCGCTTGGCAGCTACTATCGCTACGAGTTCATCCGGCCGTACTTCCCGGACTATCCGCGCCCGGCGATCTGGCCCGATGGCTACTACATCCCGACCAGCACCAGCGACAACTTCATCCAGAAGCACGCCTGCGTCGCCGACCGCGCGAAGATGCTCAAGGGCGAAGACGCGACCGAGCAGTGCATCGTGATCAACGGGATTCCGTTCCTCAACATGGCGAGTCTCGACGGCAGGACGCTGCCGCCGCCCGGCGCACCGGATCCCGTGCTGGCGGCGGGCGGCAGCCAGTTGCGCGGCGTGCTCGAGGATTCGGTGATCTACTCGTGGCAGTTCCACGTCGACTGGAAGAACCCGAAGAACACGAAGCTGATCGGTCCGGTGCTGATCCCGGTGGCGCCGTACCATTTCCTCTGCGACGGGCAGCTCAAGCAGTGCGTGCCGCAACCGGAAAACGACACGCGGCTCGACTCGCAGGGTGACAAGCTGATGGCGCGGGTGACCTATCGCCGCATCGGGAATGTGGAGCACGTCATCGCGGCGCATTCGATCAACACGTCGCTCAACGGCGGCGGCGTGCGGTGGTACGAATTCCGGATCGGGAAGCACCGCGCGCTGTCGCTCTATCAGCAGGGGACGTATGCGCCGGGCACGGCCCAGGACAGCCTGTTCCGCTGGGTGCCGAGTGCGGCGATGGACAAGTTCGGCAACATCGGGATCGGCTACTCGTTCGGCGGGCTGCCGAATCATGTCGGCGTGCGGTTCACCGGGCGGCAACCGAATGATCCCAAGGGGAAGCTGACGTTCGCCGAGGCGGTGGTGGTCGACGGCGCCGGCTCGCAGACCGCGTCACGCTGGGAGGACTACACCCAGACCGCGGTCGATCCGGATGACGATTGCACCATCTGGCACATCGGCGCGTACGTGCGGGCCGGGGAGACAGCGTCGTCGTCGCGGATCTCGGCGTTCCGGATGCCGGGGTGCGACGGGGTGAGGTAGCGGGTGAGCTGGTGCGGGCTGCGCTCGGGATGACATCGTTGAGTCGCCGGCATTGAGATCCCTCGCTTCGCTCGGGATGACCGCGCTGCGCCTGCTGCGCTCGGGATGACAACGGGGCCCCCTCCCGCTAGCCTTCCGGTCGGTTCCCCGAAAAGACGAATCCGTTCCATGGAGGCACCATGGCGATTCTCGATGCATTCACCGCCGCGCTGAAGCTCGCGCATCAGAGCAAGGCCTCCGACCTGCACATCAGTGCCGGCGGGAAGATGCGATTGCGGCTGCGCGGCGAGGTGGTGCCGATCGAGGACTCGCCGGTGCTCACCGCCGCCGACACCGCCGAGATCACCGCCCACGTCCTGGTGAATTCGAAGAAGGTGGCGCCCGAGGCGATCGACGCAGCACTGCGCGAACTGACCGAAGTGGACTGCTCCTACTCGCTGTCCGGGGTGTCGCGATTCCGGGTCAACGTCTGCGTGCAGCGCGGGTCGTTCTCCGCGGTGCTGCGCAGCATTCCCGACGTGATCCCGACCTTCGAGGAGCTGAACCTCCCGCCGGTGATTGCCGACATCGCGATGGAGGAGCGGGGCCTGATCCTGGTGTCCGGCACGACCGGCAGCGGCAAGTCGTCGACGCTGGCATCGATCGTGAACCACGTGAACCGGCACAAGCGGAAGAAGATCATCACCATCGAGGACCCGATCGAGTTCCTGCACCGGGACTATGAATCGATCGTGATCCAGCGTGAAGTAGGTTCCGACACCGAGGGTTTCGGGCCGGCGCTGCGGGCGGCATTGCGCCAGGACCCCGACATCATCCTGATCGGGGAGATGCGCGACCGCGTCACGGTCGACGTGTCACTGCAGGCCGCCGAAACCGGGCACCTGATCCTCGCGACGGTGCACACCACCGACTCGGTGCGCGGGGTGACCCGGTTTGCCAGCGTGTTCGAGCCCAACGAGCAGCTGGGGGTGCGGAAGAGGCTGTCGGAGGTGCTGCGCGCGATGGTGTCGCAGCGGCTGCTGCCGAGGGCCGACGGAAAGGGTCGCATCCTGGCGGTGGAGGTGATGCGGCACACCCAGGCGATCGAGGAATGCATTGCCGACCCGGAACGGACGTTCGAGATCGTCAAGCTGATCGAGGACGGCCACACGATGTACGGGACACAGTCGTTCGACCAGAACCTGCTGGAGCTGCACCGGAACGGCATGATCACGCTCGATGTGGCGATGGCCGCCGCGACGAGTCCGGACGACTTCCAGCGGGCACTGCATTTCACCTGAGCGGGACCGGTCCGGCTGAGCTTCCGCGGATCGTCTGGAGTGGCCGTTCAGGACACTTCGCTACTCCCCCCGCGCCATCCGCAACGCCTCCGGAAGGCTGTCGGCCAGGTCACTCTCACCGACCTCTTCCAGCAACCCCGATTGCGCCATCGCCACCATCGGCTGGGCGTGCAGTCCGCTGAGGATGACGCGGATGCCATCGGCGCGCGCCTGGCGGACCACGGTGCGCAGCGCATGGATGCCGGTGGCGTCGATCGCCGGCACATGGCGCAGCCGGATGACCAGCGTCTTCGGCTTGCGGGCCACCGTGTCGATGGCGTTGCGGAAGGTCTCCGCCGCGCCAAAGAAGAACGGGCCGTTGATCTCGTAGACCTGCACGTCGTCGGGAATCGCGGCCGGAGCGATGATCTCCATGTCGGCTTCTTCGGCGGCGTCGGGGTCTGACACCTCGCGCGAGATCGGCGTGACGTTGGTGACGTCGGCCATCCGCTTCATGAAGAGGAACGCGGCGAGCACCATCCCGACCTCGATGGCGGTGGTGAGGTCGACGAACACCGTCAGCAGGAACGTCACCAGCAGCACCGCCACGTCGCTCCGCGGCGAGCGCAACAGCCCGCGGAACGAACGCCACTCGCTCATGTGGTACGACACGACGACCAGGATGCCGGCCAGCGCCGCCATCGGAATGAGCGCGGCAAGGCGCCCGAAGAAGAGGGTGATGAGCAGCAGCGTCGCCGCGTGCACCATGCCGGCCACCGGGGTGCGGCCGCCGTTCTTGACGTTGGTCGCGGTGCGCGCGATGGCGCCGGTGGCGGGGATCCCGCCGAAGAGGGGGCTGGCGATGTTGGCGATGCCCTGGGCGACGAGCTCCATGTTGGAGCGGTGCCGGCCGCCGATCATCCCGTCGGCCACCACCGCCGACAACAGCGACTCCACCGAGCCGAGCAGCGCGATGGTGAACGCTGGGCCGATCAGGGCCGAAATGCGCGCCGCGGTAATATGCGGAAGCACCGGTGCAGGGAGCCCGGCGTGGATGGCGCCGAAGCGCGATCCGATGGTCTCCACGGGAAGATGGAAGAGGCGAACGACGATGGCCGAGGCGACCACGACGACGAACGGCCCCGGGACGCGCCGGCTGACGAACGGCCAGAGCCAGATGACCACGATCGCGCCGACCGAGATGGCCAGCGCCCACGGGTTGACCGACGCGAGGTGGGTGAGGAAGAGCTGCCACTTCGGGACGAACGCCGCTGGCACGGTGGCAACGTCGAGGCCGAGGAAGTCCTTGACCTGGCTGGAGAGGATGACGACCGCGATGCCGCTGGTGAAGCCGATCACGACGGTGTGCGGAATGAACTTGATCGCGGCGCCAAGTCGTGCCAGCCCGAAGCCGATGAGCAGCACGCCCGCCATCATCCCGGCCAGTTGCAGGCCATCGAGGCCGTAGCGCTGGACGATGGCGTAGACGATGACGATGAACGCGCCGGTGGGCCCGCCGATCTGGACTCGCGACCCGCCAAGGGCCGAGATCAGGAAGCCGGCGATGATCGCCGTGTAGAGGCCGCGTTCGGGGGTGACGCCGCTGGCCACGGCAAAGGCGATGGCGAGCGGAATGGCGACGATGCCGACGATGACGCCGGCGGAGATATCGGTCAGGAATTGCTGTCGGGTGTAGCCGCGGAGGGTACTGAACAGCTTCGGGACGAGCACGGGGCCGCCGGTCAGAGGCGGGGAGAATAGTTACCGGGGACGGGCCGGCGGGCAATGCCGGGTACATTCCACCATGCCCCGCTACGCGTTTGCTGGTGCGGTCATGCTGCTGCTGGTCGGCGCCGGGCCCGGCGCCGGGCAGTCGCTGCCGGGGCCGCGTCTTGGTGCCTCGTCGCAGGCAGTACCGCTCCGTGCACCGGCGCCCACGTCGCTCCGGCCGGCGCCCTCGCTCCGGCTCCGCGCCATGGCCGACTCCACCGCCACCGCCCAGCGCGAGGCGTGGCACGGCCTGGTCCTCGGCCTGCTCTTTGGCGGGGGGATGGCGTGGGTGGTGGGGTTCCGGAGCCCGGCCGCGATCATGATCAGCGCGGCACTCTTCGGGATCATCGGCCTTGCGGTGAACAGCAGCTGAGCGACGCCTAGCCGACCTGCACCCGGTTGCGCCCCTTCTCCTTGGCGCGATACATCGCCGTGTCGGCGCGCCGGAGGCAATCTTCCGCCGACGCATCGTCCAGGTGCCGCACCGCCACGCCGATGCTGACGGTGCACGACACCGCCGCGCCCTGCACCGTCACCGTCGTTGCTTCGATCAGCTCCCGCAACCGCTCGGCAAAGATCAGCGCCCCTTCGATCGGCGTGTTGACGAGGAGCACCGCGAATTCCTCGCCACCGATCCGGGCAAAGAGGTTGGTCTTGCGCATCATGCCGCGCGCCGCATCGGCGACCGCCTTGAGCAGTTCGTCACCCGCGGCGTGCCCGTAGCGGTCGTTGATCTGCTTGAAATGGTCGATGTCGATTTCCGCGATGGCCAGCGGCGTGTTGTATCGCCGGGCGCGATCGAATTCTTCTTCGGCGCGCTCGTCGTAGTAGCCGCGGTTGATGGCACCGGTGAGCGGGTCATGCCGCGCCAGCCGGCGCAGCTCGCGTTCGACCCGCTTGTGCCCGGTGACGTCGCGGAAATACCAGACCCGGCCGAGGTATTTCCCGTCTTCGCCGCGGAGCACGGTGGAGTGGCGTTCGAGGGTCCGTTCGTCGCGGAGTTCGATCTCGCAATGGTCGTCGAGGTCGGGGTTGGCGTAGAGCCGCTGCACCCGCGCCAGGAACTCGTCGCTGTTGCGCACCTTCTGCAGCACCATGACGAGGAGTGGCTCGTCGCGCGCGCCGATGGCGTGGGCGGGCCTGGTCGAGTCGATGTCGGCCTCGTTGATCCCCCAGATCTCCATGAAGCGGCGGTTGTGGGAGACAATGATGCCGTGGTCGTCGACGACGAGGATTCCGTCGGGCGACGCATCGTTGATCGCCTGCAGCAGCGACCGTTGAAACTCGGCGGAATCAGGCATCCTGGAGGCATCCATGGTGGTCATCAAGGATACCATCCGGGGCGCCGGGGGCGTCAGGCCCCTTCCTTCACCTCGTAGATCTCGTCGGCGACCATGCCGTGGGAATGCTTGTGGACGATGTTGGCCGCGTCCTTGTTGGGCGCCTCGACGAGGCAGAAGATCTTGCCCTGCTTCTCGTCGACCCAGTACCGCTGGTACTTGACGCCGTGCTTTCCCTGCAGCTCGAGGTCCTTGCGGTGCGCCTCCTCGACGTCCTTGGCCGAGACCGGACCGTCGAGGTTGTGTACATCGAGATAGAGTGGCATGGAGATTCTCCCGTTGCGGTTCGTGGGGGCGAATTGCATCGCGAACGACCGGAAGACTCATCGTACGGCGAAGAACGGCAATGCGCAATTGGCGCAGGCGCGCCGGGACGGGGCCCCGGGCTCCGGGCTCCGGGCTCCGGGCACCGGGCTCTGGGCTCCGGGCAATTCCGCTGTAGCTTCATGGCCGATTCCCCACCCCGGAGGTTCCGTGAAGGGCATGTCCTTCTGCTCCCTGGCGCTGCTCGGCGTCATCGCCGCCGCGGCCCCGGCTGCCGCCCAGCAGGGCAAGCAGCCGCTGCCGAAGATTCCCGTCGAGTCGTACCGGTTGTCCAACGGCCTCACCGTGCTGCTGTCGGTGGACCATTCGGCCCCGGTGGTGGCAGTCGATGTGGAGCATCACGTCGGGTCGAAGAACGAGGAGGTTGGACGGACCGGATTTGCCCACCTCTTCGAGCACGTGATGTTCACCGGCTCGGGGCACGTGCCCTACGGCATGCACGACAAGTACACCGAGGGCGTCGGTGGCTACAACAACGGCTCGACCAACAGCGACAAGACCAACTTCTACGAGTCGGTGCCGTCGAACTACCTCGAGACCGAGATCTGGCTGGAATCCGACCGGATGGGGTGGCTGCTCGACGCGCTCGACACCACCAAGCTCAACGAGCAGCGCGACGTGGTGAAGAACGAGCGGCGCCAGAGCTATGACAACCGTCCGTACGGCCGGGTGGGCGAGATCATGGACGCCGAGATGTATCCGGCGGGGCATCCGTACCACTGGCCGGTGATCGGGTCGATGGCGGACCTCACCGCGGCGTCGGAGGCCGACGTCAAGGCGTTCTACAACAAGTGGTACGGTCCCAACAACGCGGTGCTCGTGATTGCCGGCGACTTCAATCCGGCGCAGGCCAGGGCATGGGTGCAGAAGTACTTCGGCCCGATTCCGAGCGGCCCGCCGATTGTCCGGCCGACGGTGCCGCCAGCGCACCTCGCCGCGTCGAAGCGCTTCGTCTACGAAGATCACGTGTCGCTGCCGCAGCTCTACATGGAGTGGCCCGGGGTGGGGGTGCAGTCGGCCGATCGCGCCGCGCTCGGCATCATGGGGTCGATCATCAGCGGCGACCGGACCCAGTGGCTCACCAGGGAGTTCGTCTACAACCGCAAGTGGGCATCGTCGATCTCGTTGCGTCCCGACATGAACGAGAACGCCGGCACGGTCGGCCTGACGGTGGTGCCGATTCCCGGCACCGACCTGACCCGGCTGGAGTCGGCGATCGATTCGATGATCGACCGGTTCAAGGCGGAGGGGCCGACGGCCGAGCAGATGAAGAAGGCGACGGCGAGCATCGAGTTCGGGTCGTACAACCGGCTGCAGTCGATGCTGGGGAAGGCGATGACGCTGGCGAGCGGCTGGATCTATCACGGTGATCCGTCGTGGTACATCAAGGACATCACCGAGACGCAGGCGGTGACGGCGGCCGACGTCAAGCGGGTTGCCAACGAGTACCTCGGCGCCGACCGCATCGTGCTGTCGGCCGTCCCGATGGGGAAGCGCAACATGGCGGCGCACGCCGACCAGTCGACCCCGATCACTTCACCGTTCGCATCGCAGCAGGAGGTGGGCCAGTGACGCGTCGCATCCAGGGATTGCTTGCCGCGCTGGTGGTGCTGGCGCCCGCCGCGGCCACGGCGCAGGGCGGCACACTCGACCGGACCCAGCCGCCGCCGGTGGGTCCGACGCCGGCGTTCCGGTTGCCGTCGTGGTCGGTCGACACGCTGTCGAATGGCGCGCGCCTGGTGGTGGTGGAGCGCCACGAGCTGCCGATCGTCACCTTCTCGATCCACTTCAACGGCGGGACCAACCAGCTGGGGACCCGGGAAGGGGTGTCGGAATTCGTCGGGGCGATGATGCGCGAGGGGACCACGACGCGCAGCGCCGACCAGCTCAACAACGCGCTGGCACTGCTCGGCACCAACGTCGGATTCGGCGTCGGTGACGAGTCGGGGAGTGCGTCGTTCTCGTCACTGTCGCGGACGTTCGACTCGACGCTTTCGATCATGATGGACATGATGCTGCACTCGACGTTCCCGGCGCCGGCGCTGGAGCGGCTCCGCGCCCAGGCGCTGGCGGCGTACACCCGCGGGCAGGACGTGGTGGGGACGGTGGCGTCGGAGATTGCGCCGAAGCTGCTCTACGGCAACCAGCCGTACGGACAGGTGGTGACCGACGCCGACCTGCGGGCGGTGACGCGCGATGACGTCGCCAACCTTGCCCGGCAGCTCTTTGTCCCGGTCAACGCCACGGTGTACGTGGTGGGCGACATGTCGCGGGCGGTGGCCAAGGCAAAGCTGGAACGGGCGTTTGCGGCGTGGCCCGCCGGCGGGCGCAAGCTGGTGGCCGACTACCCCGCCGCGCCGGCGCCGCGGCCCACCACCATCTACCTGGTGGACATGCCCGACAAGCCGCAATCGGAGATCATCCTGGCACGGACAATCCCGCCGGCCTATTCGCCCGACATGCCGAAGATCGACGTGATGAATGCGATCCTCGGCGGGATGTTCCAGTCGCGGCTCAACTCCGACATCCGCGAGCAGCACGGCTGGAGCTACGGCTTCAACTCGTACCCGGCGTGGCTCAAGGGACCGGGCTCGGAGCGCGCATTGGGCGCGGTGACGCGGGAGAAGACCGATTCGTCGCTGATCGAGGCGGTGAAGCAGATTCGCGGAATGACCGGCACCACGCCGGTGACGGCCGACGAGCTGACCGCGGCAAAGAATTCTCTGACACTGTCGCTGCCATCGGACCTGCAGTCGAACGCCGGGACGGCGTCGGTCGTGGCACGGGTGGTCGACAACGACCTGCCGACAGGCTGGTGGTCGAGCTACATCGCTTCGGTCCGCGCCACGACCGCGAGCGACGTGGCGGCGATGACTTCCAAATACATGGATCCCGACCACCTGATGATCCTGGTGGTCGGCGACGGAGCGAAGATCAGCGCCGCGGTGAAGGCGACCGGAATCGCGCCGGTGGTGCAGCTGGACAAGTCCGGCGACACGATACACTAGGCCCCCCTCCGCGGACGGACCCGACGCGCGAGTTGAGCGCCGGTGCGCGGGTTGAGCTCCTGCGGCTGGTCGGGGCACGACAGGGCCTCTGGCTCCGAACTTCGCGTTGCGCGGGTTGAGTTCCTGCGGCTGGTGGGGGCACGACAGGGCCTCTGGCTCCGAACTTCGCGCCGCCACGCACTGGCCCTCCGGTGAAGGGCGGGGTTCAGGCGGCGCGAAGTTACCTCCGCTGCGAGGCCCTGTCGTGCCCCCACTGCGCAGGTCGGAAAGGCCGCGGATTGGCTGCGGGCTGGCCCTCCGTGGTGCAGGCGGGCGTGAGGGATCGGGGGCTGGGGGCTGGGGGCTGGCCCTCCGTGGTGCAGGCGGGCGTGAGGGATCGGGGGCTGGGGGCTGGCCCTCCGTGGTGCAGGCGGGCGAGCGGGAACGGGGGCTGGTGGCTGGGGGCTGGCCCTCCGTGGTGCAGGCGGGCGTGAGGGATCGGGGGCTGGGGGCTGGCCCTCCGTGGTGCAGGCGGGCGTAAGGGAACGGGGGCTGGGTGGCCCGGTTGATCGCCGTTGACACCCATCTGACACCGCCGACCACCTTGTCTCCCGACCCTCTCCGGAGCTCCGGGATGCACCCGCCGTTGCGCGCGCTGGCGGCCGCCACCGCCGTCACCCTCCTGCTTGCCGTGCCGTTCCGTCCGTCACTCGCCCGTGCGGTGCCGCAGCGCGCCGAGCGGCCCGCCGAGGCGCGGGTAGTGGTTCCGATCCGCCTCCGCATGATGCCGGGCGGGGTGGTCCGCTACTCGATACCGGTGACCATCGGCTCGACCGAGGTCGAGGCGATGCTGGACACCGGCTCGGGTGGCTTCCGGGTGTTGCCCGGGACGATCACCGCCGCCGACTACATCCCGACTCACGACAGCAGCGCCATCTCGTACGGCTCGGGCGTGCAATTGCACGGCATCGTGGGGCGGGCGTTCGTGACCCTCGGCGGGATCCGCAGCGCGGCGCGGGTCGGGATCCAGGTGGTGACGTTCGTCGGCTGCGACCACAAGCGCCAGAACTGTCCCGCGGTGCGCATGCCGCAGAGCGAATACCGCCTTGGCGGTTCCGGCTCGTCGGGCGCCGGGTTCCGGGCGATCATCGGCGTCAACTTCTCGCACGGGTCGGTGGCCAACCCGCTCCCCGCGCTGGGCGTGACCAACTGGATCATCGAAGTGCCGACGCCGGGTGACCATCACAACGGCCAGCTGATCCTCAACCCGACCGCCGCCGACCTCGCCGGGTTCGCCCTGTTCCACATCAACGCCAACGGGAAGCCGCACGACGGGATCCAGGGCTGCCTTTCGGATGTGCGGATGCACAAGGAGCTCTGCGGCCCCACGATGCTCGACACCGGAGCGCCGGGGGTGCATGCGACGTTCGCTCGTGGCAGCGCGCAGGTGCGGTTCCGCAACGGCGACCCGGCGCGCTTCACCTTCCACGAGGGCCGCAGCAGCGCGCCGCCGCTCGACTTCACCGTGACGGCGAGTGGCGCGACCCGCGTCAAGCTCGAGCCGTCGACGGCGAGCGGCACCACCACGGCGCTCTATGCGGGGATCATTCCGTTTGCGCACTACCAGGTGCTCTACGACAACCAGAATCAGGAGATCGGATTGAAGGTGAGATGACACACGATCAGATCGGAGCAACAATGATCCGTCCATTCGACCGACTCGCGCGGGGCACGTCTTGCCTCGTCGTCGGCGCTCTCTTCCTTGCCGGACCGCTGGCCGCGCAGAAGCCGGCGGCGCACTGCACCGCCACGCTGGGCGGCGCGGCGGCATCGGGGCAGGCGTTGCAGGCCGGTGGGCCGTGCACGCTCAACATCGTGAGTGCCGCCGGCGTCACGTCGATCACATTGGAAGCGAGCAGCGACGACAACCCCGGACTGGTGATCGGCCGCCTCTCGAGCGGCACGATCAAGGGCGCCACTCTTGCGCTGACCAGCGGGATCCAGCTCTCCGGCGCGGCGAAGACCGGCCGCTGGACCGAGAAGACCGCGGCGGGGTCGGGGATCACGGTGGTCATGACGGCGGGGAACGCCGTGGGCGAATGGTCGGAGAGCGGCCCGAACGGCGGCACCGGCACGTTCACCCTCACCATCACGTCACTCAAGCTGGCCGAGGGCGATGCGGGTGGTGCGTACGGCAGCTACGTCGCGCACGGCACGCTGGTCGCCAGCCTGGCATCGCAGTCGGCGGTGCCGAACGGGCACGATCTGCAGGTGAACGTGACGTTCTGAGAGGCGGCCCGGGGAGAAGGGCAGTCCGGAGCCGCGAGCGTCGTCGGGGGGCCTTCACGAATTCGTTGTAGTGACACTATATCCAATTCATGGTGTCGCCAGAGTGGCGGTCACCGCCCCCGGCAGCCCTTCCGGTCGGAGGCGGCACGATCCGCCATTTCAATTGACCCTCCTCCTCGCGCGCCGTATGTTCTGGTGCCCCGCAGGCCCCCCGCGGGTGCGCATGTCATTGCCGATGATCGCGCGCGCGATCCGGGAGATCCCGGATCTGTCCTCTGCGTGTCGGCGCCAGGTCCCAAGGAGAAACGCCATGTCCGGTCGTTCGTTGTTGTTCGGTGCAGTTGCCTCCGCCCTGATGGTTGCCCCCGCCGCCGCGCAGCGCGGCTCGGCGCCGGGCGGCGGACGCGGTGGTGGTCGAGGCGGCGCTGACGAAGCCGATACCTCGGGCGTTGCGGCGGTGGAACACGTCTCCACCACGCAGCACACGGTGAGCATCGACGGCAAGCAGATTTCCTACACGGCGCGCGCCGGCACCATGGTGCTGCGCGACGACGACGGGAAGCCCAAGGCAAGCGTCTTCTACATCTCCTACACCAAGAACGGCGAAGATTCCACCAAGCGCCCGGTGACGTTCTTCTTCAACGGCGGGCCGGGGTCGGCGTCGATCTGGCTGAGCATGGGGATCATGTCGCCGATGCATCCGCAGATGGGGCCGAACGGCTCCGAGCCGGCGCCGCCGTACGACCTGGTGGCCAACCAGTATTCGCCGCTCGACGTGACCGACCTGGTGCAGATCGACGCGATGAACACCGGCTATTCCCGGCCGGCCAAGGGGCACCAGGTGACCGAGTTCACCGGTGACCGCAACGACATCGCGATGTTCGGCGAATTCATCCGTGACTACCTCGACAAGTACCAGCGCTGGCAGTCGCCGAAGTACCTCTTCGGGGAGAGCTACGGCACCTACCGCTCGGCCGGGCTGGCCTCGGAGCTGCAGAGCAACGAGGGAATCGAGCTGAACGGCATCATGCTGCTGGGCACGGTGCTCGATTTCCAGTACATCTCGCCGTCGCCGACCAACGACATTGGCTACGCGGCGTTCCTGCCGACCTTCGCCACCACGGCGTGGTACCACAAGAAGCTCTCGCCGGAGATGGAGAAGGAATCGGTCGCGCAGATTGCCCAGGCGGCCCGCACCTATGCCTTCGGCGACTACCTGGCGGCGCTGGCCAAGGGGAACACGCTCACCGATGCGGAGCGCGACGCGGTGGCGCAGAAGGTGGCGTCGATGACCGGCGTGTCGAAGCAGTTCGTGCTCAACTCGAACCTGCGGATCTCGGACGGCATCTTCCGCACCGAACTGCTGCGCGACCAGCGCGAGATGGTGGGGCGCTACGACAGCCGGCTGATCGGCATCAATGGCACGCCGGCCAGCCAGCGCCAGGACTACGATCCGTCGGACGAGGCGCCGACCGGGGCGTTCATGTCGGCGTTCATGCGCTACCTGCACAACGACCTGGACTACACGAGCAACCTGCAGTACTACATGGGCGGCCACACCGGCCGCTGGGAATACCCGCAGGGGCAATATCCCAGCGAGATCGAATCGCTGCGGCTGGCGATGGCGAAGAATCCCTACCTGCACGTGATGGTCGGCGCGGGGTACTACGACATGGCGACGCCGTTTGCCAACGCCGAGTATGACTTCTCCCATCTCGGCTTCGACAAGACGTACCGCGACCGGGTGCAGTTCGACTACTACCAGAGCGGTCACATGGCGTACCTCAACCAGACGTCGGCCAAGGAACTGCAGGGCGACATCGAGAAGTTCATCAACTCGACGCTGCACGAGACGGCGGATTCGGCGAGGTAGGGGAGAGGCGGCCCAGAGCCCAGAGCCCGGGGCCCGGAGCCCGGAGCCGAGAGCCCGGGGCCCGGGGCCCGGAGCCCGGAGCCCGGAGCCGAGAACCACGGAGGCCGCGGATCACTCCGCGGTCTTCGTGTTTCCGGCGTCAGCCGATGAGGCGGGTTTCGCCGAAGCGGGCGATCCAGAGCCGGTCGGTGGGGAGGCCGACCTCCCGCCACCGGGTCGCGGCGCGACGGGGCGGTTCGTCCATCGGTTCGTCGGTGAGGCGGAAGGTGCCCCAGTGGATGGCGAGCATCAGCGGCAGCGGCGCCGCGGGGTGGGCCGACACGAGATCGCGATAGAGCCGGACCGCCTCCTCGGGGTCGACGTGGACGACATGCATGAACCAGCGCGGGTCGTAGGCGCCGATAGGGATCATCGCGAGGTCGAAGGGGCCGAGCCGCGAGCCGATGGGGGCGAATTCGGGGTGATATGCGGTGTCGCCGGCGAAGTAGCTGCGCCGGCCCGCGACGTCGAAGGCAAAGCCGCACCACAGCGTGCGATTGCGATCGCCGGCGCGCCGCGCACTGAAGTGGCGGGCCGGAGTCGCCGTGACGCGGACACCGTCGATGTCGGCGCCATCCCACCAGTCGAGTTCGACGATCCGGCGCACGCCCCACGGGCGGATGTAACGGCCGAGCCGGAGCGGGACGACCCACGTGGCATCGGGGTGGGCGTGGGCGATGCGCCTGACCGATGTCTTGTCGAGGTGATCGTAGTGGCTGTGCGAGAGCGCCACGATGTCGAGCGGCGGCAGCGCATCGATCGCGACGGCCGGCGGCATGACCCGGCGCGGCCCGATCCACTGCACGGGGAAGGCGCGTTCGCCGAACATCGGATCGGTGAGGATGTTGCGGCCGCCGACCTGGAGCAGCACGGTGGCGTGCCCGATCCAGGTGGCGGCGAATTCATCGGCGTTGCGGCGAGGACGGACGATGTCGGGCGGGGCGGTGGCGAAGCTGCCGCGCGGCGGCGTGGGCGCAAAGCGCTGCCCACGCCGTTCGCGTTGCCAGCGGAGCACGTCGCGCCAGCCGCGCGGCTCGCTGTCGGGCCACGGGTTCCGGAAGCGGCCGTCAGGCGCGAAATGCGGTTCCGACCCTACCTCCAGAAGAACAACACCAGAACGATCGAGACGATCTTGACGAACCAGTCACCGGCATCGATCAGGCTGGCCATCGTCGGGTGGTCCTCCCACAACGACGACCCCCAATAGAGGATCACCGGAAAGGTGATCCAGAGGAAGATCCCGTAGTGCGCCGCCGACATCCACGTCTTCGGAGCGAATTCGGCGACGAGGTGCGCCAGGAAGAACGCCAGGACGAGGCACCGGATCAACTCGGTGATCACCTTGCGGATCGGCATGCCGGCTCCCGCCATCGTGGCCGGATCCATGCCGCGCGCCCGCATCCACGGCTTGAGGAAGAGCACCGGGCTGTACCAGAGCCATCCCAGCACGAACGCGACAACACCAGCGACGAGTACCGCCACGAAGTTCAGCTCGACGTGCAACATGGTGCACCTCTTCCGGTGGGGCTCAACCGTTGTTCCCAGTGGAAATCCGGGGAATGAGATAGCTCGGAACCGGCGGGGGCGCCAGAGAGGCGCCGGACGGGACGAACACGGTGCCGTGGGCCAGGCGGGCGGCGGGGCCGTCTGCCCGGTGAGCGATCATCTGACGATCCGGTAGAGGAGCACCTGCTGGCCGCCATCGCTTTCATGATACCGGAGGAACGCCACGCGATCGCCGCGGATGTCGACCCTGATATTGGCCGCGGTGTCGGCGACGTCGAATGCTCCCACGATCCGATCACCCTGCCACGCTTCCCATCGGAAGCCCGTCTTCATGTATCGCTCGACCCACACCCGGCCCGAGTCGTCGGTGGCGAGGTCGCGGATTGCCGGCTTGGAACCGGCGCGGGACTCGCGCCCGGTGCACGACGCGTCGGGATGTTTCGGCAGCCAGTCCCGATAATCGGAGATGCCGTCCTTCCATTCGGCGTCGGAGATCGGTGCCCGCCTTGCATCGTGTACAAGCACCTCGACGGTATCGCCGGCGGCGTCGGTGACCGCCAGCCGATAGTCGCGGCCCGTGGTGTGCACGAGGTTGCCCTGCAGGGTGACGACCCGCTTCTGCGGCGGATTCCAGAACGGCGAATCGAACCACGTGAACTCGTGTGGCTCGACGCAGACGACATAGCCGTCGTGGCCCTTCGGTGGGCCGTTCGTGACGGGGGCATTCTGCAGGGGCAGCCAGATGGTGTCGCCGTGGCCGGCCGGCGGGAAACGCATGAAGTTTGCCTGGTACTTGCCGCTGGGACCCTTGCCGCCCTGGTAGATCCAGAGTGTGCCGTTGGCGCCGTCGAAGACCGGCAGGTCGCCGGTGACGCGCGACGTCAACGTCCATTGGCCGTGAAAGCCGGCCTTGCGATCCCAGCGGAGCACCCGGCCGTTCTCCGGGTCGTACACCATCAACTCATCGCCGAGCCAACCGATCGCTTCGGGCACGCGGAATTCGGACGGCCCCGATCCGACCCGGCCGATGGTGCCGAGCGACCCGCCGCTGTCGTCGAAGCGGTAGAGGGTCCGTTCGTGGGGATCGAGGACGATGAGGCCGCCTTTCGGGTCGAGCAGTGCAGCAGTCGCCCGGGTGAAGCCGACGCCGTCCGGTGAGAGAATCGTGGCGAGCTTCTCGAGGTGCCAGGCCGGTGGCTCGCCGTGGAAGGTGACGACCGGGTATGTGCGCTGCTGGGCCGATGCCGTCGTGGCGAAAGCGACCATGGCGAGGATCGCCAATGTCGCTTTCGGCGCCGCGCGACGCATGATCTGGAGCATCACGACCTCCGATTCCAGTCTACTTCGCTCCCTCCAGCCGGCGGCGGAGTTCCGTCGTCCAGTTGACGACCATCACCAGCCGCCGCTGGTCGTTGGCCGGCTGCACCATGACGAAGCTCTGCCCGTCCGGCGCGATGTCCCAGTCGGCGTGGTAGACGTCAGTGGCGTACGGCCCGGTGAAGAGGGTGCGCCGTCCGGTCACCGCCACCGTCGGCGTCGTCGTGAGCGTCGCCTCGATCACCGATTCGCCCGAGCGATAATAGATGTGCTTGCTGTCGGCGCCCCAGAGTGGTTCCCAGCCGCCGCCGGCCGAGATCGGCACGTGCCCTCCGGTGGGCGACAGTGGCCGGACGTAGACCTCGTATGGTCCCGATTCGTTGGAGATGTACACCAGCCACTTCCCGTCCGGCGAGACCCTCGGCTGCTTCTCGTCGTAGACCGAATTGACCAGCGGCACCGCCTTGTCGGCGGAATCGATCGGCATCATCCAGATGTCGCGGTTGGTGGCCCACGTGTCGAAGCGATACACCAGGGAGCGGCCGTCGGGTGTCAGCACGCCCTCGTTGACCAGCGTGGCGTTGACCGGAATCCGGGCTGCCGGCGCGCTGCCGTCGACCGGCTGCCACCAGAGCTGCGCGCTGGCGTTGTGCAGTGACGAATAGAGCACGCGCTTGCCATCAGCCGACCATTCGGGGCGGTCGTTGGTACCGCCGTTGGTGAGGCGCCGAGTGGCGCCGGAGGCGAGATCGAGGGTCCAGATGTCGGCGCCCTGCCCGTTGACGACCTCGTATGCCAGCTCGCGTCCATCCGGTGAGAAGCGCGGATGCAGGTACTGCTGTGCCGCGCTCGCGAGCACCGTCACGGTGCCGGCGACGGTCACGCGCACGAGTTGTGCCGCCGAGCCGCCCTGCTGATAGAGCAACGTGCCGTCGGGTGCCAGCTCGGCGCCGGCAAACCAGCTGCGCACGGCGACACTGTCGCCGACCTGGATCGGCGTCCCCACCTCGAGGGTGCGGGGGTTGAACGGCACCGCCATGATCCCGCCGTCGGGGCGGACATACACCAGCTGACCGTCGACCAGGCCGAGCGCCTTGGCGCCGCGCAGTTCGGAGTAGATGCGCGACTTGTGATCGCTGAGGCGAATCGCGGCGAGGGTCACATCATCGGCGGTGCCCTTGGTGCTGGTGTACACCACGACCTTCCCGTCGTCGACGACGATCGGCACCAGCTGGTAACGCTCGGCAGTGGTATCGACGGCGGTCAGCGCGGTCGGCGTGCCGCCGTCGGCCGGGACGCGATACATCCCGACCGTTCCCGGCGCCTGCGGCGGGTAGACGATCTCGTGGTCCGAGAGCCAGGCGAGCCCGCCGAGATCGGCGGCCTGCGGCGGCGTGATCGTCACGACCGGCGTGCCGGTGACGGCAATCTTGCGGATGGCGCCGTCGGAGGCCTGGAAGGCAACCCAGCGGCCGTCGGGAGAAAAGGCGGGATAGTCGGCGTTCTCGGTGCCGGGGAGGAGGCGGGCCGTGAGCTGGTCGAGGCTGCGGACCGCGAGAATCCAGCCGGTGGCTGTCTCGACGGAGACCACCGCCCGCTGGCCGTCCGGCGAGAGGGCGAGATCGGCGACGGTGCCGAGCGTGGGATAGGCGATTCCCGGCTTGTTCGAGACGGTGAACTCGAGGCGCCGCACCGGCGCCGCTGTCGTTCGACTGCCACCGCGCCATTGCCAGTACGCCGCCGCGGTCGCCGCGAGGGCAATGCAACCGAGGGCGACGGCGGCGAAGCGGGTCCGGACCAGCCGGCGTTGCAGCGCGCTTGGCGGTGGCGCCGGTGACGCGAGCATGGCGGCGGTCGGGGGAGCTGCCAGCGCGGCACCGAACTCGGCCGCCGAGCTGAAGCGATCGGCCGGGAGCTTGGCCAGCGCACGCATCACCGCCGCCTCGATGCCGGGCGGGACCGTGTCGCGCAGGGTGTGCAGCGGCGTCGGGCGCTCGGTCATCACCTTGGCGACAATGGCCTGCACCGTCGAGCCGGTGAACGGTGGATCACCCGCGAGCATCTCGTAGAGCACGGCGCCGAGGGCGTAGATGTCGCTGCGGGCGTCGATCTGCCGCTCGCCCATCGCTTGCTCGGGGCTCATGTACTGCGGCGTGCCGAGGGAGAGGCCGGTCTGGGTCATCCGTTCGCCGCCGGCGGTCTGGACCGCGAGCGCAATGCCGAAGTCGGCGACCAGCGCCGAGCCGTCGTGCAGCAGGATGTTCTCGGGCTTGATGTCGCGATGAATGACGCCGTGGCGATGAGCGTAGTCGAGGGCGCTGGCGACTTCCTGGGCGATCCGGACCGCCTCGCCGATCGGCAGCGGTTTCTCGCGGGTCAGGCGGGCACGGAGCGATTCCCCTTCGACGAACGGCATGACATAGAAGAGGGAACGCGATCCATCGCCCTGCTCGGGATGACCTTCGATCACTTCTCCCGAATCGTGCAGCGGAAGGATGTGGGGATGCTGCAGGTTGGCGGTGGTCTTGATCTCCTGCAGGAAGCGCTGGGCGCCAAGGGCCGCCGCCAGGTCGGGGTGGAGCACCTTGATGGCGACCTTGCGATCGTGCTTGAGGTCTTCGGCGAGCCAGACCGTTGCCATGCCGCCGGCGCCCAGCTCGCGCTCGATGCGATAGCGGTCGGCGAGGCCGGCGGCGAGGCGGTCAACGGTCATTTTGGCGCCACGTGATACAACGCCTGCATCCCGGCGAGGATGTGGGGTCCCACGTGACAGTGGAACAGCCAGGTGCCGGGATCGTCGGGGACCATTTCGGCCACTTCCATCGCCATCGGGAGCAGCGACGCCACGTCGGTGCGCATGCCGTTGATCAGCACGTCGTTGCCGTGCCAGTGCGGAGCGTGGATCTCGAAGCCGGTGGTGGCCATGATGTACCAGCGGACATGTTCGCCGACCTTCATGGTCAGTCCGGGGAGGTTGCCGAAGATGTAGCCGTTCATCGCCTCCATGACGTTCCCCCCGGGATTGGGGAGCAGCGCCAGCTCGCCGAACGGGCTGGTGGCGAGCTTGACGTTCTTCGGATCGTGGGTGTAGCGCCTGGCGTTGTCCATCACGTACCAGCTCTGGTTCTCGTCGAACTCGTCGAACGCCACGACGAACTCGCGGTCGACGTCCTTCGGCGTGCCATCGGCGCGGGCCATGTTGCGTGCGGTGACGATGATCGGACCGACCAGCCCGGCATCCACATCGCGCTCGTCGTTGCTGTGGGAGTGGTACATCCAGAGGATCGAGCTGGGATCGTTGGGCCCCGGCCCGGCGCGATCGGTGACCGGCCAGACGTAGACGTGGGTTCCGCCGGGCGGCACGGCGTCGTCGGACTTGTCGGCGCCGCTGGTGGAGTCGGCGTACGGCGCGCCCTCGGAACTCTTGGTGTAGAAGACGCCGTGCGGATGCATGCTGGCCGGGTGCGGCGTGTTGTTGCGGAACACGACCCGGATGGTGTCGCCCACCACGGCGCGGAGCAGCGGACCGAGGATGCCGAGGTGCTGCCACTTCGGATCGCGCGGCTTGAGGGTGGTGAAGGTCGAGTCGGTGTATTCGCGGTAGATCGCCTTGAGATAGACATGGCCGATGTTGTCGGCGTCGTTCTTGACGAAGAAGTCAGCCACGCTGTCGAACGGCTGGCCGGTGACCTGATTCATGCCACTTGGCGCGTAGTTCCAGGTGACGGTGTCGGCGGCGATGTAGTAGGTGCGGGTCTCGGCGGGAGGCGCCGATCCGCCCCCGCCACCGCCCATGGCGCAGCCAGCGAAGGCGGGGGCCAGGAGTGCGAGATACCAGCGGGTGGAACGGCGCATGAGACCTCCGGCCGGGCCGGGATGCGGAGTGACGGATGCAGTGGGGGGAAACCGAGCATTGATCTTACTGGCAGCGCCGGGAGGGCACCAGTCGCGGAAGGATTCTGGTGAGCCGGCCGCCGGGATGACCCGACATTCCCCGATTGTCCGCCTGAATGGGTACGGCCGACCGTCCGGCCCAATCCGGGAGATTGCCGATGAGACCCGCCGCACTTCTCCGCACGCCGCTTCCGGCTGCCCTGCTGGTACTGGCCGGCGCCTGCAGCTCCGGCAGCCCATCGACCGGTGGAAACGGCGGCGGCAATCCGTCAATCAGCCTTGCCATCAGCCCAGGCAGTGCGGCCGTGGAGCAGGGCGGATCGACGGAGATCATGGGGTCGGTGACGCGCAACGGCGGATTCACCGGCGACGTCACGATATCGCTCATCGGCGCACCGGCCGGCGTCAGTGGCACGGTGACGGCGGCACCGACCGGTGGCAACAACAGCGTCGTCGTCACGCTGACGGTGAGCGCCAGCGCGTCGCCGGGCGCGGACACGATCAGCGTTCAGGCCTCCGGCAGCGGCGTGACTGCGGTGACCGCGACTTTCGTGCTCACGGTCCTGGCAGCGACGCCGGCGCAATACACGATGTCGGCGAACGAAGCGGCCCCGTCGGTGGTGCAAGGCGCCGGAACGGCGATTCTGCTGACCCTGGCGCGGACCAACTTCACCGGCGCGGTGACGTTGAGCGCCAACGGCCTGCCGAGCGGCGTGACGGTGGCGTTCTCGCCGGACACCGTGTCCGGCAACGGGGCCACCGTCACGTTCACGGCAGCGTCCGGTGCCGTGACGGGCACCTGGCCGGTGATTCTCCGAGGCACGGCGAATGGCCTGGCTGACGTGACAGTGTCCGTTTCGCTGACCGTGAAGGAGGCGCCGGGATTCGCGCTGACCCTGCTTCCGGCGGCCGTCACCGTCACGGCCGGGGCCAGCGACACCGCGGCGGTGACGGCGCGGCGGCTGGGGGGTTATGGTGGCGCAATTGCGTTCAGCGCGACCGGCGTCCCGACCGGGATGACGGTGGCCTTCGCGGCATCGCCAGTGACCGACAGCACGTTGATCGTCGTCACGGCGGGGTCCGGTGTTGCCCCGGGGACCTATCCCGTTGCCATTCACGCCGTCGGCGACACGATCATCCGCGACGCGGCGCTGTCGATCACGGTGACGATGCCGGCGATGATCCGCATCGACTATTCGCAGTGCAGTTTCGATCTGCCGGTCTGGGTGGCGTATCAGGATGGTGACGGACCGTGGACGGCGGTGACGCCGGTCGGCAAGGTCTGGGAATTTCCGGCACTCACCTCCGACCACGGTGCGCTGGCCGAGGTCTTCGGCGCGTTCCCGCCGGCCTACACCACCGATATCCGCTACAGCAGCCGCGCGGAATCCGCGTTCTGGTCGTTGACCTGCGGAGGGGGATCCCCGAGCAGGCGGATCAGCGGTTCGGTCGCCGGCCTCGGGCCACTGGACAACGTGTCGCTCGGGTTTGGCGGCGGGCTGAACTTTGCCAGTGCCGCCCAGCCGGGCTTCATGCTGGCCACCAATCAGCCCGGCCCGCACGACCTGGTGGCATACCTGCGCCGGGCGGCGGCGCCGGGTCCGACCGATCTCATGATCATCCGGCGGGATCTCGACATCCCGGATGGAGGAAGCCTGGCAACCCTCGATTTCGGGTCGGCCGAGGCGGTGGCGCCGGTGGCCAATACGGTGACAGTGTCGGGTGGGAGCGGCGGCTCGCTGAGCGCATACGTCTACTACCTGACCGGTGCACCATGCAGTGGCAACTCGCTGTACAGCATGTCCGGGGCGACGTCTCCTTTCACGATCTACCTGCCCCCGCCGGCGCTGCGTCGCAGCAGCGACGGGATGCAGATCGACCTGTTCGAGACGGATGCCGACGGCAGCCGGCAAGCCCTGGTCACGTCACACACACCGGGCGACGTGCAGGTGTCGTTTGGCTCACACCTCGGTGCGGTGACTGAAACGGTACTGCCGGGCAGTTACAAGCGGATCCAGCTGGCGTTCACGATGCCTGCCGACTACCAGGCGGCGTCGGTCAGTTTTGGACAGAACTCGGTCTATGTGGACCTCGACGCATCGGCAGGATTTCTGGCGGGCCGGACGAATGTGACGCTGACGATGCCGGACTTCGCGGGGCTCAGCGGATTTCAGCCGGGCTACCTGCCGTCGATCGGGTCGAGCAACGCATACGGGCTGTCGGTCAGTTCCGGCGCGCTGGCGGCCTGTACTGACGGCGTGTACCGGAGCGCATCGGTGTCGGGCGGCAACTAGGCGGGTCATTGCGACCGGCTCCGATGCGACGGGGCCTCGCCAGATGGGGCCCGAAGGTGACAGATTCGGGCCATCCATCTTCTCCGACCGCATCGAGCAACCGCCCATGAAGCTTCTCCAGGCCATCGTCAACCGCCGCTCCATCAAGCAGTTCACCGACCGCCCGGTCGGCCGCGAAGAGATCGAGCGGCTGCTCGACGCCGTGACGCACGCCCCCAACCACCGGATGACACAGCCGTGGCATTTCTACGTGCTCGGCCCCGTGGCACGGCGCGCCTGGGGCGAGGTGCTCGGCGCCCGGAAGGCGAAGAAGGTGGAAGACCCCGAGGCGGCGCGCGCGGTGCGCGAGAAGGTGGCCGCGGCCGAGGCGGCGCTGCCGGCGGTGATTGCGGTGAGCATCGACCAGCACGAGAATCCGGAGATTCGCGAGGAGGACTACGCCGCCGCGATGATGGGGGTGCAGAACCTGCTGCTGATGGCGCATGCCATGGGGCTCGGCACCCATCTCAAGACCGGGGCGGTGATGGACGACCCGCGGACGCGGAGCGCGCTGGGGATTCCCGAGGGGGAGCGGGTGGTGGCGACGATCCAGCTGGGCGAGCCGGCGGGGGCGGCGGAGGAGAAGCCGCGGCGCCCGGCGGCCGAGGTGACCCGCTGGTTGCCGTGAGGGTTACTTCCCGCCGCGGCTCTCGGCGATCTTGCGGCGGAATTCGGTGATCCAGTTGGGCGAGACGACGAGCTGGAAGCTGTTCTGGTCGAGGATCACCGTCAGGAAGCGCTGGCCGTCACGCGTCGGGGCGTAGTAGGCAGAAAAGTACTGGTTGGGAAGCGATGCGTCCGGGAAGGCGGCCATCACCGTGTCGCGACCGAGGAGCGTCATGGTCGGCGAAGGGTTGAGCCGCGCGGCAACCAGCGCGGAGCCGCTGAGGTAATAGAGGTGCGAGCCGTCGGCTGACCACATCGGTGCCTCGCCGCCGCCATTCGACACCTGGATCTTCGACGATGGGTCGGGAAACGAGCGCAGGTAGACCTCGTCCTCGCCCGATTCGTCGCTGACCACCGCCACCCATTTGCCGTCGGGCGAGAACTGCGCGGCATGGAAATTGGTCCGGCTTGACAAATAGTCGTGCAGCACCGAGGGCGAGTCAACGGCGATCCGCTGCACCTTCCACACATCGCCGGGAATCGTGCCGATCAGGATGTCTTTCCCGTCAGGGCTCATCACCGCATCGCTGGCGGGGCTGGGCACGTCGAGGATCTTCTCGGCGGCCACTCCACCCGCTGCCCGCTGTCGCCAGAGCGTCGTACCGGCTTCACCGGCCGCGAGGTAGAGCACGTCCTGTCCATCCGGGGTCCACGAGACAGCATTGACTGCGTTGAGCGTGGTCAGGCGGGAAGAAGTCCCCAGCGAGAAGTCGTTGATCCAGATGTCACGCTGTCCGTTGGTGGTGAGGACGACAGCGATCCGCTTGCCGTCGGGAGAGAGTCTTGCTCCGCCAATGGTTCCATCGCTTGCTCCGATCGGAACCGGTGTACCGCCGCGCGCGAACCAGGCGAGATGCCCCTTCGATCCTCCGATCGCCGTGACCATGGCGCCGCCACGGGAGACATAGATCTCGGAGTTGCCATTGAGTCCCTTGACGACGGAAACCGGGTCGTGCACCGGGATCGGCGACCCGTGCACCTTCCTGGCGGCTTCGTCGAGCTGCACCGCCATGATCGAGCCGTCGGCGCGAACGTAGACGAGGTACCCGTCGAGCACCGCCAGCGGCCTGATGCCCTTGACGCCCAGCTTGGTGGTCCGGCCGTCCGTGACGGATGCGATGGCGAGCTGCGACGAAGCGAGCCCACCGTACCAGACGACGAAGACGACGTACTTGCCGTCGGGAGTGCTCAGGGGCCATGCGTGATTGCGTTCGCCGCTGGCCGAGTCGACATGGGTCAGAGCGACCGGGGTGCCTCCGGCGGCGCTCACCCGTGAGAGTCCGGCGAACGGACCCCACTCGCCAAAGATGATCTCGTTCTTGCTGGTCCAGTCAGACCCGTTCTGCGCGCCGGCATCAGCCATGGTGACGGGAGCGCTGCCGTCGAGGCGGACCTTCTCTTCCTTGCCGGCGACACTCTCGAAGCCGACCCATTTACCATCGGGGGAGAAGTACGGCTGGCTCGCGCCGTCCGTGCCGGGAATCGGCCGCGGCTCGAGCTGATCCGTGCGCAGGTAATACAGCCGATTGCTGGCAGCCGCCCCGCTCGCACCGGGAGGAATGACGGTGTAGACCACGGTTCCGCCGTCGGGCGAGATCGCCGCCGGCCACGGGAAGTTGTCAATTGCGCGGGTGCTGTCGGTGGTCGCCAGGATGAACGAAATCGGCGGCACCACCGCCGGCGCCGGTTTGGGCCGCGCCAGCACGGCAACGGCGCCGAGTGCCAGCACCGCCAGCGCCGCGACGCCGATGAACAGCGGATCCCGCAGGCGGGCCGTCGCCGGCGCCTTCGCCGCCTGGTGTGCCACCATCGCCGAGGTGTAGCCCCGATTTGCGAGCGCCGCGGCGAACTCGCCGGCGGTGGCGAAGCGGTCCGCGGGCAACTTCTCGAGCGCAGTGAGCACCGCCTGCTCGACGTTTGCCGGGATGGTGTGCCGTTGCGACGTGAGCCGGCGAGGCTGCTCGGTGACCACGCGCGCCACGATGGCCTGCGCGGTGGCCCCACTGAACGGCGGTTCGCCGGTGAGCATCTCGTACGCCACGCACCCCAGGGCATAGACGTCCGACGCCGCGGTGATCTCGCGCTCACCCATCGCCTGTTCGGGCGACATGTACTGCGGCGTGCCGAGGGACATGCCGGTTTCGGTCATGCGAGTGCCGGCGCTGCTGGCGGCGAGCGCGATGCCGAAGTCGGTCACCAGCGCACTGCCGTCGTGCAGCATGATGTTCTCGGGCTTGATGTCGCGGTGGATCACGCCGTGGCGGTGGGCGTAATCGAGCGCGCCGGCCACCTCGGTGGTGATCCGCACGGCGTCGCCGATCGGCAGCTGCTTCTCGCGGTTGAGCCGATCCCGCAGTGATTCGCCCTCGACGAACGGCATGACGTAGTAGGCGGTGCGCGATCCCTCGCCGCGCTCGGGGTGCCCCTCGGTCACTTCGCCCGAATCGATCAGCCCCAGGATGTGCGGATGCTGCAGGTTGGCGATGGTCCGGATCTCGCGCACGAAGCGCTCGGGGCCGATCACCGCGGCGAGTTCGGGGCGGACCACCTTGATGGCGACATTGCGGTCGTGCTTGAGGTCGTGGGCAAGGTAGACCGTGGCCATGCCGCCGGCGCCGAGTTCGCGCTCGATGCGGTAGTGGTCGGAAAGGGCGTTCTTCAGTGCGTCGAAGGTCATTGCTGTGCCATCCGGCGTCGCAATTCGGTGAACCAATTGGAGATCACCACCACCTGGCGCGGCTCGGAACCGGGTGGCAACATCACCATCAGGAACTTCGAACCGTCGGGGGTGACATCGTAGTTGATGGCGTTCAAGTCCAGTTCGAAGTTGTCATGAAAGAGCGGCACGGGCCTGGCGACCGTCCCGGTCGCGGGGTCGACGGCGGCAGCCATCATGGTATCCCGGTCGAGGAAGACGATTTCACGCCCCCCGCGGGTCCATCGGGGCTCGCTGCCGCCGGTCACCGACACCTGCGTCCGGCTCTTCGACAGGTCGGGCCAGGGCGAGAGATACACTTCGGTGCGCCCGAAGGCCGCCAATGAATACGCCAGCCAGTGCCCATCCGGCGAGACACGCGGGTCGTCGAGATGCCCTTCATTCGACGTCAGCACGACATGCGGCTTGCCCGATCCATCGAGGGGCACCGACCAGATCTGATGGAATGGCACGGCGTGGTAACTCACCAGCAGCGTCCTGCCGTCCGGCGTGATGCTTCCGGGTTGCTTGTCAAACGCCGACACCCAGAGCGGTTCGGCCGGCGTGCTGGCGTCGGCGGCTCGGGAATAGAGATCGAAGACAGGGCGCTCGGATTCGTAGATCACGCGCTTCCCGTCGGGCGTGAACATCGGGTTGAAGTCCGCGCCGCCGCCGGTGGTCAGCGGCGTGCGGATGCCCCGCTCCAGATCGAGGACCCAGACGTCCTCCGATTCCCCCGGGTTGGCAAAGGCGAAGGCGACGAGGTTCCCGCCCGGACCGATCGCCGGATTGAAGTAGCGCCCGGCCGCGGCGAGCGGCGCGCCAACCTTCCCATCCCGGCTTACCCAGACGAGGTTCGCCGCCGGCGAAAGCGTGGACGCCCTGATGTACGCCAGCGTGCCGTTCTCCGACACGGCGTAGGCGGCGACGCCCGACGGCGCCTCCATCGCGACGTCCTCCACCACCGGCACCGGCGCTCCGGTGACCTTGAGCGCGCCGAGGGAGAACGGAACGGCGAAGATCGTCTCGTTCCTGACATACAGGAGATAACCGGGCGAGACATAATGCCCGTCGACTCCACCGTTCACCAGCACCGTCCGCTTTCCCGACTTGAGCGAAAGCACCTCGATGGTGGCGTTGCCGATTGGCGAGCGATAGGCGGTGAACAGGACGTGATCGCCATCGGGAAGCAGTTGCGGCCACCAGTCACCCAGTTCGTTGCGCGTGGTGTCGGGCGTCGAAATGCGGTGCGCTGTCCCGCCTTTCGCGGGCACCATCCACAGCCCGCCCGTGTAGTCCGGCGTGTAGATCAGCTGTCCGGTGGTGGTCCAGTCGCCGCCGCCCCAGGTGCCGGGCGCGAGGTCTTCGGCGGGCCCACCGTCGAGCGGCATGGCCTGCAGCATCGTGTCGGCGGAATAGACGATCCAGCTCCCGTCCGGTGCGAGGAAGGGAAACGCGGTGTGCGTGGCAAACGACTTCCACGCCGAATCGTCGAGGCGGCGGGAGAGAATGGCCTGGTGGCCGTCGACATCGCTGACGACCGCGAGACGCCCACCGGTGCGTGAGAGCATCACGTAGGCCCGTGCGAGGTGCGCGTTTGACGGCAGGTCAATCGTGGCGCGTACCACGTCGCCGTCAGTGGTGCCGGCACCCGGCTTCCGGAGCAACACGATGGCAAGGGCCACGATGGCGGCGCCGAACAGGGTCCAGGGAAGGAACGCCCGCGCGCGATGGCGCCGCAGCGCGGCGGGTTGGCTGCGCATCGTGGTCGTGGCCCGGCCGGCGGTGGCCAGTGCCGGATTCGCCAGGGCATCGGCGAACGCGCGGGCGCTGTCGTAGCGATCGGCCGGCAGCTTCTCCAGCGCGCGCAACACCACGGCCTCGAGGTCCGGGGAGATGGTGTGTCGCTGCGCCGTCATCGAGCGCGGCTGCTCGGTCATGACCCGCGCGATGATTGCCTGCGCCGACGCGCCGGTGAAGGGTGGCTCACCGGTGAGCATTTCGTAGAGCACGCATCCCAGGGCGTAGACGTCGGCGCGGGCATCGATGGTCCGCTCGCCCATCGCCTGCTCGGGGCTCATGTAGGTGGGCGTGCCGAGGGACATGCCGGTTTCGGTGAGGCGAGTGCCGCCGTCGGTGCGGCTGGCGGCGAGCGCGATGCCGAAGTCGGCCACCAGCGCCTGGCCGTCGTGCAGCAGGATGTTCTCCGGCTTGATGTCGCGGTGGATCACGCCATGGCGATGGGCATAATCGAGTGCGTTCGCGACTTCGACGGTGATCCGGATGGCGTCGTCGATGGGAAGCTGCCGTTCGCGGGTGATCCGGTCGCGGAGCGTTTCGCCTTCGACGTAGGGCATCACATAGAAGACCGTGCCGTCGATCTCACCCGAGTCGTGCAGCGGCAGGATGTGCGGATGCTGCAGGTTGGCGGTGGTCCGGATCTCGGCGAGGAACCGCTCGGCGCCGATCACGGCGGCCAACTCGGGCCGCAACACCTTGATGGCGACCTGGCGATGGTGCCTGAGATCGCCGGCGAGATACACCGTGGCCATCCCGCCGGCACCGAGTTCGCGCTCGATGGTGTAGCGGTCACTCAGAGCCGAGTTGAGGCGTTCACTCTGACTCATGGCGGGCCTCGGAATGATCGGGGGAAACGCCTCGAAGCTACGGGCGTTGCGCCGGGATTGCCAGCCGCGTCCGCACGATCCGGGCCGTCACGGAGTGAAGTGGAGCTTCTGCATCAGGGCGACGAACCGCGGTTCGGATCGCAACGGATTCCAGGTCTTGTCCACCTTGAGCCAGACCAGCTGCTGCGAATTGGCGGCATACGCCTGTTCGAGATCATCGAGGGCGCGGGCGTTGTCGCCGAGGCCGAGGTTCACAAGGGCCAGACTGAACGGCGCCACCGTTCCACCGGGAGAGACCTTCTTCAACCGCTCGAGTGTCGCCATCGCGGCGGCGCGATCGCCCGACTTTGCCTGGGCGTAAGCCAGATACGCGGTTACGAACGGCGGGGCGCCCAGGCTCGTCGACTCCTGCAGCCTTGCAATGGCCTCGGCGAAGTCTCCCGTCTCGAACGCAATCTGGCCTTCCTCCATGGCGGGGAAGAAGTAGGTCGGATCGAGATCCGCCGCCTTCCGGTCCAGCTCCAGCGCTTGCGCGGTCCGGCCCGAGAAGACGAATGCGATCTCGGCGTCGGTGAGGATCGATGGCGAGAGCGGATCGAGCGTCATGGCACGCTGGCCCTCGGTGATCGCCTCGTCGAAGCGCCCGACGATGGAGAGTATCAACCCGAGCTGGTCGTGCGCGAAGGCGTAGTTGGGATTCAGGGCAATGGCGCGTCGGAGCTCCTGCTCGCCGCCCTTCCAATCGTAGTCGAGCCACGCCTCGAAGACGCCGAGGGAGGTGTGCGCTTCGGCCGAGAGGGAGTCGAGCGCGACGGCGCGCTCGGCGGCTTCGCGTGCCTTCGGCTTGGCGTCAGCGACCGAGGTGAAGCTCTCGTTGAACGCCGCCCAGGTCCAGGCGTCGGAGAGTCCCGAGTACGCCGGGGCGAATGTCGGGCTCAGCTTCACGGCGGTATCGAACTGCGCGATGGCTTTCTCGAGGTTCTCGTCGCTGGGACGATCGAAGAAGTAGCGCCCCTTGAGGTAGGCATCATGCGCCGCCGGATCGACACTCGGCGCGCTGGCAAGGCGCGACTGTTCACTCGGCGTCAGTTGCACCTGGATGGCGCTGGCAATGGCCGAAGCCAGTTCGGCCTGCAACGCCAGCACGTCGCGCGACTTCCGCTCGAAGGTCTGCGCCCAGATGTTGCGGTCGGTGCGCGCGTCGATCAACTGTGCGTTGATCCGGACCTCGTTGCCGACCCGGGTCACCGAGCCCTCGACGAGCGCATCGACGTCAAGGGCCCTGGCGATCTCGGGTGCCGGCGGGCGATTGCTCCCCTTGAACTGCATCGCCGATCCGCGCGAGGTGACCTGGAGCTGCCGGATCGTCGCCAGGTCGCTGGTCAGCTCGTCGGTCATCCCTTCCGCGAAGTAGTCCTGGGAGGAATCGGCGGAGTAGTTGTCGAGTGGCAGCACGGCGATCGAGCGGATGGTCGGCGGGGAGCCACTGGTGCCCGGGCGCGCGCGTCGCCAGAGCACGACGCCGACGACAGCGGCCACGACGAGCAGGGCGGCGGAAGCCATGGCCCACGACCTCCATGCGGCAGGCTTCGCGCCTGGCGCCGGGAATGGTGCGGCAGCGGTTCCGCTCGAGAGCGCTTCGACAAACTCGCGCGCCGTGGCAAACCGGTCGGCCGGTGCCTTGGCGAGTGCGTGCATCACGGCGCGGTCGACCGGTTCCGGAACGTCAGGGCGCACGACGCGCAGGGACGTGGGCGTCTCGGTCATCAGCTTGGCGATCGTCGCCTGGACGGTGGCGCCGCGCACCGGCGGCTCGCCGGCAAGCATTTCGTACGTCACCGCGCCGAGCGAGTAGATGTCGCTGCGGACGTCGAGATGGCGGTCGCCGGCGGCCTGCTCGGGGCTCATGTAGCTCGGCGTGCCCAGCGAGAGTCCGGTCCCGGTGAGGCGGTCGCCACCGGCCTCGGTCGCTGCCAGCGCAATGCCGAAGTCGGTGAGGATAGCTTCGCCTTCATGCAGCAGGATGTTTTCGGGCTTGATATCGCGATGGATCACATTGTTGCGATGGGCGTAGTCGAGCGCCGCGCCGATCTGGCGGGTGATGGCGAGTGCCTCGTCGACGCCGAGCTGCTGTTCCCGCGTGAGCCGGGCGCGAAGCGATTCGCCACGCACGAACGGCATGACATAGAAGAGCGTGCCATCCACGGTACCCGAGTCGATCAGGGTGAGGATGTGGGGGTGATCGAGCCTCGCGGTGATCTTCACTTCGGCAAGGAATCGTTCCGCACCCAGGGCCGCGGCCAGTTCGGGGCGCAGGACCTTGATCGCGACCTGGCGGTCGTGCTTGACGTCGTGCGCGAGCCAGACCGTGGCCATCCCGCCGGCACCGAGTTCCCGCTCGATGGTGTAGCGGCCGGCGAGGCCTGCCCTGAGGCGGTCGATCGTCATGCCGATCCTCGAGCCAGAGAGTCGAGCGGCTCCGTCATGCGTCAGGCGGATTGGCGTCGGGGGAAGCGGCTCCGGGAGCGGGTCGCCGCCCACATATTATACCCGTCACCGCGCAGTCCGGCTCCCTCGACCGGCGGCGCAAGCCACACCGCCGGCCGGAGGAAGCCACCATGACCAGGCACATCGACGAAGAAGAGCCCGCCGCCGAGCCCTCGCGACGCCGCTTCATGCAGGAGGTCGCGCTCGGCTCCGCCGCCGTGGTGCTCGGCGCCGGTCGGGCGCGAGCGCCGGCGGTCACCGAGACCGGGCTCGCGGTCGACGCTCCATCGCAGGCCCCGGAACCGGTGGCCGTAGCCCCCGTCCCGGGGCGCGCGAAGCTGTTTCCCGTGGCCGACATCAGCGGCGTGCCGCTGGGCGGCATCGGCACCGGGTCGGTCGAGGTCCGCTCCGACGGCTATTTCCACGAGTGGATGATCTTCAACCTGGGGCCGTGGGCCCAGTCGGGGAGCCGCATCCAGCTGGGCACGCCGCCCGAAATGGATCCCGGAGCGCTGGCGTTCTTTCTGCGCACCGAAAGCGGAGGTGAAGCGCCGATCGTGCGTCGGCTCGGCACCCGGGGCGACCAGGACGAGTTGTACTCGCTGAGCTGGTGCAAGAACGTCGAGGCGATCGAATATGACGCCGCGTTTCCGTCGGTCACCCTGAAGTACGTCGATTCGACGCTGCCGGTGTCGGCGTCGGCGCTGATGTTCTCGCCGTTCCTGCCGCACGACGCGCGCACCAGCGGCACGCCGGGGTTCAACGCCGCCTTCACGGTGAAGAACACGTCGCGCAAGAAGGTCAGTGTTGCGTTGATGGTGAAGCTCAGCAACCCGTTGGCGTGGGGCGCGGCCAATCGCGCGCTCACCCTCGACGTGACCCGGAATGGCGGCACCACGCTGCTCACCATGCGCACCGATGCCGACATGCCGCAGCCGTCGACCGTCGGCAGCCTCGGACTCTCGGTGGCCGGCGGCGAGGCGAGCTGGATTGCCGGCGACTTTGCGCAATACATCAGCAACGGCTTCTGGGGCGGCATCTACGCCTCGTTCCTCAACGAGTTCCGCGCCACCGGCCGCCTGCCGAGCCTCGCTCCGCAGACGTCACCGGCGGCGCTGCTCCAGCTCACCGACGACCAGATCACCGCGTTGTCGCTCGGGCAGAAGCAGGTGATCGCGAAGCAGCTCCGCGGCTACGCGTCGTTCGCGGCCCTGTATGAAGCGTTTCGACGGGTCGAGGGCGCGGGAGTCGACAGCGATGCGGCCCTCGGGCGGTACCTCTCGCAGGCGCGGCAGTGGCTCGACAGTCTCGCCGGACGCGACCGGAAGCGGGCGCGTTGGGGCGACGCAGCGCTGTCGTCGACGGTCGACCTCGCTCCGGGCGAGGAGCGCGAGATCCGTTTCACGCTGGGATGGTACTTCCCGCACCACCTGAGTCCGCTCGGCTCAGACATGGGCCACGCCTACGAGGGGTGGTTCAAGGACGCCGAGGACGTCAACCGGTACCTGGCCGCCAACTACACCACGCATCGCGACGCAACGCTGGCCTTCTCCGGCGCGCTGGCCAACACGACGCTGGGGGCCGAGCTGGGCGAAGCGTGGTCGGCGCAACTCAGCACCCTGGTCAAGTGTACCTGGTGGAACCGGAACGGCGAGTTTGCGGTGTGGGAGGGCCTCGGTTGCTGCGGCTTCCAGACGATGGATGTGTCATACCAGGGGTCGGGGAGCATCATGGCGCTCTTTCCCGAGTTGCAGCAGCGCCAGATGGAGATGAGCGCCAGGTTTCAGCGCGACGACGGCCGGGTGCCGCACTTCTTCACACCGGACCTGTCGCGGGTCGACAATTCCTTTGCCCGCGTCGACATGAATCCGCAGTTCGTGCTGATGGTCTGCCGCGACTGGCTGTGGCGCGGCGACAAGGACTACCTCGATACGATGTGGCCGCACGTGCAGCGCGCCATCGAAAACACTGCGCTGCTCGACACCGACGGCGACGGGCTGCCCGACAAGGACACCCGCCTCAACACCTACGACAACTGGGACTTCTTCGGCACCCCGGCCTACATCTCCAGCCTCTGGCTGGCCGCCCTCAAGGCGGGGGTGCACCTTGCCGAGGCGGTCAACGACACGGCAACGGCGGAGAAGTGGCGTGCCACGTTGCGGCTGGGGGCAACGACGTTCGACACGCTGCTCTGGAACGGCGAGTACTACAGCCTCTGGGTCGACGGCTCGCGGCGCGATGAGTGCTGCATGAGCGACCAGCTCTCGGGTGAGTGGTACACCCAGCTGATGGGCCTCGGGCAAAGCCTGCCGCGGGAGCGGATCGTGGCGGCGCTCAAGGCGATCGTGAGCCACAACTTCTCGCCCGAGCAGGGGTTGATCAACGCCTCGTATCCGGCCAGCGCGCAGCCCCGCTTTCCGACCTACGACAATCCGCAGGCGGCGGGGAACTGGACCGGCATCGAGTACGCCTTTGCGTCAATGCTGTTCGAGTTCGGCCTGGTGGAAGACGCCGTGGCGCTGGTGCGCGCGGTGGGCGATCGCTACGCGCGAGCGGGCCGGACCTGGAACCATGTCGAGTGCGGCGACCATTACTACCGTGCGATGTGCAGCTGGACCACGCTGCTGGGGGCGACCGGGTTCAAGGTCGACATGCCGGCGGGGGTGCTCACGGTGGCGCCGGTGATCGAGATGGACGACGTGAAGGCGCCGTGGGTGGCCGCCACGGCCTGGGGCGAGTTGGAGCAGCACGGGCGTCGGCTCTCGCTCGGCTGCCGCACGGGAGCGATCACGTTCAGGCAGCTGCGGGTGAACCTCCCCGGGCGTGCATTCCGTGCCCGGCTCGCGGGGCGGAACCTGCCGTGCACGACGACCGAGGAGAACGGCTACCGGGTGCTGACCTTCGCGTCGCCCGTCGCACTCGGCGCCGGCGACACGCTGGTGGTTTCGGCCTAGGCGGCCGGCGCCGGGTTCATGGCTTGAGCCGGGCCTTGAGGTCGGCAAACCAGTTGTCGACTTCTACCAGCCGCATCGGCCTGGCCGAGGACGCGCCTGGTTGACCGAGAAAGGCGAAGCGGCCGTCGGGTGTGACGTCGAACGCCTGATGGAACCCGATGTAGTTGAATCGCGTGGCGTCGAACATCGGCACCAGCGCGGTGACGTGGAACGACGGCTGGGTGGCGATCTGCGCCGCGACCAACCGGTTGGACCCGTCCAGGAAATAGAGCTGCTTCCCGTCGGCCGACCAGGCTGGCGATCCGCCGCCGTCGTTGGAAACCTGCCAGCGACTGCCGTTGCCGGTCGGGAAGGGGCGGACGTAGACGTCGTACGTTCCGGCCTCATCCGACACGTAGGCCACCCAGTGGTCGTCGGGCGACAAGGCCGGCTGCAATTCGGTGAAGCGGCTGGCGGCCACCGGCACCGGCACGGAGTCCCTGGTGGCGTTGACGGCGAAGATGTCACCGTTTCCGGCCGATGAGTTGTCGGTGCGGACCAGCAGCCACCGCCCGTCGTGTGACCAGGTGACCTCCTGGATGGCGGCGCCGAGATGGGCCAGGCGCCGTTCGGTGCCGCTGCCGTCCGCGGCGCGGACATAGACGTCACCGCCACTGTCTCGTATGAATGCGACTTCGCGTCCGTCCGGTGACCACGCCGGTCGACGATCACGCCCGCTGAACGTCAGGCGGGTGAACGGCCCGTTGGGGAGCTGCTTGATCCAGATGTCGAGGGCGGCGCCGAGTGAGCCGACGCCGATCGCCGCGCGATGACCGTCCGGCGAGAGGGCAAACGAGTTGAACGCTCCGCTCCACGACGAATCAACCATCGTCACGGCGCCGTTGTGATCGGCGTATTGCAGCGTCGTCTGGTCGAATGCGGCATTCCCGATGCCATACACCAGCGTTCCGGTTCGCGACCAGCTCATCACCGTCCGGTTGGCGTTGGTGGCGACACCCTGCAATACCGGTATCCCCGCGCCACGGAGCGTCAGGGTGGCAAGGTCGAACGGTGCAACGACGGCGACGCCGTCGCGCCGCAGGTACAGCAACTGGCCGGTGGGGAGGAGCCAGCCCATCGAGGCGTTGTCGACCAGCATCTTCTCCTTTCCGGTCCTGAGGTCCAGCACGTGGAGGCTTGTGGTGACGCAGTTCGAGGCGCACACCTGGAACAGCACGCCGCGCGAATCGGGCAATGGCGTCGCGTCGAACGGGGCGGACCCCTCGAGGACATTGTCGGCCAGCACAACGGTGCTTGCGCCGCCGGAGGCCGGCACCCGGCGCAGGCCGAGGAGTCGCGCATCCGTGTACACAATCGAGCCGTCATCGAGCCACGCGGCGCCGTAGCCCGCGCCGGCGGAGTCGGCGAGCGTGACCGCCGGGCCGCCCGCCACGGGAATCCTTCTGAGCTGATTATCCGTGACATACGCGATCGACCGCCCGTCCGGCGAGAACGCCGGGTCCGTGGCGTGCTCGGTTCCCGCGAGCGGTGTGGGATCGAGGGCGTCGCGCCGCTTGAGCCAGATCCGGCTGAGCGTGTCACCGATGAACGCGAGGAGCGATCCGTCGGGCGAGATCGCCAACGGGTCTCCGGTCAGTTGGTTCGCCTGCAACTGCGCGCTGTCACCGAGCGAGATATAGCGCCGCTCGATCGGGCGCTCGGTGCCGCGGCTCGCCTTGCCCCATGCCCAGGCACCGAAGAGGAGGGCGACCGCGGTCAGCGCGCTCGCCGCCAGGAACCGGCGACGCCATCGGGCGCTGTCGCCGGACGGCGTCACCCCATGCGTGGTCGCGTGCCGCACGTGGGTCGGCGCACGGCCCGCAAGCGCCTCGGCGAATTGTGCCGCGCTGGCAAAACGATCGGCGGGGAGCTTCTCGAGCGCCTGCAGCACGGCGTCCTCGACCGGCTGCGGCACCGCCTTCCGCTGCACGCTGATGGCGCGCGGTTCCTCGGTCACCAGTCGTGCGACGATGGCCTGCACGCTCGGGCCGGTGAACGGCGGCTCGCCCACCAGCATCTCGTAGCTCACCGCGCCGAGCGAATAGATGTCGCTGCGCGCGTCGATGGTGCGCTCACCCATCGCTTGTTCCGGGCTCATGTACTGCGGCGTGCCAAGCGAGAGCCCGGTTTGCGTCATGCGCGCTCCGCCGGCGCTCTGCACGGCGAGGGCGATGCCGAAATCGGCGACCAGCGCGTGGCCGCCCTGCAGCAGGATGTTCTCGGGCTTGATGTCGCGGTGGATGACGCCCAGTCCGTGGGCGTAGTTGAGCGCGTCGGCCACTTCCCGCGCAATCTGCACCGCATCGTCGACCGGCAGCTGCCGCTCACGTTCCAGCCGGGTCCGCAGTGTCTCGCCAGTCACCAACGGCATCACATAGTAGAGCAGGCCGCCGGCGTCGCCGCTGTCGAGCAATGGCAGGATGTGCGGGTGCTGCAGCCGGGCGGTGGTGCGGATTTCGCTCAGGAAGCGGTCGGCGCCGAGGGCGGCGCCGAGGTCGGGGTGCAGCACCTTGATGGCGACGTCGCGATCGTGCTTGAGATCGTGGGCGAGATAGACCGTGGCCATCCCGCCGGCCCCGAGTTCGCGCTCGATGGCATATCGGTCACTCAGGGCCGCCCGGAGGCGTCCGGTCTGCTCAGTCATCAACGGCCTGGTCCGAGGTAGGACCGAAACCTACTGACCGGGACCCGACGTAGCCAGCAGATGCCGCGCCCCCGCGCCCCGGCGTCGGCATTCACACCCGCGTCATGACCGTCACCCATTGCCGTCTTCACGGCGGAAACGTAGCGTTCCGGATCGCATCGTCATGACCAGAACCCCGATCCGGAGCTCACCGATGGTTCAGCGCACGCTTGCCCTGTTACTGGCCGGGCTGGCGGTCGTCAGCGCGACCGCAGTCTCCCTGCCGGCGCAGAAGCCGGTCATCACCAAGGCCAGCGAGCTGCCGGTGCACAGCTACCGGGTGACCGAACCGGCGTCGAAGATCATCCAGGACAGCGCCGCCATGGACCGGCTGGCGACCGCGGTCGAGCATGACCTCAGGAGCGACCTGAGCCGCTTCGACATCCGGGACCAGACGACCCGCCGCGACGATTACAGCACGCTGTCGAGCATCGCGCTGTTGCGCGGTCAATACGACGCCGCGTTGGCGTGGTCCGACAGCGCCCGCGCCCTGCAGAGCAAGCCGGCGGAGCGGCTGCTCAACGGCATGATGTTGCGCGCCATCGTCGCGGCAGCGCGGGCGCCCGCTGCCAACGCCGATGCCGCCTTCCGTGCGACCCTCAAGCGGGAGCTCGCCGCGCTGCCCTACGACACGGTGCAGGCGGAACTGAAGTCGACCAGTGGCGGGCTCGCGACGTTGGCGCCCGGACTGGTGGTCGGCATGGTGCAGGCGAGCGACGACTCGGCGTCGATGAGTGGTTCGATCTCGCAGGACATCGCCACAAGCCTGGTGAGCTCCGCGGTGACCCTGCGGCGGCTCTATCCCTATCGCGACGCGGCGATGACAGAACTCAACCGGGTCATCGATGCACACCATGTCGAGAAGGCCGATATCTGGGCGGCTCGGGACGTATCGCTCGACGGCAGAACGGGCCTGACGCCGGTGGTCGTCGCCATCAGCGACGTCGGGACCGACGTGAGCCTCTTTCCGGGCCGGGTCTGGACCAACCCGAAGGAGATTCCCGGCAACGGCAAGGACGACGATCATGACGGATATGTCGATGACGTCCACGGGATCGGCTGGAGCTGGGACGGCAAGGAAGTGCCTGGCGCGCTGCGGCCCTTGGCGCCGTACACCCAGGCCGACATGGACACGGCCGCCACGCAGATCGAAGGATTCAACGATCTGCAGGCCCACCTCAACACGCCGGCGGCGAGAGCGGTTCAGGAAAGGATCGCGTCGCTCGCCGCGGCCCAGGTGAAGCCGCTCTATGAACGATTCGAGTTCTACACCAACTACGCGCATGGCACGCATGTGGCCGGGATTGCATCACGCGGCAACCCGGCCATCCGGCTGCAGGTCGATCGCCTCGAGTTTCCCTACCAGATGATTCCGCCGCCGCCGTCGCAAGCCTGGGCGAACGGCTACGCCGCCGCGATGCGGCGCACCGTCGACTATTACCGGCGGACCGGCGTTCGGGTGGTCAACATGAGCTGGGGATTCAGCCAGGACGACCTGCAACAGATGCTCGAGGCCAATCGGATCGGCAAGACCGACGAGGAGCGGAAGGCGATGGCGGCGGCGTATTTCTCCACCGTCGCCGACACCTTCCGCAACGCCATGGCCGACGCGCCGGGCGTGCTGTTCGTCTCCGCGGCCGGCAACAGTGACAACAACAACGCCTTCACCGCCACGGTGCCGGCATCCATCGACCTGCCGAACACCATCACCGTCGGAGCGGTGGACCAGGCGGGTGACCAGGCGGCGTTCACCTCGTTCGGCAAGGTCGATGTCTACGCCGACGGGTATGAAGTGGAGAGCGTGCTGCCGGGCGGCCAGAAGCAGAAGTGGAGCGGCACCAGCATGGCCTCGCCGCAGGTGGTGAACCTGGCGGCCAAGTTGCTGGCGTTGCACCCGAAGCTCACCCCGGTCGAGGTCAAGCGGCTCATCATCGAGGGGGCCGACGCCAGAGAGATCGGCGGCCGCACGGTTCGCCTGCTGAACGAGAAGAAGTCGATCCAGCTGGCGGCAGGCGGATGAGCACCGTGAAGATGTCGATGGCCGGCCTGCGAGCCGCCGGCGCCACGGCGCTGTTGCTCATGCCCGTCGCGGCGCGGGCGCAGGGCCGGCACTGGGTCGGCACGTGGGCCGCCAGCGCCGAAGGCGGGCCGGCATCGGATGCGCCGTCGCTGAAGTCATTCCGCAATGCGACGATTCGCCAGGTGGTGCGGATCAGCATGGGCGGCGATACCTGTCGGGTGCGGCTCTCCAACGAATTCGGCACCGCGCCGCTGCACGTCGATGCCGTCCGCATCGCCATCTCCAGCGGTGGATCCGGCGTCGTGCCGGGCAGCAGCCATCTGCTCACCTTCGCCGGCGATTCCGCCGTCACGATTCCCCCCGGCGCGCCGATGCTGAGCGATCCGGTGGTGATTCATCTCGCGCCGCTTGCCGATGTGGCGGTGTCGCTCTTCCTGGCGGACTCGACGGGAACGTCAACGTGGCATGAGCTGGCCATGGCCACGTCGTACGTGTCGACCGGCAATCACACCGGCGACGCGGCGTTCCGGGCCGACACCACGTCGCGCAGCTGGTACTTTCTCAGCGGCATCAGCGTTCGCGCGCCCGGCAACGCCGGTGCCATCGTGACGCTGGGCAATTCGATCACCGACGGCTATGGCTCGACCGTCGACGCCAACGCGCGCTGGCCGAATGTTCTGGCCCGGACGCTCGGTGCCTCACACCTGCTCGGCCGGCTGGCCGTGCTCGACGAGGGGATCAGCGGCAACCGGATACTGCACGACGAAAGCGGGCCGGATGCCCTGTCCCGCTTCGATCGTGACGTGCTGGCGCAGCCCGGGGTCCGGTACGTCGTTGTGATGGAGGGGATCAACGACATCGGCTTTTCGATGTTCAGTGATTACAAGAGCCAGGACGTGAGCGCCGCGGAGATCATCGCGGGCCAACGCCAGCTGATCAGCCGGGCGCACGACGCGGGACTGCGGATCTACGGCGCCACGCTGACGCCGTATCAGGGGTGCAACTACTACTCGGTGGCCGGCGAAGCAAAGCGCGAGGCGATCAATCGGTGGATCCGGACCAGCGGCGCATACGATGGCGTGATCGATTTCGACGCCGTGGTGCGTGATCCGGCGCACCCCACGCGCTTCCTGCCGAAATACGACAGCGGCGACCACCTGCACCCCGGCGACGCCGGGTATGCGGCGATGGGCGCCGCCATCGACCTGCGGTTGTTCGGTGCGCCGACGGCGCACTGACCGTCACGCCGCCGGTGCCGCCGCGCCGCGCTGCAGCATCCAGCGATAGAGCCAGACGGTCGCCGCCACGAACCCGATCGCGCCGATCCACGGACCAGCGGGGAACGACTCGGACACTAGGCCGATCGGTGCCTCCTTCGAGGTCGCCACGATCAGGCCGGCATTGACCACGCCCCAGAGGCTCTCGCCGACGATCAGGCCGGATGCCACCAGGGTCGCCAGCCGCTCGGTGCGCTCCGGATTGGGCGTTGCCCGGGCCCTGCGGCTGAACCAGTGGGAGATCAGCGCGCCGACGATCACGGCAGACGTCGCCGACATCGGGAGATAGATGCCGATGCCGACCGCGAGCGGCGGAATGCGCAGCTTCTTCATCGCGCCGAGCACCTGTCGAGGAGGATCAGCCCCACGCCGACCAGTGCGCCGATGCCGATCATCTTCCAGTCGAGCTTGCCGCCGATGACGCCCTCGGCGAGTGCCGAGATCAGCGCCGCTTGCGGCGCGGGCAGCGGATGCTGGGCGCCACCACGCCGACGTTCGGGCGCGCCGGCAAAGCCGTACGCGCGGGCGAGCAGGTTGAGCACCACCGGAATCACCGCAGCGCCGGCGCCGACGCCGACGATGAGCGCGATCTGCTGGCGCCATCGGCGAGGCGCCCACCAGTTGTCCGGTCTTGAGGTCCTGCAGGTTGTCGTTGGAAATGGTGGCGCAGGCAAAGACGATGGCGGTGATGAACAGCGCAAAGGCCACCAGCGCGGCGGCGTCTGCGCCGCCGGTGACCGGCGACGGCGATGAGCGACCAGCGTGCGCAGATCACGATCGGAGAGATGCCGACGCCCGAAACCGGGCTGTTCGATGCGCCGATGAGACCGGCCATGTAGCCGCAGATGCCGGCGATGAGGAATCCGACCAGCAACACGAATGGCACCGCGACGAGGGTCAGCCGGAAGGCGTGCGGCGCAAGCACCGTCGAGCCGGGCGAAGGTCCAGGCGAGGATGCCGGTGATGATGCAGGCAGCCGATGGCGAGCGCGAAGATCCAGGGCGGCGACAGGTCACGGTCGCGGTCGTCGGCATTGGCGGTGCGCCGCGACGCGATCAGCGTGCTGACCAGGCCGCCCACCACCGGCCTGGTGAGCGTCGCGAGGGTCCAGATCGCCGCGATGCCGATCGTTCCGGCGCCGAGGAAGCGCACCTGGCTGCTCCAGATCCCGGCGGTGTGCGCGGCAAGGGCGGCGCCGGCGTGCGGCCGGTTGCAGTGCGGTGAGGATCGGCACGGCCGCGACCCACGCGATGATCAGGCCCGACCAGCATCGCCACGCCGACCGACAACCCCACCAGCTGTCCCGCGCCGAGCAGCGCCAGCGACCAGGCAAAGTCGAAGCCGCTCGACGAGCCGCCGCCGAGCCGGAAGTAGCGGGTGACTTCGGTGGCCGCGATCTGCGTGGCGCCGAGAATTGCCAGGCCGGCCGACGCCACCGACGCCGAGGACGACGGCGACGAGACCTTCGCGTGCCTCGCCGGAATCGTCGCTGACCTCACCGCGGCTGCCGGAGCCCACCTTGAGCACTTCGGCCGCCGCGACGCCCTCGGGATATGGCAGGTCCGATGTGGTGACCAGCGCTCGGCGCAGCGGAATGGTGAACAGCACGCCCAGCACGCCGCCACTGACGCAGATCAGGAACGACTGTCCAGAACGGGAAGCCGGTCCACCACCCGACGATCACCAGCCCGGGCAGCACGAAGATGATCGCCGACAGCGTACCGGCCGCCGACGCCACGGTCTGCACGATGTTGTTCTCGAGGATCGACGCGTCCTTGAAGGCGCTGAGCACCGCCATCGAGATCACCGCGGCCGGAATCGACGACGCGAAGGTGAGCCCGACCTTGAGGCCGAGATAGACGTTGGCGGCGGTGAAGCCGGTGGTGATGAGCGCGCCGAGGATCAGCCCGCGGACGGTGAGTTCTCTGGCAGTCGTGCTGGTAGCCACGCGATCACTCCGTTGTGGTTGCACTGCGTTGATGGCGTGCTCTGATCACGATTCCAGCGGGTGGCGCCAGCGCAGACCGGCAAAGCGCGCATAGTCGCGATCGGTGGTGATGAACTCGGAACCAGTTTCGATGGCGAGCGCGGCGAGCCACGCGTCCGGAATGAGATTACCGCGGGCGCCGGCGTCGCGACAGAGCCTGGTGAAGATCTCCCAGTGTCTGGCATCCGGCATGATCGGGACGGCGTTGGGTTGGCCGCGGTAGGCGTCGGCAAACGCGAGCGCCCGGTCGATCGGCGTGGGGGGATGAAAGACCCGCGGGTGAGTCACCACCCGCAGGAAACCGCTCAGCACCTGGTCGGATACGCCGTAGGCCTCGTCGGAGCGCGCGGCCGTGTCGAGCCACTGCTTGAAATCCCGGTGCCGCGGCGCATCCTCGCGGAAGGCATAGACAAGGACGTTGACGTCAACCAGCCGCATCGCCCCGGTCCATCAGCTCGAGCAGGGACGCGGTGTCGTCGAGGTCAACGCCGGGTTGCAGTCCCTTGCCGCGAAACGTTGGCAGCGACGCACCGCGCCCGCCGGTGCCGCGAGAACGGGTCATCGCATCAAGGGCCTCGAGCCCTCGCCGAAGGACGTCGGACTTGGTCGCTTCGAGGCGTTCGGTGAGGCGATCGAGCCGGTCGCGGTCGGCCGGGTCGAGGTAGACCTGGACCGGCTCGGCGACGCGGCGGGGCTTCGGTCGCGGTTCATGATGCCTATTCATGAAATCATGATAGCCGGTGGACCGCGGTTTCGCCAGCGGTGGCCGTCATCCGCCCTCAGTGCCCGCCCGAGGAGGCAACCACGGCGCACCAGCTGCCCTCACGCCGTCGCCTCCCACGGCGCATCGCTCCCCGCCGACAGCTTCTTCATGAACGGAATCAGCGCACCGGCGATGATGGTGCCGATCACGGCCACGATGCCCAGCTTGGTGAAGAGGTCCGTATACAGCGGCAGCGAGTCGACCGGGTTGGTGACGTTGTGCGGCACGCTGGCGAAGGTCGCCACATAGCTGCCAAGATATTGCGAGATGCCCGTGGCGAGGAACCAGACACCCATGATGAATCCGCGCAGTGACGGGCCGACATACCGCGCCACCATGGCGAGGCCAAGCCCGCTGATCAGCAGTTCGCCGAGCGACTGGAACGAATACCCCGCCACCATGAACCAGAACGAAACCCTGCCGGCATTGGCGAAGTGACCGCTGAACCCATAGATGAAGAAGCCGATCGCCAGTGCCGCAAAGCCCATCGCGAACTTGGTGGAGATGTGGAAGTCGCCCTCCTTCCCCTTGCCCATGTGGGTGTAGAGCCAGGCAAGGCCCGGGCTCAACAGGAAGATCCAGATCGGATTGAGGGCCTGGACCTGCCCGGCGGGCACGTGGTACCCGAAGAAGTCGAGATTGACGTTGCGCAGCGAAAAGAGCGTCAGCGACGTCGACATCTGCTGGTAGAAGATGAAGAAGAGGATGCCGAGCGCCGTCAGGATCATCACCGAGATGAGGCCCTTGCGCTCACGCTCGCTCCCTCGGCGCATCATCATGGCGAAGATGGCGAGCATGGCGAAGAAGCCGAGTATGACGGTGGCCCGCGCGACGGTGCGGTTCTGGATGATGAACGCCACCAGCACGATGCCCACCGCGATTCCGGCGAGGACCTGGACGAGGCGGGTGCGGTCGAGCGGCTGAAAGTCCGGTTTCGAACCGACATGCTGCAGGTATCGACCCATCACGAGGTAGTTGAGCAGGCCGAGGATGAGCCCGCCCGCGCTGACCGCGAAGGCCGCGTGCCACCCGACCTTGACGGCAATGAGCGGCGTGGCGAGCTGCGACAGGGTCGCTCCGATGTTCACCGCCATGTAGTACATCGTGAAGGCGCTGTCGATCTTCGCCGGGTTGCCCTCGTAGAGCTTGGAAATCAGGTTGGCCGGGTTCGCCTTGAAGACGCCGCCGCCGACTGCCACGACGGCCAGTGCGGGGAAGAGCAGGCCGGGGTGGCCGGGGATCGCGAGACCGACATAGCCGAGTGCCAGAATCATCGCGCCGAGGACCATGGTGCGGCGGCTGCCGAGGAGCTTGTCGCCGATCCAGCCGCCGATGGCCGGAACCGTGTACGCCAGCGCGACGAACGCCCCGTAGGTGAGGTTGGCCCGGTCGTCGGTATAGCCGAGCTGCTGGACCATGAACAGCACGACGACGGCCGTCATGCCGTAGTAGCCGAACCGCTCCCACATCTCGATCAGGAACAGGGTCGTGAAGCCCCTGGTCCGCGACGGTGCCTGCGCGGCGGTGGTCATGTCCGGAACCCCGGTCAGTGAATGGTGGGCGGGACCTGTTTCGTTCACTATTATCCCCTCCGGACCGCCGCGGCGCCACCGTGTGCCCCCATCCCGCTCCCGGGAGCTCGCCATGTTCGCCTTCGACAACCCCTCCGACCTGCTGTCCCGGACGGCCCTCACCCGGCGTTTCCTCGACTACGTGCGCTTCGACACCCAGTCGGATGCCGACAGCACGACCTGCCCGAGCACGGCGAAACAGCTCGAACTGGCGCGGCGCCTGGTGACCGAACTCCGGGAGCTGGGCCTCAAGGGGGTTGGCGAACCGGACGCGTCGATGGACGACAACGGCTACGTCCTCGCTGAGCTCCCCGGGACCGCTCCGGGGAAGATCGGCCTCTGCGCCCACATCGACACCGCGCCGGCTTTCACCGGCACCGGTGTCAACCCGCGGGTCATCGAGCGATATGATGGCGGGCCGATCGAAGTGGGCCACGGTGTGGTCATCGATCCGGCCAGCACGCCGGAACTCGCAGCGTGTGTGGGCGACACCATCATCACCACCGACGGGACCACGTTGCTCGGTGCCGACGACAAGGCGGGCATCGCGGCGATCATGGGCGCGCTCGAGATCCTGGTGCAGCAGCCGGAGATTGCCCGGCCCACCGTCCGGGTCTGTTTCAATCCCGACGAGGAGATCGGCCGGGGTGCCGACCGCTTTCCGCTGCAACGGTTCGACTGCCCGGTGGCGTTCACCATCGACGGCAGCTTCACCGGCGAGATCAACGTCGAGACGTTCTCGGCCGACAAGGCGGTCGTCACCTTCACCGGCGTGTCGGTCCATACCGGCACGGCGCGCGGCAAGATGGTCAACGCGCTCACCTGGATGGGGAAGTTTCTCGACCGGCTGCCGATGGGTGAAGCACCGGAGTGCACCGCAGGGCGGGAAGGGTTCTACCACCCCTACGTGGCATCGGGCGACGCCGCGTCGTGTTCGGTGCAACTCATCCTGCGGGAGTTCGACACGAAGGCGCTGGAGGAGCGGGGCCGCCGGCTGGAACGGATCTGTGCCGGGCTCATGGCGGAGGAGCCCCGGCTCAAGGTGAAGGTGGAGATCAGCAAGCAGTACCGGAACATGTTCGACGTGCTGCGCCGGCATCCCGAGATCACCGAGCGGCTGCAGCAGGCAGTGCGCATGGCCGGGATCACCCCGAGGCTCGAGGCGGTGCGCGGCGGCACCGACGGATCACGGCTGACCGAACTGGGGATGCCGACGCCAAACATCTTTGCCGGCGGTGTCAACTTTCACGGGCCCTCGGAGTGGATCTCCACCCGGGTGCTGGCGCAGTCGGCGTGCACGGTGCTCAACCTGGTGCAGCTGTTTGTGGGGAAGACATGAGGCATCGCTACGGTCCCTTCCCCGATCCGAGGCGCGAGGTCCACGCCGTCATCACCCGCACCTCGCGCAGCGGCGGTGACGGAACGTGCCGCTTGAACACGAACCGGTTGCCAGCCATGCCCACGGCATAGTTGCGTCCGGGGAAGTCGGCAATGGTCGCGCTGAACAGCTTCTGTGGACTGCCGAACGGTGTTGGACTCGAGGGGTCGTAGCTGATCGAATAGAACGTCTGCTCGGTGACCGCCTCCCCATTGATCGATCGTGACGCGTCGGTTGCCCCGATCAGGGCTGTCCCGCCGGCTTCGACGGCGAACATGGCGAAGTCCTGGGGAGCGATCACGATCCGCCGGGCGCTGCCGTCGAGGGCCAGCGCTTCCGGCGCACCATTGGAACTCTCGCCGAGCTCCAGGACCCATCGGCCGTCTCCCGTCGGCGTGTAGATCGACGTCGCCGACACGCCCACGGCAGTGCCGAGGCGTTGTCCGTCGTGAACCACCCACACCGAATCGCCGATCTTCACGAGGTAGTTCCCGCTGTCCGACAGCGCAAACACCATGTTGCTGATCGCCGTGCCGGTCGGGAGCGGACTCGATGCGGTATTCTGATCCGGATTGCCGATGAACCCGGTATCGCCGCGGGTATAGACGATCTGCCGTCCGTCGGTGGTCCACGACGGGTTTCCCAGCGAACGACCGGCCAGCCAGGGCGTCACCTTTCCGGTGGCCACGTCGATGATCTCGATCCGGTCGCCGCCGCCCGTGCTGACGTGGACGGCGAGGCGCCGGCCGTCGGGGCTGAGCGCGAGACCATCGTAGTCGTCGGGGGGAGCCGGGATGGTGTCGATCCGCCCCGAGCGATCGGCGCGCAGCAGGATTCCGACGTCGGCGACATCGCCGGGGGCGTAGGCCAGCACGCCGGATGCGCTGACCGCGAACTGTGCCCCACCTCGACCGGTCTCGACCCGGACACTGTCCGCGATCGCGACGGCCGGACCAGTCACGCGAAACCGGACCGCGTCGAACGGGGCAGCGTACAGGCGTCCGTCGAGCGTTGCGTACACGAGATGACCGTCGCCGTCCACGTCGCCCGCGACGGCCTGGAGCACCTCCTCGCCTCCGCTCGCTGCCGGTTGCATGACGACCGAGCTCTTGCCGGTCTCCACGTCGATCACCCAGAGCGCGCCTCGGCTGCTGGCCAGCACGTGTCGTCCGTCCGACAACGCCTTCGGGAAGCCGCACTCGGTCACGCAGCTGATGGTCCGCACGGAGTCGCCGGCCGGCGTGAGGACGAGCAGGTGCCCGGCGAAGCCCTGCGAGAGGACCACGCGCCCGTCGGCCATCGCGGTGCCGCCCCACGCCTCTCCCGCGAACCGGGCTGGCGGAGGCCGGCGCACCAGTGTCACGTGGCCGTCGGCCAGCGTGATGCGCATGAGACCCTGCGGCCCGAAGAAGTACACCATGTCGCCCGACGCCGAGAAGAACGGTGCTTCCGCGCCGGCGGTGCCGTCGAGGGGGCGCGGATCGAACTGCGACAATGTCCGCAGGTACAGCTGCGACCCGTCGCCGCGGCGGGCGACGAAGACGAGTTGTCGCCCGTCGGGTGACAGCGCCAGCGTTTCCGTTCCCTCCGACATCTGAAGTTCCGGCGCCAGTTCCAGCGAGTCGGGAAGCAGCACGCTGGCGCTCAGGGCCGCTTCGGCATGGCCCGGTGCGCGGCCTGCTCGGCCAAGCAGCCAGCCACCGGCCAGCCCTGCGGCAGCGAGGAGGAGACCGGCCGCCGCCAGGAGGCGCCGACGTCCCGCCGTGCCCGAGGCCACCGTGGACGCCGCGGTGTTGAACGACGGGTTGCCCAGCGCGTCGGCGAATTCCTTCGCGGTGGCAAACCGATCCGCCGGCAGTTTCTCCAGCGCCTTGGCCACCGCCGCCGCGACATTCGGCGGCACGCTCTTCCTGAACTTCGTGACCGGTTGTGCTTCCTCGGCCACGATCTTCATGATCACCTGCTGCGCCGAGCCGCCGGTATGTGGAGGCTCGCCGGCGAGCATTTCGTACAACACGCTCGCCAATGAATAGATGTCGCTCCGCCCGGTGATCTCCTTGTCGGCGGTCGCCTGCTCGGGGCTCATGTAATGCGGGGTGCCGAGCGACAGCCCGGTCTCGGTCATCCGCCCGCCGGCGGCCGCGCTCACCGCCAGCGCGATCCCGAAATCCATCACCATCGGGCGGCCGTCATGGAGCAGGATGTTTTCGGGCTTGATGTCGCGGTGAATCACTCCGTGCCGGTGCGCGTAGTCGAGCGCGTCGGCGACTTCGGTGGTGATCTTCACCGCCTCGTCGATGCCGAACTGCGTCTCGCGGTTGAGCTTCTCGCGAATCGTCTCGCCCTCGATGTAGGGCATGACGTAGTAGAGGAGGCCATCGGCGGAGCCGGAGTCGAACAGCGGCAGGATGTGCGGATGACTCAGCGCGGCGGTGGTCTTGATCTCCTGCACGAACCGCTCGGCGCCGAGCACCGCGGCGAGTTCCGGCTTGAGGACCTTGATGGCGACCTGGCGATCGTGCTTGACGTCGTGCGCGAGCCAGACGGTGGCCATGCCGCCGGCGCCGAGTTCGCGCTCGATGGTATAGCGGTCAGCAAGGGCGGCCTTGAGTGCGTCGAGGTTCACGTCCCCCGACTCCTCTCATCGAGGCGAGTCGCAGGCTCATCCCGAGCGAAGCCGAAGGGTGTTGCAGCCAGGCGATCCGCGGCGATCATCCTGACCGGTCCTTGACCGACGACATCGGGTCGAACGCGTCGCACTTGACGTACATGGTCACATGCGAGGGGGCCAGCGTGTTGCCGATCGTGCCGAGAATGTCCTGATGGATCATGGCGTCCTTGCCTTGGCGACCAGTTTGACACTGCCAGCAGCTTCGCGGGTACGCGGGACCGCCATTCGTGGTCGGAGAAGTCGTCGTTACGGGCGGGCGGGGCCCGATCCGACGAGTGCCTGTCCCGGCCTGAGCGTCGCCACCCAGAGGTCGCCCTCGCGGTGCACCGTTGCTCCGGACCAATCTACCGCCCGGTCGCCAAACGGGTTACGCAGCCGCAGGACCCCGGCGGCGCCGGCAACCACTCGCACCTCCACCGTCAGTCCCCCGCGCCGCGTCGCGGAAACCCGCCAGGCCCCGTCGGCGCGGAGGTCATGAAAGGCGGCGTCGCGCCAGGACGTTGGCGTCGCCGGGAAGACGGTGACCGAATCGCCATCGGAGCGGAGGAGCATCTCCTGCACCGCGTCCATCATCAGGAAGTTTCCCTCCAGCGTGAACGGCCGGTACGTCATGCTGCTCAGCCCCAGTCCCGATTGGTCGCCGTTGGCGTGGAAACCATTCCGCAGGGTGAAGTGGAGGTAGTTCCTGAGGTAGCCGAGGGCGGTGTCCGGGCGGTCGGCCCGGGCGAGCATCGCCGCAAACCAGGCGAAGGAATAGCCGGTCCACTGTTGCGTTCCCTTGGCGATGATCTGGTCGAGTGTCGCCCGGACGACGCCGGAATCCGGACCGGTTGCGGTGAGCAGGCCGAGCGGGTGGATGGCCATTGCGTGGGAGAAGTGCCGGTGCGACGTGACGAATGGTTCTCCCGCCGCGAACGGCAGCGGAGCTGTGCTGCCGGCCGGGACGAGCGGGCCGAGGCCGTCGAGCACGTGCTGCCACCGTGCCGCGTCAGCCGGATAGTCGAGGGTCGTGGCCATTTCGTGCAGGGCACCGAAGCACCAGAGCAAGAGAGACTGATCGTAGGTGGAGTTGGGGGTGAGGAACGCCTGGCGTGAGTTGTCGTGGATCTCCGGACTCGAGGAAAGCGGGAGCACCAGGCGGCCACGTGCGTCCGGATGCAGCAGCTCGCTCAGCGCTGTGCCGATCTCCTTGACGAAGGGATAGGCGCGCTCGCGGAGGAAGGTCCGATCGCGCGTCACGCGCCACTGTTCCCAGAACGACCACGCCACCCAGGCCCCATTGGTGGGCGACAGCGAGTACATCCCCCAGCCGCCCATCGGTGCGCCGTCAAGCGTCATCACTCCGGGCACCACGGCGCCGTCGACGCCATAGAAGTCGTGCGCGAACTCACGGAAGCGCGGCAGCGACCGCTCCAGCTGGTCGAGCCAGCCGAGGATCGGCTCATCGAGTCCCGCCGCGGGCGCGGCAAGGTAGGTCATCTCGGTATTGAGGTCGTTGTGGAAGTCGCCCTTCCAGGGCGGGAGTCCACCGGCGTCGGCGGTCCAGACGCCCTGCAGCGGAATCGCGGGAGCACCGCGTCGCCCGGCGGCGCCATAGAAGTAGCGCACCAGGTCGTAGTGGGCCTGAAGCGCGGAGTCCGGCAGGGTGACACCGCTGGTCGACCAGAAGGCATGCCACCAGGTGCGATGCCGGGCAATCGCGGTCGGCCACCCTTCGTTGAGCGCAGCCAGCACTCGGCCGCGGGCGAGTGCCACCGGATCGCCGGTGACATCGAAGGCCGGATACTCGCGGTTCGCCGCGATCGTCACGGCGATCAGGGTGTTGTTGCGGACGTGTCGCTGCCGTGCCACCGCGGCGTACGAGAAGCCGAGGGCCCCGTGCTGGATGAACGATGTCTCGGAGTCGGTGGCAGAGACCACGGCGGCGGGATAACCAAGCTTCGCGACGCCGGCCGGCGGGACCAGGGTGATGTCCACGGCGCCCGGTACCCGCACGAGGAGCACTTTGCGGTCGGCCACCGCCACGGCACGCACCGTGTCGCTGCCGTACACCGCCCACGCCTCGGCGTCGTGGAGGTGGAGCTCGAAGCGTTCGACCGACCCGCTGCCCCGCCGGGTGATGACGAGCCGGCCACCGGGGAGCTTGGTCGGATAGGGGATGCGATCGTACGGCTCATCGAAGAGCGCGTGGAAGCGCGCCATGCTTTCCTCGGCCACGAGCCGCTGCATCGTCGCCCAGGTCCAATCGGGAAGCGTGAAGACCTGCGGGAGCCGTTCGTCCCAGAGGTCGCCGCGGTCGAGGGAGAGACGGAGGGTGGAATCCTCGCCCCAGAGCAGGCCGCCGAGGAGGCCGTTGCCGATGGGTATCGCCTCGTCCCAGCGCGTGATCGGGGCGGCCAGCTGGAGGCCGGAACGCGGGTCCTGCGCACTGGCCGACGCGGCGGCAAGCAGGGCGAGTGTGCCGAAGACGAGGCGGGCTGTTATGGCTTCAACCCCTTCATGGACGCGACCCAGACGTCACGCTGGAAGTCGCTCAGGGCGAAGGTGAGCCAGCCGCCGTGCTCGGTGATGCCGTTGGGCAACCGGGCGGTGATGCGGCAGATCCTCTGCGAGGTAGACCGTGGCCATGCCGCCCTGGCCGAGTTCGCGCTCGATCGCGTAACGGTCGGCAAGGCGTGCTCGGTAGGCGTCCGTACTCACGGGCCGATCTCTCCCGGACAACGCCTCGAAGGCACGCCTCGAGTGGCGCCGAAGGGGCCGGCGGCAAGGAGCGCGGACTGATCGTTCACCGGATCCCGTCCACCGTGAAGAGCTGTGACACGCGCGGGTATTCGTTGAATGCATAGCCGTGAGGGTCGTCGGCGAGGGTAAGAAAGCCCACGGCTCGCACATCGGTCAGGTCGCGCGGGACGATGTCCACCAGCGAGGCGCGGGTCCCCGTCACCGGATTGACACGATCCACATGCAGGGGCGAGATCGCGTAGGGGTTTGCCCATACCCAGACGTCGTGTCCGTCCGGGCTCCACCGGATCGGGACGTCGTCGGGCCTGAAGCCGAGGGCCGGCTGTGACGGGCCGCCATCAGTGGGGTAGATCCTGAAGCCGTCCGCAGCGGCCAGCACCCGGCTCCCGTCAGGCGAGAGCCAACCCTGAGTGGTTCCCTGGGGGGTGACCGGGGTGATCGAGCCGGCGGGAAGCGTCTCGACGTAGCAGCGTCCCGCCTGCTTCGGTTCCGCCCCGCAGAAGAAGATGGTGGTATCTCGCCCAGCGACCCGGATCCCACCGGAAATCGCGAGCGACTGGTACTGTCCCGAGTCGAGACGCTGAGCGGTGCCGGGGCCGGTCGGGTAGAGCATCAGCTTCGGCGGGGTGGAGAATACAAAAGCCAGGACGAGACCATCGTCGGCGGAAATGGCCGTCGGCCCGCCTTCGCCGAGCGGGACCGGAGGCGAGCCATCGGTCTTGCGCCACATCACCGTGTAATTGGGCCCCCCAAACGCGCTCAGGTCCGCAAACGTCACGTACCGGCCGTCTCGACTCATGATCCCGTCACTGGACATGTCACGGACACCGAAAGTCGCCTCTTCCGGTGCACCCGGCCCTCGCCCGACCAGGACGAGCGGCGTCCGATCTTCTGTCACCAGCAGCCGACCGGCCTGCGAGACGTCCTGGACGATCAGGTTGCCGGCACCGGAAAACACCAGCCGGTCGTGTCCCGATCGGCTCAAGGCGCGTACCAGGAACTGACTCCCCTGTCCCGTGCCGGAGCCGGAATAGAAGATGCCGCTGCCGTCCGGCTGCCAGGCGATTCCCTCGAGACCCCAGGACTCGGGGGATCGCGCTACGGTGTGACCTGAGCGGTCCACGATCACGGCGGCGCCACGGTCGTCGTACTTCGTCGGGTGCTCGAAGTACGCCACCGCATCTCCCGAGGGAGAGACGCTCGGGTCCGAGAGATACCCGGCAGACCGTACCAGCACCGTCCTGACGGGATACTCGAGCAGGTCCGTGCCAAGGCTGTCCCGGACCACAGCCATGCTGGTATCGTCGGGTGCCCAGCTTGCATCACGCACGCCAGCGGCCAGCTCGCGAGGTGCCTCGCCGCCGAGGGACATCGTCGAGAGCGTCCCCAGGAACAGCCGGTGGTGCCCCAGGTACTTCGCGTGGGTGAGGATCGCCAGCTTGCCACTCGGCGACACGCTCAGGAGGTGGGTCGAGTCCGGTCCGACCGTGACGGGATCGGGATGGTCGGCGCGAATCACGAAGAGCCGGGGTGTCTGACCGACTGCCGGCATCGCATCGTACACCATCGTCTGTCCGTCGGGGGCGAAGCGGGCCACGAAGATCGACTGCGATTCGAAGGTCCACGGCGTGAAGGTTGCCACCGGCAACGAGGATTCTCGGCGGCTGGTCACCACCGCCATCGCCACGGCAGCTACGAGCGCCAGCGTCGCCGCCCACGACCAGGGGCTGTGGACCCAGGTCCGGAAACTGCGCAGGTTGCCGCTCGCTGTCCCGAGGCTCGCGGCGGCCATGGCGGTGGTGAAATGCGGATTCGTGAGCGCCTCGGCGAACGCCTTCGCGTTGTCGAAGCGGTCGGCGGGCAGCTTCTCCAGTGCCTTGCCAAGGGCCGCCGCGATGTTGGGCGGCACGTTCTTTCGGAGTTTCGTGACGGGCGCCGCGTCCTCGGTCACGATCTTCATGATGATCTGCTGAGCGGAGGTCCCCATGTGTGGTGGTTCGCCGGTGAGCATCTCGTAGAGCACGCTACCGAGGGAATAGATGTCGCTCCGCCCGGTGATCTCCTTGTCGGCGGTCGCCTGCTCGGGGCTCATCTAGTGCGGCGTGCCGAGACTGAGTCCCGTTTCGGTCATCCGGCCGCCTGCCGCCGCACTCACTGCCAGCGCAATCCCGAAATCCATCACCATCGGCCGGCCATCGTGCAGCAGGATATTCTCCGGCTTGATGTCGCGATGGATCACGCCGTGGCGGTGGGCGTAGTCGAGCGCGTCGGCCACTTCGGTGGTGATCTTCACCGCCTCGTCGATGCCGAACTGCGTCTCGCGGTTGAGCTTCTCGCGGATGGTCTCGCCCTCGATGTAGGGCATCACATAGTAGAGCTGGCCATCGGCGGAGCCGGAGTCGAACAGTGGCAGGATGTGCGGATGACTCAGCGCAGCGGTGGTCTTGATCTCCTGGATAAAGCGCTCGGCGCCGAGCACCGCGGCGAGTTCGGGCTTGAGCACCTTGATGGCGACCTGGCGGTCGTGCTTGAGGTCGTGCGCGAGGTAGACCGTCGCCATGCCGCCGGCGCCGAGCTCGCGCTCGATGGTGTAGCGGTCGGCCAGGGCCGACGTGAGGCGGGCACTCGGCTCACCCATGGCGCGCTCGCATCGGCGGAAGGCCGAGGCTCTGCTCGAACGGACCGAACCGCGGGTCCTCGATGAGCTCCGCGACCATGGGAATGCGGAGCGCCACGAGGAGCATGCCCTGTGCCTCCGCCCGCGCCTGCTGCAGCACACGCCATGCGTCATCCAAGCGACCGATGGCCGCGTACACCCACGCCTGAAACGCGTTGGCGGGAGCGGACGGCGGTCGCGCCTCGAGTTCCGCGAGGACCGCGCGTGCGTCATCCATCCGCCCGGCCTTCGCGAGCGCCCAGCCGAGCAGAGCGTGCACGCTGCCGCCGCGGTGCGACGGGGTCACCGCGGGTTCGAGGAGCCGGACCGCCGCCGCGGGATCGCCGAGCCCCACTTTCGCGATGGCCCACGGCCACCGTGCCAGCGAGCTTCCGGGTTCGAAGGCGAACGCCTGCTCGAAGTATCGCTCGGCCTCCGCATATCGCCCGCACATCACGAACGAAACGCCGGTCATGGCGTAGGGATACGCCGCGAGCACATCCGTCTCACGGGCGCGGCGGAACGGCCGCTCGGCGTCGTCAAGGTGGTCCAGCACGCTCCAGGTCTGGCCCTGCCAGCACAGCGCCTGGACGTGGTTGGGGTCGAGGGCGATGGCACGCCGGAATGCCGCCTCGCATTCCGCGAAATTCCGCTCGCCGAAGGCGATCATGCCGGCCACGTACTCGGCGTCCGCGGTCGGCCCCTGCTGTTCGCGCGCCGTCGCGAGCGCTCGGCGCGCGGCGGCATAGCTCTCGTGCGATGGTCCCAAGGCATAGATGGCGACGAGGGCGGTCGTCTCGGCCAACCCGAGCCACGACGGCGCGTGTGTCGGATCGAGCGCGACCGCCTGCTCGAAGCAGCGAACCGCGCTCGCGTGGTCGTTCTTGGTGTACCGGAAGTGACGACCCTTGAGATAGCGTTGATACGCCTCGAGGTTCTGCACTTGCGGGCGCGGACGGACCACGACCGGCGCGAGCGCCGCGGTGATTGCGCGCACGACCCCCGCGGCCACGTCGTCCTGGAGCGCGAAGACATCCTCCATCTCGCGGTCGAACCGTTCCGACCACCGCTGGTAGCCGCTCCCCACCTCGACGAGTCGCGCCGTGAGACGCACGCGCTTCCCCGCCGTCCGCACGCTCCCCTCGAGGACGTGATCCACGGCGAGCCGGCGCCCGATCGCCTGGAGGTCCTGATCGTCCCGGCGGGCGCGGAACGCCGACGTGCGCGCTGCCACGCGCAGCTCCGCCACGTGGCCGAGGGCGGTCATGATCTCCTCGGCCATGCCTTCGCAGAAGTATTCCTGGTCCCCGGCCGGACTCAGATCGGCGAACGGCAGCACGGCGATGCTCACACGCGCCCGCGCGGGTGTGGGCGGCGGCGCGGCGGATTGCTCGCCGGACGCGCGCAGCTGCGCCATCACCGCCGCCGCCGACGCGGGTCGGTCCCCGGATTCGAGCGCGAGCAACTGCGCGACCAAGGCGCTCGCTCCGCTCGGCACGTCGGGGCGACGCGCCGTGACGGGCGGGGGCGTCTCGGTAAACCGCGCGGCGATCACCGCCTGCACCGAAGCACCGCGAAACGGCGGCTCGCCGGCGAGCGCCTCGAAGAGCACGCAGCCCAGCGAGTAGAGATCGCTCCGCGCGTCGAGGTCGGTCGCGCCCGCGGCCTGTTCGGGACTCATGTAGGCCGGCGTGCCGAGTGTGAGCCCCGTTTGCGTGACCCGCGCCCCACCGGCGGCGTCGATCGCGCGGGCGATCCCGAAATCCGCGAGCAGGGCATGCCCACCCTCGAGGAGAATGTTCTCCGGCTTGATGTCGCGATGGAGCACGCCGTGCGCATGCGCGTACCCGAGCGCGTCGGCCACGTCCCGGGCGAGGTCGAGCGCGTCACCGATGGACAGGCGTCGCTCGCGATCGAGGCGGTTGCGCAGCGACTCTCCCTCGACGTACGGCATGACGTAATAGAGGAAATTCTCCGCTTCGCCACTGTCGTACAGTGGGAGGATATGGGGGTGGTGCAGACTCGCGGTGGTCTTGATCTCGGCCACGAAGCGCTGCGCCCCGAGCACGGCCGCCAGCTCGGGCTGCAGCACCTTGATCGCCACCTTGCGCTCGTGCTTCAGATCCTCGGCCAGGTAGACCGTGGCCATCCCGCCCTGCCCGAGCTCGCGCTCGATGCGGTAGCGGTTGGCCAGGGCAGCGGAGAGTGGGGAGGAAAGCTCGCTCACGAGCCCCCCTTCGCTTCGAGCTTCGCGGCCCAGTTCAGGACGAGCACCGCGTCCTTCGTCGACGCGGTCTGTCTGACGATGAAGCGCTGGCCGTCGGGGCTGACGTCGTACGGGGTGCCGGTATCGAAGAAGAGGGAGCGCGTCCAACCCGGGGCGTGAAAGAGGAGCTTCGGGACTGAGGCCTGGAAGCCGGGACCGGGTGTCGGGCTCGCCACCAGGATGCCTCCGTCCGGCGCTTCGAAGAAGAGCTCACGTCCGTCGCTCCTCCACCGGGGTGCCCTGCCTCCCTGGCGTGACACCCGCACCGGTCGGCCCCCGGCGGGGAAGGGCTGGACGTACACCTCCGGCTTCCCTGTCTCGTCGGAGGTGTAGGCGAGCCAGTGCATGTTGGGAGAGAGCGCACCCTCGCTGGCATTCCCGGGCACGTTGAACCGGATCGTGCGTCCCGACGTCAGATCGAGCGCGGCGACCGAAGTGCGGTCCTGCGGGGCCGCGGCCGAATCCTGGCGGCTTTTCGTATCGGCGGACGGTATCTCTGTGACGACGAGGTAGCGTCCGTCGGACGACCAATCCGTCGGTCTGCGGCATTCCGGCGATTGCGGGGCGATGCGGCGAATGGAGCCGTCCGCGACCCGCACGACGGTCAGGCGACACCACCCGAACGCCACTGCGGAATCGGAAGGCGCCCACACCGGGAAGGCGCGAAGCACGCCGGAGCCGGGATCCCGTGCAACGAGAGGGGTCGCCAGACCCTGCTCGAGGTCGTACAGCCACATCGCGTTCGCGTTGCTGAGCGCGGCCCAGGGATGATCGTGGGCGTAGCGGTGCGTGAAGGTATCGTCGACGCGCACGGTGTCGACCGCGGCGCCCGTCCTGTCCACGATGGGCTTCTCGCGATCTCCGAGGCTGGGGAGGTAGAGGAGCGCATGCTCCGACGCCGCGTACGCAAACACGAGACTGGACGTGCGCACGGGTCCCGTGAGCGTCGTGGCTTCTCCCGCGGCTGCTGAGCCGTCGGGACGGACGCGCTGGGCGTACAGCGCCGAGCTGCCTTCCGCATTGAAGCGTCCGTACACGACGTACCCCGGCGGTACCCAGGTGGGCGCGGCCGCACCCGGGACGAGGGCCGTCGAGTGGCCCGACGCGAGATCGCCCACCATCACCGTTTCCCGGGTCCTGTCCCCGCGCTCGAACAGGACCCGGGTGCCGCCCGGCAGGAACGAAGGGTGACGATAGGCATTCGCGCCGGAGTCCAGGGGGATCGCGATCTCGCACGGGCCTCCGGCCGCATTGACGCGCTCGAGGCCTCGCCCCGTGCTGAAGACGATCACACCGGTACCGCTCCACGCGCCCGACTCCTCGGGCGTCGCCGGGCACAAGGTCCGCGGGGCTCCGCCCGCCACGTCAACACGCATCAGGGCATCGCGCGCGAAGTACCCCACCGACCGCCCGTCCGGTGACCAGAAAGGCGCCTCCGCCCCCGCGGTACCGGGGACCATCCGGGCGGCGAGGGTGTCCAGCCGGCGCAACCAGAGGTTTCGTTCCCCATTCGCCGCGATGGTAACGAACGCGAACGTTCGACCGTCGGGCGAAAGCGCCCCGAAGGACTCCCGCTCGCTGAAGTCCTCGCCGGTTGGCGGCTGCAGGGATGAGACGACGAAAGCGCCCGTCGGCGAGGCCGGGGGGCGCACCGCGAACACCACGGCCGCGGCGGTGGCGACGACCGCCACCGCTGAAACGAGCACGAGGGCACGCCGCTGCCACTCCGGAGCGCGTCCCGGCACACCGGACGTCGCCGCGCCAGCCGCCGCCGCCCCCGAGAAGTGCGGGTCGGTCAGCGCGTCCGCAAACGCCTTCGCGCTGTCGAACCGGTCCGCCGGCAGCTTCTCCAGTGCCTTGTTGAGTGCTGCGGACACATTCGGCGGCACGCTCTTCCGCAATTTCGTGACCGGCGACACTTCCTCGGCCACGATCTTCATGATGATCTGCTGCGCCGACGAGCCGGTATGCGGCGGCTCACCGGCCAGCATTTCATAGAGCACACTGGCGAGTGAATAGATGTCGCTCCGCCCGGTGATCTCCTTGTCGGCGGTCGCCTGCTCGGGGCTCATGTAATGCGGCGTGCCGAGACTGAGTCCCGTCTCCGTCATCCGGCCGCCGGCGGCGGCACTCACCGCCAGCGCGATCCCGAAGTCCATCACCATCGGCCGGCCGTCGTGCAGCAGGATGTTCTCGGGTTTGATGTCGCGATGGATCACGCCGTGCCGGTGGGCGTAGTCGAGCGCGTCGGCCACTTCGGTGGTGATCTTCACCGCCTCGTCGATGCCGAACTGCGTCTCGCGGTTGAGCTTCTCGCGGATCGTCTCGCCCTCGATGTAGGGCATCACATAGTAGAGCTGGCCATCGGCGGAGCCGGAGTCGAACAGTGGCAGGATGTGCGGATGACTCAGCGCCGCGGTGGTCTTGATCTCCTGGATGAAGCGCTCGGCGCCGAGCACCGCGGCGAGTTCGGGCTTGAGCACCTTGATGGCGACCTGGCGGTCGTGCTTGAGGTCGTGCGCGAGGTAGACCGTCGCCATGCCGCCGGCGCCGAGCTCGCGCTCGATGGTGTAGCGGTCGGCCAGGCTTGCTAGGAGGGCGTCGATGCTCACGGGCCGACCTCTCTCGGACAGTACGTCGAACGCGCGCCTGGAGCGGCGCCGTTGGGGGCGCTTGCAAGCAGCGTCGACTGATCGTTCACCGGACCCCGTCCACCGTGAAGAGCCGCGACATGTATGGGTATTCGTCGAACGCGTAGCTGTGAGGGTCGTCCGCCAGGGTGGGAAAGGCCACGGCTCGCACGTCGGTCAGGTCGCGCGGCACGATGTCTACCAGCGAGGCGCGAGCTCCGGTCACCGGATTGACCCGATCCACATGCAGGGGCGAGATCGCGTAGGGGTTTGCCCATACCCAGACGTCGTGTCCGTCCGGGCTCCACCGGATCGGGACGTCGTCGGGCCTGAAGCCGAGGGCCGGCTGTGACGGGCCGCCATCGGTCGAGTAGATACTGAAGCTGTCCCCGAGGGCAAGCACCCGGTCTCCATCCGGTGAGAGCCATCCCCGGTTCGCTCCCGGGGGCGTGATCGGGGTGATCGAGCCGGCGGGAAGCTTCTTGATGTAGCAGCGGCCCGCCTGCTTCGGCTCCGCTCCGCAGAAAAAGATGGTCGTGTCTCGCCCGGCGACCCGAATGCCACCGGCATACTGCAGCGACTGGAACTGACCCGAGTCGAGGCGCTGTGCGGTACCGGGACCCGTCGGGTAGAGCATGAGTCTTGGCGGGGTGGAGAACACCAGCGCCAGGACGAGAGCATTGTCGTCGGAAATGGCCGCCGGTTCGCCTTCGCCGAGCGGAACCGGGGGCGAACCGTCGGTCTTGCGCCACAGTACCGTGTAATTGGGTCCTCCGAACGCCCCCTCGTCCGCAAACGCCAGATACTGGCCGTCCCGGCTCATGGTCCCCACGGTGGACAGGTCGCGGACACCGAGGGTGGTCTCGGTCGGGGCGTTCCTCCCCTTGCCGACCAGCACAAAGGGCGTCTGATCCTGGGTTACCAGCAGGCGACCGCCCTGCGAGACGTCCTGAACGATCAGGTTGCCGGCACCGGACAGCACCAGCCGGTCGCGCCCAGATCGGCTCAATGCGCGCACCTGATACTGGCTGCCCAGTTCCGTCCCGGCACCAGAGTAGAAGATGCCGCTCCCGTCGGCCTGCCACGCGATTCCCTCGAGACCCCAGGCCTCCGGGGAACGCGCCACGATGTCACCCGAGCGGTTCACGATGACGGCGGATCCACGGTCATCATACTTCCCCGGGTGCTCGAAGTATGCGACCGCATCGCCCGACGGTGAGACACTCGGATCCGACAGGTATCCGGCCGATCGAACGAGGACCGTCTTCACGGGATACTCGAGCAGGTCCGAGCCCGAACTGTCCCGGACGACGGCCATGCTGGTATCGTCGGGCGCCCAATCGGCTTCCCGCACACCGGCGACCAGCTCGTGAGGTGCCTCGCCGCCGAGGGACATGGTCGAGAGTGTCCCGAGGAACAGCCGGTGCGCCAGGTACTTCGCGTGGGTGAGGATCGCCAGCTTGCCACTGGGTGACACACTCAACAGGTGGGTCGAGTCCGGCCCGACGGTGACCGGATCGGGATGGTCGGCGCGAATCACGAAGAGCCGGGGGGTCTGACCCACAGCCGGCATGGCGTCGTACACCATCGTCTGCCCGTCGGGGGTGAAGCGCGCAATGAAGATCGATTGCGACTCGAACGTCCAGGGCGTGAAGGTTGCCACCGGCAACGAGGATATCTCGCGTTGGCTCACCATCCGCATCGCGATCGTCACGCCGGCCACGAGCGCCAACACCGCCGCCCAGTACCAGGGGCTGCGCACCCAGCTCCGGAAGTTGCGCAGGTTGCGCCCATCGCGGCCGGGTCCTGCGGCTGCAGTGGCGGTGGTGAAATGCGGATTCGTGAGCGCCTCGGCGAACGCCTTCGCGCTGTCGAAGCGGTCGGCCGGGAGCTTCTCCAGCGCGGTGAAGACCGCTGCCTCCACGCCGGGCGGCACCGACTTGCGTTGGATGGTGAGCGCACGCGGCTCCTCGGTCATCACCCGGGCGATGATCGCCTGCGCGGTCGGTCCGCTGAACGGCGGTTCGCCGACCAGCATCTCGTAGGTGACGCATCCCAGCGCATAGATATCGGTACGGGCGGTGATCTCCCGCTCGCCCATCGCCTGCTCGGGACTCATGTAATGCGGTGTGCCGAGCGACATGCCGGTTTCGGTCAGGCGGGTGCCGCCGTCGGAACGGCTCACCGCCAGCGCAATCCCGAAATCGGCGACCAGCGCCTGCCCGTCGTGCAGCATGATGTTCTCGGGCTTGATGTCGCGGTGGATCACGCCGTGGCGATGCGCGTAGTCGAGCGCACTCGCGACTTCGGTGGCGATCCGCACCGCGTCGGCGACCGGGAGCTGGCGCTCACGCTGCAACCGGTCGCGGAGCGATTCGCCTTCGACGTACGGCATCACGTAGAAGACGGTGCGAGATCCGTCGCCCTGCTCGGGATGACCGGTGGTCACCTCTCCCGAGTCGAACAGCGCGAGGATGTGCGGGTGCTGCAGGTTGGCCGTGGTCTTGATCTCGGCGAGGAAGCGTTCGGCGCCGATCACGGCAGCCAGCTCGGGGCGGAGCACCTTGATGGCGACCTTGCGGTCGTGTTTCAGGTCCAGGGCGAGATAGACGGTGGCCATGCCGCCCGCACCGAGTTCGCGCTCGACAAGATAGCGGTCGGCGAGGCTCGCCTTGAGCGAGTCGAATTTCACCTGCCGGGCCCAGGCGCGGTCAGGTGACGAAAGACAAAGCGGAAATTGCCGAGCCAGGGCGCGGCAGAGGAATGATCTGGCAAAGAGGCTCCCGTTGGGACACCGGTCGTCGGAAGCAGGACCGATTCCATACCATACTCTGTTGCCGGCCTCCGGGCCAGCGCCGGCGAGCAGTTACCGGCCCCGCCGCATCGAGTCCGGAATCCTGACCGCGACCACTTCGCCGCTCGCGGTGACCGCGCCGTTCGCCGCCACCGTCACCACGACGACGGCCTTGCGGACGGTCCGCTCCTTCACCCGCGCGCGCATCTCCAGTTCGGGGCCGAGTGGGGTCGGCTTGATGTATGTCACGGCGAGCCGGGCGGTCACGAAGCGCGGTGACGGCACCTCGCCGACCGATCGCCCCTCGGCGCGCAACGCGGCGGCCGATGCCGTTCCCATGGCGTGGCAGTCGATGAGCGAGGCGATCAGGCCGCCGTAGACGAAACCCGGCATCGCCATCTGCTCGGCGCGCGGTGTGAAGTGCGCCACTGACTCCTCCCCATCGGCGAACGAACGGATGCGCAGCCCGGCAGGGTTGAGGCGGCCGCATCCGTAGCAGTGTGCAAAGTCCTCGGGATAGAAGTCCTGGACGGCGCGCGCCGTCACTTCGCCAGCCCCGCAATCGGCACCGTCCACACGCTCGCCTCCGGGCTGCCGAGCGTGAAGTAGAGCCGGCCGCCGTACTCGGCGATGTTGTTCAGGTCGGTTCGATGCGGGTGGAGCGGGTCGTCGAAGTGCAGCACGTCACGGGTCCGTCCATCCGCCACGCTGATCCGGTAGAGTCCGTTGCGCTGCTCGTCTCCCCGTCGAGCCTGGTATGGAACGATGATCCAGCGTCGATCATTCGACAGTGCCGGGCCGAAAGTCGCGAGCGCCGAGTCGGCGGGAGTCGCGGCCGGTACGATACGACGAGCGGCCTGATTGCCGACGAGCGAGAGGCCGACAATGCCGGTGGAATCGATGGCGAGCAGCGAAGAGTCGTCCGTCCAGAACGGTTCAACATTGGTTCCGGGCACCCGCGCGTGGACGATCTGTTGCGGCCCCCAGCTCGTTCCGTCCCACACGGCGAACGCCGTTGGCTTCGGCGCGGGGTCGGCGAATGACCCCGCGAACCAGGCGATGCGCTTGCCGTCGGGCGACCATGCGGGATACCACTCGTCTTCCTGCTTGCCGGGTGAGACCTGCACCGGCGTACCGCTGCCGTCGGTGGCGGTTTCGAAGACGCGGCGCAGTCCGTGCACGATGGCGTGGTAGGTCACCTTCGAGCCATCCGGTGACAATGAAGGCTTGAACGCCGGAACGTTGCCGTGGGTGATCTGCTGCACCTCGCCGCCCGCCAGCGGACGCCGGAAGATCTGCTGTAGCCCTTCACGGTCGGAGTCGAACACCAGCCACTTGCCATCGCGGGAGACTTCGAACCCTTCGATGCGTTCGCGATCGGTGGTGACCAGCACCGCGTCTCGACTCGACACCCAGCCGGTGGCGGGGAGTGCAACGCTCCAGACGTTGCTGTGGTCCGTCGCCACGGAATACGCCAGTGTCTTCCCGTCGGGAGTAAGCGAAATCAGTGATGCGTTGAGGCCGTGGGTGAGCTGGATCGGTGCCCCCGCCGGGTGGCCGCTGTGATCGAGATCGAGCTGGTAGATGTCGCGTGTCCCGCCACGATTCGATACGAACAGCATCCGCCGGCCGTCCGGCGCCCATACCGGACTCTGGTCCATCGTTGTTCCGTCGGTCAGCTGGATCGCCTTCCCGCCGCCGGATGGCACCAGCCAGAGCGAGCTGAGCGCAATGTTCCAGCGCTGTACCCATCCGACGTTGCCCGATGTGAACGCGATCCACCGCCCATCCGGCGACCACGCCGGCAGGTACGGTTGCGCCTCACGGGCCAGCAGCGTGACATGACCGCCTTCGTCGCGGACCAGCAGCGAGTCGCCGATCACATACGCGAGGCGTTGTCCGTCCGGCGACCACGCCCCGTCGGTGGCACCCGGTACCAGCAGCTGGCTCGCGCCCCCGAGCGTCGGTACGCTCTCCAGCCCGCGTGCCGTCGAGATCAGCAATCGATCGCCGTCCGGCGACCAGCCGAGCGGATTGGCATTGGTCGCCAGCCGCACCACGCCGCCGCCGCCCGCGCGCCGATACTCCACCCGCTCGGCCGAATCGAACTGCGTCGTCGAGGCGTAGGCCACGCCCTTGCCGTCGGGCGTGATGCGCGGCCGTTCCTGCACGCCGGCGCTGAGGGTCACGCGGGTCGCCTTCCCCAGCACGGCCATGGCCGGGGGGCGGCCGAATAGAGCGACGCCCAGGGTGACAAGTGCCGCCGCGGTGAGCACGCCGCCGGTCACCAGCAACCAGCGGCGTCGCCGCGGTGCCCCCACCGTGACGGGCTGCGTCTGCGTCGGCGTCATGCCTCCGCTCGGCGTCGCCAGCGGCTCCAACTGTGCCAGCATCTGGTCGGCGGTCTGCCAGCGGTCAGCCGGCCGCTTCTCCAGCGCTTTCATGATCACGGTGGCGAGCGCTGGTGGCACGGTCTGCCGCCGCTGCGTCAACGGTTCCGGTGCGGTCGTCACATGCGCCGCCAGCACCTGCTGCGGCGTGCCGCCGGCGAAGGGCGGTCGTCCACTCAGCAGCTCGTAGCCGAGCACGCCGAGGGCGTAGATGTCGACGCGCTGGTCGAGATTCGGGTCGGCGCTCGCCTGTTCGGGTGCCATGTACGCCGGCGTGCCGAGAGCCACGCCGGCGGTGGTGAGCTTGTTGCGGCCGCTCGCTTCGCTCACGGCCTTGGCGACGCCGAAATCCATCACCAGCGCGTGCCGGCCGGAGAGCATGATGTTCTCCGGCTTGATGTCGCGGTGCACCACGCCCTGCGCGTGGGCGTAGGCGAGGGCGTCGGCCACCTCGACGAGGATGCGCACCGCTTCGTGGATCGGCAGCTCGCCGTGCCTGGTGAGCCGCTCGCGCAAGGACTCTCCCTGGACGTAGGGCATGACATAGAAGAGGAAGCCGCCGGCCTCGCCGGAGTCGTGGACCGGAAGGATGTGCGGGTGCTGCAGTCGGGCGGCGATCTCGATTTCCTGCATGAAGCGCTGCGGACCGAGGGTCGCCGCCAGCTCGGGCCGCAACACCTTGACCGCCACCTGCCGATGATGGCGCAGGTCCAGGGCGAGATACACCGTCGCCATGCCGCCGGCGCCGAGCTCGCGCTCGATGGTGTAGCGGTCGGCGAGGCTTGCCCTGAGCGAGTCCAGCTTCATATGCGCCGCTCTGCGAGGACGCGAGCCGAAGGGTTGCGCTGAAGGCGGCCGAAGCGGGCGGCGGCGAGACGCTCGATGGGATCGATCATGATCCGGGCGCTCTACGGCTCGGCCATCATGGGGTCGATCGCTTCCAGGAACGGGAACCGGTGGAAGTCGGTGTCCCGGGTGCAGATCCGGCGGATGCCGTGCTCGCGCATGAGGCTGGCGGTTTCGACGTCGTGCCAGAGGTTGCCCGCGAGGCCGGGGACTCCGTTGACCAGATCCCGGAGCACCGCGCGATGGCGATCGGTCGGCACCAGGAGGCCGAGTCCTGGCGCGGCGGCAACCGCGTCGAGGAAGCCGTCGGCCGCGCGGGCGGACCAGGGATGACGGAGCACCCGGGGATGTGTCACCACCCGCAGGAATTCATAGCAGATTCCCCAGGTCAGGTACCACGCGGCGCTCCCCTGGCGCCACTGCTCGAGCAAGGCACGGCACCGCGTGTGCTCCGGAGCGCTCGTGTCGGCAGCATACACCAGAATGTTGGTATCGACCACGAACACTAGCGGCCCTCCATGGCGCGGTAGAGCGCGTCCCGGTCGGCAATGTCGACTGACGCACCGCCGCTGTCGAAGGACGGCAACGGCGGCAGCGGTTCGCGGTCACGCCGCGGCCGCAGCAGGTTGCGAAGTGCCGTTTCGACCAGCTCCGACATGGTGCGCCCGGTCCGGGCGGCTTCGCGGCGGAGGCGGGCCATCACCGTGTCGTCGATATTGAGAGTCGTCTTCATATGGCTAACCATATTGTCGATATGGCTGTATGTCAAACCAGCTTCCCCCGAGCGGTCGGGAAGCGCAGTTGCCAGCCGGGCTACAGGCTCGGACGGTAGGACTTCTCCGAAATTCGGGGATGTCCAACAGTACGCCCGCCGACGGCGCATCGCCAGCGCTTGCCGAGCCCGATTCGCCCACCTAACGTCAGGCTCGATGGCCACCTGGCGCCGCTGTGCCGGGCCGTCCCCCGATTCCGGCGCCGAATCCGCCCACACCCGAGCACTGATGACCCGGGATTCCGACAGCTCGCCCAACGCCGTGATCGCCCTCGAGCACGTCTCGAAGCGCTTCGCGGATGCTGTCGCCGTGCACGACGCCGACTTCGCCATCGCTCCCGGTGAGTTCTTCTCGCTGCTCGGCCCCAGCGGCTGCGGCAAGACCACCACGCTGCGGATCATCGCGGGCTTCGAGCAGCCGACCGCCGGCCGAGTGCTCCTCGATGGCCAGGATGTCTCCCGGATTCCGCCCTACCGGCGCAACGTCAACACCGTCTTCCAGCAGTACGCACTCTTCCCGCACCTGTCGGTCTTCGACAATGTTGCGTTCGGACCGCGCAGCCAGCGGGTGAACCGCGACGAGATCGAACGCCGCGTGCGTGCGTTGCTCGACATCGTTCGTCTCGGCGACTTCGCGCGGCGTCGCCCGGCACAGCTTTCCGGCGGCCAACAGCAACGGGTCGCACTGGCCCGCGCCCTGGTCAACACGCCCAGCGCCCTGCTGCTCGACGAACCGCTTGGCGCCCTCGACCTCAAGCTCCGCCAGGCGATGCAGCTTGAACTCAAGCGGATTCAGCGCGAGGTCGGCATCGCCTTTGTCTACGTGACGCACGACCAGGAAGAGGCCCTCACGATGTCCGACCGGATCGCGGTGATGCACGCGGGACGGGTGGAACAGATCGGCACGCCGCGAGAGATCTACGACGAACCCGCGACGGTGTTCGTGGCGGGATTCATCGGCGCGGCCAACCTCATCCCGGTGCCGGGGGGCACCATGGTGGTGCGCCCCGAGCGGGTCCGCGTGACGACCGCGCCGCGCGCCAGCGCCGGGTCGTTGCCCGCCACCGTGACGAGCGTGATCTTCCAGGGCCCGGTGATGCGCGTGGCGACGCGCGCCGCCGATGACACCGAGGTCATCGCCCACCTGAACGCCGGCGAGCCGATCACCGGCATCGCCCCGGGCGCGGCGGTTCACGTCTCGTGGGACCCGGCCGCCGCCCGGCTGCTGGCGGGATGACGCCGACGATGTGGACGCGGCGCCGGTTCGTGGCAACGGGGAGTTCCCTCCTGGCGGCGTGTGCCCGCGGTGCCGGCAAGCCGGCCGGCGAGGGAGCCGCCATGACGAACACCGTCCGCATCTCGAACTGGCCGCTCTACGTCGATTCGCTGACCCCGCGGCTCTTCGAGCAGACCACCGGCATCCGCGTCGACTACACCGAAGACGTCGCCGACAACAACGCCTACTTCGCCCGGATCGCGGCACCGCTGGCGCACGGCGAGAGCATCGACCGCGACATCGTCGTGCTCACCGACTGGATGATCAACCGCCTGATCCGCCTGGGGTACTGCGCCCCGCTCGACGACACGCTGTTTCCAAACAAGCGCCTGCTGGTCGACGACCTGCGCAACGTCGCCTTCGATCCGGGCCGGAAGTTCTCCGTGCCGTGGATGTCGGGGATGACCGGCCTGGCGTACAATCGCGCCCGGACCGGCCGGGATCTCACCAGCCTCGCCGACCTCTTCGATCCGGCGTTCCGGGGCCGCGTGACGATGCTCACCGAAGTCCGCGACACGCTGGGACTGATCATGCTCTACCAGGGCGTGGCACCCGAACACGCCACCGACGCCGACGTTGCCGCGGCGTGCGCCGTGGTGGAACGCTACCGGAAGAACGGCCAGGTACGGTCGTTTACCGGCACCGAGTACGCCGAAGACCTCGCCAGTGGCAACATCGCGATTGCCATGGGGTGGTCGGGCGACGTGGCCGGGCTGGCCGGCGACAATCTCGACCTGCGGTTCGCGGTCCCCGCCGAGGGTGGCTTGCTGTTCTCCGACTGCATGTTCATTCCGGTGACCTCGCATCGCATTCCGCAGGCGATGGCGTGGATGAACTACGTCTACCAGCCCGATGTCTCCGCCCGCATCGTCGAAGCGGTGCGCTACATCTCGCCGGTGAAGGGCACCGGCGACGTGCTGGCGCGGACCGACCCCGCGCTGGCGGCCGATCCGCTGGTCAACCCGCCCGCCCGACTGCGCGCGCGGCTGCACGACTTCCGGCCGCTGAGCGACGACGAAGAGCGGCGCTACACCGAGATGTTCTACCGCGCGATGGGCGTGTGACGGCGATGGCCGCGGCCCGGCGCACCGCCGCCCGCCGGGGCCTGGCGCCGTGGCTCCTGGTTGCCCCCGGTGTCGCCTGGCTTGCCCTGTTCTGTGTCGTGCCGGGGGCAACCCTGGTGCGAACGTCGTTCGGCTCGGGATGGGGCGGCTACGAGATGGCGTTCACCGAGTACGGCGGACACCTCGCAAGGAGCTTCGGCTACGCCGCGGTCGCCACGGCGATTGCGCTCCTCCTCGGCTACCCGCTGGCATACGTGATCGCCTTCCGCGCCGGCCGGCTGAAGAACCTTCTCCTCGGACTGGTGGCGTTGCCGCTGTTCGTGACATTTCTGGTCCGCACCTTCGCGTGGAAGACGATCCTCAACGATCACGGCCTCGTGGTGCGGCTGCTCGGCGCGCTCCATCTGCTGCCGGCGCAGGACCGCCTCCTCGACACGGTGTGGGCGGTCATCGGCGGGCTGCTCTACAACTTCCTGCCGTTCATGATCCTGCCGATCTACGTGAGCCTCGAAAAGATCGACCGGCGGCTGGTGGAAGCGGCGCAGGATCTGTACTGCGATTCTCGCCGCGCCTTCCGCAAGGTGGTGCTTCCGTTGTCACTCCCCGGCGTCTTTGCCGGCACCCTGCTGACCTTCATTCCTGCCGCCGGCGACTTCATCAACGCCGAGCTGCTCGGTGGCCCCAATCAGCAGATGATCGGTTCGGTGGTGCAGACCCGGTTCCTGGTGGTGCGTGACTATCCGCTCGCGGCGGCACTCTCGGTGGTCCTGATGGTGGTCATCCTGTCGCTCGTCGCCGCATACACCCGGTTTCTCGGTACGGAAGAGCTGGCATGAGCGCCGCGCCGCGCCCCGCGACGATCGGACCGCGCTGGTCGGGACTGGCGCTCGACGCGGTGGCGGCGTGCGTGCTCTGCTACCTCTTTCTTCCGATCGTGGTGGTGGTGGCGTTCTCGTTCAACGAGCCGGCGGGAAAGTTCAACTTCGTCTGGCACGCCTTCTCGCTGGCGGCGTGGGCCCATCCGTTCCGGTATCCGGCACTGTTCACGGCAATGAAGCTGAGCGTGGCGGTCGCGGCCGTCGCAACCACCATCGCAACCGTGTTCGGCACCCTCATCGCCGTCGCCCTGACCCGCTACCGCTTTCGTGGGAGCGGCGTGGTGAGCGGGCTGCTGATCGTGCCGCTGGTGGTGCCCGAAGTGGTGCTGGGGTCGTCGCTGCTGTCGCTCTTCCTGCAGTTCGGGACGCCAACCGGCTTCGGGACCATCGTCATTGCCCACGTGATGTTCTGCGTCAGCTACGTGGCCATCACGGTCCGGGCCCGGCTCCGCGGCTTCGACTGGACGCTGGAGGAAGCGGCGATGGACCTCGGCGCGACGCCCCTCGGTGTGGCGTTGCGGGTGACACTGCCGCTGATGGCCCCGGGGGTCGCGGCGGCGGGCTTGCTGAGCTTTGCGCTTTCGCTCGACGACTTCACGATTACCCTGTTCAATGCCGGCACCCGGGTCACCTATCCGCTCTATGTGTATGGCGCCCGGCGGGCGGCGTTTCCACCGCAGATCAATGTGGTCGCGACGGTGATCCTGGCGCTGAGCCTCCTGGCCCTTGGCGGCACCGTCCTCTGGCAGCAGCGGACGGCAACCGCCCGGGCGTGACGGCAATGCACGACGCGGACGTCACGATGGTCGCGACGGCCCAACCCTCATCGGGATTCCACTCATGACCGCCTTCCCGTTCAACTTCGACTCGGCCACCGTGCAGACCTTCGTTGCGGCGGCGATTCCCAAGACTCTCGCCGCCCTGGCGGTGCTGTTCGGCACCTGGGTGGTGCTCAGGATCACCCAGCCGGCGCTCCGCATGGCGCTGCACCGCGCCCATTTCGTCGATGGACTGATCCGATTGCTGGTGGACGGCCTGTTCCGCGGCGTGGTGATCATCCTCGGCGGCGTGATGGCCGCAAGCCAGCTCGGAATCGACGTCAGCGCGCTGCTCGCCGGGCTGGGCGTGGTGGGCATTGCCCTCGGGTTTGCCGCCCAGGAGACGGTGGCCAACATGATCGCCGGATTCCTGATCTTCTGGGACCGACCGTTTGTCATCGGCGACTACATCACCACCCAGAACTACGACGGCGACGTGCGCGAGATCACCCTGCGCACCACGCGAATCCGGACCCTCAACAACACCTATGTCGTGGTCCCGAACAAGCAGATCATCGGCGACACCGTGGTGAATCATTCGATGTACGGGGAGACGCGCGTGGTGGTCCCGATCGGCATTGCCTACAAGGAGAGCATCGCGGCGGCGCGGAAGGTGATCCTCGATGTTCTCGGCGGCATCCCCGACGTGCTGCCAACGCCGGCGCCCGACGTGGTCGCGCGGTCGCTTGGCGATTCCAGCGTCAACCTCGAGGCACGGGTCTGGATTGCCCGTGCCGACATGGAAAAGCCGGTTACCGCGCGGGTGGTCGAGGCATGCAAGAACGCGCTCGACGAGGCGGCGATCGAGATCCCGTTCCCGCACCTGCAGCTGTTCATCGACCAGGTGGACGACCGGGTGTGGAACCGGGCCGCGCAGCTGATCAGTGGCCGAGCGGCCTCGCAATGACAAACCGGAAGCCGTCGGGATCCTTGATCCGGAACATCCGGACCCCCCACGGCATGTCGGCCGGCTCCGAATCGAGCACCCCGCCGCGGGAGCGAATCGCCGCCGCCAGCTGATCGATGTCCTGCTCGGTGTTGATCATGACCGAGAAGCCCTCCGGCTTCTGCCGGTCCCATCCGCGGGCGCCGTCGTCCTGGTTGAGGAGAATGCGCACCTGCCCGGCCGACACCGCCACCGATCGGAGCGTGCCGTCGCGCTCGATGCGGCGCCCTTCGACGAAGCCGACCACATCGCGGTACCACGCGGCGCTGCGCGGAAGGTCGGCAACGGTCAGCGAAAGCTGCAACGAGGTGGCAACGAGTCCCGCCGCCGGAGGCGCCTGGGTCGGGGCGCCGGCGGCTGCAGCGGGTTCCGCTGCCGCCATCCCCTCGGTGATCCACTCCTTTGCCCGGGCCAGCTCGGCGTTGCGGAATTCGCGGACGTGACCCGGCATGGCAAGGCCGAACACCGCGACGGCCGCGCGCAGCCACTCGACGTCGGTCACGAACGCCACCCGCTCCCAGCCGGCGAGATGCTTGAAGCCCAGCAGCGCATCGTCCCACATCGCGCCCGGCTCGAAGCCGCTGAAGTCGGCTCCCACATGATAGAGAAAGCGCACCCGCCGCTGCTGGGCGAAGAGCGCTTCGACGGCGGGAATCACGACGTCCTGATAGTCGCGGGCGGTCACCTTGCCGCTGGCGGTGAAGCCGAGGACGTTCTCGGGAAGATCCTGCATGCGTTCGATCATCAGTATTCCTCTGGTCTGGGCCGGCAACCGCGCCGGTCCGGGAAATTAACGCCGCCCGGCCGCCGGGTCGCTGCCGCCATGCACTCTCGTCATGCCGGGAAGATACGTTGACAGGCGGCGTCCCGGCCGTGGATGTTTTCCGGCGCCGCGACCGCACCCGCTCCGCCTCACCGGTCGCCTTCGTCGGAGAATCCCATGCTGCACAGTGTGCTGGCCGTCGTGGCCGGTTATGTCGCGATGGCAATCCTCGTGATGTTCACCACCGCCATCGCCGTGCGGTTCGTGCTGCACCAGCCGCTCGCCGCGCTGCGATCGCCGCAGACCCATCAGCTGTCGCCAGCGTACCTTGTCGCCAACGTCACCGGCAGCGCCATCGCCGCCCTGGTCGGCGGCGCCGTCACCGCGGCCGTCGCGGCGGGCCATCGCGTGGCCCACGGGCTGGCGCTGGCGGTCTTCATGCTCCTCATGGCATTGGTGTCGATGCGCCAGATGGGCTCGGCCCAGCCGCGCTGGTACCGGGCCGCGCTGGTGAGCGTGATGCCGGCGCTCGCGGTCGGCGGCGCAGCGCTCTGGGCGCTGCTCGCCGCGTCGCCGTGACCGGGGCCCGCCCGGAGATGTGAGCCCGACCGCTGCCGAGACGTCGCCGGATGGGGTAGGATGCAAAAGGCGATCTCACGGCGGGGCTCATGCTGGCACTCGACGACAGCACCATCGAGGAACTGGAACTCACCGCAAACCAGGTGCGTGAGTCGATCATCGCCATGCTGTTGGCGGCCGGCAGCGGCCACACCGCCGGCCCCCTCGGCATGGCCGACATCGTGACCTGGCTCTACATGCGCGGTCTGCGGCATGACCCCCGCAACCCGTCGTGGCCGGAGCGCGACCGCCTGGTGCTGTCCAACGGCCACATCTGTCCGGTGCTCTACGCCGCCATGGCGCATGTCGGCTACTTCCCGGTGTCCGAATTGCTCACCCTGCGCAAGTTCGGCTCGCGGCTGCAGGGCCATCCCCACCGGGAGTTCCTGCCGATGCTGGAGACCAGTTCGGGGCCACTCGGCTCCGGGCTCTCGCAGGCGGTCGGGATGGCGCTCGCCGACCGGATCGACGACGGGAAGCACTGGATCTACTGCCTGATGTCCGATGGCGAGCAGGAGGCCGGCGCCACCTGGGAAGCAGCCATGCTCGCGAGCAAGAACGCACTGCACCGCCTGATCGGCATCGTCGACCGCAACAACATCCAGATCGACGGCTTCACCGAGGACGTCATGCCGCTGGAACCGTTCGCCGACAAGTGGCGCGCCTGGAACTGGCACGTCCTCGAGATCGACGGGCACGACTTCCGGCAGATCGAAGCGGCGGTCAACGAGGCCAGGACGATCTTCGAGAAGCCGACGCTGATCGTGGCGCACACCATTCCCGGCAAGGGCGTCCGGGAGTTCGAACGGGACTATCACTGGCACGGCAAGCCGCCCGATGCCGCCGAGGCGCGCCAGGCACTCGCCGAGCTGCGCAGCCTCGGCGGCAGGATCCGGGGCGAACACGAGGCCGCGTCATGATCGTCGACGCGCAGCACCTCAACCCGCGGCTGTTCGACGACGATGTCGAGCTGGTCGCGATCCGGAGCGGCTTCGGCGACGGCCTGGTGCAGGCCGCCGATGCCGACCCGCGGGTGGTGGGGCTCTGCGCCGACCTCACCGAGTCGACCCACATGGCGCCGTTCCGCGACAAGTACCCGGAGCGGTTCGTCGAGCTCGGCGTCGCCGAACAGAACCTGGCCGGCGTGGCGAGCGGCATGGCGGCGATGGGCAAGACCCCCTTCATCACCTCCTACGCGATGTTCAGCCCGGGGCGGAACTGGGAGCAGATCCGCACCACCATCTGCTACAACAACCAGCCGGTGAAGGTCGCCGGATCGCACGCCGGCGTGTCGGTCGGTCCCGACGGCGGCACGCATCAGGCCATCGAGGACATCGCGATCATGCGGGTGCTGCCGCGGATGGTGGTGCTCTCGCCGTGCGACGCGATCGAGGCCCGCAAGGCAACCGTCGCCGCGGCACGCACCGACACGCCGGTGTACCTGCGACTGGCCCGCAACAAGACCGTGGTCATCACCAGCGATGACACGCCGTTCGAGATCGGCAAGGCGCAACTGGTCTGGGACAGCGCGTTGGCGCGTCCCACTCTCGAGCCCCGCGCGACCATCATCGCGACCGGCGCGCTGCTCTACCAGTCACTCCGGGCGGCCCGGAGCCTGGCGGCCGGTGGCATCGGCACCATCGTGGTCAACCTCTCCACCATCAAGCCGCTCGACGAGGCGACGGTGCTGGCCGCAGTGCGCCGAGCACCCCGGGTGGTCACGGTCGAGGAGCACCAGGTTGCCGGCGGCATGGGGTCGGCGGTCGCCGAACTGCTGGCGCGCCACCTGCCGCTGCCCCAGGAATTCGTCGGGGTCCACGACCGGTTCGGGCAGTCGGGAACCCCCGACGAACTGCTCGCCCACTACGGCATGGCATCATCCGACATCGAAGCGGCGGTTCGGCGGGCCATCACCCGCCCCTGAATGGCGCGCCGGGCCGCCTGCCATCGCCCGCGCACGGTTCCGCTCCGCCCGCGTCGCGGCGCTGCAACGTTTTGCATCGTGCGTCGAGGCAATGCCCGGCGCCGTGTTGATCGTCGTGCCGTCATGCCATAGATATCAGCGCCGCCGGAACGTCGGTGGTCCCAACGGGGGCGTCACCGGTCCGGCGCGGTGCCGGGCGGCGGCGAACTCTGCCCACCAACGATCCATCCAGGGGAGCACCATGGTCAGGCGGTTGTGCGGATTCTTCCTGCTCTTGTTGCCGCTGTCGCTGCACGCGCAGGGAACGGTTCACGGCATGGTGATCGATCAGCAGACCGGGTCACCGATCTCCGGCGCAACGGTGGTCGTGACCGGAACGACGACCAGCGCCACCACCAACGACGCCGGGACCTTCACGCTCACCGCCAGCGGCGCCATCCGCAGCGTGACCGCGTCGAGCCCCGGATACGGCGATGCCACCGTTCCGGTGACCAATCCCGCCGAGACCATCACCATCCGGCTTTCGCCGGTGCCGGTCAAGCTCGCGGGTATCGAGGTGTCGGCACAGCGCCCCACCTCGTCGGTGTCGACCCTGACCAGGACCGATCTCGACCGCGCCGACGGCTTGTCGCTGGAGAACTCGATCAACACGCTGCCCGGAGTGCTGATGCAGTCGCGGACCCCATGGGGCGGCGCCCGCATCACGATCCGGGGCTACTACCCGAGCACCAGCGGCAACAGCCCCAATTCCAACGGGCTCGGCTACCAGGTGTTCCTGAACGACATTCCGGTCACCGATGCCACCGGCTCGACGGTGCTCGATGACGTCGATTACTCGACGCTGGGGCGGGTGGAGGTCATCAAGGGACCGTCGTCGAGCCGCTACGGGAGCGCGATCGGTGGCACGGTGGTGCTCACCACCGAGCGGCCGGTGCCCGACCAGACCAGCGTCGGCCAGCAGCTGTTGACCGGAAGTGACGGCCTCTTCCGCAGCAACACCAACTTTCAGACCGCCACGAACACCTCGTCGATCGACCTCAACTACGGCCACCAGGAATACAGCTCGTTCCGGCCCCACAGCGCGTCCGACAAGGACTATGTCCGGGCCACGGGTGATTTCGACGTCGGCGCCAACCAGATCCTGTCGACCTATTTCTCCTACACCAATTCCCGGGAACAGCTGGCGGGCGAGATCGACTCCACCGCGTTCTACGGCCGCGAGGCGCAGAGCAACCCGGCGTACCTCGCCAACGACTCGCACATCAACCTGCAGAGCATGATCGGCGGCGTCACCGATCACTATCATTTCAGCGATCGCTTCTCCAACCAGACCACGCTCTTTGCCAGCGGGCACGCGTCGAACCAGCCGTTTGCCCATGGCTTCACCGACGTCAATCAGTACAACATCGGGGCACGGTCGGAGTTCGGCTACGACGGCCAGGCCGGCAATGTCGGCATTTCGGGGTCGCTCGGCGCCCTCGTGCAACACTCCAACCTGACGTCCAACGGCGTGTTCATCATTCCGGCGCCGCCGTATGTCGAGCGTCCCACCGACCAGGAGAACTACGCCACGGCGCTGTCGATCTACAGCGAATGGAACTTCGTGCTGCCGGCGCAGCTGACCGTGACCGTCGGGGCAAGCCTCAACAAGAACACCTTTGCGATCCACAATGTGCTGGGGTCCAACGGCCAGCTCTACGACACGACCACGGTGCGCGAGCGGTCGTTCAAGGCGGTCATCACGCCGCGGGTTGCCCTCACCAAGGGCCTCGGCACGCACGCCTCGGTGTATGCCGGGGTGAGCACCGGCTACACCCCGCCGTTGCTCAGCAACACCATCGCCAACAATGGCACCGTCGACCTGTCGCTCAAGCCGGAAAAGGCGGTGCAATATGAAGTCGGCACCCAGGGGAGCTTTGCCGGCGGCCGGCTCAACGGCCAGGTCTCGCTGTATGACGTGGAGAACACCGACAAGCTGGTGACCGAGACCTCCAATTCGGTGACCTTCACCACCAACGCCGGCAAGCAGCGCAACCAGGGCGTCGAGGCGGCACTGAGCTACCGGCTGGTGGACCAGCCGTCGCGGCCCGTCTCGCGGGTGCAGCCCTGGATCACCTACACCTACACCAAGGCAAGGTTCGTCGACTTCAAGAGTGACAACAACGCCAACGCCGGGACTGTCGACTTCTCCGGCAACGCCGTGCCGCGGGTGCCGGCCAATGTCATGGCGGCGGGGGTCGACATCGGCACCAGCAGCGGTGTCTACATCAACGGATCGTACCAGTACGTCGACAAGGTGCCGGTGACCTACGACAATTCCACCTATGTGAGGAGCTACACCCTGCTCGACGCCAAGGTGGGGTACCAGGCCAGGGTGGCGCCGCACTGGGCACTCGACATCTTTGCCGGCGGCGACAACCTCGGCAACAGCGCCTATTACAGCTTCCTGTTCGTCGGCCCCAACTACAAGGGGCTGGCGCAGGCCGCCGACGGCGGCAACGGTGACGGCTACATCATTCCGGGACCCTACAAGGCGCAGCTCTATGGCAGCGGGACGCTGCGCTACGTGTTCTGAACCGGCAGATCGTGACCGGGCGACGGAAGCGTCGCCCCGGGGCGTTGTTGCCAGCGCGGCACGCCGGGTCCGCTGAACGTGGCACCCCGGCAGCTACCCCGCGCGGAGCCTGCGCCGCCGCGCTCCCATCGCCAGCCACGCCACCCCGGCCACAAACCCCGCAATCGGACCGATCACCACGCTGTTGAAGAACTGCGCCCCGATGATCCCGCCGATCGCCGTGCCGATGATCGCCGTTGCCAGGATCCGTCCGAGCGGGATCCGCCGCAGCGCGGTGAACCCCGCCAGCGGCATCAGCACCGCACCGAGGCCCGCGCCAAGCAGTGCCACGCTGGCAAAGACACCGGGCAGGACCCCGATCCACCGCGTCTGGAACAGCAGCAACCAGAGTCCCGCGGAGATGACGCCGGCGACCGCGCCACCGAGCGCGCCGAGGGCCGCGACTTCCACCACAACCAGCGCCACCCGACCCGGCGAACGACGCTCGAGTCCCGTGCTGTCCGCCTGCCCCAGCGCCAGGTCGCGATTCGTCATGCTGCCTCCGTCGTCATGCGTTCACCATCAGGCGCGACCGGATCCACCCGACGGCGGTTCCGGCCGGCTGCTGTCGTCTTCCAAACCTCTCCCGCCACGGCGGCGATGTCCATCCACCGGACGTGATGTGCCGGAAAGCGTTGCAGTGATGAAACGGAAGCCCGCGGCCGGCGTCAGGCGGCCGATTGCCTCCGGCGGTCGGCGAGAGACGCTACCAGCCCAGGATCATCGCGAACATCAGCGGTGCCACGATGCTCGCGTCACTCTCCACGATGAACTTGGGCGTGTCGGCCTCGAGCTTGCCCCAGGTGATCTTCTCGTTCGGCACCGCGCCGGAGTAGCTCCCGTAACTGGTGGTCGAATCGGAGACCTGGCAGAAATAGCTCCACACCGGCACGTCGGGTCGCTGCAGGTCCTGGTGCAGCATCGGCACCACGCAGATCGGGAAGTCGCCGGCAATGCCGCCGCCAATCTGGAAGAAGCCGATCCCCGCGCCGTCGCTGTTGTTCGTGTACCAGTCGGCCAGCCCCATCATGTACTCGATGCCGGTCCGCACCGTGTGCACGTTCTCCACGTCGCCGCTGATGCAGTGCCCGGCAAACATGTTGCCCAGCGTGGAGTCCTCCCACCCCGGCACCCAGATCGGCAGGTTCTTCTCGCACGCCGCCAGCATCCACGAGTTCTGCGGGTCGATCTGGTAATACTGTTCCAGCTTGCCGCTCCGCAGCACGCGATAGAAGAACTCGTGCGGGAAATACCGCTCACCGGCACGGTCGGCCGCGACCCATTCCGCCAGCACCGCCCCCTCCAGCCGGCGCATCGCCTCCATCTCGGGAATGCAGGTGTCGGTGACCCGGTTCATGTGCCGGGCGAGCAGGTCCGCCTCGTCGCTCGGCGTCAGGTCGCGGTAGTGCGGAACCCGCTCGTAGTAGTCGTGCGCCACCAGGTTGAAGATGTCCTCTTCGAGGTTGGCGCCGGTGCAGGTGATGGTCTGCACCTTGTCGCGGCGAATCATCTCCGCCAGCGACAGGCCCAGTTCGGCGGTGCTCATCGCGCCGGCGAGGGTGATCATCATCCGGCCGCCGCGGTCGAGATGCGCCCCATAGGCGTCGGCGGCGTCGATCAGGGTGGCGGCGTTGAAATGGCGGAAATGATGGCGGGCAAACGTCGAGATCGGACCGGCCTGCGACATGGAACGGATCCTCCGGTGAAGCGATGCGAGTGGCGAGCGCGAAAAACATAGGCCGCCGGCTGGCGCGCCGCCACGCGCCATTAGCTTCGGGCGTGCCCCCATCAACGTTGCACGACTGCTGGTCGACCGTCACCCCCGGACTCGAGCTGCTGCTGGCCGGCGAGCTGGCCGCCCTCGGCGCCACGCCCACCGGCTCCGAACCCGGCGGCATCGCCTTCCGGGCCGATGCCGCGCTCCTCTCCGCCGCACTGCTCGGATCCCGCATCGCCAGCGGCATCCAGGTCCGGATTGCCGGATTTCGCGCCAACGCCTTCGGCGAACTCGAACGCCTCGCCGGACGAGTCGACTGGGGAAGGGTCGTCGCTCCCGGCGCCGCGGTGCACTTCCGCGTCACGTCGCGAAAGTCGCGGCTCTATCACCAGGACGCCATCGCCGAACGGCTCGAACGCTCGGTGCTCGCCGCCGTGCCGGGCGCCACCGCGGTCCGGGCCGCGTCCGACGCTGCGGCGCTCGAAGACGACCCGGCCGCGCTGCCGACGGTGCAGCGCCTCGTGGTGCGCGTCTTCCGCGATCGCTTCACCATCTCCGCCGACGCCGCCGGCTCGCTCCTGCACCGCCGTGGCTGGCGCCTCGAGACCGCCAGGGCACCGTTGCGCGAGACGCTGGCGGCGGCGCTGCTCGCCGCCGTCCCCTGGCACGGCGAGACGCCGCTCGCCGACCCGTTCTGCGGCTCGGGTACCATTGCCATCGAAGCGGCGCAGATTGCCCGCCGCATGGCTCCGGGCCGCGCCCGCCGCTTTGCCGCGGAGTCGTGGTCGATGCTCGATGCGACCGTGTTCGCCGCCACCCGCCGCCGCCTCGCCGCGGCCGAACTGGCGGCGGCGCCGCTGCCGATCAGCGCCGCCGACCGCGACGCCGGAGCGATTGCCGCCGCGCGCGCCAACGCGGAACGCGCCGATGTGGCTGGCGACGTCAGCATCGAACAGGCGCCGCTCTCCGCGCTGGGCGACGACGCCGGGACCGGCTGGATCGTGACCAACCCGCCCTACGGCGCGCGCGTCGGCGAACGGCGCGCCCTCCGCGACCTCTACGCCGCGCTGGGCAACGTCGCGCGGCGCCATCGCCCCGCGTGGCGGATCGCGATCCTCTCCGCCGACCGCGCGCTGGAGCAGCAGGTCGGCGTGGCGTGGACCGAATGCGCCGCCACCAGCAACGGCGGGATTCCGGTCCGGCTGTTGCGCGGGTGACGATTCAGGTGCCGGCCAGCTTCGCGAGACGCTCGCTCCAGATGCGCGTCAGCTCCCACCGCGTGCCGTGGAGACGGAAGGTGTAGATGCCGGCCTGATCCGCTGGAACACCCACCGGATGGATCGAGACGTCGACGCGCATCGGCGAGCGATAGCTGAAGTGGGTGGTGGGAACCAGCCCGGGTCCGCCTTGCGTGGCGGAGTTGTCGCCCGGTTCCGCGCTGAACGACGCGACGAGTTCCTCGAGGCCGTGCGGCGTCGACATCGAGTCGACCAGCATCGCAATGAGCGCCGCCGTCTGGGCGGAATTGCCATGGTCGTTGCGCTGCAACACCGCGGCAAAATCCCGGCGGAAGTTGTCCCGCAACGCCGGGAAGTCCACCGAACGGTCCACCGCCGCCACGTCATTCGTCGCCACCCCGTGCAGGAAGGTGCCGAACGCGCGCCGCGGCATCACCACATACCACACCGCGCCGACGGCCACGGTGCATCCGACCAACCAGCCCAGCGGCGACGTGCGACGGTTCATGACGACGGCTCCACCCTCACGGCGCGGTGCTCTCGGGAAGCAGGATGAACCGCGCCACGCGGGCCGGATCGAAGTACCGCTGCGCCGCCGCCCGGACACTCGCCGGCGTCACCGCGTCGAGGCGTTGCCGCCACGCCAGGATGTCGGCCAGCGGCGCCCCCGCCTCGTCGCCGTCGGGCGCCGAGTATTCTCCCAGCGCCTGCATCCACCAGTCGTTGGTCTTGACGGCGACCTCGGTGCTCTGCTGCTCCTGCGCCACCACCTTCTGCAGCTCGTCGGCGGTCGGGCCGTCGCGGCGCAACGAATCGATCAACTGCTGCGCGGCACTCCAGAGCGTGTCGGTCTGCGTCGGCGCCGACTGGAACGCGATCACCGACGTGTACGCCGCATGCGGCAGCCGATCGATGCTGACGTTCACGTTGACACTATAGGTCGCGCCCATCGCCTCGCGAAGCCGGTCGAGCAGCCGCTGCTGCAGCACCTCTGCCGCGACGTCGGCGTTGAGCCGCTCGGCCTCGTCGGTGCTGGGCGGCGTGCCGGTGAACGCCACGATCTGCCGCGCCACCGGCTCCTTCCCCTTGTGCAGGATGCGCGTGACGACTCCCTCCGGCGGCCGCGGCTTGACGTCCTGCCACGTGACGTGGTGGCCGGTGGCGGGAAGCCCCCCCAGCCAGCGGATCACCAGGGGCCGCAGCGAATCGATGTTCACCGCGCCGACGATCACGAATGTCGCGTCGCCGAAGTCGCTGAAGAACCTGCGATAGATCGCCACCGATTCCTTCGGGTCGGCCTGCTCGAACCGCGCCAGCGACAGCGGTTGGGCCCGGGGTGAGTGGCTCCCCATCACCACCGTGATGGTGTCCTGCAGGATCGTCGTCGGCGCCAGGTCGCGGTTGGCCAGCTGGGTGTGCACCGCGCTCTGCAATGCCGCGACCGCCGTCGAATCGTACCGCGGCGCCGTCACCCGCAACCAGAGCAGCTTGAGGGCACTCTCGATGTCCTTCGGCGCGGTCACCGCAATGAGGTCGCTGCTCGTCTCGTCGGCCGACGGCAGGACCTGGGCGATCTTCCCCGCCATCCGCCGCGCCAGCGACGGCGCGTCGAAGCTCCCGGCACCACCCGAAACGGTGAACGGAATGGCCAGCTGCGCGTCGAGCAGCAGGCTGTCCGGGACCGTCGAGAATCCGCCCGGCATGTCGGCCGAGATCAGCACCTGGTCGGCCTTGAAGTCGGTCGGCTTGACGAACACCACCAGCTGCACCGTCGTGCCGGTCAGCTCCGAATCGGTGATCACCGAGACCCGGGTGCCCGGCAGCTCCGGCACCGGCGCATTCACCCTGGGCCGCTCGTGCGGCGGGTTGCGCATCGCCGCGAAGTGCGACTCGATCAGCTTCCGGATCGAGTCGACCGGGAAGTCGCCCACCGCCACGATGCCCATCAGGTCGGGGCGATACCAGTCGTGGTAGAACCGCTCCAGCTGCGACGGTTCGGCATGCGCGATGATGGCGGTGTCGCCGATCGGCAGCCGCGACGCGTAGCGCGAGCCGCGGAAGAGCACCGGAAATTCCTTGTCGCGCACCCGGCTCGCAGCCCCCAGCCCGCTGCGCCACTCACCCAGCACCACACCCCGCTCGGCCACCACTTCGCTCGAGTCGAAGCGATCGCCCATCGCCCAGTCCTGCAGCACGTCGAAGGCGCGCGGCACCACCCCGGCGCTGTCGGTCGGCACCGGCAGGATGTAGATCGTCTGGTCGAACGACGTCTCGGCGTTGAGATCGGCCCCGAAACGCACCCCGATCGACTCGAGGTAACGCACCAGGTCGTTCCGCGCGAAATGCGTCGTGCCGTTGAACGCCATGTGTTCGATGAAATGCGCCAGGCCGCGCTGGTCGTCGGTCTCGACGATCGACCCGACATGCACCACCAGCCGCAGCTCGAGCCGGTGCGCCGGATAACTGTTGTGGCGAATCCAGTAGCGCAATCCGTTGGGGAGCTTGCCGGTGTAGACCGCCGTGTCGGGATAGAGTCGCTGGCTCTGTGCCGCGAGCGGCGCTGCACCGGCGGCCGCCAGCAACAGCAGGCAGAAGCCCGCCGCCCGGGCGGCGCCGTGGATCGGTCGGAACGCCATGATCAGTCCGGAATGAGACAGCTGCAAGGTAGTGCGGCCGCGGATCGAGCGGCTACACAACGATATCGCGGACCTCCGGTGCGCCGTATCGCGCACCACCCACCAGGCAGCGGAGGTTGGCCGTGATCCGGACATCGGTGGCGATGTGAGTGTGGCCGGCCAGCACCGTCACCGCATGCCCGGGGTGCGCCGCGGCAAACTCGCGCAGCACCCGTCCGGTCGCTCCGCAGACCATCAGCGGCAGCCATTCAGGTCCCGCCAGGTGCCCGCCGCGGGGAAGCGATTCCGGAAATGGCGGCACGTGGGTGGCCACCACGACGTGCCGATAGCTGCCGGCGGCACGGTCGAGAAGCGTTCGCAGCCGGTCGGCGTCCGCCTCCGCCAGTACTCGCTTGACCGCAAGCTTCCCCCGGCGGGTATCCTGGCCCGCCAGTTCGGCGATCCAGCGGTCGTCGTTGAGCACCACCGGGGTCCGGAGCGGGTCGCCGAAGCTCCCGTCGGCCCATCCATCGACGCCCACCAGAGCACTGTCGGCGTCCATGGCGACCACACCGGTTGGCGGTAGCCATCTGATGTCACTGTCAATTTTGATAACTGATTCTCTTACATTTCCGACGCTTGATCCATAGTGATCATGGTTGCCAAGGACGAAATGGACCGGTCTGCCGGCGGCGCTGACGACCTCGGCCAGATCCTCGGCCAGCCGGCCGGCCACCGAGGTGTCACCAGTCAGGATGACGGTTTCGGCCGAGAGGCTGCGCAATGCCGTGTGCAACGTCTCCCGGCATTGCGGGGAGGCGTGGTCGAGGTGCAGGTCGGTAGCCCAGCCGATCAGCGGCACGTGGGGAAGGTACTGTGCTGAACCATTATCCCCACCGCCTCTGGCGGCTTCCGACTTGTGCCGATGGTCAAAATGTCGTCAATTTGTTACTTGACCCTGCTGGTCAATCACCACAGCACTTCACCCTTGGTCGGAGGTCCCTGCATGTCCGTTTCCTACCTGCGTGGTCTCGTCGCTGGTGCTGCCGCCGCTGCGGCGCTCGTCGCCTTCCAGCCGTCGGCTGCACGAGCCCAGGCCCAGACCGCCGGCACCCGGTTCGGGGTCGAGGCGGCCTTCGGCACCAACAACAGCGTCGGCATCGGCGCCGGCGCGTTCGTCAAGTTCCATCTGGCCGAGATCAGTGAGCATCCGATCACCGGCCGCGCCACGTTCGACTACTTCTTCCCCAGCAACAGCCACTTCGGCGGCTACTCGGTTCACTACTGGCAGATCGAGGCCGACGGCCTGTACGACATCACCAACAACTCCAAGACCACCAAGCCGTACGTCGGCGCCGGCATCACCTACGCCAAGTGGAGCTACGGCAACGGCTACTGCGACTTCTATGGCCTCAGCTGCAGCACCAGCTGGACCGGCCTCGATGGCGTCGCGGGTGTCAACTTCATGGGCAATTCGAAGCTGATGCCGTTCATCGAAGCGAAGATCGACATCAGCGGCGGCAGCGAGTTCATCATCCGCGGCGGCATTCACTTCTAGCCACCGCGCGCCCTCGCGGCGCCGGACCAGCGCAAACGGGAGCCGTTCACTGCGAACGGCTCCCGTTTCGTTTGCCGACGTCGCCAACCACACCGTGCCACCCCGCGTAGTCTCGAAAACCGCGCCACGGAGCCGTCGTGAAGCCAACGCTGTCGTGCCCGACCGTCGTCCTTTCCCTTGCCGTCGCACTCGCCACACCCTCCGCCGCACGGGCCCAGGGCCACCTCGGCGTGGTGCTGGAGGCCGATCACGCCAACAAGGCGGGCGGCAGCGGCGCCTGGGGCGCTGGCGGCGGCATCCGCTTTCCCCTCGGCTACTGGTCGCAACGCAGCGGCTTCTTCGGCGAGATCACCTTCGACTGGTTCTTTCCCGACCGCACCACGGTCAACGGCACCACCGTCTCACAGACCTACTGGGAAGCCAACTTCGACGGCGTCGTCGACCTCAAGCCGGCGCCGTGGCTCTTCGTCGGGACCGGGTTCAACTTCACCGACCTCACGCTCGACACCGGCAACCTCGCGGCACCCTACGGTGGCAGCGAACTCGGCGTGAACGTCCTTGGCGGCATCAAGCTGGGGAATCACCACGGGGCGCCATTCGTTCAGGCGCGCTACGAACTCGGCGGTGGCAAGCAGTTCGTGGCCAGCGCGGGATTTCATTTCTGAGGTAGCTCTTGGTTGGCCCAGAGCCCAGAGCCCAGAGGACACTGCCTCCGGTGGAGGCGGAGTCACGACAGGGGCAGACCTCTGGCGCCCCGCGCCGCGTCGACAAAGTCCTCGAACAGTTGTCCCATACTCGCCGCTCCCGGCGCAAACGACTCGGGATGCCATTGCACCGCCACGGCAAACGTCTCGCCGGGAAGCTCGGCCCCCTCGATCAGGCCATCGCTGGCCACCGCCGCCGCCACCAATCCGGCCCCGAGCGTGCGCACGCCCTGATGGTGCATCGAGTTGACCGGGAGCTGGCCGGCGCCAAGGGCGCCGGCAAGGCGGCTGCCACCGACGACGTCGACATCGTGGGCCAGGTGGTCCCGCGACCAGCCGGCAGTGGGGAAGTAGTCGTGCTTGATCGAATCGGGGCGTTCGCTGGCGATGTCCTGCCAGAGCGTGCCGCCACTCGCCACCGCCATGATCTGCAGCCCGCGGCAGAGACCGAGGAACGGCTTCCCCTCGGCAAGCGCCCAGGTGGTGAGCTGCAGTTCCACCGCGTCGCGCGCCGCATCGGTGCGGCCGAGTGCGGCGTGGGGCGCGGTGCCATACCGGGCGGGATCGATGTCCACGCCGCCGGGAACCAGGATGCCGTCGAGCGATTCGTAGATCGCCCGCAACGCGTCGGGGTCGTCGTCGATCAGCGGCACCAGCAGCGGCGCGCCGCCGGCCCGGCTCACCGCCGTCGCGTAGCGCTGGTTCATTACCCACGACGCCGGCAGGTCGCCGGGAATGTGCTCGATCGCGTGCAGCGTCTGGGTGGTCACACCGATCACCGGCCGCTTCACGGGCGCACTCCTTCGGCCGTCTCGCGCACCAGCTGATCGACCACCGCCTTGAGGTCGCCGGTGGCGCGCCACGTGGCAAGCTGCCGGTCGGCGCTGGTGCCCTCCTGCAGCAGCCGGAAGGCATAGCCCACTTCGGCCGTGGTGCCGAGTTCCGCCGCCACGTCGGCCACGAACCACTCGAGCAATTCGCGGATCAGGTCGCGCGCCGGCAGCTCGACGCCCTTGCCGAAGTCGATCATCCGGCCGTCGAGCCCGAACCGCAGCGCCCGCCACTTGTTCTCCTCGATCAGGTTGGGCGAGTACTGGCGGAATGTCATGTTGTCGCGCCGCAGCTTCCAGAGCTTGGCGACGATCGCCTGGAAGATCGCGGCGATGCACACCGCCTCGTCGACCCGGGTGCAGACGTCGCAGACCCGGAATTCGAGGGTCGGGAACTTGTGATGTGGGCGGACGTCCCACCAGAGCTTGCTGGCGTCGGGGATCGACCCGGTGGCCACCATCACGTCGACGAACTCCTCGTAATCGGACCACGAATCCATCGTGCGCGGCACGCCGGTGCGGGGAAACGACCGGAACACGATGCTGCGATACGACTTGAGCCCGGTGTTGCGCCCCATCCAGAACGGCGACGACGTCGACAGTGCCAGCACGTGCGGCAGGAAGTAGCGGCAGGCGTTCATCGCGTCGACGCGGAACTCGGGGTCCTCGACACCGATGTGAACATGGGTGCCGAAGATCAGCAGCGCCTGGGCCAGTTCCTGCAGGTCCTCCTTGACGCCGATGTAGCGCTCCAGCGGGGTGATCTCCTGGTCGATCCACGACGAGAACGGGTGCGTCCCCGCGGCGGCGATCACCAGGCCGTTCTTGGCCGCCACGTCCATCACCATCCGCCGCAACCGCACCAGTTCGGCCCGTGCCTCGGCCGGGGTGTGGCAGACCTGGGTGCCGATCTCGACCATCGACTGGTGCAGCTCCGGCTTGATCTCGCCGAGGACGACGGAATCCTCCTTGAGGATTTCGGTGATGTAGCTGCGCAGCTCCCGGCTGACCGGGTCGATGATCTGGTATTCCTCTTCGATCCCGATGGTGAGGGATGGGGCTTTCATGGCGATGCTCCCGGCTCGGTCGAGTCCACGGTGCGTTGCGTGTGCCGGTCGATGTCGATCACGCGGTGAACCGCGGGTCGAAGCTGAACTTCCGCTGCCGCTTCAATTTCACCTGCCCGAATCGCGGGTGCGCCGGATTGATCAGCAGGTTCCACTCCTCCACCACCGGAGCCGCCGGCACCAGCAGCGCCAGCGACTTGCCGGCCGCCAGCCACGCGTCACCGGCGGCGCGGCAGGCGGGGTGCTCCGCCACTCTGGCCCACGTGGCGGGAAGCCGCTTCACGTCGAAGCGCTCGATGGCGGCGTCGGGGACGGACAGCTCCAGCAGGTAGAGGTCGGTGGGCGCATCCTGCGGGTCGACGTGGACCAGCAATTCGAGCACCGCCAGGGCGCGGCTTGCCGAGCAGTAGATCACCGGCCGCCCGGCGGAGTTCCATCGCCCGCCGTAGCGCCGGGCCCCCTCGCCGTCGAGCGCCCGATGCGCGCGGCGGCAGATGCGCCAGGCCAGCACGGTCAGCTGTACACGCCGTGCTCGATGCGGCCCAGCACGCGCTCGACGGCCTGCGCCCCGGCATCGCTGTCGAGCAGGTGGAGCGGAATCCGGCCGCCGAGGGCGCGATTGGCTTTCCCCATCCAGCGATTGGCTGCGTCGCGGTTGCCGAGGGCCTCTTCGGCCCGCACCACCACGCGCACCAGGCGCGCCAGCCGATCGGACTCTTCCGGCGACAGCGGCACGCCGGCGGTGCGCTTGCGTTGCAGCGTCCGCGCGCTGCCCACCACGCGGTAGAGCTCCTGCTGGGTGCCGAGGCCCGGGGTGAACGCCTGCAGGACGTGGTCGAGCGCGCCCGCCGGCAGCCCCTTGCGGACCACGTCGGCAAGTTCGATCTCGGAGCTGACCGTGCGGTGCAGCACCGCATAGCCACCGAGTTGTTCCGCGACGCGCCATGTCATGCCGCCTCCCCGGGCCGGAGCCGCTGCGCCATTTGACGCTCTGATTTTACCCATTTGGCGCGCCAGTGGCAACCCGCGGGAGGCGGCGTTCCCGCACCGCCCGGCCCGCTACTCCCGCCGCGCCACCACGAACGTCGGCACCGTCGATCCGCCGCCGGCGGTGACGTTCACCAGCGTCGACGTCGAGATCCGGCAGAGCAGGCCGTCGGCGAATGCGCCATGCCAGCAGAACGGCGCCGTGTCGACGATCCGCTCGTCGAGCACCAGGCGGCCGTCGGCCACCGCCGGGAACACCTCCCGCGGCAGGTCGATGCGTTGCTGCACCACGTACGGGGCCTCCAGGGCGTACTGCAGCGCACCCTCCCACGTCGCCCGGTCCACCTCCCACCCCAGCACGATGCCCGCGCCGCCGTAGTCGTCGTTCGGTTTCAGCACCAGCTCGTCACGGTGCGCGGCAATCCACGGCAACAGGTCGATCCGCGCCCCGTCGTGCAGCGTGGTGCGCTCCTCCACCACACGGGTCCACGGCACGTGGCGCGCGACGGCCTCCTGCTGCCGGGCGGTGAACATCGCGGCGTTCCGCTCGTCGCTGAGCACCGCCAGCGACGCCTTCTTGTGGAGCGGCTTGCAGCTGAACGGATTGACCAGGCAGACGGCGCCCTCGCACACCGCGCGGACCAGCGGATGGTCGAGGCCGCCGTCGGCGACCAGTTCGTGGATCAGCACCCGCTTGTAGATCAGGTCGATCACCGTGCCATCGGCGTCACGGAGCACCCCGCCGGCATAGCGCAACGCCGCCGGCGTGGTGATCAGGCACGAGAGCCCCATCCGGCGGAAGTACTCCTGCGACAACACGAACTCCGAGCGGGTCGGGACATCGTCCCAGTCGACGATGGCGATCGAGGGCGCCGCCCGCCGACGCCGGAAGGCGTGCCAGACGTCGAGCAGCGTGTTGAGCAGGTGATGCCGCGCCGGCAGTGGGCGCACGTCCCAGCGGCGCGCAAAGGTGCGCATCGCGGGGAGCGCCAGGAAGAGCCCGGCGAGGACGTCGGTGTAGGCGGTGCCGGCCGGGGTTTCGGCGTTGTACTCGGTGACCCGCACCGTCCCGGCGGCGTCGATGAAGGTGTCGAGCCGCGACAGCGGCGCCGGCGAGGAGAGCCGCGGCGCGCGCTCCAGCAGCGTGACTTCCCAGTCGGCGAGACGGAACTGTCCCCGGAAGCCGGGATCGTCGGCGGCGCGCTCGCCGATTGCCCCGAAGGCGTCGAGCAGCGCGTGGCTTGCCGCGCCGAGCCGCCGGTACTGGTCCGGCGACAGGAAGCGCGGCCGGATCACGGTGCAGAGCGGCCGGTCGCCGAACGCCAGCCCCGCTTCCCGCTGGCGTGTGGCGAGCCACTCGGCCGACTCCGCCGCGAGGTCGTCGTTCAGCGCGCCGTGCCACGCATCGACCGGATCGGGGGCCGTCATCTCACGGCTGCGCGCCGAACAGCGCCCGCACCTCGGGCGGCGGCGGCGCGTGGGGCCGGAACGCCCGCGCAATCGCCATGTCGGCCATCTGTTTCACCGCCCAGTCGAAGTACTTCGGCGTCAGCGAATTGACGTCGAAATCGGGCGCCGGGTTCATGAAGTCGATGGCGTACGGAATGCCGTCGCGGATTGCCCATTCGATCGAGTTCATGTCGTAGCCCAGCGCGCGGACCAGAGTGCGTGACTGCGCGATGATCGTCTCGCGCAGCGCGGGCGACAGGAAGTCGTCGTCGTCGTGATACCGCTTGGCGCGCGGATCGTACCGGATCGGGAGAATCTGCTCCCGGCCGATGCAGAGGCACCGGACGAACTCCTCCCAGGCGATGTACTCCTGCACGATCATGCTGAGCAGGCCGCTGTGGTCGTAGTGGTGGATCAGCTCGTCGACCGAGCGGCAGACGTAGACGTCGCGCCAGCCGCCACCGTGGGCGTCCTTGAGGATGCACGGCATGCCGACGTAATCGGCGACGGCGCCCCAGTCGAGCGGATAGACCAGGTTGCGCAGCGACTCGTCGTGCTTGATCCCGGGCACGTACGCCTTGTTGGGCAGCGCCATGGTCTTCGGCGACCGGATGCCGTTTGCCTCCGCCAGCGTCGCCTCGAAGAACTTGTCGTCGGCGCTCCACATGAACGGATTGTTGATCACCGTGGTGCCGCGGAGCACCGCGTGCTTGAGCCAGACCCGGTAGAACGGCACCTCGTGCGAGATCCGGTCGATCACCACGTCGTAGATCAGCCGCTCGTCGGCGGTCGGCGAAGCCAGCCGGACATACTCGGCCCGGACGCCGCCGTCGCGCCCGTTGACCTCGTCGATGAACGCCGGCGGCCAGGACCATTCCCGGCCCACCAGCAGGCCGATGCGCCGCGCCGGAAAGTGCGTGTTCACGGTCATGGGTTCCGTCCCTCAGTCGTGTCCACTGATGTAGCGCCGCACCATCTGCTGCCACCACGGCCAGTCGTGCGCCCAGCCGTCCCAGATCCGCAGCGCGTTGCCGATCCCGCGGTCGACCAGCGTCGCGGAGAATTCCTCGTTGTAGCGGCAGAGCGCGTCGTCGCGCCCCACCGCCAGGATGATGTCCATCTGCCGGAACGCCGCGAGGCGGGCCGGATCGTGCTCGTGCCGCATGAAGTCGGCAGGATTGAAGAAGTACACCAGGTCGTCGGAGAAGCCGCCGGTCAGCCGCTTGATGTCGGGCAGGCCGCTCATCGACAGGACGCGACCGACCCGCTCGGGGTGGCGACAGGCAAACGACAGCGCGTGATAGCCGCCGAACGAGGTGCCGGTGAGGATCAGGAAGGGATTGCCGTTGACCGACTCGGTATACGGCAGCACCTCCTGCAGTAGCGCCAGGTCATAGCGCTGCTGCCATTCGGCGCGCTTGTGGATCGCCACCGATTCGTTGTACCACGAGAGGTCGTCGACGCTGGACACGCAGAACAGCTGCAGCAGGCCGGCCTCGAGCTGGTCGCCCAGCGCCGCGCACATGCCGCAGTCCTCCCACTGGCGCCAACTCCCCTGGCTGGTGGGAAAGACGATGGCGCGAGCGCCGGCGTGGCCGTGCACCGCCAGCTCGACACGACGGCCGTCGAGGGCCGGTGAATCCCACGCGTGATGACTGCGCTGCCACATGCGGGGTGGTTCCGTTGCGGGAGGGGTGCTGGAAAGTAGCAAACGGCGGGCGGGAAGGCTTGTCACTTCCCGTCCGCCGATCGTCACACCGGGCCCGCCGGCCCGCCGCCGCCCGCGTCGTCGCGATCAGCGCCGAGGATACCCGGGGCGTCGTCGCCCGCCCGCCGGCTTCGCGGCGCGCTTCGCTTCTTCGTAGAGCGCCTCCGGCGCCACGTCCGCTCCGTTGGGCCAACTCACCGTGTCGCCGTCGATCAGGAAGCGGGTGAAATACGTCTTGTCCCTGAGCGGCGCAAAGACCGGCCCCATCCCCAGGTAGGGATGGAAGTCCACCGTCCCGGCGGTGCCGTCGCGGAAGACCAGGCGGATGCGGTAGCCGCCGCGATACTTCGCATCGACGACGCTGGGCATCGCCGGGTTCATCGGTGCGGCTCGACCCGCCCGAGCGCCTTGCCCCCCCTTGCGGGCTGCCACAGTGCCTCCAGTTCGCCCTGATGAAGTTCGAGCCATTCCGCGATGCGCCGGCGCGCGGTACCCGACCGGATTTGCCCGGCGATCACCTCTCCAGTCAACGTATACTTGGCAGACTCCCCGCGATACTCGGCATGGACGTGTGGCGGCGCATGGTCGCCGTAATACATGCGGATGGTAATCCGCCGGAAAGATGCGATAATCGGCATCGTGGCAATGGATTGCACGATGCCGATTGGCGGGTCTCGATCCGCCGCAGGGGTGGCCACATTAACGCGAGTTGGCTGTTGAAGGCGGTGAAGCGACGATCCTACTCCGCCCGCATCACCTCCACCGGGTCCACCCGCAGCGCGCGGCGGGCGGGGACCAACGTGGCACCGGCGGCGGCGACCAGCAGCAGTACCGGCACTGCCACGAACGTCACCGGGTCGTGGATGCCGCGAATGCCGAGTTCGCGATGGCGCTGGGTGACGCCATAGCTCACCACCGCGGCGACCGGAGGGTAGTCGTTGACAATATCCGTGTCACTACGTATGTTCGGTAAACTTGAACACTACAACATACGAACGGACGGTTCCGTTGCGGATATTCTTGGGGGGGGGTCGGACTCATACTGGTTTCGGGGCTGACAGCCTGTCAACAGCCGACCGCTCTGGTGCTGAATTCGACTCTCAGTAAGGATGTTCGACCGCCGTGCCAGTTGGGGTGCTGGGACGTTGATTCATTCCCTGATTCGGTTGGCGTATTTATCAACTACGAAGTGACACCTGACGAATGCAGCGGCGAAGAGATTGACGACATCGATGACGACGGCCTCTCGGACTGGTGCGAGGATCTTATCGCCCAGCACTTTGAGCCAACGCTCCGTTACACCAGCTTCGACGACATAAGTGGTGAGCCGGCATACGCGGTGCGACCCCTCGGTTTCACGGGTGGTCGGTACTACGTGCTGGTTGCCTATTTGCTAAGTGAGTACCTCGATCAGGGAACCGGACATTGTCACGAGTGGGACTTGCCGGATCACGTCACCTGTGGGCACTTTGGCGACAGCGAAGCCATCATCCTCAGGGTGCGATACGAGGCCTCAATCCATCATTGGGTGGTCGACGCTGCTTGGTATTCGCAGCACGACAACTACGGTCGCTATTGTGTCGGATCGACCAACGAGATCAGTGCGTCCACCGCATACTTGTATGCCGGTACCGATTGTTCTTATGGATCCGGCGACGACCTTCCGGAAGCGCTTGGCTATGCGGGTAATGACGGCGGCAATCCCATCGCGCACGTGTCGATCAGCAAGCACGCGAACTACGCGTCGGAGGGCGAGTGTCAAGGCGGAAATCCCATCCATTTTCTCGGAATCGTTGCATGGGCGGATGATTGTGAGAGCAACACTTCGCTGGGCGTGGATGTGATTGGCTACACCCGCAACGTCGGATCAAGCGATCTTCACCAGTTGGATTGCACGATGTCGTACGCCATCTACGACGACAGCTATGAGGAGTGCTACTGGACCGGTTCCACGTTCGGAGGATGGAGCGGCGCTTCGCCGCAATCGGATCCGTACGTGAATCGACTCTTGGGGTTCGGATACTAGAATGCGCAGAGTCACCACGGTCGTCGCCTCGTTCCTGTTGGCGTTCAGTGGGGCTCTGGCGCCCTGCCGGGCCCAGCGAACCGTGTCGGTCGACAGCGGCCGTCTAGTGCGGCTCGACTTCCGGAGCGGCAGACATACGGACGGGCGCTTGCTCTCCGCGATCACCGGAGCAGGTGCCGCGATTCGGTACTGTCGCTACCCCGGACCGCCGTGTCAGCACGGTGACACGGCGCGGATCGTCGTCATCTCTTGGAAGGACATTGAGCGGATTCAAGTCAATCACGGGAACCGCGGCGTCCTTGGCGCGCTGATTGGCCTCGGCGTTGGAGCCGCCGTCTCGCCCCTGTACGGCTCGGCGTGGCAATGCGAGACGCCCGGTTGTCACGACCACGATGTGCGTAACGAAATTGCGATTACTGTCGGCCTCGGCATCCTTGGCTATGCGCTAGGGCGGACCAGCATCCGATGGGGCGCACCGTAAGGTACTGACGTCATCGCCGGGCCGCGTTCCACCTACTCCGCCCGCATCACCTCCACCGGGTCGACCCGCAGCGCGCGGCGGGCGGGCACCAATGTCGCGACCGCGGCGGCGACCAGCAGCAGTACCGGCACCGCCACGAACGTCGCCGGGTCGTGGATGCCGACGCCGTAGATCAGCGACGACAGCACCCGTGCCAGCGCCCAGGCGCCGGCCAGCCCCGCGCCGATGCCGATCAGCACCACCACCGCCATTTCGCGCGACAGCAACGTCAACAGGTTCGACCCCGACGCGCCGAGCGCCGCGCGGATGCCGAGCTCGCGATGCCGCTGGGTGACGCCGTAACCCACCACCGCGGCCACGCCGACGGCCGCCAGTACGAACGCCAGCGCCGCGAAGATGCTGATCAGCAGGGTGTTGGTGCGACGCGGCGCCAGTGACCGGCCGAGGACGTCATCCATCGTCCGAACCGCATAGACCGCCTGCGCCGGATCGACGGATCGGACCGCATTCCGGAGTGCATTGAGGAGTGCCGCGGGGGCCAGCGTACCGCGGGCGACGAGGGCGAGGCTCGGGGGTATTCCCTGCGCCATCGGCGAATACATCTGCGGCAGCGGTTCCTCGTCAAGGCGGAACTCGCGAACGTCGGCTACCACGCCAACCACGGTGCTCGGCGTTTCACTCCCGGCCGTAAACGTCTTTCCCACAGCGGACTGATCGGGCGCAGAATCGGTGAGCCAGCGACGCACTGATGATGGCGACCGGCGGGCTGCCGTGCCGGTCGGACAACAAGAAATCACGGCCAGCGAGAAGCCTGATGCCCATGGTGCGGAAGTACCCCGGCGCGGTGATGAGGTCCAGGGCCCCGTGCGCCGCATCATAGGCATCGCCAGCCGGCGCTGAATCGGTGGGTGTGAAGTCAAGGAGAATCCCGCCGCCGCCGCCCAACGGCAGACTATTGATGGCTCCGGCGGCCGAAATCCCCGGAGCCGCTCGCAACCGCGCCAGGATCGCGTCGATCTCAGCCTGCTTCCGATCGGGCGGCAGCGCCCTCGGGAACGCCAACTGCAGCGTACCGACATGCTCGACGTTCATGCCTGTCTCCGCGCCGAGGAGACGTCGGAATGAGCGCAACATCAATCCGGCGCCGATCAACAGCATGACGGTGAGGCCCAGTTCCGCGCCGGTCAGGACCTGCCGGGACCGGCCAAGGGTTCCGCTGGTTGAGCCGTGGCCGCCGCCGGACTTGATGGCGCCGCTCAGCTCGCCACCGGACGCGCCGATCGCCGGCCAGAGTCCGACCGCTACCCCGGTCACGACGGAGAGCAGCGCCGCAAAGAGGAGCAGGCGGATATCGACCGAGGCCGGTCCGACACCGGCGAGCTTGGCCGGCATCAGGTTGTGGATCAGATGCAGCGCCAGCGGCACCAGCAACAGACCAAGCACGGTGCCGATGGTGGCCAGCAGCACGCTCTCGGCGAGCAGTTGACGGATGACGCGGCCACGGGTGGCCCCGAGCACTTCGCGCACCGCCACCTCCCGGCGGCGGGCGTTGCCCTGGGAGAGCAGCAGATTGGCCACATTGGCGCAGGCGATCAGCAACAGCAGGCCGGTGGCGCCGAGGAGGAGGGTGAGCGCGGTGCGCCGGTCGCCGACGAGACTCTGCTGCAACGGAAATGCAGCGCCGGTTCGGGCCAGGTCGTCGAGTTCGTCATGGATGTACCCTTTGCCGTCCGACTCGCGACGAAGTCCCGGAGCAAGTCCCTGCCGCCACCGCGCCAGCAACTGGCGGGAAGCCGACGCCGGCGTGACGCCGGGCGCGAGGCGGGCAAGCACGGCCGACGGCAGATACTGCTTGAATGGCTCGAACGTTTCGAACGTGGTCGGGATCGTCATCGGGATCCACAGATCGCTCTGCTCGGGGAAGGTGAATCCCTGCGGCATCACACCGACCACCACATAGGGCTTCTCGTTGAGGCGGATGGACTGTCCGATCATGGCGCGTCCGCCGAACTGCCGCTGCCACAGGCCCCACGACAGCACGGCGACGTGGGATTGGCCGACGTGGCCTTCTTCGGGGGCGAAGGTTCGGCCGGTGGCACTGTGCACGCCGAGGGTGCTGAAGAAGTTGACGGTCACTACTCCGACCTTGAGGCGGACCGGGCGCTCCGGATCGGAGAGATTGAGTCCGCCGACCGCATAGCCGGCCGCACTCGAGATCCAGTCCGGCATCGCGTTGACATCGTTGATGTCGAGTCGGTGCGAGTCGGGCTTGGGGAATTGCTGGTCGGGTCCGGGATCGAAGGGGATGTTGAGTTCCGGCAGCATCACCAGCTGCTCCGGCTTCGGAAACGGCAACGGTCTCAACAGCGCCGCATCCACCGCGCTGAACATCGCCGTCGTCGCCCCGATGCCCAGCGCCAGCACGATCACCACCGCCGCCGTGAACCCCGGCCGCTGCCTCAACCGCCGCGCGGCGTAGCGGATGTCCTGGCCGAGCGATTCCAGCCACCCGAAGCCCCACTGGTCGCGGCTCGCTTCTTCCATTCCGGTGGCATTGCCGAACACCCGCCGGGCCTCGGCTCGGGCATCCGATTCACTGACGCCAGCCTCGCGCAGCTGCTCCGCCCGCAGCTCGCGGTGCAGTCGCATCTCTTCTTCCAGTTCGTGGGCGGCGCGGTCGCGGGTCAACAGCAACCGCACCCGCCGCCACCACTCGCCGCCCGTCACCGCGCCGGCTCCGGATGCAGCACCCGCTCGATCGCGAACGACACCCGTTGCCAGGTCCGGATTTCGTGCGCCAGTTGCTTCCGGCCGGCGGCGGTGAGCCGGTAGTACCGGGCGCGGCGATTTTCCTCCGTCCGCCCCCAGGTGCCGACGATCCACCCCTTGACCAGCATCCGCTGCAGGGCGGGGTAGAGCGACCCCTCCTCGACCCGCAGCACGTCGGCCGAGGTGTGCTGGATGGCCTCGGCGATCTCGAAGCCGTGCTGCTCCTCGCGGTGCGCCAGGGTGCGGAGGATCAGCATGTCGAGCGTGCCGGGCGGGATGGCGTCGTGCGATGAGTTGGTCATGGCATAGATAGTCTATGTCACGGGCGCCCCACCGGCAAGCGGGATATCCGCAGTCAGAGCGGGGAGAACGTTGACATCACATTTGTGCATTCATAGACTTCATTCAATGACAGCACTACGTGGAGGCACCGTGAAAGCGCTTACCATCCGAAACCTCCCGCCCCGGGTCGCCGCCGCGCTCGAACGGGAGAAGCGTCGTCGGGGAACGTCGCTCAACCAGACCGTCGTCGAGCTGCTCAGTCAGGGTCTTGGCATCGGCGGCACGCGCTCGAACGGACTCGCGGCGCTGGCGGGAAAGTGGACGGCCGAGGAATGCAATCGGTTCGAGAGGTCGGTGGCGTTCTTCGAAGACGTCGACCCCGAGTTGTGGAAGTGAGCCGGTACTGCCTCGACACGTCGGCGTACAGCCGGTTCCAGCGTGGCGACACCGGCGTGGTGCAGTTGCTCGATCAGTCGGAATGGATCGGCATTCCCGTTGTCGCCCTCGGTGAGTTGCGCACCGGGTTCCGGCTCGGCGCCAAGCCCGCTCGCAATGAATCGGAGCTGGCGGCATTTCTCGCGCACCCGATGGTTACCGTCCTTGACATCGACGACGAGGTGGGCCGTCATTACGCGGCGATCGTCGCCGATCTCCGTCGTGGCGGGACACCACTGCCGACCAACGACATCTGGATTGCGGCCACCGCCGCCCGCTCCGGCGCGCTGGTGTTGACCTTCGACGCGCACTTCGAGAAGATCAGCCGGGTCGGCTCGCTGGTGCTCGAGCCGTCGTGACGTCCCGCGGCGCTCCGGAGAAATCATGATTTCCATGCTGCGCCACACCCTCGCCACCCTCGCCTATCGCGCCGACAAGGTGGTCCGCGATGCCCCCGCCGACGCGCTGACCCATACCGGGCAGCTGTCGATGCTGCGCCGCCTCGCCGGCTCACCGGTCACGGGAGAGAATTACGCGCGCGCCGATGCCATCGCCGCCGGCAACCTCGGCCCCGACTTTTCCGGGCACCGCGTCGAGTTCTGACCGCGCCGGCTACTCTCCGATCACGTCGACCGCTTCAGTTGCGGTGCGGCTTCGCACCAGGAACACCAGCGGGATCGAGACCACGAACAATCCGGTGACCAGCAGGAAGACATGGTTGTACGCCAGCACCGAGGCCTGGCGTTCGATTGTCGCGTTCAGCAGTGCGTACGCCTGCTTCGTCGCGGCAACCGTTCCCGCGCCGGCGGCGCGCATCGCGCCGGTGACCAATTGCAGCCAGTGTCGCGCGGTGGGGCTGCCCGCCGTGACGTGCTGGACCAGGTCGCTGCGGTACCGCCGGGTGTCGCCGGTGAGTGCCGTGGCGGAGAGTGCCACGCCGACGCTGCCGGCGAGCCGCCGCACCACGTTGTAGAGCCCCGACGCCGCCGTGGCCTCGGTCCGGTCAACGGCGGAGAGTGCCGCGGTGCTCAGCGCCACGAAGATCAGGCCGAACCCCACGCCCTGCCACATCTGCGGCCAGAACAGATCCCAGAAGCCCACTTCCGTGGTCAGGTGTGACAGCGCCCAGAACGAATACGCGCTCACCACCAGGCCGGTCATCACCAGAATCTTCGGGCCGATCCGGTTGTAGAGCCGCCCCGCCAACGGCATCAGCACCGCCATGGCAAGGCCGCGCGGCATCAGCACCAGCCCCGATTCGGTCGCGGTGTAGTCCAGCAGGTTCTGCAGGAACAGCGGCAGCAGGAAGAGCGCGGCATAGAGGCCCAGGCCGAGGATCGCGCCGATCGCCGTGGCGGAGGTGAAGGAGATGTTGCGGAAGAGTCGCAGGTCGACCGCCGGCGCCTTGGCCACCAGTTCCCGCCAGATGAACGCGACGATGCCCACCACGCTGAGCACCGCGAGGGTCACGATGAACCGCGACGAGAACCAGTCGTCCTTCTGCCCTTCGGCCAGCATCAGCTGCAGCGCGCCGAGTCCCAGGGTCATCGTGCCGACGCCGAACCAGTCGATGCGGCCCCTGGTGCGCACCAGGTACGGCGGATCCTCGATGAACCGCAGCACGAGGAGAATGTTGAGCACGCCGATCGGGACGTTGATGAAGAACACCCAGGGCCACGAATACTGGTCGGTGATCCAGCCGCCCAGGGTGGGGCCGAACGCCGGCGCCAGGACGATCCCCATGCCGTAGATCCCCATCGCCATCCCCTGTTCCTCGACCGGGAACGTCTCGCGCAGGATGGCCTGCGACACCGTGATCAGCACGCCGCCACCGATGCCCTGCACCACGCGCCAGACGATGATCGCATCGAGCGACCGCGACAGGCCGCACGCCATCGATCCGAGGGTGAACAGCACGACGTTGGCGATGAAGAAGTGCTTGCGACCGAACCGCGACGAGAGCATCCCGGTGATCGGCATGATCAGCACCGTTGGAGAGGATGTAGCCGGTGACCACCCAGGTGATCTCGTCGACCGTGGCACCCAGCGTGCCGCGCATGTCGGGGAGCGCCACGTTGACGATGCTCGAGTCGAGCACCGCCATGATGGTGCCGATCATGACCGTTCCGGCGATGATCCACTTGTTGACCGGCGGGCGGGCACTCACGCGATCGATCCTCCTGTCGCAACCTACGACGAACGAGTCCGCCGTCGCGATCACCGCTGGTGTCCGGCCCCCGCTGGCGCTAGCGTCCCCGGCACCATGCCGCCGCCCGACCCGTCACGCTCCCGCGCCACCCCGCCCCCGCCCCCGCCCCCGCCCCCGCCGTCGCGCGGCCGCGCCATCGCGACGCAGGTGGGGCGGGCGCTCAAGCACCGCAACTACCGGCTCTTCTTCGGCGGGCAGGGCATCTCGCTGGTCGGCACGTGGATCACCCGCGTCGCCACGAGCTGGCTGGTCTACCGCCTCACCGGCTCGGCGGTGATGCTCGGCATCGTCGGCTTCGCCGGGCCAGATCCCGACCTTCCTGCTGGGCTCCGTTCGCCGGCGTGTGGGTGGACCGCCTGGACCGCTACAGGGTGCTGCGTGGTCACCCAGGTCGCTGGCCATGCTGCAGTCGTTCGCGCTGGCGGCGCTGGCCATCCCCGGGCGTCATCCAGGTCTGGCACATCCTGGCGCTGCAGCGTCTTCCAGGGCGTCATCAACGCCTTCGACACGCCGGCGCGCCAGTCCTTCCTCGTCGACATGGTCGAGGACCGCGCCGACCTGCCCAACGCCATCGCGCTGAACTCGTCCATGGTCAACGCCGCGCGCCTGGTGGGCCCGTCCATCGCCGGGCGTGCTGATCGCCGCGTGGGCGAGGGCTGGTGCTTCCTCCTCGACGGCGTGAGCTACCTCGCGGTGATCGGGCTCGCTGCTGGCCATGCGCGTGCGCGCCGCCCGCGCCCCGCCGTGGCCGCAAGCGGGTGCTCCACGAGCTCGCCGACGGCTTCCGCTACGCCTTCGGCTTCGCTGCCCATCCGGGCCGTCCTGCTGCTGCTGGCGCTGGTGAGCGCTCGCCGGCATGCCCTACATGGTGCTGATGCCGGTCATCGCGGCGCAGACGGCTGCACGGCGGCCCGCACACGCTGCGGCTTCCTGATGGGCGCCACCGGCGTCGGCGCCCTCGACCGGCGCGCTCTGCTGGCGTCGCGCGACGTCGGTGCTGGGCCTCGGCGGGTGCATCCCGCGGGCGGCGGCGCACTTCGGCGCCGGCCTGATCGCGCTTGTCGCTGTCGCGCTGGCTGCCCGTGCTTCGCTCGTCGCTGCTGGTGGTCGCCGGCTTCGGCTTCATGGTGCAGATGGCGTCGAGCAACACCATCCTCCAGACGCTGGTGCGGGAGGACATGCGCGGCCGAGTGATGGCGTTCTACGCCATGGCGTTCATGGGCATCACGCCGTTCGGTCGCTGCTGGGCGGATTCCTCGCCGACCGGATCGGCGCGCCGCGCACCATCCTGCTCGGCGGGATGGCATGCATTGCCGGCGGCGCGGCATTTCTCGCGGTCCTCCCCAGGGTCCGGGAGGTGGCGCGGCCGGTATACGTCGAGCGAGGCATCATCCCGAAAGCGGTCAACGACGCGACGGCGCTGACTGAAGAGATGGAGCAATAGTGACGCGTCCGGAGTGCAAGCAACCACTTGCATACACCCGGCGCCCGGTTAATTTGGGCTTCCATGGCGACTCGTGATTCGATTCTCGACGTGACGGCCCGGCTCTACGCCGAGCACGGCTGGCGCGGCACCACCACGCGCGGCATCGCCGAGGCGGCGGGGATCAACGAGGTCACCATCTTTCGCACCTTCGGGTCGAAGGAATCGCTGCTGGTGGAGGCGATCGGCCACGCCGCATCGGGCGACGCGGTGGCGCCGCTGCCCGACGTTCCGGTGCGGTTGCGAGCCGAGTTGCGGGAATGGGCCGTGGCCCAGCATGCGCTCATCGCGGCCCGGCGCGGGATGATCCGTTCCTGCCTGGCGGAATGGGAAGAGCACCCCGACCTGGCCCCGCAAGGTCTGTCGCGGCGGCCAGGAGGCGGCCGCGGACCTGATCCGCTACCTCCGCGCGGCGCGGCGGCGCAAGCTGATCGGCGCACGCGGGTCGATCGAGGCGGCGACGCAGCTGTTCGTCAACGCGATCTTCATGGACGCGATGATGCGCGACGTGCTGCCGGATGCGGCCCCGCAATCGGTTGCCGACACTGTCGCGGCCTTCGCCGACATCGTGCTCCGGGGACTTGGCGCCGCCGAAGCACGATGAAGATCGGTGTCGTGGTATTGCTGCTGGGCGTGGTGTCGAGCGCCTCGGCGCAATCGGCGCCGGCGCCGTTGCGCCTGTCGCTGACCGACGCGCTGTTGCGCGCCGATTCGGCGAGCCCCACCGTCGGCATCGCGCGTGCCGGCACGACCAGCGCCGAGGCGTCGTGGCTGCGGGCGCGCGCGGCGCGACTGCCGCAGGTCAACGGCGCGGTCACCTACACCCGCACCCTGGCGTCGGAGTTCTCCGGGTTTGCCGGCAGCACCTCGAGTGACAGCTTCCCGGCGCCGACCAACTGCACGCACTACCACCCCAATCCGTCGTTGCCGATCGCCGATCGGCTCGACTCGCTGGAGCACGGGCTGGACTGCACCGCCAACGGATCGTCGCTGGACTTCTCCAAGTTGCCGTTCGGACGGCCCAATCAGTGGAATTTTGCGCTGTCGGGGTCGCAGTCGCTGTTCGACCTTCGGCTGGCGCGGCAGCAGGCGGCCGCCAATGCCGGCCGCGACCAGGCCGCCATCGAGCTCGACGCCCAGCGGGCGCAGGCGGTGCTGAACATGGCGCAGGCCTACTTCGACGCCCAGCTGGCGCAGCGGTTGCTCGACATCGCCGACTCGACGTTGGCGCAGGCGGACCGGACCCTGGCGCAGACCCGGCTGGAGCACCAGGTGGGCAACGCCGCGGAGTTCGACCAGTTGCGGGCCAGCGTGGCGCGCGACAACCAGAATCCGGTGGTGATTCAGCGGCGGGCGCAGCGCGACCAGGCGTTTCTCCGGCTCCGGCAGCTGCTCGACGTGCCGCAGCGCACGCCGCTCGAGCTGGTGACGCCGCTCACCGACACCACCGAAGTGGTGCTGCCGGCATTCGCGGCGTCGATCGCGGCTCGCGGCGACACCGCGCTCGACGCGCGGGCGCCGGTGCGAGAGGCGGCGGCGGGACTCGACGCCGGCAACGCCCAGCTTGGCGCGGCACGCGCCGAGCGATTGCCGGCGCTGTCGTTGAGCAGCACCTACGCCAAGATCGACTTTCCCGAACACGCCCTGGCGTTCGGCAGCTTCCTCACCGACTGGGAAGTCAACGTCCAGCTGACCATTCCGATCTTCAACGGTGGGCGGCTGCACGCCGACGCCCTGACCGCGGAAGCGGCACGGGAGACGGCGGCGATGCGCCTCAAGCAGGCGCGCCAGCAGGCGGAACTCGAGGCGGTCGACGCGCGGATGCAGCTCGACGCCGCGCAATCGGAATGGCAGGCGAGCCTCGGCACGTCGCAACAGGCACAACGGGCGTATGCCATCGCGGAGCTGCGCTACCGGAACGGCCTGTCGACGCTGGTCGACGTCTCCGACGCCCGGGTGCAGTTGAGCCAGGCCGAGGCGAACAACGCGCAGGCGGCGCGCGACCTGCAGGTGGCCCGGCTGCGGCTGGCGCTGTTGCCGAGCCTGCCGTTTGCCGGGCAGGGCGCCGCGGCGACGACCGGCGCGTCCAACGCCGGCACAGCGGGCACCACGACGCCGGCGGCCGGCAGCACGGCGTCACCGACGTCGGTGATCCGCACCGGTACCACGACCGTCCCGACCGGAGGAGGCTGAGTGTCGACCCTGCAGCGCGTGGTGATCGGCGCGGTGATCGCGATGGCGGCGGCCGGGTGCCAGCGGGCCGCGCCGCCGGGTTCCGGCGCGCCGCCGGCGGTCGAAGTGCCGGCCGCCAACATCGTCGTCGTCGACACCGAACTGGTGGAAAGCGGGCCGTCGCTCTCCGGCACGCTGCAGGCGCTGCACAGCGCCACGCTGCGCGCGCAGGTTGCCGGCGAACTGCTGGCGGTGTACACCGACGAGGGCACCCGCGTCGGCGCCGGCCAGCCGGTGGCGCTGATCGACACGCTGACGCTCGCCGAAGCGGCGCGCTCCGCCCGGTCGCAGCTGGCCAGCGCGAAGCTCGCGGCCGAAGTGGCGGAGCGGAACTACCAGCGCTCGGTGACGCTGCACGACGCCGGGGCGATCGCCGACCGCGACCTCGAGACGGCGCACGATCAGTCGGTGGCCGCCGCCGCCGCGGTGGCCGACGCGCAGAGCCGCGTCGCCGGCGCCGAGAAGCAGCTCGACAATGCCACGCTGCGGGCGCCGTTTGCGGGCGTCGTCAGCAATCGTGCCGCCCACGCCGGCGACGTGCTGCAGGTCGGCAATCCGGTGGTGACGGTGATCGACCCCAGCGCGTTGCAGCTCGACGCCTCGGTGCCGGCCGACTTCCTCGCCACTACCCGGGTCGGAACGCCGGTGGAGTTCTCGGTCAACGGCGATTCGGCGCAGACCTTCGAGGGACGCATCGCGCGGATCAACCCGGCGGTGGATTCCGTCACCCGGCAGGTGGTGATCCACGTGTCGGTGCCCAACAACAATCACGCCCTCGCCGCGGGCCTCTTTGCCCAGGGGCGGGTGGTGGTGCGGGCGGTGCATGCCCTGGCGATTCCGCTCACCGCGCTCGACCCGAAGAGTTCGACGCCCACGGTGCGACGGGTCCGCGGCGGCCGGGTGGAATCGGTCGGTGTCACCCTCGGCGTGCGCGACGACCTCGCCGAACGGGTCGAGGTGACGCAGGGCCTCGCGGTCGGCGATACCCTCCTGGCCGGCGCGTCGTTCGACGTGCCGACCGGTTCGGTGGTGCACATCACCCACCCGGATCGCTGAGGCCTTCATGCGGCGGATGTGGATCTCCGACTTCGCGATCCGGCGGCCCCTGATCACCGTCGTGACGATGCTGGCGCTGGTGGCGTTCGGCATCGCGGCGTTGATCAACCTGCAGACCGACGAATTCCCCGATGTGTCGCAACCGATCGTGGCGGTGTCGATCGCCTACCCCGGGGCGGCGCCCGACGTGGTCGAGCGCGAAGTCATCGATCCGATCGAAGAGGCGATCTACGGCATCTCCGGCGTGGACCGGAGCCGCACGGTGTCGAACGCCGTCGACGGGCTGGCGCAATTCACCGTCTTCTTCGACTACCACAAGCCGGTGGCCGAAGCGGCGCAGGACGTGCGCGACGCCATCTCGCGGATCCGCAGCGACCTCCCCGACGAGATGGAAGAGCCGGTGATCTCGCGCTTCGATCCGTCGGAGCTGTCGATCCTGTCGCTCACCATCACCGCGCCGAACATGACGGCGCAGGACTTGACCCGGATTGCCGACCCGACCGTGGTGCGCGCCCTGCGCGGCGTGGCGGGGGTCGCCGACGCCTCGGTGGTGGGCGGGTCGTATCCCGAGATGACGGTGCAGCTCAAGCCCGACGCGATGCAGGCCGCCGGCGTCGGCATCAACGACATCGTCGCCGCGCTCGGCAGCGAGAACCTCGCCGCGCCGGTCGGGCGGCTCAACAGCGCGCAGCACGAGGAGTCGATCCGGCTGCTGGGCCGGCCCAGGGACGCCGCCGCGTTCCAGCAGGTGGTCGTGGCGCAGCGCAACGGGTCGCTGATCCGCCTCGGCGACGTCGCCGACGTCTTCGAAGGACACGAGGAGCAGCGCACCGCGTCGGTCTACAACGGCCACGACGCGGTGGGCATCGAGATCAAGAAGGCCAAGGGGTACTCGACCACCCACGTCGTCGACCAGCTCAAGCAGGTGATCGCGCAGCTCGAGCCGACGCTGCCCGGCGGCGCGAAGATCAACGTGGTCCGCGATGCGGGCTTCCGGGTCACCAAGGCGGTGGACAACGTCAAGTCCGCGCTGATCGAGGGCGCGCTGCTGACGGTGCTGGTGGTGTTCCTGTTCCTCAACTCGTGGCGCTCGACGGTGATCACCGGCCTGGCGTTGCCGGTGTCGGTGCTGGCCAGCTTCATCGCGGTCTGGGCCGCCGGTTTCACCCTCAACACCATGTCGCTGCTCGGCCTCTCGCTGGCGATCGGTATCCTGATCGACGACGCGATCGTGGTGCGCGAGAACATCGTCCGTCACGTCGAGATGGGGAAGGATCACTACGACGCGGCGCAGGAAGGCACCGCCGAGATCGGCCTCGCCGTTGCCGCGACGACGTTCTCGATCATCTGCGTCTTCGTGCCGATTGCCTTCATGGCGGGGCTGAGCGGCCAGTGGTTCAAGCCGTTCGCGCTCACCATTGCCTGCGCCGTGCTGGTGTCGCTGTTCGTGTCGTTCTCGCTCGACCCGATGCTGTCGGCGTACTGGCCCGACCCGCATCGCGGCGAGGGGCACCGCGGCTGGATCACCCGGCAGCTCGACAAGTTCAACCACTGGTTCGGCCGGCTGACCGACGGGTACGGACGCCTGGTGGGATGGGCGCTCGACCATCGCGCCGTCATGGTGCTGCTGGCCATCGGGGCGTTCGTCGGCGCCATCGTGCTGCAGATGACCGTCGGCGGGGCGGGGTTCGTTCCCAACTCCGACCGCAGCGAGATCGAGGTGATCGTCGAAGCGCCGTCGAGCGCCAACCTCGACTACACCCGGGCCCGGACCGAAGCCGTCGCGGCGATCGCTCGGCGCCACCCCGAGGTGGCCTACACCTATGCCGCGATCGGAACCGCGCTGCCGGGGCGCACGCCGGGCGTCGACCAGGCCGACCTGTACATCAAGCTGGTGCCGCGCAGTGACCGCAGCATCAACGAGAGCGAACTCGGCGCGGAACTGCGCCGGGAATTCCGGCAGGTGTCGGGCGTCAACACCGCGGTCTTCACCGGGGGATTCAGCGGCACCATCAAGGACGTCCAGATGCAGTTCACCGGCCCCGACGAAGACGAGCTCACGCTGCTGGCGAAACAGGCGGAAGACTCGATGCGGACCGTGCCGGGCGCGGTCGACGTGGGGCTGTCGGTGCGCGGGCCGCGCCAGGAGCTGACGGTGACCGTCAACCGCGGCCTTGCCGGGGCCATGGGGCTGTCCATCGCGCAGCTCGCCGAGGCGATGCGGCCGGCCTTCGCCGGCATCCACCAGGGCGACTGGGTCGACCCCACTGGCGAGACCCGCGACGTGCGGATCCGCCTCTCACCCGACGCGCGCCGTCGCGCCGCCGACCTGGCGCAGCTCCCCATCGCGGTGCCGGGGGCGGGCCGCGGCGCGCCGCGCACCATCCCGCTCGGCCAGGTGGCCTCCATCGGCGAACAGGAAGCTCCCGGGCAGATCGACCACCTCGACCGCAACAAGGTGATCATGGTCGAGGCGAACGTGCAGGGCCGGGCGCTCAACAGCGTGCTGGGCGACGTGCAGGCGAAGCTGCACGAGATTCCGCTGCCGCCCGGCTACGCCATCTCCATTGGCGGCCAGGGCCAGGACCAGGCCGAGGTGTTCATCGCGATCTTCACCGCGCTGGGAATCGCGGTGATGCTGATGTACCTCGTCCTGGTGGTGCAGTTCGGGTCGTTCCTCGATCCGCTGGCGATCCTCGTGTCGCTGCCGCTATCGCTCATCGGCGTGGTCATCGCGCTGATCATCACCCACGACACGCTCAACATCATGTCGTTGATCGGGGTGATCCTGCTGATGGGGATCGTCGCCAAGAACGCCATCCTGCTGATCGATTTCGCCAAGTGGGCCCGCGAGGAGCGCGGCCTGCCGCTGCGCGAGGCGCTGATCGAGGCGGGACGGATCCGGCTGCGGCCCATCCTGATGACCACCTTCGCGCTCATCGCCGGCATGGTGCCGGTGGCGATCGGCCACGGCGAAGGGGCCGACTTCCGCGCGCCGCTGGGCCGCGCCGTCATCGGCGGGGTGATCACCTCGACCGTCCTGACCTTGCTGGTGATCCCGACCTTCTACGAGATCCTCGACGGCTTCCGCGGCTGGATGGCGTCACTCTTTGCGCGGATCTTCGGCGCCAGCACGGAATGGCGCCCCCGTACCGCCGAGCACCCGGTGCCCGATTCGTCGGCGCTCGATGCCGCGGTCACCCCAGGTGCCCCAGAATCGCACCCATGACGGCGAACTGGACCACGGAGTAGCCGGCGTTGATCGCCCACAGCCGGGTGCTGCGGCGCTCGAACGCATAGCCCGCCGCAAACGCCGTCGCCACGTAACAGACTCCGACCACCGCCCCACGTCGCGCGCCACTCAGCGCGCCGCCATGATGGGGCGGGCCGATCACCAGCACGTCGAGGGCATACGCCGCCACCAGCGCCGAGACGAACGCGATGGTGTACGCCTTCGCCGGTGAGAACTCCTTCCGCACATCGTCGTCGGTGAACCGGTTCTCGGTCATCCACGCCCGGGCAAAGAGCAGCGGCGAATACCACAGCGCGCCCACCACGAACGCGACGGCCGCGGCAATGACGACCGCGAGGTAATTGGCTTCCGGCATGCACCGGCTCCGGGGAGAGGTCGACGGCAGGAGGTACGATAGGATGCCGCCCGGAACGGCGTCGCGGAAGGGCGGGCGGCTGGTCCGGAGGTTGCGTTGAAGGGGGTGTGACCGATGGATCGACGTTGCAACTCGAAACATACCCGAAGCCGGCCGGCCGCCTCACCACGCGCCGATCGGTGGCGTTCCGCTTGGCGCTGGCCGGTGCCCGGCTCGCGATGCTGGCGCCCGTCGGGTTCATCGCCGGCTGCCATGATCTGGAAGCGTCGCCCAACGCGGAGATCGTCTGGGCGCAGAACGTGGGCCCCATTGCGCTCCCCCGGCCGACCGGCATGCATCGCGTCGGCCGCGTCGCGACGGTCTGGGCCGACGCCTCCCGGAAGCGGGTGCTTCCGGTGTGGGTCTACTACCCCGCCATTGCATCGGACAGTGCTGCCACGCCGCTGCTTCCCGATTCGGCGTGGACCGAGGTGCACCGAGGCGAGCTGGTGCGCCGGTTCGGGCCGGCGGGAAACGCTCTTGCCGCGATGACCACCAGGGCGGAGTCAGCGGCACCGGTCGAGGCGACCGGGCGGCGCTTTCCGGTGGTGATCTTTGCTCCCGATCACGGCTGGCTGCCGACCGACTATTCGGCGCTCATCGAGGACCTCGCCAGCCGCGGGTTTGCGGTGCTGACCTTTGCGCCGCCCGGTGACGGCGGAGCGATCCGGTTCGCCGACGGCACCGTCGAGCCCGGCTCCGGCGATCCATCGGCCGAGCGGGTGGCGGCGGACATGCAATTCGTTGCCGAACGGCTGGCGCTGCTCGACCGCGAACCCGGATGGCTGCTGGCCGGGGCGCTCGACCTGCGCCACGTGGCGGTGGCGGGAGCCGGCACCGGTGGCACCGCGGCACTCCTCGCCGCCGCGCGCGACCCGGCGGTCTTCGCCGCGATCAGCCTCGATGGAGATTTCGTCAACCAGGGCCACTTGGTCGTGAAGCAGCCGCTGCTCTATCTCTCCACCGAACCGCCGGGCGCCGATTCGCTGCCACCGTCGCAATGGGGCCTGGTCGACCGGGCGGAACGGCGCCGCGACGAGTCGTGGGCCGCTGTCGCGCCGCGATCGAGTTTCGCGATCCGGATCCGGCTCTCCGGTCTGTACCGCGGCAACCTCGTCGACGCGGCGCTGATTCCCGCCCGTGCGCTGCCGCCGACGCTGCACGAGACGCGGGTGGGGCGCATCGACCCGGTGCGCGGATTCCACGTCGTCGACGACGCGGTCGCGGCGTTCCTCACCGACCGGATCATGGGGGGCGGAGTCGCGATGTCGGCGGCCGAGGCAACCTGCCCCGAGATGACCATCGCGCGGTAACGGCCGGACTCAGCTCCCCGCCGGCGGCTGCGGCCGCCGGAACACCGCCAGCACGATCACCGTCACGGTCAGCGTGAGCCACAGCCCGCGTTGGGCCGGGTGCCGAAGCGACATCGTCAGGAAGATCCCGGCAAAGACGTAGGGCAACATGGCGCGAAGGAAGCGGAGGCTCATCGGCTGGTCCGGCGTGTCATCGTTGCATCACCGGTGTAGCGTATCCGCCGCAGGCCGGAGCCGTCAATCGCGGGCGCGGCGTCGGTTCTCCCACCCGGTGGGGAGGTCGTCGAGCGAGATGGGGGGGTGTCCCGACGGGGGCGGCTGCCACGACCGGCGCAGCGGCATCCAGAGCCGCACGCCGCGCCGATACGCCTCGAAATCCCGCGCGAAGATGCGCTGCAGGTTGCGCTCGTCGGCCGGCCGCACCGAGACGTGCCAGACCAGCGCCAGCACGATGACGTAGACCAGCACCGGCACCGATCCGGTGTAGAGTGCCGCGGCGGTGCCGAGGCCCACGGTGGCGAGCATCATCGGGTTGCGGCACCACGCGTAGGGGCCGGTCACCACCAGGCGCCGCGGCGCGTCGAACGGCAGCGGCGTGCCTTCGCCGGCGGTGCCGATGACCACAGCCGCCCAGACCAGCACCAGCGCGGAGATGCCGAAGCAGATCGCCGCCGGTTCCGGCGCCGATGGCAGGAAGGTGTTGGCTGACTGCAACCGCTGTTGCACCGCCACGATGCCCCAGGGCACCGCGACCAGCGCCGCGAGCCAGAACAGCGTCACCGCGGCGAGTGATTTCACGACGTTCCACAACGGCGGCGCCGGGGCCGCAAAGCGGTGCGAGAGCAAGTATGGAATCCCGGTTGCGATCGAGGGGTCGCCAATACGGCAGGTCCCTGTTCCGCAAGATACGAACCGCGGCACAGGGACCGGGACAGGCCTTGCCGTTGACGCGGCCTATTCGACCCGCATGGCGGTCACCGGATCGACCCGGGTGGCCCGGAAGGCGGGAATCAGCGCCGCCAGCAACGCCGCCGTCACCAGCAGCGCCGCCGCGGCGATCCAGCTCACCGGATCGAGCGGGGAGACGCCGTAGAGCAACCCGGTGAGCAGGCGGGTGGTGGCGACGCTCGCCGCCAGTCCGATCGCCAGCCCGATGCCGACCATGCCCATGCCCTGTGCGGTCACCATCCGGAGGATCGAGGCGGTGCCGCTGCCGAGTGCGCTGCGGATGCCGATCTCGCGCGTCCCCTGCGCCACGACATAGCTCATCACGCCATACAGACCGGCCAGCGCGAGCACGCCGGCGACCGCCGCGAATGTCGTCAGCAGCGTGAGATAGAACCTCGGCTGTCCGATGCTCGACGCCATGATCTCGGTCATCGGGAGCACATCGGTGACGGCCGCCTGCGGATCGACCCGCCGGATTGCCGTGGTGACCGCCCGCGCCACCGCTTCGGGATCGCCGTGTCGCACCCGGATCATCAACGGGAACGCCGTGAACCCGCCGGCCTGGAGGTAGGTCTGGTAGATCGCCGCCGCCGGCGGACGATACGGCCCCACGTTCCTGATGTTGCTCACTTCGCCGACGATGGTCGCAAGGCTGTCGCCGACATAGAAGCGCTTGCCGATGACGTCGCCGTTGGGGAAGTCGCGCCGGGCCAGCGCTTCGTTGACCACCACCACCTGCTGCACACCGGGGCGGTCATCATCGGACGGCTGCAACAGGCGCCCCCGGATGAGATGCTGCCCGGTCACGTCGAAGAAGCCCGGCGTCACCACGCGGACTTCCACCAGCGGCAGCTTGGTGGTCTCGTCGCCGGGCTGGCCCTCGTAGCGGATGTTGAAGTTCCAGCCCCAGTTCTGGTACGGCAGCAGCTGGATCGAGCCGGCGGCCGCCACGCCGGGAAGCGCGTTGACCGCCTCGATTGCCGGTCCCAGGAAGCGTCGGATCGCGGTGTTGTCGGGGTAGGCCTGCGGCGAGACGGTGGTCTTGACGGTGAGGATCGGCGCGGGATCGAACCCCGGGTCGCTGCTGGCCAGGTGCATAAAGCCCTTGAGCACCAGGCCGGCGCCGAGCAGCAGCACCATCGACAGCGCGACCTCGGTGATCACCAGCGTGCGGAGCGCGCGGTGGTGTCCCCGCGTCATGCCGCCGCCGCGGCCGCTGCGGAGCGCGTCCTGGGGGTCGATCGACGCGCTGCGCCACGCCGGATATGCGCCACAACAGACGGCGACCACCGCCGCCAGCACGACGGCGAACGCCACCACGCGGAGGTCGATTGTGAGGCCGGCCAGTTGTGGCAGGCGTTGCGCGGCGAGCGCGCCGATGGTGCGCACCCCGACCCAGGCGAGTGCGATGCCGAGCACCACGCCGATGGCGCCGAGGAGCACGCTTTCGATCAGCACCGGGCGCATCACCTCCCAGCGCGACGCTCCGATTGCCAGGCGCACCGCCATCTCGCGCCGCCGCTGGACGCCGCGCGCCAGCAACAGCGCGGCGACGTCGGTGGCGGCGATGAGCAGCACCATCCACACCGCGCCGAAGACGAGGAGCAATGGTGTCTGCACCGCATGAATCGCTTCCGACTCCATCGGCACGATCCGCACCCCTTCGCCCTTGAGGCCCGGGTACTGCGCCTCGAGCGCGTCGAAGACCCGACCGATCTGGGTTCCGACCGACGCCACTGTCGCATGGGGTGCCAGGCGACCCATCACCATGATGAAGTTGCTGCCGCGCTGCGAGAGCTCCTGCGGGGTGAAGTGCATCGGCAGCCAGAGCTGCCCGCTGATCATCTGCGCGCCGCGGGGAATCTGCAGGCCGCGCGGGGCGACGCCGACGATCGTCACCGGCTGGCCGTCGATCTGCACCACGCGCCCGACCACCGCCGGGTCGGCCCCGAAGCTCTGCCGCCAGAACTCGTCGCTCAGCACCGCCACGGCGGGTTGGCCCGGCGCGTCGTCCTGGGCGTTGAGCATCCGGCCGCGTTCGGCGCCGACGCCAAGCATCGGAAAGAAGTTTCCGGTGACGCGCAGTGCCGCAGCCTGCAGCGCCTGGTCGGGCAGCGACACCAGCGCGGTCTTGTAGGTGATCGCCGCCATCGCCGACAGTTCCGTGGTGCCGCGCGCCAGGTCCTGGTAGTTGGGTGCCGACATCGGCCAGCTGTCGGCCTGCGGCGCGGTGCGATACACCTGCACCAGCCTCGCCGGGTCGCGGAACGGTGGCGGCCGGAGCAGGGCGTGATCGATTGCGCTGGAAACGGCGGAGGTGATGCCGAGCCCGAGGGCGAGACAGGCGATGGCACAGGCGGTCGTGGCGGGGGTGCGCCGGAGCCCGCGCCACGCCTGGCGCAGGTCTCCGGCCTGGAACAGCGTCATGATCCCTCGGCGGAGCGAGACAATCGTTGGATGCCGCTCGCGGGCGCAGGGTTGCCGCGGGGCGGGCTACTTCTTCACGATCTGCAGCAGCGGATCGCGGAGCTGGTGCCAGACGAAGTTCGGCAGGCTCTCGTTGCGTGTCCAGCGGTGATCGACGGATCCGACCAGGGCGGCATGGCCCGGCGTCGAAACGTTGTCGCTCCGGATCGTGAACGTGTTCGCGACCAGCTTTGCGACGCCTCGCATCACACCACCGACGATTCCCGAGTCGCCACGCGCCACACCGGGAAGGCCGACCTTGAGCCCTCGAAAGCGCGGTGCGAACGTCCCCCGCGCCACGCCGTTCCGTACCGTCACCCGCCACACCGCTCCCAGGAACACCCCGGACTCGAGCCGCATCCCCACCGCATCCGGCAGGAAGGCGTTCATCGCCGGCAGCGGCATGGGGCCCAACGACCCCCGCCAGGTCATCTCGTAGCCCCAGGCGCCCAGGGGCAGGGTCCACTCCGCGTGCAATGCACCGGCTCCCATCAGCTTGGCGTCGACCACGAGATGACACGGCGCCATTGCACTCGCGGAGTGCAGCCCGGTGCCGAAGTCGTCGCCCTGCAGCCGCAGGTTGGTGAAGCGCAACACACCGGCCTCGGCGGCGTTGTCGTCGCGTTCCCGGTAGGTGACGTGGCCGACGGCAGTGAAACTGTCCACCCGGCTCTCGATGCCGACGGTTCGCTGCCACTCCTGCGGCGAGCGGTGCCAGGCACTGACGGGATTCTGCGGCAGGTGCTTGTCATTGTAGACGTCGAGCGCAAGGCCGCGGATGTCCAGCGCCCGGGCCCGGAGCGCGCCGCGCATCAGGAAGGCCGGCAGGTCGACGCCGCGCACGGAAACCTGCGCGGCCGCGGCGCTGGTCCGGGTTGACCGATACCGGTGGCGCCGCTCGAACGCCGAGTCATTGCCCGGCGGCGCCGCGGAGAGCGAATCGAGCGACAATGTGCCGGCGGCCGCATCGAGGACCAGGTGTGCGAACGACAGCTCCGCGTTCGCGGTGCGGCGGAACGCGCCGCTGGCCGTGAGCACCAGCGGCCCGATCGGCAGCGGACGTTGCCATGGCGCGAGCCCGGGCAGAACGTGCAGGTGCGACAGGGCCAGTTGGTCGACGGTCGTGACGGCGAAGTCGGCCCGCCTCCGTCCGGTCTGCTGCACCCGCATCGCGTCGACCGCGAGCGCCTCGACGACGATGGCTCGTCCGGCGGCGCGCAGCGCACTCGCGATGGAGCCCGATGGCGCGGTCGACACCCGTGTTTGCGGGCGGCGCGGTGCCACGATCCTCACGTCGACGCTGTCGACTCGCAGCGAGTCGACGGCGATGTCTCCGGTGAGCAGGAACACGCGCCAACTCACTCCGGCGAGCGCCACCTGCCGCGCGCGCACCGCCAACGTCCCGCTGGTATCGGTACCGGTGCCACGCGCGTACGCCACCTGGTCGAGACGGGCGGAACCATCGGCCAGGTTGGCATCGAAATGATCGAGCGATACCTGCTCGCCGGTCTTCGTCACCACGGCGAACCGGTCGAGCCGGAGATGGATGTTGCGCGAAAAGAGCGGCCGGCGCCGGGCGGCGGCGAGACGGGGGTCGATCAGCACCGAATCGAGGGTCACCGCCACGCTGTCGACGGAGAGGTTGGTCCGCCGCCCATCGGCGGCGAGGAGGTCGAGCGCGAGATGGACGTGGGGAAAGGTCACCGAAGTGAACCCCACCAGCGGCATCAACGCCGGCATGCCGAACTTTCCCTGGAACCGGAGAAAGTTGTTGCTGTCGGCGGCCTCCGGCGGACCCCCCGGCGTCGCGGGCGACACCGCCGTGGTCCGCAGCTGCAGTGATACGCTGTCGCATCCGGCGTGCAGCGCCCGCAGCCCGCGTTGCGTGGCCAATGCGACGAGGTTGATTCCGGCGACGGCACAGCGATGGAGGCGCAGCGTGATCGACGGATGGGGGATCGCCAGCTGCGAATTGCGGATCGAATCGGTGCTGAGTGTGATGCTGTCGATCGCGATGCGCCGGTGGGCCTCGTCGACAGTGATCGTGCTGGAGTCGAGGCGGTAGACGCTATCGCTCGCCGCGAGGACGTGGCTCGCAACCCAGGACCGGACCCCGGGACCGGCGATGGTCACCGCAAGGTGGGTCAGGCGCCAGCGCCCCGCCCACACCGCGGCGCCACCGGCCAGCACCGTGACCGCCACGATCCAGCCGACGATCTGCCGGCGGGACCGGGGGCGATGCCATCGCGACGATTTCATGACGCGGAAATTGCCGGCAGGAGCGGCCGGCGACAACCGCTCCAATGGACCAGCCGGCTCCCGCTCCGACGAGCGAGAGGCTACTCGGCCCGCAGTGCCCTGACCGGATCGGTGCGTGCGGCGCGGAGCGCGGGCACCAGTGCGGCGAGCAACGCTGCCGCCGCAAGGACCACGGTGGTGACGGCGAACGTCACGCTGTCGGTGACTGACACGCCGTAGAGCAGGCTGCCAAGCACGCGCGTGAAGCCGACCGCCGCCACAAGTCCGATCACGATGCCGAATGCCGCCATGATGCCGGTCTCGCGCAGCACCATCCGGAGCACGTGTCCGCGACCGGCGCCAAGGGCCACCCGCACGCCGATTTCCTGGGTGCGCTGCTGCACGGTGTACGCCGTGACGCCGTAGATCCCCACCACCGCGAGGCCGAGCGCAAGCAGCGCAAAGACACTCACCAGCGTCATGTTGAAGCTGCGCGCCGCGGTCGACTGGCTCACCAGGCCGCTCAGGGTGGTGAATGCCGACACCGGCTGCTCCGGATCGACTGACGCGACGGCCCGCCGCACCACGGTGGCCAGCGCAAGCGGGTCATGGGTGGCGCGCGAAACGAGCCACGCGCTCATGTCGGACGAGCGCGCAAACTCGGCGCCGCCCTGCGCAAACGGCAGGTAGATCTCCGCCTTGACCGGGTCGGTGAGCGAGGCGTAGTGGATGTTGCCGATTTCGCCGACGATCAGCGTCGACCCGCCGCGCAGGTCCATCGAGCGCCCGATCGGGCTTTCGTGCGGCCAGAGCCGTGCCGCCAGCGCCTGGTTCACCACCGCCACCAGTTGCGTGTTGGCCCGGTCGTCGTCGGTAAAGCTGCGACCCGCCAGCAACGGGATGCGCAACGTGCGGAAGAAATCGGGCGCCACGATGTCCTGGTTGATGTCGATGTAGTCCTGCGGATTGTCGAGGCTCCAACGGAAACCCGCCACCTCGCCGCTCATCGGCAGCGTCAGCGAGACCGACGCGCTGGCGACCCCGGGCTGCCGCCGCAGCTGTTCCACGGCGTGCTGATAGAAGTCCATCCGTTCCGCGTCGCTCGTGTAGTGCGACGGCGTGAGGCGGATGCGCGCCGCCAGAACATTGTGCACGTCGTAGCCCGGATCGACGCTCCGCAGGCGCACGAAGCTCCGCACCAGCAGCCCCGCGCCAGTCAGCACCACCAGCGCCAGCGCGATCTCGGCCACCACCAGCCCGCGCTGCAACCGGTGACGGCCGGGGCCACCGGTCGACGTGACACTCCCTTCCCGCAACGAAGTGTCCAGTGCCACCGAGCTCGAGCGCCACGCCGGTGCCAGGCCGAAGGCGACCCCGGCGACGAGCGAGATCAGCAGTGCGTAGCCGAGTGTCGCGGCGTCGATGCCGATCTGGTGCACCCGGGGCAGTACGGCTGGCCACGCCTCGAGGATTGCCGACACGCCGAGCCTGGCCAGGAGCAGCCCCACCGCGCCGCCGGCCAGTGCCAGCAGGACGCTTTCCGTGAGCAGCTGTGCCACCAGGCGCCCGCGTGCCGCGCCGAGCGCCCGACGCACCGCGAACTCTCGCTGCCGTGCGGTGGAACGGGCCAGCAGCAGGTTGGCTGCATTGACGCACCCGATGATGAGCACGAAGCCCACCACCGCCAGCATCACCAGCAACGGTGTGCGGGTGTCACCGGATGCTTCGTCGCGGAGCCGCATCGTCGCGAAGCCCGGCGGCTGCAGCCCCGGTTGGGCGGGCTGGTGCGCGGCCACCACGGCGAGGTCGGCGGCGAGGCGCGGGAGGTCGACACCGTCGCGCAGCCGCACTACGGTGCTCAAGGCCTGAAACGCCGGGTTGGTTTCCATTTCGGGTTGGTCGGCGAATGCCCGCCCCAGCGGCAGCCACAACTGGGTGGCGTCGTCGGGAAAGGAAAAGCTCGCCGGCATCACGCCCACCACCGTATAGCCGGCGCCGTCGAGCACGATGGTGCGGCCGACGGCTCCGGCATCGCCACCGAACAGCTCCATCCAGAGGCCATGGCTCAGCACCACGACCGGCTCGTGGAGGTCGGAGGGCGTGAACCCGCGGCCCAGTGCGGGCGCCACGCCAAGCATGGTGAACAGCGACGGCGATGCCAGCACCGCCTGCACTTCCTTCGCTTCTCCCGATCCGGTGAGGTTGTATCGCGCGTCGGTGAAGGCCGCCACGCCGCTCAGCGACTGGTGCAGGCCGCTGACCTCCTGCACCTGCTGGTAGGAGAGCGGACCGCGCCCCGGGGGCCGCAGCGCCACCTTGCCGCCGGTGCTCCAGACCTGCACCAGCTGGTCGTCATGAGGATAGGGAAGCGGCTTGAGCAGCACGCTTTCGGCCACGGAGAAGATCGCCGTGTTGGCGCCGGTGCCGAGCGCCAGCGTGAGGATCATCACCAGCGCAAAGCCGCGGTTGCGCCGCAGCGAGCGCAGCGCGAAGTGAGCGTCCTGCCTGAGTGTCTCGAGCACGAATCGCTACTCCGGAACGCGCAGTGAATCGCGGTGGCCCGCGCTCCGTTCCTTCTTTACCACGCAGGGATGCCCCGCGCCGCACATCATCACGGTGTCCGGCCGCATCCGGATGATGTAGTACGTCGAATCGGACGCAACCTTGCGGATCACGACTTCCGAATCCGGGCCCGTCAGCGTCTTGTCGATCCCTCGCGCCTCTTTCGCAGCCCCCTTCTTCAGCTTGACGGCCTGCTCCTCGTCGCGGACTGCCGCCGTCTTGTCGGCCTCACGCGCATCTTTCTCGGCGTCCAGCTGCTTCCGCTGCACGTCCACTCTGGCCGCCTTCAGCTTCTCCTCCACCCAGACACTCCTGGCCGTGCCGGTTCCGACATCACCCCGATCATCCGCTGCCCCGCTCGCCGCCACTCCCACCGAAGTAGCCGCGTCCGCGACATCCACGCCGCGCGCGGTCGGGACGTCACCCGCCGACCCCGACACGCCGCCGGTGACTCCGGTGAGCGCGACGCCACCGGCCGCGGTATGCACCGAGCCGGCCAGCCGTGAGTCGGCGATCGTGACCTCTCCGGCATCGGTGGACAGCTCGGCCCGGCCCTGCGCGCTGTCGATCGTGATCCCACCGCGGGTGATCGCCCCCCGGAAGGTTCCGTTGACACCGCGAATCGTCAGCGGTCCACCGGCCGACTTGATCGCGATGTTGAAATGCCGCGGGACGGAGATTTCGAATCGATGTGCTGTGCTGCCCGATGCGGCGGAGCTGTCCAGCCGCGATTGCAGTTCCACGTCGTTGCCGTCCGGTTGCAGCGACACCACCGTGTGGCGCCAGTCCCGGCCGCCGAGGGTGGCGTGGAGCTCGACCGCCGACTGATCCCAGCCGCGGATCACCACCTCGCCGCCAGTCTGGAGCGTCACCAGCAGCGTGCCGCCCGCTCGCGCGTCGAGCCGCCGGGTGAATGTCGAGTCGCCGCGCTGCACGCGCGAGGACGGCGCCTGGCGCGCCACCAGCGTGGTGCGCAGGCCGGCAAACGGAATCAGCACCGCCGCCGACAACAGCACCGAGGCGGCCTGGAATCGCGACGACACCGGGCGCCGCGAACGGTTGAAGTCGAGCATGGCGCGAAGCCTTGTTTCGAGATCGGATGCGTGGGCCATCTGCAGCGCCGCCGCCGGGAGCGCCGTCAGCGGTCGCGCGCCGCGCGCCAACTCCAGCAGATGCGAGGCATAGGACACCGCGGGACAGCCGTCCGCGAGCACCCGGTCATCGGCGGCGTGCTCCGCTTCGATGCGCAGCCGCGATGCGGCAAACCAGACGATGGGATGAAACCAGAACAGCGACTCGGCCGCGGTCGCGATGAGCCGGCCGAGGTAGTCGCCGCGCGCCACGTGCGCGAGTTCGTGCAACACGGCCACGCGCAGGCGTTCGTCACTCCACGCCGGGACCGACGACGGGAAGAGCAGCACCGGGCGGAAGAGCCCCGTGGTGAGCGGTGCCGCCACCGCGTCGTGCGCCAGCAACCGCACCCGCCGCCGGATGCCGGCCGAAGTGAGCAGCAGCTGAAGCGGGACACGGGCACCAATCGACCCCGCGACATCGTGTGCCGACCCGACCAGGCGCCGCACCGCGAGATGCCCGATGACCGACCGGCAGAGCACCACCAGCGCGCCAGCCAGCCACGCCATGGCAAGCAGCAGCGCTGCGTGCGCGGAGACCCACGCGGCCGCGACGGTGAAGGCGCTCACCGACGGGCTTGCGCCAGGAGCCGCCGCAACCACCGTGGCCGGCGCCGTCACCGCGGCGCCAGACCAGACCGCAGTGGTGGTTTGCGCCACGGGCGCGGTCGGCGCGATCGGGAGCGCCACGTCGAGTCGCGGGGCGAGCGGCATCAGCAGCACGATTGCCGCCGAGGCGCCGAGCGCCAGCAGCCACACGGTGTACCGCACCGCGGCGGCGGCGCGCCGGAGCGTGGAGGCAAGTAGCGCCGCGGCGGCGCAGACCAACGTCGCCTTGACGACGACCGCCACTGCCGCCGTCGTGAGCGCCTCGCCGAGCAGGACCGCGATAGTCATTGCCGGCCTCCGTTCCGTCGCGCCTCGTCGATAAGACGGGCCAGCCGATTCAACTCGTCGTCCGACAGCTTGCGCTCGGCCGTCCCGAGCATTGCCACCACCGCCGACTCGGTCGAACCCTGGAAGAAGGTGTCGACCAGATGCCTCGCGGCGGTGCGGCGCAGCTGCTCCGGATCGCCGGTGGGGCGGTAGACGTAGCGTGGGCCGTCCCACTCGTGCCGCACATAGCCCTTGTCGGTGAGCAGCCGCAGCATGCCGCGGACCGCCGAATAGCTGGGCGGATCGGCGAGGTCGGCCAGCACGTCGGCCGCGGTGGCCGAGCCTCGGCGCACCAGGATGTCCATGATCTGCCGCTCGCGGCGGCCCAGGTTGGCAAGGGACTTCTTCACGACGACGACTCCCGGAGGACGGACTTCCGAGAAGATGCTAGTGGGTTAGCACGTTGTCAATGGGGTGGCAGAAAGGCGGATGTGAGCCCGGAGCCCGGAGCCCGGAGCCCGGAGCCCGGAGCCCGGCACACGGAATCCGCTCACAGCTGCCTTCAGAACCGCTCCAGGTCCTTTCCGACCACCACCCGGCCGGTGTAGCCCCCCTTGCGGATTCCCGCGATCAGCTCGGCGTCCGTCGCGCCCATCCGCACAATGTGGGTCAGGACGAGCAACTTCGGCTGGGCGCGCGCGGCGATCGCGCCGAGCTCGACGTCGGAGGTGTGGAATTGGTGCATGTATTCCACCCAGTCCTGTCCGCCGGGGCGGTTTTCGGGTTTGAGCTTCGACGCCGGATAGACCTCGTGCACCAGCACGTCGACGCCGCGGGCCGCCGCTTCCAGCGCGGGGCAGGGGCGGGTGTCGCCGGAGATCACGACCGAGCGGTCCGGTGTGTCGATCCGGTAGCCGTACGCCTCTTTCCAGCTGCCGTGCAACACCGGAATGGCCGTCACCTTCACGCCGTCGCTGTCGTAGACCACGCCCGGCTTGATCTCGTGCACGTTCACCCGCCAGCCACCCGGTGGATCGTGTTCCAGGCCATTGGTGCGGATCACGATGTCCTCGCTCCACGCCGCGTCGATGTTGTCGACCATCGCGCGGAGCCCGTGTGGTCCGTACGCCTGCATCGGCTTGGCGCGGCCCATCACCCAGGAGGTGAAGATCAGGTCGGGAAGGCCCAGCGTGTGATCGCTGTGCAGGTGGGTGATGAACAGCGCGGTGACGCCGTTGATGGGCAGGTGCGCCGCGGCGAGGCGGCGCTCGACGCCGGGGCCGGCGTCAAAGAGGAATGTCTTGTGTCCCACCACCACCGCCGTCGCCGGACCCGATGCATCCGGGTCGGGGCGCGGCATGCCGGTGCCGAGGAGGACCACGGTGGTGCTGTCGGCCGCCGGCTGGACGGGAAGGGGCGGCGTGGCGCGGGGTGCCGCCGCCAGGCCGGCGATCGCCGCTACGGACATCAGGCCACGCATCGTCACTCCGTGATGGGTTCAGAGCGAAGATGCGCGGCGCGGCGCTGCGACGCTACTGGATGTCCATGTCGAACTTGCCGTCGGTCACCTTCAGCGTGTCGGTCGCCGCCGATGTCGATGCCGGTATGGCGGTAAAGCTGAAGGTGCCGATGACGTGAGTCGGGGTGAGCGACGTGATGATCAGTGTCCCGACGCCGCCGGGAAAGCCGGTCGACCAGTCCTTGGTGCCGTTGACCACGTTGACCAACCCGACCTGCGTGTTGCCGAACGAAAGGGGGTAAGTGCCAGCGGCGGTTACGCTCGTCACGGCCATGGTAATGAGGGTGTAGTTCGTCACGCTCGCCCCGCCGCTGCCGGTGATGCTGATCACATTGCCGCCCCAGGTGGCGCGGTAACTGATGTTGCTGCTCCAGGCGGTGCCGTTGATCGTGGCGGTCATCGCCGCGCCACCGCCACCGCCGCCACCGCCACCGCCACCGTCGTTGTTGTTCGAACCGGTGGGGCTGCTGCCGCCGCTGCACGCGACCAGCAGCAGCACCACGCCGGGAACCAGCCGGGTTGCCGTCATACCGATTACTCCTGGAGGCGTCGCCGCCCCGGATTCGGGACCGTGATGATCAGTGGATCTCGCTTGCACACCACTCCGGACTGCAATGCGCAGGACGGCGCCGGAAACCGTCATCGACCCCGTCAGACCGACCGGCGTGCTACTTGAAATCCATGTCGAACCTGCCGTCGGTCACCCGGATGGTGTCGCCGGCCGAGGATGACGCAAACGTCGGGACCACCACGAACGAGAACGTTCCCGCAACGTGCGTCGCCGAGAGTGCTGTGACGATCATTTCACCGGCGCCGCCCGGGAGGGTGCTGGTCCAGCCGCGATTGCCCATGACGAACTGGACCGACCCGCCGTCCGGATTGCCATAACCGAGAGGGTAGGTCCCGGTGGACGTGACGTTCCGGGCATCGAGCGAGATGGTCACGTTGTCGAGGCAGGTGCCGGTGACGACCATCCGGTTGTTGTTCATGCTGGCGCGGTGCGTCGCCTGGCTGGACCACGGCGAACCGAAGAGCGTCGCGGTGATGCCGGGTGACGGAATCACGGGGCTATCACCGCCGCTGCCGGATATGGTGGTGGGGCCGCCGCCGCCGCATCCCGGAGTCAGTGCCAGCAGTAGCAGGCCAGATCGCAGCAGCCTCATGGGTGTTCTCCCGCAGCGGAGCGAGGCTGAACGCCCCGTGGGGTAAGCAATACGGTCCCGTCCCGTGATCGGCAAGGGCGGTGCCGGTTCGTCTCAACCCAGCCGCACCGCCCTGATCCATTCCCCGGCAATCGCCTGGTGCCCGGCCAGCGTCGGGTGCACCCCGTCGCGCAGCCAGTACGACGGCGGCGCCTGCTTCGCCAGCTGCTGGAACATGTCGTGCAACGGGATGAACGTCGCCCGCGCCCCACGGGCCACCTGTCGCGCGGCGTCGCGGTAGCGGTCGAACTCGGGAAACCAGTCGGCGCTCACCGCGCCGGTCACCAGCACGAACGGCTCGAGGATCACCAGGCGCACCGCCGGCAGCGCCTGGCGCGTCGCGGTGAGCAGCGCGGCATAGCCGTCACGGTACTTCTCGACGGTCCCGTGGTAGCTGCCGGTGCGGGTGTGCCAGATGTCGTTGACGCCGATCAGAATCGACAGCACGTCGGGGGCCAGAGCGATGGTGTCGGCCTGCCACCGCGCGACAAGATCGGTCACCGTGTTGCCACTGACCCCCCGGTTCAGCACTTCGGGAGCAAGGGCCGGGTAGCGGCGGTCGAGCTCGGCGGCGAGCAGCATCGGATAGCCGTCACCGAGTCCGCGCGGATCGTTGGGGCCGGTCACGGCGCGGTCGCGGCCCGCGTCGGTGATCGAGTCGCCCTGGAACAGCACCCGCCGCGACGATCGGGCGGCGGCGCGGCGCCGCATTGCGGGGAGCACCGTGCAGGCCAACGCCGCGGTGCCCTGCTGGAGAAAGTCACGACGCGAGGGGGACATGGTTCTCCGTGCCCGGATGGGCGGTGAATCCCTGGGCCAGCGTCGGCTTGACGATCTCGAAATACGGCGAGACGTCAAAGTCGCGTGGCATGTAGAGGCCGTTCTGGCGGATGTGCTGCAGCTCGGACAACGAGTCGATCGCCGCCGGATCGGCTCCCCGCGCCAGCACCGAACGGGGCAGGATCGGGTAACCCACCGACTCGTACGCCTCGGCGATGAGCGTCGAGCAGATGGCGCGGGTCGGATCGCCGGCGGCGATCGCCAGCAGGCGCCGGCGCCAGCGGGTCGGCACCGGCGGGGTCGGCAGCAGGTAGCGCGCCAGGTCCCAGATGTGGCGCGTGTCGTACTGGTGGCCGAGGCGCGCAATGGCGTAGTCGATCACCTCGCGGATCTCGGCCGCGGTCAACCCGACCGGCCGGCAGATCCGGGTGTGCATCGCGGCATACAGCGTCAGCGGGACCGCACGCACTCCTTCGGTGACGTCGGCCTCGATCAGCACGTGGGGGTCGGCACCGGGCGGCGCCGGTCCCAGCGCGTCGCCGATGAACAGCGTGGCGTGCGACCAGCTCGACTGGGTGAGGTACTTGATGGCGACGCTGATCCGCGTGTCGCCGTCGATCAGCAGCACATCGCCGGGGCGGAGCGTCGCCCGCAACAGCTCCGGCGCGCTGGTCGACACCTGCAACGGATGCGGCCGCGGGCGAGTGAGGAACCGCGCCAGCGCCCGTCCCGCCTGGTCGGCCGGAAACATCCCTACTCCCCCCGGGGATTCACTTCGGGGACGTTGGTGTCGCGATGTCCCTGTCGCAGCGCCTCGCGGGCCTGGGCCGCAAGGTCGCAATACCGCTGGCGGAAGATCTCGAGTTCCTTCTCCTCCAGCTCCTCGAGGTCGAGCATCGCGTTGTGCGCGCCCTTCGCCGTGCGGATCAGTTCGTCGAGCTTGAGCTGGATGGCGTTGGTGTCGCGGTTCTGGGTGTTCTGGATCAGGAAGACCATCAGGAACGTGACGATCGTCGTGCTGGTGTTGATCACCAGTTGCCAGGTGTCGCTGTAGTGGAAGAGCGGCCCGGTGACCGCCCAGGCGAGAATGATCAGGACGGCGAACGCGAAGGTGCCGGGCCGTCCCGCGATGCGCGATGTCGCCTTGGCAAACCGGGTGAAGTGCTTCGGTCGGCGGGTCTCCATGCAGAGCTCCGTGGCTGGGCCGGCGGTCGACGCCGGCCGGATTCAGTCGAGGTTTCTCGCCGCCCACTGCAGGGTGAAGTAGACGCCGGCCGCGGTGCCCACGATGCTGACCAGGAACGCCGCCATGAATCCGGCCGGGGCGCCGATGTACCAGCCGATCGTGCCGCCGACCATCGCCCCGATGCTGACGAGGAGGCGCTTCACGCCACGCCTCGCGGGCCGTGCGGCGTCATGGCGTGCTGTCGGGCAGCTGGCGCACCCAGATGTCGCGGTACCGCACCTTGTCGCCGTGGTCCTGCAGCCGGAGCGGCAGCAGCGCCGGATGCGCCCGGTACGGTGGCCGGCTGCCGTTGGCGGTCGGGCCGATCAGCACGGTGTTGTCCTGCACCAGGATGCCGTTCTGGAACACCGTCTCCCGCGCCGGAATCGTCACCTTCCCCGACGCATCGAAGTGCGGGCGGTGGAAGACGATGTCGTAGGTCTGCCATTCTCCGGGGGGCCGGGAGGCGTTCACCAGCGGCGGAAATTCGCCGTAGATCGACGCCGCCTGGCCGTCGGGGTAGGTGGTGTTGTGGTACGAGTCGAGCACCTGCGTCTCGTAGAGCCCCATGATGTAGACGCCGCTGTTGCCCCGCTCCTGCCCGGTGCCCCTGGGCGGTGTCGGCGCCATCCACTCGATGTGATACTGCGCGTCGCCGAACCCCTGGCGCGTCTCGATGTCGCCGGTCCCTGGCGCGATCTCCATGTAGCCGTTGGCCACCGTCCACCGTGCCGGGCCGGCCGCGGTGTCGACCGAGCGCCACCGGGCGAGCGAGGTCCCGTCGAACAGGACGATCGCGTCCGACGGTGGTGGCACCGGCGCGGCCGCCGGTCCCGGTGTGACGACCGGCGGTTGCGGCCGCTGCAGCGAGTGCTGCGGCCAGGGCGACGGATTCTTCGGGATCGGATTGGGATTCTGGGCGCGGCAGACCGCGGGAACGGCCACCGCGCATGCCACCACGACAAACAGCGTTGAAACGCGCATCTGGTGCTCCGCGCGACGGGGACGGCCGGGGGCGGCATCCGCGCGGCGGCCGAGCCGCCCGCCACGAGGATCCCGATCCAATCTAGCCCGGTGACCGGAGGGCACTAAGATTGGGTCCCCACTTCACCGGAGCCGGCCATGCCGTCGCCAAAGCAGCAATTCCTCGACGCCTGGGAACGCGAGCACGCCATCACCATGCGGCTGTTGCGCGCCTACCCCACCGACAAGCTCGACCTCAAGCCCCACCCGCGCTGCAAGTCGGCCCGCGACCTCGCCTGGGTATTCGTCACCGAGAGCATCCTCGGCACCCACGCCTTCCACAACAACCTCGCGGCGGTGCTGAGCGGCACCGGGACCGTGGCGCCGAAGGAGTGGAGCGACCTGCTCGCGGCGGTCGAGGCGGCGCACAAGGATTACGGCGAGATGGTGCGGGAGACCCCGGCTGACGAACTCGAGCAGATGGTGAAGTTCTTCACCGCGCCGAAGACGATGGGCGACATCACGCGCATCGACCTCCTCTGGTTCCTGCTCTTCGACCAGATCCACCATCGCGGGCAGTTCTCGATCTACGCGCGGATGGCCGACGGCAAGGTGCCATCGATCTACGGGCCGAGCGCCGACGAACCGTGGAGCTAGCGGCGGCACCCCTGAATTGACTATAGCGCCACTATACTGAATTGGACCGCCGGGGCACGGCACGACACCGCGTCCCGGCGCGGCGCGTTCCGCCCGGGCGTCGCGCGCCGGTGGTTTCCGGCTCGCGGAGATGGCATTTCCGCGGTAGTTTCCACGCCCCACCGGACCCGGCCGGCGTTGCGCCGGTCGTCTCACGATCCGGTGCCGAATCCGACACGAGGAGAATCGTTCATGGTGCGAAGCTTCCGTCCGGCGTCCGCCGGCGGGTGGGCGCGGACCGTCGTCTGTGCGCTGTCGGCGATGCCGGCGGTGACGGCAACGGCGGTGGCGCAGGCCCGCGCGCCGGCGACGTACGCCATCGTCCACGCCCGGATCGTCCCGGTCAGCGGGCCGGTCATCGATAGCGGCACCATCGTGGTGCGCGGCGGCCTCATCGCGGCGGTCGGTGCCAACGTCGCCGTGCCGGCCGACGCCCGCATCGTCGATGGCGCCGGGATGAGCGTCTACCCCGGGCTGATCGATTCCTACAGCAGCCTCGGCTTCGCGGCGGCGGCTGCGGCAACGGGTGCCGCCGGTCGCGGCGGACGGGGTGCCGCGCCGGCCGCGGCTTCCGGCGCCGACGGAGCACCCAACTCGCGCTACGGCGTCGGGATGCAGCCCGAGGTCCGTGCCGTTGACCAGCTCGACCCGGCCGATGACGCCTTCGACGCCGCGCACGGCGCCGGCTTCACCACCGCGCTCGCCGCCAGCGGCAGCGGCATCTTCCGCGGCCAGTCGGCGCTGATCGACCTCGACGGCACCGACGTCAATGCCATGGTGGTGGCGACGCCGGTGGCACAGCACATCGGCTTCTCGCGCGGCGGCGCTCGCGGCTTCGGTGGTGGCGGCGGGTTCCCGACGTCGCTGATGGGTGTCTTTGCCCAGCTGCGCCAGGAGCTGCTCGACGCGCGACACTATCACGACGTGCAGGCCGCCTACGCGCGTGACCCGCGCGGCATGGCGCGGCCCGACTACGACCCCTCGCTCGACGCGCTGCAGCCGGTGCTGGCGCGCACCGAGCCGGTGGTGATGTTCGCCAACACCGAGCGCGAGATTGTCCGGGCGCTCGATCTCGCGAAGGAATTCAACCTCCGCGCCGTCATCGCCGGCGGGAGCGAGGCGTACAAGGTGGCCGACCGGCTCAAGGCCGACGGCGTGCCGGTGCTGCTGACGCTCAACTTTCCCCGGCGCGGCCAGGCCGGCGCCGGCGGGCGCGGCGGCTTCGGTGGCCGGGGCGGCGGCGGCGCTGATCAGCCCGAGCCGCTCCGGATGCTGCGTGACCGCGTGATGGCGCCGAAGGGGCCCGGAATTCTCGCGCGGGCCGGTGTCACCATCGCGTTCGAATCGGGCGACGATTACACCGACGCCCTCGCCAACGTCCGCAAGGCGGTGACCGCCGGGCTCTCACCCGACGACGCATTGCGCGCCCTGACCCTCGGCCCGGCCCAGCTGTTCGGCGCCGCCGACCGCCTCGGCACCATCGAGCCGGGCAAGATCGCCGACCTCACCCTGGTGCACGGCGATCTCTTCGATCCCTCGGGTCGCGTCGCACAACTCTTCGTCGACGGGCAGCCGGTGACCGTGGCCGCACCCGCGGCGGCCGCCGGCGCCGGGCGCGGGGCACGCAGCCGGCCCGACCTGAGCGGCGCGTGGTCGGCGACGGTCAAGGTCGCCGGGACCAACCGCTACGTCACGCTCGACCTGCAACAGGACGAGGATCGTCTCTACGGCGCCGTCCAGGGCGACCTTGGCGCAATGGAGATTGTCGACGGCGGCGTCGACTCCGACGGCTCCGTCTGGTTCACCGTGATGCTCACCATGAACGGCTCCACCGACGAGGCGGAATTCGACGGCACGCTCAGCAACGGCGCGCTGCGGGGGTCGCTGTCGGTCGAGGGAACGCAGACCGGAACGTTTTCGGGCGGGAGGGCGCAATGAGGTCGAGGATCGAAGGTCAGGCACCAATGCCGCGTGTCCTTTTCCCGGGCTCCGGGCCCTGGGCTCTGGGCCTGCTCGCCCTGCTCGCTGCGTCGCCAGCCGTCGGGCAACAATCCGTTCCGCCGACGTTGATCCGCAACGCGACGGTCATGACCGTCACGAAGGGGACGCTGGCCAACACCGACATCCTGCTCGAGCATGGCAGGATCTCCCGGATCGGCAAGGCGCTGTCGGCGCCGGCCGGGGCCGTGGTCATCGATGGCACCGGCAAGTTCGTCACGCCGGGAATCATCGATCCGCACTCCCACTCGATGATCGACGCGGTCAACGAGGGGAGCGTCTCGGTGTCGAGCATGGTGAACATGCGTGACGTGCTCAACCCGACGTCGCCGATCATCTACCGCGAACTCGCCGGCGGCACCACCACCATCAACGTGCTGCACGGCTCGGCCAACACCATCGGCGGACAGACCCTGGTGGTGAAGCTCAAGTGGGGCCACCCGGTGGAGGACTATCCGTTCCCGGGCGCGCTGCCGGGGATCAAGTTCGCCCTCGGCGAGAACGTCACCCAGAAGAACGACGCGCGGGTGGTGATTCCGGGCCAGGCACAGCGGCCGCTGCGGTATCCGGCGACCCGAATGGGACAGGAAGAGATCATCCGCGACGCCTTCGCGCGCGCAAAGGACTACCAGGCGACATGGGCCGACTACAATGCCCGCGTCGCGAAAGGCGAGAAGAACCTCGTTGCGCCGCGCCGGGACCTCGAACTGGAACCGCTGGTCGAGGTGCTGGAGGGGAAGCGCTACATCCACGCGCATTCCTACCGCGCCGACGAGATGCTGATGCTGCTCGACATCGGCGATTCGCTGGGATTCCACGTCCAGACCCTGCAGCACGGCCTCGAGGGCTACATGATCGCCTCGGAGATCGCGAAGCATCACACCGGGCTGTCGACGTTTGCCGACATGTGGGGCTACAAGATCGAGGCGTATGACGCCATTCCATACAACGCCGCCATCCTGATGCGGCACGGCGTGGTGACCACCATCAACTCCGACGACGACGGGCGCGCCCGGCGGCTCAACATCGACGCCGCCAAGCTGATGCGCTACGGCGGCCTCACCGAGGACGAAGCGATGCGCACCATCACCATCAACGGCGCCATCCAGCTCGGCATCGACAAGCGGGTCGGGTCGCTCGAGACCGGGAAGGATGCCGACGTGGTGCTCTGGACCGGCGATCCGCTCTCGGTCTACTCACGAGTGGAAGACACCTTCGTCGACGGCGAGCTGCTCTTTGACCGCACCAAGGACCGCCAGCTGCTGCAGCAGCAGGTGGCCGAGCGCGCCGAGCTGGAGAAGGAAGACGCTGCGATGAACGGCGGCGGCGGCGCGGGTGGCCGCGGCGGCCGGAACACCAGCAGTGACACCACCGCCGCGGGAGGGAACCGCTGATGCGCGCCACGATGCTCGTCACCGCCCTCGCGGCGGCCGTGATTCCCGCCACCCTCAGCGCGCAGCTGGGGTCGTACAATCCGCGCCCCGGTCCCCGCGAGACCGTGGCGATCCGCAACGCCGACATTTTCCCGGTGTCGGCGCCGGAGATTCCCCGCGGCACGGTGGTGATCCGCGACGGCCGGATCGCCGCCGTCGGCGCCGAGGTCGCGGTGCCCAACGGTGCGCGCGTCATCGACGCCACCGGACTCCGGGTCTATCCCGGGATGATCGCCGCCGGCAACCAGCTCGGCCTCGACGAGATCGACGAAGGCGCCAACGCCACCGTTGACAACGTCGAAACCGGGCGCTTCAACCCCAACGCCCAGGCGTTCTACGGCTTCGACGCCCACAGCGCCTACATCGGCACCGACCGCGTCGTCGGCATCACCGCGGTGGTGACGCACCCGAGCGGCGGGATCATTTCGGGAACCGCCGCGCTGATGGACCTCGCCGGTGACACCCCGCCGGAGATGGGCGTGGTGCAGAACGTGGCGCTGGTCATCAACCTCCCCGGAGGCGGTCGCGGCGGACGGGGCGGCTTCGGTGGCGGCGGCGCGAATGCCGCCGGCGGCAACGCCACCTCGGCGGCGCTCGATTCGCTCAAGGGAATGCTCGATGACGCGCGCGCCTACGGCACCGCCTGGGCGGCGTACGGCAAGGACAAGTCGCTGCCGCGCCCGGCCCACGACGTCAGGCTCGAGGCGCTGCTGCCCGCCGTCAATGGCACGATGCCGGTGCTGTTCACCGCCGACGGCGCGACCGAGATCCGCGACGCGGTCAGCTTTGCCGAGGCGAATCACCTCAAGCCGGTCATCCTCGGCGGGCGTGATGCCTGGCAGGTGGCGGACTTCCTGAAGCAGCACGACGTTCCGGTGGTGGTCACCAGCGTCATGTCGCTGCCGGCGGGCGAGGATGATCCCTACGACGTCAACTACGCGGCACCGGCCCGGCTCGACTCGGCCGGCGTGCGGTTTGCGATCGCCTCGGGCGAGCCGAACCCGGATACCCGCAACCTGCCGTTCGTGGCGGGGATGGCCGCGGCGTTCGGGCTGAACAAGGACGACGCGCTCAAGTCGGTGACCCTCTGGCCGGCGGAGATCTTCGGGGTTGCCGACCGGATGGGGAGCATCACGGTGGGGAAGATGGCCAACCTCGTGGTCACCGACGGCGACCTGCTGGAGGCGCGGACCAACACCCGGTACCTGTTCATCGACGGCCGCGACGTGCCGCTCGACAACATGAACACCGAGTTGTACAAGGCCTACAAGGACCGGCCGTAGGCGGCTGGAGAATTCGTTATAGTGGTACTATGACGAATTTGGCTGGCGGTGCTGTTCCGCCGCCAGCCGCTTGAACTCGGCCAGCGCGTGGCGGCCCGCGGCGGTCCCGGGGTGTTCCCGGGCAAACCGCACCAGCTCGGCCCGGAGCCTGTCGGTGTCGCCGGTGCGGCGGTAGAGGTCGATCAGGTCGTTGGCAATGACGGTGCGCTGCCCGGGGTCGGGTTGCAGCGCCCGCGCCGCGAGCAGCGCTGCTGCGGCGCCGTCGCCGTCGCCGAGGTGGTGCGCCAGCAGCTCCCCCAGCCGTATCCGCGGCTGCACCAGCTGCGGGGCGTCCTCGATGACCGCCCGGTAGTGATCCGCCGCCTCCACGAATCGCCGCTGCGTCACCAGCGCTTCGATCTCGGAGTACTCCGGCGCATGCGGATCGCCGCCGGTGGCAAGAATGCCGGTGAAGGCATGGGCGCTTCGCTCGATGGCACCGATCACCAGCACCGCCAGGGCCGCGGCAAGGAACGGATTGGCAAAGAGCAGCAGCAGGAAGGCGCCGCGGCTGATCTGATGATGGGCGAACAGCGCCCGCTCGAGGACGTAACAGAGGAAGATCAGCGCGGCGACGGCCGGGACGAACAGCCGGAGGCGCGTGACGGTCTCGCCGACATCGCGGTTGGTGAGCTTCGCGGCCATGGGATGGCGCTCCGCCGGCTACGCCTCGCGCCGGAACGGCAGCGAGACGAGGAACACCGCGGCGGCGATCACGATGATCAGCGGCCCCGCTTCGACGTGCAGCGCCGGCGCCAGCAGTTCACCGAGCAGTGTCGACGCCATCGCCAGCCCCACGGCGATCCACTGCATCTCCCGGAGGCTGTGCGAGAGGTGCTTGGCGGTGGCGGCCGGAATGATGATCAGCGATCCCATCAGCAGCACGCCGAGGTAGCGAAGGCCCAAGGCCACCGAGACGGCGAAGGCGAGGAGGAAGATCAGGTTGAGCCGGTCGACGTTGATGCCGGCGGTCGACGCCAGCTCCGGCGACACCAGCGCGATCACCAGCCGGCTGCGCGCGCCGACAATGAACCCGATCACCAGCAATGCGCCGAGCAGGCCGAGCACGGTTTCGAGGCGCCCCGACGCCTGCGGGCTGCCGAGGAGGGCCTCGATCAGGTCGTCGCCGCGGGCCAGCATCGCGCCGATTGCCAGCGCCGCCGAGAACGTCACGCCGATGATCGCCTCGGTCGGGATCCGGGTGCGGGTCTCGATGGCCCAGATCAGGATCACGCCCACGAAGAGCGCCGCCAGGCCGCCCAGCACCGGGTTGATCCGGAGCGCCAGGGCGAGTCCGATGCCGGGAAGTGCGACATGCGACAGCGCGTCGGACGCCAGCGGCAGCCGGCGCATCAGCGCGAAGGCGCCGACCAGTCCCGCGGCCGCCGCCATCGCCAGCGGCAGCACCAGCGCGTCAGGAGTGAGCGACATGGTGTCCGTCATGGCCGTGGAACATCATCGGCGTGCCGTAGACCTCGCGGAGCCGTTCCGGCGTGAGGATCTCCATCGGCGGGCCGAAGCAGGTGTGGTTCGGCGACAGGCAGAGGACATTGTCGGCGTAGCGGTACACCAGGCTCAGTTCGTGCGACACCAGGATGAGTGTCAGCCGCTCTTCCTGCTGCAGGCGCCGGAACAGGGTGTAGATGCCGACTTCGCCGGGTTCGTCGACTCCCGCGGTCGGTTCGTCGAACAGCAGCACGTTGGGCTTGCCGACCAGCGCAAACGCCACCAGCAGGCGCTGGAACTGGCCGCCGGAGAAGGTGCCGATCGGGCGCGCCGCGGTCGGCACGTCGAGCCCGACCAGCCCGAGCACCCGGGCGGTGTCGCCGGCCGGCGCCGCCAGCACCCGCACCTTGGCGTCGATCAGCTCGGTGCCGGTGAGCGGCAGGTCGCGCTCGATGTCGAGGCGCTGCGGGACGTAGCCGATCCGCGTCGCCGGCGCCCAGCGGATCGCGCCGCGACTCGGGATCGACCCGATCAGCGCCTTCAGCAGCACCGTCTTGCCGGCGCCGTTCGGGCCGATGACGGTCAGCGCGCTGCCGGCCGCGACACTGAACGAGAGGTCGGTGAAGACGGCGCGGCCGCCGAAGCTGACGGTGAGGTGGCTGACGTCGAGAGCATGTGGGGTCACCCGATCCCCGCGCGCTGCTTTGCCCGGGCGATCACCTCGATCATCACGTCCCGGTGCTTGTCGAACGTGTCATCCACCACCTGCAACGTCGGAATGGCGGTCGGCGACAACTCCAGCGTCGCGTCGTCGAACCGGCCGAACCCCGACTCGTGCACGCCGCTGCTGCCGCGCCCCGGCGCCGGCGTGCTGAGGTGCGAGAAGTTGCGGCAATACTTCCGCATCGCGCCGCCCAGCCCCACCTGGTACATCGGGATGAACTCGGCGAGGGCGTCGTAGGGCATCTCGCCGACGCACGGCACGCCGGGGTGCCGGCGCTGCAAATCGAGCACCAGTTGGCGGATGCCGTCGTGCATGTCGCCGGTGGTGTTGTTGGTGTAGCCGCCGGCGATGTCGAGGAAGTACGCATCCACGCCGTAGCGTGTGATCATCTCGTCGATCCGTCCCCCCAGCCACTTCCGCCACGACGGCACGCCGAGGTTCATGTACGCCAGCCACCCCTCCTGGTGCCGGTCGTTGTCCCAGTCCACCCAGTTGAGGTCCATCGTGTCGCCGTCGATCTTGGCGGTTGCGGCGTCGGCAAAGTGCCTGAAGCTCGGATGCTTCCGGTTGGCGGCGTTGGTGCCGAACATCGGCAGGATCCGGAAACCGAGCCGGTGCGCGCCGTCGACCAGCTTGCGCCATCCCGCCTCGCCGCCCATCCGGTCCGACACGCGATACTCGGGATAGTCCCAGTAGTACCGGCCGTCCCACGCCGAAATGAACGCCATCACCCGCTCGGGGGGGATCTGCGTCGCCATCCATGTCAGGATCTCGAGCATCCGTGCGTAGTCGTTGAACACGTAGCCGGTATAGTGCTGGCCGTGCAGCGTGGTGACGAGGGCGAGGTTGCGCATCCAGTCGGGGGTGTCGGTCCGCGTCTCCCACGCCGGCAGGTGGAACGCTTCTTCGAGGTGCTGATAATGGAGCTGCTCGGCGGTGGCGGCGTCGGCGACCTTGCCGAGGCGCCAGCGCGGCACGTCGTAGCTGTTGGCGCGGCGCCAGCCGTCGGCCTCGGCGATCGCCTCGACGCGATAGCCGCCTTCGCCGGGCTGGAAGTAGAAGCGCTTGGTGCCGACGCGGGAGTCGAGCGAATCGAGCAGGTGCACGGTCCGGTCGTCGCCGGTGACGATCGCCAGCGGCGTTCCCATGCCGCCGGCGGTGTTGCCGCCAAAGAGGTCGCCGCCGCTGAACGGATAGCCCACCAGCATCTCGTTGTCGTTGCCCCGCCGCCCGCCGGGGCCGCCAAAGCCCACCGCGCCGCGCGGGATGCCGCGAATCACCGTGGTGACGGTCTTGATCGGCTGGTTCATCTCGGCGCGGGTGTCCCACTCGATCAGCTCACCGTTGCGGCGGAACGTCGCGACGACGGTGCCCGGCGCCTTGACCTGGCCCCCCGCCCACGTCAGCCCCCGCGCGGTGAGCACCAGCGCGTCGTCACTCCGTTGCAGCGACATGCCGTCGGGATCGAGGGCGTAGGCGTTCTCGAAGGTGAAGACGAGAAACCCGAAGACATAGCCGCCGAACGCCACCGATGGCTCGGGAAAGTCGAACGAGAACTTGTCGTATGCCCGGCCGCGGGGCGGCACGAACACGCCGGTGGTGGACGTCAGCGTGAGGATTTCGGGCGCCGGCTCGGCGCCGGATGCGAGCGGCGTGGCGCCGGCCGTCGGCTCGCCGGACGCGGAATGGTGCGCCGGCCACACCGACCAGGCACCGGCCACGCCGAGCAGCTTGATCAGGTCACGGCGCGACAGCGACTCGCTCATGGATTGACTCCTCTCCGGTGGCACCGGGTTCGAGCCCCGCCATGAGCCGCAGGACGTGATCCTGGGTGGCACCCTCGCGGGGGACTTCGCCGACCACGCGGCCATGGCGCAGCACCACGATCCGCGACGACAGGTTGAGCAGCTCGGGGAGCTCGCTCGAGATCAGCAGCACCGCGGCGCCTTCCGACGCGAGGCGGTCGATCCAGGCGTGCAGTTCGGCCTTGGCGCCGACATCGACGCCGCGGGTCGGCTCGTCGAGGATCAGGATGCGACTCTTCGCCGCGAGCCACTTGGCGAGCACCAGCTTCTGCTGGTTGCCGCCCGAGAGCGCCGTGGCGGGACGCTCCAGCAGGTCGGCGCGCACCTGCAGCCGGTCGCAGTACTCCCGGGCCAGCGCGCGCTCCTCGCCCTGCAGGATCCAGGTCAGGCGGGAGAGCCGGTCGAGCACCGGCAGCGTGGTGTTCTCGCGCGCCAGCATCGAGAGCACCAGTCCCTGGCGCTTGCGGTCTTCCGGCACCAGCCCGATGCCGAGGTGCATGGCATCGAGCGGCGAACGGATCCGGGCGACGACGCCGTCGACGCGGATCGTGCCGCGGGCCCGGGGATCGAGGCCGAAGATGGCGTGCGCCAGTTCCGAGCGCCCGGCGCCGATCAGCCCCGCCAGGCCGAGCACTTCGCCGGCGCGGAGCGTCAGGGAGATGTCGTGGAAGCGCCCCGGACTGCTCAGCCCCTCCACCCGCAACGCTTCGGCACCGCTCGGCGTGGTGACGTGTTGCGGAAAGTACTTCTCCAGTTGCCGCCCGATCATCCGCCGCACCAGGGTGCTCTCGTCAAGCTCGCCGACCGGGTCGGTCGAGACATGCTGCCCGTCGCGCAGCACCGTCACGGTGTCGCAGAGGCGGAAGATCTCCGGCATGCGGTGCGAGATGTAGAGCACCGTCACGCCGCGGCGCCGCAGGTCGTCGATCAGCCGGTAGAGCCGTTCCGCCTCGCGTTCGCCCAGCGAGCTGGTGGGCTCGTCGAAGATGATGATCCTTGCGCCGCTCCCGACCGCGGCGGCGATCTGCACCAGCTGCTGTTCGGCCACGCTGAGCGCGCCGAGACGGCGGTCGGGATCGACCACGGCGCCGATCTCGGCCAGCATTGCGGCGGCGCGGGCGCGGAGTTCGTCGCGCGCCACGAAGCCGCCGCGCGAGGGCAGCGCGCCGAGGCAGAGGTTCTCGGCGACACTCATGTTGTCGCAGAAGGCGAGTTCCTGGTGCACCATCGCGACGCCGGCGGCGAGCGCGTCGCGCGGGCCGTTGAAGCGCACCGGGCGTCCCGCCAGGCGGACCTCGCCGGCGTCGGGGCGCTGGATTCCCGCCAGCACCTTGCTGAGGGTGCTCTTGCCGGCGCCGTTCTCGCCGCAGACGGCGTGGCACGACCCGGCGGCGACGTCGAACGAGACGCCGTCGAGCGCGGTCACTCCCGGGAAGCGCCTCGTGACGCCGGCGAACGACACCGCGGGAGTGGTCATCCGGGGCCGCTAGTTGGGCAACGCCAGGTACTTCGGATCGACGTCGGTGAAGCCCCACGCCTTCAGCTGCCGTGCCCAGCTGCCGAGGTTGTCCTTGCTGACGCGGATCAGGTTCATCACCACGTGCTCGGGCACCGGTTGCTTGAGGTAGACGTGGTCGAAGATGGTGTGGACCGACTGGTAGCCCCACATGAACGTGGGCTGCGCCAGCAGCACCGGGGCCAGTCCCTTGTCGACGTAGGCCAGCTCGGCGGGAAGCGCGTCGACCGAGACGATCTTGATCTTGTTCGGGTCGAGGTCGGTGAGCAGCGCCTTGGTGAAGAGTGCCCAGCCGCCGATCATCGCCCAGCCGTTCAGGTCGCGATAGGCGGTCTGGACGCGGAGCACCTCGGCGGCGGCGTCCTGCGGTGTCTCGACATGATTGAAGACGTTGACGATGGTGATGCCGGGGTACTTCGCGGCCTCTTCCTTGACGCCCTGCACCCGCTTCTGGAGGTTGGGAGCGTTCTGGTTGCCGGCGAGGATCGCCACCTTGCCCGAATCGTGCATCTGCGCCGCCAGCTCCGACATCACCTCGCGCCCCATCGCCTCGTCGTCACCGCCGTAGAACGAGAAGCGCTTCGAATCGGGGGCGTCGCTGTCGAACATCATGACCGGCACGCCGCGCGCCACGGCGTCGTTGATCGCCCCGGTCACCTTGCTCGCGTCGCTCGCCGACATCAGGATGGCGTTGTCCCCGGAATTGACCGCGTCGGCGACGCGCTGCGCCTGCACCTGGCCGTCCTCTTCCGGCGGCGTGAGCCAGTCGATCACCACGTGGACGCCGTACTTGGCGGTGAGCTCCTTCGCGGCGGAATCGGCCCCGGTGCGCGCCGAGAGGAAGACCGGATTGGTCGAGCTCTTGGCGATCAGGGCGATGCGGAAGGTCTTCTGGCCACCGCCGCCGTGTCCGCCGCAGGCGGCAAGCGCGAGGGTGGCAGCGACGGCGAGCGAACGGGTCAGGCGGGTCGAGGTCATGACGTCTCCCTGGGGTGCTTCGAATATGCCACCGTGCCGCCGGCGCCGCCCCGGCTAGCCGGAGCCGGCACCGGACAGCCGGCGGGCCAGCAGCCGCGACCCGCCCTGGTCGAGCACCACCGCCACGATCAGCGCGGTGCCGATGATGATCCACTCGTAGTTCTCGTCGAGGTGCAGGGTGCGGATGGCCTGGCGGATCACCACGATCAGCACCGCGCCGAGCATCGCGCCGATGGCGGTGCCCTTGCCGCCGGAGAGCGACGCCCCGCCGACCACCGCGGCGGCGATGACATACAGCTCGTAGCCGGTGCCGTCCGACGAGGTGGCCGAGCCGTAGAACGCCGCGCCGAGAAAGGCGGCGAGCCCGGCGGTGAGGCTCGACCAGAGGAACACGCCGAGGCGGACGCGGTTGACGCGCAGGCCGGAGAGGCGGCTCGCTTCGGCGTTGCCGCCGACCGCAAAGACGTGGCGTCCCATCACGGTCCGGGTCAGGTACACCGCGCCGAGTGCCGCGATTGCCAGCATCATCAGGAGCGGCACCGGTGACAGCGACGCGCCGAGCCCCAGCGGCGCCTGCACCACCGAGGTCAGCGGGGTCGGCACCAGGATGCTCTCTGCCCGGCTCATCACGAACGCCAGCCCGCGGAAGACCCACATCGTGCCGAGGGTGATGATGAACGAATGGACGCCAAGCCCGACGACCATCGCCCCGTTGAGCAATCCGCAGATCAGTGCCACGCCGAGGCAGACCCCGAGGCCCAGCAGCACGGTCACCACCGGATTGGTGGGTCCGACGGCGCGGAGCACCATCGCCATCGTCACGCCGGAGATGGCGTAGACGGCGCCGACCGAGAGGTCGATGTCGCCGGCGATGATCACCACGGTGGCGCCGACCCCCATGATGGCAAATCCGCTGGCGTCGGTCGCCATCTGGATCAGGGTATGGATATTGAGGAAATTGTTGACCGTGTGACCGGTCAGCGGGTCGGTGTGCGACCCGGCGACCAGCGTCAGCACGCTGCCCAGCACGAGCAGAACCGCCACCAGTCCCAGGGACGGCGAGCGCAGCAGAGAACGGTGCACCGGGAGGGGTCCTTCGGGTTGAAGCGCTTGCAAGACTACGACTTGCCGGGTACCCTGTCAACGTGATTGAACCGTCCGGAATCCTGCCGAGGGCGTGATGAAGCTGCACCAGATCGGGTCGCGTGGCGAGCCCAGCGGCGTGCCGGCGGCGCCGCCGCCCGCCGCGCGGGAGCCCCTGACGTTTGCCGTCGTCGTCGGCAACCGGGGCTTCTTCCCCGGTCACCTCGCCGAGTCCGGCCGCCGCGACGTGCTCGCGGCACTCGAGGCCGAAGGGTTCCGGAGCGTCGCCCTCGGCACCGGCGACAGCCGCTACGGGGCGGTCGAATCGCGCGACGAGGCGAAGGCCTGCGCGGCGCTGTTCCGGCAGCATCGTGACGCGATCGCCGGGGTGATCGTCACCCTTCCCAATTTCGGCGACGAACGTGGCGTGGCGGAGGCGCTCCGTCTCGCCGGGCTCGGGGTGCCGGTGCTGGTTCACGCCTGGGCCGACGCGACCGACCGGATGACCATCGCCGATCGCCGCGATTCGTTCTGCGGCAAGATCTCGGTGTGCAACGTCCTGTCGCAGTACGGCATTCCGTATTCGCTCACCTCGCGGCACACCGACCGCCCTGACACCGCGACGTTCCGCGCCGACCTGCAACGGTTTGCGGCGGTCTGTCGGGTGGTCGGCGGCCTGCGCCGCACCAGGATCGGCGCCATCGGTGCCCGTCCCGCCGCGTTCAAGACGGTGCGCTACAGCGAGAAGATCCTCGAGGCGAGCGGGATCGCCGTCGAGCCGATCGACCTGTCGGAAGTCCTCGGCCGCACCGAGCGGCTGCCCGACGACGACGCGGCAGTCGTCGCCAAGCTCGCCGCGATCCGCGCCTATGTGCCCACCGACGGCATCCCCGAGCTGTCGCTGCTCCGGATGGCCAAGCTCGGCACCGTGATCGACCACTGGATGCGCGAAGCCGACGTGACGGTGAGCGCGGTGCAGTGCTGGACGTCGCTGGAGGAGTTCTTCGGCGTGGTGCCGTGCACGCTGATGAGCATGATGAGCAACGATCTCTTTCCCAGCGCCTGCGAGGTCGATGTCTGCGGCACGCTGAGCATGCATGCGCTGGCGCTGGCGTCGGAGAGCCCCAGCGCGCTGCTCGATTGGAACAACAACTACGGCGACGACCCCGACAAGGCGGTCTGCTTTCATTGCAGCAACCTGCCGAAGGATTTCTTCGCGTCGGCGCGGATGGACTACCAGGAGATCATCGCCGGAACGGTGGGGAAGGCCAACACCTTCGGCACCATCGTGGGCCCGGTCCGCGCCGGCGCGATGACCTACGCCCGCTTCTCGACCGACGACCTGACCGGGCGGATCCGCGGCTACGTGGGCGAGGGGCGATTCACCGACGATCCGCTGCGCACCTTCGGCGGCGCCGGCGTGGTGGAGATTCCCGGGCTGCAGGCGCTGCTGCACTACATCTGCGAACGGGGCTTCGAGCATCACGTCGCGGCGAATTTCTCGCAGTCGGCCGCGGCGCTCCACGAAGCGACCACGAAGTACCTGGGGTGGGACGTGTATCGGCACCCGGGACCTGCGGCGTGACCATCGTCGCGGGTGTCGATTTCGGCACCCAGAGCGTGCGTGTCTCGATCGTCGACGACGAGCGCGGCGTGATCGGCTTTGGCGTGGGTGAGTACCCCGTCATCCGCCACCCCTCCGACCCCGATTTTGCCAGCCAGTCGCCGACGGCGCAGATGGCGGCGTTCGTGGCGGCGATGGCGGCGGCGCTCAGGGACGCACGGGTCGACGGCAGCGCGGTGCGCGCGCTGGCGGTCGACACCACCGGGTCGACGGTGATTCCGGTCGGCGCCGGCCTCGAGCCACTCGATGATTACTACCTCTGGTGCGATCACCGGGCCGCCGCCGAGGCGGCGCGGATCACCGAGGTGGCGCACCAGACCGGGCTGCCGGCAATCAGGATGTCGGGCGGCGTCTATTCCTCGGAGTGGGGCTTTGCCAAGCTGCTGCACTGGCTGCGGCACAACCCGGCGCGGCGCGGCGAATACGTCACGGCGCTGGAGCACTGTGACCTGGTGGCGGCACAGCTCTGCGGCATCACCGATCCCCACCAGGTGCCGCGCAGCGTCTGCGCGATGGGGCACAAGTGGCTCTGGAGTGCCGCCGACGGCGGCCTGCCGCCGGAGGAGTTCCTGGTGCGGGTCGATCCGCTGCTGAAGGGGATTCGCGCCACGCTCGACGGCCGCTACGCCACGTCGGATCAGCTCGCCGGCCGGCTCTGCCCCGCATGGGCGGCCCGGCTCGGGCTCGACGCCGGCATCCCGATTCCGGTCGGCGCGTTCGACGCGCACTGGGACGCCATCGGCGCCGGCATTGCCGAGGGAGACGTCGTCAACGTGGTCGGCACCGCGACCTGCGTGATGGCGATTGCGCGGGAACCGTCGGAGATTCCCGGAGTCTGCGGCATCGTTCCCGGCTCGATCCATCCGGGCTTTGTCGGCATCGAAGCGGGACTCTCGGCGATGGGCTACCTCTTCGAGTCGACCGCGCGGCGCACCAACACCACCGTTGCCGAACTTGGCAGCCACCTCGACAGCTACCGGGCCGGCCAGACCGGATTGCTGCGCCTCGACTGGGACAACGGTGACCGCACCGTGCTGGTCAACCCGATGCTCGGCGGCATCACCCTGGGATGGAACCTCAACCACACCGCCGCCGACGAGCTGTTCTCCGTCATCGAGGCCACCGCGTTCCATACCCGCATCATCCTCGAGCGGATGAGCGAACACGGCGTGCCGATTGCGCGGGTCATCCACGGCGGCGGGATTCCGCAGAAGAGCGACGTGCTGAACCGGGTCTACGCCAGCGTGCTGGACAAGCCGATCCTGGTGCCGGAACGTCCCATCACATCACTTGGCTCGGCGATCTTCGCGTTCGTGGCGGCGGGTGCCTTTGCCACGGTGGAAGCGGCGCAGCGTGCGCTCTGCCCGGCGTATCGCGTGGTGCAGCCCGATCCCGACGCGGTGGCGGTCTACCAGCGGCTCTATCCGCTCTATCGCCGGCTCTATTTCGGATTCGGGGTGCCGGAGTCGGAGCCGGTGGCGCTCGGTGACGTGCTCCCGGCGCTGCGTGCAATTGCCGCCGAGGCGCGCGCGGCGGACCAGGCGCCTCATCATTGAAGACGGATTCCGGGGACGGGCTCCGGCTGGCGCGGTGACGAATCCGGGCGTACTCTAGCAGGAACCTCAACTGCGCGCCGTCCGATACGCTGCGAGGCCCCGCATGTTCGAACGTCTCTGGTTCGAGTGGTATTACCGCTTCCGGCATCCGCCGTGGGAGGGGCATCCGCTCCCCAAGCGGCTCCGCGAGCTGGTCGAAGGCCCCGAGGCGCTACCGCCCGGGCCGGCGCTCGATGTCGGCTGCGGCACCGGTGACACCGCGATCTATCTGGCGCAGCACGGCTGGACGGTGACCGCGGTGGACTTTGCGCGCACCGCCCTCAACCGCGCCAGCGCCAAGGTCAGGCAGGCCGGCGTGCCGGTGCGGATCGTTCGGGCGAACGTCACCCGGCTGGGCTCGTCGAAGGTCGGCGACGGCTACGCCCTGATCATCGATAACGGTCTGTTCCATGGGCTCTCGGACCACGCCCGGGAGGCCTACGTGCGGTGCGTCAGCGCGGCGGCGGCGCCGGACGCCACCCTGCTGCTGGCGGGGTTTGCCGAAGGGTCGCGAAAGGGACCGCGCGGCTTCGACCTTCCCGAGGTCGAGCAGCGCTTCAGCAGTTCGTGGGAGCTGCTGCGGAGTTGGGAAGATCCCGACATGTCGCGTCGGCCGAACGATTCCATCTATGTCTACCAGCTGCGGCGAAGGCAGGGGAGCGCCGGCGGCGAGTGATCCGGTCGGTCAGGCGGTGGGCGGCCGCTGGCCGTAGTAGGCGGTGCCGCCGTGCTTGCGCAGGAAGTGCCGGTCGTGCAGCGCGCGGCTGATTGCGCCGGCGTCGTGGTCGAGCACCACGGTGTGATACGCCATCCGCGCCACTTCCTCCAGCACCGCCGCGATCGAAACCGCCGCGCCGACGGTGGGCCCCCAGCAGAAACTCGCGTGGCCCGCCACCAGCACGGCGGGGATCGCCGCCGGATCGAGGGCGGCAAAGCGCCGCACGATGACGTGGCCGGTGTTGGCCTCGTAGTGTTCGCCGACTTCGTCGTCGGTCATCGCGTCGGTGATCGGCACCGCACCGTGAAAGTGGTCGGCGTGCGTGGTGCCGAGGCAGGGAATCTCGCGGCCCGCCTGGGCCCAGACGGTGGCGTAGTGCGAATGGGTGTGGACCACGCCGCCGATGCCGTCAAAGGCGGCGTACAGCACCAGGTGGGTGGCAAGGTCGGATGACGGCCGCAGGGTCCCCTCGACCGTCGCGCCGTCCAGGTCGGTGATTACCAGGTCGCCGGCGCCCAGCGCGTCGTACGCCACCCCGCTCGGCTTGATCACCACCAGTCCCCGGTCGCGGTCGATGCCACTGGCGTTGCCGAAGGTGAACGGCGCGAGCCCCTGGCGCGCCAGCTCCCGGTTGGCGTGCAGCACCTGGTGGCGAAGATCGTCGAGCATGGCGGTAATCTTGGGCGCGACGCCGGCCCGGGGCAACGTGCAGGGTGGCGCGATAGCTTGAAACGACCGGACCGGAACGGAGCGGATCATGACCGAGGCGGACTACCTGATCGTGGGCGGCGGGATGACGGCGGACGCGGCGGCGCGCGGCATCCGGGAACGCGACGGCGATGGTTCCATCGTGATCATCGGCGCCGAACCCGACGCACCCTACAGCCGGCCGCCGCTCACCAAGGCGCTCTGGAAGGGCGATCCGCTCGACTCGGTCTGGCGCCACACCGACCAGGTGCCGGGGGTGGAACTGCGGCTCGGCCGCCGCGTGGTCCGGCTCGATCCGGCGGCGCACCATGTCGTCGACGACCAGGGGACGGTTCACGGCTACCGGAAGCTGCTGCTCGCCACCGGTGCGTCGCCGCGGCAGCTGCGGTCGGCCGGCGACGGTGTCATCTGGTACCGGCGGCTTGCCGACTATCGCCGCACCCGTGAACTGGCCGACGCCGGTGCGTCGTTCGCCGTCATCGGCGGTGGATTCATCGGCTCGGAGATCGCGGCCGCCCTCGCGATGCACCACCGTTCGGTGACGCTGATCTTTCCCGAGGCGGGGCTCGGCGCGCGGATCTTTCCCGAGTCGCTGTCGCGGTTTCTTGCGGATTACTACCGCGAGCACGGTGTGACGGTGCGTGCCGGCGAGTCGGTGGCAGCGGTCACGCAGTCGGATGGCGGCTGGAAGATCACGCTCGGCGGCGGTGATGTCGTCACCGTCGATGCGGTGGTCGGCGGCATCGGCGTGGTGCCCAACGACCAGCTGGCGCGTGATGCGGCGATTGCGGTCGACGACGGCATCGTGGTCGATGCGCTGCTGCGCACCAGCGCCCCGGACGTCCTTGCCGCCGGCGACGTGGCGCGCTTCCAGTCACCCCAGCTGGGGCACGCCCTGCGCGTGGAGCACGAGGACAACGCCCTCACCATGGGTGCGGCGGCGGGGCGCTCCATGGCGGGCGACGCCACGTCGTACACCCACCTGCCGTTCTTCTATTCGGACCTCTTCGACCTGGGCTACGAGGCGGTGGGCGACACGGATCCGCGGCTCGAAGTGGTGGAAGACTGGCGCGAGCCGTTTCGCGAGGGAGTGGTGTACTACCTGGCCGGCGGGCGGGTGCGCGGCGTGCTGTTGTGGAACACCTGGGGGCAGGTCGACCACGCCCGCGAACTGATCGCGAGCGCCGGGCCGTTCACGGCGTCGTCGTTGCGGGGGCGCCTGCCGGTGGCATAGCCGCGGGTGCCCGGCAGCGCTCCGCGACCAGCGTGCGGACCTCGGGGTTCCGCGGCAGAAAGGGATGCAGCGCCGCCACGGTGCGCCATTCCACACCGGAGTCGTGACGCAATTCATCGATCGCGACGATGCCGTCGTTCTGCGCGCCGTGAAACGGGCTCCACCGCCCGCGCGGTCCGGCGGTTCCCGCAATCACGGTGTTGGGCACCGGCGGCGTGGGGATCGCCGCCATTCGTTGGGGTGAGGCGAGCAGCGCGCCGGCGTCGCCGTTGAGCAGGCGGTACCAGACGGCGTCCTGGAAGCGGCGCGCCAGCCGGGGCGAGATCTCCGGCGAGCCGATCAGGATGAGCCGCTCCGGGCGGGAATCGGGCGGCAGGGACGCGACGGCAATGCGCAGCAGGATGCCGCCGAGCGAATGACCGATGCCGACATACGGCGCCGAGGCGAGGGCCAGCAGGCGCGAACGCAGCCGCCCCGCAATCGCGTCGATCGATTGGGTGGCGGCCACGTAGCCGAAGAGTTGCGGTTCGATTCCCGCCCGTCGCAACGTCAGCGCGAGCGGCACCATCGAGAGCGGCGTGCGGCCCATGCCGTGCACCAGGATGGCACGCATGGGCCAAAGCTACTACTGCCTGGGGCGCACCAGCTCGACGTTGATGCTGATTCGCACCTGCTCGCCGACCATCACGCCGCCGGTTTCGAGCACCTGGTTGTAGGTCAACCCGAAGGCGGTGCGGTCGATCGCGCCGGTGGCGCTGAAGCCCAGGCGATCGTTGCCCCAGGGGTCGGTGGTCTCGCCTTCGGCCGTGACGTCGAGGGTCACCTCGCGGGTGACGTCGCGGATGGTCAGGTCTCCCACCACCCGGAACGTTCCGGTCACGTCGCCGTCGACCTTCCGTCCGACGAACGTGATGGTCGGGAAGCGCTCGGCATCGAAGAAGTCGGCTGAGCGCAGGTGCTGGTCCCGCTGTGCGACCCGGGTATCGACGGTCGCCACCGGGATGGTCACGGCCAGCTTCAGCGAGGCCGGCTGGTCGGGATCGTAGCTGACCGACCCGGTCACCTCGCTGAACCGACCCTTCACGGTCGAGATCATCAGGTGCCGGACCGCGAACTCCACGTCGGTGTGGGTCGCGTCGACCTGCCAGGGGGCGAGCGCCGCGGGCGCAAGGGATTCGGTACTCATCGGTCTGTCACTCCTCGCCGGTTGCGGTCGAAGCGACCGGGTGCGGCGTCTGGGCGCGTTCTGATTCACTGCCTCATTGTTCATATCTGAACCGTTCTGCCGCCAGGACGGCGCCGTTGGCATCCGGGGCGGCGTTAGTTCATGGATGAATAATACAGCGCTGGCGCCAGGACGCAACCCCCCGGCCGGCCCGCCGCATGGCACGGCTTCTGCGCTCCGCAATTGTTACCGGCGCAACGATTTCCACGGATTCCCGGAGCAATCGCGGCATGGCGCAGACGATTCTCGTCGTCGAGGACAACGCCCTCACCCGCAAGATGGTGAGAATCACGCTTGAAAAGCGCGATTTCCGCGTCCTCGAAGCCGCGACCGGTCAGGCCGCGCTCGCCCTGTTCACCTCCGAGCACCCCGCGCTGGTGCTGCAGGACCTCCACCTCCCCGACATCGACGGCTCGGACCTGATCACCCGGTTGCGTCAGCTGCCGATGGGCGACGGTGTGCCGATCATCGCCTTTTCCGGGTTGATGTCGAAAATCGAGGAAGCCCGGGCGGTTCGCGCGGGATTCACCGATTACCTCTTCAAGCCGGTCCAGCCGGAGCGGCTGCTCGAAGTGGTGGAGGCGTACCTCGGCCCCCGGCAGAGCGGCCGGGAGCGGCCGGGGCAGGGCCGGCGGCTGATGCTCGTCGACGACGACCCGATCCAGTTGCGGCTCGGGACCACCCAGCTCGAGGACCACGGCTTCACGGTGGAGGGAGCGGTGGACGCCGACACCGCGATCGCGGCGGCGGTGGCGCGGCCACCGGACGCGATCATCGCCGACCTCTTGATGGCGGGAGTGAGCGGGGTGGAGCTCTGCCTCCGGGTGCGACGCCACGCGGGGCTGGTGGGCGTGCCGGTGGTGATCATTTCGCCGGCGTTTGCGCACCTCGACGACGACGACCGGCGGCTGGCGCGGCAGATCGGTGCCAGTGCCTTCGCCGAGCGGGGGCCGGGGATGTCGAGCGTGGTGCGCGAGGTGCTCGCGGTGCTCGACCAGCCGCCGCTGCCGGCGCCGATCGCCGATGCCGACGGGCTGCATCAGGCCTATGTGTCCCGACTGCTCAAGCAGCTCGATCACCAGACGGCGCTCAACACCCGCCTGGCGCAGCGTGCCGGGATGGACGCCGCCCTGCTCTCGATCATGACCGGGGCGGCGCAGATCCTTACTCGCGACATCGACCTGCCGCTGATGCTGCAGGAGGTGCTGGCGCGTGCCCTCGACGCCGGCGGCGTTTCAGCCGGCGCAATCTTCCTGCTCGACGACGGGGTGCCGGCGATGCGCGCGCACGCCGGCCTGCCCAACGACGGCGTCGACCCGATGCGTCGCTTCTTCGGGCAGCTCGACCTGCTGCAGGAGCTCTGTCATTCCGACCAGCCGATCCGGGTGCCTTCGCCGGCGGTGGCCGACTCGGTGGCCGGCCCACTCCTCGCCGAGGCGCGCTGCGCGGCCATCGCGGTGGCGCCGCTGCTGGCGTCCGGCGCGTCACACGGCGCGCTGGTGATGCTCTCCAACTCCCGCGAACTGGGCGAAGGGTGGATGGCGTCGATCGGCGCGGTGGCGAGCCAGCTGGGCCAGGCTGTGGCGCTGTCGGCATCGGTGGCCCAGCTCCGGCTGTCGGAGGAGCGGTATCGCTCGCTGTTCGAGGGGCTCCCGACCGGTGTCTTCCGCACCACGCCGGGGGGAAAGATCCTCGACGCCAATGAGGAGCTGGTGCGGTTGCTGGGTGCGTCCGACCGCGCATCGTTGATGGAACTCTCGGCCGCGTCGTTCTACTTCGACACCTCGCAACGCGACGAGTGGCAGGCGCGGCTGCGGCGTGACGGCGAGGTGCGCGACTTCGAGGTCCAGTTGCGGCGACTCGATGGTCCGCCGGTGTGGGTGTCATTGACGGCGCGGGCGATTCGCGGTCCCGACAGCCAGATCCTCAGCTACGAAGGGGCGATGACCGATGTCTCGGACCGCAAGGCGCTCGAGACACAGCTGATCCAGGCGCAGAAGATGGAGGCGATCGGACAGCTCGCCGCCGGCGTGGCGCATGACTTCAACAACATGCTCACCGCGATCTCGGGCTACGCCGAATTGCTCGACGAGGATCTCGGGCCGGAGGATGCGCACCACGGCAGCGTCGAGGAGATCCGCCACGCCGCCGCGCGCGCCGCGACGCTCACCCGGCAGCTGCTGGCCTTCGGCCGGCGCCAGCTGCTGCAGCCGGTGGTGCTGGACCTCAACGAGGTGATCCGCGCCACCGAGAAGATGCTGGTGCGGATCATCGGCGAGGACATCAAGCTCGACACCGCGTTGAGCGACGGGTTGTCGCCGGTGAAGCTCGACCCCGGCCAGATGGAGCAGGTCGTCCTGAACCTCGCGGTCAATGCGCGGGACGCGATGGAATCCGGCGGCCGCCTGACGATCGAGACCGCCAACGCCGTCTTCACCGCCGCCGACGCCAACGCACGCGGCCTGTCGCGCCCCGGCGCCTACGTGATGCTCTCGGTGACCGACAACGGCGTCGGCATGCCGTCACATGTGCAGGCCCACATCTTCGAGCCATTCTTCACCACCAAGGAGCAGGGGAAGGGCACCGGCCTCGGCCTCTCCACGGTGTACGGCATCGTCAAGCAGAGCAGCGGCAACGTCCTGGTCTACAGCGAGCCGGGGGTGGGGACCACGTTCAAGCTCTACTTTCCGGCCAGCGTGGAAGGGTTGTCGGCCGGTGCCAGCGCGCCGGAAAAGCCCCGCCGGGGGGACGCGGCGATCCTGCTGGTCGAAGATGAGGACGCGGTGCGCCGCTTTGCCGGAGAGGTGCTGCGACGGCACGGCTACAAGGTCGCGGCCGCGGAGAACGCCCAGGAAGCGCTCGACATCGCCGCGCGCGGTGAGGTGATCGACCTGCTGCTGACCGACGTGATCATGCCGGGGATGGGAGGCCGGGCGCTCAGCGAACAGCTGCGCGCGTCGCGCCCGGACCTCAGGGTGGTCTTCATGTCGGGCTATGCCGGCGAGGCGATCGTCCGGCACGGCATCCTCGCTCCCGGCACGATCTTCGTCGACAAGCCGTTCACCGCGGCGGGGTTGCTGGAGAAGGTGGCCCAGGCGCTCGCTGCGGCGTCATGACCGCGCTGGCAAACCGCCACATCTCCTCGCGCTGACGACATCAGCCCGGGCAGCAATGCGGCCGTCCGGGCTGTCGCGTTTCAGCTCATTGTTTAACGTGCCGGCAATAGGCGGCACATCACCACGGAATCAGTTGTCGACCGGAGTGCCGCGGCCGCCCGGTCAGCGGTCAAGCGGGCTCAGAACCGATAGCCCACGCCGATCGCCACGACCGGCCAGCCGAAGATCTTGTTGACATCGGTCTGCGACTTGTTCTGCTGCGCCGCGATGTCGGACGCGAGCTGCGCGTTGCCTGACGCCCCGGTGGCGGAAAGCGTGAACGTCGGCTTGCCGATCCGGACGCCAAGGTCGAGCGCGAAGAAGATGCCGCCCTTCTTGCTGGCCGGCGTGCCGAAGCCGAGGCCGAGGTAGGGCGCTGCGCTGGCAAACTTGAGGCCGGCGGTCAACGTGCCGACTTCGGTCGAGGAGTAGTCGTGGCCGTTGATGGTGAACGTGCCGCCCGACGGCTGGCCGGTGCCGGTGGCGGTGAGCGGGTTGGTCACCAGGCCCGCGGTCAGGTGGAACGACCCGCGCGGCGACGGATAGAGGTCGAGCAGCGCGTTGAAGCTGTGCAGCTTGAACGAGAACTGATAGGAGATGTCGGACTGGGTGTGACTGGCGTTGATGGTGAAGAACTCGCCACCGACGCGGATGCCGACGTGCGGCACGACCAGCTTCGAGACCTCGCCGCCGATTCCCTGGGTGCCGGCGCGGACCGTGACGGCCATGTCCTGCGTCGAACCCTGGGCGGAGAGTGACAGTGGTGCCGACGCGAGAGCGGCGGCAAGGACGGGGAAGAGCACGACGGACGCACGCATCTTGTGCCTCACTCGGTGAAGAGACCTGATGGACGACTGCGCAATGCTCGAGCATGGATTGACCCGGGGCGCGGTTGCGCCGGGTCCAGCGGCAACAATGCTAATGCTCCGGTGCGTTTTCTGCGCGAGTGGGCCCCCGGCGCCGCCTCAGAAATGGTCGTCGTCGAATGCATCCGAGGGGTCGATTCGCGGCCGCCCTCCCGGCGGCAACTGCACCCGGCCCCACGGCGACGATTGCCAGTTATCGGCCCGTTCCACGTCGCGGATCCAGGGCGGAACCCCGATCAGCAGGTAGCTGCCGAGGGCGGCGATGAACGGCTCGTACATCGCTCGCACGTCGGCGAGGCGTTCGGCCACGCCATCGTCCGACCGGAAGCGGATCCCGGCGCCGGCGAGGCGCTGCCGGAAGCGCTCGAACTCGACCGGCGGCAACCGGTCAGGGCCGTGCATCGACGGTGCGACGTGGAACACCTGCACCAGGTCGACCACGGCGTGCCGCGCCATGGCAAACGTCAGCTCCGCCTGGCGCATGCACCAGCCATCGATGCAGACGATCACCGTGGCACTGACATCGAGGATGGCGGTGAGCGCCGAGAGCCACGACTCGTTGATATGCTGGGAGCGGAAGTAGGCCAACGCCGGGTACGACAGGTGGCTCTCGAGCACCTCGGCGGCCCACCGTTCCCAGTCGGCGAGCAGTGCGGCGAGGGCGCGATGGTCGGGATCGTCGCTGAGGCGGCCGAGGAGTTCGCCGGCCGTCGGCGGAGAGCCGGCGCGCGCGTCGAGCAGCGAGATCGCCGCTTCGCGCCGCGAGAACGCCTGGTAGATCACCGGCAGGTAGCCGATTACGCAGGCGAGGAAGGCGAAGCCGATGCCCGCTTCGACTGTGGCGAGGAGCCGGGACCAGGGGCGGAACGGCGCCACGTCGCCCATCCCGAGCGTGAAGAAGGTGGTGCCGCTGAAGTAGAGGTCGCCGGCCAGCCCCTGCTGTCGGTCGCCGAACGCCAATCCCGGCCCCACCGCCCAATGCAGCAGGCCGAAGGCGCCGATGATCATCACCGCCCAGACCAGCAGCAACGCCAGCAGCGACAGCGGGCCATAGTAGCTCAGCCACGCTTCGCGGCGCTTGTTGGTGAAGCGTCGGGCGATGGAGCGCCACGGTGCCCAGCTGAGGCGGTAGAGCCACCGCGTCAGGCGGAACCCTCCGCTCACGCGGCGCGGCAGCACCACCGTTTCGAAGGCGTCCCAGAGGGCAAACGCGATCAGCAGCACACCGGCAATGGCGGCCAGGAAATGCATCGCTGAAGGGTAACCTGTCGGAGCCGGTGGCGAGATGGTACTATTGGCCTCCGTCACTCCTCATTCTCACGACCATTCATTTCAGCCGGACGAGCGCATGCACCGTATTCGACGCTTCCTCGCCACGGGCGCCGTGATCGCGGCCGTTGCCGCGCCGCTCAGCGCCCAGACGTTCCCGACCAGCGACCCGGTCATCAGGCACATCTACTCGATCGGCATGGACAGCACCCATCTCTATGCCCTGGCGCATTCGTTGTTCGACTCGCTCGGCCCCCGCCTCGAGGGGAGCCCGGAGGCCCGGTCGGCGCAGGATTGGCTCGTCGGGATGTACAAGTCGTGGGGCATTGACGCACGCGAGGAACAGTACGGCACGTGGCGGGGCTGGATCCGCGGTCCGTCGCACATCGACCTGGTGTCGCCGCGGGTGCGCAGCCTCGAAGGGCAGATGGTGGGCTGGTCGCCCGGCACCGGCGGCAAGGACGTGGTCTACTCCACCATCATCCTGCCGAGCTTCAGGGACAGCACCGAGTTCGTGAAGTGGCTGCCGCAGGCCAAGGGAAAGCTGGTGCTGATTGCCCCGCCGATGCCGAGCTGTCGCCCGTGGGACCAGTGGCTGCAATACGCCACGACGGCATCCGCCGCGCGGATGGATACCCTCGTCTCGGAGATCAAGGCGGACTGGAACCGGCGCTCGGCGAGCGGGCAGGCCGACGTCCGCGGCACCGGTTACTCGGCGGCACTCGGTGGCGGCGAACTCGGCGTGCGGCTCGAGGAGGGCGGTGCCGGCGGGATCATCTCGTCGCGCCCCAAGCTGGCCTATCCCACGGCACTGCCCGAGTCGCTCATGGCCGGTGGCCGCGGCGGCGGGCGGGGCGGCCGGGGCGGCTTTGGTGGCCGGGGCGGCTTCGGTCGGGGCGCCAACGCGTCGGTGAATGTGAGCATCAATCTCGCCGACGGCACCGTCAGCGTCGATTCCACTGCGCTCAAGGCGGCAGTCGCCGCGGCGGCTCGCAGCGGCCCCAGCGGCCCGAACGGTTTCGGCGCCATGGAGATCTTCGAGACCTACAACACCAAGACACCGGCGATCGCGCTCAACTGCGAAGATTACGGCCTCGTCTACCGCCTCACCGAGGAGGGTGACGCGCCCCGGCTGCGTCTCAACCTCACCAGCAAGCTGCTGGGTGAACAGCCGGTCTTCAACGTCATCGGCGAGGTGAAGGGGAGCGAGAAGCCGGACGAGTACGTGGTGCTCTCGGCCCACTTCGATTCGTGGGACGGCAGCAGCGGCGCCACCGACAACGGCACCGGGACGCTGACCATGATGGAGGCGATGCGCATCCTGCGGCTCGCGTATCCCCATCCCAAGCGGACCATCATCGTTGGCGACTGGACCGGCGAAGAGGAAGGCGAAGTCGGGTCGAAGGCGTTCACCGAGGATCACCCGGAGGTCATCAAGGGGCTGCAGGACGTGTTCAACCAGGACAACGGCACCGGCCGCATCCAGCGGATCGGCGGCGGCGGGATGGTCGATTCGCCGGAGCACGTCAACCGGTGGCTCGGTGCCATTCCCACCGAGTGGCGTGACTCGATCACCGCCAGCCTCCCCGGCGGCCCGTCGGGCTCCGGCAGCGACGGCTATTCGTTCACCTGCTATGGCGTTCCGACCGCCGACCTCGGCGCGTTGAACTGGGATTACGGCACGATGACGTGGCACACCGAGCGGGACACCTACGACAAGGTGGTCTTCGACGATCTCAGGTTCAACGCGACGCTGACCGCGATGCTGGCCTACGAAGCGTCGGAAGACCCGACCATGATCCGGCACGAGAAGGTGGACATGGCGGCCAGCGGCCGGGGCGGTCGCGGTGGGTGGCCGACCTGCGAGAAGGCGCCGCGAAAGACCAAGCCGCGCCTCAAGTAGCCGGCGGCGGCGGGATGACCGGGCGAGCGCCGGAGGAGACTCCGGCGCTCGTCGCGTTCAGGGGCCGCGGTGGTATGGCGCCAGCAGCTTGCGCCAGCTGGCCGCCATCTGGCGGTACTCGCCGGGGCACTGGTCGCGTCGGTCGGCGGGGAGGATGCTGTCGGTGAAGATCGCCGGATAGCGGGTGGTGTCGCTGCCGTAGATCCAGCAGAGCAGGTTGTAGACCCGCTGGATGTTGGTGGGGTGCACGTCGGCCAGCGCAAGCGAATCGAACTGATCGAGCTGGTTCGACGTGGCAAACCACCCCACGGCGCCGAACGCCAGCGAGTCGCCGGCCGGACCCTGCTGCAGCAGGAGCATCGTGGCCAGCTGGTCGACGGCGTCTTCTTCGCGCCCGGTGATCGGCAGGTCGAGCACGTCGACCAGGGCGTGGCCGATCTCGTGCATCAACGCAAAGGTGATCGTCCCGCTGATCAGGTAGGTGTCGCTGTCGTCCGGGAATTCGGCCGCCAGCTGCTGGAACAGTTGGTAGCAGAGGGTCACGCGGTGGGTTACCGAATCGTACGACGCGTTCGGCGCGTCGCAGTCGGCGGTGGCGATGGTGATCGACCGCGGCAGGCGCAGCGAGTCGTTGAGGCGCGCGGCGATCGTGTCGAGAAACTGGTTGGCGATCAGGCCACTGCGGAACTCGCGATAGACCGGCGGAGCCGAATCGTAGCGGACCCGGAACCCGGCGGTGTCGGCAGCGGCCGCGCCGCGGGCCTGCGACGGGGGAACCCGCATCACCCGGCATCCGGTCACCAGGACCAGCAGCGCGATGGCGGCGCCGACGCCGGTCGGCCAGGTACTGCCCCGGAACCGAGCCATCAACCCATCGCCCTGGCGATCTGATCGGCCGCGCGCCACCCGGATTCGAGCGCTCCCTCCATCGTCGCGTTGATGCCGCCACCGGCCGTCGCTTCGCCGGCAAAGTGGAGCGTGCCGGCAATCGGCTCGGCGAGGCGGGCGGCGGAGCCGGTGCCACCGGTCAGCACCCAGCTGTACGCGCCGCGCGCAAACGGATCACCGTGCCAGTCGTGGGTGTGACACGCAACGAGGTTGGCCTCGAGGGTGGTGCGCGGGATGTCGATCACTTCGCTCAACGACGTAATGCCGGCGTCTGTCAGCGTGTCGCGACTCAATCCGGCCAGTCGCGTGGCGGGCGGACCGCCGACCCACCCGGTGATCATCGGCGCCGGCGCGGGATTGGTGGTCCACCAGGTCGGCACCGTCTGCGCCGGGTCCATCACGAAGAGCAGGTCGTTACCAGCCGGTGTCGACATCCACAACGGTTCGCGAAAGACGAACACCAGCTTGAGCGCATCACCGGTCGCGAGCCCCCGCAGCGCCTCGTGGAGGCCCGGTGGTTCGGGCTCGAACGCAATGGCGCCGTCGGAACCGGGCGGCCGTTGCAGGATCGCGAGCGGGACGGTGATCACCGCCGCGTCCGCCTCGAGGGTGGTGACAGCGCCATCCTCGTCGAATTCCACCGCGACATGCCCCGGCTGCCAGCGAACTCGCCGCACCACCGCGCCGAGCCGCAGGTCGACCGTGGGATCCCAGGCCCGCCGCATTGCCGCCACCAGCGCGCCGGTCCCGGCGGTGGTGCGGAAGGTGGCGTCGCCGGCCGACTGGTTGCGCTCCACCTCGGCCAGCCACCGCACGCTGACCCGCTCCGGGTCGGCGGCGTTGAACCCTTCGACATATCCCCAGAGCATCGCCATCGCTTCGTCCGGCAACTCGCCCCGCCCGCGGGCGAATGCCGCGGTGAGGGGAAGGTCTTCGCCGGCGGCATCGGCGATTCGCAGGATCGTGGCGCCGACATCGCCCTCCGGTTCGCCGTACGACTCCCACCGGCTGCCGCGCCGCATCCAGAAATCGCCGGTCGCTTCGACCGCGGCAATCCGGTTTGCGTCGAGCAGCTGCCGCATTGCGCCCCGGCGGGCAATCCACTCCGCGCCGAGTTCGACGGGATGCGCCAGCGAGGCGTCGTGCCACGTCCATGCGCGGCCACCGAGGCGGTCGCGCGCTTCGAGGACGGTCACGGAGCAGCCCTGGCGACTGAGGCGTTGGGTGGCGGCGAGTCCCGCCAGTCCGCCGCCGATGACGATGACTTCCATCGGAAAGTAGGGACGCCTGTTGGTAGTGTGCCTGCACTCGCGAGATTCTGCCGGATGCACCGGCCGGGGCGCGATGCGTCAGTCGTGCGCGACGCGGATCATGGACGGAATGTATCGGGTCGGTCGGTGGTGTCGGCGGCGGGCGCGTCCCGCGCCCGCCCGGTGGTCACGCTCCGGCGCGCTCCAGCAGCACGTACCCCGACATTCGCCGCCACTCGTGGCGCCGGTGCGCCGGTGCCAGCCGCGCAACCAATCGCCAGAACCACATGCCGCGCATCTCGCGCCGCAGGCGGTGAGCCTCTTCCATCGCGGGGCGATACACCGCTTCCCGCCAGCCGAGCGGCGCGAAGAACGCCGTCCCTTCGGCCGGTGCAAACTGGAAGCGGGCGGCCGGCGACGGGCCGCTGTCGCCCCAGCGCTGCTGGATCATCCGCAGCAGCCTCGGGCTTGCGAGGTCGAAGAGCCACCAGCTGACGCCGGGCACCGCGCGGATGTCGCCCGCAAGGGCCGCCACCTCTCCGGCCGGGAGATAGATCAGCAGCCCTTCGCTGACCACCAGGATGCGCTCGTGTCCGGCAGCAATCCGCTGCAGCGTCTCGCGACGTGCGGCCGCGTCGGTGAGGTCGGTGGTAACCGCCTGATACCGGCAGTGCGGCGTTTCGCCGGCGAGGACCGAGGCCTTGTACGCCAGGATGTCCGGGAGGTCGACGTCGACCCAGGCGAGCTCCGGTGGCAGGTCCAACCGCCAAGGTCGCGCGTCGAGGCCCGCCGCGAGGTTGATCACCAGCGTCACCCCGTGGTTCCGGACCCGATCGAGGATCATCTGGTCGAAGACCGCGGTGCGGACGATCATGGCCCAGGCGATGCCGCGCGCGCCCGGCAGGTGAGCGACCAGCGCGGGGCCTTCCTCGCCGGCCAGCCTGGCGGCGAACGGATCGTGGAAGATCGCGTCGGGCCGCGCCGACTCCATGGCGCGATAGGTTGCGACCCAGCGTGCCGTGTCGGAAATGTGGCTGATCGGCAAGTGTCCTCCCCGGCGGTGGGTCTTACCCGCGGTGGCTCAGGGTGACCAGCGAGAGTGCGTCCATCGCCATGTGGGCGACGATGATCGGCGCCAGCCGGCGGGTCCGGATGTAATACACCGTGAAGATCAGGCCGGTCGGAATGATCGCCAGCGCGCCGATCGGTCCCTTCCAGAGGTGCGCGCCGGTGCGGAGGGCGAGGCTGACCCCGGCGGCGAGCCAGACGCCGTGGCGCTCCAGCCGCCGGAACCAGTAACCGAACCAGAGCAGCTCCTCGAAGACCGGGTTGATCACCGCGGCGAGCAGCGCCGTCAACGCCGAGACGTGCACCACGATGTGCAGTCCGGCGGTGGCCTTGGCGCCGCCGATGGCCACGACGACGAACGCCAGCACGGCGGCCGCGGCCATCACCACCACAAAGAGCAGCGCGCCGACCGCCACGTCGCCGGGCCCGGGGCGGCCGATGATTTCCGCCAGCGGCCAGCCGCGCCGCAGCAGCACCGCACCGAGCACCGCGGAGACGACAACCTGCATGCCGAGCGAGAGCAGCACGCGCGATGTGGTGAGTTCGGGGACGTAGCCGGGGCCGGCGATGTGATACCGGAGCAGTTGGCTGGCCAGCAACACGCCCGACGTGAGCACGAGGACCAGCGCCATTTCGGGGATTTGCCCGGGGCGCGCGGCCCAGTCTAGCTTCTCACCGCCTGGCTCGGTGGTCATCTCACCTCCACCATCTTCGTTCTGGAGCATCATCGATGATGCCGCCCACACTCGACGCGATCCGTGAAGCGCAGGCGCGCCTCGCGGGAGATATCCATCGGACGCCGGTGCTCTCGTCGGCCACCTTTGCGTCGCGCTCCGGTGCCGGCGTGTGGGTGACGAAGTGCGAGGCGATACAGAAGACCGGGTCGTTCAAGGTGCGGGGCGCCCTCAACGCCGTCAAGCAGCTCGATCAGGCCTCGCGCGATCGGGGCGTCGTCACTGTGTCGGCCGGCAATCACGGCCAGGCGCTGGCGTGGGCGGCGCGGGCCGCCGGGGCCCGTTGCACCGTGGTGATGCCGGCCGGCGCCACCGCGTCGAAGGTCGCCGCGACGCGCGGCTACGGCGCCGAAGTGATCCTGCACGGCACCGCGGCCGACGCCTTTGCCCTGGCCGACCAGCTCGCCCGCGACCGTGGCTTCACCCTCGTCCATCCGTTCGACGATGCCGCCGTGATCACCGGCCAGGCCACGGTCGGCATGGAGATTCTCGAGCAGGTGCCGGACGCCGAGATCGTGGTGGTGCCGATCGGCGGCGGCGGCCTGATTGCCGGCATCGCCAGCGCCATCAAGCAGCAGCGCCACGCGGTGCGGATCTACGGCGTCGAGCCGGAAGGTGCCGCGGCGATGCGGCGCAGCCTCGACGCCGGCCATCCGGTGCGCATCGACCGGGTCGACACCATTGCCGACGGACTCGGCGCGCCGTTCGCCGGCGAGGTGACCTTTCCCATCGTGCAGCGCTTCGTCGGCGACGTCGTGCTGGTGTCCGACGCCGAGATCGCCGGCGCGATGTCGCTGCTGCTCTCGCGCGGCAAGGTCCTCGCCGAACCGGCCGGTGCGGCCGCCGCGGCGGCGACCCTCAACGACCGGATCCCCGAGCTCGCCGGACGGCACGTCGTGACGGTGCTGAGCGGCGGCAATGTCGACCTCGAGCGGCTCTGCACCCTGATTGTCCCCGCCTGACGTGGCGGCCTCGCCGGAGTCACGAGCGCTGCTGGTGCGGGTCCGGGCCCATCCCGGCGCGCGACGCACCGAAGTGCGCCGACTCGATGACGGTTCGCTCGAGGTCTGGCTGCCCGAAGCGCCGGAGCATGACCGCGCCAATCAACGGCTCGTCGAACTGCTCGCCGAATACCACGGCGTCCCGAAGCGGGCCGTGATGCTCACCTCGGGACGCACCTCGCGGCAGAAGCGCTTCACGATCGACGTTACCGCGGCCAGAGCCAGCCGAACGTCCCCGCCATCAGGCAGGCATAGAGGAGGCCGTCGACCGTCGACTTGAACGTCAGCCCGAAGCCGCGCCGGTACCAGATGGACAGCTGCCAGAGCGCCAGGGCGAAGCCGGTGAACGCCACCGCCCCCACAAAGCGAAACACCTGCAGGTACGCCGCCCCCGGTGCGAGCGCGTGGCCGGCGACGTACGCGGCGAAGATCCCCACCACCAGCAGGTAGACGAACCACTGGACGAGCTGCCGTCCCATCGCCAGCGACGGCTTGGCGATGACCGTCATCACCACCATCGGCCCGCGATGGAACTTGGTCTTGAACTCCTCGGTCCGCATCTCGGCCATGCTGTCGGCCCGCGGCAGCAGGTAGTCGCCGTCCTGGAGATTGAACGGGCGGATCGCCTCGAGCAGCGCGTCCTGGTTCGGCACCGCGGGGTAATCACCCTTGTGCCACGGCAGCACCATGTGAATGACCGAGCTGACCACGAACACGATGACCGCCGACAACAGAATGGGGAGCCACAACGCCGACAATGCCGTCATCACGACCTCCGGACCGGGGCGAATCGAGGGACATGCTGGGATGCGGGACCGGCCGGCGAGGGGCGCCGGCCGGCGATTACAATAGCGTCGCGGGCAGATTCGGCCAGAGGGCGGCGGCGGGCGGCCCGCTCAGCTGTCGTCGCGGCGGCGGTTCCGGCGGCCGCCCCGGTGGGCCGGCGAGAGGTCGATCAGCAGGGCGATGACCAATCCCGCGATGGGCCAGAATCCGGTGAACGAGCCGCCGTACCAGTGCTGTACCGCGGTGTACCACAGCAGGGTCGTCGGCAGGAAGATGAAGCCGAGCACCGGCCAGAGCGGCGTCGCGAAGAGACCGTCGAACCAGTGGGTCAGGAGCCACAGCAGCACCATCACCAGCCGCGGTGTCACCAGCGCCAGGAGGATCAGCAGGCACGACATGGGGGTCTCCTTCCGTTCGGGCCGGTTCCGATGGGTTCAGCGCGCCGCGACCAGCCCCACCGTCGCGAGGCAGGCGGCAATCCGCTCCCAGGTGCGCTCGATGTCGTTGTCGAGTCCCACCGAGAAGCGGATCAAGCCGTCGCTGACGCCGATGGCGCGCCGTTCCTCGTCGGGAATCTCCGACGACGTGCTGTGCCCCGGTGCGCTGAACAGCGTCCTGAAGTAGCCGAGGCTCACCGCCAGGTAGCCCACCCGCGCCCGCTGCAGCTCGGTCATCAGCTGGTCGGCGACCGCCTTCTCGCCGGCATCGACCGTCATGATGCCGCCGAAGCCGAACCCGGGATTCATCTGGTCCCGCATCAGCGCGTGTTGCGGGTGACGCGCCAGTCCCGGATAGTGGACCCGCAGCGGCGTGCCGGTGAATCGCTCCGCGAGATACGCGGCATTCCGGCTGTGGCGGGTCATGCGGACGTGCAGGGTATGAAGGTTCTTGAGGATCCCGGCGGCGCGGATGCTGTCGAGCACCGGGCCGAGGAGCATCGACGTGCCGGCGTTGATGTCGTTGAGCTCGGTGATGAACTCCTCGGACGAGATGACGCATCCCGCCACGCAATCGCTCATTCCGTTGATGAACTTGGTCATGCTGTGCACCACCACGTCGGCGCCCAGCCGCAGCGGCGAGAGGAGCAGCGGCGCGAAGGTGTTGTCGACCACCAGCCGCGCGCCGCGCTCATGGGCGATCGCGCCGAGCCGCGGCAGGTTGGCCACCTCGAGCAACGGATTGCTGAGCGACTCGCAGTAGAGCACCCGGGTGCGGTCGGTCATGGCGGCGCGCACCGCGTCGGCGTCGGTGAGGTCCACGAAACGGGTGGTGATGCCGAACCGCGGCAGCAGGTTCTTGAGCAGCGCATAGGTGCCGCCGTACACTGTCCGTCCCGAGACGATTTCGTCGCCCGCCGAGCAGAGCCGCAGCAGCGTGGTGCTGATTGCCGCCATGCCGGACGCCATCACCTGCGCCGACTCGCCGCCTTCCATCCGCGCCAGCGCCTCGGCGAGGTACCGGTTGGTGGGATTCCAGTGCCGCGAATAGAGGAAGCACCCCTCGATTTCGTGTTCGAAGACCTCTTCCATCGTCGCGACATTCAGGAAGGTGTAGGTCGACGAATCACAGATCGACGGGTTGACGTCGCCGAACTCGCCGAAGGCGAGATGGTCCTGGATGCCGGTTGCCGGATCGAACCGTTGGTCGGGAGCGGGCCGGTGTTCCGTCATGGCGCCACCGTCGCGCTGGTGAGCTGCGCCAGCGCGGCCAGGGTCGTCTGCGCCGCGTTGAGGCCGAGGAGGAAGTCCTTGTCGGAGTAGGTGGTGTAGACGTCCGTGGGCTGGTGCCACTGCGGATCCCATCCGGTGCCGATCTGCGACAACCGCTCGTTCTCCCGCAACGAGATCGAGGGAACCAGGTCCTTGAACGGATCGGAATCAGTGTTGCTCATGCGGTCTCCCACTGCCGCGGGGTAGTCGGTGGCAAAGCGGTCGTTTGCCGCGCGGAACAACCATGCCAGCTTCTCGGCGCCCTCCGCCATCTTCGACGTCCCGGCAAACTCGATGTTCACATCGGCTTCGCGCCGCTGCTCCGGCGACACCTTGCCGTCGGGGCCGGGCATGCCGTGATCGAACAACATCATGTCGTGCTGGATCATCCCCAGCCACTTCGGTTCGGGATACTTCCCCGAGCCGGCCGGGTCCTCCTTGCCCTGCAGCGCGAAGCGCTGGGCAACATAGGCCCTGCTGCCGTTCAGTCCGGTCTCCTCGTTGTTCCAGAGGATGAACCGGATGGAGACGTCGGTCTTCACGCCGGGCGACGAGAAGACCCGCGCCAGCTCCATCACCAGCGCCGCCCCGGAGCCGTCATCGTTGGCGGCCTGGCCGTAGCCGTGCCCATCCATGTGTCCGCCGACGATGTACATCTCGTCGGGATGCGTGGTGCCGACCTTGGTGCAGTAGACCTCATCGCGCGGCCCCGGCGTGTCGGGCTGCATGTCGATGCGGCGGATGGCCGTGTCGGGCTGCAGCATCGGATTCATGTTGACACCGGTCGGACCGCGGAACCCCTTGATCGGCACCCGGCCGCGAAATCCCCCGCCACCGCGGCCCCGGCCGCCGGCGCCCCGGCCCGCGCGCGCGGCGCGGAGGCTGTCGAGCTTCGCCAGCGAATCCGGCGGCAGGACCTGCCGCCCGTCGTATTCGTAATGGATCCGTTCGGTGTTGCTGCAGCCGTCGCTCCTGAGCTGCGCCTCGATCCAGTCGACCGCGGCGCGATTGCGGTCAGTGCCCTGGCGGCGGTCACCGAACTGCGTCAGTCCCTTGATCGTCGCCTTGTACCGCGCCAGGTCGAGCCGGCCCACCAGGGTCCGCACCATCGCGTCCATGCTGTCCTGATGCGCCCGTTCGGCCGCGGTGACCTGGGCCGACGCGGGCCGGCCCGCGAGCAGCATGGTGGAGACGAGACCGCAGGCCATCAGTGTGTAACGCACGCCAACTCCTCCAGACGACGGCACCCGGGGCGGTGTCGACGCTGAATAGATAGCAGGGGGTGGTCCGGCGCGGGTATCAGTCGCGCGGCGCGAGCCGCCAATCATGACCGCCGCCGGCGGCGGGGCGCAACGACTCGAGCTCGTCTTCGAGAATCCTGAGCCGCCGCAGCGCGTCGCCCTGCGAGCCGCCGCGCCCGGCAGCCGGGGCGCATTGGTGGAAATCGTCGTAGCGGCGCACCGCGGTGTCGGCGTAGAACGCCACCGTCACGACCGTCCCATCGGTGCCATTGCCGGCGCACAACAACGAGTCGCGGTCGATGCGCTCCGGCAGCCGCGACGTGACGACCGCCGCCGCGCCGGCAAGGTAGGCGGCGATCAGTGCCGAATCGGCCGGCCCGCTCGCCACGAAGCTGTCGCTGCGGAACCAGACGGCGCCGCGGGTGGAGACCAGTAGCGTCTCCGGCGATGGGCAGTCGGCCGGGCGGCATGGCGGCGTCACCGTGAGCCGCACGCTGTCGATCGGTGGCAGGCCGAGGACCTGGGCAGAGACCGCCAGCGGAATCAGGCACATCAGCGCGGCCAGAGCGCAGCAACGACGGCGCGTCAGTGGCGCGGTCCGCATTCCCGCAGCACCCGGTCGATCATCGCCCCGGGATTGCCGAGGGTGGCCGAGGTTGTGGCGTTGCCGATTGGTGCCATGAAGATCTGCGGGACGCGGCTGCCGCCTTCGTTCCGGAGCAGCGCCATCCCCTGATCGAGGGCCAGAACGATCGTGGTCCGTCGCTCGGCGGGTGGCGTGGTCGGATCGCCGCCGGGTGAAATCGTGAGGTCGCCGCGGGAGTCGTTGTACTGCACCGGCCGGCCGGCACTGTCGATCATCACGTTGACCCGCCGGGACGCCACCAGTCCGGTGCCGAACGCCAGGCCGATCATTCGCCGCCCATTGGGGAGCACCCCCGGGTAGTTGACGCAGCGGGGGTTGTCGTCACTGGCGGCGACGTCGGGTACGAACTCTGAGACGTCGTGCAGCATCTGCGCCTGAAGTGGCTGCGACGCCCGCACGGTTGTGGTCACCCGGACGGTGTCGGTGACTTCGCGGTGCGGCCCATGGGACCGGAAGTGCCAATGATATTGATAACGGCGGGTCTGGTCTTCGGGCTCGACGTGGGTGAGCCGGACTGTCGCTCCGGGGGCCACCGCGACGTCGGGCGAATAGCTGTTGCACGTCTGGTGGATATTGACGCAGCCACTCAATTCGAACGAGACGCCGAGGGTGTCGCGGCTGTCGTTGCGGGCAAAGATCGACTCGGCGCGGCCATCGACGTCGTCGGCTTGCCAGACCTGCACCGCCTCGCCCGGCACCGGCTTCGGGGCGGTGCCCGCCGCCACCGACGCGCACCCCGCCGCCAGCATGGCGAGGGTCACCTCCGCTGCGCGCCGGATCGCAGGTCTCCTCACGCTCCCCCCGTTTCCGCCGCCGGGCCGCCGCCGCGGGTCATTGCCCCGGATGATACGTCCGCGCGGTGTGGCCCTTCAACTGGCTCCGATAATAGTACACCGGGCGCAGGTTTCCGCTGGCATACCGTTCCGCCTCGTCGTCGAAATGGGGCGATGCCGGATCGCCGCTCTCGCCGCCGGCCGTCACCGCCCGCGCCCGCACGCTGTCGCCGAAGTCCACCACCGCCACGAAGCTGTTGCCGCTCGTACCGTACCACTTCTTCGTGTTGGGGTACGCCCGCGCCCCGAACGACGCCAGCGATCCCCACTCCGACGAGGTGAACGGCACCGGAATGCTCGGCTTGCTGTCATCGAAGTGCGACGCGATGCTGTCGTCGAGCCGCTGGAAGCGGTTGATGTCGCCCCATGGCGTCCGCCAGCTGCCGAAATCCTGCGCCAGCTTGGCCGACGCCGCCTTGAGCGACTGCAACAGCGGCTGCGGCGCCGCCTTGCCGTCGGCGATGTAGCTGATCGCCGACGTCCCGGCGGTCCGGGCGTCGCGCCCCACCCGGCGCAGCACGTCGCTCCCCCAGAACACCGCCAGCGACGTCGCCACCGACTGCGCTCCCCAGCGATAGTCCCAGCCGCGCAGCACCGCGACCTGGTCCGCCACCGCTGCCCGGAGCGGATCGGATGCCGGTGTCGCGTCGTACGCCTTCAGCAGCACCGGGATCATCTGCGCAAACGCCGGCAGGTAGCTGTCGAACGCCGCCGCGGCCAGCGAGGTCATGGTGAAATCCTTCCGCCCCGGAAGCACCCGCAGCGCGTGATAGCCGCGCGGCGATTCCTCGGTGCCGGTCTCGACGTACACCGGGAAGTCCTGCCGCCGGGGGCTTGCCGTCCCCGCCGCCGACCACGGCCAGTTGTTGGAGTTGTAGAGGAAGCCGGTCGATGGATTGAGCAGGTGCGGTGTCTCGTCGATCGACAGCACGCCATGGTACGCGGTGGCCGGGTTGCTGCCGTCGACCGGCCTGGTCCAGTCGAACGCCGTGTCGCGCTTCGGGATGTAGTTGGAATGGAAGTACGCGATGTTTCCTTCGGCGTCTGCGAAGATCGTGTTGTTCGACGAGTTGGTGTGCAGCTCCATGATCTTGCGGAACGCGGCGTAATCCTTCGCCTTGGTGCGGGTATACGACTGGATCAGCGCATCGATGTGATTCTTCATCAACGCCTCGCTGACCCACTGATCGCCGATCTTCGCCACGACCGGCCGGCCCTGGATGTCGTAGACCATGAACGTCCGGTGCGCCATGCCGGTATCGGTCCGGAAGGCGATCGTGACGGGCGTGCTCACCACCGGCAGTTCCTGGTTGCCGAACGTGAAGAAGTACTTGCCGTTCCGCTGGCTGACGGTCTCGAGGAACTGGTCGATGTTGTCGACGCCGCTGGAGGTGTGCATCCATCCCGCGGTGGCGTTGAACCCCTGGTAGATGAAGAACTGTCCCCAGGTGACGGCGCCGTAGGCATCGAGCCCCTCGTCGCTCACCATCTGCAGCTCGGAGCGAAAGTAGAACGAGGTGTGCGGATTGATCCACAGCAGTGCGTGATGGTCGGCGCTGTTCGACGGTGCGATGGCAAACCCGTTGGAGCCCGACGGCTCGGGTGGCGGCACCAGGGCACCGTCGTCCGGGCCGTCCCCACCGCGGCCCCGGCCCCGGCCCGCCGGCAGCGGCACGCCGCCGTAGAACGCCGCCAGTTGCGCCACGTTGATCCGCTCGATGTCGCCGCCGATGCTCCCTTCCGTGAACGACAGCGCCATCCACGGCTCGAAATGCGTGATGACCTTCGGTTGCACCGCCGGATGGGTGGAGAGGTAGTAGTTGAGCCCGTCGGCAAAGGCGTCCATCAGCTTCCTGAGCCACGCCGGGCTGCGGCGGTACTCGGCCCGGAGCGAATCGGGATCGATGTAGAGGCGCTCGCGGAGGTCCTGGTAGACGGCGCGCTCGCCTTCGGCCTCCGCGGTGCGGCCCAGCGCCGTGATGTAGTTGGTCTCGACGCGGTTGAAGTCGTCCTCGGCCTGGGCGTATTCCATGCCGAAGACCGCGTCGGCATCGGTCTTCCCGTAGATGTGGGCAATCCCCCAGTCGTCACGGATGATGGTGACGTCGGCCGCTTCCTGCTTCCAGCGGGCAAGGTCGGTCGATTGGGCGGCGAGCGGCGCGGCACCGCACGCCACGACGGCAACGAGAAGGAGGCGTGTCACGGTCATGCTCCGGTGAGATCCAGGGTGTTCCGAATCGAGGGATGGCAAGAAGGTAACGCGTCGCCCGGCGGGGATCAGCCGCAGTCCGGCGCTGGCGCGGCGGCGTTCCGGGGCGTATCGTCCTTCCGGATTCCAACCTCGCCAACCGATCTGCCGTCCTCTTCGCCGGAGAAGCCATGCCTTCGCGTCGCCACTTCGTGCAGTCGCTCGTGGGGATGAGTGCCGCCCTGCCGATGTTCCGCGCCTCGGCGATCCGCCGGGTCCGCCGGGCGAACGACCATTTCGGCAGCGCCGATCCCGCCGCGGTGGCCGACGACGAAGCGTACTGGTCGGAGATCGAGCGGGCCTTCGATACCGACCGGACGCTGATCAACCTCAACAACGGCGGCGTCTGCCCGACGCCCACCCATGTGCTCGAGGCGATGATCCGCGACCTCCGGTTCAGCAACGAATCGCCCGCCAATCACCTCTGGGCGGTGCTCGAACCGCGGATCGAGAGCGTCCGCCGCGACCTGGCCCACGACTTCGGCTGCGATCCGGAGGAGATGGCCGTCACCCGCAACACCTCCGAGTCGCTCGAGATCCTGATCCAGGGCGTCGACCTGCAGCCTGGCGACGAGATCCTCACCACCACGCAGAACTACCCGCGGATGCTCACCACCTGGGACCAGCGGATGCGCCGCAACGGCATCGTCGTGAAGAAGCTGGTCTGGCCGGTGCCGCCGCCGTCGCAGCAGTATCTCGTCGACATGTATCGCAATGCCATCACCCCGAAGACGAAGGTCATCGAGGTGACCCACATCACCAACCTTTCCGGCCAGATCTTTCCGGTGAAGGACATCGTGACGATGGCGCGGGAACGCGGCATCAAGGTGTTCGTCGACGGCGCGCACGCGTACGCGCATTTTCCCTTCACCCGCGACGAGCTCGATGTCGACTACTATGGCACCTCACTCCACAAGTGGATGCTGGCGCCGATCGGGACCGGTTTCCTGTATGTCCGGAAGAACCTGATCGACGGCATCTGGCCACTGATGGCCGCCGGTGCCGACCAGAACGCCAACATCCGCAAGTTCGAGGAGATCGGCACCCACCCCGCCGCCAACCACAACGCCATCTCGGCGGCGGTCGCCTTTCATCGCGGCATCGGCGCCGACCGCAAGATCGCCCGGCTCCGCTATCTGCGGGATCGCTGGGCCAGGCGGCTGCTCGCCGAGAGCGACCGGGTGCACATCCCGACCCAGCTCGATACGCCGTACTCCGGCGCCATCTGCCTGATGATGATCGACGGCATCGACCCCGGCAAGCTGGCCGGCTGGCTGCTCGACAAGCACGGCATCGTCACGACACCGATCGGCAACGCCGAATTCACCGGGCTCCGGGTGACGCCCAATGTCTACACGACGCCCGACGAGATCGACACGTTCGCCGACCTGATGGTGCAGGTGATCCGGAAGGGACTGGTGTAGCCCTGTTGTGCCTCCTCCGGGCCGCACCAAAGGCGGCGCGGCGGTCGCTACCGGCTCCACCGATTGTTGCTCGTGTCCGCGTCCATCCAGATCCCGCCGTCGATCGACACTGACGTCAGGGTCTTTGCGGTCGGCACGGCGATCGTGGCCCGCGCCTGGTTCGCCCGCCAGACCGCCGGTGTCTCGTGCAGTGAATCAGTGCTGCCGTCACTGTACTTCAGCACCAGGTCGAACGGGGCATCCATCCCGCCGATGTTCTTCACCGCCACCGCGTAGCCCTTCGCGGTGTGCGTGACGCCCGCCACCGCCAGGTCGATGTAGTCGTCGCTGAAGTACCAGTCGCGCCAGAACCAGTTCAGGTTCTCGCCGGAGACGTTGTTGAACGTGTTGAAGAAGTCCCAGGGGATCGGGTGCTTGCCGTGCCAGCGGGCGATGAACGCCTGCAGGCACTTCTTGAACATCGCGTCGCCCAGCAGGTCCTTGGCGGCGAGGTAGCCCAGCGAGGCCTTGCCATAGGCGTTGTTGCCGTAGGCGACTCCCTTGAGCACATCCTCCGGCGTGATGATCGGCAGGTCTTCCAGCGGCGACGGGTCGCGAATCCAGCCGGCCACCCGGAACTGCTGGTAGAGCCGCTCGGCGGCCGGCTTTCCCATGTCGACCTGGTTGATCAGGTACTCGAACGTCGTCGCCCACCCCTCGTCCATGAAGCCGTAGCGCGTCTCGTTGATCCCCATGTAGAACGGGAAGTAGGTGTGCGCAATCTCGTGCGCCACGACGAACCGCGAAAACGACGTGTCGGCGTTGCTGTTGTCGTTGACCATCATCGGATATTCCATGTCGGCAAAGCCGCGGAACACCGTGCTCTTCTCGTAGGGATACGGTACGCCCGGCCACTGGTGCGACAGGAAGTTCAACGCGCCCCGCGCGAACTGCACCATGTAGTGGTAGTCCTTCGCGTCGTCGTTGTATGCCGCCTGGGTGCTGGCCCGCCGCCCGGCGGCATCGTCCACCAGCACGCTCGCGGCATCCCAGTCGTAGTGGTCGCTCACCCCGAACGCCATGTCGGGGATGTTGCTGGCGGCAAAGTGCCAGGTGTTGACCGAATCCTGCCGCGTCGTCTGGCCGGCCTGTGTCGCCGCACCGGAGGCGACATGAATCGTGCTGTCGGAGGTGAACGACGCCTGGAACCGCTGCAGGACATCGGGCTGCAGCACCTGCGCCGCGTCGGTCAGCGTGCCGGTACCCCAGACCACGAAGTTCCGCGGCACCGTGATCGACACGTCGTAGTCGTTGAAGTCGCTGTAGAACTCCTGCTCGCCGGTGAAGTCCATCGTGTCCCAGCCGTTGTAATCGTCGTAGACCGCCACCCGCGGGTAGAAATACGCCAGGTAGTAGGTGGTCGAGTCGATCACCCCCTCGCGGCCGCCGCCGCCGGTGACGTCATAATGCCACGCCACGGCCATCGCCACCGAGTCGTGGGGCGCCAGCGGGGTGGGGAGCCGCACCGCCTTTGACGTGAAGACGTTCGCATCGTTGCCCCAGGTCTGTGGCGTGCCGTTGACCGAGAACGAATCGATGTGCGTGCCCGACGTGAGATAGTCGGCGGCCGCGCCGCCGATCCGCGGGGCCCCCGGCTTGTGGACATTGCTGAACAGCTTGAACACCAGCGCCCGCAGCGTGTCGGGGCTGTTGTTGTGATACTCGATCTGCTCGGTGCCGTGAATGGTGCGGTCCGGCGGCGCGGCCCGGAGCGCGATGTGGTACTGCGCGTGGTTCTCCCAGTAGTTCGGTCCCGGCGCCCCGTCGGGCGAGCGTGTGCCGTGCTGATAGGTCAGCTTGATTGCCCGGGGCTGGTACAACGGCGCCGGTCCCTGGGCCGACGCCCTGGCGGGTGCCAGCAACGAAGCGCCAAGCAGCGACAGGCATGATACGATCCCGGCGCGGACCGTCCGCCAGACCAGCGACGAATGCTGCATCATCGGATGACTCCTGCAAGGTGGCACGCGGGTGGCCGGCAACGCGTGGCGCTGCCGGCGCTCGACTCCTGCTGATCTTAATGCGTGGGAGGCCTGTCGGGTCGCAGCGGTGATGCCGGCGCCGGCCCGGGCGCTTGCGGTGGCGCTTGCTGGCCCTGGCTGCCACTGACGCCCTGCCCGACATCACGGCGAAGATTGCCGCGGTCGAGTTCGGGGAACAGGCTGTCCGGATCGATTTCGATCTTCGTGATGGCTGGAATGTTTCGCAACATGACGGTGGTGCGACGGCGTCCGGCAAGCCACACGTCCACCGGAATCGTGATCCGTTGCACCGAGCTGTCGCGCCGGGTCACCACCAGGTACACCGGCATCGGCGCCAGGCCGTGGTCGCCGATCGTCACCGCCATCGAATCACCGATCACCGAGGTCGAGTCGATCGCCCGGTCGAGCGCCCACGCGTGATAGAACCACGTCGTCCAGAACCATGAAAGGTCCTGCCCCGATACCGTCGCCACCGTATTGAAGAAGTCGTACGGCTGGGGGTGACGGTCGGTCCATTCGCGCCCGTAGGTCACCAGCGCGCGGCGCAGCGTCTCGGGCCCCACGATGGCCCGCAACGCCGCCAGCACCTGCGCCGTCTTGTCGTAGTAGATCACCAGGTAGCTGTTCTCGGGAAACTCGTCGCCCGGAAGCATCAACTGGTTGTCCTCGCCGGCACGCACCGCGGCGAGGTAGAGCGCCCGCTGGCCCCGTTCGGAATCGTTGGGCCGGCCGCCGGCCCGGTCGGCGCCGTAGATGGCGCGCATCCCCTGCGCCACGTCGAACTGGGTGAACCCCTCGTCCATCCACGGATAGCGCGTCTCGTTCGATCCCACCTGCATCGGAAACCACATGTGCCCGGTTTCGTGCATCAGGTCGCCGGCCAGCGACAGCGTGTCGCTCCACGGCTGCATCAGGGTCATCATCGGGTATTCCATCCCGCCGCTGTCGAGCACCCCTTCCATCGACGTCATCTGCTGCCAGGGATAGGACCAGAGCCATGCCGACATCTGCTCGATGGCGTCGCGAGTGTAGCGTGCCCCGCCGATGCGCCACGCCGACGCTTCCGCCGTGAGGCGGTAGAACGAGTTGATCGCAACGGTGTCGACGGTGCCGATCGGCGTCGTGACCAGGGCGCGGGTCGCGTCCCATGCGTAGCGGTCGCTCGTTCCCCAGGCAAAGTCGCGGACGTCGTTGGCCACGAACTGCCAGGTGGCGAGCGGCCCACCGGCGGCGAACGCCGCCATCGCGCCGGGCCCCGGCGTCACCACCCGCACCACCGCCGGCGACGTGCGCGCCGCCGCCAGACTGTCGCGGGCCGCGCGGGAGAGCACCGCCGGTGCGTTCTGCAGCGTGCCGGTGGCTCCCACCACCCAGCCGCGCGGCACGGTGATCGCCACCGTGTAGTCCGCCGGGTCCATGTAGAACTCGGCCTCGAGGAGGTAGGGATCGGTCACCCATCCGTCGACGTCGTCGTACACCGCCATCTGCGGGTACCAGTATCCCATGAAGTAGACGTCGCCGTCACGCCCCTCGCGTCCGTCGGCTGGAGAGGGCGCCGGCACGTACCACCAGCTGATGTCGAGGGTTGCCGTCGCGGCCGGTGCCAGCGGCGCCGCCAGCGGGATCGTCATCACCGTGCCGTCGACGGCGTACTGCCCGGGCTGCGGCGGTTGCCGCGGCGGCGCGGTGATCGGCATCGCCGGGTTCTCGTTCAGCGCGGCGATCACCGGCTCGCCGTTCACCGCCACCGACAACAGCTTCATCCCGTCGGTCACCGGCACGCTCTGCCGGCGCGGGCTGCCGGGCGCGAAGGCGTTCTGCCGGAGATAGACCGCCAGCGCATGCAGCGTGTCGGGTGAGTCGTTGCGGTAGGTGATCGTCTCCTTGCCGCTGACGCGATGGGTTGTCGGGTCGAGTTGTACCTGGATGTCGTACCGGGGGTGCTGCACCCAGTAGGCCGGCCCCGGCGCACCGGTGCGCGTCCGGGTGCCGCGCTCCACCGCGCGGGTGAATGCCGGCGATTCGAACACCGGGCCGGGAACCGGACGCGGCGCGAGCAGCGCCGAATCGGGTTCGACCACCGGCGACGGGCGAGTCTGCGCCCGGAGCGCGACCGGTGCCGCCATCACCATCGCGAGCAACCAGGCGCGAACGACGGGGCCCGCGCCGCGGGTGGCGTGCCGACTCACGCCATCTCCCGGACCAGTTTCCCTTCGAGCATCCAGTCCCAGGGGCGCAGCCCGGCGGGACGCACCGGCTTCAGGCCATAACTCGACCACGAATACTCCACGCGCGAAATCTCGACGCGCTCCAACCCGGAGGTTGCCGCGAGGACCCGCAGTTCGGCCGCGGCAAAGTGCTTGGTGGGCACTCCCACCACCGACAGGACGCCCAAAGGTATCGTCTTGTTGCCCCGCGGCACGTGTACGCAGTTGCGCCCGTCGCCTCCGGTGGCCTCGGCCAGCAGGCATTCCGACTCGATCGACGGCACCACCATCACCACCCGCCCGCCGGGGCGCAACAGCTCCAGCGTCTGGCGGAAGGTGCCGATGCGGTTCCGGCGCCGGGGATGGATCACCACGTTGACGCACAGCACCGCGTCACAGCGATGCTGCCATTGCGCGAGCGAATCGGGGGGGCGGATCACCGTCACGTTGGGAAGGCGCCGGGCGCGGCGTTCGGCGAGTTCCACGCAACGCGGCGACTGATCGTACGCGACGACCCGGGAAAAGGTCCGCGACAGCAGCGGCAGGAAGGCGCCGGGGCCGCAGCCGAAGTCGGCAACAAGGCCCGCCTCCTTCCGTCCGGCAATCCGTTGCAGCGCTTGCGGAATGACCCGCTGGCGGTCCGAGCGACGCACGCTGAACACCAGGTCATCCCAATGGTCGGCCATGCGATCCCAATAGGCGACGTTCACGTTGGCTCCCGGTTGGAGGGCGGGGAGGGCGGTGCGGTGCCTCCGATGAGAAGACGTTGCGAAGCGAAACCGGCGTAATGTAGTCATGTGGCGGCGGCGCCGAGACGCGCGCCCCGCGACCCTCGACCTTCGACCGCCATACTTGCCCCCGCCAGCCGCCGCCCTATTGTTGTTCCACTCCCCCGGCCCACGACCGTTGTTCAGCGGTGAAACATCGCCATCACCCCATGAGGATCCGCATGCCATTCCGCCCTGGTCCGTTCTGGTCCCGCGTCGTCCGCGGCGCACTGTTGCCGCTCGCCGCCGGCGCCGCCGTCGCCTTCCCGGTTGCCGCCCAGCAGGGGCAGGGAAAGGCGTTCACCGCCAACGATTACCGCAGTGCCGAACTCGACATGACGGCACCCGCGGAAGTGGCGACGGCGGCCGATGCCGGCCGTGTCACGCCCAATTGGCTTCCCGGCGACCGGTTCTGGTATCGCGACGGCAGCGGGCAGTTCCTCCTCGTCGATCCGGCGCGGAAGTCGAAGGCGCCGGCGTTCGATCAGGCCCGTGTTGCCACCGCGCTTTCCGCCGCAACGGGCGGGCGCTACGACGCACAGGACCTGCCGTTCACCTGGTTCACGTACAGCAAGGACAACAAGTCGATCATGATGACGGTCGACGGGAAGGACTGGAGTTGCCCCACCCACGGCGCGAAGTGCACCGCGCTGCCGGCCGGCACCGTCCCGGCTCCGCCGGCCGGTGGTTTCGGGCGCGGCGGGCGTGGCGGCCGCGGCGGCCGCGGCTTTGCCGGCTTCGGGCGCGGCGGGGCCGGTGAATCCTCCGACGGTCACCCGCTGGCGATGGCGCCCAACGGCAAGATCGGCGTCTTCATCCGCAACTGGAACCTCTGGGTGGAAGACACCACGACCCACCAGGAACGGCAGCTGACCACCGACGGCGTCGAGAACTTCGGCTACGCCACCGACAACGCCGGCTGGACCAAGAGCGACCGGCCGATCGTTGCCTGGTCGGCGGATTCGAAGTTCATCGCGACCCAGCAGCAGGATCAGCGCGGTGACGGCGACATGTACCTCGTCACCACGCCGACCGGCGAGATGGACCCCTCGAGCCGCCAGATGATGAGCACCCACCTTGGCGGCCATCCGGTGCTGCAGGCGTGGAAGTATCCGCTCCCGGGCGACAGCGTCGTCACCATGATCCACCGCGTCGTGATCAACGTCCAGAGCGGCGCGATGACCCGCTTCCAGATGGAGCCCGACCAGCACCGCTCCATCCAGGGCGACAACCTCAGCATGAGCGACGTCAAGTGGAACCCGAACGATTCCACGGTCGTCTTCGCGTCGGTGTCGCGCTACCACAAGCACGTCTGGATCCGCGAGGCGAACACCTCCACCGGCGCGGTGCGCACCCTCTTCGAGGAATCCGAACCGACGCATGTCGAGTCGTGGACCGGTTGGGATGTGCTCTGGCCCAGCAAGGAGATCCTCTGGTACTCGCAGCGCGACAACTGGGGACAGCTCTACCTCTACGACCTGACCAGCGGGCAGCTCAAGAACCAGGTCACCACCGGCATCGGTGACGTCTCCGCCATCGACAGCGTCGACGCGGCCACGCGCACCCTCTGGTTCACCGGGGTCGGCAAGGACTCCACCCAGATGCCGTACTATCACCACTATTACCGGGTCAGCCTCGACGGCACCCACCAGGTGTCGCTGACCCCGGGCGAAGGCGAGCACACCGTCTCCTTCTCGCCGGACCGCAAGTACCTCGTGGACGTCTGGGATGAGTCCGACATGCCGCCGGCAAGCGCGCTGCGCAACGCCGTCACCGGTGCGCTGGTCATGCCGCTGGAACAGTCCGCCGACACCGCAAAGTTGCGCGCCCTCGGCTGGCATCCGGTCACCACCTTCCACGAGAAGGCGCGTGACGGCGTCACCGATGTCTACGGCCTGATGTACAAGCCGGCCGATTTCGATCCGACCCGGAAGTACCCGATCATCAACAACATCTACCCGGGCCCGCAGACCGGCAGCGTTGGCAGCTGGTCGTTCCGCACCGCCGGCGGCGAGCAGCAGGGCCTTGCCGACCTCGGCTTCATCGTGGTGCAGATCAACGGCATGGGGACGCCCAATCGCTCCAAGAAGTTCATGGACGCCTACTACGGCGACATGGGCGACAACACGCTGCCCGACCAGGTGGCCGCCGAAAAGGAGCTGGCGCAGCAGAACCCCTGGATCGACCTCTCTCGCACCGGCATCTACGGCCACTCCGGCGGCGGCTTTGCGACGGCCGACGCGATGTTCCGCTACCCCGACTTCTTCAAGGTCGGCATCTCCGAGTCGGGCAACCACGACAACCGGCAGTACGAAGACGACTGGGGCGAGCGCTACGAAGGGCCGGTCCAGTCGGCCGGCGACGACAAGACCAACTACGACCTCGCCGCCAACGAGGAAGTGGCCAAGAACCTCAAGGGCCACCTCCTCCTCGCGCACGGCACGATCGACGACAACGTGCCGCCGTACAACACGCTGCTGGTGGTCGACGCCCTCATCAAGGCCAACAAGGACTTCGACCTGCTGCTGCTCCCCGATCAGCATCACGGCTATGGCTCGATGTCGGCGTACATGCAACGCCGCCGCTGGGACTACTTCGTTACCTGGCTGCTGGATGGCACGCCGCCGCAGGACTACGTGATGGGCCAGGCGCGGCGCAGTGGCGCCGCCGGCGGGCGGGGCGGCCGCGGCGGCAGGGGCGGCAACTAGATCCGAAAAGCGCCCCGGGCCCTGAGCCCAGGGCTCCGAATGCCGAGCTCGGCGTGGAGAGACGACCCTTCACGCCGAGTTCCGTATGTCATGCCGTTCCTCCGGGCCCCGGGCCCCGGGCCCCGGGCTCCGGGCCCCGGGCTCCGGGCCGTCTTTTCTCACATCCAGACCGTCTCCGACACCACCTTCTCGTCGGTCACCACGAACGGCTTGCTCATGAATGACAGCGGCCGCGGGCCCGGCGCGCCGCGGAGCTGCGGCAACCCGGCCGTCGTCGCGGTCACGCGCACCGGAAACCGATCGGTGACCGGCACCGTGAACCGCAGGTCGATTCCGCCCGCCGGCATCCCGTAGAACGTCAGGAACTGGCCGGCGCCGCCCACGTGATAGAGCGGGCGGTACTTGTCACCGCTCCCGGGCTCGAGCGGCCGGCCATCGAGCACCACATCCGAGAGTGTCAGCGGCGCTCCGGCAAACGCCAGCGTGATCCACCGCGTCTCGCCCGGTGCCGTGATCCGCAACCGCAGTCGGCGTCCGCCCGGCAGGAAGACCGACGACACGATGTGCACGTCGGCCCTCGCCGAGGTGTCGACTGGCGCGGCAACCGCCGGAAGCGAGTCGACGCCGAATCCGAGATGAAATCCGACGAACGAGTGCTTCGCGGGGGCCGCGCCGAGGGTGCGCCGCGTCCATCCGTCGGGGCGCCGGTCCCACGTTGCCCACCACGCGCGGCCGCTGTCGGCGTTCGCGACGTACAGCAGCGAATCGGGATGCGGGTGCGTGGCATCAAAGCCGATCAGCTCCGCCATCACGAGCGCGATGGCGCCGGCGGCCGCAACCGCCGGGAGCGCAAACCGCCAGGCGCTTGCCGCCTGTCGCACCGGCACCGCCACCAGGAGCGTGGTGAACGCCACCAGCAGCACCGTGGCCGGCAGGATCGCCACCGACATCGCGGTGTCGAGGGCCGCGGCCAGCGGAACAACCAGCATCAGCGCCGGGAGCGCCGACAGCGCCACTACCGGTGGCGGCCAGTCGAGCAGCACCGCGGCGCCTCCCAGCAGCGCCGCGCCGAGCGGCCAGGCAACGAGGTAACTCCCGCCGGGCAGCAGGGTGGCCGCGGACAGTCCCGCCGCCGCCCAGAGCAGCAACGGCATCACCGAAAGGTCGAGCACCGTGGCGGCGCGTGTCGCGAGCTGCACGCCGCCGATCACCAGCGCCGCGCCGAGCAGCGCGAACCCCGCAAAGTAGAGTCCGGCGTGGTACGGCGCGCCCTGCAGCATGTCGCGATAGCCCGGGTGCAGCGCCGCCGTCACGCGCCACCCCGCCCAGGCCAGCGCCGCCGGCACCAGCAGCGCGCCGATCGACAGCAGCGTCCCCCACCCGACGCCCCGCCAGCTGAGCGCCTTCCGGCCCACCGCCGCGGCCAGCAGCACCAGCACCGCCGCCGCCTCCGCCACGGCGATCGGCAACGCCCACGACACCGGGTAGTCGATGAGTCCGATCAGCGGCGCGCTGAAGTACTCCACGTCGCGGGTGCGCAGCGCCGACACGTCGCCATTGCCGAGGCGCCGGGCCAGTGGCAGGAGGTAGTCACCCACATGTTGCAGCGACGCGAGGCTCAGCGACGCGAGGTTGTCGCGCGGCGTGTGGTAGCGGGTCACCCCGCCGACGAACGCAAAGTTGTAGCCGCCGCCCTGCCACGCCGCGTGCAGCCAGATGCTCAGGTCGGTGTCGCTCGGCAGCAGCCGGTAGATGTCGCCGGTGAGCGAATTGGCCCGCGCGTCCGGCACGTCGGCGAGTGCCGCGATCAGCGGGGCGTTGCCGGGCGTCGTCTGGAACATGTAGGTCGGCCCCGACACGCCGCGCGCGTCGACGTTGAGCACCACCGCCGCCTGCCGCGCCCAGGGATGGAGGTCGACGAACGCCTCCGCCCCGAGCAGGCCTTCCTCTTCGGCGTCGGTGAACACCGCGACGAGGTCGTTGGCAAACGGCGGGGAGTGCTGCAGGGCACGGAGCGTCTCGAGGATCGCCGCCACGCCCGCACCGTCGTCGGCCGCGCCGTACGAGCGCGGCACGGCGTCGTAGTGTGCCATCAGCACCACCGCCCGGCCCGGGTGCACCCCGCGCTTGAGGCAGATCACGTTGTCGACCGCGGCGGCAATCGGCGTGTCGCCCAGGGTGTTGAAGCCGGTGGCGTGTTGCACCTCGACCGAATCACACCCCAGCTGGCGGAGCCGCGACGCCAGGTAGTCGCGCACCGTGTCGTGCCGGGCACTCCCCACCGGGTGGGGAAGCCGCGCAATGAATTGCAGGTCGTTGAGTGCGCGCTGGGCCGAAAAGCGGTCGGCGGCGGCGGTGGCGGGTACCGGGCCTGGCGGCCCGGCGGCGGCGAGTCCCAGCCAGGTGCCCCCGGCGAGGATCAGCAGGACGGTCCAGTCGGTGATGTGCCGCGTCGGAGGGCCTCGCAAGCCGGGGGCCGGTGGCGCCGGTTCTCCGGCGCCATCGGCTCGGTGATCAGGCGACTACTGCACGCATTGGGCGAACGGATCCGGCTTCGGGTGATCCACCACCGGCCGGTGATCGAGGTCCGCCACGTGCCGCGTCAGGTCGGCGATGAAGTTCGCCACCCGTGCCATGTGATCGTAGTCGATGAATTGCGGCTCGTCGGTCACCTGGTGATAGTCGGCGTGTCCGCCGGTGGTGAAGAAGATGATCGGGATGCCGTACCGGGCGTACGAATAGTGATCGCTCCGGCAATAGATCTGCTGTTCGTGCCCGTTGGCGTCGAGCGAGTAGTCGAAGTCCAGGCCGTGATGATCCTCGCTGTTCACCTTTTCGGCGAGGTCGCCCAGCTCGGTCGAGAGCCGGCGCGAACCCACCAGCTGCAGGTAGTTGGCGTTGCCGTGGATCCGCTCCTTCATCCCCTTCTTGTACCCCGTCACGTCTGTCGCGTCGCCGCGGCCGATCATGTCGATGTTGAGCTGTGCGACGATCGAATCGCGCGGCACGGTCGGAAAGTCGGTGAAGTACTGCGAGCCGTACAGCCCCTCTTCCTCGCCCACGTGCGAGACGAAGAGAATCGACCGCTTCGGCTTGATCGGCAGCGACGACAGGTACTGGGCAATCTCCACCAGGCTCACGCTCCCCGAGCCGTCGTCGTCGGCGCCGTTGAAGATCGAATCGGTCCGCGCCGACGCGCCGTGCGACGCTGCCCGCACCCGGGCGAGAATGCCGTTGACCTCGGCGGCTTGCGCCGGCGTCAGTTTCGGCTGCGGATCGTCGGCCCCGCTCAGCCGGAACAGGTGATTGACCACGTACTCGGAATCGTCGGGGACCGGATGATGCAGGTCGCTGTACTGGTCGCTGGTGGTGCCGATGTGGTCGTTGTGCGCGCCGATCGCGACATATTCGCCACGCAGCGCCGGGTCGCTCCCGGGGAGGATCGCCACCACGTTCCGCACCGGCGACGGCAGGTGATACGGCACCTCGATGGTGCGCAGCGCACCGGTCACCTTCGGGCCCAGCGTCCCCGGCTTCACCTGGTCCAGCGGGGCGCCGAGCAGCTCGTCGGCGGCCTGCCGGGTCACGTAGAGATATGCCGGAGCGCTCGTCGTATCGGCACTCGGCACCCGGGGATTGACCTGGTTGAACTGCGCAAGCTGGTCGGCGGGAATGCTGTCGAGGCCCGACACCACGATCGCCGCGGCGCCGGCAAAGTACGCCGAGACCTCCTGCCGGTTGGGAATGTGCGGCGGATTCTGCGGGATCGACGCGCTCGACCAGAGCACCACGATGCGGTCCGTCGCGTCGCTCCGCGGCAACCGGTGCAGCGAGTCGGACCAGTCGCCGGCAAAGATCACCTGCTTTTCGTCGACCTCACGCAGCGGCCCGCCGGTGATCGGCAACCGCACCAGGTAGTCGGTGCCGGGACGGAGCGGCGTGTCGTTCACCGCGATCGTCGCCGTGGTGTCGAAGACCTGCGCGGAGAACGGCACGGTCTGGAAGAAGGTGCCGTTCTCGCCGGCCGGCTGCAGCCCGAAGCGCTTGAACGCGTTGGCGATGTACTCGACGCCGGCGGCGTTTCCCGGCGTGCCGATGAACCGCCCCTGCATCGAGTCGTCGGAAAAGGCAAAGAGCCGGGTGCGCAGGTCGTCGGCGGTGATCGCCGCCGTGGTCGGCGCCGGAGCGTGGGTCCGCGGCAGCAGCAGCACCGACCAGGGATCGTTGGCGGCGGTGCCCGCCGACGCGCCCTGGGCCATGGCGGCGGCGGGAACGAACAGCAACAGGGCCGGCAGCAGCCGGTGCAGTCGTGACGTCATCAGCTCCCCATGATGTAGTTGCACCCCATCTCCTCGGCGCGCAACACCGCGAAGATTCCCGAAGGCTGCAGGATGACCCCCGGAATGAGGTGAGCGTGGGCACGCTTCGTGGCCTCGTCCTGCGAGACCTTGTCATGCTTCCTGATGTTGGAGATGATCTGGCCGAACGCCAGGTTGCAGGCGAGGACGATCCCGCCACTGGCCAGGAAGTTCGGCAGCATGTATTTCGCAAAGCCGCCCTGGGCGGCCGCCCCGGTTCCGCCGCCCACCGGATTGGCCTTGAGCCACTTGTGACCGGCGTCGTCCTTGAGCTTGAGCGCCTTCCCCACCTCGTACTCGTCCCAGTAGGCGTTGTCCATCGCCAGCGGAATCCCGGCATGGCGCACCACCACCACGGCATTCAGGTCTGACGCCGGGGTGCCGTAGACCGCGGTGTGCTGTTCCCGCCAGAGCCCGGCGCGGAAGACCGCGCCGCCATCGGCGATGCTCGGCGAATCGAACACCGCCCGGTACTTTCCGGTCAGCCGGTCGGTCCACGACATGTCCCACTTCGGGTCGATCGGGCGCAGCGGAACGTCGGCCGGTCGGGCGGCGGCCAGCGGGCCGCCCGCGGCGGCGTACGCCCCGCTCATGCCAAGCCAGCTCAGGAAGTTGCGGCGGGGAATCGACATGGGATCCTCGAAGCGGCGATACATTGGGGTGACCGGCCTGGTGCACGAACCCATGAAATTCGCGGGGGGACCGCCACGGCCCGGCCCCGGGGTCCAGGGTCGGAATAGTACCACGGAGAGGTCATGCCAGCCAAAGCCGCAGTCCGCCACATCGCCACGCGCCGCAACTCCGCACCCCGCCGGCGCTTCCGCGTGAAATCGACGACCCTCGCGCTCGCCGCCGCGGCACTCGCCGGGTGCGGCACGCCCCGCGGACGCCCGGTTCCCGGATCGCTCGATGCGCCCCGGTTGCCCACCGGTGTCACGCTCGATCCGGTCGGACGTTCAGCGCCGGTTGGCTCGTATCCGTTCACCATGATTGCCGCTCCCGGTGGCGAACGCATGGTGCTGCTCCTCGCCGGCTACGGCGCCAACGGCATCCAGGTGGTGCAGCGCTCCACCGGCGCGGTGCTGCAGACCGTGCCGCAGCCGGCGGCATTCGTCGGGCTCGCGTTCTCGCCCGATGGCAGGTTCCTGTACACCTCCGGCGGCAACCGCGACGTCGTCTATCGCTACCGCTGGGAGGACGGCCGGGCGACACTCGCCGACAGCTTCCTCGTCGGACGGCTCGCTCCCCGTCAGTCCGGCACGCGCTATCCCGCCGGCATCGCCCTCTCACCCGACGGCACACACCTGTACGTCGCGGAGAATCTCGACGATTCGCTGGCGGTGATCGATGTCGCGTCGGGTAACGTCGTCTCGCGCGTCCCCGCCGGGCGCTATCCCTACGGCGTCGTCGCCGCGTCCGACGGCACCGTCTACTCCACCGCGTGGGACGGCATCTTCGTGCGGGTCTGGAAGCCATACGACAACTGGCTCAACCTCGCCGACAGTATCGCCGTCGGCCGGCATCCGTCATCGATGCTCCTCTCGCCTGACGGAAGCCGCCTCTACGTCACTTCTGCCAGCACCGACCGGATCGCCATCGTCGACACCCGCAACGACTCCGTCGTCGGCGAGATCCGCGACACCATCCCGAACGGCACCGGCGAAGGGAGCACGCCGGACGGCCTGGCGCTGTCGGGGTCGGGCGACACGCTCTACATCGCCGAGGGCGACAACAACGCCGTCGCCGTCTTCGCGCTGAACCCCGCCGCCACCGGTGGCACGCTGCTGGGCCGGATTCCGGTCGAGTGGTATCCGAGCGCGCTCGCGGTGCAGCACGACACCCTCTTCGTGGTCAACGCGAAGGGGCGCGGCACCGCGCCCAACGCCACCAATGGCCCCGGCCCCGGCGCGCGGGATGGCCGGGTCCCCGCCGACCGGGGCTACACCCTCGGCCAGCTCGACGGCACGGTGTCGACCATTCCCCTCGCCGGGCTCGACCTCGGCGCCCTCTCGCGCCGGGTGGCGCGCGCCAACGGCTGGGACCACGTCGCGACCGCCGGGGGCTACCCGCCGTTCAAGCACGTGATCTATGTCATCAAGGAGAATCGCACCTACGACCAGGTCTTCGGCGACCTCAAGGGGGGCGACGGCGACACCTCGCTGGTCTTCTTCGGCCAGAATGTCACGCCCAACCAGCACGCCATGGCGGAACGGTTCGGCATCTTCGACCGGTTCTTCGTCAATGCCGAAGTCAGCGCCGACGGACACAACTGGTCGACCGCCGCCTACACCACCGACTACGTGCAGAAGACGGTGCCGCTCAACTACGCCGGCAAGGGGCGTTCGTACGACTATGAAGGGGAGAACCGCGGGGAGCGTCCCCCCGACGACGACGATGTTGCGTCGCCGGCCAACGGCTATCTCTGGAACCTCGCCCAACGACGCGGCATCACCTTCCGCAACTTCGGCGAGTTTGTCGCCGAGCGGAATCAGGGAAAGTTGCCGACGGACTATGTCGGCCTCAAGCCGTATCTCGACGCCCACACCGATTCGGCGTACCCCGGATTCGATCTCGACATCCCCGACCAGCGCCGCGCCGACGTCTGGCTCGCGGCACTGGCCCGGTGGGAGGCGAGCGGCGACATGCCGGCGCTGCAGATCATCCGGCTCCCCAACGACCACACCAAGGGGGCGCAGGCCGGCGCCCTGTCGCCCCGCGCCTACGCCGCCGACAACGACCTGGCGCTTGGCCGGATGATCGCCGGGCTCTCCCGCTCGCCGTTCTGGAAGAACACCGTCGTCTTCGTGCTCGAGGACGACGCCCAGAACGGCCCCGACCACGTCGACTCGCACCGCTCCAACTTCCTGGTCATCTCGGCGTACAACCGGCCCCACACCTGGCACCGCTTCGCCAACACCACCGACGTCATCGCCACCATCGAGCAGATCCTGACACTCGACAACCTCTCGCAGTTCGACCGCTTTGGCCGGCCGCTCCGCGGCATCTTCGCGGCAACCCCCGACCTCACGCCGTGGACCGCGATCACGCCGGTGCAATCACTCACCGAGCGGAACCCGGCCCGCGGGCCGGGCGCGCGCCAATCGGCCGGGCTCGACTTCCGCTTCGAGGACCTGGTCGACGACGAGACCTTCAATCACATCCTGTGGGAAGAGCTCAAGCCGGGAAGGCCGTATCCGGCGATTCACACGCTGACAGCGCCGGAGATGGCGGGGGACCGGAAGTAGGAGAACGGCAACTTCGGCCCACGGCCCGCGGCCCACGGCCCGCGGCCCACGGCCCACGGCCCCGAACACGGGGCTCGGCGTGCGGCGCGGAGGGCAGCGCGGTGTCTGGCAGCGCCGCTGCGATGCTGACCCTCCCGGGCCGAGTCGGGCATGCGGGGCTGTGGGCCGTGGGCCGTGGGCCGCTGTTCTACTTGCCGCTGTCCTGCGGCTCCGGCATCGGCAATCCGATCCGCGCATTGCGGTCGAGCGGCGCCCGCACTCCCGCCTGCAACGTTGCCAGAAAGTCGTCGACCCGGAACGTGGCGTGGGCGGCGCTCCAGATGTAGCTGTTCTGCACCAGCCGCGCCCCCGAGGCCCAGATCCGGATCGTGTCGCCGGCGCTGTTGGGCAGGAAGGTCGACCGGTAGACGATGGCGCCGAACTCGGGAATCACGCCGGCGGTCGCGATCGCTCCCGGGTAGGTCGTCCAGTGCATGCCATCGGCGCTGCGGGCAAAGTGCAATTCGTTGGTGGAACAGCTCAGTCCACTCGCGTAGGTATTGTAGACCGCCCAGAATTCGTTTCGCGCCGCCACCCACTGGACATCGATGTGCCAGATCACCAGCCCCGGCTCGGCCAGGTCGGTGGCGGCCGGTGGCTCCCAGGTGACGCCATCGGTGGAGACGCGGCGCTCGACGGTCGTCGACGCCGCCTGGCATCCGTTCGGCCCGGCATTCACCACCCACATGATCCACGGCGCCTGCGGGGCGCCGCGAACCACGGCGGGCGAGACTGCCTGGTGACTCGGTACCACCAGCACCTGCACCGGCTTGCTCCAGTGGGCACCGTCGGTGCTCCGCGTGAGCCAGATGATGTTCTGCACCAGGTAGACCTGCCGGTAGTACATCCAGAGCGTGGCGGTCGCGGTGTCGACCGAGATGTCCGGGTCGGAGAGGTAGCCCGCACTGCCCGGTGAAGCCACCGGGTTGCCGAGTCCGCTCGGTGCCCGCCAGACGTGACCGTTGCGGCTCTGATAGATCGACGGGTTCTCGTAGGCGGCGTCGCCGCCCGGGTACGGGGTGATCGCCATCCAGCGCCACCGCCCCGGCCCCCCCCACGTGATGTCGGGATGCACCACCTGGTTCGAACCGTCGTACGTGGTGATCGAGAACGGCATCCACTGCCGGTTGTCGATGGCCAGCGACGCGGCGCAGCTCACCGGGTCGCACCCCGACGCGACCGCGACGGCGTTGGCCGAAATCCCCGCCACCGTCATGGTGAGCTGCTGCTGACCAAGGTCGGGGCCCAATGTCCATGCGGCGGAAGCGGTGCCGGAGGCACTGGTCGGCACCGTGTCCGCACTCACCGTGCCCTCGCCACTGGTCACCGCAAAGACCACCGCGGCGCCGGCAACGGCGCGGCCCGCCTGGTCGGTGACCCGCACCCGCACGCTGTCGCGCAGCGGGTCGTCTGCCATCGCCGATTGATTGTTGCCGCCGACGACGGTGATGGCGCTGGGGCCCGGTGGCACCACCGTCACCACCAGCGGTGCGACCTGGTCGGCGAGACCTGGCGCGACGCCGCGGATCAGCACCGTGTCCACGCCCACCGGCAGCTGGTCGGCGGCGGTGAGTGACAGCGATACCGCAGGCCCCGCCGTCGTTCCCGGCAGGATCGCCGCGGTGAGTCCCGCCGGCACGTGTTCGGCGAGCAGTGCTACGCTCTCGCCATAGTTGCTGCGATCGAGATTGATCACCGGAGCCGTCGATGCGCCCTGCTGCAGCGTGATTGCCGGCGGCGTCACGGAAAGGGCGTAGTGGCCGGCCGGCGCGACGGTCAGCACCAGCGTCGCGGTCCGGTCGCCCACTCCCGCCGCCGTGCCGCGGAGCACCAGCGTGTAGCTGCCGAGGGCGACCGTCGGCGCCACCGTGAAGACGACGGCCAGTGCCGTCCCGGTGGTGGGAGCCGCACCGAACGACGCCGTGACGCCGACCGGGGTGTTGTCGACGGCCAGCGTCACCGCGCCGGCAAAGTTGCTGCGATCGAGCAGCAGCTGCAGTGACGAATCTGCCGCGCCCTGGGTTACGCTCAGCGCCGTTGCCGACAGCCTGACGGTGAACGTCTGGGGCGGCGGAGTGATCACCACCAGCCCGAACGACGCGGTGGCGCTCGTGACGTTCTGCCCGGAGGCACGCAGCCGCACGGTGTATGACCCCGGCGCCACGATTGCCGGCACCGTCACCCGCACCGTGCCCGAGACCACGTCGCCGCGCGTGGTGCTGTCGACCAGGGTGGCGGAGACCCCGGGCGGCCCACTGTCGACGGCAATCGACGGAGCGCCCGTGAAGCCTCCCGAGCGCGTCACCGTCACGACGATGGTGGTGGAGCTTCCCTGGGCGATGGTCACTGAAGCGGTCGCGATGTCGAGCGCAATGGCGCCGGGCGTGGCCGTCGTCCCGCCGGCACCGGGCGAGCCGCAGGCCGCCGCCATGGCCGCCAGCGCCGTTACCAGCAGCGGGCGGAACGCCGCGGCGCGACGGGCCCGGCGCCATTGGCAACCGGACGGGTGCCCGGCGGCAAGGCGCTCGGCGCGGCGCCGGTGAGCCGCCGGCGCGTGAGTCGTCAAGGGATACGCAGAGGAGTTGAGCAGAAAGGTCTGGGTTCTCGGTGGCGTCAATACTCACGCCCCGACACGAAACCGGCAAGACCCCCTCTCCGCGCCGGCGCGCGGCGTCGCGCTATTCGCCCAGCACCGGCTCGGTCCGCTCGTCGGGGCGGGGCACCAGGTGGGGAGAATTGTCCAGCAGGCGCGCGCAGGTGTTCCACCGCAGGATGGCGTCGTCGTCGCCGGCCGGCCGGAGCGGTTCGGCCCGCTCGTAACACGCCATCGCCTCCCGCAGCTCTTCGTACGCCATGAAACGCGACCCCGGCGCCGGTGCCCGCTGGTCGAGCAGCGCCTTGGCCCGGCGTTCGGCGATCAGCCCGGCGTAGTACGCCCGCTCGTAGGGCGACTGCAGCTGGTCGAGCGCCTCGCGCGCCCGGCGCACCGCCGCCGAATCGTTGGGGAACTGGTCGGTGCGAGCCAGCAGCAACGTCCGCCACGCCAGCTGGTGCGCCGGCTCGACCGCCACCACGTCGAGGCAGATGCTCTCCGCCGCGAACGGCTGGTTGAGCAGCCGATACTGCTCGGCCTTCTCGAGCGCGGCAGGAATCGCGTCACGGGAGAGTGATTTCAGGTCGAACATGGGAGATCTCCTTCGGGAAACCGGCCCAGGGCCCAGGGCCCAGAGCCCAGGGTTGGCACGCGGAACACCACGGCACGGGCCGCTTTCCAACTGGGCCCTGGGCTTCTGGGCTCTCGGCCCTGGGCTCTCGGCTCTGGGCTTCTGGGCTTCTGGGCTTCTGGGCTCTCGGCTCCGGGCCCCGGGCTCCGGGCCCCGGGCTATCCATTCCTTCCGACCAACCTCACCAACGCCTTCACCGGATCATAGTACCGATCCGCCACCCGCTCCTTCAGCGGAATGATCGCATTGTCCGTGATCGCAATGCTCTCCGGGCAGACCTTGGTGCAACACTTCGTGATGTTGCAGTACCCGATGCCGTCGGCCTCCTTCAATTCCTCCCGGCGGTCGACGGTGTCGAGCGGATGCATCTCCAGCGCCGCAACGTGCACCAGGAAGCGGGGGCCGATGAACTCGTCCTCCTTGTGGTGCTCCCGCAGCACGTGACAGACGTCCTGGCAGAGGAAGCACTCGATGCACTTGCGAAACTCCTGCACCCGGTCGACGTCACGCTGCTGCATCCGCCACGTGCCGTCGGCGGCATCGGGCGGGCGCGGAGTGAACTTCCGGATCCGTCGCTTGACGGTGTAGTTCCACGAGACGTCGGTCACCAGGTCGCGCACGTGCGGAAAGGTCCGCATCGGTTCCACCGTCACCGGGCGGTCGAGGTCGAGCTGGCTGAGCCGCGTCATGCACATCAGCCGCGGCTTGCCGTTGATCTCCGCCGAACAGGAGCCGCACTTGCCCGCCTTGCAGTTCCAGCGGCAGGCAAGGTCGTTGGCCTGTTCCGCCTGGATCCGGTGGACCGCGTCGAGCACCACCATCCCCTCGTCGACCGCGGTGCGATAGTCCTCGAACGCGCCGGCACCCTGCGCGCCGCGCCAGATCCGGAAGGTCGCCGAGCCGGTCATGCGGCCTGCTCCTCGATGATGCGTTGCAGTTCCGGGGGAATCGGCGGGATCGGCCGGCGGCTCAGCGCCAGCCCTCCGGTCGCGTCCCGCTTCACCACCGTGTTGTACTTCGCCCCCTCCGGGTCCTTCTCCGGGAGGTCGTCGCGGAAGTGCGCGCCGCGGCTTTCGCGACGGTCCAGCGCCGAGCGGGCAATCGCTTCGGCCACATCGCAGAGGTTGCGGAGGTCCATCGCGGTGTGCCAGCCGGGGTTGTATTCGCGATTTCCCGTGACACCCACCTGTGCCGCGCGGCGCCGCAACTCGCCGATCCGTTCCAGCGCCCGGCGCATCTCCTCGTCGCGCCGGACAATCCCCACTTCGTCCTGCATCACCGCCTGCAGCTCGTGTTGCAGCTGGAACGGCCCTTCACCCGAGGTGCCGCGCTCGAACGGTGCCAGGGCGTCGACCGCCGCCGCTTCCACCACGGCGGCGTCGATGTGTCCCGCGCCGTGGGCCTCGGCAAAGGCGGCGGCGTGGTCGCCGGCGCGCTTGCCGAACACCAGCAGGTCGGAGAGCGAGTTGCCGCCCAGCCGGTTGGCACCGTGCAGCCCGGCGGCGCACTCCCCGGCGGCAAACAGCCCGGCCACGGTGCTCATCTGCGTGTCGCCGTCGACCCGCACGCCACCCATGATGTAGTGCGTCGTCGGCCCCACTTCCATCGGTTGCGCGGTGATGTCGATGTCGGCCAGCTGCTTGAACTGGTGGTACATGCTCGGCAGCTTGCGCTTGATGTGCTCGGCGGCGTGGGGGAGCTTCTCGCGGATCCAGGCGATGTCGAGGAAGACACCGCCGTGCGGCGAGCCGCGGCCCTCGCGGACCTCGCGCACGATGCAGCGCGCCACATGGTCGCGGGTGAGGAGTTCGGGCGGGCGCCGCGCCGACTTGTCGCCCTGGGTATAGCGCCACCCCTCGTCGGGGTTGTCGGCGGTCTGGTTGCGGTAGGCCGGCGGAATCTCGTCGAACAGGAAGCGCTTCCCCTCGCTGTTGCGCAGCACGCCGCCCTCGCCGCGCACCGCTTCGGTCACCAGGATCCCCCGCACGCTGGGCGGCCAGACCATCCCGGTGGGGTGGAACTGGATGAACTCCATGTCCATCAGCTCGGCGCCGGCCCGCAGCGCCAGCGCCTGTCCGTCGGCGGTGTATTCCCAGCTGTTGCTGGTGACGCTGAACGCGCGCCCGGCGCCGCCGGTGGCCAGCACCACCGCCTTCGCCCTGAACAGCCGGAAGCGGCCCCGCTCGCGGTCGTAGCCGAACGCCCCCACCACCCGGTCGCCGTCCTTGAGCAGGGTGACGATCGTCACCTCCATGTGGACGTCGACCCCGAGATGCACCACGTGGTCCTGCAGCGTGCGGATCATCTCCAGCCCGGTGCGGTCGCCGACGTGCGCCAGCCGCGGATAGCGATGCCCACCGAAGTTGCGCTGCAGGATCCGCCCGTCGGTCGTCCGGTCGAACACCGCGCCCCACGCCTCCAGCTCGCGCACCCGGTCGGGCGCCTCCTTGGCGTGCAGCTCGGCCATGCGCCAGTTGTTGACGTACTGCCCGCCGCGCATCGTGTCGGCGAAATGAACCCGCCAGTTGTCGCGGTCGTCGACGTTGCCCAGCGCCGCCGCGGCCCCGCCTTCGGCCATCACGGTGTGCGCCTTGCCGAGCAGTGACTTGCAGACCACGCCCACCGATGCGCCGCTCGACGCGGCGGCAATCGCCGCGCGCAGCCCGGCGCCCCCCGCGCCCACCACCAGCACGTCGTGCTCGAAGGCCTGGACGTCGGCCATCAGAAGATCCTCCAGTCGTGCCAGATGCCCATCGAGCAGAGCCGGATGTAGATGTCGCAGAACGGGACCATCATCAGCGACGTCCACGCCCACTTGAGGTGGTTGCGGTTGAGGCAGGTGGAACAGTCGTACGCCACGGCGCGCACCGGATGCTCCGACAGGCGGTCCAGCACGCCGCCCACCAGGTGCCGCAGCGAGTGACACCCCAGCGTGTAGCCGCCCAGCAGCACCACGTTGGCCACGAGCAGCAGGGTGCCCACGCCGAGGCCGAAGTGCGCCACGCCGTCGGGACCGGTGAACCACATCGCCTGCCAGGCGTCGTGCGCCAGGAAGACCAGGAAGATCAGCGCGAGATAGAGGAAGTATCGATGCACGTTCTGCAGGATCAGCGGCAGGTAGTGCTCACCGAGGTAGTGCTTGCGCGCCTCGGCCACCGTGCAGTTGACCGGATCGGCCCAGAACGCCTTGTAGTACGCGCCCCGGTAGTAGTAGCAGGTTACCCGGAAGCCCGCCGGTGCCCAGAGAATCAGGATCGCCGGTGAGAACACCAGCCACGACGGCCACCACCCCGGTTTCGGCCCGAACCACGCGTGCGGCGTGGTGCCGAAGATCTCCGGCGAGTAGAACGGCGATATGTACGGGCCGTAGGTGTAGTGATTCCCCTGGAGCGCCGCCCAGGTGGCATAGACGATGAACAGCGAAAGCACCGAAAAGACCGCGACGGGCTGGATCCACCACGCGTCGGTCCGCATCGTGTGGCCGAAGCGGGGACGCGCCAATGGAAGTGGTGCATGCGTCATGCTCGGGAACGCCTCCGGGATGGGGCGTTTCCAAGTTGCCGCCCGGAGCTGGAACCTGCAAGACCGCGGGGCTCCGGGCCCCGGGCCCCGGGCTCCGGGCTCCGGGCTTACGTCGTGTCGCCCTTGATCTTGAAGTTCTTGACGAACGACAGGTGCAGGGTGAGCGGCTGCAACGCCCCACCGGTGGTGTAGAACTCGTACTGGCCGGTGGCGTAGCAGGTGATGGTGTAGACCGACGTCCCGCTCGCGCTGGTCCCGGCGAACATCTTCTCCACCAGCGGACGCTGCATGCTTGCCACGATCGGCCGGATCGAGAGCCCCACGTTCTGGCCGTCGAGCTCCGCGCGGTAGACGGTGCCCCGGGCCAGGTCGGCCCGCACCGTCTCTCCCGCCGGGATGGTAAAGGTGTGCTCGCCGATTTCGCCCTGCCGCGGTGCCTCCGCCGGACTCGACGTGGTCGACTCCGCCGCGGGCGACGGCGAGGTCGACGGTGAGGTCGACGGTGAGGAGTGAGAGCACCCGGCCAATACCATCAGCATTCCCGCCACGCCGCTTGCTACATACTTCCGCATTTCCCGCCTCCGGTTCGTTCTGACACGAAGGGGGACGAATCAGGGGCGGCGAATGTGTCAGGGGGCCGGGACTGCGGCCGGGAGATCGCAGCCGTGAGCCCGGGGGCGTGACAAGGTTGTGCTGGTAGGCGCGCGGCCGGCTTACGGCGCCCGACTGAGCACCGCCGTGATCGTCGTCCCCGGCGCCGGCGTGAATGCCCCGGTCGTCTGCAGACGGTCGAGCACGATCAGCCAGTGCAGGTTGGAAACGAATGACGTGTCGTTCATGGAAAAGTCGACTTGTGGATCGGTGATCCGGAAGGTGCCGGTGAGGTCGGCCCTGACCGCCGGAGCGAGGCTGCTCGCGGGGAGGTTCAGCAACCCCGAGACCTGGCCGTCGGCGGTCAGCGTCATCTCAAGCGAGCCACCGACGAGGAGATAGTCGACGTGCGTGGTGCCGTTCGGCGCGTCGACCTCGAGCGTCGTGGCATGGTAGGTCCCGGCGATGTCGCTGTCGCTGTGCCCCGGCGGGAGGCCGTTGCAGGCCGAGACGGCAACGAGGATGGCCGCGGAGAGGGTGCTACGCATCGTCTCACCTCACACGCTTATTCTTGTGGTCCCGCTTGGTGCCCGGAGATCCGCAACATGATAACCCTGACACGTCGCGACCTGTTCGCCGCCGTGATGATGGCGGCGCTCACCGCCGGGGCAACCGGTTGTCGCCGGCTTCCCGCCCAGGGCCTGCCGACCCGGCTGAGCGACACCGAGTTCTGGCAGCTCTCGGCCTCCATGTCGGAGCCGAACGGGTACTTCCGCTCCGAAAACCTCCTCTCCAACGAGATGGGGTACCAGTACGTCATTCCGGAGCTGCTGAAGACCACGCGTCCCGGCGGTGTCTACCTGGGCGTCGCCCCGGAGCAGAACTTCACCTACATCGTGGCGCTCCATCCGGCGATGGCGTTCATCGTCGATGTCCGGCGGGGCAACCTCCTCGAGCACCTGATGTACAAGGCGCTCCTGGAGACATCACCCGACCGGGTGACCTACGTGTCGCGGCTCTTCTCCCGGCGGCGCCCCGTGGGGCTCGACACCACCGCCTCGGCGGCCGCGCTCTTCGCCGCCGTCGATTCGGAGCCGCCCGACAGCGCCCTCTACCGGCAGACCCTTGCCGCCATCGAAGACCACCTGCTCCACGACCACGGCTTTCCCCTCGACCCCGCCGACGTGCAGCAGCTGGCCGGCATCTTCAGCGACTTCTTCCAGGCCGGTCCGGAGATCAACTACTCCTATCCCAACCAGGGGTACGGCTACGGCTATCGCGGCGGCCGCGGGATGCCGAATTACTACGACCTGATGGTGCAGAACGACGGCTCCGGCCTCGATCGCAGCTACCTCGCCACCGAGGCGAACTACCGCACCCTGCGCGACTTCGAGGAGAAGAACCTGCTGGTGCCGGTGGTCGGCAACTTCGGCGGCCCCAAGGCGCTCCGCGCCGTCGGCGACTACATCCGCGACCACCACTCGTTCGTGATGGCGTTCTACACCTCCAACGTCGAGCAGTACCTCTGGCAGGACAACATCGCGTCGCAGTTCTACGCCAACGTCGCCTCGCTGCCGCTCGACTCCACCAGCACCCTCATCCGTTCGGCCGGCGGCGGTTTTCGCGGCACCGGCGGCGGCTTCCGGCTCGGGTCGCTGCTGAGCAACATTCCGTCGTTCATCGCGGACGTCCAACAGGGAAAGATCAAGACGTATTTCGATGTGATTCAGGATTCACACTAGAAATCGAAAGGCCGTGGGCGCCTTTCCGAACTCATCTTCGTCCACCCAGGAACTTCACGACCGCCTCCACGAACTCCGGCTTCGTCTCTTCCAGCAGCGCCGCATGATCGCCGCCGTGGAGGATCACCAGCTGCTTCGGCCGTGACCGGATGCGGTGGAAGATCCGCTCCAGCTGGCCGCCGGTGATGCTCGGATCGCCCTCACCCTGCACCATCAGCACCGGCACGGTGAGTCGCGCCGGGTCGAGCGCGTTGAATTCGTCGGCGCGGTGCCAATCGGCAAGGACCGGGTCGGTGGTCATCGCGGTGCTCTCGTAGGCGATGATCGCCGCGCGGGAGATCGACCCCGGCGTGATGAAGTCGCTGGTGGCGTCGGCGGGAGTGTTCCGCTGGTAGAGCGGCTGGCTGCCGGGCTGGTCGGCAATGAACGGCGTCGTCGCGTCCCACGGATAGCCGTACAGCACCAGCGCCGACATTCGCGCCGGAAAGCGCTGCGCGGCGAGTTGCGCCACCAGCGCGCCGTTCGACCAGCCGAGGAGCACGGGAAGTCGCGCGCCGTGGGGCCGCTGGGCGAGCCATGCCAGCACCGCCGCGACGTCCCGGGCCGAACGGTCGGGGGTGTCCCAGCCGGTGCTGTCGCGGGGCGTCGAACCGTAGCCGCGCAGGTCCACCGCGCAGGCGGTCCAGCCCCGGGCCGCGAACTTCGCCAGCACCGACTTCTGTTCTCCCGGCACCTGCAGGTCGAAGTCGGGAATCGAACTCCAGGTCCGCCCATGCACCAGCAGGATCGCTCCCGTCGGCGCCGCGGCGGGTGTGCGGCAGAACACCGCCAGCGGAAATCCGTCGGCCGCGATGGTAAAGCGTTGCGGCGCGGAGTCGGGAACGGGGTGGGGAGCCGCCTGTGCGCCAGCGACGGCCGGCGCCGCGGCGAGCAACAGCGCGAGTGCTGCCGCTCGGCTATTTGGGAATGACGCTGAGCGTGCCGTTGTTCTCCAGCACCGCGTAGCGGACGTCTTCAACGCTGGCGCATCCTTCCTTCCGCAAGGCGGCGTGCAGTTCGTGATGGGTGAGCCGCAGCCCGCGCATGGCGTCGTCGTACAACCTGCCGTTGTGGATCACCACCACCGGCCGTCCCTCGATCAGCGCCTCGAGCTTCTTGCTCCGGTCCGAGAGGTAACCGACACCGTAGTTGAGGATCACCAGCGCCACCGCGGAGATCAACCCGCCGAGCAGCGAATTGTCGCCGGCGTTGATCGAGTTCTGCACGGCATTCGACAGGACCAGCAGCAAGACCAGGTCGAACGGTGCGAGCTGGCCCACCTGGCGCTTGCCGGTGACCCGCAGCAGGATCAGCAGGAAGACATACACCACCACCGCGCGAACGATCAGTTCCCACCAGGGGACCGCGATCTTCCACATGGCCGTGCCTCGAAGGTGTGGCGGAGAAGGGGTGAAGTAGAACGCCGCCCCATCGTTCCGGAAAGGGGCGTCACGTTCCCCGCTGGCGCTCGGTCGCACCGGCATCGATCTTCGGAGCATCCGCCAACCGGAAGAGGACCCCGTGCGCCAGCTCACCCTCGCCCTGCTCGTTGTCGCCACCCCGGCCGCCCTTCCTGCCCAGGCGGCCGATTCCGCCATCAGCGCCGTGCTCGACGGCTGGCACCACGCCGCCGCCATCGCCGATGCCCCGGCGTACTTCGGCGCCATGGCGTCCGACGCCGTCTTTCTCGGCACCGACCCCGGCGAGCGCTGGGTCAAGCCGGCGTTCGAGGCGTGGGCCAAGCCGTATTTCGACCGCAAGAAGGCGTGGGACTTTCATCCTCATGACCGCCACATCGCCTACTCCCACGACGGCACCATCGCCTGGTTCGATGAACAGCTCGACACCTGGATGGGGCCGTGCCGCGGTTCAGGCGTGCTGATGAAGGCGGCGAAAGGGTGGCTGATAGAGCAGTACAACCTGGCGATGGAAATCCCGAACAGCCGGGTGAATGACGTGATCAAACTGTTGTCGGGGAGTGGGGGGTAGCGAAAGACAGCCCAGAGCCCAGGGCCCCGCATACGGAGCTTGGCGCGCAGCCAGAGGCCCTCTCACCCACCCGCGCTCCGCACGCCCGCTCGGGCGCTTCGTTCGTCTTGCCGATGGAGTGCGCACGGGGAGCGATCTGTCCGGCGGGGGCACGACAAGGCCTCTTGCTCCGCGCTCACGCATCCCCGCTCGTGGTATTGGGCCGAACTCTTGCCAGCTGCTCCGCGAAGCGTCGCTGCGAGGCCCTGTCGTGCCCCCCCGAACAGAAAGGAAGAACCGGGGATCCGAGACCCACGGCCCCCCGCTTCGCGCGCCGAGTTCCGTGTTCGGGGCTCTGGGGCTTCTTCTATGGTGCTTTCACGCCCACCAGGTCGACGACGAATACCAGCGTCGCATTCGGCGGAATCAGGCCTCCTCCGGTGCCCGTGGCGCCGTAGCCCAGCTCCGCCGGGATGATCAGCTGCCGACGGCCGCCCACCTTCATTCCCGCCACCCCCTCGTCCCACCCCTTGATCACCCGCCCCGCGCCGAGCTGGAACGTGTACGGCGCGCCGCCGGCCTGCGTGGCGTCGAACTGCTTGCCGTTCGTCAGCCAGCCGACGTATTCCACCGCCACGAGTTCGCCGGCCTTCGCCTTGTCGCCGGATCCCACGGTGATGTCGCGGTAGTAGAGCCCGTCGGGGAGCCGGGTCGAGGCCTTGAGGTTCACGTTGAGGGACGGATCGAACTGGGGACCCGGCGCGGCGTGATGACAGCCGGCGAGCGCCAGCAACGACGAGACCGCCACGATACCGGACTGGAACGTTCGCATCAGCAATCGTTATCCGTTTGGAGACGGAGGGAAGATATCGTCATTCGTCAACGGCGCGGCGCGCTGCCGGTGTGCTGCGGGCACGAAGCGCGGCGTCACCGGAGTTTGAAGCGCACCGCGCAGGTTCTGACGGCTGCCGTCACCGTCACCCAGACTGGAGTATTGCGATGTCCCCCCGACGCCTTCCCCAACGCCAGCGTGACCGCCTCACCCCCAGCTCGGCCGGTATGTCCGGCGGGATGGGTGACTTCATCCGCTTCATGAGCAACGACCACCCGGCCGATCCCGACCAGGCGCCCGGGCGGATCGTCCGCGCCCCCGACGATTTCGCGCGCCCCTGTTCGATCGATCCGCCGGGGCCGGCGCATCCGGCGGAGTGGCGCATCGCGGGATAGGTCCGCCGGGCCTGGCCGCTATCCGGCACGCATAACGCTGGCGGGCGCCACGCGCGACGCGCGAACGGCCGGCACCGCGCTGCCGAGGGCGACCGAGCACTCCCCGTTGGCATCGCCGAATCGTTACCGCGACGCGCCGGTCTGGCCATTCGCGCCTCTTGACACGGCGTGAACCTGGCCTCATTATGTGAAATACACGTCGCGTGGTCTACGTACACCGGACGCAGATCACCACGCGCAGGGCCAGAAAGGGGCGCAACGCATGATTCGCAAACCCACCACTCTCCGGTGGCGTCTCGCCCCCCCCCCGCCCGGTCATCCTCGTTGCCGGCCTTGCGGCGGCATTCCTGGTCGTGGTCGGGGCCTGTCGGAACGATATCACGACGCCGTTGCCGTACGGCACCGCGCCGGTGCAGGTCGTGTCACGGTGCAATCCTGAGTGCACCTTCTTCGAGTCGCATGGGCGGTTGGCGCTCGGACATACCTCGGCCGACTCGATAGACCGCATTCGAACGCTCGCCCATTTCACGGTCCGGGGCCGACCCGGCACCGAGGTCAGTCTGCGAGCCACGGCCGACAGCGCGATCCGTGCGGCCGGTGGTTCCATGGCGCTCGTTGTCACCGCGGGAACTGCCACCACCACGTATCCGATTGCCACGTTGCCGGACTCGCTCGCGGTGTTCCGGTTCGCGGCGGATTCGACCATCGACATCTCGTATGCCATCCGTCCATCCGCGACTGCCATGGCCACCGGCGTGCTCCGGTTGCAGCAGGTAATCGGGGGTGGGGAAGTGCTCGTGGCCACAACGCCGTACGCTTCGACGCTGATGGCGTCGGTACTTGAAGGCGAGGGCTATGCACTTGACGCCGCCAGCGGGAGCGACAGCGGCGTGTCGTGGCTGATATCGCCGTATGCCGACGGGAGCTATTGGGACGAACTTGCCTTTCAGAGTGACGCGGGCTCCGGAGCATCGTCCCCGATCACGCTCACCTTCGGTGCGCCGATCGCAAAGGCCGTGATAGAAATCTTCGACCCGACGTACGCCGGTAACACAGCGGTGGCGTACGACTCGACCGGGGAAGTCGACAGTGTCGCGTTCACGTACAGCGGGGACCCCGGCGACAACGAGCCCGCCATCGACTCGTTGACGGGAAAGATTGACAGTCTCGTCTTGACTCCAGCCGACAGCGATTATGTCGCTTACGTCGTTTCGATCACCCTCATCAGTGGCGTAAAGATCACCGTGACGTATGGCGCCAACACGCCAATGGGGGCCGACAGCAATCCCTTCATTCTGCCAATATTTACGAGCCACACCGGCAGCGGGCGTAGGGCACCGAAACCGCAGTATGATGGCCATGATTGGGATACAACGCTTGCAATGACAATTCAAGTCGACAGCGCAGGCCAGCACATCCCCTCGCTTGGTTTGACTCTTTCATTGTCCGCCGCCGACAGCGGTGGGACCGGCTCCGATTCGGTGTTCGGCCACTTCCATTCCGATTCCAGCTATCCGAAACCTGTTGGCACGCTGTCTCACACGAGTCTCACCACGGACGACTCCGGCCGTGCGACCGTGACGTACACGGCGGGCACCGTATCGGAACCTGTAACACTGGTCATTGCGACTGCGCACGGAGATAGTCTACAGAAGCGCTGGACCGTCGGGGTGGGCGGTCTGGAGGAACTTGATCCGAGCGGCACGTACATCGACACCACAGGCGCCATTTCACCGCATCGGAAGTCATTCTACGCCGTGCCGGCCATGATACCATATCTCGTAGCCGCAGCAGACAGCATTCACAGACTTTTCGGGCATGACCTGCTGCTCAACGACATGAGCTTGCCGTATGGCGGTTTCTTCGACTTGGACACCCATTGGGGCGCGGACAGTATCAAGCATCTTGAGCACCGGTTGGGACGAAGCGCCGACGCGGACGTTCATGGCAAGGCATACGCGAGACTGTACAAAATTTGGACGTCCGATTCGTCCGCTGGCCTGTTTGTCTTTCCGGAAGGCAGTCATCTTCACCTGCGGTACTGGAGGCCCTGATCATGCGCAGTCTGCTCCGGCCGGTTCTGTTGTTGTCGACCTTCGCAAGTGCTGCCTCGGCACAGGGAGGCCTCCCGGGGACCAATGTCACGGCGACGCCGCGAGTGCGGAGTGTATCCACGGTGGGAGACACCACCACCGTCGTCCTTTCGGTTAGCGTGGATTCCGCCAGCCCGGAGCACCTCTTTGGAGTTACCATTCGGGTGACCGCCCCGGGTCGAAAGGTGGTATCACCCGGCGCTGACTCGGATTGGGCCGTCGGTACTCAATTTGCTGGCAAGACGAGTGCCGGTTGGTGGGCAATGGGCACAATATTGCCTGGGGACTCGACTCCGAGCCTGACTTTCAGCGCTATCGGTGTCCCCGGTATTGACACGGTGTGGTTCACGGGCGATAGCGTTCTCAAGCCGGTTCCTGACACCGGCTATTACCCTGCCTATGAAACGCTGGATGATCAAAGTGCGAAATCCATGACTGTTGGCGTCGACCTGCCTCCGCCCACGTTCGATTCGCTGCTCGGCCGTTTGCCCGTGCTGACCGACAGCGCCTGCACCTTGGGGTGGATCACCGACAGTGGCCTCTGTTCGGCACTCAGCAGTCACCTGGCGGCATCACCGATTGAGTACCTAGCGTTTTCCGATGAACTCGATTCGGCCCGGACGCACGGCTCGGCGGTGTCCGATGCCGCCTACTTCCTGCTCCACGCGAATGTGACCTATGTCAATAGCGTCGTCGATACGTCGAAGCTGACGCTGCCGGACGTCTGTCACGCCAGGAACGGAAATGCCACCGCGGTCACAGTGCAAGTGAACCTGTGGCCTTACGGGACGGGTTCAGTCACGACCGCTGACATCGTACTGCCGGGTGATACGACCGTGGCGCTTGACTCCCACGGCGTTGCCATCAGTGAGACATTTACGCATTACGCGGGAGTACGACGAGCGGTAGTGAACATATTTCCTGCATCGGTCTACTGCACGCCATGATGGCTTCGGTTCGAGCCGGTCGGGATTGACTTTCTTCCGAATCGTACGGTAGATCGAAGCAGGACGTGGAATCGGCTTCGGCGGTCCCGGTCACGTGGCGAGGGCGGTGGAGTGGTTGGCCGCCAACCCTTGGCCGTCTCGCGACCGGATTGGCCCACGCCGACCGCTGACGGGAAACTCGCCACCGCAGGTGCGCACGTTGAGTTGCCGTCCGGTTCCGGGCGATTCTCTTCTCGCCACTCCAAGCCGGGAGCCCCGGCATGGCGGTCGGGCGCTCGCCCCGGAAGGACGGACCAACCGGCCCGGCGACCTCGGCGCACCGCACCGCCGCCCCGGTCCGCCGCCGGGAGGTGCGCGGACACGTCGGGCCGAAACGCGGGCCGTGCACCTCGCTCCGGCCGGACCGCGATGGTGACCGCGAGCACTGCCACGTGATTGACGAATTGCTCACCGGTTCGTCGACGCGCGGTCCCACCGCCCGGGATGCAGGCGCCTTGGCTGGCGGCCGACTCCCGAGTGCACACGAGTATCACCTCGCCGGACACGGGCACCGCACTCATGCCACCTTTTGCCACCCCGCTGCCCACGGGGACGGCGGCCCTGCGCCTGACCAACGCCGTGCTGCCCATCGAGATTGCGCTGAATCGTCCGACCCCCGCATTGCCGTATCCGACAAGCGCTCCCCTCGCGCAGCAGACGGCGCCATCCGTCACGAGCATCGGCACTGCGCGGGCGAGGACTTCACCGCTGCCCCCGAGGACCGCAACGCCGCCCGCGAGGACCGCGACTCTGCCGGTGAGCACTGCGGGGACGTTCACGAGGAAGGTTCCGCCGCTCTGCCCGGGTCCGGGTGTCCCGAAATCAGGACACACTGTCCTTCCAGCAGGACACTCGAGCGTCGGGGCGACGCCGGCGATGAGAGCCGCAGTAGCACTGGAGAGCGGGCCCGGGCAGGGGCGGTCGGCATCCTGAAGCCGTGGCGCAACTTCGCTGCGGAGCAACAGTTACGCCGTCACGTCCGGCGTCGCGCCGACGCCACGCTACCGCACGGAATCCCTCCGCCGCAACTTGTGGCACGATCCTCGCCATGCCTGCCGCCGTCCCCCGATTGCCGCAATCCGTTGCGACACTCCCGTCGGGTGGATTTCCCGATCGTCGGTTCCACGAGCTGTCCCCCTCATGGAAGGAGCGTCGTATGCAGGCCCGGATCCGCAGCAACCTCACCATGGCGCGCCGCGCGCTCGATTTCGCCAAGGCGCACCCCCTCACCGATGGCGGATTCACCGCCATCGTCACCCGGCTCGCCAGCAACCTCCCCAGCGCCGACGCCCTCGCCACCCGGCTCGCGGACGGTATCGCGGCCGAGCAGGCGGCGGTCGCGACGCGCGCGGCGCTGAAGGTGCGCATCCACAATGGACAGCTCCGCCGCCTGGTGCGCGTGGCGAGCCTCGCCGCGCAGGCGCACCCCGAGCTTTCGGGGCAGTTCGTCCTTCCGGCCGCCAGGCTCGCCAACAAGCCGTTCGTTCTCGCCGCGCAGTCGCTGCTGGCGGCCGCGACCACCAACAAGGACGTGCTCACGGGGCTGGGGCTCGGCGACACCTTCGTCGACGAGCTGACCGCGTCGCTGCAGCAGTTCGATGCGGTGACGGTCGATGCGGCCGCCCACCGCGCCGACCACGTCGGAGCTCGGGCCGAGCTGGAGGCGGTCACCCGCAGCGTGGTCGTGGACCTGCGGTTGCTCGACACGTATTACCAGGCGGTGACGCCGCCCGACGCCGACCTGCTCGCCGCGTGGGAGAGCGCGCGCAACCTCGGGCCGACGTATCACCACGGCGGCACCGGCGGCCAGGCCCCGCCGCCAGCACCCGCCCCGGCTCCCGCGCCGTCGCCCGACCCGGTCGAGCCGCCGGCTCCTGTTCCACCCCCGGAGCCCGCGCCCGCGCCGGTGTCACAGGGCGACCAACCCGATTCACCGGCCGCGCAGGCCGCCTGACGTTTACCTCACGAGTCACTCTTTCAGGAGGCACGCATGACGCCCCGCACGCTCTGCCTCGGACGGAAGCCCTCCGAGCGCGACGTTCGCACCCTCTCGTTCGGCCGCTACCTGGGCCCGACGTTGCCGCCGCTGCCGAGAACGGTGGACTGGAGTACCGGTGTGAGCAGCTGGCCAATGTTCGACAACGACCGCTACGGCGACTGCACCTGTGCCGCGGTGGGGCACATGGTGGAGGCGTGGACCGCCGCCGCCGGGAAGCAGGTCACGCCCAAGGACGCCGACGTGCTCCGGATGTACGAGCACTTCACGCCGCCGGGGCCGGAAAACGGCTGCAGCATGCTCGACGTGCTCAAGTACTGGCGTTCCCACGGGCTGGGGAAGGACCGCGTCGACGCGTTCGCGCTGCTTGACCAAGCGAACCAGAAGCAGGCCAGGGAGTCGCTGGCGATCTTTGGCGGCTGTTACCTGGGACTGATGCTGCCGGAGTTCGTGGTGAATGCCGACGACATCCTCACCGTGCCGTGGACCCTCAGGCCATACGGGACGCGGGGCGATGGTGCTCCCGACCCGATGGCGGGGCACTGCGTCAACGCGGTGGGCTATGACCGCCGCAACGTCTACGTGGTCACGTGGGGCACCGTCAAGGCGATGAGCTGGGGCTTCTACGGCGCGTACTGCGACGAGGCGTACGCGGTGTTGAGCAGTGATTTCCTCGCGAAGGAGAAGTCCCCGGCGGGGTTCGACTTGGCGCAGCTCAAGGCGGACCTGGCGGCGATCCCATCGGTTGAGGGGACGACGAAAGCGGCGTGAGGGTGGCGTGGCTGCAGGTGAGTAGCCCGTCCGCGGGTCCGCCCGGCGAGGTGTGCCGGGCGGGCTTGCGGGGGCACCCGCGGTCACGGTTTGCGGCGCACCGAGCCGCTCGGCAACGTGACCGGCAGCGAAACCTGTTGGGCCTGGAACTGCACAGTGTACTGCCACCTCCCCGCACCGTAATCGACCGACCAGATGAAGCTGCCCGCCAGCGTGGAGCCATTCATCACCGCATTGATGGAGCCGAGACCCGAACCCAGCGGCGTCACGTTGTTGGCGAGCAGCACGACGAGGCCGCCGCCGACCTGGGTGGCGCTGCCCGTGAGTGGTCCGCTTCCCACGGGGCCGACGTTGAGCGTGCCAAGCTCGAAGGTGCTGTCGGCACCGGTACAGTGGATGCCGAGGACATTGACCAGCGCGCTCTTCACGAACACGTCGGTGACGGCCGGTCCGGCAGCAAACTGCTCCAGCCCCAGCGAGCTGCAGTCGAGCGAGTCGACCTTGAACAGCACGGTGTTGCCGGGGTTGGCCTCCAGGTTTGCCAGGATGGCGTTGACCTTCTGGGACCTGACCGTATCGCTCTTGTCGAAGAGCGTCGGCACCACGCTCGACGTGACCGTCGCCGACGTGAACACCCATGCCAGCGGCGGCACTGTCAACACGACCGACGCGGTGCCGACCAGCTGCCGCTTGCTCGGATGATGCATCTCCATGACGACGGTGTCGCTTCCGGACCTGGCAAACGCGTGATCGACCGACGCGGGGAGCGACGTGGCGCTGGTGCTGTCCGTTCCATCGCCCCACTTGAACAGGTAGGTGAGGTCGTGCGGCAACGCGGGACCGCCATTGGTACCGAGCGTGAACGTGACCGGTGCACCGCCCACGACCTGCATCGCGTTGATCGTCGGCGCAAACTTGATCACGTGAAGCTCTTTCCATCCCAGCCATCCGGTCGTCGCGGACTGACCAACCGCCGGCGTCAGCAGGCCAAGCACCTCCATCCCGAACTGGAAGTCGGCAAAATGATTGCCGCTTGCCAACGGCAACTGGGTCACGTCGAGCGCAAACCCCGTCTGGGTCTGGCCACCGCTCGGCGACCACGCATTCGTCCCGCTCGGCAGATAGATCTGCTGCGTCTCGATGCCGCTCGCCCCGTTACGGAGCGCAATCGAGGTCGGATAGCTTCCCGCGCAGGTCGGACACTCGATCCACATCCGCGACGTATCGTGCACCATGAACAGGGTGTCGACGCCGATTTCCGGTGTCTCACCGATGATGGAGTCGTACGATGTCGCGAAGGCCGCCGGAAAGTGCGACCTGTCGATGCTGCCGTCGAGCACCGACGGATACTCCGCGTCGAGCTGCGCCTGATATCCGATCAGGTGATTGACGCCGGCCACGGCGAGGCAGAGCAGCGTGCAGCCGAGGCCGTTGTTGTCCCAGATGGCGTGACGCGTGAGGTCGCCGGGGTGGTCGGGATTGGCGGTGTAGAGCGTGCCGGACGGACCGTCCCAGCGGTACGCCAGTACCGTGGAGTACTGGCCGTTGGCGGGATCCACGAACGCCACGATCTGCGGCTCGCCGGTCGCGATCATCGACGTGGCGATCATCTGGATGGTGTTCCGGTCGTAACGCAGCTGGTTGAGTGCGCGGGCCCCCGCCGCGGCCAGGATGTGGGGACCGATCAGGCCGTCAAATTGCTGCGCCAGCGCGGCCGACCACTGGATGCCGCTGACATCGCTCACGGTGACGCCAGGCGCCTCCTCGAACCGCGCGTTGAGTGCACCCGACGCGAGCGACTTCTGGCGGATGAAGTAGTAACGCTCCGACACGACTTCCCCCGCTTCGGGGCTCGTGAAGAGCTGGGTCGGCTGCGGCAGGAACTCCCAATCGTCAGTGCCGGGAAGAAAGTGGGTGTCGAACGTGACGGTGTGGAGCTGGGCGCTGTCGCGGAGCATGACGGCATACGCCACCTGCTGCGGCAATCGGAGGGCGGCCCCACCGGGACCGGACGGACGGCGCGTCGTTTCGAGCAGCTGCGATTCGTCGAGCACCGAACCCATTGCCGTGACACTCACCGAGTCGTACGTGAGCGTGGGAAGGGCATCGAGGAATCCCGTCGACGGGTCGACCATGGCCACAATCGGGAATTGGCCCGCGGGGATCGTCGCGGGGATCCTGAGCGTGAAGAGGACCGCGGCCGGGCCGGCGGCGTTGGAGCCGAGTGTCACGATCGGTGACGCCACCGTCATGCCGACCGGAAGTGGCAGCGTGGCACTCGAGGCGTAGCTGACCTGCAACTGCACTGCCGCGCTGAAGGCGCCGGCCGGAACGTCCAGTGCAAATCCCTTGAGCGGCCCGGGATCGGTGGACGTGATCGTCCCGCCACCGGTTCCCACCGTGGCGGTCGGCAGGGCACCACCGGCAATCGCCGCCGTTGCGGTGAACTTGACCGGCGACAACGTGCCGCTCATCGCCTTGAGCGTGTTGCGCCCTTCCGCGGGCCCGAGCGTCCAGATCCCGGCCCTGGCGATGCCATCGGTGCCGGTCACGGCGGAAGTCAGTGACAGCGATCCGCCTCCCGAATCGACGGCAAAGGTGACGGTCACTCCCGGAACCGGCTTGCTCGCCGAGTCCTTGATGATCACGGCCGGCTGAATCGGCACCGCGGCGCCCGGTTGCGCTGTCTGCCCGTCCCCGCTCGAAACCGCCAGCGAGGCTGGCCCGGCGGAGCCGCCGGGACCCGTCGGGCCGGTCGTGGTACCGGACGAGCAGGCAACGGCAAAGGCCAGCAGCCAGAGGGATGCGGCGGGGCGGCGGTTCGCACGACGATCGGACGGCATCATGTGGTGCTCCTGTGGGTGCCACGAGGTCACACCGGGAGTGGCGAAAACCCGGGGCTGGAGGGACCAGGGCTGTCGCTAGTGGGCCGCGCGTGCCGTGGCAAGGTAGTGCGCGAAGGCGATGGTCTCGGGGTGGCTGGCGCCGAAGTCCTTCGCCAGCGTGGCATGGGCAGCCGTCAGCAGCCGTGCCGCCTCCGCCGGGCGATGTGCCGCGAGCAGCGCCTTCCCCAGCGCGGCCTGCGCTTCGGCGAGGCGATAATCCGACGGCGCGTAGTATCGGTTGGCCACGTCCAGCGTGCGGCGCAGTTCCGCGACGGCTGTGTCGACCTTGCCGTCGGCGAGATCGGAGAGCCCTTCGGTCTGCGTGATGATGACGTAGTAGATGCCCGAAGCAATCGTCTCGGCGCCGCGGCTCCGGCGCCCCCGCTCGGTTTCCACCCGGGCGAGGTCGAGGCGCCCCGCCTGGCGATGAATCGCACCGAGATGCAGCCAGAGGATGCTGGCGTCGCTGGTTCCGGTGAGCGCCAGCTCCTGGCGCACCAGCGCCTCCGCTTCGGCGTAGCGCGACTGCCGCTCCAGCGTGATCGCGTACCAGCCGAGCATCTCGACGCCGTCGGTCGACCGTTCCGCGTCACCGCGACGGAAGAGATCCATCGACTGGCGAAAGAGCTGTTCAGCGCCCCCAAGATCGCCTTGCGCATCTCGCGCGCGGGCGAGGCCGGACAGCACCCTGGCGGTTGCCACCTCCATCGGCGCGGTGGCGCGCAGTGCGGCCGGCGCGCCATCCGCCATGGCGAGCAGCCGACGGAACACCTGTTCGGCCGTCACCGGATCACCCTTCCAGAGCAGCATCACCGCGTAGTCGTACCAGCTTTCGGCGCAGGTGACGGGCAGGTCGGTCGTGGGACGCGGCGTGCGGCAGAGCGCAACGGCGGTGCGCAGCAGGGAGTCGGAACCCGCCACGTCGCCGCGCGCCAGATGCATCACGCCAAGCTCGTCGAGATTCCCGGCGGAGTTGACGGCCATTTCCCAGTCATGCTGCATCCGGGCGCGCCGCGCCTGCAGGACGACCGCCGTGACGCCGATGGCGAGTGCCGCGACGGCGGTGACCGCCACCGCCACGCCGGCCGCATGGCGGCGGACGAACTTGCGGACGCGATAGGCGGTGCCGTCGGGTTGCGCCGACACCGGCCGACCGTCGAGATAGCGCGCCACGTCGGACGCCAGCTGTTCCACCGAGTGGTAGCGATCGCGCGTCTCGGCGCGGATCGCCTTGCCGACCACGTTGTCCAGCTCGCCCGCGAGGTGATGCCGCAAGCGGACGACGCTCGTCTCACCGGTGGCCTGTGCCGCGGCGACGGAGACCACCGTACTTGGCCGGGGCGGCCCGGATTCGGCGGCTCGAAGTGCGGCGACGGTCGAGCGGCCGGGGAGCTCATATGGCCGGCGGCCGGAAAGGAGCTCATACAAGACGACGCCGAGAGAATAGACGTCGCTTGCGGCGGAGGCGGGCTCGTCGCGCAACTGCTCGGGGCTGGCGTATTCGGGAGTGAACGGCCGCGCCGCAGACATGGTGACAAGGTCGTCGCCGCCCTGCGCGCCGAGCAGTTTCGCGACGCCGAAATCGAGGAGCTTGACGCGGCCTTCCGTGGTGACGAGCATGTTGGCTGGCTTGAGATCGCGGTGCACGACGAAGCGACCGTGTGCATGCGCGACCGCGCTGCACGCCTGCAGAAAGAGTCGGAGCCGATCGCGGATGCCGAGCCGGCGGGCGTTGGCATAGTCGACGATCGGCAAGCCGTCGACGTATTCCATCACGAAGAACGGTTCGCCGCGATCGGTGGCGCCGCCGTCGATCAGCCGCGCGATGTTCTCGTGCTCGAGGGCTGCCAGGATCTGGCGTTCGCGCTGGAAGCGCGCGGCCATCGACTCGACCGCAAGCACCGCACGAATGAACTTGACCGCGACGCGCCGCTGATAGGCACCGTCGGCGCGCACCGCCTCGTACACCGCGCCCATTCCGCCGCGCCCGATCAGGCGGACCAGCCGGTAATGCGCCACCTCTGATCCGACGCGGTTCTCACCGTCGCCCGTTTCACCGAGCCCGATCCGCGGAACGTCGGGAACCCGGTCATCGGCGCGCATCGCGCCGAGGAGGCGCATGACGTCGCGACGCACCGCGGCATCGCCGCCGGTCTGCACGTCGAGCGCGGTGTCCCACGAATCCGGCGGGAGGTCGGCCACATGGTCAAACACGGCTCGCACCCGTTGCCAGTGCGCCACGCCGGCCCGGTCCGTCACGCTGTCGGCGCCAAGTGACAGGCCAGCCACGCCTTCGCAAATCGCCAATCCCGCTTGACAGTCGTCGCCGAGGCGCCGACGATCCCCGCCGTTTCGTCGACATCGAAGCCGCCGAACACGCGAAGCTCGACGACGCGAGCCGAGCGGTCGTCGATGTCGGCGAGTCTCGCGAGGACGTCGTCGAACGCCAGCACATCGAGGACGTCGTTCCCGCCGCCGAACTCCTGATCAATCGATGCCAGTGTTGTCCGCACGCCGGCATCGCGCTTGCCGGCGTTGCGAGTCCGCGCATAGTCGACCAGCACCCGGCGCATGGTCGTGGCGGCCGCGCCGAGGAAATATTCGCGGCTCTGCCATTCCGCGGCCTGCTGCGCGGCGAGGCGGAGGAATGCCTCGTGGATCAGTGCGGAGGTTTCCAGCGTGTGGCCGTCCCGCTCGCTGCGCAGCAGGCGGTGGGCGATCGCGCGCAGCTCGTCGTACAGCGATTCCGCCATCCTCGCCGTGTCGTCGGCGCGATGTCCGCTATCGACCATGGCAGCGGCCATGGTCGGCGTTGGCACGGCGGGGCAAGTCGGTCGCGGAGCGACGCGCTTCGGGCACGGCTCCAAGATAGCGTCCGCCGGGCCCGGGAGATGCGGCCGCGGAGGGGCCCTACTGCCCCGGGCCCGCCCGGTCCGCCTTCCGGTGCGCCAGCGACACCGAGTCGGTCGGCCGTTCCCGGGACGCCGGCAGGACGGTGAGCGCAATCGCCGACGGATACTTGCCGCTGTGATACACCACGTTGTGCGCCACGACCATGTCGGACGTGGTCTGGTTGTCGGCGCCGGTGTTGAGGTTGCGATCGTACTGCGGGAAGTTGCTGCTCGAGACCGTCAGGCGCAGCCGGTGACCCTTGAAGAAGTAGTTGCTGATGTCGATCGGCTGGAAGGTCACCTTGTAGACACTGTCCCGCTGCATCCACACGGGCCCATGATTGTAGCCATCGCGCCAGCGCATCCGCTGGATGTTCGACGTGAGGTTGTAGGCAGTCCCGTCCGGATAGACATCGACCACCTTGAAGGTGAAGTCAGTGTCCTTCCGGTCCGACGAGACATAGAGTGTCACGGTGATCGGGCCGCTCACCTCCATCCCCTCGGTGAGCGCCGGCGTGGTGTACACCAGCACGTCGTTCCTGGCTTCCACCGGGCGCTGATCGTAGACCCCCAACGGCACGGTCCCGAGGCAGCAGCCGCCCCCGCCAAGGGTCGGCACGGGGTTGGCCGGATCGTAGGTGAACCGGTCGGGCGCGCCGGCGGTCGCCGGTGACGTGGCGAGAACACCGGCACCATGGAGTGAATTGGCGTCGCCCCCGCTCGACAGGTAGAAGGTCTGCGTCTCGGCGCCCGGCGCCGGCCAGGTGGGCGAGTCCTTCCAGACGTTCTTGCCGAGGAGGTAGTAGATGACTTTGGCGTGGTTCTTCAGGACGCCATTGTCCTTCCCTTTGAGATAATGATCGAACCAGTCGAGGATGTAGTCGTCGTACGGGTAGCGCGAGTCACCGATGTCGAGGTCGCCGACCTTGAAGTCGTCGTGTGCATCAGTGGCGCGGGTGTATTGGCAGTGCAGCCCGGGGGCGATGATGGCGTACTGCTGGTCGGCGATCGCGGGCGGCGCGGTACGGCGGACGAAGTTGTACGCCGCGAGGTTCGGCGACACCGACACGTCGTACCAGCTCATGAACCAGAGCCCGGGGCGGTTGACCGGCATGCTGTCGTTCCACAGCCCGCCCTTGTACCAGGCGGGCGAGTCGGGGTCGCGAGCGATCATGTCGCCGCCGGTCGGCACCGGCTCCGGCGTCTCGAAGATCCCCGGCGGCCCGCCCACCGAGAGAATCATGTCGGAGACCGGAAGGTGCCAGAGGGCCTTGTTCCAGTCGACCGGCGGCATGGTGGGTACCAGGTCGAACATCTTGGCCATCTCGATCCGCTGGGCCTGCGTCATGTCGGGCGGTACCATCGGCCGGAACTGGTTCTGGACCGTGTACATCCAGTCGATGAACAGCATCCGCAGCGCGCCGCCACGGAACCAGTTGCCCTGCTCGTAGTACGGGCCGACGCGCCCGACGCCGGCGCCGAACCCCTCGACGTTGAAGGTGGCGAGTCCGGGAGGATTCTCGGCGGCGACGCCCAGCTGCCATTCCGCGGTGGACGAGCAGCCGATCGGCGCGAGCCTGCCGTTGGCCCACGGCTGGGTCGTCAGCCAGTTGATCTCGTCGACGCCATCGGTGCGGGGCGGGCCGAGAATGTCGTAGTTGCCCTGCGAGTAGAAGTGGCCACGCTCCTGGATGATCGCGTAGGCGTAGCCGTGCTTGACGTAGTTGAGTTCCTGCGTCATGTCGGCCGGCGCGCCCAGCGCGACATCCCAGTAGTTGAAGTCGTACGGCGTGCGCGACAGGATGATCGGCACCGGTCCCGTGGCGTTCTTCGGGCGATAGATGTCGGCCGCCATCTTTGCCCCGTCCCGCATCGGAATCCACACCTTGCGGTCGATGACGGCGAGCTTTTCGAGTTCCTCCTCCGTCGCATAGCGCTTCGCCGCCAACGTCGCGCGGTCGCTGGCGCTCATTGCCTGCTCGCGCGCGGCCGGTTCCCAGTAGAGGAATTGGTCGCTGCGCTGTGCCAGGGTGGGATGGATCGTGGCGGAGTCGGCGGTGTGCGCCTGCGACTGGCCCTGCGCGGCCAGCGGGGGGGTCGACCGGAGCAGCATCATCGCCGACGCGGCCATCACGAATGCAGAGCGCAGAGAATTTCCGGACGCCATGGTGGGACCCTCCCTTGCGGTACGGTTGCCACGACCGATCGACGGATCACGCGAGAGGCGGAATATCACTCCCGCCCACCGCCGCCGACAGGGCACGTCCCCGGGCGAGTTGCCGTGCCGGGCGGGCCGGCACGGTTCAATGGCGCGTCAGCGACCCTTCCGCCGGGGCGCGCCAGCTCCGCGCGACGCGCCGCGAGACGATCTGGTCATGAACGCTCGCAGGACCGCGTTCATCCGTGTCTGGTAGCGCGGCCCCTGCCGGCGGAACCACTCCAGCACATCCTCGTCGACCCGCAGCGAAATCGCCTGCTTGGCAGGTGGAACCACCAGCGCTGCGCCGTCCCAGAAATCGGTGGGCAGGTTGGCGAAATCATCAGGGATCTGTCTCGCGATCTCCCGCTCGGTCATGCGCCGCAGCCGGGTCAGGTCGGCTTGGCCCCGGCCGGGATTCTCACGAACCACCGATCGCTTTGGCGTACGCTTGGCGCTCACGACGACTGCTCCTCCATGCGGCGATGATGCGGCGTTCGGGATCCGTCCCCGGGCGAGGGCGGTCGGTGTAGACGACAGTGAGGGTGACACCGGCGACCCGCCCGACCGCAATCGTGCGCCGCTCGCCATAGTCGCGGCGCGTGTCGAGGCGCTCAAGTGTCGGACCCGAGAAGACGAGGGATGCGAATTCGAAATCGAATCCCCGAGCAGACAGGTTGGCCCGGCTCTTCTGCTCATCCCACGAGAAGCGCATCGGGAATATACCGGTGTATATACGATCGTCAAGGCTGGCAGGGTGGTGGTGCGGCCGGCCGGATCCCCAGGATATCCGGGCCGGATCAACGAGCGATCAACGGAGGCCTTACCGCCGCACCGCCCCCCGTTCTGTCATCCCGAACGGAGCGCGGCTCCTGGTGGTGTCATCCCGAGCCGAAGGCGAGGGATCTCAACGCCGGGGCGGCTTCGTCGCGTCGTGGCTCATTGGCATCGAGATCCCTCGCTACGCTCGGGATGACACCGTGACGGGCCGGCATCGAGATCCCTCGCTGCGCTCGGGATGACAGCGTGACGGGCCGGCATCGAGATCCCTCGCTGCGCTCGGGATGACGCGACGCCGTCGGCGTCGCGTCACCCCTCCCGCAACGCCACGACCGGATCGATCCGCGCCGCCCTTCTCGCCGGTAGCCACGTTGCCACCAACGCCGCCGCAATCAGCACCACCACCATCGCCGCGAACGTTACCGGGTCGCCCGGTGTGACACCGAAGAGCAGCGAACGCATCACCCGTGTCAGCAGCAACGCGGCCGCCAGGCCGATCGCGGCACCGATGGCCACCAGCACCGCGCCCTGCCGGAGCACCATCGACAACACCCTGCCGCGGTCGGCGCCGAGTGCCACGCGGATGCCGATCTCGCGAGTGCGCTGCGTGACGGCGAATGAGATCACCCCGTAGATGCCGATGATCGCCAGCAGCAGCGCCACGCTGGCGAAGAGCCCCAGCAGCACGGCACTCAACCGGGTCTGCGCGCTCGCGGCACCCACCAGCGCGTCCATCGTCCTGATGTCGTACACCGGATCGTTGGGGGCGTACTGCTGCACGGTGCGCCGAGCGGCCGCGGCCAGCGCCGTGGGGTTGCCGCTGGTGCGCAGGAAGATGGTCGCGGCAGGCGGCGCGAACTGGTCGTACGAGATATACGCGTCGGGTGTCGCCACCGAATCGATGGTCTGGTAGAGCACGTCACCCACCACGCCCACCACCGTCGCTCCGGTCCAGAAGCCGCCCTGATACACCCTGGCCTGCTTGCCGATGGGATTCTCGCCGGGCCAGAACTTCCGCGCCGCTGCGGCGTTGACCACGATCACCTTCGGTGCCCCGATCCGATCGGCCGCGGTGAACACGCGGCCCTGGCGCAGCGGCACATGCATGGTGTGGAACCACTCCGGCGAGACGAACTGCACACCGACCATCTGGTTGGCGTTGGCGGCCACGGCCGGCTTGTCGGGGAAGGTGATGATGGTGAACGCGCAGCCACCGGTGAACGGCGCGCAACCGGCGAGGCCCGCGCTGGTCACCCCGGGCAGCGCGCGGAGCCGCGCCAGCAGCTGGTCGTAGAACCCCGGCATCGAATCCTGCGCCACCGCACCCGGTGCGGTGGCGAGCCGGACGGTCAGCACGTGGCCGGCATCGAAGCCGAGATCGGTGGCCAGCAGCTTGCCGAGGCTGCGGAGCATCAGCCCCGAGCCGGCGAGCAACACCAGGGCGAGGGCGACTTCGGCGACGACCAGTGCCCGCCGGCTGCCACCGATCGGCCCGGTATGGCCTCGGGCGGCGTCGCCGCTGCGCATCGCTTCGACCACCTGCGGGCGCGTGGCCTGCAACGCGGGAACGAGACCGAAAAGCACGCCAACCACCAGCGTGATGCCGAACGAGAAGACGAGCGTGGTGGCGTCGAGCCGGATGGTGCCGAACGACGCGACGCCGAGTCCGGTGAGCTGCTGGGCGTTGAGGGCGTCGGCGGCGTTGAGTCGGCTCATTGCGCCGATGCCGGCGGTGGCCAGCAGCACGCCTGCGACACCGCCCAGGAACGCCAGCAACAGGCTTTCGGCCAGCAGCAATCGGACCAGCCGGCCGCGCCGGGCACCGATGGCGAGGCGGATGGCGATCTCGCGGCGCCGCACCGCCGCCCGCCCCAACAGCAGCGATGCCAGGTTGACGCAGGCAATGAGCAGCACGAATCCCACCGCACTCCAGAGCACCAGCAGCGAACGCCGCAGCACCGGGGCGATCCGTTCGGCATTCAGCGGGCGCGCATCCGCCCCCCACGTGCCCTTCGGCCCGGAGAAGAGCATCCCCTGGGCAATCGGCGTCTCGCGAAAGACGATCGGACCCAGCGTGCGGGCTTCGGACGCCGCATGCGCCACGGTGACGCCGGGCTTGAGCCGTCCCACCATCGAATACTCGAGCGACCACGGTTGATTCAGCGACGACGAATCCTGCGCGGTGACCGGCACCCAGATGTCGGCGTGTCCGGTGAGGCCGTTGAAGCCCGGCGGGGCGACGCCGACGATCTGATAGGGATCGCTGTCGAGATCGACCACCTGGCCGATGGCCGTCGGACTTCCGTGAAAGCGTCGCTGCCAGAGCGCGTTGCTGATGATTGCGATCTTCGCGGCGCCGGGATGAGCGTCCTCGTCGCGGGGGAAGTCGTTGCCGGCAATCGGGGTGACGCCAAGGGTCGACAGATAACCGGCCGTCACCGTTTCGCCGTGGAGCCGCTCGGGGTTCTCGCCGATCAGCGAGTAGTCGCGGTCGTCGTAGAGCGCCACGGAGCGGAACGACTGCTGGTGGTCGCGATAGACGACGTACTTGGGCCACGACCAGGGGAGGAGCTGGTCGCTCGGCGCCGCGGGGTCGCGCGGCGGGGTCTGGGAGATGGCCATGAGCTGGCCGGGATCGGCGAAGGGCAGCCGGCGCAGGAGCAGCGCGTCGACCGCCGAGAAGATCGCGGTGTTGCCGCCGATTCCTATGGCGAGGGTGGCCACGGCGACGAGCGTGAACCCGGGGCGGTTGGCGAGGCCGCGGGCGGCGTAGTGCAGGTCCTGGCGCAGGTCGGCGAGCCATTCGCGCCACGCCGCGCGGCGGTCCCGCTGGTCGGCGTCACGATGCCACGCCTGTCGCGTCGCGTCTTCAGGCGCTCCCAGGCGACGCACTGCTTCGCGCCGTGCGTCGCCTTCCGACATGCCTTGCGCCACGAACTGCGCGATGCGCTCATCGAGATGAAAGCGCAGCTCCTGGTCCATCTCGTCGTGTGCGATGTCGCGGTGTCGGATGGCGAGGTGGAAGAGGCGGTGCACCCCGGCCTTGATGTCGCGGGTCATGCCCGCCCCCGCTGCTCGGCGAGGACCGCCATGACGGTGCGGGCGTAGCGCACCAGCGACGCCGACTCGGCCCTGAGGTGCTTCCGCCCGGCGGCCGTCAGCAGGTAGTAGCGCGCCCGGCGGTTGTTCGTGGTGACGCCCCATTCGGCCTCGACCAGCCCGCGCTGCTCCATGCGGTGCAGCGACTGATAGAGGGCGGCATCGTCGACGGCGAGTTCACCGCCGGAATGCTCTTCGAGCCAGGTGGTGATCTCGAAGCCGTGCATCGGCGCCCAGGTGAGCGCCTTGAGGACGAGGGTGTCGAGGGTGCCCTTGAGCAAGGGCCGGTTGGTGTCGGGCATCCGCTCTCCATGCAGTCTTTACTGAGACTCTAGGATGAGCGGAGGGGCGCGAGGGTCGCAAGTGGGGCGGCATCGAGATCGGGCGCAGCGCGCGGGGTTACGGGCAAGTCCCGTCGCGACGCGACGCCAAGCGGCCAGGCAGCGCCCAAACACGGTCAGGCGATCAAAGCCCGTCCAAGGCGTGATGAGCCCCCCCACGTCGCGTGGCTCGAGTTCCTGTCGCGGGCCGTCCGTTGGCCTCGAGTTGGGCGATCAGGTGCGCCACGACGATGCCCATCTGTGCCCTGACCGAGTGCACCCCGAGGCGGTCGTGCAGCGGAGTGGCGTACTTCTCTACGGTGTTCACCGACCAGTGCAGCCATTTGCCGATGGCCGAATTGGTGAGCCCATACGCGGCCCCGATCAGCAGCAGGCGTTCCACCTCACTGGCGCTGATCCGCTCGAAGAGAGGAGTGAGATGTTTCCGGTAGCGTGCCTCGTCTGCACGCGGGATCATTGATGTATCCCGATCACCGAGTGCGGCGGCGGGCACCGCTGATGTGGCGGCGCGGAGATGGATCTTCATGCGCCGCGGCCTCCGGCCTTGGCGGGCGCTGCCCGGACGTAGCTGTCGAGGCGTGCGCTATCCGGCGTGGCGAAGTAGAGGATCCCGTTGATGATCACAGTGGGGGTGCCTCGCGCGCCGAGGGCGATCGCTTCGTGGCTGTCGCGCTCGACCGCAGGGACCGGGACTGCACTGGCGTTGCACCGGTCGAACGCGGCCCGATCCGGCACACCGGCATCCTCCGCAAACTTATCGAACGAGATGATTCCGAGAGAATCGTGCCTGGCGAAGAGCGCATCGGCGTACGCGTCGAAGCGGCCCTGGGCAGCGGCACATTCGGCTGCCCGGGCCGCGGGATATGCCAGCCGGTGCATCGGCAGTGGCCAGTGGCGGAAGTCGACCGCCACCTCATCGGGATACTTCTTCCGGATCCCGCGAAGGGCCCGGTTGGCGAAGGCGGCACAGAACGGGCACTCGAAATCGCCGAACTCGACGATGACCACCGGCGCGGCGGGAGACCCGGTCCAATGCCCCACAGATTCCACGGTGTGCCAAGTGCTGTCGTCAAGTACGCGGGGCGGGGGTGCTGGCGGCTGAGATGTCGAGTCGTGGTGGAGAACCTCTTTCCATCCGACGAATCCGGTGAGGGCCACCGCACAGATGGTGAGGACGGCGTTCGCCGTTCCGCTGGCTGCGGCGCGCAGGGACATCGGGGACTCCTTCGACGGGAACAGCGCCAAAGGTACGCCAGTACGAGCGGGCGGCAACCCTACGGAGTTCCGTATGGCGTATGGTGGCTGCCTCGCGCAGATTCGGAGCGTTCCTCGGTTCCAGCCCGACACCATTCCGCCCGGAGGTTCCCATGCGCGTCAACACCACGCTCCTTGCTGCGTACGTCGTCGTCATCGGTTCATTTGTCCTCACTCGGCCGGCTACCGCCGATCAGGGCTATGTGTGCAGTGAGTGTTTTCCTGACCTAGGCATGGTCCTCCTCTACTGCGAAGATGCGTACGGCAGCCAGTCGGGGCCGGGCGTATACGGCCAGAGCCAAAACGGCGATAATTCGTGCGGCCTGCCCACCACGGGGCTTTATGAGTTCGACTGCGAATCCTGTCCCGGTGCGTGAACGGACACTGGCATCCTGCCGTACAGAGACCGGGCGACTACGATCTTCGCGCCTTCCAGATGTGCCGGGCCAGCCCGCGGTCTGAGACGTCGGCTGGCCGCAGGGGCCAGTGCGGTGACGCTCGTGATGTCGTTCGCATGCCATCGGTGGCCGGATAGGGACAACGAGTTTGCGCAGGGCAGTGCGTTGGTCATCACCGTTAGCCCACTGGGCCCGAATGAGGGTTTGACCGGCTTGGCTTCCGGAATTGCAGCCGTCGGTCAAACTCGTGACAGCGCAACCGTGGCAGTCGCGATGAATCCAGGGTCGGAGTTCCCGTTGGGCCGAGTCACAGCCACGAAGACCGATGGCATGGCTCGATGGGGGGCAGGTCCAGGCGAACTCCGCAGTGCAACCGCGCTCGTTCTGGCCGGGCATCAACTTCTAGTGCTCGACCCGGTTCGACGAGTCGTGGCCACATTCGACGAGTCCGGGGCCTTTCGCGCCGAACGCAGGCTCCCCGCGTCTCTCGCCGGAATCCCGGTACTCGGAAGCAGCGGCGCCGTCTTTACCCTGAACTCCCGAAGCGGGATCGCCACCATTCAATACGTGTCGCCATCGGGCGAGCTGAAGACAATCCCGACCGGATTGGCCTGGCGGAAAGGCGCTTCCTTCGGGGCACTCCTTCAGGTCTCGCCGTCTCGTCTGCTCGCCTTTCGCGATCGCGACGGCTGCCTCTTCGGTGTCGGCCTCCAAGATGGCGCGATTACACTGGCCGGTTGTCTTCCGTCTGCACTCCGGAGTAAGATCAATCGGGTTGGCCAGCGCGTCTTTGGTCCGATCGCGAATCGACTGGTTGGGCATGAGGCGCCGGCGGTTCCTTTCCGGTTCCTGGGCGGCATTGATAGCAGCTGGGCAGTGCTCGGGTTCGAGGAGCCCGGATTCATGTCCGACGTCTATGCTCTTGATCTCCGGCGGTGGATACTCCACGAAGCAGTCTTTGTCGATGGGACCGACCGCGGTCGCCGGTTGACTCCGACCGCGATCGGAAGCGGCGCAAGCGATGTTCTGCTTGCCGACGACCAGGTGTACGCATTCCGCTTGCCGGACCACGAAGGGAATGGCGATGGCGATCGTCACGGGGACCGCTAGAGCAAGGTGTTCGAGAGTCCCTCAGGTGCTGGCGTGTGGACTCACCGCGGCGATGTCGGTGCTTCGTGGTGCATGTGCCACGGCCCAAGTACCTGCAGTGGTGACCGATTCGGCCGTTCGTGCGTTGTATTCCGCTGTCTCCCCCGGCGAAGTCTCTTCGTCTGCCTCGTGCGTGGGGACTCTCATCAATAGCGCGGCAACATGTGCCGCCCTCCGCGCCGGTCGGCGCGCCGAGCTTAGCGGCGACCCGAACGATGCCCTCCACGCCGAGACCCTGCTGGAGCGCCTCGCCCAGAACGACTCGAGGAACCCGGTTGCGTGGTACGGCCTTGGGCGCATTCGCCTGCAACTTGCCCGCGATTCGGTCCTGTCCCGCGGCGGCGCCGCGATGCTCCCCGGGACCAGCTATATCACCGGCGCCGGGAGCGCGTTCCTCGAAGCGCTGAAACTCGACCCGTCGTTCGCGGCGGCGGCCAATGCGCTCGCGGAGCTGCCGAAGGCGCACGATGATGGCCTGACGCGGAAGGCCGCCGTCGCGGCACTCCGCAAGGCACGGGCGCTGCTGACTCCACCATCGTTGTTCGATGCCGCCCGGCTGGAGCGTGCATCCGGCAACCGCGACTCGGCGATGGCGTTGGAGCAGCGCGCGTTGGCCTCGGGCAAGGTTGATAGCGGCGCCGTTTCGCTGGCACTGGCGGAGGACCTCTACGCCACCGGCGACCCGCAGGACGGCTACGCCGTGCTCATCCAGGGTGCCGGCACCGCGACCGACACGGCGAAGGCGGCCTACCGCCGGGCGATCGCCTGGGTGGCCTCGCCCGCCGAGCTCGCCGCCTATGACAGTGTGCCGGCCGAGCACCGCTCCGGCTGGATCGCCGGATTCTGGGCCAAGCGGGATGTAGCCGACGGGCTGAAGCCCGGCGCTCGGCTTGTCGAACATTACAAGCGACTCGAATACGCCCTGAAAGTCTATCCGCTTTCGATCCCCGAAACCGGCCGCCAGAAGTTCCATTCGGCGCTGCCGTCCCTCGACTTCCAGGATGAGGCGGACGCCGATCATTTCGCGCTGCGGTACGCCGAATGTTTCCCCGACCTGGCGCATCTGCTCAACGACGCCGAGACGATCGGGCATGATTCGCCTTTCGATTACTACACGCCGACGCAGGACCTGGTCGACGATCGGGGAGCTGTCTGGATTCGCCAGGGGCCACCGGACCAGATCGCAAAGTCCATCGAGGGCGATGCGGTGGAGGTGTGGCGCTACGATCGCCCGAGCGGGCCGCTCTATCTGCAGTTCCGCGCCAGCGATTTCCAGGGCGCGTCGGGTGCCTCGACCCTCGTGCCGACGATCCTCAGCATGTCTCCAGCGATCCGGAATCAGGTCTGCGGCGTCATGACCTCGCTTTGTTCCTCGTCGACGCGCTTCTCCCCGGCCAAGCTCGATACGCTCAGCGAAAACAATGTGGTATTCACTCCGCCAGCGTGCCCGAGCATCCACTTTCGCCCCCCGGTGATGCGAATTGCCGAGCTTGCGGAAGGACTGAACATGGAGGTCCTCGGTGACGGGATCTCCAGCAACAACATTGTCCGCGCCCGCGATGCCGGCCGCGCGTCGATCGACTTGGCCACCTCCACCGACCATGACACGCGTACCTTCACACACGCCGTCCATCCGGCCGTGGAGATCTACGGTCTGGCGCGGGCAACGGACCACCACCCGGAGCTGGTCGTCGCGTTCGCGGTTCCCGGCAAGGAACTGACCTACACCACGCCACCCGCCGCCGGCGGCCGCGTCGTGTATCCGCTCGATATTCTCGTCTCCGCCGCCCGCACCAGCGATGGCCAGCGCGCCGGCCTCGACACGCTCCGCGAATTTGCCACGACGGCGCCACTCAGCGGCGACGAATTCCTGACCGGCACTGAGGAGTTTGCCGTCGCACCGGGCAGCTACGCCGCCAGCGTCACCTTTACCCAGAGCGACGGTCGCGGCGCCGTGGCGGCGCTCGATCACCTCGCCGCTCGGGCCACCAGCACCACGCTCGCCGCCAGCGACCTCGTGCTGGGCCGCCCTGACAGCCACATCTTCTGGAACTCGGGGACGATGCAGGTGCCGCTGAACCCGCTCAACACCTTCCCGGCGGGCGGCACCGCCGAGGTCTACGTGCAATTGAGCGGGCTCGTGGTGGGTACTTCGTATCAGCTCCGGTTCGAGTTCTATCAGGACAACGCCAAACCGGGCGCCAGGCCGCGCCTGACCGTGAGCGTGGCAGAGCCGGCACATGCAGATTGGGAAGAAGTCCAGCGCACGCTGGGGCTGCGCAACCTCGAGCCGGGACGCTACCGCCTGAGATTGCAGGTCACCGGCGGCGGGCAGAGCACGTCGTCAGAAGCGCGGCTGGATATCGTGAAGTAAGGCGGCCCAAAGCCCAGAGCCCGGGGCACAGGCGACACTCAACTGCTCGCGGTCATCCCCGTGCTGCTCCCGTCCTTCTTCTCGACCACCACGGTGTAATGCTGGGCAAGTGCCGCAATGGCGCCGAGGGCCACCCAGACCGGGAGAAGGACCGCACCCACCACGCCCATCGTGAGGGGGATCTCCATCAGGGTGTGGCCCTGGTCGTTCTTGACGATGATCCGCCGGGCGTTCCCCTCCTTGACCAGTTCCTTGACACGATCGACCAGTTTCTCGCCAGGTACCCGGTGCTCTTCGGTCTGCGGCATGGCTTGCTCCTCCACATGGTGGCAATTGGCCCGCGACCAAAAGGTATATCGGGTGCCGGTCGGGCAAGATTGTTGTTGCAAGGGTGGAACGGAGAAGCAGCCCAGCGCCCAGGGCCGAGAGCCTCGGCGCTGGGCTCTGGGCTCTGGGCTCTGGGCGCTCTTGTTTTCCTAGTGCCTCTTGAAGTACTGCACTTCCCGTTCGTGCTTCTCCGCCGCCTTGCGGGTCGAGAAGGTGCCGAGGTTGCGGCGCTTGCCGGTCTTCGGATTCTTCTTCCGCGAATAGAGGCGGTACTTCCCATCGGCCAGCTTCCGGATCACTTCCGCTTTCCCTTCTTGCTTCTGGCGGAGGACTTGGCGGGCTTCCCGCCGCGGCTCCTGGCGATCGCCACTCCTGCGGCGGCGGCAACAGCGGCCGCAGCGCCGACCGCGGCCGCGACCCGGCGGCGACGCTTCCTGGCACGGCCGCTGATCTTGTCGGCGGCGCGCGATACCAGCTTCTTCGCCTTGGCGCCGGCGCTTTTGGCGGCGGTACGCGACTGGCGCAGGCTCTCCTTGGCGTGACGCACCGCGCTGCGTCCCTCTTCTACGGCGATCGTCGCTTCGTCGGTAGCCTTCTTCGCTGCACGCTTGGCACCTGCCATGGCATCTCCTCCGAGGGTGGTCGGCGGCGTTGTGCCGCCTTCTGGTTGGACGGCCGCTGGCCGTCGGCTTGCACGTCCGGTTACCAGAGAATCGAAAGGCAGGTCAGTGAACCATCGCCCTTTTCGAACTCCGACATGTCGAGCAAGCGGAGGTGGATCTTGCGCTCCCTCGTGATGGCCTGCAAGCGGGAGGCGGTTCCGGGGTAGCCAGCCAGGGCGATGAGATCGCCGCCAATGCGGATGGCGTTCGCGGCCTTCGGCTCGCCCGGGGCGGTCTCGATGATGCAATCGACGGCAAAGCGGGCCAGGTCGACCCACTCGGGCGCGGCAAGGAGGCAGCCGTCGCCGAGGTAGGTGGCGGCGGACTTGAGGTGGAGGCACCGTTCGACCGGAACGGTGACGACCTCTTCGCCGGCGGGGCGGACGAACTCCCGCAGCGCGGCGACGCCGGCGGCGTTGGTCCGCGACGAGAGCCCGACGTAGGTGGTGCGCTCGACCTGCAGCACATCGCCACCCTCGAGGCGCGCCCCGGGAGGAAGTGAGACCAGGGTATGGGTGGGGCGCAGCGCCGCCGCCACGGCGTGCTGTTCCCCTTCTCGGCGATCCACCATGCGGGTCACCAGCGCGCGATTGCCGCGGACCACCATGGTGTCCTCGACGAAGACGCCATCGGGCAGCGCCTCGTCGGGCGGCACGTCGGACACGGTCACGCCGGCGTGCTCGAGCGCCGCAACGTAGAGGGCGTGCTGGTGATCGGCGCGCGCCATGTCGATCGCGACGCCTTGCGCGGCGTAGTACGACTGGTAGGATCGTGGCGGACGCCGGACGAGGCCGTGGGTGGGGGCGGGCATGGAATAAGAGTAGCCCGGAGCCCAGGGCCCGGAGCCCGGAGCCCGGAGCCCAGAACCCAGAGCCCAGGTGAAGGGCAGCCAGGAGACCCGGAGAGCGAACGGCGCCCTGGCCTCTGGCCTCTGGCCTCTGGGCTCTGGGGCGCCTTTGACCGGAGGTACACAATGGCACGTCACCCGACGTTCCCGCTGGTACTGACATCTGTCTTCCTCGCCGCCTGCGGCAATGTCGCGGGCAGCGGAAACACCCTTGCCGCGTACATCCGCGGCATCAAGGCGATCGACACCCACGCGCATCCGCTGGCGTACGTCGCTCCCGGTGCGCCGGCCGACACCGACTACGACGCGCTGCCGCTCGACGGCATTCCGTCGTTCCCGCTTCCCTGGGGGCTGCGGCCGGAGAACCCGGTATTCCGGGTGGCGCAGCGCACGCTCTACGGCCTGAAGGGAACCGACACCGCCACGCCGTGGGCGAAGTCGGTCGACAGCGCGCGGGTCGCAACGATCCGGCGCGAGGGAACGCACTTTCCCGACTGGGCGCTCGACCAGGCCAACGACACCCTGATGCTCGCCAACCGGGTGGCGATGGACGGACTCGATCCGGCGCGCTTCAAGTGGGTGGTGTTCGACGACGCGCTGATGTATCCGCTGGACATCAGCGGCGAGGCGTCGCGCAATCCGGATCTCAGGGCGTTGTATCCACTCGAGGCACGGCAGCTGTTGCGCGACCTCGCCGCACTCGGCCAGGCGCACGTCCCCGCGACGTTCGATGCCTATGTGCGCGACGTGGTCGACTCGACGCTGGCGATGCAGCGCGACCGGGGTGCGGTGGCGATCAAGTTCGAAGCGGCGTACCTCCGGCCGCTCGACTTCGGTCCGGCCGACACCGCGCAGTCCCGCGCGATCTACGCCCGCTACGCCGCCGGCGGCGTGCCGACCCACGCCGAATACACGGTGCTGGAGAACACCCTGTTCCGGATCATCGCGCGGGAGTCGGGGCGACTCGGAATGGCCATCCAGATCCATGTTCTCGACCAGTTCGGCGGGTACTACGACGCCGCGGGGGCAACGCCCCAGCAACTCGAACCGGTATTCGACGACCCGGCGCTGCGCGGCACGAAGTTCGTGATCGTCCACGGCGGATGGCCCCACGTGGAGGAGACGCTGGCGATGCTCGCCAAGCCCAATGTCTATACCGACATCTCGATGATGGACCTGATCGGCGAGCCCGGGGCGCTGGTGCACACGCTGCGGCTCTGGCTCAACGAGTGGCCGGAGAAGGTGATGTTCGGCAGCGACGCCTTCGACGGCGGCAACCAGCAGGGGTGGGACCAGCTCGCCTGGATCGCCTCGCGCAATGCGCGGTGGGTGCTCACCGGCGCCCTCGGCGGGATGGTGCAGGACGGCGAAATCAGTGAAGCGCGGGCGGAGGAGCTGGCGAGAATGGTGCTGCACGACAATGCGGTGAAGGTGTATGGGTTGGGGAGCCGGGAGCCATGAGCCCAGAAGCCCAAGGCCCAGGGCCCAGGGCCCAGAAGCCCAGGGCTCTCGGCTCTGGGCTCTGGGCTCCGGGCTCTCGGCTCTCGGCTCTGGGCTCTGGGCTCTGGGCGCCTTTTCATTCTCCCATCACCGACGAAAACACAACGGGCCGGGATTTCTCCCGGCCCGTCGTTTCCCTCAGAACTGCGCCTGTTGCTTACGAACCCTTCTTGTAGGTCGACGTCCGGGTGGTCGGCGCGCCGCCGTTACGGCCGGGGCGGGTGGTTTCGACCATCAGGTTGCCCGACGCATCGGTCGACAGCGTCATCGTCGTGGTGCTCGGCCCGTTGCCCATGTCCATCGAGGTCGAGATCACCAGCTTGCTACCGTCCCACTTGGCGGTGTTGGTCTGCTCGACATCGTTGCCGCGCATGCTCATCGTCGACTTGGTCGGCGTGCCGTCGAGGTTATACGTGGTCGACATGTCATTGCCACCCATGGAGCGGGTGATGGTCAGCGTCTTGGCATCCTGCGCGATGGTGACCTGCTGCCCGAGCCCGCCAAACCCGCCACGGCCGCCACCCATCCGGCCGCCGCCACCACCACCGCCGGCCATGGCGGTCGTGTCGGGTACCAACGTCCAGGAGCCGGCGAAGTTCGGAGCCTGTGCAGCCAGGGAAGCGGCGCTCAAGAGCACCGTGGCCGCGGTAAGGAAGCCTACTGTACGACGCATGTGTGTTACTCCGGTATGGGCGGGTTGAACCGCCACGGGGGAACTGCGGGAACGCAAAAAAGCTATGCCGGGATACGGCGGGCGCCACTGGAAGGTTGGGCGACGGGCCGGAGGACGATATCCTTCCGGTGGCCGCCAGGGGCACCGCGGTTCACTTCGGAACGGCGGTTGAGACGCACCCTCCGAACCTGACCCGGTTCATACCGGCGTAGGGAGGCGGCCGAATCAGGAGGATCTGCCGTGGCCACCACCGCCCGCCCCGATGCCTCGACCTTTGCCGAGGCCTACCCCAATTCCCGGAAGGTCCACGCGGAAACCCCTGCGGGGGGCCGAGTTCCGTTTCGGGAGATCACCCTGAGCGACTCTCCGGACGGCAGCCACAACCACGCCGTCTACGTCTACGACACGAGCGGTCCCCAGGGGTACGACGTCCGCGAGGGGCTCCCGGCGCTCCGCCAGCCGTGGATCATCGAACGCGATGTCGGGGCGATCGGGCGCGACCAGACCCTCGGCCTCCCGATGCCGGGCGGGTTGAAGCGTCCGGTGCTGCGGGGGCGGGGCGCGGTCACCCAGCTGCATTACGCCCGGCGCGGCATGGTCACGCCGGAGATGGAATTCGTCGCCGTCCGCGAGGGGATGGACGCGGAGCTGGTGCGCAGCGAAGTGGCGCGCGGCCGGGCGATCATCCCGGCGAACATCAACCACCCCGAACTCGAGCCGATGATCATCGGGCGCCGGTTTGCCGTGAAGATCAACGCCAACATCGGCAACTCGGCGGTCTCCTCGTCGATCGAGGAAGAGGTCGACAAGCTCCGCTGGGCGACACTCTGGGGCGCAGACACGGTGATGGACCTGTCGACCGGCAGGAACATCCACGAGACCCGGCAGTGGATCATCCGCAATTCGCCGGTGCCGATCGGGACGGTGCCGATCTACCAGGCGCTCGAAAAGGTGGGCGGCGTGGCGGAAGACCTCACGTGGGAGGTCTACCGCGACACCCTTGTCGAGCAGGCGGAGCAGGGCGTCGACTACTTCACGGTGCACGCCGGCGTGCTGCTGCGGTTCATCCCGCTCACCGCGCGCCGGGTCACGGGGATCGTCTCGCGGGGCGGCAGCATCATTGCCAAGTGGTGCCTGGCGCATCATCAGGAGTCGTTCCTCTACACGCACTTCCGCGAGATCTGCGAGATCATGCAGGCCTACGATGTGTCGTTCTCGCTGGGTGACGGCCTCCGTCCCGGGGCGATTGCCGACGCGAACGACGAGGCGCAATTCGCGGAACTGAAGACCCAGGGTGAGCTGACCCGGACAGCGTGGGAATTCGACGTGCAGGTGATGAACGAGGGTCCGGGCCACATCCCGATGCACCTCATCAAGGAGAACATGGAGAAGCAGCTGGAGTGGTGCGACGAGGCGCCATTCTACACGCTGGGGCCGCTCACCACCGACATCGCACCGGGGTACGACCACATCACCAGCGCCATCGGTGCGGCGTTGATCGGCTGGTACGGCACGGCGCTGCTCTGCTACGTGACCCCCAAGGAGCACCTCGGCCTTCCCGACCGGGACGACGTCAAGGCGGGGGTGATCGCCTACAAGATCGCGGCGCACGCCGCCGACCTGGCCAAGGGGCACCCGCGGGCCCGGGAGCGGGACGATGCGCTGTCGAAGGCGCGGTTCGAGTTCCGCTGGCGCGACCAGTTCAACCTGGCGCTCGACCCGGTAACGGCGCTGGCCTTCCACGACGAGACCCTGCCGGCGGAGGGGGCGAAGATCGCCCATTTCTGCTCGATGTGCGGGCCCAGGTTTTGCTCAATGCGGATCACGCAGGACATACGGGATGCGGCGGCCCGCCTGGAAGTGGAGCAGGGGCTGGCCGAGAAGGCGGCGGAGTTCCGAGCGCGGGGGTCGGAGATCTATCTGTAGCGCGACAGGATGGGGTTTGCGGGCAGGGTCGGCGCGAGCGGGGTCCCCGGATCGCGGCTCGGCGAGGCGTGCGTACGGCGTGCACCTGTTCGACAGGTGTGGCCCGTGGGCGACACCGCGGACGGCCTCGGGGTCCCCCCCCGGGGCCGTTCGGGCGTATAGTTATGCAATGTTTCCATCCGGAAAGTGGTCGTGAGCGAAAGCGCCGCCATCGTCGGCCTGGTGGGCTTGTTCATCCAGTGGGCCTCGTCGGTGATGCTGGTCCTGCTGTTCCTGCAATTGCCCCGGTTGAGCAGCCGGCGGCAGTTGATCTGGACCTGGGCTGGCGCATTCGGGGCGAAGGCCCTGGCCGATACCCGGCCGGCCTACGACGTCGTCCTGGGGCTTCTGCATGTCGTCAGCATGCCGAACGTCTTCACGGCGTTCCTCCGATTCAGCTACTGGCCCGCTGAGTTTCTGTTTGTCGCATTGGTGGCGATCGGGATCTTCGACTTTGCGGGGCGACGGATATCATCAGTCGCGCGCTGGCGCACCATTGCCGGTGTGGCGATGCTCGGTGCGTTCATCGGTACGATGCAGGCCGACGACTTCGGGCGGCAGCTGGAGGTGCTTGCCACGCCGGTGTTGTTGTTCGGCAGCATCCAGTTCCTGATTCACGAGGCTCGCGGGCCGAGGCGACGGGGATTGCTGATTCTCTCCGCGGCCATGACTTTGTTCGCGACGAATGCTGTCGTATTGGAATTGGGGGTTTTCGGCGTTGCCCAACGATTGCGGTTCGACTCCTTTGTGGGCGCTTATTTGCGCCTCCAGTTTTACGTCGACACCCTCCTCCTGTTGCTGCTTGGCTCGGCGGTCATCATCCTGCTCGTGCAGGACGCCTTGCTCGATGCCGAGCGCGAGCGGAACGAGCGGGTGCACGCGCTGGCCACGTCGGAGGAACGACTGCGGCGGGTGATTTCGGGCGCTGGCGAGGCGATCGTGACGGTCGGTGCCAGCGGGGAGATCGAGCTGGCCAATCCGGCCTTCGACGCGATGTTCGAGTCATCGCCGGGATCGCTGCTCGGGCGCAACATCGGCGACCTGGTCGACGCGGCGGACGCCCTTGTGGCAGGGAGCAAGGGTGCGTCGGGCCCATTGGCCGGGCCGCCGTACGTAACGATCGGACGACGTCCGGGTGGGTCATCGTTTCCGGTGGAGGTCACGACGGGGTCGCTGCACGTCGACGGAGCCCGCGGCACCGTCGCCATCATGCGGGACCTCACCCAGCAACGGGAGACGGAGCGCGAGCGCGAAGCATTCGAGCGCCGCATGGCCGAAGCCGAGAAGATGCTGGCGATCGGGCGCGTCGTTTCCGGTGTGGCGCACGAACTCAACAACCCGCTGGCGGTGGTCCTGGGGCAGAGCGAGCAGCTTTACGAGTCGGCGCGCGATCCGGAGTCCCGCTCCGGACTGCGGATGATCAACGAACAGGCGCAGCGGGCCCGGCACATCGTGAAGGACCTGCTGGCGTTTGCCCGGCGCAGGGGCGACGTGCGCGAGCCGGTGAACATGGCGGCTTCGGCGCGGCGGGTGGCGTCGTCGCAGGGGAGCCAGTCGGCCGACCAGCAGGTGACCCTGTTGACCAAGCTTCCGGAGCGCCTCCCGCCCGTCGTCGCCGATCCGGTGGCGATCGAACAGATCCTCGTCAACCTGATCGACAACGCCATCGATGCGGCCGGGCCGGGGGGCACGGTGACGATCTCCGGCCGGGGTGCCAACGGGCGGAGCGAGATCCTGGTGGAGGACAGCGGCCGTGGAATCGCCGACGAAATGGTGGCCCGGATCTTCGAGCCGTTCTTCACCACCAAGCCGACCGGGCAGGGTACCGGGCTCGGCCTCTCGGTTTCGACCGGATTGGCCGAACAGCACGGGGGGACACTGCGGGTGGAAAACCGCCCCGGCCCCGGCATCGGCGCCCGGTTCATCCTGTCGATTCCTATCGACCCCGACGCGATGGCGGCGGTACCCACCAACCGCAAGACGGCAACGTTGCCGGCGCCGCCACGGCGAGACGACGGCTCGGCAGCCGAGGCGATGCTGATCGACGACGAGGCTGCGGTGCGGGCGACGCTGGCGAGAATCTTCCAGCGGGGCGGGTGGCTGCTGCGGGAGTCGGCCACCGGTGAGGAGGCCCTCGCCTGGCTGCTCACGGTGCCGGCCGAGCGGTCGCCGGCGGTCATTCTCTGCGACCTCAAGATGCCCGGCGTCAGCGGCCGGGAGGTCTACTCGAAGCTGGTGGAATCGCGGCCGGACCTGGCCCCGCGGGTGATCTTCGTCACCGGCGACGTTGTGGAGCAGTCGACCGCCTCGTTCCTGGCGTCGGCCGGGCGCGAAGTGGTGGAAAAGCCATTTACGGTTGCCGAAATCGCCCTCGCGGTGCAGAAGGTGGTCACCGCGGGCTGACTGAAGGTCAAAGCACCGATTGCTCTGGTGGAAATTCCCTACAACGAGTACGGTTGCACTGAATAGCTTGATGGTGCCCAGCCCCCTGGACACGCCATCCGGCCAAAGGAGTGCAACGTGAAGACCACCATCGCCGTCGTTTCGGGTGCCATCGGAATCGTCCTGTTTGCTGGCGCAGTACGGGAACTCAAGGCCACCACCACCCAGACGATCTTGCCGCCGAACGACGTGCTCTGCTATCACAACCTCTGGACGTGCAGTTACGAGGAAGGGACCGGGTACTGGACCGGGTGTGATCCGAACCAGGGCCCTGGCGAGATTTCGACGCCGACCGCAGCGCAAATCTGCACCACATACCACGATTCATGACCACGCGGTGATTCCGCTACTGCCGGCAGGCATCCGCTTGCCTGCCGGAACGCGGTTCGGATCTCCGGCCCTGTCGCTTTGACAACCCCGCTGCCGGGGTGGCAAGGCGGCAGGGCGGCCGTCGTCCGCTTCGGCAGGAACCGCCCGGCACGCCGGATGCCTCTCTCCGGGCCGGAGGCGGAACGGCCTCGTTCACCGACCGACCTGGCCCGCGGGGCGGGCAGAACCACAAGGAGAGGACAGGATGTATCGCAATGGACAGCAGCCGCTGTGGAATCGCGGCAACGTGATGGTCTCGCCGGCGCTCGACCGGTTCATTACCCGGGCGTTCGAGTTCCCGGCCTGGGGCAGCGACGCCAATGTGCGGGAACTGGACGACCACGCCGAGATCGTGCTGGACGTGCCAGGCGTCAAGCCGGAGCAGATCCAGATCACCGCCGAAAACCGCACGCTGACCCTCAAGGTGGCGCGCGACGGGCATCCGGCGCTGAGCCGCGAGTTCGCCATCGGCAGCAAGTACGACGTGACGCAGGCGAAGGCAAAGCTCGAGCTGGGGGTGCTGACCCTGACGCTGCCGAAGCTTGCCGAAGCGCAGGCCCGGACGATTCCGGTGACCGCCGCGTAAGACGCGTCCGACGTCCGGTCTTCGGGGCCCCTCCCCCTGAGTGGTCCCGGGGACCGCCGCCCGTCGTGCCGAATCCGGCGCGGCGGGCGTCTTATGTTCCCCGGATACGTCTCTCCGGAGGAGCTGATGATCACCGCCATCAATCCCGCCACCGGTGCCGTCGCCGGCACCCATGAATCGATGTCGACCGAGGGGCTGCGCCGGGCCCTGAAGAGCGCCGAACGCGCCGCGCCGGCGTGGGGTCGCACGACCTTTGGCGAGCGCGCCGAGAAGATGCAGGCGGCCGCCCGGCTGTTGCGGGAGCGGAGCGGCGACCTGGCGCGGCTGATGGCGGTGGAAATGGGCAAACCGGTGACCGCTGGCCGGGGCGAGGCGGAGAAGTGCGCCTGGGTGTGCGAGTACTATGCCGAGTTCGCCGAGCACTTCCTCGCGGACGAGGTGGTGTCGACCGACGCCTCCCGCAGCTACGTGCATTACCGGCCGCTCGGCGCCGTGCTGGCGGTGATGCCGTGGAATTTCCCGTTCTGGCAGGTGTTCCGGTTTGCGGCGCCGTCGCTGATGGCGGGCAATGTCGGGCTGCTGAAGCACGCCGCGAACGTTCCCGGCTGTGCGCTGGCCATCGAGGAGATCTTCCGCCACGCCGGCTTTCCGGAGGGGGTATTCCAGACGCTGCTGATCGATCACAACCAGCTGCGTAGCGCCATCCGGAACCGGGCGGTCAAGGCGGTGACGCTCACCGGGAGCACGGCGGCGGGGCGGGCGGTGGCCAGGTTGGCCGGCGACCGGCTCAAGAAGACGGTGCTCGAGCTGGGAGGCAGCGATCCGTATCTCGTGCTCGGCGATGCCGATCTCGACCTGGCGGTAGAGACCTGTGTGACGAGCCGGCTGATCAATTCCGGCCAGAGCTGCATCGCGGCGAAGCGGTTCATCGTCGTCGAGACGGTGCGCGATGAGTTCGAGCGGCGGTTCGTCGAGCGGATGTCGCGGGCGAAGATGGGTGACCCGATGGACCCGGCGACCGAGGTGGGGCCGCAGGCACGGGCGGACCTGCGGGATGCGCTGCACCGGCAGGTGACCGAGAGCGTGGCGAAGGGGGCGCGGTGCCTGCTGGGTGGCGCGATTCCCGGAGGGCCCGGCGCGTTCTATCCGCCGACGGTGCTGACCGACGTGCGGAAGGGGATGCCGGCGTTCGACGAGGAGGTGTTCGGCCCGGTGGCGGCGATCGTGCCGGTGAAGAACGAGCGGGCGGCGATCAAGGCGGCGAACGACACGGTGTACGGCCTCGGTGCGGCGGTGTTCACGCGCGACGTGGCGCGGGGCGAGCGGATCGCGCGTGAGGAGTTGCAGGCCGGCGCGTGCTTCGTCAATGCGCTGGTGAAGTCCGATCCGAGGCTGCCGTTCGGCGGCATCAAGGAGAGCGGCTACGGGCGGGAGCTGGGGCGGCTCGGGATTCACGAGTTCGTCAACGGGAAGACGGTGTACGTGAAGTAGCCCGGGGCCCGGGGCCCGGAGCCGAGGGCCGGGGGCCGGAGCCCGGGGGCCGTGGGCGCTCTTGTATTCCCTCAACACTTGATTGTATCAACTGCTGAGGGTATCGTCGTGGCATGTCACCCGATCTCGACCTTCTCCAGGGCACCCTCGACGTGCTCGTGCTTCGGGCCCTCACCCGCCGACCGATGCACGGCTATGCCATTGCGCGGTTCATCCATGACGGCTCTGACGGGGCGTTCACCATTCTCGACGGGGCGCTGTACACCGCCCTCCACCGGTTGGAGGAGCGTTCGCTCGTCGCGTCGGAGTGGGGGATCTCCACCCACGGGAAGCGCGCCAAGTTCTATCGGCTGACCCCGGCGGGGCGGAGGGCGCTGACCGCAGAAATCAGGAGCTGGGAGCAGTACGTGAAGGCGGTTGCCGGTGTGCTCACCGCCGTGCCGGAGGTGACGTGACCCGGCTCGGCGATGGTTGGCGGCGTGTGACACGGGTCTGGCGGCGCGACGTGGTGCGTGACGTCGACGCCGAGGTGGAGTTCCATCTGTCGGAGCGGGCCGCCGAGCTGGAGCGGAGTGGCGAGCGGCCGGACGTGGCGCGGGCGAAGGCGGAAGCGGAGTTCGGCGCGGTGCGTGCCGTGCGCGAGGGGCTGATCGCGATCGACGAGCGGGTGGCGCGGCGGTCGCGGTGGCGGGACCGGTGGGAGGCTGTGGCCCAGGATTTCGGCTACGTGATCCGCAGCCTGCGTCGTTCGCCGGGGTTCTTTGTCGCGGTTTCGCTCACCTTGGCGCTCGGCATCGGGGCCAACGCGGCCATCTTCTCGGTGCTCGACCGGTTGTATCTCGAGGCGCCGCCGGGAGTGCGGCAGCCCGAGCAGTTGCACAGGGTGGTGCTGGAGCATCCCGGGACCAGGGGCGGGGATGCGCAACCCCGCGCGGTATTGCTGTACGACGAATTTCGTGGCCTTTCCGCCGCCTTGCCCACCGGCGTCTCGATTGGCGGATACGCGTGGGACAATGGCCTGATGGGCCGAAGCAACGACCGTCGGCCGATCACCGAGGTCTTCGTGATCGGCGACTATTTCCGGTCGCTTGGCGTGGCTCCCGCGGCGGGACGGTTCTTTGCGGCCGACGAGCTGGCGATCAATGCGTCAGCGCCGGTGGTCGTGATCAGCGAACGCGTGTGGCAGCGGGATTTTGGCGGTCGCGGTGACGCGATCGGACAGGTCATCACCGTCGACGGGCTTCGATACACCATCATCGGCGTCGTGCGTGGTGATTTCCACGGCGCCGACAACAACGCCGCCGACATCTGGCTGCCGTTGGATGCCGAGCGGTGGCGCCGCGGAGCCGGAGAGGAGTGGTATCACGGCACCGCCATGATCCAGACCGTGATCAGGGTGCCTTCTGCGGCCGAAGACGCCGCCGTCACGGCACGCGCCACGATGGCGGTGCGCAGAGTCGTGGGCTTCGGGAGCGACTCGGACGCCACGGCGGCGCTGATCCCGCTGGTGTCGGCCTCGATACCGGGAGAGGTCGATCCCGGCATCGGCATTGCGGTCCGGCTTGCCGTCATGTCGGCGATCATCCTGCTGATTGCGGGCGCCAACGTGACCAACCTCTTTCTGGCCCGCAATGTTCGACGGCGGCGCGAGATCGCGGTACGGCTGGCACTGGGCATCGGAAGGGCGCGGTTGGTGGCGCTGCTGATCGGCGAAAGCGTCGTGGCAGCACTGACTGGTGGCATCATCGCGCTGCTGGCGGCGGCGATCGGCGGTCGGGTGTTGCGGACCATGCTGCTTCCCTCGGTGCATTGGACCGACGCCGCGCTGAATCGGCATGTCATCTCGTTCACGGTTCTCGTTGCCGTCGTGGCGGGCGTCGCCGCCGGGATCGTGCCGGCGCTGCAATCGAGCCGGCCCGACGTCGCGACCGCACTCAAGGGAGACCGACGGGGCGGTGGACAGGCGCGATCCCGCCTGCGGTCAATCCTGGTCGCTGCCCAGGCGGCCTTTACGGTGCTGTTGCTGGTCGGTGCAGGGCTGGTCGTCCGGAGCCTGGCCGGTGTGATCCGCACGCCCACCGGTTATGACTCCGACCGCCTCGTCTTTGCATCCGTTGCGGCCGATCCCGACCACCGGAATCGAAGTGCTGCCATCCGGACGAGGTTACCCGAACTTGCGGCATCGCTGTCCCGCCTGCCGGGCGTCGAACGGACAGCCCTGGCCGACAACGTGCCGTTGTGGACCATCAGCTGGCTGGAGATATGGCTGCCGGGCCGGGATTCGGTGCCCACCATCGGCGGCGAAGGACCGGGAGTCAGTTTCGTGTCGCCGGACTATTTCGCCACGGCCGGTATTCATCTGCTTCGCGGAACGCTGTACCGCGCGACGGACCGATTTGCCGGCACCGCGCCAGTCATCGTCGACGAGACAATGGCGAAGATGTTCTGGCCGGGCGCGGATCCCATCGGGCAGTGTCTCGTGCTCGACGAACGCACCAATGGTTGCAGCACGGTGGTCGGCGTGGTGTCTGACGTGCATTCGTTCAGGATCATCGAGAGCCGTGCCGCGATGCACTACTTCGTACCACCCGCCGACACCGGATTCGGGGAGCCCGGTGTGCTGGCCATCCGGGCCGCGCCGGGAAAGGCGCATCTGGTGGCGAGCGAAGTGCGCCGGGCGCTGGCCGACGAGTTCGCCGGATGGGCCGAGCCGACCGTCACGGCGATGTCCGATGTGCTCGCGCCACAGCTTCATCCCTGGCGCATGGGTGCCGCACTCTTCTCGGCCGCGGCGCTGCTCGCTCTGCTGGTGGCCGTCGTCGGCATTTACAGCACCATCTCGTACACCTTCTCCCAACGCACCCACGAGATCGGCGTGCGCATGGCCCTCGGCGCCCGCGCTTCGAGTGTCCTGCGGCTGGTGGTGGGCGAGGGCGTGCGAATCGTGCTGGCCGGGGTCGTGATCGGCGTTCTGCTGGCGCTGGCCGGCGGCAAGCTCATCGCCTCGCTGCTTTACGACACGTCGCCGCACGATCCGCTGGTGCTGGTGGCGGTGTCGCTGTCGCTGCTGCTGATCGCGATCGCCGCCTGCCTGGTGCCGGCGTGGCGCGCGCTGCGGATCGATCCGGTGCAGGCGCTCAAGGCCGAATAGCGCAGTATCTTCAGCGTGACCCCCCGTCCACGAGGTCACGCCCATGTCGAGCTTCTCCCGCCGGGAATTCGTCGTCGCGTCCGCCGCCGCGTTTCCGGCGCTGCGGATGTTGCCCCGTCCGATCATTGCCGCTGCCGCCGAGGACCGCATGGCGTGGTGGCGCGAAGCGCGGTTCGGGCTGTTCCTGCACTGGGGGCTCTACTCGATCCTGGCCGGCGTCTGGGACGGCAAGGACAATTACGCCGAGTGGATCCGCAACAACGCCCACATCCCGGTGGACGACTACGACAAGCTGCTGCAGCGGTGGAATCCGCACGCATGGGATCCCGACGCGTGGGCGGCGACGGCGAAGCACGCCGGGATGAAGTACGCGGTACTCACCACCAAGCACCACGACGGCTTCTGCCTGTTCGATTCGGCGGTCACCGACTTCGACGTGATGAGCACCCCGTCGCAGCGCGACATCTGCCGCGATTGGTCCGCCGCGCTGCGCAAGCAGGGAATCCGGGTCGGCTGGTACCACTCGATCATGGACTGGCATCATCCCGACTACCTGCCGCGGCGCGACTGGGAGAAGGACTACGCGCCCGGCGGACGGCGCCGACTTCTCGCGGTACGTCGACCTACCTGCACGCGCAGGTCGACGAGTTGCTCACCAACTACGGCGACGTCGACGTCCTCTGGTTCGACGGCCAGCTGGGAGACCGACCTGGACGCATCCGCTGGCGAAGGCGCTACGACGAGATCCGCGCCAGGCATCCGAAGATCATCATCAACAACCGGATCGACGGCGCGGGAGCGCCCAAGGGCGCCGGGCTGGGCGATTTCGGCACGCCCGGAGCAGACAGATTCCCGCCACCGGGATGCCGGGGAAGGATTGGGAGTCGTGCATCACCATGAACGACAACTGGGGCTTACAAGGCGGCCGGACCACAACTGGAAGTCGCCGCGGCGATCTGTCGAATCGCTGGTCGAGACGGCGTCGAAGGGCGGCAACCTGCTGCTCAACATCGGGCCGATGGCCGACGGCCGCTCCCCGGAGGCCGGCGGTGGATCGGCTGCGATCGTCGGCGACTGGATGCAGCTGCACGGCGACACGATCCACGGCACCACGGCGTCGCTCTTTGCGGATACCACGCGCTTCCAGTCGACGACGAGGGGGAACAGTGTGCACCTGTTCGTGAGCGACTGGACACCGGGGGCGCTGCCGCTGCCGGGGCTCAAGACGCGGCCGGTGCGGGCGTGGGCGCGGCTGGGCGGCGGGAAGCGGCAGACCTTGGCGGTGAACGGTACGGCGGGATCATTCGCGCTGACGCTGCCGGCGAGCGCGCCGGCGACGCTGTATCCGGTGATCACGGTGGAGTTCGCGAGCGCGCCGGTGGTGGGGTAGCCGTGAGCCGTGAGCCGTGAGACGGGGTGACGCGGTTCTCGGCGCTGCCTGACGCTACGCCAATGGATTCCCGGGATACCGCACCGTTCCATCCGCCATCACCTGCGCACCGGGCGTCAATGTCGCCGGCACGACTTCTCCCAACCCCATGATGTGCCAGACCTCCGTTCCGCCAGCCAGCAGGTAGTCGGCGACGATCCGCCGATGGCACCGCCACCACACCGCCTCGGCGCACATGATGGCGCAGCGCTGTTGGTGTGCCAGCGCCTCGAGCTGTTGCAACCCTTCCCAGAACGGGGCGGTCTCGGCGTAATCGGCGTAGTTCCGGAACGCGGCAACGCGCCAATATCCGTTGGTCGACGGGGGCGCTCCGCGGGGGTGATGCCGGCGACCACCGAGAGCCGCGAGGTGCTGGTAGCCGATGTCGTGCGCGGCCAGCGTATCGCCGAGGGTGTCACCATTGAATTGTGGAGCGGCCCGCGAGCGCGGATTGGAGCGGATGTCGACCAGCAGCGAGACCGCGACCTGGCTCAGCAGCGCAACGAATTCCGGAATGGACCGGGTGGAGTGGCCAATGGTGAAGACGGCGTGGTCGCCGTAATTCCCGGGCGCGATGCCGAAGTCAGCCTGGTCCGCCACCGGTCCGCCATTGCAGTTGCCCGAGGTTGAACCCCAGGCGGCGCTCCTCCGCCGCCGAGAGCCGCGGCGCGTGCGCGCGGAGCAGGTCGCTCCGGGTGATGATGCCGATCATCCGGTCCGGTGCGTCGCACGCCACCACCGGCAGCCGTCCGACACCGTTGCGCACCATGGCATCGGCCGCATCGCGCAGCGACTGATCGGGGTGAATGGTCACCGGCGGCCGGTGCAGCAGGGTTCCGATGACGGCGCCTGCGGGAGCGGCGTGAATGTCGCGCATGGTGACGACGCCGGCCAGCCGGCCGCTCGGGTCGGTCACCGGAAATCCCTGGTGCTTGCCGAACTCGCCCGAGGCGATGCGGCTCCGAACGGCGTCGACCGCATCGGCGGCCGCGAGCGTCGTCACCTCCGCGGTCATCGCCTGTCGCACCGGTACCCGGCGCAGGTAGTCGACAGTGTATTCCTCCTCGATGAGCACGCCACGCCGGGCGAGCTTTTCGGTCATGATCGAGTTCCGGCTGAGCAGCCGGCTGACGTACCACGCCATGCTGCATCCGGCCAGCAACGGCAGCAGGCCGAGGGGCTGGCGCGTGGTCTCGAAGGCAAAGACCACCGAAGCGAGCAGTGCGCGGGAGGCGCCGGCGAACATTGCCGCCATCCCGACCAGGGCCGCCACGGGTGGGGCGATGCCGAGCGACGGGAAAGCGCCGGCGGCCGCTGCCCCGGCGATGGCGCCGATACCGCTGCCGAAAGTGAAGAGCGGTGCAAGGGTGCCGCCTGACGTGCCGCTACCGAGTGAGACGGCCCAGGCCACGAACTTGAGCACCACGAGGGTCATCACCGACAGCACCGCCAGGCGCCCGCCCAGCGCGGCGGTGATGTTCTCGTAGCCGACGCCGAAGATGCGCGGATCGAGCCATCCCGCAATCCCGACGACAACGCCGCCGAGCGCCGGCCACCACATCCAGTGGATCGGCAGCCGCTCGAAGCCGTCCTCGACGAGGTAGACGGCATACGACACACCGGCGGCCACCGCGCCGATCAACGCGCCAAGGACGGCATAGGCCACCAGGGCCGCGCCGCCCGGTTCGGCGACGGCAGGCATGGGAAAGACCGGCGCCGTGCCGATGAGGGCGAGTCGCATCCCGGCGGCGGCGCACGACGCCATCGCGACGGGGATGATCGACCGGGCGCGATACTCGAACAGGAGCAGTTCGACGGCAAGCAGCACCGCCGACACCGGCGAGCCGAAGGTGGCCGCCATGCCGGCCGCCGCGCCGGCGGCGAGCAGCGTCTTCCGCTCGTCGGCGGTGACCGACGTGATCTGTCCCAACAACGAACCGAGTGCGCCGCCGGTGGCGATGATCGGCCCTTCGGCGCCGAACGGCCCACCGGTGCCGATCGCGATGGCCGACGAGAGCGGCTTGAGCCACGTCAGGCGCGGCGGGATGCGGCTCTCGTTGTGCAGGACCGCATCCATCACCTCGGGAATGCCGTGGCCCCGGATGGCGGTCGAACCCCAGCGCGCCATGATCCCGACGATCACGCCACCGACCACCGGCACGACGATGATTGCCGGGGTGAACCGCGCCGTTCCGGCCGCGAACGGCAGGGTCGAGAATCTTCCCGCGAACGCGACGTTGGTGATGCCACGAATCAGGAGCAGCAAGCCATCCGCGACGAGTCCGCCGAGAATGCCGACGACGATCGCCATCGAGGTGATGAGCAGGAGACGGGACGACCCGTCGGGACGCGGGGACCGCATCACTCAGCGCGGGCGGCGCGGCCGGCACCGGCCGGTGTCCTCGCCGAACAGCGTGGCGGGCGTGCCGCCGAGTCCGGCGGCGTCGACCCATGCTTCGAGCGCCGCGGCGAGGCGCCGCCGCTCGGCCGGGGCAAGTCGCTGCAGGCCGGCCGAAAGATGGACCGGCGCCGGGAGCTCGGTACGGCGGAGCAGGCGCCGCCCGGCCGGGGTGAGGTGCAGCGAGGTGCGCCGGCCATCGGCAGGATCGGGACGCCGCGCGATCAGGCCGCGTCGCACCAGCCTCGCGACCACGACACTGACGGTCGGCTGGGTGGTGTGGGTCCGCTCGGCCAGCGCGTTGAGGGTGGGCAGCGGGCCGTCGGAGAGCTGTTCGAGCACGAAGCGCTGCGCCGGGGTCAGGCCCGCCGAGCGCTCCAGCTCGCGCGCCGAGAGATCGATGGCGCGCACGATGCGCCGCAAGGCGATGAGCGCCCGGGTGGATGGGGAATACATATAGACGCATCAATATAAATCGGGGCGAAGCGCGGGAGATGGGGGGCGACTAATTTCAGCCCATGCGCCGGCCTTCGAGGCGCGCGGCATCCGCCGCGTCACGGTCCCGCCCCCGGATACGGCACGATGCCGGGCCGGTCTATCAACTGCGCGTCGAGCTGGACGGCTTCGGCGGCGCGGTCTGGCGGCGCCTCGAGGTGTCGTCCCGGGCGTCGCTGTTCGAGCTGCACGAAGTGATCGAGCGCGCCATGGGCCGGGACGGATCGGCCGCACTGCAGTTCACCGTCGACGGCGTCAGCTACCTCGACTCGGCCGAGGGACCGCCGCCGGGGCTGGCGGCCGAATCGGTGGCGCTGGCAACCCTGCAGCTGCACCCGGGCGCGCGCTTTCAACACCTCGCCGAGCAGCACGGCGAACCGTGGCGCCACGTGATCACACTCGAGACCATCGGTCCGCGGCTGGTGGGTCAGCGACTCCCGGTGTGCCTCTCCGGTTCGGGCGCGTCGCCGCCGGAAGGCTGCACCGGCCCGGCGGAGTACGCGGCGATGCTGCGCCAGCTGCGCGATCCGCACGCCGCGATCCGGCACGGCTGGATTCCCGAGCAGTTCGATCCGGAGTACGTCGATGTCGTGGGAATCAATGCGGCGTTGCGGAAGGTGGAAAAGCGGAGACCCGGAGAGAGACGACAGCCATGAGGCGGGACGTGCACCCACGGCCCCGAATGCCGAACTCGGCGCGAAGAGACGATCCTTCGCGCCGAGCGTCGTCTCCGGGGTTCAGGGCCGCGGGCTGAGGGCGCCTTGTGCTATTTCCCGACCGCCCCTTCTTCCAACGCCAGCTTGGTCAGTCCCGCCACGGTCCTGATGTTGAGCTTGTCCATCAGCGATTCGCGGTGCGTCTCCACGGTCCGGTGCGAGATGCCGAGGCGCGCGGCGATCTGCTTGTTGGTCTCGCCGACGGCGATGCCCTTGAGGACGTCGCGCTCGCGCGGGGTGAGGACGTCGAGGCGGGACCGGGCCGGCGGCGCGTTGCGGGCTGCGGCGAGGCGCGCGGCAACCGCCGGGGGAAAGAAGCTCTCGCCCTGGTAGACGGCGCGCACCGCGCGGCGGAGGTCGGCCGGCGGCGAATCCTTGAGGATGTAGCCGCGAGCGCCGGACTTGACGCTTTCGAGGACGTATTCGGGCTGGTCGTACATCGACAACATCAGCACCCGGGTGGCGAGGCCCCGCCGCCGCAGGTCGGCGGCGACCTGCAGGCCGGTCATCCCCGGCATCGCAACGTCCATCACCAGCACGTCGGGGCGCTCGCGTTCGACCAGGGACAACGCTTCGTCGCCGCTCTTGCCTTCGGCGATGACACGCACGTCGGGCTCGCCTTCGAGCACGCGGCGGATGCCCTCGCGCACCACCGCGTGGTCGTCGACGACCGCCACGCGAATCTTCGGTTCCATCATGTCACTTCCTCTCGTTCCAGCGCCGGTTCGGCGCCGGCAGCGGCGATTGGCACGTCGACGGTCACTCTGGCGCCCCGTTCGCCGGCCCTCCCGATCATTACGGACCCCCCGAGTGCGGTGATGCGTTCGCGCATTCCGGCCAGGCCGAGGTGTCCTTCCCGTTCGAAGGTGGCGAAGCGGGGCGCAAAGGGGAAGCCGCGCCCGTCGTCGCGCACGGTCAGGCGCAGCGAGGTGTCGTCGACGGTCAGCTGAATGGTGACCCGTGTTGCGCTGGCGTGCCGCACGACATTGGCGATCGCTTCCTGTGCGGCGCGGAAGAGGGCGAGTTCGGCGTCGGGGGCGAGGCGCGGGATCGGCTCGGCGAGGTCGAGTTCGACGGCGAGCTCGCCGCGATTGCTGATGTCGGCGGCGAGCGAGCGGATCGCGGGGACGAGGCCGAGGTCGTCGAGCAGGGCCGGCCGGAGGTCGTTGATGACCCGCCGGATGCCGCGGATGCCGCCGTCGACGAGGTCGAGAACGTGGTCGATGCGGACCCGCGCCTCGGGCTCGATGTTCTCACGGACCATGCCGATCTCGAGCTTGACGGCCGACAGCGTCTGGGCGGTTTCGTCGTGCAGTTCGCGTGAGAGGCGGCGGCGCTCGGCCTCGTGCTGGTCGACCATCATCGCCTGCAGCCGGCCGAGTTCGTCGGTGCGCGCCGCCAGGCGGCGCGCGAGTTCCGACAGCACCATCATGCCGAAGCCGATGCCGACCGCGAGCTCGAAGACGATGTCGAGGAAGTAGCCCCACGGGGTCCAACCTCCGCGCGCGCGCAGGAACGGGTAGTCGAGGTGATGGAGACCCCAGAGGGTGAACGCGAGGGCGACGAAGGCAGCCACGGTGGAGTCGGTGCGCCGGGCGTAGCGCCAGAAGACCCAGCCGGTCCAGAGGGTGGCGCCGGCGATGAGGAGCACCATCGGGACGGCGACGACGAGGAAGCGATCGAGGGCGTGGACCGCGACCCACGCCAGCAGGAGCGGAAAGAGCGCCAGCACGGCATACCACGGCCGCCAGCGGGCGTTGCGGGAGAAGACGAGGGCGGCCCAGAGGATGGCGAGCGCCACCCATCCGGTGGCCACCTGGTGCCAGTAGAGCCAGACGAGGTTGCCGGTGGCGAGGTAGGCGATGATGGCGCCGAGGCGGACGACGTAGAGGCCCCACGCGGCGGCCCACCAGGCAAACCATCGTTCCGGAAGGCGCCGGTAGAGCAGCAGGGCGAAGCCGGCCAGCCCCGCGGTGATGATGGCCTGGAAGACGGCATCAGCGAGCTCGGGACGTCCGGTGAGCGGCACGATGTTCTGTACCATGGCGGGAAACGTCGCCCGGCCGGGGCGCAGCCGGTAGGGGCGTGGCACCGCGCGGGCCGTCGCGCCGGGCGCCGGCGGGCGAGGCGGATGACGCGAACGGCGGCGAGGCCCGGCTCTGGACGGAGGTGCCGGCGGCGTGATAACTTCTCGGCCCGACCTGGACACCGGCGGACAAGGAGAGCCGAGCGATGCTGTATTACCTGGGAATGGTCTTGGCGGGCATTGGCGCCACGACACTGATCGGTGCGCTGACCTTCGTGACACTGCTGCTCACCGCGCTGGTCATCTCGATGCTCGCCTTCACCGCCGCCCCCCTGATCGACAAGATCTTCAAGGACTGACGTCGGGCTCTTCGGCGCTTTCGGGCACCTCCTGCGGCGTGGATGCTTCGCGCAGGGCGCCTTCGAAGTTGACCTTGGCGCCGGCGAGCATTTCACGCAGTCCGCGCACCTTGACCTGGTGCCCGCCGGGGCGTCGCAGCAGCATCGCCATGTAGCCGAAGATGTCACCGAGCGCGACGAGCCCGATGCCGTTGCCCTGCGCCTTCAATTCGTCGAGCAGGCGGGTCAGCGAGCGGAGCTGGGTCTCCTCGGCGTGCTGGGTGGCGAGCAGCTCGACGACCCGGGTCATCCGCTCGAACTTGCGGGGCAACTGATTGAGCCATTCGAGCTGGACCTGCTGCCGGCTGGACAGTTTGGGACTCATGGCGGAAGATAGACCGGCCGCACGGTAGCGGTCGACGACCCGTTTCCCCCGTCTTCGTGGAGCTGCAATGCGTCTTGATCGATTCGCGTGTGCCGGTGCGGGCATGGTGCTGGCGCTGTGGTGCGTCCGTCCACTCGCCGCGCAGCAGACCGTGCCCGAACGGACCAACTACACCCGCACCTCGAGCCACGCCGACGTGCTGGCGTTCATCGATTCGCTGCAGCACCGCGGCGTGGAGATGTACCGCGGAGTGATGGGGCGCTCGCCGCACGGGCGGGCGATTCCCTACGTCGTGCTGTCGCGGCCCCAGGTGACCACGCCGGCGGCGGCGAAGCGTTCCGGCAAGCCGCTGTTCTACATCCAGGCCAACATCCACGCCGGCGAGGTGGAGGGGAAGGAGGCGGTGCAGGAGCTGATGCGCGACCTGACGCTGGGCAGCCTGCGGCCGCTGCTCGACAGCGTGATCATCCTCTTCGCCCCGATCTACAACGGCGATGGCAACGACGCGTTCGGTCCGGAACGGCTCAACCGCGGCGAGCAGAATGGGCCGCCGATGGTGGGGCTGCGGGCGGACGGGGCGGGGTATGACCTCAACCGCGACTACGTCAAGCAGGACGCGCCGGAGACCCGGGCGTCGCTGGCCCTGATGACGGCGTGGGATCCCGACGTGTTCATGGACCTGCACACCACCGACGGCAGCTATCACGGGTACGCCCTGACCTGGTCGCCGGGGCTCAACCCCAACCACACGCCGACCAACGACTGGGTGCAGGACACGGTGCTGGAGGACGTGCGGAAGCTGGTGCGCGAGCGGGATCACTTCGAGACCTATCCCTACGGCAACTTCGTCGGCGGCAACGAGAACCCGACCGGGTGGAACACCTACGAGTCGCTGCCGCGCTACGGCACCAACCTCGAGGGGATGACCCGCGTCTCGATCCTGAGCGAGGCGTTCAGCCACGATTCGTTCCCGCGGCGGATCGCGGCGACGTACGCCTTCGTGCTGGAGTCGGTTCGTTACCTCAACGACCACCGCAACGAGCTGCGCCGGCACGAGAGCCTGACCAGTGCGGCGCGTCCCGATTCGGTGGTGGTGCGCGGTGACGACCTCGCGGCGTCGCCGGCCCGGATGGACACGGTGCTGGTGGCGGTGACCAACACCGTGCCGCGGCCGGCGCTGACCAGCGAGGATTCGCTGGCCATGGCGCGGGCGCCGCGCACGCCGGTGATTCGTGACACCATAGGCTGCAGCGAGCCGGGAGCAGCGGCGGTGGGAGGCGCCCGGGGCCGCGGTGCGCGCGGTGGTGGTCGCGGCTTCGGCGGTGGACGGGGACGCGGCGGCGCCGCGACCGAACTGCAACTCACCGGCGAGTCGCGTCCGGTGTACATGGCGGTGCGCGATCGCTTCGCTCCGGTGCTGAAGGAGCAGATCCCGGGGGCGTACATCCTCAACCCGGGTGCCGCGCCGGTGGTGGCGCTGATGCGGCGCCAGGGCATCCGGGTGGAGCAGACGACCGCGACGTGGATCGGGGCGAGCAGCCACTTCCTGGTCGATTCGCTCGCCAGGCAGCGCTTCTTCGAGGGTCATTGCGGCACGCGGGTCGACGGCCGCTGGCAGGCGCCAGCACCCGACACGGTGGTGGCCCACAGCTACCTGGTGTCGACCAACCAGCGGCTCGGGATGCTGGCGGCGTTCCTCCTCGAGCCGGCGTCGGAAGACGGATATGTCTACTGGAACTTCTTCGATGGCGGGCTCACCGCGGGTGCGGTGGCGCCGATCCGGCGGGTCGACACGATGCCGCCGGTCGGAGTGGTCGACGTTCGCTAGCGGGCAGTGACACGATGCAGGGCTGAAACATGCAACGATCTGGCGCCCGGAGGGGTCCAAGTTCCGGGCCCCTTCCGCTCAGGATGACCAGATGCAGCTGAAATTCGCGCTCCGGACGCTGTTCAAGACCCCGTTCGTCACCACGATCGCCATCGCGTCGCTCGCGCTGGGGATCGGGGCGACGGCGGGGATCTTCTCGTTGTTCGACCAGGTGCTGCTGCGGCCGGTGCCGGTGCCGCATCCCGAGCAGTTGGTGAACCTGGCGGCTCCGGGCCCCAATCCGGGGTCGCAGTCGTGCAACACCGCGGGCGACTGCAACGCGGTCTTCAGCTACCCGATGTTCCGCGACCTGCAGCGGGTGCAGACGTCGTTCACCGGGATCGCGGCGCACTACGACGTCGGCGCCAACCTGGCGGCGCGGGGCAACACCAAGAACGGCGAGATCCTGCTGGTGTCGGGGAGCTACTTCCCGGTGCTCGAGCTGCGGCCGGCGCTGGGGCGGCTGCTGACCCCCGATGACGACCAGCGGGTGGGCGAGTCGGCGGTGGCGGTGCTGAGCTACGACTATTGGAACGCCACCTTCGGCCGCGACCCGGCAATCCTCAACCAGACGCTGATCATCAACGGGCACCCGCTGACGATCGTCGGCGTGGCGCCGCGCGGCTTCGACGGCACCACGCTGGGGCAGCGGCCCGACGCCTTCGTGCCGATCACGATGCGCGGCGCGATGCAGAACGGCTACGACGGCTTCACCAAGCGGATGTCGTACTCGACGTACCTCTTCGCGCGGCTCAAGCCCGGGGTGACGCTGGCGCAGGCCCGGGCGGCGATCAACGTGCCGTACCACGGCATCATCAACAGCGTCGAGGTGCCGCTGCAGCCGCCGATGCTCCCGGCCGTGATGCAGCGATTCAAGGACAAGGCGTTGGCGCTCACCCCCGGCGCGCGGGGCCAGAGCCAGGTGTCGGGGCAGGCGCACACGCCGCTGCTGCTGCTGCTCGGGGTGGTGGTGTTCGTGCTGCTGATCGCCTGCGCCAACATCGCCAACCTGCTGCTGGCGCGCGGCGCGTCGCGGAGCGGCGAGATGGCGGTGCGGCTGTCGATCGGCGCCGGGCGCTGGCAGCTGGTGCGGCAACTGCTGGGGGAGTCGTGCCTGCTGGCGCTGTTCGGCGGTGCCGCCGGACTCGTCGTGGCGCATTTCACGCTGGTGGGCATGAACGCGCTGATCCCGCCGCAGGTGGGGGTCAGCTTCGACGTGCACCTCGACCGCACGGTGCTGCTCTTCGCGCTGGCGCTGACGCTCGGCACCGGACTGCTGTTCGGCCTCTTTCCGGCGCTCCACAGCACCCGCCCCGACCTCATCGCCGGGCTCCGTGGCAACACCGGGCAGCCGGGCGGAAGCCGAGGCGCGGCGCGGTTCCGCACCGGGCTGGCGACGGCCCAGGTGGCGCTGTCGATGGCGTTGCTGGTCTGCGCCGGGCTGTTCGTCAAGAGCCTCAGCAACATCAGCCGGGTCGACCTTGGGTTGCGCCTCGACCACATGATGACCTTCGGAGTCTCCCCGAACTGAACGGGTATGACGGGGCGAAGTCGCAGCAGTTCTTCCGCCGGCTGCGCGACGGCCTGGCGGCAATCCCGGGGGTGACCGGCGTGTCAGCGTCGATGGTCCCGGTGCTCGGCGGCAGCAACTGGGGCAACGACGTCAACATCGCCGGGATCCATCGTGACGTGGGGCAGGACTTCAACGCCCGGTTCAACGAGATCGGCGCGGGGTTCTTCCAGACGATGGGCACGCCGCTGATCCGGGGCCGCGAGTTCACGGACGCCGACGGCGCCGGCGCGTCGCAGGTGGTGGTGGTCAACGAGGAATTCGTGCGGCGCTTCGGGCTGGGCGACGACGTGATCGGGCGGCACATCGGGCTGGGAAGCAACGGCCCCGACAACCTGGAGATCGTCGGCGAGGTGCGCGACGCCGCCTACAGCAGCGTCAAGGATTCGGTGCCACCGCTGTACTACTCGCCGTACGCCCAGGATTCGACGACAGGCAGCCTGACGTTCTACGTCCGGACCACCCAGGACCCGGTGCAGGTGGCCCGGAGCATCCGGCGCACGGTGGCGGCGCTCGATCCCAACCTTCCGATCCAGGACCTGCGCACCATGGAGGAACAGGCCCGCGACAACGTCTTTCTCGACCGCTTCGTGAGCCTCCTGTCGACGACCTTCGCGCTGCTGGCGACGATCCTCGCGGCGATCGGGCTGTACGGCGTACTGGCATACACCGTGGCGCAGCGCACCCGCGAAATCGGGCTGCGGATGGCGCTCGGCGCGGCCCCCGCGGCGGTGCGGCGAATGATCCTGCGACAGGTCGCGGGGATGCTGGCGGTCGGCGGTGTGATCGGTCTTGCCGCGGCGGTCGGCGCGGGACGGCTGATCGAGTCGTTGCTCTACCGGATGCAGGGCTACGACCCGGTGGTGCTGGTCTCGGCGGCGCTGGGGCTCTCGGCAGTGGCGCTGGTGGCAGGTTACGTTCCGGCGCGTCGCGCCGCCGCGGTCGACCCCCAGCAGGCGTTACGTTACGAGTGATCGTCCGGCGCGGCGCCGGACGGCGCCGACTCCGGAGATCTACCGATGCTCGAAGCGGGACACCCCGCCCCCGATTTCACCCTCCCGGCCGATGACGGCACGACAGTGTCGTTGCGCGCGCTGCGCGGCACGCCGGTGGTGCTCTATTTCTATCCCAAGGACGACACGCCGGGGTGCACCACCGAGGCCTGCGAGATCCGCGACCGCTGGCCGGACGTCTCGGCGAGCGGCGCCGTGCTGTTCGGCGTCTCGCCGGACGGCGTCGCGTCGCACCGGAAGTTCCGGGCGAAATACGGATTGCCGTTCCGGCTGCTTTCCGACGAAGATCACCGGGTGGCGGAGGCGTTCGGCGCGTGGGGGGAGAAACAGATGTACGGACGGAAGTATCTTGGCATCCTCCGGAGCACCTTCATCATTGATCGGAAGGGCATGGTCAGCGCGGTGTTTCCCAACGTGAAGCCGGCGGGCCACGCGGCCCAGATCCTGGCGGCACTGCCGTGACGACGCCCCGATCCCAGCAAGCGAGGTCGACCATTCGCACCATCCTGCTGCTCAGTGCCGCCGTCGCGACGGCCGGCCCGGTTGCGGCGCAGCGCGCCGCGACGAAGCCGAGCACGGCGTATGTCACGCCGGCGCCGGGCGAGTCCCGCCACCTGAGCAACATCCGCCAGTTGACGTTCGGCGGCAGCAACGCCGAGGCGTATTTCTCGGCGGACGGCAAGAGGATCATCTTCCAGCGGAAGGCCAGCCCCGACCCGAAGGTGGGGTGCGATCAGGAGTACATCATGAACGTCGATGGCTCCGACCTGCACCGGATCTCGAACGGCAAGGGCCGCACCACGTGCGGCTATTTCATCAACGGCGACCGGCGCATCATCTACAGCTCGACATTTGCCTACAGCCCGACGTGTCCGCCGCTGCCGCCGGATTCGCTGGGATACATCTGGCCGCTGCAGCACCTCGAGATCTACAGCGCGCTGCCGGACGGGTCCGACCTGCGGCCGCTGACCCACAACGGCGCCTACAACGCCGAGGCAACGGCGTCGCCCGACGGCAAGCGGCTGGTGTTCACCTCGACGATGCACGGCGACATCGACCTCTACACGATGAACATCGACGGCAGCGACGTGCGACAGGTCACCCATCGGCTGGGCTACGACGGCGGCGCCTACTTCTCGCCGGACGGCAAGCAGATCGTGTGGCGAGCGGCGTATCCGGCGACCCATGCCGACACCGTGCAGTACAAGCAGCTGCTGGCGATGGGGATGGTGCGGCCGTTTGCGCTGGAGATCTGGATGGCGAACGCCGACGGGAGCAACGCCCACGAGGTGACTCACCTCGGTGGCGCCAACTGGGCGCCGTACTTCTTCCCGGACGGGAAGCGGATCATCTTCGCATCCAACTACGAGCACCCGACCAGCGGAAACTTCGACCTCTACCTGGTTCACACCGACGGCACCGGGCTGCAGAAGATCACGACCTACGGCGATTTCGATGGCTTCCCGATGTTCTCGCCCGACGGGCGCAAGCTGGTGTTCGTCTCGGCGCGCAACAGCAAGGGCCCGGGCGAGATCAACATCTTCGTCGCCGACTGGAAGGACTGACCAGGCGTGGCGGTAGTCCGCCGGACAGCGTGGTGGCGGTGGCTGATCGAATGGTTCAAGGCGATAGCGGTCGCGGTCGTGCTATGGCTCTTCCTGCGGACGTTCGTCATCGAGGCCTTCCGGATTCCCTCGGGGAGCATGGAGAACACGCTCCTGGTGGGCGACCTGCTGTTCGTCAACAAGTTCATCTACGGAGCGCGGGTGCCGTTCTTCCACTGGCGGCTGCCGGCGCTGCGGGAGCCGAAGCGGGGCGACATCATCGTCTTCGATTCGGTGGACGAAACGGACATGAAGATCGTCAAGCGGCTGATCGGATTGCCGGGTGACACGCTGGAGATGCGCGCGGGAGTGGTCTACCGGAACGGCGTGCGGCTCGCCGAACCCTACGTGATCCACACCGACCCGGCCGACGGCGCCGACCAGGTGGCGCGCGAGCGGATGCGCGCCTGGCAGGTAAAGCACTTCGCCGGCCCGATCCCGAAGCACTACGATCCCGACATCCACCACTGGGGCCCGGTCGTGGTGCCGCCGGATTCGCTGTTCGTGATGGGGGACAACCGGGACGGATCGTACGACGGCCGGTTCTGGGGCTTTCTCCCCCGCAAGAACGTCTGCGGCGAACCGGTGTTGATCTACTTCAGCTACGATGAGGAGAGCCGCGACCCGGTCCCGGTGCTGACCGACATCCGCTGGCACCGGTTGTTCTCGGTGCCACGCTGAGGCGGCGCCGGGGCGCCGGCGATTCAGTGAACGACAGTCTGGATTTCGGCCCGGTCGATGTAGGAGACCACCCGCCCGCAGGATCCGCAGGTCAGCATGATGCGTCCCGGGCTGGAGATCGATCCGCCCTCGGACCGGTCAGGAGTGCGATGCACGGCGTTGCTGGCACATGAGGGGCAGCGCAGCGCCTTTCCCTCCCGATCGGCGCTGATGAGGCTCAGGGCCTCATCGGGGCGAAACTCCTTGACGTGGCGACGGCTCACGGCCGATCCTTTCCACGCTGCAGCCCGGAGGGGAGACCCCGGGCCGTTCCGCGTCCTCCTTTACTAGGTCATTTCGGCTGGCTCGTCAAGAGTCTGAGAGTGTCTGATCTCTTGACGGGGCCGCCCTTCCGCCGCAACGTTCCCCCACTTCGGGGGTCGGGAATGACTGAGCTGGCGGCACCACAAATCTCCTCCTTGATGGAGGCCCTGCCGGGTATCGCGGCGGTTTTGCGTAGCCCGGTGGCCAATGCCATGGTGGCAGTCTGCCGCTCGGCGGCCGGCCTGGAGCAGTTCCACATTGACCACGCCGAGGAGCTGCTGCGCTTCGGGGTGCGGCGTAACCTCTTGTCGCAGGAAGAGGTAGACAAGGTCATCGAGGAGCTGCAGGACGCCGTGGCGGGGCGCCCGCCGAAGCCCCCGCCGCCTCCGCCGGAGAAGCCGAAGCGGGTGCCGGGTACCCCGGCGCCACTCCGGATCACGGGGAGTTCGCGGCGCCCGCCACCGCCCCCCAAGCCGGTTGCGAAGGCCCCGGCCGCGCCGCCGGCGAAGGCACCGGCGCCCAAGCACCCGAAGGCGAAAGTGGTTTCGAAGCCCGCCGCCAGGGCGAAGCCGGCGGCCAAGGCGAAGCCGGCGGCCAAGGCGAAGCACCGTCCGGCCCATCCGAAGAAGGCGCCGAAGCGGACCGCGAAGCGCTCCGCGCCGGCCCGGAGTCACAAGGCGGCGAAGCGGCGCTAGAGCCGGAAGCCCTTGACGAGCCGGGTGAGTCGATCGGCCGTAGCCACCATGGTGGTTGCGGCCGTCGCGATTTCCTGGGTGGCCGATGACTGCTCTTCGGCCGAATCGGTGACCGCCTGGGCCACTGCGGCGTTGACCTGGGCGGAGCGGACCACCTCGGCGGCGGTGGCGGCAAGCCGGTCGGCGAGCGCTCGGTGGGCTGCGGCCTCGCGCGCGACGGTCCCCGCCGCCACCGACACCTCCTCGACCGCGGCGACGATTTCGGCGAGTGCGCTGGTGACGCCGCCGGCGGTGTCCTCCACCCCGGCGACCCGTTCGGATCCTTCTCCCACCGTATCGGCAACCAGTCGCACCTGCTCCTCGAGGGTGGCGACGGTGCGGGCGATCCGTCGCGCGCCTTCGGCACTCGTTTCTGCGAGCTGACGGATCTCGCCCGCGACGACGGCAAAGCCCTCGCCGGTCTCACCGGCCCGGGCGGCCTCGATGGCGGCGTTGAGCGCAAGCAGCTCGGTCTGTGCCGCGAGCTGGCCGGTGAGGGAGACGAAGTCGACGACGGCTGAGGCGGCATCGGTGAGGCGATTGACCGAGTGCGTGATCCGTTCGACGACCTGGTGGAGCTCCAGCAGGGTGTCGGACGCGGCGGCGAGGTTGTCGCGATGGGTGGCGGCGGTGCGACGGATGGCGTCGGCCACGGCGACCACCCGCTGTCCGGCGCCGGCGCTGCGGGTCGCGGCGGCGCGCAGGTCGCCGAGGACGGCGTCGCTCTCGCGCATGCCGGTGGCCTGCCGTTCGGCGCTGGCCGACACCTCGCCGATGGCCCGTGAGATGCGGCGCGCGTTTCCGGTGAGCTGTTCCGACCGCGACGAAAGTTGTGCGGCGTGTTCGGTGAGGGTCGAGGAAACCTGGGCGACGCTGCTGACGATGCTGCGCAGCCCCTCGCTCATCCGCTGCACGGCGACGGCGAGGAATCCCAGTTCGCGCGGCATCGGCCCGAAATCGATGGGGCGGAGGTCGCCGGCGCCGACCTGCTCGGCCGCGCGGGCGAGGCGCCGCAACGGGAGCACCACGGCACGGACCGTCGCGACCGCCGAGGCGATGCCGAGGATCAGCGCGGCGCCGAACAGCAGCCAGATGACGTTGCGGCGCTGTTCGCTCACCTGGCCCAAGCGCTGGGCGCGTTCGGCGGCGGTGGACGCCTGGACGGCGACGAGGGCGCGGACTTCGTCGAGCAGCGAGTCGGCGATCGGACCCCGGATGTATTCGTCGGCGCCGGGGGCGCCCGGCGAGAGGCGTTCCAGCGCGCCGGCAAAGCCGGCGACGCGCCCGAGCACGCGAGTCTCGGCCGGGGTGAGGTCGTACTGGGAATAGGCGCGGGTGGCGCCGCGGATGGCGGCGAAGGCGGAATCGAGCACGCCGCGACCGGCGCCGCCCGGGTGCTCCGCCAGCTGGTCGCCGGCGCGGACGGCGGTGACGACGTCGTGCGTCAGGGTCTGGGCCAGCACGTTGCGCTCGCGCAGCGTCGCCAGCTCCTGGCGCACCGCGTTGTCGAGCGAGTTCATCGCGCTGACGCCAAGGAGCGTCATCGCGAAGACGAGCAACAAGAGCAGCGCCGTCCCGGCGGTGACCCGGCTCCGGAGTGACGGGAGGTCGGTCATCCCGGGACGACGCCGAACGACGGGCTAGGAGGCGACTTTTTTGACGTTGGCTGCCTGCAGTCCCTTCGGCCCCTCGACGATGTCGAATTCGACCTGGTCACCCTCGGCAAGTGATCGGAAACCGGTGGCGGTGATTGCGGAGAAATGGACGAACACGTCCTTGCCGCCTTCCTGCGCGATAAAGCCGAACCCCTTCGCATCGTTGAACCACTTCACGGTACCCTTCGGCATTGCAGGCCTTCCTGGAACGGATTTGGAGCTGGACCCGGCCGGGCCGGGGGGGAGCAGGGACTAACGATGCGACGAGATCGGCGGGGTGGCAAGAGGAACGGCGGCGGCCAGATTATCATCCATACCATGTCTGTCCCGACCAGCCTGGCTGTCCGCACTTTCTCCGACCGCGCCGAGGCGCTGGCCCACGCCATCCTCCGGGCGGGCGAGGCGCCGCGGCTGCTGGCGTTCGACGACACGGTCGGGTGCCCGGTGGAGCAGGCGCTGGCGGCGCTGGAGTGGACCCGGGTGGTGGGGATCCTCCCCGACGACGACCTGCTTCACGCCGGGCGGCTGACGAGCGAGACGGCGGCGGCACTGGTGGAGCGGAAGACCGGAGCCGGCCGGCGCTGGGTCTTTCTCGGACCCCGCCTCGATGCCCCGCCGATCGATCCGTTCGAAGGGGAACTGGTGCTCGACGAGCCGGGGGTGATGGGGATCGCCTTTGCCGACCGCGCGACCGGGCTGGCCCACTTCCTCCGCGCCACCAGTGGCGGTGGGGCCCTGGTGGCGCAGATGGGGCGGCGCGCTCCCGAGGTGCGGCACATGCGCCGCTGGCTGGCGCCGATCGTGCAGGAACTCGGCGCGCCGTGCGCGCTCATTTCCGGGTGGTTCGCGGCGTCGGGCGGCGGGGCGCTGTTCCTGGCGGCCGAGGAGGGCGACGTGACCCACCGCTACATCGAAGTCGGAATCGATTCGTGATCGAGCGCTGCCGCAACATCCTGCTGGTCTGTCTTGCTGTGGCTGTTCCGGCGCCGCTGGTGGCGCAGCAGAACGCGGCGCCGATGTCGCCATCCGACCGGGCCGCGGCGCAAGCGCACCTGCAATCCCAGGCGAACGAAGTCTTCAATACCCCGATCGACACGGCACGGGGAGAGCTGCGCACGGCAATGACCGGGCTCCGCGACACGCTGCAGACCGTCGACGGCAACGCGTCCCGGATTCTCCGCGCGCACGCTGTCGGCCAGGCCGCGGTGGTGCTGTCGGGTGCGCGAGTGCTCGCGGCGCAGTGCCGCGGCAGCGACAGCGTCGCGGCGCGAACACTGACCCACCTGGCCGCCATGAGGACCAGCAGCGCCGTCGGCGATCGCCTGATCGGCAACTACCGCACGGCGGTCACCACGCTGCGCGGCACCCTCGGTACCTGCCACGAGATGCTTGCCGCCGCGGTGGCGGCGCCGACGCCGGACCTCGCCGCGATCGTGGCCCAGGTGCGTGCCGTCGACGCCGCGGCGCGGGCGCATGATGCGGCAATGCAGGCATTGGCCGACGGCCTGCAGATCTACCTGCTCCCCAAAGGGTACGTTCCGCAGGGGCATCAGGGGCACTGAGGTCATGTGGGATTGTGGATCAACATTTCCACATGGCGTGGAGAGACGGCGAAAGTGACCGTGCTGCCGTCGGTTGGAACCCACATCGTGCCCACGTCGAAGTGAGCTAACCCGAATAAAATCAGGCACTTGCGCGATTCTTGCTGGAGCCTAGCTTGAGTGCAGATGGGCGTTTCGCACGTCCCATCCTCTCCGATCTGGCGCCTCGGAGAGCCATGCGAGCGAGCGGTCCGCGAGCCGTTCCGACTCGAAGCGCCCACCTCGACGTTGCGCCCCCGAGCGCACGCGGCGATGTGCAAAGCGGTCGATCAGTTCGCTGATCGGCCGCTTTTTTTTGTGGACCGAGCCGGGACGCGGACTGCTTCACTGCTTCGTTTCCGGCTTCGCGTTGTCCTGGAAGAACTCGAACCGCAACGGCCAACGCGGCAAGGGCGGCAACGAAGCGCTGCGGCACCGGGTAAACTCCGGAAGCACTGACTTGCGCAATATGACACGCGGGGCCGCGGGGCCGCGGGGCGGCAGGGCAGCTCAGGGCGTCCGGCCGAAGTCCGGCGCGACCTTCATCAGCCACCGATTGTCGAGCTGCCACACCTTGCGCGACGAGATGCGCGCATCACTCGGAAAGAGCTCATGCGAGGCGTAGGCGTCGCCAATCGACGCGGTCTTGGCGCTGGCGTCGTCGGCGAAATGCAGGATCTCGGCTTCGAGGGTGAGCGGGCGCACCGGCGAGCCGTATTCGAGCTGCCCATGATGGGAGAGGATGAAGTGCTCGAGGATGAGCTCCTCCTCGTCGGTGCACGGCGGTTCCGGCGCGGCACGCACGGCGTCGCGCAGCATGTTCACACCGATCACCAGGTGGCCCAGGAGCCGGCCGGGTTCGGTGACTTCGAACACGCCGGTCTCCCAGCTGTAGCTGCGGATCTTGCCGATGTCGTGCAGCAGCACGCCGGCCATCACCAGTTCCTCGTCGGCCCGGGCCACCTTGGCGATCTGGCGCGCGATGGCGAGGACCTCGCAGGTGTGCTGCAGGAGGCCGCCGAGCGATGCGTGGTGACCGGTGCCGGGAGAACCGGGACACTCGCCGTAGCTGTCGCGGAACACCGAATCGCCGTAGAAGAGATCGAGCACCGCGGCAAGACGCGGGGCCGTGATCCGCTGCCGGACGTCGTCGATGTATTGCCAGTACTTGTCGGTCGGACCGACGCTCGGCACCAGCTCGGAAAGCGGCACAGTCCCCTTGGGGAGGTGGCGCACCGAGGTGGCCTCGACCTGTAGCGAGTCGCGATAGCTGGTGATCCGCCCGACCACCTGCACCAGCATCCCCTTCGAAAGCCCCTGGATCATCTCGTCCTTGCCGGCCCAGAACGGGGCGGATTCGATGCGGCCGGTCCGGTTGCCGAAGACGAGGGTGGTGCGGGCGTATTCGCCGGTCCGGACCACCACGTCGACGAGCAGCAGCGGGTGGTGGATTTCGTCGCCGGCGGCGAGGGTGGCGAGGTCGATGGGGTCGGGCATGGCAGTAAGGTCGGTGGAAGGGGGGCGATGGTCAAAGGCGCCGCGGCGCGGGCGACCGGTCACGAGCTGTGCGCCCCGGCTCCAGTGCCGCGACCGAGGTGCCGATAGTGGGGGAATGAGCGATGTTACGACCCACGACGGTACCGGCGGCACCGGGCTCACCGCCTCGCGATGGGGCACGCCACCGACGACCGACCCGTCCGGTGCTCCGGGCCGGAGTCCGGCGCCCGCTGCTGCCCCAGCGGAATCACGCTCCACCGCTCACGTCTCACGACCAACGACCAACGACTCCCCCATGAAGCCACTCCACATCCGCCTGATGATTGCCGACGGTGAGCGCGACGACGTCGCCGACCTGCGCGAGGCGCTGCAGGCGGCCGGGCACATCGTGGTGGATGCCGACGTCGCGTCGGTTCCTCCGGGGGTCTCGCCGGCGCCGGACTTCGTCATTTCCGACGGGGCGGCGCTGCCGGTGCCGGAGTCGCTCGACAGCGCCGAGGCGCGGCACATCCGGGCGGTGCTGGGGTTTACCCATGGCAACAAGCGGCAGGCGGCACTCCTCCTCGGGATTGCCCGGTCGACCCTCCTCGCCAAGGTCCGCAAGTACGGCATCCGCTAGCGGGTGATCCTCCCGAGCCGGGAGATGACCACCCGGTGGGAAGCGTTTCCGCGCGACAACGTGATGGTGCGGTTTGCGACTCCCATCGCCACTCCGTCCGGGGAGAAGGCGATGGGAGCACCGGCGCCGTCGATCCGCACCCCCTGGGCGGCGGGACCGATGGCGTGCCACTCGACCACCGGCACCGAGTCGAGGGTGCACTCGATGACAAAGGACGAATCGGTCAGGGCGAGCGCCGCCGGGGCGTCGAGGCGGCGCGCCGTGCCGCGGGCCGCGTCGAAGGCGGCGACGAGCCGCGCCGCCTCCTGTCGAACCGCCATGTCATCGGAAATCGCCGCGAGGCGGGGAACGGCGATCAACGTCGCCAGCCCCAGCAGGGTGACGACGGCGAGGAGTTCGATGATGGAGTATCCCCGGCGCATGCGGAGACGATACGGCGCGGCGGCGCAACGGCCGGCGCGATCGACCGCATCGCTCCCACGAATTAACGCGGGCCGCGCGCGGGGTCAGTCGATCGGGCCCTGCTCGTCGATGAAGACCAGCGCCCGGCGGCGGGTGACCACCGCCTCGAGGGCGCGGTGCACCTCGGGGTGGATGACGGTGCCGACCAGGTCGCGCATCCGTGCCACGGCTTCGTCGGGCGTCATCTTTTCCTGGTACGGGCGCGCGGTGGTGAGCGCGTCGTAGATCTCGGCGGCGCCGAGGATGCGGGCGCCGATCGGGATGGCGTCGCGGGAGAGGCCGTCGGGGTAGCCGGTGCCGTCGGCCCGTTCGTGGTGCGAGCGGACGTAGCCCAGCACGTCGCGGAGATGGGTGAGCGGTGCCAGGATCTGGGCGCCGATCACCACGTGCGTCTTGACGTGATCGAACTCTTCCTCGGTGAGCGGGCCCTGCTTGGCGAGCACCGCTTCGCGAATGCCGATCTTGCCGATGTCGTGGAGCCGGCCGGCAGTGCGCACCAGCTCGACCTGCTCGTCGCCGAGACCGAGTTCCCGACGCGAGTGCGGCGGAGAGGTCGGCGACCCGGGCGGAATGGCCGCGGAGGTAGGGGTCCTTCGCTTCGAGGGCGTTGACGAGCGCCTCGAGGGTGGCCACCGAGATCCGCTCCAGATTGCCCCGTTCGCGCCGGAGCTCGGCGCCGCGCTGGACGATCTCCTGGCGGAGCCAGGCCTTGGTCTGGGCCTGCTCGATCAGGTCCCGGCGGCGAGCCAGGGCGCGGCCGATGGCTCGCTCGAGGTCGGCGAGGTCGAACGGCTTGACGAGGTAGTCCATGGCGCCTCGCTGCATGCAGAGGGCGGCGGACTGGGCGTCGTTGACGGCGGTGAGCATCAGGATCGCGACGTACGGCTCGAGCTCGAGGAGCTCGGGGACGAGGTCGAGGCCGGACCCATCGGGGAGCCGGACGTCGAGCAGAATGCACGAGATCTTGCGGCGGCGGGCCTCGCTGCGGGCCTCGGCGGCGCTGGCGGCGGTGACAACCTCGTGGCCGATGCCGACCAGGAAGCGCTGGAGCGAGTTGCGCACCGACTCCTCGTCGTCGACCACGAGGGTGGTCACGAGGGTGTTGGCGTCGTCCGGGGGGGTGTACGACGTTGCCTGAATCGATTGTGCGTACATCCGCGTCTCCCGGGCCCGATCGGGCCACCTGCCGGGGTGGTTCAAGGGTATTCCGCGGGACCGCCGGGGCGGACCGCGGTTCTGCCGGGCCCATGGTGCAAGTTCTTCGCCGCGGGGCCGTTTGCCGGGCCCCCGGGCGCCCCGGCGGCCCGTCCGGGGGGCTGGCGGGCCCCGGGACGGCCCCGGAGGGGGTCCGAGATGACCCGGAGGGATGGCATTAGTTTGACTCCGATCCGTCGGCCGGCTTCCGGCGAGGCTCGGGCCTCAGGGGGCCGGTTGGAAGTATCGGAGCCGGATCGGACCAACCCGAACAACTCAGACGCAGGAGAGGCGAGCCATGTATCGCGCTGTGCTTGTCGCCGCCCTGGTGGCGGCCACTCCGGCCACCGGTCCGGGAGGACCCCACCCGCTGCCGGGTGCCACGCTCCCGGGACCGGCGCTTTACGTGGTGAACCAGGCGGGGGCGTCGATCTCGGTGATCGACCAGGACCAGCTGGTGGTCGACACGGTGCTCGACCTGACCCGGATGGGGTTCACCGCCAACGCCAAGCCGCATCACGTGGCGGTCGAGCCCGACGGTTCGTACTGGTACGTCACGCTGATCGGTGACGGGCGGGTGCTCAAGCTCGACCGGGCCAACCACGTCGTGGGCCAGGTGCGGATGGAGACCCCGGGGCTGGTGGAACTCGATCCGCGCCGTGACACGCTGTACGTCGGGCGCTCGATGACGGCGCCGAAGCCGCCGCAGTCGGTCGGCGTGATCCGGCGTTCGACGTTCACGCTGGTCGACGAGCAGGAGGTGCAGATCCCGCGGCCGCACGCGCTGGTCGCGACGCGGGACGGCGCGTGGATCCACACCGCGTCGCTCGCCGAGAACACCATCGCGTCGATCAACGCGGCGAGCGGCCGCGTGACGCTGTCGCACATTCCCGGTCCGACCCGGACCATGGTGCAGTTCACCGTGTCACCGGACGGCCGCTGGATGATCTGCGGCGGGCAGGTGTCGAGCACGGTGCTGGTGTACGACCTCACCAAGGCGCCGCCGCTGACACCGGCGCGGGAGATCGCGATCGCCGGCATGCCGTGGGATCCGGTGTTCTCGCCCGACGGGCGGCATGCCTACTTCTCGCTGCAGGCCGGCAACGCCGTGGCGGAGGTCGATCTCGCGGCGGGGAAGGTGACGCGCACGTTCACCGGTCACTTCGCGCAGCCCTACGACATGATCATGCGACGCGACGGGAAGGTGCTGTTCGTCGACAACGAGAACACCGGCGGCGGGATGTCGGCGGCGCCGGGCAACGGGTGGCTGTCGGTGATCGACGTGAAGACCGGCCGGGTGATCAAGGAACTCCCGCTCGGCAAGGGGCCGACCGGGATGGGTGCCGCGGGAGCGCGATGAGCTGGTGGCGGGTCGCGCTGCTGGGGGCCGTCGTCGCCACCGCCGGTGCGGGATACCGGCCGCGGCCCGGCGTGCCGGCGTGGTCGTACCGGCGCCGGGTCGACGGCATCGAGGTGCGGGACCGGGCCGGGGCGACGATCCCGCAGCCGTTCATCGGCGGCTTCAACAACCCGCGGCCGCAGCTGGTTGACCTCGGCGGCGGGCGGCTCGACCTGTTCGTGCAGGAATTTCCCGGGCAACTGATGTACTTCGAGCACGTCGGTGACCGGTTCGTCTGGCGCACCGATGCCTACCAGGACCTCGACATCGGCCAGTGGTTCCGGTTTGCCGACCTCGACGGCGACGGACTGCCCGACCTCCTCGCCGAGCAGCCGTTCGGGTACATCCGGGTCTTCCGGAACGCCGGCACCGCGGCGGCGCCGCGGTTCGTGCCGGCGGTCGACTCGCTTCGCGATGTCGACGGCGCGCCGATCTATGCCGACCCGCAGAACATCCTCAACGTCGTCGACATCGACTGCAACCAGCGGCTCGACCTCTTCATCGGGCGGCTCACCGGAACAATCGATCACTACGAAGCCGACGGCCTCGACGCGCAACATTTCCCGCGGTTCCGGCTGATCGACGACCGGTGGCAGGGCATCCAGATTCTCGGGCCGACACCGGGGGTGCTCAACGGGCTGATGCCGGACCGCGGCGGCACCTCACGACATGGTGCGAACACGATGGCGTTCGGTGACATCGACGGCGACGGCGACCTCGACCTGTTCTGGGGCGACTTCTTCGAACCGGGCCTGCTGCTGATCCCCAACGACGGCGGCTGTGCCACGCCGGCGCTGCACGCGGTGCCGAAGCGCTTTCCGGCCGGATCGGCGGTGATCACCAGCGGCTACAACGCCCCGACGGTCGGCGACGTCGACGGTGACGGACGCGCCGACGTGGTCATGGGCGTGGTGGGCGGGGCATACCAGCCCAACCACACCACGATCGCCAATCTCTACCTGATCGAGCAGCGGGCGCCGGGAGTCTTCACCACGGTCACGTCGCAGCTCATCCCGATGATCGACGTGGGGAGCGAGAGTGCGCCGGCGCTGGCCGACCTCGATGGTGACGGCGACCTCGACCTGCTGATCGGCAACCGGATCGATCCGGCGAATGACAGCACCGGCACCATCACGTGGTTCGAGAACATCGGGTCGCGAACCGCGCCGGTGTTCGCCGATCGTGGCCCGCTGCCGATCACCGGGCAATACAACTATGCGCCGGCGGTGGCCGATCTCGACGGCGACGGGCGACCCGACCTGATCCTCGGGACGTGGACCGATCACGTCGAGTGGTACCGCAACAGCGGCACGGCGGCGCATCCGGCGTGGACGCTGGCCGATTCGGCGCTGGTGGTGCTGGCGCGCGGGAGCAACACCGTCCCGGCCGCCGGCGACATCGACGGGGACGGGCTGGTCGACCTGGTGGTGGGGTCGGCGTCGGGGCACCTGACGTTCTACCGCAACGCCGGCAGCCGGACGGCGCCGCGGTTCGTGGTGGTCCCGACCGCGCTCGACACCATCAAGTTCGGGCGGCGAGCGGCGCCCGCCCTTGCCGACATGGATGGTGACGGCCGCCTCGACCTGCTGATCGGCAACGAGGACGGCGCCATCACGCTGTGGCGGAATTCGGGTCCGGCAGGCAGCTTTCTCTTTACCCGAGACACGACCTTCACCCTGACGAGCGCACCGGACGCCACCCCGGTGGTGGGCGACCTGCGCGGGCGCGGTGCGCGCGACATCCTGGTCGGCACCGAGGGTGGCGGGCTGCGCTGGTACGAGGATGCGACGGTGCGTCGCTGACCGACGCGACGGCACGAGGCGGTTGCTGGTGTTGCTGGTAGCTCCTGACCCCTGACGGAGGGAAGCAGAATGGTGATCGGACTGTTGGCGGTACTCTCGTTGATCAATCCGGTGCGGTCGCAACCGGCCGGTGATCCGGCGCTGGCCGGCTTCGGCTCGGCGGTGGCCGTTGCCGGCGACGCGGTCTACGTGGGTGAGACGTCGCCCGGCAACACCGCCGGCGTGGTGCACATCTTCCGCCGCACCGCCGCGGGGGTATGGCGAGAGACCGGGTCGGTGGCCTCACCCGACACGACGTCCAACGACGGGTTCGGCGCGCAGATCGCGGTCGACGCGGCGTCGCTGCTGGTGACCCGGATGAACGGGCGCGATTCGCTGCGTGGCGGCGTTTACGCCTATCGGCGGAGCGCCACGGGATGGACCGCGGCCGGCGCGCTCAACGCCGCCCCGACGGCGGCGATGGCGCAGTATGGCGCGGCGCTGGCATTGGCGGGCGACGTGGCGCTGGTCGGCGCTCCCGGTGAGGGGAGCGGCGGGGTGGTGCACGTATTCCATCGCGGCGGCGATGGCAGCTGGACCGAGACCGGTACGCTCGACCCGGGGACCGCGCTGCAGAGCGGCGATCTCTTCGGCGCGAGCATCCACGTCGACGGCAATCGCCTGGCCGTGGGGGCTCCGGGGCGTGCCGGCGCCGGCGCGGTGTTCCTGTTCACCCGCGACGCGTCGGGCGGCTGGACCGCGAGCGGCAGCGTGGCGGGGCGGCGGACGCCGGCCAACGCGCTGTTCGGTAGCGCGGTGCTCTGGTCGCACGACACGATGTACGTCGGCGCGCCGCAGGCCAACGCATCGACCGGGATGGTGACGGCGTTCGTGTGGGACGCGAAGTCGGCGAGCTGGGCCGAGCGGGGCACGCTGGCGCCGTTCGAGGCGGGGCTGGGCCGCTTCGGCGCCACGCTGGCGATGGTGCACGGCGAACTGTGGGTCGGCGCGCCGTACAGCAACCGGGCGCAGGGGGTGATCTACCGGGTGCGGAGCGGCACCAACGGCTACACCAGCATGACCAAGCTCACCGCCGATTCGCTCAACGGTCCGGCGCGGTTCGGCATGACGCTGGCGCAGGGAAGCAACTTTGTCGCGGTCGGCATTCCGGGTGACGCCGGCGACGGCACGGTGGCGTTCCTGACCCGCAACGCGGCCGGTACCTGGACCGTGCAGAGCCGCCTCTTCATCCCGCGGAAGGAGTATGCCGCGGTGACCGGCCGCGAGGTGCGCTGCTCCAGCAGCGGCAAGGTGACGGACTTTCCGTGCTCCAACACCGGGCTGCTCGCCTTCCTGCCGATCTCGGCGATCGGCGGCGGGCGCGGCGTGGACCTGAATGACGACTGGGGCTGGACCGATCCGCTCAACGGCCGGGAATACGCGCTGGTGGGCCGCACCGACGGCACGGCGTTCGTCGACATCACCGACCCGGTGCACCCGCGCTATCTCGGCGACCTGCCGATGACGAAGGGGGCGAACGCTTCGGCGTGGCGCGACATCAAGACCTACCACAACTACGCGTTCATCGTCTCGGACGCCGCCGGGCCTCACGGGATGCAGGTGTTCGACCTGACCCGGTTGCGCAAGGTGACGAAGACCCCGACGACGTTCACCGAGGACGCGATCTACGACAAGATCACCAGCGCCCACAACATCGTGATCGACACCGCCACCGGCTTTGCGTACGCGGTTGGCAGTTCGGGCGGCGGGGAGACCTGCGGCGGCGGGCTGCACATGATCGACATCCACGATCCGCTGCACCCGGCGTTTGCCGGCTGCTACGCCAACAAGCGGACCGGGCGCGGCAACACCGGCTACACCCACGACGCGCAGTGCACCGTCTACCATGGCGCCGACACGCGCTTCGACCACCACGAGATCTGCATCGGCTCGAACGAGACCGCGATCGACATCGCCGACGTCACCGACAAGCAGCACCCGGTGTCGCTGGCGAGCGCCAGCTACCCCGACGTGGGGTACACCCACCAGGCGTGGTTTACCGAGGACCAGCACTACCTCTACCTCGACGACGAACTCGACGAGATGAACGGCAAGGGCGAGGCGACCAAGGGCACCCGGACGCTGATCTGGGACCTGAGCAAGCTCGACGACCCGGTGCTGATCAAGCAGTACATCGGGGTGAGCAAGTCGATCGACCACAACCTCTATGTGAAGGGGAACCGGGTCTACCAGGCGAACTACACCTCGGGACTCCGGATCCTGGACATCAGCGATCCGACCAACCCGCACGAGGTGGGTTTCTTCGACACCTATCCTGAGGGCGATCCGGTGGAGTTCGACGGGGCGTGGAGCAACTATCCGTACTTCAAGAGCGGCACGATCCTGATCACCAGCATCGGGCAGGGGATGTTCCTGGTGAAGGACCACACCACGAACGTGGTGCCGTAGCGCTCAGCCGACGAAGTCGACGGCCACCCGGCCGGGAATCAGGTGCGCGTCCGCCGCGCGGTCGAGCAACAGCTGGACCGCGCGGCGGCCACGTTCGCCGTAGTCGACGGTCCAGTCGTTGACGTACATGCCGACGAAGGTGTCGGTGCGCTCGTCGGAAATACCACGGTTGAACTGCCGGGCATGGTCCAACGCCGACCGGCGGTTGGCGAGGCCGTATTCCACGCTGGCCCGCAGGTCACGCGCCACCTGGGCGACCACTTCGGCGCCGAGGTCGCGCCGCACGACGTTGCCGCCCAGCGGCAGCGGCAACCCGGTGTCGTCGAGCCACCAGGCGCCGAGGTCGACCCAGAGGGCCAGCCCGTCGTCGGCGTAGGTCAGCTGTCCTTCGTGGATCAGCAGACCGAAGTCGACGTCACCCCGGTGCACCGCGTCTTCGATCTGGTCGAACGGCACGACGACCGGTTCGAAGTCGGGTTGCCAGAGCCTGAGAGCCAGGTATGCGGTGGTGAGCAGCCCGGGGACGGCAATCCGCTTGCCGACCGTCGCGGAACGCGGGTCGCGGGCCGGCGGCGGCGACTTGGCGACCAATCGCGGGCCGTAGCCGTCACCCATCGACGAACCGCTGGCGAGCAGCGCGTAGTTGTCCGCGAGGTAGGCGTAAGCGTGGATCGACACCGCCGAGACGTCGAGCTCCTTGCGGCGGGCGCGCTGGTTGAGCGACTCGATGTCGGAGAGCTCGTGTTCGTAGCGCAGGTCGCCGGTGTCGATCTTGCCGGAGGCGAGCGCGTAGAACATGAACGCGTCGTCGGAATCGGGGCTGTGGGCGACGCGAATGGTCCGGGTCATCAATGCGCTCCGTCGCCCTTGAGGTAGCTCTGCAAGAATGCGCTCCGCTTGGTGTACTCGGGGCGGTTCTTGCTGATCTCGGCGCTGTAGTGGTCGCGGAACGCGGCGCGCGCGGCCTTGGCGGAGGCGGAATCGCCCTGGAAGCCCGCGACCTGGGCCTTGACGTAGTAGCCCAGCAGGTCGTTGGGCGCCAGCTGCAGGATGGTGTCGGCGAGGGCCTTGGCCTCGGGGAGCATGCCGACCTGTGCCATGAGCATCGCCGCGTCGTAGCGGGCGTCGATGTCGCGATCGGCGGCGGGGAGGTTGGCGTATGCGCCGAGCGCCATCGGGGTGAAGTTGACCACGGTGGCAGTGTCACCGCTGGAGGCGGCCTGGGTGATGCGGGCGTCGAGTCGGTCGAACTGCTCGCGCGGCGTCATCTTCGAGATGTCGGGCGCCGGCCCGCTCGGGAATCCCGGCGGCGTGGTGGTACCCGCGGTCTGCGAGTTGCCGGCGTTGGCCATGTCGGGCGAGCTGGGGCCGATCCGATGGAACGCCGCCCAGACCACGGCGACGACGGTGATGATCACGAGGACGCCGGCGACGATCCACGGGGTCCGATTCCCGGACGGCAGCGGCTGCATGGCGCGGGGCGGATAGGGCGCCGGGGGGTAGCCGCCGGGGGCCGGTGGATAGCCCGGAGGAGCCGCCCGCGGGGGCGCCGGCGGACGGGGCGCGGCGGCCGCGGTGGCGCCGGCGTCGGCCGGTGCACCACACTTGTGGCAGAAGCGTGCCCCGGGCGACAGTGACGTGCCGCAGGAGGTGCAGTGGCGCGGCGCGAGCGGCGTGCCGCAGCTCGAGCAGAAGTTGCCGCTCGCGGGTGCGCCGCAGCGCGGGCACGTTGCCGGTACGTTGCTGGTCACGGGAACTCCGGGTGAATCGGCGATGAGCACATGATGCGGCCCAAATATACTCGCCCCTGCTGGCGTTGGCGCCGCTTTTCCACTACCCTTGATTGACTTTCCCCGGTGTGCCAATGACGACTCCGCCGCCTGACACCATCGATCTCTCGAACGCCGATCATATGGGCGACCTCGCCCGCGGCGGCACGACGTGGTCGGTGCATCTCGAAACCCGGCAGGATGGACCGGTCACCGCGGGCCGGGTCCACTTCGTTGCCGGCGACGTGCGACGATCGTCGGCGTGGATCTTCCGCGAGTGGAGCGCCGCCGACGTCCGGGCACGGTTTGCCGAATTCTCGCCGCTGGAGCTCTGGCGCCTCCTCGAGAGCCTGAGCTGAGCCTCGCGCCGTGAAGAAAGCTGCGCTCGCGGCCATTGCCGGGGCGCTGGTCCAGCCCCTCGCGCTTCGTGCCCAGGCACCGGCCGACACCACGCCACGCATTGCCCGGATCGTGCTCGACCGGCGCAACGTGTTCGATGCGTCCGATTCGACCCATTGGATCTTCCGGCTCGCCAACACGCTGCACATCACGACCCGCCCCTCCGTCATCCGGCGCGAGTTCCTCTTTGCGGTGGGCGCGCCCTACGACTCGGCGCGGGTGGCGGAGACGGCGCGCAACCTCCGCGCCCTCGGGGTGTTCAGCCGGGTCGACATCGAGCACCGGATGAGCGACACGGGCGTGGTCGTCACGGTGATGACCCAGGACGGCTGGAGCACCCGGCCGGACTTCCGCTTCCACTCCACCGGCGGCTCGGTGGCCTACACCGTGGCGCTGATCGAGGACAACCTGCTCGGCACCGCCACCCAGGCGCAGGTGCTCTACCAGAAGAACCCCGATCGCAGCACCACCCTGCTGTATTTCCACCGCAACCGGCTCTTCGCGGGGCACATCGGCACCACGTTGCAGTTTGCCGACCAGTCGGACGGTGACTACTTCATCGGCGACGTGTCATGGCCGTACCGGTCGCTCGAGTCGCGGTTCGGCGCGGCACTCGATTTTGAGACAGAGCACGGCCGGGTGCTGCTCTTCCGCGACGGTCTCGACCAGGCCCAGGACTCGCTGGAGCGCCGTTACGTGCTGGGCCGCGTCGACATCGGCACGGCGCTGCGCGCATCGGACGCCGGGTACCTGCGGGTCGGCGCCGTCCTGCAGGCACGCCGCGACGATTACGCGCCGAAGGTCGTCGCGATCGATTCCGGCATCGCGGGACACACCGTCACCGGGGCGTTCGGCGGCTACGTCGAGGCGCGGCACGCCCATTTCATCACGGTGCGGGGCTATCAATCGTTCGGGCGGCTGGAAGACGTCGACCTGAGCGACGTGGTGCGGGTCTCCGCGCTGGTCGCTCCCGGAGCACTGGGTTACGCTCGCGACGGCTTCGCGCCGGGGATCGCGGCGCACGCCGGTGTCGACTTTCCGGGGGGATTTGCCACCGCCGATTTCTCCGCCAGCGGCCTGTACACGTCGGCCGGGCTCGATTCCGGCCAGGTGACGCTGGGCGGGACGGCGGTGCTGCTGCCGTCGGTGCGCCACCAGCTGCTGGTCCACGGCGAGGTCGGCCTGCTGCGGCACCCGGCTCCCGGGACGGAATTCGATCTCGGACTCGGCGTGGGGCCGCGGGCGTTCCGGCAGCACGCGTTTACCGGCGATCGGGAGTGGTTCGGCACCGCCGAATACCGCTATACCCTGTCGCAGGAGTTCCTCAAGGTCACCGGTGTGGGGCTCGCGGCGTTCGTCGACGAAGGCGGCGCGTGGTGGTCGGAGGACGCGCCCCGCAGCGGTTGGGATTTTGGCGTCGGGTTGCGGCTGGGGCCGTCGCGGGCGCCGGACGTCGAATCGACCCGGATCGACATCGCCCGGCGCATCGGCAACGACGCCCAGCCCGGCGGATGGGTGCTGGTGGTGGGCAAGGGGTTCCTCTTCTCGACCAGCCCGCGCGGCGGGAGCCAGTGACGGCGAGGGTCCGCAGCATCACGGCTTGCCTGCGCGACGGCGCCGACTAGCGTTACTGGCGACGGCAGTCCGCGAGCGTCGCGGCGCACCGTCACGACCCGATCCGTCAAGGATGCCTCGATGCTGAAAGCCGCACTCACCATGGTCACGCTGGCCGCCTTTCCGGGGCTGCCCCGGTTCCACGCCGAACTCAAGTCGTCGATTCCGGCGCGGGGCTCCTCGGTGCACTCGCCGGCGACGGTGTCGCTCACGTTCACCGAGGAAGTGAGCCGCGCCGGGACGGTGATCCAGCTGATGCGGGGGGACAGCACCGCGTTCGCGAGGCTGGTGGTGCAGGCGACGAAGGATCCGGCGACGGTCACGGCGAAGGTGCTCAAGGCGCTGCCGCCGGGGGCGTACTACATCAAGTGGCGCACGGTGGCGTCCGACGACGGACACGCCAGCAGCGGGACGGTGCCGTTCCGCGTCATCGCCGGCTCGTGAGACGGGCGGGGTTGGGGCTGATGGTGCTGCTGGCGGCGTGCGCCGTCGGCGACGATCAGCCCCTTTCGCCGCACGGCTTCGTCGGCGCCGAGCTGAACGCGCCGCTCCCCAAGCCCGACCTGACCTTCACCGACACGCACGGCAAGCCGTACGCCTTCACGACGGCGACCGCCGGCCAGCTGACGCTGCTCTACTTCGGCTACACCCACTGTCCCGACATCTGTCCGGTGACGATGGCGAACCTCGCCGCGGTGATCGACCGGATGCCCGAAGAGGTGCAGCGGCACATCACCGTGGTGTTCGTGACCACCGACCCCGATCGCGACACGCCGGAGGTCATCGGCAAGTGGCTCGCCGCGTTCAGCCCGTCGTTTGTGGGATTGACCGCGCCGGATTCGGTGTTGCTGGCGGCGCAGAGCGTGGTGCGCGTGCTGCCCGCGGTCAAGGACACCAACACCGTGCCGGGCGGCAAGCCCGGTGACTACGTGGTGGGGCACGCGGCGCAGGTGGTGGTCTACACCAGGGACGGCAAGGGGCGGCTGGAATATCCCCCCGACACGCGGCAGAAGGACTGGGCGCACGACCTGCCGTTGCTGGTGAAGTTCGACACTACCGGATAGTCCGGAGGCGGGCGGACCGCGCCGTCGAGGCGACTATCTTCTTGACATGCAATGGTGGTGTTCGGCAACCGGGATGCCGTGGACGTGGCAGTGGCAATGGTATCCCGGAGTGGACCTCTTTCTGCTGCTGGTCGCGTTCACGTGGTGGATGCTGGGGCGGACGCAGCACTGGCCCCGGCGTCCGTGGGGATGGTTCCTCGCCGGCTGGCTGGGCCTCTGGGCGGCGCTCGACTGGCCGATCGGCAAGCTCGCCGCCGGCTATCTCGCCAGCGCCCACACTCTCGAATTCCTGCTCCTGACGTTGCTCGCGGCACCGGCGCTGTTGCGCAGCGTGCCGCGCGAGGGCTGGCTGCGGCCCGGCCGCGAGGGATCCCGGCGCCAGCGCTGGCTCCGGTTCTTCGCCGGTCCGCTCCCGGGCCTCGCCGTGTACGACGTGCTGGTCATCGCGACGCATTTCCCGCTGATCGTCGACAACGCGATGACGTCGCAGGCCGGGTCGATGGTGGTCGACCTGTCGTGGCTGGTGGCGGGGCTGGCGCTCTGGTGGCCGATCGTCGCGCCGAAGGAATTCCATCGCCTCGGCACCTGGGGGAGCATCGGCTACCTGTTCGTGGCGACCATCGCGCCGACGGTGCCGGCGATGATGATGGTCTTCTCGGACTGGCCGCTGTACCGGCTCTACGAACTGGCTCCCCGCGTCACGCCATTCCTGACCGCCAACAACGACATCCAGCTGGCGGGGCTGGTCATGAAAATCATCGGAGACATTCCCATGTGGGGCGTCATGATCGTCATCTTCTTCCGCGGCACGGCGCGACAACCGGAGCTGGTCGATGCCTGAACACCCGGTTCGCGTCTCGCTCGAAATTGCCGGAGAGGCTCCCACCACCGCCGACGGCACGCTGGTCGAATTCACCCCCATGGAGCGCATGAAGCACGGCCTCGGCATGTTGGCCGGCACCCTGGTGCTCACCGTCATCATCGCATTCATCCCGATCGTGCACCTGATCGGCGTGCCGCTGGTGTTCATCGGCGGGATCACCCTGGCGGTGATCCAGATGCGGGCCACCGCGCGATTGGAGCCGCTGCGGCTGCCATGCCCGAAGTGCGGTGGGGTCAACCGGCTGGGGGGCGGCTTTGGTGTGGCGCAATTGGCGGAGGCGACACCCCACATGTGCGAGAACTGCCGGCGGGAGCTGGTGCTGCGGGTGGTTCCGGAGCCGACCGCACCGGCGCCGTGAACCAGCCGGCGGGGGAGGCAGGGGCGGGCGCGTTGCCGCGCTGAACGGCGCCATTGCCGGCCTCCGGACCCGGTTAGCTTTGGTGCGTGGCACCGTTCGGGGGCCACGAGGATCAGGGCGGACAAGAGGAGTCACCGATTCTCCGGATTCTGCTGGCGGTCCATCAGGTACTGCTGGGGATCGGACTGGGCGGCGTGCACGGCACCATCCGGTCGGCCGCCACCGGCGTGCCCGTCTCTGACGCCCAGCTTACCATCGACGGCACGACCCACGTCCGCTCCGATTCGGCCGGCCGCTACGTCGTGGGCGCGTTGAGCGTCGGCTTCCACGACCTCCGCATCGAAGCGATCGGCTATCAGCCGCGGGATGTCGGCATCGACCTGCCGGATTCCCTCGACATGCCGCTCGACGTGGCCCTCAATCCGTCCATCACGGTGCTCCCTGACATCAATGTTGCCGTCGCTGCCGGTCGCCCGGGGTCGGGCGCTGGCGCGTCGGGGCTGGCACCGGCGCCGGGGGAGCGCCTCGGCGAGTATCGCCTCGATCCGGGGTGGCAGGCGGACGCGGTGGCGCGGGGCGTCGATGCGTTCGGGGCGCTGCTCGGCGCGCCGGGTGTCGAGGGGCGCGCCGGGATGGCGACGTCGCTCAGCGTGCACGGTGGCGGCGCGATGGAGAACGAAGTGCTGCTCGACGGGATTCCGCTGTTCGACGCGACGCATTACGCCGCCACCGCGAGCGCCGTCGAGCCCGAAGCGATCGCCACGCTGGGCCTCTACACCGGCGTGCTCCCGACCCGGTTCGGCACCCGGCTGTCGAGCATCATCGACATGCAGACGGCGGATTCGGGAACGGCAGGGGTCGGCAGCGCCGGCGCGGTCGACCTGGCCGATGCCCGCTCGCTGATCCGCGGCCCGCTCGGGACGAACGGCGGATTCGTGCTCGCGGGGCGGGCATCGTTCCGCAACCTGCTCAGTGACGGCGACGGTGTCACGACCCTCAACGGCTATCGCGACTTCACCGGCAGCGCGCGGGCCGGCCTGCTGGGCGGCACGTTGCGGCTGGTGGGCTTCGCCACCGGCAACACGCTGGGCCTCGAGCCGGTGGCGGCGACGGCGGCCGCCCGCGCCGAAGGCGACCTGTCGGGCGTCACCGCCACCGCTCCCGACCTGCGTTGGGGGAGCACGTCGGTCGGCGCGTCGTGGAGTGGCGAGGGTCCCCGGGGAACGCTTTCGATCCGCGGCTGGTGGGCGGGGGCGCACGCCGACATCGGCTGGCCGACGACCGATGTCATGCAGCGCCTCTACAGCACGGTGGGCGAGGCGGGGCTGCAGGGTGACTTCGTCACCGGCGGCTTGCAGGCCGGCGTGTCGTTGCTGCACCCAGCGACCGACTACGTCGTCACGTCGAGTACGTCGAGCGTTGCGCCGCTGGCGCTGCACGCCGCGCCGTGGGTGGCGTCGGCGTACTTCGACGCCAGCAGGCGGCTGCGCCGGCTGACCCTCGAGGGCGGCATGCGAGCCACCACGGACCCCACCGGTGGCGTGATGTTCGACCCGCGCGCCACGGTGTCGTTCGCGATCAACGCCGACACGCGGCTCGACGTCGCCGCCGGTGGCGCGCATCAGGTGCTGCAGCCGATGCTGAACGACGAGAACCTGCTGGGCAGCGTGGTGGGGATCGACCTTCCGGTGGCGTCGGGGCACGGCATCCCCACCGCGCGCTCGAGCGAAGTGAACGTCGGATTGCGGCACCAGTTCTCGGAATCCTTCTCGATGTCGCTGGAAGGCTACGCGCGACGCTGGAACGGGCTGGTGCTCCCGGCGGCGAGCACGGTGGGGCTGTTCGTGACCGATTCGATCGCGACCGGAGCCGGCACGGCGCGCGGCGTGACGGCCGGTGCCACGCTGGTGCGGGGACGCCTGGTATGGCAGGCCGCGCTGACGGTGGGGCGGTCGAACCGGACCGCCGGCGATCTGGTCTATCGATCGGGCTTTGATCGCCCCTGGTCGCTCAACAGCGCGTTGTCGTGGCGGCTGGGCACCGGGACCCTCGCCCAGGTGGCCCTCGCCGCGGGGGCGGGAAACCCCGTCTCGGCGGTCGCGTCGCCGGTCGACTGGCGGCCCTACCAATCGTTCGGCGGCGGCGACCTGGGCGGGACACCGGTGATGGCCGGCGGGATGGTCAACGCACTGCGCCTGCCCGACATGACGCGGGTCGACGTCGGCTTGCGCCGCAGCTGGCCGGTCGCGATCGGCGGCCGACACCAGACGCTGCTCACCACGGTGCGGGTCGACAACCTCTTCGGCGCCCGCGACCCGGTCGGCGTCGCCCAGCTCGGCGACGGAACGCTGCACCTGCTGCGCGGCACCCCCCGCGGCCTGAGCGTGGAGCTGGGCTGGATCTTCTGACCACCGCCCCGGCGCCCGCCATTGTCACATCGGCGCCGCGCGGCGCGTTCTTCTGCCGTGACGTGTCTGACACTGCAACTGCAACCACCCGCCGAACCGGCCCCGGCCGCCTGGCTGCCGGAGATGGCTGACTCCGCGCCGGACCGCGCCGGGGAGCAGTTCAGCGCCGCCGTGACGCAGCTGTACGAGGTGCAGTACGCTCGGCTGTTCCACTACCTCGACCGCCTCTCCGGCGACGCCGAACTCGCCGCCGACGTGGCGCAGGAAGCCTTCGTGCGGCTCTACCTGCGCGGGACGCTGCCGGAGCAGTCGGCGGCCTGGCTGGTCACCGTGGCGACCAACCTGCTGCGCGACGAGGCTCGGCGCACCAGTCGCCGGCGCCGGCTGCTCGAAGCGGCACCGGAGTCGGTGCCGCTGCCGGCCGCGGCCGCCGACCCGGCGGGCGAACTGCTCGCCGGCGAGCGGCGGGCCACGGTGCGGCGGGTGCTGGCGCAGCTCGCGCCGCGGGATCGGCAGGCGCTGCTGATGCGACACGCCGGCTACAGCTACCGGGAAATTGCCGGCGCGCTGTCGCTGGCCGAAACCGGGATCGGGTCGGTACTGTTGCGCGCCATGAAAGCATTTCGTCTTATGTATAAGCGGGACGGCGGCACCGATGACTGACCGGCATCCTGACGACGCCATGCTGCAGGCGGCCGCCGACGGCGTGCCGGAACCGGCGGTGGCGCTCCACCTGGGCGGGTGCGAGATGTGCCGGGGGCGGGTGGCGGCGTTGCAGCGCGAGACGGCACGCCTCGAAGCACTGCTGGCGACGCTGGATCATCCGTTGGTGCCGCCGATCCCGGCGACCGAGCTGTTCCGCCGTCCTGCCGCGGTGGCACCGCGACGCTGGCTGCGGGTGGCGCTGGCGGGGGGCCTGACGGTGGCGACGGCGCTGGCCGCGGCGGCGCTGCCGTCGTCTCCGGTGCACCGCTGGCTGGCGCGCAGCACCGCGGCAAGTCACGCCGCGGCGGCCGCAACAGCGGTTGCCGCGCCGGCGCAGGGCGCGGTGCCGGCGGCCGGGGTGGTGATCCCGCATCCGGTGGCGATGACGATCGTGGTGCAGCACGCCCAGCAGAGCGGCACGGTGGTCGTCACGGTCGGCGGCGGCAGCGCGGTGTCGATCGGCGCCCGCGGTGGCGACGTCGCGTACGACGTGAGCGACAGCGGTGTCACGGTCCGCAACCGGCTGCCGGCGACGGAGTACGACATCTCGTTGCCGCTGGCGCTGGAATCCGCGCCGATCTATGTCGGCTCGACCCGGATCTATCCCACCTCGCGCGCGGCCGAACCCGATTCTCTTCCCGGCGAGCGCCGGTACCGCATCACGCTCGGTCCGAGCGGACCGTGACCCGGTGCTTGTGGCGTGGTGCCGGCCTGTTGCTGGCGGCGCTGGGCGTATCGTCCCCGGTCGCGGCGCAGCAGGTCGATTCGCTCGCCACCGTTGCCGCCCCTGCGGCGTCGTCGCGGCTGATTCCGACCGTCGGCGAAACCCTCGGTGCGGCGGGATTGCCCCTGCTGCTCGGCGAGGTCCCGCCGCCGGCAATCGCCGACACCGGCAGCCCCCGTCCCCGGGCGGTGTTCTACGACAACGGCTACGCGGTGCGCCTGCGGATCCATCTCATCGCCAGCTACGCCGAGCTGCCGCTCTTTGCCGCCGAGTACGTGCTGGGCGAGCGGCTGCTGACCGAGGAGCGGACCTCGGCGGTTCGCCCGCGCGGCCTGCGCAGCGCGCACCAGAAGGTCGCGCTGGGCCTCGGGGCACTGTTCACGGTCAACACGATCACCGGAGTCTGGAACCTCTGGGACGCGCGCCACGACCCCAACGGGCGCTTCCTGCGGACGCTGCACGGGCTGACGATGCTCGCCGCCGACGCGGGGTTCGTCTGGGCGGCCCAGACCGCCGGCGCCGCCCGGCGCACCGAAGCCGGCGCGGCGCATCACCGCGCCATCGCGCTCGGTTCGATGAGCCTCGCGACCGCGTCGACGCTGATGATGTGGATCTGGAAGCACTGATGACGGCCCCGCTCGCTCCGCTGATGCACTTCCTCTCGCCGTGGCAATCGCTGATGTCCGACTCGGCGGTGGCGGCCACGGCGGTCACCGCGGTGCACCTGCTGTCGATGCTGTTCGGCGGCGGCTTTGCGGTGGCGGCGGATCGCGCCACGCTGCGCACGCCGGCGGCCGATCGCTCCGGGGCGCACCGCCAGTTGCGACGGCTCGAGGCGGTGCACCGCCCGGTGATGATCGCCATCGGCGTGCTGGTGGCGAGCGGCGTCGCGTTGGCGGCGGCCGATCTCGACACGTTCATCGTCTCGCCGGTCTTCTACATCAAGCTCGGGCTGGTGGGGCTGCTGCTGCTCAACGGCCTGGTGCTGCGCGGTACCGAACGGTCGCTGCTGCGGCTCGGTGCCGGGGCCGGCGGAGAGACGGTGGACCCCGACTGGCGCCGCCTCTGGAGCCGCCTTCGGTTCGCCTCGTGGTGCAGCCTGCTGCTCTGGTCCGGGACCCTGGTGGTCGGCGCCGCGCTGACCAATGTCGCGTGAACGCGATGGAACCTCTTCCTGAAGGTGCTGATGAACTCCTCGACTCCTCCGGCCGACGCCGCGGCGTGCGAATCGTGCCCGCTGGTGCGCCGTGAATTCCTGCAACGCCTTGGCGGATCGGCAATGGGCGCGCTGGTGATGCTCGGCATGCCGCCCGGTGTTGCGGCGCTGGTCGAACCGGTGCCGGTCTCCCCGCGGCGACTGCTCGGCACCAACCCCAGCTATCCGGTGCCCACCGCCGACGGCGTGCAGATCGATCGCGACAACCAGGTGATCCTGGTGCGCTGGGCAAAGCACATCTACGCCTTCAACCTCGCCTGCCCGCACCAGAATGCCGCGTTGCGCTGGAACGCCGGCGACGAGGAATTCCAGTGCCCCAAGCACCATTCGAAGTACCGGCCCGACGGGACGTTCATCTCCGGACGCGCCACCCGCAACATGGACCGGTTTTCGGTGGCATTGGTCGGCAACGAGGTGGTCGTCGACGTCGACGCGATGCATCGCGACGACAAGGAGCCTGCCGCGTGGATGGCGAGCGAGCTTGCGCTGCCGTCATGACCGCCGCGACTGATGCGGTCTCCTGTCGCGGCGGGCTCTGCCGCCGGGAGTTCCTGGAGCAGACGCTGCGGATGGCGGCGGCGGGGTTGCTGGCGGGCTGTGCCGGCGGCGTCACCTCGGCCTCGGTGCAGCAGTTCACGCTCGCGATCGGGGACTATCCGGCGCTGCAGGCCGTCGGCGGCATTGCGGTGCTCCCCACGTCGGTGACCGGTGGCAAGCTGATCGCCGTCGCGCGAACCGGGGCCGGAGCGTTCGTGGCGCTGTCGCTGGTGTGCCCTCATCGCGGCTTCACCGTCGAGGCGGTCGGTGGCGCGTTCTACTGTCCGGGGCATGGCGCCCAGTTTGCCGTCAACGGCAACTGGACCGGCGGACAACCGACCTCCAACCTCTCCTCCTACCCGCTGCAATACGACTCGGTGGCGGGGACGCTCACCATCGGCTGACGCCGCGCCGCCGCGCCCGCGGGTTGAGAAAGCGCCCCCGCAGGGCCAGCTTTGACGCCGCGGCGCCGTAGCCAAGTGGTAAGGCAGAGGTCTGCAAAACCTCCATCACCGGTTCGACTCCGGTCGGCGCCTCTCGGATTGCTCCCCGGTTGTGGTCTCCGCGCGGCCGGTGCGCTGCAGGAACACGGTGTCCTCCGGCGGGGTCCGGTCGAGCGGCGCGCGCGGCGCCACGATCCGGCCCAGGGTGCGGCCCCGCTCGTCGACCAGCTTGTAGGTATTGTCCGGGACCGGTACCGCCTGCGCGATCATCTGTAACCTCCGGGGGCGTTCCATCGTTGTGATGCCCATGAAACTCACCGCGTTGCATCGTCATCAGTTGCGCTTCGTCACGATCCTGCTCGGATCGGCTGCGGCGTGCGCCGGTCCGCCGCCGCCGCCGCCGGACTACGCCAGCGAGCCGGCGCCGACGTCGGACTCGCTGGTGCTGCCGGTGGTGTCGGTGACCGCCGCGGTTCCCGACGGCGACAACCGCTGGGTGCTGCTGGCGCCCGACGAAGGCAAGGTGTTCATTGCCGACTTCGGCCGTGATTCCATCACGCCGTACCCGGGGATCAGCAAGGCGGCGGTGCCGCACCCCAGCGCACTGTTCGGCGCCGGCGACACGATCTTCGTCGGCGATTGGGGCCTTCGCCGGGTCACGTCGTGGACCGAGGCCGGCAAGCAGGTCGCGGCCTGGCCGATGCCCGACGTGTTGCGCGGCGCGCTGCCGCGCGACCGCGACGCCGCGGGCCAGTGGTACTTCCAGATTGCTCCCGACCCCAAGGACGACGGCAGCGGGTTGCTCGACAGCGCGGCGGTGGTGCGCGGCGACGCGCAGCTGGCGCGATTCGACACACTCGCGCGCCTCGCGCCGCAGGACCTCGCCATTACCCAGGGAATGAACGGCAATCACTACCAGCGGCGGGCGCTCTCCGGGTCCGACCTCTGGGACGTCGAACCCGATGGCACGCTCTGGGTGGCGCGAGTCTATCAGAACCAGATCGAGTGGTACCCGCGGGGCGGCGGCCCGATCCGACGGACCAGGCCGCTCCCGGATCCGGTGCGGCCGGTGACGCAGATGGACCGCCAGCTGTTCCTGCAGCGCTATCCGGAAGACCAGCGGCCGATCGCCGCGCGGCTGCCGTTTGCCGCGGTGAAGCCGCCGTTCGAGGCGGTCTTTGCCGGGACCGGCGGCCGGATGTGGCTCTTCAAGAGCGACACCGCGCTGGCGCCGGTGCGTTCGTTTCAGGTGGTGGACTCCACCGGCGTGCTGTTCTACGTGAGCGTGCCGAGTCGCGGGACGGCGATCGGCTGGACGCCGAAGCATGTGCTGATGGAAGAGCAGTTCCCCGGCGGCGTCCGCTTGCTGCAGTACACCCTGCCGCCCCAGGCCATCCACTAGCCTTCGTTCTGGTCCCGCTCCTGCGCCGCGCGGCGCGCCTCGTCGGCGCGGGCGCGGCGTCGCTGCTGGTGGCCGTCGTACCAGCGGCGGGTGATCTCGCCGGCGAGGCTGGTGTTGCCGAGGCCGAACGCCAGGCCGAACGCGAGCGCCACCGCGCCGACGATCAGCGTGAAGGCGGCGGTGACGATCTCCTCGGCGACGCCGAGTTGCTGCAGCGCCATGAACACCGCGATCACCACCACCGAGGCCTTGGCGACGTTGGCGAGCACCGGCACCCCTTCGACCGCTCCCGCCGAAGCGAGGATCAGCCCGCGCACGAATTCCCCGATCACCAGGCCGAGGATCACGATCACGATCGCCGCGATGAGCGTCGGGATGAACGCGATCATGATGCCGAACATGCGATTGATGCTGTCGAGGCCGAGCGCCGCCGAGGCGAGCAGGATGACGATCAGCATCACCAGCCAGAACAGCAGCTTGCCGACGGTATGGACCGGATCGAGCCCGCCGCCGGTGCGCGCCACCGCCTCGCCAAGGCCGCCCCGTTCCGCCACCCGGTTGAAGTCCATCCGCTTCAGCGTGCGGTCGACCCAGCGTTCGATCTGCCGCGCCACGAAGTAACCGGCGAGGAGGATGATCGCGGCGAACAGCACCGCGGGGAGGACCGCGCCGAGTTGTTGCAAACCCGCCTGCAGCCGGTCGAGAATCTCGTTCACGAAGTCACCTCGAGCACCAGTTTGCCGAATTGCTCATGCGCCGCCATGCGATGGTAGGCGGCGATGGCATCGGTCCAGGGACGGACACTGTCGATCGGCGGGCGGAGGGCGCCAGCGTTGCCGATCGCCACCACGTCGGCGAATTCGCGCGAGGTGCCCATGGTCGAACCGAGCAGCGACCACTGGAACCAGAAGAGTCGCCGCAGGTCGACTGCCGCCTCGGGGCCGGTGGTGGCGCCGCAGCAGACCAGCCGCCCGCCCGGCGCGAGCGCCTGAAGCGAGCGCTCCCAGGTGGCGCTGCCGACGGAATCGACCACCACGTCGGCGCGGGTACCGAAGTGTTCCTTGAAGCGCGCCGGGACGTCCGGCGTGAGGCGATGATCGATGGCGAGCTCGGCCCCCAGCGCGGTGGCGGCGCGGAGCTTTTCCGGCGTGCCCGAGGTGACCGCGATCCGGGCGCCGAAGCGTGCCGCGATCTGCAGCGCCGCGAGTGCCACGCCACCGCCGATCCCCCAGATCAGCACGCGCTCCTCCGGCTGCAGCCGGGCGCGGGTCGAGAGCATCCGCCAGGCGGTGAGGGTCGACAGCGTGTACCCGGCGGCCTCCGGCCAGCTCCAGTCGCCGGTGATCGGGAGGACGTTGCGGGCCGGCAGGACGACCTCTTCGGCCGCGGTGCCGGGAACGTGTTCACCGAGGACCCCGAAGTGGCGGCAGAAGACCTCTTCGCCTCGCCGGCACGCCTCGCAGTGGCCGCACGAGACGCCGGGGTTGATCACCACCCGGTCGCCGGGACGGACCGTGGTGACGTCCGGACCGGTTTCGAGCACCACTCCGGCGCCGTCGGCACCGACCACGTGGGGGAAGTCCCGGATCGGAACGGCGGGAATCCCCTCGGCGACCGAGAGGTCGAGGTGGTTGAGGGAAATGGCGTGGATCCTGATCCGGACCTGGTCGGGACCGGTGATCGCCGGCGCCGGGAGGCCGTCGATCAGGGCGAGATGAGCTGGTCCGCCGGTGGCGGTGAGGCAGAGAGCACGCATCGGCGCGAGCGGACACCTTGCAGAAGCGACGGAGTGACGCGACATATTATAGCCCGTTGCGCCCGGGCCGTGCGCGTGGCGCAAACACCGTGTGGCCCAACGGCCCCGGCAACCAACCCCCTCTTTACCGCTCCGGCGCAGGAGAGCACCAAATGGCGATGACGGAAGAATCATTCGATTTCCAGTACGGCTCGCTCGAAGGGGCGGCGTTCATTCCGGCGGCTCCGCCGCGAATGGAGATACCGGAGCCGGCCCCGGGTGCGGTGCCGAACCGGCCGCGCAAGAAGGCGAAGCCCGCCCGCAAGGCGGCGCCGGCCAAGGCGCCCGCGGCAAAGAAGGCGCCTGCAAAGAAGGCCGCGGCCAAGAAGCCCGCGCCGAAGAAGGCCGCACCGAAGAAGCCGGCGCCGAAGAAGCCGGCGCGCAAGAAGGCACCCGCCCGCAAGGCCGCGCCGAAGAAGGCCGCCCGGAAGAAGGCGTCGCGCAAGGCCGCCCCGAAGCGGAAGGCCGCAAAGCGGTCGGCGGCAAAGGGCCGCAAGCGCCGCTGAGCATTGCTCGGAGCCGGAGTACCGCGCGCCCTGGAGCTTTCCGGGGCGCGCTTGCGTCGGGGCCTGCCAGCGTGCTGCCGGCCTGCCCGGCTCCGGCTAGCTTCCCCGCATGGCGACCCTCTCCGCACCGGTGCGACTCACGGCGTTCTCCCACGGCGCCGGGTGCGCCTGCAAGCTGGGAAGCGCCGATCTTGCCGAGGTGCTGCGCGGACTGCCGCCGAGCGGCAACCCCGCGATCCTGGTCGACGCGGCGACCCGTGATGACGCGGCGGTCTATCGCATCGCCCCCGACCGCTGCCTGATCGCGACCGTCGATTTCTTCACGCCGATCGTCGATGACGCGGCCGATTGGGGGGCGATCGCCGCCGCAAATGCGGTGAGCGACGTCTACGCCATGGGTGGGCGCCCGCTGTTCGCGCTCAACCTCGTGGCGTGGCCCCGCACCGCGCTCCCGTTCGAACTCCTCGGCGCAGCACTCGGGGGAGCGGCGGCGGTGCTCGAACGCGCCGGGGCGCCGATGGTCGGCGGCCATTCGATCGACGATCCGGAGCCGAAGCTGGGAATGGCCGTCATTGGTGAGGCCCACCCCGACCAGCTGCTGACCAACGCCGCGGGGCGCCCTGGCGACCTGCTGGTGCTCACCAAGCCGCTCGGCACCGGGATCCTCACCACCGCGGCCAAGCGCGACGAGGGGCGGTCCGAATGGCTCGCCGCCGCGGTGCGATCGATGACGACGCTGAACGACGGCGCGCTCCGTGCCGCGCGGAGCGCCGGGGTCCGCTGTGCGACCGACGTCACCGGCTTCGGCCTTCTGGGGCACCTGCGGCATATCGTCACCGCGAGCGGCGTTGGCGCGGAAGTCGATTTCGACCGCCTGCCACTGCTCGACGGCGCCCGGGACCTCGCCCTGCGCGGCGTCGTGCCGGGCGGCACGACGCGCAACCACGCCGCGGCTGGCGCGGTGTGGGACGACACCCTGGAGCACGCCGAGCAGCTGCTGGCCTGCGACGCCCAGACGTCGGGCGGCTTGCTGCTGGCGGTTGCACCGGAGCGGTCAGCCGCGCTGCTCGACGCGCTGGAACGGGAAGCAACGCCGGCTCGTGCCGTGGTGGGGCGGCTCACCGGTGCATCGGGCGTGATCCGGGTCGGGCGCGGTCTCGCCCTCGGCACCGACTGACCCGGCCCGATGGGTAGCCTGCGCTGGACACCGGAACGGATGGAACAGCTGGAGAGCGCGGTGCGCCGCCGCCGCCGGGTGGTGCTGCGGCGCCGCGGTGACGAGTACATCGTGGTCGCCGCGGGGTTGACCCACGCCCGCGGACGCGAGGCGCTCGTCGGCCACATCGCCATGACCGGCGAGGAACTGGAGTTTGTCCTCGACGACCTCGACGCGTTCCAGGTGCTCGACACATGAGCCCGGTGCTGCCGATCGCGGTGCTCCACCTCGACGAGAGCTGCCTTGGCAACGGCCGCGAGGGCGCCAACCCCGGGGGAGCGGGGGGGCTGGTGGAGATCCGCGCGCCGTCCGGCGTGGTGCGCCGCGATTTCTTCATCCATTCTGCCGATACCACCAACAACCGGATGGCGCTGGCCGGCGCGATCGCGGCGCTGCAGCTTTTGGCGCGGAAGGGGAAGCGGCTGCAGCTGGCGATCGTTTCCGACTCGGAGTACCTGGTGAAGGGCATCCGGGAGTGGGCACCGGGGTGGCAGGCACGCGGCTGGACCCGCAAGGGCGGCGCGATCGAGAACCTCGAACTCTGGCAGGCGCTCTGGCAGTCGAGGACGCTGCACGACGTGCAGTGGAGCTGGGTGCGCGGCCACGCCGGTCATCCGAAGAACGAGTACGCCAACGACGTCGCGGTTCGCGCCGCGACCGAGCAACGGACCTCGGCGGGGCTGGTCGACTCCGAGTTCGTCGGCTGGTTCGAACGGAAGCGCGCCGCGGGACGATTTGTCGACTATGATCCGGATGCCGCGTTCGCGGTGCTGGAACGCCGACTGGCGGGCGGCGAAAGGCTTCTCCTCGCCGAGGAGGGACGATGACGGAACTGGAACGGTTCGCCGCGGCGCTGCTGGCCCAATGGCGTGCCGACGAGGCGCGCGCGACCCAGCCGATCACGGTGGAGGCATTGGTGGACCACCTGCTGCCCTACCGGGTGGCGCGGCGGCTGCTGGGAATCGACGCGAGCGAAGACTACGAGGCGCTGGTGCTGCGGTTGATTGCCGAAGAGGGGCGCCTGATGGTGGTGCAGCCGGTCGGCGCGGCCGAACTCGCCCGCAGCACGATGGCGTCGAAGCTCCCCGACCTGTCGAACCTCGACCTGCTCCGCTCGGCAACGCTGGAATTCACCGACGACACCCTGGCGCGCCTCGACGGCGTGCTGCCGATGCCGGCGCCGCGCGACGACGCCAAGTGGGCTCCGTCGCCGCGGCCCGACAGAGAAGTGATCCCGCTCAGGGTTCCGGTCCAGCCCGACCCGGCGGCCACCCGGCCGGCGCCGCAGGCCTCCGCACCGTCGCCGGCCGCCGAGCCACCTCCCGAGTTCCTCACCACCGTGGCGTTCACCCCGCCGGGCGACGCGCCGTGCTGGAGCTGCCACGAGGCCCTCCCCGCGGGGCGCCAGGTGAAGTTCTGCCCGTTCTGCGGCGCTGACCAGCGGCAGCCGAAATGCGCAGCCTGTGGCGAGCCCGTGGAGCGGGCGTGGCGGCACTGCCCGGAGTGCGGTGCGCGGCTCTGGAGTGCGTGATGTCGTCGTCGCTGCCGGAACGGATCGACCGCGCCACCTTCGAGCGGGTCCTGCAGCGGGCAGCCGAGCTGCAGGCCGGTTCGCGCGACATCGGTGAGGGGCTGAGCGAAGAGGAGCTGCTCGCGCTCGGGACCGAAGTGGGCATCCCCGCCGAGCACCTCCGCCAGGCGCTGCTCGAAGAACGGACCCGACTGGCGCCACCGGCTCCGCTGACCGTTGTCGACCGGCTCTTCGGGCGCGCCGACGTGGTGGCCGGCCGGGTGGTGCAGGGGAGCGAGGAGAGCGTCGCGCGCAGCATCTCGCGCTGGCTCGAGAACGACGAACACTTCGTGATCCAGCGGGCCACTCCGCAACGCATCAGCTACGAACCGATGAGCGCTCTCGCCGGCGCGATGCGCCGCGTGGCGGCGATGTTCGACAGCCGGCGGGCGCGGCCCTATCTCGCCAAGGCAGACCTCGTCACCGCCGCGTTCACGCCGCTCGAGCCGGGATTCGTGCATGTCACTCTCTCCGCCTCGATCCGGTCCGCGCGCCGGGGCGTGGCCGGTGCCACCGCGGGGATGAGCGCGCTGGGCGTCGCGGCGTTCGCGGTGCTCGCCGTGCTGGGTGCGCCGGTGGGGCTTTCGGCGCTCCTGACCGCGCCATTCGTGGTGCTGCCGTGGTGGATCTCGCAGTTGTTCCGGCGGGTCGGCGGGCGGGCGCGCATCGGACTGGAGCGCGCCCTCGACGAGCTGGAACGGCGTCCGGCGCTGGGCAGCGGTGCGGCGCCCGACGCGTCGCTCGGCCCGGTCGGTTCGCTGGTGCGCGACGTGACACGCGGCGTCCGCAAGGCGTTTGACGAGTGATCCGCCGCGCAGTGGTGGTGCTTGCGGCGGTCTCGGTGGCGTGCTTCCCGACCACGACGCGGCCGCCGTTCGGTCCCCTCGAAGCGGCGCCCCAGGCGGAGCTGCAACTCCCCGTGCCGCAAGCCACGCGGGAGACGGCGTTGGCGCTGCACGCCGACTCGGTGCCGGTGGCCCGCACCGAGCCGAAGGACGGGTGGCTCGAATCCGACTGGTTCGATGCCGCCACCATGCAGCCGACCACCGCGCGTCACCTCGGCCCTGAGGTGGTCAAGGTGCGGGCCTTCGTCGGGCCGTCGCGGCCGAACTTTTCGCTGGTGCGGATCGAGGCGGTCTACATCCCGATGGCCGACCCGTCGCGCGAGGAGCGCTCGCTGGAGCGCCAGGTTGCCGACAGTAGCGCTGTGGGACGCCGGATTGCGGCGGTGCTGGCGCACATGACGGCAGAGTTCGGCGACAGTGCGGCCCGCGCCGCCGCACTGCCCGCCGCGGCGGTGGCACCGCCCGCGGGGGGTCATGACTGAACCGCTGGCGGTCCGCACCGACCTCACGCTGCGGGCCCGCTACAGCGAAGGGGCAGGAGCCTACCGGATCGTGCCGGCGGCGGTGATCCGCCCGGCGCAGTTTCCCGACCTCAAGCACGTGGTGGCGCGGGCGCGCGCGGCGGGCTGGCAGCTGGTGCCGCGCGGCGCCGGAAGCGCCATGGACGGCAGCAACGTCGGCGCGGGGGTGATTGTCGACCTCACCGGGTACGAAGCGGATCGCTGCGACATCGACGCGGCCGGGCGGCGCGCCTTCGTCTCGCCGGCGGTGAGCTGCGGCGCGCTCAATCGGGCGGCCAGCGCCGAGCAGCTGCGCCTCCCGCCGGACCCGTCGAGTGCCGCGTTCGCGACCATCGGCGGCATGGTGTCGACCAATGCGTCGGGGGCGCGGTCGGTGCGCTACGGCAGCATCCGCCGCTGGGTCGACACGTTGATGCTGCTGACCGCCGACGGTCCGCTCGACCTGGCGCGCGGCCGCCCGCTCGAAGTCGATCACCCGGTGAGTGTCCGCTGGCGGCACGGCGCGGAGCCGCTCATCCGGCAGCACGCCGACCTGATCCGCGAGCGCTATCCCCGGGTCTCCAAGAACAGTGCCGGGTATGCGCTGGACCGCTATCTCGCCAGCGGCGACCTGATCGACATCGTGATCGGCTCGGAGGGCACCCTCGGCTTCATCACCGATGTCGGCGTCCGGCTCGACAGCGTGCCGGCGTACCGCGGGTCGCTGCGGGTGGCGTTGCGGCGCCGAGATGATCTGGTGACGGCGCTCGAAGCGATCCGCACCCAGACCCCGACCACGCTGGAGTTTCTCGACCGCTCGTTCCTGCGATTCGTTGCCGGGGTGGTGGAGACCCCGGAACACCCGGGCTTGCTGCACGAGGCCGACGGATTGCTGCTGGCCGACATCGAGAGCGACGACTTCGACGACATGTGGCAGCGCGGCGCGGCGGCGGTGCAGGCGGTGGGCGCGCTGGCTCTCGACACACGGCTGGCCATCGACGCCGCCGAGATCGACCGGCTCTGGGCGGTGCGCCACGGGGCGAGCCCGCGGCTGGCCGGCCTCCGCGACGGCCGCCGCTCGCTGCAGCTGATCGAGGACGGCTGCGTGCCGGTGCCGCGACTGGTCGACTACCTCGATGCGGTCGATGCTGCGTGTGCGGCCGAGGCGGTCGATGTCGTGATGTTCGGGCATGCCGGTGACGGACACGTCCACGTCAACCTGCTCCCCGACGTCACCGCGCCCGACTGGCACGGACGGGTGCAACGGATCTTTGACCGTGTCAGCGACGCGGTGCTTGCCCTTGGTGGCACGCCGTCGGGCGAACACGGCGCCGGACGCCTGCGGGCGGGGTTGCTGGAGCGCCTCTACGGCCCCGAGGTGATGGACTGCTTCCGCGCCGTCAAGCACGCCTTCGACCCGCAGGGACTGTTCAACCCGGGGGTGATCATCCCCGACGGCGCGCCACCGCTCGCCCGGCTCAAGGTCGGCAGCGACGCCGCGGTGCTGCCGCCCGGCACGGCCGAGTTTCTCCGCGAGGTGGAGACCGGAGCGACCTGGGGGGTGCCCCGCTACTTTTGATGCCGACTCCAACCGCAATCAGGCATGCGTCTCTATCGTGAACCGCTCGTCACACTCATCGCCGCGCCCCGGTTCCTGGAGCCGGCACATCTGCCGGTGCAATGGCACGAACCGGGCACCGATGGCGAGCGCCTCGCCGAGTTCGCGGGCCGGCTCTGCTACATGAGCCAGCGCAACCCCGCCAACCGCTCCACGGCGGACTACCTCGGCAACATCCTCAAGCAGGGGCACGGCTCGGTGTTCGAGCACGCGGTCTACGTGCTGCTGATCGAGGGCGTCTCGCGATCGCTCAGCCACGAGCTGGTGCGCCACCGCGCCGGGTTCGGTTATTCCCAGCTCTCGCAGCGCTACGTCGACGAATCGGAAGCGGCGTTCGTGGTGCCGCCGGCCATCCAGGGCGACGAGGCCCTCGAGGCGGCATGGCAGCAGCAGATGGAACAGGCCCAGGCCAGCTACGTCACGGCGGTCGAGCGCTTGATGGAGCGCTACGGCTGGGTGGACAACAAGATCCACCGCCGCAAGATGGCGCGAGAAGCTGCGCGCTCGGTACTGCCGAATGCCACCGAAACCAAGATCGTGATGAGCGGCAACGTGCGGGCCTGGCGGACGATGCTCGAGCTGCGCCTCGGCGAAGGGGCCGAGCGCGAGATTCGCCGCCTCGCGGTGCGGATCCTGGAGGTCCTCCGTGGCGCCGCGCCGGCGTTCTTTGCCGACTTCGAGCTCTACCCCGCGGCCGACGGCGAGCAGGCCGGGCGGGTGAGCTACCACAAGGTCTAGGGGTGTCCGGAAGCCGGTCATCCCATAGATTACGGAGTGCAATGCCTCGTTCCGCTCCGGCGGTGACTCCTGCTGTGCATATCGATCGCTGTGTGTGCCGCCAGATGACCTTTGCCGAATTGCTTCCCCTGGCACGTAGCCGGGGCTGGGATCGTGAAGCGCTGGGCGCCGCCACCGGGTGTGGCCGCCAGTGCGGCCTCTGCCGGCCCTATCTCCGGGAGATGCTGGCCACCGGTCGCACCGTCTTCACGTCGCTGCTCGAGCCGGAGGACGGCACGTGACCGGCCAGATGCCGGCGGTTGGGGCCGAGCCCACCGAGTCGCGCGGCTGGGTCCGCGTCGTCCTCAACACCAACGCCCTCGCCTTCCTTGCCCTGGTGCTGGGGTGGCTGTCGGTCACCTGGTTCGTGGTCGGCAAGCGCGACCTGGGGCTCGGGTTTGCCGCGCTGTCGAGCCTGGTGGCGCTGTTCACGGTGCGGCGCGGCCGGGCCATCGCGGCGCGACAGAAGGAATCGCTGTCGCGGGCGCTGGCGGCGTCGTCGCGCCGCAACCGCGAGCTGGAGCGGATGCGCAATGTCGCCGCGGCGCTGCTCGCCGGCGAGGACCTCAGCGCGCTCAATCGCGAAGTGGCGCAGGCGGCCGCCGAGCTGCTCGAGGCGGAAGGTGGCGCGATCATGCTGGTGGTGGAGGAAGGGCGCTTTGCGAAGGTCGTGGCGGGGGCGGGGCCGCTGCAACCCGCGGTGGGCGCCCTGGTGCCGATCGAGGAGTCGCTGGTGGGGCACGTCATCAGCCACGACGAGGCGCTGCTGGTGGCCGACATGGAGCGCGATTCCCGCAACCACCCGCACGAGCAGCTCATCGGGCGGCTGACCAGTGCTGCGATGGTGCCGCTGCGTTCGGCGGGACTGGTCGTCGGCGCGGTGTGCGCGTACAACCGGGCCGACGGCCAGCCGTTCACCGATCACGACCGGCAGCTGTTGCAGACGCTGGGCGACCAGGTGGTGCTCGGCCTCGACCGCACCGCGGTGTTCGAGGAGTTGCGCCGCAACGAGAAGATGCTCGCCAACAAGAACAAGGAGCTGCAGCGGGTCACGCAGCTCAAGAGCGAGTTCCTGGCGAACATGTCGCACGAATTGCGGACGCCGCTCAACGCCATCATCGGCTTTTCCGACCTGCTGCTCACCGGGGAACTGGGTGAGCTGGTGGAACAGCAGCGCGAGTTTCTCGAGGCGATCTTCCGCAACGGCCAGCACCTGCTCGGGTTGATCAACTCGGTGCTCGATCTCTCCAAGATCGAAGCGGGTCGGATGACGCTCAACGTGGCGGCGTGCGACGTGCGGGACTGCATCACCGGGGCGGTCACCGACACGGTGTCGCTGCGGACCGCCAAGAACCAGCACTGCGTCGTCGACCTGCCGGCCAACGCGGCGCTGGAGGTGCAGGGCGACGCCACCCGGATCCGGCAGGTGCTGTTCAACCTGTTGTCGAACGCGTCAAAGTTCACCGGCGACGGCGGCATCATCACCGTCTCCGCGGTGCGCACCTCGGCGCCGATGCCGGCCGAGGAGATCGTTCGGTCCGACGAGCAGATCCGGATGGAGACGCGCGACGTGGTCTGGGTGTCGGTGTCGGATTCCGGGGTCGGGATCCGCAGCAGCGACATGTCGAAGCTGTTCCAGGAATTCTCGCAGCTCGATGCCTCGACCTCGCGGGCGGTGGAGGGAACCGGCCTCGGGCTGGCGCTCTGCAAGCGCTTCGTCGAGCTGCACGCCGGCCAGATCGGCGTCGAATCGATTTACGGCAAGGGCAGCACTTTCTGGTTTCTCCTTCCGGTCGACGGCCCGCCGCGCAACCGCGAGGTCCTCCCCGAGATGGTGTAAAGGGGTACCGGGTATCTCGCCGGGCGCACCATTGACGGCCCCCGCGACACGGTCCAGATTGTCGCGATCATGTTGACACCCCGCCGGTCCAGACTCCGCGCCGCCATCGCGCTCGCCGTGTTTGCCATGGCGAGTGGCGCGCCGCAGCTGGCCGACGCACTGGTCTATCACCGCAAGCCCGAGCCGGCACCGATCACCCGCATGAACGCGGGCGACCACTGCCACGCCGAGAGTTGCGATCTCGACGAGAAGCTCGCCACACCACCGCCGGTCTCCCCGCCGGAGGACGGCGGCCGGCTCATGTCGCCGGTGCGCGCGGCGCGCCTGCCGGCCCCCCCGGATGCTCCCCGCACCCGGGCGCCCTCCGGTCCGATCGGATCCCGGGCTCCACCCCGCAGCGCCTGACCCACAACAGCGAGACGTCGGCCTCCGCCTGAACCGGCGAGGTCGACCTGTGGCCGTACCGCGTCCGCGCGGCACCCGGCCAACCACCGGCGCAACCGCCGGAGGTCCACCTTCGTTCGTTGGAGTCCGGCATGTTGAATCTGCTGTTGCTGGCCGCGTTGAGCGGCCCGGCACCTGTTCGTCCGGCGGTTGATGTGATGGTGGCGCGGCCCGAGGTCATCGCCGTCAACGCCGACCTGTTCGGCAAGGTGACCGACAGCCTCTACGGCAAGCCGCTCGCCGGTGCCGATGTCATCGTGCAGCGCGGTCAGACCGAGGTGCAGCGCACGTCGACCGATCAGTTCGGAGCGTGGCGGGTGCACGACCTGCCGGCGGGGAATTACACGGTCGAAGTGCGGCTGATCGGGTACCGGCCCGAAGACCGCCAGGTGTCGATCGGCAGTGCGTCGAGTGACATCGAGCTCGACTTCGCGCTGGCGCCGCAGGCCGTGACGCTGAGCGCCATCTCGGTGACGGCGTCGCCGGTGGCGGTCGATACGCGGACCGGCAACCAGGTCTTCAAGGAGAACGCCTACCAGGGCGCGCCGACCCAGACCACGTCGCAGATCCTGCAGCAGTCGATTGCCGGCGCGGCGCGCGCTCCCACCGGCGAGGTGCACATCCGGGGCCAGCACGCCGAGTACACCTACTACATCGACGGCCTGCCGGTTCCGCCGGGTATTTCCGGCAGCCTCAACGAGTTGTTCGATCCCTCGGTGGTCAACGAGATCACCTTCCAGACCGGCGCCTGGGACGCCGAGTACGGCCGGCGCAACGCCGCCATCATCAACGTGCAGACCAAGGTGCCGGCCGGGCCGTTCCACTTCTCGGTGACCGGGTACGCCGGCGACTACTCGAGCAACGGCCAGACGGTGACGATGAGCGCCAACGCCGGCCGGTTTGCCTATTTCGTCTCCGGCACCCGCCAGAGCACCGCGATGCGGCGCGAGCCGGTGGTGGCCGACACCAACGCCTCGGGCGGCATTACCGGCCTGGAGAATTTCTCCAACGACGGCACCGACTGGTTCGGTTTCGGGAAGTTGCAGTATGTCGCCACCGATCACGACCTGATCAACCTCGACGTGAACCTGTCGCGGTCGAACTTCGCGACGCCGTTCGACTCGCTCGACGGCATCATCAACGATCGGGAGACCGACCTCAACCACTTCCTGAACCTGTCGTACGATCACAAGCGGGTGGGGGGACGGTTCGACGGGTCGGAGGGGTTCATCGGCACCTACTTCCGGCACGGCGCGCTCGACTACGTGCCGGGGGCATCGGACGTTCCGACGTTCTTCTTCTATCCCGACACCACCACCGCCTACAACATCGCCGAGAACCGCTCGTTCAACATCTACGGCGTCAAGGCGGACTACCTGCTGCGCTTTTCGGAACGGCTGAACTTCAAGGCCGGGACCGACCTCTCGCTCACCCGGGGCCAGGAGGCGTTCATCACGCGCGACGCCGGCGGCAACCCGGGACCGGCGTCGAATTCCGCGCTCGACGGCAACGACGGGGCGTTCTACCTCGAGTCGGTGATCCAGCCGGTGGAGAAGATCGAGTTCCGGGTCGGCGCGCGATACGACCGGCACGCCTATCCGCTATCGGCGACGTCGGATTCGACCGCCAGCCAGCTCTCGCCGCGATTCCGGGTCACCTGGTTCCCGAACACCGGAACGTCGGTGTGGGCGTACTACGGCCGGCTCTTCACCCCCACCAACACCGAGGACCTCCGCGCCATCACCGCCGCGGCCACCGGTGGCGCCACCGAGGAGCCGACCGTGCCGGAGCGTGACGACTTCTTCGAAGTCGGCATGACACACCGGTTCCCGGGCGGCGTGGCGCTGAAGCTCTCGGGCTACCGCAAGAACAGCAGTCCGGGCATCGACGACACCCAGCTGCCGGGGTCGGCCATCACCACCGATGTCAACATCGCGCAGGTCCGCATCACCGGCGTCGAGGCGGTGCTCGACGTCAATCCGGTCGGCAACCTGTCAGGGTTCCTCAACCTGGCGCTGAACCACGCCTACGGATACGGCGCGATCACCGGCGCGTTCCTCGAGACGACTCCGCCGGCCGAGCCGTTCGACCTCGATCACGACCAGCGGCTCTCGAGCACGGCGGGCGTGACCTACGCCCGCGGCGGCGTGCTGCTCAATGCCACCGGGATCTACGGCAGCGGCCTGACCAACGGCGTCACCCCCAACGCCCCGGGCGTGGCGGGGTACGACCCGACCCAGCCCGCCACGCCGGTGCTCGGCACCGGCCTGTTCGACTTCAACACGCCGTTCAAGGTGAATCCCAGCTTCATCATGAACTTTTCGGCGGGCTACAGCTTCGCGGCGGGCGGGATGTCGGTGCGGCCCCAGCTCTTCGTCAACAACGCCTTCAACGACCACTACGTCCTGAAGGGAGCGTTCTTCAGCGGACCGTCGTTCGGGCGGCCGCGCACCTTCAGCCTGCAACTGACGCTGGGATTCTGATCGATGACGGGCCAACGGGCCGGGCGGCCGGGCGACCCGCCGCTCCGCTCACCCCCACGCACCGGCCAGTTCGGCGCGCGCTTCCCAAGCGGCGACGCGCGGTGCCAGGAGCCGCGCCACGAGGCGCGCCACGGCGAGGTCGTCGTCGCGGAACCACTCCGGGGTGTCGCTCGCGATGCAGAGCCAGCCGACGAATTCGCCGGCGACCGCGAGGCGCGCCGCGAGCAGCGACCGGAGCCGCTGCGCCCCGCGTTCGTCGAACTGCGCCGGCCACCGGAGATCCGCCGCGGCGAGGTCGTCGAGCCGCACCAGTTCGCGGGCCCCGAACTGATGCACCAGTTCGTCGACGGCGTCGATCACCTCCGGCTCGAGGTGCACCGGCGCGGCCGCCGCGCGGTCGGCGCTGAGCAGCGTCCAGCATTCCGGAGCCGGTGCCGCGGCGATCAGCTCGAGGCGGTCATGCGGCAGCTGGTTGGCGAGTGCGTCGGAGACGAGCTGCACCAGGTCGCGACCGTCCCGGCCGCGTTCGATCGCGTCGAGCACCCCTTCGGTGACACCCGCGACGATCGCGGTGCGCTCCTCACCGGCCGGCGCCGGGATGACCCACGGCTGGCTTGCCAGGCGGCGGCACCCTGTGGCCAGCTGGGCGGCGATGCGGTGCAGGGTCCGCTGACTGCCGAGGCCCCAGGCGTCGGGGGTGAACGAGGCGGCCACCAGCAGTCCGACGTCCTGGACTTCGGCCCGGATCGGCACCGCCATCACCGTCCGGTAGCCGGCGGCCGCCACCTCGTCTTCCAGGCCGAACAGCGCTTCCTGCGACACCAGTGGCTCGGCCGCCGGGATCGAGAGCCGCTCGGCCGGGAGGTCGCCGGGACCGACCAGCATCGTGCCGCCCCGGCTCGGATAGAGCCAGAATGCCACCAGGTCGGCGGAAATGGCCGTGGCCACGGCGCCGCGAAGCGCCTCGTACCAGGTGGTCATTTCTGCCAGGCTGGGCCGGCGCCCCGGCCAGGCAAGGACCGGGACGAACGGGGTAACCGGCTGCGGGGTCGCGATTTCCATCACCCCGCCTCCGGGTGCAGGGCCCGTGCCACGACCCGGGATCTTCTTATACCCCACCCCCCTACTTAGACTCACGGGCACGAGGAACCACCATGACCAACGAGCTTTCCGCCCAGCCGCTCGACCTACCGGAAGACGCCCGACTCGCGCTCACCAAACGGCTGCGCCGCATCGAGGGGCAGGTGCGCGGCCTGCAGAAGATGGTCGACGAACAGCGCGCGGTTGCCGACGTCCTGGTCCAGATCACCTCGGTGCAGGAGGCGCTGCGCGGCGTGGGAAAGGTGCTGTTGCAGCATCACCTGGCGGTTTCGGTGAGCGACGCGATCCGGGTCGGCGACGCGGAGCAGAGCGACCGGATGGTGGCGGAGCTGGTGGCGCTGTGGGGCAAGTGACGTCGGCTCCCGCGCCGGTCACGCGGAGGTTGCCACCGGGTGGCTTCCCGTCGTGCGGCGGGCGATCCGATCCATGTCGGCGGCGACGGTGCGCAGCGCTCCCAGCGCCACGGCGCCGCCCATCACCGCGGCGAGCGGCAGGAGGGCGACGGCGCGGTTGAGGCCGAAGCGATCGGAGAGTGCCCCGATGAGCGGGAAGGCGATGGCGTCGCCGGCGAGGTGGATGAAGAGGAGATAGGCGCCGACCACGGTGGCGCCGAGGCTCGGCGGCACGACGTCGAAGATGATCGCCGTGATCGGTCCGTTGTACCACGACAGAAAGAAGAACCCGGTGACGAATCCCGGGACGAAGAGCCGCAGGTCGTGCAGGGTGAGCACCCAGAGGGCGATGGGACCGCCGATCAGGAACCCCGCTGCTGTCACGATCACCCGGGCGCGCGGCGTCCAGCGGCCGAGCCAGTCGGCGAGCCAGCCGCCGGCAAGGGTTCCCGAGACACCCGCCAGCAGGCCCCATTCGCCCATCAGCGCCGCCGCTTGCGCCGGGCTGAGCCCGAACTGCCGCGTCATGTACGACGGACCCCAGCCGACCAGGCCGTTGAGCCCGAACGAGATCATCGCGCCCGAGACGAAGACGAACACCAGGGTCGGTGTCTGCAGCACGGTGCGCCCGGCGTTGATCAGTTCGTCGAGGGCGTTCTCGAGGGCCGGGGTGAACGGTGTCTCGTCGCGCCGATCCTGTTCCAGCAACCGGACCCAGTGGCGGATGGTCACCGCGGCGCCGAGCACGATCGACGTGGCGACGAGCGCGGCGAACCGCACCGAGCTGATGGCGTATTCGAATTCGAGCAGTAGCGCGAGCAGCACGCCGAGGGCGGTGAAGACCAGCAGCGGCATGATCTCGTGGAGCACCTCGCCGGTGCCGATCCGGAGCTTCTGCACCATCGACCGGATGTTGCGCGGCGTCTCGGCGCGGGTCGGATCGACCAGCCGCGTGACCAGCACCGCCAGCAGGAAGCCGGGGAGGCCGACGGCGAGAAACGCCACCCGCCAGCCGTAGAGCCCGCTGAGCCAGCCGCCGAGGAGGATGCCGAGGACGCCGCCGATCGGGATGCCGGCGTTGAGCAGCCCCATCGCGAAGGCGCGGTTGGACCCCGGGAAGTAGTCGGCGACCATCGAGTTCGATGCCGGTCCGTAGGCCGCCTCGCCGACGCCGACCAGGGCGCGGCAGACGAAGAGGCCGGCGAACCCCTCGACGAGGCCGCCGATCGAGGTGAACACGCTGAACAACGCGGTGCCCCACGCAATCACCGTCTTGCGGCTCTTCAGGTCGCTGATCACGCCGAATGGCAACGCCGCCACCGAGAAGACCAGGATGTACGCCGAACCGAGCCAGCCCAGCTGGGTGTCGCTCAGCGAGAGGTCGCGCTTGATCGGTTCGAAGAGGGCAAAGATGACGTTGCGATCGAGGTAGTTGAGCAGGTTGATCAGCGCCAGCAGCGCGAGGGCGCTCCAGGCACGGCCGGCGTGGCGCTGCCGGAGCGGGGCGATCGGCGGGAAGGTCAGGGCGCGACCGCGGAGAGGTGATAGCGCCGCTTGGTGTCGAGCAGCGTGCGCACGGCGAAGCGCGGGTCGTCGGTGATGTGGAACAGGTGGTCGTCTCCCGGGGAGATCTTCCCGTCGGCCAGCAGCCGGCCGGTGATCCAGTCGGCGAGGCCCTTCCAGTACTCGGTGCCGAAGAGCACCACCGGAAAATCGCTCACCTTGTCGGTCTGGATCAGCGTCAGCGCCTCGAAGAGCTCGTCGAGCGTGCCGTAGCCGCCGGGGAAGAAGACGAATCCCATGGCGTACTTCACGAACATCATCTTGCGGACAAAGAAGAACTTGAAGTCGAGCCGCTTGGTGAGGTAGGGATTGCTGTGCTGTTCGTGCGGCAGCTCGATGTTGCAGCCGATGGAGATGCCGCCCGCCTCGAACGCCCCCTTGTTGGCGGCTTCCATGATCCCCGGCCCGCCGCCGGTGATGACCGGAACCCCCGCCTCGGCGAAGAGCCGGGCGGTCGTTTCGGCGGCGCGGTACATCGGGTCGGACGGCGCGACCCGCGCCGAGCCGAAGATCGACACACCGCCGGCGACCTCCTGCAGGTTGTCGAAGCCCCAGGTGAATTCGCCCATGATGCGGAGCACGCGCCACGAATCGGAAGTCTTGCGGAGCCGCAGTGTCTCGTCGTTGACCGGCACGTTGAGCAGCTCGACATCGTCGGTGGCGGCGGGTTCCCGTGGTGCGGCACGGGGAGCCGGCGGCCGGCGGCGCTTGCGTTCAGCCATGACAGAGTACCTCGAGCAACGCGCGGTGATCGGCCGCGACATTGTAGAAATAGGGCGACACCCGGACGTGTCCGGGCCGGGCGTCGACGATGAAACCGGCCTCGGCGAGCCGCGCGACGTCGCCTCGCGGGTCGGTGCGCGGCAGCATGACGATGCCGCTGCGATGCGCCGCATCCGGTGCCACGCGGGGCTGCAGGCCGAGCGCGGTGGCCTCCGCCACCAGGTCCTCGACCAGCGCACTGGTCGCGGCGCGGATCGCGCCGGCGCCGGCTGCCTCGATCACGTCGAGGCCGCCCAGCTGGGCAAAGACCGCCAGCAAGGCCGGCGTGCCGCCCTCGAAGCGCCGCGCGTCGGCGTGCGGCTCGAAGTGCCGGCTGTCGAACGCGAACTGGTCGCGATGCGCAAACCACCCGGGGCCGGACGGCAGCAGGTGATGGGTGGTGGCCGCGCGGGCGTAAAGCACCGTGATGCCGGTGCCGCCGAGCAGCCACTTGAGCCCGCCGGTACAGTAGAAGTCGACCCCCAGCGCGTCGACGTCGACCGGGAGCTGCCCCGCCGCCTGGTAGCCGTCGATCAGCGTCAGGGCACCGTGGCGCCGCGCCACCTCGGCGATGGCGGCGACGTCCTGGATGGCGCCCGAAGTGAAGTTGACGTGGCTGGTGGCGACCAGCGCGGTGCGATCGTCGATTGCGGCGGCGAACGCATCAACGGATGTTGATATGTTGTCGTCGCTCTCGAGGATCACCACGTCGACGTCGCGCGGCAGCCACTGATAGGCCACGGTGGGGAAGTCGAGGGCGGTGGTGACGATCCGGCGCCGTCGCGACGTGTCGATGGCACCGGCCACCGCGCCGAGGATGGCGGTGATCGACGAGTGGAGGGCGATCTCGCCGGAGTCGGCGCCAAGCAGCCGGGCGTAGCGATGGCGCAGTTCGTCGAGGGCGGCCCACCAGACGTCGTACCAGTTGGCCGCGCCGCGGGCGTCCCACTCGTCGAGGCCGCGTTCGACGCGGTGTCGCGATTGGCGCGACAGTGCGCCGAGGGAGCAGGAGTTGAGATAGACGGCGCGCTCGAAGATGGGAAAATCACGCCGCCATGCCGCGAGCGGGTGGTCGAGGGTCGGGGCGCCGGGCGCCGCGGCGGGAGCTCGATCGGTCATCACCGGCGAAATATACGGACGCAACGGGGCGAGCCCGTGGCGGCCCCCCTTCGCCGGGGCCGCTGGCCGCTCTACGTTCCAGCAATGCACGCCGCCGCCGACCTCGATCCCCGCTATCGCGGGCCCTGGCGCTCGCTGGTGCTGTCGCTGGTGGGGCGGGCCATCGTCTCGCCCCGGCTGGCGCTCGACCTGCTGGCGGCGGGGTGGGGGTTCCGGCGTCGCGACTGGTGGCGCCGGCCGCCGTTCCTGCCGCTGCCCGACCGCGACTACCTGCGCTGGCGGATGTATACCGCGTACGGCAGCGGCGACGCGGTGCCGCCCGCGGCCGACGTGATCCGCTTTGCCCGCTGGCGGCGCGAGACGATGGCGCGATGAGCGCGCCTCCCGGCGGGGCGTCCCGGCCGCGCGTGGTGATCATCGGCGGTGGGTTCGGCGGACTCTACGCGGCGAAGACGCTGAAGAACGCTCCGGTGGACGTCACCCTGGTGGATCGCCGGAACCACCACCTCTTTCAGCCGATGCTCTACCAGGTGGCGACCGCGGCGCTCAACCCCTCCGACATCGCCACGCCGATCCGGTCGATCCTCCGCGATGCGCGCAACGTCGAAGTGCTGCTGGCCGGCGTGACCGCCATCGATCCCGCGGCGCGCTCCCTCAGTCTCGACGACGGCGCCACCCTCCGCTACGACTATTGCATCGTCGCGGTGGGAGCGGAACCGTCGTACTTCGGCCACGACGGCTGGGCACCGTACGCGCCGGGGCTGAAGAACCTCGAAAACGCCCTCGAGGTGCGGCGCCGGATCTTCCTCGCGTTCGAGTACGCCGAGAGGGAAGCGGATGCCGGAAGGCGGCGCACGCTGCTGACCTTCGTGATCGTCGGTGGCGGGCCGACCGGCGTGGAACTGGCGGGAGCGGTCGCCGAGATCCGTCGCTTTGCGCTGTCGCGCGATTTCCGGCACATCGATCCGCGCGAAGCGAAGGTGGTGCTGATCGAAGGTGGCAAGCGGATCCTGCCGGCGTATCCCGAGAAGCTCTCTGCCCGGGCGCGAGCCGAACTCGAAGCGCTCGGCGTCGACGTGCACGAGGGTCAGCTGGTCACCGATGTCACCGGCGAGGCGGTCTCCGGGAAGGGATGGAGCATCCCGACGACGACCGTGGTGTGGGCCGCTGGCAACCACGCCGATCCGTTGCTCGACACGCTGCACGCGCCGCAGGACCGACAGGGGCGCATCGAGGTCGGCCCCGATTGCACCGTACCGGGGCACCCGGAGCTGTTCGTCATCGGTGACGCGGCGGCGGTCCCCGACGAACGGTTCGCCGGAGGCACCGTGCCGGCGATCGCGCCGGCGGCGATCCAGATGGGCGAATACGCCGGGCGGGAGGTCGCGGCACTGGCGGCTGGAAAGCCCAGGCAGCCGTTCCGCTATCGCAACAAGGGGCAGCTGGCGGTGGTCGGGCGCGGCGAGGCGGTCGCCGACCTGCCGCGCGCCGAGTTCGGCGGACTGCTGGCGTGGCTGATCTGGATCTTCGTCCACATCGCCTACCTGATCGGCTTCCGGAACCGGCTGCTGGTGCTGATCGAATGGGCATGGTCGTACCTGACTTACGGCCGCGGCGCGCGGCTGATCACCGGAGACGACGGCGCGGAGCCGCGGCAGCTGTCACCGTCATGAGCTTGCCGACCTCGGCCGATGTGCGGGCCGAAGCCGGACGGATCGGCTTCGTGGCGTGCGGCGTGGCGTCGCTCGAACCGAGTGCGCATGGTGACGTGCTTGACCGCTGGCTCGGGAGCGGCCGTGCCGGCACGATGCGCTACCTGCATCGCCAGGCGAAGCGGCGCAAGACGCCGGCGACGATCACTCCGGGCGCGGTGACGGCGGTGGTGGTGCTGGAGAACTACACCGCGCCGGCATCGGAGCGCCCGGAGCCGGACGATCGTTTCCGCATCGCGGCGTATGCCCGCGGCGAAGACTACCATCGCGTGACGATGGCCCGGCTGGAACGGCTGGCGGAATGGCTCCGCGCGCGGGGCGCCGCGGTGGCACACCCCTGGCTCGACGCCGGCCCGGTGCCGGAACGGGAACTGGCGGGGCGCGCGGGGCTGGGGTGGATCGGCAAGAACACCATGCTGATTCATCCGCGCGTCGGCTCATACACCTTCATCGGCAGCGTCTTCACCGACTTGCCGCTGGAGCCCGCTGCGCCGACGCAGGTCGACCTCTGCGGCAGCTGCACCCGCTGCCTCGACGCCTGTCCCACCGGCGCGATCGTGGCAGAGCGGGAACTCGACGCCACCCGTTGCCTCTCGTACCTCACCATCGAGAGCCGGGCGGACGCACCGGCCGCCCTGGTGCCGCAGTACGAGGGCTGGGCGTTCGGCTGTGACATCTGCAACGACGTCTGCCCCTGGAACCTCAAGTTTGCCGCGCCGACGACGGTCGCCGAGTTTGCGCGGCGCGCCGACCCGGATCGGCGCGACCCCGAAGCGTTCAGCCGGCTGTCCGACGCGGAGTTCGCCGACCGGTACGGCGACACCGCGCTGATGCGCGCCGGGCTCTCCGGCATGCGGCGCAACGTCCGGGCCGCCATTGCCTCACACCACGACACGGAACCGTCATGACCATCGCCCTGCAGTCCTTTGCCGTCTTCGTCCACGACCTCGACGCCGCGCAGCGCTTCTACGAGGAAGACCTCGGCCTGCCGCTCAACAAGTCGGGGTCGTTCGGGTTCGAGTTCTTCGAGACGGCGCCGCACCTTGGCGTGCACCCGGCCAAGCATCCCGATGCCCGGCCGATGGTGGGGCGGCAGACCGGTATCACCCTGCGGGTGACGGCACTGCTCGACCTCTGTGAGCGCCTGACGGAGCGTGGCGCGCGAATCGTGACCGAGCCGACCCAGCAGGACTTCGGGATGATGGCGATGGTGGCCGACCCGGACGGCAATGTCTTTGCGCTGTGGGAAGACAACGTGTCGCCGCCGGAGGACGCGTGAGCCTGCCGCGCGGATTTGCCAGCGACAACACCGCGCCGGCGCACCCGGCGGTGCTGGCCGCGGTGGCGGCGGTCAATCGGGGCGCGGTGGCGGCCTATGGCGACGATCCGCAGACCGCCGCCGCGACGGCGTGGTTGCACAAGCAGTTCGGCGACCGGGCCGACGCGGTGCTGGTGTGGAACGGCACCGGCGCCAACGTGGTGGCGCTGCGGGCGGCGTTGCGGCCGTACCAGGCGGTGATCTGCGCCGCGCAGGCGCATGTCAACGTCGACGAGTGCGGCGCGCCGGAGTGGATGGCGGGGTGCAAGCTGATCGACCTGCCCACGCCGCACGCCAAGCTCGATCCCGACCAGGTGCGCGACGCGGTGCGGAACGTCGGCAATCCGCACAACGTGCAGCCGCGGGTGCTGTCGCTCACGCAGACCACCGAGTACGGCACGGTGTACACCCGCGACGAGCTGGGGGTCCTCTGCGACGTGGCGCACGGGCTCGGGCTGGTGGTTCACGTCGACGGGGCGCGCCTGGCCAACGCGGCGGCGGCGCTGGAGCTGCCGCTGCACGAGTTCACCACCGACGTCGGCGTGGACGTGGTGTCGTTCGGGATCACCAAGAATGGCGGCATCGGCGCCGAAGCGGTGGTGGTGCTCAACCCCGACCTGGCGCCGGAGCTGCACTACCTGCGGAAGCAATCGGCGCAGCTGGCGTCGAAGATGCGCTACCTCTCGGCGCAGCTGCTGGCGCTGGCCGAGGACGATCGGTGGCTGGCGAACGCGCGGCACGCCAACGCAATGGCGCAGCGGCTGGAGCGCGCGGTGCGCGACCTGCCCGCGGTGCGGGTGACCCATCCGGTCGAGTCGAACGCGGTCTTCGCGATCATTCCCGACGAGGCGCGCGAGGCATTGCAGCGCGACTTCCAGTTCTACCTGTGGGACGACCGGATCGGCGAGGTGCGCTGGATGACGAGCTGGGCGACGGCAACCGAGGATGTCGACGAGTTCGCGGCGGCGATCCGGCGGGCCGTGGGTGGCGCGTCGTGACGGAAGCGCACACGGCGAGCGGCGGCGGGATGCGCATCGCACGGCTGTCGCCCGCGGCCACAGTCTGCTTCACGGTGTTTGCGCTGATCTCCGTCGCGATGGTGCTGGGGTGGACCCTGCCGTCCGACGTGGCGATCCTGGAGGCCGCCGGGAGACTCCGGGCGGGGCGCGATCAGCTGATCGTCTTCTCGCAATTCCTCAGCAACTTCGGCTACGGCAAGTACGAGATCCCGGCGGCGTTCGGGATGGCGGGGGTAATCTGGTGGCTGGGGCGTCGCGACCGCGCGTTGCGGCTGATCGCTGCCGGTCTCTCGGGCGAGCTGCTGTACGTTGTCGCCAAGGAGGTGTTCCGGCGGCCCCGCCCCACGGTGATTCCGCACCTGAGCCAGGCGGGGTGGTATTCGTACCCGTCGGGGCACGCGATGCTGGCGCCGATCGTCTGGTGGTTCGGTCTCTACCTGATTGCTCGCTGCGTCGCGCCGAGGTGGCTTCGGGTCGCGCTGATCACCATCGGAACGATGATCACCATCCTGCTCGCGGCGTCACGCGTGGTGCTCGGCGTGCACTATCCGAGCGACGTGCTCGCCGGGCTCGCGCTGGGTTCGGGCTGGGTGCTGTTCTGGCGGGAGCCGGCCCTGTCGGACCGACCCGCCGGCGGTTCGCCACCGTGACAGGCTGAACGCTGTGCCGCCTGCGGCTTGCGGGCGGCGGTTGCGGGACGCAGCTTATCCCGGCGACCGGGAAATCCGCTGGTCGGGGCCGGCACCGGAGGGGGGACAGGATGCCCGACAGGTTTACGGCCATCATGACGATGACCGGTCTGGCCCTCGACGGCGCCGGCGTCGTCATTGTCGTGGTCGGGGCGGCGTTGTCGGTGTTGCGATTCGTGTTGCGCCGCGGAATGCCGTTCGGTGAGTCATACCGGGTATTGCGCGAAGATGTCGGCCGCGCGATCCTGCTCGCGCTCGAGTTCCTCATTGCCGGGGACATCATCCGCAGCGTGGTGGTCGATCCGACCATCCTCAACATCGTGACGCTGGGCATGATCGTGTTGATCCGGACCTTCCTCAGCATGACCCTGCAGCTGGAAGTCGAAGGACGCTGGCCGTGGCAGCCGCGGCGTGCCTCCGTTCCGTCCACCGAAAGGTGATGCACCATGCCGCTCGCCGCAGCATTGCTCCCCGAATTCGACCAGGAAATGGCCACCACCCGCCGCCTGCTTGAGCGGGTACCCGACGACAAGGGGGAGTGGCGGCCGCACCCGAAGTCGTTTCCGCTCGGGCACCTGGCGCAACTGGTGTCGTGGATGCCGGGGTGGGTGGCCAACGCACTCAACGAGCCGTCGCTCGACCTCGCGACCGCCGGGGGGTACTCGTATGAGACCACCGACACGCTGCTCAAGGGGTTTGACGACGGCGTGCGGCAGAGCCGCGACGCGCTGGCCAACGTCTCCGACGCGGAGTTCGCCAAGTCATGGTCGCTCAAGCACGGCGACCGGGTGCTGTTCTCGGCGCCGCGCTCGGTGGTGGTGCGGAACCACATCAGTCACCTGATCCACCATCGCGGCCAGTTGACCGTCTACCTCCGCCTGCTCGACGTCCCGATCCCGCCGATCTACGGTCCCACCGCCGACGAACGCACCTTCTAGCGGTCCCTGAACGCAGCGGCGGGTGGAGGCGTCAACCGACGCTCCCACCCGCCGCGGCCTGCTGGTGCTCCTTCGGTCAGTTGCCGATCACCCGCGGGTCGGGCTTGACGTCGAACGTTTCGGTAAAGGTCTTGCCGCCGACCGTGAGCTTCGCGGTGAACGTGCCGGTGGTCTGCGCCGGCGCCGCGGCACCACCCCGTCCGCCTCGGCCGCCGCGCCCGCCACCGAAGCCGCCGAAGCCGCGGCCGCGTCCGCCAGCGGGATTCCACACCACCCGATGGAGCCCGGCCGCACCGGAGAACGGTGCCGGCGTGGTGCGCCAGAGCGGCGAGGTGTTGGGGATGCCACCCGCGCCACCTCCGGCGCGGCCGCCCCGGCCCGCCGCGGCGCCGGCGGCATTGGCACCCGCCTCGGTGGTGAATGTCTGCACCGTGGCACCGGCCTGGTCGAGAATCTCGAGCGTCACCGGACCGCTCGGCGTCGCTCTTGAGGTAGTAGTCGATGTACGCGCCGTCGGGCGGGTTCTGGCGCCTGCGGCTCGTCCTTCTGCAGCGGCGTGCCGTTGTCGCCGCCCTGATCGACAGCGATCGCGTCGGCCGGCTTGAACAGCCAGGCGTCGGCCTGCGCCACCGGCGTCGGTGACCTGGCGCAGCGGCGAGATGTCGTCGATCACCCAGAAGCCGCGGCCGTGGGTGGCCACGATGAGGTCGTTGGCGTAGACCTGGAAGTCGCGCACCGACGTCACCGGCAGGTTGAGCTGCAGCGGCTGCCAATGGTCGCCGTCGTCGAACGAAACGAACGCTCCCCGTTCGGTGCCGGCAAAGAGCAGGCCCTGCCGCATCGGGTCTTCCTTGATGGTGTGCACGTAGACGCCCGGCGGGGAGTCCGGTGGTGATCGCTGCCAGCTCTTTCCCATGTCCCGCGTGCGATAGATGTACGGGTCGAAGTCCTGCAGCTGGTGGCGGTCGACGCTGGCGTACGCCGTGTTGTAGTCGAAGTGCGAGCCTCGATCATGGTGACGCGGCTCCACGCGGTCATCTCCGACGGCGTCACGTTGTGCCAGGTCCTGCCATCGTCCGGGGTGACCTGGATGTTGCCGTCGTCGGTGCCGATCCACACCAGCGGCACCAGGATCGGCGACGGCGCGATGGTGTAGATCACGCCGCGCTGGCCGTTGCGGTGATTGTCGCTGTTGAAGTCGGCGGCCGCGGCGGCATCGAGGGTCGACGGCACGCCGGGATTCGGGCGGGTCAGGTCGTCGGAGATCCGGGTCCACGACGCCGCCATGTCGGTCGACTTGTAGAGAAACTGGCTGGCGTAATAGAGGTTGTGCGGATCGGCCTGCGACAGCACCAGCGGCGCCGTCCAGTCGGTCCGCTCGGTCTCGCCGTCGGGCGGCGTGGGCCGGCCGGTGCCGCCGAGCGAGCGGTTCAGCGCCAGGTCGTAGCGGCTCCCCGACCCGCCGTAGATGATGCCGGGGTGCAGCGGGTCGCCCGCGGTGTAGCCGCTCTCGCCGCCGGCGCCGATCGGCTCCCAGTCGCGCATCGAGATCTCGCCGAACTTGCCGCGGCTGCACACCGCCACGCTGCCGCTGTCCTGCTGCGCACCGGTGACCCAGTACGGGAAGCGGTAGTCGACCGAGAGGTGATAGATCTGCGCCGTCGGCTGGTTGAGCCACGAGCTCCACTGGATGTCGCTCGGGTCGTCCGACTGGACGTTCCGACTGACGATGGTGCCCTGGTCGCTGCAGACGATCATGGTGTTGGAGTCGTCGGGCGAGATCCACGGCTGGTGATAGTCGTCGCCGCCCGGTGAACCGCGGATGACGTCCCACGTCTTGCCGCCATCGCGGGTGCGCGAGACCGCCACGTTCGAGACGACGACGAAGTCGGCGTTCTTCGGGTCGACGGTGACGTGCTCGAAGTACCAGCCGCGGCCCCACAGCGCCGAATCGCTCGACATCCTGGTCCACGTCTCGCCGCCGTCGTCGGAGCGGAAGAAGCCGCCCTGGCCCTCCGGTGCGGCCGCCCCGCCGCCTCGTCCCCCGCGTCCGCCGGCCGCTGCCGCTGCCGCCGGTGCCGGCGTGGACTCTGCCGCGCCGGGCGCCGGCTCGAGGTTGTCGACCACCGCGTAGATCCGCCGGGGATTGGCCGCGGAGACCCCGATGCCCGAGCGTCCCATGCCGTCGTTCGGCAATCCCCTGGTGAGCTGGCGCCAGGTGCTGCCGCCGTCGGTGGACTTGTAGATCCCGCCGCCGGGGCCGTTGCTGGGACGATAGGTGTACCACGGCGGGCGCCGCGTGTTCCAGAGCCCGGCGTAGACCACGCGCGGATTGGTCGGGTCGATCACCACTTCGCAGGCGCCGACGTTGTCGTTGGGGCCCAGCACCTTCTGCCAGGTCTTGCCGCCGTCACGGCTCCGGAAGACGCCGCGGTCGGGGTTGGCGGCGTAGAGGTGCCCGATGGCGGCAACGAAGACGATGTCGGGATTCTTCGGGTCGACGGCGATCTTGAAGATGTGCTGGGTCTGGTCGAGTCCGAGGTGGGTCCAGCTCTTGCCGCCGTCGGTGGACTTGTAGACGCCGTTGCCGAAGCCGGTGGAATCGCGGAGCGTCGACTCGCCGGTCCCGACGTAGACCACATCGGGCGCCGACGGCGCCACGGCGATGGCGCCGATCGACGCGACCGGCATCCCATCGAAGACCGGCTCCCACACCCGTCCCGCGTTGACCGACTTCCACACCCCGCCGTTGACCGAACCGAAATAGAACTCGTTGGGCCGGCCGGGCACGCCGCTGACCGCGTCGCTGCGGCCGCCGCGGAACGGGCCGAGCAGTCGCCACTCGAGGCCGGCAAAGAGCTGCTCCGGCTGGGGACCGGTCGTCGCACCGAGAAGCGCCTGATGGACGGCGTTGCGCGCATCGGGTGCCGGTGCAGTTCGCAACATGCGCACCCATGACGGCCCGATCAGGGCGAGGGCGCCACCGACACGACCGGAGAGCGCGAGGAAGTCGCGGCGATCAATCCCGGAATGTTCTGACACAACTGCTCCAAGGGCGGCGGGACAGCGGGGGGGAAGGCGCCGTGAATAGTAGCGCTATTTGCCGCCTTCGTCAGCACCGCCGCCGTTGATCACGTCGGTCGGAATGACGATGCCGTGGGCCCCGAGACGGCGGAAGAGATTCCACTCCGACTGCTTGGCGCTGCCCGATCCGCGGCCGTCATACATCGCCGCAATGAGCAGCGTCCCGTCTTCGCGACCGAGGTAGCCGACCAGGGTCGAGACGTTGTCGAGGGTGCCGGTCTTGGCCCGCACCACGCCCGGCTCGGGGAGTCCGCGGGCAAGGGTGCGCAACGTTCCGCTGCCGTTCTCCGGGAGAAGCAACGGGAAGTCGCGGCCGGCGGGAGTGAGCGGAAACTTCGCGAGGTAGGTGGTGAACACCAGCGGAGCCACGCGGTCTTCGTCCGAGAGGCCGCTGCCGTCAACGAGGTGCAGCGAGTCGAGGCCGGTGACATTGCGAACGTGCTGCATGAGCAGTGCGGCGGGATGATCGTTGCCGCCGCCCCAGCGCAACAGGAGTTCCGCGCCGATGTTGACCGACCAGGTGTTGATCTCGTGGGCGATCGAGTCGAACGGGCCCGAGACCACCTCGGCGAGGGTACGGCGCGGGGTCGGTTCCGACGAGGTGACCGCGGGGGTCTTGTCCCAGGCGATGCCGGCCGCGGCGGTGGCGTGCTTCCAGACCGCGTCGAGGGCCGCGGTGGGATCGTTGATCACCGTGCCATAGCGATGCGCGGTGGCGTTGATGCCGATGTGTCCGCTGATGACCCAGCGCCCGTTGGTCTGCGGCGAGACATACAGGTGCACGCCTCGTCCGCCGACCGTCGTCGCGGTGACGGTGGCGAGGCCCGAGACGCCGGTCGGGGCGTCACCCACCACCACGGCGTGGGCGCCGACGTGACTTCCGGGGGCAACGGAGAATTCCGCCACGTTCTCGTTCAGCGTGACCGGGCCGACCGGCGGCGCGAAGAGGCGGCCACGATCGCGGTCGGACCACACCGATGGGTAGGACGACTGCGGATCGCCCATGGTGGTGGTAACGCGGAGCGGGCCGATCAGTCGGCGCACGCCGATGGCGGCGAGCTGCCGGGCGAGCTGGCCGAGGGTCGGGCCGCCGCGATCGGGGCGTTCCAGGGTGGGGTCGCCGTTGAGCTCAAGGGCCCAGTCGCCGATCCAGGTGCCGGTGATCGGGTCGACGTGGCCGTTGCCGACGACCCGCGTCGGGCGACGGGCGGCGCCCCCCACCGCGGTGCGCGCAAAGCCGGTGGTCAGGAGCTTGACCGTCGACGCCGGCGTCATCGGGACGTCGCCATTGACCTGCCAGATCACGTTGCCGGAGAGGTCGGCCACCACCACCCCCCAGCGCCCCGGCGACAGGCGCCGGGCTCCCGCCAGCCAGTTCTCGAGCTGGGCGACGAGCGAGGCGTTGCCGGCCCGCTGCGCCCCGAGCGGGGCGGCGGCGACGAACGCGACGAGCAGGGCGGTGTGAAAGCGACGGATCATCAAACCTCTTGCGTCAGCAAGATCCGTGCAGGAGCGCCGGGCTACTTCAGGTGCAGCTTGGCGATGGTCTGCAGTTGCATGTTGCTGGTACCCTCGTAGATCACGCCGATCTTGGCGTCACGATAGTACTTCTCGGCGGGATACTCGCGACTGTAGCCGTAGCCCCCGAAGAGTTCCAGCGCCTGGCCGGTGATGCGGTTGGCGGTGACCGACGAGAAGAGCTTGGCCATTGCGGCTTCCCGGGTGAAGGGAAGCCCCGCGTCCTTGAGCCGTGCCGCATTGTAGACCATCAACCGCGCGGCCTCAAGGTCGGTCACCATCTGGGCAAGCTGGAACTGGACGCCCTGGAACTCTGCAATCGTCTTGCCGAACTGCTTCCGCTCCTGGACGTAGCGGGTGGCGGCGGCGATGGCGCCGCTGGCAATGCCGATCATCTGCGCGCCGATGCCGATGCGTCCCTCGTTCAGCGTCTCGATGGCGATCTTGTAACCCTGGCCGACCGGCCCGAGGATGTTCGCCGACGGGACCCGGCAGTTCTCGAGAATCAGCTCGACGGTGCTCGACGCGCGGATGCCGAGCTTCTTCTCGCGCTTGCCGATGGCGAAGCCGGGAAATTCGCGCTCCACCAGGAAGCCGGTGATGCCCTTGTAGCCGCGCGCCGGGTCGATGTTGGCAAAGACCAGATAGAGTCCCGCCTCGGCGCCGCTGGTGATCCAGAACTTGCGCCCGGTGAGGAGCCAGTCGTCGCCGTCCTGCGTGGCACGGGTCTCGAGGGCGAACGCGTCGGAGCCGGAGTTCGGCTCCGAGAGGGCGAACGCGGCGAGGAGGTCGCTGGTCAACCGCGGGAAGTAGCGCGCCTTCTGTTCGTCGTTGCCCCAGCGGAGCAGGGCGTTGTTGAAGAGGGTGTTGTGCACGTCGACGTAGATCGCCGCGGAGGCATCGACCCGCGCGAGTTCCTCGATGGCGATGGTGGCAAGGAAGATCGACGCGCCGGCCCCGCCGTACTGCTCGGGCACCTCGATGCCCATCAGCCCGAGCTCGAAGAACTTGCGGATCAGTTCCGGCTTGAACTGCGACGCCTCGTCCATCTCGGAGACATGCGGGGCGACCTCCGTTTCGGCGAATTCACGAACCGTCTGCCGGAAGAGTTCTTCCTCCTCCGAGAGCACGGAAAGTGGCGGCGCGGCTTGTTCGACGGGCATGAGTGCGTCCGGTTGCGTTTGCCGGGAAAGATATCATGGCGCCAGCACCTCCAGCGCCACGTCGGCCTTGCCGAGCGGTGCCGCCACCTGCACGCCCCGGACCGCCCCGCGGATCGCCGCCAGGAGCTGGCGCGCGATGGCGACACCCTCGGCGAGGGCGGCCTCGGCCCCGCGCCGAGGCCTGCCGCATCCGGTCGACGGTCTCGGCCGGGACGGTCACCCCCGGCACCTCGTTGGCGAGAAACTCGGCGTTGCGGAGCGACACCAGGGGCCAGATGCCGGCGATGACCGGCACGCCGAATCCCTCGGTGCGGCGGAGGAACTGCTCGAGCCGGGAACGATCGAAGACCGGTTGGGTGACGGCGAAGCACGCCCCGGCTTCGGCCTTCCACGCAAAGCGACGCAATTCGTGGTCGAGGTCGGGTGCGGCGGGGTTGACGCCGACGCCGTGGACGAATCGGGTCGGCTCGCCGATCGGATTGCCGCCCGGATCGAGGCCGCGATTGAGGCGCGCCACCAGGTTGGTGAGCCCGATGGAATCGATGTCGAAGACGGCGGTCGCGTCGGGATAGGGGCCCATCTTGGGCGGATCGCCGGTGATGATCAACAGGTTGCGGAGCCCCGACGCCGACGCGCCGAGCAGGTCGGACAGCATGCCGAGAAGGTTGCGGTCGCGGCAGGCATAGTGCACGACGGTCTCGAGCCCGGTCTCGCGCTCGATCAGCAGCCCCGAGAGGAGTGCCCCCTGGCGGCTCTGCGCTCGCGGGCCGTCGGGGACGTTTACCGCGTCGATGCCGGCGGCGTGGAGGCGGCGGGCCTGGGCCAGCATCGGCGCGGGGTCGACGCCGCGGGGCGGGACGAGTTCCACCGTGGTGACGAATGCACCGCTCGCGAGCCGGGCGCCGAAGCGCGACCGCTCGGCGAGCGGCACCGGTGCGACGCCGTCGATCGCCGCCGATTCCACCGCCGTGACGGTGACCCGGTGCGGCACGACGCTGCGAACGTAGGCGCGGATTGCCCGGATGTGCTCCGGCGTGGTGCCGCAACAGCCGCCCACGAAGCGCGCGCCGGCTTCGACCATGCGTCGGGCATACTCCGCCATGTACTCGGGGCTGGCCATGTAGATCTTGCGGTCGGCCACTTCGCGCGGGAGCCCGGCGTTGGGTTGCGCGGCAAGCGGCAGGTGCACCACACGGGCGAGGCGCTCGATCGCGTCGAGCACGACCTGCGGGCCGATCGAGCAGTTGACACCGACAATGTCGGCGCCCTCGGCGGCGAGCAGCGGACCGAACGCCTCGGGTGCGGTGCCGTACGCGGTGCAGGCATCGGCGCCGACGGTCACCTGCGCGATCAGCGGCAGCGCGGTACGCGCCTTCACCGCGCGGATCGCCGCGCGCAGCTCGGCAATGTCGGAGAACGTCTCGAGACAGAAGCCGTCGACGCCGCCCTGCAGCAGCCCGTCGACCTGGCGCCCGAAGGCGGCTTCCGCCTCGGCGGCGGCGAGGTCGCCGAACGGTTCGAGCCGCACGCCGAGGGGGCCGATGGCGCCGAGCACCGCGACGTCAGGCCCGGCGGCACGGCGCGCCAGCTGCGCGGCGGCGGCGTTGATCGCCTCGGTGTCGGCGGCAAGTCCGTACTGCGCCAGCTTGTGCGGATTGGCGCCGAAGGTGTTGGTCTCGAGCAGCTCGGCGCCGGCGGCGGCATACTCGCGGTGCACCGCCTCGACCACTTCGGGGTGGCGGACGACCAGCTCGTCGTAACAGACGTTGACGAACATCCCCTTCTGGTAGAGCATGGTGCCCATCGCGCCGTCGACGACGTGCACCGCGCCGTCGGCGATGAGTTCACGCAGCGTCGTCATGCGCCGTCCCTCCGGTAGCCGAGGACCGGGCTGAGCCAGCGCTCCGCGGTCACCACGTCCCACGCCTTGCGACGCGCGTAGTCCGCCATCTGGTCGCGGCCGATGCGGCCGACGCCGAAGTAGCGTGCCTCGGGCCGCCAGAAGTACCAGCCGGAGACCGATGCCGCGGGAAGCATCGCGAACGATTCGGTGAGGGTGATGCCGGCGGTCTGATCGAGATCGAGCAGGGTCGCGAGCGTCGCCTTCTCGGTGTGATCGGGGCAGGCGGGATAGCCCGGAGCGGGGCGGATTCCCTGGAAGCGTTCGCCGATCAGCGACGCGGGGTCGAGCTGCTCGTCTGCCGCATAGCCCCACCACTCGGTTCGCACCATCTGGTGCAAGCGTTCGGCAAAGGCCTCGGCGAGGCGGTCGGCAATCGATTCGAGCAGGATGGCGCGGTAATCGTCGTGGGCCGCCCGCGCCGCGGCGACGAGCGGCGTCACGCCGTGCCCGGCGGTAACGGCAAACGCGCCGACATGATCGGCGACGCCGCTGTCGAGTGGGGCGACGAAGTCGGCCAGCGCGAGCGACGGGCGGTTGTCGGTGCGCACCGCCTGCTGGCGGAGGGTGTGCAGCGTCGCGACGGCCGTGGTGCGCGACGGATCGGTGTAGAGCAGCACGTCGTCGCCGACCGCGGCGGCAGGCCAGAATCCCACCACGCCGTGGGCGGTGATGCCGCCGCGCTGTTCGAGTTCGTCGAGCAGCGCATCGGCGTCGTGGCGGAGGTCGCGGGCGGCGGCGCCGTGCACCGGGTCGTCGAGGACGTCCGGAAAGGTGCCGGGGAGTTCCCAGGCGCGAAGGAACGGCGTCCAGTCGATGTAGCGGCGAAGGTCCGCCAGCGGCCAGTCGCGATACCGGCGCGCCCCGGTCCATTGCGGCACCGGCGCCGGACGCGAGAGGTCGATCGGCAGGCGACGGCGTCGCGCTTCGGCGAGCGGCGCGAGCGGACCCTCGTGCTCGCCGGCCCGATCGCGCCGGATCGCTTCGTACTCGGCCGTCACGCGCTGCACCAGCGTGATCCGCTGCGCCGGATCGCGAAGTGCCGCGGCGACCGGCACGGCGCGCGACGCGTCGAGGACATGCACCACCGGATGGGTGTAGGCGGGGGCAATGCGCAGCGCGGTGTGCGCCTTCGACGTGGTAGCACCGCCGATCAGCAGCGGAACGTCAAAACCGCCGCGTTGCAATTCGCTCGCGACGAACGCCATCTCGTCGAGTGACGGCGTGATCAGTCCGGAGAGCCCGATGGCGTCGACGGCGTGTTCGCGCGCGGCGGCAAGGATGTCGGCGGCGGAGACCATCACTCCCAGGTCGATCACGTCCCAGTCGTTGCACTGCAGCACGACGCCGACAATGTTCTTGCCGATGTCGTGCACGTCGCCCTTGACGGTGGCGAGCAGCATCCGTCCGCGCTGGCGGGCGGGGCCGTCGTGGCGTTCCGCCTCGAGGAACGGCGTGAGCCACGCCACGGCGCGCTTCATCACCCGGGCGCTCTTGACCACCTGGGGCAGGAACATCTTCCCGGCGGCGAAGAGGTCGCCGACCTGGTTCATCCCCGCCATCAACGGTCCCTCGATCACGTCGAGCGGACGCCGGGCGGCGCGGCGCGCCTCCTCGACATCGGCATCGATCCACTCGACGACGCCGTGGACCAGGGCGTAGCGGAGCCGCTCGTCGGCCGGCGCGTTGCGCCAGGAGAGGTCGGGGCCGGCGGGGGCGCTGCGGCCGCCCTGGCGTGCGGCAATGTCGAGCAGGCGCTCGGTGGCGTCGGGCCGCCGGTTCCAGAGCAGGTCGGCGACGCGCTCCCGCAGGTCGGGGTCGAGGTCGTCGACCACCGGAAGCTGGCCGGCATTGACGATGCCCATGTCGAGTCCGGCGGCGATGGCGCGCTCCAGGAAGACCGCGTGGATCGCCTCCCGCACCGCGTCGTTGCCGCGAAAGGCGAAGGAGACATTGCTGATGCCACCGCTGGTGCGCGCGCCGGGACAGCGCGCCTTGACGGCGCGGACCGCATCGACAAAGGCGTTGCCGTAGTCGGCATGGGCCTCGATGCCGGTGCCGACCGCAAAGACGTTGGGATCGAGGATCACGTCGTCGGGCGGAAAGCCGATGCGCTCGACGAGGAGCCGCCAGGCGCGCTCGAGCACCGCGACCCGCCGCTCGACCGAATCGGCCTGGCCGGTCTCGTCGAACGCCATCACCACCACGGCGGCGCCGTAGCGCCGCAGTTGCGCCGCCTGCTCGAGAAAGACCGCCTCGCCTTCCTTGAGCGACAGCGAATTGACCACCGACTTCCCCTGGGTGTTCTGCAGGCCGGCTTCGAGCACCGCCCACTTCGACGAGTCGACCACCAGCGGCACGCGCGCCACCGCGGGGTCGGAGGCGATGAGCCGCAGGAAGGTGGTCATCGCGGCGGGACCGTCGAGCAGCGCGTCGTCGAAGTTCACGTCGAGCAGCTGCGCGCCGGATTCGACCTGCTGCCGGGCGACGGCGACGGCGTCCTCGTAGCGGCCTTCGCGCACCAGTGCCGCGAAGCGCCGGGAGCCCGAGACGTTGGTGCGTTCGCCGATGTTGACGAAGTTGGTGTCGGGGCCGATCACGAACGGTTCGAGGCCGGCCAGCCGGGTGCGGGGCGGCAGCGCCGGGATCTGTCGCGGCGCCATGCCGGCCACCGCGTCGCCGATGGCGGCGATGTGCTCCGGCGTGGTGCCGCAGCAGCCGCCGACGATGTTGATCCATCCGGCGCGGGCCCACTCGCCGAGCGCGGCGGCCATCGTCGCGGCGTCGAGGTCGTAGCCGCCGAAGGCGTTGGGGAGCCCGGCGTTGGGATGGGCGCTGACGTGCGCGGTGGCGACCCGCGACAGCTCCTGCACGTGCGGGCCGAGGAGGTCGGGGCCGAGGGCACAGTTGAGCCCGATCGACAGCGGCCGCGCGTGCGCCACCGAGATCCAGAACGCCTCGGCGGTCTGGCCCGAGAGCATCCGTCCACTGCGATCGGTAATGGTTCCCGAGAGCATCACCGGGAGGCGGAAGCCGATCGCGGCAAAGACCTGCTCCAGCGCGTAGATCGCCGCCTTGGCGTTGAGCGTGTCGAAGACGGTCTCGATCAGCAGCAGGTCGGCGCCGCCGGCGACGAGCGCGCGTGCCGCCGTGTCGTAGGCGGCGACCAGCTCGGCAAAGGTGACGTTGCGCGCGGCCGGATCGTCGACCGACGGTGAGAGCGACGCGGTGCGCGACGTCGGTCCGAGCACCCCCGCCACATAGCGGGGCCGGTCGGCGGTTTCGGCACCGTCAGCCGCATCCCGCGCCAGCCGCGCGGCGGCGGCATTGAGCTCGGCGACGTGCGACTCCATGCCGTACTCACGCTGCGAGATCGCCGTGGCGTTGAAGGTGTTGGTCTCGATGATGTCGGCGCCGGCCGCGAGATAGGCCCGGTGCACGTCGCGCACCGCGTCGGGGAGGGTGAGCGCCAGGAGGTCGTGATCGCCGCGGAGGTCGCGCGCGGCATCGGCAAAGCGCGAGCCGCGATACTCCGACTCGCCGAGGTGCAGCCGCTGCAGCATGGTGCCCATGGCGCCATCGAGCAGCAGGATGCGCCGCGACAGCAGCTCCGGAAGCCGTGCCAGCCGCGCCGCGCGCCGCGGATCGGAATCGCTCACCCTGTGCCTCGTCCAACGCCAAGCCCGGGAGCTGTCACGACGCCCCCGGGCGGCGTCTTAGCAGGTTGTTTTACGTGGCCGCAAGTCGCGTCAAATCGCCACGATCGGGATTGTCACGCCCCCGGTTATCCGAAGAACGCCGACATCACCAGCCGTTCGGCAAAGTATAGCACGAAATAGGCGACCAACGGCGAGATGTCGATCATGCCGATGGGCGGGATGACCTTCTGCAGCGGCTCGACCAGCCAGTCGGTGAGCGCGTAGACCGGGCGCATCCAGCGGGTGTACCGCCCGACCCCGAACCACGACGCCACCACGCGAATGAAGATCGCCGCCATCAGCAGGGCGAAGAGGTCGTGAATCAGCTCGGCCGTGAGCAGCGAGCCGCCAACCTGCGCCCGGTAGACCATCCCGGCGACGAAGCCGAGCAGCCAGTTGACGGTGAAGATCAGCAGCAGCCCGCCGACGACCGCGACGCCGACCAGCCACCATGCGGCGTCCTGCGGATTGCCGCCGCTCTTGAGCAGGCGCCGCTCCACCGGGTGGAGCAGCGGGTCGCTCCAGCCGCGCACGAAGCGCGCCCACCCGCCAAACGCCGAGAGCCGGCCGCGGCGTACCGCCCAATGGGTGCCGGCCACCAGCAGCGAAAGCGCAAACGCCCCTGCGGCGGCGAGGCGCGCGAGGGCGTAGAGCGTGGTGGCAACCGCGGCGAACGTCACCCGGTCAATCCATCACGAATTCGCGCGCGAATGCCACCTCGAAGGCGAAGGTCTTGGCGCGCGACCGGGTTTCCATCAGGTCGGCGATGCGGCGCAGCCGGTCGGGAATCTGCAGCAACTTCTCCTGCGCCTTGCGGCCCCACTCGTCAAGCCCCTCGAGGGCCTCGATCCGCCAGTGCGCGAGCTGGTCCTGCACGATCCGGAGGTAGTCGCGCGGCCCGTAGATGCCCGAGCGGCGAATGACCTCGGCAAATTCCTTGAACCCGGGGATGGTCACCCCCGGCATGTCGATGGCCGGCATGATCATCACCGCCGAGCGCAGCGCCTCGCTGGGATCGCGCTTGAGGATCTCGGTAAAGACCTTGCGGTAGAACGAGAAGTGCCGGGCCTCCTCGGTGGCGATCTTGCCGAGGATGCCGCCGAGCAGCGGCTCGTACTCGTCGATGACCCGTCCGGTGTTGGCGTGCGAGAACTGTGTCGCGCGCTCCTGCAGCGTGGTGTAGACGAAGACGCGGTAGGGATCCTTGTCCCACTCGGGATTGAAGCCGTTCCGGACGTATTCGAACTTGAGCTGCTCGAACTTGCGCTGATCGATGATGCCGGTGTCGCGGGCGTACATGCTGAGCACGTCGCCGTGGCGGTCCTCTTCGGCGGTCCAGAGGTTGTTCCAGTCGCGCCAGTGCGAATCCTCGCCGAGGTAGAGGGCGAGCAGCCGATGAAAGTGCGGCAGCCCCTCTTCGGTCAGCGTGTTGAGCGCCAGGGCGGCGCGGCATGCGTCAGGAATCCCGCCGGCGCGCTGCCGCACCGCCACCCGGTAGGCCTCGGGATCGTCTCCCGTCGGCGCCGCCAGCAATTCACTCGGAAACCAGAGTTCCCGCTTTTCTTCGTGTTGTGCCATCAACTCGCGCACCACCGGCTCGAGGTCGCGAAGCACCTCGACCTTGTGCCACATCCGGCGTGCCTGATCGGTCAGCCCCATCCCGTGTCCTTCTCCTCTGGGAGGCGAATCGCCCCCAATGCCGAAAAATCGCCCCGATGGGGCGATTTTGGAAGCGTCACGGCGCCTGCCCGGCATCCGGTGCATTGGCTCAAACCATTGTCACTCAATGACTTGCTGTCAGTTGCTGTGACATTCCTGCGACACCGGTTGGCGCCGCTGGCAGGCAATGGCGTCGTTCATGCCATGGGTCAGCGGGCCGCACGCCGTGGTCTGGGCCGCCTGCGCCGCCTCCTCGATGGTCTCGTTGGAGGCCGAGGCGCAGTTGCGCAACCCGTTGTAGGACACGCAGATGTTGCAGGTCGCCTTCTGCGCCGAGAGGGTCGACCACGCCAGGAAGGCGAAGAACGCCACCACCAGGGCGACGGCGAGCAGGGTGCGGGTCCGGTTGCGGCTCATCGGAAGCAGAATCTAGCGTGTGGGATGGCGATCGGCACGGTGGCCCGGCCCGGCTCAGGGGCTGAGCAGCGTGGAATGGAGGATGATCGTTGCCACGCTGAAATAGATGATCAGCCCGGTGACGTCGACCAGCGTGGCGACGAACGGCGCCGAGGCACTGGCGGGGTCGAGCCCGAAGCGGCGGAGCGCGAACGGCAGCATCGAGCCGGCCACCGAGCCGAACAGCACCACGCCGATCAACGCGAAGAACACCGTCAGCGCCACCAGCACGAAGTGGGTGCCGTAGTCCTGGCCCACCGGCATGCCGAAGAGGGTCCAATGGTGGCCGGCCAGGAATTGCCAGAGCAGGATCCGCAGGAAGCCGATGCCGCCCAGCATGGTGCCGAGGGCCACCCCGGAGGGGATCTCGCGGACCACCACCCGCCACCAGTCCTTGAGCCGCACTTCCTTGAGCGCCATGGCGCGGATGATCAGCGAGGTGGCCTGCGAGCCGGAATTGCCCCCCGACGAGATGATCAGCGGAATGAACAGCGAGATCACCGCGGCCCGCTCGATGGCGTGCTCGAAGTGGCCCATCGCCTGGGCGGTGAGGGTTTCGCCGACGAAGAGGATCGCCAGCCAGCCGGCGCGCTTGCGGAGCATGTCGAAGAAGCCGATCTGGAGGTACGGCTCGTCGATCGCCTCCATGCCGCCGAACTTCTGCACGTCTTCGGTCTGTTCGCTGACCAGGGTGTCGATGATGTCGTCGACCGTGACGATGCCGACCACGTGGTGGGCGTCGTCGACCACCGGAACGGCAAGGAGGTTGTACTTGGCAATGAGCCGCGCCACATCCTCGCGGTCGACGAACGGCGTCACGGTGATCGGCCGGCGCCCGTCGCCGATGCCGGCGACGCGGGTGACGCCGGGGACCATCATCACTTCGCGCAGCGAGACGACCCGTTCCAGTTCGTTGGTCCTCGGGGTGAGGACGTAGATCGCGTAGACCGTTTCCTTGGCGTTGCCGACCTCGCTGATGTAGCGCTTGACGTCGTCGGCGGTCCACGTGCTGGGGACGCCGACGAACTCTGTTGTCATGATGCCGCCCGCCGAGGTGGGCGGGTAGTTCATCAGGGTGCGGAGGGTCTCGCGGGTCGAGGCGGGCAGCAGGTGCAGCAGGCGGGCCCGCGCCTCGGGCGACAGCTCGCGGTAGAGCTCGACTTCCTGGTCGGCGGACAGGGCCTCGACCAGGGTCGCCGCGCGGTCGACGTCGAGCGACTCGAAGATCTCGCCGCGCCGCTCCAGCTCCGGTTCGTCGAAGAGCTGCACCGCGAGCTGGTACGGCAGCGCCGAGACAACCCGCACGGCGCCCTCGATCGGCAGCGCGTTCAACGCCTCGGCGACGTCGGCGGCACGCAGGTCGGCAATGGCGTCGGCGAAATCGTCGGCGTCACCGCTCAACAGGTAGAGCAATTCGGGGGTCAGGCCGGGCGGTGTCGGTTCGGTCATCGGAAGCCGTCCGGGGTTGAAAGTGTCCTGCCGGAGATCTGCGCTACTTGGCCGTCGCCGGAAGTCCGGGGGTCTCGTCGGGGGACTTGCCGTCCATGATCGGCGTGATCTGCGCCGTCCAGCCACTCTTGAATGTCACCACCAGGCGATGGCCAAGGGTGTCGGCGGAAATCGAGTCGACGCTCGGGAACTTCCGGGCATAGGTGATCGCCGCCTCGGTCTGCTTCTTGTACCCGGCGGAATCGAGCCCGTCATACGCCTTGCCGAACGCCCGCCCGATGGCGATCGCGGTGGCCTGGTCGGGGCCGTACGACGCGAACTGATTGGCCGGCAGCAGGCCGCGTTCGCTGGAGACGTAACCGTACGACTGATAGGTGCGGCATCCGGCGGCAGCCAGCAGCAGGAGGGCAGCGGGAACGAAACGGCGCATCACATGGTTCTCCGGGCAAAGTCCGACGAGTGTGGTAAGGTAACAGACGATGCCCGCACCGGTATCCTTGTCCCTCCGGAGAGGCGGGCCTACCCTTCCGGCCGGCCAGAACACGAGGAGCAGAGCGATGAGCGCGATCGGCAACATTCCGGTTCCCGTCAACGAACCGGTGCTGCAGTATGCCCCCGGATCGTCGGAGCGGAAGGCGTTGCAGGGCGCCCTCGCGGCACTCGGCGGCGAAGCGACCGACATCCCGGTGGTGGTCGACGGGACCGAGCAGCGGACCGGCAATGTGGCGCGCCGCACCGCGCCGCACCGGCACGAGCAGGCGCTCGCGGCGGTGCACCAGGCCACGCCGGCGCTGATCCAGGACGCCATCGACGGCGCGGTGGCGGCGCAGCGCGACTGGGAACGGTGGTCGTTCGCCGACCGCGCCGCGGTGTTCCTCAAGGCCGCCGACCTCCTCGCCGGGCCGTGGCGCCAGCGGGTCAACGCCGGCACCATGCTCGGGCAGAGCAAGACGTCGCATCAGGCCGAGATCGACGCGGCGTGCGAGCTGATCGACTTCCTCCGCTTCAACGTCCATTTCGCCGAACGGATCCTCCACGAGCAGCCCGGATCGTCGCCGCATGCGTGGAACCGGATGGATTACCGTCCGCTCGAGGGATTCGTCTACGCGGTCACGCCGTTCAACTTCACGTCGATCGGCGGCAACCTCCCCACCGCGCCGGCCATCCTCGGCAACGTCGTGCTGTGGAAGCCGTCAGCCACCGCGATGCTGTCCAACTGGCTGTTCTACGACCTGCTTCGCGAGGCCGGGCTGCCCCCCGGAGTGATCCAGTTCGTGCCCGGCGACGCCAGGGCCATCACCGAGGCGGTGCTCGCCGACCCGCGGCTCGCCGGCGTCCACTTCACCGGTTCGACCGAGGTGTTCCGCGGGCTGTGGCACGGCATCGGCAGCCGCCTCGACCGCTACCGCAACTATCCGCGCATCGTCGGCGAGACCGGCGGCAAGGACTTCGTGCTGGCGCACCCCAGCGCCGATGTCGAGGCACTGGTCACCGCCCTGCTGCGCGGCGCGTTCGAATACCAGGGGCAGAAGTGCTCGGCGGCGTCGCGGGCCTACATCCCGCGTTCGCTCTGGCCCACGGTCGAGCGCCGCATGAAGGAGGAGATGGCGCAGCTGAAGATGGGCGACCCCACCGATTTCTCGGTGTTTGTCGGCGCGGTCATCGACGAGCGAGCCTGGACGCGGCTCGACAAGGTGATCACGGCACTCAAGGGCGACTCGCGCGCCCGGATCGTCGCCGGTGGCGGCACCGACCGCAGCACGGGATGGTTTGTCGAACCGACGCTGGTCGAGGTGACCGATCCGCGCCACCAGGCGATGACGGTGGAGTTCTTCGGCCCGATCCTCACCGTGTTCGTCTACGACGACGCCCGCTGGGACGAGACGCTGGCACTGGTCGACGGCGCCACGCCGTATGCGCTGACCGGCGCGGTGTTCGCGCAGGACCGCGCCGCGGTGATCGCCGCGGCCGACGCGCTGCGCCACGCCGCCGGGAACTTCTACGTCAACGACAAGCCGACCGGCGCGGTGGTGGGCCAGCAGCCGTTCGGCGGCGCGCGGGCGTCGGGCACCAACGACAAGGCGGGCAGCGTGCTCAACCTCTATCGCTGGGTGTCACCGCGGTCCATCAAGGAGAACGGCGCGCCGCCGCATGACTGGCGCTATCCCTACCTCGATCGGTAGTCGCGCCGCTCTCGGGCGGTTGGCGGCGGCGGGGCTGGTGACGCTCGCCGCCGCACGGCTTTCCGGCCAGTCAGCGCAGACATATCCCGCCGCCGCGCTCGACAACGCTCGCTATCACGAAGTGCTCGCAAGTGACGTCGACTCCCGCTCGGGGAGCGCCACGATTCGTCGTGCCCTGCGCCGCGAGGCGGCGTATACCGTCTTCCGTCACGGTGACACCGTCATTGTCTCGGCCGATTCGCTGCGGATGACAGCGGTGAACGGCACCGACACCACCGGACTCGACACCAGCGGCTTCATCGGCGGGCGGTGGCGCCTGCTGCTGACTGGTGACGGCCGGCCCCGCGTGCTGGAGCGGCCGTTCGTTCCCGGTGCGCTGGCCGAGGTCAACGACCTCGGCGCCGCAATGGACGATTTCTTTCCGTGGCGGCCCCCCGAGCTGGCCGTTGGCGGCGCTGGCGCCGATCTCTCCGGCCGGCAGTGGCGGCGCGCCGCCGATTCCGGCGCCGTGCGGCGTTATGCGTGGACGCTGCGGCGAAGCTCCGATTCGACTCGCGACGCCGGTGACAGCGTGCGGATCCCAGTGCAGCAGCAGACCACGGAATCGGGGAGCGTGGCGTGGCAGCCGGGGCTTGGTCCGCTGGCGTGGAGTCGGCGCATTGTGAGCAGGATCACCACGACCGTGAAAAACCGAGCGATTACGGCGGACGTCACGGAGATAATCAGTGTTCGGATGATTCCGTGAATCGGTTGGCCGCAGTCATTGCGCCGATCGCGGGGACCGAGTTTGCCGCAACTACCCAGGGTTGACGGCGATTACCCCGCACGGTACCATTGAACGCCACGCCACGCCACGCCACGCCACGCCACGCCACGCCACGCCACGCTGATGGCAGGCGCCGTGCCCGCAGGTGCCCGAGATGGAGTAGCCAAGGCCTTGCGGACGGGAATGAGGGCACATGCTGGGTTTCTCAGCGCAGGCCGTTACCATCGGAACCCATGCCGGGGCGGTCCGCGCTCTTGGCTGGAGCGGCCCGCGGCCGCTGAGTGGCGGGCAATGGGTTGCTCCGACAGCCCGGCGTCTCGGACACCTCCGGCGCCGAGCGCCATCGGCGAGCGGGTTTGCGCCGGAGCCGGTCCGATGACGCTGTGCTGCCTGCTGCCTGGTGCGCCGGACCTTGAACCCTCTGGTCCACCCCGTCAGTACCCGCTCGGCACCCTGCTGGTGCTGCCGGAAGCCGACGGCGGGTGGGAATCGCTTGCGCACGCCGTTCAACACTGGCGCGTCAGTCCATGGTGTCCGACCGTGCTCCTCGGTACTTGTTCGATCCCGCACGGGGCATTCGATGTCCTTCGGCCCGCGGCCATGCATATCACGCCAGTCGTCGCCGACGGGTTCCCGCCGGGACTGGCCCTGCGCACCGCAATTCGCAGACGCCCCGGTCCCGACGCCCCGGACGTCGCGGACTATCTCGCGTTCCGGTGCTCAAAGCGGCTCGCCACGCTCTATCTGTCGGTGGTGGAACCGAATCGCAGCATGGCCTCGTTGCGCCGGCCGCTGCGGCGGCTCAGGGTCTGGTCGCCACACGACTGGGTGAGGGTGGATCGGTGTATGAGGGTGATCGCCCGGGCGGCCGCCGAAGGATGGACAGAAGCAGAGTCGGCGCAACGGGCGGGCATCGATGTGAAGACGCTGTCGGGCTGGTGTGCTCGGTACCTCGGTCGGAGCTGGCGTGCGCTCCTGCGACTCGGGGCTTGGGAGCCGGTGTTGGAGGCTGCCCTATGGACTGCCCGGTATGTAACAGATCCCTCGCCGGGGCCAAACTAGGCGAAGACGAGCACAAAGTGCTCGTTTCCGGGATGGTGCGGGCTCGGCCGAAGGGTCAATATTGTCCGGCACCAGCTTGCGGGACGCTGGGGCGCCGGGTTGGACCTCGGCGGATGCAAGAGGATGCGGCGGCCAGTTCATCGAGCGAACGGGGAAGGCGCAGTGTCCGTGACGTCGCGGCAGGCCCAACGGGCGGCGTCTCCCGGGAACCCGGGGCGATTCACCCCAACCTGGACTGGCAGCGTGAAAGCGTCCTTCTGGCTACTAGGGCTTCTCGGGGGCGCGCTTCTGGCGCTCGCTGCTTGCAACTCGGATTCGCCGACGTCCGTCGAGCATATTCCGGTTAAATTGGAACACCTAGAGAGCTACGACGTACTCTGTTCGGAAGGATATATCCAATACTGTCAATACGTCGACCCCGGTGACTGCTCGGCAAACATTCAGTCTGGCACGCACTCCTCGTACATGGACCAGGATACGTGCGACAAGATCCAGAACGTTCTGTACATAATGGACTCCTATGGCGGTGATGCCTGCGCCGCCGCAGGTGAAGGCCTAGCGGATGAGTATGAGCTGACCCCGGTTTGGAGGACACACCATTTAGGTGTTTTCCTTCATCTGGGAGGTCAGGATGCGGACCAGGCGGCAGTTCAGTCGGGAGTATAAGCTCGAGGCAGTACGGTTGGTGCTGGAGCGCGGGGTGAGTATCGCCCAGGCGGCTCGCGATCTGGATATCCACGTGAATTCCCTGCGCAAATGGATTGACGACTTCAAGCAGGATCCGGCGCACGCGTTCCCCGGCGAGGGGCGCCAGAAGCCCGACGATGCGGAAGTGACCCGGCTGCGGCGCGAGGTGGCGCAGTTGCGGATGGAGCGTGACATCCTAAAAAAAGCCGCGGCGTACTTCGCCAAGGAAGCGACGTGAAGTTCCGCTTCGTGGCGAAGTACCGGACCACGTGGCCAGTGCGAGCGATCTGCCAGGCCTTGGCGGTCTCGCCAAGCGGCTTTTACGCCTGGCTTCGGCGCGGGCCAAGTGCGCGCGCCCGCCGGCATGCCGCGCTGATGCCAGCGATCCGCACCGCGTTTCTGCAGAGCGATCGCACCTACGGCGCCCACAAGATCCTCCGCGATGTGCGCGAGCTGGGGCACGCGTGCGGTCGGCATCAGGTCGCCCGGCTGATGCGGGCCCAGGCGCTGCGGGCCCGTCCGCGGCGCCGCGCGGTGCCGGTGGATCGCGGGGTGCGGCCGAGCACGGCGCCGGCGGCGAATCTGCTCGCTCGGCAATTCGTCGCCACGGCGCCGAATCAGAAATGGGTCGCCGACTTCACGTACATCTGGGCGGGCGAGGGCTGGCTCTACGTCGCGGTCGTGCTGGATCTCTTCTCGCGCCGTGTGGTGGGTTGGGCGATGCAGCCGGCCATGACGACGCAGCTCGTCACCGACGCCCTGATGATGGCGGTATGGCGGCGCGGACACCCGCAGGCGGTGCTGCATCACTCGGACCGGGGGAGTCAGTATACGAGCGACGACTTCCAGCGCCTGCTCCGCGATCTGGGGGTGACGTGCAGTCTGAGTCGGGCGGGCAATGTGTGGGACAATTCGGTGATGGAGAGTTTCTTCTCGATCCTGAAGACCGAGCGCACCGCGCGTCGCCAGTATCGCACGCGGGCCGACGCCCGGGCCGACATCTTCGACTACATCGAGCGCTTCTACAATCCGGTCCGTCGGCATTCGACGCTCGGCTATCTCAGTCCGGTGATGTATGAACGACAGGCAGAAGTAGCTTAGGCAGGTGTCCACGAACTCGGGGTCAGCTCAGTACGACTACGGCGGCTTTGCGTGGGATGTTCTCTACAGTCCATACAACAGTGGGACCGACCCCAGTTCAACGTCCGCCTACGATCCGAGTAACGGTGAGATTTGGTTTGACCCTGGCTGGACCTCAGCCGATGACTATGAGTTCGTTATGTCGGCCATACACGAGGGCCTGAATGCAGCGGTCTACGGATCACAGGACCATGACAACACCTGGGACGAAGATTGCTACGATGAGATAGCAAACGGCCTTGGGAGCGGGTGGGAATATCAAATTGACGTCCAGTGACAGCTCCACCCCTGACCAAACTGATTTCGAGTCACAGTCCATTGCACCGGCTGCTCAGCCGGAAGGCGAATTCCAATGCTCGCGATGCTTGCGCTCCTTGCCCAAATGCAAAAGATAGACACCCTCGATATGCACGGGGTCCTCAAGATCGCCGTCGTGAATGCCCTGCGGGACGCTGAGCACCGAAACGCTACGACGGGGCGTTTCGACCAAGCCACCCATATCTATATCGATGTCGCTGGCTTCCGCAGGGCCGCAGGGCTCGGAACGGACGTGCCCCAAAGTTGGACAGACGTCGCATCGCTAGCGGGAACCCGTGGCGCAATCAAGCGAAAGGAGGACCTCTGGCAGTGTGATCCGAAGGTTGACCGATCCGCGTGTCGGCCGTTGGCACCTGGCGTGATTCTGGTTCACGTGGACAGCATCGTACGAGATCAGACCGGAATCCACTTCAATGTCGGGGTCAACTGGGGCTTGAGAGGCGGGGCCCGGGGGGCTGACGGTGGGGTGGTCTATACCGCGACATTCGAACGGGCGGGCGGGGGCTATGTGTTTGAGTCGCTGCGGACAGCTCTTGTAATGTGAATTCGTCCGTTGCTCTGCCCTCCCAGGTCATCCGGCGGCCTCCGCACCCCCCCGTTCAGTGCGCCCCGCCGCCGCCACGGCTCACATGCCCGGTGCGGAACAGCAGCAGGAGCGGCAGCGCGCAGGTGAAGGTGATGCCCATCACCAGGAAGATCTTCTCGAATGCCAGCACCGACGCCTGCTGCTCCAGCTTCAGGTCGAGGATCTGCCAGGCGCGGGCCTGCGCCTCCTGCGCTGACGCGCCGAGATGCTGCAGGCCGGCGGTGACCCGCGCCAGCCACGAGCCGACCACGGGATCGGACGGATCGAGGTGCGGCAGCAGGCCGTCGCGGGCGCGATCGGTGTACCGGGCAATGAGGTTGGCCGCCGCCGCGATGCCGAGCGATCCACCCAGCTGCCGTGACAGGTTGAACAGCGCGGTGCCCTGGCCCATCTGCTGCGGCGGCAGGTCTGCCACCGTCAGCGCGGTGAGCGGAATGAAGATCAGCGCCAGCCCCACGCCGCGCAGCACCATTGGCCAGAACGTGTCGGACATGGCGATTTCGCTGGTGAAGTGCCAGTGGAGAATCATCGCCCAGAGAAAGAGCAGCACGCCCGCCACCACCAGCGGACGGGCATCGATCTTCTGCGCCACCTTCCCGACAATCGCCATCGTGAAGGCGCTCACCAGTGCGCCGGGGAGGATCACCAGCCCGGTGTCCCACGCGGAATAGCCGAGCAGCCGCTGCAGGAACACCGGCAGCGCGAACACCGACGCATAGAGGGCAAAGCCGAGCAGCACGGCGAAGATCACACCCACCGTCAGCTGCCGGTTCTTGAGGATCCGCAGGTCGACCATCGGGTGGCTCACCGTCAGTTCACGCCAGACGAATGCCACGATGCCGACCGCCGCGAGAATCGCCTCGACGACAATTTCCGGCGACGAGAACCAGTCCTTCGCTTCGCCGCGCTCCAGCATGATCTGAAGACAGCCGATGCCGACCGCCAGCAGCAGCAGCCCCAGCCCGTCGATGCCGCCCTTGCGCTGCACCTTGGCGGACGGCTCGGGGACATACTCCCAGCAGAGCAGGGCGGAGACTACTCCGAACGGCAGGTTGATGTAGAAGATCCACGGCCACGAGTAGTTGGTCGTGATCCAGCCGCCGAGGGTGGGCCCCAGGGTCGGGCCGACCATGACCCCCATGCCGAAGATCGCCGTCGCCATTCCCCATTCCTCCCGCGGGAAGACGTCGAAGAGGATGGCCTGCGCGGTGGAGATCAGCGCGGCGCCGCCGATTCCCTGCGCCACCCGCGCCCCGACCAGTTCCGCCAGGGTGTGGGCGTGGCCGCAGAAGAACGACGCCAGGGTGAACAGCACGATCGAGCCGGTGTAGTAGTTCCGCCGCCCGAAGGTGTCGGAGAGAAACGACGTGATCGGCAGCACGATGACGTTGGCGACGATGTAGCCGGTGCTGACCCAGGCAATCTCCTCGAGGGTGGCGCCGAGGTTGCCCATCATGTGCGGAATGGCGACGTTGACGATGCTGGTGTCGACCAGCTCCATCACCGACGCGAGGATCACCGCGAAGGCGATCAGGAATCGCGCGCGATAGATCGCGTCCCGGTCGCGCTCGACCGGGCGTGGCAGCGCGATGCTGGTCACCGGCTCACGACGAGTGGGCGGTGGTCCGGATTGCGACGGTCACCGACATGCCTGGGCGCAGCGGATACATCGAGTCGATCGGCTGCGCGATGCGGATCCGCACCGGCACGTTCTGCACCACCTTGGTGAAGTTGCCGGTGGCATTGTCGGGCGGCAGCAGCGCGAACTTGGCGCCGGTGGCCGGCGAGATGCTCTCGACGGTGCCGTAGAAGGTGTGGCCGTCGTAGCTGTCGACCGTGAACGACACCGAGTCGCCCACCGCGACGTTGCCGAGCCGGGTTTCCTTGACGTTGGCGGTGACCCAGACGTCGTGCAGCGGCACCAGCGTCATGGCGGTCTGGCCCGGCTGGACCAGCGCCCCCGGATCGACCGTGCGCTTGCTGACGATGGCATCCATCGGCGAGGTGATCACCGCCCACGAGCGGCGCAGCTTCGCGGCGTCGAGCGCGGCGCGTGCCGCGGCAACCCGCGCGTCGGCGCCACCCAGCGCGGCGGTGGCGGCGGCAACCTGGGCGGTGGCGGCGGCGGCCTGGCGCTGCGCGGCGTCGAGGCCGGCCTTGGCACCGTCGTAGGCCGCCTGCGCCGCGTCAAGCTGCTGGGCCGCGACGATCTGCTTGGCGGCGAGCCCCTTGATGCGGTCGAGGTCGGACTGCGCCTTGGTCAGCGCGGCCTGTGCGGTCTGCACCGACGCTTCCGCCGCGGCCGCCTGTGCCCGTGCCGCCTGCACCTGGGCGGCGAGCTGACCGGTCTGGCTCTTGTTGCCCGCCATTGCGATGGCCGACTCGAGGTCGGCCTGCGCCTTGGCGACGTCGGCGTCGAGGTCGCGGGCGTCGAGCACCAGCAGTGTATCGCCGGTGTGCACGATGGTGTTGTCCTCCACCGGCACCCGCAACACGAACGCCTGCAGCTTGGTGGCCACCGGCAGCAGCCGGCCGTCGATCTGGGCGTTGTCGGTCACCACGTGGTTGCGGTGATAGAGGTACTCGTGGACGCCCCAGATCGCGGCGACGATGGCGACGACCGCCACGATGAGGATCGGGATCTGCTTCTTCGACATGTCAGTGCACCTGGTCGAGGAGACCCAGCGCCTTGGCGGCGCTGACTTGCGCCACGCCGACGGCGAGCCGGGCCTGGATGAGGGCGTCACGAGCCTGGGCCACGTCGGCCTGGGCGTTGGTGGTTTCCACCGAGCCGGTCACGCCGGCGCTGAAGCGCTGCTGTGCCTCCGAGAGCACGGTATCGGCAAGGCCGAGCCGTTCGGTGGCGAGGTTCACCTGGTCGCGCGCCGAGGCCAGGTCGAGCACCGCCTGGCGGGCATCGGCGTCGACCTGGTCGGTGAGGTCCTGGAGCCGGACCTGCTCGGCGTCGATGCGCACCTGCTGTTCGTCTTCCCGCCGGGCGCGGCGGAAGCCGTCGAAGATCGGCAGGGTGATGCCGACGCCGATGTTCCAGGTGCGGTAGAGCGAATCGGTCTTCACGCCGGAGGTCTGCACGAAGCCGCTGGCGACGGCCGATGGCAGGCGCTCGCGCTTGATCGCGGTGAGCCCCTCGCGGAGGATGGTCAGCCGCTGCCGCTCGGCCGCGAGGTCGGAGCGGCGCCGTTCCGCCATGGCGGCGGCACTGTCGGGGTCGGCCGGCAGCGAATCGATGCCGAGCGACAGGTCGCCGGTGGCCGTCAGCGGCGTGGCCGGCGGCAGGCCGACGGCGCGGGCAAGCATCAGCGCGGCGCGATCGCGAGCGTTGCGCGCGACGGCCAGCGCAGTGCGGGTGGCGGCCGCTTCGGTCTCGCTCCGGGTCAGGTCGATCCGCGGCGCGGTGCCGGCGTCGACCCGTGACTGCGCAATGCTGCGCAACGCGAAGGCGGTCACCGAGTCGTCCTCGCGCGCGGTGATGGTGGCGTCGGCGCTGGCGAGCTGGAGCCACGCGGCGCCGGCTAGTGCCGCCGACAGTTCGCCGACGTGGCGCGCATCAAGGCCGGCGACCTCGGCGGTGTCCCGCGCGATCCGCAGCCGCTCGAGGGTGGCGGCGTCGTAGAGCAGCTGGGAGAACTGCGCCCGGCCGCGGAACAGCGTGAACGGATCGGTCACCGCCGGGAAGCCGGGAATCGAGATGCCGAATTCACTCAGGTTGACGGTCTGGCGCTGCACCGTGCCGCTGGCGGAGATGTCGGGGAGCAGCGCCGCCTTCGCCTCGCCCACCCGCGCGTCGGCGCCCTTGGCGGCGAGGCGGGCCAGCGTCGCGTTGACGCCACTGGTCCAGCCACGGTTGATCGCTTCGCCGAGCGTCATCGGCCGCGGCGATTGCGCCGCCGCCGGCAGCACCACGGCCGCCGCCAGCATCAGGACGTACCGCAGAACCCTCATCGCGAACTCCGCTTCCGCGCGCGCCGGGCGGGCGCGCGCCGTGTCCGGCGCCGCACCGCGATGCCCTCGAGAAGGCATTCGATCATCTGGTCGCGCAGCACTTCCGGTTGAACCGGCGACTTGTCGAGGTCGCCGAAGAGAAAACGGGATTGATGGAGCTGTACCATGAGCGCCGGGAGCATCAGGGGGACGACCCGGAGCGCCTCGGGGCGGAATTCGCCGGCGGCGACACCCCGCTCGACGATGGCCCGCAGCACCCGCCGCTGGCGCAGCACCACGTGCTCGAAGAAGAACTGCTTGACGGTGGGAAAGTTGGGCAGCTCGGCCTGCACGATGCGCGTGAGGCAGACCATGTCCTTGCGCGCCAGCGCCTCCCAGATCCGCTGCACCACCAGGCGCAGCAGGTCGGTGGCGCTGCCGGTGTGCTCGCGGGCAAGGGCCTCGATCCCCTCCACCTGGGTGACGACCTTCTTCTCGACCATGGCGCGGAACAGGTCGTCCTTGGAGGCGAAGTAGAGGTAGACGGTGCCCTTGGACACGCCGGCCCGCTGGGCGACCTCTTCCAGCGTGGTGGCCCGGAAGCCGCGCTCGCCAAAGACCGACACCGCCGCCGCCACGAGTTCCTCGGGACGGGCCTCGGGGCGCCGGTGAAAGCGGGGCGCCGCCTCCGGGTCGGCCGGAGTCGCGGTGGGAGGCGGGGGCAGGGGGCGTCGAATCGTCATATTGGTTACTGACCGGTCAGTAATCTAGGGGGGCCCCGGGGCGGGTCAAGGGTCGCCGCTCCACTTGTCCCGCCGCCCCGGTCCCCCGACATTGCACCATCCTCGCCGGGAGGCCGATCGCCCATGACGGAGCCCTTCCTCAGCTCCGACGAGTACGATGAACAGGCCCACCAGTTGTACAACGAAGCTCGGTATGATGATGCCCTCGCGCTGTTGCGCGACGGGTTGCTCCGCTACCCGCAAGCCGTCGACCTTCACGTCGGCATGGGATACGCCCAGCTGGCGCGCGAGGAATACGCCTGGGCGCGGCGGGCCTTCGGCCTGGCGCTGGGGTTCGACCCCGATCACGAGGACGCGCTGGCCGGCATGGGCGAGACATTGCTGGTGCTCGGCGACCTCGGCGGCGCGCTGCGCGCCTTCCAGCGCCTCATCGAGCTTGGCTTCGAGGACGATCACGAATTGATGCTGCAGGTGGGTCGCGCGCTGTTCCGCGAGGGGTTCTTCGCGGAGGCCCGCCGCTTCTTCGAACGCGGCCAGGGGCATCACCCCGATTCGGCCGAACTGGCGGCGTCGCTGGGCTACACCGCGCATCGGCTCGGCCTCGACGCCGACGCCCTCTACTGGCTGCGCCGCGCGCTGGAACTCGACCACGCCTACTGCGAGCCGCGGATCTACCTCGGCAACATGCTGTACGATCGCGGCGAGACCCGGGCGGCGCTGTTCCACTTCTCGCGGGTGCGTCCCGACGATCATTTCGACGACCTCGGCCTGTGGCGCACCATCGAGCTGCTCAAGTCGGCCGACAACCTCGGCGACGACGATCCCGACCTGCGGCCGTGGCTGGCGCGCCTGGCCGAGCTTGGCGGCGACCTGTCATCCGACGCCGCGATGCTCGCCGAGATCGAAAGCCGCCAGCCTGACGGCACGCCGCGCGACCCCAACCAGCTGGAACTCTTCGGCACCCTGGCCCGCGACGTGCCCGAGATGCAGCGCCGCCCCGCGCCCGACGCCGGTTCGCACGTGATCGAGACCCTCGGCGGTCTGGTGCTGCGCGGCAGCTGGGACGAACTGGTGCTGCAGCTGCAGGCGGTCGACGGCGCCTGGGCCGACGGCACCGTGGTGCAGTTCATGCACGCCTTTGCGCGCCGCGGCCTGGCCGAAACCGGTGTCAAGATCCCGGTGGGCGACGCCGAGGCGTTCCTGCGTGGCTCCGCGGCCGCGGGTGTCATCCGGATCCTGCAGTGATCACCTTCGACACCGTCGGCAAGACCTACTACGGCCTGACCCGCCGCCGGCCGGTGCGCGCCCTCGGCGACTTCTCGATGACGATGGAGCGGGGCGAGGTGGTCGGCATTGCCGGGCCCAACGGCGCCGGCAAGTCGACATTGATCTCGCTGGTGCTCGGCTTCCTGCACCCGACCGCGGGGCGGATCGCGATTGCCGGCGCACCGCCGCGCCACTACGTCGAGCGCGCCGGCGTCGGTTACCTCACCGAACTGGTCAACCTGCCGCCGCGGTCGACGGTGACGGCGACGCTGCATCGCCTGGCGGTGCTGGCCGGGATTCCCGCCGCCGAGCGCTCGGCCCGGGTCGACGCGGCGATCGCCGAGCTCGGCCTCGACGAGCACCGCGGCAAGCACATCCGGCAGCTGTCGAAGGGCAACCTGCAGCGCGTCGGGCTGGCGCAGGCGCTGCTCGGCGACTTCGACCTGGTGATCCTCGACGAGCCGACGCACGGCCTCGATCCGCTCTGGACCCAGCGGTTCCGCGACGTCGTGGCGCGGCTCCGGCGTCCCGACCGCCTGATCGTCATCGCGTCGCACAACCTCGACGAACTCGAGCGCCTCGCCGATCGCGTCGCGATCCTCAACCGGGGCCAGTTGCAGCGGATCGTCACCCGCGGCGCGGCGTCTCCGGCCGACACCGTGGTGTCGTGGCGGGTGCTGTTCGACGGCGCGCCGGACGTCGCGGCGGCGTTTCCCGGCGCGGAATCGATGCCGCAGCTCGCCGGTGGCTGGCGGTTGCGCGCCACCCGCGCCGAGTTCAGCGCCGGGCTGGCGCGACTGCTGGCCGGCGGCGCGGTGCTGATCGAGTGCCGCCCCGAAGAGAGCCAGCTCGAGACCGCCTTTCGCAGCGCGGTGCAGGAATGACCCGCGACCGCTCGCCGTTCCGCTACCTGCCGTGGCTGGCGCGCACCGTCGCGGTCGGTCCATTGGCGCTGTTCGCGGTGGCGGCGGTGATGGTGGCGATCGTGCTCTGGCGGTTCCACCTGGCGCAGCCCGGGGCGCCGGTGCCGTCGGCGGGCGGGATCCAGGGCGCCACCTGGTCGGTGGTCCTCACCGTGGCGGTGCTGATTGCCACCGGCGGGGTGATGGGCACCGACGTGCAGCGCGGCTATTACCGGTCGCTGTTCAGCAAGCCGATGGCGCCGGAGTGGTACTACGCGCAGCGCTTCCTGGTCGGCGCGGCGGCGGTGCTGGTGACACCGTTGATCTATGGTGTGGCGCTCCGCCTGTTGCTGCACACCACCGATTTCGGATGGAGCGGCGCGCTCTTCGCCGGCATCGGCCTGGCCCTGTTGCTCACCGGCGGCGCCACGCTGCTCTTTTCCACGATCACGTCGCGCGACTGGCTGGTGGTCTTCCTGCTGGTCTTCCTGCAGGGGCGGCTCGCCGCACTGGTGGAGATGTCGCAGCGGTTCAACGCTCCGGTGCCGGCGTGGGTGGTGTGGATCTGGCGAGTGCTGCCGCCGTTTCACCTGATCCGGACCACCGCGCCCGGGCTGCACGGCAGCGAGCTGGTGCACGTCGTCGCCTACGGCGCCGGAATGATGCTCGCGGCACTGCTGATCATGCGTTACCGACCGCTGGGCAGCGGTGGCCGGGCCTGACCCGCGGCCGCGCCGCCCACCCACCGAGGGGCTCGCGCGCGAGCAGCTGGACAACGGGGTCACGCTGCTGGTGCAACGGCGCCGCACCGTCCCGGGCGTGGCGCTGGTGGCCCACATCCGCGCCGGCTTTCTCGACGAACCCGACGACCTGGTCGGCGTCTCGCATGTCCTCGAACACATGCTCTTCAAGGGGACACCGACCCTCGGCCCCGGTGACCTGGCCCGCGTCGCCAAGGGGTACGGCGGGTCGCTCAACGCCTACACCGCCTACGACCGCACGGTCTACTACATGTCGGGGCCGGCCCGCCACGCCCGTGAACTGATCGCGCTGCAGGCCGACCAGGTGCGGCGGCCGCTGCTCGACGCCGACGAGCTCGCCCGCGAGCTTGGCGTGATCATCCAGGAAGCGCGCCGCAAGCTCGACACGCCGTCGGCGGTGGCCGGCGAGACGCTGCACCAGCTGCTGTTCGCCGACCATCGGATGCGGCGCTGGCGGATCGGCACCGAGGAGCTGCTCGAGCGGCTCGACCGCGACGAGGTCGCCGGGTATTACGCCAGTCGTTACCTGCCGTCGCGCACCATCGTCTCGCTGGTGGGCGACATCGAGGTCGCGGCGGCGCTCGACAGCTTGCGGGAATCCTGGGGCGACTGGCGGGGCGACGCACCTCCACCGCCGGCCGGTCCGGTGGAACGCTCCGCGCCATCGGTGCGCGCGTTGACGCTGCGCGGCGAAGTCGCCACCGCCAACCTCGTGGTGGGATGGCGCGCCCCCGGCGTGCTCGACGACGACATTCCGGCGCTCGACCTCGCCACCACGGTGCTTGCCGGCGGCCGTGCCTCGCGGCTGGCGCGGCTGCTGCGCGATCCGGGGCTGGTGACCGGGGTCGGTGCCGCGTGTTACGGCGTGATCGACGCCGGGGTCTTCGCGGTCGGCGCCGAACTCGAGCCCGAGCGCCTCGGCGAGGCGCTGCCGGTGCTCGGCGGCGCGCTGCACGACCTGACCCGCACGCCGCTCGCCCGCGACGAATTCGAGCGGGTCCGCGCCGTGCAGCTGCTGCGGGTGCGCCGCCAGCTGGAACGCTTCGAGGCGCGCGCGACGGCGTTCGCGGCGGCGGAAGCCCTCGGCGACGTCACCCGGGTCGACCGCGAAGAAGCCGACCTGCTCGCCGTCGAACCGGACCGGCTCCGCGACGTGGCGGCGCGTTGGCTCGCGCAACCGGGATCGGCGGTGTGGTACTGCCCCGAGGAGGCGCCGGCGCTTGACGATGCGCAACTCGCCGCGGCACTGGCGGCCCCCCTCCGGGTGGCCCCGCCGATCACGACGCGGGCAATCGTCGTCGCCGCGGGCCCGGTGCGGCCGCGATTCCACCAGGAATCGCATGGCGTCTGGCAGGAGAGCGCCGACGGTCTCGACGTGCTGGCGGCGCGCCACGGCGACACCGGCCAGGTGGCGCTGGCGGTCTACCGGTTGCGGCGGGATGTCGAGACGCCGGAGACGGCGGGGCTCGCGACACTCGCGATGCGCTCGATGCTGCGCGGCACCCGGCATCGCGACACCTCCGGTCTTGCGGCCGCGGCCGAGTCGCTCGGCGGCGCGATCTCGCCACTCCTTTCCGCCGACGTGATGGGGTTCGGGATGACGGTGGTGGCCGGCGCGGTCGACCGCGCCGCGGCTCTCCTCACCGAGGTGCTCACCGCGCCGCGCTTCGACCCCGACGACGTCGCGGCGGAGCGGGTGATGCTCGCCGCCGACGCGCGCGCCGTCGCCGACGACATGGTGCGTTACCCGTTCCAGCTCGCGTTCGGCACCGCGTTCGACCGCCGCGGATACGGCGCACCGATGCTCGGCACGCCCGAGTCCCTCGCGGCATTCGACGCCGCGTCGCTCCGGCGCTGGCACGACGACGCGCTGGCCGCCGGCGCCAGCACCGTCATTGCGGTCGGCGACCTCGACCCCGAGCGGGCCACCGCCACGCTGCTGGCGGCGTGCGCGGCGGTGGTGCCGCGCTCCGACGTGGTGCCCGAACCGCTGCCGCCCGACACGGTGCGAGCCGGCTTCCGGGCCGCGACGCGCGAACGCGAGCAGGCCGCGCTGGCGATGATCTACCCCGGGCCGTCGCGCGACGATCCGGCGAGGTACGGCGCCGAGGTCTGGTCGGCGATCGCCGGCGGACTCGGCGGCCGCCTCTTCGAGTCGCTCCGCAGCGAGCGGTCGCTGGCCTACACGGTGATGGCGTCGTCGTGGCAGCGGGCGCGGAGCGGGGCGCTCACCACGTACATCGCGATGGAGCCCGCGCGGCTCGACGAGGCGCGCGACGCAATGCTCGCCGAGCTGGAGCGGTTCCGGCGCGAGCCACCGGCACCCGAGGAGCTTTCCCGGGCGGTCGCGATGCTGGCCGGGCAGACCGAGATCGCCTGGCAGACCGCCGGGGCCTACGGCGCCGCCATCGCCGATGCATGGTTGTTCGGCGAGGGACTCGACGAACTGGTCGACCCGGCGGCGCCGTACCGCGCCGTCACCGCCGACGAGGTGCTCCGCCTGGCGCAGCGGGCGCTCGATCCGGCATCGCGCGCCGAAGGTGTGGTGGCGCCGCAGGCGGGGTAACTTCCCACCGTGTCCACCTCTGCCCTGCGCCCCGCGGCCCGCTTTGCCGTCGCCGATGCCATCACCCTGCTGCGCGTGCCGCTGGCGATCGTCTTTCCGTTGGTCAGCAGCATGCCGGTGCGGCTGACGGTGCTGGGCCTTGCCGCCGCCACCGACCTGGGCGACGGGCTGGTGGCGCGCCGCTTCGGCGCATCGCGGTTGGGCACCGTGCTCGATCCGATCGCCGACCGGCTGTTCATGGCCGCCGCCTACGCCGTGGTGCTGGTCTCGGGGCGACTGCTCTGGTGGGAAGTGCTGGCGGTGCTGGCACGCGACATCATCGCGACGCTGGCGTTCTGCATCACGCTGGCCACCGGGCGCGCCACCGCCGTTCCGGCGCGGGCCGGCGGCAAGGCGGTGACCGTCCTGCAACTCCTCACCCTGCTGGCGTTCGTGCTCGACTCGTCGCTGCTCCGCCGCCTGGCCTGGTCGACCGCCGCGGTGGGGCTCTACGCCATCTGGGACTACAACACCCAATTCTTCCGGGAACTGAAGTCGCGATGACCGACTCGAATGTCCGCTACACCACGCTCGACTGGCAGGGCGACCTGCGCTTCTCCGCCGGGCAGCAGGATGGCCCCCGGATCACCGTCGACGGGCAGAACATCGCCGGTCCGAGTCCGATGATCGCGCTGCTGATCGCCGCGGCGGGGTGTTCCGGCGCCGACGTCGTCGACATTCTCCGCAAGAAGAAGGTCGTGCTGCAACGCTTCCGGATCGAGATTTCGGGGACGCGGCGCGAGGAATACCCGCGCCGCTACACGGCACTGAAGCTGACGTTCCGGTTGGCCGGTGAGGGTCTCACCCGCGAAAAGGCCGAGCGTGCCGTGGAGCTTTCGGTCGGCAAGTACTGCTCGGTACTGGCGTCGCTGGATCCGGTGATTCCGGTGACGACAGAGATCGTCGTGGAGAACCAGTAGACGTTGGTCGTGAGCCGCGAGCTCACGACGGACGACTAATGACTCACGACATCTTCGACCGGCGTGTGCTTCACGACGGGCTGGCAGAACCGCTCGCCGAGGAGTCGCACCTTTCCGAGCTCATCGGCGCCAAGCTCGGCATAGCGTTCGGCGAGGTATTGCATGGTGTCGTCCATCCACTCCTTCTGGTGCTCGGGGGCCGCCTCGAGCACGCCGCAACGGAGGATATGGCTGAACAGTTCATCCCGGGCCTGATCAAACTGGGTGGGCATTGCCGGTGTGCGGGGTCCTTTATTCTTCGACAAACGACCTTCCTTCATGAGTTGCGAGCCGGCGCCGTTCCCCTCCGGAACCGCGCATCGGTTCGAAATATAGGGATTCGGCCACCTTCCGGGCAATCCGGCGGCGGCGGGCATTAGATTGGTCACCGTCGTCGCCCGCAGCGGGCGGCGCGAGCGCCCCGTCACCACCCAGGCAGGAGCCCCGTCGTGTCGGCCCGAAGCGCGGGCCAGCGCTCGCCGGCGGAGACCCGAGAGGACCCATGGCGCAAGGGCAGCAGCGGTTCTACATCGCGCTCGGCGCGATTCTCCTGGCCGGCGTGATCTTCGTGGTCAGCCGCCGCCATCAGGGCGTCATCTCCATCCCCGCCAACGTCACGGTCACCGCCGCCGACACCAGCGGATTCCACGGCTACACGGTGGGGAACCCCGACGCCCCGGTGAAGGTGGTGGAGTATTTCGACTACGCCTGTCCCCACTGCGCGGTGTTCGACGAAGTCCAGTTTCCGGACGTCAAGACGGCGCTGATCGACACCGGCACCGCGGAATGGGTCTACCGCGACCTGCCGTTCCATCCTGAAAGCCGGGTCGCCGCCCACGCCGCCGCCTGCGCCAACGACCAGGGGAAGTTCCTCCCGATGAAGGCGCAGATGTTCTCCCGGCAGAACGACTGGGCGCTGGGGACCAATCCGATGCCGGTGCTGAGCGACATCGCGAAGAACATCGGGCTCGACGTGAACGCCTGGACGGCGTGCATGAAGTCGGCAAAGTATGCCGGACGCATCGAGGCGTCGTACGAGGAAGCCAGCAAGCTGGGGGTCAATGCCACGCCGACGTTCCTGATCGACGGGCGGCTCTACACCGAGGTCAACAGCGACCAGCTGATCCACCTGGTCGATTCGCTCGCCGCGGCAGCACCGCACCCCGCCGCGCGGACGCCGGCTGCGACGTCGGGACGGTGAATTCCGACGGCAAGGCGCCGACGGGCAAGGCGCTGGCCGGGCTTTCCTTCGCGGCGCTGGGTGTGGTCTACGGCGACATCGGCACGTCGCCGCTGTACGCCATCAAGGAGTGCTTCAACGGCAGCCGCGCGGTCGCGATGTCGCCGCAGAACGTACTCGGCGTGCTGTCGCTGGTCTTCTGGTCGCTCAACTTCGTGATCTCGTTCAAGTACATCGCGGTGGTGCTGCGGGCCGACAACCGCGGCGAGGGAGGAATCCTCGCGCTGCTCGCGCTGGCCCGCCCCGACGGCTTCCGGGTGGGACGCGGGCTGGTCATGCTGGGACTGTTCGGCGCCGCCCTCCTCTACGGCGACGGGGTGATCACCCCGGCGATCTCGGTGCTGTCGGCGGTCGAGGGGATCAAGGTGGCCACCCCGGCGTTCGAGCACTGGGTGCTCCCGGTCACCATCGGGATCCTGTCGGGGCTCTTCCTCTTCCAGCGGCGCGGCACCGCCGGCGTGGCGGCGGTGTTCGGGCCGATCACGCTGCTCTGGTTCCTGTCGATTGCCGCCATCGGCGTCCACGGCATCATCGACTACCCGGCGGTGCTCCGGGCCATCAACCCGCTCTATGCCTGGCGCTTCTTCGTCAACAACGGCTTCCAGAGCTTCGTCGTGCTCGGGTCGGTGTTCCTGGTGGTCACCGGTGGCGAGGCGCTTTACGCCGACATGGGCCACTTCGGGCGCCGGCCGATCCGTGTCGCGTGGTTCGGGCTGGTGTTGCCGTCGCTGATGCTCAACTACATGGGGCAGGGGGCGCTGCTGTTGCACCGTCCGGAGGCGGTCACCAACCCGTTCTACAACCTGGTCCCCGACGCGGTGCTCTACCCGATGGTGGTGATCGCCACCCTCGCGGCCATCGTGGCGTCCCAGGCGCTGATCTCGGGGGCGTTCTCGCTCACGCAGCAGGCCATGCAGCTCGGCTTTGCGCCGCGGATGCACCTGGTCCACACCTCGCACACCGAAATCGGCCAGATCTACATGCCGGGCATCAACGCCGCGCTGTGGGTCACCTGCGTCGCACTGGTGCTCCAGTTCGGGTCGTCCGACGCCCTCGCCGCCACGTACGGCGTGGCGGTCACCGGCACCATGCTGATCACCACCGTGCTGCTGGCGGTGGTGGCGCGAAAGCAGTGGAACTGGTCGTGGTGGAAGGTGGTGCCGCTGACCATCGCCTTCCTGATCGTCGATTCGGCGTTCCTCGGCGCCAACCTGATCAAGTTCGTCGAGGGCGGCTGGTTCCCGCTCGCCGCCGGTTCGGCGGTCTATGTGCTGATGAGCACCTGGCGCCGGGGACGGCAGCAGGTCACCGCCATCCTCCGCGAGACCTCGCTCCCGCTCGACCTGTTCATCCCCGACATTGCGCGCCGCAAGCCGTATCGGGTGCCGGGCGTGGCGGTGTTCATGACGTCGATCCCGGACGTCGCGCCGCCGGTGCTGCTGCACCACCTCAAGCACAACAAGGTGCTGCACGAGAAGGTCATCCTGATGACCATCTCGTCGCTGGAGATTCCGCAGGTGCCGGCCAGCGAGCGGGTCACGCTGGAGCGCCTCGGTGAAGGGTTCTACCAGCTGCGGGCGCGCTACGGCTTCATGGAATCCCCCGACGTCCCGGCAATCCTCACCGCCGTCGCCCCGCAACTCCGAGAGCCCGGCGAAGACGCCGCGCCATCGCTGCGCCTCAACGACGTGTCGTTCTTCCTGGGGCGCGAGACGCTGATCGTCTCGCCGCGGGGGCGCGGGCTGTCGCGGGCGGCCGGTGCCATGGCCGGTTGGCGGGCAAAGCTCTATGGGGTGATGCAGCGCAACGCCCAGACCGCGACGGCGTTCTTCGGGCTGCCGCCCAACCGGGTCGTCGAACTGGGAGCACAGATCCAGGTCTGAGTGGTGCGTCGCGGGTGAGTCGCGACTACGGACGCTCCGCGCCCGGCGACACCGCCGTGTTGTGACACGCCGCGATCTCCCACCGACCGGCGCGCTTGACGAATACTTCCAGCATCCGGGTACGCAGCGCGCCATCGGGGTCCGACCGGATGCCCGGTGGTAGCCCGCGAAACCCGGTCAGCGTGGTGAGCAGCTCGACGATCGCCAGGTCGGGCCCCGGCCACTGCACCCGCTCGACCGTCATCACCACCTGACTCCCGGCAAAGGGCCCGCGGAACATCGCGTCGTGTCGCTCGATGAACCCGGTGCGAGTCTCCCAACGCATGCCGAGGATGTTGGTGAATCCGACGTCGCTCCGGCAGGCCGAGCCGAATGCGGCGGCGTCACCACGGTTCCAGCCGTCGGCCTGCGCCAGGATGATCCGGCGGATTTCTGCTTCGTCCGGGCTCATCGCCCGGCCGCCGCGTCCGCAACACTCGCCGCCAGCAGCGCGCGAGCGGTCCACGCCGTCACCTGTTCGGCCGCCCGCGGCGTCAGCCCGCGGGTATCCTGCAACAGGAACAGCGAATCCATGCCGATGCACGAGGTCAGCGCCGAAAGCAGGCGGTCGAACCTCCGGGCACCCAGCCGCGCCCTGACCGGGGCAATCGCCGCAGTCAACCACTCGATTCGCCGGTAGCCCCGCACCGGACGTGCCCCGGCCATCTGACCCGTGGTCAGCCGGATCATGGTGCGCAGCAGCGGCTCGTTCGCCACCGCCAGGCGCGTCATGACCCGCACCGCCGCGTCGAGGCGCGCCTCAGCCTCGGCGACGTCGTCGGTCGCGTCGGAATGCACCGGGAACGCCGAAGCGAGTGCCGCCTCGACTTCCGGCCGCAGACCTTCGAGGGCCGCCTCCACCAGCAGCTGGTCCTGGGTAGGGAAATAGCGGTAGGCGGTGCGGCGGGAGACGTCGGCGGCGTCGGCCGCTTCGGCCACCGACGGCGTCCGGCCCGCCGCCAGCAGCTGGGCGGCGGCAGCCAACAGCGCCGCCCGCGTCCGGCGCTTCTGTCGGTCACCCCTGGCGTCCCCGGCCGCGCCTTCTGGTGCGGTCGACGTCTTTCGCGTCATTGACACTCCCTCTTGACACCCCGGTGCAGGAAAATAAGTTGACTGGCGATGGCACACTAGTGCCACCATGTCGCAATGGTGCCGTAATGCCACCGCGAAGCCATGACTCGGGCGGCTCACGCCCGGCCGCCGGCGCTGTTCCGGAGCGCTGCTCCGGCACAGCCGCCGGCACCAACCTCAGGGGAGGCAGCAATGTGGGACCAGGGAGCAGTAGCGGCAAAAGGCGTGGCAGCATGCGCGCTGGTCGCGGCGATGGTCGGGGGATTGGCATCGTGTTCCAGCAGCCCGACCGACACGACGTCCACCGCGACGACGGTGTATGGGACCCCGGTGACGGTCGGGAACGGGACGGCGCGGTCGTACCTCGTGCTGCAGAACGGTGCGCCGGTCGAGTTGGGGGTTGCGCTGAGCCAGGGCGCGGTCGACAGCCTGCCGATGACGCCGAAGATGGGAGGGTACGAGTTCCTGGTGCCGCTGCCGGCCGGCAACACCACGCAGTACCAGGTGATCGGGCTCAACTGGAATCCGACCGGCCATCCGCCGGCGATGGTCTACACCGTGCCGCACTTCGATTTCCACTTCTACATGACGTCGCTGGCGGACCGCAACGCCATCGATCCGTCCGAAACCACGTTCGCGGTCGAAGCCGCCAATCTTCCCGGCGCGTCGTTCCGCCTGCCGAACTACGTCGCGGATCCGCCCGCCAACGCCGTCCCCCACATGGGGCTGCACTGGACCGACTCCACCGCGCCGGAATTTCATGGCCAGCCGTTCACCCGCACGTTCATTACCGGGTCATGGAACGGCCAGTTCACCTTCTTCGAGCCGATGGTGGCGCGGGCCTATCTGCTGACCAGGCCCGATGACTCGATCCCGGTCGGCAGTGCATCGCAACGGGCCATCGCCGGCTACTATCCCGGGGCGTACCGGGTCAGCTGGAATGCCGCAAACGCCGAATGGCGCGTGGGAATTACCCAATTGGCGCATTGAGCAACTGCCGCTCGACGGGCCGGCGGCGGTGTCAGCCGCCGGTACCCGCCAGCCCCTGCTTCGCCTCGGCATCATTCGGATCGAGCTTCAGCGCCTGCTGGAACAGCGCCGCCGCTTCGGCGGTCTTCCCCAGTGCCGCCTTCGCCTCGCCCAGCGCCGTGAGCATGTCGGGCTGCCCGGGCTTGAGCGTCACCGCCCGCTGCAGCGCCGCTTCGGCCTGGTCAGGGCGGCGTGCCGTCAGCAGGGTGCGCCCCGCGTAGTAGAGCGCCTGGGCATTCGCGTCGGGGATGGCAACAGCGCGCATCGCCATCGCCGTTGCCTCCGGCATCCGCCCCGTTTCGGCGTAGGCGAGGCTCAGCAGCGCGAGGTCATCGGGGGACTGGGGGGCGGCGGCCACGGCGCGTTCGAGCAGCGGCACCCCCTGATCGGCGTGGCCTTCTTCGGTGAGCAGCGCACCGAGCCAGCGCAGGGCGTCGTCGCGATAGGGATTCTGGCGGATCGCCGTCCGGAACGCCGCCGCTGCCTGATCGGCGCGGCCCACTCCCATGTACGCCACGCCGAGGTTCACCAGCAGGTGACCGTCGAGGGCGTCGGCGGCGATCGGCTGGAGGTAGTTCAGCGCCCCGGCGGCGTCGCCGCGGCCCAGCAGGATGTCGGTGATTGCGGCGAGGGCATCGGCGTCGCCCGGGGTGATCTGCAGCGCCCGCTTCAGCAGCACCGTGGCGCTGTCCTTGTTGCCGGCGGTGACCTGGCTCATCGCGAGGTTGTACCACGGCCTGGCGGCGCTGGAATCGAGCGCCGTGGCACGGCGGAACAGCGAGTCGGCCACCCGGGGCCCGGCGTGCGGCGGCTTTTCGAGTTCGGTGCCGAGATTGGTGATGGCGCGCCAGTTGTCGGGATCGCGCCGCACGGCATCCTGCCAGATCGCCCGCGGCTCCGCATACAGCGTGCTGCGCCGGAAGGTGAGTGCGCCGCACCCGGCAAGCAGCAGCACCGCGGCAACCGGGACGGCGCGCGGCAGGGTGGCGTGGTCGTCCGGCGCGGCGTCGCCCGGCAGGAGGCCGGCGCGCTCCAGCAGCAGCAGCAGCCCGACCGCAATCGCCGCCAGCACCGCCGCCACGGCGAGGTAGACCCGACGTTCCGCCGCGATCTCTGTCACGATCGGCACGAAGCTCGACGAAGGCGCGAGAATGCAGAAGAACCAGGCGCCAAGAAATCCGAGCCATCCCCAGCGACCGGCGTGCCGCCACGCGAGCAGCGTCAGCAGCGCCAGCACCACCAGCACGGCGATGCCCGGCAGCGCCCGCGCGATCGGGAACGGATGGGTGCCGTAGTCGAGGTTGAAGCCGAACGGCACGACCACCAGGCGGAGGTAATGCACAATGGCCCAGCCCTGGCTCAGGAAGTAGCGCCACCAGCTGACCCCGTTGTGGAAGCCGACCGTGCCGCCACGCGGCGAGGTGAGCAGCAGCGCCAGCAGCGCGAGAAGGGCGGCCCAGAGCCCCAGGTAATAGCGGCGCCGGCCCCGCATCGCGTCGCCGCGCAGCGCGCGCCACGCGTCGAGCCGGAACGCCCGATCGTAGAGCATCACCATCAGCGGCGCGCTGACCATCACCTCTTTCGATCCCATCCCGAGCAGGCAGGCGGCGACACCGGCAGCGTACCAGCGGCGGCGCGCCCGGTCCGACCCGGCGTCCCAGGCGCGGATCGATGCATACAGCGTCGCCAGGTAGAAGCACGACACGAGCACCTCGGAGCGCTGCGCGAGGTAGTCGACCGCTTCGGTCTGGATCGGATGCAGCAGCCAGAGCCCGGTGACGAACAGCGCCACCCCGCTGGCGTAGCGTCGCCACCGCTCGCGATAGCGCTGCGCCAGCAGGGTCCGCCGCACGATGCCGAACAGCAGCAGCCCGGCGGCGAGGTGCAGCAGCAACTCGGTGCAGTGGTACGCCACGGTCTTGTCGGGGCCGCCGGGATCAGGCTGCTGGTCGACGCCGATGAGCCGGTTGAAGGCGTGATCGAGCGCCAGCGAATAGTTCGCCACCGGCCGGCCGGCGGTCGGCGTCGACGGCAACGGGCGGGAGATCGGCCAGAGGTGGTCGATTGACGGGTTGTCCTGGATTGCCGTCGGATCGTCGAAGATCTGCGGACCGCGCAGCGCCGGGGCAAAAGCCACGACCGTCGCCACGACGAGTGCCGCGAGCCACCACCGCGACACGCCGCGGCGGGCTGGCGCCGGCACCTGACGCGCGGCGCGCGGCGCCGCCTGCGGCCCGGCCGGTGGGTGCTGCGGGGCGACGGCGGTGAACGAAGTCTTGCGCCGCTGCTTCTTGCTCAGCCTTCGCCCTCCTCGTACTGCTCCTTGAGCCGTTCCACCACGCGGGGGTCGGCGAGGGTCGTGGTGTCGCCCAGCGCGCGTCCTTCGGCGATGTCGCGCAGCAGGCGCCGCATGATCTTGCCGGAGCGCGTCTTGGGGAGGTCGGCGGTGAAGATCACGTCGTCCGGCTTGGCGATCGCGCCGATCTTCTGCGCCACGTGCTCGCGCAGTTCGTCGCGCAGCGCCGGTGTCGCCGCGACGCCTTCCTTGACGGTCACGAACGCCGCCAGCGCCTGGCCCTTCAGTTCATGGGCGCGCCCCACCACCGCCGCTTCCGCCACCGCGCGATGGTCGACCAGCGCGCTTTCGACTTCCATCGTGCCGATCCGGTGCCCCGCCACATTCAGCACGTCGTCGACGCGCCCGAGGATCCACCAGTATCCGTCGCGATCGAGCTTGGCGCCGTCGCCGGCAAAATACCGTCCCGGAAAGCGGCTCCAGTAGGTTTCGCGGTAGCGCTTGTCGTCGCCGTAGATGGTGCGCAGCATGCCGGGCCACGGCGCGGTGAGGGTGAGAAATCCGCCGCCCTCCTTGACCGGGTGGCCGTTGACGTCGACCAGCTCGGCTTCGATGCCGGGGAAGGGAATCGTCGCACTCCCCGGCTTGGTCGTCACCACACCCGGCAGCGGGGTGATCATGATCCCGCCGGTCTCGGTCTGCCACCAGGTGTCGACGATGGGGCAGCGGCCACCGCCGATGTGCTCGTGGTACCACATCCACGCCTCGGGATTGATCGGCTCGCCGACCGTTCCCAGCAGTCGGAGCTGCGACAGGTCGTGCCGCGCGGGAAACTCCGTCCCCCACTTCATGAACGCGCGGATCGCGGTTGGCGCCGTGTAGAGGATCGTCACGCCGTGCCGCTCGCAGATGTCCCAGAAGCGGTCGCGCTCCGGCCAGTCGGGAGCCCCTTCGTACATCAGCACCGTCGCACCGTTGGCGAGCGGACCGTAGACCACATACGAATGGCCCGTGACCCAGCCGACGTCGGCCGTGCACCAGAAGACGTCGCCGTCGCGCAGGTCGAAGACGTACTTGGTGGTCGCGGCCGCCTGGGTGAGGTAGCCGCCGGTGGTATGGACGATCCCCTTCGGCTTTCCGGTGGTGCCCGAGGTGTAGAGAATGAAGAGGAGGTCCTCGGCATCCATCTCCTCGGCGGGGCAGTCGGCCGAGGCCGCGTCGAGGGCGCGGTGCCACCAGTGGTCGCGGCCTTCCTGCATCGGCACCGTCGTCGGGTCGCTGCCGGCGCCGCCCCGGTGCACCACGAGGCAGGCCTTGATCGACGGACACCCCTCGAGGGCTTCGTCGGCAAAACGCTTGAGCGGCACGAGCTGGCCGCGACGGTACCCGCCGTCGGCGGTGATGCAACAGACGGCCTTGGCGTCGTTGATGCGATCACGCAACGATTCGGCCGAAAATCCCCCGAAGACGACCGAGTGGACCGCGCCGATCCGGGCGCAGGCGAGCATTGCCACGGCGGCCTCGACGACCATCGGCAGGTAGATCGCCACCCGGTCGCCGCGCTTGACGCCGAGGGTCTTGAGGGCGTTGGCGGCGCGGCAGACCTCGCGGTGGAGGTCCCAATAGGTGAGCACCCGGCGGTCGCCCGGTTCGCCTTCCCAGATCAGCGCCGCCTGGTTGCGGCGCGGCCCGCGCACGTGCCGATCAAGGCAGTTGTGGGCGACATTGAGCTTGCCGCCGTCGAACCACCGGGCGTGCGGCGACTTCCACTCCAGCACGCTGCGCCACGGCTTGAACCACTCGAGGGCGGCCGCCTGATCGGCCCAGAAGCGCAGCCGGTCGGCGGCGGCGGCCTGGTAGAGCGCCGGTTGGGCCCGGGCCTGTTCGGCAAAGGCGTGGGGCGGCGGAAAGCGGCGGTCCTCGGTGAGGAGGGTCGAGAGTTGGTCGGTCATGGGATCGTCGTTGGTCGTGGGTCAGGAATTGATCGGACGTGGGCGACCAGGATCGTCACAATCTATCGCCGAAGCGGCGCCGCGGCGGCGGCCGGCCGGCTGCCACTCACGGCGCGGGGCCGGCACCCCCGTGATGCGTCGTTCCCCTGCCGCGCCGGCGCCACAACGCCCCGCGGCGTGTGCCGTTGCTCCCGGTTGGCAAGGCCCTTGCTGATTGGAAGCACCGAACCGGCGAGGGCCGCAGTCGTGGGGTCCCATTGGCCGGCGTCCTGGTGGAGGGTTCGTGACGGTTTCGACCGCTCAACAGCCGGTGCGTGTGCTGCAGGCTCCGACCAGCCTGGGGCTCTCGACGCGCGAGATCTTCCGGCTCGAGGCCAATGCGCTGCTCGACGAAATGGGCGAGGGCCACGGCCGGCTGGTCGTGGATTTTGCCGGAACGACCGAGGTGGACTCCTCCGGCTTGAGCGCCCTCGTGATGGTGCACCGCCACGCCAGCGAGCGTCGCCAGGAGGTGATGCTGCGGGCCGTCGGTCAGGAGCTCGAGTTCCTGCTCGTCCTCACCAAGCTCGACGACCTCTTTCTCTTCGCGGCGGAGACCAGCGAGTAGCGCGCCCTCCCCGCGTCCCGCCGCGCCGGCACTAAGTTTGGCAATGCCATCCGGACCACCGGTCGCCGTCGCCGCCGGACTCTACCGTCGCTTCGGTTCCGTCGCCGCCCTGCGGGGCGTCGATCTCCGGGTCGATCCGGGCGAGCTGGTGCTGCTGCTCGGCCCCAACGGCGCCGGCAAGACGACGCTGCTGCGTTGCATTGCCGGCCTCGCGGTTCCCCAGCGCGGATCGGTCCGGGTCCTCGAGCGTGACGTCCACGCCGACCCGGCGGGACGCGGCGCCATCGGCCTCCTCTCGCACCAGAGCCACCTCTACAGCGACCTGACCGCGGCGGAGAACCTCCGGTTCGCCGCGGCACTCCACGACCTCCCCGACACCGGACGGCGCGTCGCCGATGCGCTCGCCAGGGTGTCGCTTGTGGCCGACGCCGACCGCCGGGTCGCGACGTTCTCCCGGGGGATGCTGCAGCGCCTCGCGGTGGCCCGTGCGATGCTGCACGAGCCGCGCCTCCTCCTCCTCGACGAGCCGTTCACCGGCCTCGATACCGCCTCGGCCGCCGCGCTCCGGCGACACCTCGTGGAGCAGCGCGCCGCCGGAGCGGGCATCGTCTGCGTCACCCACGAACCGGGCGAGGTGTGGGACGTGGCCGACCGGGTGGTGGTGCTGGCGGCCGGCAGCGTGCGCGCCGACCTCCCGCGGCCCGCGGATCTCGCCGCGTTCCGGACCGAGCTGAGCCGGATGCTCGCGGCGTGAGCGTCGTTCGCGTCGCCGCGGCGATTGCCGCCAAGGACCTGCGCGTCGAATGGCGCAACCGGACGGCGCTGGTGAGCGCCACGTCGTTCGCGGTGCTGGTGCTGCTGGTGTTCGTCTTCGCGCGCGACCCCGGCGCGGTGTCGCTGTCGGTGCTGGCGCCAAGCGTGCTGTGGATCACCCTGGCGCTGGCGACGATGGTGGCGCTCAATCGCGGCTTCGTGCTCGAACGGGAGAACGCCGCCCTCGACGGCCTGCTGCTCGCGCCGGTGTCGCGCTCGGCGCTGTTCTGGGGAAAATGGATCGCGAACCTCTGCTTCGTGCTCACCGTCGATGCCGTGGCGTTCCCGCTCTGGATCGCGTTCTTCGGCGTCGAGGTCTCGCGCGACCTCTGGGCGGTGGCGGCGGTCGCGGTGCTGGCCAGCATCGGCTTCACCGCCGTCGGCACCATCCTCTCGGCGATGACGGTCCGGACCCGGCTGGCCGAGCTGCTGCTGCCGGTGCTGCTGCTGCCGTTCATGCTCCCGCCGGTCACCGCCGCGGCGGAGCTGTCGGTGCGTCTCCTCGAACATCGGCCGGCGGCCGAGTGGTGGGGCTGGATTAGATTGCTGGCACTCTATGACATCGCGTTCTTCGTCCTGGCAACGCTCCTCTTTCCGCGGGTGATGGAAGAATGACCGACGCGGTGGCCAACGCTTCGCGGTTGATCCGGCGGGGATGGCTCATCACCGTCACGGGGTTGGTATTGCTGGCCGGCATCTATGTGCTGGCGCTGGGCTTCACGCCGCCGGAAGCGATGCAGGGCGAGGCGTTCAAGATTCTCTACGTACACGCACCGGCGGCATGGGCGGCCGAGACGGCGTTCATCCTGGTGGGTGTGGCGGGGCTCCTCTTCTTCTGGCGCCGCGACCTCCGGTACGACGTCTTTGCCGAGGCCTCGGCCGAGGTGGGGATGGTCTTCGGCACCATCATCCTCACCACCGGCCCCATCTGGGGGCGCACCATCTGGGGCGTGTGGTGGGCGTGGGACCCACGGCTCACCTTCACCCTGCTGCTCTACCTGTTGTTCGCGGGGTACTTCGCGCTCCGGTCGGCGCTGCGCGACCCCGGCGAGCGGGCGCGGTTCGGCGCGGTGATCGGCATCATGGGGATGATCCTGGTGCCGTTCATCCACCTGACGGTCTTCCTGTTCAATTCGCAGCATCCGATGCCGGTGCTGGTGCCCGGGAAGAAGTCGCCGCTGCCGCCGGTGCTGCTGCGGCCGCTGCTGCTGTCGTTCGCGGTCTTCACGCTGCTGTATATCGGGTTCGTGATGGTGCGCACCGGAATCGGTCTGCGCCGCGCCGCCCAGGAGCTGGCCGATGCCTGAGAACGGCAGTTACCTCGTTGCCGCGTACATCGTCGCGGCAATCATCATCCTCGGCTACGCCATCAACCTCCGGAGTCGCAGCCGCGAGTAGCCGTTCCCGGCGCTTCGGGCTACGTATCCGGGCGCACCGTGGCCGACTGCGCGGGTGAGGCCCGGAAAGCGGCGCGGTGAGTCCTACGCGGTGGCGGCGGGGTCCGGCAGCAGGAACCGCCAGACCAGCGCGGCGATGATCGCGCCGACGATCGGCCCGATCCACCACACTGCCTGCGCGGTCATGACGCCGCTGACGATCGCCGGGCCGAACGCACGCGCCGGGTTGGCGATGCCGCCGGTGAGCGGCCCCCCCACCAGCACGATGGGCAACAGCGTCAGCCCCACCGCAAAGCCGCCCAGCCGCACCATGTCGCGCCGCACCACGGTGAGCATCATCGCCGACATCAGCAGGAAGGTGAACACCGCCTCGAGTTCGATCCCCCGCGGCACCGTGGTCAGTTCGTAGAGCGACGGCGTGCCGTAGCCCACCAGGTAGCCGACGTTGTCCGGAATCAGCGCCTTGACCAGCACCGCGCCGACCAGCGCCCCGGCCAGCTGCGAGACGACATACACGAAGGTGTCGAACAGCGTCAGCTTCCGCACCACCGCCAGCGCAATGCTCACCGCCGGGTTGAGGTGCCCGCCGGAGATGCCCATGGTGAAGGTGATGGCGAGCGCGGTGACGAGCGCGTAGCAGACCCCGATCCCGAAGACGCCATAATTGGCCTTCGGGAACGGGTTCATCACCACGACGCTTGCGCCGAAGAACACCACGAGGGCGGTGCCGATCATCTCGGCGATGGCGCGGCGGGCGAGGGACGGCATCGGCGACTACCTCCAGTGGGACGGCGCGAACAGATGGACGGGTCGGAGCCGAATCTACATCTCCGCGGCCCGGAGCAGGAGCGTGGCGTTGCAGCCACCAAAGCCGAACGAATTCTTCAGCACCACCCGGGGCGCCCGGTCGAGCCCCCCCGGCGGCACGTGCGCCAGCGTGCCGGCCGGGTCGGCGTCGACGCAGTTGAGGGTGGGCGGAATCCAGCCGCGCCGCATCGCGAGCGACGCGATCGCCGTCTCCATCGCGCCGCTCGCGCCGAGGGCGTGGGCGTGCCACCCCTTGGTGCCGCTCACCGGAACGGTGTCGGCCGCCGCGCCGAAGACGTCGCGGATTGCCGCGGCCTCGGTGGCGTCGTTGAGTGGTGTCGACGAGCCGTGGGCGTTGATCCACTCCACCTCGCCGGGGCCGGTCCGGGCATCGTCGAGCGCCTGGCGCATGGCGCGCGCCGCCTCGCGCCCGTCGGGACGCGGCTGGGTCATGTGGTAGGCGTCGTTGCTGAGGCCGAAGCCGCCGATCTCGGCGTAGATCGGTGCCCCGCGCGCCACCGCGTGCTCGAGACTCTCGACGATCAGCACGCCGGCGCCTTCGGCCATCACGAAGCCGTCCCGCCCGGTGTCGAACGGTCGCGACGCCGTGGCGGGATCGTCGTTGCGGGTGCTCATGGCGCGGATCAGCGAGAACGACCCGAAGCAGAGCGGATAGAGTGGCGCCTCGCTGCCGCCGGCCAGTACCACGTCGGCGTCGCCGCGCTGGATGGCCCGGAACGCCTGGCCGATGGCCAGCGTCCCCGACGCGCAACTCATGGCGTTGGTGGCGTTGACGCCGACCACGCCGTAGCGGATCGCGATGTTGCACGAGATGGCCCCGCCAAAGACGGTCAGCGCCAGCAGCGGGTCGACGTCGCGCGGGCCGCCCTGGAGGAACTTGCGATACTCCATCTCGGCAAACCCGACGCCGCCGAGGGCGGTGCCCATCAGCACGCCGACGCGTTCCGGTGCTTCGCGCGACAGGTCGAGCCCGGCGTCGTCGAGCGCGAGCCGTGATGCGAAGAGCGCCAGCTGCGAGCAACGATCGGTGCGGCGCACCTGCTTTGCCGAGAGTTCCGCCACGGGATCGAAGTCGTCGACCTGCGCTCCGACGTGACAGCGGAACGGCGCCGGATCGAAGCGGGTGATCCGCTGCACCGCCGAGTCGCCGGTGCGCAGGCGGTTCCACACCGCGTCGGCGCCGATGCCGATCGGCGTCACCAGCCCCACGCCGGTGATGACCGCGCGGCGCGTCACGCGGCACGCTCGCCGGCGGCGCGCGCGATGCCGGCCAGGGTCCGCGAGGCAATGCCGTGCACGAAGACCGGACCGATGATCCACGCCGCCGCGGGGCGGCTGATCAGCGGCCACGCGGGGCCCTTCCAGGTGTGTATCACGCTGACATCACTCCATCCCTCAGGGGTTTCATCAATGCGCCAGACCACGTCCATGCCGTTGGTGGTGCCGGCAATGTGGCGATAGCGGATGACCCGCGACGCCGCGTCGACGGTCATCTCCGAATGCCACCACACCGGCCACCGGAGCGGGCCGAACGGCCGCCACGCCGCCATCTCCACCACGCCGCTGCCACCGGGCGCGCCGCTCCTGCGGGTCACCCGCCGGTAGTGAGGCAGGATCTCGGGCCAGTCCTCGACGGCCGCTGCCAGCGGCCAGACCGTCTCGGGGGCGGCGCGAATCGTCCGCTGGTCGACGGTCTCCATCAGCGATCGGTGCGCCACCAGAGCGCGATCCGTCCCAGCGGCCGGACCGCGGCGCGGGCGTTGTCGCAGCCGGCGTCGCGCGCCAGCGCTTCCAGTTCGCCGGTGGAGAAGCCGCGGGCGACCGACGTGACGCCGTCGGAGATCGTCATCGGGTGGAGGCCGAGCACGCGCGCCGCCACCGGAAAGCCGTGGCGCGCCAACGGAGACGGGTGCAGGTCGACCACCAGCACGCCGCGCCGGGCGGCGCGCGACGCGGCACGGAACAGCTCGACCAGGGCGGCGCGCTCCAGGTGGTGCGCCAGCTGGCTGATCAGCACCAGGTCGACACCGCGCTCGCGGACCGGCAGCGCGGCGGCGGTGGCCACCGCGGTGGGAACACCGCTGTCGCGTGCCAGCGCCGCCGCCGCCGGGATCCGCTCCAGCCCCATCGCGCGGAGGGTGACGCCCCGGCGCGCCGCCCATCGGGCCGCTGCGCGGGGCAGGTCACCGGCACCGGTGCCGATGTCGCAGAGCGTCAGGGTGTGGCCCGCGTCGCCCCGTTCCAGCAGCTGTACCAATCCGTAATACAGCACGGCGCGGCCGCCCAGCCAGCGGTTGGCGCGGCTGATGTCGTGCAGCATCCGGCGCACCAGCGCGGGGTCGGTGCGCGGATCGTCGAGCGCCTCGGTGCCGGCCGGAATCCGGCCCGGGGCCGGCATCAGCGCTCTCCGAGGTCGGTGTAGCCGCCGCGGTAGTGGAGCAACGGCCGGTGCTGCTCGGTGACCGTGCCGCCGGTGACCTCGCCGAAGAACACCGTGTGGTCGCCGGCACCGACCACCCCCCACCGGCGGCACGAGATGTGAGCCATTGCGCCATCGAGCAGCACCTCGCCGCCATCGCCGCTGTGCCAGCCGACGCCGTCGAAGCGGTCGGCCAGGCCGCTGGCAAAGCGGCGCGAGAGCGCCTCCTGTCCCTCGGCAAGAATGTTGACCACGAAGCTCGGCGCCACCAGCAGCGCGGGATGCGCCGTTGCCGCGCGGTCGACTGCAATCGAGATGAGCGGCGGCACCAGCGACGTCGACGAAAACGAGCTCGCCGTCATGCCGACCGGATTGCCCTGCGCGTCGCGCGCGGTGACGATCGCGACACCGGTGGCAAAGCGGCCGCAGAGTTCGCGGAAGCGCTCGGGAGGGAGCACCTAGGGGCGGCCCACGGCCCACAGCCCACGGCCCGGCAGACGAGGTTCGCCTGCGCGGATGGGGATCGTCCCGTCACCGACGCGTTTGACGCACAGCCCTCCGAGCCCCGTATTCCGGGCCGTGGGCCGTGGGCCGTGGGCGCTGTTCGTCAACTGGCCGTGGGCGCTGTTCGTCAACTGGCCGTGGGCGCTGTTCGTCAACTGGCCGTGGGCGCTCTTCGTCAACTGGCCGTGGGCGCTGTTCGTCAACTGGCCGTGGGCGCTCTTCGTCAAAAGACCATCCTGGCCAGAAACACCGGATTCAGGACCCGCGACGGCGGCAACAGGCTTCCCGTCACTCCGATCAACGTGTCGGCCATTCCGCGGCGTTCGAGGCGCGCGATGGCGCGGTCGAAGAGCGACGGCGCCAGCATGCCATAGCCGATGAGCCGCTCGATGAGCCACTTGCCGAGAAAGGCGCGACGCCGCGCGGCGCGGTACGGCGCCAGTCGCGCGGCGGTGATCGGCCCCGCCTCGCTCAGGGCGTCGTTCAGCGCAGTGGCGGCCAACTCGGCGCCACGCAGCGCCGACCAGATCCCTTCGCCGGTGAACGGATCGAAGAAGTCCGCGGCGTCGCCCACCAGCAGCACACCGTCGGCGACGCTCGACCGGGAATGACTGTCGAACGGACCGGTCACCAGCACCTCGCGCACCATCTGGCGCACGTCGACGCGCTGGGCGACACCGGGAAACTCGCGCAGCGTGCGGGCAAAGAACCCCGTCGCGTCGCCGCGCGCTCCCGCGGCAACCGCGGCGGGAACCACCAGCGCCACGTTGGCAATGCCGTTGCCGAGCGGGTTGAGGCCGACATAGCCGCGACGCCCGACGTGCAGTTCCGCGGTGGCGTCGAGGCCGGTCACCGCCGCCACGTGTGCCACGAATGCCACTCGGCGGAGGCGCCCCTGCCGGTGCAGTGCCGCGCGGCGCGCCACCACGCTGCCGAGTCCGTCGGCACCAACAACAACGCGGGCGTCGAGCTGCGAGAGCATGCCGTTGGCATGGCGCACGACCACACGGTTCCTGCCCGGCTCGCGCACCAGACCGACCACCGTGGCCCGCTGGCGGATTTCGGCGCCGGCGCGTCGCGCCGACTCGAGGATTGCGGCGTCGAGCTGCCGGCGCGGTGCCGCGAGTCCGCTGGCGCTCTGCCACCGCGGCGCCGAGCGCGCAAAGCGGCCCAGCAGCCGGCTGCCGTCGGGGCCCAGCACCGTTGTGCCGGCGAGGGCCGCGCCACCGACCGGTGCCACGCCGTCGAGGGCGCCGATGGCGCCCAGCAGCCGCACCGTTTCGGGACTCATGTATTCGGAACACGCCTTGTCGCGGGGAAATGCGGCGCGGTCGAGCAGCAGCACCCGATGTCCGGCGCGCGCCAGGTGGTGCGCGGTGGCACTCCCCGCCGGGCCGGCGCCGACGATCAGCGCATCGAACCGCTCAGCGCTCACGCGGCGGCTGGACCGTCTGCTCGATGACCCGTTGCCGTAACGGCTCGGGACAACTGCAGTGCTGAGTGGCAGCCTTCAACCGCGCCAGGAATGCCTGTTCGTATTTCTCGACGCAGAGACAGCGCTTGCAACCATCGAGGTGACGCCGCAGCGTCTCGACGTCCGCCGGAGGCAGGTCACCGCGACGCAGCGCGTCGAGGTGGTCGAGAACGGCCTGGCAGTCCGGCGGCAACTCGTTCATGCGGCGCTTCCCCTGGTGGCGATGATTCCGGTGCTCTGGGCATAACGCCGCAGGCGCCCCTGGAGGATCCGGCGGGCCCGGAAGAGCCGCGACTTGACGGTCCCGACCGGGATCGCGAGGGCCTCGGCGATTTCGGCGTAGCTCAGATCCTCCATGTCACTCAGAACCAGAACTTCCCGGAAATCGTTCGGCAGCTCGTCGACGGCCCGGAGCACCTCGTCGTCGACCAGGCGGTCAAAGAAGCGGCCCTCGGGGTCGGGTTCGCTCGGATCGGGGGGCTCCGGAACCGCCTCCATGTCGACCCTGGCCGGCTCGCGCTTGCGCACCCGCCAGCCGTTGATGAACTGGTTGCGAAGGATCGTTACCAGCCACGCCCGGGCGTTCGACCCGGGGCGGAACGACGACCAGGCGCGCAGCGCGCGCAGCATGGTGTCCTGCACCAGGTCCTCCGCGGCACTCGGGTCGCCGGTGAGCCGCAGCGCCACCCGGTAGAGCGTGTCGAGGTGCGGCAGCGCTTCCTGTTCGAATCCGGCGGGGGCGAGGGTGTCGGACATGTCGGAAAGTAGTCGGAGAAAAGACGCAAAACCGAACGGCGGACGACCGGAAGCGCCTACAGCCGACGGCCCGGATGCTGCACTCGCCGCCGGAGGGTCAGCATCACGCCGGGCCCGCCCAACATCTCGCTGGCCCTCCCCGTGCGCGCCGAGTCCCGTCTTCGGAGCTGCGGGCCGTGGGCGCTCCTGGTCTTGTATCTTGTTCTCCGACCATGCCCACCAACGTTCCGGCATTGATCCCGCTGTCGCTTCTCGAAGCGGTACAGAACATCGATACGCCAGCCGACGACGGACTCGGCGCGCTGCAGGAAGAGCTCGTCGCCAAGCGCCTCGGGCTGTCGCCTACCGTCGCCGCGCAGATCAAGCGCTATCGCGATCAGGTCGGCCATGGCGGCGACGTTGCCGAAGACGAGGCGCTGGCGGTCTTCCGGCTGGTGGGGCGGCGTGGCGACGCGGCGCTGGTCTACGCCGACGCCGGGCGCCGGGCGGCGCGCTACGCGGCGCGCGAGCTGAGCGTCGTGACCCGTGCCGCGCTCGCCGTCCTACCGGGCAGGATCCGCCGATCGCTGGGGATCAGTGCCGCGGGCAACCTCTCCAGGCGCTGGCTGCTGACCGACCTCCGGCGAAGCGAAAGCGGCGCCCGGTCGGAGAGCATCCGTTCGCTCACCGCGGCGGCGCGTGACGATGGCGCCGCCTGTCAGTTCTACACCGCCGCGCTGGCGGAATTGCTGCGCACCGTGGCGCGCCTGGAGTGGTCGGTTGACCATCTCACCTGTCGCGGTCGAGGCGATCCGCTCTGCGTCTGGCGCGCGGCACCACCCGGGAGTTACGAATGAATTCGCTCGCCACCCTCGATCGCGCCGCCCTCGCGGCCACCCTCGAACACCTCGGCGCCGATGGCTGGCTGCTGTTCGATTTTCACGGCTGCAATCCGGTCGCGCGGCAGATCCTCCCGGGCGGCATGGCGACCCGCCGCGTCTTTGTCTGGATCCCGCGCAAGGGCGAGATCACGGCGATCGTCCACCGGATCGAGATGCAACCGTTCGAGGGATTCAGCGGGAAGGTGATCCCGTTCGCGCGTCATTCCGAGCTCGACGCCGCGCTCCGCAACACCCTGTCGGGGAAGACGGCGGCGATGGAAATCTCGGCCCGGGACGCGGTGCCCTACGTCGACCGGGTTCCGTGGGGCGTCATCGACCTGCTCCAGTCGATCGGCGTCAAGGTGGTCTCGAGCGCCGACCTGGTGACGCGGTTCGCCGCGACCTGGTCGGCCGAGGAAACCGCCGAGCATGTCGCGGCGGCGGAGTTGCTGCGGACCATCGCCCTGGAGGCGCTGGGGCGGGCGGTGGAGCGGGGCGGAAAGGGGCTCACCGAGTCGGCGATGCAGCAGGAGGTGGTGGCCGCGATGCAGGAGGCGGGACTCACCCTGTCGACCCCGCCGATCGTGGGGTTCGGGCCCAACGCCGCCAACCCCCACTACGAGCCGCAGCCGGGTGCCGACCGGACCCTGGCCCGTAACGAGGTGGTGCTGCTGGACCTCTGGGGCGGGATGCGGCCGGGGGCGATCTTCGCCGACCAGACCTGGATGGGTTTTTCGGGTACCGAGGTGCCGGAAAAGGTCCAGCGGGTCTGGGAGACGGTCCGGAACGCCCGCGATGCGGCGGTTGCGGCGCTCACCGCGCGGGCCCGTTCGGGGCAGCCGGTATATGGCTACCTGGGCGATCAGGCGGCGCGCCAAGTCATTGAAAAGGCTGGGTTTGGGGACTTCTTCGTGCATCGGACCGGGCACAGCATCGACCGGGACCTGCACGGGTCGGGGCCGCACCTCGACGACTACGAGACCCATGACGACCGGGCGCTCCTCCCGGGGACCGGTTGCTCGGTCGAGCCGGGGATCTACCTCCCGGGGGATTTCGGGGTCCGCAGCGAGATCAACCTTTATTGGGGGCCGGAGGGGATCACGGTCACGCCGGGGAAACCGCAGGTCGAACTCGTCACGGCATGAAGGCGGAAGACCAGAGGGGCCCGGAGCCCGGAGCCCGGAGCACAGAGCCCGGAGCCCAGAGCCGACAATCAATCGCCCACAGCCCACGGCCGACGGCCCCGAACACGGGACTCGGCTGGCAAAGCGGCTGGCCTTGTGGCGTCTGGCGCCACCCCGACGTGCTGGCCCTCCGCGGCCGAGCCCAGCCCCCCGGGCCGTGGGCCGTGGGCTGTGGGCTGTGGGCCTGGTGCTCTGGGCTCTGGGCTCTGGGCTCTGGGCTCTGGGCTCTGGGCTCTGGGCTCTTCCTGTCGCCTTTAATTCCGCCCCGTCAGCCCCGCAACCCCCGCCCCCCGTTTGTGACCTTCGCTTGACACTCCACTTGGGGCGCCGCATATTCTCGGCACCCCGGGATGTTCGGCGGGATTTTCCTATCGTCAGAATGGACGCAGAGATATAGAGCAGGACCGCGCGGCTGCAGCCCCATGCGTTGGGGCCCATCAGCTTGATGCATGCCGCGATGCTATACGCTGACAGCAGTTGCCGTACCGAGGTAAGGATGCGCGAACCCCCCCTGCGCGTTGCGGTCAATCAGTTCGAGCCGGTGCCCCGCCTGGTGGCGGGAGATTCCTGAATGACGGCGCCACCTCCCGTTTCGGAGGCGGGGCCTCATCGGCAGAGCAGTTGCAGTACTCGTGTTCACGCCATCGGAGGACACATCATGACGCAGCGTTGTTGGAAAGCCTTCGCCCGCACCTTCGGGGTGCTGGCCGCGTTGGCCTTGTTCGTCGGGATGCCGGCGCTTCACGCGCAGGCCACCGGCAAACTCGAGGGCCACGTCCTTGACGCCCAGAAGCAGCCGATCCCCAACGCGACCGTGCTGATTCCCGGAACGTCGTTCACCGCAACGACCAGCTCCCAGGGCTACTACTTCATCGAGAACATCCCGGCGGGGGTGGTCTCGGTGCAGGCCCAATACGTTGGCTATCGGCCCAAGCGGGTCGACGGGTTGCGGATCACGTCCGGCCAGACCATCACGCAGGACTTCAACCTGGAGCAGGCCCCGGTGACGGTGCAGCAGATCGTCGTCACCGAGCAGGCCCAGAACGCACTGGTCCCTCGAGACCAGGTCACCTCGAAGGACATCGTGACCGGAGCGGTCGTCGCGAAGCTCCCGGTCGACCGGGTCTCCGCCGCGCTCTCGATGCAGGCCGGCGTCGTCCAGGTCACCAACTGCGGCACCAACGGCGCCTGTTCGACGTCGTTCTCGGTGCGCGGTTCGCGCACCAGTGAGCAGGCGACCTACGTCGACGGTGTGCCGATCCAATCGGCAATCTCGTCGATGGTCGGCTCGGCCCCTTCCCTGGGCCTGGCAGTCAACGCCTTCGAAGACGCGTCGATCACCACGGGCGCCGCTTCGTCGGAGTTCTCCAGCGCGCAGGGCGGCATCATCAACCTCACCACCCGCACCGGCGGCTCGAAGCTGAGCGGCTCGCTCGGGTTCGAGACAGCGGAACTCGGCGGCCAGAAGTACGGCCAGGGTTACAACGTCTTCCAGGGGTCGGTGGGTGGTCCGCTGATGAAGAACCTGACGTTCTTCCTGCAGGGCCGCCTCGAAGGCACCACGTCGAACAACCAGGGGTATCAGGGATATCTCTACCCCTCGTATCAGGCGGTCCGGATCGACACGACGTTCCGCCTGCCGGTCTCGGCGGGGAGCGCCACCTCTGACAGCACCGACGTGAACGTCTACGACTACGCTGACGTGCAGGGCGCCTGCAAGAGCTACCAGAACGTGGCGCCGGACAACCAGTCGCAGCGCGCCAATGACATGCGCAACAACTACGGTGCCAGCTGCAACCAGAACCAGCAGTACGCGGCGCCGAGCACCACGTACTACGCCACCGCCAAGCTGAACTACTCGTTCGGCCAGGGCTCGCGCTTCGCGGCGAGCTACCTGTTCAGCGGCGGCCAGAGCCGCGGCACCCTCTCCGACGGCGCCGCGAGCGCCAGCCAGTCGGGGTCGAATGTCGCGATCCTGAACTGGACCCAGACGATCTTCCGGCGGGCGACGCACCAGCTGTCGGTTGACGCCTACCTGTCGTGGCAGTGGAACAACTCGCTCAACAGCCACCTGACGGCGGCGTCCGAGCAGGCGACGCGCAATTCGCCGATGGGCATCATCACGCACAAGCTGCAGTTCAACGTGAATCCCAAGGATGCGCCGATCGACTCGACGCTGATCTACAACTTCCTGTTGCAGAAGACCGGCAACCGGATTTCGCTGACCGACTCGAAGAACACCAACCAGTACAACGGCCAGGGCTCGTTCATGCCCAACGCGTCGTGCCCGGTCGATCCGGTGTCGTGCGCCGCGGGCGGCAACGGGGCGTTCGGCAATCAGTACGGCATGAGCTACGACGTCGAGAACCAGCTGCTCGGCAAGGTGGACTTCGACTGGCAGATCGACCGGTACAACCGGATGAAGATCGGCGGCCAGTTCACCAACTGGCAGCAGCTGACCAACTACACCAACAGCGGCACCGGCGTGAACGACTTCACCGGCAAGCCGACCAACCGCGCCGCCTACGCCGAAGATCGTCTCGACCTCGGTGACGTGGTGCTGGTGGGCGGCGTGCGCTACGACTACTACTGGTCGAAGGCGTATCACTGGAACGAGTTCCCCGACATCTCGACCCGTCCCGGGTTCACGCCGGACTCGCTGTTCTGTCCGGCCGGATCGGTCCCGAGCGTGTCGGCGGCGTGCGCGCTGATCCAGGATCCGTCGCATCACTACGTCTCGCCGCACGTGCAGGTGGCGTTCCCGGTGACGCCGACGACGAACTTCCGCCTGTCGTACGCGCAGGCGGTGTCGCAGCCGGACTTCGGCCTGATCTACCAGAATTCGCTCACGGACATCAACGCCGGCGGCGCCAATAGCCGTTCGCGCTGGGGCTCCGACCTCGACTTCGGCAAGACCATCAAGTTCGAGTTCGGCGCGCGTCACGCCTTCAGCCCCGACATGGTGCTGGACGTGGCGGTCTACAACAACGACAACGTGGCGAATCCGTCGATCAAGTTCACCTATCCGATCGACCCGCAGACCGGTGCGCCGACTCGTATCTACGTGGCGCAGAACACCGACTTCGGCAACGCCCGCGGCATCGAGCTCACCCTCGATCGCCGGATCGGCAGCTACTTCAACGGGCGGATCGACTACACGTACGAGAGCGCCGTCAACACCGGCACCGATCCGACATCGTACATCAACTACTTCGAGCCGCTGATTCCTCCGGGAACGATTGCCGAACCGCCGACGGCGGCGCTGGCGACCGGCACGTCGCGGCCGCAGAACCTGGCAGCGCAGTTCACGGTGACCCTGCCGCCGGACTTCATGTCGGGCAGCGTCATCGGCAAGATCCTCCACCGGACGTCGCTCTTCGTCCAGGCGCGGGTCGCGTCGGGGTTGCCGTACACGGCCTGCCTCCCGACGGACGCCAGCACGATTACCACGATCTCGCCGGGCGCCTGCGGTGAGATCCAGGCGGTCACGACGATCAACGCCGCGCGGCTGCCGACCTACAAGCAGTTCGACGCGAAGCTGACCCGTGATTTCCGGCTCGGCAAGTACAACCTGACCGCCTATCTGGACGGCCGGAACATCCTCAACCTGCGGAACATCATCCGGGTGTGGTCGACCACCGGTACCACGACCAACGGTCCGGCCTACGCTGTCGAGTGGAACAATGACTCGATCGCGTCGATCACCACCGCCAAGCAGATGGGGATGTACGATGCGTCGACGGGGAACATCAATCTTCCGTCGTCGATCGCGGGATGCTCGAAGGTGAGCAGCGGCAGCACGTCGTATGCGGCACCGTGCTTCTACTACATCCAGTCGGAGCTCCGGTACGGCAACGGCGACGGAGTCTACACGCTGGCGGAGCGGAAGGCGGCGTCGGATGCGCGGTACGCCTTCACCCGGAGCGTCAGCAACTTCGTGACAGGTGCCCGGTCCATCCGGTTCGGCCTGGAAGTGGATTTCTGATTCCGGCGGAGGGGGTGGCGGCTCACGGTGAGTCGCCACCCCCACTGACGGGCGACTCTTACGCAGCTTAGACGCGAGGATTCAATGCACGCACTGCCTGGTACGCGGAAGATGGTTGCGGGACTCGCCGTGGCGGCCGGTCTGTTGTGGCTCGCCCCGGGGTCGGCCAGCGCGCTGCCCTGGCCGGGAGTGAAGACGGCGGGGGTTCACCTGCTGTCCTTCTCGGTCGGTGAGTACACGCCGAACCGGACGCAGGACGGTATCTCGACCCGAGGCGAGTTCGGCCTCGACCCCACGGGGTCGGGCACGACCCAGGGCGGGTACTGGCCTCGCGGCACGGTCGACAACTACATCTACAACTCCGGCATGGAAGCAGCAGGTGTCGTTGCCGGAGACAAGTCGGCCAATCCGTGGGGTGGCGATACGATCATGGTCAAGTGCTTCGACCCGATCGGCGCCCAGCGTCACTGCGAAGGCGTGACCCAGGTCTACGTCTCCGCCGACCCGGAGGACGCCGCCAACTGGCCGGACGTCTCGAGGGTGCCCCAGGGGGATACCGGCGAGGCGCTCTTCGACCCGCTCCTCCGCGGCAAGATCGCCGCGTCCCAGGATGACGCCCACTGGATCGTGTGGGACGGCAACCCGCTGCTGATCAGCGGCCGCCAGCACCCGCTGGGGCTGCTCGCCGAGTACCGGGCGATGGGGTGGAACTACCCCACCGGCAACGAGGATATCGTCTACATCATCCTCACGTTCTACAACATCACCACGACGAACAGCGCGGACTACTCGGGCGCGCGGCCGTCGATGCAGACCATCCTGAACCAGAAGGCCGCCGACTTCCAGTCGTTGAACAACGCCCACTTCGGCGTGACGCTGCCGGCTGGCGGATACGAGATCAACCCGATGTTCGCCGTCTGGGGTTCTGACGAGGACGTCGGCGACGCCGGCCACAACTACAGCACCGTGAACCTGCCGTTCTCGCTCTTCTTTGCCTACGAGGCCAAGTTCAGCAAGACCGGCCAGGGTGGTGCGACGTTCGATCCGGCGATCTTCGGCCCGCCGTTCTTCCAGGGCTTCGGCTTTGTCGGGTTCAAGTACCTCAAGGGCCCCACCGGGCCGGGCGCCATCCACCTCTTCACCAACACCACCAACGGTGGCGCGCTGCCGGATCCGGCCAACTCGCAGCGGCTGTTCCGCATCTTCGCCGGCCAGCCGACCACGGCCGACGGCTCATGCAACATCGCGGGCGACCCGCAGGTTACCCACGTCTGCTACATCCAGAACACGTCGGTGGACATTCGCTCGTACGCGTCGTCCGAGCCGCTCGACCTGAAGCCGGGCGACTCCCGCAGCATCGTCGTCGCGGTGATCTACGCCGCACCGGTCGCGATCCCCGGATTCACGCCGACGACCACGACCGACGTCAAGCCGGGCAACCCGACCTGGGATGAATCCGCCGACTCGCTGGTCTCACTCAACGGCACCAACACCATCGACTCGTTGACCGGTTTCAAGAAGTACACCGGACCGTTGACCGACGCCGACGGAGCGAAGCACGTGCCGACCCAGAACGACTTCACGACGGTCAAGGGCTCGCTGCTCGACAAGGCGCTGGTGGCCCAGAACGTCTTCGACCACCACTTCCTGCTGCCGTTCGCGCCGGACCCGCCGAGCTTCTTCCTGGTGCCGGGTGATGCCCAGGTGACTGTCCTCTGGAAGCCGTCGCCGACCGAGACGACCGGTGACGCCTACTTCGCGGTCGCCAGCTCGCCGACGCAGGTCAACGCGGACGGGTCGACCTCACCAAACGCCCTGTATGATCCGAACTACCGCAAGTTCGACGTGGAAGGCTACCGGATCTACCGCGGTCGCACCGACAATCCGTCGGCGCTGTCGCTGCTGGCCCAGTTCGACTACTCGGGCACGGTGTTGTCGGATTACGGCGGCGTCGTCGAGAATCCGGATTACCCGAACTGCGCACCGGAGCTTGGGCTCTCGGGTTCCAACTGCCCGGTGAACTTCACCCAGATCACGCCGGGTGTGCAGAGCACCGTGCACTACGACTACCCGCTCAACGAGGCAAACGGCTCGATCGTCCAGATCCTGCCGGGCGGGCGCACCACGCTTTCCAGCGGCGGCGTCATCGTCGTGCCGACCGGCGCCTCGCCGGACACGCTGATCACCGGCGGCGCCAGCGGCAAGCCGCCCCTCAGCGACACCGGCGTTCCGTTCGTCTTCACCGACAAGAAGGGCGCATGCCCGAACTGCGGTGTCGATGACAACATCACCTACTTCTATGCCGTCACCGCATTCGACGTGAACTCGCTCCTTTCCGGTCCGAGCTCGCTGGAATCGGCGCCGGTTACCAAGTCGGTCCTGGTCGGATCGCCGGCGTCGAACTTTGCCAACTCCGGCACCCTGACCACCGAAATCGACGGGCGCAGTGGGGCGCTGACCGACAACACCGCGCCGACCATCGACCCGACCACCGGCGAGTTCTCCAAGAAGGCGCTGCCGGCCAACGGCCTGAGCGTTTCGCTCGGTTCGTTCGCGACCCAGGTGCTGAAGGGGAGCGGCTCGGCGGTCATGACCTACGACTCGACGTCGCTGAACGGCGAGTTGGATTGGGCCGACTTCTTCACGGTGACGGCCGGGACGTCGAGCACCACGATCTCGGTTCCGTTCTCGATCGGGGCGAGCGAAGCGGGGAGCACGGTGCACTCGGTCTCCGGGTCGTTCACCGCGGTCAATATCGATCCGACGCAGTCGGCCGTGTACGGCGGCGGCTCGGGCTATACCCTTGCCGGCAGCTACACGGTCAGCCGTCCCAACGCGTACGTCAGCGGTGTGCAAGTCCGCGGCTGCGTCAACGGCGGCCTGACCGGACCGAATGACGGGAACTGCTTCTACAACGGTCCGCGGTGGTTCTCCGGCGCCAACGAGAACACCCCGGATCCGAATGTGGCCAATCCGGAGAACTTCGAGACCGGGAGCACGTCGCTGCCGATCGAGGGCGCCAGCAATGCCGGTTCGCTGCCGGGCGTGGTGGCGGTCAACCATCCGGATGCATACGGCTGGCTCGGCGGCGGCACCTGGCGCGACCGGCAATACGTGCTGACGCCGTTCGTGACGGCCGCCGACTACAACGTCTACTGGGGCAGCGGCGGCAAGATCGACTCGGTCGTCGACGTCACACACGACGAGCCGGTGCCGTTCTCGCCGGTGATGCGCAACAGTTGGGGCGTGATCAATTCGACCACCGCGCCGGCGTCGGCAAGTGCCGACAAGTCGGCGTCGCTGTCGATCGCGGACTTCAACTGCGTCCCGCCGCTGCGGACCTACCTCAGCGGGTGCAGCGCAACCGACTCGTTGACCAACACGGCGGTGCCGGGGCCCCTGGCGTACAGCGTGGGCAGCCTCAGCAACCTGTTCCCGGCATCGAACGCCGGCTTCGGGATGTACCTGAAGGGCGAGATGTTCCTCTTCGAACTTCAGGGTGGGGCGTTGCCGTCGTCCGGGACGGTCTGGACGATGCGGGATTACGTCGGTGCCGTCTATGGGGGCAAGAACGACGCGAGCGAACTGGGTGATCTCGGGCCGTACGCGTTCTATCCCGCCCCGGTGCGGCCGTTCAATGCGCCGGGCGCGTCGGTCAAGCTGGCGTACAACGTCACCAACCAGCTGAATCCGATCGACAACGCGGCGCTGTCGGCGGTGCATACCGTCCCCGATCCGTACTATGTGCGGAGCGCCTACGATATCTCGGGCATCTCGAAGCAGATCAACTTCGTGAACGTCCCGGTGGGTGCCACCATCCGGATCTACTCGTCGAGCGGCGTGCTGGTGCGGGTGCTGTCCAATACGTCAACGACGAACTCCGGCGTGGTACCGTGGGACGTCCGGAACCGCTCCAACCAGTTCGTGGCGAGCGGAGTGTTCTTCTACAATGTCGAAGCCAACGGTCACAACGTGACGAAGCGTATGACCATCGTCGATTTCGCAACCAACGCGCAATAACGTTCACCAGCCACATCGGGTCCGGCGGCCGGGTCTCCGGCCGCCGGATCAGAGGAGACAAGACCAGATGATCCGCTCCCGTGTTCTGTACGCCGCGTTGTTGGGCTCGATGGTTGCCACACCGGCACTGCTCGCCGCGCAGCAGGAGCTGCCGCCGACTTCGGCGACAGACAACACCGGCTACGGCACCACCGCGGCCGAGTTCCTGCTCTTCGGCGCGAACGCCCGCGGGATGGCGCTCGGCGGTGGGTACGCCGCTGTCGCCACCGACGTCGGCGGTCTCTACGCCAACCCCGGCGCCCTGGCGCTGCTCAAGCGGCCGGCGATCGAAGGGTCGCAGCTGCAGTACGTCGGCGACACCAAGCTCAACTGGGGCGGGTTTGCGATCCCGTTCGGCGGCGGTTCGAGCGCGATCGGGTTCCAGATCGGTTCGTTCGGCTTCAGCAACCAGCCGGTGTACACCCCACAGAACCCCAACGGTGACGGCTCGTTCTATTCCGTCAGCGAGACCGATGTGGCGGGAACCATCGCCCGGAACTTCTCGGACCGGTTCTCGGTGGGCATCACCGCCAAGGGCGTGATCGACAAGCTCGGTCTCGTCAACGGGCACGCCTTCGCGGTCGATTTCGGCACCCACTTCCACTCGCAGCTGAGCGGTCATGCGGTGCGCTTCGCCTTCGCGCTGACCAACCTCGGCACGTCGATGAGCTACAGCGGTGAGGGCCTCAACACCAAGATCGCCCGGACCGCCATCTCCGACACGCTCAATGGCGACTCGCAGCTCAACTCCAACACGGTGGCGGTGTCGCTGCAGACCTCCAGTTGGCAGCTCCCGACGCTGTTCCGCGTGGCGCTGGGCTACGATGTCTGGTCGAGCAGCGATGCCCGGCTCACGCTGCTTGGTGAGTTCAACCAGATGCGGACCAACAAGGGCGCCTACGGCGGTGGCGCCGAGTTCGCGGCCGACCACATCGGCGGCAGCGGCATCGGCATCGCCCTCCGGGGATCCTATTCGTCCAACCCGTCGTTGAAGTACAACGTTTCGGGCGTGACCTACACCGAGCCGAGCGCCGACAAGAGCTCGGGGCTGGCCTATGGTGGCGGGATCTCGTTCGCCAGCAAGGGCGGCTTCAACGTCGGGTTCGACTATGCCTGGAAGAAGATCGGTATCCTGGGCAATGTGAACTTCTACAGTGTGACGGTGGGCTGGTAACGGAACGATGGCGCTGAACGACACCGCAACCAACCGGTCCAGCCGTCCGGAGGCAGAGCAATGCTGATCGCCGCCGTGCTGGCTGCCGCGCAGATCGCGGCCGGTCCGCTCCCCCAGAAAGGGGCGGGCGGTGTCGAAATGCGCACCGTCAGGTTCTGGGTGCCGTCGTCGAAGGTGACCGATGTGCTGGGGCTGGTGAACGTTCCCTATGCCATTGCCACCCCGATCGGCGAAGGTGTTGATGCCTACATCGCGTATGGCGTAGCCATCCGGGTGATGACGCCGGAAGGCCGCGTGCTCGACAGTGAGGCCTGGAGCCGGCATGCGCCGGCCGCCCTCCGCAAGGAAGGTGGCATCGGTTTCGAACAGCTCCATTTCCCGGTCACCGCCGGGTCATACCTGATCGACGTCGCGGTCACCGACTCGGCCACCGGCCGCACCGTCGACGATACCACGCGACTCGATGCCTACGCGGCATCGCCGGGAGCATCCGACCTCGTTGTTGCCACCCAGATGCGACCGGTCGCGGCGGGCGACACCGCCTCCGCGCCGGGAGAGATCGTTCGGGGCAGCTACCGGTTCACCACCGCTCCGGTACCCCAGATCGACATCAACCGCCCCGACCTGTCGTACATGATCGAGGCGTATGCCACCGACTCGACCGCCGGCGAGCTCGACCTCAAGCTGACGACGATGACCGGGGCATTGATCCTCCAGATTCCATCCCAGACCGAGGCCGTTCCGGCCGGCGGTGGGGTATTCACCGGCCTGTTGCCGCTCGAAGGCCTGCCGGCAGGGAACTATCTCCTCAAGGCCTCGCTCAAGGTCGACGGGCGGTCGGTCGACCGTGAGGCCGAGTTCTCGGTGGCGAATACCCAGGCGGTGCTGGCGCGGTCGGTGCAGGTGACCAACGCGTCGCGCGGAATCGACGAGGTGTTCTTCAACACCCAGCCCGAGGACTCGCTCGACGCCGAGGCAGAAGAGCTGGTGCTCCTCCCCGGCGTCACGCAGCGCGACCTGGCACCGTACAACCCCACGGAACTGACCCTGAGCGCCAAGCGGCGCTTCCTGATCAACTTCTGGGCGCCGCGTGACCCGAACAAGGCCACGCCGGTCAACGAGCAGCGCGTGGCGTTCTACGCCGCCGTGGACTACGCCAACCTGCATTACGGCCAGCGGAACGTCCCTGGCTGGAAGACCGACCGGGGCCGGGTCTACACCCGCTTCGGCGCGCCGACCGATTCGCTGATCAACCCGATGGCCGGGCGCGGCATCCCGTACATGGTGTGGCGGATCTCGCGAGGCAAGGACCGCTGGTTCATCTTTGGCGACCCCAGTGGCGGTGGAAACTGGGAGCTGCTCCGGTCGAATGAGTTCTCGATGCCGGGGCTCGCAGGAACACTGATCGAACAGCTGGGCGGGCCCGGAGGTGACGGTTCCGGCCCGGCGCGCGAAATCGCCCAGTGGCTGGGGCTCGACCCGAATTACTTCGTCACCAACCCGTAGCTGGCAGGCGGAACCGCCGGGCGCTGCGGCGCCCGGCACCATACCGGAGGAGAAGCTGATATGAAGAAACTGGCTTGTGGGACGGGCGCATTCGTCGTGTTGTTCGGCCTCGCGGCTTGCTTCAGCGACCCGGGGAAGACGATCAATAACGAGAACTTCAACACGGTGCAGGCCAGTCCCACCGTCTCGGTGTTGAACGTCGGCGATTCGGATCAGATCCTGATCCGCCTCGTCAACGACGCCAACAACGCGGTGTCCACGGAGTTCACGATCGTCAATCCGAACCCGGCCGGGATTGCGGTGCACGCCACGCCGAACTACCGGAATGCGTACTTCGGCGGCTCGGACACGCTGATTCCGGTGCCCGACAAGGCGCAGCAGCAGTACTATGTCGTGGGGCTGACGGCGGGCGACTACCAGTTCATGGCGGTCCCGACCTACAACCCGTCGGACACCGGCATCATCACGGTGCACGTCATCGCTCCGTGAGCTGATCGCCGACAGCAGTCGCACAGAGTGCAGCGCCCCCCGTCGGTCATCCGGCGGGGGGCGCTGTTTTTTGGGAGGCCGTCAGCGGGCGACACAGCCCACGGCTCACGGCCGACGGCCCCGAACGCGGAACTCGGCGCGCAGGGCGGACGGCAGCGTGGTGTCGGGCGGGGATGCCACCGGAGCTGCCCATTGCTCGCCGAGCCCTGCTTGCGGCCCGACGGCCGTGGGCGCTTTTCGGTTTTCCGCCTTTCGAACGCTCTTCTATTGTTGTGCCAGCGCCGCCATCGCGGTGACCATGTCCTCGCCGTCGCGCCATTGCATCTGGAACAGCCGGGCGTAGATGCCGCCCTTCCTGAGCAGGTCGGCGTGGGTGCCCTGTTCGACGATCCGGCCGTGCTCCAGCACGATCAGCCGGTCGGCGCGCTGCACGGTGCTGAGCCGGTGGGCGATGATCAGCGTGCTCCGTCCCACCATGAGCCGTTCCAGTGCCGCTTCGACCAGCCGTTCGCTCTCGCTGTCGAGTGAGCTGGTGGCCTCGTCGAGCACCAGCACCGCCGGATCCTTGAGCACCGCCCGGGCGATCGCGATCCGCTGGCGCTGGCCGCCGGAGAGCTTGATGCCGCGCTCGCCGACCACGGCGTCGTAGCCCTCTGGCAGTTCGGTGATGAAGTCATGGGCGTTGGCGGCCCGAGCCGCCGATTCGACGTCGGCCTGGGTCGCGTCGGGGTGCGCGTAGGCGATGTTCTCGCGCACCGTGCCGCTGAACAGCGCCGGCTCCTGCGGCACCGTGCCGATGGCACGGCGCAGGTCGGCCAGCGCGATGGTTCGGATGTCGACGCCATCCAGCAACACCGCGCCGCCTTCGACGTCCCAGAAGCGCGGCAGCAGCGATGCCACGGTGGTCTTGCCGGCACCGGACGGACCGACCAGGGCCACCACCTCGCCCGGCCGGATGTGCAACGAGAGATGATCGAGCGTCGGGCCATGGCCGTCGACGGTGTGATAGCGGAAGCGGACGTCGCGGAACTCCACCTCGCCGCGCACCCGCTTCGGCATCGCCACCGGGTTGGCCGGATCGGCGATCTCCGGCGTCGATTCCAGGATCTGGAACACCCGTTCGACGGCGCCGATCGCTTCCTGGTAGGCCGCATAAAACGTCGTCAGCGCGCCGATCGACGCCGCAATGTTGATGCTGTACAGCAGGAACGAGATCAGCTTGCCGGGCGTGAGATCACCAGCCAGCACCATGCGGCCGCCCTGCCACAGCACGATGGTGACGCCGCCGAACACAGCGAACGTGAGCATGCCGAAGAACAGGGCACGGGTCCGCGCGCGCCGGAGCGCGGTATCCACCACGCGGGCGATCCGCGCGCCGAATCGCTCGCGCTCGTGGTCCTCCTGCACGAAACCCTGCACCACGCGGATCTGCGAGAAGGCCTCTTCGGCGAGGGCGGTCGCATCGGCGACCTGATCCTGCACGCTGGTGGTCATCCGCTTGAGACGGCGGCCGAAGTAGAACCCCGAGGCGACCACGACCGGTACCACGCCGAGCGTCGTCAGCATCAGCTTCCACTGCATCACGAACAGCAGCACCACGCTGCCGACCAGGACCAGACCCTGGCGGGCGAACTCGGCGAGCTGGTTGCTGAGAATGGCCTGGACCAGTCCGATGTCGATGGTCAGCCGCGAGGTGAGTTCCCCGGTGCGCCGCTCGGTGAAGAAGCCCGGCGGCATCTCCAGCACCTTGCCGAACAGCTCGCGCCGCAAGCCGGCGACAGCGCGTTCGCCGGTGGCCGAAAGGAAGTAGACCTGGATGTAGTTGAGAACGGCCTGTACCGCGAAGAGCACCAGCAGCAATTCGGCGATGTGATCAAGCAGGGCATGGTCGTGGCGGACGAACGCCGCGTCGAGCAGTCGCTGGGCCACCATCGGGAATGCCAGCGTGATCGCCGATGCGAGCAGCAGGGTGACGGTGGCAATGTAGAGGCCGGCGCGGTAGGGCCGGACCCGCGGCCAGAGACGCAACAGCGGTCGCGGCGATGGCGGAGTGCGCTTTGAACTCAGGTCAGGGTCCTCCCGGAGGCAGCCTCAGGCTGACCAGTTGCGCGGTGTGGCCCGGGTGCCCGAACGGCACCCAGCGATCGACCGCCATGGCGATGAACAGCAGCGCCAGGTATGACAGCGAGTACTTGTAGAGTTGCCAAGTGGTGGCGGTGACGCCGTCTTCGCGCACGATGCGCCAGCAGAGCTGCAGGAAACGGAGCCCGAGGAGCAGCGCGGCGACGCCGTAGACCAGCCCGTCGAGCCCGATCACCGCCGGCATGATGGTGAGCGGGATGAGCATCAGCGTGTAGAGCAGCATCTGCCGCTTGGTCTCGCGCACGCCGTGGACGTTGGGCATCATCGGCACCCGTGCCGCGCCGTAGTCCCGCTGCTTGTTGAGCGCCAGCGCCCAGAAGTGGGGCGGCGTCCAGTAGAAGATGATGGCGAAAAGGTAGAGCGCCCCGAGCGACAGCCGCCCGGTCATCGCGGCCCAGCCCACCAGCGGCGGGAAGGCGCCTGCGGCGCCGCCGATCACGATGTTCTGCGGCGACGAGCGCTTGAGCCATACGGTGTAGACCAGGACATAGAACAGCAGCCCGGCAAGGGCGAGCCACGCGCTGAGCGGATTGACCAGGACCCAGAAGAGTGCAAAGGCGATGGCACCGAGCGAGGCACCAAAGAAGAGGGCGGCGCCGGGGGTGATCCGGCCCGACGGGATGGGCCGGGTGCGGGTGCGGACCATCTTGTCGTCGATGTCGCGGTCGAACCACATGTTGATGGCGTTGGCGCCGCCGGCCATCAGGTAGCCGGCGGCGGCGACGATCAGCAGCTGGCGGACAGTGGGCAGGCCGGCCGGGGTAATGAACATCGGCGCCAGAGTGGTCAGCAGCAGCAGCGAGATGATCCGCGGCTTGGTCAGCGCGACCAGGTCGCCGGCCAGCGACGGGGTGCGGACCCCGGCGGCCGGGGCAGCTTCAGGCATCGGTGAGCAACGTCTTTCCTGCCGCGGCTACTGGACATCCGGGGCAATTGGAAGCAGTATTGAACCAATCCCAAGATACCTGACCGCGGCCCCCCTCTCAAGCGAGGCGGGGGTGCCCTTGCCGCTTCCATCCGGCGTTCCGCGGAGGTGCCGATGGTGCATCAGCGAATTCTTCGACTTTCCGCAGCGCTCCTGGGGTTTGTCGCCACCGTCCGGCCTGCGGCCGCGGCCCCGCCGTGGCCGGCACCGCGGACACCGCCGGTCCACCTGCTCGCCAGCCTCAACGTGATCACCTACGCGCCCAACCGGACCGTTGACGGATTCAGTTCGGCCGGCGTATTCGGGATCGACACCTCCGGTGCGGGAGTCGCGCAGGGTGGCTTCTGGCCCAGGGGGACCCGAGACAATTACATCTGGCAGAGCGGTCTCGAGCTGGCCGGCGTCATCGGCGGCGACCGCGGCAGCAACCCCTGGGCTGGCGACACCGTCTCCGCGAAGTGTGCCGACCTGTTCGGCGACCAACGGCACTGCGAGGCGGTCTCCGACCTGCTGCTCTCAACGTCGGTCGATTCGGCGGATTGGCCGGACCTGGCCCGGGTTCCGGCCGGCGACAGTGCGGCGGCGCTCTTCGATCCGTCACTGCAAGGACAGATTGCCGCCTCCGACGCTGATGCCCACCTCGTGGTGTGGGATGGCGATCCCGCCGCCCTCGGCGGTCGCGCCCATGCGCTTGGCGTGGTGATCGACATCCGGCTGCTCGGCTGGAACCACCCCGTCGGCAACCAGGACATCATCTACGTCATTTCGACCATCTACAACATTTCGTCCGTCAACGCGGCGGACTACGCCGCCGTGCGCCCCGCAATGCGGTCGCTCCTGATCCAGAAGGCGGCGGATTTCCAATCGATGAACGACGCGCAGTTCGGCGTCACCCTTCCGGTGGGTGGTTACACAATCTCTCCGCTTGTTCCGGTCTGGGTCGCGGATCCCGACGTTGGCAATACGGTCAACAACTACTTCTCGGTAAACCTGGCCGCGGGAATTTCATATGCCTGGGAGGCCCGGTTCAGCGCGACGGGGCAGGGCGGGGCGTTCTTCGCACCCGACCCGTTCGGTGCGCCGTTCTTTCCGGGGTTCGGGTTTGTCGGATTCCAGTTCCTGAACGGCACGCCGGCGCCGCACCGGATCCAGCTGTTCACCAACTACACCGGCGGTGGCGCGATCCCGGACCCCAACAACGCCGTGCGGCTGTTCCGGATCTACTCCGGGCAACCAACATCCAGCGACGGGTCGTGCAACATCTCCGGCGCCCCGGCGCAGACCCACGTGTGCTACGTCCAGCAAGTCAGTTTCGACATTCTTGGCGGCGCATCAGAGCCGGGATCGGAGCTTGCTCCTGGCGCATCGCGTTCGGTGGTCGTCGCGGTGGTCTTTGCGGCGCCGGTGGCGATTCCCGGATTCCAGGCGACCGCGAGCACCGACGTCAAGCCCGCCAATCCGGAGTGGACGGAATCGGGCGACTCGATCGTCACGCACGGTGGCCTCCACACCATCGACTCGCTGACCGGATTTCTCGGCTACACCGGCCCGGCCCACGACCCCGATGGCAGTGACCACGTGCCGCTGCTGAGTGAGTTCCGCACGGTACCGCGCTCGCTGCTCGGCAAGGCCCAGCTGGCGCAGGCCGTCTTCGATCATCACTTCCTGATGCCGGCGCCGCCGGCGGCGCCGGACTTCTATCTGGTGCCGGCCGACAGCAAGGTGACCATCCTCTGGAAGCCGTCAGTCACCGAGACCACCGGGGACGGCTACTTCGCCGTGGCCGGTTTACCGACCACGATGCAGCCGGATGGCTCGGTGATTCCCAACGCGCTCTACGATCCGGACTTCCGGAAGTTCGATGTGGAGGGCTATCGCATCTATCGCGGCCGCACCGACAGTCCGGGCGCGCTTGAGCTGGTGCGCCAGTTCGACTATGCCGGCACGGCGTTCAGCGATTATGCCGGCGTCGTGACCGATCCCGGCCACCGCAATTGCGCGCCGGAACTGGGCCTGAGCGGGTCGAATTGCGCCGCGAACCTGTCACCGGTCACTCCGGGCGTGACCAGCACGGTGCACGTCGACTATCCCTTGAGCCAGCCGCTGGTGCAGGTGGTGCCCGGCGATCGCGGCACGTTCGCACCTGGTCAGGTCTACGACTTCTCGGCAGACACCGCGGTGACCGGCGGGGCGAGCGGCGATCCGCCCCTCAGCGACACCGGGGTGCCGTTCGTCTTCGTCGACACCGCCGCGGCGTGTGCCGCCTGTGGTGTGGTCGACGGGTCGACGTATTACTACACGGTCACGGCATTCGACGTGAATTCGCTGCTGTCAGGTCCGAGCTCGCTGGAATCGGCTCGGATACTGAAGTCGGTGGATGTCGGTTCCGTCGCATCGAACTTCGCGGCCAGCGCGTCCTACACCACAGCGGTCATCGGGCGCCATGGTCCGCTCACCGACACGTTGACGCCGACCATCGATTCGGTCACCGGCGAGTTCAGCAAGCCTCAGCCGCCGGGCAACGGGCTGACGCTGTCGATTCCGAACCTGGTGGCGCCGATCCTCAACGGCAGCGGCACCATTACGGTGCGCTACGACTCGACCGTGCTGGCCGGCGAGCTCCGGTACACGGATTACCTCACCATCGTGTCCGGGACCACGAGTTCCATCATCGGCGTGCCGTACTCGATGCCGGAGGCCAACGACGCACCGAACTCCGTGCATCAGGCCGGCGGCACGTTCGGGGCAGTGCCGGTCGATGCCGCGTCGGCGGCTCGCTACGGTGTTACCGGATCATTCCTGCTCGCCGGGGCGTACACCGACGCGCGTCCCATCGCCTATCTCACTGGTTTACAGACCCGGGGCTGCGTCAACGGGGGCCTGACCGGCCCGAACAACGGGCACTGCTACTTCAACGGCCCCCGCTGGTTTGCCGGCGCCAACGAGCACACCGCCGATCCCACGATCGCCAATCCGGAGACCTTCGCGACGTTCGGGGCGAACGGCACCGCGCTCCCCGTGGAGGGGGCCGGAAACGCCGGATCGCTCCCCGGGGTCGTTGCGGTGAATCACCCCGACGCCTATGGCTGGATCGCCAGCACCTGGCGCACCCAGGAATACATCGTGGCACCGTTCGTTACCGCGGCGGACTATCAGCTCTATTGGGGGAGTGGCGGCGCCATCGACTCGGTCGTCGACATCACCCACGACGTGCCGGTGCCGTTCGATCCGCGCACGGTGAACAGCTGGGGCGTGCTCGACGCGACCACCGTGGCCGGGCCGGGCAGTGAGGACCAGCGCGGCGACGTGCTCACGGTCGCCGATTTCACCTGTATCGCGCCGATCCGCGACCTTGCCGGGACCGGCTGCACCCAACCGGCCGATTCGCTGAGCCGCACGGCGGTGCCGGGCCAGCTCGCCTTCACGGTCGGATCCCTTGTCAACAGCCAGACGGCGACGGCGGAGCCTTACGCCGGCTTCGGCCTCTACCTCAAGGGACGCTTCTTCCTCTTCGAACTGCAGGGCGGGACGCTGCCGGTGGCCGGTACGGTGTGGACCATGCGCGACTACGTCGGAGCGATCTACGGCGGTCACAACGCAGAACTGGGCGACGATGGGCCGTATGCCTTCTATCCCGCGCCGGTCCGCCCGTTCAACGCCCCTGGCGCTGCCGTCCAGCTGTCCTGGCAGGCGAGCAGCGTCGTGGCGCCTCCGGACGCCTCGGCCCTCGCCAGCGTCCATCCGGTGCCGGATCCCTACTACTTCGGCGGCGGCGCCTGGACCAATGCCGGCGGCAGTCTGTTGATCACCTTCGTCAACGTGCCGGTCGGCGCCACGATTCGCATCTACACCAGCAGCGGCCGGCTGGTGCGGTTTCTCGTCAACAGCACGACCGCCACATCGGGGTCGGTGCCCTGGGATGTCACCGATCGGAACGGCAAGCCGGTGGCCAGCGGCGTCTACTTCTACAATGTCGAGTCGACCGGCCACAGCCACACCGGTCGCATGACGATCGTCGACGCCAACAACTGATTCCGGTACCTTTCTCCCTCCTCGAACCGGGCCACGCGACTGACCGCAATCCCTGAGGGCGAAGAGCGCCTGCCGCGCACCCTGGGCGTGTGGAGCGCCGCCGCCGTGCTGATCGGCACCACCATCGGCAGCGGCATCTTCCGCGTCCCGAGCGACGTGGCGCGCATCGTCGGCGAACCGCGGGCCATGCTGGCCGTCTGGGCCATCGGCGGCATCGTCACCCTCTGCGGCGCCCTCACCGTGGCCGAACTCGCCGCGGCGCTGCCCAGGTCGGGCGGCATCTTTGCCTACATTCTCGAAGCCGAAGGCGAGTTCGCCGCCTTCATGTACGGCTGGGCGGAACTCACCGTCTTCCGCGCCGCGGCAGTCGGCGGCATCTCGATCATCTTTGCCGGATACGTGGCCCAGTTCCTTCCGCTGAACGGCTTCGAGGAGAGACTGCTCGCCGCGGCCCTGATCGTCGTCATCGCGCTGCTCAACTACCTCGGCATCTCCTATGCGTCGGCGTTGATGAACGTCACCACGGTGCTCAAGTACGGCGCGCTGCTCGGCCTGGCGGCGTTTGCCTTCGGCGCCGGCACCGGTTCGGCGGCGCACTTCAGCGAGGCGGGCCGCGTCGTGACCGCCTCGACGATGCTGACCGCGCTGGTGCCGGTGCTGTGGACCTATGATGGCTGGTCCAACCTCTCCTTTGCCGCCGGCGAGGTGAAGGACCCCGGCCGCGCGTTGCCCCGGGCACTGATCCTCGGCACCCTCGCGATCGTGGTGATCTACCTGCTGGTCAACGCGGCCTATCTCTACCTCCTGCCGGTTGCGACGATGGCCACGTCGGAGCGGGTCTCCGCCACCGCGGTCGAGCAGATCCCCCTGCTGGGCCGCGCCGGGGCGTCGGTGCTGGCGGGAATTGTCCTGCTGTCGTGCTTCGGCTCGGTCAACGGCTCGATCATGACCGGGCCCAGGGTGCTGTTCGCGATGAGCGACCGGGGGCTCTTCTTTCCCGTCATCGCTCGCGTGTCGCCCCGGTTCCGGACCCCGTCGGTCGCGGTGTGGCTGGCTGCGGGGCTCGGCGTGACCTATGTGATGCTCAACACCTTTGCCCAGCTGGCCGACCGCTTCGTGCTCGGCGTGTGGCCGTTCTATGCCCTGGCGGTGGCCGGCGTCTACATCCTGCGCCGGCGCGAGCCGGGGCTCAGGCGCCCGTACCGGGTCTGGGGCTACCCGGTGACCCCGGCGCTCTTCCTCGTGGCGTCCGTGGGGATGGTGGCGAATGCGCTGGTGACCAACCCGCATGACACCGGCGTGACCTTCGGGATCATCCTCGCCGGGGTGCCGGCATGGGTGTTGTTCCGGCTCTGGGACCGGCGGCGGCGATCGTCGCCGGCCGGGCGTGGCCCGTTGTGATCACTCGGCTGGCACTTGCACTCCTTTTCACATGCCCGGCGCCGGCGCCACCCGCTTGCTGATCGACAACCAGCCGCCGTCGGTGGTCCGCCGCCTGATGATCGCAGGGCTTCCGCTGGCCGTCGGGAAATACCTCGATCGAGGTCGGGATTCGACGCCTTGCGCCCATTGTAACGGCGGATGACATTATCGACCGCCCGGAGTCGGCACCGCCTCCGGGGTCTCGATCCACCGTCTTCGCCACGAGGTTTTGTGCTCTGTCTGGCACCCTGGCGTGACCCTTTCTTGACAGTGTCGGTGGAGGTTCCACGCCGGTCTGATCCTGTTGTCTCGCGGCCGGACCAGCCCGCGCGGTGGGTGTCGCAATTCCCGAAGATTCCATTCAATCCCGGAGGTCGTGTGAAGCGCATGGGCGGTTTGAAGTGGCTGCTCCTGACCCTGCTTGGCGTCGTGGCGGTGGTTCCGCTGGCGGCCCAGGGGGTGACGACAGGCGCGGTCCGGGGCAAGGTGACGGGTTCGGGTGGCGCGGCGGTGGCCGGCGCCCAGCTCACCCTGGTCAACACCCAGACCGGGTTCACGATGACCGCGGTATCTCGCGACAACGGGTTGTTCGGCTTCGAGAACGTCACACCGGGTGGTCCGTTCACGCTCTCGGCGCGTGCCATCGGCTATCGCCCGGTGTCGCAGAGCGGGCTGCGGGTCTCGCTGGGCCAGGTGGTGACGGCCAACCTGACGATGGAGCAGAACGCCGTGACCCTCGAGGCGCTGACGGTGACCGAGCAGGCGGCCAGCCCGTTGCTGTCGAGGTCGCGCACCGGGGCTTCGATGTACGTCACCGATTCGTTCATCCGGCGCCTGCCGACCTTGTCGCGCAGCTTCACCGACCTGATGAGCACGTCGCCGCAGGTGAATGGTGCATCGGCGCCGTCGATCGCGGGGCAGAACAACCGGTACAACAACATCCAGATTGACGGGGGTGTGAACAACGACCTCTTCGGCCTTGGCACGACCGGCACCCCCGGCGGCCAGGTCAGCGAGCGCCCGATCTCGCTCGAGGCGGTCAAGGATTTCCAGATTCTCATCGCGCCGTTCGACGTGCGGCAGGGCGGCTTCACCGGCGGATTGGTGAACGCCATCACCAAGTCGGGCACCAACCAGTTCCACGGCGACTTCTTCGGCTATGGACAGAATCAGAGCCTCGACCGCAAGACGGTCGACCGCGGCCCCCTCGGCACCGACGTGCTGAACACGTTCCATGAGTATCAGTACGGCGGCACGGTTGGCGGGCCGATCATCAAGGACCGGCTGCAGTTCTTCGCGGCGGTGGACCTGAAGAGCCGGGCGTCGCCGTTTACCGGCTACCTGCAAGGGATCGATTCCGTCGACAAGGCGGCGTTCGGTGTCACCGTGGCGCAGGCCGACAGCGTTGCGACCTGGTCCAAGGCCAACCTGGTCGATCCCGGCGCGGTCGGGCAGGTCACCGACCACACGCCGGACCATGACATCTTCGTCAAGCTGAACGGCCAGTTGAACGCGAAGAGCCAGCTCGAGGTGTCGTTCAACCACGTGACGGCCAGTGACGGCTCGCTGATCCGCAGCTCGTCGTTCTCGGGGTACCGGAGCGGCTACGAGCTCGGCAACGCCGGCTACCAGATCAACAACACCACACAGACCGCGCGGGTGCGGTACAACGTGGCGCTCGGATCGCGCTACACCAACGAACTGCTGCTGGGTTACCAGAAGATTGACGACCTGCGCAATCCGGGCATGAACACGCCGCTGATCTTCGTCGGCACCGGCAGCGCGGTGGCGATCGGCGCCGAGCGGTTCTCCCAGGGCAACGTGCTGAAGCAGAAGAACTACGAGGTGACCGACAACCTCACGATCGCCTCGGGCCATCACCTGTTCACGGTCGGCACCCACAACGAGTTCTTCCAGTTCTACAACAACTTCTTCCCCGGATCGTATGGGGTCTGGGGCTTTGCCAGCGCGGCAGATCTCTACGCCGGCACACCCAACCACTACGAGATCGCGCTGCCACTCCGTCCGGGGGGGCCGCTGTCGCAGTTCAAGGTGAACCAGTTCGGCGGCTACCTCCAGGATGTCTGGAGCACCACGCCGAAGCTCAACCTCACCTACGGCATCCGCCTCGACGCGCCGATGCTGCCGAACAAGCCGGACGCCAATCCGACGCTGGCGGCGGTCCAGTTCACCCATTACACCGACGACGGCAGCCACGGCACCGGCAGCACGGATGTGGTCCACACCTCGGACTTCAGCACCGCGCCGCTCTGGTCGCCGCGGTTCGGCTTCAACTACGATGTCAACGGTGACCGCTCGACGCTGATCCGCGGCGGCCTCGGCATCTTCAGCGGCAACCCGCCGTATGTCTGGGTGTCGAACGCCTACGCCAATTCGGGCCTCACCCAGGAGACGCTGACCTGCAGCGGCGCGGCGGTGCCGACGTTCACCACCAACCTTGCCAGCCAGCCCACCAGCTGCGCCTCGGGCGGTCCGCCGAGCCCGCCGGTCCCATCGATCGTCTTCTTCGATCACGGCTTCAAGTTCCCGCAGACGCTGCGGGGCGCCCTCGGCATGGACAAGCAGCTCGGGTGGGGCACGGTGCTCACCATCGACCTGCTCTACACGCGAACCCTCAACCAGTTCTACCTCAACGACGTCAACATCCAGGGCGTCCAGAGCAAGGAAACCGGCGAGGGCGGGCGGTTGCTGTATGGCGTGGCCGGGACGCCGAACGGCTCGGGCATTGCCTCGACAATCCGGGTCCAGCGCATCAGCACGGCGTTTGCCGACGTGATCCGGCAGTCCAACTCGAGCGGCGACAACTCGTATTCCGGCACGCTGCAGCTCGACAAGCGGTTTACCGGCGGGGTGGCGTTCGACGCTGGCTACACCTACAGCAAGACCAAGGACCGCGAGTGCCTGACGTCGAGCATCTCCAACTCCAACCTCCGGTTCGCCGTGCTGCAGGGCCCGCTCGACAACCGGCCGCTGGCGACGTCGTGCTTTGACGTGCCGAACAAGATCGCGCTGTCGGGGGTGTTCAACATTCCGCTCGGCTTCCAGGCATCGCTGATCTACACCGGTGTCTCGAGCACGCCGTTCACCTACGTGGTCAACAACGACGCGAACGGCGACGGCCTGGGCGGCAACGACCCGATCTACGTGCCGCGGGATTCGGCCGACATCACCCTCAAGAATCCGTCGGACTGGGCCACGCTGAGCAAGTACATCAACAGCGATCCCTGCCTGGTCAAGGCGCGTGGCACCGTGATGGAGCGCAACAGCTGCCGGGGGCCGTTCCAGAGCTACCTGAACGCCCGGCTCACCAAGATCTTCCCGACCGTCAACGGGCAGTCGCTGGAGGTGTCGCTCGACATCTTCAACCTGCCGAACCTGCTGAACAAGAGCTGGGGCGTGATCAAGTACACCACCGGGTTCGAGGATCAGGCGATCCTCAACGCGACGGGGTACGACGTGAACAATCAGCGGAGCCAGTACACGCTGATGAACATGAGCGGGCTCAACGCCGTCCAGGCGAACAGCTCGCGCTACAAGCTGCTGCTGAGCGGACGCTACACGTTCTGACGGCGGCCGGTGGCCGGAATGCGCGACGGGGAGGCGAGTGCCTCCCCGTTGTGTTTGCGGGGCGAAAGGCGGCCCAGAGCCCAGGGCCCAGAGCCCAAAGCACAGAGCCCAGGGCTCTGGGCGCTCTTCCGGTTACGTCCTCACCCGCCAGAGGAAGAACCCCGCCACCAGCGTGAAGACGGCGTTCATCGACCACGCCGCCAGCTCCGGAGTGACCAGGTCCTTGCCGCCGATCGCCTTCATGATCTGCACCCCGGTGAGGTAGACCAGCGTGGTCCCCAGCGCGATCGCGAGGCCGAGGGCCGCGCCGGCGCGAGGCTTGGTGACGGCGAGCGGGGCGCCGAAGAGTGCCACCACCAGGCAGGCCACCGGGATGGCAAACTTGAGCCGGTAGTCAACCGCCAGCATTCCCGGGCGTGAGCCGATTCGCTGCAGCTGGTCGAGGTACTGCTTCAGCTCGGACGTGGTCATCTCTTCGGCGTGCTTGTCCTCGCTCATCAGCGTGCCGGGGCCCTCGACCAGAGCGTTCTGGTATTCGGACCGGAACCGGAACACTGCCACCGTGCCGCCGGAGTCCAGCGCGAAGGTGGCGCCATCGCGCAGCTGCCACCGTCCGGGGCGGACCCACGACGCGCTGTCGGCGGCGATGGTCCAGCGGGGCTTTCCGGTGGCGGGCGCGGGGCCGCGTCCCAGCACCCCGATGGCGCGGCCCGGGAAGCGATAGAGTTCCTTGCCCACCCAGGTCCAGCCATCGGGCGAGACGTAGGCAAAGTTGAGGCGGAGCTGGGCCCGGGGAGAGAGCGCCTGGCCCTGCAGCTCCTTCTGTTGCTCGGTGGCGTAGCTCGACCATTCCTGCGCCGCGAAGTTGGCCGGCACGGCCAGCACCGCCAGGATCATCATCGGCGCGATCAGGCGGTAGAACGACACGCCGCCCGCCTTCACCGCGGTCAGCTCGTTGTGGCGTCCCATGGCGTTGAGGGTGAACACCGTCCCGAACAGCACCGCGGCGGGAAAGAGCATCGCCATCTTCGACGGGAAGAGATAGGCCTGGCCGAGGAAGATGTCGTGCAGCGGAATGCCGTTGTCGGTCAGCTTGCCGAAGCGTTCCGAGAGGTCGATCAGCGTCGCCACCGCGGGCACGCCCAGCACTGACAGAAGGAAGGTGCCCATCCACTGCCGGACCACGAAGCGATCGAGGACGCCGAAGAACTTCATCGCCGCCGCCACCGGCGCAGCCAGCTGAACAGCCCCTGCAGCAGGCCGCCCGAGCGGACGCTGCCCATTTCGCGGTTGGCGGACTGCACCGCCACCAGGCCGACAAGCGTGAACAGCACCAGTGGCCCCTGGATGGCGACGAACGGGGTGAGGTATCCCTTCTTGGCGACGTTCTCGCCGCCGATCAGCAGGATATAGAAGCCGAGGAAGATCACCAGCGAAGCGCCGATGACCAGCCCGATCCCGCCGCGGGGATACTTCAACGCCAGCGCGATGCCGAGCAGCACGAAGCAGAACGAGCCGAGCGGAATGGCGAACTTCTTGTGGAATTCGACCGCGTAGCCCAACATCTGCAGGTGGTAGTTGGTGATGCCCCGCGTGGTCTGGCCTGCGAGGGTGGCCGACGTGGGCAGGCCGTCGGCCGAGCCCGGCTGTACCACCGGCGGCATCAGGAAGCGGGGTGGCGAGCCGGGCGTGGCGCCGGGGACCGCCACCGGTCGCGGCTCGGCGGTTGCCGGCTGTTGTGGCGCCGGCGGCCGTCCGGCGCCGGGGACCTGCGGCCGCGCCACCGGCTGCTGGGCGGCGAGCGGCCGTGGCATGATGAGCCGCCGAAACCACCCTTCGACCTTGCGGTACGCGCCGCAGTGCGGCGCCACCGTGTCGCGATGCACTGGTGGCGGCTCCACGATCGTCAATCCGTTGAGGTAGTGCAGGTCGCGCCGGGTGTAGAATTCAGCCTGCCGGATGTAGACCTCGGTTTGCCGCTGTGCTTCGTCCCGCGCGTCGAGCAGCTGGCATCCGGTCATCGAGCGGTTGTCGCTCCGGTTGTCGACCTGCGACGCCAGTTGCAACTGGTTGGTGACGTCGCGGATCCGCACCAGGTCAGTGGCAAACACGGTGCGTTGCAGACGCCCCGGCTCGGTCTGCTGGTATTCCTGTGCTTCACCGTGAAAGAGCGTCAACAAGAGATCCGTGCCGCTGGGCGAAATCGCCATCCGGCCGCTGTCGGCGACGATGATGCTGCGGGCATCCGCGGTGCTGAGGTCGTAGATCTGCACCGTGGCGAGGTCGCCGGTGACCGGATCGATGCGGGACGCCTTGAGGACGTACTTCGGAAACGTCGGCGGAAGGGGATTGAGCACCTGAGGACGCAGCGACAGGGTGGGCATCTTGTTGAATACCGCGGCCTGCAGCGCGCCGAAGCGGGTGTTGCTCCAGGGCACCAGCTGGTCGTAGAGCACGAAGTTGACCAGCGCGACTCCCGTGGCGGCAAGCAGCGCCGGCCGCGCCATGCGCCACACCGAGACGCCGGTGGCGTACATCGCCACCAGCTCGAGGTCGGCGGCGAGCTGGCTGTAGCCGTAGAGCGTGCTGACCAGCACCGCCATCGGCAGGCTCAGCGCCAGCAGCGCCGGCAGGGTCAGCAGCACCGCCTCGACGATGACCCCGGCGTGGAGCCCCTTGCCGCCGAACTGGTCGATCAGCGGCGCCAGCTGGTTGAGCAACAGCAGGCCGGTAAGCGCCACCAGGCCCCAGAGGAACGGGGCGGCCAGCGATTGCAGGATGTGGCGTGAGATCAGGCGCATGTCATGGTCGGCGGAGGTCCCGTTGTGGTGTCCGGCGCTCCGGGCCTACCTTTCGGCACTCCATTCCTCAAGCTAATCAGCAGGTCATCCGTTCTGTGCCCTATCCGGCCTGGGCCCTCGCCATACTCCTGACGCTGTTCCCGGTGGCACTCCGGGCCCAGTTGCCGCAGCCGGCGTCGCCGCGACCCACCCTGGCCGACACCACCGAACATCCGATCGGCTTCCACGCCAGGCTGCCGCCCCACCCGCTGGTCTTCACCGGGCTCCGCCAGCTGAAGGAGCCGTGGCTCTGGGGACCGGTGCTCCCGTCCGACCAGCTGCTGCGGTCGTTCGATTCGGCGGCGGCGGTCGGCCACGTCATGGCGTCCCGCAACGTCTTCCGCGGCCTGCTGCTGGCAGACCTCTATCCGCACCGCGTCGTCGACACCAGCCAGGCGGATCACAGCGGCCTCTTCGGGCTGTCCGAGAATACCGCCGACGTCCACTTCGAGGGCCAGCTCCGTTTTGACCTCAGCACCTCGCGGCAGCGCAACCTCGCGTGCACGCCGGCGCTTGCCCAGGACCCCACCTCGGGATGTTCGGGCGGATTCACCGCGCCGCAGATCGACGATCAGGTCGTGCTCCAGTCGAGCGGCGTGCTGCTGCAGCGGTTTCATATCGACGTCGACCTCGACACCAAACGCGACCTCGCCACCGCCAACACCATCAGCGCGCGCTACGTCGGGCTCGTCGACGAGAAGCTCCAGGCGGTGAACGTCGGCTCGGTGACGTTCCAGGCGCCCCAATCGCGCTTTCTCGCGGCCACCATTCCGGTCAACAACTTCGGCGTCAGTGCCGCGGCGCAGTTCGGGCCGCTGCGGCTGCAGGGAATCTACGCGACCCAGAAGGGAAGCCAGGTCGCCACCCGCACGGTGCAGGTCGGCGCCACCACCACCGAGCCCACCGACAAGCTCGAACGCGACCTCGACTACGCCGCCGACCAGTTCTTCTGGGTGGTCGATCCGCGCACGCTGCCGGGGTATCCGTCGGTCGACGCGCTCAATGCCGGTGCGATCTCGCTGCCCGCCTCCCAGCAGCCGGTGCAGGTGCGCGTCTACCGCTACGTTGCCGCCAACGCCGCCACCGGACAGAACGCCAATTACGACGGCATCACCGCCCTGGGCGTCAACGGCTCCGAAGTGGCCGGCCCGATCCGCTGGCGGCTGCTCCAGGCGGGAAAGGACTACTGGCTCGACCCGTCGGGACTCTGGTTCGTCATGGCCGGAAAGATCAACCCCAGCGACTACCTGGCGGTGAGCTACCAGACCAAGTCCGGGACCACGGTCGGCACCTTTCCGGCCGCCGACAACCCGGCGCGCAACGACACCCTGCGGCTGATCTACCTCCCCAACCGCGGGCCGTCGTCGCCGGTCTTTCCCTACGAGATGCGCCAGGCCTATCTGATCTCCGGAAGCTCGCTGGTACGCTCGACCCTGTCGCTGGCGGTGCTGCAGGGAAACACCGAACGCCCCGACAGTGCCGCTGCCGGCACCTTCCTCTCCCTGCTGGGCCTCGCGGTGCCGAGCGACCCGGCGGTGCTCGACATCGACAACCGCATCTTTCCCCGGCCCCGCGATCCGCAGGCAAGCCAGACCATCCAGGATGCCTTCGTGATCTTTCCCGACGCCGAGCCGTTCTCCGACAGTCGTCTGGCGCCGTCGGAACGCAACGATTCGCTCTACGTCACGCCGGAGTACCTGCTCTACAGCCAGGGCCCGCCGTCGAAGTTCTCGCTGCACCTGCGATACAGCGCGCAGGGCGGCGGCGACCGTTCCGGGGTCACCCTCGACGCGGTGCAGATCAGCGACGGCAGCGAGACCGTGCAGGTCAACGGCCGGCAGCTGGTCCGCGACATCGACTACACCATCGACTACACCACCGGTCGCATCACCTTTCTCGACCCCAACGACCTCTTCCCGTCGGGCACCGGCACGGTCACCGTCCGCTTCGCCGAGCGGAACTTCTACGCCATCGCCCCGACGTCGATCGCCGGGCTCACCGGCACCTGGCAGCTGGGACGCAACAACACCATCAACGCCGAGGCGCTCTATCAGGCCGAGGCGACGGCGTTCACCCGTCCGCCGATCGGCTACGAGCCCCGCGCGTCATTGATCGGCGGCATCAGCGGTGACTTCACGTTCGACACCCCGGGCCTGACGACCGCCCTGAACCACCTCGTCTCGAAACGGAGCAGTGCGCCGTCGCTGCTGCACCTGAACGGGGAACTCGACTTCTCGCGCCCGGATCCCAACCGGTCCGGCGCCGCGGTCCTCGAGGACTTCGAAAGCGACGGGGCGATTCCGATCTCGTTGGGCGAGACGGCATGGGTGCCGGGCTCGGCGCCGCAATCGGGCGCGGGGTTGAGCTCCTTCGGGCTGGGTGGCGGGTTCGACCTCGCCGACGCGGTGCAGCTCACCTGGCAGAACCTCGTCCCCGACGTGCACGGCAGACCGGCCAAGTTCTACTCGCAGGACATCGATCCGACCATCGTCACGACGACATCGTCGACCCCGGCGGTTCCCGAGACGGTGCTGTTCATGGCGGTGCACGCCGACAGCGAGGGCGGGCAGGTCGATTCCACCGGCGCCGAGCACTGGCACATGCCGCATCGCGACCTGCACCCCGAGTGGCGCACCTTCACCACGGCGCTTTCCAACACCGGCGTCGACCTGAGCCGCAACGACTACCTCGAGTTCTGGCTCTACGAGTCGGGCGGCAAGCCGGTCGAGAACCAGCACCTGGTGATGGTGGTGGACCTCGGCAAGGTGAGCGAGGACGCCGTCGCGCTGGCGCCGGACAGCTTCCAGGTGGTCATCCCGGGAGACACCATCTGGACCGGGCGCCAGTATGTCGGCCGGGGGCGGCTCGACACCGAGAAGTCGACCTTCGGCACCTGGAGCGCGGTCTCCGCCGACACCGGCATCCTCGGCGACCGCCCCGACAGCGTCTTCGGCCCCGGTGGCATCGTCATCCGGCACCCGGCCCTCTGTCAGCGCTCGCTGGGCGCGCAGGTGCTGCTCTTCCCGTGGGGCGACCTCGGCGAGCGATGCACCAACGGCAACGGCAACCCCGACACCGAGGACCTCGACGGCGACAACGTGCTCGATGCGCAGGGCCCCAACGAAAACGTCTTCCGCTACGTGCTCGACTTCGGCAACGCGGAATCGAAGGATTCGGTGCGGTCGCACACCGTGACCGATTCCCTGGGGCACACCGCCACCTGGACCCTCTACCGGATTCCGCTCCGTACGCCCGACGACACCATCGGCACGCCGGACATCCGGCTGGTCAAGCAGATGCGGGTGGCCTTTGTGGTGCCACCGCATGCCGGTGGCGATTCGACGGTGCACTTTGCGCTGGCCCGGATGCGGCTGACCGGGGCGGCATGGGCCGAGCGGGCCACCACGCCGATTGCCGGGATCGGCGGCGCCACTGCCCAGCCCCACGGCCTGGTCGACATCGGCTCGGTCTCGACGCAGAACACCGAGCTGGGGTATACCTCGCCGCCGGGCATCGGCAACGCCGCCACGACCGTCTCCACCAACCAGAACCAGCTGGCACAGCAGATCAACGAGAAGTCGTTGCGGGTGGTGGTGAACGACCTTCAGCCGGGCGAACGCGCCGAGGGATACACCCGGTTGGTGGCCGGCAGCCAGAACCTGCTTGCCTACCGGGAACTCCGGGTCTGGGTGCGCGGCCGCGGCCCCGGTTGGGACGGCGGTCCGCTTCAGGCGTTCGTCAAGATCGGCAGTGACGCCTACAACTTCTACATGTATCGCGCGCCGGCGTCGACCGTGACGTGGGACCCGGAGCTGGTCATCGACCTGAGCCGCTGGACGGCGTTGCGGGAGGAGATCGAGAACGAGCGGCTGCGGAGCAACACGCCGGTGAGCGACCCGGCCTGCGGCGGCGACCCCAACGCCTGGGTGGCCTGCGACGGGCCCTACGTGGTGCAGGTCCGCGATCCGCAGGTCAATCCGCCCAACCTCGCCGCCGTCCAGGAGATCAGCGCCGGCATCTATTACCCGGACGGCGGCGGCGCGGCGATTCCGGAAACCGAGCTCTGGGTGGACGACATCCGCGCCTCCGCGCCGATCTCGCAGGTGGGCCTCGCCGGCACCATGAGCGCTCACCTGGTGGCGTCCGACGTGGCCCAGTTCGATGTCGCGTATGTCGGCGAGGGCGGCCAGTTCCGGCTGATGGGCCAGAACCCCAACTACCAGACCACCCGCACCATCACGTCGACCAGCACGGTGCACCTCGATCGCTTCCTGCCGCTGCGGTTCGGATTGGCGATGCCGTTCACGTTCACCACCAGCAGCGGTCACGTCACGCCCGACCTGCTCAGCGGCACCGACCTCGCCGGGCCCGGGCTGAGTGGCCTGCGGATTCCGCACAGCCAGACCACCGCGTGGTCGTTCTCGGTGCGGCGCAACGTCAAGGCCCAGCGGCTCCTGCCGCGACTGCTGCTCGATCCGCTGTCGCTCACCGCCAGCGGCACCACCGGTGCCACCACGACCGAGCTGAGCGACGCGTCGGCGTCGGCGTGGAATGTCGGGGTGAGTTACCAGCTGAATGTCGCCCGTCACGCCACCAGCCTCGGCCTGCAGGGCCTGGTCAACGGATTGCCCGAGTGGTTCAAGCACAGCACCGCCGGCGAGGGGATTGCCCGGGCCAGCATTGCGTGGTGGCCCACCGGCGTGCACGTCGCGTCGGCGCTGTCGCGGTCCTCTGGCGACTTCACGTCATACGCGGTGCCGATCGAGCGGCTCAGCGACACGATTCTCAAGCCGGTCACCACCGAGCAGCACCTCTGGCAGAACAGCGCCGGCATGGTCTGGCAGCCGCTCGGCATGCTGGTCGTGACCAGCGATTGGGCCAGCACCCGGGACCTGCGCCACTATGCCGACACCACGTCGCTGGGACGCCTCGCGGCCGACTCGCGGCAGTCGCTGTTCGGGACCGACATCGGGGTGGAGCGCGACCGCAGCTACGCCAACTCCATCGGACTGTCACCGCAGCTCGCCAGCTGGCTCCGCACCGAGGCGTCGATCCAGACCAACTTCGTGCTGTCACGGAGCCTGGCGAGCCGGAATCCGGTGCGCATCGACGGCGACACCGCCGGCGCCTACATCCTGCCGCAGACGCTGAACAATTCGCGCACCGTCTCGCTGCAGATGTCGGTGGACCCGGCGCTCGCCCTGCGGCGCCTGTTCGGCGATTCGAGCGCGGTGGCACACTTCGTTGCCCGGATGCGGCCGGTGCAGTTCGTCCACCGCCATTCGCTGCAGTCGACCTATGACCTCGCGACGTTCACTCCCGGGCTGGATTACCAGCTGGCGCTGGGACCGCTTGACCAGTTCCTCACGCACGGCGGTCAGCAGGCCATCGGCGTCATCAACGACGGCATCAACACCGTCACCACGTCGATGGACTTCCCGGCGGGGGTGTCGGCGTCGCTGTCGTATTCGCAGACCGGCAGCAACCATTATCAGCAGAACGGCACCGGATTCCTGCTGACCACGGCCACCTCGACCGACTGGCCCAACGGCAACGTCAGCTGGAGCGAGACGTTCCGTGGCGGAATCATCAACCTGGTGCGCCTCGGGTCGACGGTGGAGCGGCGCGTGACGACGTCGTCGACGCCGCTGGCCGGGGGCATCGGGTCGGGAAACAGCTCCAACCAGCGCACCGTCTCGCCCAATGCCGTCGTGGCGCTGAGCAACGGTGTCAACCTCGGCTTCGACGGGTCGATGAGCCGCACCAACACCAGCGCCAACGGCAACATCACCCAGAGCCGCGACAGTCACATGACCTTTACCGCGAGCTGGCACATCCGGCTGCCGCGGCTGGTCTCCAAGCTGCGCCGGACCCTCCAGACGCAGCTCTCGGTCGAGCAGCTCAACAGCTACACCTGCATCCAGCAGTCGAGCGATTCGACCTGCGTGCCGTCGTCGGACACCCGCCATATCGAGCTGCGGGGCGGCTTCACGGCGGCGATGGGCAAGGGGGTCTCGACCGGTCTGGTCCTCGGCTACGTTTTCAACGATATTCGCAACCTGGACCAGAAGCGGTCGGTGATCACCATCAACCTGCAGGCCAGCATCCCGCTCGAAGCCGTGGGGCTCCACTGATGCGACCGGTGTATTTCATCCTGATGATGGGCCTGACGGTCGGTTGCGGCGGTGCCTCGGCCGCCCCCGTCAAGGAGTTCAACGGACAGCAGGCCTACCAGTACGCCGCGACCCAGCTGGCGTTCGGGCCGCGCATCCCCGGCACCCCGGGCCACGCTGCCGAAGCCCGCTGGCTCGATTCCCTCGCCCGCGCCAGGGCCGACACCGTGGTGCTGCAGCAGTGGTGGCACCACCTGCAGCACGGCGACTCGATCCTGATGACCAACGTCATCGCCCGGTTCAATCCCAAGGCGACCCGCCGGATCCTCTACCTGGCGCACTGGGATACCCGGCCGCACGCCGACGGGCCGGGATCGAAGGACACCCTGGCCCCGGTCCCCGGCGCCAACGACGGTGCGTCCGGCGTGGCCGTGCTGCTCGGCGTCATGGACGCCCTGCACCGGCAGCCGCCCACCATCGGCGTCGACCTGCTGTTCGACGACGGCGAGGATTTCGACGCGTTCAGCGGGTCGATGTCCGACGTGCTGATCGGGTCGCGCTACTATGCCGCGCATCAGCTGCCCGGGCCGCAACCGCTCTTTGCGGTGCTCTTCGACATGATCGGCGACAAGGACCTCCGCATCCCGATCGAGCCGCTGTCGCAGATCGCCGCGCCGTCGGCGGTCGATCTGATCTGGAACGTCGCCGAGCAGCTGGGCTATGGTCACGTCTTCGTGCGCGAGGAACAGGGCGCGATCACCGACGACCATTCGCCGCTGATCGACGCCGGCATCAAGGCGGTCGACCTGATCGACTTCACCTACCCGGCGTGGCACACCCCGGAAGACACCATGGACAAGATCTCCGCGGCGAGCCTCGACATCGTCGGCAATGTCGCGGTGGCGGTGATCCGGCGCGAAGAAAAATGATCCACCGGGGGTGATGCCGGGGCGTAATGTCCCGGCATGACCTCCGCCCTCTCGAAGCGCGAACGCCGCGCCCTGGCGACCCTCCTGGCGCTGGGTGTCGCCGGCCACCTGATCCGTGCCATCGCCGCCGAGCCGGGTGCGGCGCCGATTGCCGCCATGATCGTCGATTCCGCCGGCGACAAGGACCCGCTTGCCCACCGCGATTCGATCCGTGCCCTCGCCCGCCCGCTGGGGGACAGCGAACGGATCGACGTCAACCGCGCCTCCGCCGAAGAGCTGGAGCGGCTCCCCGGCGTGGGCCCCGCGCTCGCCAAGCGGATCGTGGCGCTTCGCGAGAGTCGCGGGCCGTTCCCGGCGGTGGCGGCGCTGGCGGAGGTGCGGGGGATCGGGCCGGCGCTGCTGGCGCGGCTCGGTCCCCACCTTTCGTTCGCGGGGGTACCGGCCGAAGCTGAGAGGGCTGCCGGGCCTCCCGGGGCTGCCGCGGTCGACCTGAACCACGCCTCGGCGCAGCAACTGGACAGTCTTCCGGGGATCGGACCAGCCAAGGCGCGAGCAATTGTCGCATTTCGCGACAGCGCGGGCCCATTTCGCGATGTTACGGACCTCCGGCGGGTCCCCGGGATCTCCGCGGTGCTCGTGGCCCGACTCGGCGGCCGAGTCACCATTCACTAGCCCAGGAGCCGGGCCGCGAGCCGGGCTCCTCGGGGCACTCCCCTTGCAATTCGGGGCAGGGATGACGGCACCGCACCCAGCCACTGGCGCCCCCCATGCCGGGGCGCCCTCGACCGACCGCCTCGGCGAGCTCCTGCTTTCGCAGGGGTTGGTGACCCGTGAGCAGCTGGCCGCCGCGCTCCAGGACCAGCGCAGCAGCCACCAGCGCCTCGGGTTCATCCTGGTGCGCCAGGGGGTGCTCGACGAGCTGGAGCTGACCAAGGTGCTGGCCCGCCACTACCGGATGCCGGCGGTCGACCTGTCGCGCTTCGAGGTCGACACCAGGATGTTGCGGCTGATCCCGGCCGACCTGGCGGTCAAGCGGATGGTGCTGCCGCTCAAGCGCGAGGGGCGCACCCTGACGGTCGCGGTGGCCGACCCCGCCGACCAGGGACTGCTCGAAGACCTCAAGTTCATCACCCGGTTCGACCTCTTCCCGGTGCTCGCCGGCGAGCAGACGCTGCGGAGCCTGATCGAGCGGCATTACGAGACCGGCGATGAGCAGTTGCAGTCGATCCTCAAGGAGATGGAGGGGATCGGCGACGACGTCGAAGTGGTCAAGGAAGAGGACGACGCCGAGTCGATGCTCCAGTCGCAGGTCGACGACGCGCCGGTGGTCAAGCTGATCAACGGCATCCTCACCGACGCCGTCAAGCGCGGTGCATCCGACGTGCACATCGAGCCGTTCGAGCACGAAATCCGGATCCGCTACCGGGTCGATGGCGCGCTGCAGGAAGTGATGAAGCCGCCGCTGAAGATGAAGGCGGCGCTGACGTCGCGGGTGAAGATCCTGGCGCAGCTCAACATTGCCGAGCGGCGGGTGCCGCAGGACGGCCGGCTCAAGCTGAAGATGGGGACCCGGGTGATCGACTTCCGGGTGTCGACGCTGCCGGTGCTGTTCGGCGAGAAGATCGTGCTGCGCATTCTCGACAAGGGCAACCTGACCCTCGACCTGACGCGGTTCGGCTTCGAGGTCAAGGCGGAAGCCGACCTGATGCGGGCGATCCTCAACCCGTACGGGATGGTGCTGGTGACCGGCCCGACCGGCTCCGGCAAGACCACGACGCTCTACTCGGCGCTGCAGCGGATCAACACCGTCGAGACCAACATCATGACGGCCGAAGACCCGGTGGAATACAACCTGCCGGGGATCAACCAGGCGCCGGTGCGTCCCGAGGTCGGGACTGACCTTCGCGGCGGCCCTGCGGGCGTTCCTGCGGCAGGACCCGAACGTGATCATGATCGGCGAGATCCGCGACCTCGAGACCGGCGGCATCGCCATCAAGGCGGCACTGACCGGCCACCTGGTGCTCTCGACGCTGCACACCAACGACGCGCCGAGCACGGTGATCCGCCTGATCGACATGGGGATCGAGGCGTTCAACGTCGCCAGTGCGGTCAACCTGGTGGTGGCGCAGCGGCTGGTGCGCCGGATCTGCGGCAATTGCAAGGTGTCGGTGACGCACACCGATGCCGAGTTGCGGGCGCTGTCGGAGAACATCGAGCCGCTGCGGCAGATTGCCTACTTCCGCGGCACCGGTTGTGACCAGTGCGGCGGCACCGGGTACCGGGGCCGGGCCGGCCTCTACGAAGTGATGGCGATGAGTCCCGCGTTGCGGCGCATGGTGCTGACCGGGGCGTCGACCACCGAATTGCGCGACCAGGCGGTCGCCGAAGGGATGTTGACGTTGCGGATGGATGGCATGAAGAAACTGGAACGCGGGATTACCTCCCTCGAGGAAGTCGTCAAGGAGACGAGCGAATGACCCTCAACCTTCGGGAACTGCTGGAGGAGATGCTGGCGAAGGATGCCTCCGACCTCCACCTGACCACCGGCGTCCGGCCCAAGTTGCGCATCGACGGCGAGCTGGTCGATTCCAGCGCCGACCTGGTGCTCGGGCAGAAGGACACCCTGTCGCTGGCCTACTCGGTGCTCACCGAGGCGCAGAAGAAGCGCTTCGAGCAGGAGGACGAGCTCGACTTCTCCTTCGGCATCCAGAGCCTGGCGCGCTTCCGCGGCAACGTCTTCAAGCAGCGCGGCTGCGTGTCGATGGCGATCCGGATGATTCCGTTCAGCGTCAAGTCGTTCGAGGAGCTGCGGCTGCCGCCGATCACCGCCAAGCTCGCCGAGCGGCCCCGCGGCCTGGTGCTGGTGACCGGCCCGACCGGGTCCGGCAAGTCGACCACCCTGGCCGCGATGATCGACAAGATCAATCGCGAGCGGAGCGGGCACATCATCACGGTGGAAGACCCCATCGAGTTCATCCACCGGCACCAGCGCTGATTGTCAACCAGCGCGAGGTGGGCACCGACACGCCGTCGTTCGCCTCGGCGCTCAAGTACGCGCTGCGCGAGGATCCCGACGTGATCCTGATCGGCGAAATGCGCGACCTGGAGACGATCGCCGCCGCGCTGACCATTGCCGAAACCGGCCATCTGGCGCTGGCGACCCTGCACACCAACTCGGCGCCGGAAGCGATCAACCGGATCATCGACGTCTTCCCGAGCAACCAGCAGTCGCAGGTCCGCGCCCAGCTGGCGTTCGTGCTCGAGGGCGTCATCACCCAGACGCTGCTGCCGCGCCTCAGCGGCCGGGGCCGGGTGATGGCCGCGGAGGTGATGGTGGCGACGCCGGCGATCCGGGCGGTCATCCGCGACGACAAGGTGCACCAGATCTACTCGCTGATGCAGGCCGGCAAGAAGCACGGCATGCAGACGATGAACGACGCCCTCTACCAGCTCTACATGAGCCGCGAAGTGGCGAAGGACGAGTGCGTCCGGGTCTCGCCCAGCCCGCAGGAGTTCCTGCGGTCCATCGGCGAGGTGCCGGTCGAGGAGCAGCCGATCGGCGAGTCGCGGCTGGCGGCGTCGCGGTGAGCGACGCCGGCCTGCCCGGGGGCGGCCCGACCGGCCGCCGCGAGGGAGCGGCCGGGGTGGCCGATACTACTTACTATTGGGGCGCCGGCCGGCGGCATGCCGCCCGGCGGACAGCACCTGGGGGAACCGATGCCGGTCTTTGAATACACCGCGAAGAACGCCACCACCGGCCAGATCATGAAGGGGACCTTTGACGCGCCCAACCGCGACGACGTCATCGGCCACCTGCGCAAGAACCGGCTGCTGCTGGTGTCGTTGCGCGAGGCGCCGAAGGAGATCAAGCTCTCGCTGCCGGGCCGCTCGATCAGCACCCGCGACGTGGTGATCTTCACGCGGCAGTTTGCCACCATGATCAATTCCGGCCTGCCGCTGGTGCAGTCGCTCAACATCCTCATGGCGCAGACCGACAACCCCAAGCTCAAGGATGTCGCCCACGCCGTGGTGATGGACGTCGAGGCCGGCAACACCCTTGCCGACGCCCTCGGCAAGCACCCGTCGGCGTTCTCCCAGCTGTACGTCAACATGGTCGCCGCCGGCGAAGCGGGCGGCATTCTCGACACCATTCTGCTCCGCCTCGCCACCTTCCTGGAAAAGAACGACAAGCTGATCCGCAAGGTGAAGAGCGCGATGATCTACCCGGGCGTCATCTTCACCGTCGCCATCGGCGCCATCGCGGTGCTGCTGATCTTCGTCATCCCGGTGTTCCGCGAGATGTTCGCGTCGGTGCAGATGGAGCTGCCGCTGCCCACCCGGATCGTCATCGGGATGTCCGACTTCCTGCACACCTTCTGGTGGGCGGTGCTGTTCGTGGGCGGCGTGGCGTACTTCGGGTTCCAGCGCTATTACGCCACCACCGACGGCCGGCGCCGCATCGACGGCATCCTGCTCGGCATGCCGGTGCTCGGGGACGTGCTGCGGAAGTCCGCCGTGTCGCGGTTCACCCGCACCCTCGGCACCCTGGTCTCGTCGGGCGTGTCGATTCTCGACGGCCTCGAGATCACCGCCAAGACCGCCGGCAACACCGTCATCCAGGACGCCATCATGGCGTCGCGCTCCTCCATCGCGGGCGGCGACACCATCGCCGGGCCGCTCGAGAAGTCGGGCGTCTTCCCGCCGATGGTCATCTCGATGATTGCGGTCGGCGAGCAGACCGGCGGCCTCGACGAGATGCTCAGCAAGATCGCCGACTTCTACGACGACGAGGTCGACGTGGCGGTGGGTGGCCTGCTCTCCCTGATGGAACCGCTGATGATCCTGTTCCTCGGCGTCATCGTCGGGGGCATGATCGTCGCGATGTACCTGCCGATCTTCAACCTGATGCAGACGGTGCAGCAGTAGCGCCGGCCGGCTCGGCACGGGGGCCGCGGCATCCGGAATGTCCGGGAGCCGCGGCCCCTGTCGTTTCCCTCCCGTCATCGTCGCGGTCCGTCTAGGTTACCGGGGCTCTGACCCCTGCTTGTCTCGCGACCGGAGTCTGCCATGGGAAGTTCGCGGTGTGCATTGGTGACGCTGATCGCCGCCACGGGAGTGCTGGCGGCACGGCCGGCGGCGGCCCAGGACAACTACGAGATCCAGGTCTACGGGTCGGAGCTGGTGGCGCCCGGCGCCACCATGGTCGAGCTGCACAGCAACTACACCACCCGGAGCGGGGTCGACCTGGCCCCGGGTCAGTACTCCACCCGGCACGCCGAGCACGAGACCCTCGAGATCACCCACGGCTTCAACGACTTCCTCGAGATCGGGTACTACAACTTCACCACCATCCAGCCGGGCACCGGTTTCGACTGGGTGGGTACCCACGTCCGGCCCCGGGTATCGGTCCCGGCCCGCTGGCACTGGCCGGTGGGCCTGAGCCTGTCGCAGGAGATCGGCTACCAGAAGAAGGCGTACTCCCCCGACACGTGGACCTACGAGATCCGTCCGATCATCGACCAGCAGCTGGGCCGCTTCTACTGGTCGATCAATCCGAGCCTCGAGATCGCCCTGAAGGGACCTGACGCGGGGCATCGTCCCGAATTCTCTCCCAACGTTCAGGTCGGCGTCGACGTCTCACACAAGGTGAACCTGGCGCTGGAGTACTACGGCAGTTTCGGGCCGCTGTTCGACTTCGAGGCGTTCCGGAACACCGAGCAGGAGCTGTTCCCGGCCATCAACTACAATTTCGGGCCGGACTGGGAATTCAACCTGGCAACCGGCATTGCGCTGACCAGCCACACCGACGTGGTCGGGCTCAAGATGATCATCGGTCATCGCTTCGGCATCGCGTCGCATCGCGGCGCCTGAGTGTGACCACGGTCGCCACCAACCCTGAGAGTGTCATGATGACCAGACTTCCCTTCGTGCTGCTCTGCCTTGCGGCGCCGCTGGCGGCGCAGCAGGCGCCCCGGCCACCGTTCCACCCGGTGGACGACACGTCGATCTTTGCGCCGCTGACCGCGCTCCCGGCGCCGAACGCGTTCCGGGAGGGAAGCGGCATGCCGGGTCCCGAGTACTGGCAGAACAGCGCCAGCTACGACCTGCAGGCCACCCTCGACACCGCGCAGAAGATGGTGCACGGCCACCTGGTGATGCGGTACACCAACCACTCGCCGGACACGCTGCGCTTCATCTGGATCCAGACCGAGCAGAACGCCTTCAAGAAGAACTCGCTCAACTCGTTCATCTACCCGCCCAACTCGCGCTTCGGGGCGCAGGACTTCGAGGGCGGCGACGTCATCGAGTCGTACGACCAGGTGCTTCCGGCCGCGGCGAAGCAGCCGGCGAAGCACGTCGCACTGCACCTGATCGACAACGGCACGGTGACCGAAGTGGAGCTGGCGCGGCCGATCGCGCCGGGGACGACCGCCACGTTCGAGGCCACCTGGCACTTCCTGGTGCCGGTGCACGGCGCCGACCGGATGGGACGCGACGGCTCGCTCTACGAGATTGCCCAGTGGTATCCGCGGGTCTGCGTCTACGACGACATTCGCGGCTGGAACACCGACCCGTACCTTGGCCAGGGCGAGTTCTACGAGGACTACGGCAACTATACCGTCGCCGTCACGGTGCCGGCGGGCTACATCGTTGCCGGGACCGGGATGCTGCAGAATCCGTCGGCGGTGCTCACCCCGGCCGAGATCCACCGCCTCGCGCTGGCGGCGAAGTCGGACACCACGGTGCCGATCGTGACCAACCTCGAGCTGGTCAACGGCAAGGCGCGGCCCCGCACCACCGGCACCATGACCTGGAAGTTCGCCGCCCACAACGTGCGCGACGCGGTCTGGGCCGGCGCGCCGGACTACATCTGGGACGCATCGAGCTACAAGGGCGCCATTGCCAACGCCTACTACCGGCCCAGTGCCGCCGCGGTGTGGAGTGACGGCGCCGACCAGGCCCGGATGTCGATCGAGGAATACTCGGAACGGTGGTTCCCGTATCCCTACCCGCAGATCTCGGTGGTCGAGGGGCCGATCAGCGGCATGGAATATCCGATGCTCGCCATGGAAGCGCCCAGCGGCAACAAGTTTGCGCTCTACAACGTCATCACCCACGAGATCGGCCACAACTGGTTCCCGATGATCGTCGGGTCGAACGAGCGCGAGTACATGTGGCAGGACGAGGGATTCAACACCTTCATCAACATGTTCTCGGAGGCGCGGCGCTACCCGCAGAACGGCACCGAGATGCAGCGCGCGGCGTCCGACCGCAACACCATCGAGCGGGTCATGGCGGCCGGGGTCGATCAGCCGATCATGATCAACCCCGACCGGATCAATCCGCTCCTCCTCGGCATCTCCGCCTACGTCAAGCCGAGCGTGGGACTGCAGCTGCTCCGCCAGGAGATTCTCGGGCCGGAGCTGTTCGACGAGGCGTTCCGCGCCTACATCCGGCGCTGGGCCTTCAAGCACCCGGCGCCCGCCGACTTCTTCCGCACCATGGAGAACGTCGCCGGGCGGCGGCTCGACTGGTTCTGGCGTGAGTGGTGGTACGAGAACGACCGCTTCGACCAGGACGTCGATTCGGTGCGCACCGCCACCAGCGGCGACACGCTCCACGTGGCGGTGTGGTACGGCAACCGCGATCGCGGCGTGATGCCGATCCGCGCCCGCTTCACCTTCAGCGACGGCTCGACGGAGAATTACGACTATCCGGCGGAGGTCTGGAGCACCAACACCGTGCAGTACCGGCGGGAGTACAACTTTGTCGGCAAGACGCTGAGCAAGATCGAGCTCGACCCCGATCACCTGCTGGTCGACGTCAATCGGAGCAACAATACGTGGACGGCACAGTAGGCAGAGCGGCCCCCGGCCGATAGCCCTCGGCCCCGGATCCGGAACTCGGCGTGGAGAGACCATCCTTCACGCCGAGTTGCGTCATCGGGGCCGTGGGCCGCGGGCCGTTGGCTATTCCATTGCCACCAGACCTTCGCTCTCGAGCACGTCGGTCTTCCGGATCAGCAGCAGCAGCGGGATGAGCACCAGGATCAGCCCCGCCGCCAGCATGTAGACGCGGGCAAAGGCGATGACGCTCGCCTGACCGGTCATCTCGGCGTCGAGGAGTCGCAGTGCCTGGCGCTGCGCGGCGACAGGATCGCCGCTGTGCGCCAGGAATCCCGCCGTCAGCTGGTGCAGCCGGGTGACGGTGACCGGGTCGGAGAGGGTGACGTGCTCGCCGATTCGGGAGCGGTACGCGGTGGTGAAGTGCTCCACCAGCGTGGCGAAGATGGCGATGCCGAACGAGCCGCCGAGTTGCCGGAAGAAGTTGTAGAGGCCGGTGCCCTGCGGCAGCTCGCGGGGTGGCAGGCCGGCGAGCGTCACCGTCGTCAGCGGCACGAACATCAGCCCCAGCCCCGCGCCGCGCAGGATCAGCGGCCAGAAGAAGTCGCCGGCGCCGCTGGCGCTGGTGATATGCGCCAGCTCCCACATCGACGCGGCAAAGAGCAGTGCGCCGATCGAGACCATCAGGCGCGGGTCGACGTAGCGGTTGATCCGGCCGATCACCGCCATGGCGACGGCGGTCGCCGCCGACCCCGGCAGGAGAATCAGCCCGGTCTGCTCGGCGGTCATGTGCAGGTCGCCCTGCAGGAAGACCGGCAGGGTGAAGACCGAGGCGTAGAGGCCGATGCCCATGACGACGCCGAGGAGGGTGCCGACCCAGACCTGCCGGTGGCGCATCACGCGGAAGTCGATCACCGGCTGCGGGGTGGTCAGTTCGCGCCAGAACAGGGCAATGCCGCCGGCAATGCCGATGACCGCCAGGGCAATGACGGTGCCGGAGGCAAACCAGTCGAGGCGCTGGCCCTGCTCCAGGAGGTACTGCACCGACCCGACGCTGACCGCCAGCAGGGCGATGCCGATGCCGTCGATGTTGCGGGTGCGCTGCTGGTGGGGCGAGTCGTGGACGTAGCGGGCAATCATGAACGCCGCCAGCAGGCCGACCGGCACGTTGATGTAGAAGATCCACGGCCAGCTATAGTGATCAGTGATATAGCCGCCGAGGGTCGGGCCGATGGTCGGGCCGACCATGACGCCGAGGCCGAAGAGCGCCATGGCGGTGCCGGCCTCCTCGATCGGGAACGCCTCGAAGAGCACCGCCTGCGAGACGGTCATCAGGGCGCCGCCGCCGACGCCCTGGATGACGCGGGCGGTGATCAGCATCGCCAGCGTGTGCGACTGGCCGCAGAGGAACGACGCGGCGGTGAACACCAGGACGGAGCCCACGAAATAGCGCTTGCGGCCGAAGAACGCCCCCAGCCAGCCGGTCATCGGGATGATGATGACGGTGGCGAGGATGTAGCCGGTGGAGACCCAGGCGATCTCGTCGAGGGAGGCGCCGAGGTTGCCCATCATGTCGGGGAGGGCGACGTTGACGATCGAGCTGTCGATGACATAGATCATCGATGCCAGGACGACGGCGATGGCAATGAGGTACTTGTGGGGCGCGCCGCGGTGGGCCGCGGCGGGGGCGGGCAGGTCGGGTGGAACGGCGGCGGTGGATGCCGGGGGGGAAGCGGCGGTCATTCGGCGTTCAGTATAGACTGAACGCTAGCGCCGGGCCAGCCGCCTCCGCCGGGCGATCCGCAGGCGCCACTCCGCCAGCGCGTCGTCGGCCCGCCCCAGCACGAACTCCTGCACCACTTCCATGTACTCCAGCCGCTGCTGGATCAGCTCCGGCGCGGTGCGCAACCGGCGCCGGGCGTCACGCACCAGCGCCCGGAGCCGCTCGCGCCGCGCCAGCCGGTAGGCCAGCTGCCGCGCGAAGAAGTCGGGTGCGATGGCGTAATAGGCCCGCCGGTCGGCGGGGCGGCGGCTCCGCGCCACCACCCCGCGGGCCAGCAGCCGGCGGGTTTCGGTGCTGACGCTCGCCTTGCTCACCTTGAGCGATCCGGCCAGCATGTCGATGGAACAGGGCGCATCGCTCAGCAACAGGAAGGCAAAGATCCGCCCGGCAATCCGGGTCAGGCCGTCTTCTTCAGAGACCTGCCCCATCTGGGTGACGAACCACCGCTGGTCGCGGTTCATGTCACCGGGACGATGTGGGGCCAACGCCGCCGGCGGTCGAATCGGCGCGGGGGCGCGGTGGCGGTGCCCCGCCGGCGCGGCCACGGCCCGCTCCCGGTGCGGCGCCGGGCGGCATGCCCTGGCCGCGGCCCATCGGCAGTTGGCCCCGGCCGCCACCCTGCATCGGCGCCATGCCACCGCGCCCCTGGCCCGGGCCGAATCCGGGCCGCGACATCATGCCGGGACGCCGCATCATCATCGGTCCGCGCCCGCCGCGCTGCGCCATCATGCCCTGGCGCCGCATCATCATCGGTCCGCGCCCCCCGAAGCCGCGCTGCGCCATCATGCCGCGATGCCGCATCGCCATCGCACCGCGGCCAGCCATGCCCGCCATCGGACGGCCGCGACCGCCGAGCGCCATCCGGCCCGCGGTCCGGGGTCGCGCCCCGAAGCGCTGGCGCGGGCCGCGCAACGGCGCCAGCTCGCGCCGCATCCGGGCGCGGGTGGAATCGATCGCCGCCTGTTCGGTGGTGAGCTGCTGCTGGTACTTCTGGCGGATGGCCTGAATCTGTGCCGCGGTGTCAACTGCCGCCGGAGCGGCCTTTGTCGCCGGCCGCCCGGCGGGCTGCTGCGCCGCGAGCGGCAGCGCGAGCGCCAACGCGAGCGCCGTCAGCGTGATCTGGGTCTTCATTGTGCATTCCTTCTGTTCCGGACGCCGAATGGTCGTCCATTGCGCTACGCGGAGCACACCGGTCCGGGTTGAACGAGCGTATCAGGACGCGACATCAGCGCGGACCCACGTCGACCAGCCGTCGTTGAGGTCGAGGACGGTAGCAAAGCCGAGCCGCTCGAGGATCGACGCGGCAATCGCCGAGCGCGACCCCGACTCGCAATGCACCGCCACCGGCGCGTTCCGGTCGTCGTTGGCCACCGCCGCGGCGAGGGTCCCGAGCGGGTGGTGCACTGCTTCCGGGAGGTGCCCCGCCGCCCACTCGTGGTCGTCGCGGACATCGATGATGCGCCATCCCCGGGCGTGCAGCGCTTCGGCGTCGATCATGCGACCGCGCTCTGTCGAGGCAATCACGTCGCGGTCGACCGCCGCGACGATCCCGGGCCACAGCAGGACGCCGGCAACGGTGTCGAGGCCGATGGCCTGGAGCGCGATGCCCGCGGCGTCGGCCGACTCCTCGTCGGCGGCGACCAGCGAGATTGGTCGGTCGGGAGCGAGCAGCCAGCCGGCCCAGGTGGTGAATGCGCGATTGAGCGGGATGCTGACGGTGCCGCGGACGTGGCCGGCCGCGGATTCGGCGCTGGTCCGCAGGTCGACCACCGGACCCTGCTCGAGCGCAGCGGCCAGGGCCGTCGCCGGCAGGCGCACCGCCGCGGCCCGGCGCCCGAGCAGCGGCGGACCATCGCGATTGACCTGCTTCATCCGGCCGAAATAGCTGGGCGGCGTGGGTTGCCCTTCCAGCACGGCCTGCACGAAGGCGTCTTCGTCAGCCACGCCGAATGCCCAGTTGGTGCGCCGTTCGTAGCCCAGCGTGCTGGTGGGCAGGGCACCGAGCGCCTTGCCGCACGCCGATCCGGCGCCATGGCCGGGCCAGACCTGCAGGTGGTCGGGAAGTGCCTCGAGGCGTGCCAGCGAACGGAACAGCATTCTCGCGCCGCTCTCCATGGTGCCGTGCACGCCGGCGGCGCGCTCCAGCAGGTCGGGACGGCCGACATCGCCCACGAAGAGGAAATCGCCGCTGACCAGTGCCACCGGCTCGCTGCTCCGAGCCGTGTCGGTGACGAGGTACGCCAGGTGTTCCGGGGTGTGGCCCGGGGTGTGGATGACGGTGAGCTCGACGCCGCCGAGGGTGATCACGTCGCCGTCGTGCAGCAGGGTGGCGCCGTCGGCGGCGGCGTAGCGGTATTGCCAATCCGGGCCGCCTTCGGCCGACAGCGCCAGCCGGGCGCCGGTGGCTGCCGCCAGTTCACGCGCCCCCGAGACGAAATCGGCGTGGATGTGCGTCTCGGCCACGACGGCGAGCCGCACCCCCTCGTCGCGCGCCGCCTCGAGATACGGCGTGATGTCGCGCGCCGGATCGATGACGATCGCCTCGCCGGTCCGCTGGCAGGCCACGAGATAACTCGCCTGCGCGAGCCGCTGGTCGTAGAATCGGCGCACCAGCATCGCTTACTGTCCCAGCGCCTGGTTGAGCAGTGCGGCGAGCCGCACGCCGGCGCGGAGCAGCCGCTCGACGATGACCGGCTGGGCCGCCGCGACGTACGCCGAATCGATGTCGTGCGACGGCGGCAGCATGCCGTAGACCACTCGCCGGGCGATGTCGTGCGATTCCATTGCCCACTGCGCCGGGGTCGACTTCGCGAGCGCGTCGAGGTCGTCGCGATGGGTCAACTCGTTGTCGATGCGCGCCACGACGGCGTCCTCGTCGCCGAGGGTCTGCAGCAATCCGGTGTCCCAGAGCGAATGCAGGTTGACCGGGTTGCCGCGGTACGTCACCTCGACCGCGTTGCCACCCTTGTCGTGGTCGTCGGAGCCGTGCAGTGGCTGGTGAATGTCACCGACCAGGTGGATCACCCAGCGGAGTGCTTCGGCCCGCGCCGAATCGGATCGCGCCGGATCCGACAGGATGGCCAGTTCGTCATGGATGGCGGCGACGGCGCAATCGTCCTTCGGGCAGTCGCGCGCCGCGACGTAGCTGGTGTCGCCGAGTTCGATGTCGACGTAATGCCACGGCGCCGTGGCGGGACGATCGTGCCGGATCTCGTCGGCCCAGGTGCTGACCGATTCGAGGCTCTGCCCACCGAGCAACCGGTCGGCCTCGGCGCGGGCGCGGGGCGTCAGGCGCGCCGCGGCCACCCGGGCCACGACGTGGTGCCCCTCGACGCCCCAACGGAATGTGGCCGGGGCCGCGGCGGTCAGGGTCAGCAATCCGACGGCGAGGAGTGTGGCGGAGCGGGGCATCGAACGTCCGGGGTCTGGGGTCGGGGGCGCAGGACGGCTCAGGATCGCCCACATTGTAGTCGAACGCGCGATGCGCCGCCTGCCGTTCCCGGGGCGGCCGATGCGGCAAAGGAGGCAGCGGTGCGGAGGTGGTGGCTGGGTTGGATCGGAGCACTGGTGCTGGTGGCGCCGGCGGTCTCGGCGCAGAAGCCGTCGGGGGCGCCGCCGCCGCTTCCCGGTTCGCGGATTACCGACTCGGGGGTGGTCCGGGCCGGCGCGATCATCGACTCGGTCTTCCTGTCCCGGACCCGGCTGGTCGACACCGTCAACATCGGTGACTTCGCGGCGCACGTCCTGGCGCGGCTCGGGGTGCCGCCGTTCGGCGACTCGCTGCTGTTCCGCGTCACGTCCGACAGCCAGCTGGTGCGGATCGCCGGCCGCCTGAGCAACTTCCCTCCCGAGGCGCGGGACGAACTGGGGCCGATCTTTTCGTTTCTCGATTCGAACTCGGTCTTCGTAGCGGAGATCTCGATGCCGCAACATGACGGTGGCGTGATGCGCTTCCATCTCGACCGGGTGACGGTGCAGGGCATCGGCATCCCCGAGTTCCTGCTCCTCCCCGCGCTGCAGGAATACGCCTCGCGCTACCCGGTGCTCGCGTCCGGCGGGCGCGAGTTCCTCGTCGCGATGCCGTCCGAGGCCAGAGCGCGCCTGGTCCGCAACGGGCTCGAGATCTCGATGCCGCCCAGACCGTAGCTGGTGAACGGCCACGATCCATGGGCGGCGGTGCGGCGCCCCGACTACCGGCGATTCCTCATCGCCCATTTCGCCACGACCCTCGGGATCCAGGTCCAGGACCTCATTGTCGCGTGGCAGATGTACCTCGACACCCACGACGCGCTCTCGCTGGGGCTCGTGGGGCTCGCCGAGGCGTTGCCGGTGGTGCTCATCTCGCTGTTCGGCGGGCACGTTGCCGACCGGATGGACCGCCGGCGCCTGGCGTTGATTGCCACCTGGTTGCTGCTGGGGTGTTCGCTGGTGCTGGCGGCACTCGCCGGACTCACCGGATCGGCGGTGCACTTCCGGGTGGCCGGGGTCTACGGGGTGCTGGTGGTGATCGGCACCAGTCGCGCTTTCCTGCAGCCGGCCCGCACGGCGCTGGCGGCGTCGATGATGCCGCGCGAACTGCAGGCCAACGCCGTCAGCTGGCGGAGCATCACCTGGCAGCTCGGCGCGGTGGTCGGACCGGCAATGGGCGGTGTCCTCAACGTCCTGATCGGGCCGCGGGGCGGTTACCTGGTGGAAGCAGCCCTCCTCGTCGTCGGCCTGGTGGGGCTCGGGGCGATCCGCTTCCGCGGCGTGCCTCCGCGGGTCGACGGCGAATCGCTCTGGCACTCGCTGGCCGAAGGGCTGCGATTCTTCCGCCGCCAGCAGGTGCTGCTTGCGGCGTTGACGCTCGACCTGTTGTCGGTGCTGTTCGGCGGCGCGGTGGCGCTGCTGCCGATCTTCGTGGTCGACATCCTGCACAGCGGTCCGGGTGGACTCGGCCTGCTCCGTGCCGCGCCCGCCGTGGGGGCGGTGCTGATGTCGGTCGTCATCGCGTGGCGTCCGCCGTTCCGGCGCGCCGGACGCACGCTGCTGATCGCGGTGTCGATCTTCGGCGCGGCGACGATCGGTTTCGGGCTGGCCCGGCGTGCTCTGGTTGTCCTTTGCGTTTCTCGTGATCACCGGTGCCGCCGACATGATCAGCGTGGTGGTCCGGTCGACGCTACTGCAATTGCTGGTGCCCGACCGCCTGATGGGGCGGGTGTCGGCGGTCAATACCATCTTCGTCGGATCGAGCAACGAGATCGGCGGGTTCGAATCGGGAGTGACGGCGCGGCTCTTCGGCGCGATTCCCGCAGTGCTGCTCGGCGGCGCGCTCACACTCGCAACGGTCGGCGGCACGGCGTGGCTCGCGCCGGAGCTGCGGCAGGTGGGGCGGCTGGACGAACTGGGAAAGGACCTGCAGCCCGGTCAGGTGCGGTAGCGGCGCACCCTTCTCCGGTCGAACAACACCAGCACCAGATCGGTGGTGATGATCACCGCGCTGATGGCGCACCATGGGCAGAACGAGCGCAGCAGAATGAACTCGTCGTACTTGAGCTTGAGCGTGAAGAGGAAGCCAAGCCCGATCATGAAGGTCAGCAGGTCGGTGATGCGCGGATCGTCGGCCCGGTCGGCGCGGGTGCCGATGAGCGACGTGATCACGATGGCTGTGTAGCCGATGGTCCCGATCAGCGCCACGTCGACGCCGAGGAACCAGCCGTAGCGCGAGAACTGCACCCGCTCGCACCCCTCGCCGTTGGTGCAGACCAGCTGCCCCACCAGGCCGAGCTTCCAGAGATGGAGATAGAGCGCCACGATGCCGGCCACGAGCGCGGTGATCGCGATCCAGTGGCGCGGCGTGATGGAACCCGATGGCTGGTCTGAAGTCACGGCCGGATTTTAAGCGGGAAGCCCGGAGCCGAGAAGAGCAAAGGCCCCCGTGGCCCAGGGCCCGGGGCCCGGAACTTCAAAACTGGCCCGGGCCCCGCGCTCTCGTCACGACGAACAGCTCACCGACAGTGTCCGGCGCCCATTCCGGCGGCGGACCGGCGTAACGTGTCGCGGCCGGGTGCTCGTCGAAGGGGCGCTCCAGGAGCTGCCGGAGCTCCTCGATGCGCTCGAATTGCCCCGACTCGGCGAGGGTGATCGCCTCCTGCGCCATCCAGTTCCGCAGCACGTACTTGGGGTTCGTCGCCAGCATCTGCCGGCGGCGGTCGCTGTCGTCGGATGCTTCGCGCAACACCCGGGTGGCATACTGCGCCAGCCACGCGTCGGCCGCGGGATCGGCGCCGAGCAATGCCGCCACCGCGCGGCGCGACGCATCGTCTCCCGGCGCGTAGTGCGACAGCGCCCGGAAGAAGCCGGTATAGTCGGCGGCATGGCGTTGCAGCATGGCAAAGAGCTCGCTCACCAGCGCCTGATCACCGGGTTCGCTGGTGGAGAGGCCGAGCTTGGCGCGCATCATGGCGTCGACCTCCCGTTCGAACGTGGTGCGATAGCCCTCGAGTGCCTCGCGGAGGTCGTCTTCGGCAACCAGCGGCAGCAGCGCTTCGCCGAGGCGTGCCAGGTTCCAGAGGCCGACCATCGGTTGCTGGCTGTAGGCGTACCGTCCCGCGGGATCGGAGTGGTTGGGGATGAAGTCGCGATCGTAGCCGTCGATCCAGCCGTACGGGCCATAATCGAGGGTCACTCCGACAATCGACATGTTGTCGGTGTTCATCACCCCGTGCGCAAAGCCCACGGCGGTCCACTGCGCAATGAGGCGCGCGGTGCGTTCGCCCACCTCGCGGAACCACGCGGCGAACCGTTGTGCCGCGGGGCGCACCAGCAGGTGCGGGTAGTAGCGGTCGATGACGTGGTCGGCGAGCCGCCGCACTTCGTCGTGCTGCGCCACGGGATGCGAACAGCTCGAAGCTACCGAAGCGGACGTGGCTCGGTGCCAGGCGGAGCAGGATCGCCGCGGTCTCGGTGTGTTCGCGGTACACCGGTGCGTCGCTGCCGACGATGGCCAGCGCGCGGGTGGTCGGAATCCCCAGGGCGTGCATCGCCTCGCTGGCGAGGTATTCGCGAATCGACGAGCGCAGCACCGCGCGGCCGTCGCCCATGCGGGAGAACGGCGGTAGGCCCGGCCCCCTTGAGCTGGACGTCCCACCGCTGGTGATGCGCGTTGACCACCTCGCCAAGGAGGATGGCGCGGCCGTCGCCGAGCTGGGGGACCCAGACGCCGAATTGGTGCCCGGCGTAGATTGTCGCGACCGGTTCGCTCCCCGGCAGCCGCCGGTCACCATTGACGGCCGCGACGAACTCCGGCCGGGCCAGTTCGGCGCGGTCGAGGTCGAGCAAGGCGGCCGCCGCCGGGTTGGCGGCGACCAGCCGGGGCGCCGGCAGCGGGGTGGGATCGATCCGCTGGTGGAAGGCGTCGGGGAGCCGCGCGAAGGCGTTGTCCCAGCGAAGGGTCTCGAGGGTCCGGGTCACGCCGGAAACGTAGTGAAACCGGGGATGCCTTGACTACGTTTAGAACTGAAACGGCGACGGAACGACCGTGGCGGGCGGCTGAATCAGGGGGGGCAGATGGACCGGAAATACTGGATCAAGGTGGGGTTCGCGATGGCGGCGATCTTCGTGGTCGGCACCTTCGTGGTTCGTGGAGTGCTGGCGGCGATCGCGCGCGGCAAGGAAGTGGTGGAGTCGGTGATTCCGTCGGGGCTGCCGCTGATGCACGCCGGGTTCCGGATCGACAACCAGCGGCTTGGCGACATCAGCGAACTTCAGCTGCTGCGCTCGCATCCGGGGCGGGTCGACTCGGCGGTGATGAACGTGACGCTCGACAGTGGGGCGTCGCTCGCCACCCTTGACGATTGTCGGCTGATGATCCGGGACGCGCGGCACTTCGACAGCCACACCAGGTTCTCGTGCGCGGCCTCGTCGGACTCGGCGTCGCTCGACCTGGTGCCGTTCGGGCACATCGTGCTGGAGCCGGGCGACCGGACCGTGACACTCTGGGTGCCCAACGAGCAGGTGGCCGATCTGGCGCGCAACGCGGTGCACGGCGTGGGCGATTCGGGCAATGTCGACATCCGGTCGGATCACGGCAGCTTCTCGGTGCGGGTCGACGGTCGCGAGGTTGTCAGCATGCGGGGCGATTCGGCGGGCGGGTCGGTAATCGTGCGCGACGCCAACGGCCATCCGATCGTCGACATCTCCGGCGACAGCAACGGCGGCCACGTCCGGATCATGGACAGCCAGGGGAACGCCAAGGTCGACATCAACGGGACATCGAGCCATCACTGAACCGCGCCCGCGGCTCTACATTTGACGGGTGTCGACCACCACCCTGCCCATTGACCCGCCGCCGGCCGATGCTCCGGCGGCGTCCGACCGCCGGGGCGTCCGCCGTCACGGGGCGCTGGTCCGCATCACCCACTGGCTCAACGCGCTGTTTCTCGCCGGCATGATCGCCAGCGGGCTGCAGATCTACATGGCGTTTGCGCACATCGGCTACCACGGCGCGGTGTTCAACGTCTTCAACCCGCTCGACGCGAGCCGGGTGTCGATCCCGAAGGCGGTGCGGCTGGGCGGCTGGCTTGCGGGCGGGCTGCGGTGGCACTTCACGCTGGCCTGGCCGTTCGTGCTCACCGGCCTGGCCTACGTCCTCTTCCTGGCCACGTCGGGCGAGTGGCGCAAGCTGCTGTTCCGGCCGCGCGACCTCCCCGGCGCGTGGCAGATGACCCGCTACTACCTGCGGCTGCGCCCCGACCATCCGGCCCAGGGCAAGCACAACCCGCTGCAGAAGGGGGCGTACACCTTCGTCCTCTTCCTGGCGGTGGTGTCGATCCTGTCGGGTTTCGCGATTGCCAAGCCGATCCAGCTGCGGTGGCTCACCGACCTCTTCGGCGGTTACGAGTGGGCGCGTTACTGGCACTTCGTGGCGGTCTGGACCTTCACGGCGTTCGTCGTCGTGCACGTGGTGATGGTCCTTGCCGCCGACCCGGCGTCGCTCCGCGCGATCATCACCGGGCGCTACCGGGGGAGGTTCACCGGCAATGATTGACCCGCGCGATCCGCTGGCCCGGCGGGAGTTCCTGCGCCGCGTGGCGCCGGTGCTGCCGGCGGTGGCGCTCGCCGCCTGCGGCTGGGACGGGGGCCGGGCGTTGCAGCCGGTGTTCGACAAGGTGATCACGTTCAACAACGCGCTGGGCGAGAAGCTGCTGGCGCTCCGCGACGCCAAGGCGCCGCCGCACCAGGTGCAGCAGGGGGTGATGCCGGCGTATTTCATCTCCGACAACCTGCCGGTGCTGGACCAGCCGGCGGCGTGGCGCCTCGAGGTGGGCGGGCTGGTGCGCCGGCCGGCGACGTTCACGCTCGAAATGCTGGCGCAGCTACCGCACGTCAGCTACACGGTGACGCATCACTGCGTCGAGGGATGGTCGGTGGTGAAGTCGTGGAGCGGCGTGCCGTTCGCGACGATCGCCGCGATGGTCGATCCCATGCCGGGCGCGCGATTCGTCCGGTTCGATTCGTTCGACGACCAGTACTACAACGGCTGGGACATGGCGAGCGCGATGCATCCGCAGACCATCCTTGCCGATGCGTTCGAGGGCCAGCCGCTGGCGCCGGCCCACGGCGCGCCGCTCCGGCTCTACTCGCCGATCAAGCTCGGCTACAAGCTCACCAAGTACCTGACGAAGGTCACATTCACCGACAACAAGCCGGGCGGATACTGGGAAGACCAGGGGTATCCGTGGTTTGCGGGGTTGTGATCGCCGGCTAGTCCTTTCGGCGCAATTTCCCGAGCAATCTCCGATCCCGTGTCGACGGCCGCCCCGCACCGAATCCCGGTTGCGGGGCGAGGCGCAGCAGCTCGGCATGCCGTTCGCGAGCGGCGCGCGAGTCGTCGGTCTCGGTGTAGAGGGCCTGTGCGGCGGCCACCGAGCCGCGTCGCTCGGCGGTGCCGGTGACGACGAGGTGATAGTCGAACGGCGCGATGCGCAGGGTGATGGCGTCGCCGGGGCGCACCAGCGTTGCCGGCTTGGCCCGTTCGCCGTTGACCGCCGCCTTGCCGCCCGCCACCGCCGTGGTCGCCGCGGTGCGGGTCTTGAAGAAGCGTGCCGCCCAGAGCCACTTGTCGATCCGCACCGGCACCGGCCCGGTCACAGTCGCCGCTCCGCGGATGGAAAGCCGATGGCGTCGTTGAGCCAGCGGATCAGCGGGCGCAACGTCACGATGTCGCGCTCGAGGCGCCGGGGCAGGTCGGGGTCGAGCACTTCGGCGTCGGTGAGCATCCGCCCGGCGGTGAACGACTGATAGCGGAGCCAACCGGCGGCGGGATGGTCGGCGGCGAAGCCGCGGGGCACCCGCTGCAGCATGGCGTCGTCGGCGAGCGCGCCGTAGCGGCGGCGGAAGGCGGCGGCGCGCACCACGCGGGTGAACGCCGCGGGCCGTTCCGCGAGCGCGTCGCGGATCGCCGTCAACTGGTCGCGTGGCGGCATCCAGATGCCGCCGCCGATCATCGAGCGCCCCGGTTCGATGTGAACGTAGAGTCCGGCGCCGCCGTGCGCCTCGCGTCCCACGCCGCGTCCGGCGTCGGCGTGATAGCACCAGCAGGAGACGTGGGTCTTGTACGGCGACTTGTCCTTCGAGAAGCGGATGTCACGATGGATGCGGAACATCGAGCGCTTCGGGTCGCCCACCAGCTCGGGAATCGCGGTGGCGAGGCGGGTGTCGAGCTCCTCGATGAAGGCGCGCATCGGCTCGCGGACCAGGCGTTCGTAGTCGTCGCGATGCGCCTCGAACCACGGCCGCCGGTTGTTGCGACGCAACCCGGACAGGAAGCGGAAGAGGCCGCGATCGAAGCCGGGGAATGCCCGGGGCGCGGACGGTGTGGTGCGGGAACGTGCGGTCAGGTGCTCCTCCCCCGGGCGAACGCGCCGGCGATGCAGCATATTACAACGACTTGAGCACATCGCCGCCACCACCCGAGACCGTCGAGGTCCGGGCCGGAGCCTATCCGGTCGGACCGGAGTTGCCGCCGGCGCCGCGCCGCGGCCTGGAGCGCCTTGCGGTGCCGGGGCCGCGCCCGCTGCTGTCGGGGATTCTCGTGGTGCGCCTGGTGCTGATCGCGATGGCGCTGGGACGGGCGCTGGGCCCGCCGCAGGGCCCCGCCGACCGCGCCCTTTCGGCGTCGATCGCCGCCCTTGCCGCCGCGGCGCTGGCGGCCACCGTCTGGCTGTTCTGGTCGCTGCGCAGTTCGAGCGAGACGCCGGGGCCCAATTCGCTCCTGCTGCAGGCCGGCGTCGACGTCCTGATCATCACGTCGCTGGTGACGTTCACCACCGAAGCGGTGGCGGCGCTCTATATCGCGGCGGTCACGGTCTACGCGCTGCTCCTGCCGGTGGGGCGCGGCCTGCTCGTGGTGGCCCTGGCGGTCGGCAGCTACGTCACCGCCACGCTGATGTCGAGCCTGCCCCACGACGCCGCGTTCTGGCCCCAGGTGGCGGTGATCGCGTTCATCGGCGCGCTCATTGCGCTGCTCGGCAACCGCCTCTCGGGCGCCTCCCGCACCCACCACGCGCTCGCCGCCGCGCTGGCGCAGTCACAACGCGAGGCGCACGAAATTCTCGGCACGATCCAGTCCGGGGTGATGACGGTGGACGGCGACGGCCGGCTCGGCTACCTCAATCCGCGGGGCCGCGAGATCCTCAGCGGCGCCCCGTTCCTGCTCGGGCAGCCGGTGCTGGAGATCCTCCGGGCCCGTTCCCGCGAGCTGCACGACGCGATCGTGCGCGGCATCACCGACGGCAGCCGGGTATCGCGCGGCGAGGCGGCGGTGCGGCGCGCCGACGGCACGCTCTTCCCGGTGGGCCTCAGCACCACCACCTTCAGCCGTCCGGGGACCGGGCGGCGCCTGGTGACGGCGATCTTCACCGACATCTCCGACCTCAAGCGGCTGCAGGAGTTCCGGTTGCGCGCCGAGCGCCTCGAGGCGGTCGCCGCCCTCAGCGCGTCGCTGGCGCACGAGATCCGCAATCCGCTCGCGGCGATCCGCAGCGCCGTCGAGCAGCTGGCGCACCGGGTCGACGACGACGAAGACGACCAGACCCTGGCGCGCCTGGTGATGCGTGAAAGCGAACGCCTCAACCGGCTGTTGAGCGAATTCCTCGACTTCTCGCGGGTGCGCGCCGGTGAGTTCGTGCGGCTCGACCTCGCCGAGGTGGTGCGCGACGCGCTCCGCGTGGTGGAGGAGCATCCCGCGTCGCGCGGGGTCACCCTGGCGGTCGACGGCGAACCGACGATGATCGACGCCGATCGCGACCTGATGCACCGGATTGTCAGCAACCTGGTGCTCAATGCCGCGCAGGCAATGTCGGGGACCGGGACGGTGACCGTCACGGTCGATCGCGCGCCGCTCGGCGAACGGCCGCCCGGCTCGCTCGACCGCTCGATCCGTCTGGCGGTGCGCGACGACGGGCCGGGCATTCCCGAGGCGGTGCGCGAGCGCCTCTTCGAGCCGTTCGTCACCGGGCGCCAGGGCGGCACCGGCCTCGGCCTGGCCATCGTGCAGCGCGCGGTGGCGGCGCACCGCGGCGTCATCCTGGTCGACAGCGGACCGCGCCAGGGCACCACATTCACGATCTATCTGCCAGCGACCTGGAACAGGGAGAGCGGGGCATGAATCAGCAGCCCTCGGTATTGGTCATCGATGACGAGTCGGGAATCCTCGACACCTTGCGGATCCTGCTGCGGAAGGAGGGATTCGAGGTCCAGACCGCGCAAGGCGGCAAGGCGGGGCTCGACGCGATCCGCGCCAACGCGCCCGACATCGTCCTCACCGACGTGCGGATGCCGCAGGTGACCGGGCTCGACATCCTGCAGGCCGTCAAGGAGGCCGATCCGATCACGCCGGTGATCCTGATGACGGCGCAGGCCTCGTTGCAGAGCGCCATCCAGGCGGTCAACGCCGGGGCGTTCTACTACCTGCAGAAGCCGTTCTCCAACGACGAGCTGCTGGCGATCCTCCATCGCGCCTGCGAGTTCCGCCAGATCCGGGTCGAGAACAAGCAGCTCAAGCAGGAAATCCGGAAGTCGGGCGCGCCGCGGCCCACCGCCACCCGCCCGGTGGGAAAGTCACGCCGCTTCCTCGACGTGCTGCGACTCGCCGACGTGGTGGCCCCGACCGATTCGACGGTGCTGATCGGCGGCGAGAGCGGCACCGGCAAGGAGGTGCTGGCGCGCTACATCCACGACGCCTCGCTGCGCACCGACGGGCCGTTCCTGTCAATCAACTGCGGCGCGCTCCCCGAGACCCTGCTGGAGAGCGAGCTGTTCGGGCACGTCAAGGGGTCGTTCACCGGCGCGGTCCGCGACAAGCAGGGGCTCTTTGCGGCGGCGCGCGGCGGCACGTTCTTCCTCGACGAAGTCGGCGAGATGCCGCCGTCGCTGCAGGTCAAGCTGCTGCGGGTGCTGCAGCAGCGCGAGGTGATTCCGGTCGGCGCCACCGAGGCGCTCCCGGTCGACGTGCGCATCATCGCCGCGACCAATCGCGACCTGGAAGAGGAGGTGCGCCGCGGGGCGTTCCGCTCCGACCTGTTCTACCGGCTCAACGTCATCGCGGTCGACCTGCCGCCGCTGCGCGACCGTCGCGACGACCTGATCCTGCTCATCGACCACTTCCTGCAGGAACTCGCCAACGAGCGGAGTGGCGAGCCCAAGGCGCTGTCGAGCGAGGCGATGGACGCGGTGATGGTCTACGAGTGGCCCGGCAACGTCCGCGAGCTGCAGAACGCGCTGGAGCACGCCGTGGTGATGAGCAAGGGCAACCTGATCGATCCGGGCAACCTCCCCGAGCGCATCACCCGGCGCCGCAAGGAACCGCTGGTGGCCGAGCGGGCGCAGCCCAACCCGCCGCTCGACCTGATCGAACGCGCCTACATCATGTTCGTGCTGCAATCCGAGGGCGGCAACAAGACCCGCGCCGCCGAGGCGCTCGGGATCGATCCCAGCACGCTGTACCGCAAGCTGTCGCGCTACGAAGAAACCGAGGCGAAGTAGGTGGCCCAGGCCGCGGCGGTCATCCTGCTGCTGTTCGGCCTCCTTCCGATCGCCAACTGGATTCCCGGGGGCCACGACGCGGCGCTGTATCACGAGTGGCTGACGGGATGGGTGCAGGGCGGCGCGATCCTCGCCGGCGTGCTGGTGGTGCTGTTCATCGTGCTGCGGCATTGGTCGGGGTGGTGGCGGGACGGCGCATGGGCGCGGATCGCGGCGCGCTGGCGGGCCAGCCGCTGGCTCGCCGACGGTGCGCTGGGGGTGGCGGTCACCGCCACCTGTGCCGCGGTTTCGCAATCGGTGCTCTCGGCCAGGCCGCTGCTGATCGACGAGATCATCCAGCTCTACCAGGCGCACATCTTTGCCGCCGGGCACCTCTTCCTGCCGGTCCCAGCGCACCCGGAATTCACCAGCGCGATGCACCTGCTCGACTGGCACGGGAAGGTGTTCGGCCAGTTCCCCCCGGGCGGGCCGGCCATGCTGATGCTCGGCGTGCTGCTCGGCGCCGCGTGGCTGGTCGGCCCGGTGTGCACCGGTGTGGCGGTGGTGCTCTTTGCCCGGCTGCTGCGCCGCATCGAGGCGCACGACGGTGTTGCGCTCGCGGCCCTGCTGCTCTTTGCGTTTTCGCCGTTCGTGCTCTTTCTCGGCGGCTCGATGATGGACCACGTCTCCGAGATGATGTGGTTGATCGGCGCGGCGCTGGCGCTGGCCCACGCCGTGGGCGACGACGCGGCGCATCCGGTTGCCGCGCTGCTCGCCGGCGGCTGCCTCGGCATTGCCGCCACGATCCGTCCGCTCGATGCGCTGGTGTTTGCGCTGCCCACCGCGGTGTGGTTGATCTTCCGGGTATTCACGCATCGTGGCGAGGCCACGGCGTTGCGCCGGCACGGCGGCGCGCTGCTGCTGAGCGGTGTGGGGGTGGCGCTGCCGGTGGCCGCGATGCTGGCGATCAATGCCGCGCAGACCGGGCATCCGCTCCTCTTCGGCTACATCGCGATGTGGGGGAAAACCCACGAGCTGGGGTTCCACGCGTCGCCGTGGGGGCCGCCGCACACGCCGGCACGCGGGCTCGAACTCGTCAACCTCTACCTGCTGCGGTTGCAGGTGTACCTCTTCGAGACGCCGGCGCCGTCGCTGCTGTTCGCGACCGGGGCGCTGGCGCTTTCGCGGCGCATCGACGGCTGGGACCGCTGGATGCTGGTGACCGGCGGCGGGCTGCTGCTGGCGTACTTCGCCTACTGGCACGACGGATTCTATCTCGGGCCCCGCTTCATGCTGCCGCTGGCACCGTGGCTTGCGCTCTGGACGGCGCGATTCCCGGAGCGCTTGCGGCAGCGTGGCGCCGGCCTGCCCCTGCAGCGCGCCGTGGTGGCCACCGGCATCCTGGCGCTGGCGATGGCGCTGGTGATCCAGGTGCCGATCCGGGCCCGGATCTACCGCAACGGCATGCTGTCGATGCGCCTCGATGCGCCGGCGGCGGCGCGCCAGGCCGGGGTGCACGACGCGTTGGTGCTGGTGCGCGAGAGCTGGGGAGCGCAACTCGTGGCGCGGCTCTGGGCACTCGGCGTCTCACGGCCCGAAACCGAACATGTCTATCGCAGCACCGACGCCTGCCAGCTCGACTCGGTGATCGCCATGGTGGAGCGCGAACACGGCGACAGTGCCACGCTGCATCGCGCGCTGCTGCCGTTGACGGGCGATTCGGCGCGACTGATCACCATCCGCGACCTTCCCGACACGACGGTCCGCTTCCTGCCGGGAACCACGCTCCGCCCGGCGTGTGTGCGCCGGCTGCTCGAGGATCGCGCCGGCTTCACCATCTATCCGCCGTTCCTGCTGGCGCACGGCGACAGCAACCTCTATCGGCGTGACCTGCACGCCGACGACAGCATCCTGGTCGACGAGTACCCCGACCGGCCGCTCTGGCTGATCACCGAAAGTCCCGAGCTGGGCGGTGGATTCCGACTCCTTCCCGTCTCGCGCGACTCGATGGAACGGGAGTGGCGCGCACCATGACGGGACCGGCGCGCCGAGGGCGGGGCGCCGTCACCCCGAGTGGGCATCTTCCGGAGCGCCATTGACGGCGGTCATCGCCGGCGTGCTGTTGCTGGTCTTCGGACTGCTGCCGGTGGCCGACTGGCTGCTCGGCGCCGGCGCGGTGGTGGGCTACGGCGGCACGCTCGCCGGGTGGCTGCGGTGGTCGGTGGTGCTGCTCGGTGTGGGCGGTGCTACGGCGGTGGTGTTGCGGTGGCGCCCGCAGTGGTGGCCGGCCGGCCGCTGGGCGGCGATAGCGGCGCGGTGGAAGACGGCAGGGTGGCGGGGCGACGTCACGATCGGTGCGGTGGTGTTCGCGCTCTGCGCGGCAACGTCGCTGGCGGTGTTCTCCGGGCGGCCGCTGGTCGGCGACGAGGTGGTCCAGCTCTACCAGGCGCGGATCTTCGCGTCGGGGCACCTCTGGTGGCCGGCGCCAGCCAATCCCGCCTTCACCTCGGTTCCGCTGCTGCTCGACTATCACGGCAAGATGTTCGGGCAATTTCCGCCGGGTGGGCCGGCGATGCTCGTTGCCGGCGTGATGCTCGGCGCTGCGTGGCTGGTGGGGCCGGTGTTCGCGGGCCTTGCCGTGGTGCTCTTTGCGCGTCTGCTGCGCCGCATCGAGCCGGGCGACGGAACGGCGCTCGCGGCGCTGCTGCTCTTTTTGATGTCGCCGTTTGCGGTCTTTCTCGGCGCATCGATGCTGAACGAGACGGCAACGATGGCGTGGATCGTGGCGGCGGCGCTGGCGCTGTCGCACGCCACCGGCGACGAGTCGCCGCACCCGGCGGCGGCGTTCTGCTGCGGTGCGGCGCTCGGCATCGCGGCAACGATCCGGCCGGTCGACGCGGCGGCGTTTGCCATCCCGGCGGCGGTGTGGCTGGTGGCGCGCGCGGCGCGGCAGTGGCGCCGCGGCGGGGTGTGGCGCGGCCACGGCGTCGCCCTCGTCGCGAGCGGTATCGGTGTGGCCTTGCCGCTCGGACTGATGCTGCTGGTCAATGCGGCGCAGACCGGGCATCCGCTGCTGTTCGGCTACGAGGCGATGTGGGGCAAGGCACACGACCTCGGGTTCCACGCGGCACCCTGGGGGCCGCCGCACACTCCCGCCCGCGGCCTCGCCGTGATCAACCTCTACCTCTTCACGTTGCAGCAGAGCTTTCTGCAGACGCCGGTTCCATCGCTGCTCTTCGCCACCCTGGCCCTCCTGGCGACGGTCCGTACCGCGCCGTTCGATCGCTGGATGCTGGCCGGCGGGGGGCTGCTGTTGCTGGGGTATTTCGCCTACTGGTTTGCGGCATTCCACCTCGGACCACGGTTCCTGCTGCCACTGGCGCCATGGCTGGCGCTCTGGACAGCGCGATGGCCGGCGCGATTCCGGGCGCGATGGCGGTTGCTGACGCTGGAGCGCGCCATGGTGATTGCCGGTGTGGCGGCGATCGCGGTGGCGGCGCTGGTGGAGGTGCCGCCCCTGGTGACGCGCTACCGCGCAGCGCTTCCGGCGATGCGCGTGGATCTTGACCGGATGGCGGCAGCGGCGGGCGCCCGGCACGCCGTCGTGCTGGTCCGGGACAGCTGGGCGGGCGAGCTGTCGGCCAGGATGTGGGCGCTGGGTGTGCCGCGGGCGGACGCGCAGCGGATGCTGGGCTCGGTCGACGCCTGCCGGCTCGACAGCCTGGTGACGGCAACCGAAGCACGCGGCGACGGACTGGCGGGCTTCAGGGGGCGGGTCGGTGGTGCGCCGGACGATTCAGCGCGATTGATCGCCCTGCCGCAGTTTGCCGATACCGCCATCCGGCTGCTGCCGGGGTCGACCCTCCGGCCGGCGTGCGTCCGCCGGATCCGCGAGGACCAGGCCGGGTTCGGGTCCTTCCTGCCGGCACTGCTCGCCGGCGGCGACAACATCTACCTGCGCGACCTGCACGCGGCAGACAGCGTGATGCTGCGGCGGTATCCTGATCGTCCGGTCTGGTTGTTGCGCGGTGAAGGCAGCACCGGGCACCTCCGCCTCGAGCGGGTGGCGACCGATTCTCTCTGGCGGGAGTGGCGATCGGAATGATCCGTGCAACGTGAGCAGTTCCTGGCCCATGCCGAGCTGGAGGACCATCACTGGTGGTTCACGGCCCGCCGCGAGATCCTGCGGGCCGTCGTTGCGGCGGTCGCGCCGCCGGCGGCGGGGCTCGCGCTCCTCGACGTCGGCTGCGGGACCGGCGGCAACGCCGCGGCATTCGCCACGTCGTATCGCACCATGGGTATCGATCCGTCGCCCGACGCCATTGCGCTGGCGCGGCAACGATTTCCGACGGTGCGCTTCGAACGCTCGGACGACCCGGCCGTCGGCCGCGAACACCTTGCCGGCGGGGGCGTGCTGCTGATGACCGACGTGCTGGAACACGTCGCCGGCGATCACGAACTGTTCGCGCGCGCCGTGGCGGTCGTTCCTTCCGGCAGTCACCTGGTGATCACCGTGCCGGCCGACCCGACCCTCTGGAGTTCGCACGATGTCGAGTTCGGCCACGTCCGCCGCTACCAGCCGGAGACGTTGCGCGCGCTCTGGCGCGACGCTCCGGTCGATGAGCGCCTCTTTTCGCCCTACAACGCCCGCCTGCTGCGGTTGATCCGATTCTGGCGGCGGTTTGCGCCGCGACGGGGCGGTGGCGGCGGTGATCTCCGTGTCGGCGCCGGGCCGTTCACTGGTTGGCTGCGTCGCCAGTTTGCGGCCGAAGCGGGGCCGCTTGTCGCCGCCATTGACCGCGGGACCGCACCCTACGCCGCGGGTGTGTCGCTCATTGCGGTGCTGCGGCGCCGATGACCACCGTCACCGACCCGGCCTCGTTCGCGGTGGTCGTCCCGGTCTACAACGAAGCCGGGCGCCTCGACCACGAGGCGTTCGCCGCCTTCCTCGACCACCAGCCGGCGTGCCGGTTGCGCTTCGTCGACGACGGCAGCACCGACAGCACCGTCGCGGTGCTGGAGGCGCTGGCTGCGCGGTACCCCGGGCGTGTCGTGCTGCAGTGCCTCGGGCGCAACGCCGGCAAGGGAGAGGCGGTGCGCCGCGGCGTGCTCGAGGAACTCCACGCGGGGACACCGCTGGTGATCTTCACCGACGCCGACCTGTCGGCGCCCCTGGCGGCGATACTCGACCTGCTGCGCGTGGCCGCCGCGCACCCCGACGCGTGGGCGATCTTTGGCTCCCGCGTCAAGCTGCTCGGGCGGCGGATCGCCCGCTCCGAGTTGCGCCATTACCTCGGCCGTGTCTTCGCGACGTTCGCCTCGGCGGCGCTGGCGCTGCCGGTCTACGACACGCAGTGCGGCATCAAGCTCTTTCGCAACGTTTCCGAGACCCGGGCGATCTTCGCGGAGCCGTTCATGAGCCGGTGGATCTTCGACGTCGAGGTGCTGGCCAGGCTGGCGCGGCATGCCGGCAATGACGTCGGCCGACGGGTGCGCGAGATGCCGCTGGAGGAGTGGACGGCGCGGGGCAGCAGCCGGCTCGGGATCAGCGACTTCGGACGCGCGCCGCTGGAACTGCTGCGGATCCGCGTCCGCTACGGGAGGGCAGGGAGATGACGCGAGCACCGGCACGGCGAAGCGCGTGGTGGCTGGTCCTGCTGCCGATCGCGCTTGCCGCCGTGATCTACCGCCCGTGGCGGCCGCTTCCGTTCGACGTCTGGGATTTCGAGCAGTTCCTGCCGATTCTCGAACACACCCGCGGATCGTGGCACCAGTGGCTGGCGCTGCTGGCGCACTACGCGCGGGACGGCCGGATCAACGCGACTCTTCTACTTCACGTTCGTCGTCCAGTTCGACCTCTTCCATCTCGCGGCATTCTGGTGGCAGCTGCTCCGCTTCGGCGTCATGGCCGGCGATGTGGCGCTGCTCTTTGCCGTCGCGCGGAAGATGGGGATCGGCGCCGTCGGCGCGGCTGCCGCGGGGGCCCTGCTGGTGGTCGCCACGCCCGCCGTCCGCGGCTGGCTGCAATTGATGGCGGAGCCCATGGCGCTCGCGCTGCTCCTGGGGGCGACCTGGCTCGCAATCGACTTCCGCACGGCGGTGCACTGGAAGCGCCGCGCCGTCGGCATTGCCCTGTTGCTCGGCGCCGCGTTCCAGTGCAAGGAGATCGACGGCGCGCTGGGCGTGATGGTCGTGGCGGTTGCGTGGTTCTGGCCGGCCCCCGGGCCGGAGGACGCGCCACTGCTCTCGCCGCGCAATCTCCTGGTGGCGGGACTCGCGGCGGCGGCGGCCCTGGTCGAGGCGGCGCTCCTCGTCGCGGTCCGTCACGCCCCCCGCGCCACCGGCTACGGCATGGCATACGGCTCCGGTGCGATGGCCCCCGGGCGGTTGCTCGACAACATCGTGGCGATCGTGATGCCGGTGCGCGCCGAGGGTCACGCCGCGCTCGACGCCGTCTACCCGGCCAACGTCCTGGTGGTGCTTGCGGTGGTGCTCGGGTTGCTGGCGGTAGTGCGGGTTGGTGGCGGGCCTCGGGTGTGGCGCTACGTCGCTTTCGGCGTCGGCTGCGTTCTGGTGGGCGCCGTGGCATACTGGCCATGGCCCAAGTTCGATTCGTTCTATGCCCTGCCGTTCTTTGCGGCGGCGGCGCTGCTCTATGGTGCCGCGATCGGCCGACTCCGGGAAGGCTCGACGCGGGAACGGGGTTTCGCCCTGCTCGCGGCGATCGTCGTTCCGCTTTACGGGGCGATTCCGGCCAGCCGGTCGACCGAGACCGCCGCCGCGTCGCTCCATCTCAACGCCGACTTTGCCCACCTCCTGACCCGTTTTGCACCCGGTGACACCATTGCCGTGCTCGATCCGGAGTCGGGGCCGCGGCGTCTGCCGGTCGATCCGTCGCTGCTGCGCACCTACGCCGTCGCCGTCGGCCTGGCGCCGGACACCACCCGGTTGCCGGCTGTTGTCGCCGTCGGGTGCAACGGCCCCGGAACCGCGGCGCCCGGCGCTGTTGCGAGCTATTCGTACGGCTGCGGCCGGATCCGTGCTCCCCAGCTGCGTCTCGTCGCACCGTACTCCTGGCGCGATTGGCTCACCCTCGCCAGCGTGCAGGACACCGTTTCGGTCGACTTCGCCGGACCGTTGATCATGACCCGCCTGCTGGGGCACGCTTCGCCCTAGCCACGCTGTCGGCCGCCGCCGCGCGCCGGATCCGCTCCAGTTCAACCCGGAATTGGTCATCACCGCGAGCGACACCGTCCTCGGCCGTCCGCTCCGCCGCGCTCCATTGCCGGAGCGCCAGCTGACATTCGAGCAGTTGCGAGCGGACAATGTCGGTGGTGGTGTCGACGCCGAGCCCCTGCACCAGGATCGGCTCGGCATCGGCGCATCGGTTCTGGCTCCGGAGCAGTTGGCCGAGCCGGATGAACATGCTGTTGTCGTGCGGCCAGAGGTCGATCGCGTGGCGATAGGCCGCCTCGGCACGGGCCGGCTGGCCGGCCGATTGCCAGTGGATCCCCGCCGCCAGTGCGGCGAAGTACGTCGTCGGTGCGTCGCGCTCCAACCGGTCGGCAAAGACATCGTCGTCATGCCAGACCGGGACGCGGCGCGCGGAGCGAATCGTGGCCCACGCCAGCCAGAGCGCTCCGGCACCGGCGAGGACGAATCGGACGCGAGGCGCGGTCACCCGCGACGCGACCGCGTCGATTGCCGCACCGGCGGCGATCACGAAGCCGATTGACGGGAGGAAGAACACCCGTTCGGCCATCAGCAGTCCGGTCGGTACCAGGACGTTGCTCACCGGGGCCAGCGCCACGGCGCCCCACCAGAGTCCGAACGCCGCCACCGGCGCGCGCCGCCGACTGGCGACGAAGAGCACCACGGTGACGATCACCACGGCGAGTCCGATGGCGTGGAGCGGCGTGAACGGTCCGCCGGCCGGCAACGCCGGCGGGTCGTAGGCGCCCTGGAGATGGGCCGGCCAGACCAGCAACCGGGCATACTCCGCGACGGTGGCGAGGAAGGTGAGGCACCGCCCGCCGAAGCCGAGCCCCAGCAATGCCGGCGCGGCCGCCTCGCCCCCCAACGTGGCCGTCACGAGGGTGCGCGCCAGCAACATTGCCGCGGTGACGGCGACGACCGGCAGCAGCGGCAGGAGTCTCGCTCCGAGCGGACGATTCTCCCGGGGCGGGACCAGCCATTCCAGGCCGGCCAGCAGCACCACGGCGACGAATCCCTGCTCCTTGGCGGCCATCGCCGCCGCGACGGCGAGCAGCACCGGCAGTATCCCGCGCCACGAGCGCAGCGTGCCGGCGTCTCGCGCAGTGAGATAGAGCAGTGCCGACGCCAGGAGCGCGGAGGCACACCACAGCTCACTCTGGCCGACGCCGTTTGCGACGACTTCGACGTGCACCGGGTGGACCGCGAAGATCGCGCCTGTGGCGAGCGCCGCCCATCCGTTGACGCCAAGCCGCTGCAGCAGGCGCACCAGCAGCCACGCCACCGCGGTGTATCCGAGCAGCGACACGAGATGAAACAGCCACGGGTGCCCGCCACCCGCCGCCCATTGCAGCGCGAACCCGAAGACCGTCAGCGGTCGCCAGAGGGTATGCTGCCAGTAGGGAAGCAACGGAATCCGGACCCACTGTGCCGGGTTGGTCACCAGCGGATTGTCGACGATGATGCGCACGTCGTCGAAGACAAAGCCGTTCCGGACGCTGGCCCCCATCGCCAGCGCGACGGCGCCGGCGAGCACCAGCATCACCGTGGCACGGCGTGGCGTCATGGGGCGGTGACGCTGTCCACCGGCGGCGGGAGCCGGACCGTTCCCTTCGGCGCGTGGACCCGCAGCGCGCTGTCGGCAATGCCGCCGTAGAGCGCGAAGCTCTTCGTCTGCTTGCCGTATTGCTCGCCGATCTTCGCCTCGCGCCACGCGTGGAGGTAGTCGCCGATCAGCACCTGGCAGGTGATCAGCGACGCCCGCGCCGCGGTATGGTAGGGGTCGAGCTGTAGTACTCGTTGATATAGCTGGATGGCCGGATAGCAGTCACCGGCCAGGCGGTAGTGGTCGGCGAGGTCGAGCGCCACCGGCCACCCCGGCGGGTAGAGCTCCATGGCCATGTGGTAGTGGTACTCGGCGCTGCGGCGCAACTTGGCGTCGAACAGGATCTGGGCGTAGGCGAAGTGCACCCGGTAGCTCAGTGGCGCATCGGTCAGCGACTGGCGCCAGAGGGTGTCCTGGTCGTGCCAGACGAGGTCGCGCGTCATGCTGCGGACCAGGCCGAGTCCCAGCAGCGCAGACGCGGCGGCGATCGCCACCGGCCGACCGGTGGCGCTGTGCCGCATCAACCACCCGGCCGCATCGACCAGCAGGTCTCCGGCGATGAGCACCGCGCCCACGGTGGCGAGGAAGAGGGTGCGCTCGGCGAGCACGATCCCGGTCGGCACCAGGACGTTGCTCACCGGGAAGATTGCCACCGCCATCCAGCAGATCCCGATGGTCACCGCGGGCCGCCGCCGCCGCCCCCACCATGCCGCCGCGAGGAGCCCGAGCAGGATCGCGGCGCCGGCCGTCTGGCTCCACCCCCAGCTGGTAGCCGCGACGATTTCCCTGGGCGAGTAGTCGGCCTGCAGGTGCGCCGGCCAGGCGAGGAGCCGCAACCACTGGGGGACCACGCCAAGCATCGTCAACGCCCGTCCGCCGAGGGAGTGGTGGACCAGCGCTTCGGCGGTAAAGGTCCCCTTGGCATTGCCGAGCACCGCCGTTCGCGCCGCGATGACAATGGTTACCGTGAGAACGAGGACCAGCGCGAACGGCCGCAGAGCCGTCAGACGCTCGCGCCAGCGCCGGTCGTCGCGGATGGCGAAGACCTCCACGATGGCGAGGAGGCCGGGAAACACCGCCGCGCTCTCCTTGAAGAGCATCGCGACGAGATACCCGAGCGCCATGCCGGTGATCCAGCCCGCATCGAGCGGCACGCCGGACCGCCGTCGGTCGATGTACCGGTCAGTCAGCCAGCAGAGGAGGATCACCACCCACAATTCCGCCTGGTTGACCGCGACGGCGACCGCCTCCACGTGCACCGGATGGACGGCAAAGAGGGCCGCCGCCGCGAGTGCCGCCAGCTGGCTCACCAGCCGCCGGGCCAGCCGGTAGACCGCCCAGGTCGCCGCGAGATACAGCAGGATGGATCCGATCCGGAACGCCACCGGATGCCCACTGCCGGCCACCCACTGGACGATGAACGAAAGGCTGGTCAGCGGCCGGTAGAGCTCCTGCGGAAAGGGCTGCGGCCAGTACGCGTGAGTGAAAACCGACCAGAAGTGGCGGAAGGAGTGGAGCGAGGCGTTGAGGGCGATGATCGGGAGATCGTCCTGGCACCATTTATCACGAAGGGCCAGCACGCTCGCGGCGAGGGCCAGCGCCAGCGGCACCGCCGGAAGGAGGCGATGGCGGGACGTTCCGGGCTCTGGGGCAGGCGGTAGTGAAGTCAATCACACGTTCCAGCTGGGAATGATGGGTCGATGCCACCCCACCTGTATGCAACTTGAAGGCCCGGCGCGACAGGGCTTGGCGGGCCTTGCAGACTCCAAGGGCGCCGCCGCCACAATCCCCCCGTCCGGCGCCAGGCTCCAACTCGGATCGCCATGCCGGACAACAACTTAGCTCAAGGGCTCGGGGCGTGGCATTACGGTTGCACACTTTGGCCGCGGCAACGCTGGGCTGCGGATGCGTCCTGGCGCTGATGGCCACCACTCAACGCCTCTGGCACGGAGACAAGAACATGCTGCGCAACCGCAAGGGCTTTACCCTCATCGAGCTGCTGATCGTAGTCGTGATCATCGGCATTCTGGCCGCCATCGCGATTCCGAAGTTCGCGGCGACCAAGGACAAGGCCAAGCTGGCCTCGGTCAAGACCGACCTGCGTAACCTCGAGACGGCGCAGGAAGCGTACTTCTCGGACTACTCGACCTACGCGACGAGCTTCACCACCCTGCAGTCCGCGGGTGAGCTGAGCCTCTCGGCCGGCAACACCATGTCGGTCTCGGGGAGCTCGAGTGGTTACAGCGCCACGGCGACCAACAACACCATTTCGACCGGCATCAAGACCTGCACGGTCCAGGCTGGTGGTGGTGCGTCGACGACGGTGGATCAGGTCATCATCTGTAGCTGAGCCGGGTAGTCGAGCGGTATCTTTGGGGGCGTCCGGCGGTCCTGCCGACGGACGCCCTCCTGCCGTAAAGGCGGGGTGATCCCCGAGAACTTCGAATCAGGTGTCGGGAGACCAGGGAGCGATGACGACAGGACGACGCGGATTCACCCTGATCGAACTGCTGATCGTCATCGTGATCATCGGGATCCTGGCGGCGATCGCCATCCCGAAATACGCCTCGACGAAGGAAAAGGCGTTTGTCGCCCGGATGCAGAATGATCTGCGCAACCTGGCAGTCTCGCAGGAAGCGTATTTTGACGACAACAACGCGTATTACAGCGGCGCGGTCCCCTCGACGGCGTTGATCTACAACCCCTCGAATGGCGTTTCGGTGACGATCGACGCGGCGACATCGAGCGGCTGGTCGGCGACGGCCAGTTCGGTCGGCACCACCCGACAGTGCCAGGTCTTCTACGGCTCGGCAGGTCCGGATGGGGTCGCGACGATCGAAGGCCGGATTCAGTGCACGACGTGAGGTGAACCCGGGAGGCTCCGAAGGATCGGGCCGGTAGCGCGCAAAGCGTTGCCGGCCCGCGTTGTTCTGCGCCGCCGGGCCGCTGCGGCGCCGCTATCGTCGGGCATGCTCCTGTCGCGCGCCGGCGAATCGCTCGTCGAATTGCTTGTTGCCCTGCTGGTGGTCGCTGCCGCCGCGACGACGTTCGCCACCACGGCGGTGGTCGTCGCCCGCCTCGGTGCTCGCGCCGACCGCGAGTCCGCCACGTCGCTGGCGCGCTGGCAAGCGTACCGCGAGGCGGAGGCTGCCCCGGCGTGCGCCGACTCGGCCATCGGCCGGGCCGTCCCGCTGGAGTTCGCGGCCACCGCCAATCTCCCTGCACTCGCCACTCTGGTCCGCTGCGGCCGATGAAGCGCAACGGCCTCACCCTGGTGGAGCTGCTGCTCGGGCTGGTCCTGCTGGCGTGGCTCGGTTCGCTCACGGCAGTGGTGACCCGGACGGCAGCCGTTGCGGTCGGCCACAGCTGGTCGACACTCGACCGCCGGCGCACGGTCGGCGTGGTCGCCTCCCTTTTGCACGAGGAATTGCGCGATGCCTCGGTTGCCGACATCTCGTCGCCGGGCAGCTCGGCCATTTCCTTCGCCGCTCCGGTCGGCGATGCGCTGATCTGCGGGGTCGCCGGCGCCGAGATCTATCTGCCGCGCGATGACTGGTCGGGGGTGCGATGGCCGGAGCCGGGGCGGGACATGGTGCGGCTGCTGGCCGATCCGCTCGCCGAGGTGTGGGACAGCGCCGGTGTGACCGCCGTCGGAGCCGACCGATGCCCCGTGGGCAGGGCGCCGGCCCTCAGGATCGCCCTCGACCGCGTTCCCGGTGCGGCGTTGGTGGCGCGGGTCGTCGAGCCGGTCCGGGTCAGCGGCTATCTCTCCCGCGGGTCGGCGTGGTTCGGTCTCGCCCCGGAGGGGGTGTCGGCGCCGCAACCGTTTGCCGGGCCGCTGCAACCCGGGTCGGTGGCCTTTGCCCTGGCCCCGTCCGGGCTTTCGCTCCGCTTCACCCCGTCGCCGGGGAGCGACACGACGCTGCTGATCCCCCTCGACCCGCCGTGAGGCGGCGACCGGTGGGCCGGCGGGGCGTCGCGCTGGTGATGGCGCTGGTCGCGCTGGCGGTCACCCTGGGCCTCGCGGCGGCGGCGCTGGCGGCGGCCCGGGCGCGAGTCAACCTCTCGGCGGCCGATCGCTGGGCCACCGAATCGCGGCTGGTCGTGGCGTCGGAACTGGCGGAGTGGTCCACCGCTGGGCGCGACCGGCTCGATTCGCTTGCCGACGGCGAAACCCGCACGATTGCCGCAGCAACCCGTCCCGACGGCTGGGAATACGTGGTGACCGCCAGCCGCCGCGCCGCGCTGGTCCGGCTGGTCGCGGAGGTGCGGCGCCGGGACGCTGCCGGTCGGCGGTTCGCGGCGCGCCGCGCCACCCTCCTCCTCGCTCGCGGCCCGGCCGATACTGTCCGGGTGTTACGGCATCACGCACGCTTCTGACACCACCCATGGCACGGGGAGTGCTGCGTAACAGCCACAATGGTTGCCGTTCAAAGGCCGGGCGGCGTGAAGGTTCGGCGTAAGTATCACTTGGACAAGGGGTTTGGTCTGGACCGCATCGCTTGACTCGCCTGCCCCCGAGGCAGTACGGTTCAGCATTCTCCAACGCACATTCCGGGCACCTATGGCGCTCTTCCCCCGCTCGCGCGCGACCGTCGGTCTCGACATCGGCAGCGGCTACATCAAGGCGGTGACCATCAACCACGGATCGGGGCAACCCGTCCTGGAGCGGGTCGCCATCGCGAAAGTAGCCGATGACGCCATCGTCGAGGGCGAAGTCATGGACCCCACCGTGGTGGCAGACGCGGTCCGTTCGCTGCTTGGCAAGGCGAACCCCAAGTCGCGCGACGTCGTCGTCGCCGTCGGTGGTCGGGACGTGATCATCAAGAAGATCCAGATGGACCGGATGAAGGAGGCCGAAGCGCGGGATGTCATCCGCTGGGAGGCCGACCAGCACGTTCCCTTCGATCCGGAAAACGTCGAACTCGATTTCCAGATCCTCGACGCCGACGGCGACGGCATGCAGATGCAGGTGTTGCTGGTGGCGGCCAAGCGCGAGCTGGTGGAATCGAAGCTGGCGCTGCTCGCCGAGATCGGCGTCGACGCCAGCATCATCGATGTGGAGGCGTTCGCGCTGCACAACGCCTTCGAACTCAACTATCCCGAGGCGATGCGCGGTGTGGTGGCGCTGGCCAACGTCGGCCACGAGACGACCACCGTCAACCTGCTCGAAGAGGGCGTGCCGGTGCTGACGCGCGACCTGCCGATCGGTGTCCGCCGGCTGCGCGAGGACCTGCAGCGGGAGCGGGGCATGGCGGCCGAGGCGGCCGATCGCGTGGTGCGCGGCGCCGACCTCGACCCGGCGCTGGCGGCGCACGTTGCGTCACGCGGCGAGGAGCTGGCGCTCGGTGTCGAACGCGCCACGGCGTTCCTGCAGACGTCCAACCGCCCGGTGGGCGCGCTGGCGCGGCTCTACCTCACCGGCGGCGGTTCCCGGATCCCGGGACTTGCCGGGGTGCTGGCCGATCGGCTCCACGTGCCGGTGACGCAGGCGCATCCGGTGGAACGGCTCGACGTCGCCGCCGACGCTTTCGGCGAACTCAGTATGGACGAAGTGGCGCCGATGCTGATGTTGCCGGTCGGCCTCGCACTTCGGTCCGCGGCGTAGGAGTCGCGCCATGATGATTTCGGTCAATCTCAAGCCGGGCGCCAAGCGCCAGGACCAGAAGGGGCAGGCCCTCGCCGGCGCCGGCGCGATGTTCGCGGCGCTGGGCCGCCGGCTGGCCCAGCCGGGGCCCGCCATCGCGATCGGCGCGTGGATCCTTGCGGGGCTCTTCCTGCTGGTGGTGTTCCTCCATACCGGCAGCCAGCTCAACACGGTGACCCCGCAGTTGCGCGCGGCGCAGGGCGAGTACCACCGCTACGAGAACTTCGTGCACCAGAAGGCGCACGAGCAGACGATCCGCGACAGCATCCTGATGCAGATCGGGACCATCTCCGCCGTCGACCAGGACCGTTATACCTGGTCCCACGTCCTCGACGAGGTGGCCGGGGCGCTTCCCGACATGACCTGGCTCACGTCGGTCGCGGACATTCCGCCGCCCAGCAACACCGAACCGGACTCGACCGGCAGCATTCCGGTCAACGTCCGGATCGACGGGATGACCAATGACCTGCAGAACTACACCGCGTTCCTGCGCCGGCTGGGCGACAGCCCGTGGCTCACCAACGCGATGCCGGTCAGCGCCAAGACGGTGATCGTCGGCAATCGGCCGCTGACGCAGTTCAGCATCCAGGTCACCTTCTCGCGGCCCGACTCGAGCCACATCCATACCGTGCCGGTCCTTCAATCGACGGTGAGGTAGCCGATGGCCGAATCGTCCCGGTCCACCACCATCCTGCTGGCGCTCATCGCGGTGCTGGCGGCCTACATGGGCTACACCGGCAGCGGACTGTCGCTGCTGGGCATCTCCGGCCTGCAGAGCCGGGTGCAGCTGGTGCAGGCCGAGCGGGATTCGCTCGCCAACCTGCAGACCCGGATCGACGCCGCCAAGCGCAACCTCGCGAAGGAATCGCTCGACCAGGTCAAGGCGCGGGTCGATTCGTTCCGCGCGTCGCTGGCGATCCTCCGCGGGCTGGTGCCGGACCAATCGGAAGTCGCCAACCTCATCGACGATGTCGCGCTCCGCGCCCGGGTTCATGGCGTGACGCTGTCGGGCTTCGCGCCCAACCCGGTCGAGCCGGGTCCGGCGCCGTTCAACACGGTCAGCTACCAGTGGACCGCGGTGGGCCGCTACAACAACATCGGGGCGTTCCTGACCGACGTCGCCTCGCTCCGGCGCATCATCGTGCCGAGTGACGTGTCGATCGCCGCCGCCAGCCTCGAGCAGGCCCGGGCGCTTGGCGACACGACGTCGATGCTGGAGGCGCACTTCACCATCCGGACGTACGTGAAGGCGAAAGCCTCGGAGGATTCGACCAGTGCCCAGTAACCGGTCGTTCGGCATCCTTCCGTTGCTGCTCGCGGCGGCTTGCGGTGGCGGCGCCGCCGGAGGCGCCCCGGCCACCGATTCGACCACCGCGGCGAAGCCGCTCGCCGTCGCGCCGGTCGACACCACGCACGCGCGCCGCGCCCAGTTCGACACGGCGGCGGCGGCCGGTGAACGCCCGCTGGTTCGCGAGACCTACCATTACGAAGGGTCGGCCCGCGATCCGTTCCGGCCGCAGATCACGCTGGCCCAGTCCGGTCCGGAACTCCCCGATCTCAAGCTGGTCGGCATCATCTTCGATGCGGACCATCCCCAGAACAGCCTCGCCACGTTCCGTGAGAACGGCAGCGAGCGCCGCTATGTGTGGCACCCCGGCGACCGTTTTGGCCGGATCACCGTCGTCAGCATGACGCGCACCGATGTGACGCTCAGCGAAGATGACTTTGGCGTCCAACGGCGCCAGACGTATTCGCTCCGCAAGCCCGAGGACGGCAACCAATGATGATGCGCTCCCTTTCCCTGGCTCTGTTGCCGATGTTGTTCGGCGTGGGCCCCGTCCCGGTCGCGCACCCCCGCGAGGGACAGGTGACCGCGCTCGCCCTGTCGAACTCCAGCGGTACCGCGCGCCTCGCCATCTCCGTGTCGGGACCGGTCAAGGTCCACGACCAGGTGCTGCACGACCCCGACCGGGTGGTGCTCGACCTCACCGGCGTCACCCTCGGCGACCTCGGGTCGTACGACGGACTGCCCCGCGGCATCGTTCGCGACGTCCGCGTCAACCAGTTCAAGGACAACGTCGTGCGGGTGGTGCTCGAAGTCGACCAGCTGCCGCACTACGCGGTCGACCAGCACATCCCCGGCGAAGTGGTCGTGTCGTTCGGTGACCAGCCGTTCGTCGCGTGGGGCTCCGATGCCTCCACCGGGCTCCGCCTGGCGGTGATCCACGGCAACATCGACACTGCCCTCGGCTCCCGTCCCACGGTGGTCGCACCGCCGCTCTCCGGCCAGGACGCTGCCGTCGCCGACGCCCCGGTTCCGACCCGGACGTCGCGGACCCCGGCCGCCGCCCCGGCGCAGCAGCAGCAGCCGCTGCTCGACTTCGAGTTCAACAACGCCCCGATCACCGACGCGCTGAACCAGTTCGCCCAGTATTCCGGGCGTTCCATCGTGCCGGGAAAGAACGTCAGCGGAACGGTCACCATGACGATCCGCAACGCCACCTGGGAAGACGCCTTCCACGCCTTCCTCGACGCCGAAGGGCTCTCGGCGACGCCGATGCCGGGCAACATCATCCGGGTCGACTCCCCCGAAGAACTCGGCAAGCTCGACTCGATCGAGGTGCTCCAGCCGGAGATCATCCGGCTCAACTACGCCAAGGCCGCCGAGGTCGCCAAGTCGATCCAGGGGCTGATCACCAAGAACCGCGGTTCGGTCTACCCCGATACGTCGACCAACTCGCTGGTGATCAACGACACCCGGACCCGGATCTCGTCGATCCGCGACTTCGTCAAGCAGCTCGACGTCAAGACGCCGACCATCGCGATCACCGCCAAGCTGATCTTCGTCGATCGCACCGACCTCGAGCAGATGGGGGTCAAGTACGACATCGGGACGTCGTCGCAGTTCTTCAACCAGCTGGTGCAGCGCATCGATCCGCTCACCGGCCAGCCGTACGTGCCGACCATCAATGTCGTCAACCTCGGCGGCAACGCGGTGTCGGCCATCTCCAATGCCGACGCGCTGATTTCCAACTCGGCGCTCGACCTGATCTTCTCGACCGCCATCGGCGGCTTCTCGGTGACGTCGTTCCTCAGCGCCCTCTCGCAGACCGAGCTGAGCGATGTCGAGGCGGTGCCGACGATCCACACGCTGGACAACAAGGAAGCCCAGATCGTCTCCGGTGAACAGACGCCGGTGCGCGTCATCGACCTGTCGTCCCTCGGACAGGGCAACGCGGTGCCCCGCGCCAACGTGTCGTTCAAGGAGACCGGCATCAAGCTGACGGCCACGCCGCACGTCACCAACAACCGCCAGGTGATCATGGATCTCGACGTCGAACGGTCGTCGATCCAGCCGCTCGCCGCGGCAGACCTCGGGTACACCATCCCGATCCAGCACAGCACCGACAAGCTGCTGGTCAACGATGGCGAAACCGCGGTCATCGGCGGGATGACCGTCACCACCGTCACCAAGAACCGCCAGGGGATTCCGCTGCTCTCGCAGCTGCCCTTCGTGGGCAAGCTCTTCTCGTATACCACGGACCAGGAAGAGCGGCAGGACCTGATCATCCTGGTGACGCCGCGCATCGTCGACGATCCCGGCGTGACCAACTGATCGGTCCGTCCGCGCCGTAGCGAAAGACCCCCGGGATTATTCTTGGGGGTCTTTCCTTTGCCCGGCACGGCGGCCGTGACCCGGAGCGCGTGTCGCTCAATCGAGGAGCCCGATCTTGCATCTCCGCTTCACCACGGCCGGCGAGTCGCACGGCAAGGCGCTGGTGGTCATCGTCGAGGGGGTGCCGGCCGGATTGCCGGTCACCGCCGCGCCGATCGACCACGAACTCGGCCGCCGCATGCAGGGCTACGGTCGTGGTGCCCGGATGAAGATCGAGCAGGATCGTATCGAGTGGCTCTCCGGCGTGCGCGGCGGCGAGACGCTCGGGTCGCCCATCGCCATGCTGATCCGCAACCGCGACTGGGAGAACTGGGAAGACGTCATGGCGGCCGAGGGGACGCCGGGCGACCTGCGGCGACGGCGGGTGGTGCGGCCGCGCCCGGGCCACGCCGACCTGGTGGGAGTCCTCAAGTACGACCGCGTCGACGCCCGCGACATCCTGGAGCGCGCCTCGGCGCGCGAGACCGCCGCGCGGGTCGCCGCCGGGGCAGTGGCGCGGTGCCTGCTCGAGGCGTTCGGCATCGAGGTCGGGTCGCACGTCATCTCCCTCGGTGGCATCCGCGCGACGCCCCCCGACCCGCTGCCGCAACCGCTCAACGCCGCCAGCGACACCTCGCCGGTGCGCACCCTCGACGCCGTGGCGGAACCACAGATGATCGCGCGGATCGACCAGGCGAAGCGTGACGGCGATACCCTCGGTGGCGAAGTCGAGGTCGTGGCGACCGGCGTGCCGGTGGGGCTGGGGAGCCACGTCAGCTGGGACCGCAAGCTCGACGGCCGGCTCGCGGCCATCCTGATGTCGATCCCGGCGGTCAAGGGCGTGGCGATCGGGCTCGGCTTCGAGGCGGCGCGGCGCCCCGGGTCGGCGGTCCACGACGCTATAGTAAAGGATGATATAGCTGGACGGCGGGGTGGCGGCTTCGGCCGCGTCGGCAACAACGCCGGCGGGCTGGAGGGCGGCATCACCACCGGCGCGCCGCTGGTGGCGCACGTGGCGATGAAGCCGATTTCCACCCTGATGTCGCCGCTGCGCACGGTCAACCTGGTCACCGGCGGGGCGGCCCAGGCGCAGAGCGAGCGCTCCGACGTGACGGCGGTGCCCGCGATGGGAGTGATCGCCGAGGCGTCGGTGGCGCTGGTGGTCGCCGACGCAATGCTGGAGAAGTTCGGTGGCGACTCGCTCGACGAGATGCGCCGCAACTTCGAGGGCTACCTCGCCGCAGCCGGCCGCCGCTGGGAGGCGGTGCGCGAAGCGGCGGCACCGGAGGAAGCGAGCTGAGCGACCGCCGGCACCTGGTGCTGATCGGCCTTCCGGGATCGGGCAAGACGACGGTCGCCGAGCGTGTCGCAGCGGCCTTGCGGGCGCCCTGGTGTGATCTCGATGCGCGGGTCGCGGCGGCGGCGGGCTGTTCCATCGGCGAGCTCTTCGCGTCGCGCGGTGAGGCGGCGTTCCGGGAACTCGAACGGCGGGCGATGCACGACGCGCTGGCGGCGTCGCCGCAGGTGATCGCCACCGGCGGCGGCTGGGCGGCGCAGAGCGGCAACCTGGAAGCGGCCCATGGTCGCGCGCTGGTGGTCTACCTCGCGGTCACCCCGGCAGTGGCGGCGGCGCGGCTCGCCGGGGTCACCGACCGGCCGCTCCTGGGCGGCGATCCGGCGGAGATGGAACGGCGCATCGCCGGGCTGCTTGCGGCGCGGGAGGCCTGGTATCGCCGGGCCGGGGTCGAGGTGCCCGCCGCCGCTGTGGCAAGCGACGTCGCCGCCCTGGTGGTTGCCGCGGCGCGCCGCGAAGGCGGTTGGTAAGGTCTTGTGCCGCCGGGACTTGGCTCCGCACCGCTTGCCCGGGACGGGCGCAGCAGACTATTAGTGGTGTCGCAGGTCGGACCCGCCGCCAACGCTGGTGCGCGGCCCGGAAACATCCGCTGACCGAAGGGACGATGGCCACCAGGAAGCGATCGACCGGCAGTGCGACGACGCGACGGAAGCGCGCCCCCGCGGGGGCGGCGACCGGCGACGGCCGTGCCCTGGTGATCGTCGAGTCGCCGACGAAGGCTCGCACCATCAGCGGTTTTCTCCCCGACGATTTCACCGTCGCGGCGTCGATGGGCCACGTGCGCGACCTTCCGTCCGACGCGAAGGAGATCCCCGCCCGGTACAAGGGCGAGGCGTGGGCGCGCTTCGGCGTGAACATCGAGAAGGACTTCGAGCCGCTCTACGTCATTCCGTCCGACAAGCGCGCCATCGTCAAGGAACTGAAGGACCTGCTGCGCGACGCCGACGTGCTCTACCTCGCCACCGACGAGGACCGCGAGGGCGAGAGCATCTCGTGGCACCTGCTCGATGTGCTGCAGCCCAAGGTGCCGGTGCGGCGGATGGTGTTCCACGAGATCACCCGCGACGCCATCTCCGACGCGCTGGCCCACACCCGTGACCTCGACAAGAACCTGGTGCGCGCGCAGGAGACCCGGCGGATCCTCGACCGGCTGGTGGGTTACACCCTCTCGCCGCTGCTCTGGAAGAAGATCGCCTTCGGCCTCTCCGCCGGGCGGGTGCAGTCGGTGGCCACCCGGCTCATCGTCGACCGCGAACGCGAGCGGATGGCGTTCCGCACCGGCACCTACTGGGACCTCACCGCGACGCTGGCGCAGCGCCGCGCGGAATTCGAAGCCCAGATGGTCTCCCTCGACGGCAAGCGCCTCGCGACCGGCAAGGACTTTGACGAGCAGACCGGCCGGCTCGCCGCCGACAGCGACGCGGTGCAGCTCGATGAGGCGACCGCCCGGGGGCTGGCCGAGCGACTGCAGCGCGCCACCTGGACCGTGGCGCAGATCGACGAGACCACTCGCACGCTGCGTCCCTACGCGCCGTTCACCACGTCGACGCTGCAGCAGGAAGCCAACCGGAAGCTGCGCTATTCCGCCAAGCAGACCATGCAGATCGCGCAGCGGCTCTACGAGCGCGGCTTCATCACCTACATGCGTACCGATTCGGTGGCGCTGTCGGAGCAGGCGGTGAACGCGGCGCGGTCGTTTGTCGGGGCGCTCTACGGGCGCGAATACCTCCCCGAGTCGCCGCGGGTCTACGCCAACAAGGTGGCCAACGCGCAGGAGGCGCACGAGGCGATCCGTCCCTCGGGCGCGACGTTCCGGACCCCCGAGGAGACCGGTCTCGAGGGCAACGAGTTTGCGCTCTACGACCTGATCTGGAAGCGCACCGTCGCGTCGCAGATGACCGACGCGCGCAAGACCGGCACCACCGTCGTTCTCGCCGCCGAGAACACCACCTTCAAGGCGACCGGGCTGCGCACCGACTTTGCCGGATTCCTGCGCGCCTACGTCGAGGGGAGCGACGATCCCGAGGCGGCGCTGGAGGACAAGGACACGCCGCTGCCGCCGCTGGCGGTGGGCGACGCCCCCGAGTGCCGCACCGTCGAGCCGGTCGGACACGAGACCAAGCCGCCGGCGCGCTACACCGAGGCCTCGCTGGTCAAGACGCTGGAGGAGAATGGTGTCGGGCGTCCGTCGACCTACGCCAGCATCATCGACACCATTGTCGATCGCGGTTATGTGCAGCGGCAGGGGCAGGCGCTGGTGCCGACCTTCACCGCGTTCGCGGTGACTGACCTGCTGATTGCCCACTTCGGCCACCTGGTCGACGTCGAATTCACCCGTGGCATGGAGAACCGGCTCGACGAGATTGCCGCCGGCGACGAGCACTGGCTGGAGTACCTCCAGGAGTTCTACCTCGGGCACGACGGCCTGCAGCAGGAGACGGCGCGGGGCGAACGCGACATCAAGCCGGCCACCGCGCGCGTGGTGCAGTTGCCGGGACTCGGCGCCACCGTGCGGATCGGCCGCTTCGGCCCGTATGTCGAGCGCGACCACGACGGCGAGCCGATCCGCGCGTCGCTGCCCCGCGATGCCGCGCCCGCCGAACTGACCTCCGAGCGGGTCGATGCACTGCTCCGCCAGCGCGCCGAAGGGCCGGCATCCCTCGGCACCCATCCCGACACCGGCGAGTCGATCTACCTCCTCGAGGGCCAGTACGGCCCGTACGTGCAACTCGGCGAGGCGACCGACGAGAAGAAGCCGAAGCGTGCGTCGATCCCGAAGGGAACCAAGCTCGATGAGGTGACTCTCGAGATGGCGGTCGGGCTGCTCTCGCTGCCGCGTACCCTCGGCACTCACCCGGACAGCGGGCGTCCGGTCCGCGCCGGGCTGGGGCGCTTCGGACCGTACATCGTCCACGACCTTGGCAAGGGCCAGGCCGACTTCCGCTCGCTCAAGGGTGGCGACGACGTGCTCACCGTGACGTTCGATCGCGCGTTGCAGCTGCTCGCGGAGCCCAAGGCGGTGCGGGGCAGGCGCGGTGCGCCGGCGACGCCGTTGCGCGAGCTTGGTCCGCACCCGGCCGACGGCAAGCCGGTGCAGCTCTTTGCCGGGCGCTACGGCCCGTATGTCAAGCACGACGATATCAACGCCTCGCTGCCGCGCGACAGCGATCCGGCGCAGTTCACCCTCGAGGCGGCGGTGGCGTTGCTGGCAGAGAAGGGAAGAGCCCCCAAGCGCGGCCGGCGCGCCGCTCGCACCCGCGGAAAGGGCGGCGCCGGGTCGTCGTGAGGGCCACCGTGGTCGGCGGCGGGCTCGCCGGATGCGAGGCCGCGTGGGCGCTCGCCGAGCGCGGCGTCGACGTGACGCTGGTGGAGATGCGCCCGGTGGTCGGAACCGAGGCGCACCGGACCGACCGGCTGGCCGAACTGGTCTGCAGCAACTCGTTCAAGTCGGTCGAACTCGCCAACGCCCACGGCCTGCTGAAGGCCGAGCTGCGCGACCTCGGGTCGCTGCTGCTGCCGTTTGCCGACGCGGCGCGGGTGCCGGGCGGCGCGGCGCTCGCCGTCGATCGCGACGAGTTCTCCCGGCGTGCCCACGAGGCGGTCAACGGCCATCCCCGCATCACGGTCGAGCGGCGCGAAGCGACCGAACTCCCGCCGGCGGGCGTCGTCGCCACCGGTCCGCTCACGTCGCACACCCTCGCCGAGACGATCCGCGAACGGATTGGCCAGCAGGCGCTGGCGTTCTACGACGCGATCGCCCCGATCGTCTCGGACCTCTCGCTGCAGCACGATCGGCTCTATGCGCTGTCGCGCTGGGGCAAGGGCGACGGCGACGACTACCTCAACGCGCCGCTCACCCGCGACGAGTACCATGCGTTTGTTGCGGCGCTGGCCGAGGCCGACCAGTTCCACGCCCATGAGTTCGACGCGGTGCCGTACTTCGAAGGGTGCCTGCCGGTCGAGGAGATGGCGCGCCGTGGTCCCGACACGCTGCGGTTCGGGCCGATGAAACCGATCGGCCTGCCCGATCCGCGCACCGGCACGGACCCGTATGCCGTCGTCCAGCTGCGCCGTGAGGACCGCGCCGGGCAGATGTGGAACCTGGTCGGGTTCCAGACCCGGCTGCGGATTCCCGAGCAGCAGCGCGTCTTCCGCACCATTCCCGGCCTCGCGGACGCCGAGTTCCTCCGCTTCGGCAGCATCCATCGCAATAGCTACATCAACGCGCCGGCGGCCCTCGGCGCGGGACTCCGGGTGCGCGATGCCGCGCCGCTGTTCTTCGCGGGACAGTTGACCGGCGTGGAGGGTTACACCGAGTCGCTCGGCACCGGCCTCCTCGCCGGCATCAACCTGGCGCGGGTGCTTGCCGGCTGCGAGCCGGCGGTGCCGCCGGCGACGACGATGCTCGGCGCGCTGCTGCGCTACCTGCGCGACGCCGACCCGCGGCACTTCCAGCCGATGAACGCCAACTTCGGCCTGCTCGAGCCGCTCGACGGCGATGCCCCGGGGCGGAAGCCGCGGCTGCGCGGCCCGGAGCGGAAGCAGCGCCTGGTGAAACGCGCCCGAGCGGACTTCGCGGCGTGGCGGGCGACGCTGTGAAGCGTCCGCTGGTCATCGAGTACCTGACCTGGCTCGAGAAGGTCCGCGATCACTCGCCCAACACGGTGCAGGCGTACCGGCGCGACCTCGACCAGTTCTGCGACTACCTCGACCGCCGCAACGGCACCGCCGACTGGAGCTTCGTCTCGATCGACCGGCTGGCGTTGCGCGGCTTCCTCGGCGACCTCGAGCGTCGCGGTCTGTCGCGGCGCTCGGCGGCGCGGGCGCTGTCGGCGGTGCGGTCGTTCTACCGCTGGTTGCGGGTGCACCACGACCTCGACATCCCGGCAGTCCGCGCCACCCGCACCCCGAAGATTTCCAAGCGCCTGCCGACCTACCTGCTGCGTGACCAGGTCGACGCGCTCTTCGCCGCCGCCACCGCGGCCGCGGAATCCGACGGCTTCGACGCCGTCCGCGACCTCGCGATGCTGGAGCTCTTCTATTCGTCCGGGCTGCGCCTCTCGGAACTGCAGCGGCTCGACCTCGGGCAGCTCGACCTGCTCGGCGACCAGGTGAAGGTGCTCGGCAAGGGGCGCAAGGAGCGGATCGTCCCGGTGGGGACCAGGGCGAGCCTCGCGCTGCGCCGCTATCTTCGGCGCCGCGACGAGGTGATGGGGTTTGCCCGGGCCGACCGCCAGGCGGTGTTTGTCGGCCGCCGCGGGCGGCGCCTCTCGCCGGTGACGGTGCAGCGGCGGATGCACCGGCTCTATGACACCATCGGCGCCGACGGGATGCGCACCCACTCGATGCGGCACACCTTTGCCACCCACCTGCTCGACGCCGGGGCCGACCTGCGGGCGGTGCAGGAGTTGCTGGGCCACGCATCGCTGGCGACGACCCAGATCTACACGCACACTTCGGTGGAGCGGCTCAAGCAGGTCTATCAGATGGCGCACCCGAGAGCGAAATGACCTTTCACGGCACCACCATCATCGCGGTCCGGAAGGACCGCCACGTGGCCCTCGGCGGCGACGGCCAGGTCACCATCGGCGACACCATCGTCAAGCACCACGCCACCAAGGTGCGGACCCTCAAGGGCGGCCGGATCCTCGCCGGCTTTGCCGGGTCGGTGGCCGACGCGCTGACGCTCTTCGAGCGGTTCGAGGAGAAGTACGACCGGTATCCCGGCAACCTGACGCGTGCCGCGACGGAGCTCGCCAAGGACTGGCGCAGCGATCGCTACCTGCGCCGGCTCGAGGCGCTGCTGGTGGTGGCCGACCTGGAGCACCTCTTCCTGCTGAGCGGCACCGGCGAACTGATCGAGCCCGACGACGGCATCCTGGCGGTCGGCTCGGGGGGCACCTACGCGCTGGCGGCGGCCCGCGCGCTCTATCCCGACGAGCGGCTCGGGGCCCGCGCCATCGTCGAGCGGAGCCTTGCCATCGCGGCCGACATCTGCGTCTTCTCCAACCGCGAAGTCACCGTCCTGGAGCTCGCCGGTGAGCGCTGAGCCGGCACCGGATGCGGCGCCGCTGCCGTGGCTCGAGGAGCTGCCGCCGAGCCAGATCGTGGCGGAACTCGACCGCTACATCATCGGGCAGGTGGCCGCCAAGCGCGCCATCGCGATCGCGATCCGGAACCGCTGGCGCCGGTCGCAGGCTCCCGACACCATCCGCGACGACATCACTCCCAGCAACATCATCCTGATCGGACCGACCGGGGTGGGAAAGACCGAGATCGCGCGGCGGCTGGCGCGGCTCGCCGGCGCGCCGTTCATCAAGGTCGAGGCGTCGAAGTTCACCGAGGTGGGCTACATCGGCCGCGACGTGGAGTCGATGGTGCGCGACCTGGTCGACACCGCCATCTCGCTGGTGCGCACCGAACGGGAGGACGAGGTCTGGCCGCAGGCCCAGGCCGCCGCCGCCGAGCGGCTGCTCGACCTGCTGCTGCCGCCGGTGTCGATCGACGCCGACGACACCGCGGCCGCGCAGCGGATGAAGGCGTCGCGCGAGAAGCTGCGGGCGCAGCTCGACAAGGGAGAGCTCGACCAACGCGAGGTCGAGATCGAGGTCACCCCGGCCAACTACCCGTCGCCCGACACGTTCCGCGCGCCCGACAGCATGGAGGGCGTCGAGTCGGCGTTCAGCGAGTGGCTCACCGACCTGCTGCCGAAGAAGAAGAAGCGCCGCAACGCGCGGGTCCCCGAAGCGCGCCGGATCCTCGAAGACGAAGAGCTGCGCAAGATCGTCGACATGGACGACACCATCAACGAGGCGCTCGACCGGGTGGAGAATCACGGTATCATCTTCATCGACGAGATCGACAAGATCGCCGGCGAGAAGAACACCACCGGCCCCGACGTCTCGCGCGAAGGGGTCCAGCGCGATCTGCTGCCGATCGTCGAAGGCTCGACGGTGCAGACCCGCTACGGCTACGTCCGCACCGACCACGTGTTGTTCGTCGCGGCGGGGGCGTTCCACGTCTCCAAGCCGTCCGACCTGATTCCCGAGCTGCAGGGCCGCTTTCCGATCCGCGTCGAGCTGGAGCCGCTCGGCGAGAAGGACTTCGTGCGGATCCTTACCGAACCGGAGAACTCGCTGACCCGGCAGTACAGCGCGCTGGTGGCGGCCGAGGGGTGCGAGCTGGTGTTCACCGCCGACGCGATCCAGGAGATTGCGCGGACCGCGTGGGAGGCCAACGACCGGATGGAGAACATCGGCGCCCGGCGGCTGCACACGGTGATGTCGACGCTTGTCGAGGATGTGCTGTTCGCGCTCCCCGACGGCAGCAAGCGGACCATCACGGTGGATGCGGCGGTGGTGCGGGAGCGGCTGACGAGCGTGGTGCGCGACGACGACCTCCGGAAGTACATCCTGTAATGCGTGCGCATGCGTAGGCCGTTGGCGGCGGTGGTCGGGCTGGGCGCGGTGTTGGCACTCTCGAACCCGGCCTCGGCGCAGCAGGTCCGCCGCACGGTCCATGGCGATACCACCATCGTCGAAACCATCGGCAATGGTCCGTGGGGACCGCCGAAGCAGGCGGCGCTGCGGCTCCAGCTCGGCGCGAACCTCAACACGTCGCCATTCGATCAGCTGGCCTGCATCGCAGCGCTCCCGCACGGCGCCGTCGCAGTGTACGATGTCGGGCTCCCGCAGGTCTTCGTCATCGACTCGACGGGCAGGATCGTCCGGCGCCTCGGCCGCAAGGGGAGTGGGCCCGGCGAATATGGCGGCGGTTCGTACGGCAAGCACTGCATGACAACCACCGCCGACGGAACCATCCTGCTGCTCGACATCCACAACGCCAGGATCGACCGATGGGATTCGGCGGGTCACGTGTTGCGAGCGATCGCGGCGCCGACCACCCAAGGAATGTTCGTCGGGCCGGATCGTTCGGTCTATCTGGCGTTCCGACTGCACGGCTCAGACCGCCGCTGCGAACCGGACCCAACGAACCTGATGTACCAGCATCTCGACGCGGAGGGGGATGCGCTCGATACCATCCCGGTGCAGCACTCCTGGCTCGGCCCGATCTCGCTGGACCTGTTCCATCCCGACGAGTACTCGATGCCGCTTCGGGACGGTCGTGTGCTCGTCACCGGATCGGATCGCCTCGCGTTCCTGATCAAGTCGATGAACTCGTCGTCGATGACTCTTGCCGAGCATCCGGTGCCGCCGGTCAAGCCGACGGAGGCGGAACGGCGCGAACAGTTGGCCGGGTACCGGTTCAATGACTCATTGGCCCGGGGTGGTTGCCCGGTGCAGGCGATCGCCGCCGTGAAATCGGCATTCTGGTCGGTGCAGCAGGATCTGAACAACCGGATCTGGCTGCTTCGCCACGTCCCGGTCGCCGAAGTTGTGCCACATCCATGGTACTATCTGCAATCCGCTCCGATCGTCACCCACGACGAGCCGATCGACTGGGCTGCGTTCTCCCTGGACGGTCACTTTCTCGGCGAGGTCGTGTTTCCGTCGAACGTCGAGCCGACCTATATGGCGTTCTCTGGCCATACAGCATGGGCGATCGCGTTCAACGCCGATCGCTTCAGCTACCTCGAACGCTTCACCATCCCCGGCATCCCCAGCCGCTGAAGCCGTTCTCGCCCCGTTGTCCCCGCCGCCTCACCCTTCTAGACTCCACCTGCCATTCTGGCCGACCGCCACCCCCGGTGGGAGCACGATGCCGCATCGCAACTTTCTGTCGTTCAACGACCTCACCCGCGCCGAGTGCCTCGCACTCCTGGGCCTCGCCGCGGAGATGAAGGCCGGGCGGTATCGCGACCGCCCGCTCGACGGAACGGCGGTGGCACTGATCTTCGCCAAGAACAGCACCCGCACCCGGGTCTCGTTCGAGGTCGGCGTCCGGCAGCTCGGCGGCCAGCCGCTCTTCCTCTCCGCCCGCGACATCCAGCTTGGCCGCGGCGAGCCGATCCGCGACACCGCGCGGGTGCTCTCGCGGTACGTCGGCATGATGATGCTCCGCACCTTTGCCCATGCCGACGTGGTCGAACTCGCCGAGTTCGCCACTGTACCGGTCATCAACGGCCTCACCGACCTGCTCCACCCCTGTCAGGTGCTCGCCGACCTCCTCACCGTACGCGAGGAATTCGGCTCGCTCGATGGCCGCGTCGTGGCATGGATTGGCGACGGCAACAACATGGCGAACGCCTGGATCGAAGCCGCGGGGCTGCTGGGCTTCGAACTGCGGCTGGCGTGCCCCGAGGGCTACGAACCCGACCGGGCGATCTTCGACGCCAACGCCGGCCGGACCCGCATCACGATCACCGAAGACCCCGACGAAGCCGTCGCCGGTGCCGACGTGGTGAACACCGACGTCTGGGCGTCGATGGGTCAGGAGGAGGAGAGCGCGGTGCGGCGGCAGGCCTTTTCCGGCTATTGCGTGGACGACGCGCTGCTCGCGGCCGCCGCACCGGGAGCGATCGTGCTTCACTGCCTTCCGGCGCATCGCGGCGAGGAGATCACCGCATCGGTGCTGGAGGGACCGCGATCGCGGGTCTGGGACGAAGCCGAAAACCGTCTCCACGCCCAGAAGGCGTTGATGGCGATGCTCGCCGCCGGCGCGGGGCGCTCCTGATGGCGGCCGCCGACGAGTACCAGGCGCTCACCGCGGGTGCCGGCAGCTGGCTTGCCGAGGGACTGGCGCAATTCGAGGTGAGCGGCCCCGACGCGCGGGCGTTCGTCAACCGCCTGGTGACCGCCGATCTCGCCCGTCTCGATGCGGGGCGCGTCGTCGACTCGCTCCTGCTGCGCGACGATGCCACCATCCTCGACCGTGTCACGGTGTATCGCTTCGACGACCGGATCCTGCTGGTCCTCGGCGGCGGGCAGCGCCAGGAAGCGTGGGACCATGTCGTCGGGCGCAAGCGGGGCAACGTGCGGTTGCGCGACATCTCCGACGACGTGGTTGCGATCGGCGTGCGCGGGCCGGCCGCCGTCGAACGGCTCCGCGCTGTCGTGGCGCCGTTTCCCGACGATCACGACGACGTCATCACCGCCGAGCTGGGCGGGGTGCAGGTCTTTGCCGCGAGGGCGCCGGCGGACGGCGGTCCCGACGGGGTCGACCTCTTCTGCCGCAATCGCGACGGCATCACGCTGGAGCGGACCCTCGGGCGCGCCGGCGTGCTGCCGGTGGAATCGTCGGTGTGGCGGCTGGTGCAACTCGAATGGGGTGTGCCGACCGTCGGCCGGGAGATCGATCCCACCGACACGCCGGTCGAAGCGGGGCTCGAACGGCTCGTCGCGGAGGGGAAGGGGGCGCCGTTTCCGGGCGAGGTTGCGCTGGCCGCCCGCCGGCGCAGCGGTCCGCTCAAGCGGCTGGTCGGCTTCACCGTCGACAACGACGAGGCGCCACCGGTGGCGGCGCGGGTGCGGGTCGCCGGGCTGGTCGTCGATCGGGTCCGTTCGTGGGCCCGCTCGCCGCGCGCCGGGATCATCGGGATGACGGCGGTTCCCACCACCGCCGAACAGGCCGGCACCGTGCTGGTGCTGGAGGCCGGCAACCACGCCTGGCGGGCGCTGGTGGCACGTACGCCGTTCGTCGCTGCCGCCGACGGCAATCTCCCGCGCACCGGCGGGGCGGCGTGATGCCGCCGCGCATCGCCGTGCTCACGGTCTCCGATGGCTGCGCCGCCGGCACCAGGGACGATCGCTCCGGCGCGGCGATTGCCGCATGGGCCGCCGCCGAGGGGTGGCAGATTGCGGCCCGCGCAACGGTTCCCGACGAGGCTCACCAGATCGTGGCGTGCCTCATTGCCTGGGCCGACGCCGACGCCGCCGACGTCATCCTGTCCACCGGCGGCACCGGGTTCGGCCCGCGCGACGTGACACCGGAAGCCACCCGGGCCGTGCTCGACCGTGAGGCGCCGGGGCTCTCCGAAGCGCTCCGCGCCGCAGGCCGGGCGGTGACCCCGCGCGCCATGTTGTCGCGAGGAATCGCCGGCACCCGGGGCGCGGCGTTGATCGTCAACCTTCCCGGCTCCGAGTCCGGTGTCACCGACGGCCTCGCGGTACTGCAGCCGGTGCTGGCCCACCTGGTCGACGTCCTGCACGGACGAACGGAGCACTAGCCGATGGCTGCCCGGGTGGTGATCACTCTCGCCGATCTCGAGACCGCCGTCCCGCTCGATCGCGCGCTGGAATCGGCAGGACTCGCCAGCGCGCTGGTGGCGTCGGCCGACGAGGGACGCGCCGCGATCCGCCGGGAACATCCGGCGGTGCTGGTGATCAGCGGCGCGGTGCACGAGACCGCCACGGCGGGGCTCGCCGAATACGCCCGCGATCACGACGCGGCGCTGGTGGTGTTGCTGGAGCCGACCGACCCCGATGACCAGGCGGCGCGCCATCTCGGCGCGCTCGAAGTGATGACCAAGCCGGTCTCGACGGAAGACCTCGCCGGTGTGGTGCGCCGCCTGGTGGAACGGCGCGAGTTGCAGCGCCGCACCGGCATCTTCGGCGACAGCGCCGCGGTGCAGGAAGTGCTGGTGCGCATCGAACAGCTGGCGCCGGTGTCGAGCACGGTGCTGATCCAGGGCGAATCGGGCACCGGCAAGGAACTCGTCGCCAAGGCGATCCACGACCTCTCGCCGCGCCGCGGCCGGCCGTTCATCGCCGTCAACTGCGCCGCACTCCCCGAAACACTGCTCGAGAGCGAACTCTTCGGCCACGAGAAGGGTGCCTTCACCGGTGCCGCCGAACGCCGCCTCGGCCGGTTCGAGCTGGCCGACACCGGCACGATCTTCCTCGACGAGATCGGCGAGATTCCCGGCAGCGTGCAGGTCAAGCTGCTGCGCGTGCTCGAGACGCGGTCGTTCTTCCGACTGGGCGGCGTCCAGCCGATCAAGGTCGATGTCCGCATCGTCGCCGCCACCAACCGCTCGCTCCGCGATCGCGTCGCCGCCGGCGAGTTCCGCGACGACCTCTATTACCGCCTCAATGTGCTGTCGATCTACCTCCCGCCGCTGCGCGAACGGCGCGAGGACATCCCGTTGCTGGTCAAGCGCTTCGTCCGCGAATTCGCCGCCGCACATGACAGGCCGTTTCCCGGCATCGGCGCCGACGCGATGCAGCTGCTGATGCAGGCGCCGTGGCCGGGCAACGTGCGGCAACTTCGCAATCTGATCGAGTCGATGGTGGTGCTCGCACCCGGCAACGAGATTCGCGCCGCCGACATTCCGCCGGACGTCATGGAAGGGGCCGGCACGCTGCTGCCGGTCCGGTTTGCCCCGCCACCGTGGGCTGCCTACGCCGCGGGCCAGGTCGGCGTCGCCCCTGCCGGGACAGGCGGCGGCCCGGCGGCGGGAGGGGCAGGCCGTCTTCCGGAGGTCGAGTTCATCCTCCGCAGCCTGGTCGAGCTTCGGGTCCAGCTCGAGGAGCTCCGGCGGCGCCTCGAGGCCCGGGCCGAAGAGGTTCACCTCATCGAGGTGGCCGAGCCGGGGTCTTCCGGTGCCCACTCGCTGCAGGCCGCCGGCATCCCTGCCGTCCCGGCGATTCCCGCGGGGCCGGAGCCGATTCCGGAGCCCACCGTGGTCTACCGGTCCGGCATGACCATGAACGAGGTCGAGCGGGCGGTGATCGAGACGGTGCTCCAGGAGCACGCCGGAAATCGCCGCAAGGCGGCACAGGTGCTGGGGATCGGCGAGCGGACTCTGTATCGGAAACTGAAGGAGTACGAGATCGGCTAAGTCACGCTATGGCATACCTTTGGATGCCGTGATCTCTTGACACTTCTCATCCCCGTCGCCAATTTGCGGCGGATTCTCTTTCCCAGTTACCCCGGCCGAGAGCCGCCTTGCATCTCGCCATCGACCATTCCCGCTGCGTCGCGTGCCTCGCGTGTGTCCGGGTCTGTCCGACCGACGCCATCGCGTTGCCGCCGGAGGCGCGGACGGTGGAAATCGTCGAGGAGAACTGCATCCGCTGCGGCGAATGCATCCCCGCCTGTCCGCACGACGCGATCAACGCGACCGGCGCGGTCGACCGCGCGGTGGCCATTGCCGAGGCGGGTACCGGGGCTCTGATCCTCGCCCCCGAGGCGGTCGCCTACTTCCATCCGATCACCCCGGAGCAGCTGGTCAACGCCAGCTACGAGGCGGGGTTCCGGCTGGTCTCCCGGGGGATCATCGGCGACGAGCTGGTGGCGGCGGAGTACCTCCGCCTCTGGGAAGATCCGGACTGGGGGACGCTGGTTCGCTCGTCGGACCCGGTGGTGGTGGCCGCGATTTCGGCCCACTACCCCGAGCTGGTGCCGTACCTCGCCCCGGTGACCAATCCCTGCGTTGCCGAGGCTCGATTCCTGCGTCATTTCCACGGGGAAGGGCTCCCGGTGGTCTATGCCGGGGTCAGCGCCCCCGGGCATGTCCAGGAATTGGACGCCATGCTCAGTTTTGCGGATCTGGAGCAGCTTTTTGCGTTGCGCGAGGTGCGGCCCGAGGCGCTGCCAAGGACCTTCTCGCGGCTCCCGTCGGAGACTCGGCGGCACATGTCGGTGGCCGGGGGGCTTCCGCTGGAGATGGTGGTGAGCGGCTCGTCGCGCGGGCGGCGGCTGCTGACGGTCCGGGGACTGGAGACGCTGCCGGCGCTGGCGAGGGCGGTGGGGCACGACAGGATCGACCTCGGCTTTGTCGACCTGCTCTCCCATCCCGGTGCGCTGGGGCATCCGGCGGCCGGGCCCAAGCAGGAGCTCTACTGGCGGCGGATGCTGGTTCAGCAGTACGAACCGCCCCGGAGCAGGGTGCCGGTGGTCCCGGATGATGCGGAAGTATCGGTCAGCTCAGCGTTTCCTTTCGAAACGAACCGGAGTCAGGCCGACGCCGCGGCGGTCCGGGCGATCCTGGACGCGATCGGCACCGGCCCGAACGGGCGGCCGTGGGACTGTCGGGCGTGCGGGTATCCCACCTGTCACCGGTTTGCGCAAGCGGCGGCGATGGGGCGGGCAGGGTTGAAACAATGCGTGCCTTGGCTGTCGAAACGCGCCGAGGATGCTTCGCGGGATGCGAGCACGGACGCGTTGACGGGGCTGGCGAGTTACCGCTCGTTGCAGCAGCGGTTGGGGCACGAGATGGAGCGGAGCAAGCGGAGCGGGGATTCGTTCGCGGTGCTCTTCCTCGATCTCGATCGCCTGAAGGAGCTGAACGACCGGTACGGCCACGAGCACGGCAACACGGTGTTGCGGATGGTGGCCGAAGAGATTCGCCGGACGATCCGCGCCACCGACCTGGCGGCCCGGTACGGCGGTGACGAGTTCGTGGCGCTGTTGACGCGGACCGACCGGGCGGGGGCGCTGCGGGTGGCCGACGCGGTGCGGGAGCGGGTGGAGCAGGCCGGCAGGAAGCTGGGGTACCTGTCGGGGCAGATCAGTGTCAGTATCGGAGTGGCGGAATACGATCCCAACGCTCCGGGTGAGGGTGCGCTGCTGGAGCAGGCGGACCGGGCGTTGTACCTGGCCAAGGCGGCCGGGCGGAACAATATCGCGTGAGCGGGTTGACGACCAGCGACGAGGACATGCCGTGACAGCTTCGCCATCGCCACACTTCCACGACGCCTCCGCGTCACGCTCCGGCGGCGCGCCCGGTGATCCGGCCGCCGATCCGTGGGGCGTGCGGCGGGCGGAGAATCTGCTCACGTCGCTGGAGGGGATCCTGTCGGCGCGGGTGGTGACGACGCCGCTTGGTGAAGTGAGCGAGATCCACATCCTGGCGCAGGCCGGGCTGAGTCCCAAGCAGGTGGTGCGCAACGTGGAGTCGGCGTTGCTGGCGCACCTCGGGGTGAAGATCGACCATCGCAAGATTTCGGTGGCGACGACCGCGGACGTCAAGCCGCTGGCGGCGCTCGAGCAGCAGGTGGTGGAGCATCGGGCGGCGCAGCGGGTGGTGTTGTTCGAGGACCTCGTCGTGGCGACGGTGCCACGGTCGCGGCGGATCACCGCCACGGTGACGCTGGCGACCGGCGGGCGGGCCGAGGTGGCGACCGAAGAGGGTCCGGACACCGCGCGCAACCGGGTGGAGACGGCGGCGCGGGCCGCGGTGTCGGCGCTGTCGCGGTTGTTCGACGCGCAGGTGCTGTCGCTGGAGGGCGCCCAGACGGTGCATGTCTTTGACCGCCAGGTGGCGGTGGTGGGGGTGATCGTCGTCGGGGGCCGCGACGCGCGGCTGCTGGTGGGGACGGCGGAGGTTCGGGAGAGCCCGGAGCACGCGGCGGTGTATGCGGTGCTCGACGCGACCAACCGGTGGGCGCTGGTGCACCGGCCGGGGTGAGCGGGGCTTCAACGCGGGTCGCGGGACCTGCGTAACGGATGCGGTTGTGTGCAGGGAACCTTTGATACGAAAGGAAAAACGGGGGGAAATCCCAGGGATCCGGCAGGAGAGCGGAGAGTAGAGCGGTCCACAGAGCGAAGCGTCCGGTGAACCATAGCGGGGTTCGCCACCTCTCGAAGGAATTTGGCAGTAGGGGAGGAGGTGACGCACATGCTGGAATGGCTGGACGCTGCCCTCGACTTCATCGCGGGTCTGTTCGACGCGGAGACGATTAGCTGGGTCTAACGCCTGACGACTGGGTTTCCCCCCAACAATAGCGATGCCCTTTAACCGGACTGTCCGGATCTACGTTGGCTCAATGGTGGTGGCGGCTCTGCTGCTGCTGGTAGCTACCAGCACATTTCAGCGCCCGCCGCTCGACTATTGGGCGCTGTTTACGTTGGTCCTTGCGGGCGGTCTCTTGGAGGCATCGGGCACGAGAAGTCATAGGCGCGGGCTTGCAGGTTCTTTGGTCTTCGTGTTTCACTTGGCGATCGGGCTGATCCTAGGGGCGATGTGGGGCGGGCTTGCAGCTGGCACGGTAAAGGCGCTCTCGCAGTTGCGCGAGAGAACGCCGTGGCTCAAGGGAATATTCAATACAGCGGAGAGGGTCGTCACCGTTACGGTGACATTCTCAATATACCATCTCCTTGGCGGCAAGAATCCTCCGGTATTTCTCTCGCCCACATCTGGACAGGCGCCGGTCGGGTTCAATGAAGCATTGCGAGAGATAGCGATCTTCCTGGCCTCGGCGCTCGTCTACTTCGTTGTGAACTCAATTGCGGTCAACACCGCTGTCGCACTCGCAAGCAAGAAGTCGGTTCTTTCTACATGGCGTACGAATACGCTTTGGGTGCTGGGCTACGATATCGTAGCAAGTCTTCTTGCGCTCGTGGTTGCTTTCGTATTCATCTGGACTAACAGGGGCCAGGGCCTCGAGCGATTCATCTTTATTGGTTTGATCATCCCATTGGTCGCGGCCCGCGTATTCTACGGAAAGCTGAACGAGCTGCAGGACGCCTATGGCGATTTGGACGCAGCATACGAACAGCTTGAATTGAACGTTCGTGAACAGCTTGCCATGATGGTCAAGGCAATCGAAGCTCGTGATCCGTACACATCAGGCCACTCGCGGCGAGTTTGCGGTCTCTCGCGCGCAATTGCGACCGATCTTGGCCTCCAACCCGAGGAAATCGAAGACATCGAGAACGCCGCGCTTCTCCACGACGTTGGCAAGATTCACGCAGAATTCGCACCACTTCTGCAGAAGGAAGGCAAGCTGACTGATGAGGAGTGGGCGATCATGAAGACGCACTCCGTGAAGAGCGCCGAGCTTGTCGGTTTGTTCTCGAGGTTCCAAGGGTACGTCGTTTCATGTGTTCGGCATCATCACGAGCGATGGGACGGTCGGGGGTACCCCGACGGCCTCGCCGCAATGGACATCCCACTTGGTGCTCGAATCATTACCATCGCAGATACGATCGATGCGATGACCACTAATCGACCGTATCGCAATGCGCTTTCACTCGAAATTGTGTTGGCGGAATTGAATAGGGGCCGCGCTGCGCAGTTTGACGATGCGCTTATTGAATTGACGGTCAATTCGGTGACGGTTCGCCGTTTGATCTCCGATCCAACGTCGATTCCGGAGCAGCTCCCCCGGCCGCGAATTCGTATACGCGGAGGTAACGGCAACCGGAACAAGGCCGCCCCCGGCGGCAACCGCGGCGTGTCCCAAGCTTTGCCAAGGACCGACCTAAGCTAGGACGCCATGTTCGTCGGCTTTGCAGCAACGCCAACCCGTCGCATCAGCGTCTCTACGGCCGGCGGCAGCCTGTTGAGCATCAGTGACACACCCCGCCAATCTGACGATGGCCTTCCCGCCATGGCGGATTCGAGAAGCGCAATCGCCCCCGCCACCTCTGCTTGATCCTTCGCATCGAGATCTTCTAGGCGAGGGAACGTGGAGCGGAGGCGGTGTAGGCCCTCCGCCGGCTGCTTTCTATGAATCGAGAGCAGGGCAACCCAACGGCCAAATTGGCCAGCGAAGGAGTCATTTAGCGGGAGCTTCAAGCTGCCGGATGTCCCGAGCCGCGCGCAGTTGTGCGCTGTTCTTTGGGACCCGCACAGTGCGAGCACGTCCGCAGCGCAGAGCAGTATCGCCTGACGGGCCCATGCTGCGGCAACCGTCTTGCCGAGGTCTACTAGGGGCATGATGGCCGCCTTCGCTTCGTCGTAGCGGCCCTCAAATGCAAGGCCCAGGCCCAATTCATACGTGGCGCCGATGACGCAAACGCTCCATTCACCGTTCGGGAATTGGCGCAACGATTCTCGGGCCCAATGGATTTGATGCGCCGTGAAACCAAGTCGGCCGTGCACAAGAGCCAACTGCGTAGCGCACTCTCCTTGGAGGGTCTCATTGCCCAGCGCCTTAGCCAAACGTTCTGCTTTCGTGAGAGGATCGAGGGCCCCTTCATAGTCGCCAAGGACATACCTCAGATTCGCTTGACCAAGAAGAAGGCGAACCGCGATGGAGCTGGCGATAGAACTCCGTTCGGCCAACTCTACCCCATTGGTCAGTTCATCGAGTGCTTCCTTTCGCTTCCCGCGTATCGCCAGCACCCACGCGCGAGTTAGCAGCGCATGGAGGACGTGGAACTCGTCCGTTAGTTTGGGAACGACATCGTGCAGGATGTTCTCAAGTTCATTAATGTGATCATCCCGTCGAGTTAGGCCGAGTAGGCGAACTGCTGCGGCGAGCGCCTTCACCCGTGTCTCCAGGTCCGCCTCTGAGTGCGCAATTTCGAGTAGGTGCTCGGTCGACGAAGCCAGTTCCTCCGCATTCATATACCCCAGCCACCGCCGCGCGATGATCCGGAACACGTCCCGGCAACTCGCTTCCGACTCCGAGAACGGCTCCTCCGCCCCCTCCAGCAACTCCAGCGAGTCGCTCCACCGCCCCAACTCCTGCTGCGCTTCCGCCAGCAACAGGATCGCCGTCCGGCGTGCCGCCCCGGTCAGCGCCGGCAACCCGGTCGACAGCGCCAGGTCGGCCTCGTGCGGCGCCCCGCGACGGATCGACTCGCGCCCCCCGGCCAGCAGGTACGGCACCGCCTCCAGCAACCGGTGCGCCCGCACCAGGTGCCAGGCAATCTCCAGCCCGGGGATCGGGCCGTCCGCTCCGTCGGCCGCCAGCAGCCGGTCGGCCACCAGCCCGTGCAGCATCCGCCGCAACGGTGCTGCCATCGCCACATAGCACTGGCTCCGCACGAACTCGTTGGCGAACTCCAGCTCGGTCCCCGCGTCACGGAAGATCCGCTGCGCCGCGAGGGTCGCCATCGCCCGCATGGTGCGCGCCACCGGCAGGTCCACCAGGGTGTACATCGACAGGTCGTTGAGGCGCTGGCCAAGAATCGCCGCCAGCTGCACCACCGCGCGCGCTTCGGCGTCGAGCGCCGCGAGCATCCCGTCGACCAGCCGCTGGAACGCCTCCCGCTTGGGCGGCGCCGACGCCTGGGCGGTCATCGCCCCGAGGGACAGCGCCAGACACCGCTCGCCGCGCCGCCGCCAATCGGCCAGCAGCAGCTCGATCACCATCGGGTTGCCGCCCGCCGCCGCGACAATCGCCCGCCGGATGGTCGGCCCCGGCTCGGCACCCAGGGCCAGGTGCGCGTCGAGGAGCGCCGCCGCGTCGGCGTCGCCGAGCGGACCCAGCGGCAACTGGGTGAGCGCCAGCGTGTCGGCGTGGTCAACGAAGCGTCGCGCCCCCGCCGGTTCGGCGTCCGGCGCGCTCGACGACGTCAGGATCGCCAGCAGCGGCAGGTGCGCGATGCGCCGCAGCATCAGGTGCAACACCGCGAGGCTGGTGGCGTCGGCGAGATGCATGTCGTCGACCACCATCACCACCGGCTGTTCCTCGGCCAGCGACGCCACCAGCGCCATGACCGCCTCGGTGAACAACACCCGGGCGCTCTCGCCGACGCTGGGCCGCGGATCGGGCAGCGACGGATACCGCTCGCGCACCCTGGCCACGAGCCGCGCCAACTCGGCCAGCTGTTCGGGCGGCGTGGCACTCGCTCCGGGAAGGTCAAGGAGGTGGGTTACCAGGGTGCTGATCATGCCGAACGGCAGCTCCCGCTCCAGCGCATAGCACTGCACCCGCGCGACGCTGGCACCCTCGAGCGCCACCGCGGCGCCGAAGCGCTCGACCAGCGTCGTCTTGCCGATGCCGCTTTCGCCGCGCACCAGCAGGTGCCGCGGTTCGCGCTGACGGACCCGCTCCCAGAGTCCGTAGCAGACCGCGAATTCGGCGCCGCGCCCCACGAACAACTGCTCGTTCCACTGGGCCGACGACCCCGGCAGCAACACGCCGGGCGCCGGGCGCTCCCAGGTGTTGCGGCGCAGCCGGTCGGCGATTCGTTCCAGCTCCGGCGCCGGCAGCGCCCCGAGCTGCTCGGCCAACAGGGTGCGCCAGCGGTCGTAGACCCGCAGCGCGCCGATCCGGTCGCCCGCCATGGCGCGGGCCTCGACCAGCGCCTTGGCGGCTTCCTCGGAGAGCGTGTCGATCTGCTGCAGGCGCCGGGCGATCAGTTCCATCCGTCGCGAGTCGCCGTGGCGGCGCGCGTGCTCGATCCGTTCGGCAAGCACCTCGCGCAACCGCGGCACCACCGCCGCGTGCTGCATCTCCTTCCAGTGCTGGAAGTCGGGGGCGTCGGCGATCTCGAAGTCCTCGAGGAACGGCCCGAACGCGACGTCCTCGATGGCGCCGGCGTCGGCGCCGGCCAGGTCGCCGAGGTCGGTGACAATGCGCCCGGCGGCGAGCCGCACCGTGTCGCGTCCGGCGTCGACGCTGTCGGGGCCGAGTCGCCCTCGCAGCACCGACAGGGCGGTGGCCAGCGAGTGCCGCGCCTCCTCGGTGCTGGCCCGCGGCCAGAGCAGCGATGCCAGCCGGTCGCGCCGCTGCGGCACCGGCGCCTCGACGGCGAGATGGATCAGCAGCGCGAAGTGCTTGCGGGTCCGGAAGCGGATCGGATCTCCGCCCGGGGTGCGGAGTTCTGGAGAACCAAGACATCTGAGGCGGTACGGCACGGCGGCTCCGGCGCTCGGGAAGCGGGCGACGGCCCAGGATACCCAGCGAGCATCAACCGATCGTCAACGGGCCCGCAACCGGCCCGCGGACCCCCTCGTGCCGATGATACGCCGTATTCACGCATTGCGACAGGATGCCGCGCGGCGCGGCACCGGCGGTGGGCCGCGCTTACCTCGCGGCGGCGCGGCTCCAGGCGGGATCGTCGACCAGCTCGCGCACCACGTCTTCGCTGCTGCGATCGGCGGCCTCGGCGGCAAAGTTGGTCATCACCCGGTGGCGCAGCACCGCCGGCGCGACGGCGCGCACATCGTCGAGGTCGGCCTGGGGCCGGCCGTCCATGGCGGCGCGGGCCTTGGCCCCCAGCACCAGGAACTGCGACGCCCGCGGGCCGGCGCCCCATTCCACCAGCTCGCGCACCAGCGCCGGAGCCTCCGCTTCGCGGGGACGCGTCATCCGCGCCAGCTGCACCGCCGCGGCAATCAACGACGGTGACACCGGAATCCGCCGCACCAGCGCCTGCATCGCCAGCAGCGACGCGCTGTCGAGCACCTGGTGCACCGTGGCGTCCGACGCTCCGGTGGTGCGGGTGACGATGGCCTCCTCTTCCTGCCGCGACGGATAACCCAGGCGCAATTCGAGCATGAAGCGGTCGAGCTGCGCCTCGGGGAGGGGATAGGTCCCTTCCTGCTCGATCGGGTTCTGGGTGGCCAGCACGAAGAACGGCGCCGGCAGCGGATAGGTCTGCCCCGCCACCGTCACCTGCCGCTCCTGCATCGCCTGCAGCAGCGCGGCCTGGGTCTTCGGCGGGGTGCGGTTGATCTCGTCGGCCAGCAGCACCTGGGCAAAGATCGGCCCCTGCACGAAGCGGAAGCGCCGCTTGCCGGTCGCCGGGTCCTCCTCGACCAGCTCGGTGCCGGTGATGTCACCCGGCATCAGGTCGGGGGTGAACTGCACCCGGTTGAACGAGAGCGCCAGCGCCTCGGCGATGGTCGAGACCATCAGTGTCTTGGCGAGCCCCGGCACCCCCACCAGCAGCGCATGGCCGCCGCCGAGGATGGCGGTGAGGATCCCGTCGACAGCGTCGCGCTGCCCCACGATGCGCCCGCCGACCTCGTGGCGCAGCTGCTGGATGGCCGCTGCGAGCCGTTCGAGCTGCTGCACGTCGTCGCCGGCGGGGCGGGGGGCGGTGGAGGCGGGAACGGGTGCGGTCGGCATCGGTGGTTACCCGGGTTGTCGGATCGGGATTCTCGCCGCCCCCACCGGGTCCGGGAGGGGCGGCGCCGGCCGCGCGATTCGGGCCGGAATCCCCGCAAAATAGCGCCATCGCGCGCTTGCGAAACTTTTCACAAAGTCCTACTTTCCCGCCCCGTGAGACCGCAGGAAGACGACACCTCCGAAGAGATGGGGGAAGGGTACGCCCTCATGACGGTCGGCATCACGTTCGCCGTCACGCTGACGGTGTTCGTGCTGGCCGGGGTGTGGGTCGACCGGCGGCTGGGCACCCTGCCGCTGTTCACGGTGGTGGCGACGCTCTGCGGCAGCGGTCTTGGCGGGTTCTGGGCGTACCAGCGGATCCGGCGGCAGATCCGGCGGGATGATTCCCGCGGCTGACCAGCTGCGGCGGCTCGCCCTCGGTGTCGCCTGTGCCGCGGTCGTCGCGGCGGTCTGGTGGGTGGTTGGCGGACGGGTGGCGGCCATCGCGGCCGGCGTTCTGGGGCTGGTGGCCACCGCCATGCAGATCATCGCCGCCGGGGTGGTAGCGCGGCTGGGCGGAGCCGGACGCCCGGACCGGCTGATGGTCTACGGGCTCGGAATGCTGCTCCGGTTCGGTGGGGTTGCGGTGCTTGGCGCGCTGGTCGCGTTCGATCGCTCCGCCTTTCCCCCGGCCGCGAGTGCCACAGGGTATCTGGCGACGGTGCTGCCGTTGCTCTTTCTGGAGACGCGAGCGGGACGATGATGCAGCAGCCCTTCAGAATCGACAGCATGATCTTCGTCCACACCGGCGACGCGCACGAGCTGGACTTCCAGCCGTTCGGCGCGATCCACCTGCCGGAGTGGGCGCCGGTCCACATCGGCCGGTTCACCATCGACCTGTCGCCCACCAAATACGTCGTGCTGATGATCCTGGCCGCGCTGATCGTCTTCACGATGCTCAAGACCGCGGCGATCGGGATTGCCCGCGCGCGCAAGGAAGGGCGCGCGCCGGGCGGCTATGCCGGCGCCATGGAGGCGTTCGTCCTCTGGACCCGCGACGCGATCGCCATCGAGAACATCGGGCCGGTCGACGGACCGAAGTACGCGCCGTTGATCATGTCGTTCTTCTTCTTCATCCTGACCTGCAACCTGATCGGGCTGTTGCCGTGGGGGTCGACCCCGTCGGGCAACCTCGCCGTCACCGGCGCGCTGGCGCTGATCGCGTTCCTGCGTCTTCGAGGTGCAGTGCGGCATCCAGCTCGGCGTCCGCGGCTACCTCGGGACGATCTTTCCCCGGGTGGAGGGCCTCGGTCCGGTCGCCGCGGTGGGGATGTCGCTGATGATGGCGCCGATCGAGTTCATGTCGAAGCTGGTCAAGCCGTTTGCGCTGATGGTGCGTCTCTTCGGCAACATGACGGCGGGACACTTCGTGATCCTGGCGCTGTTCGGCATCGTGTTCATGTTCGGGCACCTGGGGATCTTCAGCTACGCCATCGGCTTCGGATCGGCGGTGATCGTCCTCGGCGTGATGGGGCTGGAGCTGTTCGTCGCCGCGTTGCAGGCGTACATCTTCGCGATGCTGACGGCGGTGTTCATCGGATTGATGCGGACCGAGCATCACTGAGGCAGGACCCTCGCTCCCCCGGCGCATCCCGTGGGGGCGAAGTGAGCCGGCGCGACAGCACCGGCCTGGAGATTGGGCGGAAAGCCCGATGATCTCCATCGAGCCGACCCCGTTCCGGAAGAGACGGGCGACGCGACGAGCGATGCGACCAACGAGCCATCTTCCCGAGCAACGGATCGACACATGCTGCTTCCCATTCTGCTCCAGACCGCCGAGCAGGCGGCCGCCCAGACCGCGTCGTTCGGGCGCTTCGGCGCCGGCATCGGCATCGGCCTGACCATCATCGGCGCCGGCATCGGCCTGGGCCGCATCGGCGGCCAGGTGGCCGAGGCGATTGCCCGCCAGCCCGAGGCAAAGAACGACATCCGCGGCGCCGGCATTCTGTTCGCCGCGCTGCTGGAAGGGACCACCATCATCTCGCTGGTGTTCGGACTGCTGTTCCTGTTCACCAAGTAGGACGGAGCCCAGGCCATGAATGATCTCCCGGCACCGTTTCAGCCCACGATCGGGTTGGCAATCTGGACGTGGGTGGTGTTCATCGCGCTCGCGGTCGTCCTCTGGAAGTTTGTCTACCCGCAGATTCTCGGCGCCACGGTGGCCCGCGAGCAGCGGATCCGGAAGGACCTCGACGACGCCGAACGCGCCCGCAAGGACGCCGAGGCGGCGCTGGGAGAACAGCGGGAACTCCTCGCCAGCGCGCGCGGCGAGGCGCAGGCGATCATGGCCGAAGCGAAGCAGGCGGCCGAGCGCGAGCGGGCGGTCGCCATCGAGCAGACCCGCCTGGAACAGGAAGAGTTGCTCGCCCGCGCCCGGCGCGAGATCGAGGCCGAACGCGGGCGCGCGGTGGCCAGCATCCGCAAGGAAGCGGTCGACATTGCCATCGCCGCGGCGGGCAAGGTGGTCGGTGAGCGGATGACCGCCGCCGAAGACCGCCGCATGGTGGAGGAGTACATCGCCTCGATCGGAGCGGAAGGGTGAGACCGGTCACCATCGCCCGCAATTACGCCGAGGCGCTGCTGGTGCTCGCCACCGAGGCGGGTGGCGCCGAGGCGTGGGGCGAGCTGCTCGATGTCACGGCGGCGGCAATGAGCACGCCGTCGATCGAGGCGGCGCTGATGTCGCCCCGCGTGCCGCGCGACGTGAAGGTGAAGATCCTCCGCGACGCGTTGCAGGACGCGCCGCACACCTTCTCGCTGTGGGTGGCCGCCGTGGTGCGCCGCGGCCGCCAGATGTTGATGGGGCAGATCGCCGACGAGTACCGGGCGCTGGTCGATACCCGGATGAACCGGGTCCGCGCCGGAATCACCGTGGGGCGCGACGTCGATGCGCTGATGCGGCAGGTGATCGTCGAGCGGCTCTCCAACGCCATCGGCAAGCAGGTCATCGCCGGCTTCGTCACCGATCCGGCGATCCTCGGCGGCGTGATCATTCGCATCGGCGACCGGGTCTACGACGGCTCGGCGCGGCGGAAGCTCAAGGCACTGCGGCAGCGGCTGCTGGCGGGGTAACAAGCCGGCCCACGGCCGACGGCCCGGCGTGTCGGACTCGCCGGTGCATGGCGGGTCTGTCCCGGCGCGCGAGACCTGCCGATTGCCGGATCAGGTCCGGCATGCCGAGTCTGGCGCGCGGGCGGTCGGCCGTGGGCCGCTCGTTCCCGGCTAAGTTTCGCTCACGATGCTCCTCGCTCTCGCCCTCATTGCAGCGCCACCGATCGACTCCGGCCCGACGCCCTACTGGCAGCAGCGCGTCGTCTACCAGATCGATGCGCGGCTCGACGAACCCTCGCACACCATCGGCGGCGCCGAGACGCTGCGCTACGTCAATCAGTCGCCGGACACGCTGCACACCATCTCGTTCCACCTCTATCTCAATGCGTTCCGCCCCGGCTCGCGCTGGAGCGCCGCTGACGCCGCCGAGGGAGTGCACCGCTTCGATCGGCTGAAGGATCCCGATTTCGGTTACAACCACGTCAGCGATGTGACCATCAACGGCGTCGCCGTTACGCCGATCTGGCCCCTCGCCCCCGATTCCACCATCGTCCGATTCGAGCTCCCCGCCGCGCTGCCGCCCGGCGATTCGCTCACCGTCGCGATGCGCTGGGACGGCCGGCCGTCGGTGCCGCCGCGGCGGCAGGGGTGGCGCGGGCGGCACTACGACTTTGCCCAGTGGTATCCGTCGGTGGTGGTCTACGATCGCTACGGCTGGGAGGAGCACGCGCTCTACCCGGCTGGCGAGTTCTACGGCGAATTCGGCGACTTCTACATCAGGCTCGACCTCCCGGCGGACGATGTCGTCGGTGCCACCGGCGTGCCGGTGTGCGGCGATCCGGGGTGGACGGCGGCCAATCGCGACCCGTCGCACGCCGTGGTCACCGGCGGTGCCGCCCTGGCGGTGGCGACGCCGGGCGGCTGCACCGCCCGCGGGACGTCGCTGGTGGCGGCCGACAGCGCGGCGGCTGGACGGAAGCAGCTGCTCTGGGTGGCGCGCGATGTCCATCGGGTGGCCCTCACCATGGCCCCCGACTACCGCTACGAGGGCGGGGAATGGAACGGCACGCTGGTGCACGTTCTCTACCAGCCGGGCGACGACTCCACGTGGGGACACGGCGTGGTGGTACAGCGCACCATCACCACGCTGCAGTGGCTGGCCACCATCTTCGGCCCCTACGCGTGGCCCCAGATGACCGTGGTGCACCGCATCGAGACGGGTGGCGGCAGCGAAGCGCCGATGATGCAGATGAACGCCTCGCCCACCCAGGGGCTCAACCTCCACGAGGGCGGCCACAGCTACCTGATGGGAATCCTCGCCAACAACGAATGGCGTGATGGCTGGATGGACGAGGGATTCACCTCGTTTCAGACCGCGTGGTGGAGCGAGGCGCGGGGCCAGGGCGATGGTCCCGCCCGGTCGCTCGAGGCGCAGCTGCTCCTGCTGGAACTCGACGGTGACGCGCAACCGGTGTCGCTGGTCAGCGAGGACTACCGCGACTTCAACTCGTACAACGAGATGATCTACAATCGCGGCGAGCTGTTCTTCGAGGAACTGAAGTGGATGGTGGGTGACGAGACGATGCTGCGGATCCTGCGGACCTACTATGCCCGCTGGCAGTTGAAGCACGTCGACGAGCAGGCGTTCGAACAGGTGGCGGAGGAGGTGTCGCACCGCGACCTGCGGGCGTTCTTCGCGCAGTGGCTGCACGACGTGGTCCCGACCGATTACGCCGTCGTGGGAGCGACGCGAACCCGCACCACCACCGGGTGGCAGACCACGGTCCGGGTGGAACGGAAGGCGCCGGGGGAATTTCCCGACCTGGTGGCGGTGCTGGGGGAGCACGACACCGCCGCGGCGCGCCTCTCCGGCATCGCGTCACGCGAGTCGCTCACCGTCACCACGCGGAGCAGGCCCCGGAAGGTGCTGCTCGACCCGCTGGTGTATTCGCACGACTGGGACATGCTGAACAACCAGCACACCTTCGGCTTCTCGCCGCTGCGCACCGTGCTGGGCGACGAACCGACGGCGCTCTACGCCGACACCTGGTTCACCTCGCAGGCGCGTCGCGACGCGCGCACCGTGGGCCTCTCCCCGGTGGCGTGGTACAACGACCCGGCCGGTGCCGTCGTCGGCGTCCATCTGCGCAGCAATTACCTCGGCGAGTTCGACCGCTGGACCGCGATGGTCAGCTACGGCAGCGGCGCCGGAGCGGTCGACAGCGTGCGGCGACGCGATGTCGGCGTGGAAGTGTCGCTTGAAAATCCCACCTGGTGGCGACGGCCGCACGGCACCACGCGGCTCTCGGCGTTCCGGGTGGAGGGCCGCGCCGGTGCGGCGGTGTCGCTGGAGCAGAGCCGCCAGGCGCACCTCGGCTTCGGCCCGGTGCGGTCGGTCGGCGGCTCGCTGTCGTGGACCGCGACGTATGACACGAGGTACCTGGAGCCGGCACTGTGGGACGATGGCGGCACCCTCGAGGGCGCGCTGTGGGCGGGCTACCGCACCGGTGGCGCGTGGCCGCTGCTGCTCCGCGTCACCGCGGCGGGGGGCGTGATGTATGCGCGGCCCGGTGCAGGCATCACCACCGCCAACCGCTACGATGGCCAGTGGTACGCGCGGCCGGAGGTAGAGGCCACGCTTCGACATGGCGTGAGCCGGCGGCTGTCACTGGGGCTGCGGGGCTATGCCGCGGCGGTCATCAGCGCCGATCCGGTCGTCGCACAGCGGCGCCTGTATGCCGCCGGCGCCGACCCCTACCAGCAGATGACCAATCCGCTGCTGCGCTCGGTCGGCGCGCCGTTGGTGCTCGACAACTGCTGGTGTCGCTGGCAGACGCCGGGTGGTGGCGACCTGCGCGGCCTCGACGAATCGCTCTCGAGCGACCGGCTGGCGGCGGTCAACGCCGAGCTCAGCGACACCCTGCTGGCGTTCCGCGGCGGGCCGCTGCGCCGTGTCGCGCTGGCGCTGTTCGGCGACGCCGGCGTGCTGGGGAGCCACCAGTGGTTTGGCGGTGCCGGCGACTCGCCGGTGCTGGCGCTCTACCCGCGCCACGCCTTTGCCGACGCCGGCGTCGGCCTGCGGATGGTGAACCATCTGGGGCGCACCACCTTCCAGACCCGCATCGACCTGCCGCTGTTCGTCTCGACGCCGGCCTATGCCATCGCCCAGGTGCACGACCGGTTCGCGCTGCGGCGCCTGGTCTTCGCGATCTCGCCGGTGATCCCGTGACCGACCTTCCCGGCGACCGCCGCCGCTTTCTCCGCCTGGCGTTCGGCAACGCGGTCAAGCGCGTGGCGGAGGCGACGGAAGATCGCATCGTCCAGCAGCGCTACGTGCGTCCGCCGGGCGCGATGCCGGAGATCGCCTTCCTCGCCGCGTGCACCCGCTGCGGGCTCTGTGCGCCGGCGTGTCCCGCCGGCGCGATCCGCTATCTCGGCTCCGAGGCGGGCCTCGCCGCCGGCACGCCACGCCTCGAGCCGGAGCGGATCCCGTGCGTGGTCTGCACCGACATGCCGTGCGCGGCGGCGTGTCCCACCGAAGCGCTGGTGGTTCCCGACACCCGATGGAGCGGCGTGCGGCTCGGCCGGATCACGTTCCATCCGCATCGGTGCATTACCTTCGAGGGCGACGCCTGCGGCGCCTGTGTCGAGGCCTGTCCGGTGGGCGAGACGGCGCTGGCGATGGATCGTGACGGTCATCCCGTCCTGAAGACCGAGGGATGCGTCGCGTGCGGCGTGTGTGTCCGCGAGTGCCCGACGTCTCCGTCGTCGTTTTCCTTTGTCCCGTTGGAGCGTGCATGAGTGCCGTGCCACGTCGAGTCGACAAGCCGTGGGGCTACGAACTGATCTGGGCCCACACCGACCGCTACGTCGGCAAGGTGCTGCATGTGAAGGCCGGGCACCTGCTGTCGGTGCAGTACCATCATGTCAAGGACGAGACGATGCACGTCCTGGCGGGAGAGTTGATCCTGCGCACCTGGGACACCGCGGGCGGAACCCCGCACGAACGGCCGTTCCGCGCCGGCGAATCGGTGCACATTCCGGCGCCGACCATTCACCAGATCGAAGCGGTGACCGACAGCGACGTGCTCGAGGCCTCCACCCCGGAACTCGACGACCTGGTCCGCCTGCAGGATCGCTACGGCCGCGACAACCGCTGACGCGAACACCGCGCCAGCCGCACCAATTCGAGGACGCGCCATGCAAGTGATCATCCCGCTCGCGGGGAAGGGGACGCGCCTGCGGCCCCACACCCACCTGGTGCCCAAGCCGCTGCTCAAGGTGGCGGGGCGGCCGGTGATGGACTGGGTGATGGACCGCCTCGACGGACTCGACATCGAGGAGCTGATCTTCATCACCGGCCACCTCAAGGAGCAGGTCGAAGCCTACGCCCGGAGCCGCTACCGCACGCCGTCACGCTTCATCGAACAGCGGGTGCAGGACGGCACCGCCGGGGCGGTCAACCTGGCCCGGCCGCATGTGCACGGCCCGGTGATGATCATCTTCGTCGACACGGTCTTTGACGCCGACCTCTCGCTGGCGGCGCGCAGCCGCGACGACGGCATCATCTGGGCAAAGGAAGTGGACGACTACCAGCGGTTCGGGGTGGTGGTGACCGATGACGCCGGCTACATGACGCGGATCGTCGAGAAGCCCGCCGAACCGATCTCGCGGCTCGCCAACATCGGGCTCTATTTCATCCGGAACGTCGACGCGCTCTGGCGCGGCATCGACCAGGTGCTCACGGCGCCCAAGCAGAAGGGCGAGTACTACCTCACCGACGCCTTCCAGCACATGATCGACGACGGCTGCCGGATCCTCACCGCGCCGGTGTCGGGGTGGTACGACTGCGGCCAGCTCGGCACGTTGCTGGAGACCAACGGCATCCTCCTCGAACACGGCGCCGCGCGACATCCGGCGGTCGGCGCCGATGTGCGGCTGGTGCCGCCGGTGCTGATCGAGGACGGCTGCGTCCTGGAGCGCTGCACGATCGGGCCCAACGTCACCCTCGAGGGCGGCACCACCGTGCGCGACGCCGCGCTGGCCAACGTGATTGCCGGTGCCCGCTGCGTCATCGAGCGATCGACGGTGACCGACGCGCTGCTCGGCGATCACGTCCACGTCGCCGACTTCACCGGGTCGGGTTCCTTCGGCTGCCACACCGAAATCATCGGTCGCGCATGACATCGCTCGATTCCCTGCTGGCGTCATATCTCGATGTCGCCCGCCAGCGCGATCCGCTGCGGTACCCGCTCGACGCGCCGCCGGAAACCCGCCGCCGGCTCGGCCAGTTCGATCCGCTCGCGCTGCGGGCCCACGTCGTGGCGCTGCGGAGCGTCGCCAACGCGGTCGAGGCGCTCCCCGACGTCGACGTGCTCGACGACGAAGTCGATCGCACCATGCTGCTCGACACGCTGCGCGGCGACCTGGTGGAATGCGTTGCCGAAGCCGACGCCGAGGCGTGCAACCCCGCCCGCCCGATGCAGCACGCGGTGCGAGCGCTGCTGCAATCGCTCGGCGACGGCAGCGCGGATCCCGAGTCGGAGGCGCTCACCGCCCGCATCGAGGCGATTCCGGAACTCTTTGCCACGCTGGAACGCGATCACCGCCCGGCGCCCGACTATCTGGTGCGCTCGGCAATGCTCGCCGCCGAGTCGCTGGACGATGCGTTGATGGCGGCGGAGGAATACGTCGCCACCGAGGTGGTGCGCTCGGCCCAGGCGGCGCTCAATGCGCACCTCGACTGGCTGCGCGACCCGATGCGAGGCACCGGGCTTCACGGCTTTGGCGAGGACGCGGTCGATGCGCGGCTCCGGACGCTGACCCCGATTCCGGCCGGCGTGCAGGGCACGCTGCGGGTGCTCGAGTTGCGGCGCACCGGCGTCGAGCGCGGGCTGGCGAAGCACGCCGCCGACCTCGGGCACGCCACCTGGCACGAGGCCGTCGTGGCGTTGCGCCGCGCCGAAGAAGACGATTTCGACCGCCTCACCGAGGCGTGGAACAGCGAATGGCGCCGGACGGCCGGGCTGCTGGAGCGATCGGGACTGCCGGTCCCGCCCGGCGATCCGCCCGATCCGCCGGCGACCGAAGACGACGCCGCATCGCTCACGGTGCTTGCCGTTCGCGATCACGCCGCACGGATGCTGGTGGCGGCGACGCTGGCGCAGCAGCGGCCGGTCCGGCGCCAGCTCCAGGCCCCCGGGCTGCTCGACGGCTGGGGCCGGACGGTGGCCGCGATGCTCCGCACCAGTGACTTCCTCGCCCCACCCGAACAGCGGCTGATGCTTGCCTACCGCGCGCTCGAAGACGGCGCTGCCGCCGAGGCGGACCTGCTGCTGCAGTCGCGCCGGGCGGGATTCAGCGACCTCATCGAGCGGACCCGGCGGATTCTGGGCGAAGACGAACAGGACGCCCGCCGGGTGATGTACCGCGCCGGCGACGAGCCGTTCGCGGCCCTCGCCGCCGGCCTCGCCCACGAGGCGTGGCAGGGATGGTACGCCGAGACGGGTGGCGATCCGGGCGACTTCCTGCGCCTGGCGCTCGCCGGTGGCGGCCTCGCCGTACCGTTGGCGCGATGGGCACTGACCGGCTGACCGAGCCGCCGCTCCCGCCGCTGGTCCGCGGGTTTGCCGCGGTCTCGGCACTCAACGACATCGCGAGCGAGATGGTCTATCCGCTGCTGCCGGCGTTCGTCGTCGGCACGCTCGGCGGCGGCGCGGCGCTGCTCGGCGCCCTCGACGGCGCCAGCGCGCTTGCCGACGCGACACTGCGCTGGGTGGCCGGGCGGTTTGCCGACCGCCGGAGCCGGGGCCGGTTCGTCGTCGGCGGCTACACCCTGGCCGCGCTGGCGCGTCCGCTGATGGGCCTCGCCACGGCCGGCGGCACCGTGGTCGGGCTTCGGGTGGTCGACCGGGTCGGCAAGGGGGCACGCTCGCCGGCCCGCGACGCGATGATCGCGCAATCGGTCGATCGCGATGCGCGCGGCCGCGCGTTCGGATTCCAGCGTAGCTGGGATCACGCCGGCGCGATGCTTGGCGGCGTGGTCGGCTGGGGCCTGCTCACCTTTGCGCAGCGCACGCCGCGCCAGGTCATCATGGCCAGTGCGGTGCCGGGCCTCGCCATGCTGGTGGTGCTGCTGCTGACGCTGCGCCACGCCCCGCCGCCTGCCGGGACGTCGGCCGCGCCGGCGGTCGCATCGCCCGGGGCGCGGCAGCGATTCTGGGTGCCGGTGCTCGCGCTGGCGCTGCTGCTCGCGGCGCGATTTCCCGAGACGTTGCTGCTGCTCCACCTCGAGCGGCACGGCGTTGCCGTCATGGCGATTCCCCTGATCTGGTCGGGGCTGCACGTGGTGCGCAGCGCGGTGGCATATCCGGCGGGTCGCTGGGTCGACCGGATGGGCGAGCGCTGGGCCGTCGCCGCGGCGGGGGTGACCGCCGCCATCGGGACGCTGGCGCTGGCGCGGGCGCGTAGCGTGCCGGCGCTGGTGGTGAGCTTCCTCGTCGTTGGCGCGGTGGCGGCAATGAGCGAACCGGCGGAGCGGACCCTCGTCGCCCGGCTCGCGCCGCGCGGCATCGGTCGCGCCTACGGGAGGGCGCAGGGCGTCTTCGGCGTCACCGCACTCGCGGCGGGCATCCTCTTCGGGCTGCTGGTCGATCGGGTGGGGACTGCGGCGGCGCTGGAGTGGTCGGCGGCGGCGAGCCTCGCGGCGGCGGCATCGTGGGTGGCGGCGGGGGCGGGCCGGGGCGCCGTGGCGGCGACCAGAAGTAACTAAGCCAGCTAACAATATCGCCGAATCTACCGCTCCGTGGCGCATTGGACGTCGGGTTCTGGCGGTTCAGTGGCGCTGATGGGCGCGAAACAAGGTAAGCCAGCTAATTATCACTTGAATCGCGCTCGGCGAGGAGTAGCTTAGCGGCGTTCCCGGACCGCCACCTCCCGTCGAAAGGACCACCTTCCCGTGACCGCTGTTGCCGACCGCCCCGATGCCGGCCGCCTCGACGCCCTGTTCGGTGCCGACACCTTTTCCAAGCACGTGATGCAGAAGCGGCTTCCCAAGGCCGTCTACAAGTCGCTGCTCCAGACCATCGATCATGGCGAGCCGCTCGATCCGAGGATCGCCGACATCATCGCGGCGACCATGAAGGACTGGGCGGTGGAGCGCGGCGCCACCCATTTCACCCACTGGTTCCAGCCGCTCACCGGGCTCACCGCCGAGAAGCATGATTCGCTGGTGTCGCCGGACGGCATGGGCGGGGTGATCTACAACTTCTCGGGATCGGACCTGACGCAGGGCGAGCCGGACGCGTCGTCGTTCCCGTCGGGCGGATTGCGCGCCACCTTCGAGGCCCGCGGCTACACGGCATGGGATGCGACGTCGCCGGCGTTCCTGACCCGGCACGGCGAAGCCACCACGCTCTGCATCCCGACCGGCTTCGTCTCGTGGACCGGTGAGGCCCTCGACACCAAGATTCCGTTGCTCCGCTCGATGGAGGCGCTCTCCAAGCAGGCGATGCGGGTGCTGCGGTTCTTCGGCACCGACGCTGGCGTCTCGCGGATCTTCACCACCGTGGGGCCCGAGCAGGAGTACTTCCTGGTCGACAAGGAACTCTTCTACCGGCGTCCCGACCTGGTGACCTGCGAGCGCACCCTCTTCGGCGCGCGTCCGCCCAAGGGCCAGCAGCTCGAAGACCACTATTTCGGCGCCATCCCCGAGCGGGTCCTGGCGTTCATGGCCGAGGCCGAGGAGGAGCTGTTCCGCGTCGGCGTGCCGGTCAAGACGCGACACAACGAGGTGGCGCCGGGGCAGTACGAGATCGCGCCGCTGTTCGAGACGTCGCACATTGCCAGCGACCACCAGATGGTGCTGATGGAGATCCTCCGCCGGGTGGCCGATCGCCACGGCCTCAAGGCGCTGCTGCACGAGAAGCCGTTTGCCGGCGTCAACGGCAGCGGCAAGCACAACAACTGGTCGATGGCCACCGACACCGGCGTCAACCTGCTCGACCCGCAGGACGACACCCACACCAACATGCAGTTCCTGGTCTTCCTCTGCGCCGTCATACGCGCGGTCGACGTCCACGCCGACCTGCTGCGGGCCTGCATCGCGTCGGCGGGCAACGACCATCGCCTCGGCGCCAACGAGGCCCCGCCGGCGATCATCTCGATCTTTCTCGGCGAGATGCTCACCGACATTCTCTCGCAGGTGGAACAGGGGCTGCCCAAGCGGACCCTCAAGGGCGGCACGCTCGACCTCGGCGCCAACACGCTGCCGCAGCTGCCGCGGCATTCGGGCGACCGCAACCGCACGTCGCCGTTTGCCTTCACCGGCAACAAGTTCGAGTTCCGGGCCGTCGGTTCCACCGCGTCGATTGCCTGGCCCAACACGGTGCTCAACACCATCGTTGCCGAGTCGCTCGACGACCTGGTGAGCGAGCTGGAGAAGGCGGCGGGCTCCAACCCCACCCCGGCGAAGATGCAGAGCGCCGTGCTTGGCGTGCTCAAGCGGACCATCCGGGAGCACAAGCGGGTCTGCTTCGACGGCGACGGTTATTCGCAGGAATGGCACGCCGAAGCCAAGCGCCGCGGCCTGCCGCAGCTGCGCGACTCGGTCGAGGCGTTCCCGATCCTCAAGGCGAAGAAGACCGTCGACCTGTTCAAGAAGTACGGCGTGCTGAACAAGGCCGAGGTCGATTCCCGCTACCACATTGCCGTCGAGAAGTTCGTCAAGCAGCTCGGCATCGAAGCCGAGACGATGATCGCCATGACCCGCACGCTGCTGCTTCCGGCGGCGCTGCGGCAGCAGACCGAACTCGCCGCGGCGGTGACGGAAACCGAAGGCGCTGGGGTCGATTGCGACGACACCGTCAAGGCACTGGAGGGCTTCGTCGCCACGGTGACCGAGTTGCGGCGCGCGCTGGCGGCGCTGGAATCGGCCGGCCAGCATCACGACGACGATCCGGTGGCTCACGCGGCGCATTTCCGCAACAAGGTGCGGCCGGCAATGGAACAGCTCCGGAAGGTGGCGGACGTGGTGGAAGGGCAGGTGGCGGCCGACCTCTGGCCGCTGCCGAGTTACCGCGAGCTGCTGTTTCTGCGGTAGGCGGCGGGGCGCGACGGGGATGATCGGCGAGACGAGGCCGGCATCTGCCGGCCTCGTTCATTTCTGCACCCCGGCGCAGGCGCCCCTTTCCCGCCCGGGTCATCGGGTGCAGGATTCCGTCATGACCCGGCGTGTGGTGCAACGCGCGATCGGCGTGTCGGCCGTGGTGGCGACGATGGTGGCGTCGGCGCTGCCGCTCGCCGCGCAGCGCTTCCGCGGTTACGGCTATCAGGCCCCGCCGCCCGAGGTCGCCAAGGTGAGCTACGACGGACGCTTCACCTTTGCCCGCCTGAGCTACGTCACCCGCTCGCCGCAGGGCTACTACTACCGCGGTCTGCCGGCCTGGGCGCACGGCTATCCCAACGCCGAATACAACCTGACCCAGATCCTCAACGCGTTGAGCTTCGTCAAGCCGCGTCTGGAAGTGAGCAAGGTGGTGGCGATCGACGACCCGGAACTGTTCAGGTTCCCGGTGGCCTACATGACCGAAGCCGGCTGGTGGGTGCTGCAGGACAAGGAGATCCCGGCGCTGCGGAAATACCTCGCCGATGGCGGATTCGTGATCTTCGACGACTTCCGCGAAGACTACCGGATGGGGAACGACGGCTGGGAGAACTTCGCCGGCAACATGGAGAGGGTCCTCCCGGGGGTGCAGTTCTTCGACCTCACGCCGAAGTCACCGATCTTCCATTCGTTCTACGAGATCAACTCGTTCGATATCCTGCCGCAGGCCTACGACGCCGGCCCGCCGGAGCTGAAGGCGATCTACCAGGACAACGACCCGACCAAGCGGATGCTGGCGATCATCAACTTCAACACCGATGTGTCGCAGTTCTGGGAGTTTTCGGGCGAAGGATTCCTGCCGATCTCGGAGTCGAACGAGGCGTACAAGCTGGGGGTGAACTACATCGTCTACGCGCTGTCGCACTAGCTCCGTTCAGCAGCAGCGGTTCGGCCCGCCGCGGTACCTCCCCTTCAGGAACTCGTCGACGTACGCGCGCTCGGTCGGGACCGGCCGGTCGGGGTGACATTCGCGCAGGTGCTCGAGGTATGCCTTGTAGTCGGGCATGCCGACGATCCTCCGAACGACGCGAGCCGCCCGCCGGAGCCGCTCGCCGACAGCGCCGGTTGCGCCGCGCCGGCCCGGCCTCCTCACGCCGCTTCCCCCGCCGGCTCGAGCGCCGCTGTCCGCGCCGTCGGCACCAGCCAGACCCGCGCCGATGTCACCACCACCGCCCAGGTGACCAGCAGGAAGAGCCCGCACAGCGCGGTGTCGACCCGATCGTTGAAGACCAGTCGCGAGCCGCGGGCGGCGTCGAGGGTGCCCGCGGCGACGGCGGCGGCGGTCTCGGCGGCATGGGCCAGGAAGCCCAGGTGCGGGTCGGCGGCGAACATCTTCTGCCACCCCGCCACGGTGGTCACCGCCAGCACCCACGCGAGCGGCAGCAGCGTCACCCAGGTGTAGCGCGCGCGTCCCACCCTGATGATCAGGGTGGTCCCCACCGACAAGTGCCACTGCCGCGAGCAACTGATTGGCGATGCCGAAGAGCGGCCAGAGCGAATTGATGCCACCGAGCGGATCGGTGACACCCTGGATGAGGAACCATCCCCACGCCGCGACGATCAGCGCCGAGGCGGCAATCGTCGCGGGATACGCCGACGTGCGCCCCAGCGGCGGCCAGAGATGGCCGGCGAGTTCCTGCATCATGAAGCGCCCCACCCGGGTGCCGGCGTCGATCGTCGTGAGGATGAAGAGCGCCTCGAACATGATGGCGAAGTGGTACCACAGCGCGGTGAGCGAGGGCCGAACGCCCCCGAAAAGATCTGCGCCATCCCCACCGCCAGCGTCGGTGCGCCGCCGGTGCGCGCCAGCAGGGTGGTCTCGCCGACGGCATGCGCCAGCGCATCCATCTGTCCGCGGTGCCAGCGTGAACCCCAGGTGCTGCACGGCCTGTGCGGCGGTGGCGGCACTGCCGCCGAGCAGCGCGAGCGGCGCGTTCATCGCGAAATAGACGCCCGGGGGAGAGGATCGCCGCCGGCGCACATCGCCATGACCGCGACGAACGATTCCATCAGCATCGCGCCGTAGCCGATGATGCGCGCATCGGACTCGCGGTCGAGCATCTTGGGCGTGGTGCCGCTCGCCACCAGGGCGTGAAAGCCGGAGATGGCGCCGCACGCGATGGTGATGAAGCAGAACGGAAAGAGCTAACCGGCAAAGACCGGCCCGCTGCCGTCGATGAACCGGGTCACCGCCGGGAGCCGCATGGCCGGCAGGGTGAGCGCGATGCCCAGGGCGAGGGCGGCGACGGTGCCGACCTTGATGAAGCGTCGAGAGGTAGTCGCGCGGCGCAAGCAGCATCCACACCGGCAACACCGACGCGACAAAGCCATACGCCATCAGGGCCCAGGCAATGGTGAGCGGTTGCCAGGTGAAGAGCGGCGCCAGGGTGGCCGAATCCGCCACCCATCTTCCCGCGCCAGAGCGCCACCATCACCAGCACGAGGCCGCCGGCGGTTGCCTCGAGGGTACGGCCCGGGCGCACCACCTTCATCCAGAACCCGACCAGCAATGCAATCGGGATGGTGCACGCCAGGGTGAACACTCCCCACGGGCGACTGCGCCAGCGCCTTGACGATCACCAGCGCCAGCACCGCCAGCAGGATCACCATGATCGCAAGGATCGCCACCATGGCGCACCAGCCGGTGACCGGACCGACCTCTTCCTTGGCCATCTGGCCCAGCGACTTGCCGTCCCGCCGGACCGACGCGGCGAGAATCACGAAGTCCTGCACCGCGCCGGCCAGGACCACACCGACGACGATCCAGATGGTGCCGGGGAGGTAACCGAACTGGGCGGCCAGCACCGGCCCCACCAGCGGGCCGGCGCCGGCGATGGCGGCAAAGTGATGCCCGAAGAGCACCCAGCGCGAGGTGGGAACGAAGTCGCGGCCGTTGGCGAGGCGATGGGCCGGAGTGACGCGCCGATCGTCGAGTCGCACCACCCGCGTGGCGATGAACCGGCTGTAGAAGCGGTAGCCGACGAGGTAGGTGCAGATGGCGGCGAGGAGGAGCCAGGCAGCGTTGACGCTCTCGCCGCGATGCAGCGCGAGCACCGCCCAGCCGCCGGCGCCGGCGATGCTGACGACTCCCCAGATCAGGGCGGCGAGCATCGGGAAAAGCTAACGCGCGCCGCCGTGGCGCGTGAGGCTAGAACTTCGGCAGCGCGTACCGCTCGAGATAATCCTGGTCGCCGTCGGGGTGCGCGAGGTAGACCACCCCCGGCCCGAACGCCACGATGCGCGTGCCCTCCGGGAGGTCGACGTGCGCGACCAGCCCGCGGCCCTCCGCCACCACGTCGTAGTGCGGCACGTGGTCGTCGTGCGCGCGGCTCCGCGCAATCCACAGCATCCCACCCGCGTCGAACATCGCCGTCGTCGATCCGGCGGTGATCGGCGGCTTCGTCGCCGGGAACGGGCCGATCGGCGGCAGCGTCGGCTTGACTGCCGGGCCGCCGCTGGCAATGGCACCGGGCGGTGCCTCGCCCGGCGGGCCACCCATGAAGACCGCGCCGCCGCCGTCACCACCGCCGATGCGGGTCACCGTGACCGCGCCGCCGGCCATCGCCCCGCCGTCCGGCGCCGCACCGCCCATCGCGACGCGCATGCCACCGCCGGGAAGCATCGTGACGTTGCGGCCCCCGCTGTCCTTCGACATGATCTGCGAAAGTTGCGTCGCCACCGCCTGCATCGCCGCCGTTGCGGAATCGCGGAATGCCTGCTGCTCGGCGGCGTCGACCGGCACCGGGGTGTACGGCAGCGCGGCGGTCCGCCCGCTCTCGTGCCCGTCGCGACTCCAGATCACCCGATAGGTGTCGGCGGTGACCCGCGCGGTGAGTCCGTCGGGGCGGAGCGCCCACGCGTCACGCGCGGGGAACGGCATGATGCCCTTGATGTTGGTATCGCCCGGCGCGAAGCGCTGCAGTTGGCCCACCGGTTCGAGGTTGCCCCCGGCAATCGGTTCGCGGACGATGGTGGCGAACGGCACCGGAGCCCGCCGGGCCATGTCGAAGGAATCGCGGACGAAATAGACGTTGTCGGCGGCATCGACCCCCGCCGGCAGCGCCAGGAGCCTGCCGCTCATGGTCGGCAGCGGTTCGGTGCCCGCGACGTCACCGCTCGGAGAGACCCGCAGGAACTTGTGGCCCGCCAGGTCGAGGAGCAGCAGCGAATCGCCCGCCACCGGATAGACGGCGTTGGCGGTGCGGTACATTTCCGGATCGTCGCCCTGCACGCCGAGGGTCGCGACGTCTCCGCCGCGCTTGAAATCGACGATGCGGAAGAAATTCGATTTCGAATCGCTGGCCACCACGCGGCCGTCCGGCAGGGCGGCGGCGGCGTAGAGATGCCCGAACGAGTACTTCGAGCGGCCGGTGCGCTTGTTGACCGTCACGGTCGGGACCGCCTGGGCGCCGATTGCGGTGGCGCCGGCCGCGGCGAGGAGTGCCACCACCGACAGGGAACGGAACAGCCGACTCGACGCAATCATGAGGATTCCCGCGCTGGGATGGATGGAGGACTGACGCCGTCAGGGATGCGCCGCGCCGGCGCCTGGTCGCAGCTTGCTCGCCCTTTCACCGGCCCGTAGCTTCGCTCCGATGCCGTATCCGACCGGAGGACCCCACGAGCCATGGGCGGCACTGTCGCAGCCGTCCGGCGGCCCTGCCACCCTGGTGGAGCCTAAACCGGTCGATGGCGACCCGGCCAGCGGCCGGCCGGTCGCGGTGGTCACTGGCGGCGCCACCGGGCTCGGGCGCGCCATCGCCATGGAGTTTGCCCGGATCGGCTGCCGGATCGGCTTCTGCTGGTTCGAGATGGATGGCCGCGACGTGGAGGCGAGCGCCCTCCTGACCGAAACCACCCTCTCGGCGATGGGGGCCGAGGTGCACGCCGCCCGCTGCGACGTGCGCGACCGCGAGCAGGTCGAACGCTTCATCGACGGCGTCATCAACCGTTTCGGCGCGGTCCACCACCTGATCAACAATGCCGGGATCGCGCACGACGGTGCCCTCTGGCGGCTCTCCTCCGAGGCGTGGAATGCGGTGCTGGCGACCAATGTCGGCGGCGCGTTCCACTGCCTGTCGGCCACGGCACCGCACTTCCGGCGGCAGCGCTGGGGAAAGGTCGTCAACGTCAGCGCCCACCAGGCGTTGCGGCCGGGCTTCGGCGTTGCCAGCTACGCCGCCAGCAAAGCCGCCCTCGAGGGGCTGACCCGTGCCGCGGCGGTGGAATTCGGGCCCTCCAACGTCAACGTCAACGCCGTCGCTCCCGGCTTCATCCGCACCGAGCGGCTCGATCAGCTGCCGCGGGACGTCATCGAGCGCACCCGGAAGCGCTCGGTGCTGGGGCGTCTGGCCGAACCGGAAGACGTCGCCCGGGTCATCGCCTTCCTCTGTTCCGACGCGGCGCGGCACATCACCGGCCAGACCATCGTGGTAGACGGCGGACTTTCGCTGGAATAGACTTCGGCGGTGATCAACTCGATGCGATGGAGAGCGGTCGTCGCGCCGATCGGCGTGGCGCTGCTGGGGGTGTCATTGCTCGCCGGGCCGGCAGCCGGCCAGGGAAAGAGCAAGCCGCTGCCGGCTCCCGGGCTTGCGCTGGCACCACTGGCGGGGCAGTCGATCCCGATCGTTCCGACGACACTGGTGCTGGTGTCTGCGGGAAGCGCCACCCCCGCGGCCTACCCGGCCGAGCGGACCGCCCGGCTCCGCTGGGCCGATTCGATCCTCTTCGCGGCGTTTTCCGACCGCGGCCCCGACGTCAAGTGGATCGGCGCCGATACCCTGCGGCGGGTGGCCCGGCGGGCCCCGGCGATTGCTCCGGATCCGGACCGGATGGGCCAGGACCTCATGGCGAGCGACCGGCGCGACCATGTGCCCGACCCGTTGCTCGGCTATCTCCGGACCCTGACGGCGCTCACCAACAGTCGCTACGTGATGATTCCGGCGCTGCTGGAGTTCACCGCGTTCGGCACCGACAGCGTCCGGGCCGCGGCCACCTTCGTGCTGGCCGACAGCCGCACCGGCTCGGTGGTCTACCGCAGTCATCCGGTGGGGACCGGCCCCGACGCCGCTGCAGCGCTCGCCGCGGCCGTGGCCCACATCCTTCCGCTTCCGGAATGAATGGCATACGACATCACGCTCATCCCCGGTGACGGCATCGGTCCCGAGATTACCGCGGCGACGCTCGCCGTGCTGGCGCGGACCGGGATCGACTTCCACTGGGACAGGCAGCAGGGCGGGATGGCGGCGGTCGACGCCACCGGCGATCCGCTGCCGGCCGCCACGCTCGACAGCATCCGGCGCACCCGGCTGGCGCTGAAGGGGCCGCTCACCACCCCGGTCGGAAGCGGCTTCCGGTCGGTCAACGTGGCGTTGCGGAAGGAGTTCGAGCTCTTCGCCAACGTCCGTCCGGCGCGAACCATCGTCCCCGGCGGTCGCTACGCGAACATCGACATGGTGATGATTCGCGAGAATCTCGAAGGGCTGTATATCGGGCGGGAACAGTGGGTCACGGTCGATGGCGACCCGCACGGTCAGGCCGAGTCGGTGGCGGTCGTCACCCGGAAGGAGTCGGAGCGGGTGGTCCGCTACGCCTTCGACTACGCCGTCCGGATGGGCCGCAAGCGGGTGACGCTGGTGCACAAGGCCAACATCCTCAAGTTCACCTCGGGACTCTTTCTGGAGGTCGGGCGGCAGGTGGCGGCAACCTACGCCGACCGTGTCGAGCTGCAGGAGCTGATCGTCGACAACTGCGCCATGCAGCTGGTGCTGCGGCCGGAACAGTTCGAGGTGCTGGTGACGACCAACCTCTTCGGCGACATCCTGAGCGACGAGATTTCCGGGCTGGTCGGCGGCCTCGGCCTCGCGCCGGGCGGGAACATCGGGGCCGAAGCGGCGGTCTTCGAGGCGGTGCACGGTTCGGCGCCCGACATTGCCGGGCGTGACGTCGCCAATCCCACCGCGCTGATTCTCGCCGCCGCGATGATGTGCGACCATCTTGGCGAGAACGCCGCGGCGGAGCAGATCCGGCGGGCGGTCGTGGCCACCATCGTGGCCGACGGCGTCCGGACCCGTGACCTCGGTGGCTCGGCCGGCACCCGGGAGTTCGGCGATGCCGTCGCCCGCCGGGTGGCGTGAAGTCCCCTGCGTCGAGTGCGGCCGGTTCGTCGAGGGCATCGGCTTCGGCGATCGCTGCGACGAATGCCTCGCCCGGCGGACGGTGCGGGCCCGGCGGGTGGCGTGGCGCAGCGCCTTTGTCGGCGCCATCGTGGTGGCGGTGGGAAACCTCTGGCACCTGCCGTCCAACCCGCTGGGGCGCTGGTACGCGGCGCTGTCCGTCGCGATCGCGTTCCTGCTGGTGCGACTGATCGCGCAACGGATTGCCATGGAGATGCTGCCATGAAGACCACGATCGTGACACTGCTGGGCGCGCTGTGCTGCGGAGCGGCGGCGCTGCCGGCCCAATCGAGCGCCGGACCGTCGGTGACGCTGTTCAACACCGGGCGCGTCCTGGTGCGGCGCCAGCTGGCGGTGCCGCTGCCGGCGGGGCGCTCCACCGCGACGATCGCCATCGGGCCGTTCGATCCGGCGACCCTCGCCTTGCTCGAACCGGGTGTCACCATTGACCGGATCACCGGCGAACAGGGCGTCTCGGAAGACGCGCTGCTCAGGCGCAATGTCGGCCGGCGCTTCTCCATTGCGCAGGGTGACAAGCCGCCGCGCACCGCGACGCTGTTGTCGATGAATCCCGAACGCTGGGAATGGGCCGATGGCGGCGTGGTCTTTGGCCGCCCCGGACAGATTCTCTGGCCGGCCGAGCTGGTGCCGGCGGCACAGACTGCCGACGTGACCATCGAGAGCGAACGGGCGCGCAGCGGCTTTGCCGCGATGTACGAGACCAACGGCGGCGCGTGGACCGCGTCGTACCGGCTCTTCCTCGGAGCGGGCGGACGGATCGAGGGCACCGCCGACATCGCGACCGGCACCCTCGACCTCGCCAATGCCGAAGTGCAACTGCTCGCCGGCGACATCGGCCAGCAGAACCGGCCGCAACCCAACATGGCGAAGGCGTACGCCATGGAGGCGGCGCCCGCTCCACCGCCGGGCGGGATGACCAGCGCCTCCGTCGGCGACGTCCACATCTACACGCTGCCGGAACCGATCAGCTTCGTGCCCGGTGTCGAGACCGTGGTGCCGCTCTTCGCGCCCACGCCGGCGGCGGCGACCCGGCACTACATCGTCCCCGGCGGCGTGCCGTTCTACGGGCCGATCAACCAGCAGCCGGCCGACGAGCAGACCGTGCCGGTCGACGTGGCCTATCACCTGGCGCGGAAGCTCGGCACGCCATTCGGCGACCTGCCGCTGCCGGCGGGGGCGGTCAACATCTACGATCGCGATCCGGCGGGACGGGTGGAACTCGTCGGGATGGCCGGCATCGATCACACCGCGCCCGGCGAGGAGCTGGTGTTCGACGCCGGCACCGCCTTTGACGTGACCGCCAGGCGGGTCCAGACCGATTACAACGTGGTGCGGTCGTCGACTGCGGGGCAGAGCAGCGCCACCGCGTCGTACCGGGTGTCGCTCGCCAACGCCCGGGACTCGGCGGTCACCGCCGAGGTGCGCGAGGACCACAGCGGCAGCTGGTCGGTGATCGACAGCTCCGTCCCGGCCCAGAAGCGCTCGTCGACCCGGACCGTGTTCCTCGTCACTATACCTGCGAAAGGTACAGCTGTGCTGACCTATCGCGTGCGGGTGGTGTGGTGACGCGGGTCTCGATCCTGCAATGCTCCGACCTGCATTTCGGGCAGGACGTGGACCTCGAGCAGATCGCCGGCATCGAGGGGCTGGCGGCCGACCTTGCCCCGTCGGCGGTGGCGATCGCCGGTGACATCACCCAGCGCGCCCGCCACGGCGAATTCCAGCGGGCGCTGGTCTTTGTGCAGGCGCTGCGGCGCCTCGCCCCGACGCTGCTGGTGCCGGGCAATCACGACGTGCAGTGGTGGGCAACGCCGTTCGACCTGATCGGGGCGGGGCCCAAGTACGAGAAGTTCCGGCGTTATTTCGGCGAGGACCTCACGCCGACGTTGGTGATCGACGGCGCGATCCTGGTCGGGGTGCTGACCAGTTACGGCGTGGTGGCCGGGTCGATGACCGCCAACCTCAACGACATGGCGGTGAAGGGGCACCTGCCGGCGCGGGAAACCGACCGGGCGGCGCGGCTCTTTGCCGAGGAGAGTCCCGACCTGCTGCGGGTGCTGGTGATGCACCAGAACCTGCTGCGGGGCCGGATCTCGCAGCGAATGGGGCTGGCCCGCTGGCGCCAGGCGTGGCGCAACGTGATGGCGACCGGCGTCGACCTGGTGCTCTGCGGCCACGACCACGAAGAAGGCGCCGGGCAGCTTCCCAACGGCGCCGTCGTCGCCACCTCGGGAACTCACACGACGCGGACCCGCGGCGATCGCGCGTCGGCACTCAACCTGGTCGTGGCCGATGCCACGTCCATCACGGTTCGACATTACATCTGGGACCTGGCGGAACGGGCGTTCCGTGCCGGTCCCGAGCAGGTTTTCCCCCGTGCCCGCATTCCGGAGTACCAGCCGGCGCCGAGCTGACGCCGAACAACTCGCCCTGCCACTGGAGGCCGGGACGGCGACCAGTCCGCCGCCCGCCCCCGACCGCAACGCCCTCCTCGCCCGCCTGCGCCGGCTCGGGCTGCCGCGTGGCATGCGGGTGACGCTGACCCACAATCGCAGCGTGCTGGTGAGCTGGACCCGCCGTGGCGGACTGCGGCTCCACGCCGGGTATGCCTGGGCCCCCGACGCCGTGCTCGCCGCGGTGGTTCGCTTCCTGGCTCCGCGGTTGCCGCGGCGCGAGCGACTCGCGGCACGGCGCCGCTTCCTTGCCTTCCCGGTGGAGCGCCATGCGCCGTCACGGCCGCGGCGGGCGGCGGCGCGCCGGGCGGTGCCGCCGGCCCATCGCGAACCGCTGGCGCGCCTCGTGGCGCTGCGCGACGTGCTCAACCAGCGCCACTTCGACGGACGCCTCGCCACCATCCCGATCCGCCTCTCCGAGCGGATGTCGACGTCCCTCGGCGAACTGCGCGCCGACCGCGCCGGCCGCCCGGTCGAGATCATCGTCTCGCACCGCCACCTCAAGCGCGACGCGTGGAGCGCCGTGACCGATACCCTGCTCCACGAGATGGTCCATCAGTGGCAGGGCGAGCACGGACTCCCGATCGATCACGGCCCGATCTTCCGGCGGATGGCCCGGACCGTCGGGATCCTGCCGCGCGGGCGGGTGAATCTGGCCGACCTGCGCCGGCGGCAGAACTGACGACATCCGGCGTACCGGGCGCAACTCCTCTTCTCTCCGACCCATCCCCGGCCTATGTTCTCCGCGGGCTACCGGGAAAAGGAGCGGACTTGGCCGCCGCATCAGGCTTCGAAGGCGTGGACTTCTACGATATCGACGGGATGCTCGCCGAGGACGAACGCGCGGTGCGCGACACCGTCCGGGCGTGGGTCGACGATCAGCTGATGCCGCTGATCGGCCACTGCTACATCGAGGGGCGCTTTCCGAAGGAACTGATTCCCGGCATGGCGGAGCTGGGTCTCTTCGGCGCCAACCTTCCCGAGCGCTACGGCTGTGCCGGGCTCAACAACGTCGCCTACGGGCTCATCATGCAGGAGCTGGAGCGCGGCGACAGCGGCATCCGCTCCTTTGCGTCGGTGCAGGGCGCCCTGGTGATGTATCCGATCTACACCTTCGGTTCCGACCAGCAGCGCGACGAGTGGCTGCCGCGCCTGGCGTCGGGCGAGGCGATTGGCTGCTTCGGGCTGACGGAGCCCGATTTCGGATCCAATCCCGGCGGGATGATCACCACCGCGCGCGAGGTGGCCGACGGCTGGGTGCTCAACGGCACCAAGATGTGGATCACCAACGGGTCGCAGGCGACGGTGGCGATTGTCTGGGCCAAGACCGGTGCCATCGACGACACCGCGTCGATCCGCGGGTTCATCGTGCCGACCGACACCCCCGGGTTCACCGCCAAGGATCAGCACGGCAAGCTGTCGCTGCGGGCGTCCGACACCAGCGAGCTGCATCTCAGCGACGTGCACCTGCCGCGGGAAGCGCTGCTGCCCAAGTCGGGTGGCATCAAGAGCCCGCTGATGTGCCTCACCCAGGCGCGCTACGGCATTGCCTGGGGGGCGGTCGGCGCGGCGATGGCGTGTTACGACGAGGCGCGGCGCTACGCGACCAACCGGGTGATGTTCGACCGGCCGATCGGCGCCACCCAGCTGCAGCAGGTGCGGTTGGCCGACATGCTCACCGAGATCACCAAGGCGCAGCTGCTGGCGTTGCAGCTCGGCCGCCTGAAGGACCAGGGGAAGGCGACGCCGGCGCGGGTCTCGCTCGCCAAGCGCAACAACGTCAACATCGCGTGCGAGTGCGCCCGGGAAGCGCGGCGGCTGCTTGGCGCCAACGGGATCCTCGCCGAGTATCACTCGATGCGACACCTCGCCAACCTCGAATCGGTCTACACGTACGAAGGCACCCACGACATGCACTCGCTGATCGTGGGCCAGGAGATCACCGGCTTCGCGGCGTTCTGAGTCGCGCGCGGCCGCCATCCACAACGGGAGTCGAACAAGGTGAAGATCGCCGTCTGCCTGCGCAGGGTCCCTGACACCACCACGAAGATCGTGATCGATGCCGGCGGCACGGCGATCAGCGAGGCGGGCGTCAAGTTCGTCCCCAACCCGTACGACGAGTACGCCATCGAGGCGGCGCTCGCACTGAAGGACGCGGCGGGGGCGGGCGAGACCGTCGCGGTCGCGCTGGGCGGCGACGCCGTGCAGGAGACGCTGCGCACCGCGCTGGCGATGGGGATCGACCGCGCGGTACACCTGAAGGGCACGCCGGCCGCCGACGGCCTCGCCAACGCCCGGGTGCTGGCCGAACAGCTTCGCGGCGGCGGCTACGACCTGCTGCTCTTCGGCAAGCTCGCGGTCGACGACTACGGCCAGCAGACCGGAGTGATGGTGGCCGAACTGCTGGAGCTGCCGTGCCTCTCGGCGATCAGCCATCTCGAAGTGGCCGACGGGCGGGCGACGGTGGAGCGCGAAGTCGAAGGCGGCGTCGAGACGGCCGAATGCGCTCTCCCGGCGGTGTTCACCTGCGACAAGGGGCTCAACACGCCGCGGTTGCCGTCGCTGAAGGGGATCATGGCCGCCAAGAAGAAGCCGATGGAGACGGTCGCGGCCGACCCGGGTGCCGGCGCGGTGCGCATCGTGTCGCTGGCGCTGCCGGCGGAGCGCGCTGCCGGGCGGATCGTCGGCGAAGGGGCGGCGGCGGTGCCGGCGTTGATCGAATTGCTCACCACCGAAGCGAAGGTGCTCGGATCATGACGGCGTTCCTGGCGGTGCTGGAACAGCGGAACGGCGCCCTGCGCAAGGGTGCCGCGGAACTCCTCGCGGCGGCGCGCGTGCTGGCCGATGCGGCTGGCGGAACGGTCGACGCCCTCGTCGCGGGTGCCGGCGATGTTGCCGGGCTCGAGGCCCTCGGGGCGGCCGGCGCCGATCGCGTGCTGGTGGCGCGCGACGCAGCGTTCACCCACTACGGCCCCGACGCACTCACGGCGACCGTCGCGTCGCTGGCCAGCGGCTATCGCGCCGTGCTGGTTGCCGCGACGGCCACCGGCAAGGATCTCGCGCCGCGGATCGCGGCGCGGATCGGCGCGCCCTGTGGTATGGACGTGACCGCGCTGGCATGGCGCGACGACGCAATCGAGGTGACGCGGCCGGTCTATGCCGGCAAGGCGATCCAGACCGCGGCGCTCAGCGGCACTGCGGTGCTGGCGGTGCGCCCCGGCGCGTATCCCGCGCGCCAGGCGGGAAAGGCCGGCACCCCCTCGGCGGTCACGGTGCCTGCCACCACGCCGCGCATCGCCGTCGGTGCGATCCGCGCATCGGAAACCGGCGCCGTCGACGTGAGTGAGGCGCGGGTGGTGGTGTCCGGTGGGCGCGGGCTCGGCGATCCGAAGCACTTTGCGTTGCTGGAGGAGCTGGCCGCGGCGTTCGGCGGCGAAGCGGCGGTCGGCGCGTCGCGCGCGGTGGTCGATGCCGGCTGGCGGGAGCACGGCGCCCAGGTGGGGCAGACCGGCAAGACGGTCTCGCCCGAGCTCTACATCGCGGTGGGAATCTCCGGCGCCATCCAGCACCTCGCCGGGATGCGCACCGCGAAGGTCATCGTTGCCATCAATCGCGACAAGGATGCGCCGATCTTCAAGGTCGCCGACTACGGGATCGTCGGTGACCTCTTCGAGGTGGTGCCGGCGTTGACCGCGGCCGTGCGGCAAGCCAGGGCGCACTGAGATGGGCGTAGTGCTGCCGGTCCGCCACCAGGCGGCGCTTCCGTCGAGCCTGATCCTGCACGACGCGCCCAATCCGGAGGCGATCGAACTCGACATCCTCGTCGTCGGCGCCGGTCCGGCCGGCCTGGCATGCGCCATTGCCGCGCAGCGCGCGGCGCCCGACCTGACCATCGGCGTGCTCGAGAAGGCCGCCTCGCTCGGCGAGCACTCGCTGTCGGGAGCGGTGATCAACCCGGTGGCGATGCGGGCGCTCTTTCCCGACAAGTCCGATGCCGAGTTCCCGTTCCGCCAGGCGGTTGCGGCGGAGTCGGTCTACCTGCTGCGGCCGCAGCACGCCTGGCGCATTCCCACGCCGCCGACGATGCGCAATCACGGCCACTTCGTCGCGTCACTCTCCGAAGTGGTGCGCTGGCTCGGCGAACAGGCGGAGTCGCTCGGCATCAACCTGTTCGCGGGGTTCCCCGCGGCGTCGCTGCTGGTTGACGGCGAACGGGTCGTCGGCGTGCGGACCACGCCGTCGGGGCTCGGTCGCGACGGCCAGCCGACCGACGTCTTCCAGGAGCCGACCGACCTGGTCGCGAAGGTGGTGGTGCTCGCCGAGGGCACCCGCGGACCGCTCGGGCAGGCATGGCGCGAGTGGCGCGGCGTGCGCAGCGCCAACCCGCAGATCTTCGCCCTCGGCGTCAAGGAAGTCTGGCAGGTGCCGCGGCCGCTCGACCGGGTGATCCACACCATGGGATGGCCGCTGCCGTCGGACGCCTTCGGCGGTTCATTCTGTTACCCGATGGGGCCGGAGCAGGTGGCGATCGGGTTGGTGGTCGGGCTCGATTATCACGACGCGTCGCTCGACGTGCACCAGCTGCTGCAGCAGATGAAGCTTCATCCGCTCTTCCGCGCGGTGCTCGACGGCGGCACGCTGCTGGAGTGGGGCGCCAAGACCATCCCCGAGGGCGGTTACTACGCCGTGCCCGAGCGCCTCGCCGGCGACGGCCTGGTGATGATCGGCGACACCGCCGGGCTGGTCGACGTTCCCTCGCTCAAGGGCGTCCACTACGCGATGGAATCGGGCATGCTCGCGGCGACGGCAATCGTCAACGCGCTGCACGCCCCGGGCGGCGCCGACCTGCGCCTGCTCGAGGCGTACGATCACGCGGTCCGGGAGTCGCGGATCATGCGCGACCTCCACGCCACGCGGAACATGCGGCTGGCGTTCCACAACGGGTTCGTTTCGGGGGTCACGCGCGCCGGGTTGATGACGCTGACGCGCGGGAGCTTTCCGGGGCGCCGGATTGCGGTGCCGGGCGACGCCGAGACGCCGCGGGTGGTGGCGCCACCGCCGGCCTTCGTGCCCGACAACGTGCTCACCTTCAGCAAGGTCGACGCGGTCTTCAAGTCGGGCAACATGACCCGCGACTCGATTCCGTCACACCTGATCGTGGGGCCCGACATCACCGGGGCGGTCGCCGACTTCTACGCCCACCTCTGTCCCGCCGGGGTGTACGAGCGCGACGGCGACGCACTGCGGGTCAACCCGCCCAACTGTGTCGATTGCAAGGCCACCGACGTGCTCGGCCCGCGGTGGACGCCGCGGGAAGGCGGCAGCGGACCGAGATACCGGCTGATGTAGCGGGTGCCGGCCGGACTCAGTGCGAGGCCGGCGGCCGGCGCACCGGCACCAGCCACGACGCCGCCACGCTGCCGGCGAGCAGGGCCACCACCACGCCCAGCGAAATCGCCAGCGGCACCGCCACCCACCACGACAGCATCATCTTGGCGCCGACGAACGCGAGGATCAGTGCCACGCCGACGCGCAGGTAGCGGACCGCGTCGATCACTCCGGCCAGCAGGAAGAAGAGCGCGCGCAGGCCGAGAATCGCGAAGACATTCGACGAATAGACGATGAACGGGTCGCGAGTGATCGCGAAGATGGCCGGGATCGAATCGATGGCGAACACCAGGTCGGTCCACTCCACCACCAGCACCACGAGGGCCAGCATCGTGGCGACCTTCCGCCCGTCGACGGTGGTGACCAGCCTGCCGCCTTCGTAGCGACTGGTGAGCGGCAACATCCGTCGCACGACGGCAACGATCCGGCTGCGTCCCGGATCGAACTCGACAGTGCCACCGGCGCGGAGCATCCGGAGCGCGGTGACCAGCAGCACCGCGCCGAGCAGGTAGAGCACCCATTCGAATCGATGCAGCAGCGCCGACCCGGCGGCGATCATCGCGCCGCGGAGCACCACCGCGCCGAGCACGCCCCACTGCAGTGCCCGGGGGCGGAGCGCGCGGGGCACGGCGAAATAGTCGAACAACAGCAGGAAGACGAAGAGGTTGTCGACCGAGAGCGAGACCTCGACGAGATAACCGGTGGTGAATTCCAGCGCCGGTCGTGCCGACTCGCGCCACGCAATCAGCAGCGCGAACAGCGCCGCGACGGCCACCAGCCCGGCGGTCCACGCGGCCGATTCGCGCAGCGTGGCAACATGCGCCCGCCGGGTGAGCACGACGATGTCGACCAGCAGCAGCACCACCACCGTGGCGAGGAAGGTTGCCCAGACCGCCGGGGGGTGGCCGTCCAGCACGGCGCTAGTGGCCGGCGTCGAACGCCAGCAGTGCGCGGACACGCTCCGGCGTCGACGGATGGGTCCGGAACAGTCCCGCGATGCCGCCACCGGGCAGCGGATTGACCTGCGCCAGCGACGCCAGGGCCGGCGAGACCCGCATCGGGACCTGCTGGGCGATGGCATCGAGGTGGGTGAGGGCGTCGGCGAGTGGCTTGCCGTGGCCGATGATCTCGGCGCCGGTGCGGTCGGCGGCGAATTCACGTTGGCGGGAGATCGCGAACTGGATCAGCATCGCGACGAACGGCGCCAGCACCGCGAAGCCGATCTCGGCCAGGGCATTGCCCTCGTCGTCGCCCCGGCCGCCGAAGAAGAGCAGGATGTAGGGCAGTTGCGAGATCATCGCGGCGATGCCGGCGGCGATGGTCTGGATCAGCATGTCGTGGTTCTTGATGTGCCCCAGTTCGTGGGCCAGCACGGCGGCGAGTTCGTCGTGCGAGAGGTTCTGCAGTGCGCCGGCGGTTACGGCGACGATGGCGTGTTCCGGCGAGCGGCCGGTGGCGAAGGCGTTGGGTTGCCGGGCCGGGGTGATGGCGATCCGGGGCATCGGCAGGCCGGCCCGCTGCCGCAGCTGGTCGACGATGTCATAGAGCTCCGGTGCGTCGGCGCGGGTTACCAGGCGGGCGCCGTAGCCCCGCAGCACCATCCGGTCGGAGAACCAGTACGACACGAACGCCATCACCATCCCGAACGACCCGCCAATGAGCAGCCCGCCCATCCCGCCGAGGAGCTGTCCGGCGGCCATGCAGAGCGCCAGGAGTCCGGCGAGCAGCACGAAGGTCTTGACGTTGTTGACCATGGGAGAAGGATAGCAGGGGCGGTGGGGCGGGGGCGGCGGCGGCCGGTCGAATAACGGTGCCGTAACGTTTTGACCAGCGATTTGCCTTGTGCGGAATTTCCCCGCGATGCATATCTGCCCGGATCGCCGCCGCGCGTCGCATGACCGGATCAGGCTGATCGTCATGTGTGCTGCCCATCGGCGTCACTGGAGCATTGATGAGAGTCTCTTGGATCGCCGCCTGTGCCGTATCCGTGGTGGCTTGCTCGACTGCCGGTACGCCCACGACCCCCGGCGGCGTCAGCAGCGTCCGCACGACCGTGCAGGCCGGTGGCATTGACAGCCTGGTGCTTGGCGCAGGCGTGACGGCGAATATCGACAATCACGCCGGCACGGCGCCCGTCACCGTGGAGCTGGCTCCGGCAGGCCCCGACGATTCCAGTCTCGGCAACCTGGCGCTCTCGGCGTTCCACCTTCGTGTCACCGGGTCCGGTTCGACCGCCGGCGCCGGCGCGCGCGAGGGCCAGACACTGATTCCGATCACGCTGTTCGTCACGACGATCCGTCAGGCTGGCGATGCGGTGCGTGCGTTCCTCCTCCAGGACGCGATGGATCCCACGGTCACGCCCCTGTGGAACACTCCGACAGGGACCGACTTTACCGACCCGAAAGACGGTTCGCTTCACACCGTTGATGCCGTGAAGCTGCAGCCCCCGACGGCGGGTGCCACCGACTACCTCGTGACGCTCGCCGCCCTCCCCACGGATTGTGATCTCCCACCGCGATTGATCGACCTCGATCCCGGAGTGTCAGATCCGTCACGGATTCCGCTCATTCTGATCCACGGCTGGCAGGCGAATGTCATCAGGTGTCGTCCGGTGACTATCGGGCCGGTCGCGCTCCTGCCTGTCCTCTCGTATGAGGCCTGGGATCAGGATGACAACCACAGTCCGTTCGATGCGTTTCTGTCGGCATTCGCTTCGGACCAGTCCCGGGGTCGCTACCACGTCTACGTGATGCACTATCCGACCTATGCGCCGATCGCCGCTGCGTCGGGCTTCCTGAGTCAGAAGCTGTCCAGCCTTGGCGGTCCGCCGGCCGTCATCGTGGCACACAGCATGGGCGGATTGGTCGCGCGGGGCATGATGAGCCTTCCTGGTGCGCCGACGATCCGCGGTCTGATCACGCTTGGCACGCCTCACGAGGGATCGGTCATGGCCGGCGTCGTCCTCGGGCAGAGCGGATACGCGGCGACGTCTGTCGTCACGGCGGAAGAGAACTGCGGTCTGATATCCGGACTGGAGACCGCCCTCGGGACGCTTGCCGCCAGTCCATACCCGCCGACATCGGGTCTCAGCGACATGGTGCCCGGTGGTGTCTTCGTCCGCGAGATCGCCGACAACCGCCCCAACAGTGATCGTGTCTACACCATCGGTGCTCAAATCGGCCCGATCGATCTCCCCTTCGGCCCCGTTGATTGTGTGACGAAACAGCTCACCGGGCAGTCCGGCGATGGCGTCGTGGAGGTCTCGAGCGCCGTGCCGGGGTGGTCGGCGGGACAGCAGCTGGTCAGTGGCATCGACCATACCGAACTGCCGTCGGACCCGAGGGCGATCCGGCTCGTCGAGGATGCCCTTTCCCGCTTTGCGTCCTGTCAGGGCAGCACGCCACCGCCCACGCCCCCGGGGGGATTCCCGCTGTCCGGCAGCATCGCCCGGGAGAGTGGCGGACTGGTTGACGTCACCCTCAATGGCATCGTGATCAACGGCGTCGCCCAGACCAACATTCCGGCGTCTGCCTTCACGATCGTGGAGAACGGATGCACCATCCCGGCAGGCGACGTCAGCGTGACGACCGGAACCGGCCATGTCGGCGTCGATCTGGTGTTCATCGAGGATCTGTCGGGTTCGATGAATGCGGCGATTGCGAGTGTAAGGTCGAGCGTCACGACCTTCGCGCAATCGCTGGCGGCTCAGGGATTGGACGTCCGCTTCGGATCGGTGGGCTACTCGGGCTCTGTGAGCACCATTCCGTCGACGCCCGCAGGCTCTCCCGATGAGTACATCGGCCCGGTGCAGGATCTCACGGATGTCGCGACGTTCCGGCAGCATGTGGCGGATCATTGGTACTCCGGCGGCGGCAATGATGTACCCGAGAACGGGCTGGAAGCCATCGAATACGCCATGAATCACCTCACTTGGCGCAGCGGCGCGGTCCGCGTGCTGGTGGACATCACCAACTCCAGCCACCACGTGGCGGGTGATTCATGCGACGGGGCGGGGCCCTGCACCGACGAAAACCTTGCCTCGATCACCGCGCTCCTCGCGGGGCGAGCTGTTCTGCACGCCGTGGCACCGGCCGATCCGGCGATCCGGACTGCCGACGGTGGTCTGGATCCCTGGCTGATTGCCGCCGCGACGGGCGGGAAGAGTCTCGATTTCGGATCCGGCGTGTTCGACCTCAACACCATCGGTATCACCGACGCCATCGCTGCGACGACCCGCCTGACGTTCCAGTCGGCCAGCCGCAATACCGCCGCACCCGAGAATCTCCGAATCCTCGTCAGCATCAACGGTGTCACCGCCGAATTGGCCCCCGGGCTGTTGACCTATCGGCTGGTCGACCCTGCGTTGCACCACGCCATGCGGTAAGGCCCGCATCGTCCCGATCGAGCCGCACGTCAATCGCCCGTTTGACCGCCAATTTGCCTTGCGGCAACGTCATCCGCGCGTGACAATGGGAGCGTAATTCGGGCATTCCCCGTTCACGCTCCCCATCTCTTCCGGAGGCGCAATGCGTTGGCACTCGCTCGTCGCAGGTATGGCTCTGGTCGGCGCGGCTACGGTGCCCGGTTCGGCCCAGGCCTTCACCGCCGGCTCCAACTACATCGGGCCGTTCATCGGACTGTCGACGTATGGCAGCACGGCCGCGTTCGGCGGAGACTTCGAGCACGCCATCAACGACAAATGGGGTTGGGGTCTTTCGGCGTCCTATTGGACGTACTCCAGCGGCTATGCATCGGGGGGGTATTCCTATTCGGCGTCGGTGACCAGTTACGTCGTCGGAGGCACCGTCGCATACCACTTCGCCGTCAGTGATCCCAAGTTGGATCCCTTTGTCGGCGGCTTCATCGGATACTACGGATGCAGCGGTTCGTCGCATGACAATCTCGGCAATTCGGCCAGCTACACGTGCGGACACGCCAGCTCGCTCTTCCCGGGAGCGTTCGGAGGAATCCGCTATTGGTTCAGCGACAACATCGCCGTCACCGGGCGTCTCGGGTGGGGCGTCGGCACGCTCGCCGTCGGTGTCGACTTCAAGATGTGACGCCCGGCGCCGCTCGCCCGCCCGGGGCGTGGTGCGGCGTCTGGCGCAAGTGGTGATCGCCCTCGCGGTGCTGCGCGCCGTGCCCGTCGTGGCTCAGACGAAGGCACCGGCGCCGGCGCCCGAGGTGCTCACCAACGAAACCGTCGTCCAGATGGTCATCGCCAAGGTGCCCAGGGAAGTCATCCAGGCCAAGATCCAGAGCGCCAGGGTGAACTTCGACATGTCGGTGCAGGGCCTCCTCGGCCTGTACGCCAACAAGGTCCCCACCGACATCATGAAGGCGATGATGTCGGCGGGACCGAAGAAGGCGTCGAGCGAAGTCCTCACCAATCAATCGGTGATCCAGATGGTCACGGGCAAACTCCCGAAGGACGTGATTCTCGAGAAGATCCAGGCCACGAAGGCCGACTTCGACGTCACCAGCACCGGCCTCATCAGCCTGAATGCCAACAAGGTGCCCAAGGACATCGTCAAGGTGATGATGTCGCGGGGCGGGTGACATGGGGTTTGCGTCGGCCCGCGTCAGTTCCTGGTTGCTCATCCGTAGGCCCGGATGAGGTGTATCGGGCGTGCCGTCATGCAAGCCATGACTCTTCTGTTGCCCGTCGCGTTGCTGACGGCGTCGTGTTCCGGCACAGGCAGTCCGCTCGAGGGGGCGCCAACGTCCTTTGTTGGCGAGTATCCGTTAGCGACGATTGACGGCAGGTCATTGCCTGTGGCGATTGTCAACCAATCCGGTTCAGGCGGCGTGCGCTTGGAAATACTGGCAGCTGAAATCACCCTTCGCGACGACGGCACTGCCGCAGTGTGGACCGACAGTCGCTCGACTTGGACCGGCACCAGCAGTACAAGCCAGAGTACCGGCAGTGGACCATTCACGGTGTATGGAACGCAGATTTCATTTGCCATGCATGGCACGGCCGACGGGCAGCCGTGGTCCTTGGAATCATCCGGCACCCTGGCAGGTGGCGTCATTACCCTGACCTCCTCGGACGGGTTCGTATATCGCTACGTAAGACAGTCACACCCTGGTGGCTGAATCACTCAGGCACACTGACACCCAGGAGCGCTCCGCCCGGGTGGGCCGCCTGCCGCGCATCTTCCATCTCGAGGCGACACATGCGATTGCCCGTTGCGACGACGGTTCTGACGCTGTCACTGTTTCCTGTCGCAATTCGCGCTCAACAACCCCACACGATGCGGGTGCGCGTCGATCGTGCCAATGTCCGTTCGGCCCCGTCACTGGATTCGGCGGTGGTGCGCACCGTGACCAAGGGCACCGTGGTCACCGTCCTCGCCCACGACAGCTCATGGGTCCGCGTGGAACTCGCCGAGGAGAACGTCGAGGGGTGGATGGCGCGGTCACTGCTCGAGGCCGCTGGCACGCCGAGGCAGCCGGCGGCGACCATGGCCGCTGATGCGCCCGGCGCCGCGGCTTCGGCAGCGGCCGGCACGCCGATGGCGGCGCCGCGGGATACCACGCCGCCCAGCGCCCAGGCATCGACGATGCCCACGCAGTCAGGTGCCGTGAGCCCGCCAGCGCCTCCCGGGTTGCCGGCTCAGCCAACGGCCACCTCATCAACGGGATCACTCAGCGGCCCGGCTCCGCGGACTTCCGCTGCGCATCACTCCGGCGTCTCGGGTGGCGTGCACGGCGGGCTCATCATGTACCGGGAACATGCCAGCTATCAGGGCCAGGACACCACCACGTCATTCGTCCACGGCTTCCAGGTCGGCGTAGATCTGGTCGCCGGCGGACCTGCCGTCGGCGTCGATCTGACGGCGGGATACAGCCGGTTCTCGAACGGAGCCGACGATGGGATGGGCGACCGGGTGACGACCCGGGAGAACTTTGCCGATGCCGGCATCCTGCTGCGACCTGTCATCCCCTTCACCAACGGCAACGTCCACTTCGTCGCCGGCCCCGCAGCCCACTATGCCCTCTCTTGTTCGATTTCGATCGCGGGGCCGAACGCCAATGAGTACGCGCCGTACCTGGGCCAATGCGACCTTTCCGGCCAGATCCGCTTCGACTACGGCGTGGCACTCGGAGCCGGGTTTCAGGTGGGTCCGCTGACCGTCGATGCGCGGTACGAACTCGGCCTCAGGAACCTTGCGACGCCGGATCCCGACTACGCCGGCGCGACCGATCACTCCCGCCGCCTCGGCTTTACGGTCGGCCTGCTGTTCTGACACCGCGCGCCATCGCCCCCGGCACGGCTGGCGCGCCGGCCGCTCCTCGCCCGGCCATGCCGCCATGAGCCTTCGGCATTTCTGGAAGCGCAATTGCCACGCGCCGGTGCTGCGCCAGGTCGTGCGCCTCGGGCGCTCGCTGTATCGCTTCTATGAAAACCGCAACTACGATCACGAATCCAACGGCGAATACCGGGTGCTCCGGATCCTCTCCGCTCGCCCGTGCGCAACAGTGTTCGACGTCGGCGCGAATGTCGGGCAATGGACCACCCTCGCCTCGCCGCTGTTCCCCCGGGCACGGTTCTTCTGCTTCGAACCGGCACCGGCGGCCTTCCAGCAACTCCGGCGGCTCGAGGTGCCCGGGCGCATCCACACCCTGCAACTCGGACTGTCCGAACATGCGGGACGCGCTCCGTTTCATCTCTACGAGCAGGGCCACGCGCTCTCCAGCCTGCATTCCTATCCGTTCCATGCGGAACGCCCGCTCGCTACCGAGATCACCCTGATCACGGGAGACGAGGTCATGGCGGCCCAAGGTATCGGGCGCGTAGACCTGCTCAAGATCGATGCCGAGGGACACGATCTCCATGTGCTGAAGGGGTTTGCTGGCGCGCTGCGGGGCGGGAACGTCGGGGCGATTCAGTTCGAGTACGGACGGATCAACATCGTCAGCAAGGCGCTACTGTACGATTTCGACCAATTCCTGGGTTCGGTCGGCTATCGGATCGGGAAGATCTACCCGAAATCCGTCGAGTTCCGTGATTACGCGTTCGAGATGGAGGACTTCATCGGACCGAACTTTCTCGCCGTGCCGAGATCCGAGCCGGACCTGATTCGCGCGCTGGCGTGATCCCTGGCTCCGCTCACACCAATCGGAGCGCGGGCGTGGGGGAGCCGGCCTCCAGCGCTCCCTCCCCAGGCGCCACCACCGCCAACGCGTCGGCCCGCGCGATCGACGTCAACATCCCCGACCCCTGCGGCCCGGTGAGACGGGCTCGCGGCACGCCGTCCCCACCACCCGCCAGGACCACCCGCACGAAGAGCTCCAGCGATGCGTCCCGCCCAACTATATCATCCATTACTACAGTGATGCGGGGCTCGAGCGGCGGACGGTGCCCGCTCATCGCCCGGATCGCCGGGCGCCCGAACAGGCGGAACGCCACCATCGCGCTGACCGGGTTGCCGGGGAGGCCGAGCCAGCCGCGTCCGTCGGGAAAACTGCCGAACGTGGTGGGACCGCCGGGCCGCATCCGGACGCGGCTGAAGCGCTCGACGACGCCGAGTCCCGCGGCAACCGCGTGGAGATAGTCGCGGTCGCCGACGCTCACGCCGCCGGCGGTGACGACCAGGTCGACATCAGGCGCCGCGGCAATGGCGTCGCGGATCGCCTCGGGCCGGTCGGGAACGATGCCGAGTCGCACCGGGGTTCCGCCCGCCGCAATGACCGCCGCGGCGAGCGCCGGCCCGTTGGCGTCGCCGAGCCGCCGGCCGGAAAGCACCTCGTCGGCGTGATCGATCGCCACCAGTTCGTCACCGGTGGCGAGGATCCCCACCCGGGGCCGACGGTGCACCAGCGGATGCGAGACGCCGAGCGCCGCGAGCAACGCCACCTGGCCGGGCCCCAGCACGGTGCCGGCGGCAAGCGCGACCGCACCGGCGGCAAGATCGCCGCCGGCGGCACGCACGTTGTGCCCGGCGGTCCGCACGCCGGCGATCGCGACCGCGTCGCCGTCCACCCGGCAATCCTCCTGGCGCACCACGACATCGGCGCCGTCGGGCACCGGAGCTCCGGTGAAGATGCGCAGCGCCTCGCCCCGTCCCAGTGGCGCCGGCGTCGCCCCGCCGGCGACGCTCGCACCGACGAGCCGCAGCGTGACCGGCGCGCGCGACGACGCGCCGGCGAGGTCGGCGGCGCGAACGGCGTAGCCGTCCATTGCGGAGTTGGTCCACGGTGGGAGGGGAATCGACGCAGTGACCGCCTCGGCGAGGACGTGGCCATGGGCGTCATCGAGCGGCATCCGGAGCGGCGGCTGCGGCTTCACCGCCGCGAGAAGGCGCTCCGTCGCTTCATCGACCGTGACGGCGGTCTGCACGCTCAGTAGCGGCGTCCCCGGCTCTTCTCGAGGACGATGTCAAAGCCGACCATCAGGCTGGGCAGTCGCAGCCAGGTGCCGCGATTCGGCGCGTCGAGCCCGGTGTACGGCGGCCCGGTCGGTCCGGTCACCGTCGCCACCCGCATCCACGTCTCACGGAACTCGACCTGCAACTGGTAGCCCTGGCTCGGCGCCGTGGCGATTCCGATTCCGAGGGTCCCGGTCGGACGCAGCTCGGTCCAGCTGTTGTCCGTGTAGATGTCGCCTTCGGTGAGGTTGCCGCTCGGGTCATAGAAGTTGACCACGACCGCCCGGGTGCTGCGCGGCATGAGGGTGAGTCCCGCCGTGGCGCGGAAGTACGGCTGGAACTGGGTCCGGCCGGTCGGGCGGTAGTTGAAGCCGCCGGCCAGTGTCACCGCCGACGCCGGCTCCTCGCGATTCTGCAGCGCGCCGCACACTTCCTGGTTGTAGTCGTCGCTGCTGGGATGCGCGAAGGTGCAATGGTCGTTGAGACCGACGCCGACGTAGGTGAACTCGGCCGTCCAGCCGAAGTGCTGGCCACGGTAATAGGTCATCTGCCCGCTGATCGTGAGGTTCTCCCGCACGTCGCGACTCAGCGCGACGGTGTCATACAACCCGGGAAACTGGCGCGGGATGGGTTGGGTGCCGACGTCCCAGAGATGCACCCCGCCGATCCAGCCGGCCGAGATGCCGACCACCAGGCGCGCCGCGTCGAAGGTCCGCTGCGCGGGCAACGTCGCCGGCGCCGCCGCAGCCAGAATCGCCAGCGCCATCACGCCGCCGCACCGCCGCCGTCGGATGCCCATCACGCATCGCCTCCGCTGGAGGTCACCCCGCATCGCGGCACTCCGCCGCGAGGGAATCGTCTTCCGCGACCCGCACGCAATCCAACCGTACACCCGGCGGGAGCCGGTGCGCCACCCGGCGCCAGCACCACATCGCCAGCGCTTCGCAGGTGGGCGGCTCCGCACCCGCCGCAAATTCGGCGACCACCTCGTTGAGGTGACGTCCGTCGAGCGGCGCAACGATCTCTTCGGCGATCAGCGCATCGAATACCGCGAGGTCGATCACGCTGCTGCGTGGGCCGCCGGTCGCTTCGACCGTGATGTCGATCCGATAGAGATGGCCATGGTCGCCGTTCGCCCCCCCGCCGCCGCCGTCCGGCGCCGCGTAGCGGTGCCGGGCATGGAATGAGACGGACCGGGTGAGCGAAGTGCGCACAACGCCCCCTAGAAGGCGATGCCGAAGCCGAAGCGCAGGGCCGGCGTCGCGACATACTGGCTGGCGGCACCGGTGGTGTTCACCGCGTTGGAGTGGCCGCCCGTTCCCGGCTGCTTCGACGGTTCCGCCGAATACGCCGCGGGATAGCTCAGCTTCCAGAAGTAGAGCTGGGCCTGGGCGCTGAGAAAGACCCGCGGCGCAATGAAGTAGCGCGTCCCGACAGCCGGAGAGAAGTAGAGCTTTGTGCCAAAACTGTATCCGGAGGTGTCGCTGGGCGGGGGGCCCTGACCGTGCACCACGCCGATGTTCAACGCCGCGAACGGCGCCACGCCGTGCCAGTTCTTCCCACCGGTCAGGTTCAGCTGAGCGGTGAACTGGAAGGCGAACATCTTTTCGGCAAACGGCCCCTTGACCCGGGTCGCCACCGAATCGTTGGCGTTGACCACGTTCCGGACGGTGCTGGCGTACCAGCCGCCGAACGCCACCTGCAAGGCGCGGTTGCCGAGGAGGTCGAGCCGGGCCCCGGCAATGGTGCCGTCCCGCGGCCCCACCAGCAGCGGCCCCCCGTTGCCGAGGATCCGGCCGCTGAACCCCTCGACCCAGAGGCCGCGGTCGATCTCGCGGTAGGGCGACCTGGTCGGTGGATAGCCGACCTGCGCCGCGAGCGGCGCGGCGAACGCCACGCTGCACGCCACCAGCCAGCAGGCACGAACGCGGCGCATCAGTCGGGTACTCCCAGCAGGGTATGTCCGGTCATCTCCGTCGGTTGCTCCAGGTTGAGCAGTTGCAGGATCGTCGGTGCGACGTCACACAGCGCGCCGCCGGACCGCAGTCGCGCGGCGGGAACGCCATGCGCCACGATCGGCACCGGATTGGTGGTGTGCGCGGTGTGCGGGCCGCCGGTGTCGGGATCGATCATCTGTTCGGCATTGCCGTGGTCAGCGGTCACCAGGACCCGGGTGCCGGCCTGGTCTGCCGCCGCCAGCACCCGTCCCAGGCAGTGGTCGACGGTCTCGACGGCACGGATCACCGCCGGCATCACGCCGGTATGCCCCACCATGTCGGCATTGGCGTAGTTGGCCAGGATGAAGTCGTGCTGCCGCCGGCCGAGGGCGGCGCAGAGCACGTCGGTGATGCCGGCGGCCGACATCTCCGGCGCGAGGTCGTATGTCGCGACCTTCCGGGACGGCACCAGCTCGCGCTCCTCGCCGGGCCACGGCGGCTCGTTTCCGCCGTTGAAGAAATACGTCACGTGCGGATACTTCTCGGTTTCGGCGGTGCGGAACTGGGTGCGGTCGGCGCCGCTGAGCACCTCGGCGAGGATCCGCGCGAGCGAAAAGGGCGGAAACGCCTGGGGGAGCGGAAACGTCTGGTCGTACTGCGTCATGCATGCCGCGTAGACCGCGGGGCGGTCGGCGACCGGAAAGCCGGTGAACGGCTCGACGCAGAGTGCGGCGACGAGCTGCCGCATCCGGTCGGACCGGAAGTTGACGAAGAAGATGCCATCACCCGCACGGATGCGGGCGGCCGGCGATCCGTCGCGCTGCAGCACGATGGGCTTGATGAACTCGTCGGTCTCGCCCCGCTGGTAGGCTTCGCGCACCGCGGCAACCGGCTCCTGGGCGGGGTGGCCGGCGCCGTGGACCATCGCGTCGTAGGCCAGCCGGGTCCGGTCCCAGCGCTTGTCGCGGTCCATCGCGAAGTAGCGCCCGGTGAGGGTGGCGATGACGGTCCGGCCGCCACCGACCGTGCCGAGCTGGCGTTGCAGCTCCGCGACGAAGTCGGCGGCCGACATCGGCGGCGTGTCGCGGCCGTCGAGAAAGCCGTGAATCGCGATGCGCGGCACGTCGAGCTGCACCATGGCGCGGATGGTGGCGAGCCAGTGGGTGTCGATGGCGTGGACGCCGCCCGAGCCGAGCAGCCCGGCGAGGTGCACCGTGCCGCCATGCTGTCTTGCGTGGTTCGCCACCTCGACCAGCGCCGGAAGCGAGAAGAAGTCACCGCGGCGGATCGAGTCGTTGATGCGGACGAGGTCCTGCGGCACGACGCGTCCCGCGCCGAGATTGAGATGGCCGACTTCGCTGTTGCCCATCTGATGTTCGGGGAGTCCCACCGCCAGCCCGCTGGCCTCCAGCAGGGTGCGCGGCGCGCCGGCCACCAGGCGGTCCCAGACCGGCGTTTCGGCCAGGGCGATGGCATTGCCCTCCCGGGCTTCGCGGTAGCCCCACCCGTCGAGAACGACGAGCAGGACCGGCGCGGCGCGCTGGCTGGCGTTTGACATGCTCCTCCGCGACGTCTACACTCTCAATTCGTGACCTGCGCGCCGCAATCTACCCGCGCCCGTATCGGACGACCAGCCGCCATTCTCGCGGTATTGCTGGCCGGCAACTCGGTGCTGCGTGCCGCGCCGATCGCCGGCGGCGCACAGGCACCCCGTGTTGTCGTCGCCGCCACCGACCTGCGGAAGGATCCGGGCGGCACTCCGCTGGTGCACCTCCGCGATGGAACGCCCGTGGCACTGCACGTCCGCCGCGGCACCTCGGCGCAGGTCACGCTCGAAGGGTGGATCTACTCCGGCGCGCTGCAGACCGACGATCGCAACGGCTTCGACGTGAGCGTGTCGCTCCCCGATGGCGCCCCGGTCCGCCTGCAGCCGGCGCCGAGGGCGCCGCTGCTCGGCATGGCCCGCACCGGGGCGCTGTTCGACAGTCTCGGGGCCAACGGCGCCTGGATCCATGTGCGGCGCACCGGATGGGTCGAGCGCGGCGCGCTGCAGCAGCCCGCCGACCCGAAGGCCGCGAAGCCGTCGCCGAAGCCGCAGGTGCCGTCGGCGACCGCGGCGCAACACCCGGCGACCCCGCCGGCACCGGGCGGTGCGCCGGCGGCGGCGTCGTCGAGCGTCGGGCTGTCGGCCGGTGCCGCGCTGTCGCTGGTGCCGGGCGGCACGCCGATCGGCACCATCGAGTCGCCCGCGGCGGTGCAACTCCTGGAGCGCCGTGGCGACTGGTCGCACGTCCAGCTCGATGTCTGGGTGCGGCAGGCGTCACTGAGCGATTCGATCGCGCCGGACGCCATCACCCTGGCCGACCTGCACGCCGCGCCGGACAAGTACGTCGGCAAGACGGTGGAATGGACGCTGCAGGTGCTGTCGGTGCAGAAGGCCGACGAACTCCGTCCCGACCTGCCCTACGGCCAGCCCTACGTGCTGGCCAGCGGGCCACTGCCCGAGTCGGGGTTCGTCTATCTCGTGGTCACCCCGGCCCAGGCCGACAGCTTCGCGAACCTCGACCCGCTCGCGAAGGTCCGCGTGCGGGCGACCATTCGCGCCGCGCGGTCGCGGTACCTGCCGACTCCGATCCTCAACTACGTGCGCCGGCTCAACTGAGCCCTGCGGAGGCGCCATGAACGAACACCTCAGGGAGCGCCTGCTCCGTCGGCTGGAGTCGCTTTCCGACGAGCGCGGCTACCAGGTGCTCGACTATGTCGAGTTCCTGGAAAGCAAGTATGGTGAGCGGAGCAATCCCACCAACATCTTCGCGCGGCTCACCGACCGGGTCGAGGACACCATGCGCGCCGGCAAGGTGCCGCTCAACGCGATCAGCGGCACGGTGACGTTCTTCGACGGCGCGGCAAAGGTGATGAAGGGACTGGCGTCGGCGGCGCAGGCGGTGGTCGACGAGGCGTCGAAGACCGCCCAGGGCGTCACCGCCCCGAAGGCACCCGGCGGCGAAGTGGCCCCCCCGCCGGACGACAAGCCGGCGGCGTGACAGCGGTGGTGGGGCTCAGCGGCGCCACTGTTGCACTGGCGCCCCGAGCACCTCGAGGCGCGGCTCCACCCCGAGCCCCGGGGTGCGCGGGGCGCTGAGCCGCCCCTGCTGCCGCCGCGGCGCGCCGTCGCCATAGGCCACCGTCACGTACGAATTGAAGTCGGTGGCCGAAAAGAGCAGCGCCGCCGGCGTGCTCTGCGCGAGGTGGGCGATTGCCGCGGTGATGATGTCGCCGCCCCAGGTGTCCTCGATCGTCATCGCGATGCCAAGCGAGACGCAGAGGTCGCGGATCTGCCGCGCCCGGGTGAGGCCGCCGACCTTCGAGATCTTGAGGTTGATGACGTCCATCGCGCCGTCGGCCGCGCCGCGCAGCACCATGCTGATGCCGTCGATGACCTCGTCGAGGACGAACGGCCGGTTGGTGTGGCGCCGCACCGCGAGGCACTGTTCGTAGCTGGCGCAGGGCTGCTCGAGATAGACGTCGACGTCGCGGACCGCGTCGGCAACCCGGATCGCCGCGTGCTGGGTCCAGCCGGTGTTGGCGTCGGCCACCAGCAGCTCCCCGGGGGCCAGTTCGGCCGCCACCGCGTGGATCCGTTCGATGTCGGTGTCGGGATCGCCACCGACCTTGAGCTGGAACTTGTGATACCCCTCGCCGCGATACTGTGCCACGTGATCCGCCATCTCCCGCGGCGACTGCTGCGAAATGGCGCGATAGAGCGGAAAGTCGTCGCCAACCGCGCCGCCCAGCAGGGTCACCACCGGCAGCCCCGCGGCGCGGCCGAGCAGGTCCCAGCACGCCATGTCGATGGCCGACTTGACGTAGGGATGGCCGCGCATCGCGCGATCCATCGTGTCGTTGAGGCGGTCGAGGTCGCGCGGATCGGCGCCGAGCAGCGCCGGCGCCAGTTCGGCGATTCCGGTCCGGGCGCCCGCGGCGTACGCCGGCAGGTAGGCGGGCCCCAGCGGGCAGACCTCGCCCCAGCCCCGCAGCCCCTCGTCGGTGTCGATCGCGACGATCGTCGAGTCGAACACCGTGACCGCGTTGCCGCCCGACCAGCGATAGGCCCCTTCGTGCAGCGGCAGGTCGAGCTGATAGATGGTGATGCCGGTGATCTGCATCAGGCGGCGCCGGCGGGAGCGTCGGGCGCGCGCGAGGCGAGCCAGAGTGTCACCGCGGTGTAGAGCAGGACCCCCACCACGATCCATTTGACGACCGTCAACGGCAGCGACTTGACCAGGAATGCCGCGACGAACACCCCCGGGACGCCGCCGATTGCCAGCGCCAGCGCGGTGCGGCGGTCGAAACGGCCGGCGCGGAAGAAGCGGTATGCCGCGGCCGGCAGCATCAGCGACGCTGACGCCGCCATGATCGGAAAGACGGCCTTCTCGTTCATGCCGAGGAGATACGTCACCGCCATCGTCGGCGCGTAGTTGCCGATGCCGAGCGAGATCAGCGAGCCGATCACCAGCGACGCGACGACGGCGACGACCAGCGGACCGCCGGTGAATCCGGTGGTGCCGGCGCTGTGCGACAGGTTGAGCAGCATGCGGACCGCCATGAACGCGGCGGTCACCACCAGGGCGATCGCCATGCCGCGTTGAATGGTGCGGCGCGGCCACCGCGACACCACCCCGGCGCCGAACCAGGCGCCGATTCCGGCCGCCGCCACCATGCTCACCATGGTGGGAAGGTCGATCAGGCCGCCGAGCAGGATGATGTAGATCACCGCTTCGGAAATCGTCGGGATGGCGTGCCCGACATTGAGCGTTCCGGGAATGTCCGCGTCGTCGATCAGGCGGCCGAGGCGGAGCACCGCCGTGGTGGTGGCGAACGACCCGATGCCGAGGGTGTCGAAGAAGTCGGTGCCGAAGCCAAGCAGCAGCAGGCCGGGCGACGGAAAGCGGCGGGCTGCGGGCTGGACGCGCTCCTGCGTTGCGGTCATCGGTCTCCCCTGGGATGCACCAGCGCTGGCTTCGGGAATGTTGCCGGGGCCGGCGGCGGGCGCCGGGTCGCCGTAATGTACGGCGTCCCGCCGCGCCCGCCATCCGCTTGATCGAAATGGGGGCACCGCGTAGGTTTTGGGATGTTCCACACAACCATGCACGATTCCGGGACGGCCGCTGCATGAGCCGGTTCCCGCTGCGCCAGGCGTTGACCTTCGACGATGTCCTGCTGGCCCCCCGCCATTCGACGGTCCACCCCCGCAACGTTGCCATCACGACCCGCTTCACCCGATCGATCTCGCTCAACGTCCCGTTCGTCTCCGCCGCCATGGATACCGTCACCGAAGCCGACATGGCCATCGCCATGGCGCGCGCCGGCGGCATCGGCGTGATCCACAAGAACATGTCGATCGACCGCCAGGCCAGCGAGGTGGAGCGCGTCAAGCGGAGCGAGAGCGGCATGATCATGAATCCGATCACGCTCGGCCCCGAACGCCCGATCCGCGAGGCGCACGCGCTGATGCGCCGCTTCCACATCTCGGGGGTGCCGATCGTCGACGGTGGCGGGCGGCTGATCGGCATCATCACCAACCGCGACCTGCAGTTCGAACCGAACCTCGAGCGCCCGATTGCCGAGGCGATGACCCGCGAAGGGCTGATCACCGCACCGGTCGGCACCGACCTCGACGAAGCCGAAGCGATCCTCGCGCGGCACCGGATCGAGAAGCTCCCGGTGGTCGACGACCACGGCGTGCTCAAGGGGCTGATCACCGTCAAGGACATCTTCAAGCGCCGCGACTACCCCAATGCCAACAAGGACCAGCACGGCCGACTGCGTGCCGCCGCCGCCGTCGGCGCCGGGCCGGAGGCGGTCGCGCGGGCCCGGGCGCTGGTCGCCGCCGGCGTCGACGTGGTGGTCGTCGACTCGGCCCATGGCCACTCCGGCGGTGTGCTCGACACCGTGGCGCGGCTCCGCGAGGCGGTCCCCGACGTCCAGCTGGTCGGCGGCAACGTCGCCACCGAAGCCGGCGCCCGCGCCCTCGCCGAACGCGGGGTCGACGCGGTCAAGGTCGGCATCGGACCGGGGTCGATCTGCACCACCCGCGTGGTCACCGGCGTCGGCGTGCCCCAGATCACCGCCATCTTCGACGCCGTCGCCGGTGCCGGCGACCTGCCGATCATCGCCGACGGCGGCGTGAAATACTCCGGTGACGCGGTCAAGGCGCTCGCCGCCGGCGCGGCGTCGGTGATGATGGGATCGATGCTCGCCGGCACCGAGGAGAGCCCGGGCGAGAGCATCCTCGCCGAAGGCCGGCGTTTCAAGCTGATCCGTGGCATGGGATCGCTCAGCGCGATGCAGGACGGGTCGGCCGACCGCTACTTCCAGGAGGGCGAGGTGTCCGCCTCCAAGCTGGTCCCCGAAGGGATCGAGGGGCGGGTGCCGTACAAGGGCCCGGTGGCCGACGTGCTCTACCAGATGGTGGGCGGGTTGCGGAGCGGCATGGGCTATTGCGGCGCCGCAGACCTTGCCGGATTGCGGCGGGACACGGAGTTTCTTCAGATCACCTCCGCCGGGCTGCGCGAGTCGCACCCGCACGACGTGACGATCACGAGGGAAGCACCGAACTACAGCGTGTGATGGTAGGCATTGGTCGTTGGTCATGTTGCATTGGCCAACTCCGTGAGGGACTGCTCACGACGCACGGCCAACCGCCAATGACTGATCTCTTCACTCCAACCGCCGAGAATCTTCGATGAACCTCTGGGCCACCAAGTCGATCACCGCACTGCGGGCCGAAGCGGAGGCGACCGGCGAGCACTCGCTCCGCCGTTCCCTCGGGCCGCTCAACCTCACGACGCTCGGCATCGGCGCGATCATCGGCGCCGGCATCTTCGTGCTGACCGGACAGGCCGCCGCGCTGTACGCCGGGCCGGCCGTGCCGATCTCCATGGCCATCGTCGGCGTGGCGTGCGCCTTCGCGGGACTCTGCTACGCGGAAATGGCCAGCGCGGTCCCGGTGGCGGGAAGCGCCTACACCTACTCCTATGCCACGATGGGCGAGCTGGTCGCCTGGATCATCGGCTGGGACCTGGTGCTGGAATACGCCGCCGGCGCCGCCACCGTCGGGGTCGGCTGGTCGGGGCACCTCGTCGACCTGTTCGGAAACTTCGGCATCACGCTGCCCGCCAATCTCACCAACGCCCCGACCACCTGGTGCACCGCGGACAACGTGGCGCAGCACGTCGCGGGGTGCGCCCACTCGGGCCTCAACCTCACCGGCGCGTTCCTCAACCTGCCGGCGGTGTTCATCGTGGCGCTGATGTCGACGATTCTCGTCATCGGCATCAAGGAATCGGCCACGGTCAACAACTTCATCGTGATCCTCAAGGTCGCCATCGTGCTGCTGATCGCCGGCGTCGGCCTGGCGCACATCACGCCGTCGAACTGGCACCCGTTCATTCCGCCCAACACCGGCACCTGGGGCAGCTACGGCTGGTCGGGCGTGCTGCGTGGCGCCGGCCTGGTGTTCTTTGCCTACATCGGGTTCGACGCCGTCAGTACCGCGGCGCAGGAGTCGAAGAACCCCCAGCGCGACCTGCCGATCGGCATCCTCGCGTCGCTGGTCATCTGCACCTTCCTGTACATCCTGGTCTCCGGCGTGCTGGTCGGCATGGTGCCATACCAGGAGCTGAACGTCAACGCGCCGGTGGCGCTGGCGATGCAGAAGGTCGGGGCACCCCACTTCGTGCGGGTGCTGGTCGACGTCGGTGCGGTGCTCGGCCTCGGCTCGGTGATCCTCGTGATGCTGCTCGGCCAGTCCCGCGTGTTCTATTCGATGTCGCGCGACGGCCTGCTGGGCCGCTGGGCGTCGAGCGTGCATCCCAAGTTCCGGACCCCGTACCTGTCGACGATCTTCACCGGCATCGCCGTGGGCCTCGCCACCGGCATCCTGCCGCTGCAGCTGCTGGGACAGCTGGTCAACATCGGCACCCTGCTGGCGTTCGTGCTGGTGTGCGCCGGCGTGCTGATCCTGCGGCGCACCCGCCCCGACCTCGAACGGCCGTTCCGCACGCCGTTCGTGCCGGTGGTGCCGATCCTCGGCATCATCTGCTGTCTCGGCCTGATGGCGACGCTGCCAGGCGATACCTGGATCCGGCTCATCGTCTGGCTGATCATCGGGTTCACCATCTACTTCGGCTACAGCCGCAAGCACAGCGTGCTGCAGCGCGAGCGCGAGGCAAAGTCGGGACTCGCCTGATCGGCTGGCCGATCGGTCCGGGCCCCGCGGGCGCCGCTGTCCTCCGGATGGCGGCGCCCGCGTGCTTCGGGAAGGACGTCGTTACTTTGGCACCATGACTGTCGCCAATCCGGAGATGTTCCTTCCCGCGGCCCGCGAGCTGGCGTCACTGGTGCATCCCGGTGTCCGCATCTGTCTCGTCACCCACGTCAACCCCGATGGCGACGGCCTCGGCAGCGAAGTGGCGATGCTGCACCTGCTGCGGGCCCGGGGCGCCGACGTGTCGATCACCAATCCGACCCCCACGCCGCCGCGATTCGACTTTCTCTTCAGCGACATTCCCGACGCCGATCGCAGCGCGCAGGCGGTCAAGACGATCCGCCAGGCGGGGCTGATCCTGGTGCTCGACATCTCGGACCTGTCGCGCCTCGGCAACCTCGCGTCGGCGGTCGCCGAGCGCGGCGTGCCGGTGGCCTGCATCGATCACCACATCAGCAGCGGCACCCTTCCGCCCGGGCCACGGCTGGTCGATCCGACCGCGGCCGCCACCGGCGAACTGGTCGCCGAACTCGCCCACCAGCTGCACTGGCCGGTGCCGCTTCCGGCGGCCCGCGCGCTCTATGTGGCACTGGTCACCGACACCGGCGGCTTCCGGTTCTCCAACACCCGGCCCCACACGCTGCGGATGGCCGCCGACCTGCTCGAAGCGGGCGTCGATCCGGAGCAGATCTACCTCGACGTCTACGCCGGTTCGCCCGAGGGGCGCCCCCGGCTCTTGGCCGACGTGCTGCAGACGCTGGTGGTCGAAGTGCCGCCGGGGCTGGCCTGGGTCACCGTGCCAAGCGGCGCGCTGGAGCGCCATGGCGTCGACCCCGACGACCTCGACGGCGTCGTCGAGCACGCCCGCTCGATTCGCGGTGTGCGCCTGGCGTTGTTGTTCCGCGAGATGTCGGGTGGCAGGATCAAGGTGTCGTTTCGCAGCGTCGGCGGCGTCGACGTCGCCGAGCTGGCGCGGCGGTTCGGCGGTGGCGGACACGCCAAGGCGGCCGGGGCGGCGATCGGCGGGATGATGGCGGAGGTGCAGCCGCAGGTGCTGGAGGCGGCGCGGGAGTTTCTGGCCGGCCCGTGACGGCACGGCACGCCGCGCCGGTTGCCCCACCGCCCGCCCCTGCTACCATTCCGACATGAGCACCGAGACCGCCGCCGACCTGATGGACCGGATCGAGCGGGCCATCGACACCCTGCGCCCCTACATCGCGTCCCACAAGGGAAACGTCGAGGTGGTCGATTTCGATGCCGATTCCGGCCACCTCCTCGTCCGCCTCGGCGGCACCTGCGTCGGCTGCGCCGCGTCGACCATCACCCTCAAGCACGGCCTCGAGATCCGCCTCCGTGAGTCGGTCCCTGAAGTCACTGCCGTCGACGCGGTCTGAGGCCGCACATCCATGAGTGACTCCCGTGCCGCCGCACTCCGTGCCGCGCTCGACGACGTGATCAATCCGCGCACCGGGAAGGGCCTCGACGCCTCGGGGATGATCACCGAACTGGTGGTCGACGAGGCGAGCGGCCAGGCCGCCTTCACCTTCCTGCTCGGCCGCGACGATCCCGCGACGCTGGTGCGCCAGGCGCGCCAGGCGCTCACCACCGCCGGCTTTCCGCAGCCGAAGATCCACGTCGTCGACCCCTCCGGTCCGCCGAAGACCACCCACGGCGCGCCACAGAGCGCGCAAGCCGGCGTGCCGGCCGCCCCGGTGCCGCACGAGATTGCCGGCATCGGCCGCATCATCGCGATTTCGTCGGGGAAGGGCGGTGTCGGCAAGTCGACCGTGACACTCAACCTCGCCGTGGCACTGGCCGAACGCGGACTCCGCGTCGGTGTCCTCGACGTCGACTTCTACGGCCCCGACCTCCCGCGCATGACCGGGTTGCAGGGCGCCCCCGAAGTGCAGGGCGGCCGCATTCTGCCGCTTCGCGCCTACGGCCTTTCGCTGATGTCGATCGGCTTCCTGATCGAACGCGACGCCCCGGCGATCTGGCGCGGGCCGATCATCACCAAGGTGCTGCACCAGTTCCTGCACGATGTCGACTGGGGCGAGCTGGATTACCTCCTCTGCGACATGCCCCCCGGTACCGGCGACGCCCAGCTCTCCCTCGTGCAGCAGGCGGTGGTGAGCGGTGCCGTGATCGTCACCACGCCGCAGGAAGTCGCCATCGGCGACGCGTTGCGCGGCGCGAAGATGTTCGAGCGGGTCAACGTGCCGGTGCTGGGCGTGGTCGAGAACATGAGCGGGTTCATCGATCCCACCACCGGGATGCGCCACGACCTCTTCGGCACCGGTGGCGGCGAACGCCTCGCCGACGAACTCGGTGTCCCGCTGCTGGGTCAGGTGCCACTGCAGGCCGGCCTCGTCGATGCCGCCGATCAGGGCGTGCCGATCGTCGCGGCAGCGCCCGATTCCGCCGCCGCCGTGATGCTGCGCGAAATCGCCGACCGCGTCGTCGAACGCGCCGCCGCCGTCATCCCCAACCTGCCGATCATCGAATCGTGAACCCGCGGCGCGCCCCGCCGCGGCCGGTTCTCAGCGCGCCACCCACTCCACGCCGACACCGACCATCGACGTCTTGAGCGTCACGGTGAGCCGCCGCGCGGCCGTCGCAAAGCCTGGCGTCTCCCAGTCGCCGTCGCGGCGGACAAAACCCTGCGCGTCGAGCGGCGAAAGGAAGCGGTCGCCGTGGATCCGTACTCCGACGTCGCGCGGGATCACCAGCCCCAGCCGCCCCATCGTGAGCCCCACGGTGAGGTCCTGGTTGCGCTGCCACGCGCCGTCGAACGCCAGGCTCACCCCGCCGGCCGCTCCGTTGACCCGCACCGCGCCGCACCCCGACTGGGCCAGGTGCCGCGCCGTCAGCTGCCCCGCGGCCAGCGTGAACGACATCGAGTCGCACGGCGCAGTGCCGGCCGGCCGCGGCCGCGAGAAATCGACCGTCGCGTCGGTGGCGGTGCTCTGCATCACCAGCGAAGAGAGCATCAGGCCGCCGAGGTCGATCGTGGCGTGGCTTGCCTGCGCATTGATGGTGACGTTCACCGGGATCGTGGTGGACAGGGCAAAGCGCCCCAGCTGGTAGAACGCCGGGTGCGAACTCACCCGGATGCCGTTGCCCGCCGGGATAATCCCGATGTCGGCCGTGGCCGTCGCGGTATCGTACCGCTGCACCGGCGTCACCCGTTCGGCATCGTAGCGGACGTCCATCTGGTAGAGCGCGCCGCGCGACGCCGGCGCCACGACCAGGTCGCCGCCGGCAAACTCGATCGTTGCGTCGAGGTGCCGTTCGCCGTGGAGCGGCCGCGTGGCGCGAAAGCTCTGCACCGTCTGGGCGCCGAGCGGGTGCAGCGCCGCACCGGCTGCGGAGAGTCCCGCCGCGGCCCACCACCGGCGCGTCATGGCGCGTCGCCTTCGCGTGTCGGGCGCTTCGCCGCCGGCACGCCGAACTGCGGCGTGGCCCAGAGGTATTCGTCGGTCATCATTTCGGGAGGGAGCAGGCGCCCGGCAAAGTCTTCCCGCACACCGCCACGCGACAGCAGGGCGGCGCCGAATCCGACGGTGCCGACGCCCCAGGTGGCAAGTGCCGCCACCCCGAGCATCAGCGCGCCCGCCACCGGAACCCAGCCGAACACCACCCATCCGGTCCAGACGCAGGCCATCGCGACCAGGCCGCTCCAGACGTAGCGATACGAATTGGGCGACACCGACAGCCCTCGCGCCATCCGGCGCCTGGCCAGCCGCTCGCCCATGGCGTGCGCCACCGCCACCACGCCGCCGAACGTCGCCACGATCACCAGCAGCGAATACACCGCCAGGGCAAACGGCACCACCACGATTCCCGCAACCGTCAGTGCCAGCGCCACCACGATCAGTCCCACCGTGGGAAGCACCAGCACCTGGCCCAGCAGTCCCACCAGGAAGCTGCGCCCGAACGAGTTCACCACCGTATCTGCGACGATTTCCAGGTTGGGCCGCCCGAATGTCACCATCCCGAAGGCCACCACCACGAGGGTCAGGAAGACGCCCAGCACGCCGGCCAGGTGCCGCAGGCTCTGCGACGCGGCACTCGGCGCCGGCGCCGTAGTCACGGCCGCCGTCTGCAGGCTCTGCGTGGTGCCCCGCACGCCCTCGGGATTGATGATCTGTCCGCCCAGCGCCAGCGCGTCACCCTCGACGGTGCCGCGGTCGTGCATCACCACGTTGCCGTCGAGCACCACGAGGTTGCCGGTGACGTCGCCGGCGATGTCGGCGTCACCCTCCAGCACCACGGCGTGGCCGTGCAGCGTGTCGCCGGCGCCGACCGTGAAATGTCCCAGGTGCATCGTGCCGCCGACCACCTTGAGCCGGGTGTGCGACAGCGGACGCCGCAAGGCGTCGCGGAGCTGCTGTTGGAGTTCGGCCGGGTGATCGAGGCGGGAAGGGTCGACGACCGGAATGCCGGTGTCGGTTGCGGTGCGCGCGAGACGGCTGACCGAGGCATGGCCCGCCACCGCAGGCGCCACGGCCCACAGCCGCGCCACCGGCGCCAGCACCACCACGAGGCAGAGGCGGGCTACCGCCCGGCCCCGGCTACCACCGGGCATCGGGCGCCGGCTCCGCGAGCAGGCGGCCCAGGCCGCCCAGTGCCGCCGCGTAGATCGCTCCACCCACCGCCGCGAAGCCGAGCACCCGGAGCGGTGTCGCGATCGCTCCGCGGATCCCCGCCAGCCAGCCGAGGTCGTGCGCCGCGTTGGTGGCACCCTGCAGCGCGTGCCAGAGGGCGTGGCCGGCCTGTCCGACCACCGGTGACGCCACCCCGGCCGCCGCCGCCGGATTCAGAGCCGCCCACCCCAGCGCCGCCGCGACCGAGCCGCCAACGGCCAGCCCGCCCCACCACATCCGCCGCCGGGCGGCTAACGAGCGCTCGGTCGGCGCCGCAACGGCCCGGCTGCCACCGATCGCAACCTGCGCCAGCACCCGCCGCTCGAAGCCGGGGGCTGGCTCGAGCTGCGGCAATTGTGCGAGGCGTCGTACCAGATCGCGATCGGCGGCCACCAGGAGGCGGCAATCACTGCACGTTTCAAGATGTGACGCGGCGCGCGAACCCGGCGTTCCGTCAATGGCGGCGTCGAGTTCGTCGCCGGTGAGATGTGATGCGGCCGCAGACGTCATGTTGAGCCTCATACGATGGGCGCCGAAGGGCGGTTTCACGATGCGTTGGCGTCGGCGAGCAGCAGGCGCAGCTCGTGCCGGGCGCGGTGGATGTAGGTCTTGACGGTTCCGAGCGGGAGGCCGAGGATCTCGGCGATCTCCTCGTAGGGGCGTCCCTCGATGTGCCGCAGGATGATGCAGCTGCGGTATTCCGGCCGCAGGGACGCGATGGCGGCTTCGATCTGGCTGCCCAGTTCGCGGTTGGCGACTTCGTCGAGTTGCGACTCGGCGGGGTCGCCGATCTGCAGCGTGGTCGCCTCGACGGCGTCGGCGGTCTGGGCGTGGGGCGACCCGTCGAGCGAGAGGGTATCGAGTTCCCGCCGCCGCAGCTGATCGATGGCGGCGTTGTTGGCGATCTTGAAGATCCAGCTGGAAAACTTGTACTCCGGGCGGTAGCTCCCGATGGCGTTGAGCACCTTGACGAAGGTCTCCTGCGCCAGGTCTTCGGCGAGCTCGCGATCGCGCACCATGCGGTAGATCAGCGAGAAGACCGGCCGCTGGTAGCGCCGCACCAGTTCGGCGAACGCCGCCTCGCGACCGGCCACCGCTTCGCGCACCAGCTCCTGGTCGTCGCGCTCGCGCCAGCCCGGGCCGGGGCCGTTCACCGGCCGCTCCGCGTTGCGACGATGTTCGCGAAGCCGGTACCTTTGGCGCCGATGGCAGCCACGGAACAGCGACTACCGGTCACCGGCGGCGAGGCCAAGCGGGCATACGTCCGCGACACCTTTGCGGGCATCGCCACCAGCTACGACCGGCTGAATCACCTGCTTTCCCTCAACGCCGACCGGCGCTGGCGGCGGGCCGCGGTCGACGCGCTCGACTGGCGGCGGCGCCCCGCCGGGCGGTACCTCGACCTCTGCGCCGGGACCCTCGACCTCGCCGCCGAGCTGGCGCGGCGCCCCGGATTTGCCGGCCAGGTGGTCGGGGCCGACTTCGTCCCCGAGATGCTCCGGCTCGGCACCGCGAAGGCGGCCCGGGTCTGGCCCGCCGCCGCCGACGCGCTGCAGCTGCCGTTCGGCCCCGCCACCTTTGACGGGGCGATGGTCGGTTTCGGGATACGTAACCTGATGGACCTCGACGCCGGGCTGCGCGAAGTGGCGCGGGTGCTCGCGCCCGGCGCGCCGTTCGTGATCCTGGAGTTCACCACTCCGCGGTGGCCGCCGTTCCGGGCGGTATATCTCTGGTATTTCCGCCAGGTGCTGCCGCGCATTGGACGCATGGTGTCCAAACATACGGACGCCTACGACTGGCTACCAGCATCGGTGCTGGCGTTTCCCGATCCGGCCGCGCTCGCCGACGGCGCCTCGACGCGGCGGGTTTCGACCGCCGTGTAGTTGGCAACTCCTCTGGGGCGGCATCGCCGCGGTCCACGTCGCCACGCGAAAGGCATCATGAGCCTCGATTCGCTTCCGGCGTTCCTCGCCGCGATCGCGTCCGCCGGCGACCTGGTGCGGATCGGCGAGCCGGTGCGGACCCATCTCGAGATCGCCGAGGTCGCCGACCGGGTCAATGAAGTCGCCCGGCGGCGGCCCGGCGCTGCTCTTCGAGCAGTCCGGTGCTTCCCGACGGCAGCACCTCGCCGATTCCGGTGGCGATCAACCTCTTCGGCTCCGAACGCCGGATGTGCCCTGGCCCTCGGCGTCGAGCCGCCTCGACGAGATCGGCGAACGGCTTGGCGAGATGGTCAACCTCAAGGTGCCCGAGGGGCTGATGGCCAAGCTCTCGATGCTGCCCAAGCTCGCCGAGCTGGCCAGGTTCCCGCCGCGGCTGCAAGAGCGGCAAGCCGGCGTGCCAGGAGGTGGTCCAGCGCGGCGACGAGATCGACCTCGATCGCCCTGCCGTTGCTGCAGACCTGGCCGCAGGATGGCGGACGCTACCTGACGCTGCCGATGGTGATCACCCGCGATCCGGTGCACGGCAGCCGCGCAACGTCGGGATGTACCGGGTGCAGGTGCTCGGCCGCGCGATCTCGCGATGCACTGGCAGCGCCACAAGAGCGGGGCGGCGCACTGGCGCGAGATGGCGAGCGCGGCGAGACGATGCCGGTCGTGATCGCGCTCGGTGGCGACCCGGCCAGCACCTACGCCGCGTCGGCGCCGCTCCCGCCGGGCATCGACGAATTCCTCTTCGCCGGCTTCCTGCGCCGCGACCATGTCGACCTGGTCAAGGCCGTCACCTCCGACCTGCAGGTGCCGGCCGAGGCCGAGATCGTCATCGAGGGCTACGTCGATCCCGCCGAGCCGCTGGTGATCGAGGGGCCGTTCGGCGACCACACCGGTTTCTACTCGCTCGCCGATCTCTACCCGCGGATGCACGTCACCGCCGTCACCCGCAAGGAGCAGCCGATCTACCCGGCGACGCTGGTCGGGCGTCCGCCGATGGAGGACTACTGGCTCGGCCACGCGACCGAGCGGATCTTCCTGCCGCTGCTCCAGCTCACGGTGCCGGAAGATCGTCGACTACCACATGCCGGCGGCGGGGATCTTCCATAATCTCGTCTTCGTCAGCATCGACAAGCAGTATCCCGGGCAGGCCTACAAGGTGATGCACGCGCTTGTGGGGGCAGGGACTGATGTCGCTCGCCAAGGTGCTCGTGATCGTCGACAAGGACGTCAACGTCCACGACATGCCGACGAGGTCTCTGGGTGGCGCTCAACCACATCGACCCGCAACGCGACACTCGAAGTGGTCCGCGGCCCGGTCGACGTGCTCGACCATGCCTCGCAGCACTTCTCGTTCGGCGGCAAGCTCGGCATCGACGGCACCCGGAAGTGGCCCGAGGAGGGGTTCACCCGGGAGTGGCCCGACCCGATCGTGATGGACGCCGGGACGAAGCGCCGGATCGACGAACTCTGGCCGCGGCTGGGCATCCGCGGGTGAGCGGCACCTCGGGGAGCGGCACGGCGCGCGAGGGCCAGACCTTTCACGGCACCTCGGCCCTCGCGCGCTACGCGTCGTTCGTCAAGCTGCCGCATACCCTGTTCGCCCTGCCGTTTGCGCTCCTTGGCGTGCTGGCGGCGGCGCGGGTGGCCCCGCTCACCTGGACCACGGTGCTGCTCGTCGTGGTGGCGTTCTCCGGCGCGCGGTTCGCCGCCATGGGCTTCAACCGGATTGCCGACCGCGCCTGTGGACGCGCGCAACCCGCGCACCAGCAATCGCGAGATCCCGCGCGGCGCCATCTCGGTGCGCGCAGGCGGGGTCGCGGTGGCGCTCGCGGCGGCGGTGTTCATCGGTGCCGCGGCGATGCTCAACACCCTCTGCCTCATCCTGCTCGCCGCTGGCGCTGGCTTGGATCATCGGCTACAGCTATGCCAAGCGCTTCACCGACTGGCCGCACCTCTGGCTGGGGCTGTCGCTGGCGATCGCGCCGGTCGGCGGCTGGCTGGCGGTGACCGGGCGGTGGAGCCACCCGTGGTGGCTGCTCGTCGCGATCACCGTGGCGGTGCTGACCTGGGTCGCCGCATTCGACGTCTTCTACGCCCTCCCCGACGAGGGCTTCGATCGCGACGAAGGGCTCCACAGCGCCGTGGTGCGCCTCGGCCGGCCCCGCGCGATCCTCCTCGCCAAGCTGCTGCACGGCGTCACGATTCCCGAGCTGCGCTGTTCGGCTGGGGCGCGGGCTTCGGCGTCTGGTACTATGTGGGCGTGGCGGTGCCGCGGCCGGGATCCTGGTGTACGAGCACCGTTTGGTTCGCGCCGAGGACCTGTCCCGCCTCGACGCGGCGTTCTTCACCATGAACGGCGTGATGAGCCTGGTGGTCTTCGGCTTCGCGCTGCTCGACCGAGTTGCTGGCGTGAGATGCGCGACGCTCCCGGTCGGCCGGGCACCGGCACCCCGGAAGGCGTCCACGCCACGCACCATTACGCCGCCGCGCCGCCCGCCACCGGTCGCCGCCGAGCATCCGGTGCGCTCACCGACGACCGATTCGCCGCTCGCGCTAGTAGTTTCCGGGACATTCGTCCGCGTTCCTCGCCGAACTATTCGGGGCCAGCCCTCGACCCTGCCCCTCGTCGACCGACATTCCGGTCGTCCTCGCCATCACCGGCGCCAGCGGCGCACCCTACGGCATCCGCCTTCTCGAGGTGCTGGCGCGGCAGCACGTGCCCACCGAACTGATCGTCTCCGGCGCACGGCTGGCGCCTGCTCGACACCGAGGCCGGCATCGGCGACGAGGCGGCGCTCCGGGCTGCCACCGGCGGCGACTGGTCGACCGTCACGCTCTACCCCGACAACGATCGCGGCGCGCGTCCCGCCTCCGGTTCGCATCGCACCCGCGGCATGGTGATCTGTCCCTGTTCGATGGGGACCGTCTCGGCGATCGCCGTCGGCGCATCACGGTCGCTGGTGGAGCGCGCCGCCGACGTGACGCTCAAGGAGCGCCGCAAGCTCGTCGTGGTGCCGCGGGAGACGCCGCTGTCGCTGATCCACCTCCGGAACCTGGTGCCGCTCACCGAGGCCGGGGCGGTGGTGATCCCCGCCGCACCCGGCTTCTATCACCGCCCGTCGTCGGTGTCCGAGCTGGTCGACTTCATCGTGCAGCGCGTCCTCGACCAGCTCGAGCTCGACATCGCCGTCGCGGCGCGCTGGGAGGGGTGACGTGCGGCTCGGCATCATCAGCGATACCCACGGCCTGCTGCGCCCCGAGGTGTTCGACGTCTTCAGCGGCGTCGATCACATCCTCCACGCCGGCGACGTGGGCCCGCTCGATCTGCTCACCGAACTCGAGGCGATCGCGCCGGTGACGGCGGTGTACGGCAACACCGATGGCGCGGAGGTTCGTGCCCGGCTCCCGCGGGTGGCCCGGATCGAACTCGACGCCTTCGCGATCACCGTGACGCACGGCGACCAGCTCGGCCGCGAGATTGCGCCCGCCGATCTCCACGAGCTGTTCCCGGATGCCGACATCATCATCTACGGCCATACGCATCGGCCGCTGCTGACGCTGGTCGATCAGGTGGTGACGGTCATGAATCCCGGCGGCGCCGGACCGCGCCGCTTCGACCTCCCCGCCTCGGTGGGGATCATGGAACTCGAAGCCGGGATTCCGCCCCGGGCGCGGCTGGTGCCGCTGACGGCGATGGACGCCGAGTAGCTGCCCGCGCGGGCCGTCAGCCGGTCAATTGCCGAACAGGTCGATCGACGGCCACGTGGTGACGTGGTCGAGCACGGTGTTGACCTCGCCTTCCAGCGTCTGCCCGCCGGGCTCCTGTCCGCGCGTCAGGTTGAACACGATTCCGATGCCGGCACCGTCCGGACGCAACCCGAAGTAGCTGTCGCCGCCATCCTGGCCGCCGGCATGCGACATCGTGTTGCCGCCGGTCACCGGTGTCGCCTCCCAGCCCAGCGCGTAGTAGTAGCCGGTTGCCGGCCAGATCGGGGCGGGGGGCCTCGCCCACATCGTGGCGATCGTCGATGGCATCAGCAGGTCGGGGCGGTTGGACTGGCCATCGACCGTGCAGAGGAGCTTCACCATGTCGACGGCGGAGGCGAGCCAGCGCCCCGCTGCTTCGGAATATTCCATCGCGCCACTGACATCCGGCCACGCCCCGGTGCCGTAGAACCCGGTCACCGTGGGACGATGATCGTAGTACGTCACCTCGGCAGGGAATCGGTGCCCCAGTGGCGTGAATCCATACCGCATGTCGGTGGCGCCGGCCGGTGTCAGCACGTTGGCCTTGGTCCACGCTTCGTATGACTGGCCCGTCACATGCTCGATCAGCCGCGCCAGCACGAGATACTCGAAGTTGGTGTAGGCGTAATGCGATTCCGGATCGCCCGAGAGCGCCACGCCGAGGCCGTCGCGCACCAGCATCGTGGCGGAGGTGTCACCATTGCGGTACATCGCGGCGAACACGGTGTCGTCCACGTTGCGCGACGGATTCCAGCCGCCGGCGTGTTCCAGCAGGTCTCGCACCGTGATGTTCTGCAGCCGGGAGTCTTCCACCTGGCCCGGCAGTGGCGTCAGGTTGGTGAGGATGGTGAACGGGTGGTCGTCGAGCGAGATCAACCCCTGCTCGACGAGTTTCATCACGCCGATGGCCACGATCGGCTTCGACACGCTGCCGATCCGCCACAGGTCGCCGGTGCCGGCGACGCGGTGCGTCGTCGAGTCGGCGTAGCCGTAGGCGCGCGAGAGCACCAGCCTGCCGTTCCTGGTGATCGCCACGGCGCCACCGGGGAGTCCCAGCGCCGGCATCCGGGTGATCATCAGCGAGTCGATCGCCGACAGCTCGGGAACCCGCACGCCGCTTCCCACGCCCACCATGACCGCGAAGTTCGCATTGACGCTGCCGACCGCCGCGGTGATCAGTGCGGTGCCCGCGGCGGCCGCGGTGACGGTGCCGTTCGCATCAACGCTCGCCGCCGCGCCGCTCGCGCTCCACGTGGGTACCTGACCGCTCAGCTCATGTCCCATCGCGTCGAGTACATGGACCTTCACCTGCAGCGTGTCGCCCACCAGCAGGTAGGACGAACTGCGGGTGAAGGTGATGCTCGCCGGCGGCGGCGGCGTCACGGTCACCTGCGCCGTGCCGTTCTTCCCTTCGCTCGTCGCGGTGATCGTCACCGGACCACCGGCCGAGACCGCGGTCACCACACCGGACGCGCTGACGCTGGCGATCGCCGAGTTGCTCGAGGTCCAGCTGATGGTTCGGCCGGTCAGCGTCGTCCCGTTGGCGTCGAGGGCTGCTGCCGTCAACGTGACGGTGGCGCCGACCACCAGCGTGGCACTGTCGGGTGCCACCGTGACGCTCGCGACCGGAACCACCGGCGCCGTCACGGTGACCTGCGCGGTGCCGCTCTTTCCTTCGCTGGTGGCCGTGATGGTGACCGGGCCACCGGCCGAGACGCCGGTGACCACGCCGCTGGCGTTGACGCTCGCAATCGACGGCAACGCCGACGACCAGCTGACGGTCCGGCCGGTCAGCGCGTTGCCGCTCGCATCGGTCGTGGAGGCGGTGAGCGTCCGGGTGGCGCCGACCAGCAGCGAGGCGCTCGCCGGCGCCACGCTCACCGCCGCGACCGGCGTCGGCGGCGGGTTGTTTCCGGTCGAGCCGCTCCCGCCGTTGCTGCACCCGGCCAACACCGCCAGGAAGCTGGCCATGCCGAATCGCCGCATCGTGACCTCCTGGTGCCCATCACTCTCGGGGTATCCTGAAGGCGTAAATTCGCGTCGGAACGGATCACGGACTCGCCGCGGCTCGGTGGGTGGGGAAGCTCGGCGCGTCTATCCGGGGAGCGGTGTCGTCCGCCGCCACGCCTCGGGATGCGCCCGGAACCACGACATCACCAGCAGGCGCTCGTGCCACTGCGCCGCGTCGACCCGCTGTGGTGGCGGCAGCGGCCGGGCGCACTCGTCGCGCACCACACCGTCGAACATCTCGCGCTCCAGCGGGGTGACCGGATCGGGACAGCTGGCGCGCACCTCACCGGAGCGGATCAGGTAGACCCGGTCGTCGCCCTGCGCCCCGGGGTCGCGGTAGACGAACGACAGCAGGTCGAGTTGCGCCCGGGCCCGTGTCACCGCCGCCAGCAGCCACTCCAGCATGTCGAAGCGCTCGCGCCACCGCACCGCGCCCTCGAAGTCGTCGGCGTCGGCGCGGCGCGTCATCTCGGCGACGACCCGATCGATCGGGTGAATGCTGCGCCCTTCGCAGAACGCCGCCGCGGCCTCGACCCGGTCGCGATATGCCGCGCCGCCGACGTGGCCGGCGCAGGGCCCCAGGCAGGTGCCGAAGTCGAACCGCGGGCACGCCGCGCGGCGCGGGGTCGCGAAGAGGTCGCCCTGCTCGGCGTAGTGCATCGGCATGTCGGCCCGACAGTCACGCAGCTGCAGCAGGTCGGCCATGAACCGCGCGGCCAGCTGGGCGCGGGCGGGGGAGGGGAGCGGGCCGTAGATCCGTCCGCGGGCGCGTTCCGGTTGGGTGGTCACCACCAGGCGCGGCGCGGCATCCTCGGTGAGGACCAGGAATGCCCGGCGCCTCCCCCGGTTCATCGCGACGTTGAACGGCGGCCGCCAGCGCCGGATCCATTTCAGCTCGGTCAGCGCCGCGGCGAACTCGCTCGGTGTGTAGTCGAATTCGATGTTGCTGGCGGCGTGGATGATCCGGGCCTGCTTGTCGTCGGGATACTTCGCGCGGAAGTAGCTGAGCAGGCGGGTCCGGAGCTGCCTGGCCTTGCCGACATAGAGCACCCGCCCGGCGGCGTTGAGCATCCGGTAGCAGCCGGGGCGATCCTGCGCCAGGCGCTGGACCCGGAAGCGGAGCGCCGTGAGGTCGGTGGCGGGGAGTGCGAGGGCGAGGGCCATCTCGCTCCGCAATCTAGCGGCCGAGTGCCGAGAGCCTACTCCGCGCGCAGCGCCAGGTTGGGGTCGACCCGGGTTGCCCGCCGTGCCGGCAGCACGCAGGCGACCGTGGCGGCGAGCAGCACCACCCCCACCGCGACACCGAGCGCTGCCGGGTTGTTCGGCCCGACCTGATACAGCAGGCTCTGCAACAGGCGCCCGCCGGCCAGCGCCACCACGAGTCCCGCCAGCGCGCCCCACGCCACCGGTGTCACCGCCTGGGTCGCGATCAACCGCCGGATGGCTCCCGCCGGCGCACCCAGCGCCAGCCGGATCGCCAGCTCCTTGCGGCGCTGCGCCACGCTGTGACTCACCAGCGCATAGACGCCGATCGCGGCGAGCAGCAACGTCAGCCCGGCAAAGGTCAACAGCAGCGTGAACTGGTAGCGCTGCGACGCCGTCGCGGCCGCGCGCAACGCGCCGAGCGGCGCCATCTCCGGAATCGGCGCGTCGGGCGCCAGGTTGCGCACCGCGGCTCGCAGCGGTCCGGCAATCGAGCCCGGTGGCAATGCCGTTCGCACCACCAGCGCAAACGACGCCGGATCCCAGTTCCAGTACGGTTGGTACACCACCGCTGGCGCCGCCGATGTGAGGGATCCGTCGAGCGCGTCGGCCGCGACCCCCACGATGGTCAGGGTGAAGCCGTTCATCAGCAGCCCCTCGCCCACCAGGGTGCGCGGATCGCGCCCCGGCCAGACGAGCCGAGCCGTCGCCGCGGAAATGACCACCACCTGATGCATCCGCATTTCGGTGGAGTCGTCGCTGGGGGGCCAGCCCGGCGGGCGGTCGCTTTCGGCCAGGTTCCGCCCCGCGAGGAGGGGAATCTGCATCGCGGCGAAGTAGTCTCCGCCGACAAAGCGCACGTTCACGCTCGGCGACTGCCCGGGCGGGTACTGCTTGCCCGGAATGCCCACGGTGTTGATCCAGGTCTCGCCCTGGAGCGGCAGGTGCGTCGTGAGCCCCACGGCTTGCACGCCGGGGATCGCCGCGATGGCGGTGGTGACCTGCTGCAGGATCTGGTCGCGTCGCGAGTGGTCGTAACTGCTGATCACGACCCTGGCCAGCACCGCGTGTTCGCTCGCGAACCCCGCCGGCCGGCTCATCAGTCGGTAGAGCGAATACCCCAACAATCCCGCCACCGCGATCAGCACCGTGGTGAGTGCCGCCTGCACGCCGATCAACCCCTGACGGGTGCGAACGCTCGCCGGTCCAGCCGTGGTGGCCCGGCTTCCCGCCTTCAGCGAATCCTGCGGATCGCTCCGCGCCACGCGCAGTGCCGGTACCAGCGCGGTCAGCAGCCCGGCCGCGGCCGACAGCACCAGGCCGACCGCCAGCACCCGCCAATCGATATGCACCTGATCGAGCCGGGGAATGTCGCGCGGCGCCAGCGCCAGCAGTTCCCGGAGCCCCACCGCGGCGCACCCGACACCGAGCGCGCCGCCGACCAGCCCCAGCGTCAGGCCCTCGCCCAATACCTGCCGCGCCAGCTGCCCCGGAGCGGCACCGAGGGCGATCCGGATTGCCCAGTCGCGGCGGCGGTTGGCAACCTGACTGACCCAGAGACCGCCGAGGTTGACGCTGATGACCAGCAGCACCGCCCCAACCGCGCCGAAGAGCAGCCACAACTCCTGCCGCGACGTACTCGTGGCGTAGTCGAGCACCGGCATGATCTGTCCCAGCAGGGTCATCCCCGGTTGGGCGTCCGGTGCGTCGGTCGCCAGGCGCCGCTGGATCACGTTGAGCCGGGCAAGCGCCTCGTCGACGGTGACGCCGGGCTTGAGCCGCCCGATGACCGTGTAGTTGAAGTTGGACCACGCCCTGGTCAGGTCGCCGCCGGAATTGGGGCCGAACGCAAAGGGTGCGAAGTATTCGGTCGGAGTGCCCGCGGTCATCGGGCCGAGTTCGCTGCCGCCGATCAGCATGTCGGGAGGGAGCACGCCGATCACCCGCGCCTCGTTCCCGGCGGTCCCGATCGTGCGCCCGATGATCCCCGGGTCGGCGCCGAACGCCGAGCGCCAGAGGGCATCGCTGATCACCATCGGGTTGCTGCGGTCGTTGGCGTCGGCCGGAATGAACAATCGTCCCAGCTCCGGCGTCGCCTTGACCACGCCGAAGAACTCCGGCGTGACCCGGGCGCCGTGCAGCACCCGCGGTGCGCCCTGCCCGGTGAGGGTGAACGACGCGCCCTGCAGCGCGGCGAGGCCCTGAAAGTCGGCATCCTCCTTCTGCCACGTGAGGAACGCCGACGGCGTGTCGAAGAAGGCGAACTTGTTGCCGCCGGGGATCTGCGGCGCCTGCTCACCCACCAGCACCAGCTGGCCCGGGTCCGGCACCGGCAAGGGCCGCAACAGCACACCGTTGATCACCGAAAAGATCGCCGTCGTGGCACCGACTCCGATGGCCAGCATCACCACGACCAGGACGTGAAAGGCCGCAACGCGGCGTCGGGGGTGCATCCGGTGCATTCCTCGTTCCGTTGGTGGAACATCGTCGGGCCGCCGCGACGCCAGCACGGCGGTCCGCGGCCTGCCCAGTTCGCGGAGCGCACTGAGTCGAAGCGTGCCAGCAGCAGCTGTTCGGCCGCTCCGGCGCCGATGCGGGGCGCGAGCTCACCGTACTCCGCGTCGAGATGGCGGGCCAGCTCCTCGAACAGCTCGGCCTCGTCCTCGGGGCCGAGTCGCAACGCGGCGGCGCGTTGCAGGAGGGAATCGGGTCCAATCAGGCATGGCGGGGGTCGGCGATGCGGGCGACGGCGGCGACGAACGCCTGCCAGCTCTTGCGCTGCGCGTCGAGGGCCTGCTTGCCGCCCGCCGTGATGCGGTAATAGCGGCGGCGGCGCTCACCCGGCTTCTCGACCCATCGTCCGGCAATCCATCCCCGCGCCTCCATGCGGTAGAGCAGGGGATAGAGCGAGGCCACGTGGAAGGTCAGCACGCCCCGCGACCGCGAGTCGATGAGCTTGCTCAGCTCGTAGCCGTGGCGAGGTTCGTGTTCGAGGAGCGAGAGCACCAGGGAACTCGGCGCTGCCCTTCTTGATCTCGGAAGTCCGCATCGGTCGGCAGTCCAATATGTATGACTGCTACATATTCAGGGCGGCTCGCGGCGGCCGGCAAGGCAACCGTCCCTGCGCTGGTCGCTCGACGCCGGCACCGGACGAGCCCGGCGGGTACCGCCTGAACGGTTCTCCACCGGTCCTGCATGAGCCCTCTCGGGGGCGGAGTCCGCTCTCGGAGTGAGGGCCATTTCCCGGCGGCCCCGCAATGGTGGTACGGCGGTTCCGATACCCCCGGGATTCTCATGGAGGTCCAGATGATTGCGATCGGTCCGATGCCGGTAGGCCGGCGGCAGAGCCTCGGCCGCCCCGGATTCCGTTCCCGGGCGGCGGCGGTCCTCGGGGCGACTCTGCTGGCGGCCTGCGGCGGCAGCTCACCGACGTCGCCCGATCCTTCATCCGGTTCTCCACCCCACAAGTCCTCGGACAAGGTGATCACCTCCTTTGCCATTCTCGCCGCCGACAACCCGACCCCGGTGGACGGCATCGGCACCATCAGCGGAACGGCGATCACCGTGTTTCTACCGCCGGGAACGGACCGCACCGCGCTCCGCGCGACGTTTGGCGTGTCGTCCGGGGCCGTCGCCACGGTCGACGGCCGGCCGCAGTCGAGCGGCGTGACCGCCGACGATTTCACCGCTCCGGTCAGGTACGTTGTCACGGCCGAAGACGGCAGCACGGCGACGTACACGGTGGCGCTCACGACCGACATGGCGAGCGTAGATCAGGCCGTCGCCGCATTCATGTCCCGGTACAATGTTCCCGGTCTGTCGTTCGCGATCACGCGGAACGAAAACCTCGTCTACTTCAAGGCCTACGGCCGGGCTGACGATACGCGTTCTGCATCCGCTGATGATCTGTATCGCATCGCCAGTCTGTCGAAGCAGATCACTTCCGTGGCCGTGATGAGGTTGGTGGACCAGGGCAAGCTCGCTCTCGATCAGAAGGTGTTCGGCGCCGGCGCCATTCTCGGCACGACGTATGGAACGCAACCCTACGGTCCGGGGATCGCCGACATCACAGTGGACGAGCTCCTGCATCACACGTCCGGTGGCTGGCCGAACGACGGCACCGACCCGATGTTCACGAATCCGACGATGAGCATCGACCAGCTCATCTCGTGGACGCTCGACAACCGGCCGCTCGCGAACTCTCCCGGTGCCGCCTACGCGTACTCGAACTTCGGCTACGCCGTGCTCGGCCGGGTGATCGAGCGGATCACCGGCATGGCGTATGCGGACGCGGTCCGGACGCTGGTGCTGCAACCGATCGGTGTCTCCGACATGGTCATCGCGGGCAACACGCTGGCGGACCGTCGGCCGAACGAGGTGCAATACTACGGGCAGGGTGGCGAGGACCCGTACGCCTTCAATGTCGCGCGAATGGATGCCCACGGCGGCTGGCTCGCAACCGCGACCGACCTGGCGCGGTTGCTGGTGCATGTCGATGGCATCGCCGGCAAGGCGGACATCCTGTCGCCGAACGCAATCCAGCTGATGACCACGGGCAGCGCGGCCAATCCGGGCTATGCGGCCGGCTGGGAGGTGAACGGGCCGAACTGGTGGCACCAGGGCAGCTTGCCGGGGACGGCGACCGAACTGGCGCGCACGACATCGGAGGGGAACTTCAACGTCGTGATCCTGACCAATACCCGCAGCGAGAATCCGGCGTTCGCCGCGGACCTGGACAATCTGATCTGGACGGCGATCCACGCGACGAGCGCATGGCCCTCGTATGATCTCTTCTGACCGCGGGCCGAAGGCTCGGTACGCGGAGCCGGGTCGGGACCGTCCGTGCGCCGATCCGGCGCCGCAGCACGAACGGGTCCGTGCCATGGTGGCATGGGGCTGGCGCCGGTGAGCATCGGATCGACCCGTCGGACGGCGGATGCGGACGCCGTCCGTCGGGCCTACCGCTGGCAGTGGGGGCACCAGAACGTCGACCGGTTGTCGATGTCGTGGGTCACCCGGATGGTCCGGCCACAGCGCGGACACGGTTCGCCGGCCCTGCCGTACACCTGCACCAGCTCCTGGAAGCCGCCGCGCTCGCCGGTGGCCGTCACGTAATCCCGGAACGACGTGCCTTCGCTGGCGATCGCCGCCGAGAGGATCTCGCGGACCGCGTCGAGCAACGTGGCGAGGCGCTGGCGGGAGACATTTGCGGCGGAGCGCGCCGGCAGGATTCTCGCCGCCCACAGCGCCTCGTTGGCATAGATGTTTCCCACGCCGACGATGAACCGCTGGTCCATCAGCACCTTCTTGACCGCCGAGCGGGAGCGGCGCAGCCGGTCGGCGAACTCGCGCCCGGAAAGGGCCGTGTCCAGGGGCTCGGGACCGAGCCGCTCGGCGTAGTGCTGCCACCCGGCGGCATCGAGCCAGCGCAGCGTGCCGATGCGGCGGACGTCGCGGTAGACCAGCTCCGTGCCGTCGTCGAGGTGGCACCGGAGCACCGCGTACTTCCGCTCGGCGGCGGTGAGCGCTCGCTGGTAGAGCAGCAACGCGCCGCTCATCCCCGGTTGCACCGCCAGGATCCGCCGATCGGTTGCGATCAGCGCATGCTTGGCGCGACGGTGCACCGCCGTGATCGTCGCCCCACGCAGCCCCCGTCGCAGCGCCGCCGCCGGGACGCCGTCGAGCAGGTCGTCGTGGGACAGCGACACGCCGGTGATCCGGCGCCCCGGCAGGCGGGCCGCCAGCATCCGCACCATCGTTTCGACTTCGGGGAGCTCCGGCATGGGGAAAAGCTAGACGGGAGGGGCGGGGGCGGCGCCGCCCGCGATCTGGCGCGGCCACCAGGCATCCGGTATCATCGACGATCTCTGTCATTGGATACTATAGTGGCCACAACTACAGTCAGCATCCCGCGCGCCGCCGTCGATGCACTGCTGCCGGCGCTCGCCGGCCGCGACCGCCATCCGTCGGCCTTCCTGGTCTGGCTCTGGCTCGCCACCCGGGGCACGACCGGCCGCCGCGGCGTCGCCGCCTCCTATGCCGCCATCGCCGCCGGCACCGGACTCTCCCGCAGTGCCGCGCAGGGCGCCGTGGCGCACCTCCTCAAGCGACGCTGGTTGAAGGTGTCGCGCGAGTCGGCCACCGCGACGCCGGTCTACCAGGTGGTCAGGCCGTAGCGGCGCGCCGGGCTCCGGCGCCGAGACGAGCCGCTTCGCGCCACCCGATGTCGCGACGGAACTGCCGGCCCTCGAAGCTGATCCGCTCGGCCGCCGCCCGGCTCGCGCGCTGCGCCTCGGCAAACACGTCGGCCACCGCCGTCACCGCCAGCACCCGGCCACCGGAGACCACCAGCGCCCCGTCGGCGCGGCGGCTGGTGCCGGCGTGATAGACCGTGACTCGCTGGTCGAGGTCGTCCGGGATGGTGATCGGCGCCCCCTTTGCCGGTGTGCCGGGATATCCCGCCGCCGCCAGCACCGTCGTCACCGCCGCGGCGGACCGCTGGCTCACCGGCGGCAGCGCCTCGGCACGCGCCGCCGCGTCGAACAGTGCGGTGACGCCGTCGTGGAGCAGCGGCAGCACGACCTCGGCCTCCGGGTCGCCCAGACGGCAGTTGAACTCCACCACATTCGGCGTGCCATCGGGATGCAGCATCAACCCGGCGTAGAGCACGCCACGGTAGGGAATCCCCCGGCGGCGCAGTTCGGCCAGCATCGGCTGCAGCACCTCGCGCTCGACCCGCTCCAGCACGGCCGGTGACGCCAGCGACACCGGTGCGTAGGCTCCCATTCCGCCGGTGTTCGGTCCGTTGTCGCCGTCGAGCAGCCGCTTGTGATCCTGCGCGGCGGGGAGCAGTCGAAGGTCACGGCCGTTGGTGACGGCCAGCACCGACAACTCCTCACCGTCGAGATGGTCCTCGATCACCACGGTGTGCCCGGCATCGCCGAACGCGCCGTCGGCGAGCATCGCGCGGGCGGCCGCCGCCGCTTCGGCCCGCGTGGCGCACACCACTGCGCCCTTGCCCGCCGCCAGGCCGGACGCCTTCACCACCAGCGGCTCGGCGTGGCGGTCGATCCATCGCAGCGCGGGTTCGAGCGCGGTGAACGTCTCGCTCGCGGCGGTGGGGATTCCGGCGGCGGCCATCAATTGCTTGGCGAATGCCTTCGACGCCTCGATCTGCGCCCCGGCTGTTCCGGGGCCGAAGACCGCGATCCCGGCCGAGCGGAGCTGGTCGGCGAGGCCCAGGGCGAGCGGGACTTCCGGTCCCACCACGACCAGGTCGACCGCCTGCCGCGACGCTTCCGCCACCAGCGCCGGCACGTCGTCGGCGGCGATGGGGACGTTGGTGGCAACCCGGGCGGTGCCCGGGTTGCCTGGTGCCACGAAGATCTGGTGTCGGGGGTCGTCGAGGGCGAAGGCGCGGGCCAGCGCGTCTTCCCGCCCGCCCGCGCCGACGATCAGCAGCTTCACGCCGGGTTCCGCCGTCGCGCCTCGTTGAAGGCGTCGCGGGCCCGGTCGGCGGCCCGCTTGGCGGCGGTGCGGAGCTGGTCGGCGACGTCCTTGATCTCGTCGCGGTAGTGCCCGGCCGCCTCCTTGAAATCGTCGCCGAGTGGACGGGCATCGGTCTCCGCTCCGCGTCGCGCGTATTCGCCACCGATGATCCGCTCGTACGCACCGGACCGCACCCACCGCTCGATCTCGCCGGCACGCACCACGTTCATCGGATGGGTCAGCGCCAGCGCATTGAGGATCTTCCACACCACGTCGAGTCCCTCGTTGCGCGTGGCATACTCGTTGGCCTGCTCGAGGAACGGTTCGAGATTGAGGTCGCCGGGGCGGATGTTCGCCACGTTGCCGCCGCCCGCCATCTTCATGAACAACCGCATCGTTGCCGCGACATCCTGGCTGCCCAGCAGCCCGGCGCGGTCGGCCGACAGCTCCGACTTGCGGTACCACTCCAGGAACGCCAGCCGCACCGGCAGCAGCACCAGCTCCACCGGAAACGGCAGCGCGCCCAGCGAGATCAGCAGCATGATCTCGGCGATGGTCCGGTAGAGGGCATGGCCACTGATGACATGCCCCAGCTCGTGCGCCAGGAGCACCCGCAGCTCGTCCTCGTCGAGCATCTCCAGCGCCGACGAGTGGATCACGATGAACGGATCGTCGACGCCATATGCGCCGGCGTTGAAGACCGGCGTCTGCATGACGTAGAGCTCCGGCACCCGCTCCCACCCGAAGGTGGCGCAGTTCTCGATGTGCAGCCCCCAGACCCGGGGAAACTGGTGCGGCCCGACCCGGATGGCGTTGCCCTGGAACAGCAGCCGGATGCCGTGCTCGCCACCCACCCATCCCAGCACCTTGCGGATCACCTGGTCGATCCCCGGGATGGCACGGAGGGCCTGCAGCGCGGCGCGATCGGCCGGGTGTTCCCAGGCAACGCCGGAGATCTCCGGCAGCGTCACGCGGGGGCGGGGAGCGGGAAGGGATGTCATCGTCGGCTCAGCGGTTGAAGATGCCATCGCCTACGGATCGGCGGGGGCGGCGTTTCAAGTTGATCAGCCCGGGGCCCGGGGCCCGGGGCCGAGAGCCCGGAGCCGTGGGCCCTCGGCTCTGGGCCCTGGCCTCTGGGCCCTGGCCTCTGGGCCCCTCTAGCCCTTCGCGAGCGCCTGCTCCAGGTCCTCCTGGAGGTCGGCGACGTCCTCGATCCCCACCGAGAGGCGGATCAGCGAATCGGTCAGCCCCATCGCTTCGCGCAGCGACTTCGGCACCGACGCATGGGTCATCGACGCCGGATGACCGATCAGGCTCTCGACCCCGCCCAGCGACTCGGCGAGCACGAAGATGCGGGTCGATTCGACCACCCGCCGGGCGCGTTCGACGGTGCCGAGGTCGAGGGAGATCATCCCGCCGAAGGCGCGCATCTGGCGCACGGCGAGCTGGTGCTGGGGATGGTCGGGGAGTCCGGGGTAGTAGACGCGGAGATGTCCTGCCGGGAGGAGAGCCACTGCGCCAGCTGCATGGCGTTGGCGCAGTGGGCCCGCATTCGGAGCGGCAGGGTCCGGATGCCGCGCAGCGCCAGCCAGCAGTCCATCGGCCCCGGCACCCCGCCGGCGGCGTTCTGCAGAAAGCCGATCCGCTCGGCAAGGTCCTCGCGCGAGGTCACCAGCGCGCCGCCGACCATGTCGGAGTGGCCGTTGAGGTACTTGGTGGTCGAGTGCATGACGATGTCGGCGCCGGCGGCCAGCGGCTGCTGCAGCATCGGGGTGGCGAAGGTGTTGTCGACGACGAACAGCAGCCCCGATGCCTTGGCGCAGGTCGCCGCAGGCGGCAAGGTCGGCGAGGAACATCATCGGGTTGCTCGGCGTCTCGCAGAACAGCAGGCGGGTGGTGGGGCGGATCGCCGCCTCGATCCGGCTCACGTCGCGCATGTCGACGAACGAGAACTCCACCCCGAACCGCTCGAACACCCGGACCATCAGGCGATGACTTCCGCCGTAGATGTTGCTTCCGACCACGGCATGATCGCCGGCGTTGAGCAGCTTCAGGACGGTGTCGAGCGCCGCCAGCCCGGAGGCGAACGCAAAGCCGTCGGTGCCGCCCTCGAGGGCGGCGAGGCTCCGTTCCAGCGCCTCGCGGGTCGGATTCCGGGTGCGGGCATACTCGTAGCCGGCATGGGGCTTCCCCAGCCCGTCCTGCACATAGGTCGAGGTCTGATAGATCGGTGGCATCACGGCGTGGGCGAGCGGATCGATGGTCTGTCCGCCATGCACTGCCAGCGTGGCCATCCGCAGCGGTTGGTCGGCTTCGGTACGACGGGTCATGGGAGGGCCCATCCGGGCCCGGGCGAAAGGATGCGGAAGGTTATGTCCCGCCGCAATTTGGGGCAAGACGCCGATTGTCAGCGGCGCCCTGTCGCCGATACCTTGCAGCCGATGCCCGAATCCTCGTTCGCCACGGGCCCCGGTACGCCGACCCGCATTCTCGTCGTCGACGACGACCCGCAGATTCGCGGCGTCCTCGCCCGGATGCTCCGCAGCCAGGGCTACGAGGTGACCGACGCCGAGGACGGCGACGCGGCGCTGCGCCGGCTCGACGCCGAGGGCGCCGTGCCGCTGGTGCTCAGCGACCTCCACATGCCGGGCCGCGACGGCATGTCGCTGCTCCGCGAGATCAGCGCCCGGTACCCCGATACGGCAGTGGTCATGCTTACCGGCGATGATGACATTGCCAACGCCGTGGAATGCCTCAAGGTCGGCGCCTACGACTACCTCACCAAGCCGATGCAGGTCCAGGAGGTCCGCGCCCGCGTCGAGAAGGCGCTCACCGAGCGACGCCTTGCCCTCGAGGTGCGGCGGCTCCGCGAGCGCTACCAGGACGACCTCGAGCGACAGGTCCGCGAGTTGTCGCGCAAGAACCAGGAGATGTTCCTGGCGCAGGTGCAGATGGCCGTCACCATGCTCGAAGCCAAGGATCCCTACACCCGCGGCCACTCGCATCGCGTCGCCACCTACGCGGTCGCCACCGCGCGGAAACTCGGCCTCGCCCCTCGCATGCTGGAACAGATCCGCCTCGGCGGCGAGCTGCACGACATCGGCAAGATCGGCACCCGCGACGCCATCCTCAACAAGCCCGGCCGCCTCACCGACGAGGAATTCGCCGAGATGCGGCGCCACACCGTCGAGGGCGAAGCGATGCTGAGCGTGCTGCGCGAAGACCATCCCGAGGTGTTGCACATCGTGCGGTCGCATCACGAGCACTTCGACGGCAGGGGCTTTCCCGACGGCCTCGTCGCCGAGCAGATTCCGTTGACGGCCCGCGTCGTGTCGGTGGTCGACGCCTTCGACGCCATCACCTCGACGCGCGCCTACCGCGTGCAGCAGGGCCCGCAACGGGCCCTCGACGAGCTGCGCGGCAACGCCGGGCGCCAGTTCGACCCCCGCGTCGTCGACGCCTTCTTCGCCGCGTTCCCCGATCCGACAGAACTCCCGCTCCGCGAGGCGTCGCCGGGGACCCCATCCTGATCACGTCCGTCTCCGGCATGCGGGGGCTGGTCGGCACCGACCTGACCCCCGAACTCGTCGCGCGCCATGCGGCGGCACTCGGCGCTTGGGCCCGGCGGCACGGCCGGCCGCGCGTCGTGGTGGGACGCGATGCGCGAACCTCGGGGCCGATGTTCGCCCGCGCCGCGGCCGCCGGCCTGCAATCGGTCGGCGCCGACGTCATCGAACTCGGCGTCGTACCGACGCCCACCGTGCAACTCGCCGTGGAGTACCACACGGCCGGCGCGGGGCTGATCATCACGGCGAGTCACAACCCGATCGAGTGGAATGCCCTCAAGTTCGTGGGCCCCGACGGGATCTTCCTCGATGCCGCCGCGGGAGCGGAAGTCCAGGCGCTGGCCGCCGACGGTCCCGAGCGCGCCGGATGGGACGGCATCGGCACGCTCACCCCCGACCCCGACGCCATCGCCCGTCACCTTGCCGCCGTCCTGGCGCTGCCGGTGATCGACGTCGACGCGATCCGCGCCCGGCGTTTCCGGGTGGTGCTCGACTGTGTCCGTGGCGCTGGCGCCCTTGCGATGCTTCCGCTGCTGGAGCAACTCGGCGTGCGTCGTCACCGGCATCAACCTCGAGCCCGACGGACGCTTTCCGCGTCCTCCCGAACCGATCCCCGAGAACCTCGGCGAGCTCGGCCGCATGGTGCGCGAACGCGGCGCCGACCTTGGCCTGGCGGTCGATCCCGACGTTGACCGGCTCGCGTTGGTCGACGACACCGGCACCCCGGTGGGCGAGGACTACACCCTCGCGCTGGCGGTCCACGCCGTGCTCGACGGCCGGCCGGCCGGCTCGGTGCCTGTGGTGGTCACCAACCTCTCCACGTCATTGGTGGTCGAGGACGCCGCCCGGGAGGCCGGCGCGCGGTTTCTCCGGGCCCCGGTCGGCGAGGCAAACGTCGCCCACGCCATGGTCGCGGAAGGCGCGGTGATCGGGGGAGAAGGCAATGGCGGGGTGATGTACCCGGCGCTGCACGTGGGGCGGGACGCCCCGCTGGCCGCGGCCCTCATCTTGCAATACCTGGCGGGAGTGCCGGAACGCCTCTCCGGCTGGGTGCGTTCCCGCCCCCGGTACGTCATCGTCAAGGCGAAGGCCCCCCGGGGAGGCGACCTGAGCCGGCTCTACCAGCGGCTCGAAGCGGCGTTCCGCGGGGCCACCGCCGATCACCGCGACGGCCTGCGGCTCTCATGGCCCGACCGCTGGCTCCACGTCCGGCCGAGCGGGACCGAACCGATCGTCCGGCTGATTGCCGAAGCTCCCACCCGCGACGACGCCGAGGCGTTGCTCGCCCGGGTGCGAGAGGCCGAGTAGGACCCGGAAGAGGATGACCGCATGTGTGGAATTGTGGGCTATGTCGGGCCGCGGGACGCGACGCCGATTCTGCTTGAAGGGCTGCGTCGCCTCGAGTATCGCGGCTACGACTCGGCCGGTATCGCGGTGCTCAACGGCAACGGGCTCCACGTCCGCAAGGCGGCGGGGAAGCTGTCCGTGCTCGCCGGCGAGCTTGCCGGCACCGCGCCCCACGGCACCGTAGGCATCGGCCACACCCGCTGGGCCACCCACGGCGCCGCCAACACCCGCAACGCCCATCCCCACGTCGATCAGAGCGGCCGCATCGCGCTGATCCACAACGGCATCATCGAGAACTCCGCCGCCATCAAGAAGACCCTGGTGGCGCGCGGCCACACCTTCACCTCGGACACCGACACCGAGGTGCTGGCGCATCTCGTCGGCGAGTTCTACCAGGGCAACCTCGAAGAGGCGGTGGCGGCGGCGCTGCGCGATGTCGACGGCGCGTATGGCATCGCGGTAATCTGTTCCGACGAGCCCGGGACGCTGGTGGCGGCGCGCAACGGCTCGCCGATCCTGCTCGGTGTCGGTGAAGACGAGTGGTTCGTCGCGTCGGACGCGTCGGCGGTGCTGGAGCACACCCGGTCGGTGGTCTACCTCGACAACGGCGAGATGGCGATCCTGACCCGGAACGGCTATCGGGTCCGGACCCTCACGTCGCGCCACGTCGACAAGCCGATCAACCAGATCGAATGGGACCTCGCCACCATCGAGCGCGGCGGCTTCGAGCACTTCATGCTCAAGGAGATCTTCGAGCAGCCCGACAGCGTCGAGAACACGATGCGCGGCCACCTGCTCGAGGAGACCGGCAACGTCCGGGTCTACGGTCTCAAGATGTCGGACGAGGAGGTCAAGCGGATCCGCCGCGTGATCATCACCGCGTGCGGCACGTCGTGGCATTCCGGCCTGATCGGCAAGTACATGCTGGAAGAACTGGCGCGGATGCCGACCGAGGTGGAGTACGCGTCGGAGTTCCGCTATCGCAACCCGATCGTCGACGACGGCACGCTGGTGATCGCCATCTCGCAATCGGGCGAGACGGTCGACACCCTGGCGGCGCTGGGCGAGGCGAAGCGCCGCGGCGCCCGCTCCATCGGGCTGGTCAACGTGGTCGGCTCGACCATCTCGCGCGAGGTCGACGGCGGCCTCTACCTCCGCTGCGGCCCCGAGATCGGCGTCGCCAGCACCAAGGCATTCACCTCCCAGGTGGCGGCGCTGGCGATGGTCACGCTGCGCTTCGCGCGGCTCGACGGCATGTCGCTGCTCGACGGGCAGCGCTTCATCCGGGCGCTCAACCGCCTGCCGGACCAGATCCGCGAGATCCTTTCGCGGGCCCCCGAGATCGAGACCCTGGCCCACCGGTTCGACGGCAAGTCGAACGCCCTCTACCTCGGGCGCGGCGTCAACTTCCCGGTGGCCCTCGAGGGCGCGCTGAAGCTCAAGGAAATTTCCTACGTGCACGCCGAGGGTTACCCGGCCGCCGAGATGAAGCACGGGCCGATCGCGCTGATCGACGAGAACATGCCGGTGGTGGTGGTTGCCCCGCGCGACGCGGTGCACAGCAAGATCGTCTCGAACGTGCAGGAGGTCCGGGCACGCGGCGGCGAAGTGATCGCCATCGTCAACGCCGCCGACGACGAAGTCGCGCGGCTCGCCGGAGCGAGCTTTGTCGTGCCCGAGACGCTCGACCTGCTGACGCCGATCCTCACCGTCGTTCCGCTGCAGTTGCTGGCGTACTACGTGGCGGTCAATCGCGGCTGCAACGTCGACCAGCCGCGAAACCTCGCCAAGAGCGTGACGGTGGAGTGACCGCCGTCACCAGCGCCGCGCCACCCCCACGCTGATTCCGTAGCGCCACGCCGCCGCCTGGTGGAACTCCGACGGCAGCTCGGCGGCGTCGAACAGCGACGGCCCGGCCGCGACGGCGCCGCGAAACAGCGCCGACCAGCGACCACCGGCCGGCAGCTCCGCCTCGAGCGCCGCGGTGCCCGCCACGCGCCAGCGGCTTGCCCCGGCGATCCCCGAAAACTGCCAGCGGTCGAATGTCACCCCCGCCAGCGCCGCAAGGTTGGCGCTCCCCGCGGCTCCGGCGAGACGACGCCCCACCAGTGCCGCCGCGCCCCAGGCGTGGAGCGCGCCGCGGGTGACGACCGCGGTTCCCGGTCCGATCTCGGCCAGGTCGGCGGTGGTACGACGCACCTCGCCGTCGAGCCGCCACCGGCCGGCGGCGTGACGCCAGGCGAGCGTGAACGCCGCCATCGGTTCGGGACGCAGCTCGGGATGATCGGGGCCGGCTTCGCTCCGCGCGTTGCCGCGGGAGGCGGCGTTGCCCGCCAGCAGCGCGACCTGGTCCTGCGCCGCCAGGGCGGGAGCCCAGAGCAGCGCCGCGGCCAACACCATCGACATGCGCATCGGATACCTCGGGTTGAAGGAGCCCGAGGATGACGCCACCCGGTCAATCGGGCGTCAACGCCGTCGCGGCACCGGAACGCGCCACGTGGCACCGATCGCTTCCGCCACGATCCGGTCTGCGTCCGGTCCCGCCGCCCGGGTGAGCCGCGCGAGCGGTTCTGCCGTCGGTTCGCGGCTCAACCGGAAGGTCGAGTGATGGATCGGCACGACCGCCCGGGCGCCGAGCTGTGATGCCATGTTCCACGCCTGCTCGGGGGAGCAGTGGTTGGTGATCCACGGATCGTACGCCCCGATCGGCATCATTGCGACGTCGACCGGACCGCCGGCGGCCAGTGGCCTGAGCGCGTCGGTGTAGGCGGTGTCGCCGGCGAAGAACAGCCGCAGCCCGGGCCGTTCCACCAGGAAGCCGCCCCAGCCGCGGTGGCGGTCGGAGATCATCCGCGCACCCCAATGATTCGCCGGCGTGCCGGTGATGAGCAGGTCGCCCACCCGGGTCTTTTCGCCCCAGCGCAGTTCGCGCACGTCGCGAAAGCGCCGCAGCAGGTCGTGGAGGTTCGGCGACGTGACCACCGTCGCGTTGCGCGGCAGTCGCGACAGGGTGGGAAGGTCGAGGTGGTCGAAATGGGCGTGACTCAGCAACACCAGGTCGATCGGCGGGAGATCCGCCGGCTTGAGGGCCGCCGCGGTAATCCGCCGCACGCCCACCTGCACCGGCCCGACCGCCGCCCCGATCCGCCGTCCCAGCGCCGGGTCGGTGATGATCCAGGTGCCGAAGACGTTGAGCAGCACGGTGGCGTGACCGAGCCACGCCAGCGTCACCGCGTCGTCGGGCCACGACGCCGGATCGGGGCGGTGCGGCGCCGGCGCGAGGCGCCGCCCGTCGCCGCGGCGTGAGCGCGCGGCGAGGCGTTGGTAACGGCGGATCGCGTCGAGATGGCTCTCGAACATGGTCGAACCCTAACAGGGAACCGCATTATGTTGGGTCGCCGAGCCGGAGGAAGCGGGCATGCGCAGCATCATTCAGCGAGTCAGCAGGGCAAGCGTCACGATCGGCGGAACAGTGGCCGGCGCCATCGGCACCGGGGTCGTGGTGCTGGCGGGGTTCGCTCCCGGCGACACCGCCGCGGAGGTGGCGTGGATGGCGGAGAAGATCACCGGGCTCAGGATCTTCTCCGACGCCGACGGAAAGATGAACCTCGACCTCGGCGCCGTCGGTGGCGCGGTGCTGGTCATCTCGCAGTTCACCCTTTATGGCGACGCGGCCAGGGGACGCCGCCCGTCGTTCGTCGGCGCCGCGCATCCCGATCTGGCCGAGCCGCTCTACCGCCAGCTGCTTGCCGAATTCCGCCGCTTGGGCGTTCCGACCGAAGCGGGCCAGTTCGGCGCCGACATGCAGGTCGAACTCGTCAATGACGGACCGGTGACGCTGCTGCTGGAGCGGAACCCGGCATGATCCCCACCATCGTCCTGGCCTCCGCGTCGCCACGCCGCAAGCAGCTGCTGGAGATGCTGCACCTGTCGGTGCTGGTGGCGCCGGCCGACATCCTCGAACAGCCGCTCCCCCGCGAAGCGCCGCTCGCCTACGCGCGGCGCCTTGCCCGCGAGAAGGCGCGCGCCATTCCGGGACGGATCGTCCTCGCCGCCGACACCATCGTGGTCCTCGACGGGGCGATCGTCGAGAAGCCGGCCGACGACGACGACGCGTTCCGCATGCTCACCGCGCTGCAGGGGCGCACCCACACGGTGATCACCGCCGTCTGCCTGATTGCCGACGGCCGCGAGTTCCAGGCCCACGACCAGACCGCGGTCACCTTCCGTGCTGCCGACGCCGCCACGTTGCGCGACTACGTCGCCACCGGCGAGCCGCGCGACAAGGCCGGCGCCTACGGCATCCAGGGGTGGGGGGCGGCGCTGGTGGAGCGGATCGACGGCGACTTTTTCGGGGTGATGGGCTTGCCGGTGCGGCTGGTGCTGCAGCTGCTCGACGAGGCGGGGTATCGCTACCGTTTCGGGGCCGACGGCCCGGCGGTTTGACGTATCAATGTTTGTTGATATATTAGCGTCATGCCCGCCGTAGCCGCCCCGCCGTCCGCCGACCTTGCCCGGCTCTGTCACGCCCTCTCGGATCCCACCCGGGTGGCGATCGTGGAACGGCTGCGCGGTGGCGAGCGCTGCGTCTGCGACCTGGTCGACGTGCTCGACGCGCTCGCAGTCCCGCCTGTCGTTCCACCTCCGGGTGCTGAAGGACGCCGGGCTGGTCAGCGACCGCCGCGACGGGCGGTGGGTCTACTACTCCCTCGTTCCGGTGCCGCTGGAACGATGCACCGGTTCCTGCATCGCCTCGCCGAGGCGGCCCGGCACCGTCCCGGCACCGCGATGCCTGCTGCGATTGACGATCTTCGTGTCTCTGAACATATCAACGATTTCTTGATGTGAATTCACCACGAGTGAGGGCAGCCGGTGACGCACTCGGCGGAGACATCAGGCGACGCGGTGCGGGAGAAGTACGGTGCAGGCGGCAATGGCCGCGGCGACGCGGCGCCGCCCCAGTTGTTGCGGCGGCGTCGGGCCGGCAGCTGTGACTCGACTGCGATCCGATCACGGCGACCTCTATTCGGCGCGCAGACCGCCGGCCTGCCCGAGGCGGCGGTGCTCGCTTCGCTCGGCTGCGGCAACCCGACGGCACTCGCCGAGCTGCAACCCGGGAGACGGTGCTCGACCTCGGCTCGGGCGGCGGGATCGACGTGCTGCTTTCGGCCCGGCGCGTCGGCACCCGACGGGCAAGGCCTACGGCCTCGACATGACCGACGAGATGCTGGCGCTGGCGCGCGACAACCAGCGCAAGGCCGGCGTCGAGCAACGTCGAGTTCCTCAAGGGCGACATCGAGAACGTTCCCGCTGCCCGACGCCTCGGTCGACGTGATCATCTCCAACTGCGTGGTCAACCTCTCGGCCGACAAGCACCGCGTGCTCCGCCGAGGCCTTTCGGGTGCTGCAAGCCCGGCGGGCGGCTGGCCGATTCCGACGTCGTGGTGCGGGGCGAGCTCCCGCCGGCGGTGCGCCGCAATATGGAGTTGTGGGTCGGCTGCATCGCCGGCGCGCTGGCCGACGACCGAGTTCGACGCGCTGCTGGCCCGGGCCGGCTTCATCGACCGGAGCATCGAGCCGACCCGGATCTATCGACCCCGACGATGCGCGGGGATTTCTGGAACAGGCCGGCGTTGTCGTCGACCCCCTCGAGGCGCCGGCGGGCGAGGTGATGGCGGCGTTCATCCGCGCGCGCAAGCCGGTGGGCGCGTGACGGCGCCGGGGCCGGCGCCGTTCCGGATCCTGGTGCTCTGCACCGGCAACAGCGCGCGCAGCCAGATGGCCGAAGCGCTGTTCAACGCCCGGGGCGGGGGACGCGTCGTTGCCGAAAGCGCCGGGTCCAATCCGGCCGGCGCGGTCAATCGGCTCGCCATCGAGGCACTGGGCCAGGCCGGGATCGTCTGGCGTGGCCATCCGCCGCGGTCGATCGACGGCCTCGTCGACCAACCGTGGGATGCGGTGATCACGGTGTGCGACAAGGCGAAGGAAGCCTGTCCGATCTTTCCGGGTCATCCGATCATGGCGCATTGGGGCATGCCGGATCCGGCGGCGGTGCACGGGAGTGACGACGAGCGTCGCCGCGCGTTCCGCGATGCGCTGGTGCTGTTGCAACGGCGTATCGACCTGATGCTGGCGCTGCCGATCGAGGCGCTGCAGCGCCTGGCGCTGGAGGCGCGGCTGCGCTCCATCGGCGAGGCGGTGCCGCCGGGCGCCGATGCACCGGCCGCCGGCACGAGCGCATGAGCGCCGCGTCGGTCGCCTCCACGGCGGCTCCTGTCGCGCCGCGCCTCGGCGCGCTGGACCGACTGTTGCCGCTCTGGATCTTCGCGGCGATGGCGGGCGGTGTCGTGTTGGGGCGCGCTTGGCCCGGGTTGGGTCCACTGCTCGACCGGGTGCAGGTGGCCGGCGTGTCGGTTCCGATCGGCCTCGGATTGCTCTGGATGATGTATCCCGTCCTGGCCCGGGTCCGCTACGAATCCATCGGTCGCCACGCCGCCAACACCCGGTTGCTGGGCATGTCGTTGTTTCTCAATTGGGTGGTCGGTCCGGCGCTGATGTTCACGCTGGCCTGGCTGATGTTGCCCGACTTGCCGGCGTACCGCAACGGGTTGATCCTGATCGGCCTGGCGCGTTGCATCGCGATGGTGCTGATCTGGAACTCACTGGCTTGTGGCTCGAACGAACTTGCCACCCTGCTGGTGGCGCTCAATTCGGTCTTCCAGATCCTGATGTACAGCGTGCTGGGGTGGTTCTACCTGGCGGTGGTGCCACGATGGCTCGGGGCCGGCGCAACGCTGGTGCAGGTGTCGATGGGAACCATCGCGCGCAGTGTGCTGATCTTCCTCGGGGTGCCGCTGCTGGCCGGATACCTGACCCGGCGGGTCCTCGTGGCCCGGCGGGGCGAGGCATGGTACACCGGCGTGTTCATGCCGAAATTCGGCCCCACGGCACTGGTCGGCCTGTTGTACACCATCGTGCTGATGTTCGCGATGCAGGGCAATCGTATCGTCGAGCTGCCGGCCGACGTGCTGCGGATCGCGGTGCCGCTGCTGGCCTATTTCCTCCTGATGTTCACGTTGGCCTTCGCCCTGTCGAAAGTCCTCGGCTTCAGCTACCAGGAAACGGCGACCCTGGCATTCACCGCGGCGTCGAACAACTTCGAGCTTGCCATCGCGGTCGCCGTCGCCGCCTTCGGCCTCGGTTCCGGTGAGGCGCTGGCTGGTGTCGTCGGCCCGCTGATCGAGGTGCCGGTGCTGGTGGGGCTGGTGTATGTCTCGCGCTGGGCCGGCCGGCGCTTCTTCGTTGCACCGGCGATGGCGGGGTAGGGCGGCGTCACCCGGCGGGCGGCGCGGCATGCCGCCCCGCCAGTGCGAGGGCGGCGAGCATGGCGCGCGCCTTGGCGGCGGTCTCGCGGAATTCCATCTCCGGGTCGGAATCGAAGACGATGCCGGCACCGGCCTGCACCGATGCCACGTGGTCGGTGAAGACGATGGTGCGGATCGCGATCGCCGTGTCGAGCGTCGTGGCGCCAAAGCCGACGTAGCCGACCGCGCCGGCATACGGACCGCGGCGGGTCGGCTCGAGTTCGTCGATGATCTCCATGGCGCGGACCTTGGGGGCGCCGCTGACGGTGCCGGCCGGAAACGCCGCCGCCAGCGCGTCGAGGGCATCGAGGTCGGCGCGCAACGTCCCGCGCACCTCGCTGACCAGGTGCATCACCTGTGAGTATCGCTCCACGACCCGTTCCTCGACGACATGCACCGAGCCGAACTCGGCGACCCGCCCCACGTCGTTCCTTCCCAGGTCGAGCAGCATGAGGTGCTCGGCGACTTCCTTCGGATCGGCGCGCAGCTCGGCCTCTAGGCGGACATCGTCGTCGCCGTCGCGGCCGCGCGGGCGGGTGCCGGCGATGGGGCGAACCGTGACGGTGCGCTGCTCCACCCGCACCAGCACCTCCGGCGACGCCCCGACCAGCGACAGCGGGCCGAGCCGCAGCAGGTAGCAATAGGGCGCAGGGTTGAGCGCCCGCAGCCAGCGATAGGTGAGCAGCGGATCGGGCGGCGGTGCCACGTCGAGGCGGCGCGACAGCACGATCTGGAACGCATCGCCAGCGGCGATGTATTCGCGGCACCGCGCCACGTCGGCGCGGAACCGGTCGTCGGCATACGGTGACGTCGCCGCGGCGACCGGAATTGCATCCGGGAGTTCCAGCGGCACGAGGTGATGCGGCGTGTCGAGCCGGGCGAGCCACGCCGCGGAGCGTTGTCGCGCGGCGTCGATCCGGCGGCGCAGCTCGTCGTCGGCGATGTCGGGCCCGACCGCCACATTGGCGATCACGATGGCGCGGTGGAAGAGGTGATCGAGCACCAACAGGGTGTCGACCACCATCACCTGGGCATCGGGGAGGGCGCGATCGTCGGCCGGGGCGTCGGGGAGTTCCTCGAGGGTCCGGACCACGTCGTAGCCCCAGAAGCCCACCGCGCCGCCGGTGAAGCGGGGCAGCCCGGCAATCTCGAGGGCGCGGTCGTGGCGCAACAGCTCGGCCAGGTGCCGCAGCGGCGGCGCGGTTCCGTCCTCGCGGCGCCACCGGCCGTCGGCGTCGCGGCGCTCCCGCACGGTGCCGCGATACCGGTAGATCGTCACCGGGTCGGTGGCGAGGAAGGTGTAGCGGGCCCACCGCTCGCCGCCTTCCAGCGACTCGAGGAGGAAGCCGTATTCGCCGCGATGCAGCTTGGCGAACGCCGACACCGGCGTGTCGCCGTCGAGCACGACCTGCTGCACCAGCGGCACGCGGGTGTAGCCGGCGGCGGCCGCGGCGCGGCAGAGCTCGAACGCGTCGCTCATCGGGGGGCGGCGAGCACGTAGGTGCCGCCGATGGTCACCGGAAAGCGGATCATGTCGGCCCCGGGTCGGTCGGTTTCGAGAAACTGCACCTGGGTCGGGCTGGTGTAGCGCGCGGCGCCGAGCGCCGCCTCGAGCGCGATGGGGCTGCCGAAGCGGGTCACCGCCCCGGCCGGCGCCTCGAAATGGCGGGCATAGGAGAACTCGGCGGTGATGCCGGTGCCGAGGCTGTCGAACGTGGTGAGGTGAAAGCCGTACACCCCGGGGATCGGCACCACGGTGATTCGCGCATCCGGCCCGCCCCGCGCGATGACGGCTCCGGGCGGGATGGTCAGGATCAGGAAGATGGCGTCGTCGGGGGCCCGGTGGCGGAGGATCAGGGTGCGCCCGGCGGCGGGGTCGAAGTCGACGGTGGTGTCAGCCGGGACCGTGCCAGTGGCTTCGAGGACAAAGACCCGGTCCGCCGCGACCGGCTGCCCGCCGGCGAGGAACGCGGCCGGTTCCGGCGCCGCACTGGGCGACGGCCCGCCGCACGCCGCCAGCGGAAGTGCGGCGGCAACGAGGGCGGCAACAATGGCGGTGCGGGGTGTCACGGCTCGGTACCGCTGCGGAACGCCGGGAGGAAGGGAATCGCGAATTCACCGGTCAAGGTGGTAGCCGTCCGCCGAAGTATCTAGATTGGGTGAACTGATGGCGCATCCCGAACGCCCCATCCCCTGACGAGGGCGCGTGGCAAACTATAACGACGAATGGGTGGCGGCGGTCCTTGCCCCCCTCCTCCCGGAGGGAGCGCTCGACCGCGCCCGTGGCAGCGGCGATCCCAAGAGCTCGCTCTGGGAAAAGCTGCTCGACGGGCGGGTCCTCCCCGAGAAGGACATTCTCTCGGCGTTGGCGACGCGGAGCCGGCTGGCGATCGCCGACCTGGAGAGCGCCACCACCGCCGCGCGCGACGCGCTGCCGCAGGCGCTCGCCCGCCGCTACGCGGTGGTGCCGCTGACGGTGACCGACTCGCTGCTGGAAGTGGCCACGAGCAATCCGTTCGACATCGGCGCCGAGCAGTCGCTGGCGTTCGCCACCGGACGCGAAGTCAAGATGCTGCTGGCGTCACCCGGGCGGATCCGGGAAAAGCTCGACAGCCTGTATGGGAAGGCAAAGCGCGACGGCCAGATGGCCGAGTTGCTCGACGACATGGCGGGCCTCGAGGTCACCGAGGTCATCGACCACGACGACGAACTCGACGCCGACGCGCTGGCGAACGAAGCCAGCTCGCGGCCGATCATCAAGCTGGTCGATGTGCTGCTGGCCGACGGCATCAGCAGCCGGGCGAGCGACATCCACATCGAGTCGGCGGAACAGGTGGTGATCGTCCGGTACCGGATCGACGGCGTGCTGCGGCATGCCATGACGATCCCGCGCAAGGCCGGGCAGCCGCTGATCTCGCGCATCAAGATCATGTCGGGGCTCGACATTGCCGACCGGCTCCGCCCCCAGGACGGGCGCGCCCGGGTGGCGGTCAACGACAACCCGGTCGACCTCCGCATCTCGACGCTCCCCGCGCAGCACGGCGAAAAGGTCGTCATCCGGATCCTCAACGCGCAGTCGACGATGCTGGCGCTCGATTCGCTGGGGCTCTATCCCGAGCAGAGTGCCACCATCAAGCGGCTGCTCGACAGCAAGGAAGGCGTCCTGCTGGTCACCGGGCCGACCGGCTCGGGAAAGACCACCACGCTCTACTCGTGCATTCGCGAGATCGAAGGCGAAGGGATCAACATCGTCACGGTGGAAGACCCGGTGGAGTACCGGCTGGGGAAGAACATCGTGCAGGTGCAGACCAACGAGAAGACCGGGCTCACTTTTGCGGCGGCACTCCGCTCGATCCTGCGGCAGGACCCCGACATCGTGCTGGTCGGCGAGATCCGCGACCTCGAGACGGCGCAGATCGCCATCCAGGCGTCGCTCACCGGCCACCTGGTGCTCTCGACGCTCCATACCAACGACGCGCCCAACACGCTCACCCGCCTGGTCGACATGGGGCTGGAGGCGTTCAAGATCGGCGCGGCGTTGCGCGGCATCGTGGCGCAGCGGCTGATGCGCCGGCTCTGTCCGGTCTGTCGCGAGCGCCTGCCGGCGTCGGAGATTCCGCCCCGCATCGCGCGGTTCCTCCCCCAGGACGCCGTGCTGTGGAAGCCGGTCGGCTGCGGACAGTGCACCCAGACCGGCTATCGGGGCCGCTTCTCGATCGTCGAGATCCTGGTGATGACGCCGGAACTCGAACGGCTGATCAGCGCCGACACCACCGCCGAGCGGCTCGGCGAAGCGGCACGCGCCGACGGCATGCGCACCCTCTTCGAGTGCGCCCTGCAGCACACCCTCGACGGGCACACGTCGGTCGACGAGTTGTTGCGCGTCACCGAGGTGCCGCTCGAGCCGGTGCCGGCGCCCAAGCCGGGCCGCGGCAAGGCGAAGCGCGCCGCCGGGGGCGGATCCGAGCCGCAGGCGACGTCCGCCGATGTCGACGCCGACGAGGAGGAACTCCTCGCCGGGCTCGAATTGGTCGACGAACCGGCCGTCGGCGTCGAGGCCACCGAGGGCAAGCGCGCCACGATCCTGCTGGTCGAGGATGAGGATTCGCTCCGCCGGGTCATGAAGGACCTGCTGGAACAGGATGGCTACACCATCTGCGAGGCGCGCGACGGTGCCGAGGCGTTGGAGCAGATTGATCGTCACAACCCCGATCTGGTGCTGCTCGACCTCAACCTCCCCAACGTCGACGGCTACACAGTGCTGACCAGGTTGCGGTCGCACCCGCGCACCGAGAAGCTGCCGATCGTGGTGCTGTCGGCCCGCGGTGACGAGGACAACGAAGTGAAGGTGCTTCGCCTCGGCGCCACCGACTTCCTCACCAAGCCGTTCCGTCCCCGCGCGCTTTCGGCGCGACTGGAAGCGACGCTGGCGCGCAGCCGCACCTGACGGTCGCGGATCCCGATGACAACGGTCCGGGTGGCGCTGGTCGACGTCTACGTCTTCCGTGGCGCCGGCGCGACCCTCGAGTTGCTGCTGCTGCGCCGCGCCGCGGGGCCACGGGCCGGTTCGTGGGAGGCGGTGCACGGGCACATCGAGGCGGGTGAGCCGCCGGTCGACGCCGCGCGCCGCGAGTTGCGCGAGGAAACCGGCTGCGCCGCCGACGCGCTGTTCAACCTGAGCGCGGTGGAGCAGTTCTACCTGCCCGAGCGCGACGAGGTACAGCTGATCCCCGTCTTTGCGGCGCGGCTCGGCCCCGACGCGGTGGTGACGCCAAGCCACGAGCACGACAGCTGGCGCTGGCTCCCGGCGGCCGACGCGCGCCAGCTCTGCACCTGGCCCCGGGCGGTGCGCGCCATCGACGCCGTCGAGCGGCTGCTCGGGAGCGGTGACGGCGGCGTGGTCGACGGCGTGCTGCGGATCCGATGAACGTCACCAGGCCGATCGCGGCGGGGCTCCTGCTGCTTTTCGGCGCCGCGGGGGCACTCGCCGCCCAGAGTGTCCGGGGCCGCGTGGTCGATGCCCGCAGCGGTGCCGCGATCGCCGGCGCGCTGGTCGAGCTTCGCGACCCCGGCGGCCGTTCGCTCCAGATCGAGCTCGCCACGCCGTCGGGGGCGTTCGAGGTGACGGCGCCGGCGCCGGGGCGCTACCTGCTGCGCGTGGCGGCGATCGGCTACGACCGTCGCGCACCGCAGCTGATTTCGGTGCCTGCGGGAGGTGTCAACCTCGGCGCGATCGGGCTGAATGCCGCGGTGCTCCGGCTCCCCGACCTGCTCGCCATTTCGCGCAACCGCTACTGCGGCAAGAAGAGCCTCTCCGACGACACCTTCGGCCGCCTGCTGGAAAGCGCCCGGACCGCGCTCGACGTGCTCGACGAGACCATTGCGTCACACCGCCTCGCATTCGTGACGCGGCTGATCCACAGCCGCACCATCTTCGGCATGGCGCTCAACACCGAGGCCGCCGACACCACCCTCGAGGTCCTGACGCGCTGGCCGGTGGAGAGCATCGACCCCGATACGTTGCGGGTCTTCGGATTCGAGCGGACGGTGCGACGCAACGGTGCGACGGTGGTGGAGTTCTACGGCCCCGACGCGCGGGTGCTCTTTTCCGACTGGTTTCTCGACGACCACTGCTTCCAGGTCGCCAGGGAGAAGCATCCCGACCGTGACACGCTGCGGATCACGTTCACGCCGGCCCGCAAGTCGTCACGGGTCGACCTGAGCGGCGAGCTGCTGCTCGACCCGCACAACCTCGCCCTGCTGGGACTCGACTACACCCACGAGAACCTGCCGAAGTGGATGAAGAAGCACTCGGCCGGCGGCACCATGACGTTCCTGCCGCTTCCGTCAGGGTTGTGGATCACCACGCACTGGGCGTTGTGGGGGCCGATCGAAGGCGAATCGATCTTCGACCCGTCGCACCCGCAGATGGCGGGGATGTCGGAACGGCGCGGCGACGTGTTGCAGGTGATCCCGGCCGATTCGGTGCCGGCCGTGACGGGCCGCGGCGGTCAGGGAAAGACGCCGCGCACCAGGTAAAGGTCGGCGCCCGGCAGGTTGCGCATGCCGAGGATGCCGGGTGAGCCGCCGGCCTGCACCGGGGAATGGTGCTGGCGGTCAGCCCGATCCATTGCGTTTCGGGATCCGATGTGTGGCGCCGGTGTGCCGCGGAGCGTTGGGTTTGACCCGGATCGACTTGGCGGGAATGCCGACGTGCACGTGAAAGGGCTGTACGTCCCGGGTGGCGAGGGCCGCGGCGCCGACCATGCCGTTCGCTCCCACGTGCACCCCGGCGAGCACCGTCGCGTGGTAGGTGATCCGCACGTCGTCGTCGAGCACGGTGCGGAGCGCCGTGACGTCCTTCTGGTCGACGATGCTGTGGGTGTGCGAATAGATGTTGGCGTAGTCGGAAATCGAGACGCGGTTGCCGAGCCTGATGCCGCCGCGATCGTCGAGCAGCACGTGGCGATGGATCACCACGTCGTCGCCCACTTCGAGCTGGTAGCCGAACGAGAACTCGACGTGCTGGAAGCACTTGAAGTTGGCGCCGACTCTCGCAAAGACGCGAGGCGCCAGCACGCGGCGGAACTCGACGCCGAGGGCGACATTCTGGCCCCCGGCGGGCAGCCGGTCGAACGAATACCAGAGCCAGAGCAGCGGTTTGACCCGCGCGAAGCGCTCGGTGTCGACCTCGGCGTAATACTCCGGCTCGAGGGTGACGTTGCGCGGATCGAGTGACGCCACCGCGAGCCGCGACGCCGGGGGCAGCGAGGCATCGGCGGTGCGTTCTTCCCACGAGCCCTGTCCGGGATACGCCAGCGCGAAGAGGGTCTCGCGGGCAACGGCGTTCCAGTCGGCGCCGCGGGCGCCGAGGGCGGCATCGAGGTCGGCGAGGAAGCGATCGGTGAGGCGTCGCGTCGCCGCGGGCAGCACGACCCGGCGCAGCGGTCGGTGCGGCATCGGCTAGTGGCCTCCGGTGTCGGCGGCGGCGGCGTGCATCCGGCCCAGAATGCGGGTGCGCTCGTCGTCGAGCCGCGACAGCCGGGACTGCCAGTCGTCACTGTTGCCGTCGAGATAGCTCACCGTGAACGACTCGCGGACCGGGAGCGGGCGCCCGAAGACGAAGATCGCGGTGACCTGCTGGTGGACGGCGAGGACCCGGTCGGAGAACGATGGCGACATCGCCACCACGCCCACCGGGCGGTCGGCCTGGCCGCGCACCGAGACGGTCAACAGGTCCGGAGTGAACTGGGTGTTGGGCTGCAGTCCCGTGAAGCTCACCAGCGCGAGTCCGGGGTGCTGCACGCCGTTGTAGAACGCGATGCTGTCGATCTGCTTCTGGTAGCTCTTCTCCAGCGCATGCAGCGATCGGTACGAATCGGGCGCCAGCAGGCGGATGACGGATTCGTCAAGCGGAACGAAGACGATGACGAGGTTGCTGCTCTGCAGTTGCAGCTGGATCTGTGACAGGGGAACGGTGCCCTGGCCGGCGGGGAGTCCGGTGCCGGCGGTGCTGTCGGTCTGCTGGCCGCGAGCGGAGGCGGGTACCGCGGCCATCGCGGCGGCAAGCGCCAGGCACGCAGCGGGCAATCTGGTCATGGCTTCTCCTCCGATCCGGCGAGCAGCGCCGCCCGCAACTCCTCGACGCCAAGGCCGCTGCGGACGCTCACCAATTGAACCTGATCGGGCGCCAGCGCCAAGTCGGCCGCGCGCCGGGCGAGCAGGGCGTGATGCTCGCGCCGCGGCACCTGGTCGGCCTTGGTGAGGACCGCCAGCACCGACCGTCCGGAGGTGCCGAGGAGGCGGCGCATCTCGAGGTCGAGGGCTGACGGCGGATGCCGCGCGTCGAGCAACCAGACGACGCCGCGAAGCGTGCGCCGGTCGCGGACCACTGCGTCGATCAGCGCGGCGTGGGCCTCGCGGGTGCCGCGCGCGGCGCGGGCGTAGCCATAGCCGGGGAGGTCGAGGAGGTAGCAGGACGGGAGGCGGTAGACGTTGAGGAGCGACGTCTTGCCGGGCGTGGCGCTGACCCGCGCCAGTGCCTTCAGGCCGGTGAGGGCGTTGACCAGCGACGACTTGCCGACGTTGGAGCGCCCGATGAGGGCAAACTCCGGCGCCGCCGGATGGAGCGGTTGCGCCGGATCGGGGAAGCTGCCGACGAAGATCGCGCCGGGGCCGGCGTCCGTCCCGTCAGCGTGCAGGAGGCGGTGCCTGTCGCGTCGACCCGTGGCAGGCGCCGGACCCGGAGCGCGGCGCTCGCGCGGCGAGCGTTACGCTTCCTTCTTCTGGCGCGGCCGTTCGGTGACCACCAGCGGCGTCGAACCCTGGAGGACCGATTCCGGGGTCACGATGACCTCGCGCACGTCGTGCCGGGAGGGCAGTTCGAACATGATGTCGGTCATCAGCTGCTCGAGAATGGCGCGCAGGCCGCGGGCGCCGGTCTGCCGGGTGATGGCCTTGCGGGCCGCGGCGCGCAACGCCTCGGGGTCGAAGGTCAGCCCCACGCCTTCGAGGTCGAAGAGCCGCTGGTACTGCTTGGTGAGCGCGTTGCGCGGCTCCACCAGGATGCGCACCAGGGCCTCTTCGTCGAGGGTATCGAGCGGCACCAGCACCGGCAGCCGCCCCACCAGCTCGGGGATCAGTCCGAAGCGAAGCAGGTCGTCGGGTTCGATCGCGGCATAGGGATGCGCTTCGTCGAAGCCGGGGCCGTTGGTCACCGGCGCGTCGTCCGCGAACCCGATGCGGGCCCGCCCGAGCCGCCCCTGGATGATCTTCTCGAGGCCGTCGAACGCCCCGCCGCAGATGAACAGGATGTCGCGGGTGTTGATCTGGATGTATTCCTGCTGCGGGTGCTTGCGGCCCCCCTGCGGCGGCACCGAGGCGACGGTGCCCTCGAGGATCTTCAGCAGCGCCTGCTGCACCCCTTCGCCCGAGACGTCGCGCGTGATGCTGGGGTTCTCCGACTTGCGGGCGATCTTGTCGATCTCGTCGATGTAGACGATGCCGCGTTCGCACTCGCTGACATTGAAGTCGCCGGCCTGCAGCAGGCGCACCAGGATGTTCTCGACGTCCTCGCCGACATAGCCCGCTTCGGTGAGCGTGGTGGCGTCGGCAATGGTGAACGGGACATCGAGGATCCGGGCCAGCGTCTGGGCCAGCAGCGTCTTGCCGGTGCCGGTGGGACCGAGCAGCAGGATGTTCGACTTCTCGAGCTCGACGTCGCCGGCGTCGCGGGGCCCCGAGTTGATCCGCTTGTAGTGGTTGTAGACCGCCACCGACAGCGACCGCTTGGCGCGGTCCTGCCCGACGACGTACTGGTCGAGGGTGTCCTTGATCTCCTGCGGCGTGGGGACGGCACGCTGGTGTTCGGTGGCTTCGCGCTCCTCGTCCTCCGCCAGGATCTCGTTGCAGAGGGTGATGCATTCGTTGCAGATGTAGACCGACGGGCCGGAAATGAACTTCCGGACCGAGTCCTTGCTCTTGCCGCAGAACGAACAGCGCAGATGCTTGTCGTTGGACATGATGCTTCCGTCACTCTCCCCGGGCGGCCGGCGCGTCCCGGCACGGCTCCTGGTTGGACTTACCGGAAAACCGGTCCGCGGTCAAGGCTCGGCCTTCGGTTCCGGCTTCTTGCGCGGCCCGAAGACGGTGTCGATGAGCCCGTATTCCACCGCCTCGTCGGCGCTCATGAAGCGGTCGCGTTCCATGTCGCGTTCGATCCGCTCCAGCGGCTGGCCGGTGTGGCGGGCGTAGATCTCGTTCATCTTGCTGCGAAGGTAGAGAATCTCACGGGCCTGGATCTCGATGTCGGCGGCGGTGCCCTGCGCGCCGCCGGACGGCTGGTGGATCATGATCCGCGAGTGGGGCAGCGCGGCCCGCTTCCCCTTGCTCCCCGCCGCCAGCAGGAACGACCCCATCGAGGCGGCCATGCCCATGCAGATGGTGTTGATCGGGGCGCGGAGGTGCTGCATGGTGTCGTAGATCGCCATCCCGCTCGACACCGCTCCGCCGGGGGAGTTGATGTAGAGGTAGATGTCCTTTTCGGGATTGTCCGCTTCGAGAAAGAGCAACTGCGCGATGATGATGTTGGCGACGTCGTCGTTGATCGGCGCACCCAGAAAGACGATGCGGTCGAGCAACAGGCGCGAGAAGATGTCATAGGTGCGCTCGCCGCGGGACGAGCGCTCGATGATATAGGGCGGATAGATCGTGGCGTGGGTCACGCCGGTTCCTCGGTGACGGTGGATTGCTCGAGAAGCCAGTGAAAGGTCTTCTCCTCGGTGATCGAACGCTCCAGCTCGCCGAGCCGTTTCCCCTGCTCGAGCGAGGCATAGAGCTTGGCGGGGTCCACTCCCCGTCGGGCTGCCATTTCGGCCACCCTGGTGTCGATGTCCCCTTCCGTAGCACGCAGGTTCCGGGCCGTGGCCACGGCATCGAGAATCAATTCCCGCCTGACCTGCGCCTCGGCCACCGGGCGGAACGACGTCGTGAACGTCTCGAACTGGGCCGGGTCGATCCGGTAGCTGTCGGCGAAGAGGTGCAGCAGCCGGTGGACCAGCGACGGCGGGGCCGGGACGTTGTTGGCCTCGGCGAGCTTCTGGATGAGCTGCTCGCGGACCCGGGCATCGGCGTCGCGGGCGGCGTCGGCGCCGAGGTCGGTCCGCACCGCGGTCTCCAGGGCGGCCACCGAGTCGAAGTCGCCGATCTCGGCGGCGAAGGCATCGTCGAGGGCGGGAAGGACCTGCTCCTTGACCTCGTGCAGCGTGATCTGGACGTGGCGTGAGGTGCCGCGGAGCGATTCGTCGGTGTGGTCGTCGGGGAAGCGGACATCGGTCTCGACTGTCTCGCCGGGGAGGAGCTCCATGATGCGCTCTTCCATGGCGGGGATCGTCTGGCCCTCGCCGAGGATGAGCTCGTGCATCTGCCCCGGAGCCGGCTCCTTGCCGGCCTCGACGGTGGTCACGGTGACCGAGACGAGCTGCCCCGCCTTGGGCCGGGCGCCGTCGATCGGGCGCCACGTGGCGTGCTGCTCGCGGAGCCGGTCGAGCTGTTCACCGACCGCCTCGTCGGTGACCGGCTGGACGGTCCGGGTCAGGGCAAAGCCGCCCGTGGTCTCCAGCGTCAGGCTGGGGCGGATTTCGACCAACAGGTCGAACTGCAACGGTTGGCCGGGCTGGTACTGGACCTGGCGGACCTGCGGATCGCCGACCGGCTGGAGGTCGGTGTCCTTGACGATGGTGTCCCAGCTCTCCCGCAACGCCGCCTCGAGCACCGACTGGCGGATTTCGGGTTCGAAGCGGCGCCGGACCACGGGCTCGGGGATGTGGCCCCGGCGGAAGCCGGCGATGCGGGCCTGCGCCGCCAGGCGCCGGACAGTGCTCGCCTCGAGCGCGCCGAGGCGCTCGACGTCGACGGTCACGTGCAGCGAGCGGGAGGCGATATCCTCGGCGGTCGTTTCGTAACGGATTCCGGTCATAGCGCCCAAAACTAGGCGCGCGCGGCCCTGCGACCAAACGCCGGTACCCTTGACCTGCGCCGTTCCACGGCTCTATTCGGGGATGGCCCGCGTCCTGATCGTCGACGACGATCCCGGCATCCGCCGTGTGCTTGGCAAGTTCTTCGAGCGCAATGGTCACACGGTGGTCGACGCCGACTCGGCGGAACACGCCCTGGCGCGGATCAGCGAGGCGACCCCCGACGCGATCGTCTGCGACGTGATGATGCCGGGCATGTCGGGGCTGGAGTTCTACCAGCGGCTCGGTGCCGTGAAACCGGCGCTGCTCCACCGCCTGGTCTTTCTCACCGGGTCGAGCTACGTCGCCGCGATCCACGACACCATCGAGCGACTCGGCGTACCGCTGATGGGCAAGCTCAACGACCTGCAGCTGGTTGTCGACGCGGTGCAGCTCATGCTGTTGAAGCCGCTCCGCAGCTGAACGATCGGATTGCGCGACGGCTCCGGTGTGGAGATCATTGGAGCGCGCCGCCCCCTCCCCCAGATACCCACGGCAATATTCCGGTGAGATCATGCGCCTGATTCGTCCATGCCTGCTGCTCGCGCTGGCGGTGCCGACCGCTACGGCCGCCGCCCAGGGCCGCGCGCCCCGGGTCTATACCCACGCCGACACCCTCCGCGGATCCAACGGGCCCGACCGGGCCTGGTGGGACGTGACGTTCTACGATCTGCACGTCGCCGTTTCATACCGCGACAGCACCATCAAGGGGTGGAACGGGATCAGCTACCGGGTGCTGAAGCCGGGCCGGACCATGCAGATCGACCTGCAGGAGCCGCTGCTGGTCGACAGCATGCTGCAGGAGGGGCGCCGGCTCAATTTCCGCCGCGACAGCAACGCGTTCTTCGTGGCACTGCGGGCGTCGCAGAAGGCCGGCTCGGTGCACACGGTGACGGTGTACTACCACGGCAAGCCCCGGGCGGCCATCCGGCCGCCGTGGGATGGCGGACTGATCTGGCGCACCGACTCGGCCGGGCACCCCTGGGTGGCCACCGCCAACGAGGGACTCGGCGCGTCGGTGTGGTGGCCGGACAAGGACTACGGCGGCGACGAACCCGACAGCCAGCGGATCGCCATCACGGTTCCCGATTCGATGCAGGACGCCTCCAACGGCCGGCTCCGGAGCGTGGTGCACCATCCCGACGGGACGACCACCTGGGAGTGGTTCGTCACCGAGCCGATCAACAACTACGACGTCGAGATCAACGCCGGCCATTACGCGCACTTCAGCACCCTCTTCCACGGGGTGAACGGCACCCTGACGCTCGACTTCTGGCCGCTGGCGATTCACCTCGACACCGCCGAGGCGTGGTGGCCGTCGCGGGTCAAGTCGATGCTGTCGTGCTTCGAGCACTGGTTCGGCCCGTATCCGTGGTATCCCGACGGCTACAAGCTGATCGAGGCGCCGCACCTCGGCATGGAGCACCAGAGCGGCGTGGCGTACGGCAACCGGTTCGGCAACGGCTACCTGGGGCGCGACCTCTCGGGCACCGGCACCGGCTCGTCATGGGATTTCATCATCGTGCACGAAAGCGCCCATGAATGGTTCGGAAACAACATCACGGCTTCGGACCAGGCCGACGAGTGGATTCACGAGGCGTTTGCCAATTACGCCGAGAATCTCTATGTCGAGTGTCAGCAGGGGAAGGCCGCCGGCGCCGAGTATGTCATCGGCAACCGGAAGAACGTGCGGAACGATGGGCCGATCATCGCGGCACACCGCGGCGTGAACGCCGACGGCTCCGGCGACATGTACTACAAGGGTGGCAACATGCTGCACACCATCCGCCAACTGGTCGACAACGACGACAAGTGGCGGGCGGTGCTGACCGGGTTGAACCGGACGTTCTGGCACCAGACCGTCACGTCGGACCAGATCGAGCATTACATCAGCACGGCGTCGGGGATCGACCTGTCAAGGGTCTTCGAGCAGTACCTGACCACGACGAAGATCCCGATCTTCGAGTACCGGCTGAACGGCGACACGCTGTCGTATCACTGGACCAACGTCGTGCCGGGCTTCGCCATGCCGGTGAAGGTGACGTTGTCGGACGGCAATTACGGCTGGGTCCACCCGACCGAGGCGTGGCAGACGGTCCCGCTGCACCTGTCCGACCCGGCGGCCTTCAAGGTGGACATGAACTTCTACGTCATTGCCCGGAAGGCGGCGCCGTAGCGGTCACTGCCCGCCGTGGCGGAAGAGTGACAGGAACCGGCCGTAGCCGTCGGCCTGCAGGCTGTCGACAGGAATGAAGCGCAGCGACGCGGAGTTGATGCAGTAGCGCAGGCCGGTCGGCGCCGGGCCGTCGTCGAAGACATGGCCGAGGTGGGAATCGGCGCGGGCGGAGCGGACTTCGGTGCGCTCCATGCCGAGGCTCCGATCCGCATCGGTGGTGACGTTGGCGGCCACCAGAGGCCGGGTGAACGACGGCCAGCCGGTGTGCGAGTCGAACTTGTCGAGCGAAGAGAAGAGTGGTTCGCCCGAGACGACGTCGACGTAGATGCCGGCGGCGTGGTTGTCCCAGTATGCGTTGTGAAACGGCGTTTCGGTGGCCGCGTGCTGCGTCACGTCGTATTCCTCGGGGGTGAGCATCCGGTGGAGCGTGGCGTCGGACGGTTTGCGCCAGTCGGCCCCCGGCGCCTGGACGTGACGGCCCTGGGCGTTGGCGGAGCCGGCAGAACAGCCGGCGAGCGCGGCGATGACGACGGCGGTGGCGAAACGGATATGGCGATGCATGCGACCCTCGTGGCGGTGGCCCGGATGACACGTTCCGGCGGGCTTTCGGGGGAACATAATGCGGACCGGCGGGGTTCCGTGGCGGTCCGGAGCGGGTGCCGGCCAGGGCCGACCAACGACATGAATCGGGCGACGAAAATGGAGCGAGCGATGCGAGTGCGAGCGGCGCGCGGCGGGATCGGCGCGGTGGCGGTGGCGCTGCTGCTGGCGCTGGCGCCGGCACCGGTCAGGGCGCAGCGGGGCGGTGGCGGGGGCGGGGGCGGGGGCGGGGGCGGCGGCGGCTTCGGTGGCTCACCGGATACCGGTCCCAACCTGCCGGTGCAGAGCGACTTCACCGGCCCGGTCACGGGAGATTCGCTCCACCTTGCGCTGGGGCTCGATTCGGCGGAGACCGCGGCGATCGTGCTGCGCCGCGAGGCGTACCTCCAGGTGACCGGCGCACTGCGCGATTCGCTGGGACGCGCGGCGGTGGTCATGGGGTATGCCCACGCCACCCACCCGACCACCGATCCGGCGGCCGACGCGGCGATCGGGAAGATGTACGACAAGCTGCTGGACCGGGTGCGAAAGTCCGACGCCGATTTCTATGACAAGCAGGTCAAGCCGTTGTTGACCAAGGGGCAGCAGAAGCTCTTCAAGAAATGGCTCAACGGCGAGATCTGAGCGGCGGCGGGTTCAGGGGCGCAGCACCAGCCCGCCGCGCACGTCACCGCGGCGCAAGCGGTCGAGGGCGGCGTTGGCGTCGCGGAGCGGAAGCACCTCGACTTCGGTGTGCACCGGTACCTTCGGCGCCAGCGCCAGGAACCGCGCGCCGTCTTCGCGGGTGAGGTTGGCGACCGACCGGACGATGCGCTCCTCCCAGAGCAGGTGATACGGAAATGCCGGGATGTCGCTCATGTGAATCTCGGCGCAGACCACGCTTCCCCCCTTGACGACAGCCGCGAGCGCGGCCGGCACCAGCGAACCGACGGCGGCGAAGAGAATCGCCGCGTCGAGGCGCTCCGGTGGCGGTTCGTCGGAGCCACCGGCCCACGTCGCGCCGAGGCGCCGGGCAAAGTCCTGCGTGGCGGTGTCACCGGGGCGCGTGAAGGCGTAGACCTTCTGCCCCTGGTGCAGTGCCACCTGGGTCAGGATGTGGGCGGCGTTGCCGAAGCCGTAGAGGCCGAGGCGTTCCGCCGTGCCGGCCATGCGCCAGGCGCGAAAGCCGATCAGGCCGGCGCAGAGCAGCGGCGCCGCCTGTTCATCGGGATAGCCTTCGGGGAGCGGCAGCGCGAACCGCGCGTCGACCACGGCGTGTTCGGCGTAACCGCCGTCAATGTCGTAGCCGGTGAATCGCGCATGGTCGCAGAGGTTCTCGCGGCCGGCGCGACAGTAGCGGCAGGTCCCGTCGGTCCAGCCGAGCCACGGCACGCCGACGCGATCGCCGATGGCGAGCTGCTCGACGCCGGGCCCCAGCTGGTCGACCACGCCGACGATCTGGTGGCCAAGCACCAACGGCAGCCGGGGATGCGGCAATTCGCCGTCGATGATGTGCAGATCGGTGCGACAGACGCCGCAGGCGCGCACCGCGAGCCGGACCTGTCCGGGACCCGGCGCGGGGTCGGGAAGGTGCGCCGCGCGCAGCGGCCTGCCGGGCTGGTCGAGCACCATCGCGAACATCACACCATTCCTCTCCGGCCGCCGTGGCGTCAGCGCCCGGCGTGGCCGGCAATGTAGGCCTCGATGCGGCGGTCGGGGACGAGCCAGATGCCGGCAACGAGGACGAAGATCGCGTCGGCCAACCATGGCCGGGCAAAGGCGAGGCCGATGGCCAGCAGGTAGAGCAGCGGCGACAGCTTTCCCTTCCAGTCGCCGCCGATGGCTTCACGCAGCGGCGAGTGGCCGCCCTGGTCGTGGATGATCAGGATCTGCAGGCCGTAGTATGAGCACCCGGCGAGGAGCAGGACGATGCCGTAGCAGGCGGTGGGGATCTGCGCGGCGGGCCGGTCGGCGAGCCAGTGGGTGCAGAACGGCACCAGGGAGAGCCAGAAGAGCAGCAGCAGGTTGGCCCAGAGAATCGCCCCGTTCACCCGGGCGGTGAGGTGAAGCATGTGATGGTGGTTGTTCCAGTAGATGCCGAGGAAGACGAAACTGAGCAGGTAGGCGAGCAGGTCTGGCACCACCGGCCGGAGCGCGCTCCAGTCAGCTCCGGCGGGGAGCGGCAGTTGGAGCACCATGATGGTGATCAGGATGGCAATCACGCCGTCGCTGAACGTTTCCATCCGATCGGTCGTCATCGGGGCGGCCCTCGCAGGGTGGCTGATGGATACATTAGGATATCCTCACCCCCGCCGTCCCGGAGCACCTGACCGTGAATCACCATCGCCTGTCGTTCGTCGCCGCTGGGCTCGCCGCGGCGCTGTGCCTGTCACCCGAAGCTGCGCGGGCGCAGCAGGGCGCCGCGCTCGCCGGCGCCACGCCGCCCGCCGGCGCGGTATGGGTCGACGCGCTCGACCTCTCGCAGCTGGTGGGGGCGGGGCGGCCCCGTCCGGGCGAAGCGGCGATCCGGGTGCGCGCGGCCCGGGGGGCCACCCCGGCGCCGGTGCCGATCACCCTCGGCGGCACCACCTTCCGGCACGGGCTCGGCGTGACGTCGAACGGTGAACTGTGGATCGACCTGCACGGTGCGGCGCGCCGATTCGTCGCCGAAGTCGGTGTTGACGATGCGCGAGCCACCGGGCGCGGTTCGGTGACGTTCGAGGTCTGGGTCGACGGCAAGCGGCGCTACGACTCGGGCGTGATGCGATCCGGGGAGGCGCCGAAGCCGGTGTCGGTGGACCTGTCCGGCGCGCGCCGGATGATCCTCTTCGTCGGCAATGGCGGCGACGGCGGGGCTGACGACGTGGCCGACTGGGGCGGTGCGGCGGTGGTGATGGCGGCCGGCGCCCGGCCGCCGGTGACGATGGCGCCTCCGGTCGAAGCGGCGCCGGCCATTGCCGCGATTCACACCAGCGGCGCGCCGATGCTCAACAGTCCCCGGATCACCGGCGCGACGCCGGGCCGCCCGTTCCTGTTCCGGATTCCCGCGTCGGGCACCCGGCCGCTCCGCTTCCAGGTCAGCAACCTCCCGCAGGGACTCTCGCTCGACGAACACACCGGCGTGATCACCGGGACGCTGCATCGCTTCGGCCCGACCCTGGTGACCGTGACGATCAGCGGACCGAAGGGGAAGACCACCGGCACGTTCACCATTGTCGGCGGCACCCACATGCTGGCGCTGACGCCGCCGCTGGGGTGGAACTCCTGGAACGTGTGGGGCCCGCGGGTCGACGACGGCAAGGTTCGCGCGGCCGCGGCGGCCTTGGAGAAGAGCGGTCTCGCCGCGCAGGGCTACACCTATGTCAACATCGACGACGCGTGGGAAGGGCCGCGTGACTCGAGCGGTACCATCACCACCAACGCGAAGTTTCCCGACATGACGGCGCTGGCCGATTACGTGCACGGCCTCGGCCTGAAGATCGGCATCTACTCGGGGCCCGGCCCGCAGACCTGCCAGGGTTTTCCCGCCAGCTACCAGCACGAGCTGCAGGACGCGCGGACCTGGGCGTCGTGGGGTTTTGACTACCTGAAGTACGACTGGTGCTCGTACACCCGTGTCGAACCGAACCTCGATTCGCTGCCCGGACTGCAGCACCCGTACCTGGTGATGCGCGCCGCGCTCGACAGCATCGACCGCGACTTCGTCTACTCGCTCTGCCAGTACGGAATGGGGCAGGTGTGGCAATGGGGCCAGCAGGTGGGCGGCAACCTCTGGCGCGTCACCGGCGACATCAACGATTCGTGGGGCAGCATGTCGGGCATCGGCTTTGCGCAGACCGGTCACGAGCAGTACGCCGGCCCGGGGCACTGGAACGACACCGACATGCTGGTGGTGGGCATGCTGGGGTGGGGCGACTCGCTCCGGCCGACGCGCCTGACGCCCGACGAACAGATCACCCACATCACGCTCTGGTCGCTGCAGGCCGCCCCGCTGCTGATCGGCGCCGACCTGACGCAGCTCGATGCGTTCACCACCAACCTGCTGGGCAACAACGAGGTCCTGGCGGTGGACCAGGACCCGCTTGGCCACCCCGCGACGCGCGTGGCGCAGGTGGGGCGCACCGAGGTGTGGGCGCGTCACCTTGCCGACAGCACCATCGCGGTGGGCCTCTTCAATCGCGACCTGGTGGACGAGCCGGTGACGGTGCAATGGAGCGACCTCGGCATCACCGGCAGCCGGCCGGTGCGCGACCTCTGGATGCACCGGAACCTCGGCACGAAGAACGGCGCGTTCACCGTGACGGTCCCGCGGCACGGCGCGGTGCTGGTGAAGATCGGTCAACCGCGGTCGTGAGCTGATGCGCGACGGGGGTTTGGTGCGGCGGCACTCGGGGCGCGCCGCGTGGTGGTGTCTCGCGGCGTTGCTGGCGGGCGCCGGCGGATGCGGCCGGCGCGGCTCCGGCACGCCCCAGGCCGCCGGTCCGCCCGACACCGTCTTCGTCGTGCCGGGCTCGCATCTCGACATCGGCTACACCGCCCCGCCGTCGGCAATCCAGCCGCTGCGGGTTCACACGGTCGACCTGGCGATCGATGCCGCCGAACACGATCCGCGCTTCACATGGTTCGAGGAAGGCGGTTGGGCCATCGAAGCGTGGCTCGACCGGTATCACGACCAACCGGCGCAGATCGCGAGGCTCCGGAAGCTGGTGACCAGCGGGCGCATCGGCGTCGGCGCCACGTTGCTCAGCGCGCACGCCGCGGCGTTTCCCCGCGCGCTGCAACTGCTGACGATGCACCTCGATCGCGTCGAGCACGAACTCGGTCGGCGGCCGACGGTGGCGGTGGTCAACGATGTGCCGGCGGTTCCCGAGGCGCTGGTGGACGCGCTCGCGTCAGCGGGAATCCACGACCTGCTGATGGGACCGAACCTCACCCTGTCACCGCCGTTGCCCGCCGCGGTTGTTGGGCACCCGTTCTTCTGGCAGTCGTCGACCGGCGCGCGGGTGCTGGTCGACATCGAGCCCGACGGATACACCGCCGGGATGATGGACTGGGGGCTTCCTCCCGATTGCGCCCGGGTGGTCAATCCGCGGCGTTTCCCCACCGGCACCGGCGACGACGAGGTCCTGCGGATTGGCGCCGCAGCCGAACTGGCGCACCGCGTCGACACGTTGCCGATCACGCTGGTCCAGGACGAGACCGACAACGGCGACCCGAGTTGCGCCGAGCAGCTCCCGGACGCGGTCGCGGAATGGAATGCCGGTGCACACGGCACGGAGATGGTGATTGCCACGCCGGATGTCTATTTCGACCACCTGCTGGCGCGGTTCGGCAGCCGCCTGCCGGTGCGGCGCGGCGAGTGGGGCGGCGACTGGGACGTGCTGCGGGCCACCGAGCCGGTGTGGAGTTGGCGGCTCCGCCAGGCGATGGCGGCGATCGGACCGAGCACCACCTATCCCGCGGCGATGTCGCTGGCCACCGTGATCGACCACAACATCGGACTCGGCACGCGGTGGGCGCCCTACCTCTCGGCGCAGGACGCCGCCCACCACGTCGCCGATGTCGTGGCGCTGTACCGCCAGGCGACGACGTCGGTGCTGGGGCCGGCCGGCGCGTCGATGCTGCCCGATTCGCTCACGGTGGCCGGCGACGGCTGGCCGGCGGCCTGGCAGCGGATTGTCGGGGCGGCGTCGGGCGCGGCGCGGGTGCGGGTCGGACCCGGCTTTCCCCACCGCGATGTCAGCGATTCGCTGCTGACCGTGGATGCACCGGTCACGGTGCGCGCCGCGCCGGGAACGCTGCTGGTGCGCACCCGCCTGGTGCGGAGCGCGATGGCAACGCGGTTCGGGCCGGTGTTCCGCGCCGTGGTGGAACTGCGCCTCGAGGCGCCGCCGTCGGCGGTGCATCTGGCGCCGCTCGATTCGCCCGACGCCCTCGCCGGGCGCTGGCTGCTCGGTGCCGAGCCGGCCACGGTGATCGCCCCGGGTGGGGTTCGCGTCACGGGTAACGGCTGGGCGTTCGACGTCTCCGGCCCGCTGCCGATTGCCTGGAGCATCGCGGCCGACCCGCGCAATCCGGCGATCAGCTGGCTGCAGGTGCTGGCGTTCGAGGAGGCCGACGAGGGCCCCGCCCGGGGCGGCCTGATCCGGGCGCCGTTCAGCGCGCTCTATCCGGGCGAGCCGGACACGTTGGTGTTTGCGTTCCGTGCCACGGCGCGGCCGTGAGCCGCTGTAGTCTGGCGCGTATGAACAATTCGTGAAGAAAACCTGAAGCCGCAGCCGCCCACGAATCGCTTGACCGTGGCGGATCCGATCGCGATGTTTTCTCGTCACGGTGCGGCGTCCGCCGCCCTTTCCCACAGTCATGACACGGAGCACGAGTGGCGACACGCGGTCGGTTCGGAGTGTTCATCTTCGGGCTTGCCGGATTCACGATCGTCGCCGCAGTGGTCATCTGGTACATCTGGACCCAGCTCACCGACCTGCTCGAAGGTGTCGTCCGCCCGGCGGCGGACGCCCTCGCCGTGGTGCTCATTGTCGTGCTGCTTGCGATGATGCGCTGGATGGGACGCTGGCTGCAGCAACACGAACCACCGGTCTGATCCGCTGGCCCACCGACGCCTGGCCTGGAGGAGATGATGACGGATGCTACGCCGCCGCGGGAACCGCCGCCGCGCCCGCCGGACCGCGGGGAGCTGCCGGATCCGAGTTCGCAGGCCCCCACCGGCACCCTGGTGCTGATGCTGATCTTCCTCGCGGCGATGGCGGGGTTGTGGATCCTCGTCTATCGCCTCCTCCTGGAGCGCTGATCCCATGACCGAGCGGCATCGGATTCATGCCTACGAGAAGGCGTTTCTCGCGCTGAGCGCGTTCATGCTGGTGGTGTTCGTGGGGGCGCTGGTGTACGCCACGACGGTCCGCGGCATGATGCTCCCCGGCGAAGGGGGACGGATCGATCCGAAGCAGATCTTCCGCACCGCGCCGTTCGATCATCCCGGGGTGTACCAGACGGGACCGAACGAGTACCACGTGGTGATGATCGCGATGGCGTGGGCGTACCTCCCGAGCGAGATCCACGTGCCGGCCGGCGCGAAGGTGACGTTCGAGATCTCGTCGGCGGACGTGATCCACGGCTTCGAGATTCCCGGCACGCGGGTCAACATGATGGTCATTCCGGGGCAGATCGGTCGGCTGACGCACACCTTCACCACGAAGGGGACGCTGCACCTCATCTGTCATGAGTACTGCGGGGTGGGGCACCAGACGATGAACGCAAAGGTGGTGGTCGAATGAGCGCCACGATGGTTCTGTCGGGCTCGGCGAGCTCCGCCGAAGCGCTCGCGGCGACGCGGCCGGGCACACCGATGGTGGCCGACCCGAGCGGATTCGACCTGCCGGACGACCAGCGCGCCGTCATCCGCTGGTCCATCTACCTCGGGTTTGCCGCGCTGTCGATCGGCGTGCTCAACGGCCTCGACCAGGCCCTGAGCTACGCCGGCATCAGCATCCTGCGCTGGTTCCCGGGGCTGAAGACCTACTACGAGGGGCTCACGGTGCATGGCGTTTTCAACGCCATCGTGATGACCTTCTCGTTCACCAACGGCTTCCTGTCGCTGGCGACGGCGCGCGCCTTCGGGCGGCCGTTGCGGAGCGGACTGCTCAAGGCGTCGTTCGGGCTGCTGCTGGTGGGCGTGCTGTCGGCCAGCTGGGCAATGTTCACCGGCCGCGCCAGCGTGCTCTACACCTTCTACCCGCCGCTGCAGGCGCACCCGGCGTTCTACATCGGGCTGGCGCTGATTGTGGTGAGCACCTGGGTCACCACGCTCAACCTGGCGCTGGCGCTGCGCGACTGGCGCCGGGCCAACCCCGGCCAGCGGGTGCCGCTGATGGCGTTCACCGCCATCGCCACCTACGGCATGTGGGCGCTGGCGTCGCTCGGCATTGCCACCGAAGTGGTCGGCTTCCTGATCCCGTGGTCGCTCGGACTGCTGCCGGGAATCGATCCGCTGCTGATGCGGACCCTGTTCTGGCTCAGCGGCCACCCGATTGTCTACTTCTGGCTGCTGCCGGCGTACGTGTCGTGGTACACCATGATCCCGCGGCTGACCGGCGGCCGGTTGATGAGCGACGCGCTCACCCGCATCGTCTTCATCATGTTCCTCACCACGTCGGTGCCGGTCGGCTTCCATCACCAGTTTACCGACCCGGGCATCTCGCCGTCGATGAAGGCGATTCAGGCGGCGTTCACCTTCGTGCTCTTCGTGCCGTCGATGGCCACGGCGTTCTCGATCATGGCGGCGCTGGAGAATGCCGGACGCAACCGGGGCATTCGCAGCCTGTTCGGCTGGATCACCGCGCTGCCGTGGGGCGACCCGGTGGTCTCGGCGCAGCTGCTGGCGATGCTGACGTTCGTGCTCGGCGGCATCACCGGCCTGGTCAACGCCAGCTTCACGATGAACCAGGTGATCCACAACACCACCTGGGTGCCGGGGCATTTCCACCTGACGGTCGGTTCGGCCGTGCTGCTGACGTTCCTCGGAATCGCCTACTGGCTGGTGCCGTACCTGACGCGCCGCCAGCTCTGGGGACGCAAGCTCGCCGTGGCGCAGGGATGGGTCTACGCCGTCGGCGTGCTGGTGATGGCGCGCGGGCTGATCTCGGGTGGCCTCGAAGGGATGCCGCGCCGCACCTACCTGGCGGAGGCCACCTATCGCAGCCCGGCGTGGCACCTCCCCGGCATCCTCACCGGCGTCGGCGGCTCGCTGATGTTCGTCGGAATGGTGATGTTCTTCATCGTGCTGCTGGGCACGATCTTCTTCGGCAAGCGCCAGACCGAGCCGATGGATGTGCCGTTCAGCGAGACCGTCGCCGGTGCAGCCACCACCGGCTGGGAAGTGACGCTCGACAATTTCAGGTTGTGGTACGTGGTGGCGATCGTCTTCATCATCATCGCCTACGTGCCGTTCTTCATCCACTACCTGCCGCCGCACCTGACGTCGCTCCCGTTCAAGGGATTCTGAGCGAGGGGATTTACGCGGACGGTTCCCCGGGGCTTGTTTACCAGGCCCCGGGCGAACCGTCGCGCGGGGCGACCTGATGCGAGGGACCTTGCAATGTCGAAGATGCTGCTGATGCCGGCCACCGCCCTGCTGCTCGGGGTGGCCGTGCCGCTGTGCGCCCAGGGCGGCAGGATGGGTGGGATGGGCGGAACCGCCGCCGTGGGATCGGGGAAGCTGCCGCCGGGGTGGATGATGCGGTTCGACCCGCGGCCGGGTCCGGCGCCGGCGCCGACGGCGGTGAGCTTCGTCGCCACCGGCGGCGGCTACCACATCAAGTCGGCCCCGAACGGCTGGGCGATCTACTACAACCCGGAGTTTGCGGCCCACGGCAACTACACCGTCAGCGCGACGTTCTCGCAGGCGCGCAGCATGGGGCACGAAACCTACGGCCTGTTCATCGGCGGCAGCCACCTGCAGGACTCGGCCCAGGCCTATCTCTATTTCGTGATCCGCCCCAAGGACGGCGCGATGCTGATCTCCCACCGCGTGGGAGTCGCCGCACCCACCGCGATCCAGGCACTGACGCCGGATCCGGCGGTGAACAAGGAGAATGCGTCCACCGGCGCCGCGACGAACACGCTCGCGATCCGGGTCAACGGCGATTCGGTGCATTTCCTCGCCAACGGCAAGCAGGTCCGGGCCTATTCCAGGTCGCAGCTCGAAGGCGCGGCGACCGACGGCCAGGTGGGGATCCGTGCCAATCACATGCTCGACATCCAGGTGGACGGGTTCTCCGTCACCCGGGGGCACTGATCAGGCCAGCAATCGCACCCCGATGACCGTGACGACCGCGACCAGCTGGCCGGCCAGCACGTCACTCGGGAAGTGGACGCCGAGCACGACGCGGCTCCACCCGGCGAGAGCGGCGCAGACCATCAACGGCCCGCCCGCCGCGGGAAAGGCGAGCGCGTAACTCAACGCCACCGCCAGCACCGCGGTGGCGTGGCCGGACGGAAACGAAAAGCGGTCGGGGCAGGGAATCAGCGCCGTGTCGGCGGGCCGTTCGCGGCTCACCCGGCGCTTGATGCCCTGCGCCAGCAGGTGCGAGATGGCCAGGGCAAGCGCCGCCTGCACCGTGATGTGTCGCGGCCACGGCTCGAGCCACCACGGTACGACGACCAGGCCGATGGTGACCGGGGCGCTTCCCAGCTGGGTAATCGCCACCCAGGCGTGTCGCGCCGCGCGATGCGATTCGCCCCGCAGCGACCAGCGATCGAGCAGCACGCGGTCCCGGGCATCGAGCCGGTGGAACAGGCGACCCGTCGCGATCGGCATCACGCCACCGGCTCCGATGCGGCGACGGCCGACCGCCGGAACGCCTCGACCAGGGCACGTCCGACATGGTCCGCCGGGCGCGGGACGCCCAGCGCCCAGAGGATCGTCGCCGTGATGTCGAGGAGGTGGGTACCGGGCGGCAACTCGCCCGGCATGACGGCCTGGCCAGCGAGGATCACCGGGATGGTGGTGTCGAGCGGATGCCGGGAATTGTGGTCGCGCCGGTTGACGCCGCCGCCGCCGTGGTCGGCGCAGAGTATCAGCAGTGTGCCCGGGTCGTCGAGGAGCCGGAGATCATCGACGAGGCGACCGACCGCGGCGTCGAGCCGGCGGGCCGCCGCCGCGTAGGCCAGCGACGTCCATCCCTTGGCATGACCGGTCCGGTCGGCGTCGTGCCAGTGCAGCACCCAGACGCCGCGCCGCTCGGTTGCCAGCGACGGTTGCGCGCGTGCGAGGACGTCATCGGCACCGGCGCCGTCGAAGTGCAGCTCGAGGCCCAGGTGCGCCGCGATGCGGACCGCCAGGCCGCGATAGGCGCGGGGAATCGCCGCCATGAAGGCGCGAACCGGCACGCCGTGCGCGCGCAGGTGCCCGGGGAGTGGGGTGAGGCCGCGACGGGGCACGGCGAAGCGATCGCTCCGGACGCCGTGGACTTCGGGCGGCACGCCGGTGCAGAGCGAAGTGATCGCCGCGGCGGTGATGCTGGGGTCGACGGTGCGCGCCGCAAAGCTGCGCGCGCCCCGCTCGGCGACGGCGCCGATGGCCGCGAGCGAAAAGAGCGGCACGGCGTCGGCACGGAGGCCATCGAGGATCACCAGGACGACCCGCTCGATGTCGCGCGGTTGTTCCATCGTTCCTCCCGATGTGGAGATCTGCCACCTTTCCACAGCAGCATCGGCGGTGACGGTGACGGATGGATCACGACGGTGTCTCGGACCGGTCGAAAATGCAGATCGATGTGGAGATGTGCTGAAACGATCGGATCGTGACAGGAACGTGATGCGGTCGTGGAACGGGGGTGCAAAAGTTCCCGGTGATGAGTACCGCGTCACGACCGCCGCGCCTGCTGTATGCCACCGACACCTACCCGCCGCAGCTCAATGGCGTGTCGGTGGTAACAGCGCTATCGGTCGAGGGGATGCGGCGGCGCGGCTGGATCGTCGACGTGATTGCCCCCCGCTACCCGCCGGTGCCCGACGATGTCTTCGTTTCCGGCGGCGACCCGGCCGCGAGCGTGATCGCGCTGCCGAGCACGGCGTTTCCGCTGTATCCCGACATCCGGCTGGCGGCGCCGGCGTGGCGCGACATCGACGAGGTAATCGCGACGTTCGTTCCCGACGTGGTCCACTGCGCCACGGAGTTCATGATCGGCCGCCTGGCGCAACGGGCCGCCCGCAAGCGCGACCTGCCGGTTGTCTCGTCGTACCACACCGACTTCTCACGCTACACCGTTGCCTACGGGGTGCCCTGGCTGGAACGGCCGGTGCAGCGCTACCTGGCGCGGTTCCATCGCCGCAGCCGGCGGGTGTTCACCCCGGGGGAGTCGGCGGCGGCGGAACTGCGGGCATTCGGTGTGACCGACGTCGAGGTGTGGGGGCGTGGGGTCGACGTCGCGACGTTCCGGCCCGAACGCCGGGATCCCGCGCTGCGCCGTGCCTACGCCGGCGATGACGCGTTCCTGCTGCTGCACGTCGGGCGGCTCGCACCGGAGAAGGGCGTCGAGCGGATTCTCGCCGGCTTTGCACGGGCCCGGGAGCGTCTGGCAGGGGGCCGTCCGATCCGCCTCGTCATTGCGGGGAGCGGCCCGCGGGAATCGGTGCTGCGCGCCAGTGCGTCGGAGGGCGTCACCTTTCTCGGCAACCTCGACCGATCGACGGTGTTGCCGCGACTCTACGCCAGCGCGGACGCCTTCGTGTTCGCGTCACACACCGAGACCCTCGGCCTGGTGCTGCTCGAAGCGATGGCGAGCGGGTTGCCGGTGATCGCAGCCCCGGTGGGCGGCGTCGCCGACCACCTCCGGTCCGGCATCAACGGCCTGGCGTATCCACCGGGCGACACCGAGGCGATGGCCGACGCCATCGTGCGGCTCGCCACGTCGGCCGGCGACCTGCGGGCACTGGGTGAGGGTGCGCGACGCACCGCGACCGAGCGGTCGTGGGAGCTGGAACTCGACCGGCTGGCGGCGAGCTACGACGAGGTGTGCAGCAGCGCGATGGCGGCCTGAGCCGCGCTGCGCCACCGGTCAACGCGAGGTGGCATCGGCCGCGGCAAGGCGCGCGAGGTCGTCTCGCTCGTCGACATCCACCAGCGCCCCCGCGGGCCAATCGACGAACAACGCCTCACTCTGATGCCGCTCGACGACGGGGCGCGGCCCGCCGTCGCCCTGCCACGCCAGCAATTCCGGAAAGAGTGCCCGGCGAAAGAGCACCGGCGGCGCGACGACTCCGCCGTACCGCGACGCCACGACCGGAGCGGCGGACTGGCCGGCGGCGTTCGCGAGCGCGGTGATCATCGCTGCCGACACCAGCGGCATGTCGCCAAGGAGAATCACCACGGCGTCGACGGCGGGCGCAATGACCTCGAGGCCGTGGTGCAGCGACGCGCTGGCCGACGCCGATTCCGGATGGAGCAGGCAGCGGAACCCGTACGGCTGCAGCAGCGCGCGGAGTGCCGCGCCGTCGCGGCCCAGCACCGCCACCAATGGCGTGAGCCCGGCGTCGCGAGCGGCGCTCGCGGCAGACTCGATCAGCGCGCGGCCGCCGACGGGATGAAGCAGCTTGTTGGCGCCGAAGCGATCACTTGCACCGGCGGCGAGGAGGATGCCACCAATGCGGAGCGGCTCAGTCGACGGCGGCATGGATGGTCGCGTCGCGCTCCCGCAACGGCGCCGGATGCCGTGCCGAGCGCAGCGCCATGATCTCGGCGAGAATCGACACGGCAACCTGCTCGGCGCCCTCGGCGCCGATGTCGAGGCCCACTGGTGCATGGACGATGTCGGCAAACCCGCCGATCGCCGGCCCGAGGCTCGACAGGAGGCGGTCGGTGCGCTGGCGGGGCCCGAGGATGCCGAGGTATGGCAGGGGAAGCGCCGTGAGCGCCGCGCCGGCGGTCGCGTCGTCGGCATACTGGTGCGTCATCAGCACCACGTAGCTGTCCGCAGGGCGGTTCAGGCTTCCCGGCAGCGTCTCGCCGCGGTCGACCAGGAGCGTGGCGCCGGGGAAGCGCTCCGCGGTGAGCAATCCCGGGCGGCGATCGATGACGGTGACACGGAAACCCAGCTCGATGGCGAGGCGGGCGAGCGGGCGCGCGTCGTCGCCGGCGCCGATGATCGCCAGGACCGGTGGAGGCCGGAAGAGGTCGACGAAGACGGCGCCGTCCGCGTGGTCCACCAATGCCGAGCGGCCGGTGCCGACCACCTGGTCGAACGCCGTCGCCACCGCCGGCGGCATTCCGGAACGCGGAGCCCCGACGGCGACCGTCCAGTGCGAGTGCCCATCGCCGTCGCCCTCGATGAGCGTGCATGAGGCAAAGGCGTCGTCACCGTCGAGGAGGTGCAACGCGGTGTCGCGTGGCGCGCGGGCCGGTTCGATCCAGATCTCGACCTCTCCTTCGCAGCCGACGCCAAGGTCCCACGCTTTGATCTCGTCGAGCCGCGAGCAATAGCGCCGGAGCTGCGGCCGGCCGCCGGCGATGACATCACGCGCCACGTCCCGCACGTCGAGCTCGAGGCAGCCGCCGCTGACGTTGCCGAGATAGCTGCCGTCGACCGCCACCGCGAGCTTGGCCCCTTCGTGCCGGTACGCCGAGCCGCGCACCCGGACCACGGTAGCGAGGGCCGCCGCGACTCCGGCCGACCGCCACCGTTCGAGCTGTTCGAACACCTGCCGCGTTTCGAGCCAGTGCTTCATCGCGGCAGTCAGCTTTCCCGCAACACCCTGAAACCGGCATTGGCAATCGGCAGGGAGCGGATGCGGGTACCGGTGGCGGCGTAGATCGCGTTGCAGACGGCAGGGATCACCGGCGGCAGCGGCGGTTCGCCCAGCCCCGACGGCGAGTGGTCGTTGGTGACGAAGTGCACCTCGATGACCGGGGGCGCCTGGGTGTGTCGCAGCAGCAGGAAGTTGTGGAAGTTGCTCTGCACGACACGGCCTCGGTCGATGGTGATCCCCTGCCCGAGCGCTTGGGCGATGCCGTCGAGTACGGCGCCCTGGGTCTGGTTCTCCGCGTTGAGCGGATTGATGATCGGCGAGCCGATGTCACCGGCCACCCAGATCTTCTCGATATGGACCAGCTTCGAGTCGTCGACCCTGACCTGTGCCACCTCGGCGAAGTAACCGCCGTGCGAGTAGTGGAACGCCACGCCCCAGCCGGTGCCGGCCGGCGGCTGCCGGTGGTCCCATCCCGACTTGTCGCGCACCAGCTCGAGGACGGCGCGGGCCCGCGCCGCGTCATAGCCGGCGGAGAAACCGCCGCGACCGGCGCCGCGACCGCCGAACGCCCGCTCTTCGCCGGCGCCGCTGGCTTCCGCTGCGCTGTTGTCGTCGACCATCCGCGCCGGACCCAGCAGGTCGAGGCGGAACTGCAGCGGATCACGCCCCGCGGCGATTGCCAGTTCGTCAATGAACGACTGGATCACGAACGCGAGCGCATTGGCACCCGGTGCCCGGAGGTATCCGGTCGGCACGCCCAGCGGTATCAGCGAGGTGTCGAGCTGGAAGTTCGGCACGAACCGGGCGGGAAACTCCGACGGCGACAGGTCTGCCGTGCTGGCGAAGCGGCCGTTCTCGCCGAACGAGACGAAGTGGTCGTGCCACGCCACGAGCCGACCAGCGGCGTCGACACCGCCCTTGAGGTAGTGGAAACCGGCCGGGCGGTAGTAGTCGTGGTGCATGTCGTCTTCGCGCGGCCAAAGCAGCTTGACCGGCGCGCCGACGGTCCTGGCGATGGTCGCGGCCTCGACCATGAAGTCGTTGAAGCCGCGCCGCCCGAATCCGCCACCGGATCGGACGATGTGCACCGTCACGTTGGCCGGGTCGATGCCGAGTGCCTGCGCCACTTCCTCGCCGCCGGACTGCGGGCCCTGCGACGGCGCCCAGATCTCCGCCGTTGTACCGCTGACCCGCGCCGTGCAGTTCATCGGTTCGAGGGTGGCGTGCGCGATGAACGGATAGCTGTATGATGCCTCGACGGTCTTTGCGGCCTGGCCCAGCGCGGTGGCGACATCGCCGTCCTTGCGCAGGGTCCGTTCCGGCGTACCGGTCGACAGCTGGGCCGCCTGTTCGGCAAATCCGGTGCTGCTCTGCAGCGCCGTCGGGCCCTCGTCCCAGGTCACCTTGAGGCGTTTCGCGGCCTGTTGTGCCTGCCACCACGAGTCGGCCACGATCGCGACACCGGAATGCAGGCCGCTGCGGGTGCCGTCGGCGGTGCCGTCGACGACGAACGCGTGCCGGATTCCGGGCAGCGTCGTGACGGCGGCAAGGTCGGCGCTCACCACTTTGCCGCCGAACACCGGACACTTCACGTAGACGGCGTAGAGCATGCCGGGGAGTGTCACGTCGATGCCGAACATCGGGGTGCCGGTGACGATCGCCGGTGTATCGACGGAACGCACCGGCGTGCCGATGATCGTGAAGTCGCGGGGGTCCTTGAGCGGCACCGATTGCGGGTCGGGCGGCGTCAGCGTGGCGGCCCGGGCGACCAGCTGGCCGTACGACAGCTTCCGCCCGCTCGGCTGGTGGGTGACCACGCCGGCGCGAGTGGAACAGGCCGACACCGGCACGCCCCACGTCGCGGCGGCGGCGGCGAGCATCAGCTGGCGGCCGGCGGCGCCGACCCGGCGCATGGCGGTGTAGTTGCTGGGCGTCGAGCTGCTCCCGCCGACGAACTGCCGGCCGTACTTGCCGGCGTCGCTCATCGCCTGCTCGACGGTCACCTGCGACCAATCGACGTCAAGTTCGTCGGCGATGAGCATCGGCAGCGACGTCTTGATGCCCTGGCCGACCTCCGGATTCTTCGCCATGATCGTCACCGCGCCGTCCGGCATGATCCGGATGAAGGCATTCGGGGCGAAGCCGTCGGCGGTGGTGCCGGCGAGTTGCGCCGCCCTTGCGCGGGCCGGCGCGAGGTAGGCGCCGAGGAGCAGGCCGCCACCGGCCACGGCGGTGACCTGGAGGAATCCGCGGCGATCGAGTGTGGCTGTCATCGCACCCTCCTCAGCGCTGGCCGACCGGCGCGGCGCCGGCGGCGAGGTCGGCGGCGCGGTGAATCGCGGTGCGAATCCGGATGTAGGTGCCGCAGCGGCAGAGATTGCCGTCCATGGCGGCGTCGATGTCGGCGTCGGTCGGTCGCGGCTTGCGCTCGAGCAGTGCCGCGGCCGTCATCAGCTGGCCGGCCTGGCAATAGCCGCATTGCGGCACGTCGAGCTCCACCCAGGCCCGCTGGACCGGATGGGTTCCATTTGGCGACAACCCTTCGATCGTGGTGATCTCGGCGTCGTTGAGGTCGCCGATGGCGAGTTGGCACGCCCGGTCGGGCCGGCCGTTGACGTGGACCGTGCAGGCGCCGCAGTACGACGCGCCGCAACCGTACTTGGTGCCCTTGAGCCCCAGCACGTCCCGGAGCACCCAGAGCAGCGGCATGTCGTCCGGTGCCTCGACGGTGGTGCGTTTGCCGTTGATGCGGAGCGAATAGGCCATCGCGACATCCTCCGGAGGTCGGGGCGCACCGCGCGAGGGGAGCGGAGGTCGGCGTCTGGCGCGCCCGGGGCTTGAATTGTACACGCCGGACCGCGATTGTGCGGGCGGTTGTCGCGAGCCGGATCGCAACACGGCCGCAGCGGATCCATCCCTTCCCGAACCGGGATTGTCATGTCGCACGCGATCAAACACGGCTGGAACGACGTGCCGCTCGAGGCGCTGTCGGCACTGCTCTCGCGCAAGGTCATCAGCACCGACCAGATGATGATCGCCCAGGTGTTCCTCAAGACCGGCTGCATCGTGCCGGCACACGAGCACGCCAACGAACAGATCACCTACATCCTGTCGGGGTGCCTCCGCTTCTGGCTCGGTGCGGCGGCCGACGCTCCCGGCGACGACTTCGTCGACGTGCGCGCCGGCGAGGTGCTGCTGATTCCCGGCGGACTGCGCCACCGGGCGGAGGCGCTGGAAGAGACGCTCGACCTCGACGTCTTCCATCCACCGCGCCAGGACTGGCTGTCCGGGACCGACAGCTACCTGCGGCGCTGACCGATGGATCTCGGGCTCGCCGGTCGCTTTGCCGTGGTCTGCGGCGCGAGCCGCGGGATCGGCTTCGCGACGGCCGACGCCCTCGCGGCCGAAGGGGCGCGGGTCCTGGTCTGCGCGCGGAGCGGTGACGACGTCACCACCGCGGTCCGCCGTCTGGCGGTGCACGGCGGCGAGGTGGTCGGGGTGGCGGCCGACCTTGCCACCGAGGCCGGCGTCGCCGCGGTCGTCACCGCCGCTCGTGACGCCGGTCCGGTCGACATCCTGGTCACCAACACCGGTGGCCCTCCGACCGGCAGCGCGCTCGAGTTCGAATGGGCGGCCTGGCGCGGCGCCACCGAGCTGCTGCTCCGCAGTGCGGTGGAACTCTGTCGGGCGTTTGTCCCGGCGATGCGGGAACGGCACTGGGGCCGGGTCATCGGCATCACGTCGCTGGCCGTCAAGTCGCCGGTGCGGCACCTGGTGCTCTCCAACAGTCTCCGCGCCGCCGTCACCGGTTACCTTCGGACGTTGGCGCAGGAGGTTGCGGTCGACGGCGTGACGGTGAACACCGTGCTGCCGGGCTACGTCGAGACCGACCGCCTCCGCGGGCTTGCCCGGGCCGACGCCGACCGGGAAGGGAAGACGGTCGACGAAGCGTTCCGGCGCTGGCGTGACATCACGCCGGCGGGCCGATTGGGGATGCCGGAAGAGATCGGTGCGGTGATCACCTTCCTGGCATCGCGCCAGGCGGCGTTTGTCACCGGCCAGGCAATTGCCGTCGACGGCGGCGCCATCCAGACATTGTTGTGAACCAGCACGCTCCCGTGAGGATGTCATGAGCCGCATTACCGAGACCGGATGGATCTGGAAGGACGGATCCTTCATCCCCTGGGGCGACGCGACGGTTCACGTCCTCTGTCATTCGCTGCAGTTCGGCTCGTCGATCTTCGAGGGGATCCGTTGCTACGCCACCCCGGACGGCCCCGCGGTGTTCCGGCTCGACGATCACCTGCGGCGCTTCGTCAACTCGGCAAAGATCTACCGGATCACGCTGGCCTATTCGCGCCCGGAGCTGCTCGAGGCGTGCCGGGCGCTGGTGGCGCGCAACGGCCTCGATGCCTGTTACATCCGGCCGATGGTGGTGCGCGGGTACGGGGCCGCCGGGATGGTGCCGTTCGAGTCGCCGGTCGAGGTCTACATCTCGTGCTGGCCGTGGGGGGCGTACCTCGGCGAGACGGCACTGGAGCAGGGCGTCGACGCCTGTGTCTCGAGCTGGAACCGGGTGGCGCCCAACACCATTCCCGCCACCGCGAAGGTCGCCGGCAATTATCTCGGCGGGCAGCTCATCAAGATGGAGGCGCTGGCCAACGGATTTGCCGAAGGGATTGCGCTGGGCCCCGGCGGAATGGTCAGCGAGGGGTCGGGGCAGAATGTCTTCCTGGTGCTCGACGGCACGGTCTGCACACCGCCGATTGACGGCACGCTGCTCACCGGCATCACGCGCGACTCGATCCTGCAGCTGGCGCGCGACGCCGGCATCCCGACGCGCGAACGCCCGATCACCCGCGAGCTGCTCTACACCGCCGACGAAGTGTTCTTCACCGGCACCGCCGCCGAGGTGACACCGGTCCGCAGCATCGACCGCATCCCGGTCGGCGAAGGGAAGCCGGGACCGATCACCCGGCAGCTGCAGCGCGCGTTCCTCGACACGGCGCAGGGGCGGACGCCCGACCGACACGGCTGGCTGACGCCGGTTTCCGCCGCCGCGCAACGCTAGCGCGACACCCGGCCGGGGGCCGCGATGACCGAAGCGGAACTCGAAGAGCTGCTGTCGCGACCGACGCCGTCACTGGTCACGGCATTCGGCCGGGTCCACGGCGACCTGCTGATCCTCGGCGCCGGCGGCAAGATGGGGCCGTCGCTGGCGCGGCTGGCGCGGCGCGCCTCCGACGCCGCCGGCACGGTGCGCCGGATCGTCGCGGTGGCCCGCTTCTCCGCGCCGGGGCTGCGTGAATCCCTCGAAGCGGCGGCGGTCGAGACGATCGCCGCAGATCTCTTCGACCCGGCGCAGCGCGAGGCGCTTCCCGATTGCCCCAACGTCATCTACATGGTGGGCCAGAAGTTCGGCACTCGCGACGACCAGCCGCGCACCTGGGCGGTGAACGGCTGGCTGCCCGGCGCGGTGGCCCAGCGACTGCCGAGCTCACGGATCGTCGCGTTCTCCACCGGCAACGTCTACCCGCTGTGGCCCACTGATGGCGCCGGGCCGGACGAGCGCGTCGCGCCCGACCCGGTCGGTGAATACGCCCAGTCGGCGCTGGCGCGGGAGCGGGTGCTGGAGTTCTTCTCGCGACGCGAGGGAACGCCGATGGCGTTGCTGCGGCTCAACTACGCCATCGAACCGCGCTACGGTGTGCTGCACGACATCGGCCAGCGGGTCTTCCGCGGCGAGGAGGTCGACCTCGCGATGGGTGCCGTCAACGTGATCTGGCAACGGGACGCGAACGCCATCGCGCTGATGGCATTGGCCCACACGGCGAGCCCACCGCTGGTGCTCAACGTGACCGGGCGGCCGGCGGTCAGGGTGCGTGACCTTGCCGCCACGTTCGCGGCGCGCTTTGGCCGCGCACCGCGGTTCCGCGGCGCCGAAGCCGCCACCGCGCTGCTCAGCGATGCATCGGCAGCCGAGGTATTGTTCGGCCCGCCGCCGACCACGCTGGAGACGATGGTGGAGCTCGTTGCTGGGTGGATTGCCGGCGGCGGGCGCAGCCTCGGCAAGCCGACCCACTTCGAGGAACGGGGAGGCGCCTTCTGACCCCGGGGCTTGGTCGCCTCCGGCGCGGCACCGCGATCCCGGCGCATCCGCTGGCGCTCACCGCGGCACGGCGCCTCGACGAGCGGCGCCAGCGCGCCCTCACCCGGTATTACCTCGACGCTGGCGCCGGCGGCCTCGCGGTGGCGGTGCACACCACCCAGTTCGCCATCCGTGACCGGCGGGTCGGGTTGTTCCGCCCGGTGCTGGAGCTTGCGGCGGAGACCGCGCGGGACTGGCCGAGCGGCGGGCGGCGCACCGCGCTGGTGGCGGGGGTGACCGGCACCACGCCACAGGCGCTGCGGGAAGCCCGGGTCGCCGCGGACCTCGGCTACGACGCCGTGCTGGTGAGCCTCGCAGCGCTGCCCCGGGCCGACGACGCGGCCCTGGTCCGGCATGTGGCGGCGGTCGGCGAGGTGCTGCCGGTGATGGCCTTCTACCTGCAGCCGGCGGTGGGCGGCCGGCCGCTGGGGTCGGGGTTCTGGCGCCGGGTGGTCGAAGTGGAATCGGTGGTGGCGATCAAGGTCGCGCCGTTCGATCGCTACGCGACGCTCGATGTGGTCCGCGCGCTCGAAGCGTCGGACCGGCGCAACAAGGTGGCGCTGTACACCGGCAACGACGACCACATCGTGCTCGACCTGCTGACCCGTTTCGGGGGGACCCGGCGGCGGGCGCCGTTGCGCTTTGTCGGCGGCCTGCTCGGGCACTGGGCGTTCTGGACCCGCGGCGCGGTGCGCCTCTATCGCCGGTGCCGGGCGGTGCGGGGCGGTGCGGTCCCGGCCGCGTTGCTCCGCCGCGCCAGCGAGGTCACCGACGTCAACGCCGCGGTGTTCGATGCCGCGAACGGCTTTCGCGGCTGCATTCCCGGAATTCACGAGGTGCTGCGCCGGCAGGGGCTGCTCGCCGGCCGCTGGTGCCTCGACCCGGCTCTCGACCTCTCGCCCGGGCAGGCGGCCGCCATCGCGCGGGTTGCAGCCGCCCACCGGGCGCTGGCCGACGACGGCTTCGTGGCCGCCAACCGGGACCGTTGGCTGGCGTGACGCTGCTGCAGGGTACGTATCTTGCAGCCGTTCGATACCGTTCCGTTGCGTCTGCTCACCTGAACGCGAGAAGGTTCCGTGGAACCGCCCAGTTCGTACGTGCTCTCCTGGTTCGGTCGTCCCGCATACGCCGTGGCGACGTTCATGATCGCCGTGCCGGTCGCAACGGTGGTGACGTCGTCGTGGCCGCTCGCCTTCGGCGATTTCCGCTGGCGCTTCCAGGCCGAGCAGCTGCTGTCGAACGTGGCGGTCGCGATGATCATCGGCTTCACGCTCGCGCCGATCGTGGCGATCGGGCTGCGGCGTCAGTTGACGCTGCGGGTCCTGGCGGTGCTCGACGTCGTGGTGGCGGTGACGTTGCTGGGGGCGGCGGCCGACGTGCTGCTCAACGGGTTGCAGCTGCGGCAGCAGATCGCGATCACGTCGCTGGCCAGCTTCGAGCTGGCGGTGATCCGCGAGTTCAGCGTCTTCGTGATCTCGTCGTCGCTGCTCTGCTGGCTGGCGTGGCGCTCGCTGGGTGCGGCCCGGCAGCTGGCGCAGGAAGTGCCTGGTGACACGGCGCCGCACGTGCTGGTTTCGGTCTGACGCCGGGCGTTATCCCGGACCGGCCGCGCACCGCGCCGCATTCTCCCGATTGATGGCGTCGCGGTCCGCGGCCTCGAGTTCGAGGAGGTCGAGCTTGGCGACGGCGTTTTCCGCCAGGCGCAGCGGCAGGCCGGTTCCGAAGGCGAATGCCGCGGTGCCCACCGTCCGGAGCAGCAGTTCGAGGTGATCCTCCGGCGGTCCCCAGATCCAGCTGATATCCCAGAGCAGGCGCGCCGATTCGTCGGGCGTCGAGCCGAAGTGCACCTGTTCGATGCATTCCCTGTCCGCGGCGGCAACCACGAGGCGGATGCCGGGGTCGCTGCGCAACAGCGCGCGGATGGCCCACGGTGGCAGCTCGGCGGCGGTGTCGAGTGGATGGCGCTGGCGGCCGTCCTCGAATCGCACCGTCAGCCGCAGCGGCATGCCGGCCGCCGCGCAGCGCCGGACCAGCTCCCGCATGGCGCTGCCCGCCGGTTCGATGCCGTACCAGGTCGGATCGGCGCGGACACATGGCGCACCCGCGGCGCGCGCGGCGTCGAGTTCCGCTTCCCACCCCGGCATGCCGGGGTGGACTGCCGGCACCGGCCGCAGCTGCGGAATCCGTTGCGACACGTCGTAGAGTGTACGGTTGCCGGCGGCGGGGTCGCGCCAGAAGACCGCGGCGAGGTGCGACACCCACGCTTCGGTCACCCCGGCATGGCGCATCTCGGCCAGGAGTTGGTCGGCGTCCCACGGGGCGGAATCGTGGAACGGGTAGGCGCCCAGGTAGGCGTTGACGTCAGTCCGCATCACGGCACCTCGAAGGCGCGCGGCGGAAAGATCGCCGCGGCGTTGCGCCAGCGGATGCGCTCCATGTCGTCGCTCGCGCAGATGCGCTCGAGGTGCCGGAGCTTGGCCCAGCCGGTGTCGATGGTCAGGTCGCACCCCCAGAGCAGCCGGCCGGCGCCGACGGTGGCGAGGCACGCCTCGAGCATCCCGCGGTCGACGCCGCTGCCGGAGAGGTCGACGTGAATGTTGGCGACATCGGCGACGGCATGGAGCGAATGCCGCCAGTCGCCCCCGCCGCCGATGTGCGCCAGGATGAAGGCGACATCGGGATGCCGGCGGGCGAGGGCGGCGAGTTCCGCCGCATCGGAGGCTTCCTGGCCCGGCCAGTCGCGGCGGCGATGCTGCCAGATGTGGTGCAGGACCGGCGCATGATGGCGCGCCGCGGCCCGGGCGACGGGATCGAGCAGCGGGTCGTCGGCCCGCCGGCTGGCGGCGAGCTTGACTCCGATCATGCCGGCCGCGATGCAGCGCCCGATTTCGGCGACGGCGTGCGTGGTGAAGTTGGGATTGACGCAGGCGTAGCCCCGGATGCGCCGGTCGTCGCGCTGCATGGCAAGGAGCGCGTCGTTGCCCGAGACGACGTCGTCGGGCGACGGAAAGTAGGTCGGCGAGCGGCGACCCCAGCTGCCGAGGATCGACGCCACGTGCACCGTGATGCCGATCCGGTCGCCGGCGCGCAGCCGGCTGGCGTTGCGCTCGCGCCCGTCGGCGCGACCGCCGGCGTCGTGGTAGAAGTGTGCGTGCACGTCGATCAGCATCGCCGGTTCATCCCGCTGCCACCTCCGCCACCGCCTCCTCGAGCGTCTGCAGCACCCGCTCGAGGATCACGTCGTCGTGCGCCAGGGACACGAAGTTGTAGGCGTTGCGCTTGAAGAGCAGGCCATTGCGCGCGGCGGCCACCGTCACCCGGCTGCCCAGCGCGTCGCTGCGCCAGCGGAGATAGCACATCTGCGGCACGCCGGCAACGCCGGCGACGACACCGGGGTGACGCCCGGCAATCGCGGCGAGGCCGTCGAGGAAGCGTTCGCCCTGCCGGGCGAGCTGGCTCGCAACGCGGTCGTCCCGCATTACCGCCAGGGTGGCGCGGGCCGCCGCCATCGAGACCCATTCCGTCGCCATCGTCGACGAAATCCACGTGTCGGCAACCCGGCGCATCACCGGTTCGGCACCGGCGACCGCCGCGAGCGGATAGCCGTTGGCGAGCGCCTTGCCGAGGACGATCAGGTCGGGGCGGATGTTCCAGCGATCGATCGCCGCGCCGGGGGCGAGCCGGAACGCCGTCTTGATCTCGTCGCAGACCAGCAGCGCGCCGACCCGTTCGGTTGCCTCGCGCACTGCCTCGAGCCATTCGCGGGTGGGCAATGCATCGACGACCGGCTCGATCACCACGGCGGCGAGCCGGTCCGCCGTGCCACGGATCGCGGCGATGGTGCGGTCGACGTCGTTGAACGGCACGGTGCCATGGAGTGCCCGGACCGCGTCGGGAACGCCGGGAGAATCGCTGCACCAGTCGAGCCAGCCGTGGTAACCGCAGCTGAGGACGTGCTCGCGGCCGGTGGCGACTCGCGCCAGTCGCACCGCGGCGGCCACCGCCTCGGCACCGGTCTTGAGGAATCGCACCTGCTCCACCCATGGAATCGCCGCGACGATGTCGGCGGCGAGGAGCGGTTCGGCTTCGGGTGCCAGCGGACCGATGCCCCCCTGGCGCGCCGCACCAATCACCGCATCGGTGACGGCGGGATGTCCGTAGCCCAGCGCGACCGCGCCGAGCGCCATGATGCAATCGAGATAGTCGCGGCCGTCCGACGCGCGGACGGTGCAGCCGGCGCTGCGGATCATCCGGAGTGGCACGCCGGTCGCGTCCGGACCGTAGAGCGCTTCGGGTCGTTTGCTTCCGGTCGATGTGAACCCGGCGATGTGCATCAGAGCAGGGCCAGCACGCCGAGTTGCCCGAGGTCGTGCCGGTCGCCACGGAGGTAGATCCAGCCGGGCCCACCGCTCCAGACCAGTTGTCCCGCGCGCCGGATCCGTTCGGGGCGCATCTCGTTGACCAGCAGGTCGAATCGCACCGACGTCCCCGGCGGCAGTTCGTTCAGCCCGGGGCAGGGGATCGCGGCGGTCAGCGCGTAGCCAGTCGGCGTGCGCTTCCAGGCGCCCCGCAGCACGACCGGGTCGCGCACCGGGCCGGTCACCCGGCGTGCCAGCAGCGCACCCTCCACGCCCGGGCGGATCAGGTAGCCCAACGTCTCGCGCTCGCCGACGCGATAGTACACCTGGACGCCGTCGCAGTTGAGGTCGTCCGGTTCGTTGTCGAGGCGCAGCGGAGCAGCATCGGGGGGGCGCAAGACCACCTCGGCCTTGGTCACCTCGACGGCGAGGTAGATACCGTCCTGATCCCAGTTGACGTATCCGGCCGCCGAGAAGTCGTCAGGACCCGGGTAGGGCTCCTCGCTGCGGAAGTACTGGTGCTCGTCGTCGAGCTGCAATGGCTCGGACGTATCGAAGCCCGCCAGCGTTCCATCGAGGGCTGGCGCGGCGTCAATCCAGATCGCGTGCCCGTGGGTGAGCATCGGCTGCTCGGTGAGAATCCGGCCCAGCGCCCGGGGCGCCGGACGCGCGCCAGCCAGGGTGATGGTGCCGTCGTCAGCGCGGATCACCATTTCCCCTTCGCCGAATTCCACCTGCGTGGTGGTGCCACCGTGCTGCACGGCGACGGTCCGCTCGCCGGCATCGACGCCGGTCACTTCGCCGGCGAGGTCGAGTACGGTGACGAGCCGGATGTGCCGCCCGGTGGCCTGCTGCACCAGGAACGTCGCTTCGGCGTGTCCCGGCAGCCCGGGGGCCACGGCGCGGAGCAGCGTGTCGTGGCCGGTGAGCCAGAGGTGCAGCGTTGCGTCACCGCTGGTCACCACCATCTGCGCCGGGCCGGTCGACTCGGCCGCGAATCGCCGGGCACCGGTCACGAACGCCGGCTCCCAATCGGCCGGCGGCCAGGTACCGGCGCTTGCGGCGGCGATCGTGCCGTGCCCGTGCCACGGCAGTTCGACGAGCCGCTCGCCTTCGAAGTCGCCCTCGAGCACGTCGACGATCCAGCGCGGGCCCAGCACGACGCGTCTCTCCAGCGCGCCCCAGCGTCCCGCCATCCACTGCCAGCCGCCGGCGGCATCGAACGCCGAGCAGTGCGCGGCGACCTGCGGCGACTGGTCGGTCCCGTCGATTCGCGGCGCGTTGTGCGCCAGCGTGGAGCGATACCAGAAGAGGTCACGGGTGACGTACGAGCCGGTGCCAGGGTCCGGCAACCAGTAGACACCGTTGGCGAAGAGTGACAACTGGAGGCGGTCGGGGTGACCGTGCCCTTCGCGCGGCGGCCCGCATTCGAGCGCGAGCCACGTTCCATCGGCCCTGAGGATGGCGAGTCCCTGGTCGACGAGGAGCCGGCTGGCCGGTGCCCACGGTGGAGCGTCGGGGAGGCTGGCCGTCATGTTCCAGAGCCCCCACCAGGAGAGGTCGCTGCGCCCGCGCCGTTCGGGTGGTGTTTCGCCGGCTTCGTGCAGGTACGAATCGTAGTTGCCGTCGAAACGGGCCGGCGTCGCGTAGAGGGCGTGCAGCCACGGCACCAGTGTCTCCGGTGCGCGGTCGCCGAGCCAACGGTGACCGGCTTCCCAGCACTCCAGGTAGGCCGGGTGCGCGAGCGACATCCCGAACCGCGAGTCCTGGCGGGCCGGAAAGGTGAGGTCGGGCAGCGCACTCGCCGCCGGCGCGAGCAGCGCGGAGCCGAGGTGATGCGCCAGCTCGTCGTCCTCGAGCATCTCGGCACCGGCGGCGTGCGCCCAGTGCAGGCCCAGCATCAGGCCGCGCATTGCAAAGAGGTGATAGTTCTCTCCCTCGAACCACATCCCGTCGCTACCAAAGCCGTCGGTGAGGTGGCCGAGCAACCCGGTGTGACTCTCGATGGCGCGGCGGATCAGCTCCTCGTCGTCGAACCAGCAGCCCAGCGCGGTCAGCGCCGCGGCGTGCCAGGTCTGGCGGTTCGACATCCCTTCGTTGAATTCGCCGATCAGCCCGGCGGCCTCGTCGGCAATGGCGTCGATCGACTGGAGCTCGACCTCGTCGAGCAGGTCGGCGGAGCGGAGCAGGAACGCCGCCGCGAGATAATCGAGGATCCAGATCGACTCGAGGTACGTCGAGAAGAAGAGATGTGACGGGCCGAGCACGTTGTCGCGGTTGGGCAACTCGAAGTAGCGGTGATAGTAGGCGGCGAGCAGCTCGCGCGCCCGCGCGGTGGCCTGCGCATCGTCGGTGAGCACGGCGACGGTGGCGAGCTGCGCGGCGCGCTCGGCAAGCCAGAGGTGCTGGGCGCGGGCCCAGTGCGCGTGATGCCGGGGACCGGAGAAGCTCCGTCCGCAGCGCGGGCAGCGATGTTCGTCGGGGCTCCACGGATCGAAGAGCAGCGGGCTGCCGTCTTCGGGACAGCTGCCACCGTCCTGCGAGAGCAGGGCCTTGACCAGCGGCACCGGCGGCATCCGCTCCAGCACCGGCGCGGCGCGGAGCCGTTGACGAGCCAGCAGGGCCGACAGGTCGTCACTGCCGGCGATCATGCTGCGGCGGGAGGCAAAGACTTCGGCAGCGCTCATCCGGCGGTGACTCCATTGGCGGGCAGGTGGAGCGGCAGCACCGTGGCGCCGGCGCTGCCGGCCGCCTCGATCGCCGCGTCGCGATCCGGAACCAGAAAGAACATCGAACCTCCCGCGCCCGCGCCCGCCGCCTTCCCGCCAAACGCGCCGACGCGATCCATGGCGGCTTCGAGACGTGCCATCGTGGGCGTTTGCATGCCGTCGTCGAGCCGCTGCTGTGCCTTCCAATTTGCGCGGAGCAAGGCGCCGATCAACGGCAGGTCGCCGTGCACCACTGCTTCGGCCATGGCATCGGCGAGGGTTGCCAGCTCGCGCAGCGCCGCCACCACCGGCGGACGCCGGGCGCGGTAGGAGTCCATCACCCGGTTGATGGCGTCAGAGGAGAGGCGCGATTGGCCGGTGAAGCACACGATCAGGTGGTGCGCCAGCGTGCGGTCGAAACCGGCTGGCGCGTCGAGCGACCGCACCGTGACGCCGGACGCCGAGAAGCCGAACCGATGGATACCACCGAACGCCGCCGCGAACTGATCCTGCATGCCGCAATATCGTCCGGCGTCGATCGTCTCGACTTCCCACGCGGCGGTGGCCAGCCCTGCGCGGTCCAGCGAGCGGCCGGCGACATCGGCGAGGGCCGCGGTGATTGCGACTCCCAGTGCCCCGGAGCCGCCGAGCCCGGCGCCGGCCGGTGCTTCGCACCAGGTGCGGAGTTGTCCGGCGGGCGGACGCCAGCGGCGCACCGCGGCGGCGAGCAGCGCCAGCGGGCCGCCCGATGGCAGGGCGTCCGGGGTCGGCGCCGCGGTTTCGATGCAGAGGTCATCGGAGATGAGCCGGAAGTCCGTGCCGCCCGGCGTAAACGACGCATGAGCCCGGAGATCGATGGCCACGCTGGTCACCGCGCCGCCCTCGTCGGTGGCAAACGGCGCAACGTCGGTCCATGCGCCGGCGAGGTCGAGGCGGGTCGGCGCGCTGGCGGCAAAGGTGGTCATCGTGGCGGCGCCCACCAGCGGGTCACCGTCGCCAGCTCGCCGCGAACGTCGATCCCGACATCCCGGACCCGGCGGTTCATCCCCTGGACGCCGGTGGCCTGGTAGATGAACGCCGCCGGCACGGAATCACGGATCCGTTCGAGTCGCGCGGTGGCGTCGCCCCCGGCGGCTTCGCCGCTGATCGCGAGCACCCGGGCCAACTCGCCCATGGCGAGGTCGCCGGGGATGCCCATCACCGCAGCCTGGAAATCATGGCGCGGTCCCTCCACGCGGTCGAGATAGGTGGCGAGTTCGATCTGCCGGATGCGCACGGTGATGCCGGCGCGCTCCAGCTGGGCCTGGAGCAGCTGCTCCATGGCCGCGTCACCGCTGCCGACGGTGAGCAGCTCGAACGAGAGTGGCCTGGCCCCGAGGAGTTGCCGTGCCCGCTCCGGGCTCGGCGGCGGCACGGTATCGGCGGGCGCTGCGCCGGGGACCGGCGGCGCCGTGATCGGGGTTCCGAAACCGAACAGGTAGCCGTCGACGACCTGGCGGCGATCGATCGCGGCGTCGACGGCCTGTCGCGCCTGCCGGTTGTCGAACGGCGGCCGGCGGGTGTTGAAGACGATGGCGTAGCTGAGCAGGATCGGATACGTCAGCACCCGGAGTTGCGAATCACGCGCCACGAATCCGGCATCGGCGGGCTGGATGCCGGCAAAATCGAGCTCGCCGGCGGTAAGCGCGGCCAGCTTGGTGGTCGGTTCATCGACGATCGCGATCACCAGGCGCCGCAGCCGCGGCGGACCGCCGAGTGCCGTGGGAAAGGTCGAGTCGGCGGCAAAGACCCAGCGCCGATCGGCTTCGTGCGAGACGAACGTGAACGGTCCGTTGCCGACCGGATGCGCATTCCACGTCGCGTTGCGCATGCGCCCGGGCGGCACGGTGTCGAGCAGGTGTGCTGGCAGCACCGCGAGGTCGGTGAGGACATCCGGAATCGTCTGCTGCGGGGTGCGGTAGTGAATGACCAGCGTCGAATCATCCGGCGCCTCGGCGGATTGCATCGCGGCAAGGTCGGCAAGGCGCGGATAGCCGGTGCGCGGGTCGGCGGCGGTGCTGAGTGTCCACGCCGCGTCGCGGGCGGTGGTGGGCGCACCGTCGTGCCAGCGCAATCCGGTGTAGAGCTGGAGCGAGAGCGTGCGCTGATCGTCCGACCATCGCCAGGCGCGGGCCAGGTACCCCTCCGGCCGCAGCGCCGAGTCGTAGCGGAACAGCGTGGTGAGCAACACGTAGCGCTGCACCTGCCGGGCGAGGGGATGGGTGGTGATGAGCGAATTCATGCTCTGGAGGTCTGCCCCCGAGGCGAAGATCACCGTGTCGCCCCGTTCCGTGGCGAGCCCGGTGCACCCCGCCAGTGCCACCAACGACAGAGAGAGGACACAGCGCATCCCCCAAGTCTACATTCTCCCCATGCGTCACGGCGCCTTTCTCGGGGTGATCCGGGCTGTTGCGGCGGTGCTCGGCGTTGTCACCCTGACCTTCGTCCTGCTGCACCTCGCGCCGGGCGACCCGGTCGTCCGGTTGCTGGGTCCCGATGCGACCGCCGCGCAGCGGGCTGCGGCGCGTCATGCCCTCGGGCTCGACCGGCCGCTCCTGGCGCAGTACGGCAGCTGGCTGAGCCGCACTGTCCACGGTGACTTCGGGTCGAGCTTCGTCACCGGCCGGCCGGTCAGCGCGATGCTGGGCGAGGCGTGGCCGGCCACGGCGTTGCTGGTCGCCGTGTCGCTCGCGGCGAGCTACCTCTTCGGCGTGATCATCGGTACGCTGCAGGCCAACACCCGCCGCCGGGGTGTCGACGGCGCGGTGTCCGCGGCGTCGGTGACGCTGAACGCGGTGCCGGGCTACTGGCTGGGCCTCGTGCTGGTGATGCTGTTCACCTACCGGCTCCGCTGGCTTCCCGCATTTGGTGCCGCAGGCCTCGACGCCGGCTTCCTCGGGCCCGGCGCCCGGTTGCTCGACCGGCTGCGCCACCTTGCCCTGCCGTGGATGACGCTGACGCTCATCGGCATGGGCGGCGTCGCGCGATTTGCCCGCGCATCGATGCGCGAACTGCGCGAGGCGCCGTTCCTCATGACGGCGCGCGCTCGCGGCCTCTCTCCCCGTCAGGTCGTCTGGCGCCACCAGCTGCGCAACGGCCTGGTGCCGCTGGTCACGTTGCTCGGCCTGTCGCTGCCGGCGTTCTTCTCCGGCACGGTCTTCGTCGAGGCGATCTTCGCGTGGCCCGGGGTGGGTCACCTGCTGGTCTCCGCGGTGGGTGCGCGCGACTATCCGGTGGTGATGGCCGCTGTCACCGTCAGCGCGGTGCTCGTCGTGGCGGGAAACCTCCTTGCCGAGGGCGCGGTCCTCCTCCTCGATCCCCGGAGCCGTGTTGGCGCCGCCGTCGACTGACGCGCCGCGCGCCCCGCGCAGACGCCACGACGGCCGGGCGCTTGCGGGCGCCGCGGTGCTGGCCGTCATCGCCCTGGCGGCGATCGGCGCGGCGGTGCTCGCGCCGCACCCGGCAGCCGTCGGCGACGTCGCGGCGACCCGTTTTCTCCCGCCTGGAAGCACCGACCCGGGCGGCGCACTGCATCTGCTCGGCACCGACCGGCTGGGGCGCGATGTGCTCAGCCGCCTGCTCTACGGCGCGCGCGTGTCGCTCGCCGTCGGCGTGCTCACCATGGTGCTCTCGCTGGTGCTTGGCGTTGCGGTGGGCGCCGCCGCGGCTCTGACCCGGCCGGCGACCACGGCCGTGCTGCTCGGCGTCACCGACTTTGCGCTGGGGTTGCCGCGGGTCGTGCTGCTGCTGCTATTGGCGGCGCTGTGGCAGCCCGGCCTCGTGCAGGTGGTCGTGGTGCTCGGGGTGACCGGATGGATGCCGATTGCGCGGCTGGTATACGCCGAAGCGCGCGCCCAGCTGGGCCGGCCTTATGTGTTGGGGGCGATCGCGCTCGGGGCCGGGCGGTGGCGGGTGGCGACCCGGCACATCCTGCCCCACGCCGCGCCGCCGGTGCTCGCCGCCGTCACCCTCGGCATCGGGAGCGCGATCACGCTCGAAGCGGGGCTCTCGTTCCTCGGGCTCGGCGTGCAACCGCCGACGGCCTCATGGGGCACGCTGATCAGCTCGGGGCGTGACAGCGTGGTCAACGCCCCGTGGGTGGGGTTGGCGCCCGGCGTGGCGCTGGTGCTGGTGGTGGTGGCCTGCACGCTCCTGGCCGACGCCCTGCAGGAGCGCGGCCTGGCGGCGTGAGGCCGCCCGGTCAGGGCTGGCTCACCAACGACGCGATCACCGGCGGCAACCGCTCGACGTTGCCGAAGTCCCAGCCGGTGATGATGCGCCGGATGATGCCGTTCCGGTCGATGATCACCACCTGCGGAATCCCGCCGACGTGGTAATGCTGGTCGTTGGGATTGGGGACGTACACCGCGTTCGGGCCGGTGGGCTGTTGCGGCTGTTGGGCGACGGCAATCGGGAAGCTGATGGCATGCTCGCCGTCGTAGTACGCGCTGTCGGCCACCAGTTCCTGCGCTTCGTCGAGGTTCTTCTGCGCGCCGACATAGCCGTAGAACTGCGTGGCAAAGAGGAACCGCACCCCTTGCGGCTCGAACCGCTTGGCCATGTCGACCAGCCCGGCGTAGCTGTTGCGGCACGGAATGCACCAGTGGGCGGTGAACTCGAGCACCGTGACGTGACCGGCCGGGTCGACGGTGTCCTCGCCGGCGGGGGCGTTGAGCCAGTGCGCCGCCGCGATCGGCGCGGCGCGGGTGCCGACGAGGGCAAAGCGCTGCCGCTCCGGGGTGAGCAGGTTGTCGACAATCCACGACGAGAATTCGGGATGATCGGTTCGCGCCTGGTCGAGGATCATCAGCGCCGAATCGGCCTTTCCGAAATCGCTGTAGACCTCCGCCATGTCGGTGTACGCCTCGGCAACGGTGAATGTCGCGGGGGCCATCTTCACCGCGCCGGTCGGTGCGCCGACCAGCTTGAGCGGGCGGCCGAGATCGATGATGGCCTGCGAATGCCGGCGGATCCGGCTGTTGAAGTCGAGGTAGCGATACTCGCTGTTGAGCCGCCCGTGGGCATCGAGCTTGAGGTCGTCGAGCGAGTCGGGCAGCGCGTCGAGCCGCGCCATGTACTGCTCGGCCGAATCGAGGCTGGCGGTGTCGGCGCGGGTGTCGATCGAGATCATCGCGCTGAACGCCGCGCCGCGCTCCCGCTGGGTCAGCCCCGATTCGCCGAGGCGCTGCTGAACGGCGGCAATCGCCTGCGGGCGCCGGTTGAGTTCGATGTCGAGTGACGCCAGGTCGAGCAGCGTCGCGCCGCTGACGGTGGCGGCATCGATTCGGTCGGCGCACGCCGCCTCGCGGGCGGTGCGTTGCGCCACCAGGCCCGTGACGTCGACCGGCTTCCCGCCCGGCTGCTGTGCCGCCTTCCGCGCTGCCGTATATGTCGTGTTGAACCAGTCGGCGGCCCCTTGACGGCACGCCGCCGGCGCGCTGAGTGCGGGTTGCTGCGCCGCGAGTGCCACCGGCAGTGCGAGTAGCGCGATTCCCCATGCGGTTCGTGACATCACCCCTCCGCTATTCGGTGCCGTGATCGAGAAAGTCGGTGAATTCCCTGGTGTTGCGCGTCATGCCCACGAACCGTGCTTCGACCCGGCCGGTGCTGTCCAGCAAGGCATAGTACGGCAGCGCGACGGTGCCGAACTTCTGCAATTCGAGTTGTTGCTGCTGCTGATAGACGTCGCCGTCGCCGTCGGTGTAGAGGCGCACCCGCACCATCCGCGCCAGCCGGTCGTGCACCTCGGGGCGGGGAAACATGTTCGACTCCATCCAGCGGCAGTTGGTGCAGGTGTAGCCGGTGAAGTCCACCAGCACCGCCTTGTGTTCGGCGCGGGCACGCGACAGCGCGCCGGCGTAGTCGTTGACGAGCCACGTCAGTCCGCCCGGCTCCGTCAGGGTGCCGTGCGTGACGCCGCCCTCGGGAGGCGGCAGGAACGACTCCAGCTCGCCGAGACGCCGCCCCGCGAGGCCCAGCCCGACATAACAGGCCACGGCGAGCGCCGCCGCCGCACCGATCACGCCCAGCGCCGTCGGCCGGCCCGTTCCGCGGATCCAGCGGACCACGCCGAGCAGGTAGCCCGCCATCACCAGGGCGGTCACCCCCCAGACGACGAGCACCACCGGCCGGGTGAAGATGCCCCACTGCCAGACGAGGTCGGCGTTGGCGAGAAACTTCATCGCGGTGGCGATTTCGAGCAGGCCCATCACCACCTTGACGCGGTGCAGCCACTCCCCGGAGCGGGGGAGCCGCGTGACGATCCGTGGTGCCAGCGCCAGGAGGAAGAACGGGAAGGCGAAGACGGCCGAGAACACCAGCAGGCCGAGCAGCGGCCACTCCCAGTGCCCCTGCGCTGCCATCACCAGCAGCGTGCCGACGAACGGCGCCGTGCAGGTGAACGACGTCAGCGTGAAGGTGAAGCCCATCAGCAGGATGCCGACGGTCTCGCTGCCGCCGGCGCGCCCGGTCGCGCGGTCGAGCGCGGTGAGCCACCGCGCCGGGATGGTGATCTCGTAGGCGCCGAAGAGGTTGAACGCGAACGCCACGAAGATTGCCGTGACCAGGAGGTTGATCCACGGATTGGCGGCAAAGCGGTTGATGCCGCCGGCGCCCACCAGCACGGCGATCGCCATGCCGAAGATGGTGAACGTCGCCATGATGCCGATGCCGTAGATCGACGCGCGCCGTGCGGCGCTGCCTCGCTCCGCTTCGTGGGCACGGGTGAAGTACGACACCGTGATCGGAATCATCGGGAAGACGCACGGCGTCAGGAGCGACAGCGCCCCCATGACCGCGGCAAGCCAGAGGAAGAGCGCCAGCGACCCGGTCGTCGCCCCGGTGCCGACCGGGCCGCCCGTAGCCGCCGTGGTGGCCCGGCCCGTGGTGGGCGGTGCCGTCGCAGCCCCTGTCGGCGGCGCCGGCGGCGCGACGCCCGGTGCGGCGGCGGCGGGGGCCACCGCACCCTCGACCTGCACCCGCTGCGACAGGCGATCGCTGATCGGTGGCAGGCACTCCACCTGGGTGCATGCCTGGTAGTGAACGTCGAGGGTCAGCGTGCGCTTCCCGCCAGCGTGCGCCGTCAGCGGCGTCGCGATCGTCACCGAATCGACGTACGTCTCGGTATAGATGTTGAATGCCGAATCCATCGCCACGTCGGGCGCCGGGAACTGCAACGGGCCGCTCACGGCAAAGGTCGTGTCACCCTTGACGGTGACGACCGTGGGGAGCGGGCCGCCCGGGGGCTGTGTCGTCGAGTAGATGTGCCAGCCCGGCGGGATCCTCGCCGAGAGCTTGACGGTAAACGGCGCACCGGCGTCGACCTTCGCGGGGACGTCGCTGAGCGTCCAGGCGATGGGGTGCTGTGCCGACGCGACGTGTGGGAACGCCATCGCCGAGGTGAGGGCGATGGCGGCCATCACGATGGCCGGCAGCATGGTGCGACGGAGTGGGGTCATCTGCGTTCAGTCCTCGAACTCGATCAGTACTGACACAATCTGGCGGGGCGGGGCGGAAAACGGGACGCTTCGCCGCCGCCGGATGGCCATGGCGCCCACGGCGGACTCGTCGGCGCGGACCCGGGTGGCACGCCGGACAGCCCTGGCGGCGCGCCATTCGCCGGCGACCGTCCGGTCGGTGGCGTTCCAGCACCGCACCACCAGCCCGCGTCCCGATTCCGCCGGTTTGGCGGCGGAGAACACCAGCCCGTCGCCGCGCAATTCCACCCCCGAGCGGATCACCGCCGGCGCCACATCGCCCGCAAACTCCCGCACGAAGACCGGCTTGAGGGGAAGAAACGCGTCCTCCCAACATGCCTCGAGACGGGCCGGCTGGTCGAGGTCGCCGGCCCCGAGCGGAACGACTGCCCACTCCACGAGGTGACGACCGGGCTCTTCCGCTGCCGGGATCGGCGTGGGCCAGCCGGCATGGCCCGGTCGCTCGGCAAGGTCATTGCGCGACAGCTCACCGGTGGCCCGAAGTAGCGTGACGGCCACCTCGCGCCGGGGCGTCCATTCGTATTCGAACGGTCCGGGTGCCAGGATCGCCAGCGCGCCGCCTTCGTCGCCGGCGGCGACGTAGCGCTGCGCCGGTGCCGTCGCCACGGCGCGTTCGGTCGGCGTCGAATCGGGTGGTGAACCGTCGCGCATCTCCCACCCGAACGCCGCGCCGGCTCGCACCACGGTGCCGGAGCCGACCGGGATCGTTGCGCGGAGGCGATGATCGCGGGCGTGATGGTCGAGGTCGAACCGGACCCGCACCAGCGGCGAGTCGGCGTGCAACGTCACCAGCATGCGGCACGAGACCATGCCGCGGTTGGCGGTGAGCAGCGTCCACTCGGCGGCAACCGCCGCGACCAACGGCCCCGCGGCGGGGTACCACAGTGCTCCACCTCGCAGCTGCGGGCGCCGCGTTGTACGCCGGATCGACACCGTGTAGCTGTCGCCGCGATCGACGGCATCCTCGAGCCCGAAGAGGCGGTCGTACCGGCGACCGGTGCGAAGATCGTCGAGGCGCAGGACGCCGCGTGACGAGAGCGTCACGGCAACAAGGCGGTTGGTCAGCGCACCGCGTTCGATCCGGACGCCACCGGTGCGGCTGGTGGAGCTCGCCGCGCGCAGCGGATGGGTGGCAATGCCGAGCCCCGGCACCGGCGGCGCCCGGAAGGCGATCTCGACCTGGTCGACGGCGTCGAGGTCGGGGTCGTGGCTTCGCGCGTCGCGGTGCTCCAGCGCGGCCACGGTGCGGATCACCTGCACCGGCAGGGTGCGCCCGCCCGGTCCGGTCAGCGCAAACGCCGCCGGTGCCGCGGCGGTCCGGGGCTGCCGGCCGCCCGGGGGGCCGATCAGGACGTCGCGGCGGAAGAAGGTGACGGTGGCGGTGACGATGCCGGAACGGGGACGCGCCGCGGGGTTCCACAGCAGCAGCACCGAGCGCTCCGATCCGGTGGTGCCGCCCCGCCGGTCAGGGTCGTCGCCGGTGAGCCGGTCGAGCGCCACGCGCGCGGCGTATGATGCTTCGGTCCGCACCGCATCGAGGCGCACTCGCTGCTCACGCGCCACGTCGTCGGAGACGCAACCACAGATCGTGTCGTGGAACTCGCTCTCGAGCAGTGCGCGACGCGCGGTTCGCAGCAGCGGCACCAGGTCGCCGGCGCGGTTGCCGGCCAGCGCCACGAGCGGCTCCGCATGCCGCAACAGCACCAGCTCGGCGCTGGCGTGTTGCCGCTTGAGGCGAAGCCGCGTGCCGTGCACTCCGGGAAGGCTCCAGGTGTGGCCGCCGGACCAGCGGAGTTCGCCGCTGACCACCGGGAGCGAGGCGCGAAACGGTTCGACCGCGGCGAGGTATTCGGCGGCGGTGCTGCACCGCACCTGATGTTGTGGTTCGAGCCGTTGCAGGCGGCGTCGCAGCCAGCGCAGGTCGCCGGGCGGCGCACGATGGTCGCCGCCGAGCCAGACGGCGACCTCCGGCGTCGCGGCGCGCGCCAGCAGCTCTGCCCGCAGTTGCTTCCAGTGCCGCGCCACGGATTTCGGATCGAGAAGCGCGGCGCCGCTCTCATAGCCCGCGCGCGGCAGGTGGTGCACGACGATCTCGGCCCCCGAGGGCGCTTGCCAGCGGTAGCAGTCGCGCTCCGCCCCCGCGGAGGGCATCAGCCCGCGCCAGACGACGCCGGACGCGATGCCGAATTCCGCTGCCAGTGCCGGCAGCACCGCGGGATGGCCGAACGCGTCGGGGCTGTACAGCACGTCCATGCGGCCGCCAAGGAGTGCCGCGTCGCGGCTCCCTTCCAGCAGGTTCCGAAGCAGCGATTCGCCGGCCGGGAGCAACTCGTCGGCCAGGACGTACCACGGCCCGATCGCGAGGCGCCGCTGGCGAACCAGCCGGGCAACCGACAGCTCCCACGCCGGTGCCGCGGCGAGGACGTCGTCGACGATCACCGTCTGCCCGTCGAGGGTGAATCGCGCCCCCGGGTCGCCGTCGAGAAGGTCGAGTATGGCGCGGAAGGTGGTGAGAAGGCGGGCGCGGAACGCCGCCCGGGTGCGGTACCATTCCCGGTCCCAGTGGGTGTGCGGAATGAGGTGGAAGGTCACCGGGTGGGGCATCGGTCGGAATGTAACGTCGCGGGCCCGGCGGCTTTTCCGCTATCCTTGTACTGGCTGACGAAGGCGCCGGGCCCCGTTGGGCTCAGGAGGCGGAACTCGCCGGCCATTCCGTGGCGTTGCATTTCGAAGTGGCGGGTTGCGACGCGATCGAAGTCGCGCTTCGCGGCGCTCCCGTCATGAAACCGCGCCACGAGACGTTCCATGGAACCGTCGAACTGTATCTGCGTGAACCGGGCGGCAACATGGCAGGGTTCGCTGCGCCGATACTTCCGGGCACGAGTTGACAGCGGCGGAATCGCGCCGTCGGCCGTCCAGCTGACGCGGCCGGCGGCAACCCGCCATGATGCACCGGGTCGCCTTCCCCCAACGATGCGGATCGCAACATCATGACCAATCGAACCGTCCGACGCCTTGCCGCGTGGAGTGCCGTGGCGCTGCTTGCCACCGCCGCCTGCTCGAAGACCCCGACGTCGACGACCACCCCGCCGCCGTCGTCGTTCACATTGAATCCCTGTAGCGGCCCCGATACCCTCGACCTCGCGGTCAATGCGTCGGCGCTGGTCGACTGCACCAACGGCGGCACCACGCTGACGCTGGCCGGCAACGGGGCGAGTTACCTGATCGTGGCCCAGATGCCCACCGACGCCGTCGCCAACCAGACGGTGCGCTACCAGCTGGCCAGCGGGACCGCGTCCGCCGCGTCGGCGCTGGCCGGTCGACAGGCGCAGCGGGCCGTGACCGACGCCCAGCAGGCGGCGCTCTTCGCCCGCACGTCCGGGTCAATCCCGGCGCCGCGCCGGATGACGATGCAGGACGCCTTCACCGCCGAGCTCCACGCCAACGCCCGGCAGCAGTTCCGGTCCGCGGCGTGGCAATGGCCGTCCGGCGCCGCGGCGCGAATCAACGGTCCGTCGTTCGACTACCAGCCGCCACCGATCGGCAGCACCACGACGTTCACGGTGCGGGCGTCGTTCGTCACCGGGCAGCTGCAGACGGTCACCGCGGCGCTGGCGTACGCCGGCAACAACGTGCTGCTCTATGTCGACCAGGCGTCGCCGGCGCCCGGCTTCTCACAGAGCCAGCTCACCAGCTTCGGACAGTACTTCGACCAGACCCTCTACGACATCGACAGCACCGCGTTCGGGCAGCCGTCGGATGTCGATGGCAACAACCGGGTCATCATGCTGTTGACGCCGCTGGTCAACTCGCTGGTGACGGCGTCGGCCTGCCAGAGCCAGGGGTACGTCGCCGGCTACTTCAATCCGGAAGACCTGGCGGGCCCATCCGACCCGGCGTCGAATCACGGCGAGATCTTCTATTCCGAAGTGCCCGATCCGAACGGCAGTGTGAGCTGTGCCCACGCGGTCAGTGACGTCGAGTTCGACGTTCCCGCGACGTTCCTCCACGAGCTGCAACACCTGATCAATTACTCGACTCACGTGCTGCTGCACGGACAGGACCCCCAGTCGAGCTGGCTCGACGAGGGGATGAGCATCGTGGCCGAGGAACTCGGCTCGGTGCACTACGAACAGATGTGCCCGGCGCCGGCGTGCCGGGGGGACCCGTCGCAGATCTTCCCCGATTCGTCGCAGACCTTCGTGGCGGGGTTCCTGTACGATTCCTACGTCTATGCCTTCCTCCCCGACACCGCCAGCGTGACGCTGCACAACGACTCGGAAGACGGGTCGGCATGGCGCGGGGGTGACTGGCTGCTGGTCAGGTGGCTCGCCGACCAGTTCGGCAACAACCTGCTGCGGCAGCTGGAAGACGGGCCGTCCGACGGCGTCACGGCAATCCAGGCGGCAACCGGACAGTCGTTCCCCACGTTGTTCGGCCACTTCGGGCTGGCGCTCTACACCGACAGCCTTCCGGGGCTGCCCCGGGCCACCGCCCCCGCCGACCTCCGCTTCGTGTCGCGGAACGTCAGTCAGCTCTGGGCACGACTCTTCACCACCTCGGCGTCGGGGGCGATCACGACGCCGCGGCCACTCTACCTCTACCCGATTTCGTCCGACACCACCACCAACTACATGGAACCGGGAGCGATGGCGTTCAACCGGCTCGATACCCCGGCGTCGAGCGCCGCGGTGACGATCCGCTTCTCGGCGCCGGGCGGCGCGCCGATTGCCTCGCCGTTCCATCCGCAGCTGAGCGTCTTCCGGCTGCCGCCGGGGCAGTGACCGCTACTGGACGTCGATGGTGATCTTCATCCCCAGCGCCATGTGGGGAATGCAGTACGCCTTGTAGGTCCCGGTCGGCGCGCCGGCAAACGAGATGTCGTAGGTCTCGTTGGCCGTCGTGAACATCGGCGACGTCAGCGTTCCGATCGTGTTCGGCATCGCCGCCTGAAGCACCGCCTGCGCCCCGGGGGGGATGGAATCGGTGTAGAACGTGAGGTTGTGCGGCCAGCCGGACTGGTTGACGAATTCCACCGTCGTGCCGGGCGAGATGGTGATGTGGTCCGGCACGAAAGCGGCCTTGGTCGATCCGTCACCGGTCATCTGCACCCTGACGACGCTTCCCGCGGCGGCGGTACCACCGCCGGCCGCCGTTGCCCCCTGGGCCGTTGCCGCAGCCCCGGTGGTGTCCGTCGCGCCGGGCGCGCCGCTGCTCTTGCCACCGCAGGCGATCACGCCGAGGCCCGCAAACGCGAGCCAGTATCGAGCGATCATGCTCCCTCCTCGTGAAGGCGGCCCGGACGGGCTTTCCCGCCGCCGCCACTTGGAAAGATGCCGCCGCGCCCCGATGGTTGCACACGCCCCGCCCCGGCCCTTGCGTCGGCCCCGAGGTTCCCCCGCGATACACCTTTCGCGTTATTGCGCGGCTCGTAACGTCCGTCCGGCATTGACCTTGCATCGTCATGCCGGGGAGGGTCCCCGCCGGGACCCAACGCCACAGGGGGAGGCCATGACATCGCACCCGGTCAGGAGGCAGGAAGGGGCGCCGCCGCCGGCCCCCGGGCCCCGCGATCCCTATCGCCGCCTGGTCGACGTGGTCACCCGGCTGTCGCTCTGCCGCGACCTCGCCGCGATCATGGCCGTGGTGCGCCGGGCGGCGCGCGAACTGACCGGCGCCGACGGCGCCACCTTCGTGCTCCGCGACCGGGACTTCTGCTTCTATGCCGATGAGGATGCCATCGGGCCGCTCTGGAAGGGGCAGCGGTTCCCGGTCGAGACGTGCATCAGCGGCTGGGCGATGACGCACCGGGAACCGGCCGTGGTCGAGAACATCTTCACCGACCCGCGCATTCCGCTGTCGGCCTATGAGCCGACCTTCGTGCGAAGCGTGGTGATGGTCCCGATCCGGGCCGGCGATCCGGTCGGGGCGATCGGGACCTATTGGCGGGTGCAACGCCTCCCCGGTGACGGCGAAGTCGAACTGCTCCAGGCGCTGGCCGACACGACGGCGGTGGCGATGGAGAACATCCAGGTCTATCGCGAGCTCGAGACCCGGGTCCGCGAACGGACCGCGCAACTCGAAGCGTTCGTCTCGGCGATTTCGCACGACATCCGCGCGCCGGTGCGTCACATGCAGATGTTTGCCGAACTCCTCCTCGAGCAGCATGGCGACGCCCTCGACCCGGCGTGCCGGGAAGGGATCGCGCTGCTCGGTGAGCAATCGGGCCAGATCGGCACCATGGCCGAGGCGCTGCTCGACCTGTCCCGCGTGACCGAGCGGCCCCTCGAGCGCCAACCGGTCGACCTGGCGGCCGTCGCCGGCGAGCTCGCCGGTGTCTTCCGCGCCACGATGCGCAGCGACGTCGAGTTCGTTGCACCGCCGGCCCTGCCGGCGTCGGCCGACCCCGCGCTCACCCGCGTCCTGTTGCAGAACCTGCTCGGCAATGCATGGAAATTCAGCGGCAAGGTGGCCCATCCGCGGGTCGAGCTCGGGCTCACCCATGGCGGTGACCGGATCGAGCCAGTCTACTTCGTTCGCGACAACGGTGCCGGCTTCGACAGCGGTTCCGCGGACCGGCTGTTCCGGCCGTTCCGCCGGTTCCACCACCAGAGCGATTTCCCCGGCACCGGCATCGGGCTGGCCACGGTGCAGCGCGTGGTGCAGCACCACGGCGGAACGGTCTGGGCGGAGAGCACGCCGGGCGCCGGCGCGACGTTCTACTTCACCCTCGACCCGTCGCCGGTTGCCACCCTCGCGGCACAGGCTTGACGCCCCGGTTGCCGCGGCGCAGCTTCTCCGGCGACCCCACATCCACGAGGCATCGATGACCGATCCGCGCCGGAATGTCCGCCCCCTCGCGCTGCTGGGTGCGGCGGGAACCGTCGTGCTCTGCGCCTGTGGCGGCGGGAATGGCACCACCGGAACCAATGGCGGCGGCTCGCCGCTTTCGGCGACGGTGGCGGGCACCGCTTACGAATTCAGCACTGAGGCGCACGGTTCGTTCGGCGCGAACGCCCTGGTGATCGCGGGTTATGACGCCGGGCAGGCCCATTGGCTCGGGATCACCGTGACCGGCGTCACTGGCCCGGGGACGTATTCCCTGGCCAGCAGCGACGGCGGCGTCGCCGAGTTCGAGTCGCTGACCCAGGGCTCGGCCCAGTGGGTCACCGGCTACAACGGCGGCACCGGAAGTGTCACGATCAACTCGGTGAGCGCCACCGGCGCGTCGGGGACGTTTTCGTTCACCGGTGCCGCAAGCCCGGGCACGCCCGCCACGGGGACCATCTCGGTCACCAACGGCAAGTTCAACGTGACGTTCTGAGCGGAAAGAGCGGCGTCAGCCGGTCGCGGCGTCTTCGGGGGTGAACACCTCGACGGCGAGCGAGAAGCTCCGCTCGTCGTCGGCCTTGAGCGCGCCCACGCCGACCACCTGGCGGGCCACTTCTTCGCCGCGCTCGTTGCGGATCGAGAGGACGACGGAATACTCCCACACCCCCTGATCAGCGGGGTGGCGGATCGTCCCCTCCACCTGCAGCGCCGAGAAACTCGGCGCCGACGGCGCCGCCCCGCCGGGCTCGAAGCGCAGCCGATGCCGACAGGCAGGGCAGGTGCTGGCGCTTTCGAGAATCGTCGTGCGGCAGTGCGGACAGGTGCGGGTCGCCCCGGCAGCGGCCTGTCGGGTGCTGCTCATGAGGCGGCACTGCCCTCCAGCCGCATCGTCGCCTTGGCCGCCGGCTTCTCTTCCCAGCCGAATTCGGCGTGGCCCCGCATCCGCGAACCTGCCGCGACAATCAGCGATCCCGCCTTGACGTCGCCGATCAGCACGCCGGTCTCGCGCAGTTCCACCCGCGTCGCGGCGTCGATGTTGCCTTCCATCTCGCCACCGACGATCACCGTCCCGGCCCGGACCGAGCCGTTGAGCTTGGCGCCCTGCTCGATGGTGAGGTGGCCCTGGACGTTCACGTCGCCCTTGAAGCGTCCCGCCAGGCGGACATGTCCGGCGCCTTCGATCTTCCCTTCGATGGTGACGTCGGCGGCGATTACCGATTCGCGCGCATCATGATCGGCGCCGCGACGCGGTACCTCGTGGCTTGTGGCCGGCTCGGTGTGCGCCACCGGTTCGCTACGGGGCGCCGGATCGAGGGTCGGCGCGGGATCGCGCCGCTGGGCGGTCTGTTCTTTCCAGATCGGCATGGCTGCTGCTCCTGGTGGATCGTGAAGATTGCGTTGTCGTCGGCGACGTTCTGTCGAAGATACCCTCAATCCGGATTCACGGAATGATGCGGCGCCGGCGCCGGCGATGGGCGGCGCCGCATCAGGCAGTATCGGTCCGCGACCCCGGCGCCGGAGCCCCGGTCAGGGCGTCGAGGCCGGCACGTCGTCCCAGTTCATGATGGCGTTGAACACCAGGTTGAACTCGCCGTGGTTCTGCCACCGGTAGATCGGATTGTTGGCAAAGAGCACCACGCGACCTTTCCCCTCGTCGGCGCCGGGGACGTCGACGATGAACGCCTTGCCGCGCAACGAGTCGGCGCCGACCATCAGGCCCGAGAGCACCGCGCTGTCGCCGCCGACATACTGCGCCAGCACATGCGCCTGGTCCGCCACGCCGGTCCGGAGCGCGGCGCCGCCGACATACTTGATCGGGATCTGCCGCGAGCTGTAGCCATAGAAGATCGGATGCTCGGGGTGGAGGATCTCGCCCGAGACGATCGGACGCTCGGCCGTCACGCCGTTGACACGTGACGTGTCAGCGGTGTGCGCCCAGCCGAACTCGATCGGGAAGCGGGTCGCGTCGCCGATCGCGATCAACGTTCCGCCGCCGGCGAGGAACTCGCCGAACGCGTCGACTCCCTGCTGGCCGAACCCGCCGGTGATGTCCGGCGACGATCCGTACATCCCCAGGAACCGGTATCGTGACGTCTGCTGGTACGGCACTGGCTGCGCCGCCGGCTTCTGCAGCACGGTCTGCCGGTTGATCGCCTGGTCGGCCATGATGATCACGTCGTAGTGCTGCCGCAGCTGCCCCTGGTCCACCTGCTCCTTGAAGATCAGGTCATAGGGAATGTGGAACTTGTCGAGGGTGAGCCGGTACCACCCGAGGTCCTGCGTGTTGCTCCACTGCGAGTAGATGGCGATGCGCGGCACGTTGGCGTCGTGCGCCGCGACGCTGGGCGCGGTATCGAGCGCCGCGGCGGTCAGGCCAAGGTCGACGACCGCGTTCCGGATGTCGGCCTGGTGTGACAGGTCGGTGATGATGAACGAGCCCGCCGGGAAGTCGACGCCGTCGGCGGTGAAGTCATGCTCGGCGATGGTCATCGGCACGTCGCGCAGGCGATAGCGGAAGGTGATCATGTTGTTGGAGCCATGGTCGGCGACGGCGATCGCCGCGCTGCCGTGACCGCTCACGGTGCCGCGCACCACGGCCGAGTCGACGCGGTCGGTCGCGGCGGAGAGCACGGTGGAATCGTCGACCGGCACCACGTCGACCAGCATCTCGAGCCCCATGGTCCAGCCGCTGTCGTCGTATGTCGACAGCCGTGGATCGGGGAACACCTGTTTCTCGAGGAAGTTGCGGGCGAGCCGGCCATACGGCTGGTCGAGCTTGATGAGGTACGCCCCGGCGGCGTAGGTCGAGTCGCCGACCTTGAGCGGCGTCCGGGTGCGCCCCACCTCGATCCCCTGGATGCGGAGGATGTTGACCAGCGCCGCGGCCCGCGTCATGTCCGGGCGTACCGGGATCAGGTAGGCGTGGGGCGCCTTGGTGCGGCCTTCGTCGATCGAGTTGCGCGTCATGGTCACGAAGTCCTCCAGCACCGTTGCCGGGAACATCGCGGTCAATTCGAGTGCCGAGAGGACGCCGGTCTCCATGTAGTTGGTGTTGGCGCGTCGCGAGAAGTTGGCGACGTCGGTCGGTCCGACCGGCAGGCCGCGATACCATTCGCGATCCTGGGTGCCGCCCCTGCCGGTGGGTACGCCGCCGGCACCGCGCCCGCCACCCGGTGCGCCACGCCCGGCGCCGGGACCCGCTCCGCGGCCGCGTCCCGTCGCGGTGCCGGAATCCGCGCCGCCCCGCCCGCGGCCTCCCCGCCCGCCGCCTGCACCACGGCCGCCGCCGCGGCTGGTGGTGGTGTCCTCGGTCGTGATGTCCCGGCCCGACTGGGTCTCGTACATCTTCATCATGCCGTTGTGGTTGTACGCCAGCGAGCCGAGATAGCCGGGCGACCACGCATCCATGAACGCGAAGGTGTAGACGCCGGGCATCCCCCACTTCGTCATCTGCGACAGTTCGAAATTGGCGTACCACTGCAGCTCGCCGAAGAGGATCGGGTCGAGGTTCGGATTCTGCGGCGGGCCACCGTCGTAGTCGTACATCAGCGTTTCGGATTCGTGCAGGTCGTGCATGATCGGCGGGTGCGCCGTGAAGTACCAGTCGGCGATGGCCCGCATCTGGTCGAGCGACAGGTTGATGTCGCGGTTGTTGTCGTGGTAGACGTACTTCCCCCAGTAGGGCAGCCCGGCGCCACCGCGCCCGAAGCCGCGGCCACCAGCCGGCGTCGAATCGGCCGCCGCGCCACGGCCGCCACGGCCACCGCGTCCGCCCCGGCCCGCGCCACGCCCCCCGCCTCGGCCGGCGCTGTCCCGCGCGGCCCGCGCCGCCAGGCTGTCGGAATCGGCCCGGGCCCGCGTCTGGTAATACCAGTCGACGTTCCGGTCACGCCCATCGGCGTCGGCGTCGGGCGTGATGGAGACGTAGACATTGTCGCGGATGCGGTCGATGATCGGCGAGGTTTCGGTGGCGAGCCGGTAGACCAGCTCCATCAACATCTCCGACGGCCCGGTCTCGCCGCTGTGCAAGCCCCCCATGATATGGTAGTCGGGCCGCGTCTCGGCGATGAGCCGCTGCACCGCGCTGTCCGACAGGCCACGCGGGTCGGCGAGGCGGGCGAGGTTGGCGCGGTTCTGCGCCAGCCGCTTCATGTTCTCGGCCGACGACACCCAGACCACCACCAGTTCGCGCCCCTCGGGCGAGCGCCCGATGGTCTCCACCCTGACGCGCGGCGTTGCCGCCGCGAGAGCCCGGTAGAAGCGCAGCTGGTCGGCATAGTAGGTGAGCTTGTCCGGAGCGCCGATGTAATAGCCGAGGACGTCGCGCGGCGTGGGTATGCCGGCCACCAACGGCAGATGATCCACCAGCGGCGAGCCGAACTTCGGTTCGATGGTCCACTGGCGATACAGCCGGGCGAAGACGGTGTCCTGCCGCTGCGCCGGGTCGCGGGTGGCGGTGGTCAGCAGTTGCGCATGGGCCGCGCCGGCGAACGAGACGACGAGGGCCGCCGCAAGCGGCGCAATGGTGCGATGAACAGCGGGTAGGACGCGCACGACGACTCCTGGATTCCTGCCGGGACGGTTCGAACGTGAATTGGGGGCGCCCCGGATTCGCCGGAATCCGGGGACCGGGAAGATACCTCCGGACCGCGCCGATCGCTCGTTGCCTGACTGGCGCTTCGGCGCGATATTCGCCGCCACCCGCTCGAACAGAGGTCGCTCTTGACCGTTCCGGTCGCTACCGCGGCGGCGTTCGCCGCACCCGAGACAACTACACCCCGACGTCGGCCGTCGTCATGAAGTGGAACGGCACCACGCCGGTGCTCGGCGCGCTGCTGGCGTCGCTGGCGGCCGGAATCGCCATTGCGGCCTCGGGCAATGCGGCACTGGTCCATGCCGCCGACCGGCTCGCGCCGATTGGCACATTGTGGGTCGAGGCGATTCGCATGACGGTGATCCCGCTGGTGTTCTCGCTGTTGATCACCGCGATCGCCTCGGGCTCCGACTTGCGTTCCACCGGCCGCGTCGGCGTGCGCACCGTCGTCACGTTCGTCGGACTCTCGCTGCTCATGGCGACGGTGATGATCCCCCTGCTGCTGGCCATCTTCGCGTTCTGGCCGGCCGGGGCCGGGGCCGGCGCCGGCTCCGCGGCGGCCACGCTGCCGACCGCCGCCGTGCTTCCCACCACGGCGCCGCCCGGCTTTGCCGAGTGGATCACGTCGCTCGTTCCGAGCAACCCCATGGCGGCCCTCGCGAACGGCGACATGCTGCAGCTGGTGATCTTCGCCGTCGTCTTTGCGCTGGCGGTGACCCGCATCCCGCCCGGTTCCCGCGAGGCGCTGCTGGCCTTCTTCGGCGCGGTGCGTGACGCCATGCTCGTCCTGGTCCGCTGGGTGATCAGCGCGGCACCGATCGGTGTGATCGGCCTGGTGGTGCCGCTGGCGGCGCATGCCGGCGCCGGAATGGCCGGTGCGGTCGGGCTCTACGTCGCGATCTACATCTTCGGCTGCCTCGCCGGGATCCTCCTCCTGTCGATCGTCGTCGCGGGGACCACCGGTGTGTCGTTCCGGGCGTTCGTCCGGGCCGCCCTCCCACCACAGCTCATCGCATTCTCGACCAGTTCGTCGATTGCGGCCCTCCCCTCGCTGGTCGAGAGCGCCGACGAGCAGCTCCGGCTCCCCGAAGCGGGCGGCGGCTTCGTGATCCCGCTGGCGGTTTCGGCGTTCCATGTTGCAGCGCCCGTCTCGTGGACCGTCGGCGCACTCTTCGTGGCGCATTTCTTCGGCGTGCCACTTCACCCCGGCGCGGTGGCGACCGTGGCATTTGCCGCCGTCTTCCTGGCCTTCGCCGTCCCCGGCGTACCCCGGGGGGCGTTCATCATGCTGGCACCGCTCTTTGCCACGGTGGGCCTGCCGCTGGCCGGTCTCGGCCTGCTGATCGCCGTCGATCCCGTCCCGGACCTCTTTGCCACCGTCCTCAACGCCACCGGCGACCTGGCCGCCGCGGCGATCGCCGTGAACGATCGCCGCGTTGCCGGTGTCTGATCGGGTGCGTCGCGAAACTCCCGTTACGCATCTGACGTAAGATGGGCCGATTGCGCCGGGCTCCGGCGCGTCCAATACCGAATTCCCGCCGCGGGGGTGCCGCCCCGCTTCGTCGTCTGCCAGCTCCTTGCGCCGGAGGGATTGCGTAATGCACCCCCTGTTTCGATCCCGTGGCTTTGCCGGCACCGCCGCCGTGGTGGTGGTGGGCACCGGTGCCTGGTTCGTCACGCACGGGCACAAGGCGGTCGACAGCGGCATCGTCGCACCGGTCACCAAGGGCCGGTTCGTGGTGACGGTCACCAACACCGGTGAGCTGGTGGCGCCGAAGTTCGTCAAGATCACCGGACCCGCCAACGCGCAGCAGGCCGACCAGTACGAGTTCAAGATCCAGTCGCTGGTCAAGGAAGGAACCATCGTCAAGCCCGGCGACGAGGTGGCCGAACTCGATCGCTCGACCATCGCCTCGAAGATGAGCGACGTCGACCTGGCACTGCAGAAGGCCCAGGCGCAATACCAATCCACCTCGCTCGACTCGGCCCTCGATCTCTCCAAGGCGCGCGAGGACATGCGCACCGCGGCGCTCACCGTCCAGGAGAAGCAGCTCGCCAAGGACCAGACCCAGTACGAGGCCCCGAGCGTCAAGCGGCAGGCCGAGCTGGATTACGAGAAGTCGGTCCGCGCGCTGCACCAGGATTCGATGGACCTCCATACCAAGACCGAACAGGCCATTGCCAAGATGCAGGCGGCCGGAACCGACCTGGCGCAGCAGCAGCGCAAGGACAGCATCGTGCGGGCCGTGATGGCGAACTATTCGGTCAAGGCACCGGCGGCGGGGATGGTGATCTATCTCCGCAACTGGGAAGGGAAGGAGATCGGCGTCGGCGACCAGATCAGCACCTGGGACCCGACCATCGCGACGCTGCCGGACCTGACCGTCATGCAGTCGGTGACCTACGTCAACGAGATCGACGTCCGCAAGGTGGCGGTGGGCGACTCGGTCACGATCACGCTCGACGCCGATCCGACCAAGAAGTTGCGCGGCACCGTGACCGAGGTCGCCAACGCCGGCCAGCAGCGGCCCAACTCCGATGCCAAGGTCTTCGAGGTCAAGGTCGACATTGTGCACCCCGACACCACACTGCGTCCCGGCATGACCACGGGCAATGCCATCCAGACGCTGGAAGTCCCCAACGCGCTGTCGATCCCGCTCGAGGCCGTCATGACGGACAACGGCGTGCCGTTCGTGTACCGCCTTGCCGGCGGGCATCTCACCCGCCAGGAGATCGAGACCGGGGCCGCCAACGACGACGCGGTGATCATCCGCCGCGGGCTCGACGCGAGCGACCACGTCTACCTCTCGCCGCCCTCCGACGCCGAGAAGCTGCCGCTGGCGCGCCTCCCCGGGTCGAAGGCGGGAATGCCGGGGGGGACACCGGGTCGGGCGCGCCGTTGCCGGGTGGCAGCGGGTCCGACAGCGCGTCGGACTGACGCGACGTGCCGACCGTTCCCGAATCCGCCGCCGGCTCACGGCGCTTGCGGCTGCAGGCACACGCCGCCTTCGCGCTGCGCACCGCGGTGGAAGCAGTGGCCCACAACAAGCTCCGCGCCGGCCTCACCTCGCTCGGCATCCTGTTCGGTGTCGCATCGGTCATCGCGATGCTCGCCATCGGACGCGGCGCCGAGCAGGAAATCCTCGAACAGATGCGGTTGCTCGGCTCCAACAACGTGCTGGTGACTCCGCTGGTGGAACAGAAGGAGGGCCCGGTCAAGGCGGGCAACGACGACAAGAAGGAGACCAAGCGCTTCAGCCCCGGCCTCACCTACGCCGACGCGGAGGCGATCAGCAGCGACATCCCCGACGTCGACGCCACCAGCGCCGAGATCGTCCTCAATACCACCGTCACCCGTGAGGGGCGACATCGCTCCGGCAAGCTGGTCGGCGTTGACAGCGCCTACTTCCGCCTGATGAACATCGGCCTCGACGAGGGGACGTATTTCGCGCCCGACCAGGTGCGCTACGGGATGGGGGTGGCGATCATCGGCAGCGGCATCCGGTCCCGGTTCTTCACCACCGAGGATCCGATCGGCCGCACCATCAAGGTCGGCAACAACTGGCTGACGGTGGTGGGCGTCCTCGCCGACCGCAAGGTTGCCCCGGAGAATGCCCAGCGCCTCGGGATCCGCGACGTCAACATGGACGTCTATGTGCCGGTCTCGACGATGCTGCTCCGGTTCCGCAACCGGGCCGAAGTCACCCAGGCCGACGTCGAGGCGGCTTCCAAGGTGACCGTGACCGTGGGGAACCAGCAGGCGCAGATCGACCCGCAAGTGGCCGCAGAACAACGCAACATGAACCAGCTCGACCGGATCGTGGTCCAGGTCGCTGACGCGCGCTATGTCCCGGGTGTTGCCGACATCGTCCAGCGGATGCTGCAGCGCCGGCACAATTCGGTGGTCGATTTCGAGGTGACCGTGCCGGAACTGCTCCTCAAGCAGGAGCAGCGTACCCGCACCATCTTCAACGTCGTGCTCGGCGCCATCGCATCGATTTCGCTGGTGGTCGGCGGCATCGGCATCATGAACATCATGCTGGCGTCGGTGCTGGAGCGCTTCCGCGAAATCGGCGTGCGCCGCGCGGTCGGCGCCACCCAGCGCGACATCCTGGCGCAGTTCCTCGCCGAGGCGGTCCTCATCAGCGTCGCCGGCGGGGTCGCCGGCATCGCCCTCGGAATCGGGCTCAGTTCCGCCATCGAGCACTTTGCCGACATCAAGACGCTGGTGGCCCCGGGGTCGGTGCTGATTGCCTTCGGTGTCTCGTTCGCGGTGGGGCTGGGCTTCGGCATCGTGCCGGCATACCGGGCCGCCCGCCAGGACCCGGTCGACTGTCTTCACTACGAGTGATGCCCATGACCACACGGTTTGCTCCGGCCGCCATCCGCCGGCACCTCCCGGCATGCCTTCTCGCCGCGGTGCTGTTGCGGCCCGTCGCCCTGGCGGCGCAGGCGCCGCCGATGACCCTCCAGCAGGCCATCGCCCTCGCACAACAACACGGCGCCGCCGCCGAGACCGCGCGCAACACCCTGGAGAGCGCCCGCGATCGCGACCGGGCGTTCTCCGCCGGCTTCCTTCCGTCGCTGTCGTTGAGCGGCGTGGCACCCAGTTACACGCGCCTGATCAACCCGGTGGTCCAGCCCGACGGCACCACGCTCTACATTCCGGTGCGCGAGACCGACGCCAACCTGAGCGCCAACGTCACGCAACGGATCCCGTTCACCAACACCACCCTGACCTTCAGTTCGGGCCTCAACCAGGTGCACGTCAGCGGCCCCACCGGGTTCGAGACCTGGTCGTCGACGCCGTTCCGGGTGAGCGTTTCGCAACCGCTGCTCCGGTCCAACAGCCAGGCGTGGGACATCCGGGAACAGCGCCTCACCCTGGAGACCGCCGAGCGGCGCTTCCTCGAGGCGCGCGAAGACGCCGCCATCGCCGCCACCAACGCCTTCTTCGACCTCTACTCCGCCGACGCCACCCTGCGAAATGCCGAGTCGAACGTCGCCGTCAACGACACCCTCTACACCCTCAACCAGGGACGCTTCCAGATCGGCAAGATCGGCGAGAACGACCTGCTGCAGAGCCAGCTGGTGCTGCTCCAGTCGCGGTCCGCCGTCGACGCGGCCCGCCTGGCCCGCGACCATGCGCTGGCAAACTTCCTGATCACCATCAATGCGCCGCCGGACACGCCGGTGACCCTGTCGGTCGACGCCGATGTGCCCCAGCTCAGCGTCGACACCGCCGCCGCGGTGGGGTGGGCGCGCAAGAATGCCTCGGCAATGGATGACGCCGCGGCGCTCGAGGTGCACGCCGACCGCTCGGTGAGCGAGGCGCGCTGGAACAGCGGGATGGGCGGCACGGTGAACGCCTCGTACGGCTTCAACGCCACCGGCCCGACCGCGGCGGACGCCTACCAGAGCCTGCTCAACGCCCAGCAGTTCTCGCTGTCGGTGCAGTTGCCGATCTGGAACTGGGGGGCGCATTCGGCCAATGTCGACGCCGCCGAGGTGGATCGCCAAACGGCCCGCACCGCGGCCGACCTCGACCGGCGCCAGGTCGACGTCACGGCGCGCTTTGCCGCGCTGCAGCTGGAGCAGGCAGAACGGGGGCTGACCATCGCGGCCAAGGCCGACACCGTCGCCGGCCGGCGGTTCGACGTCGCGTATCAGCGATATTCGATCGGGAACGTCACCATCGAGAACCTGTACATCGCACAGAGCGAAAAGGACCAGGCGGTCCAGTCGTTCAGCGAGGCACTGCGCGCCTACTGGGTGGCGTACTACCAGCTGCGCAAGGCGACGTTGTTCGACTTCCAGACCGGCCAGCCAATTCGCTGACCGCCGCCACCGCGCCGGATGTCAGCGGCCGCGGTCGGACCGGGCATTCGCCACCGCGCCCACGAACTGCTGGGCCCGCGCGGTCAGCTCCTTCCAGGCGCCGCGGCGGATCAGCTCGGGGTCGAGCAGTGCGCTGGTGACGCTGATCGCGGCGGCACCGGCATGGATCCACTCCGGCACCCGCTCCAGCGTCATGCTCCCCGACGGCAACAGCTTGAGGAACGGCAGCGGCATCAGCACGTTCTTGAAGAATTCCCCGCCGACCGACGGCGCCGGGTAGATCTTGATCAACCCGCCGCCCAGCCGCCACGCGGTCAACGCCTCGGTCGGCGTCATCGCCCCCGGCACGCACAACACGTCGCGCTCGACGCAGAGCCGGATCACCTCCGGCTCCACCGTCGGCGACACCACGAACTGCCCGCCGGCGTCGATCACCTCCCTGGCGGTTTCGGCGTCGAGCACCGTCCCGGCACCGATGATCAGCCCCGGGATCTCCGCCTCCGCGATGGTGCGCAGTGCATCGAGCGCGCCCGGCGTGGTCATGGTGATCTCGAACGAGCCGACGCCGCCCGCGGCCACGGCGCGCGCCGCTTCGAGGAGGCCGGTGGAATCGTTCATGCGCACCACGGCGACGACGCCGCTGGTGAGCAGGTGAGTCAGCGCGGGGAGTTCGGTCCGGGTGGCGGTCGTCATGGCATGGTCACTGGCGAGGGTGGTCGAGGAGTTCGGGCGCAAGCCTCACGATTCTAATACCGATTCACGACAAACCGGTACGAGCCGCCGCCAACTTCGAAGACATCGCGCCCATTCCGCATGCCGGCGTACCGGGCACCCGCCGGCGGCGCCGGATGGGGCGCGTGCGGCAATTCGATGCGGCCCGTGGTGTTGGCCGGGAGCGTCACCGTGACCGTCAGCGTGCCGTCCGCCGCTCGATGCCAGCTGCTGGCGATCAACCCGCGCGCCGAGCGATAGCTGGCCCGCAGCGAATCGAGCGCCGCCGGGAATCGCGGCCGGATCACGATCTGGTCGAACGCCACCGCATCGGGCGCCTCGTCGATGCCCGCCAGGTCCCGGTAGAGCCACTCCCCGACCGCACCGAACGCATAATGGCTGTACGAATTCATCCCCGGATCGCCGTGGTCACCGTTCCAGCGCTCCCACGTGGTGGTGGCACCGTGCGTCACCTCGTAGAGCCACGACGGGAACGTCGTGGCCAGCAGCAGGCGATACGCCGCGTCGTCGGCGCCCTGCGCCGAGAGCACCGGCAGGATGTAGCCGCTGCCCATGAACCCGGTCGTCAGGTGCCAGTCGTGCGAGGCGATGTTGTCGACCAGCTGGGCTGTGACGCTCGACCGGAGCGAATCCGGCACCAGCCCGAACTGCAGCGCCAGCACGGCGCCGGTCTGGGTATAGTCGCTCGAGATCTTGTCGGGATTGACGAACGGCGCGCCGACCCGTCCGTCCGGCAGCTCGTAGGCCGCGATGAACGCCCGGCGGACATCGTCGAACAGCTGCCGGTAGCGCACCGAGTCCTCGTGCCGGCCAAGCGCGCCCGCCATCTGCGACATCAGGTCGGCGTCGTGGGCCCAGAACGCGGTGCTGATCAGGTCGGTGTTGGTCTGGCCGAACGACGTCGTGCTCCCCGCCGGCAGCCAGTCGCCGAACTCGGTCGTCTTGCGGTGCAGCCAGAGGTGGTTCGGGTTCGAGTCGGCAATGAACTGCAGATACCGCGACATCGCCGCCCACTGCGCCGCCACCACCGCCGTGTCGCCGTATTGCCGCCACAGGGTCCACGGGATGATCACGCCGGCGTCGGCCCACCCCGGCGCGCCGCAGGTGAGCACGCCGAGAAAGTTCGGCGCAAAGTCCGGAAAGCAGCCGTCGGCCTGCTGCCCATCGCGGACGTCCGCCATCCACTTCTCGCCGAACGCGCTCATGTCCATGTTGTAGCTCGCGGTCCGCCAGAACACCTGTGCGTCGCCCATCCAGCCGAGCCGCTCGTCGCGCTGCGGACAGTCGGTCGGAATGCCGTAGAGGTTGGCGCGCTGGGTCCAGCGGATGTTGTCCCAGAGCCGGTTGAGCAGCGTGTCCGACGTCACGAAGGTCCCGGTCTCCGGCAGTGCGGTGTGCACCACCACGCCGATCACGTCGTCGAGCGACGGCGTGCCGGGATATCCGGTCACCTCGATGTAGCGGAAGCCGTGATACGTGAAGTGCGGCTCGAACGTTTCGGCCCCGCGGCCGCTCAGGATGTACCAGTCGGTGGCCTTGGCGGTGCGCAGGTTGATCTGCGTGATGTTGACGCTGTCGGGCGCGAGAATCTCGGCGAATCGGAGGCGCACCCTGGTGCCGCGCGGCCCCCGCACGTGGAGCCGGGCCCATCCGGCGATGTTCTGTCCCAGGTCGAATACCCAGGTGCCCGGCGCCGGCGACCAGCGGCGCATCGGCCGGAGGGAGTCGGTCTCCTCGATCAGCGGCATCGCCTGCGATTGCAGCTGCGCCGTGACATCGGGCTCGGTCACGACGGCATGCCACGACGCGTCATCGAACCCCGGGCGATTCCAACCCGGCTGCTCCAGCCGCGCGTCGTACCATTCGCCGTTGTAGATCTCCGAGATGAGGATCGGCCCCGGGGCGGCGCGCCAGCTGGCGTCGGACGCAACCACCGATTCGTGTCCCGCGGCATCCCACAGGTGCAGCTCGATCTTGAGCCGCACCGGCGGCGGCCCGAACGCATAGCGCTTCGGTGAGAATCCCATCGGACTGGCAAACCACCCCGCGCCGAGCATCGCCCCGATGACGTTCTCGCCGCGTCGCAATTGCGACGTGACGTCGTAACTCTGGTAGGTGATCCGGTAGCGGTAGTCGGTCCAGTCGGGCGTGAGCACGCCGTTTCCCACCGGCGTGCCGTTGATCATCAGCCGATAGCCACCGAGCGACGCGACATAGAGCCTGGCGCGGACCGGCACCGACGCGACGGCGAAGGCCTTCCGCAGCAATGGCGGACGCCCGGCGCCGTTGGCGTCGGCGGAATCGCCGTCGAGCGGATCGTGCGGCACGGTGTCGAGTGCGGCGTTCGACGCGGCGATCCACGCGCCGCGCCAGGCACCGCCCATCAGGCCGGTTTCAAACCACTGCGGGGCGGCGCAGCGCCGCCACACGCCCGCGCCGCCGCCGGCGCCCGCCTCGCGGATGCACACGGTCCAGTAGTAGCGATGCGTCGCCTCGAGCGCGGCACCGCGAAAGGGAACATCGAGCGTGGCGTTGCCGTCGACGGGGCCACTGTTCCAGACGTCGGCGCGCCCGGCGGCCACGGCGGCCGAATCGGTCCCCACCAGGAGCCGGTAGCCGGTCTGCCGCGCGCCGAGGGTGGTGTCGTCGAGTTGCCATGAGAAGCGGGGATGCGATGCGTCGATCCCGAGCGGGTCCGTGAGGTGTTCGACGGTGAGCGCGGTGGCGCGGGCGGGCGGGTTCGGCGGCGGCGCGCCCGGGCCGCGACCCGGTGTTGCGCCGCGTCCGGCCCCGGTGGCAAGCGCGATGAGGGCGACAGCAATGGCGCGCATCGCTCACTCCTTCTTCAGGAAGGTGCCCTGGTGCAATTCGTCGAACGCCTCCCGCAGCTCGTCCTGGGTGTTCATCACGATCGGCCCGTACCACGCCACCGGCTCGCGCAGCGGTCGCCCCGACACCAGCAGGAAGCGGATCCCGTCCTCTCCGGCTTGCACCGTCACCTCGTCGCCGCGGTCGAACAGCACCAGCGACCGGTTGTCCGCCTCGACCGGCGGATTGGTGTCGGCCCAGCCGACGCTCTCGGCCGGTACCGCCAACGGCCCCGAGGCGTTGGAGAACTTGCCGCTGCCGGCAAAGACATAGGCAAACGCGTGATGCGTGGTCTCCACCGGCACGGTGCGGCGCTTGCCGGGAGGCACCGAGATGTCGACGTAGACCGGATCGGCGGCGATGCCCTCGACCGGGCCGCGCTTCCCCCAGAGGTTGCCGCAGACGATCCGCGCCACCGTCCCGTCGTCTTCCGTCACCTCGGGCACGTCACCGTTCTTGATCTCCTGGTACCGCGGCGGCGTCATCTTGAGTGCCGACGGCAGGTTGGCCCAGAGCTGAAAGCCGTGCATCCGTCCCACCGGGTCGCCCTTGGGCATCTCCTGATGGATGATGCCGCTTCCGGCCGTCATCCACTGCACGTCGCCGGCGCCGATGGTGCCGTGATTTCCCATGCTGTCGCCGTGCTCCACCTCGCCGGCCAGGACATAGGTGATCGTCTCGATGCCCCGGTGCGGATGCCACGGGAAGCCGGCGAGGTAATCTGCCGGGACATCATTCCGGAAATCATCGAGCAGCAGGAACGGGTCGAAATCTCCGGTGTTGCCGAAGCCGAAGGCACGCCGCAGGTGGACCCCGGCGCCTTCGAGTGTCGGCTTGGCGGTGATCAGGCGCTTGACGGGACGGATCGACATCGTTTACTCCGGTTCGGATCGTTGCTGTTGCACGAGCATCGGATTGCGCGAAAGGCGCCCACGGCCGACAGCCCTCGGCCCTCGGCCCTCGGCCCACGGCCCACGGCCCACAGCCGACGGCCCACGGCCCACGGCCCGGAACCCCACCCTCGGCCCGGGATGGTCAGCACCGCTTGGGAGCCGGTCTTCCTGCAGCCCGGCGGTAGCGCGCGCCGAGATGCGCGAAAGGCGCCCACGGCCCGGAACCCCCCCCTCGGCCCGGGATGGTCAGCACCGCCTGGAAGCCGGCCTTCCTGCAGCCCGGCGGTAGCGCGCGCCGAGATGCGCGAAAGGCGCCCACGGCCCACGGCCCGGAACCCCACCCTCGGCCCGGGATGGTCAGCACCGCTTGGGAGCCGGTCCTCCTGCAGCCCGGCGGTAGCGCGCGCCGAGATGCGCGAAAGGCGCCCACGGCCCACGGCCCCTGAACCCCACCCTCGGCCCGGGATGGCCAGCACCGCCTGGGAGCCGGTCTTCCTGCAGCCCGGCGGTAGCGCGCGCCGAGATGCGCGAAAGGCGACCGCAGCCCACGGCCGACAGCCCACGGCCCCTGAACCCCACCCTCGGCCCGGGATGGTCAGCACCGCCTGGGAGCCGGTCTTCCTGCAGCCCGGCGGTAGCGCGCGCCGAGTCGGGTGTGCGGGGCCGTGGGCCGTCGGCCGTGGGCCATCCCCGTGGGCCGTCGGCCGTGGGCCATCCCCGTGGGCCGTCGGCCGTGGGCCATCCCCGTGGGCCATCCCCGCGTGCCATCCCCCGTGGGCCGTCGGCCGTGGGCCGCCGTCCGTCGGCGACCTTGCTTTACCGTAGTTCCGCCGCCCTGACCATCCGCACTCCGAAGATCGGCGCGATGCGTCCGCTCGTGCCGGCGTCGAACCGGACCGTCACGGTCGACTTCGAGCCGATCATCGCGGCCGGAATGTCGTATCGCGCATCGTAGAAGCCGGACGCCGTGGCGTTCTCGGCGAAGTCCGCGAGCCGTGCGCCGTCGACGGCAATCGCGAACTCGCCCCCGGCCGGCGGCCGGTTCGGCGGATTGTAATACGTCACCATCAGCGCCATCGCCGCATTGCCGTCGACCGGCAGGTCGTAGGAGAACCAGCCGGTGCCGCCCCGCCCGCTGCGGTCTTCGACGCGCATCGGCCGTCGAGCGGCGGGTTGGCTCTGGTAGTTGTGCGCCCGTTCCTGGTCCGCGTCGCCCGGCTGGACCATGCCCACCGTCGCCGCATCGAGGCGACGTTGACGTTCCCGTTCGGCCGCGATCGCCGCGGCTCGCGCGTCGAACGCCTCCGGCGTGATCACATCGAAGTAGATGCTGTAGCGCCGGCCGTAGCTGCGATAGAACGGCACCAGCTTGACGTCGACCGGCGGGGCCGGCGCCTCGGGTACGCGCGCGACAGCGGTCGCGCGGAAATTGCCGGCGCCATCGGGCGTCACCCAGTCGCGCACCGGCCTGCCCGCGGCAACCAGCACCGGGATCGGCGCGGCATGGCGTTCCTCTGCCGGATCCTCGATCCGCGGCCCGAAGTCACCCGACAGGGTCAGCGGGCCCAGGGTGATCGCGGTCGCGGTCGGGTCGTCGTGGGTCGGTGTCAGCGCCAGTGCCTTCGGCAGGGTGATCGCCACCGTGTCACCGGCCTTCCAGGTGCGCCGGATGGCCACGAACCGGCTCTCGGCTGCCGCGCGACCGGCGCCGCGTCCCCGCCCGCCGCCACCGCGGCCGGCCACCGGCGCATCGACGGCGACCGGCGCGCCGTTGACGGCCAGCGCGAATCCGTCGGTGGCCCAGTAGGGGCGCCGCACCAGCAGCGTCGTCTCGCCGTTCCGCGCGCCGTGCACCACCAGCTGCGCGTGTTCGCCATCGGGAAAGTCGGTGGTCATCTCCAGCTGCATGCCGTTGGTGCACTGCGCCGTCGACGGCGCGAACAGCGTCACCCAGACCTGGTCGTCGGTTTCGTAGTAGATCCCGTCGCCGTGCAGCGCGTGATTCTCCATGCCGCTGCAGACGCAGCAGGTGAAGTCGTGCTGCATGTCCTGGTATTCCTGCTGCACGCCGCGTCCCACCGGCACCATGTACGACATCCGGCCGTCTTCGAGGTTGAACGACGCCAGGGCGTGATTGTAGACCTCGCGCTCGAGGAAGTCGGCGTAATACGGGTCGGGGCGCAGCGAGAACATCGTGCGGCTCATCTTCGACATGTTGTAGACGTTGCACGACTCGCAGGTTCGCGGGCTGAGGTGCTGTGACCCCTGGTCGGCGGCGAAGAAGTACTCGTTGTCGCCCATCCCGCCGGTGGCGAAGCTGTGATGCCCGGCCACCGCATCCCAGAAGGTGGCGGCGGCGAGGATGTCGTCGGTGGTGCCGTCGTAGATGTACCGCGCCGCCGAGCCGATCACCTTGGGGATGTTGCAGTTGGCGTGCAGCCCGGCGAGATCGTCGACGCCGCGCTTGAGCGGATCGGTCACCAGGCGATGCTCGAAGCGCCGCGACAGCCGCATCCAGCGCGGGTCGCCGGTGTCGTGCGCCAGGTCGGCGAGCACCTCGTTCATGCCACCCTGCTCGGTGTTGAGCATCTCCTGGACCTGCGCATCGTCGAGCGGCGCCAGCGTCCGCTCGGCCCACGCCGCAAACCGGGTCTCGACATCGAGCGCGCTGCGGTTGCCGGTGTGGCGGTATGCGTCGCGCAGCCCGGCAAACGTCTTGTGCAGCGTGTACCACGGCGACCAGAGGCCATTGAGGTCGAATGGCGCGGCACGGATGTCGCCCTTCGACAGCGCCGCGAACGCCTCGCGCCCCCCCTCCAGTGCGGAGAGGTAGCCGTCGCCGTTCTTGTCCTGCACCTCCTTGAGTCCCGACACCAGCACGTCGGCGCGCTGCTTGAAGCGGCCCTCGCCGGTGGCGGCGTGCATCAGGCTCACCGCCGAGAGGTAATGCCCGGCGACGTGTCCGGTGAGGTTGTGCCCCGGTCCGTCCCAGCCGCCATACGGTTCGGCCTTCTGCGGCAACCCGGCGCGCACCCGGAAGAACGCCAGCATCCGGTCCGGTTCGAGCGACATCAGGTACTGCATGTCGGCGAGTTGTGCGGCGCGGAGGGCGCCGCCGGTCAGGCGGACTCGCGACAGCGGCACCGGCCGCGCGACGATCCGCGATGCCTCGGCGGCAAGCCCCGTCACGAGCCGCTTCCAGCGTGGCGGGAAGGCGATCAATGCCGCCGCGCCGGCGGAGCACTGGAGAAAATCACGACGTGTCGAAGGCATGGCACTCGTCGGGGTGAGAAGCTTCCTCCAAGCTACGCGGCGCCCGGGGCGCCCGCCAGCGGCGGCACGGCACGCCGCTGGTCCGGGCGCGGTGCAACGGCGTAGTATTGGCCCTATGCGAACTCTCCCTCGCCGCGTCGTCTGCGCCGGCACGCTGCTCCTCGTCGCCGCGTGCGCGCGCAATCCGGTGACCGGCAAGAATCAGCTGATGCTCGTCTCGCAGTCGGACGAGATCGCCATGGGGCGACAGATGCTGGCGCAGACCGCCAGCGAGACCGGGTTCTACGACGACCCGGCGCTGCAGGCCTACGTCTCGCAACTCGGGTTGCGCCTCGCCCATGCGTCCGAGCGTCCCGACCTGCCCTGGGAATACCACGTCATCGACGACCCCGCGGTCAACGCGTTTGCGGCGCCGGGCGGATTCGTCTTCATCACGCGCGGCATCCTGGCCTACCTCGACAACGAAGCGCAGCTCGCCGAGGTCCTCGGGCACGAGACCGGCCACGTCACCGCGCGCCACAGCGCCGCGATGGCGTCGCAGCAGATGCTGGCGCAGGGTGGCCTCGCCATTGGCGCGATGCTGCAGCCCGCCATGGCCCGGGGCATCCTCGGTCAGGCGGTCGGCGCCGGCGCATCGCTCTACTTCCTCAAGTTCTCGCGCAACGACGAACGGCAGGCGGACGCCCTGGGCCATCGCTACTCGCTGCATGCCCACTACGACCCGCGAGAAATGCCCAGGACCTTTCAGACGCTGGAGCGGATCAGCGCCGCGTCGGGGTCGAGCATGCCAACGTTCCTTGCCACGCACCCCGACCCCGGCGACCGGGTGCAGTACACCCGGGCGTGGGCCGACACGGTGTCGAGCTTCGCCGGGCTCGAGGTCGACCGCGACCGGTACCTGGCCCACATCGACGGCATCGTCTTCGGCGATGACCCCGACGAGGGCTATTTCGACGGCACGCGCTTCGTGCAGCCGACATTGCGGCTCGAATTCGACATGCCGCCGGGGTGGACCGGCGTCAACCAGCACGCGCAGGTGCTGGCCGGGGCGCCGAACGGCGACGCCGAACAGATGTTGTCAGAGGCCACCGAGTCGACGCCCGAAGCCGCCGCCGCGGCGTTTGCGGCCGGGCAGGGGATCACGTCGTCCGGTGTGCAGCGCACCCCGACCCGCGACGGCCCCGGCCTGATCGTGCCGTTCAGCGCCACCAGCTCCGACGGCCGGCCGTTGCGCGGCGTGGCGCTGTTCGTCCGGCACGGCGGCGCCGTCTTCCGTTTCCTCGGCCTGGCGCTGGGAGCGTCGTGGGAAGCCACGGCCGGGACGATCGACCGATCGCTGCGGTCGCTCGGTCCGACCGCGCCGGGGCAGCAATTCCGGAAGCGCCGCTATCTCGAGGTCATCACCGTCGACCGCCCGACGACCCTGGCGGAGCTGGCGGCGCGGAGCGACGGCGCCATCACGGCCGCCGACCTGGCAATCCTCAACGGTGTCGCCGACTCGGCGACTTTCGCACGGGGGACGAAGGTGAAGACGGTGGGCTACCGGCGCTGATCCATTCCCGTTCGTCAGGCGTCGTTGGCGAATCCGGCGAACCTGATCCGCCAACGATGCGCGACGAATGACAAATGCCTACCGCGGAATGACTTCGACCACACCGGCCTTGAGGTTGTTCAGGAAGGCGTTTTCCACCACCGCCGGCGTGAACCCGAGCGCCACCGGATTGCTGCACGCCAGCTTCGCGTAGAACGCGGTGGTGTGAATCACGCCGGTAATCTCGTCCGGGCCGGACCGGCGGAATCCCTGATCGTTGTCCTTGAACGCGAAAAGGAACACGTCATCGGTCGCGGTCGGCGGCGGCAGGATGGATCCCGTCGGTGCCACGCCGGTGGACTTCGTCAACGTGAAGGCCAGTGCCCAGACGCCGTCGCCGATGTTCCCCACGCAGAGCGCGGTGCCGGTACGGGACAGTCCGCCACCGACATTCGCCGTGTACTCGGCGCCGCCATCGATGGTGCCGTCCTTGCGCACCACGACGTCGAACAGGAAGCGCTGGACGCCATTCTCTGCCGCGACCCCGCTGCAGCCCTTGCAGGGCAGCGCCAGTGAGCCCAGGCCGTAGAACAGCTGGACCACGGGGCTGAATCGACGGAAGCTGGCGGAGGGGGCCGATGACGTCGCGGACGTGGTGGTCGACGCGGCCGACGGCGGCGTGGTCGGGAGCGCCCCGTTGTCGCCGCTGCAGCCGGCGAGGATGAGGGCGGCGGCCGCGACCGCGGCCGGTGTGGCAAGCTGGAATCGCATGAAGACCTCGGAGATGTATGGTGAGAGAGCCATGGGCCCGGCGTGCGCCATGGCGCCCCCGGGACGTGCGACAACTCTGGCGCGGCTCGCTCCCCCACCGCTCCCGCGGCTCTCCCCTGGCTCTCTCCTGAGCGTTTCCCGGTTCCGATCGGCGGTTCGCAACAACCTTGTGGACCCCCGAACCGGCCCGTATGTTCTTGCAGCGAGAGGACTTCGATGCCGCTCCGGCTGACGCTCATCGGCTCACCGTCTCTGGTGGACCAGGACGGGAAGGATGTGCGAGCCGTGTTGGCACAGCCCAAACGGCTGGCGCTCCTGGTCTATCTCGCCGCCGCCCAACCCGCCGGATTCCACCAACGCGACGCATTGCTCGCCCTCTTCTGGCCGGATTTCAGTCAGGAGGCCGCCCGGGCCGCCCTCAATCGTGCCGTGTACTACCTCCGTCAGGCCCTCGGCGCGGAGGTCATCGAGAGTCGCGGCGACGCCATCGCGATCGACCGGTCGCTGCTCCGCGCCGATGTCTTCGAGATCGAGGAAGCGCTGGCTCGCGGCGACACCGACACCGCGCTGACCCTCTGCCGCGGCGACCTGCTCGCCGGGTTCCACGTCGATGACGCCGCCGAATTCGAGCAATGGCTCGACGCCGAACGCCAGCGGTTGTCGGGGCGGGTGGCCCGGAGCGCCATCGATGCGGCGACCGCGGCCGAGCGCAGCGGCGACCTGGAACGGGCGGTCGCCCTGGGGCGCGAAGCCTGCCGGCTGCTGCCGTACAGTGAGCCGTTGCAGGTCGATCTCCTGCGGCGGCTCGAAGCCCTCGGCAATCGCTCCGAGGCGTTGCTCGCCTACGAAACCTTTGCGCGCCGCCTCAGCGCCGACCTGGACGCGACCCCGGGGGCGGAACTGCGCGCCATCGCCGAGCGCCTGCGCCACGGCCCGATCGCGCTGTCGGAAGCCACGCCCCGTCGCCGGATCGGTGACGGCATGCCGCAGATCGGCGCGCCACATGCCCCCGATGGCTCGCACCGCGTCGCCGGCGCCGCGGTTACCGGGGAACGGACCCTGCGCCTGGTGGAAGAGCAGGCCGACCCCGCGCCGGTGCCAGCCGACGCTCACGTGCTGCAACTTCCGACTCGCCGGTCGTGGCCGTCATGGCGGCCCGCCGCCTATCTGCTCGGCGCCGCGGCTGCCGTCGCCCTCGTCATCCGCGGCGTGACGGGAACTCCGGCGCCACCGATTTCACGCCTCGCCCTCGCCATTCCGGCCAACCAGCGGTTCGTCGACGACAACAGCGAAGCGGCCATCATCTCACCGGATGGCCGCGCCATCGTCTACTCAGGCGTCGGGCCCGATGGCACCCGCCTCTACTACCGCCGGCTCGACCAGCTCGAAGGAACGCCGCTGCCCGGCACCGATCGGGCCTGGGAGCCGCATTTCTCGCCATCGGGCGACTGGGTGGTCTTCGAGACCAGGCCGGTCGGCATCGGCAGCGGGTATGTCGACATCAGCAAGGTGTCGGTGCGGGGCGGTGCGGCGACGCGCCTCGCCCGGGTGCTGGGTGGCGGCGGATTGACCTGGGGCAGCGATGGCGCGGTGTACATCGGCGGCGGCGCCGGTCTCTTCCGCATTCCGGACCGCGGCGGGCCGGTGACGCTCGTCGCGGGACTGGACGTTGCCACCCGTGAATTCGGCGACGAGATGCCGTTTGCATTGCCTGACGGCAGGCACGTGCTGGTGTCGGCCGGCTACGAACCGCTGCCGGACTCCGCCGCCACCGGCGTTGCACAGGCCGAGATCCGGAAGCTGACCGACATCCGCGTCGCCGACGGGCACGCCACCGTGCTCGGCGGCGGAATCCTCAACGCCCTGGGGATCGTCGACGGATACCTGCTGGTCGGGCGGACCGACGGCAGCGTCGCCGCGGCACGATTCGACCCCTCGAAACCCCGACCGCTCACCGACCTGATTCCGGTGCCGGAACCGATCCTCAACCGGATAGGGTTCCTGCACGCCGCGGTGTCGAGCACCGGCGATCTGGTCTACTTCACCGCCACCAATCAGTCAACACTGACCTTCGTCGACCGGCAGGGCGGCGTGCTGCGCGCCATGCCCGATCCACGGTATTACTCCCACCCGCGCGTTTCACCGGACGGCAAACGGATCGTCGTGGCGATCCGCACTGACGACGATGACCGGAGCGACCTCTGGCTGATCGATGTCGCATCCGGAGCCCTCCAGCGATTGACCACCGATGCGGCCTCCTGGGCGCCAAGCTGGTCGGGTGACGGCAAGCGCATCGTCTACATCCACTATTCACCGGATTATCCCGAAGTCTGGACCATCCCGCCCGATGGCAGTGCCCGCGGGACGCGCCTCTTTCCGGCGGACCTCGACCTCTTCGATGCCGTGATGTCGCCGGATGGACGCTACATCGTGGCGACAGCGTTCAACCACTCCACCAGCTCCGACATCTACCTCGTCGACCTGCTCCACAACGCCATCCCCGTTCCCCTGGAACAGTCGGCCTTCAAGGAAAGCGCCCCGGCGATCTCGCCGGACGGCCACTGGCTGGCGTACAACTCCGACGCCACCGGAACGATGCAGGTCTACGTCCGGCCGTTCCCGGGCAACGGTCAGCACTTGCAGGTGTCGCTCCACGGCGGCACCGAGCCGCACTGGGCGGCCGATTCCCGGCAGCTGGTCTACCGGCATGGCGACCAGTTTCTCGACGTGCGACTCGACGTCGGAGCGGCGCTCGCCGTCGCCCGGCGCGACTCGCTCTTCCAGGGCACCTTCCGCGATGTCCGCACCAGCTACGGCACGCCGCTGCGCTCCGACTTCGATCTGCTCGCCGATGGCAGCATCCTCGGCGTCAGGCCCATCATCAATCCGTCGGTGATCATCGTGCAGCACTGGACCACGGAACTGCGCGCGCTCGCCAGGGGCCAGGCGGGCGCCGTGATGCGCCGAGGGCCGGGGGCAGCGCGTCGAAGTGCGACGCCCGACCCCCGGCCCTCGACCACCTCACCACCGGGATCCCTCGCGACGCGCGGGACCCCCGGTGGATGACCTACTGGATCCGCTCCAGCACGTCCTGCAGCAACCGCACCCGCCGGGCATCGTTGGTGCTCTTCAGGTCGGTATTGAGCGTCAGCGCCAGCGAATGGAGCGTCTTGCGCCGTGTGGCGCCGCTCGAACGCTCGGCCGAGTTGATCGTCGTGCGCACCGCGGCAATGCGTGCGGTGGACAGTCCGTTGTCGCGCGCCAGCTGGTCGACATAGGCCTTGGCGACCGGGAACGCCGCCGGCCAGGTCAGGTGCGGCTGGTCCTGCGGATTGTACTGGTCAAAGTGCACCAGCGCCGCGGCGTCGATCTCGTTCTGGGTCAGGTCCGCGGTCGGCGTCAGCTTGAAGACGTCAAACCCGCGGGCAATCTCGGAACCGTAGATGTAGCCGTTGTAGTAGTACGCGCACCAATAGCCGCCAAGGACCAGTTGGGTCGAGTCGATCGGCCCGCGGTCATAGTAGGCCAGCTCCTTCGGATGCGCCGGGTCGGTGAAGTCGTACATCGACACGCCGCCCTGATACCACCCCTGCACCAGAATGTCGCGCCCCGGCACCGGCACCAGCCCGCCGTTGTGCGCCACGCAATTCTCTTCGGTGGTCTGCGCCGCCGGCATCTTGAAGTAGCCCTTCGGCGTGAGGTGGTCGTCGCTGAGCTTGAAGATCGCGTCGGCACCCCAGTCAATCGGGTCGGTCGCGCGACACTTGGCCTGCGTGCCGCCGCCCCATTCGTCGGTGAAGATCAGCGTGCTGGCGTCGTTGTTGAACGTCGCCGAATGCCAGAAGGAGAAGTTGGAATCCGCCACCGCCTGGAGGCGCACCGGGTGCTCGGGATTCTTGATGTTGAGCAGCAGCCCGTAGCCGGAGCAGGCGCCACCGGCCAGCCCCGCGTACGGATACACCGTGATGTCGTGGCACTGATTCGGGCCGCCCATCCCCGCCGGGGCGGCACCGCGGCCACCACGGCCGATCTGGATGTTCACGCCCATCTGCTTGAGCGAGTCGCTGTACTCGCGGCTCAGGGTGGTGTCGGTCCGGTGGGCAATGAGCTGTGCAAAGAGTGACTCGATCCGGGCCGAATCGGCCGGCGAGGCGTTCGGTGGCATCGGAACACGGAATCCGCGCCCGCCGCCCCGGCCACCACGCCCACGACGGCCGCCACCGTTGGCGGTGTCGGCGTACGCGACGCCATGGGCCGGCGCCCTGGTCAGGCTGTCGAACACCCGCGCCGTGCTGACGATCCTTGCCTGTTCGGGATGCGCCAGCGGCACCTTGATGATCTCGATGCGGAAATAGGCCGAATTGGGATCACTCATCCCGCCGCCGGTTTCGCACCCCGCCATCTCCGACTCCGAGCGCACCCGCGCCAGCCCCGAGACGTAGACATAGATGTCGTTCTTGTCCTTGGGGTCCTGCACCAGCGTGTGGGTATGCGATCCGCGGCAGGTCTGCACGTCGGCCACCTGCTTCGGATGGCGCGGATCGGAGATGTCGAAGATCCGCACCCCGATCATCCGCTCCTTGCTCACCGTGTCCTGGACTCCCTGCGTTCCGCAGTCGAGCCGGCTGCCGGTGCTCTCGGCCGAGACGAACAGCAGGTGATCGTACACCGACACGTCGCCCTGCTCGGTGAAGCACATATCGGTGTCGGTCAGGACCGGCTGCAGCGGGTTGGCCACGTCCCAGATCTGGAAGCCGCTGAAGTTGCCCTGGTAGACGTAATGCCCGCCGAACGCGAGGTCCGAGTTGGCGTAGGTCAGACCGCCGGGATCGTCCGGATGCAGGCTGTCGGGCTTGTTGCGGTGCGCCACGAGCTCGAGCCCCTTGGCGGCCACGCCGGCGTCGTACAAGCCGGCCTTGAGCCCCACCCGGGGATCGTTCATGGTCGACTGGGCGTGGGCCGCGGGGGCCACGCCGAGCAGGCCGCCGGCAACCAGCACGCCGGTGACCAGGCGGAGCGAACGGGAGAACGACGGGAATGTCATTGGTCCTGGCCTAGTGGAGAGTGGGTCAACAGTGCCTGCATGCGCGAGATCTGCACGCGCTGCCCGGCGTCGATGTCGGTGGCAAAGCCGAACAGCACCGGCTCCTGTCCGCCACCCGGGGTGTCGAAGAGGTTCTTGACCATGTCGAGCGCCCCCTGGTGGTGCCCGATCATGTACTGCAGGTAGAGCCGGTCAAAGGTGGTGTCACGCGCCGCGTCGAGCTGGTGCATCTGTGCGGGACTCAGCATCCCGGACATGCGGGTCATCATCGTGCCATCGGGCATCTTCATCGGCATCATCTGCCAGTCCATCGCCGTGTCCGTGGCCCACATCGTGAGCGGATCGGGCGCCGACAGGCCGCGATCGTGCAGCCAGTGCTGCATCACGTCGATCTCGTCGCGCTGCGACAGCGCGATCTTCTTGCAGAGCGTGGCCACCTGGGTGCTGGCGCCGTGGGTCGGCGCCCAATCCGACATCACCACCGCCTGGGCGTGGTGCCAGATCATCCCCTGCATGAAGAAGACATCGGCCGGCGTGTAGTCGGGTTTGCGGGCGGCAGCCTGCGCGTCGAGCGCGCTGGTGTGCGAGCCGATCAACGCGGCCACGAACAGCGCCGGGACGAACGCGGCGCGTCGCAACCGTACAGCGGAAGGCATTGGTCCCCCTGAATTCGAACGCGTGTATCGTACTTGTCACGGCGCGCTGGCGCCACTCCTCGACGCTCGCGATGTTTCATCCCCGGACAATCGGCGCGCCGCGATCCGTGACTTTGCGGAGGCGGGCGCGGCTCAACCGCCTCCCACCGTCAGCCGCAACGCGATCGGCACATAGCCGTCGGCATCGCCGCCCTGCGCGGGAAACGTCACGTCGACCCGATGCGATCTGGCGTCACCGGCGTCCGCGTCGATGGCGACCGACGCGCCGGGGGGCACGTCCACGTGCAACCGTCCCGCGGGCTGCGATTCGGGAGAGCGGACGTGGAAGCGGGCGGTCGTTCCGCGCTGTCCCTCGAGGGAGACAATGATGCCGCCCTGACCGGCGCTGTCAGCGAGCCGCTCCGCGACGATTCGCGGCGCACGCGATCGTTCCCCGATGAGGACCGGCATCGCCGGCGGCACGATCCGCCATCCGTCGAGAAACCGCACCGTCAACTCGCCGCGGGCGCCGATCCGGCCGCGCACGGTGGCGTGGACATCTCCCGGCGTCGTGACCGCGGTGGTCCGGCCACCGGCCACGCGGGCGCCGAGCGGCAGGGCCGGCGAGAACACCACATCGATCGGTCCGTCGCCCGGCGCCAGCTCGCGTGTCACCGACAGCGTCATCCGGCCCGGCTCGCGGCGTACCACGAACGACAATGTGCCGCCACCCACCGGCACGCGGTCCACCGCCACCGAATCCCACGCCGGTGGCAGGTGCGGCGCGATCGTCACCCGTTGCGCCGGCGCGTCGACGTCGAGGCCCAGCAAGCCGCGGATCAACGGCGTCAGCACCATCGACGTGGCGAAGAACTGCTGCGGCACCGCGGTGTCGAGCGGCTTGTACAGCCGGCCCGAGATCACCTCGGGGTTGTGCCCGAGCGACTGGTCAAAGGTGGTGCGCGCAATCGCCCGGAGTGCAAACCATCCGGCCGCGGGATTGTGATAGGTGTAGTCGGCGAGCGAGACCCAACCGGTCACGAACGGCCACACCGCGCCGTTGTTGTAGTGCAGCGGGTCGAACAGCGCGTTGTCGGCACCGAGCGGACGCGCCCCCCAGTCGGTCATGATCGCCGCCGACGCCAGGTGCGCCGACATCTCGTGGCCGCGGAGCGAGTCGAAGACCCCGAAGCCCATCGCCGTTGCCGGCCAGGCGGTGAGCGCCGGATTGACCGACCCGTCCTGCAGCAGCGCAAACGCGTACTGGCTGGCGCCCGGAAGCCACAACTTTGCTTCCATCGTCGCGAGGGCGCGGGCCCGGATCCGGCGAGCGCTGTCGGCCAGCGCCGGCTCGCCCATGGCGGTGGCCATCCGGGCAAAGCGGTCGAGGGCCGCCACCCAGACACCGCTCATGTAGACGTCGGACTCGATGCCGATCTGCAGGTCGCCCACTTCCAGCGCCCCGGCGCCGGCAGCCGGGTTGTCCATCAACCCGTCGCCGTTGGTGTCGGTGGACTTCGACCATTCGTACGCGCGCTTCAGGTTGCTCCACAGCTGGCGCACCAGGGCGGTATCCGCCGTCTGCCGCCAGTATTCGCCGAATGCCAGGATCCAGAATGGCGTCGTGTCGCCGTGATAGTACGGGTACGGGTACGAGAACCAATCGACATGGCCGGCCCCCTGCGAGATTTCATGGGTGATCTTCCCGTCACCTCGCTGGTACTTCGCAAAGAACCGCAGCGCCCCGGCGCGCACCAGGTCGCCTTCGCCGGCGCCATCCATGGCGAACGAATTGATCGCCGCGTCGCCACCGAAGAACCAGCCGAAGCCGGGTCGGTCGCTGGCCGGACCGGAGAGTCCGTACCCGGCCACCAGCCCGCAGCCGAGGTCGGGGTTGCAGACGTAGGCCTGATCGAGATTCACCTTGGCGTACTCGACGGCCTTGTTCAGCAGCGAATCCGGCGACCGCAACGCGAACCGGTCCTGGCGCAGCGAATCGGCATGCGCCACCCGCTTCTGCCACTCGCGTTGGGCCGCGCCCGGCGCGATCAGCCGACGGTAGAGCGCCAGCGCCGAATCGTGCGGCATCTCGCCGCCGGCCAGCACGATCGGGATGTACGCCACATGGACGTTGACGTTGTGACCCGGCGGCTCGCCGAGTCGCGGCGCGGTGTAGCGGTCGGAATCGCCGCCCACGCCGAGCACCAGTTCCGGTGGCGCGGCGGCGAGCATGTGGGCCGGTACATCCGACGCGGCGGTGACCGCCGGCGAGCCGAGAAACGCGTTGATCGAGCGCTTTCCCTCCGAGAAGAGGAAGGCGCGCGCGTTCTGTTCCCAGATCAGGTATTGGCCGCCCAGCCCGGCCGGCCAGGCATAGTGGATGTCGGGCGTGAACTGGGCGATGATGTCCATGGGCCGGACCGCATCAACCTCGAGAAGGATGATGATCGCCGGCTCGTCCAGCGGCACGAAGACATGCTCGCGCACCGTGAACTGCTCATAGGCGTAGGTGATCGTCACGCCTTCCGGGCGTTCCGTGACACGCTCGGCGACGTCGCGGCCGCGGATCGGGGCGGTGTATTTCGGCACGCGGAATGACAGCGTGAAGTCGTGGAGCCACTTGATCGGCCACGACCAGAGCTCCAGCGTGCCGTCCTCGGTTCCCATGGCAATCGCGCGCCGTCCCACCGCCGAGATGAACTCCCCTGGCCGGGCCGGACCGGTGAGTGCCAGTGGTGACGTGCCGAGCGGGAAGTACGGAATGGTGGTCGCGCTGCTGTCGAAGATCTGCTGCGTCACCGCGGCGGGTGCGCCGGGGGCGCGGGGCACGGGCGTCTGGTTCTGCGCGGAAAGGGGAAAGAGCAGCCCGGAGCCCAGGGCCCAGAGCCCGGAAACGAGCAGCCCGGAGCCCAGGGCCCAGAGCCCGGAAACGAGCAGCCCGGAGCCCAAGGCCCGGAGCCCGGAAAAGAGCAGCCCGGAGCCCAAGGCCCGGAGCCCGGAACAGCACCGCCGACCCCCCCGGGCCCCGGGCCCCGGGCGCCGGGCTCTTTCAGCTTCTGCCATACACCGGCACCAACGCCCCCGACGTCAATCGATTCTCCGTCGAGGCGAGCCAACGAATGGTCCGGGCCAGTTCCTCCGGCGTGGGCCAGCGCTCGTGGTCGGCGCCGGGCATCGCCCGGCGGTTGGCCGGGGTGTCGATGGTCGACGGCAACACCGCGTTGACCAGGATCCCGTCGTCACGCACCTCGTCGGCCAATGCCCGGGTCAGCGCCGCCACCGCGGTCTTTGCCACGACGTAGCTGGTCATCCCGCCCGATGGCCGCTCCACCACCCGCGCCGCCACGTTGACGATCCGGCCGCCGGCACCACCCTGCCGCATCGCCTTGACCGCTTCGCGGCAGCAGAAGAACGCGGTGAAGAAGTTCAAGTCGAGCTGCCGGGCGACATCGACGCGGGTCGTCTCGGCAATCGCCTTCGCCACGAACCCGCCGGCAAGGTGAATCGACGCCGAGATCGGCGGCAGCGCGGCGAAGTACGCCATCACCGCCGCCTCATCGGCGAGGTCGACGCTGCCGGTCGGCACCACCCCGGGTGCCGACTCGGCCGGCGCCGGGCCGAAGAGCGGCAGGTGACAGGTCGCTCCCGCCGCCACGAACGCGCGCACCACCGCCTCGCCCAGCGCGCCGTCGCCGCCGGTGATCACCACATGTTGTGCCGCGAACATCTCAGCCATGATCGGCTCCCCCACGGGCGTCAGTGCTCCACCAGGTCGGCATACTCCGGATGCTTCTGCAGGTACGCCTGCACATACGGACACATCGGCACCACGCGCTCGCCCGCCGCGCGTGCCGTCTCCAGCGCGAAGCGCGCCAGCTGCCCCGCCACACCGCCGCCGCGCAACGCCGGCGGCACCTCGGTGTGGATCAGCGTGACAACGCCAGCGCGCCGTTGATACTGCAGGAACGCCGTCGCGCCGTCGATCTGCAGCTCGTAGCGGTGACGTTCCACATTGTCGACGACGTCCATCTGCGCTCCTCAGGTCCCGCGATCGGCGGTGCGTGACGCCACCAGCCGTCGGTAGTGCGGCGTCTCCACCAGCCGGCTGAACACCAGCATCGACGCCTGGTCGAACGCCGCCGCGACCAGCGCCGGCAGCGACGCGGTCATGATGGCACATCCCCACGCGTGAAGGTACCCCACGGTATACATCGGATGCCGGAAATAACGATACGGCCCGGGGCGTTCGGGCGGCGTCCACGCGTCAGGAAAGAAGAAATTGTGCCAGTAGTACGCCTCCGCGCCCAGCGTGTTCCGGGCCCACACCTTGACGCCGATGCCGATGACCACCAGCGCCACGCCGAAGCCGATCCGGGTGAGCCACGGCAGGCGCCACGGCACGGTGTCGTGCGACACCAGCGCCAGCAGCACGAACGTCACCGCGTCGGCCGCCATGATCCGCGACGCTCCCCGCCGGAACCGCTCGAACCCCTCCGGCATGCCCCAGGTCCGGGTCCAGTAGCCGTCGCGGTCCTGGCGGCGCAGCGCCCGCCCGACGCCCACCACGTACCCCAGGCGGCAGCCAAGGTGGAGCGCCACCGCCACCGCGATCGGCCACGGCACCGTCATCGCGTCACGCCAAATGGCGCTTTGAAATTACCCATCTGGCGCATCAACTGACCGGCTCGGCCCGGGCAAACCTCCCCAGCGCCGGCGCATCGAGGCGGGGCCCGCGGTACTGTCTCACCGCGCCGAAGCGCCGCTCCGTGGCCCAGTCGTCGCGGGCGGTGGCGATCTCCTCCGGCGTCCGCGCCACGAAGTTCCACCACATCAGGATCGTTTCCGGGAACGGCGGGCCGCCCAGCAACATCACACGCCCACCCGCGCCGCTCCGGAGCGCAATGGCGTTGCGCTGCATGCCGAGGTAGTAGAGCCGCCGCGATTCGAGGGGCTGGCCGTCGATGGCGCAGTCGCCGTCGAGCACCAGCAGCGCATGCTCGAATGCGGCATCGAGCGGCATCTCCAGCGTGGCTCCCGGGTGAATCGTCAGGTCGGCGCCGAGCAGCGGCGAGAAGTGCCGCCCGGGCGACACCGCGCCGCCAAGTTCGCCGGCAAAGAGCTGGATCACCCCGGCGCCTGACTCGACCACCGGCACGCGCTCGATCGCCTGGAACGACGGCGCCGTGCCGCGCACCGCCTCCGGCAGCGCCACCCAGAGTTGCGCGCCATTGAGCCTGCCGCTGTTCTGCCGCGGCGTCTGCTCGGCGTGGGCGATGCCGGCGCCGGCGGTCATGATGTTGACGCCGCCGGGGCGCGCGGTGGCCTCCGAGCCGAGACTGTCGTCGTGCAGCACCTCGCCGTCGAGCAGCCAGGTGACGGTCTGCAGGCCGATGTGGGGGTGCGGGGCGACGTCCATCGGCTTTTCGGCGCCGAACGAGAGCGGGCCGAAGCGGTCCAGGAAGCACCACGGGCCGATCATCCGGCGGTCGCGGATCGGCAGCGCGCGGGTCACCCGCAGTGCGCCAAGGCTCACCTCGCGATTGGGGTACGACTCCAGCGTGCGCTGGGCCGCACCCAGTGCAAGGCATTCTTCGGCGCCGACGTTCTGTCTGGACATGTATCGATCCGCGCGGGGGAAGCGAAAGATATCGAACCGGGTCGCGATGTTGGTTGCCGGTGCCGGCGGGGGTAGACTCCGGGCGGGCTGGTGCGGAGGTGGCATGCGGTACGTGGTGCGTCTGGTCACGATGACACTGTTGTTGGTGCTCGTCTTCTACGGGCTGGATTTTCTCTTTCCGGTCGGCGAGCGCTTCCCGACCGGGCTGTCGCTCTTTGCCGTGGCGTTCATGCTGGCGTCGGTCCCCGGGCCGGGCGAACTGGCGACGCTGACCGCGACGGTGGCGATGCGGGTGGTGGCGCCGGTGATGGGCATCGCGCTGGCGCTCTGGATCCTGGTGGGGGTGACCGACCTGGGGGGCCCGTTGCATTCCGATTCGGCGCTGACCGTGGGAGGGATCTGCCTCGCGCTCGAGTTGCTGGAGCGGGGTTGGAAGTTGCGCAAGCTGCGGCGCGACGCCGCCGACCGGCGCGGCGACGACGGCGGGCATCGGTGAGGGGTGTGGTCGTTCTGGCGGTGATGGCGGCGGCACTGCCGCTCGCCGCGCAGGTCCCGGCCCTCGACAGCGGCCGCGCGGTCCGGATTGTCACCGATTCGGCCCGTATCACCGGGCGCCTGGTGGCGCCGTTCGCGCCGGGCGACGCCGCGCTCCGGCTCTGCCGGTATCCCGGTGGGCCCTGTGACGCGGGCGCGCCGCGTGACATGCAGCTCCGCGTTGCGGCCCTTCAGGTGCGGCACCTCGATGTTGGCGGCGGCACGCATTGGCGTCGTGGCGCGGTGTTCGGTGCGCTGGCCGGCGTGGCAATCGGCGCCGGCGCGGCGTCCCTTGCGCACGCATCCTGTGACGCGAGTGATGCGGCACATCGATGCGCTTCGACCGGTGGCGTGGTGGTTGTGGCGGCGGCGAGCGGCGTGATGGCCGGGGCGCTGGGTGCGCTGATCGGATCGGCGTTTCCCCGCTGGCGGAGGATCTTCTGAACGGACGCTTCCGCGGGACGCACCCTGCCCGCTGGCAGGTTGTCGCGGCCATCGCGTTCGGCGCCGTCATGCCGTTCCCGGCCGCCCGGGCGCAAACGGTCTGCGCCGCGAAGGGGTCGGAGCGCTGGTCGGTAAAGACCATGGCCCCCATCGACTCCGGTGCCGCTCGGCAGTTCGCCCTTACGGAGTTGGCGGCGTTGCCGCCACCGGCGCACATCCTGGAGCGCGGCGAGAAGCTGCGCGACGTCCGCTACCCCGAGCCGGTGGTGCCGGGCGTGCGGGAGGGCGCGTTGGTCAGCGTTGCGGGCTGGGTCCAGCTCATCAAGTTGTCGGCCGACGACTGCGACTACCACGTCCAGATCACCCCGACGCGTGACGGCACGACCGGGATGGTGATTGTCGAGATTCCCGAAGGTGATGCGGTGCATGTCACCGACGCGGCGCTCCGGAGCACGCTCGCGGCGGAGCGCGCGCTGATCCGGCAGCAGCTCAACCTCAAGGGCGAGCCGTCGAAGCACGGCAACGTGATTGCGGGGCGGGCCTACATGGAGTTTACCGGGGCACTGTTCTTCGACGGGCCGCACTACCCGCACTGCGACGCGCGCGGCGAAGGGGAGCGGGCGGCGACCTGCTGGGAGGTGCATCCGGTGGTCGCGTCGCGCTTCGTGCCGAGGCCGGGAGCGTGACGGGGGGCATCGGTAGGGCCGGTTGCGGTATGCTGGCCGGGGTACTCCTTGCCGGCCCGGGATCGTTGACTGCGCAGGCCACAGCGGCGTGGACCGGAACGGTGGTCGCGCCGACGCGGCGAGTGGAACACGGCATCGAGACACTCACGTTCCCTCCCGGCGCCCTGCAACGCGCGGCCCGTCTCGCTGTCGACCCGGCGCCGGTCGGCACATTCGGCGGTTCGTCCGGAGATCCGGCGTTCGACCTGTCACACGTCGACGGCGTTGCGCTCTTGAGCAATGGAGGACTCGCCACCTTCCAAATGGACGACAACGTCGTTCTGATCTTCGGTCCTGATGGCAGGGGAGTCAAACGGCTTGGCGGAGCCGGACAAGGGCCCGGCCAATTCGTGACCGGCAAGTTGCTCCGTCTGGCGGGCGACACCTTGCTGGTGATCGATGATGGCAATGCGCGCGCCACTTGGATCGTCCCCGCTCGGGGGGTGATTGCGACGACGTCCTTGAATGGACGACTTCCTCCGCTGGTCGGGAGGCCGGCGGGCAAGCTCGCGAATGGCGATCTTGTGCTGACATCGGCTGGCATCACGGAAAGTCACGTCGGCCCGCCGGGGACGAAGTCGTTTCCGCAGCCCAACGCGCAGGTGGTGGTCCTGCCGCGGGCCGGCACCGGGGTAACAGTCGCGAGCGTCCCCGACGTCGAGCTCGGTGCAATCGCGGTATCCGCCTCGAGTCCCGTTGTTTCTGCCCGCGTCCGATTCTCACCGGAACCCCAGGTTGTGGTCTGGAACAATTTCATCGTGACCGGCGCGGCGCGATCGTATGCGTTCGAGCTTCGGGACGGATCCGGCCGGACAGTGCAGACGATCGCGGTCGGGTTGCCTCGGCGGCCCGTGACTTCGGCGCTCCGCGCGGCCGACCTGGCATTGCGCCTGAGTCAGTCATACGGCGGGCGGCCGGCGCGCGACGACCCCAAGCGGGCAGCGCTCATCGAAGCGACGCCATTTGCCGACTCGATCCCCGCCTATTCGGGGCTGTTTGTCTCACCGAACCAGACGCTCTGGGTCGTCGATGGCGAAACGCCATTCGATTCGGGATGGAGTGCAACGGGGTTCCGACCCGATGGCGCCATCGTGGGGCGGATCTCATATGTTGGCCCGGGCCGGCCTGTGGGTTTCGGCGACCGGTCGGTGCTGCTGCGCACGGTCGACGCCGACGATGTCGTGGCGCTGGAACTGCACCGGCTGAGGCTGGCGAGTGTTCACTAGATATTGATTCGAGTGCTCGGGAGGCGCCCCAACCATTACCCCTCATGCGAACGCCGGGACTCGAACCCGGACGGGTTGCCCCACAGGATCCTAAGTCCTGCGCGTATACCAATTCCGCCACGTTCGCCGATGGCCTGAAAGCTACACGAACCGACCGGGCCCTCGCCCCCCGCGGCTCACGAGGCCGGCGCGCTGTCCACCAGGCCGCCCACCTCCTCCATCTCCGCCGCCGTCAACCGCCACGCCTCGCCGGCCGCCGCGTTGGCCCGCACCTGCTCCGGCCGTGTCGCCCCGGCGATCACCGACGCCAGCCGGTCGTGCGCCAGCAGCCAGCCGAACGCCAGTTCCAGCAGCGTGTGCCCCTTCGATTCGGCGTACTCGACGAACCGCTCGACGCGGTCGAGGTTCTCCTCGCGCAACAGCTGCTGCTTGCCGTTGGCGATCCGGGTGCCCGCCGGCACCGCCTCGCCGCGCCGGTACTTGCCGGTCAGCAGCCCGTTCTCGAGCGGGAAGTAGGGCAGGAACGCCATGCCGCTGCGGCGACATTCCTGCAACACATCCGTGGCATCGGGATGGAGCAGCGAGAATTCGTTCTGCACGCTCGCCAGCGCCGCCGCCCCGCGCTTCGTCTCCCGCTCCGCCTCATGCAGCTGCGCCACCGAAAAGTTCGAGCAGCCGATCTCCCGCACCTTGCCGGCGCGCACCAGTTCGTCGAGCGCCCCCAGCGTGTCGGCAATCGGCGTCTCCGGATCGGGCTGGTGCAACTGATAGAGGTCGACATAGTCGGTGCCGAGGCGCTGCAACGAGGCCTCGAGCATGCGACGGAGGTACTCCGGCCGGCCGCCGCCGCCTTCCGGGGCGGTGCGGTGCCCGAACTTGGTCGCGATCACCACCCGGCTGCGTCGTTCTCCCAGCGCCTTGCCGAGAAACCGCTCGCTGTCGCCACCGCCGTAGATGTCTGCGGTGTCGAAGAAGTTGATGCCACCGGCGAGCGCCGCGTCGACCACGTCGGCGGTGCGGGCCGCGTCGAGGCGCCGCCCGAAGTTGTTGCAACCGAGACCTACCTCGGACACCTGCAGCGAGCCGATCGATCGTGTCTGCATTGCTGCCTCCGGATATCGCCTGGCCGCCGGATGCCGGGAGACGGAGAGCCGGCGTCGCACTCGACCGGCCGGCGGCGGCCCCTGCGGGCCTCCGTGCCGCTCTTCCGTCCCTCGGCTCGCGGCTATCTTTCCAGCCAACCTGCTCCGTCAAGGAACTCGCATGCGTCCCGTGATGCCCCGGATCGTCCCGCTCTTCGCCGCCACCCTCGCCGCCGCCGCCCTCGCCGGCTGTGGTGACCACCGGCTCGACAAGCTCGCGGTGGGCATCTCCAGGGATTCGGTGACGAGCACCATGGGGTCGTTGCCGCACACCACCGAGAGCTACTTTGCCAACGGCCGGAACTGGGAGCTCGATCTCTTCACCCGCAAGCCGGTCCTTCCGGCCGACTCGGTCCCCTGGCGCAAGATGTCGCCGGTGATCCTCGCCGACGGCAAGGTGGTCGGCTGGGGGTGGGCTTGGTGGGAGACGCAGGCCGTCAAGCTTCACCTGAACATGCCGAAGTAGCCACCGGACGCCAGCCGGGGCAGGGAAAACGAGCGCCCGCCGGTTCACCAGAACCGGCGGGCGCTCTGCCGTGACGGCGGACCGCTACTTGTTGAGTTTCAGGTGAACGATCCGGGTGAAGGTGCCTCCCTGCTGACCGTTGCTCGACAGCAGTGTCACGGCGAGATAGCCGTTGTGCGCCTTCGAGAAGGCGTCGCGGAGGTCGGCCTCGGTCTTGACCGGCTGTCCCTCCACCTTCGTGATCACCTCCGGCGCGCAGCGCGACTCGACCGACTCGTTGAGCCCGCAGATGCCGGTCCCTTCGGCGCTCGAACCGTTGAGCACCATCTTGATCAGCAGCCCCGTGGTGCCGGTGGGCACCGAGATCTGCTGGGCCAGTTCGGACGTCAGCGGTTCCACCGACAACCCGAGCCGGCTGGCCGCCGTCGCGGGTGCCGCGGCATTCGAGTTCGCCGCCACCGTCGAGGTGTCGGGCGCGCCGTTGACGTATTCCAGCGGCACGCTGTAGTCGTGCTTGCCGTCGCTGCGGAGCACCTCGACCTTGACGTCCTCACCCGCCTTGCGGAAGCCGATCAGCTGCTGCAGCTGGCTGACGTACTTGATCGGCGTGCCGTCGACCGAGACGATCAGGTCGCCCGCCTTGATCCCGGCGGCCTTGGCCGGCGACGCCGCGTCATCGGGGAAGCCCTGCACCATCACGCCCATCACCGAGTCGAGCCCGAAGTATGCCGCGTCGGATGCGGTCGGGTTGGCCACCATCACGCCCAGCCCGGTGCGCGACACCCGGCCGTGGGTGATGATCTGGTTCATCACGTCGCGCGCCAGGTCGATCGGCACCGCAAAGCCGTAGCCGGTGTAGTAGCCGGTTGACGACGCGATCGCCGAATTGATCCCGATCACCTCGCCCCGGACGTTGACCAGCGGCCCACCCGAGTTGCCGCGGTTGATCACCGCGTCGGTCTGGATGAAGTCCTGGATCTGCCGGTCCGACGTGCTGAGCGACGGCAGCCCGCGCCCCTTGGCGCTGACGATGCCCTGGGTCACCGAGAAGGTCAGGTCGCCGCCGAGCGGATTGCCGATCGCCAGCACCCACTCGCCGATCTGCGTCTTCGCCGACGAGCCGAGCGCCGCCGGCGTCAGGTCGTGGGCGTCGATCTTGATCACGCCGACGTCGGTCAGCGGATCGGTGCCGATCACCCTGGCGGTGTAGACCCGCCCGTCGAGCAGGGTCACCGTGATCTTGGTGGCACCCTCGATGACGTGGTTGTTGGTCAGGATGTAGCCGTCAGGCGAGACGATGAACCCCGATCCGCTCCCCTCTTCCATCGGCGTCTGCATGTGGGGATTGCTGCGCTGCTGCGGGAAGAACTGCTCGAATCCCGGCGGCAGCTGCATCTGCGTCATGTCCGACGCCTTGGCCGGCTGCTCGGCGACGATGTAGACCACCGAGGGACGCACCGCCTTGACCACCGCGGCGAACGCGTCGCTCAGGTTGACCAGCGGTTGCGCCTCGGGGATGTCGGGGGCGTTGACCTTGACGATCGGTGTGTGACTGCTGAATCCCTGGGCGAATCCGTTGCGGGGAAAATCGAGCAGTCCGGCGAAGAAGAGACCGAGTACGAATGCGAGCCCCACCAGGGCTCCGAACTTCAACCAGTTGCGCGAATGCGTTGACATGGGTCCTTGTCCGAGTATCGGTTCAGGCCGGTCAGGGCCTCCATTGCATAATAATGGATGCAGCAAATCCGCCGGTGGTCGCAGGAGAACGAAGAACGACCAGGGCCCAGGGCCCGAGAGCCCGCAAATTGGATCTCCGGGCTCCGGGCTCTCGGCTCTGGGCGCTCCTGCTACTACTTCTTCCCCTCGTCGACGATTTCGTAATCCGCCTCCACCGCCTCGTCCTTCGGCGCCGGCCGCCCGCCTCGGCCCCGGGCTGGGGCTCGGCGGTGCGTCGACGCGCTCTGGTAGAGTGACGCGCCGGCGGCGGAATACGCCACGTTCAGCTCGTCGAGCGCCGTCCGGATCTTCCCGGAGTCGCCGGTCCGGAGCGCTTCCTTGCCTGCCTCGACCGCCTTGTCGAGCCGCTCCTTGACGTCGGCCGCGAGACGATCGACCCACTCCTTGGAGTCCTTCTCGACCTTGTAGACCAGGCCGTCGAGCTGGTTGCGGGTGTCGATCTCCTGGCGCCGCGCCTCGTCTTCCTTGGCGTTGGCCTCGGCCTGCTTGACCATCTTGTCGATGTCGGTGTCGCTCAGCCCGCTCGACGCCTCGATCCGGATCTTCTGCTCCTTGCCGCTCGCCTTGTCCTTGGCCGAGACGTGCAGGATGCCGTTGGCGTCGATGTCGAAGGTCACTTCCACCTGCGGCATGCCGCGCGGAGCGGGCGGAATCCCGGTCAGCTGGAACTTGCCGATGGTGCGGTTGTCCTGCGCCATCTGCCGCTCGCCCTGCAGGACGTGGATCTCCACCGTGGTCTGGTTGTCCTCCGCGGTGGAGAACACCTCCGACTTCTTGGTCGGGATGGTGGTGTTGCGCGGGATGAGCACCGTGGTCACCCCACCCAGCGTCTCGATGCCGAGGGACAGCGGTGTGACGTCGAGCAGCAGCACGTCCTTGACCTCGCCACCCAGCACGCCGCCCTGGATCGCGGCACCGATCGCCACCACCTCGTCGGGGTTGACCGAACGGTTCGGCTCCTTGCCGAAGTAGTCCTTGACGATCTGCTGGATCTTGGGGATGCGCGTCGAGCCGCCGACCAGGATCACCTCGTCGATGTCGTCGGGCTTGAGCCCGGCGTCCTTCAGCGCCTGCTGCATCGGCGCGATGGTGCGCTGGATCAGGTCGTCGACCAGCTGCTCGAACTTGGCGCGGGTGAGCGTCAGGTTGAGGTGCTTGGGCCCCGACTGGTCGGCTGTGATGAACGGCAGGTTGATGTCGGTCTGGGCGGTGCTCGACAGCTCCATCTTGGCCTTCTCGGCCGCTTCCTTGAGCCGCTGCAACGCCATCGGATCCTTTGACAGGTCGATCCCCTGGTCGCGCTTGAACTCCGCCACCAGCCAGTCGATCAGCCGCTGGTCGAAGTCGTCACCGCCCAGGTGCGTGTCGCCGTTGGTGCTCTTCACCTCGAAGACGCCCTCGGCAAGCTCCAGCACCGAGATGTCGTAGGTGCCGCCGCCCAGGTCGAAGACCGCGATCTTCTCTTCCTTCTTCTTGTCGAGGCCGTAGGCCAGTGCCGCCGCGGTCGGCTCGTTGATGATCCGCAGCACCTCGAGGCCGGCAATCTTGCCGGCGTCCTTGGTGGCCTGCCGCTGGGCGTCGTTGAAGTAGGCGGGAACGGTGATCACCGCCTTGTCGACGGTGGTGCCGAGGTAATCTTCTGCGGTCTGCTTCATCTTCTGCAGGATCATCGCGGAGATCTCCGGCGGCGTGTACTTCTTGCCGGCAATCTCCACCGCGGCGAGACCGTTGGGGCCCGTTTCCACCTTGTAGGGGACCCGCTTGACCTCTTCGGTGATCTCCGACATGCGGCGGCCCATGAAGCGCTTGATCGAGAAGACGGTCTGCTTGGGGTTGGTGACCGCCTGGCGCTTCGCCACCTGGCCAACGAGTCGTTCGCCGTCCTTGGTGAACGCCACGACCGACGGCGTGGTCCGACCGCCTTCGGCGTTGGGTATGACGACGGGGTCGCCGCCTTCCATGACGGCCACCACCGAGTTGGTCGTGCCGAGGTCGATTCCGATGATCTTCGATGCCATTGCTTGATTCTCCCTTGCGTCCCCTGGGCGGCCGATTTGGCCTGATCGGGGAAGACGGGAGTAGGTGGAGCAACGGGCGTACCGGGGAGATCGGCCAAAAAGGCAGAAAGGCGGCCCGGAGCCCGGAGCCCGGAGCCCGGAGCCCAGAGCCCAGAGCCCAGAGCCCGGAGCCCGGAGCCCAGAGCCCAGAACACCGAGCTCGGCGGCGGACGGATCGATTCGGGGCCCTGGGCCCTGGGCCTTGGGCTATTACGGTGTCTCCATTCCCTCCGAGTCCGCCGCTTCCCTGAGCCGTTCGTCGAACGTGACCATCGCCCCCGCCGGTGGGCTGCCGGCCCATGCCAGCGCCGCCGCCAGCTGGAGCGCATCCGCGGCCCGGAGGGTGTGGATCCTCAACAGCCGCGCCGCCTGATCGCGCACCGCGCCACTCGGCTGGATCTCGTACCACGCGCCCTCGAGGACGGCGAGGGCCTCCCGTGCCGTTCTGGCGTCCGCGTCCGTCAGCTTCCCCGAGCGCCGGGACCGCATGATCGCCGAACTGCACTCGGTCGACGCCCCCCACCAGACCACCAGCTCATGGTCCTTTGCCAGCAGCTCCCTGGCATGGGCCGTCGCCGGCTCGGCAACCAGGAGCGGCACGATGGCGGTGGCGTCCCAGAAGATCATCGCCCGTCGTTCCGCTCGTCGAGGAGCGAGGTCATCACATGGCCCTCGGCGTCAGAAGGGAGCTCCCGGGTCAGGAAGTCTTTCGGGAGCGGGTGCAGCGGCGGCTTGAGCTGGCCGCTCCGGATCAGCTCGTCACGCCGGGCCGAATCGAGGCGCGAGCCCCGGACGGCGGTAACCTGGGCCACCGGACGGCCCCGCTCGGTGACGATTACCTCCTCGCCAGCCTTGACGGCGTCGAGATAGGCGGAGAGGCGGGACTTGAATTCGGCGATGGGGGCGGTTTTCATGTGACTAGTTTAGTCAATTGTATTTGACCTGTCTAGTCGCTTCATGGCCCGGAGCCCGGAGCCCGGAGCCCTGAGCCCGGAGCCCGGAGGCCAGAGCCCCGGGCCCCGGGCCCCGGGCCCCGGGCCCTGGGCGCTCTTAGCGCTGATCGAAGTTCGAAATCACCCACACATCCGTAAGCGGCGTCGACACCACTGCCGTTCCTCGGCTGCCGTCGGCCGAGAGCGAGCAGAGGCAGCCGTCGGGGAAGGGCAGCAGCTCGCCGCGCTGCTGCTCGCCGCCGGTGACCGGCACGCGGTAGATCGCCAGCCGTTGATCCGACGCTTCGTTGCCGACCCACCAGATGGTGCCGCCGGTGGTCCACCACGCACTGCTGACGGTATTCGCCCGTACCACGGTGATCGGTGTGAGCCGGCCGTCGAGGGTGACGCGATCGAGCGGGACGTGGATGTTCTGGTCGCTTCCCCATGCGCTGCGGAGGTCCCGGGGGACCGCGAACAACGCCAGTTGGCGTCCGTCGGGCGACGGAATGGCGAACGGTGTGGTGATCGAGTCGGGAAAGGCAAAGCCGCCGTCGACCTTGCCCTGGCCATCGATCACCGTGAGCGAGTCGCCGTGCGCACCGAAGATGCCGACGCCTTCCGGACCGACCGGAACGATCGAGCTGGCGCCGGGGAAATCGCCAAGGGTGAGACTGTTGCCGCCGACGAGCGGGTAGGATGTGAGCCGGATGCCGCCGGCGCTGTCGGATTGCGCCACCACCAGCCGCCGGCCATCGAGCGTGGGCATCGCCTCGGAAACCTGCCCCAGTACTGCCGTGATCGGGCGCGGGGTGCCGCCACCGAACGGTTCGGCAAAGTACTGCACCGCCGAGCCGCTGGAGGTTCCCGTGCGCGAGCTGTAGACAATCGTTGACCCGTCGGCGGTGACCGCCGCGGTGAACGACGACGAGGAGCTTCGCACCTTGCGTGTCGGCTGCGGAAAGGCGCCGTGGCGCTGCGACGCGAGGGCCCACAACACGGTCGCGCCGGGCTGCGTGAGGGTGTATGCGAGCAGCGAGCCGTCGGCCGAGAGCGAAAACGCCGGGGCTTCGCCGCTGACGCCAAGCGAGATGGTGTCGGTGGCAGCGAAGTGCCCCGAAGCATCGACAGCCCGGTCGACCAGCACCGCCTCGCCGAGGGAGGTGTGCACGCCGCTGAGCAGGTGCTTGCCGTCCGGCCGCCACGCCACGCCGGTGATGGTGGTGGGCGTTGTGGTGCTGTCGACTGCCGTTCCCTTCCGGTCGTAGACATACATCAGCGTCTGACCGGTGATCATCGTCCAGAGGACGGCGATCCACCGCCCGGTGGGGGCGACGGCCAGCTGTGACGCGCCGAGGGTCGCCGGGTCCGGCGGCGGCGCGATGGCGACGCTGTCGATCGGCTGGGTCCACGGCGGAACGAACCGCCGCAACCAGATGGTGGCGCGCCCGCTCACCGGCCGGTTGGTGGCGAGGGCGGTATCGCCGCCGGGCATCATCGTGCCGACGCCGCCGAGGCCGACCATCTGGCCGCCGAGGTGCGACATGACGTACGACTGGCTGCTGATGCCGCGACCGGGGGCCGAGGCGTCCACCACCAGCCACGCACCGTCGCTGCTCCAACCAAGCGGCTCGATCTGGTCCATGCTGTCGGCGAGCGTCTGCGTGACACCGGTCTGCCGGTCGAGCAGCAGCAGTTGCACGTCGCACTGGCCGCTGTCGGCGCACTGTCGGGACGTGTAGACGATCTGCTTGCCGTCGGGCGAGACAAGCGGTGCGCCGGCTTCGCCGGTGTTGGTGACCTGCGCGCGCCGGTACGAGACCGGTTCGTCGTCTCCGGCACCGCGGTGCCGCCAGACGGCCAGGGCGCCGGCGACGAGGGCGATGGTGCCGATGATGACCAGCGCCCAGAGCGCCTTGGGAACACCGGCCGCCGGCGCCACCACGGGGGTGAGCCCGGTCGGCGTCATCCCGCCGCTTGGCGTGGCGAGGGGTTCGAGCGCCGCAAGCAGTTCGCCGGCGCTCTGCCAGCGGTCGGCGGGGCGCTTTTCGAGGCAGCGCATCACCACGGCTTCGAGCGCTGGCGGAATGCTGGCGCGGCGCTTCGAGACCGGCTCGGGCGTCTCGGTGACCTGGGCGGCGAGGACCTGCTGCGGCGTGGCGCCGGTGAACGGCGGGCGCCCGGTGAGGAGTTCGTACGCCATGGCGCCGACGGCGTAGATGTCGGAGCGCTGGTCGACATGCGGATCGGCGGCGGCCTGTTCGGGCGACATGTACGCCGGGGTGCCCACTGCCATGCCGAGGGTGGTGATGCCGCCGTGGGCACCGCCGGGCGCGTCGGAACGGCCCTCGGCAACGGCGCGGGCAACCCCGAAGTCGGTCACCAGGGCGTGCCGTCCGGAGAGCATCACGTTGTCGGGCTTGATGTCGCGATGCACCACGCCGTGTTCGTGCGCGACCGCGAGTGCGTCGGCCACTTCGGTCAGCAGGCGCACCGCCTCGCCGATCGGCAACTCGCCTTCGCGGTCGAGGCGATCGCGCAAGGACTGGCCCTTGACGAACGGCATGACATAGAAGAGCAACCCGTCGGCACTTCCCGAATCGAGCAGCGGCAGGATGTTGGGATGCTGCAGCTGGGCGGCGATCTGGATCTCGCGCAGGAAGCGGGCGGCGCCCATCGATGCGGCGAGGTCCTCGCGCAGCACCTTGATGGCCACCTGCCGCTGGTGCTTGAGGTCCTCGGCGAGAAAGACGGTGGACATGCCGCCCTGGCCGAGCTCGCGCTCGATCCGGTAGCGATCGGCGAGTGCCGCGGAGAGTCGATCGATCAGTGATGCGTCAGGTGCGGACATGGCGTCGGTGCATCGGCGGCGGGCCTCGGGGAGGGACGGCATCATCTTAACACCGGACGCTGGCGCGCGGCCCCGGTTACTCTTCCCGGATGCGCCTCTGGTCCCTGCATCCCTCGCACCTCGACGCCCGGGGCCTGGTGGCGGCATGGCGCGAGGGGCTGCTGGCGCGCGCCGTGTTGCGGGGGCGCACCCGCGGCTACCGGCACCATCCCCAGCTGGCGCGATTCCGCGCCCATCCCGAACCGGTCGCGGCGATCAACAGCTACCTCGAGGCGATCATCGCCGAGGCGCGGCGGCGCGGCTACCACTTCGACGCCTCGAAGTTGCGCGGTCCCCGGACCACCGTGGCGATCCCGGTCTCGGCGAAGCAGTTCCGCTTCGAGGAGCGCCACCTCCTCGCCAAGTTGCGCGGGCGCGCGCCGGAGGAGGCGCGGCGGTTCGTGGCGCGGTCCCGGCGCCGGCTGCATCCGCTCTTTCGCCGCTCCACGTCGCGGCGGACCATCGACGTCGGCTAGGCGGTGCCGCCGCGTGCACCGCGGTGCGGTTCACCCGTCACCCCCGGGCAAAGCCGCTGAAAGGAGCGATTGACCATGACATTCGGCCCCGGCCGCGGCTGGCTCTGGACCGTGGTGGTGCTGGTGGCGGCACCGGTGATCGGCTACCTGGTGCACGCCGCGCTGTCGGCCCTCGCCCATCGCGTGGTGCGCCGCACGCGCAGCATCGTCGACGATTCCCTGGTCCGCCGCGCACACGGCCCCACCATGGTGCTGCTGCCGCTGCTGGCGCTGCTGTTCGTGCTGCCGGTCTCCGGATTGCCGGCACCGACGGTGGCGCTGCTGGAGCACGCCATCGGCCTCGCACTGATCGCCCTGACCGGGTGGATGATCATCGCGCTCTTTTCGGTCATCGACGACGTGGTGGTGGCGCGCTACCCGGTCGATGTGGAAGACAACCTCCGGGCGCGCCGGGTACTGACGCAGATCGGGGTGCTGCGGCGCATCGCGATCGTGGTGGTGACCATCGTCACCGCGGCGGTGATCCTGATGACGTTTCCGGCGGTGCGCAGCGTGGGCGACAGCCTGCTGGCGTCGGCCGGCATTGCCGGGTTGGTGGTGGGGCTGGCGGCGCGGCCCACGCTGTCGAGCCTCATTGCCGGAGTGCAGCTGGCGTTGACCGAGCCGATCCGGATCGAGGACGTGGTGATCGTCGAAGGAGAGTGGGGCTGGATCGAGGAGATCCGGACCACTTTCGTCGTGGTGCGGATCTGGGACCAGCGCCGCCTGGTGGTGCCGTTGAGCTACTTCATCGAGCATCCCTTCCAGAACTGGACCCGGCGCAGCTCCGACCTGATCGGCTCGGTGCTCCTCTACGCCGACTACCGCGTGCCGGTCGACGCGTTGCGCCAGGAGGCGGAACGGATCCTCCACGGGACCAAGTTGTGGAACGGCAAGGTCTTCAACGTGCAGGTGACCGACGCGACCGAGAGCACGGTGCAGATCCGGGTGCTCGCCAGCGCCTCCGACTCCTCGAAGGCATGGGACCTGCGCTGCCTGCTGCGGGAGCAGCTGGTGACCTTCCTGCAGCGCGAGTATCCGCAGGCACTGCCGCGGGTGCGGTCGGAATCGGTGGTGCGGCCCAACCCGGGCGAGATCGCGGCGATCAGCACCGATAGCGGGGCTAATCCCGGCGGAGCAGCCAGCGCTTCGTAGTGCCCGCCAGGCGGCGCAGGTACCAGCGTCGCAGTGCGCGTTCCAGGGCAACCGCGACGGCACGGTCGCCGCGATCGTTGGCGAGGGCGAGGGCTTCCTCGATGAAGCACGCCTCGCTGGCGTCGGATGGCGTGTGGCGCGCGATGGCGCCCGGGTCGCCGAGCGGCGGGAACGCCGGCGAGGTGCGATCGAGCAGCCGCAGCAGCACCATGGTGCGCAGGCACTTCTCGCAGTGGCCGCAGTTGTATCCCTCGTCCTGCCAGCAGACCCGCAGCAGCTCGGCGACGCCGGGTTCGTCGATGACGGCGGCGAGCTTCTGCCAGCGCTTCGCTTCACGGCCGTGGTGCACCACGCGAAGGGCGTCGCTCGACCAGAGCGGATCGGTGAGCGGATGCGATCCGTCGGGCCAGAGTTCGCGCCAGGTGTGCCCGGCGGCGATCAGCAGCGTGCCGGCGCCAAGGGCGTGCCCGATGGCGGCAAGCGCGGCACCGAAGTAGATCGGCCAGCGCACGCCGAGGTTGCGCCCGACGAACCGGATGTTGGACTCGACGGCGAGCAGCGGCACCTCGTGGCGCGCGAGCCAGCGCCGGTTCCGGTCGCAGATCTCGTCCCAGAGCGGATTGTCGAGTTGCAGGTCGATGCCGCGCACCACCACGCCGTGGGTCACCGGCACCGGCGCGTGGAGCAGGGTGTAGAGGCCATCGACGCCGCCGGAGAAGAACGACAGCACCGTTGCCGGGGACGGGCCGTCGGACGACGCGGTGGCGCGCACCGGCACCGGCGTGAACGGTCGGTTGAGGTGCGATCCCCAGAGCCGCAACACCTGCTGCAGCTGGTCGATCCCGGCGAGCATGGTCGGTGACACCGGCAGTCCGGGGTCGATGTCGAGCGGCACGCCGGCCGCCATCGCGAGCGGCAGCGCCGCGGCGGCAAACGGCTCGCCACGCAACCGCGCCGGCCATCCGGCCGGGAGCCGGAACCAGAGGCGTTCACCGCCGACCTCGGCGGCGAGTTCCGAACGGCCGTCGGGGAGGGTGACGAGTTCCGGGCGCGAGACGAAGGTGCTCACGTCACCAGTCCGGCGAGGGGCCGGGGCCCCACGAGTGGAGGTCGTAGGCGTCGCGATCCCAGCGGAACGGCGGCTCGCCGGCGCGCGGGCGCCGCAGGAGGTCACGCAACGCGCGCCGGGCGCGGGCGCGGCGCACCGCGTTGCGCAGTGGCGCCACCGGGACCGCCCGCCCGATCGAGTCCGCAAACGTCACCAGCTCGGCGCCGAACTCCAGGTCGACGCCGCCGCGCACCAGCTGCGCATAACGCGCCACCGGGTTGCCGTCGCGATCGCGGAACGGCACCGTGTCGCAGTCGATCAATGCCAGCGCCGCGCGGGTGCGGAGGCACTTGGCGCAACGCCCGCAATTGCCGAGCGGGTCGTCGAAGCAGACCCAGGCGTGGGCCAGCAGTTCCGGGTGCGCTGCGAGTGCCGCGACCTTCTCGGGACGGGGGTGCGCGGCGCCGTGGTGAACGATGTCGGTTGCCTCGGTGCTGAACAGCGGATCGAGCAGCGGGTGGGTGCCGGACGGGTAGAGGTAGCCGAAGCTGCTCGACGACGCGATGAACGCCTGTGCCGGCGCCAGCCAGTGCGCGACCGCTTCGAGGCAGCCGCCGTGGAGCAGCCCGCGCGACAGCCGGTGGTGGCGCCCGAGGTTCATCCAGTCGGTCTCGACCGTGACGATCGGCAGGCGCAGCGCCTCGGCACCGTGGTGCAAGCGTTCCAGCGCGGCGGCGAGTTGCGGCGGCGTCATCCGGAAGTCGAAGCCGTTGATGAACACCAGCCGTTCGAGCCGGTCGCGGTTGGCGTGCGCCGTGAAGAGGCCGTCGATGCCACCGGAGAAGAACGCCATGCCGCCCGCGCCGGTCGCGTCCGCCGGTGCCGCGGACGCCCGGACCGCGACGCGATGGAGCAGCGGATTCCAGCAGCACCAGATGTCCTGGATTGCGGGCAGTGCGGCAAGCAGTCGCGGGGAAACCGGCGGCAGCTCGCGCAGGTCGAGGTCGGCGCCGAGAAACATCGCCGGGACGATCGCGATGGCGAGCCACGGGTCGCCGCGTTCGGCGACATCGACGCCGGCCGGAAAGCGGAACTCCATCGGCACGTCGCCCACGTCGGCGGACACCAGGGTCCCGCCGCGATCGGATTCGTGACGGAGGTTCCGGACCGTGAGCACCGGAGGTGCCAGGTCCGTCACGACGAGCGCTCGGGGCGGGGCATGGCGTGCAATCTGCCGGGGGAGTCGCCCGGATCCTAGCCCGGTTGCGGGTTGCCGCGCCGGGTCAGCGGTGCCGCAACACTATGACAATGAATACCATAGCGGCAACGAGGCAGACGATGACGACCGCCCAGCGCAGCCAGCCGGGGTAGAGCGGGCCCCGGCGGCGCGCCGGCGGGGCGGGCGGTTCCGTGCCGGCGCCGTTGGTCACGGCCTGACGAAGTGGATCGGTTGCCGGCTGAGCAGCAGGCCGCCCAGCCTGCGGAGCTCGAGGGTGACCTGGCCGGTGTCGGCCTGCTCGACCTCGAAGTCGTACGTCTCACCGATGTTGACTGCCTGGCGCGCCGGGGCGCTGTTCCGTTGCCACGGTGGCAACGGCCAGGCGTCCTTGGCCACCGGCGTCCAGTGCAGCAGGCCGCCATCGCGCACCAGCTGGAACTCGGTGTTGAACTCCGTCACCGACATGTTCATCAACCGGAAGCGATACCGCGTGCCGGTCCGGAGCACCACCGGCAGGGTGTCGCCGCCGTTGACCACCGGTGAGATCGTGGCGTCGTCGCCAATGATGAAATACCGGTCGGTGTCCGGATTCCACACCTGGCCGGAGTCGAGGACGATCAGCGGGCCATAGAGCCCGTTGGTCTGCTGATGGATGTCGTTGACGTGGGTGTGGTACATGTAGCTGCCGGCGTGCGGCGGTGTCACCAGCACCTGGTACGAGTCGCCGGGCATGATGCCGGGTTCCATCGAGGCCGGTGTGCCGCTGATCCCGACAACGCCGTCGACGCCGCTCTCGACTTCGAGGCCGTGCCAGTGGACCTGGGTCATCTCCGGCGTGTGATTGACGACCCAGATCCGGGTCGGCTCGCCGCGATGGAGAATGATCGGCGGACCATACGGTTGCGGGGCGTGGGTCGTCTCGTGCCGCGAGCCGTCGTCGACTTCATAGCGGTAGGTCCTGCCGACCGCGCCGGGCGCGGAGTCGGATGCCACCAGCAATCGCAGGGTGCGCCGGGCCCCGATATAGGGGTGCCAGCCGGCCGGTGGGCGGATGTAGAGGCCCAGCACCAGGCCGCCCATGCCGGTCATGGCGTGGTTGCCGGTCATCGCCATGCCGGGGTAGCCGTTCATCAGGTGCAGCTCACGCTGCGGCGACGGCTCGGTGTCGGGCGGCAGTGCCGCGTTGGGGGTGACGTGAAAGTTGAAATGGCAGTGGAAGATCCAGCCGCCGGGTCGATCCGGCCGCCACGCCATGTCCATCGTGGTGCCGTTCCACATCACCTCGGTCACGACGTGGCGCTGCTGGTCGGGCCAGTACACCGTGTCGCGCTGCAGGTCGCCGCGGGCATTGACCCGGAAGAAGAAGCCGTGCAGGTGAAAGGGGTGCACGTCGGCGCTGGCGTTGATCAGGCGCCAGCGGACCGAGTCGCCGACGTCGTACGTCAGCCGCTCGGTATAGGGCCAGGGGCGGCCGTTGATGGCGAACATCATGTGATCGAAGTCGGGGGTCGAGTCGTTCACCATGGTCGGCGTGTAGAGCTCGACGACGAACACCCGGTCGTGCGCCGGCATCGCCGGCAGCGGCGGGTCGACGATCAGGGCGCCGTTGAGGTGGCTGTCGTCGAGGTAGCGGTCGTTGAAGCCCTCGCCATGGCTGCTGGCCCAGTAGTAGTAGGTCCCCTCGGCGTCGGCGACGAACGACGCCGTGCCGACGGCGCCCGGCGCGATGCGCAGCGTGTCCATGACCGGGACGTGCCGGGCGGAGAGGCCGTGGACGACCAGCGGTGAGCCGGTCAGGTTCTGCACCGTGACGGTGACGCGGGTGCCGCGGCGAACCCGCAGCAACGGTCCGGGGTCCTGCAGCGGCTTGCCGCGTTCGCCGAAGGCCAGCATCGGCACGCCGGCGCTGTCGGGGCCGTAGGGCCGCCATTCGCCGCGCGCCGCCGTGAGCGAGACGTGCAGCGTTCCCGCGCCGGCGACACCGGCGGGGACGCGGTTGTCGTTGAAGACGATCGCCCCGGGCGCGGTGCCGACCGGCCACGGTGATGGTGCGGGACCAAAGGCAATGCACGCAACGGCGAGCGTGGCATGCAGGCGCATCCGGAATGTCCGAGAGGAAGGAGGCACCAAGTTCGCGTAGCGGTGAGGCGGAGTCAATCGAGCGTGCCCCCGCCGAGCCACGGCGCGGCGGCTATTCGGCGGGAACGGCGCGTCCCACGATGATGCTGACGTTGTCGGTCCCGCCGGCGTCGAGGGCGTCCTGCAGCAGCTGTTCGCAGGCCTGCTTCGCGGAGGTCATCGCGCCAAGGCGTTCGGCAATCCGCTCGTCGGGGACGTGCTTGGTGAGTCCGTCGCTGCAGAGCAGGTGCACGTTCATCCAGTCGGCCCGGAAGCGCGAGATGACCGGCATCGTCGCCTGACCGCCGATGGCGCTCGAGAGGACGTGGGCAAACTGGGACCGTTCGGCGACGGCCCGGGTAAAGACGCCCTGGTCGAGGAGGTCCTGCGCCATGGTCTGGTCGCGGGTGATCTGGGTCAGCGTGCCGTCGCGGTAGAGGTAGTAGCGCGAGTCGCCGACCTGCAGCAGGTAGTACCACGGCCAGACCCCCATCCAGAGGGTGAGGGTGGTGGCCATCTTGCCCGCCGCGACGGCGTCGGCCTCGGCCCGCGCGACGACCGCCTGGTGTGCCGTCAGCGCGGCATGCTGCAGCGCGTCGATGAACTGCGATTCGCGGGCGTCGGAGCGGTAATAGCAATCCATGCTGCTGGTGACGTACTGGGTGGCGGTCTGCAGTGCCACCGCGCTGGCGCGCTCGCCTCCCTCGCCGCCGCCGACCCCGTCGGCGATCATCGCCAGGAACGCGACGCGCTGGTCGGCGAACGGCAGCTGCTCCTGCGGCGACAGGCTGGTCTGCACCAGTCGCATCGACTTGTGAATCGACGCGACCAGGAAGTGGTCCTGGTTCTGCTTGCGGACCTTGCCGGTGTGGGAGAGGCCGAAGACGTCGATTTCGTCATCGCGCGGCTTGCGGTCGGCGGAGGGGAGATCGGCGTTCATGCGGGGGCTCCGGCAGCGGGGCGGGCGGCGGGGATTCGCGCCAGGGCGGCGGCGGCGGCGCGCAACGTGTCGGCGCGCTTGCAGAAGGCAAAACGGACCATGCGCCGCCCCGCCGCCGAGCCGGGGCGGTAGAAGCTGGAACCGGGCACCGTGGCAACGCCGACGTCGGTGACCAGCCAGGTGGCGAAGGTGACATCGTCGACGTCGCTCAGCGCGGTGAAATCGGCAAAGCAGTAGTAGGCCCCGTCCGGCAGGGTGAACCGGAAGCCGGCCTCTTCGAGCGCCGGGGCGAGGATGGCCCGGCGCTGCCGGTAGTCGGCGGCCATGGTGGTGTAGTACTCGTCGGCAAAGCGATAGCCGATCGCCGCCGCTTCCTGCAGCGGCGCCGGGGCGCCGACGGTGAGGAAGTCGTGCACCTTGCGGATCGCTCCGCTCCACGTCGGCGGCGCAATGGCGTAGCCCAGCCGCCACCCGGTGCACGAGAAGGTCTTCGAGAGCGACGAGATGGTCACGGTGCGCTGGCGCATTCCCGGGAGGGTCGCGATCGGCACGTGCTCGCCGCTGTAGAGGATGTACTCGTACGGCTCGTCGGTGATGACCAGGAGGTCGTGCGCGATGCAGAGCTCCGCGATGGCCGCCAGCTCCGACCGCGAGAAGACGTGGCCGGTGGGGTTGTGCGGCGAGTTGAGGAGCAGGGCGCGGGTGCGGGGGCCGACGGCGCGGCGCAGCGCGTCGACGTCGAGGTGCCAGTCCGGCGCCGCCAGCGGCACCCAGACCGGGACCGCCTCGGCGAGGATCGCGTCCGGGCCGTAGTTCTCGTAGAACGGTTCGAAGATGAGGATCTCGTCGCCGGGGTCGAGCAGCGCCAGGACGGTGGCCGCCGCGGCCTCGGTGGCACCGCAGGTCACCGTCACGTCGCGCTCCGGGTCGACCGCCATGCCGTACCGGCGCTGGTACTTGCCGGCGATCGCTTCACGCAACGAGCGGGCACCCCAGGTGACGGCATACTGGTTGATGTCGTGATCGATGGCGGCGCAGGCCGCTTCCTTCATCGCGGCGGGCATCGGAAAGTCGGGAAAGCCCTGCGCCAGGTTGATGGCGCCGTGGCTGTTCGCCAGCCGCGTCATGCCACGAATGACCGATTCGGTGAACGTGGCGGTGCGGGCGGCGACGCGCTCGAGGCGTCCGGTGGCGGGCGGGCGGGACATGGCGGCAGAATCTAACCCGCGGCGGGAAAGGTGGCGGCGCCACTTTGCCGCGCCGCCGCGTTGCGATAGGATCGGTGGTTCCCTCATCCCGGGGCCGCTCCGTGCCATCACGCCTTGCCGCCGTTGTCGTTGCACTCTCCGCGTTGGGGGCACCGGTGACCGCGCCGGGCGGCCCGGGCGCACCACCCGCCCGGCGGAGCGCCGCGGTCGAACCGGTTCCCGCCGCGGCGTTGCGCGGACTCACCTGGCGCTTCGTGGGGCCGTTCCGCGCCGGGTGGGCCACGGTGGTCACCGGCGTGCCGGGGTCTCCCAATGCGTTCTACTTCGGCGGCGCCGGCGGCGGCGTGTGGCAGAGCGACGATGCCGGCCGGACCTGGCTCGGGCTGATGCAGCACGAACAGAGTGCCGCGATCGGCGCCTTGGCGGTGGCGCCGTCGAATCCGCGGGTGCTCTACGCCGGCACCGGTCAGGTGGCGGCGCGCTACGACATCATGGCGGGCGACGGCGTCTACCGCTCCGACGACGGCGGGGCCACCTGGCGGCACCTCGGCCTCGACGCGACGCGGCACATCGGCGCCATCCTGGTCGATCCGCGCAACCCCGATGAGCTGCTGGTGGCGGCACTGGGCCACGTCTTCGGCCCGAACCCGGAACGCGGTGTGTACCGCAGCACCGACGGCGGGCGGAGCTGGAGCAAGGTGCTCGACGGCGGTGATTCGGCCGGTGCGGTCGACCTGGCGTCCGATCCGCTGCACCCCGAGGTGATCTACGCCGCGATGTGGCAGATGCGGATGCATCCGTGGCTCGACTACTTCCAGCCGCAGTCGGGGCCGGGCTCGGGGATCTGGAAGAGCAGCGACGGCGGCGCGCACTGGACCCGGCTCGACGGCGGCGGCCTGCCGGGCGGCAGCGTCGGGCGCATCGGCCTTGGCGTGGCGCGCGGCAGTGGCGGCCGGATCGTGTACGCGACGATCGCGATGGACGAGAACACCATGGCGGGGCCGGCGGCACCGCGCGGCAAGGCCGGGATCTACCGCAGCGGCGACGGCGGGCAGACGTGGAGCCTGATGAACGACGACGGCGCGCTGGCGAGCAGCTATTTCGGGCGGCTCACCGTCTCGCCGGCGGACAGCAACACGATCTACGTCATGGGACAGTCGATCCGCGTCTCGACCGACGGCGGCCGGCGTTTCGAGGTGCTCAAGGGATCGCCCGGTGGCGACGATTACCACGCGCTGTGGATCGACCCCGCCGATCCCTCCCACATGATCGCCGGCGCCGACCAGGGCGCGGCCGTGACGCTCAACGGCGGCCGGAGCTGGTCGAGCTGGTACAACCAGCCCACCGGGCAGCTCTACCATCTTGGCGTCGACGACCGTTTTCCGTACCACATCTACAGTGGACAGCAGGACAACGGCTCGGTGGAGGTCGCCAGCCGAGGTCCCTACGGCGTGATCGACGAGCGCGACTGGCACCCGGTGGGCGGCGACGAGCGCGACGACATGGTGCCGAAGCCGGGCGATCCCGATCTGGTCTTCGGCAGCGGCCTTGGCGGCCACACGTCACGCTTCGTGGAGACGACCCGGCAGTCGGCGGAGATTTCGCCGTGGCCGGTGTCGAGCTATGGCGCGCGTCCCACCGACGTGAAGTACCGGTACACCTGGATCACGCCGCTGGCATTCTCCCCCGTTGCGCCGCACCCGATGTATCTCGGCGCGCAGTTCCTGTTCCGATCGCTCGACGACGGCAACCACTGGGCGGCGATCAGTCCGGATCTGAGCGGGAAGCGGGCCGGGGCCACCGGCTGCGGCGACCCGGCGCCGGACGCGGCGCGCGACTGCGGCTTCGGGGTGATCTACGCGATCGGCCCGTCACCGGTGGCGCGCGGGCTGCTCTGGATCGGCACCGACGACGGGCTGGTGCGCGTGACGCACGACGGCGGGGTGCACTGGCGCAACGTGACGCCGCCCGGCGTGCCGGCGTGGGGGCGGATCGACGACGTCGATCCGTCGGCGCTCGACAGCAACACGGCGTATGCGGCGGTTGACCTGCACCGGCTCGACCGGATGGAGCCGATGGCGTTCCGCACTCACGACGGCGGCAAGAGCTGGACGCGGATCGATCGTGGCCTCCCGACCGACGAATACGTCGCGGTGGTGCGAGCCGATCCGGTGCGCCGGGGGTTGCTCTTTGCCGGGACGAACCGTGGCGTGTACGTCTCGTTCGACGATGGCGACGACTGGCAACCGCTGCGGCTGAATTTCCCGACGACGTGGGTTCGCGACCTGCTGATCCACGACGGCGACCTGATCGCGGCGACGCAGGGGCGGGGTATCTGGATTCTCGACGACATCGAGCCGCTGCGGGAACTCTCGCCGGCGGCGGTGTCGGCGCCGGCGCACCTCTTCCGCCCGGCGGCGGCGATCCGGCTGCGCGAGAACGAGAATCGCGACACGCCGTGGCCGCCGTCGACGCCGGTGGCGCAGAATCCGCCGACCGGCGTCGTCGTGGACTACTGGCTGCGCGACAGCATCGCGGGGCCGGTGACGCTCACGTTCCGCGATTCGACGGGAACGGTGGTGCGCCGGTTCTCGAGCGATGACGCTGCGGAATCGTTGCCGGCCGACCGGTACTTCCAGGCCGGCTGGCTGGGATCGCCGCCGCGGGTGACGTCGGGAGCCGGGGCGCACCGCTTCGTGTGGGACCTGCGCGCGCCTCGCCCGGCGGCGCTGCTGTACCAGTACTCGATCGCGGCGATCTGGCAGGTGGCGACGCCGCTCGAACCGCGCGGGCCGCTGGTGCTGCCGGGGCGCTACACGGTGACGCTCACCGCGGGGCGCGATTCGGAGACCGCGGCGTTCACGGTCCGGATGGACCCGCGGGTCCACGTGACGCCGACCGCGCTTGCGGCGCAATGGTCGCTGCTCCACACGATGGGCGCCGTCCTTGACTCGGCGGTGGCGCTGCATCGCGAACTTGCGGCCGACGCCAGCGCCGCCGCGCCGGGCAAGGTGCCGGCCGACTCGCTCCGCGCCATTGACGCCGCGGTCTCCGATGCGGCGGGGACGCTGGCGAGCCTGATCACGGCGGTGGGGGGTGCCGACGCGGCGCCGACGGCGGGCGACGTCGCGGCGTTCAGCGCCTATCGCGCCGCAGCCGATTCGGCGTGGCGGCGCTGGCGCCGGGTAAGCGGCGGGCAACGCTGACCCGGCCGATGCCTTCGCCTCGGGGCGTGCATCGTTCCGGGTGGCGTGCCCTGCTGACGGCGCTCTGTCTCGCCGCCGGATGTCGCCGCGCCGCGCTGGCACCGTCGCCGGCCGGGTCGGAAACGGCACCCCGACCGGCGCTTCGCGCGCACCAGCCGGCGCCCCGTCACTACCTGGTGTCGCGCCGTCGTGGTCAGGTGACGATCGACGGCCGACTCGACGATCCGGCCTGGCGTGATGCGTCGTGGACCGCGGACTTCACCGACATCGAAGGATCGATCCGTGCGGCGCCGCGCCTGCGCACCCGGGTGCGGATGCTGTGGGACGACCGTTACTGGTACATCGCGGCCGAACTGCAGGAGCCCGATCTGCAGGCGACGATTCGTGCGCACGACGCGGTGATCTTTCACGACAACGATTTTGAGGTCTTCACCGACCCGAGCGGGACGACGCACCGCTATTTCGAGATCGAACTGAATGCCCTCGGCACCGAATGGGACCTCTTCCTGCCGAAGCCGTATCGCGACGGCGGGAGCGCCGACAACGGCTGGGAGATTCCGGGGCTCAAGCTCGCCGTGGCGCGGCACGGCACGGTGAACGATGCCTCCGATCGCGACACCTCGTGGACCGTGGAGCTGGCCATCCCGTGGTCGGCGTTTGCCGATTCGGGGCGCAACGCCGTCCCGCCGGCGCCGGGCACGCAATGGCGGGTGAACTTCTCGCGGGTGGAATGGGACTTTGTCCCCGCGCCGGGCGGCTACGTCAAGCGGACCGCACCGGGCGGCGCGCCGCTGCCGGAACACAACTGGGTCTGGTCGCCACAGGGTGCCGTGAACATGCACATGCCGGAGCTGTGGGGCGTGGTGCAGTTCGGCGGAACCCGGTGGCACGACGATGCCGCGGCGGACGCGGCAAAGTGGGCGCTGCGTCGCGTCTATTACGCCGAGCGCGACTGGCACGCCGGACACGGCGGCTTCGGATCGCTCGGTGCGCTGGCGCTCGCCGGATTGCCTGCCGGGCTCCGTGTTGCGGTGACCGACAGCGGCTGGGCGGCGTCGATGCCGTCGCGAACGGACGGAATCACCTGGCACATTCGCACTGACGGACTGGTCTGGTCGACATCGCACTGAGAGGGAACCATGGAACGTCGGAGCTTTGTCGGGATGCTGGGCGGCGGCGCGGCCGCACTCGCCGTGGCACCGGGGTTGGTGGGGCGGCGCGAGCAGTTCATGGCGTGGACCTGGGTGCACGGCAACGGCGACGCCGAAGCGGTGTGGCGCTCGACGTTTCAGCGCCTGGCCGACGGCGGCATACGCGGCGTGCTGGTGGGCGGCGGCGATGTCGACATGCTGAGCAGCGCGGCGCACGCCGCGGGTCTCTCGTTCCACGCCTGGACCTGGATGCTCAACCGCAGCGGCGACGCAAAGGTCAAGGCCGAGCATCCCGATTGGTTCGACGTCAGCCGCAACGGCGAGTCGAGCCTGACCCATCCGCCGTACGTCGGCTACTACCAGTGGCTCTGCCCGACGCGGCCCGAGGTGCGCGCCTACCTCGGCGACCTGGTCGACCAGGTGGCGGCGCACCCCGGCGTCGACGGCGTGCACCTCGACTACATCCGGCACCCCGACGTGATCCTGCCCAGGGGCCTCTGGTCGAAGTACCACCTGGTGCAGGATCACGAGATGCCGGAATACGACTTCTGCTATTGCCAGGTGTGCCGCGACACCTTCAAGGCGGAGTACGGCACCGATCCGCTGCAGCTCCCCGCGCCGAGCGCCGATCAGGCCTGGCGCCAGTTCCGCTACGACTCGGTGACCGACCTGGTGAAGGGCGTGGCGCGTCGCGCCCATGCCCGCGGCAAGGCGATGTCCGCCGCGGTTTTCCCGACGCCGATGCTGGCCCGGACGCTGGTACGTCAGGCGTGGGACAAGTGGCCGCTCGACGTGGTCTTCCCGATGCTCTACCACTCGTTCTACGAAGAAGACATCGCCTGGATCGGGCGCGGCGTGGCGCAGGGGGTGGCGGCGCTGCCGTCGAGCGAGCCGCTCTGCGCCGGGCTCTACCTCCCGTCGCTCGATCCGGGGCAACTGGGCACCGCGGTGCGCACGGCGCGAGACAATGGGGCCGCCGGCGTCTCGTGCTTTGACTCCGGCGGCCTCACCGACCAGCACCTCGCCGCGTTGCGCGGCGCGTTGCGGAGCTAGTTGCCATCCGCGGCGGCGCCACCACCACCGCCGCCGCCGCCCCGCCCCCGTCCCGCCGGTGCCGCGCCGAGTTCGTCGGTGCTCGGCACGATGGCGCCGTGTCCCGCCGCCTGCAGCGCCGCGTTGACCGGCGGCAGCAGCGTGGCAAGGTCACGCTTCAGCCGCAGCAGTTGGACGTCGAGCCGCGGCACGAGTGCGTTCCAGACCTGGTAGGCCTGCGGTGGCGGCCGGCGCGATCCGCTCGCAATGAAGCCCGAGAGCGCGCCGATCTGGTTGTTGAGCCGGATCGGGAAGTTGAGCGGATCCTCGCTGGCGTGGTTCTGGCTCTGATAGATCGAGTCCTCGACCGAGGTCACGCTGTCCTCGAGCCGGGCCGCGGCGGTGGTGAACGCGGCGGTCCCGGCCATCAGCGGCCGGAGTGAATCGAGCTGGTAGACCAGGTTGCGGATGGTGCGCACGGCATTGTTCGCGGCCGTGACGGTGTCACGGATGCGGAGCAGGAACGCGACCTGCTCGGTGATGTCGGCGTCGGTGGCCTCGGAACGCGGGTCTTTCTCGACCGCGGCGGTGCGCACCAGCGGGGCGCCGGCGTCGACCGTCATCCGGATGGTGTACTTGCCGGGGGCGCCGACCGGACCGTTGAGGCCGTTGCCGTCCCAGTAGACCGCTCCCCGGAAATTGGTGCCATCGGGATACCGGAGCGGCAGGTCGAAGTGGTTGAGGCCGACCGAGTCAGTGACGCGGGACGGCCCGCCACCGCGGCCGCCGCGCCCGAACCCGCCGCGTCCGCCGCGGCCGTTGCCGCCCCGGCCGGCGGCCGGTTCGTTGCTCGAATCCTGCTGCATCACCACGCCGTGCGGGTCGACGAGTTCGAGCCGAACGGTGGTGCCGGCGGTCGGCAGCCAGTAGGCGACCGACACCGATCCGGTGCTGCGATAGGTGGTGCCCGGTTGGTAGAGGAAGGCGCTGTTGCGGTTGACCTGGTCGGCCTGGCGCAGCGGCGCGATCCCTTCGAGGGCATAGAACCCGCGCCCCATCGTGGCGATGACGATGTCGTCGTCGCGCAGCGCGATGTCGTGCACCGCGACCGGCGGCAGGTTGAGCTGGAGGCTCTGCCAGTGTGCCCCGGCGTCGTAGGAGATGTACATGCCGCGCTCGGTGGCGGCGTAGAGCAGCCCGGGGCGCACCAGGTCTTCGCGAATGGCGCGGGTCGGCTGGTCGCGCGGCAGGCCATCGACGATCTTCGTCCAGGTCGCGCCGTAGTCGGTGGTCTTGTAGAGGTACGGCGCGTTGTCGTCCATCTCGTAGCGATTGGCCGCGAAATACATCGTGCCGGGCTGGAAGTGCGACGGCTCGACGATCGAGATCCGGGTCCACTTCGGGAGGCCCTTCGGCGTCACGTCGGTCCAGACCGGCCTGGCGACATTCACGTTGCGCGAGAGGTGGATGAGCCCATCGTCGGAGCCGGCCCAGACGAGGCCCGGCTTCACCGGCGACTCCTGGACCGCGAAGATCGTCCCGTAATACTCGACGCCGGTCTGGTCCTTGGTGAGCGGTCCGCCCGATGCACCCAGCGTCGCCGGATCGTTGCGCGTCAGGTCGGGCGAGATGACGTGCCAGGTCTGACCGAGATCGTTCGACCGGAACAGGACGTTCGACCCGACGTAGAGCACCTTCGGGTTGTTCGGCGAATTCATGATCGGGTAGGTCCACTGGAACCGGTAGGTCAGGTCGATGGCGGAGTGGCCCATCGGGTTGAGCGGCCACGGGTCGAGCCGCTCCGACTGGCCGGTGCGCTTGTTCCGCATCTCGAGCACGCCGCTGTAGTTCCCGCCGAAGGTGACGTCGGGGTCGAGCGGATCGGATGCGACGTAGCCCGACTCGCCTCCCGCCCCGCCGTACCGGGTGGTGAAATCGTACGGACTCGCCGGGGCGCCGCCGCGTCCACCACGCCCGCCTCCGCCGCCAAAGCCGCGCCCTCCCGCCGCCCGGATCGGGAAGCAGTCGACGCCGCCATCCTGTTCGGCGCCGCAGACGTCGTAGGGGAAGGCGTTGGTGAGGTGAACGTGATAGTACTGGCCGGTCGGGATCTCGGCGCTCAGCCGGGTCTTGCCGCCGTCGGTGGTGATCACCATGCCGGGATCGCCGGCGACGGCGATGCGCTGGGGATCGTTCGGCGCAATCCAGTACTGATGCGTGTCGCCGTTGCCGAGGCCGGACTGGAAGGTCTTGCCGCCATCGTGCGAGACGTAGCCGCCGACGTTGCCGGCGTACAGCGTGTTGGTGTCCTTCGGGTCGGCGGTGAGCTTGGTGAAGTACCACGCCCGCTGCCGGAGGTTGCGGTCGCCGGTGAGGAACTGCCAGGTCTGGCCGCCGTCATCGGAACGGAACAGGCCGCCGGAATCCGCCTCGATCAGCGCCCAGATGCGATCCGGCTTTGCCGGCGAGATGGTGATGCCGATGTTGCCCCAGATGCCCTTCGGAAGTCCCGGTTGATCCTTCAGGCTGCTCCAGTGGTCGCCGCCGTCGGTGGTCTTCCAGAGCCCGCTTCCCTTGCCGCCGCTGACCAGCAGCCACGGCTTGCGCCCCGCTTGCCAGAACCCGGCGTAGAGCACCTTCGGGTTGGCCGGGTCCATCGCCAGGTCGGCGACACCGGTGGAATCGTCGACGAACAGCACCTTCTCCCAGGTCTTGCCGCCGTCGCGGGTGCGATACACCCCGCGTTCGCTGTTGGGTCCGAAGACGTGGCCCAGCGCGCCGACATACACGATGTCGGGGTTGGTGGGGTCGACGATGATTCGCGAGATGTACTGGGTGGCCTTGAGGCCCATGTCGTCCCAGGTCTTGCCGGCATCGGTCGACTTCCAGACGCCGTCGCCGTAGGAGACGTTGCCGCGAATCGGCGTCTCGCCGCCGCCGGCCCAGACGATGTCGGGATTGCCGGCATACTCCGTCACCGCGCCGACCGTCCCGCCGAAATACGCGTCGGTCATCGGCTGCCAGGTGTGCCCGCCATCGGTGGTCTTCCAGACGCCGCCGCCGGTGGTGCCGACGTAGTACTCGTCGGGGCGCTGGGCGGAGCCCACCACGGAGGTCATCCGCCCGGTGTGCGCCGGCCCCAGCATGCGCCACTCGAGACCCCGCCAGAGCGAGGTGTCGACGGCGCCGGCGGTGGGCCGTTGGGCGAGGAGTGCGGCGGGGAGCAGGGCGATGAGCGTGACGTGTTTCAGGACGCGACGACGCGACATTACGACAACCTCGGGCAGGCCGGGGAGCGGCAGATCATCCAGGGGAACGCCAAGTCTACACTGTTTGGCGGCCGCCGGCAGGCGGTGCGCCACGGACCGATCCGGCGCGCCGCGCGCTCAGCCGTCGGCGAGGCCCAGCAACCGTGCGGCGTTGCCGCCGAGGATCGCGGCCTTGTCGGCGGCCGGCACGGACAGCGCGGCGATCGACGATTGCATCTGCGCAATGCTGCCGATCTGGTGCGGGTAGTCGCTGCCGGCAAGCAGCTGGCTGACCCCGGCAAAATCGATCGCCAGCTGCAGCGCCTTCGGATCGAAGTTGACCGTGTCGTAGTAGAACCGCCGCAGGTAATGACTCGGCGGCTGGCCGATGTGCTCGCGGCAGGCGGCGAAGTTCTCGTAGCCCCGGTCGAGCCGCTCGGCGAGGTACGGGATGGTGCCGCCGAGGTGGCCGAGGACCCAGCGGATGCCGGGGAAGCGCTCGGGGACGCCGGCGAAGACGAGGTGTGCGGCCGCCAGCGTGGTGTCGAACAGGAAGCCGCAGAGCGGCATCAGCCAGTACTCCTGCATCGCCTCGACGCCGAGCGGAAAGGTCGGGTGGATGTAGAAGATCGCGCCGGCCTTGCTGGCGCGCTGGTACAGCGGCCAGAATTGCTGGCCGGCGAGCGGATTGCCGTTGACGTTCCCAAACAGCATGCACCCCTTGAAGCCGAGGTTCATGACCCGGTCGAACTCCGCCTCGGACGCCGCCGGGTCGTTGAGCGGCAGCGTGGCGAGGGCGGTGAAGCGGTCGCCGCGTTCGCGCATGATGGCGGCGAAGGCGTCGTTGACGAGGCGGGCCAGCTCCACCGAGCGCGCCGGGGTTTCCAGCAGGGTGCCGGGGCAGGTGAGCGAAATCAGCTGCCGATCGACGCCGGTGTCGTCGAGCACCTGCTGCCGGTAGGCGATGTCGCGATGGCCCCGGACGGCGATGTTGACGTCGCCGGGAGAATAGAGCACCGGGTTGCCGTCGGCGTCGTCGCGGACCGTGAGGACGCTGTCGTCGGTGCGCAGCGCGCGGAGGAAGGCCGGCGGGTAGAAGTGGTTGTGGACGTCGATGACAGGCATGGGTGAGGGCTCGCGAACGACAGGGTGAACCGCGCCGGGCCGGGGGGTGGCCGACCGCCCCCAAAGAGGCCCGCCCACCGGGTCGCGGTCAAGGCGCCGGGGGCTGATGGCGCCGCCGAGGGGGAGCGATCCGCCGGTATATTCCGGCACCATGTTTCCCTACAAGGACGACAATCCGACGATCCTGACGCCGATCATGGTGATGGCGCTGATCGCGGCCAACCTCGCCATCTGGATCGTCTTCCAGGGGATGGGCAGTGGCCAGCGGGTTGCGGCATCGATCTGCGAGTTGGGACTGATCCCCGGCGACCTGCTGCACCGCCTTCCGATCGGCTACACCTTCCCGGTCGGTGACGGCCTGTCGTGCGTGGTGGAACCGGGCAGCGCGTGGTACACCGTCGTCTCGTCGATGTTCCTGCACGGCGGGTGGCTCCACATTCTCGGCAACATGTGGTTCCTGTGGGTCTTCGGCAACAACGTCGAAGACATCATGGGCCACGGCCGGTTCCTGGTGTTCTACCTGGTGTGCGGCCTGGCGGCGGCGGCGGCACAGATTGCGGTGTCGCCGTCGAGCGCGGTGCCGATGGTCGGTGCCAGCGGAGCGATCAGCGGCGTGATGGGGGCGTATGTGGTACTCTATCCCCGGGTGCGGGTGCACTGCCTGGTCTGGCTGGTGATCTTCATCTTCCGGGTCACCCTGCCGGCGTGGTTGATGCTGGGGTACTGGTTTGCCCTGCAGGTGCTCGGCGCCAGCGTCGACCCGCTGGGCGGCGTGGCGGTGTGGGCGCACATCGGGGGGTTCCTCGCCGGGGCCATCCTGATCAGCGTCTTCCGCAACCCGCGCCTGCAGGCACGGCGAGAACAGCTGCTGGCGACGCGGGCGTGGCAGGAGCCGGCGCCAGGCACCCGAGGAGGGATCTGGGCATGACCACCGTCGATACCCGCGCCCCGCGGTCGCGCGGCGCCGGCACCAGCTACCCGGCGCGCGAGGCGCCGCCGGCCGGGGCGCTGCCGCGCAATCCCGGGATGCCGCTCGACCTCGGCTGGGTGCGCGAGGTGCGGGTCAACCGCAGCGCGGTGGAGCGGCGCGCCGCCACGATCGCGGCGCGGCGATCCGTCAAGAATGCGTGGCAGGCCGGGTGGTTGCTCCGCGCGGTGTCGCTGATCGACCTCACCACGCTGCAGGGTGACGACACGCCGGGCCGGGTGCGGCGGCTCTGTGCCAAGGCCCGGCAGCCGGTGCGGGGCGACCTGCTCGAGGCGCTCGGCATGGCCGGCGTGCCGCTGCACGTCGCGGCGGTCTGCGTCTACCACGCGTTCGTGCGGACCGCGGTCGAGGCGCTGCAGGGAAGCGGCATCCCGGTCGCGGCGGTGTCGGCGGGGTTTCCCGCCGGGCTGTCGCCGTTCGAGACGCGCCTCGGGGAGATCCGCGCGTCGGTGGCCGAAGGCGCCCGCGAGATCGACATCGTGGTGACGCGCGCCCACGTCCTGACGGCCGACTGGACCGCGCTCTACCGCGAGGTGCGGGCCTTTCGTGAGGCGTGCGGCGACGCCCACCTCAAGGCGATTCTCGGCACCGGCGACCTCGGCACGCTGCGCGAGGTGGCGCGTGCGTCGGTGGTGGCGATGATGGCCGGCGCCGACTTCGTCAAGACGAGCACCGGCAAGGAGAGCGTCAACGCGACGCTCCCGGTCGGGCTGGTGATGGCGCGCGCGGTGCGGGAGTATCACGAGCGCACCGGCCAATGGGTCGGGTTCAAGCCCGCCGGCGGCATCCGCACCGCCAAGCAGGCGCTGGCGTGGCTCGCGATGATCAAGGAGGAACTCGGCGACCGCTGGTTGCGGGCCGACCTGTTCCGCTTCGGTGCCAGTTCGCTGCTGACCGACATCGAGCGCCAGCTGGAACATCACGTCACCGGATTCTACTCCGCCGCCAACCGCCATCCGCTGCCGTGAGGAGCGACGACATGACCTCGGTCCGCGACGCATACGAATCGATGGCGTGGGGGCCGGCCCCGGAATCGGCCACGGTCGCCACCGAATGGCTGGAGCGACGGCAGCGACGCTTCGGACAGTTCATCGACGGCCACTGGACCGCCCCGGGCGAGACGTTTGCCGTCATCAATCCCGCCACCGGCGGTGAGCTGGCGCAGGTCACCCAGGGGAGCGAGCGCGACGTGGCGGCGGCGGTGGCGGCGGCGCGCCGCGCCCAGCCGGCGTGGCAGGCGCTGGGCGGCGAGGGGCGCGCCCGGTGGCTCTACGCCATTGCCCGCGGCGTGCAGCGGAATTCGCGGCTCTTTGCGGTGATCGAGAGCCTCGACAACGGCAAGCCGATTCGCGAGTCGCGCGACATCGACATTCCGCTGGTGGCGCGGCACTTCTATCACCACGCCGGGTGGGCCCAGCTGCTCGACCGGGAGTTCCCGGGGATGGAAGCGGTGGGAGTGGTGGCGCAGGTGATTCCGTGGAACTTTCCGCTGCTGATGCTGGCGTGGAAGATCGCCCCGGCGCTGGCGGCCGGAAACACGGTGGTGCTCAAGCCGGCGGAGTACACCCCGCTGACCGCGCTCTGCTTTGCCGCGATGCTCGAAGACCTCGGCCTGCCGCCGGGCGTGGTCAACATCATCACCGGCGACGGCCGCACCGGTGCCGCCCTGGTGGCGCACCCCGACGTCAACAAGGTGGCGTTCACCGGGTCGACCGACGTGGGACGCGCGATTCGCGCTGCGACCGCCGGCAGCGGCAAGAAGCTGACCCTCGAACTCGGCGGCAAGTCGCCGTTCGTCGTCTTCGACGATGCCGATCTCGATTCGGTGGTCGAAGGCGTGGTCGACGCGATCTGGTTCAATCAGGGGCAGGTGTGCTGCGCCGGCTCGCGGATCCTGGTGGCCGAGAGCGTGGCCGACCGGCTGGTGGAGAAGCTGCGGGCGCGGATGGAGAAGCTCCGGGTCGGGTCGCCGCTCGACAAGGCGGTCGACATCGGCGCGATCGTGGCACCGGTGCAATTGGAGCGGATCGACGGCCTGGTGCAGCAGGGCGTCAGCGAAGGCGCCACCTGCTGGCAGCCGTCGTGGAGCGTGCCGAAGGAAGGGCTGTTCTATCCGCCAACGCTGTTCACCAACGTCTCGCCCGCCGCGACCATCGCGCAGGTGGAGATCTTCGGGCCGGTGGTGGTGCTGATGACCTTCCGCACCCCCGATGAGGCGGTCGAGCTGGCCAACAACACCCGCTACGGGCTGGCCGCGAGTGTCTGGAGCGACAACCTCAACACCGCGCTCGACATCGCCCCCAGGATCAAGGCAGGGACGGTCTGGGTCAACTGCACCAACATGTTCGACGCGGCGTCGGGATTCGGCGGATACCGCGAGAGCGGCTACGGGCGTGAAGGCGGCCGCGAGGGGATGTTCGAATACCTGCGCCCGGTGCACGAGCTGCGCCCCGAGCGGGTGGCGCTGCCGGCGGTCCACCCGAAGGAGGCGGCGAAGGCCGCGGCCACCGGTGAGCCGCCGATCGATCGCACCCCCAAGCTCTACATCGGCGGAAAGCAGCGCCGTCCCGACAGCGGCTACGCATTGCCGGTGCACGACGCGGCCGGCCGACTGGTGGGCGAGGCCGGGCGCGGCAACCGCAAGGACATCCGTGACGCGGTGGAGGCGGCGCACGCCGCTGGGGGCTGGGCCGCCGCGTCCGCGCACCTCCGTGCCCAGGTGCTGTACTACGTGGCGGAGAACCTCGCCGCGCGGCGTGACGAATTCGCCGAGCGGGTGCGGGTGCTGACCGGCCACGATGGCGGTCGGGAGACCGACGCGGCGATCCGGCGCTGCTTTTCATATGCCGCCTGGGCCGACAAGCACGACGGCGCGGTTCATCACACGCCGATCCGGAACGTCACCCTGGCAATGCCGGAGCCGATCGGCGTGGTGGGTGTGGTGGCACCGGACGAGGCGCCGCTGCTCGGCTTTCTGTCGCTGGCGCTGCCGCTCGTTGCCATGGGTAACCGGGTGGTGATCGTTCCGTCAGAACGGAATCCGCTGCTCGCCACGGACATGTACCAGGTGTTCGACACCTCCGACCTGCCCGGCGGTGTGGTCAACATCGTCACCGGCCAGCGGCGCGAACTGCTGGCCCCGCTCGCCGGGCACGACGACGTCGACGCGATCTGGGTCTTTGCCACGCACGACGAAGCCACCGAGGCGGAACGGCTCTCGGCGGGCAACATGAAGCGGACCTGGACCGAGTGGACCGTGCGCAACTGGCTTGACGCGCGCGACGGCGAGGGGCCGGAGTTCCTCCGCCACGCCACGCAGGTCAAGAACATCTGGGTGCCGTACGGCGCGTGACCGGCGCCGCGCAAGGCCGGACCGCCGCCCCGCTCCGCGACCCATGCTGTGTACCTCGATTTCCCTGACACGTCCCCTGATGTAGCAGACCGTCGCGGTGGAGGCAGGCCGCGACGTAACCGGAGCCGATGCAGAACGATCAAGAGGCTCCGGATACAGCGAACGCCCCGCGAGCAGTTGGCGGGGCGTTCGCACATCCGGTCCATGGGGCCCGGGTGGGGTCAACGGACCGCGGCGCGTCGCCTTCTGCCGGGAGCGCGGCGTCTGGTGCGGGCCGAGCCCGGCAGCGCGCCGGCCTCGATCACCACCTCGCGACCGAGCTCCTTCGCCAATACGTCGCTTTTCCGTTCCGCTCCCCACACTTCCAGCGAGACATCGGCCTGCTTGAGCCGCGGAAAGGCGCGAATCACGCAGCGCGTCCTGGCGACCTGGCAGGTGATCCGGTCGACCGTTGCGGTATGGCCCCGGTCGAGGCCGTCGGCGACGCGCAGCAGGCCGCTGACCCGACGGACAATGGCCTGGTCGGCCGAAGAGAGTCGCCCGAACTCGGGGTCCTTCCGGCTCGGGCCGCGCTTGCGGTGATATCGCGAAACCACCGCCACCAGGGTGCGCACCCGTGCGCTGAGGCCGAGCCGTTCGGCATGCATGATGAGCTGATAGCTGTGCTTGTGATGCTTCCGGTACGAGACCAGCTGGCCGACGTCGTGCAGCAGGGCGGCGGCCTCGAGAATCCACCGCTCCTCGGCGGTGCACTTGAGCGGCCCGCTCAACTGGGCGTAGAGCGCCAGTGACAACAGTCGGACCTGCTCCACATGGCGCCGGTCGCCGCGGCAGCGGTCGACGAACTCGCGGATCAGGCGCAGCGGGTCGGGCGCCCGCGGCACCGCCGCGGCGCCGACCATTTCCAGCAGCAGCCCTTCGCGCAACCCGAACGCGCTCACCGTCAACTCGCGGCCGTCGAGCATCTGCAGCAGCTCCGCGGTGACGGCGAGCCCGGCAAGGATGATGTCGGCGCGCTGCGGGTTGAGTCCGGGCACCCGGGAGCGCTCCTCGGGGGTCTTGGTGCTGAGCCATTCGAGCAGCGCCTCGACCTCGCTGGTGCGGACCGTGGTGCCGTGCACCGCGTCGCCGAGGTGTCCGCGTCGTGCGGCGGCCATCCGGCCGAGGTTGGTGAACGTGCCACCGGAGCCGATCAGCGTGGCCTGGCGCCAGTCGCGCCAGCGCACCGCCTTGCGCAGGATGGGCCGCACCGCGCGGCGCAGCGCGGCCACCTCGCGGCGGGCGTCGCGCCGTTCGGTGACGTATTGCTCGGTGAGCCGCACCGCGCCAAGGGGCAGCGAGGTGGTCATCTCGACCAGGCCGTCGACCGCGCCGACCAGCTCCAGCGAGCCGCCGCCGATGTCGGCCACCAGGGTGCGGGAATTGGCGAGACGGAAGTGATGCGCCACCGACCGCCACGAGAGCTGGGCCTCGCGGGTCTCGTCGATGATCTCGAGCGGGATGTCGAGCTCGCGGCGGATCCGCTCGGCAAAGGCGGGGCCGTTGCGGGCCTCGCGCATGGCGGAGGTGGCGACGGCGGCGAGGCGGGTGACGCCGCGTCGTGCCGCCACCTCCTTCATGCGCTTGAGCGCGGCATGGGCGCGCCCCATCGCGGCGATGTTGAGCGCATGACTCGCCGCCACCCCGGTGCCGAGGCGCGGCTGGTCCTTCACTTCGTCGATGACGTCGAGGCCGGTCTCGGGGTCGTAGTCGGCCACCAGCAGCCGGATCGAGTTCGATCCGACGTCGATGGCGCCGAGGCGTTCGCGGTGGGGCGCCTCGCCGTTCATGTCATCGCTTCGCCGCGGTCCTCGGCGTGATGCTTGATCGACTTCCCCTCCACCAGGAAGACGACGTCCTCGCCGATGTTGGTGGCGAGGTCAGCGACCCGCTCGAGGTTCCGCGACACCAGGAAGAGTTCCATCCCGGCGCTGATGACGTGAGGATCTTCCATCATGTGGGTCAACAGAATGCGGAACACCGAGCGATGCAAGGCGTCGACCTTGTCGTCGCGACGGCAGACCTCGCGCCCGGCGTTGGCGTCGCCGCGGATGAAGGCCTCCAACGCGTCCGAGAGCATGCCGCGGGCGAGCCGCGCCATCTGGATGATCTCCGGCTCGGGGATGATCGGCCGGGTGTGCGAGAGCCGCTCGGCGGACTGGGCGATGTTGACCGCGTGGTCGCCGACCCGCTCCAGATCGTTGGCGATCTTGAGCGCCGACGTGAGCATGCGAAGGTCCTTGGCCATCGGCTGCTGCAGGGCCAGGAGGTCGACGCACTGCCGTTCGATCTCCACTTCGAGCGCGTCGATGCTGCGGTCGCCGGAAATGACGGCATGGGCCTTCTCGAGGTCGCGCTCCAGCAGTGCCTCGACGGCGAGCTCGAGGGCGGCCTCGGCTTCGCCCGACATGGTGAGCAGCCGGACCTTCACCTGGCTCAGATCCTCGTGGAAATGCCGGTGGGTGTCGACGCTCATCCGAATCTCCCGGTGATGTAGGCCTTGGTCCGTTCGTGCTTCGGCGCCGTGAAGATCTGGTCGGTGTCGCCCATCTCCACCAGCACACCGCGGTCGAAGAAGCCGGTGAGGTCGGAGATCCGCGCCGCCTGCTGCAGGTTATGGGTCACGATGACAATGGTGTAGTCCTTCTTCAGCTCGAAGATCAGTTCCTCGACCTTCTGCGTCGCGATCGGATCGAGCGCCGAACAGGGCTCGTCCATCAGCAGGATCGACGGCTTGTTGCCGAGGGCGCGGGCAATGCAGAGGCGCTGCTGCTGGCCGCCGGAGAGGCTGGTGGCCGGGGCGTCGAGGCGGTCCTTCACCTCGTCCCACAGCGCGGCCTGACGGAGCGAGCCCTCGACCAGGTCGGGGAGGTCGCGCCGGGTCACCAGGGCGTTGAGCGCCGGGCCGTACGCCACGTTGTCGAAGATCGACTTGGGAAACGGATTGGGGCGCTGGAAGACCATCCCGACCCGCTGGCGATGGGCCACCAGGTCGACGCTCCGGTCGTAGACCGGCATGCCCTCGACCACCAGCCGTCCGGCGACCCGGCTGCCGGCGATGAGGTCGTTCATCCGGTTGATGGAGCGGAGGAAGGTCGACTTGCCGCACCCCGACGGCCCGATGATCGCGGTCACCGCGCGGCGGGGCACGGTGAACGTGAGGTCGTGGAGGATCTGCCGGTTGCCGTACCAGAACGAGAAGCCGGTGACCTCGATGGCCGGCTCGGCCTGGTCGAGCGGCTTCTCCGGCCGGCGCTGTTCCAGCGTCGTCCGGGGAATCGGGGGCGCGGCCGGGGGCCGGGTGGGGCGGGGAGGCATCACTGTGGTCATCCGAACCGTCCTGTAATGTACGCTTCCGTCTGTTCGTTCTGCGGCGCGGTGAAGATCTGCCGCGTCGGGCCGTGCTCGATCATCGCGCCGATGTAGAAGAAGCTGGTGGTGTCCGAGACCCGGGCTGCCTGCTGCATGTTGTGGGTCACGATGATGATGGTGAATTCGCCCTTCAGTTCGAAGAGCAGCTCCTCGATGTGCTGGGTGCCGAGCGGATCGAGCGACGCGGTCGGCTCGTCGAAGAGCAGGACCTCGGGTTCCGGGGCAATCGTGCGGGCAACGCAGAGGCGCTGCTGCTGGCCGCCGGAAAGCGCCATGGCGCTGGTCTTGAGCCGATCCTTGACCTCCTCCCAGAGGGCGGCGCGGCGCAGCGAGCGCTCGACGATCTCGTCCATCTGGCTCCGCTTCATGGCGCCGTCGAGCACCAGCCCCGCGGCGACGTTGTCGTAGATCGACATGGTCGGAAACGGCGTCGGCTTCTGGAACACCATGCCGATCCGCCGGCGGAGCCGGATCACGCTGACCGCCGGGGCGTAGATGTCGATGCCGTCGAGAAAGATCTTGCCGGTGATCCAGCCGGCGCCGCCGATCTCGTGCATCCGGTTGAGGGTGCGGAGAAAGGTCGACTTGCCACAGCCCGACGGCCCGATCAGGGCGTGGACCTGCAGCGGCGCAAACTCCAGCGACACGTTCTTGACGGCGGTGAACTTGCCGTACATGGCGCTGAGCTTCTCGGTGCGGAGGCGCGGCGGCGCGTCAGCCACGCTGGACCTCGAAGCGCTGGCGGGTCACCAGGCGGGCCACGAGGCTCAGCACCAGCACCACCATGATCAGCACCAGCGCCGCTGCCCAGGCGTTGCGGTGCCACTCCTCGTAGGGGCCGGTGGCGTACAGGAAGACCGTCAGCGGCAGGGCCGCCATCGGCGCGTTGGGGTCGAGCGACATGAACTGGTTGCCGAGCGCCGTGAAGAGCAGCGGCGCAGTCTCGCCGGCGATCCGCGCCACCGCCAGCAACGTGCCGGTGATGATGCCCGGCAGCGCGGTGCGGAGGACCACCTTGAGCGATGTCCGCCACCGGGGGTAGCCAAGGGCGAGGGCCGCCTCGCGGAGCGAATGGGGCACCAGCTTCATCAGCTCTTCGGTGGTCCGCATCACCATCGGCACCATCAGGATGGCCAGCGCCACGGCGCCGGCGTAGGCGGAGAAATGCTTCGACGGCGCCACCACCGCGGTCCACGCAAAGACGCCGACGACGATCGACGGCGTGCCGTTGAGCACATCCGAGACGAAGCGGGTGATCCACGACAGGTAGCTGGTGGGATACTCGGCGCAGTAGAGCCCGGCGCCGATCCCGATCGGGATGCCGATGACGCAGGCCAGGCCGACGATGATCAGCGTGCCGACGATGGAGTTGAGCACCCCGCCGCCGGTCTCGCCGGGGGGCACCGGCATCCTGGTGAAGAAGGCGATCGACAGGCTGCTCGCCCCGTGGACCAGCAGCGAACCGAGGATGAACGCGAGCGGCGCGATGGCAATGACCACCGCCACGATCATCGCGCCGACCGCGAGGTTGCTCTTGAACCGGCGGAACTGGCGCCGGTTCATACCGCCTTGCTCCCGATGGCGGCGCCCCGTGCCACCCGCCAGATGAGCAGCCGGGCGCCGGCGTTGACCAGGATCGTCAGGACGAAGAGCACCAGCGCCACGTAGGTCAGCGCGGCGTAGTGCATCGGCGTCGCGGCCTCGGAGAACTCGTTGGCGATCACCGCCGCCATGGTGTAGCCTGGCGCGAAGAGCGACAGCGACATGTCATGGCGGTTGCCGATCAGCATGGTGACCGCCATCGTCTCGCCCAGCGCCCGCCCCAGCCCGAGGATGATCGCGCCGATGATGCCGGAGCGCGCGTAGGGGACGATCGCGGTGCGCACCGCCTCCCAGCGCGTGGCGCCAAGAGCCAGCGCCGCTTCGCGCTGGGTCGACGGCACCGCAAGGAGCACCTCGCGCGACACCGACATGATGAACGGCATCACCATGATGGCCAGGATGATGCTCGCCGCCAGCACCGACGGGCCGTAGATCACGCCCTTGAAGAACGGCAGGAAGCCGAGCACGCTGCGGAGGAACGGGAAGGCGGTGTGCTGCAGCACCGGGATCAGCACGAAGATGCCCCAGAGGCCGTAGACCACGCTGGGAATCGCCGCCAGCAGCTCGATGATGGTGGCCACCGGGCGGCGGATCGCCATCGGGGCGAACTCGGTCAGGTACACCGCCACCCCGAGGGAGAGCGGTACCGCGATCACCAGGGCGAGAAACGACGTGACGACCGTGCCGAAGATCAGCGGCGCGGCGCCGAAGATGCCGGCAATCGGGTCCCAGGTGCTGGTGACGATGAAATGCAGTCCGAACTTCTGGATCGCGCTCCAGGCGCCATGGACCAGGAAGATCATCAGCAGCACGATCAGGGCGGGGATGCTCGCCGCCGCGATGGTCAACAGCACGCGGAAGACGCGGTCACCCACCACCCGGCCAATGAGCGTGCCGTGCCGGGGGTCGTCCTGCGGCAGTTCGAGTGTTGAGCTTGTCATGTCCCGAGGAGCTTAGGCGCCGCCCGATGGGACGGCGTCACGGAGGTGTAACGACTGGGTCACGGAAGGGCACGCCGCCCCGGGGCCCGGATGCCCTGCTCCGGACCCCGGGGACGGCGCGGGACTACATGATCGGCTTGCCGTTGACCGTCAACGTGTTGAGCCGGGTCTTGATGAGGCCCACCACCTTGGCCGGCAGCGGCGCGAACTGCAGCGACGACGCGATCTGTGCCGCCTGCGGAGTGATCATCCACTCCAGGAAGTTCTTCAGTGCCTTTGCCTTGGTGGCGTCGGTCATGTCCTTGTGCACCAGCAGCCAGGTGAACGACGAGATCGGATAGCTCTGCGCCCCGGCGGCGTTGGTGATCGACACCCGGAAGTCGGTGTTGGCCGGGAACTGCGCGCCGGCCGCGGCGTCCGACACGGTCTGGAGCGACGGGGTCACGAAGTTGCCGGCCGCGTTCTTGACGTCGGCAAAGACGAGGTTGTTGCTCAGCGCGTAGATCAGTTCGACGTAGCCGATGGCGCCGTCGACACTCTTGACCTGCTGGGTGACGCCTTCGCTTCCCTTGCCGCCGAGCCCGGTCGGCCAGTTCGGCGACACGCCGAATCCCACCTTGCTCTTCCACTCCGGCGACACCTTGCTCAGGTAGTCGGTGAAGATGTACGAGGTGCCCGACCCGTCCGACCGGTGCACCACGATGATGTCCTGGTTGGGCAGCTTGACGCCCGGGTTGAGCCGGGCAATGGCCGGGTCGTTCCACTTGGTGATCTTGCCGAGGTAGATGTCGGCGATGGTCGGGCCGTCGAAGCGGAGCTTCTGGTTGCCGAGTGCCTGGACATTCCACATCAGCACCACGCCGCCGAGCACCGTCGGGATGTGCACCACGTTGCCGTGCACCGCCGCGATCATCTGGTCGTTCATCGGGCCGTCGGTGGCGCCGAAGTCGACGGTGCCCGCGGTGAACTGCTGAATGCCGGAGCCGGAGCCGACCGAGGCGTAGTTGATCTCCACGCCGGTCTGCTTCTTGAAGGCGTCGGCCCAGCGGATGTAGAGCGGGGCGCCGAAGGTGCTGCCGGCACCGGTCAGCTTCTGCGCCGGCAGGGCGGTGACCGCCGCGGCGGCAACGGCCGCCACGAGCAGCGCCGTCTGGGGGATCCTGCGATTCATCTGGTACGTCTCCTCTTGAACGTTGGCCGTCTTGGGGATCTCAGAACGTGAACTGGGTCTGGAAGTACAGGTTCTTGTTCTTGGCGTCGAACGCATTGCTGCCGCCGCCCTGCAGCGAGGCGAGGTCGAGGTCGAGCAGCACGCGCAGGTTGGGCGCGATGTTGTACGCCACGCCGGCGATGATCCGCGACACCTTGTCGTTGGTGGCGCCGGACGCGGTGTTGGGATCATAACTGTCGTAGCGGGCCACCAGCGCGGCCTTCGAGTTCGGGATGTTGTAGACGCCGTAGACGCCGAGCGCGCTGCGGGTCTGCGACGGCGTGGTGGCGCCGGTCGAATCCTGCCCGGTGCCGTATTCCGCCGCGAGGGTGAGTTCCTTGCTCTTGTACGACAGCTCGCCGATGAACCGGTTGCGCGACCCGCCGCCGTTCTCCTTGCCGACCTGGCCAAAGCCGCTCAGGCGCAGCCCGCCGACCCGGCCGCCCTGGTCGGTCGACGCCAGGCGCACCGAGACCCGCCCTTCGACGTCCTTCCCCGGATCGCCCGGGGTGCCGCTGTAGCCCTCACCGTCGAACACGCCGACCTGCATGTTGACGGCGTCCTTGCTCCAGCTGCCGTCGGCGCCCAGCCCGAAGTCGGACGACGGGAAGAAGCCGTTGCGGTCGAACAGCGTCGGACCCTGCATGCGGTAATCCCAGATCGCCTCTTCGAAGTCGATCCAGGGCGTGGTGAACAACCCCATCTTGTACGTCAGGGAGCTGCCCTGGGGCTGCCAGCCGACGAACGCGTACTTGAGCCGGATGGTGAGCTGCGTCGCCTTCGCGCCCCGCCCGTCGACATCCGTCGTGATGCGGGTCGACACGCCGTTGCCGAGCCCGCCGAGCACGTTCACGTACGCGCGGGTCACGTCAAAGTTGTTGTCGTTGCCCGGATTCGCCAGCGAAGAATCGGTCTTCAGGCCGTACGCGAACTGGGTGTAGCCGACACCGTGAATCGACACCTGGGCCCGCGCCGCGGTGGCGCTCACGGCGAGGCCGAAGGCCGCCGCGAGCATGACTCGGGACGCATTGCGAAAATGCATGGGACCTCCACCTGCTCCGAGGGTGAACATCTTCCCGCGAGAGGACCGGGGAGGCAGGAGATCCGCGGCCGTCGCTGGGCGCAGGTAAAGGGCCGCTCGGGCATCACGCCATCATGTCGGCCCGGTCACGGGTGGGTAACGTTGCCCGGAGCGACTCAGGAATCGTCGTCACCATCCGGAAACCAGCAGCGGATCGTGGTGCCATGGCGCGGCTCGCTTTCGGCGCTGACCCGCCCGCCGTGCGCCTCGACCATGTGCCGCACGATGGCGAGCCCGAGGCCGGTGCCCCCCTCGGCCCGGGAGCGTGCCGGGTCCACCCGGTAGAAGCGCTCGAAGATCCGCGGCAGGTGCTCGGCGGCAATGCCGGCGCCGTCGTCGGTGACGCTCACCGTGACCCCGCTGTCAACGCGTTGCGAGTCGACCCACACATGGCCGCCGGCCGGAACATGCCGCAACGAATTGTCGAAGAGGTTGCCGAAGATGTGGCGGATCGACTCGGGGTCGGCCACGATCCGGTCGGCATCGGGGGCAAGTCGCAGCTCCAGCGTCACCTGCTGCCCGGCGGCGCGATCGGCGAGTGCTGCCCACGATTCGGCGGCGATCGCTGCGACGTCGACCGGTTCGGTGCGCGGCACCCAGCGGCCCGATTCGACCCGCGAGAGATCGAGCAGGTCGTCGACCATCCGCTGCATCCGCTGGGCGTTGGCGAGGATGGTGGCGACGAAGCGGGCCCGGGTGGCGTCGTCGATGGCCGGATCCCCGAGCGTCTCGGCGTACCCCGAGATGGAGGTGAGCGGTGTCTTGAGCTCGTGCGACACGTTGGCCACGAAGTCGCGCCGCACCTGCTCGAGGCGGCGGATTGCCGTCAGGTCGTGCAGCACCACCACCGCGCCGCTTCCCGGCAGCGGACGGGCGTTGAGCGAGAGCACCTGGCTGTCGAGCTCCACCTCGCGGTCGCGCACCGGCTCGCCGGCCAGCACCCGCTCGATCGCCTCGCGCGCCACCTTGCTGCGGAACAGCGTCGGCAGGTCCGGCAGGGGGCCGCTGTCGGGGTACCCGAGCAGCCGGCGCGCGGCGGGATTGGCGGTGACGATCCGCCCCCGGGCGTCGGCCGCGATGACCCCCTCGACCATCGCGTCGACGATCGCGGTGCTCTCGGCCTTCTCCCGCTGCAGGTCGGCAAAGCCGTCGGCAAGTTCGCGGTGCATCCGGCGCAGCGCCTGGACCAGGGTATCGACTTCGGGGATGCCGGAGTGGGGAAAGCGCGGCGAGGCGCCGGCGGCAATGGCCCGCGCCGCCTGCGACAGCGCGATGAGCGGCGCGGTGATGGCGCGTCCCGCCGCCCACGCCAGCCCCAGCGAGACGACCAGCGCAAGCACCACGGCGCCGGAGGGGCTGTGGGGCCAGACCCACAGCAGCACCAGCAGCGTGATCGCGACGACGAGGAAGGTGCCGAGGACGAGCCTGGCGACGAATCTCACGCCGGCCGGGAACTCCGGTCCGTCGCGGCGAAGCGGTAGCCGAATCCACGCACCGTTTCGATCATCGAGCCGAGGTCGCCAAGCTTGCTGCGCAGTCGCTGAACGTGCATGTCCACCGTTCGGGTCTGAATGTCCGGTTGGGCTTCCCAGACCGTCTCGAGGAGGTGGGGACGGGACTGCACCCGGCCCCGCCGCTCCACGAGGGTCACGAGGAGCTTGTACTCGGTGGCCGTCAGGTTCAACTCCTTGCCGCTCAGCAGCACCCGGTGGGCGGCCCGGTCGATCCCCAGCGGACCGACCACCAGATTCGACCCGGCGGCGACCGCGGGGGCCGCCAGGCGCCGCAGGATGGCCTGCACCCGAAGCACCAGCTCGGCGGGGGAGAACGGCTTGGTCAGGTAGTCGTCGGCGCCAAGGGTGAGCCCCTTGATGCGGTCCGGTTCGTCGCGCCGGGCGGTCAGGAGGATGACCCCGACGTCGCGGGTCTCCTCGCGCTTGCGCAGCTCGGCGAGCACGTCGTAGCCTCCCACCCCGGGGAGCATCAGGTCGAGAACGACCACGTCGGGGCGCTCCTCGCGGGCCGCCTTGAGGGCCTCCGGGCCGCTGCTGGCGGTGGAAACCCGATACCCGGCCTTGGCGAGGTGATAGGCGACCAGCGCCGTGATGTCCGCTTCGTCGTCCACCACCAGCACACGATGAGTCACACGGGCTCCGGAACCTGAGTTGCGGCGAATCGAACAGGACTGCCACGTCCGTCGCAAGCGTCACGGCGTTGCTCGAATGATACTTGTGACGGGATATTTACCGACGTGACCGATACCATACCCGTCTTTCTGAACGAACGCCTGGTCCGGGTACCCGCCGGATCGACCGTTTCCGAGTTGATCGCGGCCCATGCCGCCGACCTCGCCGCCGAGGCCGCCGGGGGGCAGCTGCTGGTCACCGACGCCCGGGGGCTGGCGCTCCCCGGCGAGACCCCGGTGGCCGCGGGCCTCGTCCTGCGGGTGTTCCGCTCCGCCCGCACCGGATCGGACCCCGCCGATGGCTGAGCGCTTCCGCGCCCTCCCCAAAGCCGAGCTGCATGTCCACCTCGACGGCGCGCTTCGCCCCGAGACCATGCTCGACCTCGCCGCGACGGCCGGCGTCGACCTCCCGGCCGGCACCGCCGACGGCCTGCGGCGCTGGATGCTGGTCGCCGACGCCCGCAATCTCGACGACTACCTGACCCGGTTCGACTATACCATCGCCCTGCTGCAGGATCCCGACGCGATCGAGCGGGTGGCCTATGAAATGGTGGCGGACGCCGCCGCCGACGGCCTCCGCTATCTCGAAGTCCGCTACTGCCCCTTCCTCAGCACGCAGCGCGGGCTCGCCATGGACGACGCGGTGCGCGCTGAATGGCGCGGGCTGGAACGCGGCCGCCGCGACTTCGGCGTCGTCGCGCGGATCATCAACTGCTCGCTGCGGCACTACGACCCACAGCGTTCCGTCGCGATCGCCGAACATTCGGTCCGGATGCGGGACCACGGTGTGGTGGGGTTCGACCTGGCCGGCTCGGAGGCGAACCATCCCCCCGAGCGGCATCGCGAGGCGTTCGAGCTCGCGGCGCGCGGCGGCCTGGGGATCACCGTGCACGCCGGTGAGGCGGCCGGCTGGGAGTCGGTGTTCGAGGCGATCCACTCCTGCCGCGCCAACCGCATCGGGCACGGGACCCGGCTGGGTGAAAATCCCGAGCTGCTGCGCTACGTTCGAGACCGGCGCATCTGCGTCGAGATCAACATCACCAGCAATGTCCAGACCCGGGCCGTGGCGCGTGCGGCAGATCATCCGGTGCGACGCTACTACGACGCCGGACTGGCGGTGACCCTCTGTACCGATTCCTGGCTGATGAGCGGCGTGCGGCTCAGCGACGAGTATGCCCTCGCCGAAGCGGCGCTCGGGTTCTGTCCCGCCGCGTTGCGCGACATGGCGCTGATGGCGTTCGAGTTCGCGTTCCTGCCGTGGCCCGAGCGGGTCGAACTGCTGGCCCGGGCCCGCGACGCAATGGCGGCACTTCCCTGATCCGCGGCGCGGCCGCGGCGGAGCGTGGCAGATGAAAATCGGCGTCGGGCGGCGGTTCGTGTTCGGATTCGTGGGGATGTTCCTGGCGGTGGCCGCCACCTGGTTCCTGCCCGGCGCGACCGGACACGGCATGCACGACCTGGTGGCGCAAGCCGCCCCGGTGCACGCGGCGCAGCAACCTGCAGCACAGCAACCAGCGGCCCAGCAGCCGACGGCCACCGCCCCCGGCGACGTGCAGCAGCCGGCCCCGCCGCCACCGCCGCCGGTGGCCGCGCCGGTGTCGCTGCTGCAGCGGTTCACCGGGGTGCTCGGCATTGCGCTGATCATTCTCCTCGGCTACGCCCTGTCGCACCACCGCGAGGCGGTGAAGTGGCGGATCGTGGCGTGGGGCCTCTCGCTGCAGGTGCTGTTCGCGATCTTCGTGCTGCGGATTCCCTTTGGCCAGCGCCTGTTCGGCACCCTGGGCGACGCCGTCACCGCGGCGCTGCACTATTCCTATGCCGGTTCGGAATTCGTCTTCGGCGAACTCGGCAAGGCCAACTCGTCGCTCGGCGTGATCTTCGCGTTCCAGGTGCTGCCGGCGATCATCTTCATCTCCGCGCTGTTCGCGATTCTCTACTACCTCGGCGTGATGCAGGTCGTGGTGCGCGGCTGCGCGGTGGTGATGAGCAAGCTGCTCGGCGCCAGCGGCGCCGAAAGCCTCAACGTCGGCGCGTCGATCTTCATGGGACAGACCGAGGCGCCGCTGACCATCCGGCCGTTCCTGCCGACGATGACGTATTCCGAGCTGATGACGGTGATGACGGCCGGGATGGCCCACGTCTCCGGGTCGATCATGGCGGCCTACATCGCGTTCGGTGTCGAGGCGCGGCACCTGCTCACCGCGGTGATCATGACCGCGCCCGGCACCATCATGATGGCCAAGCTGCTCGAACCGGAAACCGAAGTGCCCGAGACGATGGGCAACGTGCACATCGAGATTCCGAAGACCGACGTCAACCTGGTCGACGCCGCCGCGCGGGGCACCGGCGACGGGCTGCACCTGATGCTCAACGTCATCGCGATGCTGATCTCGTTCATCGCCCTCATCGCGCTGATCAACGGCGGCATGGGGTGGATCCATTCGTGGGCGCCGTTCTTCCCGCCCGACATGCAGACCGTCTTCTCGTGGGTGGGGCGTCCGGTGGCGTGGGCGCTTGGCGTGCCGTGGAAGGACAGCGGCGCGGTGGGCGGCCTGCTGGGGACGCGTGCGGTGCTCAACGAGTTCATCGCCTTCTCGCAACTGGGGCCGATGAAGGGCACGCTCGATCCCCGCTCGTTCACCATCGCGTCGTTCGCCCTCGCCGGGTTCGCCAACTTCTCGTCGGTCGGCATCCAGATCGGCGGCATCGGCGCGCTGGCGCCGAACCGGAAGAGCGACCTGGCACGGCTCGGCTTCCGGGCAATGCTGGCCGGCACGCTGGCCAACTTCCTCTCCGCGGCGATCGCCGGGATCCTGCTGTGACCGCCGGCGACGACGCCGTCGCGCGCGCCACCGCGGCGGTCCGCTCGGCGATCGGAGCACGGGCGCCGCGCGTGGCGATCGTGCTCGGTTCCGGCCTCGGGCGGCTCGCGTCGCGGGTGGCGGACGCGGTGCGCGTCGGCTACGGCGATGTTCCCGGGTTCCACCTCCCCACCGTGCAGGGCCACAAGGGCGAGCTGGTGGCCGGCACCCTCGGCGGCGTGCCGGTGATCACCCAGAGCGGCCGGTTCCACATGTACGAGGGTCACTCGGCCGCGACGGCGGCGCTGCCGGTGCGGGTCTTCGCGTCGCTCGGTGCCACCACGCTGATCGTCACCAACGCCGCCGGCGGCATCCGCCGCTCGTTCCGCCCCGGCACGCTGATGCTGATCAGCGACCACATCAACCTGACCGGTCGCAATCCGCTCGAAGGGCCGGTGCTCGACGGTGAGGCGCGCTTTCCCGACCTGACGGTGGCCTACGATGCCGCGCTGCGCGACGTGGCGCGGCGCACCGCGCTGTCGCTCGAGCTGGCGGTCGAAGAAGGTGTCTACGCGGCGCTGCTCGGGCCAACCTACGAGACGCCGGCCGAGATCCGCATGCTGGAGCGGCTCGGCGCCGACGCCGTGGGGATGAGCACGGTGCCCGAGACGATCGCGGCGCGGGCGCGCGGCATGCGGGTGCTGGGGATCTCCACGATCACCAACCCGGCGGCGGGCATCAGCCCCACGCCGCTGCACCACGCCGAAGTGATGGAGGTTGCCGACCGTGTCGCGGGCGACCTGGCGCGGCTGGTGGAGGCGGTGGTGGGTCGGATCGACGGCGCGGCGGACGCGGCATGACGCCGGCGCGCTTCGGGGTCAGTGGTCGCGCGGTTCGACGCCGTGCCACAACGGGCCGTTGCCGCGCCCCAGGCCGGGGGCGGCGCGCATCGCCGACTGCACGTAGTTGATGCCGGTGCGCACGGCTTCGTCGATGGTGCGGCGCAACGCGAGGCCGGCGGTGATCGCCGCCGACAGGGTGCAGCCGGTGCCGTGGGTCGACGGCGACGCGACGCGAGTGCGGGTGAATCGCTCGATGCCATCGGGGGTCACCAGCACGTCGACCAGGATGTCGCTGTCGAGGTGCCCGCCCTTGATGAGCGCGGTGCGCGCCCCGCGGTCGAGCAACGCGGTGCCGGCCTCCGCCATCGATTCCGGGTTGCGCACGCTCCGACCGGTGAGGCGTTCCGCTTCGTCGAGGTTGGGGGTGACACAGGTGGCGAGCGGCAGCAGCCGCTCGATCAGCGCGCTGACGCCGGCGTCGGAGAGGAGGGTCTCGCCGTTCCCCGAGCGGATCACCGGGTCGAGCACCATGTTGCGCCAGCCCCAGGCGGCAACCACCTCCGCCACCGTCGCCACCGCCTCCTCGTTGCCGAGCATGCCGATCTTGTACGCCTCGGGCGGCAGGTCTTCGGCGAGCGCGTCGATCTGCGACGCGATGATGGCGGTCGGCACCGGATGGACGGCGCGCACGCCGAGGGTGTTCTGCGCGGTGACCGCCGTGACGACCGACGTGCCGAAGCAACCGAACGCCGCGAACGTCTTCAGGTCGGCCTGGACGCCGGCACCACCCCCGGAGTCGGAGCCGGCGATCGAGAGAGCGATCCGGCGCGTGCCTTCGTTCACCTCGCCTCCGATCCCATGGCCCTGTTGAGCACGGTGCGCGATCTCCACCGGCGCAAGGGCCGGGAACACCGCCAGCTGGCACTCGCCGAAGGGGTGCGGTTGGTGGAAGAAATGCTGCGCGCCGGGGTGAACTGCAAGGGCGGGGTGATTTCCCCGGCGCTGCGCACCACGCCGCGGGGCGTGGCCCTGGAGGCGGCGCTGCGGGCCGCCGGCGTGGTGGTCGAGGAGGCCACCGACGCCGAGCTGGCGGCGGCCGCGGCGACCGAGCACCCGCAGGGGGTGATTGCCGTCTACCACCCCCGCGAATGGACCCTCGAGGAGGTCCCGGCGGCGCCGCGGCACCCGGTGGTGGTGCTCGACGGCGTGCAGGACCCCGGCAATGTCGGCGCCATCGCCCGCACCGCGTTTGCCCTCGGGGCCGCCGGGCTGCTGGCGCTGCCGGGGACGGCCGACCTGACCAATCCGAAGACGGTCCGCGCCGCGATGGGGGCGCTGTTCCGGCTGCCGGCGCTGCACGTCGATGTCGATCCGCTGCTGGCGTGGCTCGACCGCGCCGGCATCGTGCTCTGCGGGGCAACCGGCGACGCGCCAAATGGCGCTTTCAAGACGCCAAATGGCGCTTCGGAGTCGCCCCTCGCGGTCGCCTTCGGCAACGAGGGCGCCGGGCTGCACGCCGACCTGCTGGCCCGTGCCCGGCACCGCCTGACGATCCCGATCCGGCCCGACGCCGAATCGCTCAACGTCGCGGCCGCCGCCGCGATCCTCCTCTTCGAGCTGACCCGATGACGGCCGCGCTTGTTCCGCCGCCGGTGCCGTGGCCGATCGTGGCCCTCGGCGCGGCGCTCGGCCTGGTGCTGGGCTCGTTCCTCAACGTCTGCATCGTGCGGTGGCCGGCGCGCGAATCGGTGGTGCGCCCCCGGTCGCGCTGCCCGCAGTGCGGCAACCCGATTGCCTGGTACGACAACGTGCCGGTGCTCTCGTGGGTGCTGCTGCGGGCCCGCTGCCGGCACTGCGGGCTGCCGATTCCGTGGCGCTATCCGGCGGTGGAGCTGGCGGTCGGCGTGATCTGGGCGGCAGCACTGCTGCACGACGGCGTGAGCGTCGAGGCGCTCCGCGCCGCGGTCTTCGGCACGATCCTCCTCGGCATCGCCGTCAGCGATGCGCGCGAATACATCATCCCCGACGAGTTCTCGGTCGGTGGTACGGTGCTGGGCGTCGCGCTGGCGCTGGCCGGCGGCGCGCTGCCCTGGCCGCAGGCGTTGCTCGGCGCCGCGGTCGGCTTTCTGCTGCTGTGGCTGGTGGCGATCGCCGGCGCGAAGCTGTTCGGGCAGGACGCAATGGGCGGTGGCGACATCAAGATGATGGCGATGATCGGCGCCTTCCTGGGCTGGCAGGGCGTGCTGCTGTCACTGTTCCTTGGCGCGGCGCTGGGCACCGTGATCTTCCTGCCGTTCAAGCTGCTGGGGCGGGAAAAGCTGGTGCCGTTCGGCGTCTTCCTGGCGCTTGGCGCCGCGGCGTGCTGGATCGCGGGGCCGGCGATCATCGACTGGTACCGTGGCGTGATCCTCGGGTAGCGCCGCTCCGCCCTTGCCATCCCCGCGTCCCGCGGTTACGGTTTCGGTAACCCGGGGGCCCACGTGGTCCGGTTCCACCGCATCCTGTCATCGCTGATCTGTTGCGCCAGCCTGGGGCTGGTGCTCGCTCGCGACGTCGCGGCGCAGCAGGCCGCGCCCGATCCGGCGTCGCTGCTGGCGCCGCTCGGCGCGACGCTCGACATCGCCCGGCTCGATCCGGTGGCGCGCTGTGCCGAGTTCACCGGCGATCCGCTCCGCCTCTGCACCGGGCTGGTGACCGAGCGGCGCGCCGAACTCTCTCACGCCCGGGCTGATGCCCTCCGGGCCCAGGATCTCCTCGAGCGCGCGGTGGTCGACGCGCCGCGCTCCGCCGTGGCGTGGTACGGGCTCGGTCTCGACCGGCTGCAACTGGCGCGTGACACGGTGTTCAGCAAGGGCGGCGCGTTGATGCCGGTGGGCGTGAGCTATCTCGACGGCGCCGCCAACGCCCTGGTTCGCGCGATCGAACTCGACGACACCCTCACGGTGGCGGTCAACGCGCTGGCGCTGACTCCCGAGCCGCGCGAGGGCTCGTCGGCGCTGAAGGAGCGGGTCGCCCTGCTGCGGCGCGAGCGGCGGCTGCTCTCGCCCGGCGCGATGGCGGAAACCGCCGTGCTGGAACGCGACGGCGGCAGCGTCGATTCGGCGATCGCGTTGGAGCGGCGCGCGCTGGCGACGGGCAAGGTGGACAGTGGTGTGGTGTCATTGGGGCTGGCACGTGATCTCTACCGCTCCGGGCACGCCGACGCCGGCCGCGAGGTGCTGCTGCGCGGGGCGGCCACCGACAGCATGGCGTCGCAGCAGGCATATCGCGCGGCGTTGGCGTGGGTCGCGACGCCGGCGGAACTCGCCGCGTGGGACACGGTGCCGCCCGAGCACCGCTCGACGTGGGTGGCGTTCTTCTGGTCGAAACGTGACGTGGCGGACGGCCGTCCCGACGGCTCGCGGCTCGTCGAGCACTACCGGCGGCTGGAACATGCCATGAAGTACTTCCGCCTCTCCCTTCCCGAGACCGGGCGACAGACATTCCACTCGGAGTTGCCGGTGGGCGAGATGGCCGACGAGGACGACGCCCGCCGCTTCGCGCTGCGATACGCCGAGTGCTTTCCCGACGAAGCGCGGCTGCTGTACGACGCGGAGACCATCGGCGCCGACACGCCGTTCGACTACTACAAGCCGGTGCAGGACCTGGTCGATGATCGCGGCGTGGTCTGGATCCGGCAGGGTCCGCCGGACCACGCCGCGAGCAGTGTCGGCGGCGAACCGGCGGAAGTCTGGGTGTATGATCGACCGGGCGGCCCGCTGGTGCTGCAGTTTCGCGGTGCGGACTTCCAGGGCTCGAGCGGGGCATCGACACTCGTGCCGTCACTGCTGTCGGAACCGGCGGAGGTTCGCAACCAGGTGTGCGCTGTGTATCAGCCACTCTGCCCGGCCTCGACCCGCAACGAACCAGTCCGCCTTGGCGCCGCGCCAGCCTACGTCCCGAAAACCAGGTGCGATGTTGATTCCGCCAACCCGTTCACCGGTCGCGCCGCGGCACTTGCCGCCGCCGCCGACGCGCTCAACAGCGAAACCCGGCTCGAGGGGATGCGGCAGGGCAGCGCCGAGGTGGTGCTGGCGCGCGACAAGGGGCGCGAGGCCATCGACACCGCAACCCGCACCGATGCTTACCCGCGCGCGTTCACCCACGTAGTCAGGCCGGCGGTCGAGATCTATGCGCTCGACAGCGCAGGTGGTGTCTCGCCGCGACTCGTGGTGGGCTACGCCGTGCCGGGGAACCAGCTGTCCGGATCGAAGCTGTCAGCCACCGGGCAATCGGTCTACGAGGTCGACATCCGCCTGATGGCGGTCCGGCGCAGCGACGGACAGCGCTTCGATCTCGATTCGCCCCACCAATTCCTGGCGGACAGCGCGTTGCACGGCGGACAGTATCTCACCGGGACGCTGGAATTGCCGGTGCCAAGCGGCGACTACACCGCGAGCCTGGTCGTCGAGCAGCGGGACGGCCGCGGGGCGGTCGCAACGCTGGACGCCGTCCAGGTTCCGGCCGGCAGCGCGCGCCTCGCCGTGAGCGACATCGTACTCGGTCGGCCGGGGAGTCCGGTGGTGTGGCACTCCGGGTCGGCCGTGGTGCCGCTCAATCCGCTCAACACCTTTCCGGTGGGCGGGAACGCCGACGTCTACGTGCAGTTGAGCGGTGCCAGGCCGGGCGTCACCTACCAGATGCGGTTCGGGGTCTACGACGCCGACGCCGGGCCCGGAAAGCCGGCGCGGCTCACGATTGCGGTGTCGCAGGCCGCCGACCGCTCGTGGATTGAAGTGGCGCGCACGCTCGGGCTGAGGAACCTCCCCGCCGGCCACTACCGGGTGCAGCTCGATGTGTCGGGTGCCGGTGCCACCGCGACCGCGTCGGCATTGCTCACCATCGAGAAGCAGTAGCGGCCGTCACGGCTGTCGGACCACCTCGCCGCCCTTCATCACGAACATCACCTTCCGCACCGCCGAGATGTCGTGGGTCGGGTCGCCGTCAACCGCCACGAGGTCGGCGAGCAGTCCGGGCTGGATCGCGCCGCGGTCGGTGAGGTGGAAGATCGCGGCGTTGCGCGAGGTGGCCGCCAGCAGCACCTGCGGCGCGCTCATCCCGTACTGCACCATCAATTCCATCTCGCGGGCGTTGTCGCCGTGCGGAAAGACGCCGACGTCGCCGCCCATGCCGATCTTCACCCCCGAGGCGAGCGCCAGCTGGAACATCGCCCGCTTGTTCTGCACGCTGCGCGGCTCCGGGTCGGTGCCCTTGTTCCAGCCGCTGTACTGGGCAATCGCGTCGGTGGCGGCGAGCGTCGGGATGAAGCCGACGTCGTTCTGCTTCATCAGCGCAAAGACCTCCGGCGTGCCGCCATCGCCGTGCTCGATGGTTGCCACGCCGGCCGACGCGGCGCGGCGCATCCCCTCGGTGGTGTTGGTGTGCACCGCGACATGGTCGCCGGCCTGCCCGGCAATCTCCACTGCCCGGCGGATCTCGTCCTCGGTGAAGGTCGGGTGCGACCCGGGGTGCGGCCCCCAGCTGTAGTCGCCGTAGAGCTTGATCCAGTCGGCGCCCTTGCCGATCTGATCGCGGACGGTGCTCTCCATCTCGTCGATGTTGCCCACTTCCTCGCCGCCCAGCGGCAGGTCCCACTCGGGGGCGCCCTTCACGCCGTACGCCCCCTTTGCCACGATCGCGCGAGTCACCACGATCATCCGGGGGCCGGGGATGATCCCCTGGTTGATCGCATCACGGAGCCCTACGTCGGCATACATCGCCCCTTCGGTGCCGAGGTCGCGTTCGGTGGTGAAGCCGGCCAGCAGGGTGTTCCGCGCCGACACCGTGGCGCGCGCGACCCGCAGCGCCAGTGGCTCGTAGAGCACCTGGTCGTTCCACGGCGTCTCGTTGTACGGATGGAGCATCATGTGCCCGTGCCCTTCGATCATGCCGGGCAGCAGGGTCAGCCCGGTGAGGGCGATGACCCGGGCGCCGGCCGGCACCGTGACGCTCGAGGCCGGCCCCACGGCAGTGATCCGGCCGCGTTCCACCAGCACCACCCAGCCGTCGTGCAACGTGGTGTCGACCGCGGTGAAGACGTGCGCCGGCTCGAGCAGGATCGGCGGGCCGGCGGGGCCGCCGCGACCGCGACCGCCGCGTTGCGCCGTGGCCGGCGCGGGGAGCACGAGGGGAAGGGCCAGGGCGGTGGCCAGGACCCAGCGATGGCGGTGCGACATGGCGGCATTCCGGGGGTATGGCGTGGGAGGGGACGCCACTAAGCTATGGTCGCGGCGGCAGCTGGTGCAGTCCGCGGGACACCCGATGATCGGAGGGAGATGGTGCGGCGGGTAGCGGTGCTCGGCGTGGTCGCGGCGATGATGCTCGGTTGCCGGGGCGCGCCGCGGGCGGTGGCGCAGTCGGCCGAGGAGCAGCAGGTGGCCCGGCTGGTCGATTCGCTGATGCCGGCGGTTTCGGCCGCCGCCGGGCTCCGGTTCAAGTCGGTGCCGAAGTCGGCGGTGCGGACCCGCGCGCAGATTCGCGCCTATCTCATCGCCAAGATGGACCGCGAGCTCCCTCCCGAGCGGCTCGCCGGCATCGGCGACGTGTTTCGCCTGCTCGACATGCTGCCCGACAGCGTCGACCTCCGCCAGCTGTTCATCGACCTGTACACCGAGCAGATCGCCGGATTCTTCGATCCCGATTCCACCACGCTGTTCACCCTCACCGGCGCCGATCCCGCCCAGCTCCGCCTGGTGCTGGCCCACGAGATGGTGCACGCGCTCCAGGATCAGTACACGCCGGTCGACTCGATTCTTCACGACACCACCGACGCCGACCGGCTGACCGCGGCGCAGGCGGTGCTGGAAGGGCAGGCGACGCTCGCCTCCCTCGAGGTGATGTTCCCCGCCGCCGACATCCTCGACAACGACGAGTACTGGGCCAACTTCAAGGCGATCCTCCGCCAGCAGCAGTTCTCCGGCTCGGTGTTCGGCCGCGCGCCGATGGTGGTGCGGGAGAGCCTCGTCTTTCCCTATGTCGGTGGCACCGACTTTGTCCGCTGGTTCGACCAGACCTTTCCGGGGAAGGTGCCGTTCGGGGCACGGATGCCGCTGTCGACCGAGGAGATCCTCCACCACAACCGCTATGCGAGGGGCGACACGCCGCTGGCGGTCCGCTTTACCGGCGACACCGCGGGGGTCTTCTTCGAGGACACCTTCGGCGAGTACGACATCGACATCCTGCGGGCGTCGCTGGCGGGGAGTGCCAACGTCTCGTCGGACACGGCACTCGGCTGGGGGGGCGACCGGTTGCGGGTCTACCACGCCGCCGCCGGTCCGGCACTGGTCTGGGTGACGGTGTGGGACACTCCCGCCGACGCGGGGCCGTTCGCCACGACCGTCGCCGGCCCGCTCGCCCGGCACCCCAGGGCCGGATACCGGATCGCGGTTGACTCGCTGCACCCCGCCGGCCGGCTCGCCACCCGGGTGGTGGTGGCACCGGTGGGGTGGGAAGGGTGGACCCGGCTTCCGGGGGTCACCGTCGGCGGGAGTCGCTAGGGCCGGGGCGGGGGGCCGGGGCGGTCGCCGCGGGGGCTCCGGTGCCGGTGACGGACGGCCGGCGCCGGATGACTAAAACCCGGGCCCACGCTATCTTGGAAGGCTATGTTCGACGAGCTGTCCTCCAAGCTTACCGACGCGCTGCGCCGGATCGGCGGCCGTGGCGTCCTCACCGAGGGGGCAGTCCGCGAGGGGCTGCGCGAGATCCGGCGGATCCTGCTCGAAGCCGACGTCTCGTTCGACCTGACCCGGGAGTTCCTGGAGCGGGTGCAGGCGGCGGCGGTCGGGCAGGACGTGCTCAAGTCGGTCCGGCCGGGGCAGCAACTGGTCAAGATCGTCTACGACGAGCTGGTGGTGCTGCTGGGCGAGCGGCAGGCGCCGCTGGTCTTTGCGCCGGTGCCGCCGACGGTGATGCTGATCGTCGGGCTGCAGGGTTCGGGAAAGACGACCACCGCCGGAAAGCTCGCCAAGCGGCTCAAGGCGGAGCAGAAGGCGCCGTTCCTGATTGCCGCCGACGTCTACCGCCCCGCGGCGGTGGAGCAGCTGCAGACGCTGGGCCGCCAGGTGGGTGTCGAAGTTCACGGCGAGCCGGGCGAGCGGGACGTGGTGGCGCTGGTGCGGCGGGGTCTCGAAGCGGCGGGAGCGGCGCGGGCCCGCACCGTGCTGGTCGACACCGCCGGGCGCCTGCAGATCGACGACGAGATGATGCAGGAGTTGGTGCGCCTGAAGGCGGCGGTGGCGCCCACCGAGATCCTGCTGGTCGCCGACGGCATGACCGGGCAGGACGCGGTGCGCATCGCGCGCGGCTTTCACGACGCGCTCGGCGTCACCGGTGTGGTGCTCACCAAGATGGACGGCGACGCGCGCGGTGGCGCGGCCCTGTCGATCTACGGAGTGACCCACGCGCCGATCAAGTTCATCGGCACCGGCGAAGGGGTCGACGCGCTGGAACCGTTCTACCCCGACCGGCTGGCGGGGCGCATCCTGCAGCAGGGCGATGTGCTGTCGCTGGTCGAGAAGGCGCAGGAACAGGTCGACGAAGCGGAAGCCAAGCGGCTGGCGCGCAAGGCCGGATCGAAGAAGGGCCTCGACCTCGAGGACTTCCTCGCCGCGATGCGCCAGATGCAGAAGCTCGGTCCGCTCAAGAACGTGCTCGGCATGCTGCCGGGCGTGAATCCGGCGATGCTCAAGAACGCCAATGTCGACGAACGCCGGATCAAGCACGTCGAGGCGATCGTGCTGTCGATGACGCGGCGCGAACGGAGCGATCCCGACGTGATGAACGGGTCGCGGCGGGCCCGGGTGGCGCGGGGCTCGGGACGGCCGGTGCAGGAAGTCAACCAGTTGCTGGCGCAGTTCAAGCAGATGCAGAAGTTCATGAAGATCGCGGGGAAGCCCGGCGTGAAGCTGCCGTTTGGTGGCGGCGCGCCGTTTCCACCCCGCTGAACCGGAGCCGGGAGAAGAGACGCAATGGCCGTACGCATTCGGTTGCGCCGCGAGGGGCGCAAGGGCATTCCGATGTACCGCATCGTGGTGACCGACCGCGAGGCGCCCCGTGACGGGCGTTTCATCGAGGTGATCGGGTCCTACCGGCCGCGCTCGGCCAAGGATCCGGTGACGATCGATGTCGACAAGGCGCGCCGCTGGCTGTCGCAGGGCGCCACGCCGTCGGACACGGTCGCGTCGCTGCTCAAGAAGGCCGGCGTCTAGGCGCCATGACGGACGCGGCGCCGCCGGTCGTCGTCGGGCGGATCCGCAAACCGCACGGCTTGAAGGGGGAGATCGCGATCTTCCCGCTGACGGATGCTCCGGACGCGGTCTTTGCGCCGGGGCGGTCGCTCACGCTCCTCGACCTGGCGGGCACGGTGTCGGGGACGGTGACCGTGGAGCAGGCGCGGATCTATCACCGGGAGTGCCTGCTGCGGCTGCGCGGGTACGGTGATCGCGACGCGGTCGAATCGCTGCGGGGGCGGCTGCTGGCGGTCGATCGCGAGACGCTGCCGCCGCTGGCCGACGGCGAGGTCTACCAGCAGGAGCTGGTGGGTTGGGCGGTGCAGGACGAGGCGGGAACGCCGCTGGGCATTGTCAGCGCGGTGTACGACCTGCCGCAGGGTTGCACCGTCGAGGTGCAAGGGGCGGTGCGCGAGTTCATGCTGCCGTTCCGTGCCGAGTGGATCCGGGACACCGATCGCGCCGCGCGGCGGCTGGTGGTGCGGGTGCCCGATGGGTTGCTGGAGTAGCGGATGCTGACGGTCAACGTGGTGACGCTCTTTCCGGAGACGCTGGCGCCGTTCCTGGCGGCGAGCATTCCGGGGCGCGCGGTGGCCGCGGGACGGGCCCGGTTCCGGCTGGTGCAGCTGCGGGACTTTGCCCACGACCGGCACCAGACCGTCGACGACTATCCGTTCGGCGGCGGCGCCGGCATGGTGCTCAAGGCCGAGCCGGTGCTCGAAGCGGTGGAGAGCGTCGGAACCACCGGACCGGTGGTGGTGCTGTCGGCGCGCGGACGGACGTTCCGCCACGACGACGCGGTCCGCTGGTCGCTGGGCGAGGCGCTGACCCTCGTCGCCGGCCACTACAAGGACATCGACCAGCGGGTGGTCGACGAACTGGGTGCCGACGAGGTCTCGCTGGGCGATTTCGTGCTGTCGGGCGGCGAACCGGCGGCGCTGTGCGTCATCGACGCGGTGGTGCGGTTGCTCCCCGGCGTCCTCGGCGACCACGAATCGGCGAGTTCCGATTCGCACTACGACGGGCTGTTGAGTCCGCCGAGCTACACCCGACCCGCCGACGTGCGGGGACGGACCGTGCCCGAGGTGCTCCTGTCGGGCAACCATGCGGCGATTGCCGCGTGGCGTGAGGCGGAAGCGGAGCGCATGACCCGGGAACGACGCCCCGACCTGTGGGCGGCGTTCAAGGCAACGGAGCGGCCCGACGGCGATCGGGACGCGAAGTCCTGACCACGAACCGCGCGCGAGCGCAGGAGTACGACATGGCGGCCGATACGATCGAAAAACTGTCCCGTGAAGGGATGCGCGACGACGTCCCGAAGTTCGACGCCGGCGACACGGTGCGGGTGATGGTGCGGGTGCGCGAGGGCGACAAGGAGCGGTTGCAGGCGTTCGAAGGCGTGGTGGTCGGTCGCCGCGGCGGCGGGATCAACGAGACCTTCACGGTGCGGAAGATCTCCGCCGGCGTCGGCGTGGAGCGGGTCTTCCCGCTGCACTCGCCGATGTACGCCTCGATCGACGTGGTCCGGCGCGGACGGGTGCGGCGCGCCAAGCTCTATTACCTGCGGCGACTCAGCGGCAAGGCGTCGCGCATCCAGGAGAAGCGCGACCGCGATTGATCGCGGCCGGCGGCGGCTAGATTTCCGTCGGTGAACATCCTCCGATACGAACGACAGGCGTGGCGGGCGGGCGCGATCCTCATCGGCATCGACGAGGTGGGTCGCGGCCCGCTGGCCGGGCCGGTCGTGGCCGCCGCGGTCTGCTTTCCCCGCCGGCACCGGGGGATCGAAGGTGTCCGGGACTCGAAGCAGGTGAAGGACGCCGCCCGGCGCGTCGAACTGGTCGAGGCGATCCGTCGCGAGGCGCTGGCGTGGGGACTCGGCGCGGCGAGCGTGCGGGAGATCGGCCGCCACAACATCCGCCGCGCCACGGTGCTGGCGATGCGGCGCGCGATCGGTCGCTGTCGGCGCGGGATTCCCGCCGACATGACGGTCCGCCTGCTGGTCGACGGCACGCCGCTTCCCGAACTGGCCGAACCGCATGACGCGCTGCCGCACGGCGACGCGCTCTGCCACGCGGTGGCGGCCGCGTCGCTGCTCGCCAAGGTGGCGCGGGACCACGTGATGCATGCACTGGCGGTGCGCCGCCCCGGCTACGGTTGGGAACACAATGTCGGCTACGGCACCGCCGAACACCTCGCGGCGCTGCGGGCGATGGGGCTCACGCCCCACCACCGCACCCTGTTCTGCAGCACCGCGATCGCCCAGGAGGAACTGGCACTGTGAGCCTCGTGCACCTGTTTCTGGCGCTGACCGGGTTGGTCCGCGCCGACACCGCGCCGGGCAGCTGGACGCCCCACCGGGTCTACGACAGCCATCACAAGCGGTTCAGCGACGTCGAGGCGATGGCCGCGCAGCTGGCCCGCGAGGATGTGGTCTTTCTCGGCGAGCAGCACGACGACCCGGGGACCCACCGGATGGAGCTGGCGGTGCTGGAATCGGTGGGCCGGCGGCGCCACGACGTGGTGCTCGCCATGGAGATGTTCGAGCGCGACGTCCAGCCGGCCCTCGATGCCTACCTCGCCGGCACCATGAGCGAGGCGGACTTTCTCCGGGTGTCGCGCCCGTGGCCCAACTATCCCACCGACTACCGGCCGCTGGTGGAATTTGCCCGGGCGCACGGCTGGCGCGTCGTCGCCGGCAACGTGCCGCGCCACCTGGCGGCGATCGTGTCGGGCCGGGGGCTGGCCGCGCTCGACTCGCTCCCCGATTCGGTGCGGGCCCTCGCCGCGGCCCGGTTCCAGTGCCCCACCAACGACGACTACTACAAGCGGTTTGCGCAGGAGATGACCAGCCATCCGATGGGCGACGGACCGAAGCCCTCGGCGGCCGAGATGGCCGCGATGACCCGGACGTTCTACCAGGCGCAGTGTGTCAAGGACGAGACGATGGCGGAGTCGATTGCCCGGATTCGCAGTACCGGCACGCCGCCGCCGCTGGTGATCCACGTCAACGGAGATTTCCACTCCGACTTCGGCGAGGGGACCGCGGCGCGGACCCGGCGCCGCCTGCCGAAGGCGCACATCGCGGTGGTGTCGATGATCCCGGTCGCGTCGCTCGATTCGCTGCGCCCGAAATCGATGCGCAAGCGGGGCGACTGGCTGGTCTTCACCCTGGCGCCGTCGGACAGCGACTGAGGCGGCCCGGGACGCGGCCCGATCGGCCGCTTCCGATCGTCCCGTGGCGGGCGTATCCTGTAGTACCGCGGGGGTGTAGCTCAGCTGGTAGAGCATCCGGCTTTTAACCGGCAGGTCGTGGGTTCGAGCCCCACCGCCCCTATCGGCGCCGCCGGGCGACAGATTCCGCCTGCGGTGCATCACTACATCGACGGTTGCCGGCTGCCGACCCTTCGGGGGATGGACGTCGCTTCCCACTCGCCACCACCCCAGAGAGGTTCCCACGATGTCTCGTCGGCTCCTCGCGGCTACGCTGGTGTGCCTGTCGGCCTGTGCCGGCAGGGCGGTGCGCGTTGCAACCGTGCCGCACCCGATCGACACCTCGACCGCCGCCACCCCGCCGGCCGCACCGGCCCGTTCCCCGGCGACCCGGGCGATGACCGTGGCCCGCGCGCGTGCGCTCGCCCTGACCGACACCGGGTCGATCCAGGATTCGGCCGCCGACGATTCGCTGTTGTCCTCGCTCGCCGACAGCGTGCCCAGCGATTCGCTGCCCGACCTGTCGGTGCCAACCGGCGACCTCAATGTCGACGACTACACCGACCAGCCGCGCGTCAAGTACTACCTCGACTATTTCAGCGGCAAGGCGCACGACCGGTTCCAGGTCTGGCTGTCGCGCATGCCGCGCTACCAGGGCTACATCCGCTCACGCCTGGCGGCGGTCGGACTCCCGACCGACATGATCTACCTCGCGCTGATCGAATCGGGCTTTGCCCCCGATGCGATCAGCCACTCGCACGCCGTCGGAATGTGGCAGTTCATGGCCGGCACGGCGCGGTACTACGGCCTGCGGATGGACAGCTGGGTCGACGAGCGGCGCGATCCGATCAAGGCGACCGATGCCGCCAGCCGCGACCTCGCGGAATTGGTGGCGCGCTTCAACTCGCCGTTCCTCGCGGCGGCGGCGTACAACGCCGGCGCCGGCCGGGTCGCGCGGGGGCTCGATGTCATCGGGTCGTCGAGCGGGCCGGATGACGCGTTCTTCTCGCTCGCCGACACGCATCTCATCCAGACCGAGACCAAGAATTACGTCCCCGAACTGATCGCCGCGGCGCTCATCGCGCGGCAACCGGATCGCTACGGCTTCACGGTGCCGGACAGCGTGCCGCCCTATCCGCTCGATTCGGTGGTGGTCGACGGCGGCACCGGCCTCGACCTGCTCGCGACGCTCTCCGACACGTCGCTCGCGGCGCTGCGGGCGTTGAATCCCGAACTGTTGCGGGCGGTGACGCCACCGGGCACGCCGTACACCGTGCGGGTGCCGGCCGGCACCGCCGACAGCGTGGCGGCCCGGTACGCGCGGCTCGCGCCGGCCGACCGGCGCGCGGTGCTGGCGGTCAGGGTCACCGGGCACGAATCGCTGACCTCGGTGGCGAAGCGATACCACGTGTCGCTCAACGGCATCCGCGAGATGAACCGCGTGGCGCGGGGCCGCACCCGGGTTCCCGACGGCACCATGCTCTACCTGCCGGAGACCGACGGCATTCCGCTGTCGGTCATGCGCGAGCCGGACCCGCCGATCGACGGGCGGATCATCATGCGTCACTACGTCGTGGCGCAGGGCCAGACACTGTCCGGCATCGCGCGGCACTTCGGCACGACGGTGGCGGCACTCTGCGCCGCCAACGGGATTCACTCGCGGGATGTGCTGCGGGTCGGAGAGGAACTGATCATTGCGGGGAACGGCGCCGGGGCCGAGACCCACGTGGTGCGGTCGGGCGAGACGGTCAGCGGCATCGCCGCCTCGTTCGGCACCAGTCCGTCGGCGCTGATCGCGCTGAACGGCCTCGACAAGAAGGGCCGGATCTTCGTCGGACAGCGACTGCGCATCCCGGGAAGCTGAGGGCTTCCCGGCCGCCTGCCGTCATGACCCGCGGCGCGCGCCGGCCAGGATGGTGCGCGAGTACCAGCCGCGCACGTCGCTCCCCAGGTCCATCTGCGCCTGCACCAGCGTCGGCCCCTTGTTGTAGGCCTCCAGCGCCAGCGGAATGTCCTGGTCGAAACGCTCCAGCAGGTCGCCGAGGTAGTGGAAGCCGACCCGCAGGTTGACGTCGGGATTCATCAGGTCGCTGGCGGTGACCGTCGGGTCGTAGATGCGGGCGGTCGGCAGGCGCACTTGAGTCAGGCCGATGGCGGAGGCGTCGCTTTCGGCGTCGTTGTGGAAGTCGCTCTCGATGCGCACCAGCTGAAAGCCGATCGCGGGCGGAATCCCGGCGGCGACGGCGTTGTCGTAGATCTTGGCCGAGAGGTCGGCCGGAATGGCGTAGATGCCCGAGAAGGCCAGCACCTGATGGGCGCGGTCGAGTTCCCGCTGGGTGTCGGCGAGGCGCGCCTGCGCCACGGCGAGGGCGGAGGTGGAATCGACGACCATCGGCGGGCGGCGTGCCGCAAGGCGGCTCGAGACGCCGCCCAGCGCGATGACCGCGACGGCGCCGACGATCGCGACCGTGATCTGGGGTATGAGACGTTTCATCATGCGTGCGTGTCCTCCATGCTTGGTTCGGGCACGTCGGCGGCGCGCCACGTCCCGCGGGCGCCACCGGTCTTTTCCAGCAATCGGATTCCGTCGATGCGCATGCCGCGATCGACGCTCTTGACCATGTCGTAAATCGTCAGGCAGGCGATGCTCACCGCCATCAATGCCTCCATCTCCACGCCGGTCCGGGCGTTGGCCTCGGCGGTGGCGGTGATCCGCACGCCGGGCCATTCCGCCACGAGTTCCGTTTCCACCGCGATGCGATCGAGCGGGACCGGGTGGCAGAGCGGGATCGCTTCGCTGGTTCGCTTCGCCGCCATTACTCCGGCCACCTCGGCCACCGCCCGGACATCGCCCTTGGCCACCGTCGCGTCGCGCACCTGCGCGAGTGCCTCGGCCGACATCATGACTCGCCCCTCCGCCACCGCTCGCCGGTGAGTCACCGGCTTGGCGCCGACCGCCACCATGCGTGCTCGCCCGGCTTCGTCGAGATGCGTGAGGCTCATGCCGGCTCCGTACCGCTCAGCTCGCCGGCAAGGGCCGCGAGCAGCAGCTGCGGGTTGACGTTTCCCCGGGCGCGTTCCCGCGCGTCGAGGACCCGGTCGACCGCCGCGCCGCCGCTCAGGGGGTCGGGAAGGAGCGCGGTCGATCTGCCGGTGGAGACGTGGCCGGCTCCCTCGACCGCACGCCGCGCCCGGGCCGCGAGCTCTTCGGCGAGGGCGTCGAGGAGGGTGGTGAAGTCGCCGCGCGCCTGCCACGGCGGCTGCCGCAGGGCGCGTTCCCAGATTGCCGCCGGGTCGCCGGATATTGCAAGGAGTTCGCGCGCCGCACGCCGCGCCGCGCCGTGTCCTTCGGCGGTGGCGGCCAGCACCGCGCCGATGACGCCGCGGCCGGCGGTGATTGCGGCGTCGTCCGCGGCGAGGCCGACAGCGGCCAGGAAGGCGCGAACGTCGTCGTCGGCAACCCGGTGCAGGCGCACTGGCACCGCGCGCGAGCGCATCGTCGCCAGCAACATTCCCGGTTCGGGCGTGGTGAGCACGAAGACGGCGCCGGGAGGCGGTTCTTCGAGAAGCTTGAGCAGCGCGTTGGCGGCGTCGGGGCTGGACTCCTGCATGACCAGCCGCTCGGCGTTGCCGATGATGAAGATCCGGGACCGGGACTCGACGGCGGTCAGCGAGGCGTGCCGGATCACCAGGCGAGCCGAGGCCACGCCATGCCCGGCGGTACCGTCCGGCGCACTCCAGACCGGATTGGCGCGCCGGGCGGTCATCACCTCGGCCAGGGTTGACGCCGCCTCGTCGGCCTGCTTGTCGGCCTCGGCCGCCTTCGGGCGGGGAATCGGGACGAACCAGTGCACATCGGGGTGAGCCAGGTCGAGCACCCGGCGGCAGGGGCCGCACGCACCGCACGGCTCGTCGCCGTCCGGCGACTGGCAGAGGATCAGCTGCGCCAGCCAGAGGGCCAATCGCTGCTTGCCGACGCCTTCCGGCCCGGTCAGCAGGAGGACCTGCGGGAGGCGCTCGGCGGTCACCGCGCGAGCGAGTCGGCGGCGGGCGTCGAGGTGGCCGAAGAGGGGCGCCAATGGCATCGCACGAAGCTAGTCGCGCGGCGCCGGAAGGGAAGTGCCAGAATGATCCAACCTGTTTTTCCACAACAACTTATGGCACACTGGAACGCGCCGGATGCGCCGTTCTGGCGGGGATTGGCCGGGCTGTGAATGAGTGATTACTCGCAGGGCGGTTCCACGTGTGAGCAACTGCTCATTCCGACCCGAAATCGGTGGTTTTCGGGGGTGTGGAGTCGTGAGTTCGGTGCGGGAATGGAGTGTGCTTGCCGGGGGAGCCATGAAACCGCTACTTTGACCCGCCGCACAGCGTGTGATCCCGAGTAGCTCAGTCGGTAGAGCAGCTGACTGTTAATCAGCGGGTCGGGGGTTCGAGTCCCTCCTCGGGAGTCCAGACACCACAACGAGTTACCGCGCCGCTCCCGACCTTGCCGGGGCGGCTGCCGGAGGCGTTCGCCGGTTCATTGCCGGACCACCTTCCCGTCGACGGCAAACGGCACGACCACCCTCACCGACCCGATCGTCACCGTCGCCCGGTCTGCCGCCAGCACGGCGCGCGCGGGCTTTGGCGAAAATCCGGTCGCGCCGCATTGCAGCACGGTCACAGCACGGTTGATCCGCCGCGGCGCGGTACGAATCACCGCGGCGTAGCTGGTCGGCGTCTTGTTGCCGCCGAGGTCGAACGCGGTGTCGCGCACCATCACCTTCGGGGCCAGCAGCGACACGTCGCACCGATGATCGCCGCTCTTGTTGACCAGCGCGAAGCCGGTGTCACTGACGGTGAGCGGGTGCGCGCTCTGCCACCAATAGACCGGGGCGATCGTGGAATCGACGAACGCCGCCTGGTCGACGACCACGAACGCGGCGAGGTCCGGCAGGTACGCAACAGTGCGCAGGTAGTCGGTGACCGGCCGATTGCGGACCCATTCATTGGCCGTTCCGTAGGCGCTGTCGGCCTGGCCGCGGATGGCGATCAACGACTCCGAGCGTTGCAGTGCCACGATGCGGCCGTGGTTGGCGCCCGGTCCGAGCCGCTGCGACCCGGTGTCTCCCACCGTGAGCGTGTTGTACATCTCCGACGGATATCCCGAGCCGGGCCCCGAGTAGATCGCGGCCTTGGCGGTGATCCAGCTCGATCCCTGCCAGATGGCGAGGTGGTTCGAGCCGTAGTTGTCGTTGTCGGCCGGCCCGCTCTGGAAGTACCACACCAGCGCGTCGGGGTCGGTCCAGCTGGTCCGTGACACGAAGACCCCGGTGGAGTCCGACAGGAAGGTCCGCGGCAGCGCTGAAAGGTTCGCCGCCGCCGGCTGCGCGGGGTCGTAGTAGAGCAACTCGTCGGCGAGGTTGGACGTCGAGCCGAGTTCGCTGAGCGGCACCTGGCCGATGGCGTTCAGTTCGGCCTGCACCAGGGCGCGGGTGGCGGGGCTCGCGCGGGCCGGGTCGAGCAGGTGGAAGAGGTGCTCGCGGTCGTAGGTGTAGATCGGCGCGTCGGAGACGCGGGTCTGGGCCCCGGTCGGGAGCTTGTGCCGCAGGTCGGGCAGCACGTATTGCAGGTGCCACTGCAGCGCATCGGCAAACCACGGATCCGACAACGTGTCGCCGGCGGTCAGGAACGCGTCGGCGAACGCGCCGATCTTCCACCCCTGGTCGTAATTGCTTCCCTCGATGTACGCGCCGCCGTGGCCCGGTCCGTCGAGGTAGGGCTTTCCGATCGTGGCCCACTTGTGCAGCGCCAGCGCGATGTGGAACGCCGGGCGATTGGTGCCGCTCTTTGCGCCGCGCGCGGTGTCGCTGCCGAGGGCCGCGAGGGCCGCCGGCCCGGTCTGCATGAAGCCCCAGAAGTAGTTGTCGGCGGGATTGTTGATGGAGTAGCGGTAGCCGCCGTCGTTGGTCTCCGGCCAGATCCAGTCGGCGCGATTCATCAGCCAGGTGGCCGCCTGGTGCCGCTCGCCGGGCGTGAGCCCGTTGAAGCACCAGTCGAGCCCCATCGTGACCACCGGCAGGTCATACCGGTAGCCGTATCCGGAATCGCCCTGGTCGGTGTTGCTGTCGGTGGCAAAGCGCCGGATCAACACGCCCGCCCGCGTGGCGTAGCGCTGCTGGCCGGTGCCGAGATACGCCAGGCAGAGGTCGGGGAGCAGGAAGTAGTCGTGGTTGCCGTATGCCGAGCCCCTGGCGACCTGCGCGTCGGCCGCCGCCTGGACGCGCTGCCAGCGGATGGTGTTCGCCGCCACCTGGCGCCGGAGCCGGGCCAGGCGCGCCGGATCGAGCCAGACCCGCGGATGCGGCGGCAGCGAATCGCCATGGGTCACGGGATGCGCCTGTTCCGCGGCCGACGGCGGGGCGCCGGTGGGACCGGCCTCCGGAATGTTGACCGCGAACGTCACCGTCGGGGCCGCGGGCAGGTAGCGCTGACAGGTCACGATGTTGCTCTGCAGGATGCCGGTGTCGGCCGCCACCTTGCCGTCGCGGACCCCGACGACCCACGCCGTCGCCCTGGTGTTGACGCTCGGCGAGCAGGGGAAGTCCATGGTCCACGGCGCGGCACCGGCGGCGACATCGACCGGATGTGACAGCACCACCGCCCCGCCGGTCGGTGTCGAATCGGTGATGCGAACGACGCGGCAGGCGGTGTGCGCGGTGGGTGCCGTGCAGCTGAGCCGGAGGTGAATCACCGGCGACTGGGCGTGCGCCGGTGCAGCCACCAGCAACGCCCCGAGGGCGAGAAACCGCTTCATGCTGCCTCCCGGCGGGCGCCGTGAAGTTCCGGGCGATGCCACCCGGCGCCGTCCGCCGTCGCGGCTACGCCGGCGTGGCGTCGAGCGTGATGACCTCGAACGGCTCGAGCGCAAAGCGATGCGGCGTGCCGGCGGCAAGCCGGATCGGCGCGGTGCCGGCGTCGCTGCGCCACGGTGAAGCGACCTGATACGACTGCGACGCCTCATCGGGCAATTCGAACACGTCGCCGATGTCGATGTCGATGGATTGCCGCACCGCCCCGGGGTTGCGCAGCACGAGCGTGCCCCGTCCCGGTGACCACGATGCCCAGCCGTAGACCTGGAGCTTCGACGGTTCACCGCCCACCCAGTGGGTATCGACCAGCGATCCGGCACGGGCCCGCGACCAGTTCGCCGCTTCGGCGAGGTCGTCCCAGTTCTGGTCGGTGAGCAACGCCGGCGTGATGTACATCTCCTGCAGCTGGGTGCCGGTGCCGAAGTAGGAATGGATCTCGTTGCGGAAGTCGTTGCCGGGGTCGACGTTCAGCTTGTTGGCGTGCCTGGCGTAGATCATCCCATGGAGCATCAGCGAGTTGAGCGGGTAGAGCGGCCCCTTGCGGACAATGCCGCCGTAGGTGTCGCCGTCGCGGTAGGTGATCCACTGCTCGCGGTCGCTGCCGACGCCGGCGAACGAATGGTCGTCGCCGCCACGCCAGATGCTGTCGCAGTAGCGCAGCCAGAACGGCGACGGATAGGTGCCGGTGGTCAGGTTGACGTAGAGGTCGGGCTCGATCCGCCGCAGGTCGCCGATCAGCGAGATCATCGCGTCGAAGTCGCTGTCGAAGGCGCTGCCCGGTACCACCCGCGAGGCGTTCCCGGTGCCGTCGAACTTGAACTGGTTGATGCCGTACTGGCGGATGAACCGGGCACAGGTGTCGTGGAAGAGCTTGAAGTACTTCGGGCCGGAGAGGGCGAAGCCGCCCTGGTTGGTCTCGTAGCCGGCCGCCTTGCCGTACTGGAGCCGCTCCTGGCGCGGCTGCCCGTAGCCGCCCCAGGGGGAGAGCCAGATGCCCGGGGCGGCGCGGTACTTCGCCGCCTCGCGCCGGACCTTGGTGAAGCCGTCCGGAAAGCCGTCGTTGAAGTGCCAGAGCGTCTTCGAGTCGTCCCAGCCGTCGTCGAACAGGAACGAACTGAGCACCACGTGGCGGTCGACGTGGAGCTGCCGGCCCATCGCGTCGATCACCGCGAGGGCGGACGTCTCGTCGTACTTGTTGAAGTAGCCGAGGTCGTACCACGAGTTGTAGTGCAGGAAGGTGCGATACGGGTGGGCCCGTTCCCGTTCGATGTATTGCAGGAACTCGCGGCGCAGCTGCCCGGTGGCGCTGGTGCCGATGACCGACGAGACCGCGAACGCGGTGCCGGGGCGGAGCGGCAGGGTGCGCGGCAGCGTCGCCGTCAGCCGCCCGTCGGCGACGGCGTGGTCGGAGAGCGGATGCTCGAACCCGAAGTAGAGGTTGCCGGCGGTCACCGGCGAGCCCCTGACCGACCCGGTCACCACAGCACCGGGCGTCGCGACGTCGAGCAGGGTGATGGCGGTCACCGGTACCGGCTGCGTGGTCGGCGTCAGCACCAGTTCCTGGCGGAGGTAGCGCGACCCGTTGCGGGCCACTGCCCGCCAGGTGACGCGGAGCCCGGTGCCGGGATCCTCGAGTTCCATTCGCACGGCCCGGCCGCCGATCCGTTCGGCGTAGCGCGCCGCGTGGGGCGAGGTGGCGAGGTGCTCGGTGACCGGCCCGCTGCGGATCCGCATCGTCGAGGCGCGGACCTCGCCACCGGTGCCGAGGCGCAGCACGAACGGATCGGTCGCGGCGGTCATGGCGTGCTGTCCGACGCGATCGGTCAGCCCGACGAGCCGGAACGATCCTTCCGCGGTGGTGAAGCGCGCCGCAATGCCGTCGCTCGCCAGCGCGAAGTCGTCGGCGAGACGGACGGTGCGCGCGCTGATGCCGGGAATCGCCGCGAGCGTGGCGGCGGCGCCGGCGGCGTGCTGGACGAACGTGCGGCGCGACAGCGGGACGGGACGGGGCGGCAGGTCGGACATGGTCACCACGGGGTGAGGGCGAGAAGGCGCAACGAGGGAGTATTGTCATGGCGCGAAGACCCCGCAAGGCAATGGGGCGGCGCCGCGTCAGTCGATGAGGATCTCCATTCCCTCGGTGAGCACTTCGGCGAGGTGCGTCATGGTGACGACACCGAGCACGCTGCGGGCGTGCTCCGTGCCGGACGGCGGGCCCAGCACCACCGCCAACGACGCGTGGGCCAGACGAAGCCGGCCCAGCAGGGTGAAGATGGTGTTGTCGTGGCGCACCACGATCGACGCGACCCCTGCCGCCCGGGCGATGTCGGCGAGGGTCGCCGCCCCGGCCACCGCATCGGGGTGGGCCCGCACCCAGTCGCGCAGCACCACACCGGTGACCATGCCGTGGTCCACCAGCACGACGTGTTCCGGCCGGTCGGCGGCGGCATCGAACCGTGCCGCGGGCAGGTCGGCGGGGAGGACCTCGGCCGGCGCCAGCGGGATGTCGCTGACATGGTGGACCAGCGCCGGGTTGGCCTCCAGTGCCTTGGGTGTGTAGTGATGGCGTCGCGCCAGCTTCATGGTGTAGATGCTCTCGGTCGACCACAACCGGCGCAGGCCGTAGCTCACCGCCACGGTGAGCGTCATCGGCAACACCATGCGGTAGTCGAGGGTCATCTCGAACATCATCACGATCGCCGCCAGCGCGGCGCCGGTGGCACCGGCCACCATGCCGGCCATCCCGGCCAGCGCGAACGCCCCGGGGTCGATATGCCACGCCGGGACCAGCGCCCGCAGCCCGAGCCCGAACGCGGCGCCGACCGCGGTGCCCATCACCAGCGACGGCGAGAAGATGCCGCCCGACGCGCCGGAGCCCAGGGTCAGCGAGGTCGCGGCCAGCTTCAGCACGAAGAGCATCAGCAGCAGCGGCACGTTGGTCAGCGTGCCGGTCAGCACGTCCATGATCGTGGCGTAGCCGACCCCCTCGATATAGTAATGGCCGGTATAGTGCATCATCCCCACCATCGCGACGCCGACCAGCAGCATGCCGGCGGCGTGGCGGAGGTAGTCGTGGTGCGGGATGTACTTCTCGAAGAGGTCCTCGGCGCCGTAGAGGCCGCGGATGAACACCACCGACGCCAGCGCCAGCAGCACGCCGAGCAGGGCATAGGCCGGCAGCACGGCGACGTTGTTCTCCGCCGGCACGTGAATCGACGGGATCGGGAACGCCGGGTGGTCGCCGAAGAAGAAATGACTGACATAGGTGGCGGTGGTGGTGGCGAGCGCCACCGGCACCAGGGTGCGGACGCTGATCTCCTGCATGAGGACCTCGGCCGCGAACAGCACGCCGCCGAGGGGCGTGTTGAAGGTCGCCGCGATGCCGGCGCCGCCGCCGGCCGCGACCAGCGTGGCGCGCTGCCACCCCGACACCCGGCAGAGCCGCCCCGACCACGAACCGAATGCCGCGCCGATCTGGATGATCGGGCCTTCGCGGCCGACCGATCCGCCGGTGCCGATCGAGATCGCCGAGGCGAGGGACTTGATCACCGCGACGATCGGCCGGATCAGCGATTTCTGGTAGTAGATGGCGTCCATCACTTCCGGGACGCCGTGCCCCTTCGCTTCGGGCGCGAAGTTCTTGACGAGGAAGACCACCGCGATGGCGCCGACGACCGGCACCAGCATCACGGCGGCGCCCCACGGGGCCGGCGGTGTGTGGCGCAGCGAGTCGTAATGCCAGGAGAGGTGGCCGAGGAAGACGGCGTTGTGGACGACAGCGATCAGCTCGCGGAAGACGAACGCGCCGAGCCCCGCGACGAGGCCCAGCACGACACTCAGCAGCGCGAAGACCGCCGGCGCCAGTCCGCGACGGCTGTCGTCGGGGAGCCACCGGGTCACCGGCAACGGCACCGCGGCACCTGGCGGCGCCGTGCTCACCCCTGGTTTCGCGTCACCCGTCATCCCGTCCGCCTGCTGCGGGGGTTGTCGCGGCCGCGGCCGCCATCGCGCCCCGGCCGGCCGACTGAAGGCCCGCCGCGTCCGCGGTCCCTGATCGAGTCTAATGTCACGCCGCCGGGCGCGTGGTATTGGCCGGAACCGTCGCTTCCGATACTGTAGTACGATGCGCCGCCCACGTCCCGCCCCTCGCCGCGCGCTGCTCGCCGCGGCCGGTCTCGTCCTGGCACTCGGTGCCTGTCGCGCGCCATTCGTCCCCGACACCAGCGGCGGCACGCTGCCGCCGCCGGTCGCAACGCCGCTGCTGCCGTTCCGTATCGGCGCCTCGGGGGCCGACTTTGCCCGCGCCGTGGCGACCGACGGTGCCGGCAACGCCTACGTCGCGAGCTACTTCAGCGGGACGGTGGATTTCGATCCGAGTCCCACATCGGCCACCGGCCGGATCGCCATCGGGTCGTACGACATCGGCGTCGCCAAGTACGACTCGACCGGCGCGCTGCAATGGGTCAGTTCGATCGGCGGCACCGACGCCGACGTGCCGTTTGCCATCAAGCTCGCGCCGGACGGCGGCGTCTACGTGGCAGGCTACGCCAGCAGCGGCGCGGTCTGCGCCGGCCTCGCCCTCCCCAACGCCGGGGGACACGACGTGCTGCTGGCGCGCTTCAGTCCCGACGGCACTTGCACCTGGGCGGTCAGCGTGGGGAGCAGCGGCAACGACGAAGCCCACGATCTCGTCGTCGAGTCGTCGGGCGACGTGGTGATTACCGGGTCGTTCACCGGCACGGTCGACTTCGACCCCGGCCCGGGCACCGGAATCCTGATCTCGCGCGGTGGCACCGACGGCTTCGTGGCGCGTTACGGGGCCGACGGGACGTTCAAGGGAGTGGCTCAGTTCGGTGGCGTCGGCGACGACAGCGGCAACGCGCTCGCCACCACGGTCGAGGGCGACCTGGTGGTGGCGGGGACCTTCTCGACCACCGCGACGTTCGGGTCGGCGCTGGCCCCGGTGGTGCTCACCAGCGTCGGCGGGACCGACTTCTTCCTGGCGCGCCTGGCACCGGGGCTGGGGCTGGAGTGGGCCGGATCGGGCGGCGGCCCCGGCGACGACGCGATCTCGAGCGGCGGGATCGTGGTCGACAACATCGACCGGATCTATGCCACCGGCACCTTCACCGGCACCGCCGACGTCGACCCGAGTCACGCCGCACAGCTGCTGGTGAGCAAGGGCGGCACCGACGTCTTCCTTGCCTCGTACACCGGCGACGGAGGCTTCGGCGGGCTGGCCGTGGAGTTCGGGGGGACCGGCAACGAAGGCGTCGGCGGGCTGGCGCGCGACGCCGACGGCGACTTCTACCTCGCCGGCTGGTTCCAGAATTCGGTCGATTTCGACCCCGGCGCCGGCACCCATGTCGTCAACGCCCTGGGCAACTCGGGCGCGGCCGACGGCTACCTGGTCTCGCTCGACCCCAACGGCAACTTCCGCTGGGTGAACCCGTTCAGCAGCAACATCGCCGGCAACACCTCCGTCACGATCGCCAACGGCGTCTCGGTGGCGGGGGACGGGTCGATCTGGACGGTGGGGCGGTTCTTCGGGCGGGTCGACTTCGATCCGGGTGAGGGCGCCGTGATCCTCCAGAGCCTCGGCGACGCGGACCAGTTCGTGGCCCGGTACTACCCGGTTTCGGGTTCCATGGACCGCTGAGCGCCGCGCTGCCTGGGCGGCCCGACCGCCCCCGGCGACCCCTTCCCTAAACGTCGATAGGGCGCCATTTTGCATGGCTCGACGGTCGGGTCACAGGGGAGACAATGGCGAAGACGAGTTCGGTGGAACGGAACAAGAAGCGGCGGGTGCTCTCGGCAAAGTACGCCGAGCAGCGGAAGGCGCTCAACGCGACGGTGCGCAGCCTGACGGCCACGCCGGCCGAAAAGGACATGGCCCGGCGCAAGCTCGAGGCGCTGCCCCGCAACTCATCGGCGGTCCGGATCCGCAATCGCTGCCAGATGTCGGGCCGCTCGCGCGGCTACCTGCGCCGGTTCGGGCTGTCCCGGATCGCATTCCGTGAACTGGCGCTCGAGGGGAAGATCCCCGGCGTCCGCAAGGCGTCCTGGTAACCGGGCGCGGCGGGAGATTCCATGGCAAAGAAGGGTCGCATCCAGGTCAAGCTGCGCAGCAGTGAAAGCGCCTACGTCTACGTGACCACCAAGAATCCCAAGAAGCACCCCGAGCGGATGGAGTTGCGCAAGTACGACCCCACCCTCAAGCGGCACGTGGGATTCAAGGAAGAGAAGTGACCGATCAGCCGCGCTGATCGGTCATCCTGAGCACGGTCAGCGCAAAGCAGCAGCGCGTGACGCCCGACGAATTCCGCCGTCACGGTCATGAGATCGTCGACTGGCTGGCCGACTACTACCGCGATATCACCGACCGACCGATCGTCCCGGACGTGGCTCCGGGCGACCTCCGGCGTGCCCTCCCGCCGGCCGCTCCCGAGGGCGGCGAACCGTTCGACCGGATCTTCCGCGACTTCCGCGACCTGATCGTGCCGGGGATGGTCCACTGGGGACACCCGGGGTGGTTCGGCTACTTCCCCTCCAACAGTTCACCCCCATCGGTGCTCGGCGAGTTCCTCGCGGCGGGCCTCGGGGCGCAGTGCATGAGCTGGGCGACGTCGCCGGCGGCGACCGAACTCGAGCAGGTGGTCATGCGGTGGTACCGCGACCTGCTCGGGTTGCCGGCGGCGTTCACCGGCGTCATCCAGGACAGCGCGTCGACTGCCACGCTGATGGCGTTCCTCACCGCCCGGGAGCGCTCCGGCGCCGACCCGGGACGGCTGGTGGCGTACTGGTCGTCGGAGGCGCATTCGTCGGTGGCCAAGGCGGCGCGGCTGGCGGGGATTCCGATCGAACGCCGCCGGGTGATCGGCGTCGACCGGGAGTTCGCGATGAGCCCCGACGCGCTGCGGCGCGAGATGGCGGCCGACCGGGAACGCGGCCTGGTGCCGGCGATCGTGGTCGCCACTCTCGGGACCACCTCGTCGACGGCGTGCGATCCGCTGGCGGCGATCGGCGAGGTGGCGCAGGCCCACAATGCGTGGTATCACGTCGACGCGGCGTTCGGGGGATCGGCGGCGATCGTCCCCGAGTTCCGGCCGTTGATCGACGGCGTGGGCATGGCGGACTCGTTCGTGACCAACCCCCACAAGTGGCTGCTGACCAACTTCGACTGCAGCGCCTACTTCGTGCGGGATGTGGGGGCGCTGCTGCAGACGTTCAGCGTCGCGCCGGAATACCTCCGCACCCGACACGACGCCGACGACGAGGCCGTGAACTTCCGCGATTGGGGGATTCCGCTCGGGCGGCGCTTCCGGGCCCTCAAGCTCTGGTTCGTGCTGCGCAGCCATGGCGCGGAAGGGCTGCGCCGGATGGTGCGGCACCACGTGGCGCTGGGCCACGAACTGGCGGAGTGGGTCGACGCCGAGCCGGGCTTCGAACGGCTGGCGCCGGCGCCGCTGGGGCTGGTCTGTCTCCGGCACGTGCCACCGTCGCTGGCCGGCGACGAGGCGGCGCTGACGGCGCACAACCGTGCGTTGCTGGAGCGGGTCAACGCCGATGGCTCGGTGTTCGTGACCCACACCACGCTCGCCGGACGCTACGCCATCCGGGTGGCAATCGGCGCATTCCGCACCGGGCGGAGCGACGTCGAGCGGGTCTGGCGCCTGCTGCGTGAGGGAGCGTCAGCGCTGACTGCCACGGCGTGACGCCGGGGCCGGTGGCGACTCCACGCCTTCGCTGAGCGCCTCCGCCAGGTAGATCCCGGTGCGGCTCTCCGCCGCCCGCGCGACCGCCTCGGGCGGCCCCATCGCCACCACCCGCCCGCCCGCCGGCCCCGCGTCGGGCCCCATGTCGATCACCCAGTCCGCGCGCTTGACCACGTCCATCTGGTGTTCGATCACCAGCACGGTGTGACCGGCGTCGACCAGCTTGTCGAGCACCCCGATGAGGATCCGGACGTCGTCGATGTGCAGCCCGGTGGTCGGCTCGTCGAGCAGGTAGAGTTTGCGTCCGCGCGTCTTCTCGGCCGCGGCGAGCTCCCGCGCGATCTTCAGCCGCTGCGCCTCGCCTCCCGACAGGGTGGTGGCGGGCTGGCCGAGGCGGAGGTAACCCAGCCCCACCTGCTGCAACTGCCAGAGCGCCGCACCGAGCCGCGATTGGTGCCGGAATCGCCGGATCGCTTCGTCGACGCTGAACTGCAGCACGTCATGAATCGAGAAGCCCTGAATCCTGACGTCGAGGACCTCTCGCTTGAAGCGGGTGCCGCCGCAGACCTCGCAGGGCACGTAGACGTCGGCGAGGAAGACCATCTCGATCTGGATCGATCCGGCGCCGTCGCACGCCGGGCAGCGCCCGCCGGGGAGATTGAACGAGAAGGTGGCGGGCGTGTACTTGCGTTGCCGCGCGAGTGGTTGCTGGGCAAAGAGCTCGCGGATCTCGTCGTAGGCGCGGATGTACGTGACCGGATTGGATCGCGGCGTGCGCCCGATCGGCGTCTGGTCGATCAGCACGACGTCGGAAAGCAGTTCCCAGCCGTCGAGCGCCGCGACCTCGCCGACCTGCTCGCCGAGGTGGGTCTTGGCGGAGTGACTGCCCTGCAGCCGGCGTTCGAGCTGGCGGTAGAGGATGTCGTAGACCAGCGTGCTCTTGCCGGAACCGGAGACGCCGGTCACCGCGGTCAGGGTGCCGAGCGGAATCCTGACGTCGACCCCTTCGAGGTTGTGCATTGTCGCGCCGCGGATCGACAGCCACGGCCCGGCGGTGGAGCGCCGCGCACTGGGGACGCCGATGCGCTTGCGGCCGGAGAGGTAGTCGCCGGTGAGCGTGTCGACGGCGCTCTCGACGGTGCCGGCATGCACCAGCCGGCCGCCGTGCTCGCCGGCGCCGGGGCCGAGTTCGATCATCCAGTCGGCGGCGCGGATCGCGGCGAGGTCGTGCTCGACGACGACGAGGGTGTTGCCCTGGTCGCGCAGCCGGCGCAGCAGGGCGAGGAGCCGATCGTTGTCGCGCGGGTGGAGCCCGATCGACGGTTCGTCGAGGACGTAGAGGGTGTCGACAAGGTGCGATCCGAGGGCGTTCGACAGCGCGATCCGCTGTGCCTCGCCGCCGGAGAGGGTGCGGGTCTGCCGGTCGAAGGTGAGGTAGCCGAGTCCGACGTCGCGAAGGTACGTCACGCGCGCGGTGGCCTCGGCGAGCACCAGGTCGGCGATCCGGCGCTCGGTCTCGCTGAGCACCAGGTCGCCGAGCCACGCCGTCGCGCGGTCGACAGTCTCGGCGGCGACGTCGGCGATGGAGCGCCCCGCGATGGTGACCGCCAGGGCCTCGGGACGCAGCCGGGAGCCGTGGCACTCGGGGCATTCGTGGGCCAGCTGATACTGGCGCAGGAAGACCCGGATGTACTGCTTGTAGCGCTTCCGCTCGAGGTCCTTGAGGAACGGCAGGATGCCGACGTACCGGCCCACCTTGCCGTCGAGCAATGTGGCGCGGGTCTCCTCCGGCAGCTCGCGCCACGGCGTGTCCATGTCGGCGCCGAGCTTGCGAGCGGTGGTGGCGAGGAGGCGCCGGCGGCCGTCGTACCGGGGCTTGGTCCACGGGTCGATGGCCCCTTCGGCGAGGCTGCGCTCGGGATCTGGGACGATCAGCGCGAGGTCGTATTCGAGGATGGCGCCGAAGCCGTTGCACCTCGGGCAGGCGCCCCGCGGATTGTTGAACGAGAACAGCGCCGGGGTCACCGCCGGCGCCGGCGTGTCGCACTGGCTGCAGGTAGGGTGCTCGGTAAAGCGAAGCCGGGCGCCCTCGGCGGCGAGCGCGATCGCCACGCCCTCGCCCTCGTTGAACGCCGTGGCCACCGCTTCGCTGATCCGGTCGCGCTGGTCGGCGCCACCGGTCAGGCGGTCGACGATCACCAGCACCTCCGACGCGGCGTGGAGGTCCAGCCGGTCGGGTGGTTCGTCGAGGTGGACCGCGTCGCCGTCGACCAGCAGCCGGAGGAAGCCGAGGGCCCGCAGGTTGTCGACCGTTGCGGCGTGGGCGCCCCGCGCGGCGGCGACCAGCGGGAAGGCGATCTGCAGCCGGTCGAACCCCGCCGCGACCACCGCGTCGGCGGCGGATTGCGGCGTGTCGCGGCGCACCAGCCCGCCGCAGGCGACACAGTGCTGCACGCCGATCCGGGCCCACAACAAGCGGAGGAAGTCGTAGACCTCGGTAGCCGTGCCGACCGTCGAACGCGACGACATCGCCGGTGGCCGCTGCTCGATCGCCACGGTCGGCGCGAGCCCCTCGATGCGATCGACCAGCGGCTTGGGCATCCGCTCGAGAAACTGCTTGGCGTAGGTGGACAGCGACTCGATGTAGCGGCGCTGTCCTTCGGCGTAGAGCGTATCGAAGGCGAGCGAGCTCTTTCCGGAGCCCGACGGTCCGGTGACGACCGTGAAGGCGCGGCGCGGAATCTCGACCGAGATGTCCTTGAGGTTGTGCTGCCGCGCGCGGACCACGCGGATCATGGGGCGATTCACCACTGAAACGTAAATGGCCCGAGAAGACCCGCCGCCGGGCGGTTCTCCGGCGGCGGCCATTACCAATCGTCGCGCCTCGCTTTACGTTATTGCGCCAATGGCCAGCCTCCTGACCCCCGCGCGCCTCAAGCGCGGCTTCCTGCTCTTTGTCTTCATCTCGGTCCTCGCCTACGCCGGCGTGCTGCTTTATGGCCACGACGCCCGCGGTTTCCTCGGTTCCCTGACGACGCTGCACTGGCGCTGGCTGCTGGCCGGCGCGGTCCTCGCCTCGATGGACTGGTTCGGCGGCGGGCTCCGCCTCTGGGTGCTGGCGCGTCACGTGCACCCCAGGCCGCCGCTCGGCGGGATGATCATCGCCGGCGGCATGGGGGCATGGGGATCGTATGTGACGCCGCTGCAGGCCGGTGCGAGCCCGACGATGATCTATGCCATGCGCCGCGCCGGCGTCCCGGTGCCCAAGGCGATGACCACCACGCTGATGTCGTTCATCGCCACCGTCGCGTTCTTCGGCATCTGCGGCCCCCTCGCGGTGGCGTTCGGCGCCGGCCGCTCGCTCAGCCAGCAGGGCGACTTTCTGGGGCTCTCGCTGCTCGACCTGTTCAAGCTCAGCATGGCGATCTTCGCGATCCTCGGCGTGCTGCTGCTGATGGTGCTGGTGGCGCCGCGGGTGGTCTCCGGCGCGCTGCATCGGGTGGCGGAAGCCCTCGGGCGGCGGAGCCGCTGGGTCGAAGCCCGCCTCGACAGCCTCCGAACCGGGATCGACCAGGCCGGCGAGAGCATGCTGGCGTTCAACACCCCGCGCGGTTGGCTGGCGCTCTTCTGGGCCACGATTCTCTCGGGGCCGAGTCACGCCAACAAGCTCCTGGCCGGCTATGTGGCGCTCCGCGCCATCGGCATCCACGCCCAGTTCGTCGACGTGCTGCTGCTGCAGACGTTCATCAGCTCGCTGCTCTACTTCGTGCCGACCCCGGGCGGATCGGGCTTTGCCGAGTTTCTCACCATCGTCGTCATGGCGCCGTACATCCCGCGCGACCTGGCGCCGGCGTACATGCTGGTGTGGCGCTTCATCGGGATCTGGTTCACGATCTTTGCGGGGTTCGTGGTCTTTTCCGAATGGGTGCGGCGGGGGCTCAAGGCGATCGAGGTGCCGGCGCCGTGACGTCGGGCATCGCGGCCGACGAGCCGGCGGCCACCGGCGCCGACCTCCAGCTCGGGCGCCGCCTGCTGGCCTACGCCCGCCCCTATCGCGCCGCCATCACGCTGGCCGTCGCCGTGCTGCTGGTCGAAGCCGGGCTGGCGCTGGTCGGGCCGGTGCTCACCGAGCGGGCCCTCGACGTCGCGATTCCGCGGCACGACGGCGGCATGCTCGTCACCCTCGGCGCGATCTACGTGCTGGCGCTGCTGCTCAGCTTCGCGGGCCAGTTCGTGCAGACCCTGGTCACCACGTGGGTCGGCCAGCGGGTGATGTCCGACCTGCGCCGCCAGATCTTCGATCACCTCCAGCGGCTCAGCGTGCCGTTCTTCGATCGCCAGCCGGTGGGGCGCCTCGTCACCCGCATCACCTCCGACGTCGAAACGCTCAACGAATTGTTCTCTTCGGGGGTCGTCACGGTCATCGGCGACCTCGCGACGCTGGTCGCCATCAGCACGCTGATGCTGGTGGCCAACTGGCGCCTCGCCCTCGCGGCGTTCGTGACGCTCCCCGCAATGGGGCTGGTCGTGGCGTTCTTCCGCCAGTCGGTCCGCACCGCGTTCAGTGACATCCGCGCCGCGGTGGCGCAGGTCAACAGCTTCCTGCAGGAGCACCTCTCCGGGGTGAGGGTGGTGCAGCTGTTCGATCGCGAAGCGGCGACGGCCGCGGCATTCGGCGCGGTCAACCAGGCGTACCTGGTGACACTGCTCCGCGCCATCACGCTCTACTCGCTGTTCTTCCCGGTGGTGGAGTTCCTGATGTCGGCGGCGATCGCCCTGCTGCTCTGGTATGCCGGGCTGCACGCGCTGGGGGCGGGGCTGACGGTGGGGACGCTGGCGGCGTTCATCCAGCTGGTGCGGCGGTTCTTCCAGCCACTGCAGGACCTGTCGGAGAAGTTCAACCTGCTGCAGAGCGCCATGGCCAGCGGCGAGCGGATCTTCCGCCTGCTCGACACCGACATCACCGTCGCCGACCCGCCGGTGCCGCTTGCCCTCCCGGTACCGTCGCGCGGCGAGGTGGTCTTCGACGACGTCTGGTTCCGGTACGCCCCCGATGCGCCGTGGGCGCTCAGGGCGGTGTCGTTCCGGGTCCGACCTGGTGAGACCGTGGCGCTGGTGGGGCACACCGGGGCGGGGAAGAGCACCGTGCTGTCGCTGTTGCTGCGATTCTACCTCCCGACCCGGGGCCGGGTGCTCTTCGATGGCGTCGACATCGCGTCGGTTGCGGCCGAGGAGTTGCGCCGCCGGGTCGGTTTTGTCCCCCAGGACCTCTTCCTCTTCCGGGGCGACCTCGAACGCAACCTCCGCCTCGATCGCGAGGTCCCGGCGCCGCGCTGGATCGCCTCGCTGGCGGCGACCGGGGTCGACCGCCTGGTGGCGCGCCTCCCCGGCGGCGTCCGGCACGCCGTGGCCGAACGGGGCCGGTCGCTGTCGGTCGGCGAGCGGCAGCTCGTATCCTTTGCCCGCGCCCTGATCGGCGACCCGGCGCTGCTGCTGCTCGACGAGGCAACCAGTGCGGTCGACCCCGAGTCGGAGCGGCAGATCCAGTCGGCCCTGGCGACCCTCCGGCGGGGGCGGACCGCGCTGGTGGTGGCGCACCGCCTCGATACCGTGCTCGATGCCGATCGCATCCTGGTGTTCCATCACGGCGAACTGCGCGAGACCGGGACGCATCGCGAATTGATGGCGGCCGGCGGCCTCTACCAGCGTTTGGTGCGTCTGCAACGTGGCGGGGGACCCGAGGTTCGCTCTGCATGATTCTTGCCCCCTTGCCCCGGCGACAGATAGGTTTCCGGTCCCCCGACAGCCACTCATGGCGGTGGAGTCGAATCTGGACGGTCCAACACAGCTGGCGACGCTCTGGCTCCGCGGTGACGCAACCGACGCCCAGGTGCTCCCGATCCGGCAGTCGGTGGCTCGCATCGGCAGCGATGCGCTCAACGACGTCGTGGTCGACGGCAGCGGGATCAGCCCCCGCCATGCCGAGGTCCGCCTGCGCCAGGGGCTCTGGTACTTCCGGGACCTCGGCTCGACCGGCGGATCGTGGATCGACGACGAGCTGGTGCGCGACGTGATGCTCCTGTCGCCGGGGTCGAGCCTGCGGCTCGGCGCCACCCGGTTCACGTTCGCCCCCGACGACCGTTGGGAAGACTCCATCGTCGCGCCGTCCGGCGAGCCGCCGGCACTGCTCTTCGTCCTGCCGGAGCCGCGTCGATCGATCTGGCCCCGGGTACTGTTCGTCGCGGGCGTCGTGGCGCTCGCCGTGGCTGTCTACCTGGCCCTCCGGACCGGTTGAATGCGCTTCTCCTGTGCGGCTCGAACCGACGTCGGCGTGGTGCGTTCCGGCAACGAGGATGCCTACCTGATGGCGAGTGAACGCGGGTTGTTCATCGTCGCCGACGGGATGGGTGGTCACGCCGCCGGCGAGGTCGCCAGCGAAATGGCGACCCAGATCATCTCGGAACGGTTCACGCCGGTGCGCGGCATGTCCGACGACGAGATCATGGCGCAGATGGTCGGCGCGATCCGTTCCGCCAACGACGCCATCTTCCGTCGCACCCTCACCGAGCACGACAAGCGCGGCATGGGCACCACCACGACAGTGCTGGCGCTGCTGCCGCGTCGCTACCTGATCGGGCATGTCGGCGATTCCCGCGCCTACATGCTGCGCGGCGGCGTTCTCTCGCAGCTGACCAAGGACCATTCCTACGTGCAGGAGCAGGTCGATGCCGGCCGCCTCACGCCCGACGAAGCCCGGGTCCACCCCTACGCCAACGTGATCACCCGGTGCGTGGGGTCGAGCAACGAGGTCACGCCCGACCTCTACGTCGGCACCCTCGAGTCGGGCGACCTCCTGCTGCTCGCGTCGGATGGATTGACCGGAATGCTCGAGGACGAGGACCTGCGCGACGTGATGATGAACGACCTCGACCTGGAAGGGAAAGTCGACAGCCTGATCGCGGGGGCGAACCATCGCGGCGGCCTCGACAACATCACCACCGTCCTGGTCCGGATCGAGGAAGTCCCCGCCACCACCGGCGAAGTCCCCGTCGTCCGCGGCTGACGCCGCGAAGCGTTACCCAGCCGTCAGCAGCAGCCCGGGAATGCCGTCGAGCCGCCGCGGCTCGACGGTGAAGATCCGGAGCCGCCGGGCGCTCCGATAGAGGGTGTCGGCGACGCGCGGCAGGCCGAGATGGCCGGCGCGCCCCTCGTCGGTGAGCCGCTCGAGGCTGCCACCACGGGTCAGCAACGGCAGGTCGACGCTCAACATCGACGCGCGGGCAGGAAAGTCGACCAGCACGCCGTGGCGCGGCAGGCCGAGGTCGGACGCAAGGGCCACTTCGACGGCCTCGACCCGCTCGGGATCGTGGGCAATCCACTCCAGGTCGTGGTCCGGCACCTCGCTGGCCGAGATGTCGAGCGCCCGCTTGAACAGCCGCCGCGCCCTCAGCGCCGTGGTCAATCCGCTCGGATCGTTCTCCAGCAGCAGCGCGATGAGGATGTCGTCGGTGGCGTCGGCGATCTCGCCGAGCGTGAGCCGGCCGGCCGCCATCGTGGCGCGGACCGCCCGCTTGAACATGCAGGTGGCCGACCGGACGGCATGGTGCCAGTAGACGTTGCGATACATCTGGTACTTGGCAAACAGCAGCGATTCCAGCGCACTGACCCCCTTCTCGTGCACGCCGATTTCCGCCGGCTCGTCGCCGCCGTCGACCAGCACCAGCGAGGCGAGCAGCCGGTCGACATCCACCATGCCATAGGGGACGCCGCACATCCGGGCGTCGCGACTGAGATAGTCGATCTTGTCGAGGTCGAGCGAGCCCGACACCAGGCCGGCCAGCGCCGACGTGCTGCGGCCCTGGATCAGTGCCGCGATCCGCGAGATGAGTTCGACGCCCCCGATCTCCCGCAGCACGTCGCCGAGTTCACCGGCGGCGAGCCGCTCGGCGCCTAGGGTCTCGTGGTCGGGAAACCCCGCTTCTTCAAGGGCGTGCGAAAACGGGTAGTGCCCGATGTCGTGCAGCAGCGCGGCCAGGCGCACCGCCAGGCGCTCGTCGTCGTCGACCCCCACGAGGTCGCCGCGGTCGCCGAGCATCGCCTGGGCGCGCCGCGCCAGGTGATAGGCGCCGAGGGCGTGCTCGAAGCGCGAATGAGTGGCGCCGGGATAGACCAGGAAGGCATGACCGAGTTGACGCACGTAGCGCAGCCGCTGCATCGCGGCGGTCTCGACGCACGCCATCGCCTCCGGTTCGAGCCGGATGTTGTCCCAGAGCGGGTCGCGGATGATCTCGAATGGGGCTGGCATCGAGGAGGAGGTCGGCCGCTCAGGCCGTCTCCGGCTCCAGCCTCCAGTGTTCTTCGCTGCGCCACAGCGCCGAGAGGATCAGTTCCCGCATCCACATGAACTCCTGCGGCAGGCGGTCGTAGAGCTTCTCGAACAGCTCGCGGTGCGACAGCAGCTCCGACTTCCAGCGCTCGCGGTCGACGCTCATCAGCCGGAGGAATGACGCCCGCGGGAAGCGGAGCCCTTCCCAGCGGATGTCGTCGTAGCGCGGCATCCAGCCGATCGGGCTCTCGATGGCCGCGGCGCGGCCGCGGACCCGGCCGACGATCCACTCCAGCACTCGCATGTTCTGGCCGTACCCGGGCCAGATGAACTTTCCCTGCTCGTCCTTGCGGAACCAGTTGACGCAGAAGATCCGCGGCGGATCGCTCAGCCCGCGGCCCATCTGCAGCCAGTGGTTGAAGTAGTCGCCCATGTGGTAGCCGCAGAACGGGAGCATCGCGAACGGATCGCGGCGCACGTGCCCCACGGCACCGGCGGCCGCGGCGGTCGTCTCCGAGCCGACTGTCGCGCCGAGATAGACGCCGAAGTTCCAGTTGAACGCCTGGTAGACCAGCGGGACCGTCGTGGCGCGACGCCCGCCGAAGATGAACGCCGAGATCGGCACGCCGGTGGGATCCTCCCACGCCGGGTCGACGGACGGGCACTGCGCGATCGGCGCGGTGAAGCGCGCGTTGGGGTGCGCGGCGGGCGTGCCGCTCTCCGGCGTCCAGGGATTGCCCCGCCAATCGGTGAGCCGTGCCGGGGGGTCCTTCGTGAGGCCTTCCCACCAGACGTCGCCGTCCTCGGTCAGCGCGACGTTGGTGAAGATGCTGTTCCGCTCGACCGAGGCGATGGCGTTGGGGTTGGTCTCCTTCGAGGTCCCGGGCGCAACGCCGAAGAACCCCGCCTCGGGGTTGATCGCGTAGAGCCGGCCGTCCTTTCCGGGCTTGATCCAGGCGATGTCGTCGCCCACGGTGGTGATCTTCCAGCCGTCGTAGCCCTTGGGCGGGATCAGCATCGCGAAGTTGGTCTTGCCGCACGCGCTCGGGAACCCCGCGGCGACGTAGGTCTTCTCGCCGGCCGGGTTCTCGACGCCCATGATCAGCGTGTGCTCCGCCATCCACCCTTCGTCGCGCGCCATCACCGAGGCGATGCGCAGCGCGAAGCACTTCTTGCCGAGCAGGGCGTTGCCGCCGTAGCCCGAGCCGAACGACCAGATCTCCCGGTCCTCGGGGAAGTGCACGATGTATTTCTGCTCGTTGTTGCAGGGCCACTTCACGTCGGCCTCGCCCCGCGCCAGCGGCTTGCCGACCGAATGCACGCACGGCACGAAGTCGCGCTCGCCGAGCGCCTCGAGTGGCGCGCGCCCCATGCGCGTCATGATGCGCATGTTCACCACCACGTAGGGCGAGTCACTCAACTCGATGCCGACGTGCGACATCGGAGACCCCACCGGCCCCATCGAGAACGGGACGACGTACATCGTCCGGCCTCGCATGCAGCCGGTGAAGAGGCGGTGCAGCGTGTCGCGCATCTCGCGCGGGTCGACCCAGTTGTTGGTCGGGCCGGCGTCCTGCTTGCGCTTGCTGCAGATGAAGGTGCGATCCTCGACGCGCGCCACGTCGCTCGGATCGGACAGGGCGAGGTACGACCCGGGACGCTTTTTGGGGTTGAGCCGGATCAGCGTTCCGCTGGCCACCATCTGTGCGCAGAGCGCGTCGTACTCGGCCTGCGAGCCGTCGCACCAGTGGATCGCGTCGGGTTGCATCAGCTGGGCCATTTCGCGCACCCAGTTCTTCAGGCGCGGGTGCCGCACCCAGGCGGGGGGGGCGAGATCGGGCGTCGAGGCGGTGACGGTCATTGCGACTCCGGCAAAGGCACATCAGCCGCCCGGAAGGACGGCGTGGACCTCGGAAAATGGCGGAAACTGCGGCTGCGGGCAACGCCGGGAGTGCTACGGACGGGTGCCGATCACCATCGTCGGCGTGAGGTGATACAACACCTGTGCCGTCGCCGTGTCCCGGGCGCTGAGGCCGTCGATCGTCGGATCGGCATACATCACGTCGCCGGGGTTGGGCGAATGGCGCAGCAGGCCGATGGCATGTCCCATTTCGTGGGTCATCGTGATGCGGTAGCAGTCGCCCACGCCCCCCACCGACCCGTTGGGCCAGACGTAGATGTGGATCGGCAGCTTGATCGTGAACGCGGTCGACGCGGTGTCGATGTTGGTGAGCCCCGAACATTGCGGCGCGAACGCCGGGACACCTTCGCCGTTCGGCGAGATGTTGTTCTCCACGATGATGTCGGCGTGGGCCGAGTCGCTCGCCAGCGTCGCCCGGAACTCGCCGTAGAGGAATACCCCCTGCCATCGCGCCAGCGCCGTCTCCACGTCGTCACGGAGCGTGTCGTCGGGAGCCACATAGACCCGCACCGGCAGCGTGCTGCGCGGCCAGTTGAAGATCAGCGTGTCGGCCGAGTTCACCACCAGGCGATAGTCGTAGATGTTCTCGCGCAGCGGTCCGGTCAGCTGGCTGCACCCCAGCACCAGCGCCGCGACGGCCGTCAGCGCCGCGCGCCTCACAGTCGGCGCTCCAGTCCGATCAGCAGTCCCACGCGGTGCACCGATTCGCTCTGCTGGAAGCCGCTCGCCTTCAGCGTGGCGGTGGTGAAATCGTGCAGCGTATAGCGCAGCGTGGCGAGCACGGCGAGGTGCGGCGAAATCGGCCGGGCCCAGCTGGCACCCGCCGCAAATGTCCAGGCGCCCGGTCCGCCCGACTGGAACAGCCCGATCCGCTCGGCCGGCAGGTAGAAGATCCGCCCGCCGCCGACCTCCCAGCGCACCGACTTGGTCAACGGACCATCGAGCAGCGCCAGCAGCGTGGCGGTGCCGAGGCCCCAGAGATTGCTGCGCGCGCTGTCTTCGGTCATGTAGACCGACGAATGGGCATACTCGCCCTCCAGCACGACGCGATATCCCCGGCCGGTCGGGAGGCTCACCCCCGCCGCCACTGTCGGTGCAACCGAGGTGTGCAGGTAGAGATTGCGATCCGCGACGATCTGGTCGCGGGCAAGGGTGGAGCTGTACGTCGCGCCCAGCGTGAGCCGCACCGTGGCCTGACCGGACAACGGCACCGCGCCGCTCGCGAGCATCACCAGCACCGGGATCATCCGCATTGCAGGGTGAAGATGCCGGTGAACCATGCGCCGGTCAATTCGTGTCGCGCCACTCGCGCAGCCGCGCCAGCATCCGGCGGTCGTTGCTGACCATGTCATCGCCCTTCGGTGTCTCGAGGATCTTCGGGATCCCGGCAAAGCGCGCGTCACGCATCAGGCGCCGGAACGGCTCGGCCCCGAGCGAGCCCTCGCCGAGCAGTTCATGCCGGTCGCGGTGGGAGTCGAACGGCGTCTTCGAGTCGTTGAGGTGGATCGCGCGCAGCAGGTCGAGGCCGAGGACGTCGTCCCACTCCTGCCACACCCCGTCGTAGTCGCCCACCAGGTCGTAACCGGCCGAATAGAGGTGACAGGTGTCGGCGCAGAATGCCACCCGCTCCCGGACCTCGGCGGCCACCCCCTCGCGGAGCGCCCGGAGCTCCTCGAAGCTCCGCCCGAGGGCGGTACCGGTGCCCGCCGTGGTCTCGAGGAGGAGCATTACCGGCCCGGGGACGCTCCGGAGGGCCTCGGAGATGGCGGCGACATTCCGCGCCAGCCCGGCGTCCCGGTCGTCCAGGAAGTTCCCGGGGTGGGAGACCACCGCATCCAGCCCCAGGGCGGTCGCCCGGCGCAGCTCGCCGGCGAATGCCTCCACCGACCGCTGGCGCAGGGTGGGGTCGGGAGAGGCGAGGTTGATCAGGTACGAATCGTGCGACACTACGGCGCCGACCGGGTTGGCCTCGCGGGCGGCGCCAAAGGCGGCCGCAATCTCGGGGGTGACCAGCGGCTCACGCCACATGTTGGGGGTCTTGGTGAACAGCTGGATCGCCGTTGCCCCGATTTCCCCGCCGCGCCCCGGCGCCGTGGCCGCGCCGCCCTGGGTCGAGACATGGGCCCCGAGCAGCTCGGGCGGCGCCCCAGCGCTACGATTTGACCTTTTCCGGTGAGACCGAGTGCCAGATTTCGTGCGCATCGATTCCTCGCGTGTTGCCTCAGGTGCGGCCGGCCGGAACGCGGGCTCGCGCCCCCTGGTGATGCTGGTCGGCGACGCTCCCGGCCGTCCGGAAGGGCTCGAACGTGACCTGATCCGCTCCGGGTTCCAAGTGGTCGAGGGATCCCACCTCGACGACGTCAGCAGCCACCCGGCGCTCATTGTTGCAACTTGCACCAATTTCGATACCTGTCTCGCCGACCTCGAGGCCCTCATCACCGAGGCCCAGGGGCGCGGCGTCCGAGTCGTGTTGCTGCTCCTCGACGGATCGCCGGTCGACCTGGTCCGGGCCGTGGAGCTCGGCGCCGACGACGCCATTCTCCTGCCGCTCGAGGCATCGGTGCTGATTGCCCGGATCGAGGCCCGGGTGATCAGCTCGTGGCCCGGCGTGCAGGGCCCGGGCGCCACCGACCTCAAGCTGTTCGGCATCGTGCAGGAAATTGCCGCCGAGCTGCACCGCGACGACATGCTCACCGCCCTCGCCAAGGCGGTCGCCCAGGCCCTCGAACTCCGTTCGGTCAGCTGCCTGCTGCACGTCGAGGAGAGTTCCGCCGGGCGGCTGCTCGCCGCCACCGACGCTCCCCGGGTGCGCGACGCCGAGGTCGACCTCGCGCGCTGGCCCGAGGCGCGGGCGGCGCTGGCGGCGCGCCAGACCATGGTGGTGCGCGACTTGGCGCGCAACACGATGTTCACCGACGGATCGGGCGGCGAATCCCGTCCGGCAAACCTGCCGCATCCCAATCTCGAGAGCACCGTGGCGATCCCGCTGCTGCCGTTCGGGCGGCCGATCGGCACCCTGGTGCTGCGTACCCGGCGCGGCGAAGGGGTGATCACCCCGGGCCAGGTGGCCTTTGCCGAGCTGGCCGTCTCGGCCACGGCACGCCTGCTCGAGGCCGACGACCGGCGCGGCGCCATGGCGCGCCGCCAGGCGCTGGCGTCGCACGTCGATCCGCTCACCGGTTGCGGCACCCTCGACGCCCTCGACGGGCGGATCCGCGAGGAGTTCCAGCGGGCCCGCCGCTATGACGTCACCTTTGCCCTGGTGCTGCTCGATGTCGACGGGATGCGCACCATCAACGAACGCCTCGGGCGCGACGGTGGCAATCGGCTCCTTGCCGACCTCGGGCGGTTGCTGCAGCGCGAATTGCGCGCGTCGGACTTCGTGGCGCGGTACGGCGGTGAGGAATTCCTGCTGCTGCTGCCGGAGACCGATTTCGAAGGGGCACGCCAGACGGTGCATCGCCTGCGCGACCGCCTCGCGCCGGCGGGGCTCAGCGAGCTCCACCTTGGCATCCGCTGCCGCCTGACCGCCGGAATCGCGATCTATCCCCATCCCGACGTGCACAAGCCGGAAGATCTTTTCGCGATGGTCGAGTCGGCGATGCTCGCCGGCAAGACCCAGGACGTGGAACGGATCGGCAGCGCCGCCTAGTTGCCGCCCCGCCGCTTGAGCCACACCGCGGGGTCAAGCGCAATCGAGTTGTCGCCGCGGATCTCGAAATAGAGGTGCGGCGTCTTCTCCGCCGAGTTCTGCCCGCCGACCGTCCCCAGCACCTGCCCCCGGCTCACCGCGTCTCCCGCCTTCACGTCGGCCTTCTGCAGCTGCATGTACAGTGACCAGTAGCCGTTGGGGTGGCGGACGAAGACGCTGAGGCCATAGGTCCCGAAGCGCTGCACCAGTGCGACCCGTCCCGCCTCCACCGCCTTGACCGGAGTGCCAAGCGGTGCCGCGATGGCGATGCCGTTGTGCCGGATCACGCCGCCGGTGGGGAGCGTCTGCACGCCGAACTGGTAGAGGATGGTGCCGTTGACCGGCCAGTCGAGCTTGCCGAGATCGGCGGTGGTCAGCGCTCCGGGGGCGTTGGCGTTGGTGGGCGTGGCGGCGCTGGCGCGCTCCAGGCGGGTGATCAGGTCGGTCAGCTGCGACGCCTCGCGGTCGATGGTGCTGATCCGCTGCGAGGTCTGCTGGGCGTTCCGCTGCAGCTGGTTCAGCGTCGAGCGGCTCTCGTCGACAAGCTGCGCGTAATGCTGCATCTCCTGCTGGTGTTCCTGGCGACTGTCGTCGAGCTGGCTGCGCACGCCGAGCAGGGTATTGCGGCGGCGCTGCACGGTGGCGGTGAGGTCCTTGACGTCGTTGACGAGGGCGCGATCCTGCCGGGAGGTGAGGTAGAGGTACTTGTATCGCGCCAGCAGGTCGCCGAACGACTCCGCCGTCAGCAGCACCTGGAAGGTATAGAGCGGGCCGCGCTTGTAGATGTCGACCAGCCGGCGGCGCAGCACCGCCTCGCGCTCGGAGAGGTTGTCCTGGGCCAGGGTCAGCTCGGCGGCGGACTGGTCGAGCTGTGAGCCGAGGCCCTTGATCTGCCGCTCCAGTTCGTTGACCATCTCCGACGTCGCCTCGCGCTGCCGCTCGAGGTTGGTGACCTTGGCCGACGCGTCGCTCACCTGTCCCTGCAACTGCAGCTGTTGTTGTTCGAGCCGCTGGCGTTCGGCGCGGATCTGGTCGAGGCGCCGCCGCGACGCGGAGAGCGAGGTGTCCTGCTGGGCCCGCAGCGGCAGCGCCACCGCGAGCAGGGCCAGCGCGGCGAGGACGCCGCGGAGCACTCCGCGTTCAGACACGGCGGAGATGCCGCCCGACGCTCACCAGGGACCCCCCGAATCCCAGCAGGACGCCGAACAGGAGCAGCACGGCGCTCTCGCCCACGTTGAAGAACTGCAGCCCGATGCCGAGGCCGACCCCCTCGCGGCGGAAGGCGAGCAGCGCGCCGCCGCAGAGCAGCAGCGCCAGCGCGCCGCCGAACAGCCCCTTGATCGCCCCTTCGAGCAGGAACGGGCCGCGGATGAACCAGTCGGTGGCGCCGACCAGCCGCATGATGTGGATCTCCCGGGCCCGCTGCAGCACCGTCATCCGGATGGTGACGCCGATGATCACCACCGACACCAGCGCGAACGCGAGCCCGATGGCGAGGCCGACGATGCCGGCGACGTTGCGCAGCGAATCGAGGTGCCGCACCCAGTCCTCGCCGAAGCGCACGTCGTCGACGAAGCCGAAGCCGTGCAACCGGTCGGCGACCGCGGCGGCGTGGGTCTCGTCGCGGTCGGGCGGCTTGAGGGTCAGCTCGATCGACGGCGGCAGCGGATTGACCTCGAGGTCCTGGTAGACGTCCTGGAACTCGACCAGCTCGCGCTTGGCGCGGGCCAGCGCGTCGGCTTCGGAGACATACTGCACGTCGAGCACTTCCGGAAACGCGGCGATGTCCTGCATGGCGGCGGTGATCGCCTCGGTCGGCGTGCCGCGCTTGACGAACGCCACCACCTGGACCCGTTCGGCGACATCGGCGATCGCGGTGCGGAGGTTGAGCGCCACCAGCCCGAAGAGGCCGGTGACGAAGAGGGCGAATGCGATGGTGGTGACCGACAGCGCCGACAGGGTGCGGGTCCGGCGGAAGGCGAGCAGGGCTTCGCGGGCGACGAGGTTCACCATGCCTCCCGCGCGTCGGACGCGGAATCGAACACGATGCGCCCGTCGCGCAGTTCGATGGTGCGCTGTTCGGCGTGCCGCACCAGGTCGAGGTCGTGGGTTGCCATCACCACCACGGTGCCGGCCTTGTTGATGTCGCAGAGCAGCTGGTAGACGCCGCGCGTGGCGCGTTCGTCGAGGTTGCCGGTCGGTTCGTCGGCCAGCAGCACCGGCGGGTCGTTCACCAGCGCCCGCGCAATCGCCACCCGCTGCTGCTCGCCGCCCGACAGCTCGCGGGGAAACGCGTCGCCCTTGCTGGCCAGCCCGACCTGCTCGAGCACCCGGGCAACCCGCTGCGGGATGACGTCGGGGCGCGCGCCGGTGACCTCGAGCGCGAAGGCGATGTTCTCGGCGGCGGTGCGGTCTTCCAGCAGCCGGAAGTCCTGGAAGACGATGCCGAGCCGGCGCCGGAGCCGGGCGACCTCGTCGCCCTTGATATGGCTGATGCCGAAGCCCGACACCCGCACGTCGCCCGAGGAGGGACGTTGCTCGGCGTACATCAGCTTGAGGAGCGTGGTCTTGCCGGCGCCGGAATGACCGGTCAGGAAGACGAACTCACCCCGCCCGACATGGAAGGTGATGTCCTCCAGCGCCGCGTCGGTTCCGGTGGCATACCGCATGGCGACTTTGCTGAAACGGATCACGATTCCAAAATACACCGGCCCCCGCGGCCGGGGCGCCTAGAGGGCGCGGGCGAGGTCGTCGATCAGGTCGGCGCTGTCTTCGCAGCCGCACGACAGCCGGAGGAAGCCATCGGGAATCCCGAGCGATTCGCGTTCGGCCGGTGAGAGCGCCTTGTGCGACGTGAGTCGCGGCTCCGAGATCAACGACTCCACGCCGGCCAGCGACGGCGCGTGGACGATCACCTTCAGCCGCGACAGGAACCGTGTGGCCGCTGCCGCGCCGCCGCCGAGCACCAGCCCCACCATGCCGCCGTAGCCGTCGAGCAGCGACGCGGCGAGGCGGTGGTCGGGATGGGTGGTGAGGCCGGGATAATGCACCGCCGAGAATTCGGCGTGGTCGGCGGCCCACTTCGCGACCGCCATGGCGTTCGCGTTGGCGCGGGCGACGCGCAGTGCCAGGGTCTTCATGCCGCGCTCGGTGAGCCACGCGGCGTGCGGATCGATCGACGATCCCCACGCCCGCATCAGCCGGGTGACCTCGTCGATCACCGCGCCGCTGCCGGCGACCGCGCCGGCGATCACGTCGCTGTGTCCGTTGAGGTACTTGGTGGCGCTGGTGATCACCACGTCGGCGCCGTGTTCCAGCGGGCGGAAGTTGATCGGCGACGCAAAGGTCGCGTCGACCAGCAGCGCGATGCCGCGATCGCGCGTGACCTTGGCGATAGCCGGGATGTTCACCACCCGCATCGTCGGGTTGGTGAGCGCCTCGACGAAGATCGCGCGGGTCGTCTTGCGAATCGCCTTGCGCCATTCCCGTGGGTGATCGGGCTCGACGTAGGTGACCGCGATGTCGTGACGGGCAAACTCGGTGTCGAACAGCACCCGGGTGCCGCCGTAGATCCAGCGCGACGCCACCAGGTGGTCGCCGGGGCGGACCACCGCGAGATGCGCCAGCGCCGTCGCGGCCATGCCGCTGGCAAGGAAGATCGCCCGCTCGGCGCCTTCCAGTTCGGCATAGCGGAGGGCCAGCTCGCTCTGGTTGGGGTTGTTGCCGTAACGGGTGTAGAGCACCTCCTCGTGCTGCCGATCGGGTTGCGGAACGTCGCGCTCTGGAAGATCGGCGTGACCGCCGGGGTCCACGCCCGCCCGCGGTGCGGCCGGCCGTGAATCGCGAGGGTCGAGAATCCGTACCGCCGGCTCATGCCACCGCTCCCGATTCGAAGGTCGCGTCGGGGTGGGCGAGCACGCAGCGGCGCCGCGCCAGCCCGCCGAGGGCCGCCGCGGCGCGCGGTTCCGGCCAGGTCAGCGACGCCGCCACCCGGTCGGCGGTGGTCCGCCCCAGCTGGTCGAGCGCGCCGAAGGCATCGCGCCAGTCGTCGGCCACGGCGCCGAGCAACCGCGGCCGCACCGTGTCGACGAACACCGCCACCACCACCAGGTCGTGGCGCGCCAGCGCGTGCTCGATGGCGTCGGCGTGGTGGTCGTGGACGCCGCGCAGCACCACCCGCGCAATCGGCATGGCCTGGGATTCCTGGAGCAGCTTCGCCACCACCTCGTCGGCGCACGAGAAGTCGACCAGCCCGACGCCGGAAAAGTCGAGCTGCGCGTCGCCACCCGGCGCGTCGCGCAGCACGCCCAGCACGCGGCTTCGCACCGCGGCACCGGTGGGGCGGGTGACGAGGTCGCGATACGGCGCTTCGACTGCTTCACGCAGCACGATGTCGAGGTGGATCACCGCCGTCACGCGGCCGGCTCCTTTCCGGGAATGAAGATCGTGACCTGGGAACCGGGGAACCAGGGAAGTCCCTCCATCCGCGGCAGCTCGTGGTCCCATCCCGGCACGATGCTCACCCGGGCGGTCCCGCTGCGGATCGAGATCTTGCCTTCCCAGCGCGCAAGATAGCGCTTGGTCCCGGCGAGCCCCTGGCCCCGGCCCGGATCGCGGAATCGCGAGACGCCGTGGATCAGCGCGCTCTCGATGGCCGTGCCGTCGTTCCACCGTTCACCGAACCGCGTCGCCTGGGTTGCCTCCAGCGAGCGCCGGAAGCCGATCCCCGCGTCGCTGACGGCGATCACCGCCACCTTCCGCCCCGACAGCCGTTGGCGATAGGTGTACACGTGCGCCATCACCCACCCCGGCGTGCCGGCGTGCTCGATGATGTTCTGGCAACTCTCCGACAACGACTGGCCGAAACCGCCCACCACGCTCGCTTCGAGTCCCAACTCGCTCTTGAGGATCTGGGTGGCGTGCGCGCCGATCCGCCCGACCACGTCGTGCACGTCGTTGGCGGTGCCGATCGCCGTCACCGGGAGGAGCAGGTCGCTCACGTCGGGGCGGCGGCGCGGCACCCGGCCATGCAGTTCGAACAGCTCCGCGGCGTGCTGGAAGAAGCCGACCTTGGCCCAGTACGAGGCAATCCCGTCGCCGACCGGCACGGCAAGTTGCGGCTTCGGGCCGCCCTCGCCGGCCACCGCCTGCCCGAGGGTCAGCAGCGCCACGAAGCCCGCTGGCGACGCCCACTCGGTGCTGCGTGCGTCGACCAGCAGGCGGTGGGGCGGCGGCCAGTCGCCCAGCGCCGCCGCCACCTGGTCGACCGAGAGGTGGTCGAGATGCTGCGGCACCCGCACCACGCGCATCATGCCGAGACCAGTTCGCCGCGGAGGTGTTGCGCCAGCGTCGTGGCTCCCCGGAAGGCGGCGTTGCGCGCCGCGGCGCGGTTGGCGGCGGCGAGCGCATCCGGCACCGCGTCGCCGGCCAGGAGCCGCGCGCAGCAGGTGGCGCCGAAGACGTCGCCGCAACCGGTCGGGTCGATCGCGTCGACCGCCGGAGCCGCCACGCGCTCGGTGCGGATCGGTCCGGCATCCGCTCCCGCCGCCGCGCGCCGGCCGTCCCGCCAGCCGGCAAAGCCCGGCCGCGCCACATAGATCACGCCGCGCGCGCCGACCGTGATGTTGAGCAGGCTGACCCCGGCTTCGAGTGCTTCTGCTGCCACCGCCAGCGGTTCGTCGCCCAGTTCCCGCATTTCGTCATCGTTCAGCTGCACCGCGTCGAACTGGGCGAACCACGTCGGCACGTCGGGGAGCGGCCGCAACACCCGCATGCCGTCGGCGCCCATGCCAAGGAAGAGCGAGTGGAGGTCGGCATAGATCGGTCCGTCAAAGCCGTGGCGCAGCGCCGCGGCGGTGCCCAGCGTCATCTCGAATCCGGAAATGAAGTTGACATACAGCGCGTCAAGGTCGGTCACCAGCGGGCCGAGTTCCGGCCAGGTCCACGCCGGAACGCCGCCCGACATCCGTTCGCAGCGTCGCGCGTTGACCTGATAATGCAGGGTCACGCGGTTGTTCGGCACCGGCACCTCGATGAACCGCGACCCGGCAGGGACCCGCCGCAGCGTGCGCAGGAAGTCGGCCGCCTTGGGCGCCAGGTCGCGTCCCACCTTGATCAACGGCACCAGTTCCCAGTCGGCCGGCAGTGCCGCGTCCATCGCCGCCAGTGCGTAGGCGATGCCGCCCCATTCCTCGATCGGCGGTGCCACCGGATCGCGGCCATGGATCTCGTCCCACACCAGCGCACCGATGACGCCGACGCGATGGGTCATGCCGCGCGGCGCCGGGTGTTGAGGAAGACGCGGGCCGCGCCGTACACCCCGGCCAGCCCGTCGAGGCCGCCCGGAATGATGCGGCACGCATCGACCGCCGGCTTGAACGCGCGCCGCTCCACCTCGCGGCGCAGCGGCACGAACAGCAGGTCGCCGGCGTGGGTGACGCCGCCGAGCACGACCACCACGTCCGGATTGAAGATGTTGACGAAGTTGGCGATGCCGATGCCGAGGTAGCGCGCGGTCTCCCGTGCCACCCGCCCGGCCAGCTCGTCGCCCTGTGCCGCCGCGTCGAAGACCAGCTGTGCCGTGATCCGCTCGAGGTCGCCGTCGACCATTGCCAGCATGCGGCTCTCGCCGCCGCGGGCGAGTTGCTCGACGGCGCGCCGCGCGATGTTGCGCCCCGACGCGAACGCCTCGAGGCAGCCGTGATTGCCGCAGGCGCACTTCGGTCCGTTGACGTCGATGGTGACATGGCCGAATTCGCCGGCGGCGTCCGACGCGCCGTGATAGAGCTGGCCGTCGATCACGATGCCGCCGCCGATGCCGGTGCCGATCGTCAGCCCGATCACGTAGCGGGCGTCCTGCGCCGCGCCCACCCAGCACTCGCCGAGCACCGCGGCGTTGGCGTCGTTGTCGATCACGGTCGGCAGGCGGAGGCCTTCGGCGAGCCGGTCCTGGAGCGGCAGGTCGGTCCACCCCAGGTTGGGTGTCAGCAGCACGATGCCACGGCGGATGTCGAGGGGGCCGGGGACGCCGACGCCGACGCCCAGCACCTCGGCGCCGGGATCGTCCCGTTCAAGCCGGCGGCGGGTCTCGGCCACCATCGCGACGAGGTGGGCGATGATCGCGTCGGGCCCGCGTTCCACCTGGGTCGGCTGCGAGTGCGCGCCCGCCACCCGCGAGCCGTCCTCGGCCACGGCGCCGGTCACCAGGTTGGTGCCTCCGATGTCGATTCCGATGACCCAGCGCATTCACGCGGCTCCTGCGGGTAGCCGGCGCCCGGCGAGTACCGCATCGTAGACGTGAAGTAGCATCGGCGCCAGCGTGGCGCCGTCGAAGCGCACCGCATAGCGCCGCCCCGCCGCCGCCATCGCGGCAGCGTGCTCGCGGTCGTCGAGCAGCACCCGGATCGCCCCCGCCAGCGACACCGTGTCGGTCGCCGGGATGTAGACCGTGGCCGGCCCCCCCGCTTCGGCGAGTGCCGGCGCGTCGCTGGCGACGACGGGAACCCCGGCGCTCAGTGCCTCGACGATCGGCATCCCGAACCCTTCGGCGCGCGATGGAAAGAGGAACAGCGTCGCGCCCTGGACGACTGCCGGAAGCTGCGCCGGCGCGACGCCGGTCCGGATCAGGACGCGATCCGCCACGCCGAGCGCCGACGCCAATGACGCGAGCGGACGCGCCATCCCCCGGTCGCGCCCCACCAGCACCAGCGGTGGTGTGGTGGCCGGGTCGAGCCGGGCCAGGGCCGCCACCAGCGCGCCGTGGTTCTTCCGTTCCTCGAGGGTCCCGACCGAAAGGAGGTAAGCCGGCGGCAGGCCGCACGCGGCGAGCACCGCGGCGCGTTCGCCCGCCGGCAGCGGCATCGCGAAGCGCGGGTCTCGCGGCGGCGGAATCACCGCGATCCTCGCGACCGCCACGTCGTACGCCGCGAGGATCGCGTCGCGGGTCGCGGCGCTCACCGCGACGATCAGGTCGGCGTGCCGGATGCTCCAGTCGTACCGCCACGCATAGCTGCGCCGGTCCGCCGCCGGGAAGAACTCCGGGTGGGTCCGGAAGAGAATGTCGTGCACCGTCACCACCGATGGCACGCCGGTGCCCGGGAGGTCGCGGGGGATCTCGTGGCTGAGGCCGTGGTAGAGCTCGGCGCCGCCGGCGGCCACGGCGCGCCCGAGCCGCCAGGTCCGCCAGGCCGGGCGTCCCACCGGGTTGCGCGCCCACGGCGGCGGCAGCAGCAGCTCGGCGCCGAGTTCGCCGGCGAGGCCGCGGTGCGCCGGTGCCGCCGGCCGCGGCGACGCCAGCAGCAGGGCCATGGTCGGTTCGGCCCGGTGCAGTGCGCGGAGCACCCCGCGGGAGTAGTTCCCGAGGCCGGTGTCGTTCCGCAGCGCGCGGACGGCGTCGAAGGCGATCCGCCGTGCCGGCGCCGTCACCCCGTCAATCGACCTGCAGGACGGCCAGGAACGCCTCCTGCGGAATCTCGACGGAGCCGACCTGCTTCATCCGTTTCTTTCCTTCCTTCTGTTTCTCCAGCAGCTTGCGCTTGCGGGTGATGTCGCCGCCGTAGCACTTGGCCAGCACGTCCTTGCGGAGCGCCGGGATCGTCTCGCGGGCAATCACCTTGTTGCCGATCGCCGCCTGGATCGCCACCGGGAACAGTTGCCGCGGAATCAGCGCCTTGAGCTTCTCGGCGAGCTTCTTTCCCCAGTCATACGCCTTGTCGCGGTGGATGATCACGCTGAACGCGTCGATCGGGTCGCCGTTGATGAGCATGTCGAGCTTGACCAGCTCGGACTCGCGGTACCCCGCCATCTCGTAGTCGAGCGAGGCATAGCCCCGCGACAGCGACTTGAGCTTGTCGTAGAAGTCGAGCACGATCTCGCCCAACGGAAAGTCGAAGCTGAACTCCACCCGGGTGGGATCGAGGTAGTTCATGCCGTGATAGAGGCCGCGCCGTTCCTGGCCCAGCTGCATGATGCTGCCGATGTAGTCGGCCGGCGCCATGATGCGGGCCCGCACGATCGGCTCCTCGATTCGGGCGATCACGGCGGGGTCGGGCAACGCGCTGGGATTCTCCACCACCGTCATATCGCCGTTGGTGCGGTAGACGTGGTACTCCACCGTCGGCACCGTGGTGATCAGGTCGAGGCCGAACTCCCGCTCCAGCCGCTCCTGCACGATCTCCAGGTGCAGCAGGCCGAGAAAGCCGCAGCGGAAGCCGAACCCCAGCGCGCTGGACGATTCCGGCTCGTACTGCAGTGACGCGTCGTTGAGCCGCAGCTTCTCCAGCGCGTCGCGCAGCCCCTCGTACTGGTCGGCGTCGGTGGGATAGACGCCGGCAAAGACCATCGATTTCACGTCGCGATACCCGGGGAGCAGCTCGGCGGCACGGTGGTCGGCGTCGAGCACCGTGTCACCCACCCGCGCGTCCCGCACGTCGCGCAGGTTGGCGATGCAGTAGCCGACTTCGCCCGCCTCGAGCTGCGGCGCGGCGTGTTGCCCCAGGGCCAGCGCGCCCACCTCGTCCACCTCGTAGACGTCGTCGGGATGCGCCCCGAACGCCACCCGCATGCCCGGCGCCAGCCGCCCGTCGACCACCCGCACGCTCGGGACCACGCCCCGGTAGCGGTCGTAGTACGAGTCGAAGATCAGCGCCCTGCAGCGGCGCGCCACGATTGCCGCGCGGCGGGGGGATCTTCCGCACGATCGCGTCGAGCAGCGCCGGCACGCCGGTGCCTTCCTTGGCCGACACCGCCAGGATCTCCTCGCGCTTCGCGCCGATCAGGTCCATGATCTCCCGGGCCCGCTGCTCCGGCTCGGCGCTGGGGAGGTCGATCTTGTTGAGCACCGGGATGATCTCGAGGCCCGCATCGAGCGCCAGGAAGAGGTTCGACAGCGTCTGCGCCTGCAGCCCCTGCGACGCGTCGACCACCAGGATCGCCCCCTCGCACGCCGCCAGCGACCGCGACACCTCGTAGGTGAAGTCGACGTGCCCCGGCGTATCGATCAGGTTGAGCTCGTAGTCGATGCCGTCGGCGGCGAGGTAGGCCATCCGCACGGCGTTGAGCTTGATGGTGATGCCGCGCTCGCGCTCCAGGTCCATGGTGTCGAGCAGCTGCTCGCGCATCTCGCGCTTGGCCACCGTGCCGGTCTGCTCGATGAGCCGGTCGGCCAGGGTCGACTTGCCGTGGTCGATGTGCGCCACGATGCAGAAGTTGCGGATACGGGACTGGTCCATGGCGGGAATATAGGGATCGCCGGATGCCCCGACCCGCGATCCTCGACCGTCCCGGCGCTCCCCGGTTCGGCGATCCCTATTCTCCCCCCGCATGTCCACGAGGCCCCGGATCTCGCCGTCAGCGGGCATGCTGCTCGTCGTCCTGTTCTGGGGCGGCAACTTCACCGCCGTCAAGCTGGCCTTCACCCAGCTCGCCCCCGCTGGCGTTCACCGCCCTCCGTTTCGCGCTCGGCTCCGTGGTGCTCTGGGGGTGGTGCGCCGCCTCGAACCGCCCGCGCCACTCCCCCGCGGCGCCTTCTGGCCACTGGTCTGGCTCGGCCTGGTCGGCAACACCATCTACCAGGTCTGCTTCATCCTCGGGGTCGACCGGACGTCGGCCACCAAGAGCGTCACTGATCCTGGCCGGCATGCCGGTCGCTGGTGACCCTCGCCGCCGGGCTGCTCCACATCGAGCCGGTCACCGGGCGGCAGCGCTGGGCGGTGGCCGTCGCCACGGTCGGGGTGGTGCTGGTGTTGCTGGCGCGCGGGCGGTCGCTGCAATGGAACGTCGGCCCCGGCGAGCTGTTGCTGCTCGGCGCCAACGTCTTCTGGGCATCGTACACCCTGCTGCTGCGGCGCTGGGCGTTGCCGATGTCGCCGTTGCGCATCACCGCGTGGGTCACCTACACCGGCACGCCCGGGCTGGTGCTGATCGGACTCCCCGGGCTGCTCCACACCCACTGGTCGTCGGTGTCCGTCGCGGGGTGGGGCGGGCTGGCGTATTCCACGCTGCTCTCGCTCGTGGCGGCCTACGTCTTCTGGAATTACGGTGTGGCGCGACTCGGCGCGGCGTCGACCGTGGTCTACAACACCATGGTGCCGCTGGTCGCGACGGTCATTGCGATGATCGGCCTCGGCGAGCGGCCCGGGGTCTATCATCTGGTCGGTGGGGCGTTGATCATTGCCGGCGTGCTGATGACACGCCGCACCACGCCGATCACCGGGCACGGGGTCGGCGGATAACCGTCACCCCCGCTCGAGCTCTTCGAGGCGTGCCATCGCGCGCCGCAGGTGGGGGATCACGATGCTCCCGCCGACCACCAGCCCCACGCTGAAGACCTCGAGGAACTCCTCGCGAGTGACCCCCTCCTCGTGGCAGCGCACCACGTGATAGGTGACGCAGTCGTCGCAGCGCAGCACCAGGCTCGCCACCAGCCCGAGCATCTCCTTGGTCTTCGTCCCCACCGCCCCGGGCTCGTAGGCGCGATGGTCGAGGGCGAAGAACCGGTTGATGGTCAGGTTGCCGGCGCCGAGGATGATGTCGTTCATCCGGGTGCGGAAGGCGTGGAAGTCGGCGATGGTGGCGGGCGAATCGGTCATCGGCGTCTGCTCCGGGGCGGTGTGGTGCGCGCAGAAAGCTATCCCGCCACGACCCGCCGCGTTGACGCGTCCCCCGCGCCGACCCTACGTTCCGGCCCCCATGTCGCGCGCGCTCCGACCCCAGGGTGCCGCCCGCCCCGACCTCCTTTCGCCCGCCGATGTCGCCCGATTGGGCGGGCTCGAGGTTGTCACCAGCGGCATCGTCGAAGGATTCCTCGCCGGACTCCACCGCTCGCCGCGTCGCGGCTTCTCGGTGGAGTTCGCCGAGCACCGGCAATACCAGCCGGGCGACGAGCCGCGCTACGTCGACTGGAAACTCCTCGGCCGCACCGACCGGCTCTACGTCAAGCAGTACGAGGAGGAGACCGACCTCCGCGCGATGCTGGTGCTCGACGCCAGTGCGTCGATGGCATGGACCGGCAGTCCCGAGCGGTTGACCAAGTTCGACTACGCCCGTCGTCTCGCCGCGGCGCTCGCCCTGGTGCTGCTGCGCCAGCGCGACGCCGTCGGCCTGGTCACCTTCGACGAGGCGGTGCGCGACGTCATGCCGCCGCGCGCCCGCCAGTCGCACTGGGAGACCCTGGCACGAACCCTCTCGGCGCGTGACGCGGGACATGGCACCGCCGCCGAACCGGCGCTCCGTCAGGTCGTCACCGCGCTGCGCGGCCGTGGCCTGGTGGTGTTCGTCTCCGACCTCCTGCTCGACCGCGCCCTGGCGCTGAAGGCGCTCCGGTTCCTGCGGCACCGCGGCCACGAGGTGCTGGTGCTGCACGTCGCCGATCCGGCCGAACTGGAGCTCGCCCGCGGCGGCGAAACACGCTTCCGCGATCCCGAAACGCAACGCGTCGTGACCCTCGCCCCCGACGAATGGGCCGGCGCTTATCGCAGCACCGTGCAGGGCGTGGTGCGGGCGTGGGGCGCGTCGTGTCGCGCGGCCGGCGCGCGGTACGCCCTGGTCACCACCGATCAGCCGTTCGGGACCGCGCTGGGCCGGGCGCTCCGCGCGTGATCGGCTTTGCCGCTCCGTGGGCGCTGATCGGCCTGCTCGCCGCGGCGATTCCGCTCGTGCTGCACCTCCTGCAGCGCGACGAACCGCCCGAGGTGGTCTTTCCGGCGGTGCGCTACCTCGAAGATGCCACCCGGCGCCAGCAACGCCGGCTGCAACTGCGCAACTGGTTGCTGCTGCTGGTGCGCACCCTGCTGATCGTCGCGGTGGTCCTTGCCGCGGCGGGAGCCACCTGGCGCCGCGGCGCGATCGGCAGCCACGCCGCGACGTCGCTGGTGCTGGTGGTCGACAACTCGGCGAGCAGCGGCGCGATTGTCGACGGCGAACCGCAACTCGCCGCCCTCGTTGCCGCCGCCGGACGCGTCGTCGACCGTGCAACACCCGCCGATCGCCTCTGGCTGCTTGCCGCCGACGGCGTGGCGCGGGCCGGATCGGCGGCCGAGATCCGCGCGCGCCTCCGCCAACTGGTGCCCGAGCCGGTCCGCGTCGACCTCGGTGCGGCGATCAGCGCCGCGCGCCGCGTCGTAACGGCTACCGGGCGGCCCGGCGAAGTCGTGCTCATCACCGACGCGCAGCGCTCGGCACTGGCGCCGGCCGCCGGAACCGCCCCGTTGCTGGTGCTGCATCCCGGCACCGCCGAGCCCGCCAATCGCGCCGTTGCGACCCTCGACGCCGGGGCGCAGCCGTGGAGTCCCGACGGCGGCGAGGTCACCGTGATGGTCACCGCCAGCGACACCACGCCGGTGCCGGTCACGCTCCTGGTGGGTGGACGCGCCGTGCGCGACGTGCTGCTCACCCCCGGCGTGCCGTCGGTGCAGCGCATCGGTGCGGTGACGCCGGGGTGGAACACCCTGGCGGCGGTGCTGCCTCCCGACGAACTGCGGCTCGACGACTCGGTGGCCATCTCGTTGCGGGTGGCGCCACCGGCGGTGGTCGCGTGGGACAGCACCGACCGCTACAGCGCTGCGGCACTCGCCGTGCTCGCGGCGTCGGGGCGCGTCCGGCGCGGCAACGGCGTGACATTCGGCAGCCTCGGCCCCGGGCCGAGCGTGGTGCTGCCGCCCGCCGACCCGGCCCGGATCGGTGCCCTCGACCGGCAGCTCGATGCCCGCGGCATCGGCTGGAGATTCGGCACCACCGTCGTCGCCACCGCCGCGACCGACAGCGGCGCGCTTCTTCCCGACCGGGTCACGATCGAACGGCGCGTGACGCTGGAGCCGGTCGGCGGCAGCGGCGAGGTGCTGGCCACTGCTGCTGGCGCACCGTGGGTGGTGCGCAGCGGCAACGTCGTGCTGGTCGGGTCGCGGTTCGACCCGGCGTGGACCGCGCTGCCGCTTACTGCGCCGTTCGTGCCCTTCCTCGACGCACTGGTGACCCGGGCCGTGCGCGGTGAGCCGCTCGCTCCCGATGCATTCAGCGGCGACCAGCTCTCACTGCCGGACGCCGTCACCGCTGTCACTCGCGACGGCGTCACCACGCCGGTGAGCGACCCGCGTTGGCGCCCGGCGGTTCCCGGCATCTACCGCCTCCTCGCCGGCGATGACACGGTCGGCGCGGTGACGGTCCGGCTCGACCCCCGTGAATCGGCGCTGGCGCGCGCGTCCGACAGCGAGCTGCGAGGTCTGTGGGCCGGCGCCGTCGTCGCCGGCGTCGATCGCGGAAGCGCGCTGGCCTTCACGTTGGGCGATCGCCGCGATCTCCGTGGTCTCTTGCTGCTGTTCGCCCTCGCGTGTGTGGTCGCCGAGACATTCCTGGCCGGCAGATTTCGCGCGGCGGCGTGACTGGGTAATTCTACCCACGCACTGTCCCGCATCTGCGACAATCTGTTGATACGCTGCGGCAGGCGCTGCCCGCAAACCCGCATTCCATCGGCATTGCCCGGCGGCACGACTGATGCAGCGCAACGGACGTTCTTCCGTCATCGTCCATTCGGAGCCCACCATGCAGGTTCGCTATGTCCTCGGCGTCTGCGCCGCCGTTCTCGTTCTCCCCGCGAGCGCTTCGGCGCAGCAATTGATCGTCAACGGTGGGTTTGAATCCGGTGATCTCACCGGGTGGCAGGCCTATACCGAGGATGGCAGCATTACCGACGGTGTCTATCCCGATGCCAGCGAGATGTATTCGGTCGGGGGGGGGGCCAACCCTTCCCCCTATTCGGGCTACGGTACCCCGGGGCCGTCGGCCGGGTCGTACTATGCGCTGTCGGACCAGAATGACCCGTCGGCAGGTGTGCTCGTGCAGACGTTCACGGTGCCATACGCGGTGGGTTCCGCCACCCTGTCCTTCGACATGTTCGTCCAGGACCAGAACCTCCAAGGCCCCTGCGACGTGACAAACGCGGGCGCAATCGAGTACAACACCGCATGTTCCCAATTCAGCCTCGTCGATCTCTGGGCCGGCGACCTGACGGTCGGCGATCCATTCGCCGCGGGCATCGCTGCCGACCACTATCTGGAATACACCGGATTCAACGAGCCGGCGTTCGGGCAGTGGCAGACCTACACCTACGACTTGTCGGGATTCCTCGCGCCGGGCACCTACACGCTTCGCTTCGCGACGGTGGACAACCAGTCCTACTACCAGCAGGGCATCGACAACGTCTCGCTCGAGGTGACCCCGGCCGCCGTGCCCGAACCGTCGACCGTCTCCCTCCTGGCACTCGGCCTGCCGTTGCTCGGGGCCGGTACCATGCGCCGGCGGCGTCGCCGAACCGCCTGATTGCACCCATCGGACCCCTCGAACGCCGGCCTCCACAAGACGCCGGCGTTCGCGTTTCCGGCCCCCGCTGGTTGCACGAACACCCGGCTCCCCTATTTTCCACCCCGTTCGCCGTGCCGCGCCGACCCCGTCGACGTGGCGCGGGCGTACTTGTGCTGACGATGCAGACTTCGTGACGTTGCGCCTCATCCTCGATGCCTTTGACCGCTGTGCGATTGTTCGCGCGCTGGCGGAACGGCTTCCTGCGCGCGGCAATGCCATCCGTCTCGGCGGCCTCCCCGGCTCGAGCGGCGCGGTGCTGGCCACCTGGCTCACCGAGCGCCTCGGCGCCGGCCGCCTCGTCACGGTCATCGCCACCACGCCGGCCGACGCCGAGCGCTGGCTCACCGACCTGCAGAACCTCAACGGCGACGGCGTTGCCCTCTATCCGCAGCGCGAGGCCCTCGGCGAGGAAGAGCCGCACTTCGAGATCGCCGGCGAACGGATCGAGACCCTCGACGCGCTGCTGCGCGGCCAGCTCCGCATCCTCGTCACCACCGCCCGGGCCAGCGCCGAGCGTTCGGCGGTGCCCGCCGGCCTCGAATCGCTCCGGCTCCGCGTCGCGGTCAACGACACCCGGCCGCTCCGCGACGTGGTCGCGATCCTCGAGCGGATGGGCTACCAGCGCGTCACGTCGGTCACCGAGGTCGCCGAGTTCTCGGTCCGTGGCGGCATCGTCGATGTCTACGGGTTCGGCATGGCGGCGCCGGCGCGGCTCGAATGGTGGGGCGACGTGGTCTCGTCGATCCGCGTCTTCGACCTCACCAGCCAGCGCTCCGCCGACGAACTCCCCGACGTCACCGTGTTGCCGATCTCGACCCCGGGGCGCACCTCCGCGGAGACGACCGGCGAGCTGGTGCGGCGTTCGCTCCTCGAGTTGCTCCCCGCGGACACCCTGGTGCTCGAGGAGATGTCGCACGCCAACGACGAGGAAGTCGAGCGGGCGTGGCGCGAGGCCGAGCATCACCTCGACATCGCCCGCCGCTTCGGCGAGTCGGCGCCGCCGCGCGAGGACATCTTCCTCTCGCCCGACGAGTGGCGCGCCGAACGGGTTGCCTTCCCGCGCCTCCTCCTCCGCGACGAGCCGGCCGACATCCAGATCGGCTTCTTCCCGCCGGAAAAGGTCGACCGCGATCTGGGCCGGCTCCGGGCGCTGCTCGGACACGACACGCCGACCCTGATCCTCTGCGACAACGAAGGACAGCGCGAACGCCTCGACGAACTTCTCGAGGACAACGGCTTCCGCGCCGCCGGCACCACCCTGATCGTCGGCGCGCTCGACGGCGGCTTCGTGATGCCGACGCTGCGGGTGCTCACCGATCACGAGATCTTCCGGCGGGCCCGGCGGCTGCGGCGTTCGCGGCGCTACCGCCAGGCCGCGCCGTCGACGGTCACCGGCACCCTCGCCGTGGGCGACTACGTGGTGCACCTCGAGCACGGCATCGGGATCTTCCGCGGCATCACCACCATCACCGTCGAAGGCGGCGTCATCGAGGTGGCGGTGCTGGAGTACGAGGGCGGCGACCGCCTCAATGTCCCGCTCTACCGGCTCGACCAGCTGGAGCGATACCGTGCCGCGCAGGACGACGACGACCAGCCGCCGCCCCGGCTGCACCGGCTCGGTGGCACCCAGTGGAAGAAGATCCGCGAGAAGACCCGCCAGGCGATCCAGCGGATGGCTGCCGAACTGCTCGACCTCTATGCCCGCCGCAAGACCGTCGCCGGCTACGCCTTTCCCCCCGACACCCGCTGGCAACGCGAACTGGAGTCGTCCTTCCTCTACGAGGACACACCAGACCAGCGCACCGCCACCGAGGACATCAAGCGCGACATGGAACGCCCGGTGCCGATGGACCGGCTGCTGGTGGGCGACGTCGGCTACGGCAAGACCGAAGTCGCGGTGCGCGCCGCGTTCAAGGCGGTGCAGGGCGGCAAGCAGGTGGCGGTGCTGGTGCCCACGACGATTCTCGCCGAGCAGCACTACCGCACCTTTGCCGATCGCCTCGCCGATTATCCCATCTCGATCGAGGTGCTGTCGCGCTTCCGCACCCAGAAGGAGCAGAAGCGACACCGCCCAGCGCCTCGCCGAAGGCAAGCTCGACGTGGTCATCGGCACCCACCGGCTCCTCTCCAGGGACGTGACGCTTCAAGGACCTCGGCCTGCTGATCGTCGACGAGGAGCACCGCTTCGGCGTGCGGCACAAGGAGCGCCTCAAGCAGCTCCGCCTCGCGGTCGACGTCCTGACGCTTACCGCCACGCCGATTCCCCGCACGCTCCACATGTCGCTCGCCGGGCTGCGCGACATGACCGTGATCGAGACGCCGCCGCGCGACCGCTCTCCGATCCTCACCTTTGTCGAGCCCTGGGACGACGGATTGCTCGACGAGGCGATCGCCCGCGAACTCGACCGGGGCGGCCAGGTGTTCTTCGTGCACAACCGGATCGAGACGATCGAGACGATCGCGGCGCGGGCCGCGATCGCTGGCGCCGCGGGCACGGGTGGCGATGGGCCACGGGCAGATGGCGGCCGACGAGCTGGAAGCGGTGATGCAGCGCTTCGTGACCGGAGAAGTCGACGTGCTGGTCTCGACGATGATCGTTGAATCGGGCCTCGACGTGCCCAACGCCAACACGATGATCGTCCATGACGCGCACCGCTTCGGCCTCGCCCAGCTCTACCAGCTGCGGGGCCGGGTGGGCCGGTCCCATCGCCGGGCCTACTGCTACCTGATCGTCCCCGACCTGATCGACCCGGCGGCGGAGGACCGCCTCAAGGTGCTCGAGCACCATAGCGACCTTGGCGCCGGCTACCGCATCGCATTGAAGGACCTGGAACTGCGTGGGGCGGGCAACCTCCTCGGGTCGGAGCAGTCGGGCCACGCCCACGCGGTGGGTTTCGACCTCTACCTGCGGTGGCTGGAGGAGACGGTGACGGCTCTGCGGGGCCGGAAGGGGGGCGACGGCTGCCCCAGCCGCCCGACGTGGTATTCGACACGTGCCGCCCACCTCCCCGACAGCTTCGTCCCCGACGACGAGATCGAAGCTCGACCTCTATCGCCGACTGGCGCGAGCGTCGGCGCCCGGCGACATTGATGAGCTGCGGGCGGAATTGCGCGAGCGGTTCGGCCCCCTGCCGCCGGAGGCGGATGCCCTGCTCGACATGGGCCGGCTGCGGGCCATGGGGGCGCGGCTCGGGCTGCAGCACGTGCTGGTCCGGGGCGACGAGGCCCGCCTCACCTTCCGGCAGGGAGCGTCGCCCCGGATGGCCGGATCTGACCCAGGCCCTCGACGACGTGCAGCTGTCCGCCGAGGTCCGGCGCACCGTGCCGTTGTCGTTGCGACTGATCCGCCTGGGCGGCGAGGCGCTGATTCCATCGCTGGTGCGGGCCCTGCGGCAGGTCGCCGCCTGAGGCCGGATGTCTCTTTCACCGATCTGAGGAGTCTGATGCGGCGTAAACTGGTGTTGGTGGCGGCGCTGACCGCCGTGCTTGGCGGGTGCAGCATCTTCTCGGCCCATACCGATGTGGCCGCGTCCGCCGCGGGACAGGACTTCACCTCGCAGCAGCTGGCGACGCTCCTGACCTCCGGCAAGGGCGTCCCGCTCACCACCCAGACGGCGCAGATCGTCGCGGACATCTGGGTCGACCTGACCGTCTTCTCCCAGGCCGTCGCGAGCAACAGCTTCAAGCCCGATTCCACCCAGATTGCCGACGCGATGTTCCTCCCGATCGCCTTCGACAAGGCGCGCAGCCTCAAGGACTCGCTGGTCTCCCACAAGGCCGACGTCACCCAGGCCGAGATCGACAGCGCGTGGAAGGCCGACAAGCAGCGGGTCATCCAGCACATCCTCATCAAGGTCGATTCGTCGTTCACCCCGGCGCAGAAGGCGGCCGCCCGGAAGAAGGCCGATTCGCTCCTCGCCTTGCTGCGCAATGGCGCCAATTTCAGCGTGGTCGCGCACGCCAATTCCGAGGACATCGGTTCGGTCCCCGATAGCGGCATGATGCCGCCGGTGCCGGAAAACTTCTTCGTGCCGTCGTTCTCCAAGCCCGCCTGGGCGCTCAAGCCCGGCGAGATGAGCGGCATCGTCACCACCGAATTCGGCTACCACATCATCCGCCGCCCGACCCAGGCCGAGGCCGCCCGGATGTGGCGCCAGGCGCTGGCGCAGGACAAGTTCGAGCGCCTCGGCGATTCGCTGGTGCAGGCCCGCATGACCGAGATCGGCAAGGACCGGCACCTCACCGTCGATCGCAACGCGATTCCCCGGGTCCGCGCCGCTCTTGCCGACCTCGACGCCAAGCGCAACGACAAGTCGACCCTCGCCACTTATGACGGCGGCACGTTTACCGTTGCAGACTTTGTCCACTGGCTCAAGGCCGCGCAGCCCAACCCGGGGCAGGGGCAGCAGATGATCGCCCAGATGCGCGCCGCGCCCGACACCGCCATGCCGCAGCTGATCACCGGCATCGCCAGCACCGACCTGCTGGTGCAGGACGCCGACCAGCGCCACATCACCCTGGCACCGGCCACCTGGCAGGCGATCCGCGATTCGTTCAACATGGCGGTCGACACCCTGAAGACCGACCTCGGCCTCGACAAGCTCGACCCGTCGGCCAGCAAGGGCGCCCGGCAGCACATCGCCGACTCGCTGGTGCGCGCCTACCTCGACTCCCTGGTGCAGGGCGGGCACGTTCTCCGCATGCCGCCGGGGCTGCTCGCCTGGGACATGCGCGCCAACAGTCACGTCTCGATCAACGGTGTGGGGCTCAAGCACGCCGTCGACCTCGCCGTCGCCAAGACCGGCGGTGACAGCGTCAGTGGCGCGCTGCAGAAGGCCCCTGGGCCGGCGCCGATGCCGGCACCGGGTGCCACCGCGCCGCAGCCGGCCCCGACCGGCAAGCCCGACACCGGCTCGAAGGGCGGCGGCAAGCCGTGACCACGCGGGGCGTGCGCGGCGGACTCGTGGCGCTGCTGGTCGCAGCGGGCGCCGCGGGTCTGCCTGCGTTTGCCCCCGCCGGCGCGGCGCGCCTCGCCGCGCAGACCGGCGCCGACACGGTGGCCGATCGGATCGCCGCCGTCGTCGGCAACACCGCCATTCCGCTGTCGCGCGTCAACGAAGAGCTGTACACCCTGGAGCAGGCCCGCCAGCAACAGGGGATTCCGGTCCCGAAGGATTCCGACGGCGTGCACCAGCTGATGCACCAGGTGGTCGACACGCTGATCGCCGTCGAGCTGATGTACCAGCAGGCGCGCAACGACACCAGCATCAAGGTGACCGACCAGGAAGTGAGCGACGCCGTCGAGTCGCAGGTGCGCAACCTCCGCAAGCAGACGCCGTCCACCGCCGATCTTCTCGCGGAACTCGCCAAGGCCGGCTTCAAGTCGCTCGACGACTACCGGCAGTGGCTCACCGGCCAGCAGCGGCGCCAGCTCTACATCTCGCGCTTCCAGCAGGAGCTGTCCGACAACAAGACGATCAAGCCGATCAACCCCACCGACAAGGAGATGCGCGCCTTCTACAAGGCCAATCTCCCGCTCTTCGGCAACGCGCCGGCGACCGTGTCGTTCAAGCAGATCGTCATTGCGCCGAAGCCCGATTCCGCCGAGAAGGCGCAGACCGTGGCAAAGGCCGACTCGATCATCGCCGAACTCCGCAAGGGGGCGTCGTTCGGCGAGGCGGCCCGCCACTTCTCGATGGACGCCGGCACCGCCGCCGACAGCGGTGACCTGGGGTGGTTTCCCCACGGCAAGATGCTGCCGCCGTTCGACAAGGCCGCCTTTGCGCTGCCGGTGGGGCAGATCTCCAACCCGGTCGAGACCGAGTACGGCATCCACATCATCCAGGTGCTGCGCCGCGAGCCCACCGAGGTGCATGCCCGGCACATCCTGCTGATTCCGCCGATCGACTCGGCGCACGCGGCGGCGGCCCACGCCCTCGCCGATTCCGTCGCCCGCCTCCTCGCCGCCGGGGCGTCGTTCGACTCGCTCCAGAAGCGCTACACCGACCAGGTCGAGGAGAAGGAAGTCGACGACGCTCCGTTGCCGTCGCTGCCCGACGTCTACGCCAAGGTGCTCGCCGGCGTCGACAGCGGCCAGACGCACGCCGCCCTTCGCGCTGGTCGATTCCGCCGACGTGAATCGGAGCAAGTGGGCGATCGTGCGGGTCATCGCACGGGCGCCGGCCGGACAGCCGTCGTTCGAATCGCTCAAGCCGCGGATCGAGAGCCTGCTCAGCCAGCAACTCGGCCAGCAGGCCTACATCAACGAGCTCCGCGCCAAGACGTACATCGACATCCGGCTGCCGTGACGCGACGGGCGCGGCTCGCGGTGACCCTCGGTGATCCCCGCGGGATCGGCCCCGAGATCGTCGCCACCGTCCTCCGCTCCCGGCCTCGACGCCGACGTCACCGTCATCGGCGCCCGCGAACAGCTCGCCGGCCTCGAGGCCGACGAACGGATCGCCACCGGACCATGGCCCGCCGAGGGTCCGCACGGTGCGCCGCAGGCGGGGCTTATTGCCGGGCGCGCCATCGAACAGGCCGCGCGGCTCGCCCTCGACGGCTCGGTCGATGCCATCGTCACCGCTCCGATCGAAAAGCACGCCATCCACCTCGCCGGCTTTCCGTTTCCCGGCCACACCGAATGGCTGGCGCACCTCGCCGGCAACGTGCCGGTGGCGATGATGCTTGCCAGCGACCGCCTTCGTGTGGTGCTGGTGACCACCCACATGGCGCTGCGCGATGTGCCGCTGGTGCTCACCAGCGACCTCATCGTGCGGGTCGGCGAGGTGACCCGGCGCGGACTGCAGCAGTGGTTCGGGGTGGCCGACCCGCGGCTGGCGCTCTGCGCCCTCAATCCCCACGCCGGCGAACAGGGCCTCTTCGGCGATGAGGAGAGCCGGGTGATGCTCCCCGCCGCGACCCGGCTGGGCGCCGCCGGCCCGCTCCCCGCCGACACCGTCTTTGTCCGCGCCATGCGCGGAGAATTCGACGCCGTCCTGGCGCCGTACCACGATGTCGGGATGACCGCGATCAAGGTGGCGTCGTTCGGGAGCGGCGTGAACGTCACCCTCGGCCTGCCGTTCATCCGCACCTCGCCGGATCACGGCACCGCCATCGATATTGCAGGGACCGGCCGGGCCGACCCCTCCAGCATGGCCGCCGCCGTCAAGCTTGCCATCGACCTCGCCCAGCGGAGCCAGCGATGACCCTGCGTGTCTCGGTCCTCATCCCGGTCTACAACGAAGCGCGGACCCTCGAGGCGCTCGTCGAGCGGGTCCGCGCGGTGCCGTTCGACAAGGAGGTCGTCTGCGTCAACGACGCCTCCACCGACGGCAGCGGCGACATCCTCGACCGGCTGCTTGCCGAGGGCCGGGTCGACGTGGTGCGCCACCACCCGGTCAACCGCGGCAAGGGAGCCGCCATCCGCACCGCCATCGAGGCCGCCACCGGCGACGTCATCGTGGTGCAGGACGCCGACCTGGAGTACGACCCGGCCGAGATTCCGTCGCTCCTCTCGCCGCTGGAACGGGGCGAGGCCGACGCCGTCTTCGGCTCCCGCTTTCTGGGCGGCCCGCACCGGGTGCTCTATTTCTGGCACTCGGTCGGCAACGCCCTGCTGACGCTGATGTCCAACATGCTGACCGACCTCAACCTCACCGACATGGAGACCTGCTACAAGGTGGTGCATGCGCCGCTGATGAAGCGGCTCATCCTCACGTCGGACCGGTTCGGGTTCGAGCCGGAGATCGTCGCCCGGCTGGCGCAGGCGCACGCCCGCATCTGGGAGCTGCCGATTTCATATTCCGGGCGCACCTACGAGGAAGGGAAGAAGATCGGCTGGCGCGACGGGGTGGCCGCGTTCTGGCACATCGTCCGCTTCAACCTCCTGCCGCCGCGGAATCCGGGGGTGCGCCAGAAGGTGCGGGACCGCTTTGCTCCCTGGCCGTGACGCGACAGCGCCGCCCGATATCGATCGGGCGGCGCTGCGCACCACGCCATCGGACGTCCGAGTCGGCTAGGCCGACCGGCGCCGCTTCAATCCCGCCAATCCGACAAGGCCGGTGGCCAGCAACGCCATGGTGCCAGGCTCCGGTACTTCAGACGGACTGAGGTCGAAATTCTGGTCGATTGTCCAACTCTGGTTGAGCAGCGAGCCGAACAGGTTCGTACCGTCGGAGAACTGCGCTTCGACGTAGGCGTTCTGAAGCCCGCCCGTGACGGTGCTCTGGTCGATCACCAGCGGCGAGAGCGTCGTGATCAGGTCGATGTCGAGCCCCGAGAAGTCGAACTGCGACCCCGGTCCCACCGACAACCCCGCAAACGTGATGGTCTGGAAGTGGTCGGCATCGGAGAGGAAATCCGACGGGGTGCCGCCGCCGAGGGTGGTGCCGGCGTTCGACTGCCATGTCGCGATGCCGTCGCCGGCTGCGCCAAGGCTGTAGATGACGGTGTTCAGTACCGCCGACGAGGAGGTATTGAAGACGGACCCCCCCTGGAGATACACGCCTCCGCTGAGAAAGACCGAGCCGCTGGTCTGGGCCTGGCCCGCGACGGCAAAGGTGCAACTCGCGAGGACGGTGAACACCAAGGCGTGAAGCCGTGTACGAATGGCCATTCGAACTCTCCACTGCTGCTGTTGGTGGGGTGGACTCCGGAACGTGTTGTCGAATCAGCAAGAACCATGCGGTGAAGTCGGAGCGGTGCCCGGCGACGGCAACATTGTGGCGTTGAAGGACTTGCGCGAATGCGCGGCGAATCGCGCGGCGTTCAGGCGTGTCTCGTCAACGCCCCACTTCCGAGCCGTCTGTTGCGTCCGCGCGACGGGCTGTTGCCGTGACCTTCACCGCCTTCACCCGCCGGCCCGCCATGGCCGCGATCTCGAAGCGATGCTGCGGCGTCTCCACCGTGTCGCCCACCTTGGGTAGCCGCCCCAGCTGACCGAACAGGAAGCCGCCCAGCGTGGTGTACTCGGTTTCGTCGAGGGCCGCGTTGAAGCGCCGGTTGAAGTCCGACACCGGCAGCGCTCCCGGCACCACCGCTGAGCCGTCCGCCGCCGCCACGCTCGCCTGCCGCACCAGGTCGTATTCGTCGTAGATCTCGCCGACGATCTCCTCCAGCAGGTCTTCCATCGTCACCAGCCCGGCGGTGCCGCCGTATTCGTCGAGCACCACGGCCAGGTGCGACTTGAGCCGCTTCATGTCGGCGAGGACGTCTTCGACCTCGCGACTCCCCGGCACGAACAGTGGTGGCCGCATGATGCCGCGCACCGGCGAATCGGGCGCTTCGCGGAGCGCCCGGAGCACGTCCTTGGCGTGCACCACGCCGACGATGTCGTCGAGCGACGCGGCGTAGACCGGGTAGCGCGACCGTCCCGCCTTCGCCACCAGGTCGGCGGCTTCGTCGACCGTGATGTCGGCGGCAATCGCCACCATGTCGGTGCGCGGCGTCATCACCTCGATCGCCGACTTCTCGCTGAACTCGAACACCCCTTCGAGGAGCCGCGCGTCCTCCCGCTCCAGCGACCCGGCGCGGCGCGACTGCTCCACCATGATGCGCAGCTCCTCCGGCGAATGGAGCGGTTCCCGATCGCTCAATTTCCCGAGGTGCAGCAACCGCAGCAGCCCGTTGGCGGAGCCGCGCAGCAGCGCGATCGGGTAGTACATCACCCACGCAAAGGCGAGCAGTGGCCCGGCGACCCAGCTGGCCACCACCTCGGCGTGCAGCAAGGCGATCGCCTTGGGCACCAGCTCGCCGAGCAGGATGTGCACGAAGGTGATCAGGGCAAACGCGATCGCGACCGCCACCCCGTGGGTTGCCACCGCGGCGATGACCGGCGGCAGCCCGGCGAAGAGGTGCTCCAGCCCCCCGGCCACCGCACGGTTCCCCCACCCACCCCAGCCCGAGCGAGGCGAGGGTGATCCCCAGCTGCGTCGCGGAGATCACCCGGTCGAGGGTTTTGATCGCCTTCAGCGCCAGCATAGCTTTTCGGTTGCCGGCGCGGACCATTTCCTGCAGCCGGCTCTGCCGGGAGGAGACGAGCGCAAATTCGGCAGACACGAAGAAGGCGTTGGCGCTCACCAGCGCGAGGACGATGACGATTCCGAGCAGGATCGGCGAGGTGGAGGCGGGAGGCGCGGCAGCGGCCGGGTCGACGGGCATGGACCCCAAGGTTAAGGGTGCCGGCACCCGGCCGGGAGAGCATCGGCACTCCCACGACACCGGGCAGCTGCCGCGCAAGTTCGCGCTGGTGCTCGGGTTGACTGCGTTCTTCACCCTCGTCGAGGTGGCCGGGGGAATGCTCGCCCACTCCCTCACCCTTCTCGCCGACGCCGGCCACATGGGCACCGACGTCGCCGCCCTCGCCCTCGCCCTGGTGGGGGCCCGGATTGCCCGGCGCCGCGACGGCTCCGCCCAGCGCTTCGGCAACCTCCGGTGGGAGATCCTCGCCGCCCTGCTCAACGGCCTCGCCCTCTTCGTCATCGGCGCCGGGATCACCCTCGCCGCCATCGACCGCTTCTTCTCGCCCCGGACCGATCAACGCCACGCTGTTCGGCGGCGTGGCCGATTGCCGGCCTGGTGGTCAACCTCATCTCGCTGTCGGTCCTGCACGGCCACAGCGGCCACAACCTCAACGCCCGCGGCGTCTACCTCCACATTCTCGGCGACATCCTCGGTTCGGTCGGTGCGCTCGTCGCGGCGGTGGTGATCCACTTCACCGGGTGGATGCGGATCGACCCGATCGTCTCGGTCCTCGTCTCGGTGATCATCCTCCGCAGCGCCTGGCGCCTGGTGCGCGAGAGCAGTGTCATCCTCCTCGACCGGGTGCCGGAGGACGTTCGACCGCCGGCGACGTCGAGCGGTCGCCTCCTCGCTGTCCCCGGCGTCACCGCGGTGCACGACGTGCACGTCTGGATCGGTCACCAGCGGGCTGGTGGCAATGAGCGCCCACGTGGTGGTTCCCGCCCTCGACGCCCACCCTGGCGTCTCGCCACGACTGGAGGGCGCCATGAGCCAGCTTGGCGTCCGGCATGTCACGATCCAGCTGGAAACCGAGGGGCGAATGCGAGGCGGCGCGGTGCGGGGAAGAGATCGGCGCTCAGGTGGGACACGTGCATCAGCACTGAAGAGCGCCCAGAGCCCAGAGCCCAGAGCCCAGAACATCGCGCACGAATTTTACGGGAACAACTGAGGGCTGAGTGACGCACGGCGATCGGCACCGGGCGCTCTGGGCTCTGGGCCTTGGGCTCTGGGCTCTGGCCTCTGGGCCATCGGTGCCTTGCCCCACTCCCCCACCCGTTCTATATATGCGCCCGGAAAGGGCCTCAGGCCCACGACTCACGACTCAGGACTCACGACTCCCTCCGTGCCCATCCGCAACCTCGCCATCATCGCGCACGTCGATCACGGCAAGACCACCCTGGTGGACCAGATGCTCCGCCAGGCGGGGGCATTCCGCGCCAACCAGCAGGTGGCGGAGCGGGTCATGGATTCCAACCCGCTCGAGCGGGAGCGCGGCATCACCATCCTCGCCAAGAACACCGCGGTGAGCTGGCACGGCACCAAGATCAACATCGTCGACACGCCCGGACACGCCGACTTCGGCGGCGAGGTCGAACGGATCCTTCGCATGGTCGATGGCGTGCTGATCCTGGTCGACGCCGCCGAAGGGCCGATGCCGCAGACCCGCTTCGTGACCCGCAAGGCGCTTGGCCTCGGGCTGCAGCCGATCGTCGCGATCAACAAGATCGACCGCGCCGACGCCGAACCGCTCCGGGTGCACGACGAGGTCCTCTCGCTGTTCATCGACCTCGAGGCCACCGAGCAGCAGCTCGACTGCCCGTTCCTCTACACCTCGAGCCGCAACGGCACCGCGTCGCTGTCACTCGAAGCAGCCGGGCACCAATCTCGACGCCCTCTTCGAGGTGATCCTCGCCACGGTGCCGCCGCCGTCCGGCAACCCCGAGGGCCCGCTGCAGATGCTGATCTCGACCCTCGACTTCTCGCCCTTCCTGGGGCGGATCGCCATCGGGCGCATCGAGCGGGGGCGGATCGCCGTCGGCGACCGGGTGGCGCTGCTGCCGCTGGGCGAACCGGGATTGGTATCGGACCCAGCCGGTGTCGAGCGAAAACCGGGTCACCAAGCTCTACACCTTCGATGGGCTCCACCGGGTGGAAGTCGAGTCGGTCGATGCCGGCGACATCGTCGCACTGGCCGGCTTCGACGGGCTCGAGATCGGCAAGACGTTTGCCGACCCGCTGGTGCCCGAGCGGCTGGCCGGCATCGCGGTGGAAGAACCCACCATCTCGGTGGACTTCATCGTCAACAACTCGCCGTTCGCCGGGCGCGACGGCAAGTTCGTCACCTCGCGCCAGGTGCGCGACCGGCTCTTCCACGAGCTGGAGCGCAACGTGGCGCTCCGGGTCGAGGAAACCGATTCGCCCGACACCCACACCGTTTCGGGTCGCGGCGAGCTCCACCTCGCGCATCCTGATGGAGACGATGCGCCGCGAGGGGTACGAGTTCCAGGTATCGCGGCCGCGGGTGATCCTCAAGGAGGGCCCCGACGGCGAGCGGCTCGAGCCGTAGGAGGAGTTGACGGTCGATGTGCCCGAGAGCTACATGGGCGTCGTCATGGAGCAGCTTGGGACCCCGCCGGGCGGAACTGCGCGAGATGAGAACCCGGGGCAGGGGATCGGTGCGGCTCACCTTCCGATCCCGGCGCGCGGGCTGTTCGGCTACCGGTCGGAGTTCCTGACCGACACGCCGAGGCACCGGCACCATGCACCATCGCTTCCTGGAGTACGGGCCGTGGGCCGGGCCGCTGGCCGGCCGCAAGCGCGGCGTGCTGGTGGCCGACCGCGAGGCCACCGTGGTGGCGTTCGCCCTCGGCAACCTGCAGGAGCGGGCCCAGATGTTCGTGGCGCCCGGGCGAGGAGGTCTACGAAGGGATGATCGTCGGCGAGAGTGCCCGCCCCGGCGACATGGACGTCAACGTCGGCAAGGAAAAGAAGCTGACCAACATGCGGACCACGGCGACTGATGACAACGTCGTCGCTGGAGCCGCCCCGGGAGATCACCCTGGAGTACGCGCTGGAATACATCGAGGAAGACGAGTTGATCGAGGTGACCCCGCACAACATCCGGCTCCGCAAGCGGGTGCTGCAGGCCACCGAGCGCCGCAAGGCGCAGCGCGCGGCGAATCGGGTCGCCGACGCATCTTGACCCGCAGGAACCTTGGCAGTTCCTGTTACCCCGGAGTCCGGAACCGTGGAGGCTACCATGTCGGCGTGGGAGGCATCCGTTGCGGCGTCGCTCGAGCTGACCGCTCGGCGGCGATTCGACGGAGACGAGGAAGAGTTCGAAGAGGAGCAGTTCGACTTCGACGAAGATGACGAGGACTACGACGAGGACGACGACGAGGACTTCGACGACGACGAAGACGAGTTCGACGACGACGAGGATTTCGAAGACGACTTCTCGTTCGGGGAGGACGACGAGGAGTAACCACCACCGGTACGCCGACAGCATTGTGCGCCCCGTCGAATGGCGGGGCGCTGTTGTTTGCCCCCCGGGGCCCGGGACCGGGAACGCTGTCCTCCCGGGCGGCGCGAGCGCCCCAGCGCCCTGAATTGGTTATAGTGCGACTATAACCAATTATCGATGTGCTCGGACCGGCGGTCCGGCGCCGACCTGTCATTCCGAGCGGAGCGAGCGCGCAGCGCTCGCGAAGTCGAGGAACCTCAATGCCCGGCAATGGGTCCCTCATCTCGCGTCTCACGACATTCGTCTGCCGCCTCACGGCTGCACCTGGTACCGCACCACGCTCTGCAGGCCATCGGCGTCGGTGTCGATTCCCCAGAACTGCCCCCGTTCCGCGGCGTGGATCGTGATATTGTGCGGAACCGTCAGTTCGCCTGTCGGATTGCCCTTCGGGTCGAGCACCAGCCAGTGATGACTCGCGTCCGCTGCCCACTGCTCGATCCAGATGGTTCCGTCCCGGCCCAGCAGCAGGCCATGCACTGGCGGGTATGTCGCCGGCAGCGCCATGTCCTTCAGGGCAGCGAGCATCGGCGGCGGCTCTCCGCGCATCGTCGTGAGTCGCGCCTGACGCATGCTGTCCGCAACGTGCCCGCTGATCGCGATCGGCGCGTAGTCGAAGATCCGGTTCACCACGGTATCGCCCCGCGACGCAATGACCACCAGGCGGTAGCCCGCTCGTGGCCCAGTCGCATTCGTTCCGAGAATGACGCCGTAGCGACTGGCATCGGGGGCGAACACGCTCCGGGCCTGGTAACAGAACGGGACCGTGACGCCCCAGCTGCCGTTGCGCGGGAGGCTGCCGCTCTTCTCACACTCTGGCGGTATCGTCGGATCGATCGCCACAAGGCGACGGAAGACCCCCCTGGCGTCGGCAATGACGACAGGGTCGCCCGTGGCATGAGCAGGGTACCACGAGGGTCTGGGCGCCTGCTTCGGAAGGTACAGGCGCGAGATGAACGAGCCGTCGCCATACACTCCGTCGACCGGAATGCCGGCGATTGTGCCGGAGAGCCCGACGCTGTCTGATGGCGTAGCCTTGAGCGCCGCAAAGAGTGGGGCGCTGCGCAGCAGGCGATGGTCGGGCGAGATGAAGGTGATCCGGTTGTTCCGAAAGTCCAGGATCCACAGTGTGTCGGCCACCATGCCGTCCGTGCGCATCTGGTTGAATTCACCAGGCCCCTGCCCCTTGTGGCCGAACGTGCCCGCTGGCCGGCCATGCGCATCGAAGAACCGGACCAGCCCATCCTCGTCCTGTCCCAGCGCGATGGTGCCATCGCTCGCGATGTCGATGAACGTGACACGCGACAGATTCTGGTCGGTCGCGTCGATCCGCAGGTTCTGCTTTGCGGTCAGCACGGGCACCGGCCGCTGGGCGGCAAGCCCCCCGGCGCCGGTCGCGAGCAACATCGCCACCACCGCGCCGACGCTCACGCTGCCTGCCGCACTCCTCATGCGCCCTCCCTCCTCGTCACGCCTGCCGCCACAGCGCCAGCAGCCGCAGCATCCGTCCCGAGACGCCGCCCCGCCGGTACCCCTCCCGCGCCAGCACGCCGCGCATGGTGCGCAGCAGGAAGCGCCGGCCACCGGTGGCGCGGTACAGCGCGCGATGGTGCCAGACGGTCTGCAGCAGGATCGCCATGTGCCGCAGCCCGCGCGACGAGAGGTTGCCGTGATTCATCCGCCGGAAGCGCACCAGCGGCTCCGGCAGGAAGACCACGCGGCGCCCCGCCGCCACCAGCCGGGTGCTCAGGTCCCAGTCCTCCATCAGCCGACGGTCGGGCGACCAGCCGCCGACGGCGTCGAGCGCCTCGCGCCGGATCATCAGCGACGATGGCAGCACCCGGTTCTGGTAGAGCTGCGTCTCCAGGTCGAGCAGCGCCGGCTTTTCGGAAAACACCCGTTCGCCGTGGGGGCGCACCGAGATCAACGCGCAGTGCACCGCGTCGATCGACGGGTCGCTCTCGAGCAGTGCCGCCTGTGCCGCCAGCTTGCCGGGCAGCCAGCTGTCGTCGGCGTCGAGGTAGGCGATGAACGGCGCGTCGGTGGCCGCGGAGCCGCTCTGCCGCGCCGCCCCCGCCCCGCGATTGCGCTCGTGCCGGACGACGCGGATGCGCGGATCGAGCGCCGCGAGTGTCCGCGCCTGGTCGGGCGGCGAGGCGTCGTCGACCACCACGATGTCGTCGGGGCGCCGGGTCTGCGCCAGCGCCGACGCCAGCGCCTCCGGAAAGAAGCGGTCGTCGCGGTAGAAGGTGATCACCGCCGCAATCGGCGTCGAACCGGTCGGGGCCGTCATCCGGGGAACGCCTCGCGAAGCGGGCGGCCCAGTGCCGTGGCGATCGCCCCGTAGGCCGCCCCGCGCCACCCGCCGGCGCGGTCGTGGCGGTCGGCAAACGCCTGCGCCAGGCGGCGACGGGCCGCCCCGGCACCGTAATGGCGTTCCAGCAACTCGCGGTTGATCCGCACCGTCTTCCGCCACCGTCGCAGGACGTGCCAGTGCTGGCTGTTGAGTCCACCGGTGTTGCCGACCCGGTAGTTGATCGCCGGCTCCGGCACCAGCGGCATGCCGTCGAATCGGTCCAGCAACCGCACCACCAGGTCCCAATCCTCGACCACATCGCGGTCCGTACACCATCCGCCGATCGCCGCGAGGGCGTCGCGTCGCACCACCAGTCCGGTGGCATAGGCGTGCGAGCGCACCACCGCTTCCCGCACATCGAGCAGCGCCGGCTTGCGATCGTAACGCACCGCGCTGCCGTCGGGATGTCGCTTGACCACGTTCGCATAGCACCCGGCGGCCTTCGGGTGGCGTTGCAGCGTCTCCACTGCCGCCGCGAGATAGCTCGGTTCCAGCCAGTCGTCGGCGTCGAGATACGCCAGCAGCTCGGCGCTGGTGGCGTCGGTGCCGGTCTGCCGCGCCGCGCCGACCCCGAGGTTTCGGGGATGCGCCAGTACGGTGACGCCGCTGCCCAGCGCCCGCAGCGCCTCGCGCTCGTCGCCCGGCCGGCTGTCGTCGACCACCACGACCTCCCGCGGCGGGTACGTCTGCCGGCGCACCGACTCCACCGCCTCGGTCACCCAGCGGTCGGCGCGATAGAAGGGAACCACCACCGCGATGCCCGGCAATGTCCCGAGCGGCGCGAGGTCATGCATCCGGAAACAGCTCCGGGATGGGATTGCCGAACGCCGTCGGCGGTGCGCAGTCGAGCCAGCGCGCAAACGTCTGCGGCAGGTCGAGGGTGGAGACCACCCGGTCGAGCCGCCGTGCCGGTACGCCGGCGCCGTGCACGTGGAACACGCCACGCAGGCGATGCGCCCCGGTGCGGCCGCCGCCGTAGCGGTGCTCGATCACCCCGGTGCGCTCCGAGTGGGCCCGCCACACCCCGCCGCCGCCGGTGCCCACCGCGGTGCTGCCACGCATCGGTTGCTCGTGCCACTCGACGATGAGGTCGGGGAGTTCGTGCGACCGCGGTCCGGGGTGCAGCTCCGCGGTGCGCAGCACGCGGTTCACCAGTGGTGCCCCGGTTTCGGCGTCGGTGAATGCCAGCAACCCCGCCGCCAGTTGGTCGCCAAAGCGGTCTGCCTCCGCCCCCGGTTCCAGCACCCCTTCCGGCTCGCGGCCCCGGAGGTTGAACCGGATCCCGGACGTGCGCGCATCGGCCCCGAATCCCATCGGGAACGCCCGCGTGCCGCCCGGCACGATGTCGATCGGTACGCCACGCTCGAGCACCGCGGTGTTCACCCATTGGCGGGCTTCCCAGAGCTTCACCCGGGCCGACTTGACCAGCCGGCGCAGCGGCCCGTCGCCCGGGGCGCCGCCGCCGTACGGCACCGCGCCGCCCGACGCCTCGCGCCGGTGCGACGCGCGTTGCAGGGCGCCGAGCCCTTCGAGCATCTGCGGCAACAGGATGCTCGACCCACAGGCCCACGACATGCCGTGCAGCGAACCGACCGCGACGATCGTGTCGTCCGGCACCGCCGCGAGGATCTCGCCGATCGATCGGTCGGCGGCAAGGTAGATGTCGCGCAGCAGGTCGCCGGTCCGCGCCGTGTCGTCGGGATCCGCCGACGGATGGTGCGGATCGTGGAAGTGCCAGAGGAGGTGCCCGGCGCAATGGAATTCGGTGAACACCTGGATGGCAAAGTCCCAGTCGCCGCCGCTCAGGTAGTGGCGCGTCATGTCGGTGCGCAGTTCGCTGCCGCCGATCATCCGGTCGGTGAGGTCACGATAGCCCGCGGCATCGAGTCGTCCGGTGTCGCAAGTCAGTGGCGCGGGATACCGGCCCCAGCGCCGCGCCACCTCGCTGCGCAACTGGCGCGGGAAGGCGCGCAGCCGGGTGATGGCGTCGTGGCTTCCCCATTCGCTGATATGGAAGCCGTTGAGGTGCTTCGGCAGCGGCGCGAACGGCACGTCGAGAATCGCCACCCGCCGTCCGGCGTCACTGAAGCGCACCCAGAACGGAACGTGCTCGGCAAAATCGGCGTCGACCATCCGCTGCTGCCGATAGCTGCCGGGAATCACCCGGTCCAGCCAGCAGACGCCGTGATGTCCCGGTGGAAGGCCGGTATAGAATGTCGGCCAGGTGCCGGCCACCTCCAGCCCCAGCGGCCCTTCCACGTCGAACACCACCCCTTCGCGCTGAAGCCGTCCCAGGTGCGGCAGCGTGCCGTCGGCGCCCCACCGGGCCAGCAGCTCGGGGGTCGCGGCGTCGAGGGCGAGGACCAGGACTCGGCGCGAACTCGGCACTCCGGCTCCTTTGTGCATGGGGATCGATCGGTAATGATTATGGCATGACCGGTCGCCGGCCGCCACGCAACCCCGATATCGATGCTCGCTGACGCCCGTGCCCTCGAAGAGGGTGCCCGGTTCTCGGCCGCGGTCTGCGTCGTCGGCGCCGGGCCCGCCGGGCTGGCATTGGCCGACGCATTGGCGCAGCGTGGCGTCGACGTGGTGGTGGTCGAAAGCGGCGGGGCATTGCCCGGGCCGGCGGGCAGCCTCAACGCCGGGTCGGTGAGCGGCTGGAACCAGGACCTTTGTGCGTCACGCGGCCGAGGGATGGGCGGCACCGCGACGCTCTGGAACACCGAGCGACAGGGTGCCGTCGGCGCCAAGTACGTCCCGCTCGACGCCATCGACCTCGTGGCGCGAGCCGAGCTGCCGCACAGCGGCTGGCCGTTTGCCGGAGACGCGCTCGACCCCTGGTATCGTGCCGCCCGCGACCTGATCGGGCTTCCCGACGGTGCGGCGGCGGTCGGTCCGTCCCTGCCGTCGTTGCCGTTTCCCTCCGCGTCCTTCACCAGCGACGTCTATCACTGGGGGCCGGCGGCGTTCTTCTGCCAGACGCTTCCCGAACGACTTGGCCGGCACCGTCAGGTAACACTGCTCACCGACGCCACCGTGACCGGGCTGTCGTGCACCGGCGCGCATGTCGAGGCAGTGCGCTGGACCACGCTGGACGGCAAGCACGGCACCATCACGGCGCAACGCTTCGTGCTGGCGCTGGGCGCCATCGAGAACGCCCGCTTCCTGCTCGCGGTGGGGCCCGGGCCGGTTGCGCGGCACGGCTGGCTGGGTCGGGGGCTGATGGAACACCCCGTCGATCGCTCGCTGCTGCTCGTGACGCGGCATCCGGCACTCTCGCCGCGGCCAGGGCGCTACGCGGCAGACGGTGAGGGTGCGCGCGCGGCTCTCATCGGACGGATCGGTTGTTCGGCGGAACTGCTCACCGGCGAGCGGTTGTGGAACGCGTCGTTGCGGCTCTATCCCGATCGCGAGGCGCGCACGCGGCGCATCGCGAAGCGGCTGCAGGCGGCATTGGGCGGCCGGCCGGCCACCACCTACCGGGTGCTGTTGGACCTGGAGCAGGCGCCGCACCGCGACAACCGGGTGACGCTGGGGGCGGAGCAGGACCGCTTCGGGGTGCCGGTGCCGGCGGTCGAGTGGCGGTGGCGGGAGGTCGACGAGGAGAATCGGCGCCGCACGGTGGCGGTGGTGCAGCGTGAGTTTGCGCGGTGCGGGGCGGGTGAGGTGGTGGTTCGCGAACGGGGGGTGCTCGACCCCGACGTGCATCATCACGCCGGCACCACCCGGATGCATTGTGACCCGGCGCAAGGGGTGGTCGACGCCGAGCTCAAGGTGCACGGCAGCGACAACCTCTGGGTCGCCGGAGCGTCGGTGTTTCCCACCGCGGGGGTGGCCAACCCGACACTCACCATCGTGGCGTTGTCGTTGCGGCTGGCGGCGGAGCTGGGGAGGGGCTCGCGCCTGAACGGGGCCGGCGTGGAAGCCGCCAGCGGCCTTGGCCATCGGGCCTCGCCGATTACTTTTCCGCCCAGCCGGGGCCTGTAGCTCAGGTGGTTAGAGCGCACGCCTGATAAGCGTGAGGTCGGAGGTTCAACTCCTCCCAGGCCCACTCTGGTAACTCTTTGCCCCGCCATCGGTTCTCCGTCGGCGGGGCGTTCCATTCAGGTCTCCGTCTCAGCGCGGTGTCCGTTGCGGTGTCCATCGTTGCGGACGGCACGCCTACTGAGCTTATCGCGCTTCACTTCGGAGGGTCCGTCAGGCCGTAGTTGATCGGTGAATCGAAATTCGAACGACCGCGTCCCCTCAACTGTGTTTCCGCCGGTCATGGGCTCGCTCCAATGACGTAGGTTGTGCGCAGAGTCGGCACCAGACCAGCCGGCGGTCAACGCTCGTCACGGCCCAGCTCCATCTGCAGATGACCGGGATCGCGATGCAGACAAAGGTCGTGCCGCAGCACGCAGCAGTAATGGCACGGACGGCGAAGGTGTTGGCGGCGCCGTCGGTCCTGTTGCGCCTCGGCCCCATTTGTGGCGCCAGCGCCACGACCGTGCCCGCTGTGTTGAGGTCGGAATGGCATTGTGGCGGGAGTCTCGACACTCCCGATTCGGCTTGATTATTGCATCCGCACTTCAGTCCTCCTCCGCGCTATCGTGACAAGCCTCATCCTCGCCATAGGGGTCCACATGCGTTCGGTGCGACTTGGTATTCTGCCTGCAGCGCTCCTGTTGGGAGTCGTCGCATTGCCCGCGCGCGGGCAGAACGTGCTCGACCAGCAGCAGAACAACGGCCTCGATTTCATCTTCTCAGGTACTGACCAATTCTGGTCTGCCCAGACATTCAGGACCAGCAGTTCCAACATCTCCGGCGCCGGGTTCCGTCTGACCGAGGAAGGTTTAACGACCTCCGGCCAGGTCACAATTGATCTGTGGGGAGCGGCTCCGGCCCCCGGGGGGAGTCCTCTTGCCGGCGGGACGGTCTCTTTCGACCTGACCGGGGCCGGAAACACTGCGTTCTTCGATGTCTTCTGGTCGCCGGTGACCGTGACGCCGGGGCAGCTGTACTGGTTGACCCTCGGCGGCTCCCCAGCGGGTCAAGGCGCCTTTCCCATGGGCGACCTCAGCACAGACCTGTACCCGGATGGCGTCGCGTACTTCAACCAGGGTACTGACTATGAGACGGAGCCGTACTACCAATACGGTAACGGCGATCTCGACTTCCACACGTACACCGACCTCACCGCCACTCCCGAACCCGGGTCAGTCACGCTGCTGGCGACCGGCCTGGTGGGTCTGCTCGGCGCGGGGGTGAAGCGGCGCCGGCGACGGCCCTGACGTCGAACATCGCAGCCGCACCAGTCGGGGAGGTCAGCGTGTCGCGCTGATCTCTTTGCTTTCTTTCCCCGGCCTCGGCGCGCAATCGGCGCTGATCGGCCGGATCATCCGACGACTGGCGTGTCGCGGCGGGACGCCGCACCTGCCGGGTGCTGCACAGCGGGCTCGCTGGACAATTGCGGTGCAGCTCAGGGTGCCGCACCGCGATCCACCTGCTTGAGTCTCTCCACCAGCAACTCCTGCTCCCTCTGATTGGTCGTCATGGCGATGGCGGCCTGCAGTTCTTCACGCGCCTCGGCCCGCCTGCCCAATTTGAGCAACAGGTCGCCGCGAACGCTATGGAAGAGATGATGGCCGGCCAACGGAGCGTCGCCGGCGGGCGTCGCCATGGCATCGAGCGCATCAAGTCCGGCGGTCGGACCCCGTGCCATTCCCAGAGCGACGGCTCGGTTCAGCGCCACGATGGGCGATGACGTGGTTTGCAACAGCGCGTCATACAGCAGCACGATCCGGTCCCAGTCCGTCTCTTCCGCCCGTCGCGCTTGCATGTGGCAGGCAGCAATCGCCGCCTGCAGCGCATAGTACCTGGTTCCCCCTCCCAGCCTTTGGGCGTGCTCGAGCGAGGTCATTCCCCGGTGAATCTGCGCGTCGTCCCACCGCGAACGATCCTGATCCGGCAACAGGACCGCCTCGCCGTTGCTGCCCCGCCGCGCCGCGATGCGAGACGCATTCAATTCCATCAGCGCCAGCAGCGCGTGTGCCTCGGACTCGCCCGGAAGCAGTTCCACCAGCATCCGTCCGAGCCGCAGCGCCTCGTCGCAGAGCGCGGCCCGCACCCACTCCGCTCCTGACGTCGCAGTATGACCCTCGTTGAAGATCAGGTAGATGACGGAAAGCACCGACTGCACCCTGCGGCGCAATTCGTCCTCGCGCGGCGTCTCGAAGGGCACATGCGCTTCCGAGAGAGTCTTCCTGGCGCGAAAGATCCGCTGGCCCATCGTCTTTTCGGACACCAGAAAGGCACGGGAGATCTCCGCCGTCGTGAGGCCACCGACCAGACGCAGCGTCAGCGCGATGCGCCCTTCGACCGGCAGCACCGGATGACACGCAGTAAAGATCAGCCGCAGGATGTCATCGTCGATGACCTGATCCAGCGCCCGGTCCAGTGCTTCTCCCAGCTGCTGCTGCCGTTCTTGAAGCTCCCGAGCAACCTCTTCGTGCTTGTGTGTGAGCATCCGGGCACGGCGGAGACTGTCGATGGCGCGACGCTTTGCCGCGGTCATCAGCCAGGCAGCGGGATTGTCCGGGATGCCGTCTTCGGGCCACCGCTCCAGGGCCGCGACCAGTGCGTCCTGGGCCAGTTCTTCAGCGATGCCGACGTCGTGGGTGACGCGGGCAATGGCAGCGATCACCCGGGTCGACTCGATCTTCCACACCGCCTCGATCGTCCCGTGGACATCGGTCATGTTGGCCTGGCTCCATCCTGGTGGGGGCCGGAGCGACACCTCAGGCAGAGACGCTACGGATGCGGATGAGCTGGCGATGCCGGAAGTGCTGCCGATCCGTCGGACCAACGTTGTACCGGGATGACGAACTGGGTGAGATGTTCGGCGGAATCGGCCACTCCGAGGACCGGAGAGCCCGGCTGGTTGGCTCCCCACATTGCGGGATCGACGTCGGACAGGAAGAACATGAGGTGCGAAGGCCAATGTGGGATGCGGTCGCCGCCGTTGCCTTGCTTCGACATCATGTAACACATCGCCCCGGGCTCCATCGACGGCAATTCCCGCTTCTCGACCGCGGCAGCCATGGCCTCGTTCACCTGTGCCGGCGTTCGTCCCCGCAAGGCCAGCGCGGTGATGGCCGTCACACGCGGCAGATACGACCTCGCGGCCGGTGCGTTGACGCACATCGGCACGCGCACGTGCGGATTCCAGAAGTCAGCATCCGGTGCGGATGACCATCCGCGCCCCACGAGGCACACGAACCCGTTCTTGCCTCTGACCGCTGACTCGAAACCCTGAGGGCCGAGGACCAGCACTTCGGCGTTGCGCGAGATCGAACTCGGCGCGGCGCTGCGTGCCAGGGCGATTTCCGCGTCCCGACTCGCCATGAGGTATTGGTCGACGGGCGCCATCGCCGGGTATTTCGTCGCGGCATCCTGGGCCATCGCCTGATGCGCCAGACCAAGTACAAGCAGCGCCACGCCGGTCATGAAACGCACCCGTCCCTCCTCAGCGGTTCTGTTCGGGAGATGCGTTCCGGTCCGACGGCATGGCCAGGAACTCTCTCACCTCGACCGGCACCCGGCACGCCACGGCGGCCTTTCGCGCCCACTCCACGGCCTCGTTCATGTCGGCACACTTCAGGAGCCAGAGACCGCCGACATACTCCTTCGCCTCGATATAGGGTCCGTCCGTGACGACCAACTCGCCGTCGGCCCCGGTCCGTACCGATTTCGCCTTTCCCGCGGGCTGCAACCCCCCGGCGAAATCCCTGACCCCGGCGGCGATCATCTCCCGATTCAGCGCGCTGATGTCGCGCATCATCGCTTCACCGTCCGCGGGCGGTTGGTAGTTATCAGGGTGCTGGATGGCAACCAGGTATTGCGGCATGTCTTCTCCGGGAGTGGTCCTTCGGTCGGGTCTCATTTCCGGCCTTCACCCCAACGACGAACGGCGAGGCCGGAATTCTACATCCCCCCGGGAAAGGGACCCCGGGCGCGGCAGCAATCCCTCGCTGTCAGGCGGGCCAAGGATCGGGCCTGGGCGCGCCAGACTGCTCCCGTTCCCGCCGCCGCACCCGCGCCCCCCGCCGGCGCAGCGCCTCCCAGGCGTTGGCCGCCAGCACTCCGCCCAGGAAATACCACTCCGCGCCGACCAGGAAGAACGCCGTGCAGGTTGCCATCGCCACGATCGCGCCGAACATCACCTGGTCGGCGGCGCGCGGCGGCGAGGTCGGCGGATCGGTGACCATGAAGAACGCGAAGTAGATCGCCGCCTGCAGGTCGGGCGCGCGATACAGCTCGGCGACGCGCGCGTCGGCCCCGGCAAAGGCGGCAATCGTGACGATGCCATAGTAGAAGCCGAGGAACGCCACCACGCCGGGCAGCTTGCCGAGCCGGACCGCAATCCACAGCCCGGCCGCCACCAGAACCACCACGCCGGTGACGCCGGCATCGGGCAGCGCACCCCACCAGTCCTGCTCGGCCCCGAACACGAAGAACACCGCCAGCAGGCCCAGCGCCGCCGGATTGAAGATGTTCGCCGTGCCGGCGCGGAAGAGATACTTGCTTGCCACCGCCACCAGGGTCGCGACCGCCGCCACGTACCACGGTTCGCCCGGCGCGATGATCATCGCCACGATCAACGCGGTGAGCAGGGCGCCGTCGGGCACCACCCAGCGCCCCTTCCGCCAGCGGAGCGCCGCGGCGTCGACCACGAGAGCCACCGCGATCGCCGCCGCGATGCCGGGCCAGGTGGCGCCCACACCGGTGACCGCGACCGCCACCCCAAGCACGACCGACAGCACCAAGAGCATTTCGCCCTTGGGGCTCCGGAAGAAGCGTCCCACCTTCATGACGCGGCGCCCGCGCCGAGGAGGGTATCCGTCGTGAACCGCCTGCCGTCGCCGGCGATCAGCATGCCATCCACCCCGTGTCGCGCCAGCAGTGCACGCCCCCCGTCGATGCCGAGCACGAATGCCGCCGTCGCCAGGGCGTCCGCCACCATCGCGCTTGGCGCGACGACGGTGACGCTCGCCAGCGACGCCGGCGTGACGCCATCCCTGGCATCGATGATGTGCTCGCCCTGCTCGTAGAGCGCCGTGGTGCACGCTGCCGCGTCGCGAACCGGGAATGCGTCGACGATTGCGCCGGGATGGAATGGATCCCGGAGTCCCGCCCGCCATTCGCGTCCACCATTGCGGCCGCCGAACCGGAGATCGCCGCCGGCGTCGATGGCGAAGTCGGTGAACGGCGCCAGCTCCCGCGCGGCGAGGTCGACTGCCAGCCCCTTGGCGACGGCACCGAGGTCGAGCAGCAACGGACGCCGCAGGCAGATGGTCCTTCGGGCGGCGTCGAGCTCGATGTCGCGAAACGTCGCGTCCGCCGCCAGTCCCGGCGTGGTCACCCGCTGGCCCGTCAGGTAGTGGATGGCAAATCCGCGGGCCTCGATGGTGCCGCCCACCGCCGGATCGAAGGCGCCGCCGGTTTCGTCGGCGAGCAGGACGGCAAATCGCACCGCCTCGAACAGGATCTCGCTCACCGGTACCGCGGCACCCGGCGTACGCGCCAGGCGCTGCACCTCGCTGCCGGGGTCAAAGCGGGAACAATGCTGCTCCACGACGTGGAACCACTCGGACGCGCGAGCGAGCGCGGCCGCGGCGTCGCCACGCGACGGGTCGACGATGTGCAGTGTGACCGTGGTCCCCATCACGGCAAAGGATTCCCGCATCGGCGCGGTCATTTGGCCTTGGCGAGGGCCTGGACCACCGCTCCGTAGAACGCGTCGCTGCTCTGGGTGGCGCGCGAGACGTAGTCGACTTCGGCGCTCTGCCGCTCGACCACTTGCGGAACAATCGACGCAATCCGGGAACAGGGATACCGCGTTTCGCAGTCGCTGATCACGGTGTTGGTGATCCGGCCGTTGGCGATGGTGACGGTGACCTGGATGTCGCCGTGTCGCGAATATCCCCAACCGGTGTACACGCCGTCACGCCACTTGCGCGATGTCGTGTCTGCCGCCGCTGTGTCGGTGGGCGGTGGCGCGGTCGCCGTCGAGAGTGGCACCGGAGTCGGTGGGGGCGGCGGCGGCGGCGGCGTCGTGGTCGAAGCGGGCGGCAGCGCCGCTGGCTGCGGGGTGGCGGCTGGCGGCTCGACGGCCGTCGCGGTGTCGCTGTCCGGCACCTTTGGCGCCGGCGGGCGTGCCGCGACGATGAGTGGTGCTTTCGGATGGGTGACGTGGTGGGGTGCGACCCGGTGACTGCTGTCCGGTGCCACTCGCCGGTCGGGAGCGACGCTGTCGTGGGGAACCGGTGCAGCGGACGCCGCCGCCGCGACCGGCGTCGAATCGGCCGGTTGCCCGGTCCGGGTCCGGCTCGCGTCGTCCTGCCATCGCGCCGCCGCTGTCCGGGTGCGGAACAATCCGGCCGAGTAGATCGCCACGACGGCCGCCGCGCCGAGGGCCAGCAGGAGGCCCCTTCCGGCACGAGACGGCGACTGGTCAGGCGATGGCGACAAACGGGCTCCACGATGCGATGACGAAAAGCTAGTCGGTCTACGCGGCCCGCTTCGGCGCCGTTGAGGGGAGCGACCGCCGTCTTGCGGGGTCGATCATTGCGGGCGATCGTTCGCGATCCTCCTGGCGCACTCCTGATCGACATCGCGAGGCCCCACATGCCGGGTTCGCCCGCTGCCCCGTCCCGCCGCCTCTGGCCGGCGCGCGTTGCACTCCTCGCGCTGCCGCTCCTTGCCGCACGGCCGATACCGGCCCAGGTCCAACCTTCACTCTTCGCCGGCCTCAAGTGGCGCAACATCGGTCCGTTTCGCGCGGGTCGCGTGAGCGCGGTCACCGGCGCCGTCGGACAACCCGGCGTCTATTACATGGGGCTGCCGATCGGCGGCGTCTGGAAGTCGATGAGTGCCGGAGTCACCTGGTTTCCGGTCTTCGACAGCATCAAGGACGTGTCGTCGATCGGCTCGGTGGAGGTGGCGCCGTCGAATCCCGATGTCGTGTACGTCGGGACCGGTGGTGTCAACGAGGGCAACGGGGTGTACAAGTCCACCGATGCCGGCCGGAGCTGGCAACACCTCGGCATGGATGACACCCGCGCGATTCCGGCAATGCTGGTCGACCCCCGCAATCCCGACGTGGTGCTCATGGCGGCGCTGGGAAGCAATCGCGCCGCCGATGGCCATCGCGGCGTCTTTCGCACCACGGATGGCGGCAGGAACTGGACGCGCACGCTCTACGTCGATTCCACCACCGGCGCGGAAGACCTGGCGTCGGCGTACGACCATCCCGAGGTGGTGCTCGCCACGACAATCCGGCACGGTGGCGGCCGTGGTGGGCGCGGTGCGGCAGGTGGCAACGCCGGTGGTGCCGCCGGGACGTATCTCTACAAGTCGACCGACGGGGGCGTCAGCTGGAAGGAAATCTCCGGCAACGGCCTGCCGGTGCCGCTGACCGGGCGGGTGAGCGTTGCCGTGGCGATGCACACCAACGCGCAGCGGATGTTCCTGATCGGCACCTTCGGCCTGTACCGGTCTGACGACGGTGGCAGTTCGTGGCGCCGTACCGCGGCCGATGACCCCCGCATCGTCAACGGCCAGGGGAACTACACCTCGGGCGTCTGGGTCAACAGCGACAATCCCGATGTGGTCTACACCATTGCGACGGCGGCATACAAGTCGACCGACGGCGGCCGCACGTTCGCGGCGTGGAAGGGTGCGCCAGGTGGTGATGATCCGCAGGTACTCTGGATCGATCCGACCGACGGGAAGCGGATGTTCATGGGGCTCGACCAGGGCGGCACCGTGTCGCAGGATGGCGGCGACACCTGGAGCCTCTGGTACAACCAGCCGACCGCGCAGATCTACCATATCTCGGTGGACAACTCCTGGCCGTACTGGATCTACGGCACGCAGCAGGACGCCTGTGCCATCGCTGTGCGCCCCCGCGGCGACATGGGCGAGATCACCCCGCTCGACTGGTTGCCGAATCCCGGCAACGAGCGGGGACCGATCGTTCCCGATCCGCTCAATCCGAAAATCATCTACGCGCTCAACCTCTCCGCCGGCATCATGAAGATCACCTATCCCAGCGGACAGTGGACCAATGTCTCGCCAAACGTCGACACGTCGCTCGACCTGCGCTGGAACAACGAAAACCCGCTGGTGTTCAACGCCACCAACCCGCATGAACTGTTCGCCGGCTTCCAATACGTGATGTCGACCACCGACGGCGGCATGCACTGGCGCAGGATCTCGCCCGATCTTGGTGTCGCCAGCGAGGGCGTGGCGCCGGCGCCGGGGCGAGCGGGCGGGGCCGCCGCGGCAGGGCGGGGACGTGGCGGGTTCGGCCCTGTCGCCGGGACGATCAACGCGATGTCGTCGTCGCCGGTGGCCCCCGGGCTGCTCTGGGTCGGCATGACCAACGGCCTCATCAAGGTCACGCGGGATCACGGTGCGACGTGGCACGACGTGTCGATTCCCGATGTCCGCGGCCCGATTTCGTCGCTCGACGCATCGCATCTCGACGCCGCGACGGCGTACGTGGCGCTCCGGGCCGCCGGCGAAACGACGCCATCGTTCTATCGCACGCACGACTACGGCAGGAGCTGGACGAAGATCGTCAACGGTCTGCCCACCGACCAGGTCAGCGGCAGCTACGCCCACGTGATCCGGGCCGACCCGGAGAAGGCGGGGTTGCTGTACGCCGGTACCGAGAGCGCGATGTATGTCTCGTTCGACGACGGCGACCACTGGCAGTCGTTGATGCTGAACCTTCCGAACACCTCCTACCGCGACATCGTCGTCAAGGACAACGACCTCATCGTCGCCACCTACGGCCGCGGCATCTGGATTCTCGACGACATCTCACCGCTCCGGCAGATCACCCCGGCGATTGCCGCCGAGCCGGCGCACCTCTTCAAGCCGGGCAATGCCATCCGGGTGCGGCGCGAGATGAACGAGGACACGCCCTTTCCGCCAGAAGTGCCGCACGCCGAGAATCCCCCGGTGGGCGCCATCATCTACTACTATCTTGGCCGGCGCCCCACCGGCGACATCACCCTCGAGATTCTGGACGCCACCGGCAACGTGGTACGGCACTACTCCAGCGCGCCGATCGCGGCCGACACCAGTCCGCCGCCGCAGACGCCGTCCTACTGGCTCAAGGTTCCGGAGCCGATGCCCGCCGCCCTCGGAACCAACCGGATCAACTGGGACATCCGGTACGACGATCCGCCCGCGTTCAGTCACCGGCTGGACCCGTATTACACGCTGAATGCGGCGCCGGGCGAAACAGTGTACCACCCGGAAGGGCCGCTGGCGCTGCCGGGTGTCTACACCGTCAGGCTCACGGTGGACGGCAGGCGCTACACGCAGACCGTGACCATCCGGAACGATCCGCGGTCGCCCGCGACGCTGGCGGATCTCCAGGCGCAGCACGCCCTGCAGATGAAGCTGTACAACGGCGCGAAGGCGTCGTGGAGCGGTTGGCTGCAAGTGGAAGCGATGCGGCAGGCGGTTGCCAACGTGATGCGTGGCAACCCGCCGGGCGACGTGGCGACAGCCGCGGCGGCGTTCGATTCAGTGCTGGCGCGGGTGGGCGGCGTGGCGGGGATTGTCGACAACACCCGCGGCAATGCGTTCAGGGACCAGCTGGTACCGAACTTCGCGGCGATCAACGGCAAGGAGGGCGGTGAGAACGTCCTGTTCTCGATGAACGGCCAGCTGCGGACCAACGACTCCGGTGACATGGCGCCCACCGCGGCGATGCTTCGCGGCTGGGTCAATGTCTGCACCGATCTTCGCAGCGCGGTTGCTGCCTGGCACGCGATCAACGAGAAGGATCTCGTGACATTCAACGCCGTGCTGACGCGCCACAACCTGCGGCCCATCGCGGCGGCTGCACCGGTCCTGCCGTTGCCGGTGTGCGCGGCCGTCTCGCCGGCCGGCACCGCCGGTCGCGGCGGAAGGGGAGCGGCGCGCTGACGCCGGGGGCTGCGATGCCGACCGCGTGCTGCGTTTTCCGGATCCCCTCGGCGGCACAGCGATCACCCAGGTTGAACGGGATCGGCGCATCATCGCGCGATGCCGCCGAGTTGCCACGCCGCTGCCGCCGAGACGATACTATGGTCATGCCGGTCTCCCGTCATGTTACTGCCGCCGACCTCGCCACGATGCCCGACGACGGGCAGCGCTACGAGGTGGTTGGTGGCGAGCTGCTGGTGACGCCCGCGCCGGGGGGCCGGCACCAGCCCATCGTGACCCGGCTGTTCAGCGCGCTGGCAAAGTACCTCGAGGCGCATGGGATACTGGATCAACTGCTCACGTCGCCAGCTGACGTCACGTTGAGCGACGACACGCTGGTGGAGCCCGATCTGCTCGTCGCGGATACCGCAGCATTCCTTCGATCGGGGCGGTGGCTCGACCTCACCTCACTCTTTCTGGTGGTCGAAGTCAGCAGCCCGTCGACCGCGCGAGCCGATCGCGCGCTCAAGCGCCCGGCATACCAGCAGCACGGCGTCCCGCAGTACTGGATTGTCGATGGCGACCAGCGGCAAGTCGAGGTCTGGACTCCCGACGCGCGGTCGCCGCGCATCGCGCGCGAGCGAGTGGTGTGGCGGCACCCGGCGCTCCACGAAGACTGCCTGATCGACCTGCGGAGACTCTTCGACTTCGGGTGATGCCGACGCCTACGGTCGCGGCACCGCCGGCTGGGACGGCGCCCGATGCCGGTCTTGCGCGGGCGGGCGGGGGCGAAGCTGGAGAAAAAGCACCAGGTCCATCGGATGCCTGCTGCCGTACACCGCCTGCAGTGCCTGCGGTATTGCGGTGACCTCGCCCCGGACGCCCAGCGAGACGCTGATACCTTCCGTTCGGGTCAACAGCCGCCGGTATCCCAGCGAGGCCGCGCCGACGTCGTATCGGCGGTCGGGCGCGACCGCCGGAATCACCAGGTCCTCCGCGGTCTTCTGCACCCAGGTGATCCGTCCGAATACCGTGTTCTGCCCATCGAAGTCGGCGTCGGATTCCAGCGTGACGCTGTGTTGCCACGCCTGCGGCACGCTGCCGACGCTCGGCTTGTTGCCACCGTAGATTACCGACGACGCCCATTCACCGCGCCTCGCGATCGGTGTTTCGAACATCGCCGACATCGTCGCCCGATACTCCGATTCGTCCGGGTGCAATCCGTCGGGGCTCTTGAGGAAACCGACGCTGGCATTGACGCTCCAGCGCCGCGACGGGTTGACCGACGCCCGCGCGCTCCATGAATCGAGCCCGCGAAACTCCAGTGCATAGCGATGCTCGTCGGGCTCGCGGCCGTTGAACAGCGAAGCTTCGATCTTGACAGCCCGGGTGAAGAGGCCCAGCGTCACGACCCCGAACGTGATGTGGGTTGCGTCTTCCCAATGGTGCGAGATCGGCGCGAACGGATCCGATCGGGCCGACGGTCGGTGCATGAACGCCACCGGACCGAGCGCCGGCTCACCGACGGGAGCAACGTAGATCGACGCGGCAAGCGTGCGGCTCAGCGCGCGCTGGTAGGTGGCCGCGAATTCCATGAAGAGGTTGTGCGGATGCTGGCGGTCGTGCAGCGCCACGCCGTGATAACTCTCTCCGGTCTGCAGCAACAGCGGATAGCCGCCGTCCGGCACCGTCAACGGCTCGGCGCTCATCATGCCGTCAAGCGTCAACATCGCCCGGCCCAACGGTCGCATCGCCATTGCCATGAACCAGTTGGTGCTGCCCACCTGGCTGGCCCCGCGACGGCTCCCCTGCACGTCGGCGTAGAGGTCGATGGCCCCATGCGTCATCACGTGCCACGCCCCGACAGCGTGTCCCGCGCCCGGCAGTGGCGTCGCATCGGGAAGCCAGGACGTCCCCGATCCCGCGCGCTCCATCGGAACGCCGAGCGGCATGGTCATCATCGCGCCGTGCATGGACATCGGCATCGATTCCGCGCCGGTCGCCTGGGCACTGACCCGGTGGCCTTGTCCGACGCATGCGACTACGCCAACCGCAGCCGCGGCTACGACCGTTCTGAACATGATGGTCCGGTCACCTGGGCCGGCGCGATCTCGTGCCGCCGGTGATGGGACGCTCGGCCGCCCCTCGGCCGCCGCCTCCCGCTCAGAACCGCACCGCCACCACCAGCGACACGGTCTGGGTCTTGTACGATACCGCCGACGCGTTGCCGGTCTGCACCGCCTGGTAGACGTTCGACAACCCCAGATCGGCCCGGCCTCCCACCGACAGCTTCCCCAGCGAGATGCCCGCCTCGAGGATCCCGCTCGTCTCGGTGGACTTGAGCCCGGTCGAATCGGGACACGGCACGCTTGTCGCCGATCCCGCCGTGTAGTGGCACGACAGCTTGAGCCCGATGGCGGGTCCCGCTCCGACGTAGAGCGGCCCGAGGCTCATCCGCAGCACCACCGGAATCTCGATGTAGTCGAGTGTCGTCCTGCTGCCGGCGCCGGTGGTCTCGCTGAAGTCGCTCGTCTTCGCGCCTTTGGCGGTGTAGTACACGCCCGGTTGCACGGCAAACCCCAGCGCGCCGACCCGCACGAACGCGCCGGCGATGAATCCGGCGTTCCTGGCGTCCTCGAGATGGTTTCCGGTGAACTTCGACTGGCTCAGCCCCGCCATCACGCCGAAGGACACCAGCTGCGCGTCGGCCTGACGGAAGGGAACCGCGCAGTACAGGGCAACGAGCGGTACCACGGACCAGCGCAATGCAGGGCCAGGCATCGGTTGCTCCGGTAGAGGTTCGACTGAAGTCTACCTCGAAACGTCCCGGCCGTCCGGCGCGGCTGATCCGACCCTCAGCAACCTTCGCATGGCGAGCGGTGTCCAATCCCGCCGACCCCTGCGAAGGTGACCCGATGTTCGCCGCGATGATACTCCTCCTGCAGACCCAGTCGGTTGCTCGCGCGTCGACGCCCGCCGTGCCCGTCGCCGCGCGGTCCGTGCGCGCGACCCGTGCGGCCGCGCCGCCGGTCATCGACGGTCGCGACGACGACGCGGTCTGGCGCAGCGCCCCGCTGATCACGGACTTCCGGGAGGCCCGGCCCGACGAGGGGGCGCCGCCGAAGCAGCCCACCCAGGCGCGCATCGCCTATGACGCGCACAACCTCTACATCTTCGTCCACGCCATCGACGCCCATCCCGACAGCATCGTGGGCCTCCTGTCGCGGCGCGACGACCTGACCGCCTCCGACCAGATCATCGTCCTGGTCGACTCGTACGACGACCGCCGCACCGGCTACGAGTTCTGGGTCGACCCCGCCGGCGTCAAGGCCGACCAGGCGATCTACAACGACGGCACCGAGGATCCCGCTTGGGACGCCGTCTGGGATGTCGCCACGCGGGTCGACTCCACCGGTTGGAGCGCCGAGTTCCGCATTCCCCTCAGCCAGCTGCGGTACTCCACCAGGGGCGACGGAACGTTCGGCATCCTGCTCTGGCGCTCCATCGAGCGCTACACCTCGGTCGACACCTGGCCCCTCTACCGGCCGTCAAAGCCCGGGTTCGTCTCGCAGTTCGGCGAACTGACCGGCCTGCAGGGACTCGGACGTCCCGAACGGGCCGAGATCGTGCCCTACGTCGTCACCAGGAACGAGCAGGTGCCGACGGCGCACGGCTTCGGGCGCAACCAGCGGGTGACGGCCGGCGGCGACCTCCGGTACAACGTCGCCTCCAACGTGTTGCTCAACGCCACGGTGAACCCCGATTTCGGGCAGGTCGAGGCCGACCCCTCGGTGCTCAACCTCGGCGCGTTCGAGACCTTCTACCAGGAGCAACGGCCATTCTTCGTCGAGGGGAAAGGGCTCTTCGACTTTCCGGTCAACTGCGTGGTGGTGCTCGACTGCAGCACCGGCGAAGGGCTGTTCTATTCCCGGCGGATCGGCCGGGCGCCCGAGCTGGCCGGCGTTTACGGCGACGCGACATCTCCGACCGCCACCAGGATTCTCGGGGCCGGCAAGCTCACCGCGCGATTCGGCGGCGGTTTCTCGATCGGCGCGCTCGATGCGGTCACCGATCACGTGACGACGCCGGCCGGCAACACCCTCGAACCCACCACCAACTTCGGTGTGGTCCGCGGCAACCAGGACTATGCCGGCGGCAATGGCAACGTCGGGTTCATCTTCACCAGCGTGAACCGCTCGCTCGACGGCAGCTCGGCGTCGTATCTCCATCGCAGTGCCTACAGCGGCGGCGTCGACGCGCGCCGCCGCTTCGGTCGCGGGTTCGAAGTGTCCGGATCGTTCGACGTGAGCCGCGTGGCCGGGACGCCCGCCGCCATTGCACTGACCCAGCGCGACAACGTCCACCTCTTTCAGCGTCCCGACGGCCCACTGGTGTTCGACTCGACGCGCACATCGCTCAGCGGGACGAATCTCGAGATGCGCTTCGCCAAGATGGGTGGCCAGCGGCTGCACTTCGAGACCGCATTTCAGCGCCGCTCGCCCGGATTCGAGGTCAACGACATCGGCTTCCTGCGACAGGCGGACCAGCAGGAATGGACCACCTGGGTCCGCCTCGACTGGCGCACGCCCAACCGGTTCTACCAGTCGCTCGGCTGGAACTTCAACAACTGGGAGTACTGGTCGGATGCCGGGCTCCCCACCGAACGGGCATTCAATTCCAACCTCCAGCTGCAGCTTGCCAACCGCTGGTGGGTGCACACCGGCGGAACCGTGGGGCAACTCGGCACGACGTTCTGCGACCGCTGCGCTCGCGGCGGACCGGCGGTGCGGCAGGATCCCTACGTTGCGCCGTGGATCAGCATCCAGGGCGACGATCGGCACGCCCTCGTGCCGCAATTCAGCCTGAACTACAACCGTGGCGATGGCGGCCGGTCGCACGACCTCAACATCTCTCCGGAACTCGACCTGAAGATCTCGAGCCGGTTCTCCACGTCGGTCAGCCCCGGCTGGGAATGGAACCGGAACGACACCCAATATTTCGGAACCTTCACCGACTCTGCCGGGGCGGCGCACTACACCTTTGCGCACCTCGAACAGAAGACGCTGAGTCTCACCTGGCGGCTTGGCTACACCTTCACGCCGACTGCGACGCTCCAGGTGTACGCCTCGCCGTTTGTCTCGAAGGGGACCTACAGCAACGTGCGCGAGCTGGCCGACCCCCGCGCCGCCCGGTTCGACGCGCGGTACAAGCCGTACGCCGACCCGAGCGTTGCCGCGGATCCGGGCGGCTTCAACGTCCAGCAGTTCCGGTCGAACATCGTCTTCCGCTGGGAATACCGGCCGGGGTCGACACTGTTCCTGGTCTGGAGCCAGGGCCGCGACATGTCGCTGCCTCGCGCGGGAGTCGAGTCGTTTGGCCGCAATCTCGGTGATCTCTTCGGCCTCCGGGCCAATGACACGTTCCTGGTCAAGCTGTCGTACTGGTTTGCGAGTTGAACGGCGGCCGGTGGCTGGCGCCCGGGGCCCTGGCGGTGCCGCCAACTCCGGGCGCCCGCCGCTATACTGAGGGGTCCGGCTGACTCGAGGAGAATCCATGTATCCGACCGCATTCCGCCCGCTGGCCCTTGGCCTCGCGGCGTTTCTTGGCGTACCGGTGAGCCCGGCGCCCCGTCCCGCCGCCCCGGCCCATCGGGCCGCTGCCCCGGCCACCGACAGCATTGTCCGCGATACCCTCCCCAACGGCCTCCGCGTCGTGATCATCCGGAACGCGCTGGCGCCGATGGTGACCACCCAGATCACCTACCTCACCGGCGGGTACGAAACGCCCAAGGGGTATCCCGGCACCGCCCACGCCCTGGAACACATGATGTTCCGCGACAGCAAGGGGATGACCGGCGCCCAGCTCAACGAGATCACCGGCAAGATGGGCGGTGACAACAACGCCTTCACCACCAACGACGCCACCCAGTACTACTTCGTGGCGCCGTCGGCATACCTCGGCATCCTGCTGCACATCGAGTCGCTCCGCATGCGCGGCGCGCTGCTCACCGACAAGGACTGGGACCTCGAGAAGGGTGCCATCGAACAGGAAGTCTCGCGCGACATCTCCGATCCCGACTTTCTCGCGTTCGAACAGGCCGAACAGGACCTCTACGGCGGCACCGGCTACGCGCTCGACCCGCTCGGCACCCGGCCGAGCTTCGATTCCACCACGTCGGCGGTGTTGCGCACGTTCTACGACAACTGGTACCAACCCGACAACGCCATCTTCGTCATCGCCGGCGACGTTGATCCCGCCGCGACGCTGGCGCAGGTCAAGCAGCTCTTCGGCTCCATTCCTGGCCACGCCACGCCGCGGCGGCCGGCCGTGACCCTCGCCCCGGTCCACGCCGAGACGATCGCCCGGAGCACCCCGGCCGGCACCGGTTCGGTCGAGTTCCTCTATCGCATGCCGGGCGAGGCGACCCGGGACTATGCCGCCGCGCAGGTCCTCATGGACGTGCTCAACAACGCCCGCAGCTCGCTGTCCGACCTGGCGGTGCAGGGCAAGGTGCTGTCGTCGTACGGCTACATCCAGCCGTTCTCGCACGGCGGCATCGCCGAGATTGCGGTGGAGTTTCCCAAGGGCGGCAACGCCAAGCAGGCGCAGGCCGATCTCGAGGGCGTGATCAATGGCGTCGTCACCAGCGGCGTGTCGGCCGACCTGGTCGACGCGGCGAAGCGCTCCGAGCTGTCGCAGGCCGAGTTCCGGAAGAACAGCGCCGTGGGACTCGCCAGCACCTGGTCGGACGCCCTCGCATGGCGCGGGCTTTCTTCGCCGGCCGAAGCCGACCAGGAGATCCGCAACGTCACGGTGGCCGACGTCAACCGCATTGCGCGGGAGTACCTCAAGCCCTCCGGCCGGGTGACCGTTGTGCTGACACCGAGCGAGACCGGCGCGCGTCCACCCAACAGCACCGGCTTCGGCGGCACCGAGACCTTTGCCGGCAACGACAAGCTCGACGTGCCACTTCCCGACTGGGCGTCGACGCCGCTGACGAAGCTCGAGATGCCGCACTGGACCCTGGCGCCGGTCAGCATGAAGCTCGACAACGGCATCACCCTGGTGGTGCAGCCCGAGAACATCAGCCGGACCGTCACGGTCTACGGCACGGTCGACCACAACGACAACCTCGAAGAGCCGGCAGGGCAGAGTGGCGTGGGGCGGCTGCTCGGCTCGCTCTTCGACTACGGCACCACCACGCTGGATCGCGACGCGTTCCACAAGGCGCTCGACGCCATCGCCGCCAACGAGAGCGGCGGGTCGAATTTCCAGTTGTCAGTATTGAGTGAAGATTTTGACCGCGGCATGCAGTTGCTGGCCGACAACGAGCTGCATCCGGCGCTGCCGCAGGCCGGCTTCGCGGTGCAGCAGCAGTCGCTGGCGCGGGCACTCGCCGGGCAGCTCCAGTCGCCGCAATACAAGTTCACGCGCGCGCTCTACGAGGGACTCTATCCGGCGGGCGACCCGGCGCTGCGCCAGGCCACGCCCGCAACGGTCGATTCGCTGACCCTTGCCGACGCGCGCGCCTATTACCAGCACACCTATCGCCCCGACCTCACCACCATCGTGGTGGTGGGCGACGTCACGCCGGCGGCCGCGAAGGCGACGGTGGAGAAGTACTTCGGCGGCTGGAAGGCGACCGGGCCCAGGCCCGACGTGATTCCCCGTCCGGTGCCGCTCAACCCGCCGGGATATGCCGTGGTGCCCAATCCGTTCGCCTCGCAGGACGAGGTGCTCATGGCGCAGGCGCTGCCGCTCGACCTCTACAGCCCTGACCGCTACGCCCTCGAGCTCGGCAACGACGTGCTGGGAAGCAACGGCTTCGCGTCGCGGCTGATGGTCGACGTCCGGGTGCGCCATGGCTACGCCTACGGTGCCTACTCGTTCTCCCAGTTCTCCCGGTCGCGCGCGCTGTTCGTGGTCGAGTATGCCTGCGATTCCGACAAGGTGGCGCCGGTCGATTCGCTGGTGCGGCACGACATCATGGCGATGCAGGATTCGCTGGTCACGCCGACCGAAATGACCAACGCCCGGCAGTACGAGATCCGCTCCATCCCGCTCGGCGTCTCCAGTGTCGACGCCATCGCCAGTTCATTGGCCAGCTGGAGCGTCAACAATCAGCCGCTCGACCAGCCGATGGTGGCGGCGCGGCGCTACCTGGCGATGACCCCGGACGACGTGCGGTCGGCGTTCCGGAAGTACATCGACCTCGGGCACCTGGTGCAGGCCGTGGTGGGACCGACTCCCCCGGCGCATTGACGGCGCGTCGCCGGTCGTGAGGCGCGGCGCGCGACGCGCTATCGCACGATCCGATACCGCACCACGTAGGGAATGTCGTCGGCGTCGAGTACCACGGTGAGCAGCGTGTCGCCGTCGATCCAGGTCTGGTCGCCGACCGGTCCGGTGCTGTTCACCGTGGCCAGTTGGCGGCCCGACGGGTCGTAGACTTCGAACACCGGCGTGCTGGCGGAAACGCCGGTGCGCCTGACCCAGGCGTTGCCGGCCTGGTCAGCGTACAGGTCGGCGATCGGCGGCTTGACGTGGGGTACGTTGTTCGGATCGCCGCTCTGCGGCGGTCCGTACTTGAGCCGCAGCGAGTCGATACGGCGGATCGCGGCACTTCGTTCCGAGTCGCTCACCGGCACTGGAGGGTCGTGTCGCTCCACCACCTGCTGCAACGTTCCGCCGATAGGTCCCACGAGGAGCCGATAGCTGTCTCCCGGAGTGCACCACTCCGTGCCGCGATCCGTGAAGACGCGGAGCATCCCGGGTACGAACGGGATGCCGACCGTGGCGCCTCCCTGGCTTGAGCGGAATGACACGTAGGGTTGAAACGTCGGGGGCTTGCCGGGGCAGGTCACGACCGGGATGGTATCGATTGGCCCGGTCGCCGCGATGATTCGCTGGCGCTCTGCTACGGCGGGGCGGCCGTCTTGCGCGCGCGCCCCGGGATCCGGAACGCGGATCGGCATGTCGTCGACGACCTCGCCGGGCTTGATCACCGCGCCGTGCCAGATGTAGCCATAGGCGTTGATCTGAACCACGACCTGCTTGAGGAACGTCCCGTCATCGCGATAGAGCGAGAATCGGTCGTTCCCCGGGTCGTTCACCCAGACCGTCCCATCGCTCCCCACCGCCAGGCCGTTGGCATTGCCCAGCTCACCGGGCCCCTGGCCCCGGCGAGCCGCGCGCTTGAGGAAGTGGCCCTGCGGATCGAACACCCGCAGCTCCTGCGCGTCGTACGCCAGCACGAAGATGTTGCCGCCCCGGGCGATCCCGATGCCCCGGATGTCGACGAAGTTCTCCGGACCGTCGGCCGCGCCCCCGATCCGGATCTCCTCCTTGAGGGTCCAGACCGGCACGCGGCGCGCGGCCTGCGACGGCAGGGCGGTGGGCAGGAGGCAGGCAAGGGCCAGCAGGGAGGTGGTCGACCGCATCAGTCGCTCCTTGGCGGGATGAGCCAATCTACCGCCCGGGGCAACGGCGATGACGGATTCCGGGGCGGTCCTGCGCATAGCCCAGAGCAGGCATTTGCCCGACCACCCCGACACCTACGCCGTCTGGAACGTCCCCATGCCCCGTCTCAACCTGACCCGTCTCGGAGCCGGCCTCGCCGCCGCCGCCCTCGTGCTCCTCCTTCCCTCGTGCAGCAGCGGCGGGGGCGGCGGGACCACCGGGGGCGGCGGCGTGATCTCGCTCTCGCTGTCGTCGTCGAGCGGGTCGGTCGCCCCGGGCGGACAGGCGGTCGTCGTCGCGTCCGTCACCAAGGGTGGCGGATTCACCGGAGACGTCGCCATCGCGGTCAGCGGGGTGCCCGCCGGCGTCACCGGCGGTGTCGGGACCATCAGCACCGTCGGGACCACGTCCACCGCCATCGTCACCATCCTGGTGGCGACCACCACCACGCCCGGCTCGTATCCCATCACGGTCCAGGCGAGCGGCAGCGGCGTCTCGACCGTCTCGGCAACCTACACGCTCACGGTCTCGGCGACGGCGCAGAGCTACACCCTGTCGGTTGCGCCGACGTCGGCGTCGGTGGCGGCCGGGTCGAACACCACGGCCACCGTCAACATCAATCGCAGCGGCTTCGGCGGTAGCGTCAACCTGTCGGTGCCGAACCTTCCGGCCGGATTCACCGCGGTCTTCGCCCCGAACAACACCGCCGGCAACAGCTCCACCCTGACGGTCACGGTGGCGGCGTCCGTGGCCCCGGGGCTCTACCAGCTGACCATCGGTGGTGTCGCCAGCGGGCAGCAGGACCAGTTGACGTTCTTCGCCGTGACGGTTCCGGCCACCGGCAGCTACGCGCTGAGCGTGAGCCCGGCGACGGTGACCGTGGCGCAGGGGAGCAGCAACACCGCCACCGTCACCATCACCCGGAGCGGCGGCTTCAGCGGCAACGTCGGCCTGACGGCAACCGGCAACCCTGCGCTGGTGGGCGTCAGCTTCAGCCCCTCGCTGGTGAGCGGCACGACCTCGGTCGTCACGCTGAACGCCGTCTCGACCCAGCCCACCGGCACGTACACCGTCACGATTCACGGCGCGGCGAGCGGCTTCTCGAGCGAGCAGACCGCGACGCTCTCGGTGACGGTTACCGCGGCGGGCGGAGGGGGTGGCGGCAGCGGCAACGTGGTATTGAACTGGTCGGCGTGCCCCAGCACCCTGCAGCCGATCTGGTTGGCCTATCAGGACGGGAGCGGCGGTCCGTGGACCGTGGTGAACGGCTCGAACCACGTCTACCAGTTCAGCGTCAGCCAGGCCAAGGTCGGCTATGCCGCCGTGATGCAGCCCAGTGGAACGCAGTACCAGATCAACGTCGTGTACTACACCAACACCGAGTTGACCAGCGCCCCGATCGTCAACTGCCCGGCGACCGGAACCAACTCGATGACCGGCACGGTAGCGGGCGTCGGGGCAGTGCAGCAGGCCCAGATCGAGATGGACGATGCCGGCACGTCGATCATCACCAGCAGTCCGGGGTATCCGGCCTACACGCTCGAGAAGATGTTCAGCGGCAGCTACGACCTCCTGGGCTGGCTGACCAATTCGACGGGGGCCAGCGCGACCGACAAGATCATCATCCGTCGCGGCGTCCAGGTGATGAACGGCGGAGCCATCCCGGTGCTCGACTTCGGCTCCAGCGAGGCGTTCTCGCCCACCCCGGGAACCATCACGGTCAACGGCGCCAACGGCGCCGCCCTGACGGCCGAGATGGTGTACTACCTGACGGGATGCCATGGCGCCCTGACGTACTTCGAGTTCAACCAGACATCGCCATTCACGGCCTACGGGGTGCCGGCCGCCAAGCAGCAGGCCACCGACTTCCATTCGCTGACCGTCGGCGCGCAAATCGGCAACACCATCCTTGGCGCCACCGAGGTCTTCCACACCTTCGGCAACCGCACCATCGCCCTGCCGACGGCGATGTCCACGCCGGCGATCTCGGTGCTGAGCGGGAATTACCGGCGCCTGCAGGCAATGTTCACGATTCCGAGCGACTACAACGGCGGCGCATCGTTCATCTACTACGACGCCAACGCCGTTCACGACATCAGCGTGACCGCCACGGAGGGCTATCTCGGCGGCAACTCGGCGACGCTTGCGGTGCCGTCGTTCTCCGGGTTGTCGGGATTCATGGACAGCTGGGCGCCGGCCACGGGCAGCGCCAGCAACTGGATCGTGCAGACCTCGGGGAGCAACTTCACCGGCGGCAACGCCTGCCAGGAGGGCGGCCGGTTGGTCACCGACAACGTGACGGGGAGCAATTGATGATCGTGGCTGGCGGCTATCGTCGTCCGTTCAGCCATTCGATGACGTAGGTCTCCAGCGCGATGCGCTTTCCCGACCAGCTGTGGTCGGTGTCGCCGTGGATCAGCGTCACGGCCGTGTCGCCGAGTGCCCTTGCCCGGGCCACCAGCGAGTCGTTGACCGGCGCCAGTCCGTCGTTGGCGGTCAGCACGAGCAACCGGAGATGTGACAGCCCCGGTGCCGTGTCGAGCAGGCGCCACTTCGCACCGTTGACGATCAACTCGTCAGCCATGCTCTCGGGCGTTACCCCGGCGAGTGATTCCATGTTGTCGGCCATGTCCTTCGCGACCGCGTCCTGCGGCGCCCCGGCGGCCTGCCCCATGTCCGCCGCCGAAATGATCACGACGCCGAACAGCTCCCGGTGATGTGCCGCGGTGAGCGCGGTGGCCCAGCCGCCCATGCTGTGTCCGGCCAGCACGATCCGCGACGTGTCGATGCCGAGCTGGCGGATGGTGCTGCTGTCGTGCAGGTAGGCCAACACCGCGTCAACGTCCTGCAGCACCTGCGCAAAGCGGAACACCCCTGGGCTGCCCCACGAGCCGCGATAGTTGAAGGTGATGGCGTTCCAGCCGTTGCGCCGCACCGCCTGGGCCAGGTCGAGGTTCTTCTCGTTGCCGGGGAGGCCGTGCAGCAGGACGAACGTCGGGTGCCGTCCGGCCCCGGCGGCGGTGTAGGCCACGCCGTTGATCTTCACGTCGCCGGTCGGGATATGGAGCACCACCAGTCGCGGCGGGTGGGCGCTGTCGGCGGCGGGGTCGGTGGTCACCGCGCGCGGCACCTGAGCTGACAGCGGGGCGGCAATGAGCAGGGCGCTCGCGAGCACGCGGACGAAGCGCATCGGTCGAGTCCTTTGGGTCGGAATGGGCGATGAGTCGGGGCCGGGCGAAACCTATCACGCCGGGGAGCGCCCTGAGGCGGGCGTCCCCCTCCTGGCGATCGGGGTGGGATGGTGGCGTTGCCCCGCGACGCGATCGCTGCCGAGTGTGGTTGGCGTGCTCTCCGCCAGCACCCACGCCGCCGCGGCGATCAACCACGTGAGCAGCAGCTCCGACCACTGCCTCGGATCGTGCGGCGCCGACACGACGCCGGGAATCCACACCAGCACCGCGAATGCCGTGAGCATCGCGGCTTCCAGCACGGCAGCCAGCCGTCGCTTGACGTTGAACAGGATGCCGAGCCCGGCGGCAAAGTGCGCCACGCCGCCGAGGGCCACCCACGCCATCGGGACCGGCAAGACCTTCGGCACCATCGTGAGCGTGATGTCACGATAGAAGTAGTGCGACAATCCGATCGGCAACAGCGCGGCGCCATACAGGTACGGGAGCGCGCGCACGAACGCCTCATCAACGCGGTTCGTTCCGCCGCCCTCGGCCCGCCGACGCCACCATTCCAGCACGCCGCTCGCGAGAACGACCATGGCGAACATCCCGACTTCCAGCCAACTCAGTTCGACCAATGGTGCGGCAAGCAGCGGGCCGAGCTTGAACCAGAGCCACCAGATGGAGGTGAATCCGAGAACCGCCCACGTCGCAACCGGACCCGGCCGGCGGCGCCAGATGCCGATTGCCAGGAGCCAGATTGCCGCGCACAGGCAGCCGGCCAGGACGGTTCGCCCGGCGACGAGCGTCGGCGTGTCGAGCGACGACAGCGGCAGGTCGCCGCGGAAGTACGTCAGGGCGCCGAGTCCCACCAGCGCACTCGCGAACAGCCGCCGGGTGATCAGTTCGCCGGCGGCAGAACGCGACCCACGGTCCCCGGCAGCCGTCACGGCGCCACGAGCGGCACGGACCAGACAAAGTCCCCCCACGAAATCCGCAGCTCGCCGCTGGTGCCATGGGTCGGGATCTCGATGGTGAAGTCCTCGACCGGGTGCGGCGGCTTCGTCACCTGCATCGGCACCCGGGCGACATCGCGGGTCGCGTCATAGTCGGTGCCCCATTGCCCCGATTGGCCGTTGATGATCAGCGTCGCCTTTCCGTCACCGGGGATGGTCCAGAGGGTGTACGTTCCGGCGTCGAACTGCTTGCCGCCGATGCTGACCGGGCCGCTCAGCGCCAGCACCGTCGCGGCGTTGGCACCGGTGCGCCACACCGTGTCGTATGGCACCGTGGCGCCGAGGATCACTCGTCCCCGGGCCCGGGGGCTGCTGTACCTGATCGAGATGGTGGTGCCGCCGAGGTGCGCCGTGGCCTGCGCCGGCGGCGAGAGCTGGCCCATGGTGTGGCCGGCCTTGTCGATCCGCGCAAACACCTTTGCCGCCGAATCGATGCTGATCCACGCCGTCCGCACCGACCGGGTCTTCTCGGTGGTGCCAATGGCATTGGCCGACTCGATCTGTCCGCGGGAGTTGAGCAGCAGCCGGGTCCAGCCGATCCGGAAGTAGTCGACGTCGACCTGGCTCGGCGTCCGCCGCACCAGTTCCTTGGTGCGGAGGTTCCCGCCGAACGCCGCCACCGTCGGCACGTCGACCACCTTCCCGACCGGTGCGTCGAGGCGCGACGCCAGCAACTGGTACATCCCGAACGAGATGTCGAGGCCGTTGTCGGAGCCGAAGCCGCCGGTGAACTCGGGGAGGGTGGCCGGCGACGCCGCGCGGGTGACCGACTGCTGCACGCCGTTGGTGTCGAGGTCGATCTGCAGTGAATCGCCACGCCGCGTGATGGTGGTGCGATAGCGCCCGTTGCTCCCGGCGTCAGGCGACGTCAGGTCCATCACGGACTGGCGCAGCGTACCATCCGGATTCAACGACACCTGATAGTGGAAGCGGTATGTGCGGGGGGTCCGGAGCAGGATGTCCCCCTCCAGCCGGCCGGAGGTGAGACGATAGCTTTCCACCACCACCGTGTCATGGCCCAGGGTGGTGACGAAGCTGGCGGTGTCGGTCACCGGCGGTGCCGGTCGGGCGGCGGCGGCGGCCAACCACAACGGCGCGAAACAGAGCATCGGGTGTCTCCCTGCGAGCAAGAATCAGGTGCCGGCCGGCGGAGCGGCGTGGCAACGCAGTCGACCTATCTTGCGCGGGACGCGGCACGGCGGAAAGCGCGCCGGTGTGTCAACTCTGTGACACTGGTGTCCTGGTGCAGACGCCGCGGCGCCGGTGGGCTACGTTCATCGCCACCCTGCCGCCAGGCGCGATCCACCTTGCAGCACCCGCGGAGCGGAATGGCATGACGCGCGACACCGTGTCGTCGATCGAGAGCACCGCGGCCACCCGCGCGATGACCATCCGGCGGATCGTGATCGCGTGGGCCATCTACGGTTGCGTCGCGTCGCTGCAGCAGGACATCTCCTCGGCGATCCGCGGCATGCCGATTCCGCTCTGGATGGGGTTTGCCCTGCAGTATCCCCAGGTGGTGCTGTGGGCGGCATTCACGCCGCTCATCCTCTGGTTGGGCCGGCGCTTCCCACTCCGCGGCCCGGGTTGGCCCAAGCGGTTGCTGCTGCACATTGTCGCCAGCGCCGTCCTCGTCTTCATCGTGCATCTCACGTTCGAGATCTACCTGCCGTGGTTTCCGTGGCAGCAGAGCGGCACGCTGATCACCCGCACCCTCGACCTCTTCGGCCTCTGGGCGATTGCCGACTCGATGCTCTACTGGGTGGTGCTCGCCATCGGGCACGTGCAGCAGGAGGCGGAACGGAATGTCGCTCGGGAGCGGCGCCAGGTGGCGCTCGAAGAGCAGCTTGCCCGCGCCCGTCTCGACGCCCTGACGCACCGGCTCCAACCCCACTTTCTCTTCAACACGCTGCACGCCATCTCGTCGCTGGTGCTCGAGAACCCCGCCGCCGCCAACGACATGCTGGTGCGGCTCTCCGACCTGTTGCGGCTGACGCTGAGCCGCACCGAGACGCCGTTCGTCCCGCTCGACCAGGAGCTGGAACTGCTCGAGCACTACCTCGCGCTGCAGGAGATGCGCTTCGGCGACCGCCTGGTGATCGAGCTGACGGTCGCCTCGGGCACGCCGCCGGCGCTGGTGCCGGCGCTGCTCTTGCAGCCGCTGGTGGAGAACGCCGTGCGGCACGCCATCGCTGGCGGGGCGCGTCCGGCCCGGGTGCGCATTGTCATCGGGGCCGCCGGCGCGCAGCTGCAGTGCAGCGTCGAGGACAACGGCCCCGGATTCCGCCCCGGCTTTGACGAAGGCGAGGGGTTGCGCAACACCCGCGCCCGGCTTGCCGAAGCGTACGGTGACCGGCACGAGTTGACGCTCGCCACCGGGCCCGAGGGCGGCGCCGCGGTGCGCATCGCGATTCCGGTGGAGCCGCCGGAGAGCACTGCCGGCCGGCCGGGGCCAGCCAGCCGGAGGGTGCCCGCGCATGACGACGCCTGAGCCCGGACCGGAGACCCTCTCGGCGCTGGTCGTCGACGACGAGGCGCCGGCCCGGCGCCGGCTTGTTGGCGTGCTGCGCACCATCCCCAGCATCGGCAGGATCGACGAGTGCGATGGTGGCCGCGCGGCGGTCGCGTTGCTCCGCCAGAGCGTCCCCGATCTCCTCTTCCTCGACATCCGGATGCCTGACCTCGACGGCTTCGAGGTGCTCGCCCGCGCCCCGGCAGAGCGCCAGCCGGCGGTGATCTTCGTGACTGCGTACGACGAATACGCCGCGCGCGCCTTTGCGGTGCACGCGTTCGACTACCTCCTCAAGCCATTCCGCGATGAGCGGGTGATCGATACCGTGCAACGCGCCGCGACGTTCCTGGAGTGGATCCGCCGCCGCACCGAACAGGTGCCGGACCGCTTCGGCGACATCCGCGTCGACGTCGCGACCCGGCAGGTCTACCGCGGCGGGGAGGTGGTGCCGCTGAGGCCGAAGGAGTTCGCGCTGCTATTGGCACTGCTCCGCGCCCGCGGCCGCGTGGTGACGCGGCTCGACCTGCTGCGCACCGTCTGGGGCTATTCCGACGAAGCCGAAACGCGCACGGTCGACACCCACATTGCCCGGCTCCGGCATCGGCTCGAAGAGGATCCCGCGCAGCCGCGACACATCATCACGGTGCGGCAGGTGGGCTATCGGATCGTCGTGAGTCCCGGGTCGTGAGCCAAGGGAGCCGGAGATGCCGGGCGGTAGCGCAGGCCGAGCGATGGATTCTGGGCCGTCGGCCGTGGGCGCCTTTCGGCATCATGTTTGTCCGGTAATTGCCACCACGCTCGCCAGCACCAGCGCCGTTCCGAGCAGGGTGCGCGTGCCAAGTGGCTCGCCGCCGGCGAAATAGCCGAGCAGCACCGCCACCACCGGATTGACGTACGCGTACGTCCCGACCCGGGTCGGCGATTCGTGGTGGATCAGCCAGATGAACGCCGTGAAGCCCATCAGCGAGCCGGCCACGACGAGATACGCCAGGGCAATCCACGCCGTGCTCGGCACCGCGGCAAACGAGAAGCCCCGCCACTCGCCGGCCACCGCCGCGGTCACCGCCAGCAGCACACCGCCGGACAGCATCTCGATTGCCGATGTCATGGCGCGCGAGTCGGGGAGCGGCAACGTCCGGGTCAACGCCGAGCCGATTGCCCAGCTGATTGCGGCAACGACCAGCGCCGCGGCGCCGATGGCGCTGATCGGCACGCCGCCAAGGTGCGTCGACGGACTCACCAGGACGGCGACGCCGATGAGTCCGCACCCCAGTGCTGCCGCAAGCCCGCCGGTCATGCGCCGGGTGCGGAGAATGATGATCTCCGAGAGTGCCATGAACACCGGGATCGTCGCCATCATCACCGCCGCCACGCCCGAGGGCACCCGTTGTTCCGCCCAGAAGAGCAGGCCGTAGTCGAGCACGAAGATCAGCGCGGCCACGATCACCGCCGACCGCCACTGCCTCGCGGTGGGGAAGGGAACGCCGCGCACCAGCGTCCACGCCAGCAGCACCACCCCGGCGATGGAGAATCGCATCGCGGCGAGGAGAAACGGCGGCACGCTGTGCACGCCGATCCGGATGAAGAGGAACGTCGAGCCCCAGACGAAATAGACGATCCCGAAGGCGAGGAGGATCCGCCAGCGAGGGGCCGGTGTCACCGGCGGCGTGCCCGCTTCGCGATCTCCACCCACCGGTCCACCGGCATGCTCGCCACGGAGATGGGGGTGCTGCTCCTGGGCATCGGGACTCCGGCCGGGGTCGGCGAGCGCCATCGGGAACGGGGCCAAACCTACTCGGCGGGGGTCGGGGGCGCGACCGCGTTATTGGGTGCCCCTTCGCATCGGATGGCGGTGGCCGCCCATCAGCGTGACCTCATGTTGGGGGATGCTCACTTGTCCCCCCTTTTCCGCCGAGGCGATACTATGGCGATGCCGCACAGCGCGTACTACACCGCCGAAGAGGTGCGCAACTTCCCCGACGACGGCAACCGCTACGAGGTCGTCCATGGGGAGCTGCTGGTGACGCCCGCAGCGCGGCGCCGTCACCAGTTCGTGGTGGGGCGTCTCCATCTGGCCATCGGCAACTACCTCGCAGCCAACGGCATCGAGGGTGTCCTCCTGTCGCCCGCCGACCTCTCGTTCGGCCCGGATACCCTGGTCCAGCCCGATCTGTTCGTCCTGGACCAATGGTCGGCCCGGAATGCCGAAGAGTGGTCCGACATCCGCCAGCTCTATCTTGTGGTCGAGGTGCTCTCACCGTCCAGCTTGCGGGCCGATCGCTTCACCAAGCGACGGCTCTACCAGGAGCAGCGCATCCCGGCCTATTGGACGGTTGACGCCGAGCACCAGGCCGTCGAGGTCTGGACGCCGGATGCGATGCTGCCTGTTGTCGTGCGCGAGCGCCTTGTCTGGCGGCACCCGGATCTCTCCGCCAATTGTGAGATCGACCTGGCCGCGTTGTTCGGGTAGCACGTGCCGGGCCGGAGGGGCGTGCTCCGGGTCGCGAGCGGACCCGTCTCGCCGCACCCGCCCTCACGGACACCTCGCCCTGCCGAGCACCACGGCTACGCCGCCTCTTTCGATTCCTGTTGGTTCCCATGCGGCGCCAGCGGTGCTCGCCGCCCTCCGGCCCGCACCGGCCGCACGACGTTCCGGGCACTCGCCCACGCCGCCAGCAGCTCCGGGTCGTTGCGATACTCCGACCGGACCAGTCCGTCGAGCACGTGAATCTGCTGCAGCACGTCGTCCGCCACCGCCAGCAGGTCGGCCCGCGCGCCGATATGTTGTCGGCGCCCCGAGTTGGCATCGTCCATCCGCGCGTCGAATTCGGTGATCGCGGCGCCGAACTCGTCGAGGAACTTGTCACCCAGCCCCACCGCAAGCAGCTCCTCCTTCTGGTCGGTTGCCGCCTGCAGCATCGACCTTGCCGCGGTGATGAACGCCTTGTTCGGCACCCGTTTGGTGGGATGCGCAAACCGCGCCGCCAGCGGCGGGTCGCCCCGTGCCGCCAGCTCCCCGACCACCGTGAGATGGCGCATCATCGGCGCCAGTGTCGTTGTCCGCAGCTCGCGCCGCCGCTGCACCGCGGCCGCTTCGGCCAGCCGGCCCTCGCGCTCCTGCAGCGCCAGCGCCTCGCCCCGGGTGAGGTCGGCGGTGACCCGCCCGATCACTGCGACGAAGCCGCTGTCGGTCGAGGGGTGCGCCGTGGCAAACTCCACCGCTCGCGACGCCATCGCCAGCACTCGGCGAATCATGGCTTCCATGGTGACACTCCTTTCGTCCGCGGCGGGCGGCCTGGGCGCCCGACCAGCCCCTCGGGAAGATCACGCAGGGAAACCCGCCGGCCGGCCCCCGGGCTGCCGCCAGCTCCCGACTGCCTTGGCGAAATGTGTGCCACGGCCCGCCGCCCGGCATTGCGCACCGTGTGATCCTGTGCATCATATTGCCGCCACGGCACTTCCGCGATCGACCTGCGACGCCGCACGAGGTGCTCGACCTGTCCCGGCGCCGGTACCGACTGTCCCACTGGAGGGACACCCTGTCCTGATTCGAGGACACTGAGCCGATTCCGGTGCACTCGCTCCCGGCCTCGATGTCGGCTCGCCCGGAGTCGATGCCTGCCATGTTGAACTCGATGACAGCCTTCCCGAACCCGGTGTCGTCGCCCCCGGAGTCGGTGCTGTTGCTCCCGACGTGTGCGCTTGGCGATCCGGCGGCCAGGTCGCGGCCCCCGGTGCGCCGGAACACCGGTCCGGCTCCGATGGAATGCAGGCCGGAATGGAAGAAGCGGCGGCCAGCATCGCAGGAATGCGACTATAGTCGGAGGTCCGCCGATTCCGCACGCGGGCCGGCGGGGCCAGTGCGCATGGCACCCGGGCCGGTGCCAATGACATCCCGTCCCGCGCCGGTGCACCGTCGGCCAAATCCGGTGCAGCGCCGGTCGCGTCCGGTGCACCGCCGCCCCGCGCGCTGTCACGTCGGCTTCGGCGTGGCGCCCGGTCCCCCCCATTCGTCTCCCTCAGAGAGGTGCCATGACGACTCCGAGGTCCGCAACCCCGAACGCCGCTCACCCCGGCGCCACATACCGGCTGCAGTTCAATCGCGACTTCCCCCTGCGCGCCGCTCGTGCGATCGTCCCCTATCTCGACCGCCTCGGCGTCAGCGCCGTCTACGCCTTGCCGCTGCAGAAAGCTCGCGCCGGCAGCATGCACGGCTACGACGTCGTGGACTACGGCAGTATCAACCCCGAGATCGGCACCGAGGAGGAATTCGTCGCCCTTGCGGAGGAACTCCGCGCGCGCGGGATGGGCCTGCTGTTCGACGTCGTTCCGAATCACATGTGCATTGCCGACCCGGCCAATCGCTGGTGGGCCGACGTGCTCGAGAACGGGCCGGGGTCGCCGTATGCGCGGTTCTTCGACATCGACTGGCACCCGCCCAAGCCCGACCTGGCCGACAAGGTGCTGCTCCCGATCCTCGGTGAGCAGTACGGCCGCACGCTCGAAAACGGCGAGCTCACCGTGCACTTCGGCGATGGTGGCTTCTCGCTGCACTACGGGCCGACGCTGCTGCCGCTCGCCCCGCGGACCTGGGTGCGGCTGCTCGATCCGCTGGTGGCGTTGCTGAGGGATCGCGTCGGCCGCGACGACGCCAGGGTGCTGGAGCTGGAGAGCATCGTCACCGCACTCGATCACCTTCCACCAAGAACCGAGACCGATCCCGGCCGGGTGCGGGTGCGCCAGCGCGAGAAGGAGATTGCCCGTCAGCGCCTGGCAGCGCTCGCCGCTGACGCCGACGTGGCCGCCGCCCTCGACCGGGTGCTCGACGACTTCAACGGTCACCGCGGCGATCCCCGCAGCTTTGACCGGCTCGAGGCGCTGCTGGCCGAACAGGCCTACCGGCTGAGCTTCTGGCGGGTGGCCACCGACGAGATCAACTACCGCCGCTTCTTCGACATCAACGAACTGGCGGCGGTGCGGGTGGAAGAGTCGGAAGTGTTCCAGGCGGTGCACGAACTGCCGTTCCGCTATGCCCGCCAGGGGTTGGTCACCGGACTCCGCATCGATCACGTCGACGGACTGCTCGATCCGCAGGGTTACCTCGACGCGGTGCAACGCGAACTGACCGGTCCGGACGGCCGGCCATTCTATGTCGTGGTCGAGAAGATTCTCACCGGCGCCGAGCAGCTGCGCCCCGATTGGGCCACCGCCGGTACCACCGGCTACGAATACCTCGCGCTGGTCAACGGCGCCTTCACCGATCCCGACGGCTTCGCGGCGCTGCGACTGGCCTACCAGCGGATCACCGGCCGCGACGAGGCCTTCGCGGACCTGCTCTACGAAGCGCGGCGCCTGGTGCTGCAGGTGTCATTGTCGAGTGAACTGACCGTGCTGGCGCGGCGCCTCGACCGGATCTCGGAGCAGCACCGCTATTCCCGCGACTTCACGCTCAACAGCCTCCGCCACGTGGTGCGCGAGATCGTCGCGGCATTCCCGGTCTATCGCAGTTACATCCGCCCCGGCGTGCCCCAGGTGGAACCGGGCGATCGCGAGGTGATCGAGCGGGCGGTGCGCGCCGCCATCCGGCGCAATCCGGCGGTGAACCGGTCCATCTTCCACTTCGTCGGCGAGGTCCTGCTGCTCCGCGATGTCGAGGGACTCGACAGCGCCGCGTTCGATGCGCGGCGCGACTTTGTCCTCCGCTTCCAGCAATTGACCGCACCGGTGATGGCCAAGGGGCTGGAGGACACTGCCTTCTACCGCTATTACCCGCTTGCCTCGCTCAACGATGTCGGCGCCGGACCCGCCCCGGCGGCCGTGAGCGCCGCCGAATTTCACCTCGCCAATCGGGCGCGCGAGCAGCACCGGGCCTTCGGGCTGCTCGCCTCGACCACGCACGACACCAAGCGGAGCGAAGACGTGCGGGCCAGGATGGTGGCGCTGGCGGAGATGCCGGGGCAGTGGGAGGAGCTGGTGACGCGCTGGCGTGAGGCGAACGCCGCGCGACGCATGCGGCTCGCCGACGGCACCGAGGCCCCCGACGCCAACGAGGAATACCTCCTCTACCAGACGCTGGTCGGCGCGTGGCCGTTGCGCGACAGTGAACTGCCCGCCTTCGGCCCTCGCATCCAGCAGTACATGCAGAAGGCACTGCGCGAAGCCAAGCAGCACACCAGCTGGATCAATCCCGACGACGAGTACGAACAGGCGGTGGCGTCGTTCATCGACGGGGTGCTGGCGCCGGCGCCCGACAACGCCGTGCTCGCCGAGCTGCGGGCGCTGGTGCGGCGGCTGGTGCGCCCGGGGCTGTGGACCGCGCTGTCGCAGCTGGTGCTCAAGGTGGCCGCGCCCGGCGTCCCCGACTTCTACCAGGGGACGGAAACGTGGACCTTCTCGCTGGTCGATCCCGACAACCGGCGGCCGGTGGACTATCACCGTCGCTGCGCCGCGCTCGACGAGCTGGCCGAGGCGGAACGCTCCGGCCCGGTGGAGCTGGTGCGGCGGCTTGCGGCGGCGCCGGAAGACGACCGCCTCAAGCTCTTCGTCACCTGGCGCGCACTCGCGGCGCGGCGCCGGTTTCGCGACCTGTTCGAGGCAGGGGAGTATGTTGCGTTGTCGGCCGACGGTCCGCGCGAGCGGCACGTGCTGGCGTTTGCCCGCGTGCTCGAGGGGCGGAGCGCGATCGTGGTGGCCACCCGCTACCACCTGGCGCTCGACAGCGAAGGGTCGCCACCGGCCGGAGCCGCGTGGCGCGGCAACCAGGTGACCCTGCCGTCGCAGCTCGGGCGCGGGCCCTGGCGGGACGCCCTGACCGGGCGGCCCGTTCCGGTGTCGGCGTCACTCGACCTGGCCGATGTCCTCGCCGAGTTGCCATTGGCGTTGCTGCAGCCGGATTGACCTGCAGGGGGAACCGACGGTGATGCGAATCCAACCCGGTGCGCCATACCCGCTCGGAGCGTCGTGGGACGGATTGGGGGTGAACTTTGCCCTCTTTTCCGAACACGCTACCGCGGTGGAACTCTGCCTCTTCGATGACGTCTCGGAGAAGACGGAAAGCGCCCGGATCACCCTGCCGGAGCAGACCGACCTGGTGTGGCACGGTCGATTGACCGGGATCGGACCGGGGCAGCTGTACGGTTACCGGGTGCACGGACCGTACGATCCCGCGGCGGGACATCGCTTCAACCCCGCCAAGCTGCTGCTCGATCCCTACGCCAAGGCGATCGGTCGCACCCTGACGTGGGGTGACGAACTCTTCGGCTACACCATCGGCGATCCCGCCGGCGATCGTTCCCGCGACGACCGTGACAGCGCCGCGCTGGCGCCGCTGGCGCAGGTGGTGGACACGGCGTTCACCTGGGGTGGCGACCGCCGGCCCCGCACGCCGTGGCACGAGACGGTGATCTACGAGATGCACGTCAAGGGCTACACCCAGCTGCACCCCGACGTGCCGCTCGAATTGCGCGGCACCTACGCGGGGCTGGCGTCCGAGCCCGCCATCCGCCACCTCCGCAGCCTCGGCGTGACCGCGGTGGAGCTGATGCCAGTGCACCATCACGTGCAGGACCGCCTGCTGGTGGAACGCGGCTTGTCCAACTACTGGGGATACAACACGCTGGCGTTCTTTGCCCCGGAGACCCGGTACGCCGCCACGCGCGCTTCCCGCGATGTGGTGCGCGAGTTCAAGACCATGGTCCGCGCACTGCACGCCGCCGGGATCGAGGTGATCCTCGACGTGGTGTACAACCACACCGCCGAAGGCGACCAGCTGGGTCCGACCCTCTCGCTCCGCGGCATCGACAACGCCGCCTACTACCGCCTCCAGGCCGATGATCTCTCCCACTACCAGGATTTCACCGGCACCGGCAACACCCTCAACATGCTCAACCCGCGGGTGCTGCAGCTGATCATGGACAGCCTCCGCTACTGGGCCATCGAGATGCGGGTCGACGGCTTCCGCTTCGATCTCGCCAGCGCGCTGGCCCGCGAGCTGTTCGAGGTCAACCAGCTCTCGGCGTTCTTCAACATCATCCACCAGGACCCGGTGTTGTCGCAGGTCAAGCTCATTGCCGAACCGTGGGACCTCGGCGAGGGCGGCTATCAGGTGGGCAACTTCCCGATCCGGTGGGCCGAATGGAACGGCCGCTACCGCGATTCGGTGCGACGGTTCTGGCGCGGCGACGGCGGGCAGGTGTCCGAACTGGCGACGCGGCTGGCGGGCAGTTCGGACCTCTACGAGCGGAGCGGGCGGCGCCCCTACGGCAGCATCAACTTTGTCACCGCGCACGACGGCTTCACACTGCGCGACCTGGTGTCGTACAACGACAAGCACAACGAGGCCAACGGCGAGGGGAACCGTGACGGTGAGAACAACAATCTGAGCTGGAATTGCGGCGCCGAGGGCCCCACCGACGCCGCCGGAGTGGAGGCGCTGCGGCTGCGGCAGCGGCGCAACTTCATGGCGACGCTGCTACTCAGCCAGGGAGTGCCGATGCTCTGCGGCGGCGACGAACTGGGCCGCACCCAGCACGGCAACAACAACGCCTATGCGCAGGACAACGAGATCAGCTGGCTGCACTGGAACCTCGACGACGCCGGCCGCGACTTTCTCGCCTTCTGCCGCACGCTGATCCGGATCCGGCGGCGGCACCCGGTATTCCACCGCCGGAACTTCTTCCAGGGGCGTCGCATCCGGGGTGCCGAGGTGAAGGACCTGACCTGGCTTGACCAGGACGGGCGCGAGATGACCGACCAGCAGTGGGACGCCGCCGGCGCGCAGGCGTTGATGGTGCGGTTTGCCGGTGACGGCCTCGATGAGGTAGACTCGGAAGGATTGCCGGTGGTCGATGGCACCTTCCTGCTGCTGTTGAATGCGCAGCGGGAACGCATCGTCTTTACCCTCCCCGCGCCGCAGGACGGGCACGCCTGGCTTCGGCTCCTCGACACGGCGCGGCCCGATTGGGGCCGGCGCACCGTGCGGCGCGGCGGGAAGGCGCGGCTCGCGGGGCATTCGCTGCTCCTGTTCCAGTCCCGGCCACAACCGGCCGGACGCAACGCGACGCGAGAGGACGAACCATGACGCGCAGCGCACCACCACAACCCCACGCCCCGCCACCGGTCCGGGTGGTGATCGAATCGGTCTCGCCGGTGGTCGACGCCGGCCGTTTCGCCGCCAAGCGGATCGTCGGCGACCGTGTCGCCGTCGAAGCCGACGTCTTCGCCGAGGGCCACGACAAGGTGGCCGGCGTGGTGCGCTATCGCGCATCGAGCGAAGAGGAGTGGCGCGAGACCCCGCTGACCGCTCTCGGCAACGATCGCTGGGCCGGCCGGTTCGTGGTGGACCGCGTCGGCGAGTGGGAATTCGCCGTCACCGCGTGGGTCGACGACTTTGCGAGCTGGCGCTACCGCCTGGGCCGCAAGGTGGACGCCGGGCAGGACGTCGGCAGCGAACTGCTGGAAGGAGCGGCGCTGCTGACTGCGGCGGCCGACCGGGCCGCCGGCGCCGATCGCGCCGCGCTGACCACGGCCGCGGCACTCCTCGTGTCACGACGCACCCAGAAGGAACGCGCCGCCGCGGCCCTCGACGACCAACTCGCCGACTGCATGGCGCGCCACCCCGACCGGGAACGTGCCGCGGTCCTGCCGCGCCCGTTCCGCCTGCTGGTGGAACGCGAGCGCGCCCGGTGCGGCGCGTGGTACGAGCTGTTTCCCCGTTCCGCCGCCGAACAGGCCGGGCGGCACGGCACGCTGCGCGACTGTGCCAGCTGGCTGCCGTACATCGCCGGGATGGGATTCGACGTGCTCTACCTGCCGCCGATCCACCCGATCGGCCGGACCCACCGCAAGGGGAAGAACAACACCCGGAGTGCCGCCCCCGACGACGTCGGCAGCCCGTGGGCCATCGGTGCCGCCGAAGGGGGACACACCGCGGTGCATCCGCGGCTCGGCACCCTCGACGACTTCGACCACCTGGTCACCGCCGCGCACGCGCACGACGTGGAGATTGCGCTCGACATCGCCTTCCAGACCACGCCGGATCATCCATGGGTCACCGAGCACCCATCGTGGTTCAAGCACCGCCCCGACGGCACCATCCAGTACGCCGAGAATCCGCCCAAGAAGTACGAGGACATCTACCCACTCGACTTCGAGACGCCCGACTGGAAGGCGCTCTGGGCGGCGCTGCGCGACGTGGTGTTGTTCTGGATCGGGCACGGGGTGTCGATCTTCCGGGTCGACAATCCGCACACCAAGCCGTTTCCGTTCTGGGAATGGCTCATCGGCGACGTCCGGCGGCGCCATCCCGACACGATCTTCCTGGCCGAGGCGTTCACCCGTCCGCGAGTCATGCAATACCTGGCCAAGGCCGGCTTCTCGCAGTCGTACACCTACTTCACGTGGCGGAACACGAAGACCGAGTTGCAGGAGTTCTTCACCGAGCTGATCCGCCCGCCGGTGAGCGACTACCTCCGCCCCAACCTCTTCGTGAACACTCCCGACATCCTCCACGAATACCTGCAGACCGGCGAGCGTCCCGCCTTCGCCATCCGGCTGGTGCTCGCCGCCACCCTCGGTGCCAGCTACGGCATCTACGGGCCGGCGTTCGAACTGGCGGAGCAGCGGGCGCTGCCCGGCACCGAGGAGTATCTCGATTCGGAGAAGTACCAGCTGCGGCATTGGGACGTGGCGGAATCCGGGAGCCTGCGGGAGTTCGTGGCGCGGATCAACCGGATCCGGCGCGATCACCCGGCGCTGCACCAGAACCGTTCGCTGTCGTTCTATCCGGTGGACAACGAGGCGCTGATTGCCTTCGGCAAGACCGGCGCGGACGGCGCCGACACCGTGGTGACGGTGGTGAACCTCGATCCGCACCACAGCCAGTCGGGGTGGATCGAGCTGCCGCTGGCGGACCTCGGCCTCGCCACCGAGGGGCAATACCAGATGCACGACCTGCTGGGCGGTGCCCGCTACCTGTGGCACGGCCCGCGCAACTACGTCTCGCTCGACCCGCGGACCATGCCGGCGCACATCTTCCGGGTGCGCCGCCGGCTTCGCACCGAGCGCGACTTTGACTACTACATGTAACCGACGAGGCCTCGACGCATGTCAACCGCCGTCAGGCAACCCCGCGCAACGCCGGCAACCCCGGCGTCAGGGCGCGCCCCCGATATCGTGCCGGCCGATGCCGGGTCGCTGTGGTACAAGGACGCCGTCATCTACGAAGTCCGGGTCCGCGCCTTCTACGACAGCGACGGCGACGGCATCGGCGACTTCCGCGGCCTCGCCGAGAAGCTGGATTACCTGCAGGACCTCGGCGTCACCGCCATCTGGCTGCTGCCGTTCTATCCGTCGCCGCTCAAGGACGACGGCTACGACATTTCCGACTACGAGAACATCCATCCGGACTGCGGCACGCTCGACGACTTCCGCAACGTGCTGCGCCAGGCACACCGGCGCGGCATCCGGGTGATCACCGAACTGGTGATCAACCACACCTCCGACCAGCACCCCTGGTTCCAGCGGGCCCGGCGGGCGCCGCCGGGGAGCCGCTGGCGCGACTTCTACGTCTGGAGCGACACGCCGGAGCGGTACACCGAGGCGCGCATCATCTTCCAGGACTTCGAACCCTCCAACTGGAGCTGGGACCCGCTGGCGAAGGCCTACTACTGGCACCGGTTCTACGCCCACCAGCCCGACCTCAACTTCGACAGCCCCGACGTGCGGCGCGAGGTGTTCAAGGCGCTCGACTTCTGGCTCAACATGGGCGTCGACGGGCTGCGGCTCGACGCCATTCCGTACCTCTTCGAACGTGAAGGGACCAACTGCGAGAACCTCCCCGAGACCCACCAGTTCCTCAAGGAGCTGCGGGCCCATGTCGACCGGAAGTTCTCCAACCGGATGCTGCTGGCCGAAGCCAACCAGTGGCCGGAAGACGCCGTCAAGTATCTCGGCGACGGCGACGAGTGCCACATGGCGTTCCACTTTCCGGTGATGCCGCGGCTGTTCATGGCGGTGCAGATGGAGGACCGCTACCCGATCATCGACATCCTCAACCAGACGCCGCCGCTGCCGCCCACCGCGCAGTGGGCGCTGTTCCTGCGGAATCACGACGAACTGACGCTGGAGATGGTGACCGACGAGGAGCGGGACTACATGTACCGGATGTACGCCCGCGAGACCAAGGCGCGCATCAACCTCGGCATCCGGCGGCGGCTGGCGCCGCTGCTGGGCAACGACCGGCGCCGGATCGAGCTGCTCAACGGCCTGCTGTTCTCGCTGCCGGGCACGCCGGTGCTCTACTACGGCGACGAGATCGGCATGGGCGACAACTTCTATCTCGGCGACCGCAACGGCGTGCGCACACCGATGCAGTGGAGCGCCGACCGCAACGCCGGCTTTTCGCGTGCCAATCCGCAGCGCCTCTACCTGCCGGTGATCATCGATCCGGAGTACCACTACGAGAGCATCAACGTCGAGGCGCAGCAGAACAGCCTCAACTCGCTCTACCACTGGATGCGGCGGCTGATCGCGGTGCGAGAGCACTACCCGGCGCTGAGCCGCGGCACGATCCGTTTCCTGGCGCCGCGCAATCGCAAGGTGCTGGCCTTTGTCCGGTCGGCGCCGGGCGAGGACATCCTGGTGGTGGCCAATCTCTCGGGGTCGGTGGAATACGTCGAACTGGAGCTCGGCGACTTCCGCGGCGCGGTGCCGATCGAGCTGTTCAGCCACAACGCCTTTCCCACCGTCGGCGAGCTGCCCTACCTGCTCACTCTCGGGCCGCACAGCTTCTACTGGTTCCGCCTGCGATGCGACACCGCGACGGCCGCCGCCGACGCCGCCGAGTGGGTCATTCCGCGGCTGGTGGTGCGCGGCGGCTGGGAACACGTGCTCAAGGAACCTGCCCGCGAGGAGTTGGAGGCGTTGCTGCCGGCGTTCCTGCAGCGCCGCCGCTGGTTTGCCGGCAAGGCGCGGCCGATCGTCTCGGTGCAGATCGAGGACGCCATCCGGATCGAGCATCACGGCCTGGTGAGCGTCATGCTGCTGGTGCAGGTGTCGCACGTCAGCGGCACCCCCGACCTCTACGCGGTGCCGGTGATGTTCGCCGAGGGACAGCACGCGGCGCGGCTGCGACGCGAACAGCCCGACGCGGTGCTGGCCGATGTGGTGGTCGAAGGCGGCGACGCGCCGGTGCACGGGCTGCTGCTCGACGCGTTCACCGACACCGGCCTGGCCGAGGCGCTGCTCGACGCCATCGGCCGCAAGCGCGTCCTCAAGGGAAGTGCCGGCGAGCTGCGCGCCACCCAGACACGGTACTACCGCAAGCACGTCACCGGCTCCACCGGACCGCGGCCGGCGCACGTGCTCCACGCCGAACAGAGCAACAGTTCGGTGGCCTTTGGCGACCAGCTGATCATGAAACTGATCCGGCGGCTCTCCGAAGGCACCAATCCCGAACTGGAGATCGGCCGGTTCTTCGCGGAAAGCGCCCACTTCTCGCACACCGCTCCGCTGGCCGGCGCCCTGGAGTACCGCCTGCCGCGCCGCGAACCGATGACCGTGGCGATCCTGCAGGGCTATGTACCCAACGAGGGCGATGCGTGGCGCTACACCCTCGACGAGGTGCGGCACTTCTTCGAGCAGGCGCTGCTGCGGAAGGCCGCGGGCGAGGAGCTGCCCCCACCGGACGCCACCGCGCTCGAGCTGAGCCACGCCGCCCCGACCGATGCGGCGCAACAGGCGCTGGGCGCCTACCTGCAGACCGCCGAGCTGCTCGGGCGGCGCACCGCCGAGATGCACCTCGCCCTCGCCTCGGACCGCGAAGACGCGGCGTTTGCGCCGGAACCGTTCAGCTCCCTCTACCAGCGCTCACTCTACCAGTCGATGCGCAACCTGACGGCCCGGGCGTTCCACCTCCTCCGCGACCGGCAGGGAGACCTCCCCGAGCCAGTGGTGGTGGAAGCGGAGCAACTCGCGGCGGCGGAGGACCGCGTCCTGCAGACCTTTCACCGCGTGGTCGGCCGGCGGATCTCGGCGATGCGGACCCGGTGCCACGGCGACTACCACCTGGGCCAGGTGCTCCACTCCGGCCGCGACTTCGTGATCATCGATTTCGAGGGAGAACCGGCGCGGAGCGTCTCCGAGCGGCGCATCAAGCGCTCGCCGCTGCGCGATGTCGCCGGGATGCTGCGATCGTTCGACTACGCGGTCCACACCGTGCTCTACGGGCCGGCGGGGCTCGGGGTGATCCGCCCCGACGAGGCGCCGGGGCTCGAATCGCAGGCCACCTTCTGGCGGAAATGGGTCAGCGCCTCGTTCCTCGCCGGGTACTTCGACGAGGCCGGCGATGCGACCTTCCTGCCGCACGACGGCGACCAGCTTGCGCTGCTCCTCCGCATCCTGCTGCTGGAGAAGGCGGTCTACGAACTGGCCTATGAACTCAACAACCGCCCCCAATGGGTGCAGATTCCGGTGCGAGGAATCCTGCAGCTGCTCACGGCGCCGAACTGATGCGCGCCTGGGGAGTGCCACTGGCGGCGAGGAGGCATCACGATGGATGAGCGCGTCAGGGGTACCACGGCGTTGGAGCGCCAGGTGGCGGTATGGTACGAGCCATCGCCGATCGGCGAGCAGGACCTGCACCTCTTCAACGAGGGGACCCACAGCCGGCTCTGGGAAAAGCTCGGGTCGCATCCGGCCAGTGTCGGCGGCCGGCGGGGAACGTGGTTTGCCGTCTGGGCTCCGTCGGCGGCGCAGGTGACGGTGATGGGTGACTTCAACGAGTGGAACACCACCAGCCATCCGCTCCGCGCCCGCGGTTCGTCGGGCATCTGGGAGGGGTTCCTTCCCGGAGTCGACGGAGGCCACGCCTACAAGTACCACATCGTCTCGCGCCACGACGGCTACGAGGTCGACAAGGCCGACCCGCTGGCGATCCACGCCGAGACCCCGCCGCGAACGGCTTCGAAGGTGTGGGCGCTGGACTACGAGTGGAACGACGCGGAGTGGATGGAACGGCGCGCCGCGGCCGCGCCGCTGGCCGACGCCGCCACCATCTACGAGGTGCACCTCGGGTCGTGGCGGCGGGTGCCCGAAGAGGACAATCGGTCGCTGACCTACCGCGAGTTGGCCGAGCAGCTTCCGGCCTACCTGCACGAGATGGGATTCACCCACGCCGAATTCCTGCCGGTGATGGAGCATCCGTTCTACGGGTCGTGGGGGTACCAGACCACCGGATACTTTGCGCCCACCAGTCGCTACGGCACGCCCCAGGACTTCATGTACCTGGTCGACCAGCTGCACCAGGCGGGAATCGGCGTCATCCTCGACTGGGTGCCATCGCACTTTCCGACCGACGAATTTTCCCTCGGCTATTTCGATGGCACCCACCTCTACGAACACGGCGACCCGCGCCAGGGAATCCACCCCGACTGGAACTCGTTCATCTTCAACTACGGCCGCCACGAGGTGCGCAGCTTCCTGTTGAGCAGCGCCCGCTACTGGCTGGAAGTGTTCCACGCCGACGGCCTGCGGGTCGACGCGGTGGCCTCGATGCTCTACCTCGACTACAGCCGCAAGGCCGGAGAGTGGATTCCCAACACCTTCGGGGGACGGGAGAACCTCGACGCGGTGAACTTCCTCCGCCGGTTCAACGAGACCGTCTATGGCGCCGAGCCGGGTGCCCTGACGGTGGCGGAAGAATCGACCGCCTGGCCGATGGTGTCGCGGCCCACGTATATCGGCGGGCTTGGCTTCGGATTCAAGTGGGACATGGGGTGGATGCACGACACGCTGCAGTACTTTGCCCTCGACCCGATCCACCGCCGCTATCACCACGGGCAGCTCACCTTCCGGCAGCTCTATGCCTGGTCGGAGAACTTCGTCCTGCCGCTGTCGCACGACGAGGTGGTGCACGGCAAGGGCTCATTGCTCGGGAAGATGCCGGGCGACGAATGGCAGCGGTTTGCCAATCTGCGCCTGCTGCTGGGCTACATGCACGCCCAACCGGGCAAGAAGATGCTGTTCATGGGCGGCGAGTTCGGTCAGGGGCGGGAGTGGAATCACGACCAGAGCCTCGATTGGCACCTGCTCGAATATCCGGCGCACCAGGGCATGCAGCGCTGGGTGCGGACCTCAACACCTGCTACCGGGGCGTGCCGGCGCTGCATCGCTACGATTGCGACCCGCGGGGCTTTGCGTGGCTCGATCCCCACGACATGGACGAGAGCGTGTTGCTGTTCCTGCGCCGCGGTGACGAGCCGCACCAGCAGGTGGTGGTGGCGTGCAACTTCGCGCCGGTGCCGCGCCCCAACCACCGCATCGGCGTGCCGTTCATGGGGCGGTGGGACGAGATCCTCAACAGCGACGGCCGGCTCTACGGCGGCAGCGGGCAGGGGAATCTCGGCGGCGCGGACGCAACGCCGGTGCCGGCACACGGCCAGCCGTACTCGATTGTCGTGACGCTGCCGCCGCTGGCGGTGGTGCTGTTCCACGCCCCGCCGGCATGAGCGGCGGGGCGGGGTGGGTCGGCGCGCGCCCCGCCGATGGTGGCACCCGGTTCCGGGTCTGGGCCTCGGCACATCAGCGGGTCGACGTTGTGGTGGGGCGAACTGGCGGAGCGTCGGCAGTCCATCCGCTCGTGCGCGGGGCTGACGGGGTATTCGCCGGGTTCGCCCCCGGGGTGCATGCCGGCGATCGCTACGTCTACCGCCTCGACGGGGCCGGCGCCTTTCCGGATCCCGCATCGCGGTTCCAGCCGGACGGCGTGCACGGACCGTCCGAAGTGATCGATCCCTCCACCTATAAATGGCACGACGCTCAGTGGCCGGGCCGTCCGATGGCCGACCTGGTGGTCTACGAGCTCCACGTCGGCACGTTCACCGCCGATGGGACCTTCGCCGCCGCCACGCGGCGCTTGGGCGAGCTTGCCGACCTCGGAGTGACGGCCATCGAGTTGATGCCGGTGGCCGACTTCCCGGGCGATCACAACTGGGGATACGACGGGGTGGCGCTCTGGGCGCCGAGTCGCGCGTATGGGCGACCCGACGATCTTCGCCGCCTGGCGGACACCGCGCACCAGCTCGGCCTGGCTGTGCTGCTCGACGTGGTCTACAACCATCTCGGCCCGGACGGCAACTATCTCGCGGCCTTCAGTCCGCACTACTTCTCGTCGCGGCATCGCACGCCGTGGGGCGACGCGATCAACTACGACGATGCCGACAGTGGCCCGGTGCGGGCGTTCGTCACCGGCAATGCCGCGTACTGGGTGGGGGAGTTCCACATCGACGGGCTGCGACTCGACGCCACCCACGCCATCGTGGACGACAGCGCGACGAACATCCTGGCCGATGTGGCCCGAGCCGCCCGCCGGGCGGCACCCGGGCGGCAGGTGGTGGTGATTGCGGAGGACAATCGCAACCTGGTGCGCCTGGTCCGGCCGGAATCGGAAGGCGGCTATGGGCTGGACGGCGTCTGGTCGGACGACTTCCACCACATCGTGCGGCGAATGCTGGCCGGTGATCACGAGGGGTGGTTTGCCGATTTCGCCGGCACCACCGGCGAGCTTGCCACGGCGCTGCGGCGCGGATGGCTTCATGCGGGCACTCCTCGCGGCACCGATCCCAGCGGCATTCCGCTGGAGCGATTCGTCATTGCGCTGCAGACCCACGACCAGGTGGGCAACCGGGCGTACGGCGACCGCTTGCATCACGCCATCGACCTGGCGGCCTGGCGCGCGGCGAGCCTGTTGTTGCTGTTGTCGCCCGAGACACCGCTGCTGTTCATGGGCCAGGAGTGGGGCGCCAGCACGCCATTCCGGTACTTCACAGACCACAACCCCGAGCTCGGGGCGCTGGTGACCGAGGGAAGGCGGCAGGAATTCAAGGCGTTCAGCGCCTTTGCCGACCCCGCGGTGCGCCACCGGATTCCCGATCCGCAGGCGCCCGAAACGTTCCTTCGGAGCCGCCTCGACTGGAGCGAACGGAGCGGCGAACCGCACGCCTCGCTGCTGCGATTCACCCGCGAGCTGCTGCACCTGCGACGCGAAACGGTCGCGCGCCTGCCGGCGGGGGCGATCATGGTTCGCGCAGTGGGCGCCGACGGAGTCTGCCTGCTGCGGAAGGCCGGCCACGATGCCCGGCTGCTGGTGGCGCGGCTGGCCGGTGCCGGCCCGCTGACCGTGCCGCCGGAGCTCCTGGCGGGGGTTGCGAGCCGTGGCTGGACGCGGCGCCTCGACAGCGAGCAGGGGATGCCCGACGAAGTGCCGATCGACGTGCGCGCCGGCGTCGAGGGGGTGCAGGTCGAATTCGGGCGGCCCGGCGGCGTCGTGCTCGATGCGCGCACCGGGTGATGCTGCCCCCTTTTGTCGCCGCCAGGTTTTGTGCAGATTGTTGGTGTCCGCCCGATGTTCCACCCGCAACGAAGGAGGTGATCCCTTGTCTAGCAGTCATAGATCCACGGTCAGCCTGAGCTGGGCAAACGGTCGCCACGTGGTGATCGCCTAGGTTCACGTCCGGCGTCAGCCGAGCGACCGTCTCGGGCTGACTGTGGTGCCGCGCCGCTTCTGCCGCGATGGGGAAGCGGCGCGGTTCGTTGGTGCGGCGAACGCCTTTCGCTGGCTGCTCTCCCCGCCGTAGATTGCAGCGCTCCCCCCAACCCATCGTTCCAGCTGAAGGTCACCGATGCCTCGCTTCCACCGCTCGTTCGCCGTGGCCCTGTCCGCCGCGTTCTGTCTCCTCGGTTCGTTGCGCGTGACGGCCCAGGCACCGGCGCGCGCCGCCAGGCCGAAGGATCACGCCATCTTCGTCGACGGCCAGGCCCAGGTGGTGCCGGCATTCGCCGACTCCAGCAAGTGGATTCACCAGGAGCTCTGGGTCCAGACCGATTTCGACACCGATCACGACGGCAAGCCCGACCGGATGCACGTCGACGTCTTCCGGCCGTACCAGACCGAAACGGAAGGGCTCAAGGTGCCGGTCGTGATGGGGTCGAGCCCGTATTACGCCGGCACCGGCCGTCCCCAGGTGAACTGGGACGTGCAGGTGGAACTGGGCACCGTGCCGCCGCCACGGGGCAAGATGAACAACCCGCCGTTCAAGTCACCGCGCGATACCATTTCGATGGCGCTGGTGAAGGAGTGGGTGCCGCGCGGCTTTGCGGTGGTGCACAACGAGGCACCGGGCACCGGACTGTCGTCCGGCTGTCCCACCGTGGGCGATTATCCGGAGCGGGAGGCGCCGGCGGCGGTCATCGACTGGCTCAACGGGCGCGCCAAGGGCTACACCACCAAGACCGGCAACACCGAGGTGAAGGCGACGTGGACCACCGGCAAGGTGGGGATGATGGGCACGTCGTACGAAGGGACGCTGCCGCTCGCCGCCGCCACCCAGGCGCCGAAGGGGCTGGAGGTGGTCATTCCGGTCTCGCCCAACACCACCTACTACCACTACTACCGCACCAACGGCCTGGTGCGTTCGCCGGGTGGCTACCTGGGTGAAGACGTCGACGTGCTCTACGACTTCATCGCCAGCGGCGACACCGCCAATCGCGCCCGCTGCGACAGCATCTGGAAGAACGGCATCTTCGCCGGGAAGACCGGCCAGGACCGGCAGACCGGCGACATGAACCAGTTCTGGCTCGATCGCGACCTGCTGCTTCACGTCAAGAACATCAAGGCGGCGGTGCTGCTGGCCCACGGCTTCAACGACTACAACGTGGTGCCCGAGCACAGCCTGCGGATCTACAACGAGATGAAGAAGGACGGACTGCCGGTGTCGATCTACCTGCACACCGGCGGGCACGGCGGCAATCCGCCGGCCGAGATGGTCAATCGCTGGTTCTCACACTACCTGTATGGGGTCGACAACGGCGTCCAGAAGGATCCGCCGGTGTGGATCGTGCAGGACGCCGGGATGCAGGATCCCAAGGCAACCCGTGAGCTCGATTCGCTGCGGGAATACATCGCGGCGCACCCGCAGCCGGTGGATACCACCGCCGGTCGTGGCCGGGGCCGGGGTCGCGGGGGACGCGGCTTTGGTGGCCCGCGCCTGGTGGTGATGCCGACGCCGTTCGCGTCGTTCCCGATTCCGGGCTCCGTGCCGGTGGTCTTCCATCCGGTGAGTGGGGGGAACGGCATCGGTTCGCTGTCATTCAACGCCGACACGAGCGGCGTCGAATCACTGTTCGACGACGTCGACTCGAGCGGCAGCATGTACGCCATGGACGGACAGTCGACCCATCGCCTGATCTACGCCACCGCGCCGTTCACCGACACGGTGCAGATCTCGGGCACGCCGAAGGTGACCCTGCGCCTGGCGCTGAGCAAGCCGGCGGCCAACCTGAGCGTCTGGCTGGTGATGCTGCCGTATGACTCCGGCCGAGCCGGTTCGTCGAGCCATACCGGCCTGATCACTCGCGGCTGGGCCGACCCGCAGAATTACCGTTCGCTGACCCATGGTGGCAACTACGAATCGACGCTGCCCGGCGTCCCGCTGGTGCCGGGGAAGTTCTACGACATGACGTTCGACCTGGAACCGGACGATGAGTTCATCCCGGCCGGGAAGCAGCTGGCGGTGATGATCATGTCGAGCGACCGGGAGTTCACGTTGTGGCCCAGGCCCGGCACCGAGCTGATGGTCGACCTGGCGCACTCGTACTTCACGATTCCGATCGTTGGTGGCAAGGATTGGGTGGTGAAGGCGGGCGGGATGAAGTAGGACGAACCGGGGCCGGTTCACGCCCGGTTCTTCACGAAGTCCATTGGCTTTTCGAAGTTCGGATTGGCGTTGTACGCTGCCGATCCGCCCGGCGGAATGGTGAGATACTTCCATTCATCACCCCGGATGGCGTGGGCCACGTAGACGATCTGTCCGACGTGATACGCCGCATGGGCGAGCGAGCGCAGCAGCGCTTCCGAGACCGCCATCGCCTGGCCACGGATGGTGACGGACCTGCCGAGGTCGCCGTCGGTGAGGCCGGCGAGGGTGTGCAGCAGCGTCTCCCAGCCCAGCTCCCACTTGGTGTTCAGTTCGTCGCGTGTCACGGCGCGACCGGCGAATTCCTCCTCCCGGTTGCGCCAGGGCTTCTCGCCGTCGGTGGTGAGGAAGTCGGTGAAGCGCGACTGCAGATTGCCGGAGACATGCCAACAGATGACGGCGAGCGAATTGCCGCCATTGGGGCCGGGAATGGAGAGGGCGCCGTCGGGCACCTGGGCGAGCGCCTTCTCGGCCAGCACCTTGTAGCGGCGGTATTCGGACTCGATCTGGGCAATGAAGCTGCGCATGGGAATCGCTTCCGGTGGTGGTCTCACAACGGCCTTGTCGCCAGCCCGCGGACGAATGCCACGACGTCATCGCCGTCCCAGGCGGCCGCTCCGGTGTGTCCCAACATGATCCGGCCGGCTCGGTCGATCACGAAGGTGGCCGGGATGCCCCGCGTCCTGAAGCAGGGCGGCACGTCGCCGGAACGAATGTATACCGGCAGCGAGAGGCCCTGCTTTGCCACGAAGGCCCGGACCGCCTCGGGTCGTTCGCCGGTGACAAACCCGAATCGGACGTCGAGGTCGGCCGTCGCGGCCATCAGGCGTTCCAGGCTCGGCAGTTCGCGGATGCACGGGCTGCACCAGGTGGCCCACAGGTTCAGCACGATCACCCGGTCGGCGGCGGATTCGAAGCTGAACGGTTGCCCGGCCAGGTCGGTCAGCGCCATGACGCGGTCCCACCGGCGATCGGGGAGCGGCGGGGCTGCCAGATTGGTGGACGGTCGTGTGCGCCGTCGTACCTGCCGGAAGAAGATCACCCCGGCGAGCGCCAGCGACGCGAGGGCGGCGCCGAGACCGACGATGATGCCGTGGACAAAGGGGCCGGGGAGCAACAGCCACGCGGCGATGCCGGTGGCGCCGGGCACCAGCAGGAAGAGGATGGTTCGCGGCGTGAGTTTCATCGGGACTCCGGAGCCGGCCCGTCAGATGTACGCCTGCTCGCCGTGCAGCGTCTGGTCGAGGCCGATCTCTTCCTGCTCGGCGGTGACCCGCACCGCCGAGACGACGTTGATGACCTTGAGCATCACCCAGGTGAAGGCGAACGCATAGGCCGCCGCGGCGATCACCGCGAGGCTCTCCACCACGAAGAAGTGGGCATCGCCGAGAAGCAGCCCGTTGGTGCCGCCCGCGGGATTGACGGAGGCGTCGGCAAAGACCGCCAGGGAGAGCACGCCGACCACCCCGCCGACGCCGTGGACGCCCCAGACATCGAGCGCATCATCCCACCCCTCCCGGTTCTTGAACCAGATGGCGGTGTAGCAGATCACGCTGGCGACCACGCCGATGAACACGGCGGTGCCGATGGTGACGTAGCCGGCCGCCGGCGTCACCGCGGCGAGCCCGGCGATCGAGCCGGTGAGCAGGCCGACGAACTTCGGCTTCTTCTCGATGGTCCAGGCCAGCACCAGCCAGGTCATGGCGGCAAACGACGCGGCGATGTCGGTGTTGAGGAACGCCTGTGAGGTGACCGGGTCGACCTTGAGCTCGCTACCGGCGTTGAAGCCGTACCAACCGAACCAGAGCAGGCCGGTTCCGAGGGCCACGAGCGGGATGCTGTGCAGCCCGGCATCCGCCACCCGCCGCTTGCCGACGTAGAACACCGCGGCGAGTGCCGCGAAACCGGCCGTGGCGTGCACCACGATGCCGCCGGCAAAGTCGCGCACCCCGGCGTGCTGCAGGATGCCGCCACCCCACACCATGTGCGCCACCGGGAAATAGACCAGCAGCAGCCACGCTACCAGGAAGAGCAGGTACGCCTTGAAGTTGACCCGATTGGCAAACGCGCCGGTGATCAGCGCCGGGGTGATCTGCGCGAACATCATCTGGTAGGCGATGAAGACCACCAGCGGAATGGTCGGCGACCCCGGAAACGGTGTCGTGGCGGTGACGCCGTGAAGGAATGCCATGTGGAAGTTGCCGATCACGCCGCCGATGTCGGGGTTGGCCGCGTCGCCGTAGCTGCCGCTGAAGGCCATCGAGTAGCCGCAGACCACCCAGAGGACGGTGGTGACGCCCATCGAGACAAAGCTCTGGATCATGATGGTCAGGACGTTCTTCCGGCCCACCAGGCCGCCGTAGAAGAACGCCAGCCCCGGCGTCATCAGCATGACCAGGGAGGTCGAGACCAGCATGAAGGCGATGTTACCGGTATCCCATTGCATCAGAACCTCGTGCCCGGAGCAAGCGGGGCGTGAGCCAGCGGGTGGGAGCAGGTGGAGGGCCGTTGAGGTTGTGCCGTGAAGCGGCCGCTGTCAAGCCGGGCGGTGCCGGGCGCGAGGTCGTTCCTGTTCATCGGGGGTCGTCGCGTCAGGGCAGGTTTTCGCGAGGCGGCGCCGGGGAATCACCCCGGCGCCGTCCGGTTTCTGCCGACAGCTGACGCGGCGTTGCCCGATCCATTCCGCCTCCTCATCAAGCCAACTTCCTCCGGGTTCGTGAGGGACATGCCAGCATGCGGAGGCGATATGCGATCGGCGATCCATTGGTCGGCACTGAGTGTCGTGGGCCTGCTGGCCTGTACCGGGAATCATTCCACCAATCCGCCGCCGCCATCGTCCGGGGTCGCCACGGTCGAGGTGGCCCCGGCCGCCATCACCATGAATGTCAAGGCGACCTATCAGCTCGTCGCCACGCCGCGCGACGTCGGCGGCGATCCGGTGAGTGGCGTTGCCGTCAGCTGGAGCAGCTCGGCGCCGGCGGTTGCGACCGTCTCGAGCACCGGGCTGGTGACGGCAACCAGCCCCGGATCGTCGACCATCACCGCGACCGCGAGTGGCAAGCAGGGGCACGCGACCGTCACGGTGGTCTCCGGTGACTACGGCCCGATCATCGCCCAGGCCGACGTCGGCCCCGCTGGCGGGACCATCGGGAACGCCGATGTCGCCATCACCATCCCCGCCGGTGTGATGACCACGACGCGCACGGTCAAGGTGATCCATGACACCGTCAGCTCGGCGCCATACCCCGAGAACAGCGCGAGCGGGTTGTACTTTGTCGACGGTCTGTCGCCGGGGCTGGTATCACAGAGCCGGGTCCGTATTCGCGCCAACGGCAGCAACAGTGGGGTCGAAGCGATCGCGATGCTGGTTCCGGCAACGCAATTCGGCGACAGCGAGAGCACGGTCATGGGCAGCACACTGGTCGCTGCCACCGATTCGTCGGGCTACCTCGTCGCCACGCTGCCTCTCTCGGGGCGCGTCAGCTGGTCCGGCGGACCGACCGGATCGCTCAATCTCCGGGAAGGCGCCGCGTCGGTGATTCTGCCGTACGCCATCGATCCTGAGCAGCTCAAGGCCGACGTGGAACTCACCGGCCTGATGAACCTCAGCCACGCCACCTCGTCGGCGGGCCACTTCGAGCTCTGGGGGTTCGGCGGTGGAGCAGATGTGCAGGCCAAGGTCGATCACACCGCACAGTTGGCCGAGCAGGCCTACAGCACGCTCACCGGAATGGGTTATGACCTGTCGTTCCGTGCCGCGAAGCCGATCCAGGTCTACATCCTTTCGATGCACGACAACGGACTGTTCACCCAGCCGTGGCCGTGGCCGCTCGACGTCACGAAGGGGTACATCTCCTACAACCGCAACTACACCGGCGACGCCGAGTATCCGGGAGTGGTGATCCACGAACTGTTCCACCTGACCAAGTCACAGCTCTTTCCCAAGAACAACTGGGCCACGCTCGCGCCGACCCGGTGGCTCGACGAAGCCACCTCGACGTGGGTGCAGGAGAAGCATCCCCTGATCGCGCAGCCGTACACCAATGCGGTGGCCGAGTGGTTGCGGGACAGCATGTTCACCGGGTTGACCAGCGGCATGGTGGGCTGGTCGGGCTACGGCAAGGCGCCGATGATCAAGTATGTCGCCAAGCGGTGGGGCGACGCGAAGGTCAAGGAGGCGCTCGACCTGGTGCACGGCGGGATGACGACGACCTCGGCCTTCCTGGCCTCGCTGCCGACGCAGCCCTCGGAGTGGTGGCCGGATCTGCTGGATCAGTACCTGGCCGGGACGCTCTATCCCTGGCCCACCAGCGAGTTGATCCCGACGCACCGGTCCAACCTGCCGCTCGACCTCGGCCGCGGCGCGGCGTGGGTGACCGACCCGCTCTACGCTCTCGGCGTCCACGCCATGTTGATCCGGCGCGACACGGCGATGTTCGGGCCGGCATTCCAGGCGCCGGTCTATCTCAAGGCAAGCACGATCGGCTTCGGGACCATCCTGGCCTACCGGAAGACCGGGGCCGGGCACTTCCAGCGCTTTGCGGCCGGCGACACGGTGCTGATCCCCGGCGCGGCCCTGCAGAGCCGGGATTCGATCCTGCTGCTGCTCACGCCCAACAAGCCGGTGGCGCCCTATAGCGGATGGCGCAAGCTGGAGTTCTATACCGACCTGCGAGTCCCGCCGGCCGACTGGTACATGTCCAACCTGACCAACTTGCAGAGCTCCATCGCGTTCTCCTGCGACAAGCCGGGCAACTCGGTCACGATGGATGTGGGGAGCAATGCCACGTCGATCTGGAACCTGCTGGCGACCACCGGCGTCTTCGCGCCCAGCAGCGTCGGAGTGGGCAACGCCGAAACCCAGACGTGGGCGCCGACGCCGGCGTGGGCCGACTCGATGCGGAAGTACAGCATCACGCTGCAGTCGACGCTCACGACAGGTGTCGCACTCGACACCATCAGGATGCAGGCGCACCTGGTGCTGAACACCGCGACCGGTGCCGGAGCAATCGCCGAGCCGGCGCGCGCCGGACTCGGATGGTGGGCGCTGGGTCTCGGCCTGGGCGCCCTGGTGTTGCTGCTGCGCCGCCGGACGCGGACTGCCGGAACGGCGCTCATGGGCGTGAGTCTGTTGCTGCTCGCGGCGTGCGAAATCGGCCAGATCAACTTCGCCACGGACGAGACGCTCGACCTGACGTTTACCAGGATGCGGTTCACCGCCGATCCCGCCAGGCCGTCGGACCCGCTGATGCTGGTGTATGCCGGCAGCGGCAAGACGTCGATGGCGTCGTATCGTTCCGAGTACTGGAGCTACACCACCGACGCCACGGGTGCCACGACCGATTCGACCCGGGTGGTCTGCACCGGCAGCGGGACCGCGACCTACGTGCTCGACGGCACGGCGTACAACGACGGGGTGACGCCGACGGGCAGTGCGTCGGCCGCGGACATCGTGGGCCATGTGCTGGGACGTGACCCGGCCCAGTTGCGCGGGGCGCTGCGGATCGATCATCCGTAGCCGGAGTCCGACCGCGCCGCGCGCCGCGAGTCTACGCGGTTACAACTGCAAGGACATCTCCCCCGGTAGATCGCGTCAGTCGCGGTCTACCGGGAGCGTTGCCGGCTCGGCATGTACCTCGTACCATTCAGGCACGCGTTCACCGGATGGCAGCCGGAGCCAGGTGCGCCGCTGCCAGCGGCCGATCCAGTTGTCGCTTCGTGCCGCGAGGCCGGCTTCTTCGGCCAATTGCACCAGCACCACCGGGTCGGCGCCGTCGGCAAGGGCTCGGCGCCACCAGCGACGGATGATGAAGGCGCGGATGGGCAGGCCAAACACGAATGTTGCGGCGATCACGATGGCCAGAGCCGGGTGAGACTGCACACTGATGTCGCGCAGAGCGAGAACGAATCCCGTTGTCACGATGCCGCCAGCAAGGAATGTGAGCCCCAGAATGGACCGCGCGCCGCGCCGGACCATCGCGGCCGCGTGACGGACATTTTCGGCCTGCTCATCATCCGCACCTGGCTCGGTACTCAACCCGGGGATATGGCGAAGCCGTCGAACGTGGAGCCATGTCACGAAGGCCACAAGGCTGCCGAACATCGCCACGCCATACAGCAGCAGCGTCGGGATAGGTCGGGTGACGGCGCCAGGATCGAGGGTCACGGGGCGGGCCGCCGGAGTCCGGGGCGCCCCGAATCGACCGCCGCGCCCCGCGCACTCCTGAGCCGCTCCGCCATCTCCTCCGGCGACCTGCCGTTGAAGTACATCTGGCCCCACAGCTCCATCCCGATCACCTTGCGGCCCAGCATCGGTTCGCGGCGCATCACCTCGAGCATCCGGGGCATCTCCCGGCTTCCCCACTTGAACCACTCCGGAACGAGGCCGCCGCGGACGACGTCCTCGTAGCCGCTCAGGAATCGTCCCGGCACGGCAAATCCGACCTTCGGCGCGTGGACGATCTCCCGCGGCAGGAGCGTCTCGGCCAGCGCCTTGACGACGCGCTTGCGCTGTCCGCGGCCCGACTTCGATCGTGGCGCCAGGTGCAGGCCGAAGTCGATCAGGTCGTTCTCGAGGAACGGCACCCGCGCCTCGATCGAGGCGGCCATCGTCATCCGGTCGTTGCTGTCCAGCAGGACGCGGAGGTGGTGATAGACATCGTCGAACTGCCGGGCCAGCATGCCGCGGTCGCCGATGTCGGGAATCCGGTCGAGCCGCGTGAAGAGCGAGCGCGCCCGGCCGCGACGCATCCCGCCATCGATGACGAGCTCGGCGCCGGGCGGCGCCTTGCCGAGGGTGCCGCGATGCTCGAACGGTTCGTCGGCCATCGCGGCACGGTCGAACGGCACCAGCCACTGCAACCATTGCGTCAGGCGGCGGGTGAGCGCCGTATCCGGCACCAACCGTCCATGCATCCGCCGCAGCCGCCACATCCGTCCGACCTCGGTCTGCCAGTCGTAGCCCATGAACAGTTCGTCGGATCCTTCGCCGGTGACCAACACCTTGAAGCCGGCGTTGCGCACCGCCTGGCTCACCGCCAGGGCGAGCGGGTTCTGCTGGAAGTAGATCGGCGTGTCGTCGTACCAGGCGGCTTCGGCCCAGAGGCGGGGAAAGTCGGCGTCGGTGATGACAACCCGCTGCAGGGCGACACCGAGGTGGTCGGCGACGCGCTGGGCCTTGTCGGCTTCCGACGGATGCACGCCCTCCGCGTCGGCGACGAACGCCACGAGGTCGGGCTTGTGGCGCCGGGCAATGGCGGTGGTGAGCGACGAGTCCACGCCGCCGCTGCACATCACCGCCAACGGCGCGTCGCTCTGCAGGTGCATTTCGACGCTCTGCTCGAGCAGCCGCTGGAACACGGCGACGTGCTCCGCAAACGGCTGTTGGGCGCTACGGAGAATCCGGTCGATGTCGAGATCGCGCTCGAGGTCGAACCAGGTGAGGGTCTCCGACCCGGTCGGGCCGAAACGGATCATCGTCCCCGGAACCACGCTGCGGACGCCGGCAAACGGCGTCCAGTCGCCGACCAGGCGTTCGAGATAGACCTGCGTGACGAGGGCGTGCAGGTCGGGACGACAGGGGATGTCTGGGTGGCCAAAGAGGGCTTTCGCTTCCGAGGCGAACGCGACCACCGGCCCCGATTCGGCGACGGCCAGCGGCTTGATGCCAGTGCGGTCCCGGGCCAGCCAGAGGTCGCCGGTGCGGCGGTCGCAGTATGCCAGCGCGAACATCCCGTCGAATCGCGGGATCGCCGCGGCGGGCCCCCAGCGGTGCAGGGCATGCAGCACCACTTCGGTGTCGCATTGCGAGGTGAAGCGGACGCCCTCGGCTTCGAGACTACGGCGCAGCGCGCGCCAGTTGTAGACCTCACCGTTGTAGGCCACGGCGGCCGAGCCGTCGGGCGTCACGAACGGCTGATGGCCGTGCTCGCTGAGGTCGAGAATGCTGAGGCGGTCGAGGCCGAGGCCCACCGCGCCGGCGCACCAGGTGCCGCGGTCATCCGGGCCGCGGTGGCGCTGGCGGTCGAGCATGCGGGTGACGATGGCGGCATCTGCCGGGGCACCGTCGCTACGCCGGTAGCCGGCGAGTCCACACAAAGCGGGGCTCCGAGGCTGGATTGGTGAAATGGCGACCCTGTGAATCTAGCGTCCGACGGTCGCGGTGATTCCCCTGCTGGGGGCCGGCGCCGTATCTTGCTTGACAGGTGAACGGTGATCGGCGCGTCGATGTCACCAACCTGCGCGGCACCGGAACCCGGTACGACCTGCTCCGGGAGGGAGAACGATGGCGCGTTGCGGGCGTGCGCAGGGTCATGACGGGGAGCGGGCGATGCCGGGCGCCGTCACGTCAGGAGTGGCGCCGCGGACTGGCCGCGCCGCCGGCTCGGCCGTTGCGGCGATCGGCCTGCTCGTCGTGCTGGCGGGCTGCAGTCCGGGGTGGCAGCCGGTGAACACCACGCCGACGCCGTCATTCGACGAGCGCACCACGGTTCGTGTTCACACCGACACCGGCAACGTCACGCTGCACGCGGTCCGGATTGCCAACGACACGTTGAGCGGCATCCCCTGGACCGAACACACCTCGTGCGAGAGCTGCCGGGTGCGCTTTGCGCTCGGCGGCATCTCCCGCCTCGAGACCGGCAACCCCGGCGCCCCGGCGTGGTGGATCCTGGGGCCGTTCGTCGGGTTCATCCTGCTCGGTCTCGCGTTGCGGAACGCGTTTCCGAGCACCTGATCGAGTTGCCGGCCCCGATCAGGGCCGCCGCCCGGTCAGACCGGGCGGCCGCGGCTCGCGCGGACGGCGAGCGAGATGATCAACAGGATCAGGAAGACGAAGAACAGGATCTTGGCGATCCCGGCGGCGGCGAACGCAATGCCGCCGAACCCGAGGACCCCGGCGATGATGGCCACGATCAGGAACAGCAATGCCCAGCCCAGCATATCGCCTCACAGGATGGTCGACGCCCTGTGTGACGTCCGAGCGGTGGCCTCCTGACACGGACCGCCGCTTACGGCTTCTTGGCGGTGGGCGGCAGCAACCCCTTGAGCCGGAGGTAGTTGGCCCACTGGCTGTAGTGGTCCTCCCAGTCGCCGGCGGTCATGATGATGATGGCGGCGCGGGTCATCTTGCCGCCGAACATCGGCAGTTCCTCACCCAGCTTCGAATCGTCGAAGTGGGCCAGCGCCTGGTCGCAGAAGGCAAACGTCTCCTTCAGCCGAGCCACCAGTACGTCCTTGCTGTCGGTGGGGGCCACCTTGGTGCGCGTCGGCGCCTTGACGCCGCCGATGGCGCCGCAGAAGAGGTCATTGCCCTGGGCCAGGTGTGTGGCGACCTGTCCGAACGGCATCTGCGCGGGTGTCGGCTTGAAGCCATAGTCGGCGGCCGGCATCGTCTCGGCGGCGGCGACGAGGTTCTTCGCCATTTCGGCTTCGTCGGCGCGGAAGGCGTCGGCAACGGGGGAGCCCTGGGCGGCGGCCAGTGCCGGGGCGACGAGCAGTGCGGCAAGCAGAGCTGAAGTACGGAAGGTCACGGGACGGTCCTCGAGTCGTGTGGTTGGAACAGGCACAATTGTAGCAACCCGGAACAGACGGATGCCCCAATATACCGGCCCGTCGCAGGAGGCGCCGGGCAAGGGTTCAATTCGGGGGCTAACGCAGTTCCGTTCGCCATTTCGCCACCAGCCGCCGCGATACCGCCACCGGATCTCCCGCCGGCCGCGTCGCAAACGCCGCCGTGTCGCGGGACCACTGCTGCTCCCATTGGCACGACGCCGCGGCGAACGGCGCACGGTCGAACGACGCGCGGTCATCGAACGACTGGTTCAGCGCCGCAAAGAACTTCTCCCACCGCGGCAGGAAGTACGACGTGAACATCCCCGCCCATTCCTTGAAGGCGTACTGATTCAGGTCGTCATTCTGCCCTTCGGTGCACTGCGCGCCCCACAGCGTGATGATGTTCCGTGCGTTCCACTCATCCAGCCGGCGCTCGGCGTCGTTGGTTCCCCAGCGCCTCGCGTCGGCAACCCAGCGCCCCAACAGGAATTCGGGCCGGGTCGCGAGCAGCGTGTCGATGTCGCCCAGCAAGGCCTCGACCCGGCCCTCGTTTGCCAGCATCGCGTCGCGGTCGCGTCGTTGGTAGGCGGCCTCGACGCTGTCGACCAGCGGCAGTCCGAGTTCACCGAGCACCTGGCGGGTGAGGTTCACCACGTCGTAGCGGTAGTTGTCGTTGGCGCCGAGGCGCGGCGCGGCGGCCAGCAGGGAATCGAGTGCCGCGGCGAGCGTGGCGCGATGGTACGGCGGAATCGGCCCGGTGCGATACGCGCGCCCCTTGAGGTAGAACTGGGGCCGCTCCGCGAGAAAGTCTCCGGTCTGGTCGGGCGAGCGGAACGCGGTACGGAGGAGGATCTGCCACGCGCTCCACGCCGACCGGTCGTCCGAACCGTAGCGACGCGTGAGCCAGGCATGGGCCCAGGTGCTGATGTCGGGCACCGAGTCGCGCCACACCTGGTCCATCACGAAGTCCTCGACGATCGGGTTGTTGCCGAACCCCTCGATCATCATCCCGATGCCTTCGAACTTCCCCTTGTCGGGACTCACCAGTACGCTGTCGAGGTTGGCGGCGATGTGCGGCAGGTCGCCGCCCACGCTCACCTTGCCGCCGAAGTTGTAGAGGACGTTCCAGACCCACGGCTTGCCGTAGAAGGCGTGCCGCACCTTCCAGACCGGCACCCGTTCGCCCCACAGGTCGAGCGCCACCATGCGGTCGTCGGGAACAGCGCCGAGCAGTGCCGAGGCCTGTGGATCCTTCCAGAACTTCGACGAATTCACCAGGAACCAGCCCTGCAGCACCCACACCGCGTCCCGGTCGGCCGACGACATCCCGTGGTAGATCGCCCGGCCCATCCCGGCGAGGAACGTCGAGTCGTTCGACGGCGGGTCGATCTCGTTGAACGGATCGGCGGCGTAGTAGTGATCGGTGCCGTAGAGCTGCTGCTGTCGCGCAATGAAGTCCCGCCCGATCCGCTGGAAGAGAGAATCGAAGGGATCGAGGAACCACGTGCCGGGAAAGCCGGCCGACCAGTCGCCGGTCTGGTGGATCTTTGCCCCCGGAATGGCCGAGTCGATCGACCGCGGCACGTGGCCGGTGAAGCCCTGCAGGATCGGAGTCATGCCCAGCGAGCGTTCGCGGGCCAGGATCTGCTTCTCCAGGGCCACGTGGCTGTCGATCCAGCTGTCGGGGAGCGGCCCGCCAAGGCCGTCGATGTTGGCCATCCATCCCCACGGGAGATAGGCCGGCCCGACCAGGAATGCGCCGATCTGCTGGCGGCTGAATCCGAAATCGGTGAGCACCTGGCGCCAGACGCCTTCTTCGCCGGTCACCGCCAGCGGGGCGTTGACTCCCTTCATGGCGAGCCAGTCGATGGTCCGCTGCCAGTCGTTCCAGTCGTACCACGCCATCGAATAGGAGAAGGTGCAGTAGTTGAAGAAGTAGCGGAGGCGATAGCGGGTGGTGACGTGCACCGGCTGCGGGACAGACGGCAGCGGGTGGGGAAGGGTGATCGGCTTGACGGGGAGATCGATGTTCTGCCCGGCGACGTGCTCGAGGTACCAGTCGAGCGCCGACGCGATGGCAACGCCGGACGAGCCGCGAAGCACCACCTTGTTGCCCCGCGAGGCCACCTCGAAGACATCGAGACCGGCGCTGTCAGGGATGGCGGCGACGACGAAGTCGCCGGCGCGACCGGGAACCACGCGGCCAATCAGGGCGCGCGCGGCGGGCAGGTCGACCCGGTGCGGTGTGGGACCAGTAGCGGGGCGGGCGGTGCCGCACCCGGCCGAGAAGACGGCAAGGACAGCAGCCGTGGCGACGGCCGGACACCGGAGGTGCCGCAGCGCGCGATTCGATGGCATGAGTTGGCGCATTCCCGAATGTACCGCCTTTTTTCGCCTCGACGGTGTTATCATGGCCGTCCGACGGAGGTTGCGTGGCGATTCTTTCAGTCAGTGATGCGGCGGTGCGGTTCGGCGGGGTCCCGCTCTTCGAGCGGGTGACGTTCGTGGTGGAGCAGGGCGAGCGCTGGGGCATCGTGGGCCGCAACGGCAGCGGCAAGACGACGCTGATGGACCTGGTCCAGGGCGTCCGCGGGCCGGACACCGGTGCCGTGTCGCGTGCGGTGGGGCTGCGGATTGCCGTGATGGACCAGTACCGCGAGCTGGCCGGCGCCACGACGGTGTGGAGCGCGGCGGCGGCGGGGTTTGCCGACCTCTTCGCGCTGGAGCACGACCTGCAGCGCCAGCTCGACGCGATGAGTGCGGCGGGCGAGGCCGTTTCGACCGAAATGCTCGACCGCTACTCGCGCGACCTGGAGCGATTCGAACATGCCGGCGGCTATACCGCCACGGCGCGGGTTGACGCCGTGCTGTCGGGGCTGGGGTTTGATCCCGACGAGGCCCGCACCCGGCCGGTCGAGGCGCTCTCGGGCGGCGAGCGGGGGCGGTTGGCGCTCGCCGCGCAGCTGGCCGCTCCGGCCGACCTCCTGATTCTCGACGAACCGACCAACCACCTCGATCTCGACACCACTCGCTGGCTGCAGGACTACCTGCACGAGTCCGACGAGACGGTGCTGCTCATCTCGCACGACCGGGCCTTCCTCGCGGCGGTGGCCGACCACATGCTGCACCTGGAGGGTGGTACGGCGGTGGCCTACGACGGCGGTTGGGATGCGTTCGTGCACCAGCGGGCCGAGCGACGGCTGACACTGGAGCGCGCGGTCCGCAAGCAGGACGCGAAAATCGCCGCCGAAGAAGACTTCATCCGCCGGAACATCGCCGGTGGCAACTCGGCGCAGGCCAAGGGGCGCCGGCGGCGCCTCGAGCGCGTCGAACGGCTGACCGCGCCGGCGGGCGAGGACGAGGCGATGTCGGTGGCGTTTCAGGCGGCGTCACGCGGCGGCGACCAGCTGCTGGTGGCCAGCCGGCTGGTGGTGGCGCGCGACGGCCGCACGCTTGTCGCGCCGTGGAGCAGCACGCTCCGGCGCGGCGACGTGGTGGGGCTGATCGGGCCCAACGGCGCCGGCAAGTCGACCTTGTTGCACACGCTGCTCGGCGAACTGCCACCCGCCGCCGGGCACGTGCGAATCATGCCGGCCGCGGAGATCGCCTTCTACCGCCAGGACCTCTCCAACGTCGAGCCCGACACGACGATGTACGACCTGATCGCCCATCGGCGCGGCATGTGGACCCGCGGGCAGATCCAGGGCCACCTGGGCCGGTTCGGATTCAGCGGCGACGAGGTGCTCCGCAAGGCCGGGACACTCTCCGGCGGCGAGCGGGCGCGGGTGGCGCTGGCGCTGATGATGCTGGAGCACGCCAACCTGCTGGTGTTCGACGAGCCGACCAATCACCTCGACGTCGAATCGATCGAGGCGCTGGAAGACGCCATCGCGGGCTACGACGGGACGGTGCTGATGGTCTCCCACGATCGCGCCCTGCTCACGTCGCTGTGCACCAGGATCTGGGCGATCGAGGATGGCCACGTCACGGATTACCCGGGGACCTTCGAAGAATGGGAAGCCGATCGTGCCGCCCGGCAACGCGCCGCCGCCGCGACCGCGCGTCAGGATGGACCGGGGCGCGGAGGCTCGTCGCGTCAACGGTCGCCGCGGCCCGCGGTGACAGAGGCCACGTCGCGCCGGCAGCTGGAGGCCGAAGTGGCCGAAGCCGAACAGCGGGTTGGCGCGCTCGAAGCCGAACTGGCCGCGCTCGAGGCGTCGCTCGCCGACCCGTCGATCTACCAGGACGCCGCAGCCGTCGGTGAATGGCGCCGCCTGGCCGACCACCGCGAGCGGATCCGCGCCGAGCTCGAGCAGGCGCTCGGCCGCTGGACGTCGGCAGCCTCCCGGCTCGAGGCGCGGGACGGTTGACGGCGACGCCTTACTGCCAGTAACCGCCGACGGGCCTGCCGTTGTCGGGCAGCATTCGCAACCAGTCGAGCGCCGGCTCGCCGATCGGTGCGCCCGGCGGGATGTCGGGTTGCACCGACCGGGCGGCGGGCGTCGCGGGGCGATCGAGGAAGCGGCGAATGTCGCCGGCGAGCAGTGCCGCGTTGGCGCGGGTCGCGACGTCGCCGCTCTGCGGCGCGGTGAGTGCCGCGAGCCGCCGCTGCAGCGCGTAGTTCGCCAGCGCCCGCACATCGGCCATCGGCGCGTCGCCGGCGAGCTGCACCAGTTGATCCACCACCACCCGCTCGATTGCCCGCTTGACCTCCGCCTGGTACGGATCGGCCGTCGGTGCGCCGAAGGCGGTCGTCAGGACCGTGTCGATCACCTCGTCGAGTCCCGGCAGTGACGGATCGAGGGCGTGCTGCTCGACCATGCGCGCCGACCGCTCCGGCGTCAGCAGTGTCCCCACCAGGTGTTGTGCCGCCACCACCGCCGGGGTGACGGCGTCGAATGCCAGGCCGGTGTTGCGGGGGAAGAGCTCCCGTGTCATGTCGTAGCCTTCGGGGCGCGGCGGCAGCAGCGCCAGGATCGAGTCGGGGAGCGCCAGCACCGACGGACGCAGCACGCGCATCAGGGCGGCGAGTGCCGTCCGTTGCTCACGTCCGGTGGCGCGCTGGAACGCCGCCCGTCCGTCACCCCGCAGCGTGTAGGTGTAGTGGATCCCACCCATCACGCTCGCGGTGGCCTCGACCTGGTAGCGCTGGTACATGTAGAGCGGCACCAGCGCCTCTTCGATCTGCGCCAGCGGCGTGCCAAGCCGGATGACATTGACCCCGAAGGTGCGCAGCGCGGTGCGGCGGATTGCCATGATGCGGTCGAGCTCGCTCGCGGCGTCGGTGCCGTTCGACCATTGATCGGCGCGCGGGTTGACGTCGATGTCCTGGTTGGTCTGGTAGCGCAGGTCGTGGCCCGACGCGGAGTCGAGAATGGCTCGCAATGCCCGTGGTACGTCGGTTCCGGCCGGGAAGTCCTGATAGCCGTAGTCAATCGACACCTTGTCCCACGCCCCGATCCCGCTGGCATAGACATTCGATGCATCGAAGCTGCCGTCGGGCCGCAACGTGAGCAGCGGCGCCGGGTAGTCCATGACACTGATGCGTCCCGAATCGCTGTCGTAGTAATTGTGGTCGAGGCCGAGCGTGTGGCCGGTCTCGTGCGCGGCGAGCTGGCGGAGCCGGGCCAGAACCCACGCCTCGATTTCCGGTGTGGTCTCGGTGCCGGTCCGATACGGTTGCAGCAATGCCTCGGCAATCAGCCAATCCTGCCGCACCCGCAGCGCGCCGAGGGTGACCACGCCCTTGAGGATCTCGCCGGTGCGCGGGTCGATCACGCCACCACCATAGCTCCAACCGCGGGTCGACCGGTCGACCCAGTCGATGATGTTGTAACGGATGTCGAGCGGTGACACGCCCGGCGGCAGGAGCTTGACCTGGAAGGCGTTGCGATATCCCGCCGCGGTGAACGCCTGGTTCCACCAGCTGGCGCCCTCGATCAGCGCCGACCGCATCGGTTCCGGCGTGCCGGGGTCGACATAGTAGACGATCGGCGTGACCGGATCGCTGATCGGCGCTGACGGGTCGACCTTGGCAAGGCGATGCCGGGTGATGAAGCGCTGGGTCAGCGGCGTGCCGAGTGGCGCGGTTTCGTTTTCGTACCCGAACGGGCCGTAGCCGGAACGCGGATCATAGGGCCGCGGCGTGAAGCCGGCGGTGTCGGGAAGCTGGATGAACGAATGGTGCAGCCGCAGCGTCGCCGCCTCCGGCGTGGCAGACACCGCGCCGACGCCCTGGAAGTACGCCATGCCGCCACCGGTATTGCCGCGTCCTCCCGGCTGGAGCACGAACGTCAGCGCCGCTTCCATCTCGGTATTGGCCGGGAAGTTCTGCGTGTTGTCGATCGACACCGCGCTCCGGCTGGCGTCGAGCTTGTAACTCCCGGGGCCGAGGCGCTGGGCGATGTTGGCCGGGTCGTGGAGCAGGAAGTCGTTCATCGCGACCAGCACCCGCCGGCCGCTGTCGCTTGCCGCTACCACGTCGAATCCCCACAGCACCGCTGGCGCGAAGGCGTTGCGCACGTCGGCCGCCACCACCGTGTCGGTGGTCGAGGCGCGGTAGTTGAGGTTGGGCGCGAGCATCAGCACCCGTCGCCCGACCCGCTCGAATCGCACCACGCGCGAGCCGGTGACCGCCCCGCGGTCGAGGCCGATGTCGTTGGAGCCGAGGCCGGTCGCCAGCCCGTCCATGTCGAGGATGTCGGTGTCGAACCGCGTGATCTCGAGGTAGAGCGTGCCCTGGTCGGCGTCCCAGTAGAGGGGACAGAAGCCGTCCAGCTTCCGCATCCCGGCGGTCTTCGCCTCGATGGTGGGAAGCGGGTGGGGCCGCGCGCTGGTGGAGTCCTGCGCGGTGGCGGTTCGCGGTGCTGCGGCGGCGGCCAGCACGGCGGCGAACAGGAGACGACCACCGGCACGGCGGCAGATCCGGATCATGTCGCACCTCGACAATGGCGACGAGCGGGGGCGGCTCCGCCCGGAAGGGGGAGCCGCATCAAGGTGCGCCAGCGCGGCACGGCGCGCAATCGGCGCGCCGGCCGGCGTCAACTGATGAACGGGTCGAGCGAGCGGTAGAACACCTCGGCGCCACGGGCAAAGCCCCGCTCGACGGCGGCCTGGTCGGCGGTGCGTGCCAGCGCCGAGCCGAAGGCGATGTGCGCCGCCTCGTCGATGTGGGCATCGAAGTAGCTGACGTCAGCGGGTGCAAAGCCGTAATGGGTGATCAACCCGTCGCGTTTGGTGCGGGCGACGTCGGGCTGCTGCACCTCGAAGGCGTGCATCGCACCGAGCAGCTCGGCGCCCGACAGTGTCTCACCCATCGCGAGCGCGTCGGCCAGCCGCGGGGCGTCGACCGGGGCCGGCAGTCGCGAGGCCCAGCGCTGCCAGAGCGCGACGTGGTCGCGCTCATCGGCGACGATCGCCGCCGTGTCGGCGCCCAGATCGGTGCCGATCCGCTCCCACCAGGATGGCATCGCCGCCACGAGCTCCGCATACGACGCGGCATATCGCGAGAGTTGTTCGACGGACACCTGGCCGTGATGCCAGGCCTGATAGAACGGATGGTCGAGCAGGCGGCGGGTGAGTCGCATGTTCCGGTCCGGTGAGGGGAGGCGCCGAATCTCTCCGCCATCGACAGCGGGTGTCAAGCGGGCGGCGACGGCGCCGCGACGTCGATCGCCGCCGCCGCGGCGTTGGAGCGCACCTGTTCGGGCGACTTGCAGCCGGGAATCACCGCCGAGACGAGGGGATTGGCGAGGCACCACGCCATGGCCCATGCCGCCATCGGCACGCCGGCCGGCACTTCGTCCCGCGCAATCCGCTCCACCTCCGCGATCCGCTCCGCCAGCACGTCCGGTGCAGTGCGGCTCCGCACGTCGTTGGCAGGGAACTGTGCGCCGGCGTGATACTTCCCCGACAGCAGGCCGCTGGCGAGCGGAACCCGCGCCAGGATGCCGAGCCCGTCCCGCGCGGCGATCGGAAAGTGCCGCTGTTCCGCCCGGCGGTCGATGCGGTTGTGAATCAACTGCAGCACCTCGACCCCGCGCGCCGCCGCCCAATCCGACTGGCGTTCGGTCCGGCTGTTGAGCGATGCGCCCAGATGCCGTACGACACCGGCCCGCTGCCGGTCGTGCAGCAACTCCCAGAGCGCGTCGTTGGCAAACGCTTCGTCAGGCCCGGAGTGAAACTGGTAGAGGTCGATGGCGTCGACGCGGAGGGCGCGCAGCGAGTCTTCCAGTTGCCGGGCCACGCCGGCCGGCGTGTAGTCGTCGCGGCGTGACAGGAAGCCGAGGACATGGTGGCCGAACTTGGTGGCGATGACCCATCGAGAGCGGTCGCGCCGGGCGAGATAGTCGCCGATCAGGCGTTCCGACAGGTGATCGCCGTAGCATTCGGCGGTGTCAATGAGGTTGATGCCGGCCTCGGCGGCGGCGTCGAGTATCGCGTCGACTTCCCGCTGCGAGAAGGCGCGACCCCACTCGCCCCCGAACTGCCAGGTGCCGATCCCCACGACGGAGACCTCGAGGCCGGTCCGACCGAGGGTGCGATAGCGCATGACCCAAGGATAGCGGGCCACAGAAGGGCCCCCGTCGTTGCATCCTGAAACCAGTGACCCTTCCGGCCCGTCAGGCGTCTAACAGGCGACCGGAGGCCATGGCGATGGACTGGAAAGCGCTCAGGGAACGCGGGAAATCGGCGTGGAAGGCGCTTCCGGGGAGGGTCACGCCCCGCGCGGTCCTGAGGTGGTCGGCGATCGGTGTGGCGGTGGTCCTCTTTGGTGTCACGACGGAGGCGTTCTTCCGGGCCCGGCTGGTCTCGCCGGAGCGCCGGTTGCCGACCGCGCTCTACACCCGGCCGACGTCATGGCGCGGCGACGGCGAGCCCGAAGCGCCGGTGCCGATCGGGTCGGTCTCGGGCGGGCCGGTGGATGAGCGGATTCCGCTGTCGCTCCACCAGATCCCCGACCAGCTGGTCCAGGCAGTTCTCGCGGTCGAGGACCGGCGCTTCTACCAGCATCACGGCCTCGACTTCCGCCGCATCGCCGGCGCCTTCGTCGCCAACGTCCGCGCCGGCGGCATCGTGCAGGGCGGCAGCACCATCACGCAGCAGCTGGCAAAGAACCTCTTTCTGTCGGCCGATCGCACGCCGATCCGCAAGTTGCGCGAAGCGGCGATGGCGCTGATGCTCGAGTCGCGCTACAGCAAGGCGGAGATTCTCCAGGCGTACCTCAACGAGATCTATCTCGGCCAGGATGGTGCGCGGCCGATTCGCGGCGTCGGGGCGGCGGCGCACTACTACTTCGGGCGCGACGTGCGCCGCATTTCACTGGCGCAGGCGGCGCAGCTTGCGGCCATGATCAGCGCGCCAAATCGCTACGATGCCGATCGGCATCCGTCGGCAGCGCGCGAACGCCGCAACATGGTGCTCGGCCTGATGGCGGATCAGCACCGGATCTCGGCTGACGCGGCGCATCGAGCCGAGCGGACCGGGGTGAGCACCGGAACGAATCCGGCGCCATCGGTCGACGGGCGTTACTTCCGGGACTTCGTCGCGAGCGCACTGGGGCACCTGCCCCGGCGTGGCGTGTCGGTGTACACCACGCTCGACGCGGGGTTGCAGCGTGCCGCCGAGTCGGCGGTGAGCCGTGCGCTGCGGCGCGAGGGGCTGGATGGGGCCGAGGCGGCGGTCGTGGTGCTCGATCCGCGCACCGGCGACATCCTCGCGATGGTTGGTGGCACCGACTACACGCGGTCGCAGTTCAACCGCGCGGCCAACGCGGAGCGGCAGCCCGGCAGCGCCTTCAAGCCGATCGTCGCCCTCGCCGCGCTGCAGCGGCAGCATGACGACATGCCGGAGTTCACCCTGGCTTCGGTGCTCGACGACGAGCCGCTCTCGGTGCAAACGCCGGGTGGCGTCTGGCAGCCGATGGACTACGACCAGGAGTTCCGGGGCCCGGTGACGTTCCGCGAGGCCATGGAGCAGTCGCTCAACATTCCGTTTGCCCGGATCGGGCTGGCGGTGGGCCCCGACAAGGTGGCGGCGATGGGCCGCCAGCTCGGGATCAGCAGCCCGCTCAGGCCGGTGCCGAGCATCGCACTGGGCAGCTCGGAGGTGACGCTGCTCGAGTTGGCGCGGGCCTACGGCGTGCTGGCCGACGAAGGCGGGTTGGCGGCGACGCGGAGCATCCTGGGGATCAGCCACAACGGCGACTCGGTGGTGTCGGTGCCGGTGCCGGAGGTGCACCAGGTGGTCGATTCGGCGGTGACCTATCTCGTCACGTCGACCCTCGAAGGCGTGGTGACACGCGGTACCGGGCGCGCCCTCGACCAGGACGAATCGCTCGGCGGAGTGGCCGGCAAGACCGGCACGTCGAACGACTGGCGCGACGCGTGGTTCGTGGCGTATTCGCCGTCGCTGGTGATCGGAGCCTGGGTGGGGTACGACGACGGGCGCAGCCTGCACGTGCCGGGCGCCACCGCGGCGTTGCCGATCGTGGCGAGTCTCTTCGACGCGGTCACGCCGGAAGACGGCTGGCCGGCGTTCGACGTCCCCGACGGCATCACCGAGGGATACGTCACCGACCCGGGCAGCGAAGCCGGTTTCGGCTGCGGCCAGCAGGAGGTCTTCCTGAGCGGGACGGTGCCGCCGGGGAGCGATTGCTCCCAACTGGAGCTGCATGCCCCGGACTGGCGCTTCGTGACCCGCTGGGGCAGTTCCCTCGAGCAGAGCACCGAGCGCGCGGTGCGGCGCTGGGTGGAGCGCGAACTCGAACGGCTCCGTTCCCATCACTGACGGACAGCGACCGGCGCGGACCGAATGGCGCGCTGGCCCGTGGTGCGCTTTGCAACGAGGGCCGCCGCCGGTAGAATGGTAGGCCGTTCCGCCGCCCTGGAGGGTGCCGCCATGAAGTGGATTCTCGCCGTCGTTGCGACGGCCCTCTGTGCCCCCGCCGCCGCCACCGCCCAGGGCGCGCCACCTCCGGCCGCCGCCGGGTACCCGGGCCACTATCCCTACACGCAGGCCGACATCGACTTCATGGCGGGGATGATCAGTCATCACGCCCAGGCGCTGGTGATGGCGCGCTGGGCGCCGAGCCATGGGGCGAGCGCCGAGTTGCAGACGCTCTGTGCGCGGATGATCAACGCGCAGTCCGACGAGATCACCATCATGCAGAACTGGTTGCGGGACCGCCACCAGCCGGTGCCCGAAGCCAAGCCGGTGCCGATGAAGATGATGATGAACGGGGTCGAGACGGAGATGCTGATGCCCGGCATGCTGAGCGATTCGCAGCTCGCGCGGCTGGACGGCGCGCGGGGCCCCGAGTTCGACCGGCTCTTCCTGACCTTCATGATCCAGCACCACCGCGGCGCGTTGACGATGGTCGATCAGTTGTTCGCGACGCCCGGTGCGGGACAGGACGAGCAGGTGTTCAAGCTGGCGAACGACATCCAGGCCGATCAGACGACGGAAATCAACCGCATGTTGCACATGTTGCTCACCACTTCCCGGGGAATGATCGATGCAACTACTGGACGAAATGGTTCATTCAGCGGCGTGGTCGTGGCCGTGTGGTGCGGGGCTGTGCCGGCGCTGCTCGCGGCGCAGGCGGGACGGGGCCGATCCGCGGGTCGGGCTTGCGGGGCGGCAAGGTCGATTCGACCGGAGCGATCGTCGCCGAAGCCGCCTCGGCGTCGTGGAACATGCGGCTGCTGTCCAACACCCGCGCCCCGAAACCGTTCCTGGGCCAGACCAACTCCGACCTGGCGTTCAGCGGCAAGTACGCCATCCAGGGCAACTACGCCGGGCCGCTGATCTGGGACATTTCCGATCCGGCGCACCCGGTGCTGGCCAAGTCGTATCTACTGCCCGGCGTCGCAGAACGACGTGTCGATCTACCGCAACCTGATGTTCGTCTCGAGCGAGGCGCCGTCCGGCCGTCTCGACTGCGGCGGCGAAGGCGTGCACGACACGGTCAGCGCGCAGCGGATGCGCGGCGTGCGGATCTTCGACGTCACCGACATCACCAATCCGCGGTACATCGCCAACGTGCAGACCTGCCGCGGATCGCACACCCACACCGTGGTGACCGACCCGAACGATCCCGACGACGTCTACATCTACGTCTCCGGCCAGGCGCAGGTGCGCTCGCCGAACGAGATGCCGGGGTGTTCGGCCGCCGACCCGTCGAACGATCCCGAACTCGGCGCGGTTCCGCATCGAGGTGATCAAGGTGCCGCTGGCCCATCCGGAGCAGGCGGCGATCGTCACGTTCGCCGCGGATCTTCAACGACCTGGCAGCCGCCGCCGACCCACGGAGAGGCCCCGACCGAGATCGCGGCCGCTCGATTCGGCGCGCCGGGCCGGGCGCCTTCATCGCCGACGTGATGGGGCCAGCATTTCATCCTGCCGGCGGGGTTCGTCAATCCGATGCTCGACAGCGTCGTGAAGGCGCGCGGCGGGACCGGTGCGCCGACGGCGGCCGACAGCTCAGCCCTGCGGACCGCGCTCCCGGGGATCATCGACAAGCTGGTCGGCGCCGGCGGGCCGCCGCGGGGGCCCGACCAGTGCCATGACATCACGGTCTATCCCACCATCGGCCTCGCCGGCGGGGCATGTGCCGGCTACGGGCTGCTGCTCGACATCCGCGACGCCGCCAATCCGGTCCGGCTCGACGCGGTTGCCGACTCGAACTTCTCGTACTGGCACTCGGCGACGTTCAGCAACGACGGCAGCAAGATGCTGTTCACCGACGAATGGGGCGGTGGCGGGGCGCCGAAGTGCCGCGCGACCGACGATCCGCATTGGGGCGCCGACGCCATCTTCACGATCGATCACGGCAAGTTGACGTTCCACACCTACTACAAGATGCTGGCGCCGCAGACGCCGTTCGAGAATTGCGTGGCGCACAACGGCTCGCTGATTCCGATGCCGGGGCGGGACATCATGGTGCAGTCGTGGTACCAGGGTGGCGTCTCCGTCTTCGACTGGACCGATCCGGATCATCCGAAGGAGATCGCCTTCTTCGACCGCGGCCCGGTCGACTCGACGCGGCTCGCCATGGGCGGTTCGTGGTCGGCGTACTGGTACAACGGCGTGATCGTGTCATCGGAGATTGCCCGGGGCCTCGACGTGCTCGAGTTGACGCCGAGCCCGTTGCTGAGCCAGAATGAGATCGACGCGGCGAAGACGGTCCACGTCGACCAGTTGAACGTGCAGGATCAGCACCGCTTCACCTGGCCGGCGAGCTTCCCGCTGGCCCGGGCATATCTCGACCAGCTGGAGCGGTCGGGCGGCCTCTCGGCCAAGGACATCGCCGCGGCGCGGTCGTCGCTCGGCAAGGCGGAAGCCGGCACGGGCCAGAGCCGCCGCAAGACGCTGCAACAGCTGGCGTCACAACTCGGGAAGCAGGGTGGCACGTCGACCGATGCCGCCCGGGTCAAGCTGCTGGTCGGCGCGGTCAACGGACTGGCTGCGCAACCCTGATTGCCGGTGAAGAGAAGAGGACGTTGTCGTCATGATTGCGTTTCTGGGAATGGGCCTGCTGGGGAGCAATTTCGTCAAGGCGCTGCGTCGCCGGGGCGAGGACGTGCAGGTCTGGAATCGCACGGCATCGAAGGCCCGGGCGCTCGAAGCTGATGGCGCCCGCGCCTTCGATGAGGTGGCCGACGCGGTGCGCGGCGTCTCGCAGGTACATCTGACCCTGCGCGATGACGCGGTCGTCGACCAGGTGCTGGACGATGCCCGGCCGGGGCTGGCGCAGGGTACTGTGATCATCGATCACTCCACCACGCTGCCGGCGACCACCGCCGAGCGGGTCAAGCGGTGGACCGATCGCGGCTTTCCGTTTCAGCACGCCCCGGTCTTCATGGGACCGAAGAACGCGCTGGAGGGCACCGGACGGATGCTGGCGTCGGGCGACAAGGGGCTGTTCGACCGGCTCAAGCCGGCTCTCGAGCCGATGACCGGATCGCTGCAATACCTCGGCCCCGACCCGACCCGCGCCGCGGCGACCAAGTTGACCGGCAACATGTTCCTGATTGCCACCATGGGCGGCGTGGCTGACGTGCTGCGGTTTGCCCGTTCATTCGGGATCGACCCGGAAGAGGCGATCAGCATGATGGAGTGGTTCAATGCCAGCAGGATGATCCCTGCGCGGTCGGAACGGATGCTTCACGAAGATCTTGACGACCCCAGCTGGACGCTGGCGATGGCACGGAAGGATGTGCGCCTGATGCTGGAATCGGCGCAGGCGAATGGCGTGAGCCTCGATGTGATCCCGGCGATCGGAGCGGAGATGGATCGGGTGATCCGCGCCGGGCACGGCGAGCAGGACTGGCTCGCCTTCGGCCGCGACGGCGCCTGACGGCCCGCTGGCCTGAGCGCGCCACGGGCGCACCGGAGCGTTGCGATGCTCCAGTGCGCCCGTGCTGCGTTCGGGGGCGGGGCGCGGTGCTACTGCCCGGCAGCCGCCTTCAGCGCGGCCCAGCGCTGCATCACCACGGCCAGGTCGGCCCGTGCCTTTGCCGCGGCCGCCGCCTGCGACGCCGTCGGCGCCACGTCAGCGGTCTGCATCGCCGAAGCCGCCGACATCAACTGGCCGGCCACGCCGTCGAGCGTTGGCGGACCGGCGGCCGCACCACCGCCGCGACCCCCGAAGCCGCCGCGGCCGAAGCCCCGACCACCGGCCGGTGCTTCCGGCGCCAGCGAGTCGACCCGCGCCTTGAGCGCGGTCTTCCCCTGCTGGCCGAACTTCTCCGACAGCGCGCGAGCCTGATCATACGCGGCGTGGGCCCGCAACGCGCCGAAATACATCTCGTTGACCTCCGACGCGACGGCCATCAGCGTGGCGCGCGGCGTTTGCACCCGCGGATCCATCTTGAGGACCAGCGGCTGCGTGTAGCTCTTGCCGTCGACAATCAGCCGCACGGTGTAGCGCCCGGGCGAAGCCCACGGTGCACTCGCGGCCGAATAGCTGGTGTGCGGCACCGGATCCATTCCGCCGCCCCGACCGCCCGCCACGCCGGGAATCGGATTGTAGTGCATGTCCCAGTTGTAGCGGTGGACGCCCGCGGTGGCGAAGAGCGCCGCCGACGGCGCCGGCCAGTACAGTGGCACGCTGCAATCCGGCGCGTTGGTGGTCCGCTGGCAGACCTTGTTGTACGCCGCCGGATCGCGGCCCGGATCGGGGTTGCGGAGCGTGTCGACATCGCTGGCATAGGAACGGACCACCCGCCCGGCCGAGTCGAGGATCTCGAGCTTCACCAGCCTGGCGTCCGCCGGCAGGTAGTAGTCGATCAGCGCCCCCGGTGCGGCGTCCTGGCCGGCCGGAAGCTCCGGCGGCCACGGCGTCGGGTCGTTGGTGGCAAAGTGCTTCCGCACCGCCACCTCCGGCTTGAACAGGTAGGCGTTGCCCGCGGTCCGGGCCGCCCGCGCCTGCGCCATCTGCCGCAGCGGCGTCATGTCGTCGAGGATCCAGAACCCGCGGCCGTGGGTGCCGGCCACCAGGTCGGAGCAGAGGCAGGTGCTGTCGTCCTTGACCTCGATGTCGCGCACCGAAATCGCCGGCATGTCGAGCCGCAGCGACTGCCAGTGGTCGCCGTCGTCGATACGACACCCAGACCTGGGCGTCGGTCGCGGCATAGAGCAATCCCTGCTGATGCGGATCTTCGCGAATTGCGTTGGCGACGTTGCCGGCGTCGATGCCGTTGTCGATCTCGGTCCAGGTCTTGCCGCCGTCATGCGTCCGATAGAAGTGCGGATTCATGTCGTCGAGGCGCATCGTGTTGGCGGCGGCGTAGGCGGTCTGGGTACTGAAGTGCCCCGCGTCGATGTTGAAGATTCTGGTCCACGGCTTGATCGCTCGCCGGCGTCACGTTGCTCCACGTGGTGCCGCCGTTCATCGTCACCTGCATGTTGCCGTCATCGGTGCCGGCCCAGAGCACCGCCGTGCTGCGCGGCGAGCGCCGAAGCGCCGTGATGGTGCCGGCGGGACCGGGCGTCACGTCGCTGGCATACTTGCCGGCGTTGGCCGGGACGGCCCAGGTCTGCCGCGCGAGGTCGGGCGAGATCCGGGTCCAGCTGTGGGCCGCGGTTGATCGTCTTCCAGACCACGTTCGGAGGCGTAGTAGAGGACGTCGGGGTTGGCCGGTGACCAGATCAACGGCATGGTGCGCACGTTGCGATTGACGGTCACCGTTCGGTCCGCGTTCCGACAGGTCGGGACCGACCGACGTGGTCTGCCCGGTTTCGCGGTCGAAGAGCGACACGCCGGTGCGCTGCCCGCCGAAGACCCAGCGCGGATTGCGTCGGGTCCGGCGCCGCCATGCCGTATTCCTGGATGTTGACCGGGTGCCACTCGTGGAAGGTGATCTCGCCGTCGTTCCCGAAGCTCGCCACGCAGGCCGAGCCGGAGTCCTGCTGCCCGCCGCAGAGATCGTAGGGATAGGCGTTGTCGGCGGTGACGTGATAGACCGCAGCGGTGGGCTGGGTGTACCAGTTGCTCCACGACACGCCGCGATTGGCCGAGATGACCGCGCCCTGATCGGCGACGACGGCGAGGATCTTGTTGTTGTCCGGATTGATCCAGATGCGTTGGTAATCGTCGCCGCCCGGTGATCCGCGTACCGCGGTCCAGGTGGCGCCACCATCTTCGCTGCGCCACAGCACGGTCGAGCAGACGTAGACCACGTCGGGATTCTTCGGGTCGATCGTGACGGTGGGCAGGTCGCCACCGCCGATGCGGGCGAGTGGCCGCGGATCGGAGCCGATCGGCTGTTCACCCTGCAACGCTGTCTGGGCATCGGTGATGGTCCAGTGCGCGCCGCCGTCGGTCGACTTGAACAGCGCCACCGAACCGCCGCCACCGCCGCCGCGGCCGCCCCGGCCACCGGCGGCCCCGCGTCCGCCGCCGCGACCGCCACGTCCGGCGCCGCTGTTCGACATGGCGATCGTCGCGTAGATGATGTCCGGATTGCTCGGCGAGATCGCGAGGTTGGCCTGCAGCACGTCGGGCAGGCCACCACCGAGTTGGGTCCAGGTGGTGCCGCCGTCGGTGGACTTGTAGATCCCGCCGCTGTCGCCCTTGAACGAGACGTTCTCGCTGTAGCCTTCCTGCTGCTGCCAGAGCGCGGCGTAGACGACCTGGGGATTCTTCGGGTCGATCCGCACGTCGCTGCCGCTGGTGTATTCGTCCTTGTAGAGCACCTTCTGGAACGTCTGGCCGCCGTCGGTGGAGCGGAAGATGCCGCGCTCGGGGTTCGGGCCGTACGGATGGCCCAGCGACGCGACGAAGATCCGGTCGGGGTTGGTCGGGTCGACGTCGATCATCGCGGTCATCTGCGATTCGCGCAGGCCGAGGTGGGTCCACGTCCTGCCGGCATCGGTCGACCTGTAGATGCCGTCACCGGTGGCGAGGTCGGGCCGGATGATGCCGGCGCCGGTACCGACGTAGATCACGTCGGGGTTGGTCGGTGCGACGGCGATGGCGCCGATCGAGCCGGTCGGCTCGTGATCGAAGATCGGTTCCCAGTTGGAACCGTAGTCCGTGCTGCGCCAGACGCCGCCGTTGTCGAACCCGGCGTAGAAGACGTTGGGCTGGCTCGGCACGCCGACGACCGCGCGGGCACGGCCGGCGCGGGTCGGGCCGATCTCCCGCCAGTGCAGGGCGGCGGTGGGATCGGGGGCCTGCGCGGCGAGGACAGCCGGTGCCGCGATCAGTGTCGCAGCGAGGGCGCAACAGGAAGCGAATGCACGCACGGCGGGCATCTCCAGTGACGGCTGGGCAGGGGTGCGGACGGGCGCATGGAGTATAGCGCGGGAGGCCCGGCGCCGCGCGATGACGGCACCTGGCTCGGTGCCGCCATCGCGCAACGGTCACTCGCCGCAGGCGGCGCGGGTTTCAGGCGCCCAGGTTGGCAGCGCGGGATGGCCGGCCGCCGCGAGCCGTTGACTGAGCGGCGTGAGCTGCGAACGCTCCAGCGCGCTGTACGCGGCCCGATCGGTCATGATGTCACGACAACTCCGCTCCGGTGCCGCGGAGACGCTTGGCGTCGGATCGATGTCGCCTACCACCATGTCGGTCAACTCGCGCGCCAGGTCGCGATTGGCAAACGCGAAGCTTCCCGGGCCGTTCGCCAGCCGCTCCGCGGCCGAGTCGAGCGACGCCGCCGCCGACCTGAGTGACGCGTCACCAGCACCATTCTCGATCGGCGCCAGCGCCGCGCGCAGCGCCTCGATGTGCCGGAACCCCTCCGCGCTCGCATGCAGGCCGGCCACCATCTTCTGTTCCAGGGCGAGTTGCGCTGCCAGTCCCGCGGTCGAGACCGGCACGCGGGGATCCGGCACGACGGCGAGCGATTGCGAATACGTGGCGCCGTTCGCCGTCAGCCGGACGGTGTAGACGCCCGGAACCACCATCGGTCCCACCGGCTGGCGTTGCGGTGTTTCGCCGGGAATGGCGTGCCAGTTGAGGGTGTACTCGGTGTAGTCGAGGAGCGTGCCGTAGTAGCCGAACGGCAGGGCGTCGGGTGTCTCGTAGCGGAGGTCCCATGCGATCCGGTGTTCGCCCGGCGCGCGCGACAGCACGATGGGGGGCTTGATCCAGTACGCCGGCACGTTCGGCATCAGCGTGTCGGCCGGCGGTGCCATGTCGGTGTAGGTCCGCACGACGTTGCCGTGGTCGTCGAGAATCGCGAGCGAGATCGGCCCGGCGGCCGGCTTCGCGAGGTAGTAGTCGAGGATCGCGCCCTCGGGCGGATTCTGACCGGTCGGCGTCTCCTTGGGGAGCGGCGTGTCCTGGGTGTTGTCCCAGCGGATCCGCGACGCCGTGTCCGGGCGGAAGAGGTACGCGCTCGACGCCGCAACTGCCTGGCGTGCCTGGCGGAGCGGTGTCACGTCGTCGAGGATCCAGAAGCCGCGCCCGTAGGTCGATGCAATCAGGTCGCTGCCGTGCACCGTCAGGTCGCTCACCACCGTGGTCGGGAGATTCAACTGCAGCGGCTGCCAGTGATCGCCACGATCGAACGAGGCATACGCGCCGGTGACGGTGCCGGCGTAGAGCAGGTTGGCGTCAACCGGGTCCTCGCGCACCACCCGGACCACGAATCCGTCGGGAAGGCCGTTGACGATTTCGTCCCAATGGGCGCCGAAATCGGTGGTGCGGTAGATGTGCGGGTGGCTGTCACGCGACAGCAGCGCCAGGTACGCCGTACCGTCATGGGTGTGCGACGGATCGATGACGTTGATCCCGCCTGACGGAAGGTCGGGCGGCGTCACGTTGGACCAGGTCTGGCCGCCATCGCGGGTCAGCTGCACCACGCCGGTGTTGGTGCCGACCCAGATCTCGCCGGCCGCCAGCGACGATGCCGCCATCGCCTGGATCGTGCCGCCACCGGTGCCGGCGGCGACGCCGGTGCCACCTGGTGCTGCCTGGGCGTTGCGGCCGTGGGTGAGGTCCGGCGAGATCTGCTTCCAGGTGCGGGCACCGTCGCTCGACGCCAGCACGTACTGCGCGCCCATGTACAGCGTGTGCGGATCCTGCGGCGAGAACACCAGCGGCGGCGCACCACCGAACCGGTCCTCCGGCGCCGGCGTGTAGAGCACGGTCACCTGGCTGGTCTGCCGGTCGAACCGCCGCAACACGTGGTACCACCCCTGGGTGTACACGTAGCGCGAGTCGAGCGGATCGCTCACGATGAAGCCGTCTTCGAAGCCGCCCACCGGATACCAGTCGTTGGGGCGGATCTCGCCAAAGTCGCTGCGGCTGAGGACGCAGGCGGTTCCCGAGTCCTGCTGCGGGCCGCAGACGTGGTACGGGACGTCGTTGTCGGTCGACACGCGATAGAACTGGCCGTCCATCAGGTTGTACCAGAGGGTCCACGATTCGCCGCCGTCGACGCTGATGGTCGGCCCCTGGTCGGCGCCGGCGATCATCCGGCGCGAATTGGTCGGATCGATCCATAGGAAGCGGATGTCGTCACCACTCGGCGCGCCGAGAAATGCGGCCACGGTCCGACCGCCATCGGTGGAGCGGTAGAGCGAGGTGCCGGCGAGATAGAGCACGTCGGGATGGCGCGGGTCGACGTAGATCTTGCCGCCGGCGCTCGCCACGTGCGTGGTCTCGAGCTGCCACGAGAGCCCGCCGTCGTCAGTGCGGTAGATGCCGGTGGTTGCCCCGCCGGGTGTGCCGCGTCCGCCAGTGCGCACCTCGGCGTAGACTCGCTTCCCCTGGGTACCGGACGCCTCGGCAATCACGAAGCCGGCCGCACCATCGGGAAGGCCGCGGCCACTCACCTCGCGCCAGGTCAGTCCCTCGTCGACCGATTTGTATACGCCGGTGCCGCGCGGCGCCGGTGCGGCACCGCGGCCAGCACCGCCGCGAGCGCCGCCCCGCCCGCCAAATCCGCGCTGCAGCACGGCATAGACCACCGCGGGGTCGTCGTAATCGAAGCTCAGGTCCGACGCGCCCTCGGCGCCGCCCAGAACGCGCCGCCACGTCAGGCCCCCGTTGATCGAGCGGAACACGCCGCGATCGGTGGTGTCGGCGCCGGTCCCACCGAGGGCCGCGACCAGGACGATGTTCGCGTTGCGCGGGTCGACCATGATCGCGCCGATGTAGCCGGAGTGACGCAGGCCGACGTTGGTCCAGGTAGCGCCGGCGTCGGTCGACTTGTAGATGCCGTTGCCGGGGGTGAACGACCAACCCGATCGGTCGCCGGTGCCGACGTAGACGGTGCGATGGTCTGACGGTGCCACCGTGACGGCGCCGACCGACGCGATGTGCTCGCTGTCGAACACCGGTTGCCACGTGGTGCCGCCGTCATGGCTCTTCCAGACGCCGCCTTCCGGGAGGCCGAGATAGTAGGTCGTCGGATCGCCGGGGACACCGGCCGGCGCGGCGACGTATCCCGAACGGTTCGGTCCGATGGAGCGCCACCGCATCCCCGCGAACGCCGCGGGATCTACCCGCTGGGCGGCGAGCGGTATCACGGCGACGCAACCAAGGAAGAGAAATGCAGACGTCACACGGCGGGACGCTGCGCGAACGGCGGAATGCAGACGGGACATCGTGAGGACCCGGGGCGGGGCGCGTCCGCGGGGCGGGGGCTACGGGCGCGCTGGATGCCGGGAAGTATAGCGTTTCAGGGGCGGAGCAGCGCCACCGTCTGCAGCACGCTCTGGTATCCCTCGCCGCGGCGGATTTCCTTGCCGTCGGGCGCCAGCAGGACGAGCGTCGGGAAGCCGTTGATATGATAGGACTTCTTGAGGTCGCGGCGATCGTCGCCGTCAACCTTCACCGCGATGACGCTGTCGGCGGCATCGACCACCGACCGGGCGGTGAACACCAGCTGGTCCATGATGTGGCACGGACCGCACCAGACGGCCTGGAAGTCGAGCAGCACCCGCCGGTGTTCGCGCCGGGCACGGGCCAGGGCGGCGGCATAGTCGGTGGTGAACGCGACCGGTGCGGCGGCGCGTGGCACGTTGCGGTCCGGCAGGTAGATGTCCTTCCTGGCAATCTCCTCGGCCTCGGTTGTGCCGGGATGGACCAGGGCGATGGTGAGCGAGCGACCGTCCGGATCGATGCGGATGGGACGGTACGCCGTGGTGCTGTCGAGCCAGGCGTGTTCGTCGAGCATGCGGACATCGGGGTTGAGGATCGACACCGAGTCCCGGCCGATGGCCCAGGCGTCGCGCTGGTCGAAGACGCCGTCCATGTCGTATTCGGTGATCAGGACATAGGCCGGCTTGCCGCCGATCATGCTGCTGCCTTCGTACCAGCCGCGCCGCGACCAGCGGAGGGTCGGCTTGGCGCCCGGTTCGAGGGTGTCGTCCACGTACCAGAGTGCCAGCGGATAGGGGCGCATCGCGGCGGCATGTCCCGCGCCGGCCGCCACCGGGATGTCGACGACGGTGTCGAAACTCGACCACCACTCGCTGCGCACCAGGTTGGGCGTGGTCGACAGCGCCTCACCGGCGTCGAAGCGACCGTTCCGGTTGGCGTCGATCCAGAGTGTGTTGTAGTGGGTCGCGCCGCCGGTGCGCGCGAGGCGAACCCGGACCGGCGGCGCCCCCTCGGGGCCGAGCGGGAACGATCCGCTCAGCATGCCCTCGGATTCGGTGAGGGCGACCGCGGCCCCTTTGGGACTCCAGTGGACCGTCCTTCCGTGGGTCGGGCTCACTGCCACGAGCGGGATCGTGACGACCGAATCGCCGCGTTGCTGCGCCGTGACCGGACGGGCCAGCAGCACCGCCGCGGCGACGAAGAGGACGGACCGGACAGCGGCGGGCATCAGGCGACTCCTGAAGACGGGATGGACGGGAACGGGTCGCGCCGCGATGTGGGGCGCGTTCCAAAGGTACCGCCGGCGCGGCGGGCGATCCACGGTTCGGCTCGACGGTCGGCGGCGCGACGTCCGTCGTGCACGCCGCTCACACCTCGGCGAGGCAGAGCGCCAGCTGTTCCTCCCACGTCGGGAGGGCGAGGCCGAACACGCCGGCGAGGCGCGATGCGTCGAGTGTCGAATTCCTGGGGCGCCGCGCCACGGCATCGAAATCGATGGTGCTCACCGGAATGACCGGAGACCGCGCCCCGCTCGGCGGCGGCGGCAACCGTGCCACGATCGCGTCCGCGAACGCATACCACGTGGTCGCCGCCGGGGCCGCCATGTGGTAGACGCCCGGCGGTGGCACCGCGCGCCCTTCGCGTCGCGCGGCCAACACGCCTCCCAGCGCCAGCGTCGCCACGGTGGCCGCAAGCCGTGCCCAGGTTGGCGTGCCGTGCTGGTCTTCGACCACGCGCAATGCTTCGCCGGCTTCCGCCGCCGCACGCACCGTGTTGAAGAAGTTCACGCCGCGGCGGCTGAAGATCCAGCCGACGCGGAAGATGTACGCCGGCGCGCCGCTCCGCATCACGGCTCGTTCGCCGGCCGCCTTGCTGCGACCGAAGGCGTTGATCGGCGACGCGTCGTCATGCTCGGTGTAGGGTCGGTCGAGCGTGCCGTTGAAGACGTAGTCACTGGAGAAGTGCACGACGGTCGCGCCGAGTCGCGCGGCTTCGTCCGCCAGCAGTTGCGGTCCCTCGGCATTGATCAGGTGCGCCACCGCCGGCTCGCGCTCGGCATCGTCGACGCGGGTGTAGCCCGCGGCGTTGACGATGATTTCGGGGCGCAGCTGCTGCAGGGCGAGGCGCGCCGCGTCGCGTCGGTTGAAGTCGAGGTCGGCAACGCCTGGTGCGGTGACGTCGCCGAGGCAGGGAAGGGCACGTGCCAGTTCCCAGCCCAGTTGGCCATCGGCACCGGTGAGGAGAATCCGGGGACGGGTCATTCGTCGGGTCTGCTCCCATGCAACAAGGCGTGGATCGGATTGTGCCGTGTTTCAGGGGAACAGATCACGGAACGCGCTGGAGAATAGCGGAACAGGGCGCGGCAGCGAAGAGCCGCCGTCAATGCGGTGACTCGTGGCCTCCGCCGAGGCCGAGTCGCTCGCCATGATACCTCCCGGTGGTCGCACGCTCGACCCACTCGCGATGGTCGAGGTACCAGCGGACGGTCTCACGGAGTCCCTCATCGAACCGCCGGGCCGGGCGCCAGCCCAGCTCGGCCTCGGTGCGCGACGGATCGATGGCGTAGCGGAAGTCGTGTCCGGGTCGGTCGGAGACGAAGGTGATGCGGCGGGCATGGGGGCCGCCGGAATCGCGGTGTAACTCGTCGAGCGCGGTGCAGACGGCGCGGACCACCTCGAGATTGGTGCGTGGATCCCTGGCGCCGACCAGGTAGGTGGAACCCGGCTGGCCGCGGGTCATTGCCGCCGTAAGTGCCGTGACATGATCGTCGACGTGGATCCAGTCGCGAACGTTCTCGCCCCGCCCGTAGACCGGGATTGGCGCCCCGGTCAGCGCCTTCTCGATTGCCAGGGGGATCAGCTTCTCGGGATACTGGCGCGGTCCGTAGGTGTTCGATCCCGCCGTCACGATCACCGGCAGGCCGTAGGTGACGCCCCACGCGCGGGCGAGGTGATCGCCTGCCGCCTTGGTGGCGGCATAGGGTGAACTCGGGCGATACGGCGATTCCGGATCGAATGCCCCGGCGGGGCCCGGGCCGAGAGAGCCGAACACCTCGTCGGTGGAGACGTGCACCACCCGGAAGCGATCGCCCCGGTCGGCGGGCATTGTCTCCCAGCACCGGCGGGCTTCCTGCAGCACGGCGAAGGTGCCGTCGACGTTGGTCGTGACAAAATCGCCCGGACCGTCAATGGAGCGGTCGACGTGCGACTCCGCCGCGAGGTGGAAGACGCCGTCGGGGGAGTGCTCGTCGAAGAGGGGACGCAAGGCGGCGCTGTCCCGCACGTCGGCCCGAACAAAGCGGTGCCGCGGATGGTCCAGCACGTCGCCGAGGGATTCGACGTGGCCGGCATAGGTGAGAGCGTCGATCGTGACGACCTCGGCGCCGTCACGGATCAGTCGCATCACCAGCGCCGACCCGATGAAACCGGCGCCGCCCGTCACGAAATAGCGTGCCATGGGCCCCCGTTCGAATCCGGCCGGCCGGCCGGCCGCCGCCCGTCGCCTTGCGCTCCACGCGTCCGGAAGGAATAATCACGGGCCGGCGGAGCCGCCGGAACCACATCCCCCAACCGGAGTTCGCATGGACGCCATCGCCGATCTGTTCCGCGTCATCTACGAACCTGTGCCCGTCTTCGAGCGGGTCCGGGAACGGCGGCCGTTTCTGCTGCCGTTCATTGTCTACTCGGTCGTCACCATCGGCCTCGGCTTGCTCACCGCACCGTACCGGCAGGCGGCGATGGCGTCCCAACTGGCCGCCAACCCGCAGGCGGCGGCCGCGGCCGAGAAGTTTGCCTCGATCGGCAGCTTTCTCGCGCCGGTCGGCGTGCTGCTGGTCATTGCGATCGGTGCCAGCATCCTCTGGCTGCTGGTCTCGCTCTTCGGCGGCGACGCCAACTGGCGGACCCTCGCGTCGATGGAGTTCTACGCTGGCGTGGCCACATTGATCTATCAATTCGTCGTGTTCGGCGTACTGATCATGACCGGCGTGAACAACATCCATTCGCAGGCCGACCTCATTCCGCCGCTGGGGCTCGACCTGCTGGCGCCGCACGCCGGTCCGGCCCTCACCCGGCTTCTTGGCGGGATCAATCCGTTCTCGCTCTGGGGCACGTTCCTGACGGCGGTCGGCATCGAAATCACCCAGAAGACGTCCAAGGGTGCCGCGTGGACCGTGGCGATCATCAGCCTGTTGATCTCGGTGGGACTCGCGGCGTTCTTCGCCGGACTCGCCCCGAAGTGACGTGACGGGATGTGGCGCGCCAGCGTCGCGCTGAGTCCGCACTCGGAGCCCGGAGCCGCAATGGCCCGGGCTTCGCTGTTTCAAGTCGTTGACAGTCAATGAGTTACGCCGTCGTGCCAGATCCCGGCCGACCGGCCCACGCCTTGCGTTCCTCTGCGGCGTGGCTGCGCGGATCACCTGTCCGTGCGGACGGAACTGCCAAGGGATGCCATTGACCACGTCGAGCCGGACCGAATCAACCACCTCTGCCCTGTCGCCCCGCACCGGACGATGGACGCCGCGCCGTCACCAGGCGCCGTGGCCGATGGATGCCGAAGTGATGGTGGCTGCAGCCGGGGCCGCGCTGGAGGAGTCGCTCGCCAGGTGTCTTCCGGGCGACTCGATGGTGGACCGGCTGGAGTTGGTCCACGACACGTTGCGCCGCCTTGCCGCGATGGTGGTCCACGAACGCGGACCGGCCGCGCCCCGGGTGGCCGACGCCAACGCGACGCTGGCGACGATCTATCCGCTGCTGCAACGGCTGGTCGGTCCGTTCATCCGGCTCGAGTTGCAGCTCGAGGCCCGCGGCGCGTGGGTCTCGCTGCTTGCCGAAGAGTTGGAGCAGATCGTGCTCAACCTGGTGGTGCATGCCCGCGATGCGCTCCCGCTTGGCGGCACGATCACGGTGGCATCGCACCGGCGCTTCATGGTGCGGGCGCGACACTTTCCGCACGGCACGTTGCCGGCCGGCCCCTGGACGTTGCTCGAAGTTCGCGACAGCCGGGCCACCGGAGCCGACCGGGCGCTGGCGCAGCTGCTCGAGGATTCGCCGCCGGAGCCGGCCGGGAGCGGCTCCCTGCTGGGCCTTGCCACGGTGCGTGACGTCGTCCGGCGCGCCGGTGGATTGATCGTCGCCGGGACGGCATTCGCGGCGAGCGAAGGTGCCGCCGACACCCGGAACGGCGTGACTGTCTGCATCCCGGAGCCCCACGGTGCGGGCGACAACGGCGGGGCGGCCGACGGGCCCGACGCGGTGCTCGTTGTCGACGGCGACGCCTGGCAGCGGACCAACACCGCCCACGCGCTGCGTCGTGCCGGTTTCGGAGTGCTCGAGGCCGATCACTCCGGCACCGCCCTCGAACTGCTCGGCGGGGTGGCGGGTCGCTGCGTGCGCGTCATCGTCGCCGACGGCGACGGTGTCACCGCGGAATCGGCGGGGTTCGGCGAGCTGCTGCGCCGCTGCGGATCGCGCAGCCGCCTCATTCTTGCCGTCAACGGGCCGGGAGTGCCGGCTGTCGCCGGCGTCGAACCGGCGGCGTTCCTGATCAGGCCCTACAGCACCGATCTGCTGGTCCGGACCGTTCGCGAAGCGATTCCCGGCGCCGCCTGAGGGCGCCGGAGCCGATGCCGCCGGGCGGTCGGGCGCCTTGCCCCACCCCCGGCGCCGGTGGTTTATTGGCCCGCGCAACGACGCCCGGGCACCGGTCCGGGACGATGACGTATTCGGACGAGAGTCGCGATGAAAGCCAACGACATCCGCAAGGGCATGGTGATCTATTACGAGGGGAAGCCCCATCTGGTGATGGACTTCACCCACCGTACCCCCGGCAACCTCCGGGCGTTCGTGCAGGTGCGCCTCCGGAACCTGAATTCGGGGATGTCGCTCGACCACCGCTTTTCCGCCACCGAGACCGTCGAGGAAGCGCGACTCGACACCCGGCAGATGCAGGTGCTCTACGCCGACGCCAACGGCGTCCACGTGATGGATGCCAACACCTACGAGCAGTACTCGCTCGATCCGGACCTGGTCGGTGACGACGCCGCCTGGATGCAGCCGGAGATGACCTTCGACGCCACCTGGCTCGAGGGGAAGCCGATTTCGTTCCAGCTTCCCAGTTCGCTGGAACTGGAGATCGTGGAGACGGCGCCGGTGATGAAGACCGCCACCAAGACCGCGAGCTCGAAGCCTGCCGTGCTGAGCAACGGTGTGACGATCCAGGTGCCGGAGTTCGTGGCGCAGGGCGAACGGGTGCGGGTCAACCCGCGCGAGCGATCCTACATCGAACGCGTGAAGTAGCGGCGAACCAGCGCCCTGGGCCCTGAGCCCGCGGCCCCGAACGCAGCACTCGGCGTGTGGAGTCGGACATCTATCTGATGTCCGCAACCACACGCCGAGTTTCGTATCCGAGGCTCAGGGCACGGTGCCCTGGTTGTTCTCTGGATCAGTCACCGCCACCGCGTCCGCCCCGTCCGCCGCCGGCGCCCGCGCCACCGGGACCGCCCCGGCCACCCGGGCGGAGCAGGTTGAACCCGCCGCGCGGCGGATTCCGGAGGCTGTCCGGCAGGAGCGACCACTGCACATCGGTCAGGACCTGGCGTACCTGGTCGCGGCCGTCGGTCACCTCGGTCTGCAGCTCCTGCTGAATCGGGCCGGTCTGCTGCGCCAGTTTCATGTAGTCGATGTTGGTGCCCATCTTGGTGAGCACGTCCTGGAACTGCTGCAGCAGCGGCTGCAGGCGGGCGTCGGCCGAATCAGCGATCGCGGTCAACTTGGTCACCTGATCCCTGGTGAGCACCAGCGAGTCCTTCCGGGCCAGCACCTGGCGCGCCAGGTTGGGCATCGAGTCGCGTAGCCGCTTGAGCATGTCCTGCAGCGGGTTGGTGCCGTTCCGGCCGAGGCTCTGGATCTGCATGGTCCGCGGATCGTAGCCGATGGCGTAGCGGAGCGAGATCAGCAACTGGAACGGCGAGTGCCGCGATGTCGCTGCCGCACTGGTGTTGCCGAACCGCTCGTTGACGACGTACTGGAACTGGTTGGTGGTCGGGTTGAAGCCGGTCACCGTCAGCAGCGTGTTGTCCGGGCGGGCGTTGCCACCCCATCCCTTGAGGTTGTTCACGCCGTTGACCAGCTGGTCGAGGCCGCCAAGCAGGTTCTGGCTCGACAGCGAAAGCTGCAGGCGCCGCTGGAACATTGACGGCCGCCAGTTGAGCTGCAGGTCGAGCGACGGCGACCACGGACCGACGCAGCTGTTGCGCGAGGCAATGGCGCCAAGTTGCGCCTCGAGGCACTTCTTCGCGTTGCCCGAGGTCTCGTTGAGCAGCCGGTTCATTCCGTTGGCCACCGCGGTATCGGCGGTGGTCGCGGGATTGTAGATGAACGCCTGGTCGTTGCGCGACGACCCGTCGCCGTTGATGTCGCCCGCGACCACCGGGGTGTACGGCGAGCCCGAGGTGATCCGTCCGACCGTGGTCAGTTCCCACGCCGGCGTGATCGGCCACGAGACCGTGGCCTGGATGTTGTGGGTGTGCTGGTTGCCGGACGTCGCCCAGGTGTAGACGTTCGGATCGCCGGCAGTCTGCGAGCCGAAGCCACCGCCGAACCCGCCCCCTGACCCGCCCTGGTCGCGCGCCCGCATGTAGGTGTACGCGAGGTTCAGCTGCATCTGCTTGTTGGTGGTCCCCGACAGGTTGAACGTCACCTGCTTGGTCTCATTTTCCAGCGAGCTGAACACGTTGCTGACGGCGCCGTAGTTGGGATCGACGCGCGACGCCGAGAGCGGCACCTGCCCGCTCACCGTATCGATCTGGGTCGGATCGGCGTACACCGGACGCCCGTCCGCGCCGCCGAGACGGAACTTCGGCGTCTGGTTGAGGTTGAGGTCCTTCGACGCGGCCTGACCGATGCCACGGACATACGAGGCGTCGATGTTGAACGTGATCCGGTTGGTGATCCGGCGGGTCAGGCCGAGGGAGGCCCGTTCCGTCTTCGGCGCGCCGTAGTTGGCGGCGTACGTGGTGACGGTGGGCGTCCCGGTGTAGATCGGCGTCGACGCGTTGTTGATGCACTCCGTCGGGATCGTCGACGGATCGTTGAGGAATCCGTTCCAATCCGGGGTCGGCACCGCGCCGCCGACGCAGTTGATCTGCGTCTGCGCGCCGGCGAGGCCCGACTGGGCCGCCGCCGTGCCCGGCAGCGTCGACGGCATGGTGCCCCGGAAGACGCCGAGGCCGCCGCGGAAGGTCCACGCCGGCGGGCCGAAGCCGCGCTGGCTCTGCCCGTTCTGCTCCCGCGACGCGATGGCGTACGAGAACCCGACGCGGGGCGAGATGTAGGTCTCGCTCGGCAGGCGGTCGGTGCGAACACCGAACTCGTCGTAGACCGCCTGGTTCAGCGCCGGCGCGCCGGCATAGGAGGTGTGCTCCACCCGGACGCCGTACTGGAACTGGGTGTTGCTGCCGCCGCCGAAGCCCCCGAAGCCGCCCCGACCGCCGCCCCGCCCGCCGAACCCGCCGCCGCCACCACCGAAGCCACCACCACCACCGCCGCCGGTGTTGCCGCGGCTGCTGCTGGAGCGCGGGCGCCAGGCGTCGCTCAGATAGACCGACGCGTTGTACTGGGTGCCGGTGCGATCACTGGGCTGCAGCGTCCGGGTAAACGACGACGGCACGTTGTTGGCAAAGTCGGCCAGCGTGGCGTAGGTGTAGGTCCCGTTCTGGTTGCTGGTGGTGCTGGTGTTGAAGTCGAGCGCGCTGCCGTCGAGGCCGAGGACGAAGTGATGGGTCGCCGCGCCGGGGAGGAACGACAGTTCGTCGATCACCTGGGCGGACCGGTTGGTGCTGGTGCGCGGCAGGCCGGAGTTGCCGCCGAAGCCGAGGTTGCTGACGGCGATCTGGCCCGAATCGAGGGTCGACTGCACGGTCACGCGCCCGGACGGCGTGTAGAGGTACGGATCGGACGACGAAGTGGTATACGACAGGCCGGTCCGGAACTGGTTGATCCAGCGCCCGAAGCGCGACGCCAGCAGGAAGTTGAGGCCCTCGTTGTGGCCGGTCGTGTTGCCGCCGACCTGCGGCAGCTGGGTGCTCGAGATGTTCTGCGGCTCCTGCGAGTTCAAGCCGAGGCTCGTGGACAACGTCAGGATGTTGACCTGACCGAGGTTCCAGTCGAACCGCACCGAGCCGTTGAACCGATCCTGGGTCCGGTTCGGGTCGATGATGCCGGCCCGCTGGGTCAGGCCGGTAGCGTTCACCAGCGAGATGAACTTGGCCACCGAATCCGGCGACGCCCCGAGGCGGCTCAGCGTGGCGTTGTCGGCAAGGTCGAGCGAAGCGATCGGATTGAGGCTCCGGTTGAACTGGAATGACCCGAACAGGAACGTCTTGTTCCGCTTCAGCGGGCCGCCGAAGCCGGCACCGATCTGCTGCTGGGTCTGGCCGGCGTTGAAGGCACTGCTCGGGTCGGCGCCCCACGCCAGGTTGCGGTCCTGCAACCGGCTGCTGATGGAGCCCTGCACCCGGTTGCTGCCGCCCCTGGTCTGCACCGACACCTGGCCGCCGGCGAAGCCGCCGCGCGAGACGTCATAGGTGTTGGTGATGACGCGGGTGTTGCGGACCGCATCCTGCGGCACCGATGTATTGGTGGTCGTCACGCCATCGACGACGTAGCTGTTCGACGCGGCGCTCTGGCCCGCCACCGAGAAGGTCGAGTTGGTCGAATCGGTGCCGGCGGTGAAGATCACGCCCGGCGCCAGCGCCGCGAGCATCGAAAGGTCCGACGCGTCGATCGGCAGGTGCATCGCCTGCTCGCCCGAAATGTTGTGCTCGGAGGCGGCGACACCCGGCTGGTTGAGCTGATCCAGGTTGGGTCGTCGGTCGCCGGTGGTCACCAGGTCCTGCAGCTTGATCGCCTGCTCACCCAGCGTGACGTCGAAATTGATCCGGTCGTCGTCGCTCTGGCGCGTGACGTTGGCGATGTATGGCGTGTGGCCGATGGCGCTGACCGTGATCCGGTACTGGCCGCCGCCCTGGTAGAACTGCATCAGGTAGGTGCCGTTCGCCTTGGTCGTGGTGGTGCGGGTCACGTCGGTCTCGATGCTGGTCGCCTCGATCTTGGCACCGGCAACGGGATTACCCGACTTGTCCCGGATCGTTCCCACAATGATGTCGACGTCGCTGCCCTGTGCAACCATGCGGGACGGAACAACCGAACCGAGGACGCTCAGGAGAGTCAGGGCGCCCGCAAGGCGGGCGAAGTGCCGCAACGGCATGTCGATTCCTGGTGTCAATGTGTCGAGGCACGGCCACGGCGGATGCGCCGAGTCGCACCATGGCCGTTGGTACGCCGGGTCGGGGGGAAAAGTTGATCCGGAACTTCAGGGAGATCGGGTCCAACGTCGCGACCGGTTCGCGCGTATTCCGGCCCTTTCGTGGGGCATGGTGCGAGGGATGTCTCGGCACCACTCCGACCCGGGATCCAGGGCGCGCGACACGACCCCTCGGGCCGACGTGTCAGGGGGCCGGTACCCCCCCGCCACCACCTCGCCCGCCGAAGCCCCCGCGTCCCTCACCGCCGCCGCCATCGTCCAACGTGGCTCGCCGCCCGAATGGCCCCCGCCACGCCGCAGATCGGAACGAATTCCGGCGGGCCGTCGTTATGATCCAACGGCCCGGCCCACGCCGGGCAGGTCTGCCTTCAACCATCCGGGAGCAACTCGCGTGACGAAATTCGCGCCAACGGTCGGGTCACCGCGGCGTCTGGGCCAATCGCTGTGACGTTCCGCGGGACGTTCCGCCCGGGCGCCGGCGCCCGCCGGGCGGCGGTCGCGGACGGCAAAGGCGAGAAGAAGGCGAAACTCTCCAGCGCGGCGGTCTGGCGCGAGGCTCGGGAGCTGGTCTGGCAGCACCGCCGCCGCCTTGGCGTGGGGCTGGTCCTGATGCTGATCAATCGCGGCGCCGGCTTCGTGCTGCCGCTGTCGACCAAATACTTCTTCGACAACGTGCTGACGCAGCACAACGCCGGGCCGCTGCGCTTCCTGGCGCTGCTGGTCGGTGGGGCAACGGTGGTCCAGGCGGCCACGTCGTTCGGATTGTCACAGATCCTCGGCGTCGCCGCGCAGCGCGCGATCACCGAGATGCGCCGCGCCGTGCAGTCGCACCTGATCCGGCTGCCGATCCGGGCGTTCGATTCCACCCAGACCGGACAACTCGTCTCCCGCGTCATGACCGACGCCGAAGGGATCCGGAACCTCGTCGGGACCGGGCTGGTGCAGTTGGTCGGCGGCACCATTACCGCGATCGGGGCATTTGCCGTCCTTCTGGTGCTCAACTGGCGCCTGACCGCGATCATCTCGGTGCTGCTGGCGGGCTTTGCCGGCGGGATGGCGTACGCCTTCCGGAAGCTCCGGCCGATCTTCCGGATCCGCGGCCAGATCAACGCCGAGGTCACCGGGCGGCTGGTGGAAAGCATCTCCGGCATCCGGGTGGTCAAGGCCTACACTGCCGAACGCCGTGAGCGCCTCGCCTTTGCGCGCGGGGTCAACCGCCTGCTGCGCAACGTCGCGGCAACGATGACCGGCATCTCGGCCACCGGGGCACTCTCCACGGTGGTCGTCGGCCTGATCAGCACCATCATCATTCTGGTGGAGGGCACGACTATCTCGCCGGGCGGATGACCACCGGCGGGATCGTCCAGTACCTCGCGATGACAGCCATGGTGGCCGCACCGCTGATCCAGATCGCGTCGATCGGCACCCAGATCACCGAGGCCTTTGCCGGTCTCGACCGGATCCGCGAGCTGCGGGCATGGACCGCCGAAGACGCCGACGATGCCGACCGCCAGCCGGTCCAGGGCGTGACCGGCAACGTGCGGTTCGACGACGTCACGTTCAGCTACGAGCCCGGTGTTCCGGTGCTGAAACACATCTCGTTCGATGCGCCGGCCGGTACCACGACGGCCCTCGTGGGGTCGAGCGGATCGGGGAAGAGCACCCTGGTCTCGCTGGTGATGGCATTCAATCATCCCGATTCGGGCAAGATCCTGATCGACGGCCGGGACCTCGGGTCGCTGCGACTCCGCGACTACCGGCGCACCCTCGGGATCGTGCTGCAGGACAACTTCCTCTTTGACGGGACGATCCTCGAGAACATCCGCTTTGCCAAGCCGGACGCGTCGGATGCCGAGGTGCTTGAGGCGGCGCGGGTGTCGCATTGCGACGAGTTCGCGCTGCGCTTCGAACTGGGATACCAGACCGTCGTCGGTGAGCGCGGGGTCAAGCTGAGCGGGGGGCAGCGCCAGCGGGTCGCCATTGCCCGGGCAATCCTCGCCGACCCGGCCATACTGATCCTCGACGAGGCGACGTCATCGCTCGATTCCGAGAGCGAGTCGCTGATCCAGGAGGGATTGGCGCGGCTCCGGGCCGGGCGGACGACGTTCGTGATCGCCCATCGGCTCTCGACCATCATCTCGGCCGACCAGATCCTGGTGCTGGAAGCCGGCGAGATTGTCGAACGGGGAACCCACGATGAGCTGGTGGAGCTGGGGGGACGCTACCGGGAGCTGTACGACCGGCAATACCGGCAGGCGCTCAACCGCTACGTCAACCCGGGGGAAGAGCTGACGGGCGCGAGCCACCTGCGCCCGTAGCCGGCGGCTTCAGCAGCCGCCGACTTCGCGCAGGAGCTGGGCGACAGCCTGGCGGCGGCGGAGCCGCTCGTCGAGGCCACCGGCAGCCATGATGTCTTCCTGCAGCTCTTCGTCGGGAGTGAATTCGTCTTCGTCGCGGCCCTCTTCAGCGCGGCGCTGGCGCTCCTCTTCGTCGAACATCGAATCGCCGAACATACGATGACCTCCTGTCATCGGCGCGTCATTCCGTCACGCGTCCAGCTGACACGCCGGACCGTCTCGCCCGCGGCCGTGCTCAGAATCCGTCGCGCGCGGTCTAATGGCATCATACTTCGTGCCACACTGCCTCGACGGCTGGAGGCGGCCACGAGTTTCGCTCCTCCCACTCCCGGAGGTCACGTCACGGCAACAACTTCGGAGGTGCGCCGCGAGATGGTGCAGGTCGGGGCCGGGCGAGGGGGCGACGAGCTCGGCGGCAGGTGAACTGCGGCGCCGGCGCCACCAGGTGTCAACGAATCGGGCACTCGGAGCGGGGCGCCGGTTCTGATCGGGCCGGGTCAGGAGGGCGAGCGTTGCCCGGCAGCGTCGGCAGCAACCGCGACCGATCGCTTGACCCGCGTGAGGATGGCCCGGAGTCCCTGCGTCCTCATCATGCCGAGGGTCTCGCCGAGGGCGAGGCGGTCGATCAGGTCGTCGGGGACCTCTGCCACGTCTGCGGGTGAGCGGCCGGCGAGGCGACTGATGAGGAGCGAAACGAATCCCCGGACGGTCGGCGACTCGCGGGGTACGTCGGCGTAGAGGGTCACCACCCCGTGGTCGACGCCGGCCCAGAGGAAGACGGGGGTCTGGCATTCCTCGATCCGGTGTGTTTCCCGTTCGCCTGCGGCCCGTAGCTCCGGCGGCAGGTCCGGGAGGCGGCGCGAGTAGTCGAGCAGCGTCTCGAGCCTCGTGTTGCGATCGGCGGATCGGAAGCGACTGATGACGGTGTCGAACACCATGCGGCAACAACCCGGGGAGGAATCCCGTGCAATCTAGCCCGGCTTCAACCATGCCTCCGCTCGTCTCGGCGGACTGGCTCGCGGCGCGTCTCGGCGCGCCCGACCTGGTCCTGCTGGACTGCTCGTGGTACCTGCCGTCGATGGGACGCAACGCGAACGCCGAATACCGCGCGGCGCACATCCCCGGCGCGTTGCGATTCGACCTCGACGCCGCAAGCGATCCGTCGACCGACCTGCCGCACATGCTCCCCGCGCCGGAGCACTTCGCGGCCACCATGGAGGGCCTCGGAATCCGCCCGTCGGATCGAGTCGTCTGCTACGATGGGAGCGGCGTCAACCTGAGCGCGGCGCGCGTCTGGTGGATGTTCCGGGTGTTCGGGCATCGCAACGTCGCGGTGCTCGACGGCGGATTCGCGGCGTGGGCGGCGAAGACTCGCCCCGTGCAGCACGCCGTGACGCGGCGCGCGCCGACCGGCTATCCGGTTCCGTCGATCGATCCGTCGCTGGTGCGCAGCCGGTCCGACATCGAGGCGATCGTCCGGGCACCGGGGTCGGTGCAGCTTGCCGATTGCCGGGCCCCGGGACGGTTCCGCGGCGAGGAAGACGAGCCGCGCCCCGGGGTGGCACGCGGGAACATCCCCGGCAGCGTGAACCTGCCGTTCCGGGAGCTCACCGATCCGGCCACCGGCGAGATGCGCGCCGGCGCCGACCTGCGTCGCGTCTTTGCGGAGCACGGCATCGACCTCTCCCGTCCGATCGTGGCACTCTGCGGATCGGGAACGAGTGCCGGAGCAGTCGCCCTGGCGGTGGAGGCATTGCGCGCCGGCGACGGGGAGCAGCTCGGCCCGCCGGTGGCGGTCTACGACGGCAGCTGGGCGGAGTGGGGAGCGCGCTGAAGCGACACATTGCAGCGGTGCGCCTCGGCCACCGGTGCGGGCCATTCCGGCGCCAGCTTCGCCGCCGCGCGGATGTGCGGCGTCGCGAGGGAGCAGGGGAGTCGGCGCGCCAGTGCCACGCGAATGGCGTAGCTCGTCGGGTCGAGCCGCGCCGCCCACGTCAACCGCGCCGTCGACGCCCCGCTTCCCGCCACGACATACGCCGCGGTCTGCTGGCAACTGCGAGCAGCCCCGAGTGCCAATAGCACGAGGAGGACGGCGTTCATCCACCCGGCCCGTGCTGGTGTCGGCATCGGCGGCGCCGGATCCACTTCGGCGAGGAGCGCCCCGGTTGCCATGGCGACGAGGAGGGCCGGCACCGGGAGCAGCAGCACCGCATCGAACATCCCTTCGACCAGCAGGACACCGAGCAGCGCGAGCAACGCCGCGCCGGCGAGCAGCGGCGCTCCGTCGCGGCGTGCCGCCACGACGCCACGCCATGTCACCGCGATTCCGAGCAGCACGACCGCCGCAACGCCGAAGAGGCCACGCTCGGCCACCAGCGCAATCCAGTCGCTGCTGGGCCACGGGTTGAACGGGATCGGGTCGCCGTAACTCCACGACGGATCATTCGGTGGTGCGACTTCGGGGTAGCGCAGTGGCCAGTTGGCCGGGCCGACGCCGAACCACGGGTGAGCCTCCGCCAACCGCAGTGAGTTGCGGTATTGCAACAGGCGGCCGCGGCCGGAACCATCCTGGCTGTCGGCGAGGCGGGCGAGGGTGTCGGTATATGGCGAGCTGGAGCGCCACGAGAGGTGGTTGGGCAGCGCCACGGCGGCGATCGTCCCGCCGGCGAGTGCCGCGCCGAGCAACAGGAGTCGCCGCACCGGCGCAACGAACCGTTGTTGCCGGTGCGCCATGGCGAGCGTCGCGCCGACGAGCACCACGCCGACCAGCGCCCCGAGCCACGCGGTGCGCGACCGTGACAACACGACTGCCGCGACGGCCGCGGTTGCGCCGGCAATGGCAAGCAGCCAGACCGCGCGTCGACGTGCCGCAAGGACCCCGTAAAGCAGAAGGGGCAGGCCGAGAGCGGCGACGTGCGCCATGAAGTTGCGGTTGCCGAAGGTGCCGCCCGGAATCCGGACCAGGGCAAACAGCGGGCTGCGCGCGCCGTAGGCCTGGGCAAGGCCGGTAGCGGCACCGACCACCGCGGCCACCGTGCACCACGCCAGCAGGACCGGCGACTCGCCGAGATCGCCCAGCCGCCGTGCCACCAGCAGCGCCGCGACGATCGACACGGTGAGCGCCACGGCGCGGAACGCGAGCCAGCCGTTGACGGCGCCGAACCCGGCGACGATCGTCGCGGCGACCAGCAGTCCGAGGCCGAGGCGCGCCGCGGGACGCAGGGTGCGGACCGGCAGCGGTCGCACCAGCAGCACCGCGAGGAGCACCGTCAGGTGCATCACCGTTTCCTTGGGGAGCTGGAAGCGGTCGAGGTCGCTCGGTGCAGACGGGAGGGCGATCAGCGTCGCCGTGGTGAGGCCCACGCCGAGCAGGTGCGCGGCCACGCGCGGTGGCCACGATGCGGTTCCGCCGGTAGCCGGCGCAAGCGGGGGAGGCGCAGAATGCTCCATCGTGTGAGCTCAAACATACCGTGGCGGCGGTGACTAGATTCCGACAGAAGGGAGGTTGCGCGATGACGGACGAGCCGTTCGCATCACAGCCAGAAGACGACGCGCCACGTCCCGCGGGTGCGTTGGCCGGCACCGATCGTCCGGTGCCGATCGAGGTGCGCGAGATTGCCGACGATCGGCTTCCCGCCGACATGCGCTGTCTTGCGACCTACCTTGGCGGCAACCTCGTGGCCCGCTGCGCGGTGCCGCCCGGCACCCTCGACTACTTCCACCGCCATCGGCTGTTCGACGGCCCGCGCCAGCTGGTTCTCGCCGCGCGGGAGGAGGATCCGGGGTTGCGCTGTGAACTCTACGCCATTGTCCCGATGCCGGCCGAGTCGGGCGACGACAGCGATGACGAAGCGCCGCCGTGGGCGGCCTCGGTGCCGTCGTCGAACTACGAGCGGGTGGTGGCGGAATCCCGTGGCGACGACGCGCCGGAAGCCGATGGCGACGAGACGCCGATGGCCGCGGTGCTTCTCGGCCACATCGTGCGCTTCCAGCGCGACCGGAAGCATCCGGCCTCGCTCCCGTTGGAGACCGTCGACGTCCTGACCAAGATCGTCTCGGGGCAGGTGGTCGAGGCGGTCGACAAGGTCCTGGACGATCTGCTGGACAGCTGATCCGATCGCTATCTTTCCCGGATGCCGACCAGAACCCGGAGTGCCCCGCAATTCAGTCACCTTGCGCCGCCCACCGACGGCGAGCCGATCACCGCCCGCGACGGCGCCATCGAGGTCCCCGACCAGCCGATCATCCCGTTCATCGAGGGTGATGGGACCGGTCCCGACATCTGGCGTGCCTCGAAGCTCGTCCTCGACGGCGCCGTTCGCGCCGCCTACGGCGACCGCCGCCGGCTGGCCTGGTACGAGGTCTTTGCCGGCGAGAAGGCCAAGGACCGCTTCGACTCCTGGCTGCCCGACGACACGCTGGCCGCGATCCAGCATTACCTCGTGGCCATCAAGGGGCCGCTGACCACCCCGGTGGGGGGCGGATTCCGGTCGCTGAACGTCACCCTGCGGCAGCAACTCGATCTCTACGCCTGCGTGCGCCCGGTGCGGTGGTTCACCGGCGTGCCGTCGCCGGTCAAGGACCCGGGTGCCGTCGACATGGTCATCTTCCGCGAGAACACCGAGGACATCTACGCCGGCATCGAATATCCGGCCCGGAGCGACGAGGCCCGCCGCCTGATCGCGTTTCTCCAGCACGACCTCGGTGTGAAGAACATCCGCTTTCCCGAGTCGAGCGCGATCGGCATCAAGCCGGTCTCCGAAGAGGGATCGAAGCGGCTGATCCGCGCGGCGATCCGCTACGCCCTGGCGCAAGGCCGCCGCAGCGTGACGCTGGTGCACAAGGGCAACATCATGAAGTACACCGAGGGGGGCTTTCGCGACTGGGGCTACCAGCTGGCTCGCGAAGAGTTCGGCGCGGTGGACTTCGAGGGTGGCCCCTGGGTGGTGCTGCCCGAGGGGCTGGTCATCAAGGACGTGATCGCCGACGCGATGCTGCAGCAGGTCCTGACGCGGCCCCGCGAGTACGACGTGATCGCAACGCTCAACCTCAACGGCGACTACCTCTCGGACGCGCTGGCCGCGCAGGTGGGTGGCATCGGCATCGCCCCGGGCGCCAACATCAACTATGTCACCGGCCACGCGGTGTTCGAGGCGACGCACGGCACCGCGCCGAAGTACGCCGGCAAGGACATGGTGAACCCGGGATCGGTGATCCTCTCCGGCGAGATGATGCTCCGATATCTCGGATGGGACGAAGCCGCCGACCGGATCGTCAGCGCCCTCTCGCGCACCATCGAGCAGCGCCGGGTGACGTACGATTTCGAGCGCCTGATGCCCGGCGCGACCCGCCTGTCGACCAGCGCATTCGGTGCGGCGATGGTCGAGAACATGAGCGCGGCGTCCTGAGTCCGGGCGGCGTGCCGCCGGACGCGATGCGCCCCGAAGATGACCCCGGTTGGGCCGGGTACGGCAGGACGATCCTGGTGTTCGACGGCTCGCCGGCGCTCGAGGTGGACCTCGCCCGGTCGCCGGGCGGGGCGCTCCGGGTGCAACTTGCGGCACGCGGACTCGACGGTCCGTTCGGTCTGGTGACCCCCTGCAATCCCCGTGGTCGGTTGATATCGCCCCAGGAGAACGACGCCTTGGTGGTCCGTTTTCTCGCCGAACTCGATGCGGCCGGCAAGCGCTACGTGCGTGTCGACGGCGTGTCGCCCGACCGCCGGCACGTCGAGCACGGGGTCGCCTTGGCGTGGTCCCGTGCCGACCTGCTGGCGCTGGCGCGCAAGTGGGAGCAGTCGGCGGTCTACTGGTGGGACGGCGAAGCGTTCTGGGTGATCGGCGCGCTCACCAGTGCGCCGCCGTGGCGACTGGGCGGAGCGACGTGACGCCGCGCGGTCGCTCGGGTGGTACTCCGCTGCCGCGCGGCGTCGATGCCGTGCTGCGGGAGTTCGTCAATGCGCTGGGCAAGGCGTCGATGTACCCCGCCGGGCATCGCTTCGTCAGCGAGAGCGCCGGGGCGCTCGCCGACCGCATCCGCGTCGCGATGGCCGACCGCGACAGCCTGGCACTCGGCATCACTCCCCGCGGCCTGTTGCTCGACGGCGCCGCCGTGGAACCCCTGCCGGGACTCTTCCGCGAGTTCGCCGCGCGGCTCCATCGCAAGAACATCGGGACCATCCAGATCGCCCACGGCGTCGCCGCGGGTGAGGTTGCCACGATGGTGGCCGCCATTGCGGCTCACGATGCCGACGAGACGCTGGGCCGCGAGGGCATGCGGTTGCAGCACGTCCGCATCGAGCCGCTCACCTACGACGTGCTCGGCTTTGCCGATCCGCTGGTCGATGCCGAGCTTGACGACATCTTCTGGACGGCGCTGGTCGAGGCGGCCTTCGGGCGGCGCCTCGCCGGCGACGAAGCGCCCACGCCGACGCAACTGGCCGACGCGATCACCGAGCGTGCCACGCAGAGCGCCGAGGGTGCCCGCCGCGTCTACGAGGCGCTTGTCGCCTTCTCGTCGGCGCTTGTCGCTCGCGGTGACCGCGCTCCGGGCTCGGCGCGCCGTCGGTTCGTCGACGTTCTCTCGGCGTTGTCGCGCCCCACGACGACCCGGGTGGTGGCGGCCGCGCCGTCGACGTCGTCACGGCGCCGCTTCGTGCGCGAAACCGTGGAACTGGTGCCGCCAGCGCTGCTGCTGCAGCTGCTCGAATCGGTCGCCGAGGCCGACGGCGAGCCGATCTCGCGTCACCTGCGCTGGATGCTCGGCAAGCTCGCCGGCGGAGAGGGAGCCGGCGAAACGCCGGCATCGGGAGCGTTCGCCACTGAGGTCATCGGCCTCATCGAGGTCTGGGACGGCGCCGACGCCGGCGAGGACGAAGCCGATTCGCGGCTCACGGTCGAGCCGGGGCGGGTGGTGGCGCTGGGGCTCGAGATTGCCGTGGCGGGACCGCGGGTGCTCGAGGCGGCGGCGCGACTCACCGATCGCAGCCAGCTGCTGGAGGTGCTGCAGCTCCTCGACCACCCGGGCAACGACCCGGCGGTCGTCGACGCGATCAGCAACACCGTGCTCGATCCCGGCCTGCTGGAGCGACTGCTGGCGGAAGCCACGCCCGACTTCGCGCTGGTCGAACGTGTGGCGCTGCGCTCCGGCGCCGCGGCGACCGGGGTGCTGCTCGACGCGTTGTCGGCGGCGGCGGAGCGCGGCACCCGCCGCCGGCTGCTCGACGTCCTGGTGCGCATCGGCCCGGCCGCCGAGGACGACCTGTTGGGCCGGCTCACCGACGCGCCGTGGTACCTGGCGCGGAACATCCTCGCGGTGCTGTCGCACTTTCCGACCATCACCCGTCTCGATCCGATCTTCGCGGCGTTCACGCACCCCGAACTCCGTGTCCGCCAGGAAGCGCTTCGGGTCCTGGTGCGTCAACCGGCGGGGCGGAACCGCGCAATCACCGAGGCACTCGAGAGTGGCGAGGAGTCGTTGGGGCGCATCGCGCTGGCGGCGATCGGCGGGAAGTGCCCGCCGGCGCTGCTTGCGCCGGTGCTTGCCGTGCTCGCGGTGCCGAACGACGATCTCCGGTTGCAGGCGATCCGGGCCGTCTCGGAGAGTTCCAATCCGCTGGTGGTGCCGCAGCTGCTCAATCTGGTGCGCGCCCGGCGGGGGATCTTCCGGCGCCAGCGCCTGCTGCCGCGGTCGCCGGCGATGCTCGCCGCGCTCGAAGTGCTGGCGGTCCGCTGGGCCAATCATCGCCCCGTCGTGGCGACGCTGCAGCTGGCGTCGCGGTCGTCCGATCCCGACATCCGCGCCGCCATCGGAGCGGCCGCGTGAGCGAGGCCGTCCGGTTTCTGCATGCGCTGGCGCAGGCGTTGGCGACGATGACGCTCTACGCGCCGGGCCATCCGGCGGCCGCGCGCGGCATCCGCCAGCTCTGGGATGCGCTCGAGGAGCTCCTCGCCGTCGACGAACACCCGGTCTTCCTCTTTCTCGGCGATGCCCCGGTCTACGACGGCCGGCCGCTCCACGAACTCCGCAGCTGGCAACCGGCGCGCCGCCTGGCGGCCTCCGGGGTGCAACGCCTCGAGCTCGACCGCAGCGCCACCGTCGAGAGCCTCGACGCGTTCCTCGACCGGATCATGGTGCGCTTCACCTCCGGTGGTGCCACCGACGATGTCGAGCCACTGCCCGGCATCGTCTTCGGCACCGTCGCGGTGCAGGAAGTCGCCGGCGGCGACGAGGGCGACGAAGGCGGCGACGTCATCGAGGTCGGCGGCGGCGCCGGTGTCACGCTCGACTTCTCCGACGAGATCGACGCGATGGAATACATCCTCGCCGAGGCACGCGCCGAGCGGCTGGCGCGAGCGGAAGCCGATGCGATCGTCCGCATCCTCGGGGGGCGCTCGATGAACACCCGCTGCCGCAGGCGGCGGCGACGGACGTCTCGCGGTACCAGTCGCTGCAGGCGGTGAACACGTCGCTCATTGCGATGGCTGTCGCCACGGCCAGCGGCGTCGATCGGGTCGGTCGTCACCGGATCGGCGTGGTCGCGCTGCTGCACGACCTCGGCATGGCACAGATTCCGTTCGGGATGGCGAGCAAGGAATCGCTCACGGCGGAGGAACGCGCCCAGGTCGAGCGCCACACCGTGCTCGGTGCGCAGTTGCTGCTGTCGCAGGGCGGGAAGGGCTACGAGCTGGCCTCGGTGGTGGCGTATGAGCACCACCTCCGGCCCGACAACAGCGGCTATCCGGTGCGCCGGTTCCAGGTGACGCCCCACTGGGCGAGCCGCCTGGTTGGCGTGTGCGGCACGTTCAGCGCGCTGCGGGCGCCGCGTCCGTTCCGGCCGCCGTGGACCTTCGACCGGGCCGTGGCCTATCTCGAAGAAGGCGCCGGCACGGTGTTCGACAGCGAAGCGGCGCGGCTCGTCGCCGGCGTGGTGACATCGGCCTGATCGGCAAAGCAGACCGCCGCGAGTGCCACGAAACCGAGCCACACCAGGTCGGCGCTGAGCAGGTGCAGGATCTGCAGCGCCACCGGCACCAACAGGACGAGTGCGCTCACCCCGATGGTCCACTGCACCAGTACCAGCACCGTCACCCGTCGCGCCGCCCGGCGCGCGGCGTCGCTGTCGACGCGATGCGCCGCGGCCTGCGCCAGCACGATCACGCCAGCGCCGACCGCAATCGCCAGCATCGGATGCCAGATCCGGAGCCGCAGCAGGAGGTGCGCGGCCGGGTCGAAGTCCTGCGACATGCCCTGCGCCAGCGTCCGCGCCGGAAAGAGCGTGTCGCCGAGGGAGGCGATGGCGCCGGTCATGCCGACCGCCAGCAGTCCGGCAGCTGCCGCCACGAACCACCACCGCCCGCGGCGGTAGGCGTCCCACCTGACCGGTGCGCGGCCGTCGGCCCACCACGCCGTCAGCGCGATGGCCGCGAGCAACAACTGCGTGTTGACGAGGTGGGCCCCGAGCGAGAGGGCCCGCGCCACCGAGGCATTCCGCGCCACCAGGTCGAACTTCACCAGCCCGGCGCCGATCCCGGCTTCGACGCCCATCAGGACCAGCGCCGTCAAAGCGGCGCGCCGTGCCGGATGTCCCGCGGCGAAGCGGCGCCAGGTCCAGATCACCAGCCCCACCACCAGCAACAGCGCGATGCCGCTGCTGACCCGATGGGTGAACTCGACCAGGGTGTGCATCGTCGGCGACTGCGGAATGACCTGCCCGTTGCAGGTCGGCCAGTGATTGCCGCAGCCCGCCCCCGACCCGCTGGCCCGGACCCACGCACCCCACGCGATGACGAACAGGTTGACGATGAGTGTTGCAATGGCGTAGCGCGTCAGGCGTGTCGAGCGGGCGATGCGATCGGGCATGGTGAACGAATAGTCGCATCCCCGGTGGCACGCTATAATCCCGCATGTCCCCGCGATCCCGGATCCTGCTGGCGGCGGTGCTGTTCTCGACCGGCGGTGCGGGGATCAAGGCCGCGGCACTCACGCCGTGGCAGGTGGCATCCTTCCGGTCGGGCATCGCGGCGGTCACGCTGCTGCTGCTCGTGCCGTCGGCCCGTCGCGGATTCAGCGCACGGGTGGCGCTGGTCGGAATGGCGTACGCCGCCACATTGATCACGTTCGTGCTCTCGAATCGCCTCACCACCAGCGCAAACGCCATCTTCCTGCAGTCGACCGCGCCGATCTACCTGTTGCTGCTGGGACCCTGGCTGCTGAAGGAACCGCTGCGGCGTCGCGACCTGCCGATCGTCGTCGCGGTGATCGCCGGGCTCGTGCTGGTCTTTCTTGGCGCCGACCGGCCCAGCGGCACCGCCCCCGACCCGTTGCGCGGCAACCTCCTTGCCGCCCTCAGCGGCGTCTGCTGCGCCTTCATGCTCTGCGGACTGCGCTGGCTGGGTCGCGACGGGGAGGGAGACCGGGGGCTCAGCGCCGTGGTGCTTGGCAACCTGATCGCGTTTGCCGTGGTCCTGCCGTTCACCCTGCCGGTGGGGCACCCGCCGGCGGCCGCCTGGGGCGTCCTGGCGTATCTCGGCATCTTCCAGATCGCCGGCGCCTACCTCCTCGTCGCCACCGGGATGCGCCATGTCGGGGCACTCGATACCTCGCTGCTGCTGCTGATCGAGACGGCGCTCAACCCGTTCTGGGCGTGGCTGGTGCTGGGCGAGGTCCCGGCGGTACTCGCCGTGGCGGGCGGCGCCGTGATCGCCATCGCGACCGTCGCGCAGACGATGCACGGCGACTCCCCCGCACGGACCCTCGAGCCGGTGTGATCGCCCGCGCTTGACCCTCCCCCCGCCGGGGGCCATTTTTGGCTGCTCGCGGTTGCGTGGTGCTTGTAGCTCAATTGGTTAGAGCGCCGGACTGTGGCTCCGGAGGTTGCGGGTTCAATCCCCGTCAGGCACCCTGCCGGGCCGCGCGAAGGTCCGTAGCTCAATTGGTAGAGCACCGGTCTCCAAAACCGGGGGTTGCAGGTTCGATTCCTGCCGGGCCTGCTGTCGATGACCGTACGACGGTGGTAGGACGCAGTGCGGCGGTCCGGCGTGCAGGTGTATGGCGCTATCGTCTAGAGGCCCAGGACACAGCCCTCTCAAGGCTGGAACACGGGTTCGAATCCCGTTAGCGCTATGCCCGTCGCGGAAGACGAACGGCCCCATCGTCTATCGGTCAGGACGCGACCCTTTCAAGGTCGAGAGACGGGTTCGATTCCCGTTGGGGCTATGTGCAACGAGTTGCCTCGATAGCTCAATTGGTAGAGCAGCTGACTCTTAATCAGTAGGTTCCAGGTTCGAGTCCTGGTCGGGGCATGATCAATACGAAGTCGGCGGGCCGCCAATCCCGCCGGCAATCGGGGGAGCAATGGCAGTCCGTACGTGGATCACCGTCGTCGCGTGCCTCGCGTTTCCTGCCGCCGCGCATGCGCAGGTCAAGCCGAATGCCGCGACGTTGCAGGCCATTTCGGGTACCTGGACATTCGACCAGAGCCGCAGTGACACCATTCCCTCCAATCCGATGCAGATGCTGAGGGCGCGCCGCGCCTTTACGCCGCCTTCGACCGGTGGCGGGGGTGGTGGGGGTGGCGGCGGCGGGCGGGGTGGCGGCCGTCGGGGCCGTGGCGGAGGTGGCGGAGGCGGTGGCGGCGGCGCGGACAGCACGCCCGTCTTCGGGGCGCGCAGCAACGCCGTCGATCGCAGCCCGGCCATGGCCTACGTCATCATCGACATGCTGCCGCCCGCGACGCTGCAGATCAGCGCCACCGACACCGGTGTCGTGCTCACCAGCGGCAACCGCACCTCCACCTGGAACACCGACGGCAAGACGCACCAGGAAGCGTTGATGGAAGGCGGGATGCTGGAATCGCAGGCGGCGTGGGACGGCACCGCGCTGCAGTTGCAGCGCGACATTCCCAATTCGGCGACGCTGACCCGGGAGTTTCGTGTGGCCAAGGATGGCGCGACACTGGAAGTGAAGGAAACCCTCAAGTACAACGGCCAGAAGGTGGAGAAGAAGCTGGTCTTCACCCGCGCCCAGTGACGGGCGCCGATCCGGTCGCTTCGGGGCGGCCCCGTTCGGGTGCCCCGATTCCCCTGCTCATCGGCGGGGCCTTCCACGAAGCCGGCAATGCCGCGGTGGGCGAGCGCCGCAATCCGTCGCAACCCGATGACCTGATCGTCCGGTTCCCGATTGCCGCACCGAGCGACGTGGCGGCGGCGGTGGAAGCGGCCGCCGCGGCGTTCCCCGGTTGGCGCGCCACGCCCGGCCCCGCCCGGGCCGAGGTGCTTCATCGGTGGGGTGCCGCGATCGCCGCTCGGGCCGACGAGCTGGCCCGGGCCATGTCGCGGGAAGTCGGCAAGCCGATCGCGGAGTCTCGCGGCGAGGTCGCCCGGGCCTCGGTCATCTGCCGGTACTACGCCGGCGAAGCGGTGCGCGAAATCGGTGAGGTGATCCCGGCCCAGGCCGCCGACGCGCTGCAGTTCACGGTGCGTGACCCGCTCGGGCCGGTCGGGCTGATCACGCCGTGGAATTTCCCCCTCGCGATCCCGCTCTGGAAGGCCGCCCCGGCGCTCGCGTTCGGCAACACCGTGGTGCTCAAGCCGTCCGAGTACTCGCCGTTCGTCACGCAGCTCCTTGCCGAGACGTCGCGGGAGGCGGGACTGCCACCGGGGGTGTTCAACGTCGTCTACGGCGACGGCACCACTGGTGCCGCGCTGATCGAACATCCCTTGTTGCGCGCCGTCTCGTTCACCGGGTCGCAGGCGGTGGGCGCACGGGTCTCCGCCGCCGCGGCGCATCGCAACCTCCGCGCCCAGGCGGAGATGGGCGGCAAGAATGTGGTGATCGTCGCCGCCGATGCCGACCTCGATCGCGCGGCGCAACTCACCGCGGCCGGCGCGATGCGCTACGCCGGGCAGAAGTGCACCGCGACCAGTCGCGTCATTGTCGACCGTGCCGTCGAGGGTGAATTCCTCCGGCGGCTTGGTGACGCAGTCGCCGCCCTGCAGCTCGGGCCGGTCGACGATCCGGCGTGCGCCATCGGTCCGCTGATCACCCCCGAGTCGCGCGCCCGGATCGAGCGGGAACTGGCCGCCGCGCCGGCCGAGCGCCTGTTTGGTGGCGAGCTGCCGTCCGACGAGCGCTACCAGGCGGGCAACTGGTTTGCCCCGGTGGTGCTTCGCCTCGGTGGACCCGACCATCCGCTGGCGCGCCGCGAGCTGTTCGGCCCGGTCCTCGGTGTGCTGGTTGCCGACGATCTCGAGCACGCCATTGCGCTGGCCAATGACACGCCGTTCGGCCTGTCGGCGTCGCTGTTCAGCCGCAACCTGCACAGCGTGCTCAGCTACGTGCGTCGCATCGACGTGGGACTGGTCCGCGTCAATGGCGACACCACCGGCGTCGACCCCCATGCACCGTTCGGCGGCACCAAGGGGTCGTCGTCGGGCAGTCGCGAACAGGGGCGGGCCGCCCGCGAGTTCTACACCGAAATCCGCACGATCCAGATCCACGGTTGAGGTAACCCGATGGCAACGATGACCGCCGAGCATTGGGCCGGCGTCTTCCCGGCAATCACCACGCCCTTCAACGCCGACGGCAGCGTCGATCATCCGTTCCTGATCGGTCACGCCCGCCGGCTCCTCGCCGCCGGCTGCCGCGGCATCGTGCCGCTCGGCTCGCTCGGCGAGGCCGCCACGCTCTCGTTCGAGGAGAAGGTCGCCGTCCTCCGCAGTTGCGTGACGGCGGTCGGAGATCGCGTGCCGGTCGTGGCCGGTATCTCGGCGCTCGCAACCGACGAGGCGGTGGCACTGGCTCGTGCCGCGGCCGGGGCCGGTTGCAGCGGGCTCATGGTGCTGCCGCCCTACGTCTATCGCGGCGACTGGGCCGAGACCGATGCCCACGTCAGCGCCATCATGGATGCCACGCCGCTCTCGTGCATCCTCTACAACAATCCGCCGGCGTACGGCACCGACTTCCTGCCGGAACAGGTCCGTCTCCTTGCCGGCCGCCACGCCAACCTGCACGCCGTCAAGGAATCGAGTGGCGACGTGCGCCGGGTGACCGCCATCCGCGCACTGCTCGGCGACCGGCTCGCCATCTTCGTGGGGCTCGACGACGCCATCGTCGAGGGAATTGCCGCCGGCGCCATCGGGTGGGTCGCGGGGCTCGTCAACGCGCTTCCCGAAGAGTCGGTGCTCCTCTTCGAACACGCCCGCTCCGGCCGCGACGCCGAGACCCGCCGGCTCTACGAATGGTTCCTGCCGCTGCTGCGGCTCGACGCCACGCCGAAATTCGTGCAATTCATCAAGCTGGTGCAGGCCGAAGCGGGACTCGGGTCCGAACGGGTCCGGGCCCCGCGGCTGCCGATCAGCGGCGCCGAGCGTGAAATGGTGATCGCGATGGTCCGGGAACGCCTCAGCAACAGGCCGGGAAGCGGCTCATGAGCGCCGTGGCGCCGATCGACGTGGTCGATTCCCACACCGAGGGCGAACCGACCCGCGTCGTCGTCAGCGGATGGCCACTCCCGACCGGCGCCACCATGATGGAACGGCGCGACGTGATGCGCGACACCCAGGACCACCTCCGGCGCGCGGTGGTGCTCGAGCCGCGGGGCCATGACGCGATCGTCGGGGCGTTGCTCACGCCACCAGTGCGTCCCGAGGCCGCCGCCGGCGTGGTCTTCTTCAACGACGTCGGGTACCTCGGCATGTGCGGCCACGGCCTGATCGGCCTGGTCCGGACCCTCGAGTACCTCGGCCGGATCCAGCCCGGACCGGTTGCCATCGACACGCCAGTCGGCCCGGTGAGCGCCGTGCTGTCGCCGGCGGGAGATGTCACGATCCGCAATGTGCCGGCCTATCTCCATCGCGCGGATGTCACCGTCGACGTGCCGTCGGTCGGTCGCGTCACCGGCGACATCGCCTGGGGCGGCAACTGGTTCTTTCTCACCCAGCTTGAGGCGCCAGCGCTCGATCTCGAACATCGCGCCGAACTGCTGCGCGTGACGACGGCGATTCGCGATGCGCTGCACGCCGCCGGCATCACCGGGCGCGACGGTGGCGTGATCGATCACGTCGAGCTCTACGGTCCGGCCCGCCGGCACGACGCCGACCGCCGCAACTTCGTCCTCTGCCCGGGCGCCGCCTACGATCGCTCGCCGTGCGGCACGGGCACCTCGGCCAAGATGGCGGCGCTGCACGCCCACGGCGCGCTGCCGGCCGGCAAGCGCTGGCGCCAGGAGAGCATTGTCGGGTCGCTCTTCACCGGCTGGGTGGAAGCCGAGGGCGACCAACTCATTCCGTATATCCAGGGCCGCGCCTGGGTCACCGGGCGGTCGACGCTCCTCTTCGATCCCGACGACCCGTTCCGCTTCGGGCTGGCGTAGGCATGTCCCGCGCCCCCGATGTGCTCATCGTCGGCGCCGGCGTGGTCGGGACGGCAACGGCGCTGGCGCTCGTCGAGGCCGGAGTCACCGTGATGCTGGTCGACGCGGACTTTGCCGGTGGCGGCAGTTCCGCGGCGGCAATGGGTCACGTTGTGGTGATGGACGATTCACCGGCCCAGTTCGCACTCTGCGCGCACTCGCGGGATCGCTGGAATGCGGCGGTCGCGACGCTTCCGGCCGACGCGGAGTACGACGGCTGCGGGACGCTCTGGCTGGCGGCGTCTCCCGAGGAGCTCGAGGCGGCGCGCGACAAGGAGAACGCCTACCGTGCCGCCGGCATCGCGGCCGAACTGCTCGAGGGCGACGACCTGCATCGCGCCGAGCGCATGTTGCGGCGCGACCTCCCCGGCGCGCTGCGGGTCCCCGACGACGGCGTCTGCTACCCGCCGGCGGTGGCCCGCTTCTGGGCCGACAGCGCGGCGCGGCGCGGCGCGGTGCTTCGCGTCGGCGTCGGCGTGACCGGCGTCGCGCCGCACGAGGTGACGTTTGCCGACGGCACGCGGCAGGCGGCCGGCGCGATCGTCATCGCGTCGGGTGTCCACGCCCCGGACCTCGTCCCGGAGCTGCCGATCGTGCCCCGGAAAGGCCACCTCGTCATCACCGATCGCCGCCCGGGCTGGGTGCGGCATCAACTGGTCGAACTCGGCTACCTCCACAGCGCGCACACGTTCGGTGGTGCCTCGGTGGCGTTCAATGTGCAGCCGCGGCGCACCGGCCAGCTGCTCATCGGGTCGTCGCGCGAGCTGGTCGGTTTCGACGGCCGGATCAATCACCGGCTGCTGGCGACGATGCTCGACCGCGCCGTCGACTTCGTGCCGGCGCTGCGCGATGCGCGCGCGCTGCGCACCTGGACCGGCTTCCGGCCGGCCACGCCGGACAAGCTGCCCCTGATCGGTCGGTGGCCCGCTGTTCCGGACCTCTGGATCGCGGCGGGCCACGAAGGACTCGGCATCACCATGGCGCCGGGCACCGCTGACCTGATCGTCGCCGGCATCCTTGGCCGCGAGCCGCCATTCGATACGGCGCCGTTCCGCCCCGACCGCCCGATGCCGGCACTCGACGCGGCGGCCTGATGCTCGACGTGACCATCATCGTCGACGGCGTGCCGCGCCGGGTCGCGGGTGACAGCACCCTCGCCGCCGCACTGCTCGGAGCCGGTGTCTTCCGATTCCGCTCCGATCTGGGTGGCGCGCCGCGCGCGCCGTTGTGCGGCATGGGTTCCTGCTTCGAATGCCGGCTGGCCGTCGACGGCGTGCGCGACGTGCGCGCCTGCCTCGTTGCGGTGCGTGACGGCATGCGCGTCGAGACGGAATGACGCCGCGACGGGGACGGCCCGCCGATGTCGTGGTGATCGGCGCTGGTCCGGCGGGACTGAGCGCCGCCGCGGCGGCTGCCGAGGCGGGGCGGCGCGTGCTGCTGATCGATCAGGGTATCCGCCCGGGCGGCCAGATCTGGCGGCACCGCGACGAAGATGCCCTGCCACCGGCCGCGCGCCGGCTGCTGGCCCGGGTGCGCGCCGCCGGTGTCGTCCTCGCCGCCGAGGCTCGGTTGGTCGACGCCCCGTCGCCGAACGAACTGATCATCGACTTCCGCGGGCGCGTTGACGTCCAGCACACCGGCGCCCTGGTGATCGCCTCCGGCGCGCGCGAACGCTTTCTCCCATTTCCGGGCTGGACGCTCCCCGGCGTGGTCGGCGTCGGCGGGCTGCAGGCGTTGATCAAGAGCGGCATGCCGGTCGTGGGGCAGCGCGTCGTCATTGCCGGTAGTGGGCCGCTCCTCCTGCCGGTCGCCGCCGCCACCGCGCACGCCGGCGCCCGGATCGCGCTGGTCGCCGAGCAGGCGGGGCGCGCGGCGCTGCTGCGCTTCGGCGCCGGCCTGGTCGGCCAGCCGGCCAAGCTCTGGCAGGCGGCGCGCTACCGCCAGGCGTTCCGGTCGGCGGCGTTCCACAGCGGCGCGTGGGTCGTCCGGGCCGACGGCGACGATCGCCTGCGCGCGGTCGTGGTGCGCGACCGGGGCCGCGTGCGCACGCTGCCGTGCGACTGGCTGGCAACCAGCGCCGGTCTCGTGCCGGCCACGGAAGTCGGCGAATTGCTCGGTTGCGACGTCGACCGCCACGCGATTCGTGTCGACGGCGACCAGCAGACCACGGTGCCCGGCGTCTGGGCGGCGGGTGAGTGCACCGGCGTCAAGGGCGACGCGGCGGCGTGTGCCGAAGGGGAAGTCGCCGGCGCGTGCGCCGCGGGCGTTGCCGTCGATGCCCGCTGGCGCCGCCGCCGCGATGCCGGCCGCCGCTTTGCGGCTCGCCTGGAGGCCGCCTTTGCGCCGCGGGCGGAATTGCTCGCCCTGGCCGACGCCGACACCGTCCTCTGTCGCTGCGAGGATGTCCGGCGTCGCGCGATCGACCCGGCGTGGACCCAACGCCAGGCCAAGCTGTGGACCCGGCTCGGGATGGGCGCTTGCCAGGGCGCGGTGTGCGGACCCGCGTGCGAGGCGCTGTTCGGCTGGGATCGGAATGTGGTGCGGCCGCCGCTCGGCAATCCGGCGTGCGGCGGGTGGACCGCTGCGCTCGACGCGGCACGCGACCGGGAGTGACTCGCGGCGCTTCAGCCGCGACCAGCAAGCGCGTTGGCCGCGCCGCGCGCCAGGCGCCGCAACCGCTCGGCGTCGGCCTCCCCCAGCTCGCCGATGATCCGCTGATCAAGTTCCGCCCACGCCCGGCGGACCGAACCTTCCAGCAACCGCGACCGCGGCGTCGGATACACCCGCAACACCCGGCCGTCGGCCCCGTCCGGTCGCCGCTCGACCATCCCGCTTCGTTCCAGTCGCTGCAGCATGCGGGTGGCCGTCGGCGGTTCGACCCCCAGCGCCGCCGCGAGGTCGCGTTGCCGCAGCCCCGGCTCGCGCCACACCGCCAGCAGCAGCTGGTCCTGCCCTGCGTGCAGTCCGTGCGCCGTCAGTAACGCCTCGAGGCGGACCCGGTGGGCCCGGGACAGGGCGTGCAGCGCGGCGCCGAGCGAGTCCGCAGTCATGCGGAGCAAAGTAAGTGTTTGCTTGCGTTCCGTAATCCCCCGAATTGTCCGGCCTGTCACCCGATCCTATCGTCCCGGCGCTTCGCGGTCGGCCTGATCGCGATGCACTATCGCTCCTTCGAGAGGACCTCTGCGACATGCGTCGATTGCTGCCGGTCGTGGTGCTGCTGGCCGCGGTGCCGTGCGTTGGTCATGCCCAGGACTCCACCCGGGTCCGGTCGGTCGATTCCATCACCGTCACCGCCGAGCGGCGGCCCGCGACGATCTCGAGCACTCCGGCGATCGTTCGCATCATCGATGCGCGCCAGTGGCAGTCACGCGGCATCTCCGACCTGACCACCCTGCTGCGCGATGTGCCGGGGTTGCAGCTCGACCCGGTCGTCGGCAGCGGCAACGGCATCTCCATCGAGGGGCTCGGTTCCGATCGCGTCCAGGTGCTGCTCGACGGCGCTCCGGTGGAAGGCCGTCTCAACAACCAGCTCGACCTGACCCGGATCGACCCCGCCGAGCTGTCCCGCGTCGAGGTCGTCGACGGACCACAGTCGACGCTCTATGGCTCCACCGCGCTGGGGGGCGTGATCAACCTCATCACCCGCACGCCCGACGGCTCGCGCGCGGAAGTGAGCACCGAGGGCGGCAGCTTCGGCCAGTTCGACGAGCGGGCCCGGATCAGCGGACTCGACGGATCCACCGGGTTGTCCTTCGACGTTGGCCATCGCCACATCGACGTCCCTCCCGGGCTCGCCGAGGGGACGCCGGGATCGTCCGAGCGCTGGGATTTCATGGGGCGGATGATCGCGCCGCTTGGCGCCGCATCGCTCGACGTGCGCGCGCTCCACACCCGCGAGGACCAGCAATACCAGGAGGCCTATGGCCCGTCGCTCTCCCAGAACCAGAATCACAACTACCAGACCGACGTGCTGACCTCGCTCGGGTTCGACAACGACGCCACCCAGCTGCGGGCGCACGTCAGCGCCTACGATCACACCCTCGATGTCACCTCCGAACCCGACGGCGCCCGGAGCTCCGATCCGCAGGCGCAGCGCCTCGCCGATCTCGAACTGATCCGTCGCGTCCACTTTGCCTCGGCGCAATGGGTCGTGGGCGCGCGCGGCGAACACGAATGGATCCGGTCCAATCGCCTCACCGACACCACCGAGCAGAACACCCTCGGCGCGGTGTACGGATCGGCCGAGTGGACCCTCAGTCGGCCGTTGCTGGTGTCGGCCGGTGCCCGGCTGACCACGTCGCAGCGGTGGGGAAGCGACGTGTCACCCCGCGTCGGCCTGGTCTGGCGGCGTCCCGACGGATGGTACGTCAAGGCCGGCGTGGCGCACGGCTTCCGTGCGCCAGCCTTCACCGAGCAGTACGCCGACTTCCTCAACGCCGAGGCGTTCTACGCGGTGCAGGGAAACGTCAATCTCAAGCCGGAGACGTCGTGGAACGTCACCGGTGAGGCGGGCATCGCGCATGGCGGGTGGAATGCCTACCTGCGGGGCTACGGCAATCGCCTGCGCAACTTCATCGAACCGGTACTGGTCGGTGCCACCGGGCAGATCGCCGACTTCACATACCAGAATGTCGGAGCCGCCGAGACCAGCGGCGCAGAGGTCGGGATCTCGTGGACCCGGGGCGTTGCGACGGTCGAGGGGTCGTATGCCTACCTGCACACCCGCGACGATTCGACCGGCCAGCCGCTGCTCGGCCGGGCGGCACACACGGTGCGCGGCGCGGTGACGATCGCACGCCACGGGTGGTCGGCCACCGTCGAAGCCATCCGGACCTCGAGCCTGCCGTTGTCGCAGGATCCGTCGACCGGTGACATCATCACCGAGGGAGCCAGCCCGCGGGTCAATGCGCGGGGCTCGATCTCGCTTGACGGTGCGTGGGATCTTTCGGCGGGAGTCGACAACCTGGCCAACCACATTCCGGTCAACGCCATCGGCGGGTTCGGGCGGCGCTGGTTTGCCGGGCTGCGCTGGGGAGGCCGCTGGTAGGCGGCGGCCGCTACGGCGATCCCGGCAGCGGCGAGACCACCAGCAACGTCGTCACCGCCAGCAACAGCAGGCCGAGCAGCAACTCGGTGCGGACCGAGCGACGCAGCCGGGCCGGCGCGGCGGCAAGCGCCTCGCCCAGCGACGGCGTGACGACGCGCCAGTTCCACCAACCCACCGCGAGCACGCCGCCGAGGCACGCCACTTTCAGCAGCAGCAGCCGCCCCCAGGTCGAGTGCACCAGTGCGCCGACCGATCCGGCGTAACGCCATGCCGCGATGACACCGGACAACACGATCAGCGCAACGCCGACCTGGGCGAGGACGGAAAAGCGGCGGATGGTGCCGTAGAGCGCCGGCATGTGCGCGTGCCCCCGGAGCACCGGGAGCACCGCGACAGCGAGCGCGCCAAGGGTACCGAGCCAGAGTCCGGCGCCGAGCAGGTGGGTGGCGTCGACCACGCGGCCCGATACGCCCGGCCAGAGATGCTCGGCGGCGTGGCCCATGCCGGTCTGGCCCCAGACCACGGCGGCGAGCAGCACCAGCGGCAACCACCGCCAGCGCCGGAATCCCGCCAGCACGACTGCCGCAAGCAGGGTGGCGCTGACCAGCTGCAGGGTCCATGCATGGCCCCAGCCGCCCTCGAGGAGCGCGGCGTGCATCACGTCACCGGTGATCGGGATATCGGAGCCGGCAAACGTCACGACCTGGCAGGCGCCGCGGATTGCCACGGCGAGCGGCAGGATCCAACCGAGGTGCCATTGCAACCGGGAGAGGCGGGAATCGGCGGCGGGATGCCAGTCATCGTGTGCACCGCGATGCACCCCCGCGATCACGGCGGCGGCGATGCGGACTCCGATGGCAAGCAGCAGCGCGACGTAGATGACACCCCGGACCACGGGGTAGAGAATCGTCACGCGCCCAATCTACTCAGTCCGGCGTGGCGGCGCACTCCGCACAGAGTCCGTACAACACGATGTCGTGGTCGTCGATCCGGAACCCCGGGGGCGTCATCTCGGTGAACGAGATCACGCATCCGGGTGTGTCGAACACCCGGTCACACCGGCGGCAGTGGAAGTGGTGATGATGTTCCTTGCCGCTGAGTTCGTAGCGGGGCGCTTCGCCCGGCAGCGCGATCGGCGCCAACCACCCTTCGTCGACCAGCGTCCGGATGTTGCGATAGACGGTGGCGATGCCGAGCCCGCCCACCTCGGTTCTGGCCTGGGCGAGCACCTCGCCGGTGTTCAGCGGCCGCCCGGCGCGCTGGAAGGCACGGCGTATCGCCCCACGTTGTCTGGTATTGCGCTCCATCACCCGCAGCTCCTGGGGTCGGGCCGCCGCTGTGCGGCCGGGGTAATCCTGGCCGCCGTTCCGGGCCGGTTGGCCGCGGACGATGGCGTCCGGCGGCCTCCTGCACTGCGCTTGAACGGTTGACGGTTGCCGCGACGCAACTCGCACATCGAGGCCCGCCGTTACGGTGCCATGACACGCTCCCCGGGCCCACGCCGCGACCGGACCATGATCAGCCCCGCGAACCCCAGCGCGCCGCCGGCGATCAGCAACCATTGGATCGCGTAGCTCAGGTGCGGGCCGTTGGTCAGCGGTTCCGGCGGCACCGTTTCGAGTCGTCCGGCTCCCCGCGAATCGTCGGCGAGAAGGAGATAGACGCCCACCGTTGCCGGGTCGCGCCGCTGCAACGCCAGCGAATCGAGCACCATCCACGTCGAATCGCCGTGAAACCCGATCGGCTTCGGCCCGCCGGAGCTGGCCGGAAGCGGGCGCGCCAACCCGTCGATGGTCACCGGTCCCGACTCTGGTGCGGCGATGGAATCGGGCGGCGTCACCGCATCAGGAGACGGCACGAAGCCGCGCAGCACCCAGATCGCGGCCGCCGTGCTGTCGACGACGAACCGGGTGGCCACCTGCAGCCCGGGGGCGTCGTCCTGCACACGGCCCCGGAGCAGGATCTGGGCTGCCGGGTCGAAATGTCCCCTGACGCGGAGCCGTCGATCGGTGAGTGGTGTATTGTTGCGGACGGCATCGGTGAGGTCGAGCGGCGGCAAGGCCCGGGCCGCCAGTTGGACGGCGTTCGATGCCTTCCGCTGGCTCAACCGGCGGAGCTGCCACCGGCAGAGCGCCAGTGCAACCACCGCCACCACCACCAGGAGCAGAATTACCAGAGTGTGTCGTTTTCTGGACACCAGTGACCCTCCAGTAGGACACTCGGGCCTCCGGCGGCGACGCCGGAAATTGCGCAACACCTTGCCACAGCAGAAGATACTGAAATGGCACACAGTGTGCCGATGATCGGGCTGTCCGTCACCACTGTTGCGGGGCCCGGCTCGGCCGGCACTCAAGAACTCGTCAAGGAGATTCTCCGATGCGACGCACGCTCTTCTCACTCCTGGTGGTATTCGTGGCTGGTGGCCTGCTGACCCGCGCCGACGCGCAGGCCGGACGCCGCGACCGGGGCCTCGTCGAGGTGTCGCCGGCGCCGGCTCGGGGTGGCCTCTATTTCACCGGCGTCTTCGGGGCCGGCCGCGAACAGTGCAAGTACAGTGACGTGCCCTGCGCCGTGCTCGACGCCAACGGCAATCCGCTGCCTTCCAGCGGCACCTGGCGCGACCCCATCACCACGCCGGCACTTGCCCTGCGGATCGGCGGCACCCCGAACCAGTCGGTGCGGCTCGGCGGCGAATTCATGGCATGGTCCGGTGACAATGGGCCGTACACCGAGCACTCGACCGCGTTGCTGCTCGACGCGCAATTCTACCCCGCGCCCCGCTCCGGTTTCTATCTCAAGGGCGGCGCCGGGTTCGGGTGGGACTGGACCAACTTCAACGATGGCACCAAGTCCACCACCGAGAGCGGCTTCGAGTTCAATCTCGGTGCGGGCTTCGACCTGGCGCTCAGCAAGAACGTCTCGTTGGGTCCGGACATCGACTTGTACCAGGGCAGCTTCCCTTCGGCGGGACAGCCGACGCTGACCGACCGGGTGTTGCTGCTCGGGGTGTCGCTGACGCTGCAGACCAATCGCCGTTGGTGGTAGCGCGCCACGGCAGCGCATCGTCACCGGCTGGCCCTGGCGCGCCGCCGGTGACGGTGCACGGTCGGTTGCACCCCGGTGGTCGGCGCAACGCGTTGACCCCGCCTACCACGCCCACTATACTCTGCCGCCACGCCCTGGTGGTGAAACTGGTAGACACGCTATCTTGAGGGGGTAGTGCCGCAAGGCGTCGCGGTTCGAATCCGCGCCAGGGCATTACAACGCATTTGCCACTGTAGCTCAGGGGTAGAGCACTCGATTCGTAATCGAGCGGTCGTCGGTTCAAATCCGACCAGTGGCTCCAGCAACAACGCGGCTTCGGCCGCGTTTTCGTTGTCGGCTATTCCTGTTCCAGCCGGCCCCGCAACCACTCCCTCGTGTCGTCGATCTCGGCCGGCCACACAGTGTGCGGCATCCCGCGGTATTCTCGGGACTCGAGCGACGCACCGGCGGCGCCGAGCGCGGCCCAGCCGCTTCGGGCCCATTCGAACGGCACGATCGGATCGGTTGTTCCGTGGCCCCAGAACACCGAGAGGGGCGCGCGATGCGTTGCCGGCGGCGCCTCGTCGATCAGGTATCCGGACCACATCACCACACCCGCCACCGCGCCGGGGTGATGCAGCGCGAAGTGCAGCGCCATCGCCGCCCCCTGCGAGAAGCCCGCCACGACGGTACGGCGGGCGTCCATGCCGGGCCGGCGCCACAACACCTCGAGCGCCGTCGCCAGCGCAGCCGCCCCGGCGGTGAGTGTTGCGGCGACCGGCTGCATGTCGGGCCGGAACTGGTACCACGCGTAGCCCGCGCCGTAGCCCCACGCGCTGCCGGGAAACGGCGCCCGGAGCGATGCAATCGTTGCGCCCGGGAGCAACTGCCGGCCAAGCGGAAGCAGGTCCCGCTCGTCGCTGCCGACGCCGTGCAACAGCGCCAGCAGCGGAGCCCCCGGCGGCCCCGCCTGGATCACGGCATGCAAAGGATCGGTCGACACGCGGTGGGGACGCCCTTACGATCGCTGCCCGGACCCGCTATCATTGCCCCTCCGGCGAACGCCGGAATTCGGGACGTAGCGCAGTCCGGTAGCGCACTGCAATGGGGTTGCAGGGGTCGCGGGTTCAAATCCCGCCGTCCCGACTGGCGGAACGACGATCACCCGCCGCGCTTGTTCAGGTCCTTGATCGCATCAGGCTGGCGCTTGGCGGCGGCGCGCTTCAGCCAGAGCATGCCCAGCGAATCACTCCGCTCCACGCCGTGCCCCTTGAAATACATCTGTGACAACTGGTATTGGGCCTCGGCGTCGCCCTGGTTGGCAGCTTTCTGGAACCACTCGACGGCCTGCTTCTCGTTCTTGTCCACGCCGCGTCCGCGGGCCAGGAACTCGCCGAGCTTCTCCTGCGACAGGGGATCGCCCTTTTCCGCGGCGCGACGATACCAGAGCGCCGCTTCGGTTTCGTCCTTGTGAATGCCGCCGCCCGTTTCCAACCGGTACGCCAGCGTCTGCTGCGCCTTGAGGTAACCGCCCGCCGCTGACTCGCGGAGCAGCGCCGTGGCCTCGTCGCTGTTCTGCGCGGTGCCGCGACCGAGTTCGGTCAGGTGCGACAGGAGGAACTGGGCTTCCGGGTCGGACTGCGCGGCCTTCTTGTACCACGACACCGCCTTGGCGGGATCCTCCGTCACGCCGGTTCCCTTGTCGTACATCGTGCCGAGCATCCGCTCCGCCGCGACCGAACCATGACTGGCCTCGTCGGCGCATGCCGTGGCGGCGATCTTCCAGTTTGCGGCAGCGACCGCGGCGGCACACGCTGGCGTCGTCGCCACCGCGGGCTGCGATGCCGCCGGTGCGGCTGCTGCCGCGGTCACCGGTCCGGCGCTCCGTCCCCGCGTCGCCGGCGGAGTGCGCGGTGTCTCGCCGCGGCGCCCGGGCGTCGGTGGTGGCGGCGGCGGAGGTGGCGGCAGTTCGGCGGTGATCGCCGGCATCGTCACCATCGGGATGAGCGCCTTGCCGGGCGGGCGGGGCCGCGCGATGAGCCAGATCAGCAGGACCAGCAGGATCACGCCGCCGGCGGCCGCAGCGAGCATCCGGCGGCGCTGATTGGCGGCCGGCACCGTCATGGCAGCTGCCGCGGGCAGGCTCGGTGTCGCTTCGGTGTCGAGCGCCCCCGCAAACGCCAGCATGTCGGCGTAGCGGTCCGTCGGCTCCTTCGACATCGCCTTGCGGATTGCCTCCGCGAGCGACGGCGGTACGCCCGGCACCTGGGTCGTGATGAGCGGCGGTTCGGCCACCAGCTGCTGGTACAGCACGGCGCGGGTCGAATCGCCCTGGAACGGCAGCACGCCGCTCAGCATGCGGTAACCGACCACCGCGAGCGAATACTGATCGGTCCGCGCGTCGATCGTCTTGTCGGCCGCGGCCTGTTCGGGGCTCATGTACTGCGGCGTGCCGATGATGATGCCGGTGGTCGTCAGCGTCGCACCGGGGTCGCCGTCTTCGCCGCTCGCGCCGCCGATCGCCTTGGAAATGCCGAAGTCCATCAGCAGGGCCCGCTTGTCGCGGCCTTCGAGCATGATGTTTTCCGGCTTGACGTCGCGGTGGATCACCCCGGCTTCGTGCGCCGCGGCGAGCCCCGACGCCGCCTCGCGGAGAATCCGGCGGACCTCGGCCGGCGCCATCGGTCCCTCGCGATCGAGGGCGGCCCGCAGGCTCTCCCCCTCGATCAACGGCATGATGATGAACGCGAGCCCCTCGGCTTCGCCGATGTCGTACACCGGAACGATGTGCGGATTGCGCAGCGTGGCGATGGTTTCCGCTTCACGCCGGAAACGCTGCAGCAGGTCGGGAGACAGTCCCAGGTCGGGGCGGAGCACCTTGACCGCCAGGTCGCGCTTGAGCCGGAGGTCGCGCGCCCGGAACACCTCCGCAAACCCGCCGGCACCGATCCGATCGCCCAGTTCGTACCCGGGGCCGAGCGCCCGCTGCAACTTGCGCAGCAGCGACGCCGCGTCGATCCCCGACTTGCCCGGCACCACCACGGTCTGCCCGCTCAACCGATGCGTGCCGATCGGCGTGGCCGTACCACAGACATAGCAAAATGCGGCCATGCCGGGGAGCGGCGTGTGACACGTCGGACATTCCCGGGTGAGTTGCGTCATGCCTGGTCCTGCAGGAGGTTCACTGCCACCAGCATAGCCCGGCCCGGACCGGAGTCAAGGGCGACCCGGCGCGGCGATCCGGTCCCCCGGTCCCGCTCTGTCGTCCAGCTCCGTCGCCCCCGGTCCCGGCCGCGAGAGGAAGAACTCCGAACGGTTCCGGCGGGCCGGAAAGGCGGCCCGATATTCGGTCCGCCACAGGTCGAGGAACTCCCCGGCCTCATCCTCCCGGACCAGCGCCCAGACACTCCCGCCAAACCCGGCACCGAACGCCGAAGCCGCCAGGGCACCGTGGCGCCGGGCCGTCCTCGCCAGGTGAACGGTCTCGGCAATCTGGTTGCCGAGGACCGACTCGGCCAGCTGTTGCGAACGGTCGACCAGCGCTCCCACCCCGTCGTTGTCGGCGTTCCGCAGCGCGTCGACCACACCGGGAATGATCTCGCCGCATTCCGTCGCGAACTGCCGCAATCGGGCCGCCAGCGCCGGCGGTCCGGTGCGTTCCAGCGATGCCGCAAGCTCCTCGAACGCCGCCGGCTCGCGCTGCATCGCGTCGAGCAACGACACGTCGTGCCGTCCGGTGGCATTCCAGCGTTCGAGGATTGCCGCGAGTTGCCGCGACAGCGCGTTGTAGTGCTCCTGCACGGCGCCGCCTTTCGGGGCGTGCGCCCCGGACGACGCGATGGCGAAGATCCAGCCGGCCGGCAACTTCACCTGTGCCTCCGCCGTGACCGGAAGGAAGCGGTACTGCGACACAGTGCCCGGGCGGCAACAGAGGATCGCGGTATGGTCCTCGCTGCCGCCCAGCGTGCCGACGCCGCGATCGCCGCCGAACGTGCCGAAGGTCCGTCCGTTCTCGACCGCGCCGAGATAGCCGGCGAGCGCTTCCGGTGTGGGCAGGGCTTCCCGCCAGCGCGGCGCCTCGTCGAGGCGGTTGAACGCCGCCAGGGGAAGGAAGATCGCGATCACCAGCGCGCTCGACGACGACAGCCCCGACGCCGACGGCAACGACGAGCGGATCGCGATGTCCATTCCGGTCCGCGCCTCGGGAAAGTCCCGGGCGACCCGGCGCAGCACCGAGATCGGGTAGTCGGTCCAGTGCCCGGCGCGTGCCGGCAGCTCGGCGTCGATCCGCAGCGAGACCGGCGCGCCGGTCGAGGCGTCGATGATCTGCACCACGGCGTCGGCACGAGGCGCGGCGACGACGTGAAAGCCACGTTCCACCGCGCAGAGCAGCGATCGGCCACCACCATAGTCGGTGTGCTTGCCGAGCACCTCGATTCGCCCCGGAACCCACCAGCGCCGGGCCCGGCCGGGGTCGCCGGCGCGGCGCCGGAACGCGGTCTCGGTCTGTTCCGCTCGCCGGATGGCGACCGCCGCGGCCGGCGCCGAGAGGCCGAGCCGCGCCAGCTGGTCGGCGAGCGGCGCGGTCACGTTGCCACCTCGCGCGCGCCAAGCGCCGCCGCCACCGCCGCCACGTCGCCCTGCCGCGACAGGTCGAGCACGCCGTCGGCAACGCGCACCGCGCGCAGTCGCATGCCGCGTTCGACCGCGAGATCCACCGCCTGTGGCAGCTCGACCTCGCCGCGCGGCGACGGCGCGACGTCGCGGCACGCGGCGAAGATGTCCCGGTCAAAGCGCCAGAGATTCATGCTGACCCACGGGTTCGGGCCGGCGGCGCGCAGTTGGTCGGCGGTGGGCTTCTCGATCAGCCGCTCGAGGGTGTCGTCGGCGCGCAGCCTGATGATGGCGTACGCCGCGATCCGGTCCGGTTCGATGTTGCTCCGGGCGGTCAGCACCCGGGTCTCGAACGCCGCCAGCCCCGGTTCGCCGAGCGCGACGAGCCGGCCGAGCGCCTCGGCGGGATAGAGATTGTCGGCGTTCAGCACCAGGAAGTCGCGGTCACCGGCCCATTCCTCGGCCAGCAGCACCGCGTCGGCGGTGCCGCGGGGCTCCGGCTGGACAAGCGGCGTGACGCGGAGCCGCACCGGCGGGTGGCGGTGGAGATGATCGCTGATCGGCTGGTGGTCGGCGGGAACGATCAGCGCGACGTCGCGGATGCCGGCGCCGGCGAGCGACGTGAGCACGTGGTCGAGGAACGGCCGGCCGCGCGCATCGGGCACCAGCACCTTGTAGCCCGCGGCGGCGGCGGCCTGCTGTGCCGCACTGAGCCGTGCCGCCGGGTCGGGGCGGCGCATCCTCGACCCCCGCCCGCCCGCGAGCAGCACCGCGGCGGTGGCGGGCCCGGTCATGAGGTCGCGGTGCCTCGCCACATGCGCGGCACAATCCGCAGCAGCCCGATGCCGCCGATCACGAACGTCACCGTCCAGAAGATCCCCGGCCCGACCCGGCCGTAGAGGAACGAGCCGGTGCCGAACAGCGCTCCGTAGACCGTCAGCACGCCCAGCACCCACGCCAGGAACGCTTGCGGCAGCGAATCGGGCGACGGCTCCAGCCCGGCCGACTCGCGGATTTCCCGCCAGCCGGGCCCCGCTGGCCGCACCTTGCGGTAGAACGCCAGCAGCGTTTCGCGGTCGGTCGGCGGCGACAGCATCGCCGTGGTCACCCAGACCACCGTGGTCACCGCGATGGTGCTCAGCAGCGACACGTCGGCCGGCACCGGCGCGCCGAGCTTGCCGGCGACGAAGAACGACAGCGCCACCGCGAACGACGAGACCATCGCGGCGATCTCGCACCACGCGTTGACCCGCCACCAGAACCACCGCAGCAGGTACAGCAGTCCGGTGCCCGCGCCGATCGACAGCAGCAGCTGGAACGCCTGCTGCGCGGTGTTCAGCACCAGCGTCAGCAGGCCGCCGATGATCATCAGCATCACCGTCACCACCCGGGCCACCACGATGTAGTGCTGCTCGGTCCGCCCCGGCCGGATGAAGCGCCGCCAGAAGTCGTGCACCAGGTACGACGCGCCCCAGTTGAGGTGGGTCACGATCGTCGACACGTACGCCGCCAGCATCCCGGCGATCATCACGCCGAGGAAGCCGTGCGGCAGGAACTTGAGCATCGCCGGATACGCCATGTCGTGCCCCACCAGCGACGGCGAGACGTGCGGGAACGCGGTCCGGATCGAGTCGAGCGTCGGGAAGACGATCAGCGACGCCAGCGCCACCAGGATCCATGGCCACGACCGCAGGGCGTAGTGCGCGATGTTGAACAGCAGCGTGCCACCGAGCGCGTCACGTTCCGACCGCGCCGCCAGCATCCGCTGCGCGATGTAGCTGCCGCCGCCGGGTTCCGCGCCGGGGTACCACACCGACCACCACTGGATGGTGAGCGGAATCACGAACAGCGACAGCGTCAGGCCCCAGTCGCTGAAGTCGGGCACGAGGTTCAGGGTCGATGCCGGCAGGTGGTGCACCAGCCCGGCCAGCCCACCCACCTCGGGTTGCTTCAACGCGAAGTACGCCGCCGCGATCGCCCCGGTCATCGCGATGCCGAACTGGATGAAGTCCACCACCAGCACGCCCCAGAGGCCCGACGTGGCGGCGAAGAAGACGTTGAGCACCGCGCAGATCAGCAGCGTCTTGCCGATCGGCCAGCCCAGCACGATGTTGGCGATCTTGGCCGCCGCGAGGTTCACCGAGGCAATGATGAAGCAGTTGAACACCAGCCCGAGGTAGATGGCGCGAAAGCCCCGGACCAGCGACGCCGGCCCGCCGCTGTAGCGCAGCTCGTAGAACTCCAGGTCGGTCATCACCCCGCTGCGGCGCCACAGCCGGGCAAAGAAGAACACCGTCGACATGCCGGTGAGCAGGAACGCCCACCACTGCCAGTTCGACGCCACGCCCCCGGTGCGCACGAAGTTCGTCACCAGGTTGGGCGTGTCGGTCGAGAATGTCGTGGCCACCATCGACACGCCGATCAGCCACCACGGCGCCGAACGCCCCGAGGTGAAGAACTCGACGGTGCTCGACCCCGCCTTGCGCGCCAGCAGGATCGGGGGAATGAAACAGATGATGATGGAGGCGACGACAATCGCCCAGTCGGCCGTCGACGGATTCATGCGGAGACAGTCAGCACGGCGACCGGGCGGCCCTCAGCTGCTGACGAGCAGCGAATCGACCGGAACGCCCACCAGCACCGCGGTGTTGGGATCGAGCACCCGGCGCACGCTGCGCCACCAGGTGCGCGCCTTCGACCCGGTCGGCAACGGCGTCTCGATGATCCCCAGCCGGCGGTTGGCCGCCTGGATGTACCGGCCGTCGCCGACGTAGATCCCGACGTGCGAAATGGTCCGCCCGGTCCCGAAGAACAGCAGGTCTCCCGGCAGCAGCTGGGCCGGATCCTTCGGCACCGGAACCCCGGCCCGCGCCTGCAACCGGGCCGTCCGCGGCAGCACCAGGTCGACCTTCGACATCACCCACTGCACCAGCCCGCTGCAGTCGAATGCCTTCCCGGGTGCCTTGGCGCCGTACTTGTAGGCCAGCCCCACCTGCGACTCCGCCAGCTGCACCACCGAATCGCTCAACGGCTTGCTGAGCAGAATCCGCGAGATGACGCTGAATGGCTTTTCCTGCAGGGTGAACCGCGCCGACTGCGCCGCGACCGACGATCCGAAGCCGCCGGACACCGTCAACGCGGTGACCAGGGCAAGCAGCGGCAATGACCGGCGATGTCCGCGGGTGAGAGGCACGTGGGCTCGGTGTCAGGTCGTGATCGTATGGAACGGCAGATAGTAGTGTCGGCTGGCCCCTTCGGCTACCCCTGACGACCGTTGCAACCTGCAACGGCCTCAGAGAATCCGCTGGCCGAATGCGCTCGCCATCAACCCCACCGCCAGCTCCGCGGTGTGATTCACCCGGTCGAGCACCGGGTTGACCTCGACCAGGTCGATCCCCGCCAGGCGGCCGGTGTCCCAGAGCGTCTCCATTGCCAGGTGCGCCTCGCGGAACGTCGCGCCGCCACGCACCGGCGTGCCCACCCCGGGGGCCTCCTGCGGATCGACGAAGTCGAGGTCGAGCGACACGTAGATCCCGTCGGTGCCGTCGCTCACCCGCGCAATCGCTTCGGAGAGCACCCCGCGCATGCCGCGCTCGTCGATGTCGCGCATGGTGTAGATCGCAATGCCGTACTCGCGCACGTGCACCCGCTCGGCGGGGTCGAGGTCGCGGGCGCCGATGATCACCGCGTGTCCCTGCTGGATGGCCGGTGCCGGAGTGGCCAGCGACGCCAGTGCCCGGTCGCCATGTCCCAGCAGATGCGCCAGCGGCATGCCGTGGATGTTGCCGCTCAGCGAGGTCTGCGGCGTGTTGACGTCGGCGTGCGCATCGAGCCAGATCACGCCGAGCCGGGCGCCCCGTTCGGCAAACGCCGTCGCGACGCCCGCCACCGAACCCGCGGCGAGCGAGTGGTCGCCGCCGAGCACCAGCGGAATCCGGCCGGCGCGGGCGGCGGCGGCGGTGCGCATCGCCACGTCGCGGCAGACGGCGGTGATCGTCGGCAGGAACTCCACGCCATGATCGGCGGGCAGTGTCTCGCGGGTCGGCACCGGCACGTCGCCGGTGTCGGTGACCTCGTGCCCCAGTGCCTCGAGGCGCGGCGCGATCCGCGCCAGGCGCACCGCGGACGGGCCCATCTCGACGCCACGGCGAGACGCGCCGAGGTCGAGAGGGACGCCGAGAATCGAGATCGAGGCCACAGGTCCTCCTTCAGCGGATCGTTTCGCCCGGTTCGGGAGCCAGCACGATCTCCTTCATGCCCACCGGGAGGTACTTGCGGAGCAGCTCCGGCGTGCCGGCCAGGGCGGGGAAGGTGCCGTAATGCTGTGGCACGATCCACTTCGGCCGCACCAGTTGGCAGGCCTTTGCCGCCTGGCGGGGTCCCATCGTGTAGAAGTCCCCGATCGGCAGCATCAGGACCGACGGCTGGTACAACTCGGCGATCAGTGCCATGTCGCCGAAGACCGCCGTGTCGCCGGTGTTGTAGATCACCGTGCCGTTGGGGAGTTCGATGACCAGGCCGGACGGCTCGCCCATGTAGCGCGCCCGACCGTCGGCCGACGCCAGCGACGACGAGTGCACCGCCTGCGTCAACGTCACCGTCACGCCGTGCGAGGTGGCGGCGCCGCCGGTGTTGAATCCGATCAATTGACCGTCGGGCACACCGTCGGCGGCGAGGTCCATGGTGACCTCCAGCGACGCCATCACGGTGGCACCGGTCTGGCGCGCCAGCTCGGCGGTGCCGGTGATATGATCGGAATGCCCATGGGTGAGCAGGATCAGCTGCGCCTCGGCGCCGAGCGCCGCGGCGTTCGCCGGTGCCTTGGGGTTCTGCAGCCACGGGTCGATCAGGATCGCCGGACCGTCAGGTTCACATCGGAGGTGAAAGGCGGCGTGGCCGAGCCACGTCAGCGCCATGCCGAGTCTGGACATCGTCAAATGCTCCTTCGCCGGGCGGGCAGTGGCAGCGCGCCATCGGGAACCGGCGCGTGGTCACGTAGAATAGCCGGGTCTCCTGCCGCGGCGCACCGCGGCGGCCGGACCCGATCGGAACAATGGTATCTTGGCTGGCAACGAACCAACGGCCGGCATTCGGCAACCGGTTGTGCCGGAGGAGCGGGCCATGAAGCACGGGATGGTTTCAGCATTGTCTTGCGTTGCGATTGCGGCCACACCGCTCGCGGCGCAGTCGTTTCCCTCCGCGCCGGTGACGCGCGGGACGCTCGCCTTCGATGCCAGGGCCTCGCTGGGGGCCTTTACCGGCGCCACCGACAGCGTCACCGGCTCGATGCGCGGTGCCGACCGGATCGAGGATGTCCGCGGCACCGTCTCTGCGCCCACCGCCACACTCACCACCCACAACGGCCATCGCGATCATGACATGGCCGGGTCGCTCCAGATCGACAAGTATCCCGTGATGCGATTCACCCTCGACAGCGTGACCCCCGGAACCGCCGATGGCGATTCGCTGCGCGTGACGCTGCACGGGGAGTTCACGATCCACGGCACCACCCGCGCCGCCGACATCGACGGCTGGGTCTGGCATCATGGCGCCGCGGTGCGGTTTCGCGGCGCGACGCCGATGGACGTCAAGGATTACGGCGTGGGTGGGCTGAAGAAGCTGCTCGGCGTGCTCAGCATGAACCAGCACATCATGGTGCGGATCGACGTGACGTTCGGGGGATGAAGCACGACGCCGGCACCTTCACGGTGCCGGCGTCTGCGGGATGCGCGTCAAAGGCGGGTCAGTTGCCGCCGCCCGGCGTGCCGTACATCACGTTGAAGAGGAAGCGGAAGGTTCCTTCCGGCTGCGCCCGGAACGTCACGTCGGGGGCGTAGAAGTATGCCATGCCGCGGCCCACCGGCGCCGAGAACATCTCGACGCCGTCCTTCAGGTAGTCCTCGCCGATTGCCCAGCCCGAGCGGAGCGGATCGGGTGTCGCGAACCACGCGATCTTCCTGATGCCGAACGTCGCTGCGTTGTCGCCGATGTGCCAGACCGGCGAATTGTCGAAGAAGACGTCGGCCACCCCGTGGGCCCCCGCCGCCGCCGGCTGCGTGGTGTCGACCGCCACCTGCAGCACCGAGCCGGGGATGTAGTACTTCTCGTTCGACACCCCCTGCACCTGGTTCTCGACCGGCAGGCCGAGGTCCTGCGCCAGGTTGGTTGCCGGAGCGCCAATGGCGACCACCGTGCCGCCCTGCTCGAGGAACGCCTTGATCCGGGGCATCGTGGTGTCGACCGTCATGCTGCCGATCTCGTCCTGGTATTCGGCCGGGATGTTCTCCGCATTGCCGCCGCGGCCACCGCCCCGTCCGCCAAATCCGCGACCGCCGCGCCCCGTGCCGTTGCCGGGAATTCCACCGAGGAAGACCAGCACATCGAAGTCCTTGCGGAGGTCGCCGGCATTGAGGCGTGGCGCGAACACCCGGGTGAACGGCACCTCGTAGTGTTCCAGGATCCAGCGTGCCCATCCCGCCGGCATCGAGCCGCCGTACTGATCCCAGAGCCCGATCCGCAGCGGCCTGACCGCCGCGCCGTGCGTGCCGGAGGGTGCGTCGGTGGCCGCCAGGCCGCGGGTCCGCGCCAGGTCGGCGAGGATCTTCGCGCTGGTGGGATTCGCCGGAACGTAGAAATCGCCGTTGGCGAGGCGCTGCACGCCCTGGTTTGCCTTGCCGAGGCGGTTGACCGCCAGGAAGGCGTCGTTCGAGGCCGGTGACAGCGTCCAGCCGCTCGCTGAGGCATTGAACGCCGCCGCGTCCGGTGTCACCGTGCCGAGCGGCAGCCTGATCATCGGTGGCGTGGCGAACGAATCGAGGATGCGGTCGAACGAGAAGCCCATCTGGTATGCCAGCGTGTAGCCGGCCACGTCGTAGGGGCGCTTCGGCGGGCCACCGGGGTACTCGAGGTCCATCGGATACCACTGCGGCTCGAACATGTCGAGCACGTGCGGCCGGAACGCCTGAGCCGCGAGGACGATGAATGATCCCTTCGGATAATGCTTGCCGGCCAGGGTGAAGTCGGCGGTGGCCTTGTCGATCTCGATGCCGGCCCATGCCAACGACTGCAGGAAGTCGAGGGCCTGGGCAAACTCCGGCTGGTTCGACGGAATCACGTAGGCGCGCGGATCGCGGCGCGCCGGATCACGCAGCACCGAGGCGTATGCGTTCTGCACCGCGACGTTGCCGCCGCGTCCGCCGCCAAAGCCCCGGCCGCCGCCGCCGCCCGCGCCGCGACCGGCGGGATTGGCGCTTGCCACCACCTTTGCCGCTGCAGAGTCGGCCGCGGCGATCGTCCTGGGCGTCGTCGTCCAGCTGTCGGCTTCACCGTGGGCGATCTCGCGATGCCCCATGATCCAGAAGTCGTACAGCAGGCTCTCGCGGTTCTTCGACGCCACGTCGAGGATGGCGCGGTCCGCGGTCATGGAATAGTCGATCGATTGCCGGAAGTGCCACGGCCCCCATTGCACCGGCATCGGGCCGTTGCCGTCGGCCAGCTGGCGGTCGAGCACAATCGGGATCGTCTCCGGCGTGGGGTTGCCGATCGCTTCGGTGAGGATGCCGATCATGTTGTGGAAGTACCCCGCCGTGCGCAGCCCGCCGTTCCACCAGGTGGAATAGTCCGAGGCGTTCTTGCTCACGAAGCCGCCCTTCCCCTCGGCGGCAAAGCGGCGCTGCATCGCCATTGCCACCCAGTCGAGCGACGTCGGGATGAGCGGGTCGAAGACGTAGTTGAACGGGTCGCGGAACGGCGGCATGAAGATCACCGACCCCGCCGGACCGGTCTGGTGATGGTTGTAGATGATCTGCGGATACCACGTCAGGTACTGGACCTTCTCGCCGTTCTGCGTCTCCGGCAGCGCGGCGCGATACCAGTCGCGATTGTCGTCGTGCCCGGCATACTTCTCGTAGAGCCGCGGCAGGCCGCTGGTGCGCCGTTGCAGCGAGTCGGCGTTGCGCATGTACCAGTCGGCCACCAACTGCATCCCGTCCGGATTGACCTGCACCGCGAGGAGGATGTCGTCGTTGAGGAAGCGGAGCGTCTCGGGGTCGTTCTGCGAGACCATCTCCCAGACCAGTTCCAGCAGCTGGTTGGCACCCAGCACCTCGTCGGCGTGCAGGCCGCCGTCGATCCAGACGATCGACTTGCCGGTGGCCGCGAGCCGCCGCGCCGTCGCCGAATCGACCCGGCCCCGCGCCAGCGTGGCGCTGATCTGCCGGTACTGCTCCAGCTTGGCCATGTTGGCCGGGCTCGAGATGATCGCCATCAGCTGCGGCCGCCCCTCGGCGCTGTACCCGATCGTGTCGAGCTTCATCCGCGGCGACTCGGCCGCGAGTTTCTGCCACCACGTGGTGAGTTGCGAGTAATTGGGCAGGAAATAGTCGGCGCCGACCTCGTGCCCGATCGCTTCCTGCGGGGTGGTCAGGTGGGGACGCTGCGCGGCGAGTGGCGCGGCGAGGCAGCTTGCGAACGCAACCAGGCGGAATGGGCGCATCGAGTTCAACCGGTGGAAGACGGGGGACGGGGACGGCGGAATTGTAGTCGAACGGCGCGGCGACCGTCAGCGCCGGCACGCGGCCGGTGCCGCGCTATTGGTCGGCGTCGGCCGCCGCCGCAAGGAGTGCCGCCGCGGCACGGGCGCGCGGCACGAGGGCAAGGACGTTGCCCTTGCGCAGCGCGAGCCGGCCCACCATCGCCGCCATCGCCGGCGTGGTGCGCCCGGCCACCAGGTCGTCCCACACCGTCGGTGCCGCCGCCAGGATGAATTCCGCCGCCGCCTCGTCGTCGGCACTCGCCGGACGCGCCTCGCGACACGCGCCCCCTTCCACCACCAGCCACGACCGGCGCTCGGCCCGGGCACCGTCGTCCTCCACCAGCAGCAGCCGGCCCGACCAGTCGGCCGCCTCGCGACGGAACAGCTCCGAGCGATTCAGGTGTTCACGCCAACGGGCCAGCCCGTCGGCGGAGAAGAGATCGGAGGGCATGTTGGGAAAGTAAGCGGAGGACAGCCGTGAGCCGTGAGCCCGGCAGGCGGGGCCGGAGTGATCGCTGCCGGCTCACTCTGACGGCGCATTCGGTCTCACGGCTCACGGCCGCTGTTCTGGGCTTACGGCTGCTTCTTGTGCAACTCGATGCTCCCATTGACCGTCTCGATATGCAGCTCCGCGCCGCCGCCGCCGATCCTGCCGGTGAACGTCCGCGGTCCCCACCGTCCCTGGATCGTCACCGGGAAGTCGCTCGACACCCCGCCATTGACCGAGCTGCCACTGACCATCGCGGCGAGGTCGGCGGGGAAGGTGAGCGAGATCGGACCGTTGACCGACTCGACCTTGAGCGTCCCGTTCCACGTGCCCTTCGACATCGTGGCGGTGACTCCGCCGTTGACGGTCGACAGCTCGGACGGCGGCGCACCCTGGTAGGTGACGTTGCCGTTGACCGTCGCGACCACCTCCGCCGCATCGACACCGGTGGCCGAGACGTCGCCGTTGACGGTCGACGCGCTCAGGGTCACGCCGGGGGCGAGATGGACGTGAAACGTCGTCTTGACTTCGTTGTGGTCGTTGCCGTCGTGGTGATGCTCGCCTTCGCACGATCCCTTGTCGCCGGCGTGCTCGAGCTGCACGGCGCAGATCCGGACCGTGTTGTTGTCGCGCTCCATCACGACGGTGACGAGGTCGCCGTTGCCGCGCTTCACCGTCTTGTCGACGGTCACGTCGGTGGCGCCGCCGGTCGCGCGATCGACGCTGACGTCGCCATTGATGTTGCTGACAACCAGATGGTCCCCGCGGGAGAGCTGCGGGGTGAAGTGATAGCCCTGCGCGGCGGCGGCCGAAGGGATTGCCGCAGTGGCGAACAACAGGGTCAACAGTCCGTGGCGCGACATTGCCTCTCCATGGTCGGAAGGGCGGCCCGATTGTGGGCGGGCCGGTTCGGGCTCAGATTGGACGGCACCTCCCCCGGGGCAACGCACCGCCGAGAGTACGCCATGTCCACCATCATCGATCGTCGCGGCTTCCTGGGCCTCTGCGCCGCGGCCGGAATTCCGGCGCGGCTTCCCGAGCAGCTCTGGACCGATGCCTCGTTGGATGCCCCCGACGGTGCCAGGGTTGTCATCGCCGACCTCACCATCGACCAGATCGCCGCCGCCGAGGCGGTGCTGGGCCTGTCGTTCCGCGACAAGGATCGCCAGCTGATGCTGGCCAACCTGCAGCGCGCCCTCGCCAATTACGACCGGCTCCATGCCATTCCGCTTCCCAACTGGGTGGCACCCGCCTTTCACTTCGACCCGGTGCCGATCGGCAAGACCGTCGAGCCGCAGCCCGCCACCACGGTCCGGGCCCGGCCGCTCCCGCCCCTCAAGCACCCCGCCAGCGAGGCCGACTGGGCGTTCGCCGACGTCGTCACCCTCGGCCGGCTGATCCGGAGCGGGGCCACCACGTCGCGACAGCTGGTGGAGCGCTGCCTGGCGCGGATCGAGCGTTACAACGGGGAACTGCTCGCGGTGATCACTCCCACGAAGGAGCGGGCGCTGGCGCAGGCCGACCGGATGGACGCGGAGGCAAGGCAGGGAAATTTCCGCGGCCCGCTGCACGGCATTCCGTACGGCGCCAAGGACCTCTTTGCGGTGCCGGATTACCCCACCACGTGGGGCTCGCCGATCTACCAGCACCAGATGCTCGACATGACCGCCGCTGTGGTGGAGCGGCTCGACCGGGCCGGTGCGGTGCTGGTTGCCAAGACCTCACTCGGCGAGTTCGCCCAGGACGACACCTGGTTCGGCGGCCAGACCAGGAACCCGTGGAACACCCAGGTCGGCTCGAGCGGATCGTCGGCCGGTTCGGCAGCGGGGGTGTCGGCCGGGCTCTATCCGTTCGCCCTGGGCACCGAGACGTTGGGGTCGATCGTCTCGCCGTCGACGCGCTGCGGGGTGAGCGGGCTCCGCCCCACCTACGGACGGGTCTCGCGGTACGGGGCGATGGCGCTGTCGTGGACCATGGACAAGGCGGGGCCGATCGGGCGCAACGCCGCCGATCTGGCGCTGGTCTTTGCCGCCCTGCACGGTGCCGACCCGCGCGATCCGTCGACCCGCTCGCTGCCGTTCGTCTTCGATCCGGACCTGCCGCTGTCGAAGATCCGGATCGGCGTGCTGGAGAACCTGCTGACGCCCCCCGACACGACCCGCTTTGCCGGTCGCGGTGGCCGCGGCGGCCGCGGCGGCCGGGGCTTCAACCCGATGGCGAGTTACAACGCCACGAAGTCGGTGCTCGACGCGCTCGCGAAACAGGGCGCCCGGTTCACCGCCGTGACCTGGCCCGACGATCCGTCGGCTGGCACCATGGAATTCCTGCTCGACGTCGAGGCCGGGGCGGCGTTTGACGCCATCACCCGCGACAACACCGTCGACCAGATGGTGCTGCAGAACGCCGGGGCGTGGCCCAACACCTTCCGGTCGGCGCACTTCATTTCGGCGGTGGATTACGTGCAGGCCAACCGCGCCCGCACCCTGCTGATCCAGAAGCTCGACGAGCTGTTCCACGACTTCGACGTGATCGTGGCATCGAACACCGGCGGCCAGACCCTGGCGGCGACCAACCTGTCGGGCCATCCGCAGTCGGTCTGCCCGGTGGCGGTGAGCGACACCGGGAGCTGGCAGTCGGTTTCGTTCATCGCCAGGCTGTACCGGGAAGACCTTGCGCTGCGGATGATGCACGCGTGGCAGGTGGCGAGTCAGGCCCACCTGATGCGGCCGCCGAAGTTTTCCTGATTACGGCCGGGGGCCCTTCTTCACCACGACGTCGCCGTTGAACGCGTCGACGGTGACGCGCGCCGCACCGCCGCCGTAGGTCACCGTGAATTGCCGCTCGCCGCCGGTGCTGCCGGCGCTCGAGCCGTGCGTGGTGCCGCTCAGGTCGCGGCTCACCAGGTCGCCGTTCAGCGTCGAGACACTGAGGCGGGCGCTGACGTCGGCCGGGAGCCAGAGGGTGATGTCGTCGTTGTGGCTGCCAAAGCTGTAGCTGCCGGTCGGCGCCAGCGGCCCGTCGAACGTCACCGCGCCACTGACCGTCTGGGCCGAGACGTCGCTCGACGTGATGCCCGTCAGGGTGATGTCGCCGTTGATGTTGTCGACATGGATCGCCCCGGTGGCGTGATGCACCGCGATGTCGCCGTTGGTGCCGTTGATGTGCAGGCGGGTGCCGGTGAAGTCGTTGACCGTGATGTCGCCGCTGACCGACCCGACCGACACCTCGCCGCCCGCCCGGCTCACCGTGACGTCGCCCTCGATGGTCTGGGCGTCGAGCTGGGCCGTGGCGCCGTCGACCGAAATGCTGCCGCTCATGCCCCGCAGCGTGAGCCGGACCCAGGCCGGCACCGTCACGACGATGTCGTCGCCGCCCAGGTCGCGCCGGCGCCTGCCGCGGCCGATCTCGACCGCGCCGGGGCCGCCGCTCACCGTGGCGCCGCGCACCGTGACGCGATCGTCACCGCCGACGTGCACGGTGATGTCGTTGTCCTGCGCATCGACCTCGATGCTGGCCCCGCGCGCCAGCGAAAAGGTCGTGTCGACCGGCGCGGCATGGGTGAGCATCGCGAGTGTCATCATCGGCAACAACATGGCTTTCTCTCCTCAGGACCGGTCGGCGGTCAGCCGCGAGATGGTCTGCAGGACGTCGAGTTTCTTGCGCAACATGGCGGTGAGGTACCGGGCGGCTTCCGGATCGGCGGGGGCGGCACGCCGCTCGGCGCGCGCCTGGGCGATCGCCCCGTCCACCGCCGTGAGGCTCCGGGCGACGCCTGCCTGGGCCTGCGGCGAGAGCTGCGCCATGGCCGCGCGCACCGCTTGTTCGAGATCGCCGATCGCCGCCAGCAGCGTGGTGTCGGCGGCAGAATACGCGGCGTCCATCGACCGCGGCCCGCGCGGCTGCGTTGCGGCAAGCCGTTGCGTCGACGCAATCGGGGCGGGCACCGCCGCCCGTCGCCACAGCAGCGCGCCGCCGGCGCCCAGTGCCGCGAGGACCAGCCCCGCCGCCAGCGCCACCGGCCACGCCATCACCACGGTGCCACGAGGTCGCCGCGGCCGGAGCCGCTGCGCGATGCCCGGCCAGAGGTCGGCCGGCGGCGGCGCGTTGCGCAGCGCGGCGACGGCCTGCGCCAGTGCGGGGTCGAGTTCGTCGTGATCAGCGGACATCGAGCCTTCTCCTCAGCGCGGCGCGGGCCCGCGACAGTTGCGACTTGGACGTTCCCGCCACCAGCCCCAACTCGGCGGCAATCTCCTCGTGGGTCCACCCCTCCACGTCGTGCAGCACGAAGATCTGCCGCGCTCCCTCCGGGAGTTCGGCGATCGCCGCTTCGAGGTCGAGGGCGAGTCCGGCAGGGGTGGAGCGGCTGGCGTGGGTTTCGATCGCGACATCGTCGTCGAGGAAGCGCTGCCGCTCGAGCCGCTCGCTGCGGCGCCGGGTCAGCACCACGTTCACCGCTAGGCGGTAGAGCCAGGTGCCGAACGCGCTCTCGGCCCGGAAGGTGGCGAGCTTGTCCCACGCCCGCACAAAGACGTCCTGGGTGAGCTCATCGGCGGCGTCGGGAGAGGCCATCCGCCGCATCAAGGTGTGGACTCGTGCCACGTGCCGCCGATAGAGCCGCTCGAACGCCCGCTCGTCGCCCGACGCGGCGCGACGGACGTCGAGGGTCTCGGCGTCGATCGCGGAAACAGCCGGAAAGGGCGTGGACAAGGTCATGGCGCTGGCAGTCACGACGGATTGGATGGTGGGGGATGTTTCAGGGTTGCAATAGAGCAGCCCGGGGCCCGGGGCCCGGAGCCCGGAGACGCAGCGGCGTGACTCGGCGCGCGCTACCGCCCAGCCGCGGGTGCGACAGGTCCCAACGCCACAGCGCCCTGCGCTCGCGCACCGAGTTCCGCATTGTGGGCCCTGGGCTCTGGGCTCTGGGCCCTGGGCTCTGGGCGCCCTCCTATTCTGAACCCTCCACCTTCACCGCCACCACCCGCCCCGAGTTCTCATTTCTCCCCGACTGCCACCCGGGCCCCGGCCTCATCGGCGCCCAGATGGCCCAGGCTGACGGAATCCACGTTCCCGAGGCCTCGTCGCTGAACGTCATCTCGCCGCCCACCGCGCTGTCGCCCACCGCCGACGGCAGGTGCACCAGGTGGTACCGCAACGACCGCAACGCCAGCGTGCCGGGGTCGAGCAACAGGTCGCCGGCGATGTCGGCGTGGCGCGGGTGCGCCGGCTCGAAGTGCACGTCGATGACGTCGCCGGCCGAGTCGTGGCGCACCGCCACCGTATAGCAATGCGCGGCAATGAACCAGTCGGCAAAGAGCACGGTGCCGTCGGGGCCGTAGTAGATCTCGCCGCCGTTGGCCATCTCGTGAGCAAAGCCGAAGCGCCGCAGCGAATCGGGGGCGAGGCTCCGGATTGGCCACGCGACCATCGGTTCGTACGTGGTGTCGCTCTGCGTCACGGTGTGGTTGCCGACCGTCTTCGTGGTGGTGTGCACCAGTTCCACCGAAAACGCCATCCGTCCGCCATACACCGCCGCTTCCATCACCTCGAGGGCGCTGTTGGCGCTGGTGAGCAGGCGCGCCAGGATGGAATCGCTCCCCGGGCCTTCGTTGCAGCTGTTGCGGTCGGCGCGCGCCACGATGTCGGGGAGCGTGACCACCAGGCGGGGAAGCGCGACGGTGCCGACGTCGGTGCCGGCGGTGACCACGAGCCGCTCGGCGGGGCGGGGGCGGTACCCGATTGCCGCGACCCGGTACCGATAGACGCCGCCAACCTCGAGGCCGATCGCGAAGCTGCCACTCGGCGTGGTGAGCACCTCGCGCAACACGCGGCCGGCGCTGTCCTGCAGCTCGACCATGGCGCCGTAGATCGGTGCCGCCGTTGCCGAATCGACCACCCGGCCGTGAAGGTCCTGCGCCGACGCCGCGCTGGCGGCCAGCAGCGCCGCCACGAGCGCCAGGGTGGCGATCCGGGCAGGACGGGGCTCAACGGACATCGCGTCGCACCTCCGAAGAGTCCATCACGAGGACATGCCAGGTATAGCTCCATCGATAGTTGAACGCCGGGCCGATCTCGGTGGGGTGGAGCGTAAAGACGACCCGCGTCGAATCGGGAGCGACGGCGATGTTCAGCGCATGGCCGCGGCAATCCGCGAGGGCCACATTCTGGCAGTTGTGGATCAACAGCGAATCAACCCACACCGTGTCGCGCGACTGATTGCGGGCCCGGAACTGGGTGCCGCCGTGCCCGGCGAGCCGGGTCTCGAAGACCACCAGCGGCGTCTTCTCCTGGGCAGTGAGCCGGTGAGGTCGGCTGGCGGCCGCGATCAGGAGCGCGACGGTTGCCCGGGCGGCGCGGCGGATCCGGCGACTCACGGCACGATGCCCACCAGCAGGTGCAAGTCGCTTCCCGTATTGCTGGTCAGCCGCTGGTTGCCGAGGGCGCCGTTCGCCTGGAGCACGACGTCGTGGCCATCGGGTGCCAATTGGGCGCTCGCCCACAGGATATTCGAGCTCGGCTCGCCGATCTGGTTGACGGTCTGGCTGGTGAGGTCGACCGACCAGAGCAGGCCGCTGTTTGCCGTCACCGGCCCGCCCAGCGGGGCGTTCACGGCACTCGTCGCGGCCACGCAGCGCGCACCGGCGCACGAGAGTCCGAGGATGGTGCGCTCCGCACCCGCCGGCACCGATCCGTTTGTCGCAGGAGTCCCGCCGGCGGCCGGGACCTCGTAGATCGTCAGGTCTCCCGCTTTCGAGAACACGATGGTGCCGCGGCTGGCGCTCATGCCGTACTCCGTCGCCCCATCCGTTCCCGGCACCCTGGCGAGCGTAACGCCGCCGCTCGTGACACTTCCTGACACCACGTAGAGCCCGGTGTAGATCGTGTCGTCGGCGGTGCAGAAGCGGCAATGCGCCTCGCCGCTGACTCGCTGCGCGAGGGCAAGGAATGTCGTCGGCCCGGTCCACCGGGCGTCGCTCAGCCAGTCGACCACGCTGTCACCGATCGTGGTGGGCAATGTTGCAAGCAGGCGGCGCTGGAAGGGATGCGCCGAGTCCGCCAGCCAGAGTGACGTCTCGAACGGCGCTTCGGCGTGGAGTGGCGATACCGCCTCGAGATAGAGCAGTCGCCCGTCGCTGCCGAGGGCATACGCGGCAAAGCTGCTGACGGAATCCGCCTGGGTCACGCGGGTGTCGCAGAGGTTCCAGCGCCGCGTGCCACCCGCGGCGGGGAGGAGGCCGACGCAGCGATTGCCCGCCACGTCACCGGGCTGCGAGTACTGGTAGAGGATCCCCTGGCCGTCTTCGGCGTAGGCTGGCCAATAATCCTGGCCGGGGTTGAAGGTGAGCTGCACGTCGGCGCCGGTGCCGGAGGGACCGAGGGGCGGCGGTTGGTTCACGCCGGTCGGTGGCGAATGGCTGCACGCCGCGAGTACTGCCAACAGGGCGGGACAGCTGCGACGAGTCCAGTGGGGAAGGCCGACCGGCATCGAGTCTCCGTTATGTACGGGGAGTTGCGTATAGTCGGAGAATCTACCGCAAAAAGTGCCTACGAATCACGGTACTGACTGTTTCACCCCGGCCACTGCTGCGTCAGGCAGTGGAACGCCCCCAACCCCCACACCAGCGCCCTGCAGTCGATCACCACCACCCGACGGGTCGGAAAGAGCCCCTGCAGCGTCTCCCGCGCCAGTTCGTCCCGCTCGGCGTCGTACCCCGGCAGCAAGACCACCTCGTTGGCGATATAGAAGTTGGCGTAGCTCGCCGGCAGTCGCTGGCCGTCGTAATACAATGCCGGCGGCATCGGCAGCGTCACCACCTTCAGCGGCACGCCATCCTGGTCGCGCATCGTCATCAGCCGGGCGATGTTCTCCTCCAGCGGTTCGTGGTTCTCGTCGGCCGGATCGTCTTCCACCACCGTCACCACCGTCGTCGGGTCGACGAAGCGCGTCAGGTCGTCGACGTGCCCGTCGGTGTCGTCGCCCGCGATCCCGTCGCCGAGCCAGAGGATGTGGCTGACACCGAGGTAGTCCCGCAGCCGCTGCTCGATCTGCGCGCGGGTCAGGCCCGGATTGCGATTGGGATTCAGCAGGCACGCCTCGGTGGTGAGCAGCGTGCCGCGTCCGTTGACGTCAATCGACCCGCCCTCGAGGATCATCCCCGGCGACTCGACCGGAAGCCCCAGGTCCGCGGCCACCCGCCGCGGAATAGCGTCGTCGAGGTCGAACGGCGGATACTTGCCGCCCCACGCGTTGTAGCCCCAGTCGAGGATCAGCTGCTCCCGACGGGCGCCGGCGCTCCGCTCGACGAAGATCGGCCCGTGGTCACGGCACCAGGCGTCATTGGTCGGATGGTGGTGGAAGATGACATTGACCAGCGGCACCGCGTTGCCGGCCAGCACCGCGCGCGCCAGCTGCTCCATGGCGGCGTCGGCAACGTTGATGTGCACCTCTTCGCCGGCGGCGATCTCGCCCACCATCCGCGCAAAGATGCCGGGGATCGGATCGAAATTGCCGGGCCACGACGCTTCCTTGTGGGGCCACGACAGCCACGTCCCGCGGTGATGTTCCCACTCCGCCGGCATCCGGAAGCCGCGCCGCGCGGGGGTGTCAGTCAAGGTAGCGCTTGGTGATCCCGTCATAGGCGTCGATGCGACGGTCGCGCAGGAACGGCCAGTGGGTGCGCACCGTGTCGACCTGCGACAGGTCGCAGTCGGCCACGATCACCGCCTCGTCCTGTCCCGCCTGCACCAGGATCCGGCCACTCGGGTCGGCCACGAACGAGTGGCCCCAGAACTCGATCCCCTGGTCACCCGCCTTGCTGCCGGGAAGAATCTCGTGGCCGGTGCGATTGATGGCGCAGACGAAACAGCCGTTGGCCACCGCGTGGCTCCGCTGCATGGTCTCCCACGCCGACCGCTGCCGCTCGCCGAATTCATCCTTCTCCGCCGGCAACCAGCCGATCGCCGTGGGATAGATCAGGATCTCCGCCCCCTGCAGCGCGGTGAGCCGCGCCGCCTCGGGGTACCACTGGTCCCAGCAGATCAGCACGCCGAGGCGCCCGGCCTGCGTGTTCCAGACACGGAAGCCGAGGTCGCCGGGGGCAAAGTAGAACTTCTCGTAGAACTGCGGATCGTCGGGGATGTGCATCTTGCGGTACTTGCCGAGGTAACTGCCGTCGGCATCGATGACCGCCGCCGTGTTGTGATAGAGCCCCTCGGCGCGCTTCTCGAACAGCGACGCGACGATCACCACTCCGAGGTCGCGGGCCACCGCCCCGAGCGCTTCGGTGGTGGGCCCGGGCACCGGCTCGGCGAGGCGGAAGAAGTCGTGGTCTTCGCGCTGGCAGAAGTAGTACCAGCTGAACAGCTCCTGCAGGCAGACCAGCTGGGCGCCCTGCCGAGCCGCCTCGCCGATGGCCGCAATGGTGCGCGCCAGGTTGGAGTGCACGTTGCTCCCCACCTGTTGCTGCACCAGACCGACCCGGACCACGCGCGCGCTGGACATGTCGGCACTAAGATAGTGCATGCGCTCGGGAATCAGGACGGGGAAATTGCCACGCCGCCGGCGACCGCCGGGCCGCGCGGCGCCCGGGTTTGCCGTGGCGCTGGCGGTAGCGCTGCTGGGGCCCGGGCCGCTCGCCGCCCAGCACCTCGAATGGCACACCGGCGCCACCCTCTACGGCGACAACACGGAGTTCTTCACCCCGTACCGTGTCGGTGAAACCATCCTCGGCGGCCAGGTCACGTCATATCTCTCGGCCCGGCCCGGGCCATCGACCGACCTGCGCATCGGCTTCTTCGCCGACCGCCGCTGGGGGTCAAACAACTTCACCGACTCGCTCAAGCCGGTGCTGGCGTTCCGCTACCAGACCGACCACGCCCTGGGCGTCTTCGGCACGCTGGAGACCGGCGACCGCCACGGGCTGCTCGATCCGCTGATGGTCTCGACCCGCGAACTGACCACCCCCATCGAATACGGCGGTCAGTGGATCGAGCACCTGGCGCACTTTCATGGCGAGGTGTGGATCAACTGGCAGAAGCTCAACACACCCACGCAGCGTGAGCAGTTCGAGGTGGGAACGGTGCTGCGCGGCGACCTGGGGCACCATGTCTCGGTTGGCGCGCAACACCTCTGGTCGCACCGCGGCGGGCAGCTGTTCAATCCGGTGCCGGTCACCAACAATCACGCCGAGGGGTTCGGCGTCACCCTCCACGATTCGGTGGCGACGTTCGGTCCGGTGGCGCTGTCGGCATGGGAGATGTTCAGCACCGGGCACGTCGACCCGTTCTACCCGCCGGGCCGCCCCGACCAGGGCCACGGCACCTGGCTCCGGGCCTCGATCACCCCGGGGAACTGGGCGCAGCTCTTCGTGATCCACTGGATCGGGAGGGATTTCAACGCCGACGCCGGCGACAACAACTACAACTCCACCGGCTACGACACGACGTTCTACCAGCCGCACCGCGTCTACACCGAGGTCGGCTTCATCCGGCGCACCACGATCGACCACAGCGTCACGTTCGACGCCGAATTCCGCTTCCACAACATCGACAACCTGAAGAGCGTCGCCTTCTTCAACACCCGCTGGGAGATCTCCTACCGGCTGGTGATCCGCGCCCCGATCGACGTGCTGGTGCGCCGCTGATCAGCGCAGCGCGACCATCACCTCGGCGCTGCCCCTGGTGATTGGCCAGCGCAGCACCATGGCAGTGCCCTGGACGGTCCGGTCAAAACCCGCTTCGCTCTTGGCCATCGTCTCGATTGGATAGCTCCACGTCTCGGCGTCGGTGGCAAAGTCCACCGAACCGCTGAACGACACTTCGCTGCTGAACCACGCATCCGGTGCCGCTCCCCAGCGGGCGGGATCGGCGTCCCACTCCCAACGGCAATGCACCGCCCGGGGTGCAAAGCGGATCTCCTTGCGGAACCCCGCTTCGGTGAGCGTCACGACGACCTCGTCGCCGGCGGCGTGCCACTGCGCGGCGAGCCGGCGCGCGGCCCACGAGTGCAGTGGTGCGGTGACGCCGCGGACAAAGTCGTCGGCGGTGGCAGACGATGCCAGCACCCGGTCGACGAACCAGCCGCGGAGCTCGTCGTCCAATGGCGGGCGGTCGCGGAGCTCGCCTTCGAGGTCGTGGATGGAGGGGGCGGATTGCGAGGCGTGTTCCGCGTCGGTCGGGGACTCGCCGTGATGCCGCTCGGCGGCGTGTGACGCCTCGGCCGTCGCGCCGGGCTCGGGATGACCGGCGCCGTGATACGCCTCGCGGTGCCGCGTCATGGCGTCGGCGTGGTTCTGCCGGGACGCGAACGAGACCAGCACCTCCACCGCGCCGCCGCGCGCCGGGGCGACGAGCGCGCTGAACTCCGGGCTGTGGGCCCACACCTCGAGGTTGCCGTCGGCGTCGACGTCCCACTCTTCGGCGGTGGCGGCCTCGCGTGCCCGCAGCGTTGCCTCGGCCTCGGCGAGGTTGTTCCAGATGGCGTGCCGGAGGTGCGGCAGGTAGAGGCCACCGAAGACGCCGTGCCAGTAGGCATCGTTGCACTGCGCCCGCGCGAGGGCCCGCCGCGCCGCGGGCGGGTCATCGCGTTCACGACAGAGCCGTGACAGCGCCATCATCATCTTGTGCATCCGGTTCGACTCGGGGTACTTCACCAGGAAGTGCCGCCAGTGGCCGCCGCGCAGCAACCCTCCCTCGACGCCGGCGAGTCGTTCCGGTCCCCAGTCGTTCTCGACGTGCAGCAGGGCGCGCGCCGGCTCCGGCGGCAGCGACCACCCCTCCATTTCGCGGTACGACGCCGACGGCAGGTAGGCGAGGCCGCCCGACGGCGTGGCGGCGAGCGCTTCGTCGAACCGCGAGAGAATGATCTCGCCGCGGTGCCGGAGCGCGCCGATCATCGCGGTGAAGCGCTCCATCCACCCTTCTTCGTACACCCAGCGGCGCGTGCCGGGCCACCCGCCGAACTTCTCGCCGTCGTCGGCGAGTACGGCGAGGCGTGCACCGCGTTCGCGCAGTTCGTGGAAGTATCCGGCGAGTTCTTCCGGCGACCGGAACGGCACCAGGTAGCGGAGCCGCTCGTCGATCGGGAAGGCGTGCACCCGGTAGCCGCCGAACTCGGTGATGTAGTGGGCGTGGAGCGCCCGGGGCGCAAAGCCGGTGACCCGGAAGTGCCGGTCGTCGAGCAGCACGAACTCGATGCCGGAACGCGCCAGGTCTTCGGCCAGCGACGGTTCCCAGACCCGTTCGGTAAGCCACAACCCGCGGGCGTCGACGCCGAAGCGGTGCCGCAGGTATTCGCGGTGCCGCTCCACCTGCTCACGGCGGTCGTCGCGCGCCAGCACCGCCAGGATCGGTTCGTCGTAGCCGGCGGCGAGGATCTCGAGGCGTCCGGCGGCGGCGTGCTCGCCGATCCGGTCCAGAAATTCGCTATAGTGCGACTCTATCCAATCGGTGAGCGGGCCGGAGAGGTGGAGGGCGATCGGCGCCACGTCGCGCTCGAGCAGCGATTCGAGCAGCGGGCGGTAGACGTGCTCGAGGTGATCGGCAAAGACCCCGTCGAAGTTGCCCACCGGCTGGTGGAGGTGGAGGCCGAAGCAGAAGCGGAGCGGCGGCTGGGTCACCGGGCCGCCGCCGTGGGCAGTGCCAGTGCCAACCGACGTGCCAGTCCGGCACGCGCCGGCCCGGGAGGGAGCGGCGCCAGCCGCCGGAAGAGTCGCGCCCTGAGCGGATCGGGGAAGGGCAGCTGGTCGAGCTCGAAGAGGTCGAGCACCCCGTGCATCACCACGTCGGCGGCGTCGGGGCCGTCACGGTCGATCAGCGCCAGCGCACCGTCCGCCGCGCGGCCGCGGGCCATGGCGCCGTCGAGCACGCCATTGGCCAGCGCCTGGCGGTCGGCGGGCGACAGCGTCGCGTCGAACACCATCGGCCGCACCACGCTCCGCAACAGGTCGCGAACCGGTTCGGGATAGTCGTGCACGCTGACCTCAAGGGGCTCGCCGATGGGCGCGTTGTCGGCATCGACGGCGGTGACGACGACCGTGACGGCCACCACGCCGAACGTGGTCGGCGTCGCCAGCCAGCGCCGGGTCTCGCCGGTGCGGCGGTGAACGGTGACGAGCGCGTCGCCGTCGAGCGTCCAGCGATAACTCGGCAACGCCAGGTCGTCGAGGGCGTCGGGCGCCAGGTCGCGGAGCGCCGCGAGCCCGGCGGCAAGCCGCGCCGGCTGGTGGATGAACGGCAGCACGTCGCGGGTCCAGACTGTCGCACCGTCGCCGGCGGCAGGGTCGTTGCTCCGGGCGGTGGCGAGGGTGGCCACCAGCCGTGCTACGAGCGCGGCGACAGCGTCACGCGGCACCAGGTCGAGCGCGCGGGCGGCGTGGCGCAGTGCGAGTTGCGGTTCGAGCCCGGCGATGTCGTCGAAGAACCAGGCGCACGACGAGAACATCGTGAGCGCTTCGCGTTCCGCCTCGAGCCAGCGGCGAGCCAGTTCCGGGAGCGCCGCGGCACCGGCGAGGTCGCCGCCGGCGGCGTCGCGCGCGTGGTCAAGATCGCCGGCGTCGCCGGGCCAGTCCCGCAGCGCCAGGGCGTGCAACGACGCCGCGAGGGAGTCGAGACCTTCGCGGAGCGGCGCACGCCAAGCCTGTGACGTTCCCGGCCGGGTGTTGCAACCGCAGTCGCTGCGCCACCGCTCGATGCCGTGCACGCAACTCCACGAGGTGTCTTCGACCAGTTGCACCGCGTCGGTCGGCGGCCATGCATCGAGGAGTGCCGCAAAGTTGCTCATCTCGGCCCCGGTCTTGGCAATGAACGCCGCGAGCCCGAGGTCGCCGAAGTGATGATGATGGCCAAAGGTCTCGCCATCGGTAGCCATCGCGACGATGCGGGGCTTGCCGTCGGCGGGGTCGGGAAAGGCGTCGACCGTGGCGTGCCACCGTTCGGCGTCGCGCAGCAGGTCGCCGAACGCCAGCTCATGGGCGAGGGCGCCGTCGTAGGTGAAGATCGCCAGGGTACGACCGTTCGGGGCGCGCCACAGCCCGGGCCGGCCATGCGGCGGCAGCGGCGTTATCTGGTGCGGCGCGAGGATGGTGAAGCGGATCCCCTCGTCTGCCAGCACCTGCAGCGTTGCGGTGTCGACCGCCGTCTCGGGAAGCCACATCCCTTCAGGCTCACGGCCAAACCGCGCGCGGAAGTCGGCAATGCCCCAGCGCACTTCGGTCACCTTGTCGCGTGCCGTGGCGAGCGGCAGGATCAGGTGATGGTACGGCATCGCCACCGCGTTGCCGAACCCCCACCGCTCGAGCGCTTCGCGATCGCCGGCGCGCATCGCGTCGCGGACGTGCGGGGCGTGATCGTCGCACCAGCGCAGCAGCGTCGGACCGGCGTCGAACGAGCACCAGCCGTAGCAGTCGACGACGCGCTGCACCCAGCCGCGGCCGTCGAGCACCGGCGCCCGCCCCAGCGGGAGATAGCACTCGGCCGCGATCCGTGCGTTCCAGTCGTGGCTCGGTGCCGCGGTCGGCTCCTGGGGCACCAGCTCCAGCCACGGATCTTCCCGCGGCGGCTGGTAGAAGTGGCCATGGACGACGACGCGTCGCATCGGTTCAGGCCGTGCCGACGTCAGCGGCAGCGGCGACCGCGCCGAAGAGGTCGCCGAAGGGTCCGTCGATCTCCCGGCACGCCGCGGCATACCGGCGGAGCGACTCGCCGTCGCCGTCGGGATGTTCGAGCCCGGTCACCAGCCGTTCCAGCGTGTCGCAATGTTCGGTGAAGCGTTTCGTGGCATAGTCGGTCGCGGCACCGGTCGAGATGATGAATTGCCAATCGGAAGACTGCGCCAGCAACAGCTCGCGCGCCGCCTGTTCCACCACCGGAATCTGATCGGTCCGCGCCAGCGCCGCAGGGGCGATGTTCCAGAACCGCTCTTCGAGCGGCCAGAGCCGCCGCCAGGTCCACTCGGTCTCGGGGTTGAGCCACATCGACCAGTCGCCGTTCCGGCCCCACGACCCGGCGCCGAGCCGGACCACCGCATCGCCCGGTGGAGCGGCGGCCACCACCATGTCGCCGCTCGCCGGGCGCACGTCGTCGTCTGCGGTGAACGACCGGTAGACGGCGTCGAGGAATTCCATTCCCTCGAACCACCAGTGGCCGAAGAGCTCGGTGTCGAACGGGGCGGTGATGACGCGGTCGGCGGCGCCGGCGCTGGCCGCGATGGTGTCGAGCAACTCGTGGAAGTGATGGGCGTGTGCCGACACCGCCTGCCGTGCCGCCGCCGGACGATACGGCACCTTGTCACCGAGATCGGCAGTGGGATCGGTCACCGACCAGAAGCGGAGCCCGCCGGGGTAGCGAAGCTTGTGGAACTCCAGGTAGCGCCCGTCGCCAGGATACCCGCCGTGCCGGCTCCAGACCTGCGCCGAGGCGCGCGGGTCGCGCACCAGGGCGTGGAGCGGGCGGGCGCGCGGGCCGCGCAACACCGGCCAGACGCGGTACGGTGAGTGCGCCGCGGGCGGCGCTGGAGCGGGCAATTCGTTCCCGTATGGGTCAAAGACCGGCCCGGCATCGAGCAGGTGGGCGTCGACCACGAACCACTCGTAGCCGGCGGCCTGCAGGTGCGTCTCGAGTCCGGCGCGATCAGGTTGCAACGGCGCGTCGGGGAGCGGTTGCCACGGGCCCCGCGGCCGCCACGCACACTCCGGCAGCCAGCAGCCGCGCGGCACATCGCCAAAGTGCCTGACGTGTTCGGCGCGACCGGCCAGGAGCTGCAGCCGGATGCTCTCGTCGCGCGCCAGCAACGGCAGGAAGCCGTGGGTCGCCGCCGACGAGATCAGGTCGATGCGGCCGCTATCAGCGTGGCGCCGGAACGCGCCGATCAGGTCGCGTTCGTGGCGTTCCCAGACGTCGCGCAGCCCGCGGTAATGATCTCGCCAGAAACCGACCAGCGGCAGCAGTGCGTCATCGCCCGAGGCGGTGAGTGCTTCCGGTGCTTCGTCGACCGTTGCGAGGCGCTGCGCCAGGTAGGCGTCGAGTTCGCGCGCAAACGCCGGCTCGGCGAGCTGCGCGGCAAGTACCGGGGTGATGCCGAGGGTGATCGGAGCGGAGATGCGGTCGGCGTCGAGGCGGTCGAGCATCGCGACCAGCGGCAGGTAACTGTCGAGGGCGGCTTCGCAGAGCCAGTCGGTGCCGTGCGGCCAGCGGCCGTGGTGCAGCACCCACGGCAGGTGACTGTGGAGGGTGAGGACGAAGCGGAGCTTCACACCCGGCGTCCGGCCGCGTGTGCAGTCGCCCGGACGTAGATGTCGAGGTAGCGCTCCGCCACCCGGTCCCAGCCAAAGTCGTGCGCCATTGCCTTGAGCTGCATCTCGAACCAGGCGCGCTGCGAGCGATGTTCCGTCATGGCGCGCCACATGCCGCCCACCAGGGCGCGCTCGTCGTAGCCGTCGAACAGGAAGCCGGTGACGCCGTCGTCGATGGTGTCGGCCAGGCCACCGACGCGCCGCGCCACGGGAATCGTGCCGTAACGCTGCGAGCGCATCTGGGTCAGCCCGCAGGGCTCGTACTGCGACGGCATCATGAAGAGGTCGGCGCCGGCCATCAGCTGATGTTCCACCGGATCGGAGAAGTGGGTCTCGACGCCGATGCGGTGCGGCATGGCGGCCCGCAGCGCCGCCAGCGCCTGCTCGTAGCGCGGCTCACCGCTGCCAAGGAAGACGTACTGCGCCGCGAGGTGGAAGAGGGCGTGATTGTTGATGACGATATCGAGCCCCTTCTGGGTCACCATCCGGCCCGCCAGCGCCACCACCGGCACGAACGGATTCTCCGGCAGGTTGAAGCGCCGCTGCAGCGCCGCCTTGCAGGCGCGCTTGCCGGAGAGGTCGTCGCGCGAGAACGGCGCGGCGATCTCCGGGTCGTGGGCCGGATTCCAGACGTCCTGGTCGATGCCGTTGAGCACGCCGGTAAAGCGCGGCCCCAACCACTGGTAGACCTCCTGCAGGCCGAACCCGCCGTCGGGAGTGCGCAGCTCCACCGCGTGGGTCGGGCTCACCGTCGTCGCGAAGTCGGTGTGGGTCAACCCGCCCTTGAGAAAGTTGACCTTGCCGTACCACTCGAGCTTGTCGGGGGTGAAGAGCCGCCACGGCAGGCCGATTTCGGCGAGCACTTCGGGGCCGAAGTGGCCCTGGTAGCCGCCGTTGTGCACCGACAGCACGGTGGGGATCCGGTCGAACCACGGCTGTCCGCCCCACCAGGTGCGGAGGTAGACCAGCGCCATCGCCGCATGCCAGTCGTGGGCGTGCAGCACCACCGGCCCGTCGGTGACCAGCGGCAGGGCGGCCACCGCGGCGGCGGCAAAGCCGGCAAAGCGGCGATGGTTGTCGGGATAGTCGCCGCCCTTGTCGCCGTAGATCCCGTCGCGCCCGAAGAACCCCTCGTGCTCCAGGAAGCAGACCGGCGTGCCGGACGCGGCGTCGAGTTCGCGCCAGAGGTGGAAGGTCTCGCGGCGGCCGTTGAAGTCCAGCACGATCGGGGCGCCGACCCGCTCCAGGTTGCGCACAAATCGGCGCGCGGTGCGGTAGAGCGGAATGATCGCCATGGTGCGGATGCCGTGGCGATGCTGGTCACGGTGCAGTCCCCAGACCGCCTCGGCCAGTCCTCCCGCCCGCGCATACGGGTAGTACTCGGCGCAGAGGTGCACCAGCGTCGGTGCCGCGCCGTCGATCGGCGGGAGGGCGAGGCGGCCGGCGTCGCTCACGGGCCGCGGCCGGTGGGGGGATCGTCGGTGAACGGATCGCCGCGGAGGATCGGCGCGTAGTAGCGCTCGACGTAGTCCTGCAGCATGCGGCGCGCGGTGAACCGCCGCCCCGCCACCCGGATCGCTTCCTTCATTCGCTGCACCCAGGCGCGCGGCACGCCGTGCTCGTCCCGATCGTACCACATCGGGATGATCTCGCCTTCGAGCAGGGCATGGAGTTGCGCCGCGTCGGCCGTGTCGGTGTCCTCCTCCGGCGGGGCCTGCGGCAGCGCCCAGCCGTTCTTTCCGGTAAAGCCCTCTTCCCACCAGCCGTCGAGCGTGCTGAGCTGCGGCACGCCGTTGAGCGCCGCCTTCATGCCGCTGGTGCCGCTCGCCTCGAACGGCACGCGCGGCAGGTTCAACCAGAGGTCGACGCCCTGCACCAGCATGTGGGCCAGGTGCATGTCGTAGTCTTCGAGGAACGCGATGCGCCCCTGGAAGAGCGGGTCCCTGGTGGAATGATAGATGGAGCGGAGCACTTCCTTGCCGGGGACGTCCTCCGGGTGGGCCTTGCCGGCAATCACCAGCTGCACCGGACGTTCCGGATCGGTCAGCATCCGGCGGAGCCGGTCGAGGTCACGGAACGGGAGGTTGGCCCGCTTGTAGGTGGCAAAGCGGCGGGCAAAGCCGATGGTCAGCACATCGGGGTCGAGCAGCGTGCCGGCCGCCACCACCTGCGCCGCCTCGCGCCAGGTGCGGGTCCAGCGCCGCCGCGCTTCCTCGCGCAGGTAGCGGAGCAGCTCGGCCTTGAGGTCTTCGTGGGTGTGCCACAGTTCGCGCGCGTCGAGGCCCAGCACCGCGTCCCAGGTTTCTGCCTCGTCGAGCCGGATCCCCCAGTCCGCGCCGAGGTGATTGTCGAGCAGCCGCATCATCGCGTTGGCCATCCACGTGGCGAGGTGCACGCCGTTGGTGATGGCGTCGATGGGAACCCGTTCGAGGGGACGATCGGGCCAGAGGTCGCCCCACAGCTGCCGCGAGACGATGCCGTGCCGTCGCGACACGCCGTTGACGTGGCCGGCGAGGCGGATTGCGAACACCGTCATGTCGAACGCGTCGCCGCCGGTGCGGGGATGGCCCAGCGCCATCACCGCGGGCGCCTCGCCGTTGAATGCGGCAAAGAACGGCTCGCCGGCGCAGGCCTCGACTTCGGAACGCTGGAACTGGTCGTGCCCGGCGGGCACCGGCGTGTGCGTGGTGAACACCGAGCTGCGGCGGATGTCGGCGATCGCGGCATCGAGGGTGGCGCCGGCGGCGGTGAGCTCGCGGGCACGCTCCAGGAACATGAACGCCGCGTGTCCCTCGTTGGCGTGCCACGCGCCGGGGGTGATCCCCAGCGCGCGCAGCACCCGCACGCCGCCGGTGCCGAGGATCCATTCCTGCCGGAGCCGCGTGGCGAGGCCGCCGGAATAGAGCTTGGCGGTGAGCATCCGGTCGGCGGGGTCGTTCTCGTCGAGGTCGGTATCGAGGAAGTAGAGCGGCCAGCGCCCCACCGTCATGGTCCAGACGCCGACATGGATGTTGCGCCCGAACGTCTCCAGCACGGTGACGTGCGGCGAGCCGTCGGCCCCGGTGACCTGCACCAGCGGCGTGGTGTTGGGGTCGACCTGCACGTCGGAGTCTTCCTGCCAGCCATCGGGGCGGATCTGCTGGTCGAAGTACCCCTTCTTGTAGAAGAGGCCGATGCCGACGAACGGCAGGGCGAGGTCGGACGCGGTCTTGCAATGGTCGCCGGCGAGCACGCCGAGGCCGCCGGAGTAGATCGGGATGGAGGCGTGCAGCCCGAACTCGGCGCAGAAGTACGCCACCGGATGGTCGGCGGCGATGCCGGCAAAGTGGTCGCGGAACCAGCCGACGGTGTTGTTCCGTTCGGTGTCGAACCACTCCATCACCGTGTCGTAGTGGGCGCAGAAGTCCACGTCGAGGGCGAGTTGCTCCAGCCGCCCGGGGGCGGCACGCTGCAGCACGACGATGGGGTTGTGGTGCGAGTCCCGCCAGGTGGCTTCGTCGATCCGGCGGAAGATGGCGCGGGCCTGGCGGTGCCAGCTCCACGCCACGTTCATCGCGAGCGCCGCCAACCCCTCCAGGCGGGGTGGCAGCGGGGGAATCCTGGTACGCCAATCGGTCATCCACAGCTCCGGTTCGCCGGCCCGGGAGGTGGCCGGCGTACGATGATATCGGTTGTCTCCCGTTCTCCGGCAAATCGGGTGCCGGAAAGAGGGGGGAGACGGGGCGGGGCGCAAGGTTGGGCGGAGATCGCGGTGCGGTTAGGCTGCAACGAGGCCTGAACGACGCAACCGGCCCGGTTCGCGCCGCCGGTGCGCCTCGCGCGAAGGCGCCGCACAATCAACCAACGGATGCCCATGTCTGCCACACCAACCGATCCCGCCGAAACCACCAGGGGCTACGCCCATCCGGAGGCGCTGGTGTCCACCGGGTGGCTGGCCGAGCACCTCGAAGACCCGGCGGTGCGCGTTCTGGAGAGCGACGAGGATGTGCTGCTCTACGCGACGGGGCACATCCCGCAGGCCCTCAAGGTGGACTGGGTCGACGACCTCAACGATGCGATCACCCGCGACTACATCGACCGCGACGCGTTCCAGGCGCTGTTGCGCCGGCTCGGGATCGCCGCCGACACCACCGTGGTGTTCTACGGCGACAAGAACAACTGGTGGGCCACCTACGCCTTCTGGGTCTTCAAGTTGTTCGGCTTTGCCGACGCCAGGATACTCGACGGCGGGCGGATGAAGTGGCAGCAGGAAGGGCGGCCGATGACCACCGTGGTGCCGGCGGTCGAGCCGTCGGACTATGTCGCGCCGGCCCGCGACGATCGCACCATCCGCGCGTTCCGGGAACAGGTGTTGTCGCACGTCGGCGCGCGCAAGCCGCTGATCGACGTGCGCTCACCGGATGAGTTCACTGGCCGGAAGACGCACATGGCGGAGTATCCGCAGGAAGGGGTGCTGCGCGGCGGGCACATTCCGGGGGCGAAGAACGTGCCGTGGGCGCGTGCGGCCAACCCCGACGGCACGTTCCTCAACGCGGCCGGGCTGCGCCGGATCTACGAGGACGAGGTGGGACTCCGTGGCACCAATGACGTGGTGGTCTACTGCCGGATCGGCGAACGGTCGAGTCACACGTGGTTCGTGCTGACGTACTTGCTGGGCTATCCGAGCGTGCGCAACTACGACGGCAGCTGGACAGAGTGGGGAAACGCGGTGCGGATGCCGATTGAAAAGCCGTGAAAGCAGCCCAGAGCCCAGAGGCCAGAGCCCAAGGCCCAGGGCTCCGGGCTCTGGGCTCCGGGCTCCGGGCTCCGGGCTCCGGGCTCCGGGCCCTGGGCCTCTTCACCCTCCTCCACCCGCATGATCCGGATACTTCGGTGGCGGTGGAACGGTGACCGGCTTCGCCTTGATCTCCGCCTGCAACTCCTTGATCGCCGCGTCGAGCTGCGCGTCCTGCCCTTCGAAGGTGGCGTGCGGCGGATTGTCGACGACGATGTCGGGGTCGACACCGTGGCCCTCGATGAGCCACTTCCGTTCCGGGCCGTAGACGGCGTCTTCCGACGCGGTGGCGATGCCACCGTCGACCATGCGGTTGCTCGACGAGAGCCAGATCTCGCCGCCCCAGGTGCGCATGCCGATGACCTTGCCGAGCCCGAGGCGCTTGAATCCCTCGCTGAACGCCTCGCCGTCGGAAGCAGTGAACTGGTCGGTGATCACCACGATGTGGCCGCGGAACGCCTCCTGCATGTTCCAGTACGGTATGCCGACGCGCGATTGCCAGAAGAACCACGCCTGGCGCAGCAGTTGACCGAGAATCCAGCTGTCGATGTTGCCGCCGCGGTTGTGGCGCATGTCGATGATCAGCCCCGAACGGTCGAACACCGGGAAGAAGTCCCGTTCCCACTGGTTGATGTCGCCGGTGCCCATGGCACGGAGGTGGACGTAGCCGATGTCTCCGTGGCTGGCCGAGTCGACGGTCTGGCGGCGGGTGTATTCCCATTCGGCGTAGCGGAGGTCGCCATCGGCGCCCGGTGTGATCGGTGTGACGATCACGTCGCGGCCGGTGTCGGCGCTGCTCTTGACATGCAGCCGCACCTGGCGCCCGGCCTGGTCGCGCAATAGCTCGCCGATGTCGGGGGCGGAGAGCGCCGGCACGCCGTTGACGGAGACGATGACGTCGCCGTCGTGCATCGCCACCCCCGGTTGCGCCAGCGGCGACGCGGTGCCCGGATCGTTCGGGTCGGTCCGATAGATATGGTCGACGCGCACCCCGCCGGCCGCCTCGTCGCGGCTCAACCGGGCGCCGAGGGTGGCGGGGAGGATGTCGTCGGCACCCTTCCGCACGTCGCCACCGTAGACAAAGATGTGCAGTGACTCCAGCGAGTTGACCATCTGTGCCAGGATGTCGCTCAGCTCGTCGCGGTCGGTGATCCGGTCGACCAGCGGCTCGAAGCGCTGCCGCATGGCGTTCCAGTCGACACCGTTCATGTTGCGGTCGTAGAAGTAATCCCGCTCCATCCGCCACGCGTCGACGAACTCCTGGTGCCACTCCTGGCGCGGATCGAGGTCGAAGCTCCACTTCGACAGGTCGACCTTCGACGACGCCTGGTCGGTCGGCGCCTTCTCACCGGCATCGAAGACGTACCAGTCCTTCCCCTTGTGCACCATCACCTTCTTGCCGTCGAGCGACAACTGGTAGTCGTTGACGCCATCGAGGAAGGTCTCGGGCTTCTTCCCCTGGTTGTCGATCGCGATGGTGAGCAGCGCGGCGTTGCGCGGCGGATCGGTGGGGCGGCTCATGACATAGAGCCGCTTGCCGTCGGTGGCGAGTGACGAATAGTTCCCCGGTGCCACCGGCAGGGGCTGGAGGCGGTCGACGATGCCGTCGAGGTCGATGGTCACCGTGGGCGCGCCACCGGTCGTGCTGTCGGCACCACGATGCGCGCTGGTGTCCTTTGCCGGTGTGGCGGGGTGGAGTTCGTCGGCCGGGGCAAATGGCGAGCGCTCGCCCGGTTGCAGCGGGATGGCGTAGATCATCACCTGGCGGTCGAAGAACGGCTGCGGCGCGCGCGACCCCCACGGGCTGCCGACCAGCGACGCGAAATGCCGGCTGGAGAGGAAGTAGAGCCACTTCCCGTCACGGCTCCAGGTCGGGTCGGAGCTGTCGTAGCGATCATTGGTGAGTGGCGTGATGCGGCCGCTCGCAATGCTGTAGAGGTAGAGTCGCGTCAGCTGGTTGGAATCGGGCGCGGAATACGCCAGCCACTTCCCGTCCGGCGACCACGACAGGTTGCCGAAGTCGCCCACCGTGCCGGTGGCGATCTTCCGGTCGGTGCCCTGCTTCATGTCGTGCAGCCAGAGCTCGAGGTTCTTGTCGTAGTGCGCCATCCACGCGCCGTCGGGCGACGGCACACCGGCCCAGCGCAACACCGTGGCACCGCGGGTCAACTGGGTGCTCGACCCGATGCCGTCGCTCGGTGCCCGCCAGAATTCGAATTCGCCGCTCTGGTCGGAGAGGGTCAGCAGCGACTTGCCGTCGGGGAAGAAGCTCGCGTCGCGGTAGCGCACCCGGGCGGTGGGCGTCACGTCGACGATCCGGCCCTGCTTGACCGGCACCACGAAGACGTCGCCGCGGGCGGTAAAGACGATGCGATCGCCGTTCGGCGACAGCGCCGAGGTGCTGATCCAGTCGGTGGGCGACTTGACCCACCGCTCGCGGGTCTGGTCGAAATCGGAGACGAGGGTGATCGGGACCACCTGGTCGCGCCCCGAGGCGATGTCGTAGAGGTGGATGTCGGCGCCGAGCTGGTAGGCGATGTGGCCGTCGGAGAGGGAAGCGGACTGCGCGTCGAAGGTGGTGTTGTGGGTCAGCTGCTTGACCTCGCCGCCGTGCTCGTTCATCGACCAGAGGTTCATGGTGCCGTCGCGATCGGACAGGAAGTAGACGCGGTCCTGCCAGATCATCGGGTTCTTGCTGGTGCCGGCGTAGTCGCCGGTGAGCGGCACCGCTTCGGCCGCGCCGCGGTCGTAGCGCCAGAGCTGCTGCGCGGTGCCGCCGTGATAGAGGCGGGTGTGGCTCCCCTGGAACGGCAGCCGGGTAAAGATCAGCGCGCCGTCGGCGGTGTAGGCGCCGTCGCTCGCCTGCGCCAGCGGGACGACCGTGGTGGCGTTCGTGGCCGGATCGAACTTCGCGAGTTCGGTGTTGGGGAGGGTCGAGAAGTGCTGCGTGGAGTAGAGGATCTTTCCGTCGGGTGTCCAGCCGACCACGGTGGCGCTCGCCCCTTCGTAGGTCCGGCGGGTCGGCACGCCGCCGTCGAGCGGCATGGTGTAGACCTCGGTCGGCCCCTCGTAGGCGGCGGAATACGCCAGTGTCTTCCCGTCGGGCGATACGGCGGCGTGAGTTTCTTCGGCCGGGTGTGTCGTGAGCCGCTGGGCCACGCCGCCGGTGATCGGCACGCGCCAGAGGTCGCCCTCGGCGGTGAAGATCAGCTGGTTGCCGGAGAGCGCCGGGAACCGGAAGTAGCCGAGGGATGCCGGCGCGGGGGCCACGTGAGGCAACGGTGCTGCGTGCCTGGCCGGAGTAGCTGGCGTTGCGGCGACGAACGGAAGCGCGGCGAGCGGGAGCAGGAGTTGCAGGCGCACGGTGTCCTCGGAGAGCGCGGATCGGAATGGGGATGCCGGATTCTACATCAGGAACGGCGCCGGGTCACGACGGGGGGACCTCGCCGCGCCGCCAGGGGCGCGGTGGCCCGCCTGGCATCGGTGATCCCTCCCCGGGCTCTGGGCTCCGGGCCCCGGGCCCCGGGCTCCGGGCTCTGGGCCCCGGGCCCCGGGCTCCGGGCTCTGGGCCCCGGGCGCTCTTCAGAACTTCTGCCTTCCCCCCGCCTTCGGCTCCGCCACCACCGCTGGCGCCGCAGAAGTGCCCGCACCGTTCCTGACGTACTTGTCCAGCCACGCCACCCACCGCGCCCACTGGTCGAGGTCCGTCTCGGCCGTCACCGGGCCGTGGTCCTCGTACGGGTACATATAGAGGGCCGTCGTCTTCCCCAGCGACTGCAGCGCGTGGAACATCCGGATCGAGTTGACCGGGTTGGTGCCGACGTTCTGGTCTTCGAGCGAGTGGTACATCAGAAGCGCGCCGTTGAGCTGGTCGGCAAAGAAGAACGGCGACATCTCGATGTAGGTAGAGCGCGCCTGCCATAGGTCGCGGCGCTCGTTCTGGAAGCCGGTCGGGGTGAGGCTCCGGTTGTAGTCGCCGTCGCCGGCAATCCCGGCCTTGAAGAACGGCGTGTGCACCATGGCGTTGGCGGTGCTGAACGCGCCGTAGCTGTGGCCGCCGATGGCGAGCCTGGTCCGGTCGATCAGCCCCAGCGTGTCGAGCGCGTCGATGGCGGCGTAGAGGTCGTCGCGGAGGTTGTCGACGTAGTGGTCGTTGGGGAGCTGATTGTTCTCGGCAAAGATCGGCGCGTCGGGCTCCACCAGCGCGTAGCCCGCAAAGGTGATGAACGACATGGTGCGCGGGCCGTAGGTCGGGAAGCGGTTGGCCGCCGCACCGCCGGTGGTGGTGCTGCGGTCGTAGGCCTGCTGGTCGTTGTATTCGCGCGGATAGAACCAGAAGAGGGCGGGGAGGCGGGTGCCCGGCTTCCAGTCGGCCGGGAGCGTCACCGCGATCTTGAACGTGTAGCCGTCGGCGCGCCGAGCCGTGATGTGCTTGTGGATCAGCCCGGCCATCTCGGGCATCACGTCGTGATTGTCGGTGAGCTGCTTCGCTTCGCCGCTCTTCGTGTCGACCACGTACGACTGCGGCACCACCGTCGCCGACTGGCGGGTCACCAGGATCCGGCCGAAGTCGTCGTCGAGCGGCGTCTCTACTGTTTCCGGGACGGTGCTCTTGGTCTGGTAGATCCGCTCGCGCGTGCCGGTGCGGATGTCGATCCGGTCGACAAACGCCGGCGTCACCGTCGTGTCACTGGCACTGCTGTCGGCGGCGGTGGAGTCGGCGCGTTCGGCACTGGCCGCTTCGCGTTCGGTGTAGACGTACCTGTGATCGTCGGAGGTGAGCACCGCGGCAAATCCGTACCTGCTGTCGGTGGTGACCAGCGACGAACCGCCGCCCCGGCCGCCGCGTCCGCCAAAGCCGGCTGCTCCGCGCCCGCCGCGCCCCGCTGCGCGCGTCGACATCACGGTGAACGCGCTGTCGGGGTGATCACGGAAGACCGCCACACTGCGGTTGGTCCCGCCGGCGGTCTCGTCGAGGAAGAGGATGGTGCCGTCGGCACTCAGCTGCATTCCGGCGATCGGAGTGCGCGAGGTATAGATCGTCCTGACCGACGCGGCGCTGGTGTCGAACGGCGGCAGCCATTCGACGACGCGGTCGCGCCGGGCCCGGGTGGAATCGTTGCCGCCACGGCCGCGGCCCGTGGCCGGTGCCGGGGCGGGAGTCGTTGCGGTCGGCGTCTCCGACTCGACAAAGAGCAGTCCGCCGCTCACCGGATCCCAGGTGATGTTGCGGCGGCCGTCGGCAGCGGTGTTGGCACCGCCGCGACCGGCACCGCCGCTGCTGTCGGCGGGACGGTCCTGCAGGCGGATCTCGCGGGTGTCGAGGGTCGCCAGCTGCTTGCCGGTCTGGTCGATGACGGCCTCGTGGTTGCCGAAGCTCGACACCGGCAGGATGTAGGCGAACGGCCGGTCGAGGTACGTCACCCGGAAGTACTGGCCGGTGGGCGACGCATCAAGGCGCTCGATCATCGCCGGGGCGCCGATCTTCTGCACCTTGCGGCTGGCGACGTTGATCATCGCGAGCTGCCCGGTGGTGTAATACGTCAGCAGCGCTTCGTCGTGTGGCGACTCGAGGAGCGATGGGAAGAACTCGGTGTGGAGCTTGCGGTTGTCGTTGACCCGCACCAGCGGATGATCGGCGATGGCGCTCTCGCCCGGTTCGGCTCCTCGGCCATCCGGTACCAGCACGGTGACGATGGACTTCGAGTCAGCGGTCCACTCGAAGTTCTGCACGTAGGTGGCGAGCAACCCGGCGCCAGTGGTGAGCGGGCGCGACTTGCCGGTGGCGGGATCGGCGAGCCAGATCTGGGTGCCGTTGTCGAAGTCGGCGATGAACGCCAGCGTGGCGCCGTCAGGCGAGAACGACGCGGTGCTGACGCGCGCTCCCGGCGGAATCATCACGTGGGTGGTGTGGCCGGTGGACCACTGATAGAGGTCGAAGCCGGTGCCGCTGTTGGTGGTCATGGTGCGGGTGCGGTTGCCGCCGCGGTCCACCTGGAAGCCGCCGAGGTTGTAGTGGGGCCTGCCAAGCCGGGCGAGGGTGGGGAGGCCGTCGCTGAGGCGGTGGATCAGGTACGCGTGCGACGCCGGTGACGCCGACGTGTAGGTAACGATCGATTCGCGCGGTGCCATGACGAGGTGACGGATCGCCTCGGGGGGTGTCACATAGCCTTCGACTGCGAGGATGCTGTCGGCGGGCGTCATCCGGGTCGACGGCGCGGCGCTCATCGACGATGAAGGCGTGGCGGGCGCGGTGACGGCATTTGTGGCCGTGCCGGGTTGCTGGGCAGCGAGTGGGGTGGCCGCGAGGGCGAAGGCGGCAAGGGACGCCAGGCGCGCGAGGGCGCCGGACCGGCGAGGCGACATGGATTGGCTCCGAACGGGATCGCGGGAAGGTAGCGATCGGGGGCCGGGTGGGTGAGTGGGGGAGCGGGGGAGTGGGCGCGCAGGACCCGGAAGGTCGCGGCCGGGAGAGGTTGACCCGCATGGCGGGGCTCTGCGAACGGCCATAGCTTCCGGCCGACCGCAGCACCGGTCTTCCCCGGGGAGAGTGATGAGCAACATTGAGCGCCTCAGGGCAAGCCCGTTCGGCGCCCCCGCTCCGAGAGTGCACCGTGTCCATTGAGCGCCTCAGGGCAAGCCTTGCCGACCGCTACACCATCGAGCGGGAGCTCGGCCAGGGCGGCATGGCGACGGTGTACCTCGCCCGCGACGTCAAGCACGATCGCAAGGTGGCGATCAAGGTGCTCCGCCCCGAACTCGCCGCCGTCATCGGCGCCGAGCGGTTCCTGGCCGAGATCAAGACCACCGCCAACCTGCAGCATCCGCACATCCTGCCGCTGCACGATTCGGGCGAGGTGACCGAAGGGCATCCCGAGCGTGGCGAGGGGTCACGCACCCTGTTCTATGTGATGCCGTACGTGGAGGGTGTGTCGCTCCGCGACCGGATCGAACGGGAGCACCAGCTGCCGATCGGCGACGCGGTCCGGATCGCCACCGAAGTGGCCGACGCGCTGCAGTACGCCCACGATCACGGCATCATCCATCGCGACATCAAGCCGGAGAACATCCTCCTCCATGGCGGGCACGCCCTGGTGGCGGACTTCGGGATTGCGCTGGCGGTGAGCACCGCCGACAGCCGGATGACCGAAACCGGCATGTCGCTGGGGACACCGCACTACATGAGCCCCGAGCAGGCGATGGGCGAGCGGGAGATCACCGCCCGGTCGGACGTCTACGCGCTGGGTGCCGTGACGTACGAGATGCTGGTTGGCGAGCCGCCGTTCACCGGACCGACCGCACAGGCGATCGTTGCCAAGGTGGTCACGGAGGCGCCGCGGTCGCTCATCGCCCAGCGCCACACGATTCCGCCGCACGTCGAGGCGGCGGTGCTGATGGCGCTCGAGAAGCTCCCGGCCGACCGCTTTGCGTCCGCCCGTGAGTTCGCCGAGGCGCTCGCCAACCCGCAGTTCACCACCGTGGCGGCGACGCACCGGCTTGCGGCTCCGGCCGGCAATTCAGCGCCTGGACGCGGGCGCCCGGTGCTGCTGATCGGTGCGATCGTCGTGTTGCTGGCGCTGGCCGTCGCGGGGTGGTTGCGCCATCCGGCAGCGCCGGCGGTGAGCCGGCAGCGTGTCACGCTCTGGCGGCACTCGTTGGCGGCGTTCCTCTCGCCGGGAATCGAGCACCAGGGAACACAGGCGGCGATCTCGCCGGACGGGTCGACAGTCGTGTTCACCGACTCGGTCACCGGCGGTCTCGAACTCTTCCGGAAGCGCCGTGACGAGATCGATCCGGTGGCGCTCGATGGCACCCAGGGGGCGATCTCGCCGTTCTTCTCGCCCGACGGCGGTTGGATCGGGTATGTCACCACCGACGGCCGGATCCGCAAGGTGCCGGTGGATGGCGGCGGTTCGATCACGCTCGCCACCGATGCCAGTCCGGAGTATCCGTCGGCCACGTGGCTCGACGACGGTTCGATTGTCTATTTCGATACCCACGTCGGATTGAGCCGGATCCCCGGCAACGGCGGGCCGGTCCGCCGGGTGGTGGTGGACAGTTCCCGGCGACGCCTGTTCATGTTGACGCTCGCGCCGCTTCCCGGCAGCCGGGGCGTGTTGTTCACCGGGTGTTCCGGCAACTGCAGCAGTGGATCGGGTGCCTACGTGTTCGACTTTGCCGCCGACAGTGCCCGGCTCCTGGTGGCCGGTGCGGTCGGGCCGAAATATGCGCCGACCGGGCAACTCCTTTACACCGACCGCGGCGGTGGACTCTACGCCGAGGCGTTCGATCCGAAGCGGATGGTGGCCAGAGGGGGCGCGATCCCCGTCATCGACAGTGTCGTCCCGGGAACGTTCACGATGTCGGCGTCCGGCACGCTGCTGTTCCTGACCGGCGCAAGCGGCGGTCAGCCGGCCCGCCTGATGTGGGTCGACGCGGATGGTCATGCCGAACCACTCGATTCCGGGTGGGTTGCCGACTTCAACTATCCCGGACTGTCACCCGATGGCCGCAGCGTCGCGGTGAGCATCAGCGGTCGCACCACCGAGCTCTGGCTCCGGCACGCCGACGGCACGCGGCAGCAGCTCACCGACAGCGGATCGGTCAACTGGCGGCCGTCGTGGAATCCGGCGGGGACCAGCATCGCGTATTCGTCCAACATGCAGGGCGGGCTCAACGAGGACGGCTACGACATCTTCATGGTGCCGGTCGACGGATCGGCGCCTCCTGCGCTCGTCATGCACTACACCTATGGCCTCTGGGAGGCGGAGCTGTCGCGCGACGGGCAATGGCTGGTGGTCCGCTCGGACGAAGCGGGCGGGCACTCCAACATGCATGCGCGCCGGTTGCACGGCGACACGACGCTCTACCCGGTGGTGTACGACAAGGGTGTCTCGGTCGAGGCGGCGCTGTCGCCGGACGCGAAGTGGCTGGCGTATGTCAACCAGACCACCGGGCGGCGGGAGGTGTATGTCACGTCGTTCCCGGATGGCAGGGCGACTCGGCAGGTTTCGACCAACGGCGCGAGCGAACCGCGGTGGTCGAGCGACGGGCGGCAGCTGTTCTACGAATCGAACGGGCAGATGATGAGCGTCGCCATCGGGCCGGGTCCGGGGCTCAACACCGGCACGGTGCGCGTGTTGTTCTCGATTGCGGGGTATCGCACGGCGCGGAACCGGCAGGAATATGATGTGGCGCCCGACGGTCGCCATTTCGTGATGATCCAGGACCTGCCGAGCGACGCGCGGGGGCGGGTGGTGTACGTGGAGCACTGGTGGCCGGCGCTGCGGGCAAAGGTGCGGGGGAAGTAGCGCAGGTCGGCGATAGGGGTGTCGAGTCGCCGACTCCGGGTGCACAGTTCCCTGATTCGGCTGTCGAGTTGCCGACTTCGGGTGTACAGTCGAGCGATTCGAGTGTCGAGTTGCCGACTCCGTGTGCACAGTCTGGCACTTCGAGTGTCGAGTTGCCAACTATCTGTGCACAGTCGAGCGATAAGGGTGTCGAGTTGCCGACTTCGGCTGCACAGTCGGGCGATCTGGGTGTCCAGTCGCCGACTTCCGATTTACAGTCTGGCACTTCGGATGTCGAGTTGCCAACTATCTGTGCACAGTCGGGCACTTCGGGTGTCGAGTCGCCGACTTCGGGTGCACAGTTCGGCACTTCGGGTGTCGAGTCGGCAATGTCGTGTGCACAGTCTGGCACTCCGGGTGTCGAGTTGCCAACTATGCGTGCACAGTCGGGCGATATGGGTGTCGAGTCGCCAACTTCGTGTGCACAGGGGCGCACTTCGGGTCGCGAGGCGGCAACTCTGCGTGTAGAGGGCGTCGCGGACGGGTCGGAGGGTGCTGGTCTGCGCTGAGAGTGTAGTGGTCGCCGGCGCCGGGGTGGCCATCGGGGATCACAGGGAGGTCTCCGGGCGGTGGCGGGGGCGTTCCGGGTGATTCCGGGTGGCGTCCGGCGGGGCCCGATGCGCCGGATTGGCGGATTGAGGCGGGAAGGGCCTCCAGTCGGGGGCCGCCGGCGAGGGTGTCGCGCTATTTCGTGCCCTTCGGCGTGATGGTGGCCCCGCACCGACACGATTCGGTGGCACAGTTGGCGGCATGGAAGCGCCGCCCGACGGTTCGCAGCCCAAGCCGGGACTGCTGCAGCGTTCGCAGTCCATCATGGCGCTCCGCGGCTATTCGCCGCGTACCCGCGCCGCCTATCTCTCCTGGATTCGCCGCTTCATCCGGTTCCATCGCCGCCGTCATCCGCGGGAGATGGCCGAGCCGGAGGTGCTGGCGTTCCTGACCTGGCTGCGGGAGGGTCGCGGGGTGGGTGGGGTGACGCAGACCCAGGCGCTCAGCGCGTTGCTCTTCCTCTATCGCGACGTCCTCGACCGGCCGCTTCGGATCAAGGGCCGGATTCCGAGGGCCCGGAGTGCGGAGCGGCTGCCGGTGGTGTTGACCGCGCACGAGGTGGGGCAGGTGCTCGGTCAGCTCGGCGGGGTGTACCGGCTGATCGGCGTGCTGCTCTACGGCAGCGGGTTGCGGCTCACCGAGGCGTTGACGTTGCGGGTCAAGGATCTCGATCTGGAGCGGATGGAGATCGTGGTGCGGCGGGGGAAGGGGGCCAAGGACCGGGTGACACCGTTGCCGGCGGTGGCGGTGCCGAGGTTGAAGCGGCACCTGGAGCGGGTGCGGGCGGTGCACGCGCGCGACCTGGCGCGGGGTGGCGGGCGGGTGGCGGTGCCGGACGCGTTGGCGCGGAAGTATCCGCGGGCGGCGGAGAGCTGGAGTTGGCAGTGGGTCTTTCCGGCGGGGCGGCGGCATGTCGAGGTGCTGGCTGATGGCACGACCGGGTTGCGGCGGCACCATCTGCATCAGTCGGCGATGCAGCGGGCGATGGCGGCGGCGGTGCGCCGGGCGGGGATCGTCAAGCGGGCGAGTTGTCACACCCTGCGGCACAGTTTCGCGACGCATCTGCTGACGGGCGGGTACGACATCCGGACGGTGCAGGAGTTGTTGGGGCACCGGGACGTGAGTACGACGATGCGGTACACGCATGTGCTGAACCGGGGCGGGCTGGGGGTGCGGAGCCCGGCGGACCTGCTGGGCGGGAGCGGGGGCGGGGGCGGGAGCGGGAGCGGGAGCGGGAGCGGGGGCTGGGTGGAGTGAAGGGCGGGCCGGCTGGGTGTCGGTGCTGGAGGTGTGCGGGCCGGGCACCGGAGGAGGGTGCATCCGGTGGCTGGCGGTTCTTGCAGGCTTTCCGGATTACGTAGATTAGTGGGGCAGGCGAAGGGGTGGGGCGCGGGGTATATTGGGAAGTTATGCGGTAGGTGAGAAGCGCTTGAGTGGGGAGCCCGGTCGGGTAGGCCCTCACTTCCAGCACAGCATGGGCGCAACGGGAGGCGGTATGGCAATCGACGCCATCATTCGCGTATCGTTCGAGTCAGATGTGAATGCAAATCAAGCAGCCAACAAGGCGCTCGTTGGCCACACCCAAAACCCCAAGGGACCTGGGCCGTTTGAGCGGGTCGGCACCGCACTTTATCAGTGCAGTGTAGCTTCCGATCATGACGTTGGCCTCGCTCTAAGAGACTTGGGTGCCGCACTACAGCAGTTTTCGACCACAGTAGACTTCGTGTCCATCTCAATGCTAAGACACAAGGGCAGCCCCTAGGTCACAGCGCGATGGCTCAATGGAGCGGCCACCTCTCAGACGGCGGCACGCTCATCTTCACCTGGGTGACCGAACGCAGAATGCGCCTGTTCTATGTAGATGAAAGTGGAAATACCGGGGCCGATCTTTCGTCGGCGATTGAGCCAATACATTGGCTTTGCGCGGTTGGAGCAACGCCGGCTGCCGTGCACGCCATCGAGGCCGAGATGCTCGGCATCTCAATTAAGTACTTCCGGAATCGAGGGGGCGAGGCGGACTTCGAACTGCACGGCAGCGAGATCTTTTCGGGTCGGGGCGACTGCCGTGCCTTGACAGTCGCCCAACGAGTGAGTCTATACGGGGAAGTGATGGCGCTCGTCCCTCGACATGCGTGCCACATCTGGGTACGTGGGATTGACAAAGCGCTACATCAACAGCGCGCAGCGCGAAAGGGATATACACCAGATCACCCGCACAAACTCGGTTTCATGTACCTGGTCGAGAGCATTGACGCATGGATGGAAATGCAACAGACAGACCCGCTTCTGTTCGGCGCCACACCGCAGCCGATCTACGGGTTACTCGTTGCAGACACGCAAGAGGAGGTCCGGCGGGACTTGGTCGGACGGTTTGCGCATTGGCGCCAGTCTGGCACCGATCACGGCTACCGGACGAGGGACATCAAGTACCTAATCGATACCGTGCACTCGGTCCCCTCCGAGGACAGTTGGCTCATCCAACTGGTTGATTGCGTTGCGTATTTGCGAAATCGTGTTGATAAGATCAGGCGGGCGAATGGCTGGCTTGAGTCCAACTATTCTCAGAGCGACAAGGCCATCCTCCAGCTATGGAATGGTCACTGCCATCAGCGAATTGTCGACGAGAGGATTTGGCCGGCTTGGCCGTAATGGAAGGCGCGATCGAGGCAGACAAAATGTCCACAGGGGCTCTCACCGGAACCCACTCTCGACCGCGCGAATACAATTTGAGATCTGGCGTGCTACATGTCAAGATCTGAGGGGACCGCCTAACACGCGCTTGCTGCGGACGGGGCCAGAAGCGCCGGGGCCGCCGCGTCAGGTAGGTTTGGGAGGGCGGCGGCCCCGGCCTGGCCCCCGCCGCAGAAGCGCAGGACGTTAGGCGGGCTCGCGAGCAGAAACACCAAGACAATCGGGGCGCGCGAGTTGAGCGTCGGTGCTGGGTCTTCGGTGCGGATCTCGGTCGGCGCGCCGCGCAGGCGGCATCCCAACGCAGGCGGGGCCGCACGGTCGGCGGCGGATAGCTGCGGCGTGCGCCCGGGTTGGGCGTTGGTGTCCGAAAGTGGGCCGCCGCAGCCATCCACCCGACTCTTGCGCACCAGTTCAGTCCCGTACGCGGCGCCTCGGGATCATGCCGCGCGGCCCCGCCCGGGGTGAGTCCGGTGGACGGCGCGGCGCGCTGGCCCCCATCGGTGTGGCGCTGGATCGCTGTGGAGCTGAGCCCCGGCGGACGGCTCGCCTCCTAACAGGCGCTTGCTGCGGGCGGCGTCGGCACTCCCGGCCGCGGGCCGGCCCAGGGGTGTAGAGCTTACATTGGAGAGGCCTCGCGGCGGGTCGAGGTGGACGCCGCCGCAGAAGCGCAAGGCGTTAGTGCGACCAGAAGCCTCCGGGGGCACCACATATGGTCGAGCTAGGCACAACGGACTTCCGGTTCGAAGTTCCGCCCTTGCCTCGCGCGGAGCTGCGCGCGTATTCGACCCGCCTCTTCGACGAGTGGGACGAGCGTCTCGGTACCGATTTCGCTGTCAAAGACTATTCGATACGCCTTGAGATCGAGGAAGGCTCGCTCGTAGGGGTAGCAGCGGTCAGCGCGACTTTAGGGGCGCTGTACTACGGCGTGGCCAACTATCCGTCATTCATCGAAGGCCTGCAGAAGATTCAGAGCCATGTTCGCTTTGCAGCCGATTATCTGGTGCTTCGCGCGCAAGAGCCTCTTACGCGCCTAAACCTGAAACCACGTGTAACACGCCGTACTGGGGTACCGGGGCAGCTTCAGCGCCTGTTCCAGCGAGTTAAGCAACGGGAACTTGATGTAGAGGAAGCTATGAGAGAAGCCGACCGTCTACTCGGGACGGAGGCGCAGGCTACTCCAGAGTTTATGCGGTCATTAGAGGCCGGCCTCGCTCAGGTGCGACGCAATCCTGAGCAGTTGATCTTGCCGATGGAGCTTCCACAGGAAGTGGATGTGCAAGGAAATGCGAAGGCAACGCCTCGGCCAAGGGCCCCCAGGGAATTTGCCCCACCCTCCGTGCACCTTAAGGTTGAGGTCTGGCGCGACTCACGAACCGGGAAGCGGCAGGTCCGAATTACGGAGCTCTGAGTGCGGCGCACTAACACGCGCTTGCTGCGGACGGGGCCAGAGGCGCCGGGGCCGCCGCGTTAGATAGGCTTGGGATGGCGGCGGCCCCGGCTTGGCCCCGCCGCAGAAGCGCAGGCCGTTAGGCGGGCTCGCGAACATGAACACCAAGACAACGGGGGCGCGCGAGTTGAGCGTTGGTGCCGGGCCTTCGGTGCGGATCTCGGTCGGCGCGCCGCGCAGGCGGCATCCCAACGCAGGCCGGGCCGCACGGTCGGCGGCGGATAGCTGCGGCGTGCGCACGGGTTGGGCGTTGGCGTCCGAAAGTGGGCCGCCGCAGCCATCCACCCGACTCTTGCGCACCAGTTCAGTCCCGTGCGCGGCGCCTCGGGATCCTGCCGCGCGGCCCCGCCCGGGGTGAGTCCGGTGGACGGCGCGGCGCGCTGGCCCCTATCGGTGTGGCGCTGGATCGCTGTGGAGCTGAGCCCCGGCGGACGGCTCGCCTCCTAACAGGCGCTTGCTGCGGGCGGCGGCGGCACTCCCGGCCGCGGGCCAACCCAGGGGTGTAGAGCTTACATTGGAGAGGCCTCGCGGCGGGTCGAGGTGGACGCCGCCGCAGAAGCGCAGAACGTTAGGCGGGCTCGCGAGCAGAAACACCAAGACAATCGGGGCGCGCGAGTTGAGCGTCGGTGCTGGGTCTTCGGTGCGGATCTCGGTCGGCGCGCCGCGCAGGCGGCATCCCAACGCAGGCGGGGCCGCACGGTCGGCGGCGGATAGCTGCGGCGTGCGCCCGGGTTGGGCGTTGGTGTCCGAAAGTGGGCCGCCGCAGCCATCCACCCGACTCTTGCGCACCAGTTCAGTCCCGTACGCGGCGCCTCGGGATCATGCCGCGCGGCCCCGCCCGGGGTGAGTCCGGTGGACGGCGCGGCGCGCTGGCCCCCATCGGTGTGGCGCTGGATCGCTGTGGAGCTGAGCCCCGGCGGACGGCTCGCCTCCTAACAGGCGCTTGCTGCGGGCGGCGTCGGCACTCCCGGCCGCGGGCCGGCCCAGGGGTGTAGAGCTTACATTGGAGAGGCCTCGCGGCGGGTCGAGGTGGACGCCGCCGCAGAAGCGCAAGGCGTTAGACCTCATCGGATATCTGCGAGGTAATCCTGGATGATTAAGCGGCTTACCATGATGGCAGGTTCTGCGCCCGGGCAGCCTCCGCTGGAAGTGGACCTGTCCTCAGTAACGATCTTTGTTGGGCCAAACAACAGTGGAAAGTCCAGAACTCTGCAAGAGATCGAGAACTGGATGCGGGCGGCTCAACCCAACAGAGGTCTCGTTGTGAAGTCGATGGAGTTCGAGCCCTGGACCCAGGCAGAGATCGAACGTGTGCTTGAGGACCTACAGGTTGAGCCTGGGGTAAGCGAGACCGTTCAACCGGACCACGTGATCATCAGCAAACTGAACCCGCAGAACAACAATGCAATGCGGACGCAGATCCATCGGCCGGCGGTCATCTCTGAGGCTCAGAATCCGAACGGCGCGAGGCACCGATACTCAACCTTCTTGTCACTTTTTACACTCAAGTTGGATGGCACTAACCGACTTGCGCTCGCGAACCCTCAAAAGGCTGGCGACTTGCAACGGGTGGCACCGAACCACCTAGCTCAGCTATTCCAGAACAACGAGGCCCGAGCCCGATTGAGCAAGATCGTGTACGAGGCCTTCGGCAAGTACCTGGTGGTCGATCCCACAAATATCGGCGAACTGCGGTTCCGCCTGTCCTCGAGGGCCCCGGAAGACGAAAGAGAAGAGAAGGGGTGGGACTCACGAGCCCAAGCTTTCCATCACGATGCGATACCGATCGTTGAAGCAAGTGACGGCGTTAAGGCCTTCGTAGGGATGCTGTCTACGATGATCGCCGGTGATCCTCTGATCACAATAATGGACGAACCGGAGGCATTCCTTCATCCTGCGCTCAGTGCGAGGCTCGGGAAGGAAGTCGCGGCCGCGTTGGCCGGCACCAAGAGACGTGTGTTTGTCGCAACGCACAGCGCGAGCTTTCTTATGGGCTGCGTACAATCCGGAGCAGGTGTAAATATTGTGCGCTTGACCTATGATTATCAGGCAGCGACCGCGCGCCTGCTGAAGCGCGACAAGCTTACGCCTCTGATGCGGAACCCACTACTGCGCTCGGTCGGGGTACTGAACGCACTATTCTACAACGCCGTGATCGTCACCGAAGGCGACGCGGACCGCGCCTTTTATCAAGAGATTAATGAACGTTTGCTCGCCAAGAGCGACCCACCAGGCATCAGCGGATGCCTCTTCTTGAACGCCCAGAACAAGCAGACTGTATGGGACATCGTAAGACCCCTTCGCGAGTTGGGCATTCCGGCCGCAGGAATCGTGGACATCGACGTCCTGAAAGAAGGCGGTGCGGTGTGGCTAAAACTCCTTGAGGGTGCCTTCTTGCCGGTGCTGGGTCACCCAGGCCTGCAAACGGAGAGGGCCACCCTGTATCAAGCATTCAGGAACACTGGAAGGGATATGAAGCGTGAGGGAGGGGTCGCCCTACTGTCGCCGAGCGAGCGAGAGGCGTGCTTTAACTTGTTTCGTCAACTTGCTGAGTATGGCGTCTTCGTTGTCCCGAATGGTGAACTCGAATCGTGGTTGCCAGGCTTAAGGCCGCACGCGGGCGGCTCCGCGTGGCTTGTGTCAGTATTTGAGAGGATGGGAGACGATCCGACTGATCCACATTACGTACACCCAAACTCCGGAGACGTCTGGGATTTCATTGGCACAATTCGGGGGTGGGTTACGAACACGAGCCGGAAGGGGATCCCTGACTGAGGTCTAACCAGCGTTTGCAGTTGCCGGGGCCAAACCGGGCAGGGGCGGCCCGTTATCAGAACGTGGATGGGCCGCCCCAGCCCGGGCCCCGCAACTGAAACGCAGCACGTTAGACGGCACGGCGGAGAGTTGGAATGACCGATCTATCTGAAAAGATCAATCGTTGGATCGCAGCGGAGGAAGGTGCACGGCTGGCAATCTCAGAGCGTGACGGTCTTGAGGCCGACTGCATCGACATACAGACAGCGCTCATGCACGTCCGCGCCATTAACGATGGCGTTGACCTTTTCGATCATCCCTGGACTGTCGATGCCATCGTCGCGGCCGTTGCTGAGATCGACTTTCGGGCATGGTGCATCTTCGAGGACGTCGTCCTTGAAGCTTCCATTCTTCCGACCGGCTGCAGCCGCCGACTGGATGAAGAGACGGTCAAGGCACTTGGAGAAAGATGGCGGATCCATATGTATGATCCGGATCCATTTCCCTTTTTGCCGCATGCTCACAACCTCAGCGACGGGCTCAAGCTTGATCTACGAAACGGGAAGCTCTATCGCAAGCACCAGGAAGTCGGACACATCTCGAAGAAGAACCTCAGCAAGTTACGTGGCAAGATCAAGCATATCGCGATACCACGCCTCGACGAGTAGCCGCTAGCGTGCGCTTGCTGCAGCAGCCGTAACGCAACAGCGTAGAATCGCCGTGAACGCGGCTGACGCAGAATCGCACAGTGTCAGACGGCGGTCCCAAGACTTTCCCGAGGTGAGATGGCAATGATGACGCTCAATGTTCTGGCAGTGCTACTTTCCCCAGTCATCGCTGTCGGTGTGACGCTGTGGTACCAGTCGCGCAAAGAAAGACGCGATGCGAAGCGATGGATCGTTCAGACTCTTATGGCCACGCGCCACTCGCCGATCACCGACGAGACAGTTCGAGCCTTGAACCTGGTCGACATCGTCTTTCATGACTCTCGGACCGTGCGAGGGCTCTGGCACGAGTATTTCGACATGCTGGGTAATCAGGGCCTCAACAACCCCCAAGGCTGGAGCGCCCGTCAAAAGAAGAACCTCGAGATGCTCACGGAGATGGCGAGGGCCCTTGGCTATGGTGCGGCAGTGACGCACCTTGACGTGGACCGAGTATACTACCCACAGGGATTGGGCGACCAAGCTCAGCGGACGCGTGAGATTTCAGACGAACTGCTGCGCGTGCTCAAGGGGAGTCAGGGCTTTCAAGTGCTCCCGCGACCGGATACTCCCGGCCCAGGCGATCAACCGTGAGTGGGGCAGGCGATCGAGCATGGCATTCTCAGTCTTTATCAGCTATTCAACCCAAGATCTCGTCCACGCGACGGCGCTGCAATCATGGGTCGCATCCGCAGGCGCGCAAACCTATCTAGCCGAGTACTCATTACAACCTGGCAGGCCGATCGCTTCTGAGATTGTGATGGCCATCAAGAGCTCGGATCTTTTTCTCCTTCTATGGAGCGACAACGCGCGTGGCTCCGAATGGGTGCCTCAGGAGATTGGTGTGGCGCGAGGTGCGGAGAAGGCAATCATCCCGATCGTTCTGCATCAGGGACTCGCGTTGCCGGGGTTCATCAATGATCTCAAGTACCTTGAGGTGTATAGCGATCCAATGGCATCCGTGCAATGGCTGCATAATCACATCGCGGCACTCGTGAAACAGAAGAATGCGAATGCACTCGTGGGCATGGGAGTGATCGGTGCGATCCTCCTCCTGCTGGCGAATACCAAAGAGTGAGTCAGCGCATGTCCCAGGTCATCGCCAAACAGCGCGTCACCGACTACGGCGAAGTGCTCACTGCTGATCGCGAAGTTCAGGCCATGCTCGATCTAGTGGGGCGGGAGACTGCGCGGATCGACGCCCGCTTCCTCGAGCCGGCCTGCGGCAACGGGAACTTCCTGGCCGAGGTCCTTAAACGGAAGCTGGCCGTAGTGGAGACGCGCTACGGCAGGTCCCAGCGTGACTTTGAGCGTTACGCCGTACTCGCTATTTCCTCCATTTACGGGATCGACGTCCTGGAAGATAACGTCCGGGCCTGCCGGAAGCGGCTATACAGGGTCTTCGATGACTTCTACACCCGACTCTTCAGTGACCACGCCGAAGAACGCTGTCGGACGGCGGCCCAGTACATCCTGGAGCGGAACATTACATGGGGTGACGCCCTGACCCTGCGAACAGTGGGTGAGACGCCCGGCCATATAGTCTTCTCAGAGTGGTCGCCACTCAACGGCACCCTGATTAAGCGTCGGGATTTCACCTTTCATGGACTCCTCGCCCATGAACTGGTGAAGGAGACCCCGCTCTTCTCCGATCTGGGAGAAGAGGTCTTTATCCCCACACCGGTGAGGGAGTATCCTCCAGTCTCTTTCCTTGAGCTCGTCGATGCCGGGCACGAGTAGCTTCAACCCCGACGTCCTCTCCTGCCTCGCATCACTCAGCAGCGACGAGGTTTTCACCCCACCCGCCGTGGCCAACCGGATGCTCGATCTCGTTCCGGCTACGCTCTGGCGTGACCCGAAAGCGCGCTTCCTCGATCCAAGCTGCAAGTCGGGGATCTTCCTCCGCGAGATGGCGAAGCGGTTGAACGAAGGGTTGGAGAAGAAGATCCCTGATCGCCAGGAGCGGATCAACCATGTCTTGACGCGGCAACTCTATGGGATCGCAACCACTGAGCTAACCGCGCTTGTCTCCCGTCGTTCGGTCTACTGCTCCAAGTCCGCCGACGGCCAGTACTCCATCTGCGACGCGTTCGATGACCCGGCAGGCAATGTGCGCTTCGAGCGGGTCGAGCACACTTGGCGTGATGGTCGCTGCTCAATTTGTGGCGCCGGCGAAGCGCAGTACGCCAGAGCGGCGGATCTGGAGACCCATGCCTACGAGTTCATCCACACTGATTCACCAGAAGGAATCTTCGATATGAAGTTCGATGTCGTGATCGGCAATCCTCCATACCAGTTGAGCGATGGCGGCCACGGCGCCTCCGCCACCCCGATCTACCACCGCTTCGTCGAGAGCGCCATCCGGCTCAAGCCACGCTATGTGGTGATGATCACGCCATCACGGTGGTTTGCCGGCGGCAAGGGGCTGGACGACTTTCGCTCCCGGATGCTCACCGACTTACACCTCCGGCACCTGGTTGACTACCCCAAGCTCTACGACGGCTTCCCCGGGGTAAAGATCCGCGGCGGCGTCTCGTATTTCCTTTGGGATCGCGATTACGACGGCCCCTGCACCGTCCAGACGATGTGGGACGGCAAGCCCCTCGGCGCGCCAATGACTCGACAGCTGGACACCTACGACGTTCTAGTCCGTCGCAACGAGGCAGTATCGATCCTCGACAAAGTCCGCGGCTTCCGGATCAAGAACAAGCCAGAGCCGACGCTAGCTGCACGGGTCTCAAGCGCAAAGCCATTCGGCCTACGGACGTATTTCCACGGCGCGGAGACACGCAAGGGGCTGAAGCACCCGGTGAAACTCTATGGCTCGCAGCGGATCTCCTGGGTCGAACGGTCGCAGATCGAGCAGAACGCTGAGTGGATCGGCGAGTGGAAAGTGCTGATGACCGCGGTGCAAGGAACCAGCGCGGCGGTGGAGACAAAGTTCCTCAGTAGTCCGATTGTTGCTGCTCCCGGTGAGGCGTGTACCGAGACATACCTTGTTGCCGGGCGATTCGACAGCGAGGCCAAGGCGAAGCGATATGCGGCCTACCTGAGGACCCGATTCGCACGGTTCCTTGTCTCGCTCCGCAAGGCCACGCAGCACGCAACCCGCGGCGTCTACGCCTTTGTCCCAGACGTTCCGCTAACCCACGAGTGGACCGACGAGGCGCTCTACCGGCGGTATGGATTGACGCCCGAGGAGGTCGGGTTCATCGAATCGGTGGTTGCCCCGATGGACGCACCCGGTGAGTAGCGAGTTCTTCCCCCCGCGCCCGCCGGCGCGGCCAGTGATCTACGCATATGAGGACACCCATCCAGACTATGCCGGGCTCCTCAAGGTCGGCTACACGACCGTGGATGCCAAGGATCGCGTCGCACAGCAGTATCCCACGGTTCGCCCTGGCAAGCCACCGTATCGGATTGTCCTCGAAGAGTCCGCGATGCGAAATGACGGCACGGCCTTCACCGATCGTGACGTCCACCGCATGCTCCGACTCAATGGCATCAAAAACCCGGCCGGTGAGTGGTTCCGGTCCACCTTGGTCCAGGTCAAGGCGGCGATCCTTGCTGTGCGGAGTGGCCAGTTGCTCGAGGAACAACGTTCTCTCGACTTCGCGATGCGGCCAGAGCAGCTGGAAGCAGTTGAGAAGACCGTGGCATATTTGGCGAGCTGGCATAAGGACAAGGGCAACAGGGGGCGGCCGCCGCACTTTCTGTGGAACGCCAAGATGCGCTTCGGGAAGACCTTCGCATCCTACCAGTTGGCGAAGCGAATGGGGTGGCGCCGCGTACTGGTCCTCACTTTCAAGCCGGCGGTTCAGAATGCGTGGGAGGAGGACCTGAAGTGCCATGTGGATTTCGCTGGGTGGCAGTTCATTTCGCCTGGCGGACTCTCCTGGGAACAGGCTGACAAGAGGAAGCCTTTAGTCTGCTTCGGATCATTCCAGGACTATCTCGGCCGCAACACCAGCACCGGCGGGATCAAAACCAAGAACGAATGGGTTCATGCGAGCAACTGGGATTGCGTGATTCTCGACGAGTACCACTATGGCGCATGGCGGGAGAGCGCCAAGGAGCTCTTCGAAGCGGAGGACCGGCGAGAGAGCACGTTTGGCACGGGAGAAGGGGTGGCCGAGTTCGACGAAGCGATCATGCCCATCACCACCGGGGCCTATCTCTACCTCTCCGGCACCCCCTTTCGAGCCATCGCCTCGGGAGAATTCATCGAGGAGCAGATCTACAACTGGACGTACTCAGACGAGCAACGCGCCAAGCGAGATTGGAAGGGACCAGACAATCCTTATGCTGCGTTGCCGCGGATGGTCCTACTGACCTATCAGCTTCCCGACGCGATCCGAGAAATCGCCATGCAGGGGGAGTTCAATGAGTTCGACTTGAACGTCTTCTTTTCCGCCGAAGGTCTTGGAGGGCAGGCACGGTTCACGCACGAGAATGAAGTGCAGAAGTGGCTCGATTTGATCCGGGGGGCTTTTCTCCCCACCACTGTCGACCAGCTCAAACTCGGCGCACAGAAGCCGCCCATGCCATTCTCCGATGCCCGGCTCCTCGGAGTGCTGGCACACACCTTCTGGTTCCTGCCGAGCGTGGCAGCGTGCCATGCCATGCGAAATCTTCTGGCGAAGCGGCAGAATAGGTTCTATCACGATTACCGGGTGATTGTAGCGGCCGGAGCAGCTGCCGGGATCGGCGCTGACGCTCTGGCGCCGGTGCAGGAAGCGATGGACAACCCGCTAACAACGAAGACCATTACCCTGTCCTGTGGCAAACTGACCACAGGCGTCACGGTGAAACCATGGACGGGGCTATTCATGCTCCGAAATCTGTCCAGCCCGGAGACCTACTTTCAAGCGGCATTCCGGGTACAGTCGCCGTGGACAATTCGCAATCCCGACGGAGCCACCCCGAACCAGGAACAGGTCATCAAGGAGGAATGCTACGTCTTCGATTTTGCCCCGGACCGCGCGCTCCGACAAATCGCCGATTACAGTTGCCGGTTGAACGTGGATGAAGCGAATCCGGAGAAGAAGGTCGCGGAGTTCATCGGCTTTCTGCCAGTGTTGGCCTATGACGGGAGTTCGATGAAGGAGATCGATGCCGCGGAAGTGTTGGAGCTGGCAATGAGCGGAACGACCTCCACACTGCTCGCGCGACGGTGGGAGAGCGCGCTGCTCGTCAATGTGGACAACGCTACGCTGCAGCGGCTAATGGCAAGCAAGAAGGCGATGAATGCGCTAATGAGTATCGAGGCGTTCCGCAACCTGAATCAGGATATCTCCGTCATCATCAGCAACTCTGAAGCGGTGAAGAAGGTCAGGAAGGAGAAGAATGATGAGGAACTCACTAGCAAGGAACGCAAGGAGCTCACTGAGAAGGAGCGCGAGTATAAGAGTCTCAGGAGGCAGGTGCAGGACAAGCTGATCAAGTTCGCGACCCGTGTCCCGATCTTCATGTATCTCACGGACTACCGGGAGCGGTCCTTGAAAGACGTGATATCTCAGTTGGAGCCAGCGCTGTTCAAGAGGGTCACCGGCCTCTCGATCAAGGACTTCGAACTACTGGTCAGCCTGGGGGTGTTCAACAGCGCGCTGATGAACGATGCCGTGTACAAGTTCAAGCGCTATGAGGATGCCTCACTCAGCTACTCGGGGATCGACCGGCACGGCAGTGAAGAGGCGATCGGGCTCTACGACACGGTGATCACCCGCAAGGACGCGCAGCGGGTTTTCGAGAACGTGCCCGCGGAGGAGGCATACAGGGCAACGAACAGTGCCGTCTAACTGGCGCATGCAGCTGACGGCCAGCTGCGCTGGCCGCAGCTGATGCGCAATCCGTTAGGCGGCACCAAGACCACAGAGGGTTCGCCGATGCCAGCTGCGAACATGAGTGACGGATCCATCATCCAGGTGCTTGCTGTGTGGGGTGCGCTTCTCTCTACACTCCTCGCATCCCTGCGCATCTGGGATTTCTGGCAGGGGCGATTCCGCGTAGATGTGAGCACGCTCTTCACCAGTTCTGAGGAGATCGGTCACAAGGTGTCGGTGCGCAATCTGTCGGGAAAGCCGCTGATTCTAGGACACTGGGAAGTTGTACGAGTATCTGGCCGTTGGCCACGGCGAACTTCGACAGTGGTCGTGTCAGCCGACTTCGACTCGGACGACATCGTGATTTCCGGCCATTCTACGCTCGGTCTGCCCTTCGTTGAGGAGAACCACTTCCCGTGGGGTCGCTCGCTGGATGGCGATCGGCTCGCAATCCGCCTGCATTTTGCCGGAAGGCGACCAGTTGTGCGATATCTCGGCGCCTGACCTATGCCGCCCAACACGCGCTTGCTGCCGTCGAGGCCAAGGCGGCTCGGCAGAAGCGCAGGGCGTTAGAGCGGCTCTGGCGCGACAATTCGGACAATGGACGGTCGGTGTGTCGATTCATCGACGGTGAGGGAAAGACCCATGCTGCGGATGGCCATTGTATCGTGCTCTGTGGGACTTGCCGCTTGCGCCAGAGGAGCACCAAGCGCAGAGTCTGGGCTTGATGGCGTGTGGGTCGCTGACGTGGCAACGCCGCTGGCAATCCAACCCGATGACACGATCCCTCCGCCTGGCGACTCAACGTCGGTCACCGCGATGCAAAGGATACTCACTCGCACTTTTCGGCGCGGCGACGTTGAGGCCTCCGTCGACACATCATTCCTCGTCGACACACTGGTACTAAGTAATACCGGGACGGCCTCGTCGACTTCTAACCAATTCCGACGCGGCCCGCACGGGCTGAAGCAATGGAATGATTCACTGCACCGCTGGCAGCCGATGGCATCCCTCCCACCGGCGACCATCGAGGATTACTCTAGCTGGCATCTACGCGTCGATTCAGCCACGAATGCAGCAACTTTGTGCCTCAGCCCTGCGACGTTCGACCCGATTGAATGCGGCAGGATCTTCTTGCATCGTGACACAATGTTTGTTGGATGGCGGTCGCTGAACGGAGGATTTCGCCCGTATATTCGCGTGAGTCATCCATAGCCGCCTAACTGGCGTTTGCTGCGGGCGGCCGCATCGGATGAAACGGCTGCGCCGCGAATGCGGCCGCCGCAGAAACACGAAGCGTTAGACGGCCCCAAGGATAGACAGCCATGAAATCAGCAAGACGGCCGGTCATTAGTCGAGATCGCGCTCGTGCGATCCTCAAGCGGCTCGTGATCTCCCACTTCGACCTCTCGGAGGCGCGCCAGTTCCTATTCAAGCTCACCGGGCAAACCGGGGAAACGCGGCCCGATCCAAGTGACCGACAGGTGCTACAGGCGCTTCGAACTGCGCTCGTCGTGTCATACGCCAGGCCTTTTTCTCAGAATCGCGGAGCCGATGGCGGACGGGATGACCTCCCGGGATACCTCCTGGATGGACTGAAACGTGACCAACGCCGAGTGCACGACCGGATGTTGAAACTCCGAAACGAGGAATTTGCTCATTCCGACGCTGTCCGGGCGGATGTCAAGATCACTATCGCCGTTTGGCCGGGTGGAGCTCCGATGGCTATGCCCGTGTCAAATGTCACTCGCGCTGAGCTGCCTGTGGCTGACTTGCGCGTTCTCGACGGGTTGTTCGAACACTTTCACCGACAGATCTACGACGAGATGCGCCGACTTGAAGCGACGTGTGTACCAGGTGAAACGTTCTGACGGAAGGCGGGCCGTCTAACCAGCGTTTGCAGTTGGCGGGGCCTACCGGGGCCGGGGCGGCCCGATACCTTTTCTCTTGGGGATGGGCCGCCCCAGCCCCGGCCCCGCAACTGAAACGCAGAGTCGTTAGACAACAACGACTCGTTCCCGGATGTGAGGCCTCTTGAAGGTTTCATTCAATCGCCAGGCAGCCGTGGAGTTGGTTACAGAGGTATGGCCACTCTTGCGGTTCACTCTATGGGCCACCGTTGCGATCCTCTTGGCATTGGCCGTGAAAGGGCCAGGTGCGGACGCAGTGAGATGGAGTGGTGGCTTCCTGCAGCTCTTTGGCCTTTCAACGGTCGCAATCGAAATTGGGCAACTCAGAGGGAAGTTCAAGCTTCCTAAGCTCTCAGAAGTCCTGAGGCGGTGGCGGCAGATGTGCCTCGCGGTGTTCCTGCCTCGAAGACATGTCTTGGCTGCGGGTTCAGGCCACTTCAGTGTCGGAGCGTCCGGATTCGGTCGTGGGCGTGTGACGATGGCTCCCGGTGCGCCATTGCACAAACGGATATCGCTCCTTGAGCAACAGGTGAGCAGCATTGAAGACCGACTCGACACCACCGATCAGGAGCTGGCGGCTGAAGCCGAACGCTTGCGAAGCGAGCTTTCGTCGAGGTTCGCCGCACAGCATGCGGAGCTAGAGCAGGCCGCTTCTCAGTTGAAGGATGTGGCGGTGGGAGGGAACGCATTGGCGCTGACTGGATGGGCATGGCTGCTGCTGGGTGTGATTGCGGCGACCTTTCCCGGGGAAATCGCCAACCTACTTGGCAGAATCGGCTAGGCTGTTGTCTAACAGGCGCTTGCTGCCGACGGGGCCGAACGCCTCGGCCGCCGCGCGTAGATTGATCTAGAAGCGGCGGCCTCGGCTGGCCCCGCGGCAGAAGCGCAAAGTCGTTAGGCGGGCGCCGTTGACCCGTTCCGGTCGCGTAGGCACTCTTCACGCATGTATTTCCGGGTTGTCGGGCCGATCCGCGCGGTTCGCACCTTCGCCTCCGGTACCGCGATCCGGGAGCTGCCGCGATTGCGGCGCATCTACGGCCGGGCCCGCTGGCGGAAACGCGCCGGTGAAGCGACCGTGGACCTGAGCAATGGTGAGCGACGGCTCGCCGAGATCCACTGGTACGAAGCGACCGGGATCGGCCGTCGCGAATTCAAGATCAAGCGCTTCCTGGACTGAGGAGCCTATGGCATCGCGTTCACACTTGGTATTGTGCCTGCAAAACGAGGGATACGAAGTCTCGCTCGAGCGGCGAAAGATCTACGAAGCGGTCGCCGACGCCGCGGCGAGTCGCGAAGGACTTCTTCGAGTCATCGACGAATCCGGCGATGACTACCTCTATCCCGAAGACTATTTCGTCGCCATCACGCTACCACCGCAAGTGCGGCGCGCCGTGATGGCCGCCGCCTAACCGGCGCTTGCTGCGGACGGCCGCACAGGATCACGCGGCTGCGCCGCGAGTGCGGCCGCCGCAGAAGCGCAGGGCGTTAGAGCGCTACGATCTCCAGGGGTAGATTTGAGATGTCCGGAATCGGGGGTCCATATGGTGCTCCATCTTGAAGTCGAACAGGAAGTGGACGGCCGCTGGCTTGCCGAGATCACCGACCTTCCCGGCGTGATGGCGTACGGCGTGACGCGTCCGGACGCCGTCGCTCGGGTCCAAGCACTCGCGCTGCGCTCGCTTGCTGATCGAATGGAACACGGCGAAGCCGTGCCGGAGTTGCTGCAATTGGCCTTCAAGCCGGCATGACCTCGTGGGGGGCGGCGAAGGCGCGGCGCGTCCTCGCCGGGTTGCGGCGGATTGGCTGGCAGGTCAAGCGCGAATCCGGCAGCCACCGCACTCTCGAGCGGGAAGGTTGGCCGGATTTCGTGTTCGCCTTCCATGATGGTGAGGAAATCGGGCCCCGCATGCTGGTCCGTATCGCCAGGCACACGGGCTTGAGGCCGGAGGACCTGTAGGCCAGCGCTCTAACACGCGCTTGCTGCGGGCGGCCGCGCAGCAATGAAGTACCTTCGGTACGAGCGCGGCCGCCGCAGAAGCGCAGAGTCGTTAGCAACTGTCTTGGTTGTCAAGCATGCTTCGGGTCCCACGTGCGGTGCTGACGCACCATGGCGCTCAGGATCGTGAGCAGTTTGCGCATGCACGCGGTGAGCGCCACTTTGGCCGGTTTGCCGGCGGCCCGCAAGCGCTCGTAGAAGGCGCGCAGCACCGGATTCCAGCGCACGCCGACGAGGGTCGCCATGAATAACGCCGCGCGGACAGAACCCCGCCCACCCCAGACCAGGCGCTTGCCGCGGAGGGTGCCGCTGTCGCGGTTCAGCGGGGCGACACCCACCAGGGCAGCGATCTCGCGGCGCGACAGGCGGCCGAGTTCGGGCAACTCGCCGACAAGCGTCAGCGCGGTCACGCGCCCGATGCCCGGGACGCTTTGCAGCAGGTCGAGCCGCGCCTGGTTCAGGGGGCTCGCCGCGACAGCGGCATCGAGCTCGGCATCGACGTCGGTGAGGCGCTTCTCGAGCCAGCGAATATGTTGCGTGATATCGCGCTTCACCAAACCGCGCGCAAAGCCCAGGCGATTGCGCTCGGCCGTGAGCATGTCGAGCAATTGGCGCCGCCGGGTCAGCAGGCTGTCGAGCAGTTGCGCCGCGTCATCGGGCAACGGGCGCGGCACGGGCCGTACGCGCTCAGCGAAGGTGGCAAGGATCGCGGCGTCGAGGGCATCGGTTTTCGCCAGATGCCCCATCGCCTTCGCGAAATCCCGCACTTGGCGCGGATTCACGACGACGATCGGCAGGTCCGCTCGGGCGAGTGCGGTGACCACCAGTCGCTCGAAGCCGCCGGTGGCTTCACAGACGAGCAGCGTCGGGTGCAGCGTGGCCAGCTGCGGCACCAGCTCGCCCAGCCCCGCCTCATCGTTGGTGACGGTCCACACCTGACCGTCGGGCAGGGACGCCACCTCGAGGGTGGCTTTGGCAACATCGATTCCGATGAAGTGGTCCATACGGCGCTCCGTCCATGAACGATCGACGTGGCCCAACCTTGCGTGATGCGGGTTTGCCCCCGGCAACTGTTCGGGCTCTCGGCGATCAACGACGGGTGGCGCCCCCGCTAACGCACGGGCTTCAGGCCCTTAGGCAGATCGGGCTACCACCCTGGCGAGAATGTACCTTTGATGCTGAATTGAGAGATACAAGGCGGGCTCGCGAGCAGAAACACCAAGACAATCGGGGCGCGCGAGTTGAGCGTCGGTGCTGGGTCTTCGGTGCGGATCTCGGTCGGCGCGCCGCGCAGGCGGCATCCCAACGCAGGCGGGGCCGCACGGTCGGCGGCGGATAGCTGCGGCGTGCGCCCGGGTTGGGCGTTGGTGTCCGAAAGTGGGCCGCCGCAGCCATCCACCCGACTCTTGCGCACCAGTTCAGTCCCGTACGCGGCGCCTCGGGATCATGCCGCGCGGCCCCGCCCGGGGTGAGTCCGGTGGACGGCGCGGCGCGCTGGCCCCCATCGGTGTGGCGCTGGATCGCTGTGGAGCTGAGCCCCGGCGGACGGCTCGCCTCCTAACAGGCGCTTGCTGCGGGCGGCGTCGGCACTCCCGGCCGCGGGCCGGCCCAGGGGTGTAGAGCTTACATTGGAGAGGCCTCGCGGCGGGTCGAGGTGGACGCCGCCGCAGAAGCGCAAGGCGTTAGCAACTGTCTTGGTTGTCAAGCATGCTTCGGGTCCCACGTGCGGTGCTGACGCACCATGGCGCTCAGGATCGTGAGCAGTTTGCGCATGCACGCGGTGAGCGCCACTTTGGCCGGTTTGCCGGCGGCCCGCAAGCGCTCGTAGAAGGCGCGCAGCACCGGATTCCAGCGCACGCCGACGAGGGTCGCCATGAATAACGCCGCGCGGACAGAACCCCGCCCACCCCAGACCAGGCGCTTGCCGCGGAGGGTGCCGCTGTCGCGGTTCAGCGGGGCGACACCCACCAGGGCAGCGATCTCGCGGCGCGACAGGCGGCCGAGTTCGGGCAACTCGCCGACAAGCGTCAGCGCGGTCACGCGCCCGATGCCCGGGACGCTTTGCAGCAGGTCGAGCCGCGCCTGGTTCAGGGGGCTCGCCGCGACAGCGGCATCGAGCTCGGCATCGACGTCGGTGAGGCGCTTCTCGAGCCAGCGAATATGTTGCGTGATATCGCGCTTCACCAAACCGCGCGCAAAGCCCAGGCGATTGCGCTCGGCCGTGAGCATGTCGAGCAATTGGCGCCGCCGGGTCAGCAGGCTGTCGAGCAGTTGCGCCGCGTCATCGGGCAACGGGCGCGGCACGGGCCGTACGCGCTCAGCGAAGGTGGCAAGGATCGCGGCGTCGAGGGCATCGGTTTTCGCCAGATGCCCCATCGCCTTCGCGAAATCCCGCACTTGGCGCGGATTCACGACGACGATCGGCAGGTCCGCTCGGGCGAGTGCGGTGACCACCAGTCGCTCGAAGCCGCCGGTGGCTTCACAGACGAGCAGCGTCGGGTGCAGCGTGGCCAGCTGCGGCACCAGCTCGCCCAGCCCCGCCTCATCGTTGGTGACGGTCCACACCTGACCGTCGGGCAGGGACGCCACCTCGAGGGTGGCTTTGGCAACATCGATTCCGATGAAGTGGTCCATACGGCGCTCCGTCCATGAACGATCGACGTGGCCCAACCTTGCGTGATGCGGGTTTGCCCCCGGCAACTGTTCGGGCTCTCGGCGATCAACGACGGGTGGCGCCCCCGCTAACGCACGGGCTTCAGGCCCTTAGGCAGATCGGGCTACCACCCTGGCGAGAATGTACCTTTGATGCTGAATTGAGAGATACAAGGCGGCATCGTCCATTCGCGCACGGGCTCCATCAGCTCAGGATCTGAGTCACGCTGTCACGGTCGCGTAATGACACCGCAAGCGCACCAACATCAGCATCCCATGCCTTGGGTGCACTTCACCGAGCATCGAGGTCGCGAATGAACGGCTACAACTTTACCATCAAGTTGCGCAGAGTCTTCCCAATGGCGCGTGAGGAAGCGGGCCGCCTGCACCAGGAGTACGTCGGGACGGAGCACCCCCTGCTCGGCCTCCTGCGCGAGAAGAAGGGAATCGCCGCGCGCTTTCGCACCGCGTCACTGGCCGGATTGCTCCTCGTTACCGGCGCCGGCGCCGGTCGGCACACGGTGGCCCCGCACCCGGCCCGCTATCTCTATGTCTGGGCCACCATGGGGAGCGACACCGCCCCGGGCCCCGACATGATGGTGGTCATCGACGCTGATCCCGCCAGCCACAGCTATGCCAGGATCCTGACGGCGCTCACGGTCGATCGGGCCGGCCGGAACGCGCACCACACGGAGTATGTGCTGCCACCGCGCGGGCCGCTCTTCGCCAACGACTTCGACGGTGACCGGACCTTCCTGATCGACTTCAGCAAGCCGTTGGCGCCGCGGCTCGCTGGACGCCTGCCGCAGGTGCCGCACGGCCGCAAGCTGCACTCCTTCGCCCGGCTGCCGAACGGCAACGTCGTCGCGACGATCCAGTTCGGCGATTCGTCGGTCGCCGGATCACCCGGCGGGCTGGCCGAGTTCGACGCCCACGGCACATTGCTGCGAACCGGCTGGTCGCGCGACTCGACCTTCCCCGGAGCGCACATCCGCACCTACGGGCTGACCGTGCTCCCCAAGGTGGATCGCATCGTGACCACCAGCTCGCCGATGAACGATGAAACAACGGCAGACGTGGTCCAGATCTGGCGCCTCTCGGACCTCACCCTCCTCAAGACGCTGGCGGTCCCGGCGGACAGCGACAGCACGTCGCAGCGGAATCCGTTCGAGGTCCGCCCGCTCGACGACGGAACGGTGATGCTGAATACCTACTTCTGCGGCTTCTTCCGAATTTCCGGGCTCACCACGACGCCGCGGATCGAACGGGTGTTGACGTTGAAGGGGCGGAACGACGCCGGATGCTCCGTGCCGGTGATTATCAGCCACTACCTGATCATGCCGATCGCCTACGCGCACCGATACGCCACGATCGACATCGCGAACCCGCAACATCCGGTCGAGGTTGCCTCCCTGCAGACGCGCGCGACGTTCTTCCCGCACTGGGCGGCCTCGGACCCGGGGAGCGATCGCGTGGTGGTGACCGATCAGGGGAACGGCGTGCCGGTGGTCCGTATCGCGCAGTTCGACCGCAGCACCGGCCGACTGTCGTGGGACATGCGGTTCAAGGATGCCGCGGCCGCATCGCCGGGGGTGAGCTTCGACCGCGCCCAATGGCCGAACGGCGAGCACGGCTGGGCGATGCCGCACGGCGCGCTGTTCGTGCCGTGAGTCCATCGCCCGTGCCGGGACCAGCCGCGCCCTGAGATCAGGCCGAGCCTCCTGGCCGATCGCGATCTGCCAGTCGCACAGTGCAAGTCCGGCGGTGGGGGCGCGTCATTCAGCTCGCCCAGCGCCTTGCCGTCATGGTGCCGAGCCCTTTGATCGGCGCGACACCGATCCGTCGGCGAATGCCGGCAACGGAATCACGAACGTCGCGATCGGCTTGGGCGAATTCTGGTGCACGATGATCGGAGCACCCAGCAGCTCGGCGACACCCCGGTGCTCGGCGGGGAGCGGCCTTGTGATCCGCCGTTCCCCGCCGCAAGATGGTCGACATGGCGGACTCCGACGCGGACCGGGGCGGACGTTTGCGACGCTTACGAACGCCGATTCGCTCGCGATCGCATCGCTCGGGATCGGGGTGAGCGGATTCTCCGATGACACCACATGGCACGAAGAGGTCGGCGAGTTCGAGAAGTCGGCAGCGGCTACGGCGCTGAGCATGGTGGGGCGCCTGCGCGAGGACCCGAACATCGAAGACGCGAACTGCAACGTGGGGCTCTGTCCTACGCTCGCGCGTCGTTCGCGCTAGGGGCCGGCGGATGCTATTAATCGCGAGCGGCCCACTTCTGTCATCGACGAGTCAAGCGAGGACTGTGTGTTTCCCGAAGGCTGCGCTGTGGCAATTGCACTGTCATCGTAGGTACGTCGGGCGGTGATGGCCGCCGCCCAACCGGCGCTTGCTGCGGACGGCCGCAACGATTCGTGCGGCTGCGCCGCGAGTGCTGTCGCCGCGGAAGCGCAGAGCGTTAGCCGGACGAGTCAGCGTATTGCCGGGCAGTGTCGTGTGAGTTATACTCATGGTATGAAAACGGCAATCTCTCTCCCGGATGCGGTCTTCCGGGCCGCCGAGCGGCTCGCCAAGCAGGCGCGAAAGTCCCGTAGTCAGCTGTATGCGGACGCCCTCGCCGAATACCTGACGCGTCACACCCCCGACGAGGTAACCGCAGCCATGGACGCCGTGGTCGATCAATTGGGCCAGGCGACCCCCGATCGGTTCCGCCGCCGCGCCGCACGCCGGGTCCTTGAGCGCAACGAGTGGTAGAAATCCGGCAGGGCGACGTCTGGTGGGCGGACTTGGGGGAGCCATCAGGGTCGGAGCCAGGATTTCGGCGACCGGTGGTGGTCGTGCAAGGCAACGCCCTCAACCGCAGTCGCGTGGCGACCGTGGTGTGTGTGCCGCTGACGAGCAATCTGGCCTGGGCTGAGGCGCCCGGGAACATTCGGCTGTCCGCGAAGGTGACGGGGTTGCCGAAGGACTCGGTCGCGAACGCATCGCAGATCACGACCCTCGATCGCGACGTCCTGGTGGAACGGGTCCGCTCGCTGACACCGCGGCACCTGGACCAGATTCTGGACGGTATCAGCATCGTCCTCGGCGACTAGGCCGGCTAACCCGCGCTTGCTGCGGACGGCCGCGCGGGAATGATGTACCTTCGGTACGAGCGCGGCCTCGCGGCAGAAGCGCAGAGTCGTCAGAAGGACACATGATTCCAGCTTGACGGAGGGGTTCGGACGGAATGGAATGGGAGGGCGCGTGAGCATTGAAACGGTGCAGACACTGTATGCGGCGTTCGCGCAGCGAGACATCCAAGCCATGCTCGCGCATTTGGCCCCTGATGTCGTGTGGTGTGAGCCGGAAAATCCTTACAATCCCGCCGCAGGCACACACCGCGGCCATCAGGGTTTCCTTGAGTGGGTCCAGATCGGTCGCGAGGCGGAGGACATCGAGTTACTCGAACCGAGGCAGTTGCTGGCCAACGAAGCAGCGGTCGCCGTCGTGGGTCACATGAGATGCCGAGCGAAACAGACGGGACGTGTTTACGAGTCGGACTTCGTTCACATCGTTACGTTTCGTGACGGTAAGATCGTGCGCTTCCAGGAGTTTTTCGACACGTACGCTGCGGGGGAGGCATTTCGAAGTGCGACGTAGTTCTCTTGTGGCAGAGGGTACGGTGATGAGGGAGCCGGTGCTCGGCAGTACTCGTGCGCTCAGCTGCCCTGGGCCGAGTGGGCTGATGACTCCACCCCGGAAGCAGCAATCAAGGAACTGAAGAGGTAGTGAGTTGGCGGCCGTCTAACACGCGCCTGCTGCCGACGAGGCCAAGGCGGTTCGGCCGCCGCGCTATGATTGAGGACGAGGACTGCGGCGGCCTCACCGGGCCTCGCAGCAGAAGCGCATTCCGTTAGGTCGCCTGGTCAGATCCTCGTTCGCTGAGTCTACCCTTGATGACCCATTCCGCCGGTCCAGACCCACTCTCCCCCGGTCGTGTCGCCAAGCACGTTGGCGGCTTCTGGATCGGGTATCTCGTGATCCTTGGGGTATGTGGTCTCCTGAAGAGCCTTCTCCCACCTCGCATCGCCCCGTTGGCCTGGGGGGGAGTTTCGACGCTCGGACTGGTGGGATTGACGTTCTGGCTGTTGCGACGTGAGCACCGCACGGCGAAGATGGTCGGTCTCCAGTGGTCCGCCACTTCCCTCCGGCGGTTTGGGGCAGGGCTGTTCCTGGGTGTGGGAGTCTACGCAACCATCCTCCTGATGATCTCCCTGATCGCCGGACCGCTTGAGATCCATCGAGCGATGCGACCAACAGGCGTCGTCCTTCTGACGGTCGTCACGACGACGCTCGCACTGGGTGCCATGGAGGAGATCGGGTTCCGAGCCTATCCCCTGTTCACGCTGATGGCTTCGCTGGGCAGTTGGTGGGGACAATTGATTGTCGCGGTGGCCTTTGCCCTCACACACGTTCTCTACGGATGGTCCTTCAGCACAGTGGCGCTCGGCGTGTTTCCAAGTGCGCTGCTCTTTGGCGCGGCGGCCGTTGCGACCCGCGGAATCGCCTGCCCGCTCGGGGTCCATGTCGCCCTCAATCTTGGTCAGTGGGCGATGGGGGAGAAGGGCGAGCCAGGCATTTGGCAGATTGCACTCGATAGTGCATCGAAGGCCAGGGTGGCCGCCCTCGCCCCGATCATCGGCTTTGTTGTCGTTGCTGTTGCGGCGATCGCGGTACTCCTTGGGTCGGCGTGGCATGCCAGACGGGCCAACGAGACGGCGGCCTGACCCGTGTTTGCTGCGGACAGGGCCACAGCGGGGCGGGCGGCCCGCTATGATCTGATGAGGCATGGGCCGCCCGCCCCTGGCTCTGCCGCAGAAACACAGCACGTTGGGCTCGCAAGGAGTCTCTGCATGAATCACAGACTATCGACATTCAATGTTCTGCCTCGCAGACTGATGCTGTGCCTGATTGTGTTGTGTGCAGGCAATATCGGCCAAACGTCTTACGCAACGCAGCCGCTTGCCACTGACGACAGTGCACGCTTTGTCGGAACATGGGAGCTCGTGTCGGTTGAGGCACACTGGCCGGATGGTCATGTAACAAGTCCTTGGGGTGCGCACCCACCAGGCCGCCTCATGTACACCAAGGAAGGACGTATGCTTGTGCTGTGCATGAACGAGCTGCGCAATGAAGCTACGCACAAGACTATCGCTCCAGCGCTGCAGAATGACGCCGCAGGATACTTCGGAACATACAAGGTCGACGCCACGCGACATATCGTGAGTCACACGATAACCGCAACTCTTCGTGCGGTAGAATCCGGCACCATCGATCGCTCATACAAGTTCAAGGATGGGCGGCTCTACCTCACAGCAAAAGCTAGGCGCAACGGGCTCCCAGTAACGTATGTTCTCGTATGGCAGCGAGCCTGACAACTCAATCCGTCGGACGCGCTACGCGCGCCGCTGAGGTTCGCGCCGTGCATGCACATCTATCGCTTGGCGATGGAACTCGGCCTTCTGGAACCCAAGTACCTCGACGCCGGCGCAAGACGGCACGCTATTGCCGACATGAAGTACTGTGAACTCGCGCGTCTGCGGCACATTCCCAGAGATCCAGGCGAGTGGGGTTCATGGGACACGCGGGTCCACGAATCCGGGATAGAAGTCAACCGGCAGTACGGCGCATACCTTATCCTGGACGACGAACCAGCAGCCGCACAGGCCGCACCTCGTGGCGGTCCGATTCATGGGTATACCGTGTCGCTCTACGAGTGCTCTTGCGCGGATTTCGGGGGGCGGCAGCTACCGTGCAAGCACGGCTCGCCGAGTACGAAGCGAATCCCAGCGCGTCGATTTCGTCGGACGAGGTGCTTCGGCGGTTGCGGCCGACCCGCCCGGTGCGGGGGCCCCGCGCTTCCCGTTCAGCCTTGCACAGCTACGCCGGTTCGCTCTGCCGCTTCCGCCTCCGCGGCACCCCTGCAAGACCGAGCAAGCCACTGCCGAGCAGCACCAGGCTGCCGGGCTCCGGCGTGACGATCCCGTTGTCGACCAGACGCAGGATGGGTTGAGCTTGCGTTCCTCCGAAGCTCAACGAGTACGAGCCGTCGCCCAAGTCGGAGTACGAGGTGCCCAGGTTCTGCGCCCCCGCGTCCGCCGTGAAGTTCACCCCGAGACCGTTGACGTTGCGGAAGCCGAACAAGTAGGAGGTTCCGCCCAGGAGTTGGAACCCGCTGGAGAGAGTGGGCCCGCCCAGTGCGCCACGAGCGATCGACGAGTTGAACACCGCGCTAGTCAGCAGCGTGCCGCCGGACGAGGGTAAGCCCGTCCACAGCTCGAATGTGACATTCCGGTCCCCTCCCAACCCCGAGTAGAAGTTCGTCTGGACGGCGCCGAGGAAGAAATCGGTGGACGGGGTAAAGAGCCAGCCGACATCGGCGGCAAGGTACGAGAACCCCGGGGGGGATGCCGTCGCGTTGATGTCGATCTGCGTCTGCGCGTGGAGAGGAGGGACGGCTGCGGACAAGAGGGCTGCCGCGATCGCGAGGCTCCGGCATGCTCGACCACTCTTCGCTGGTGAACGCATGGCTTTTCCGATGAATGAGGGCGAAGGAGGCAGGCGCGGCTGTGCACCGGCGGACGGATTTCGGCGTTTCTGGATAGACTCGATAGATTTTTCGATCGAGAGTGAAAGAGTATTTTTCGAGTATACGGCGCGATGGCCGACCATGTCAAGGCGAACGGGTGGCCTCGCCGCAGAAGCGCAACACGTCAGGCCACGAGATGGAGGGCTCGGTTGAACGTGAAGGCCGCTTCTTTGCTCCTATTCCTGATCTCAGCGTGTGCCACGCCGCCAGCTCCCCGCGCCAGCAACGTCCTCGCTCGCGATTCGGCTGGTATCACGATCGTCGAATTGCCTCGAGTGGCGGTGGCCGATGCGCCGATTTGGAAACCTGGTGATGTGCTGGCATCTCTTGGCGGCCCGGCAACCGACGCGGTCCACGACATGACGGGGGTTGAAGTCGGGTTGCTGGAGGACACGACGTTTGTGGTGGGCGATGGCGCAACCATGCAACTTCGGCGCTTCAGCAACTCAGGCAACCTGCTTGGCACCGGCGCTGGCCAGGGAGATGGCCCGGGCGAACTGCTCTCCATTGGCACCTTGTTCGCCACGGCTGATGGTCTCGCCGTGGTCGACATTTCCCGTGGCATGCTTGCCGTATATGGCAACTCACTTCACTTCCGTAGTCAGGTGAACCTTCGCGAGCTCCCAGGCGGCGAGCGGTCCGGGGTATTCGCGAGGGATCGCGACGGCGGGCTCTACGCGCTCGGTGGCCCGCAAGCGCGCCGTCCGCCGTCGCCGACCAGCGCGATCCTCCGCCAGCCCCTGGTCGTGGAGCGGTTCACACTGTCCAGCGGTCGGGTCGACACGCTGTTCACCGTGCCGGGACCCGAATTCTATTTTGTCGGGGGCGGCACCCGAACGCGCCGGTTCGGGATGCAGCCATTCGTGTTTCGGACTCCGGGTGGCTTCGTATCCGGTAACGCCGAGCAGTGGGAATTCGTGGACCGCGATGCGTCCGGAACGGTCCGCCGGATCATCCGACTCGACTGGCCGCGCCGTGCCGTCACGGAGCAGATGCGCACGGCGCAGTTACGCCTCGACCATCAGCGAATCGACGACTTGCCGGTGGGGCGCTTCCAGGACATCAGGCGCATGGCGACAATCGATTTCGCAGATCCTCATTTCCCCGACTCGTTGCCGCCATTTGACGCCTCGCGGCTCGGTCGCGATGGCACGCTATGGCTTCGGGAAGGAATGGCGCCGAGCGACTCGCAGCAGCGCTGGTTCGTGTTTCGCGACGACACTTTGCTCAGCACTCTCGAACTGCCAAGGGGCCTCGACCTGCTCGACGCTCAACGCGGTCGACTGTTGCTGAGGCGGACCGATTCGCTCGACATTGGCTATGTGGAACTTCGATCAATCAGGACCGCACCATGACGCCGTGAGCGCTGAGCGCTCGCTGACGATCACGATCGTGTCCCGGGAGTGGTGGCTTGCTATCGAGATGCTGGTATTGCTGGCCGCGATTCTCGTCGGTGTGATGTTCTTCTGGCTGCGCAGACAGGAGCAATCCACGGCGAAGTGAGTAGACGGGCACGGATGACTGGGCGTGGGTTCCGAATCGTCGCCGAGCATCCTCACACCGTGATCGCGATCCGGAATGGAGCGGCAGCAACCGGAGATGCCGGCCCCGGTCAGTGAGTAGACAGCGCCTCTTCGGCGTCCCGGCGGTAGAGATCGCCCGGCAATCGCGACGCCCGCAGGATCCTCCGGGCCTGGGCCAGGGCGCCATCCCCCGGCGCGGCCTGTCCTGTCCGCAACAGGCACCGCCCCATCACGGTCAGCGCTTCCCCGATCTGCCAGTGGCCGGGCGGCAGCATGCGCTGCCGGGCTTCGAGTCCGGCACGCGCCATTGCACAGGCTTCCGCGGGGCGGTCGAGCGCGATGAGCACCCGCGCCAGGCGGATCCGGGCCGTGGCCAGTTCCACCGGATAGTCGGCCGGCGACGCCTGCGCGATGGCGAGTCCTTGCCGGAGCGATCGTTCGGCTTCGGTCAAGGCACCCAGACGATAGCGGGATTCGCCGTCGGCGAGCAGGGCGTGAAGCCGGGCGGGGAGGTTCTCCGGAGGGAGTTCACGAACGATCGCAAGCGCGCGCTGATGATCCCGCGACGCCTGCGCGGCGTCGCCCGCCTGCAGGTGCAGCATGCCGAGCTGTTCCAGTTCGGTGGCAACCTGGGGATGGACCATTCCGAACTTCCCGCTGTCGACTGCCAATGCTTCCCGATACGCCGCCTCGGCCGGGCCGAAACGTCGCAGATCGGTCAGCACGTCACCCAACGCCAGCAGGCTGGAGGTGCGCTCCGTATTGGTCGAATCGAGCAGGCGGCGCATCATCGCCGCCGCACCGGCTGCATACGACAGTGCCGAATCCGGCTCGCCCAGCCGTAGCAGGGTACGCGCTATGGTGTAGAGCCCGTAGGCTGTTTCGGAGTGGTCGCCGTGATACAACCGCAAGTCCATGGCCAATGCGGCTCTCGCGTTGACCAGCGCACTGTCCAGATGGCCGAGATTCAATTGCACCTGGGCAAGGCTCACCAGGGCGTACTCGATCTGCGGGTGATCGCCACCATAGATCTCTCGTCGCAGCGCCACAGTCGCCGCATACATCGAATCCGACTCCGCGCGGTGCCCCAGCAGTCGCAATGCCCAGGCGTGATGGTACATCGTCGACGACATCCATTCGTTCCGGGTCCCCAGCCGCTGTTCCTGCACGGGGAGTTCGAGCCGCAGGATGCTGTCGGCTTCGGCGACGTGCACCCCACTCCGGACCGCGGCGAAGGCGAGGTCGTTCATCGCCTCGACCGTCAGGGAATCGCCGTCGCCGAGGAGACGCCGCCGAGTCTGCCACACCCGCCGGAGCAGGGCTCGCGCGCTGTCGTACCGGGTCGCGAAGATCAGGGCATAGCCATAATCACGTTGCGCGGCCGTCACCTCCAGTTGTCCGGCACCGCCTTGCGTCAACCGGGTCACGGCCCGGTCGAGCAACGGGAGCGCTCGATCGAGCAGGTTGAGCGACCGGTACGCGTTGCCGATATCACGCATCAGCCGGCCCTGGACCAGCGGCTGTCCGGCCAGTTCGCTCTCGATGCGAACCGCCGCACTGTCGAGCACCTCGCGGGCGGTGACCTGGGCCCCCCGGGAAACGGCAGGATCGCTCTCCCCGAACACCGAGCCGAGGAAATCGGACACCTGATGGGCGGTCTCGGCCTCCCGGGACGCACGCACGAATCCGACCGTCGCCGCAATTCCTCCGGCAACCACCGTCACCAGCACCAGGCCGGCCGCCGTCACTCCCGCCCGATGCCGCCGAACGAATTTCCGGAGTCGGTAGGTGGCGCTCGGCGGACGCGCCGAGATCGGTTCGTTGGCCAGATAGCGTTCGAGGTCGTCGGCCAGCGCATTGGCAGAGTCATAGCGGCGGTCGCGGTCCTTCTCGAGCGCCTTCATCACCACCCAGCCCAGGTCGCCAGCCAGCCGCTGGCGGAGACGTGACGGATCGGTCCCGCGCAGCAGGGCGGCTCTGGCCTGCTGATCGGCGGCCAGGGTGGTAAACCGGCTGCTGGGGGTCGGCGAATCGGTCGCCAGACTCTGCAGCTTCGCCAGGAAGGCGGGGTATCCCACCTCCCCGGGGTCGACTGGCAGGCAGCCCACCAGCAACTCGTAGAGAACCGCCCCGAGGCTGTAGACGTCGGTGCGGATGTCGATATCGAGATTGGTGCTGTCGGCCTGCTCCGGACTCATGTAGGCCGGGGTGCCGATGGTCTGGCCGAATCGGGTCACGAGGGTGTCGTCGGTCAATCGCCGTCCGATGGCCTTGGCGATACCGAAATCGATGATCTTGGGGCGGACCTCCTGGCTGTTGGCGGTGACCAGGATGTTCGACGGTTTGAGATCGCGATGGATGATGCCCTTCTGGTGCGCGTGGTGCACGGCGCGGCAGCACTCGACGAAGAGGTTGATCCGGGCCTCGAGTGACAGGCGTTCCCGGTCCGCGAATTCGTTCAGCGGGAGACCGCTGACGAGTTCCATGGCGAACCAGGGCCGGCCGTCGGCCGTCGTCCCGGCGTCGGTAGATCCGGGCGATGCCGGGATGATCCATCATCGCCAATGCCTGACGTTCCGCGGCAAACCGCACCACGAGTTCGGCATCCGCGAGCTGGGGCCGAAGCACCTTCAGCGCCACCTCGCGCCGTACCGGTTCGCGTTGCTCCGCCAGGTAGACGATACCCATGCCGCCTTCGCCCAGCCGCCGGAGAATCCGGTACGGGCCGATCGTCGGTGGCGGGTCGCGAGGCTCGGTCACGGTGCCTCGGCCGCCGCCTGTGCGTCGCGCCGGTATTCCATGGGCGTCTTGCCGATGTGCTGCTTGAAGCTGCGGGTGAAGTGGGCCTGGTCGGCAAACCCCAGCTGGTAGGCAATCTGTGCGATGTTGCCCGCCCCGCCGCGGATCAGGTCGGCGGCGCGTTGCATGCGGGTGGCGCGGATGAGCTGTCCGGGGCTCTGCTGGATCAATGCGCGCAGCTTGCGGGTGAGCTGCGACGTGCTCATCGCCATCTGGTCGGCGAGTTGGGGAACGCTGAACTCCCGGTCGCCGAGCCGGGCTTCGATCGTCGTCATCACGTTGTCGAAGAAGATCTGGTCCACCGGCCGCGTCGAGACGTCGGACGGGCGCACGATGACCTGCGTCCGGAATCGCTCGCGCAGGGATTGGCGCAGGGCCATCAAGGCTCCGACCCGGGCGCGCAATTCCCGGGCATCAAGCGGCTTGCCGAGGTATTCGTCGGCCCCGGCTTCGATGCCTTCCAGTCGGCGATCGACCGAATCGAGCACGCTCGCGATCACGATCGGGATGTGACTGGTGCGTTCGTCGGCACGGAGACGCCGACACAACTCCAATCCGTCGAGTCCCGGCATCCGGACATCGGTAACGATCAGGTCCGGAACCAGCGCGCGGGCCTGGGCCAGGCCGTCCACCCCATCCGCGGCCTGGACCACCGAACCGATCTCCCGCAGTTGATCGGCAAGCCAGTCGCGCATGTCGGCGTGGTCTTCCACCACCAGCAGCGTGGGCCGCTCCTCGGTCGGCGCGTCCGTCTCCGTCCCATCGGCGTCGGTGGTGCGGTAGAGCATCTCCGCGGTGATTGCGGGGCGGTCGCTGCCGGTGACCAGAGCCGGTGCATCGCGGCGAGGAACGGCGCGATCGAGCGGAAGATGCACCACGAAGCGCGATCCTCTGCCCGGTCGACTCTCCACGGTGATCCGACCGCCGGCAAGGCGGCACAGCTCGTTGGCCAGCGCCAGTCCGATGCCGGCACCGCCGGGATCATCACCGTCTTGCTGGGCCCCGCGCACGAACGGCTCGAAGATGCGCTGCTGCTGATCTTCCGGAATGCCGGTTCCCGTGTCGGCGACCGTGATTGTCAGCGATCCGCCCGCCGTCGAAGCTGAATCGGCGCGTTCCTCCACCGCCACGCCGACGCGTCCGCCCGTGGCGGTGTACTTGAACGCATTCGAAAGCAGGTTGGTGACGATGGTCGCCAGGTGCTCGGGGTCGATGGTCGAGCCGATGGAACGGGGCCGCGCAATGAACTCCAGTCGAATGCCGGTCCGCTCGGCCAGTTCGCCGAACGACATCACCAGCGATTCAAGGTAAGGAACCACCTCCAGGTCGACGGGTCGGGCCTCGAGGCTGCCGGCATCAAGCCGGGTGAGGTCCAGGGCCTGGTCGGCGAGGCGCTCGAGCCGGCGGGCCTGGCGGCCGGCGACCCGCAACTGATGGGCCCTGGCTTCGGCGTCCGGTTCGTCCAGGGCGGCGTCCAGCTCGCCCAGGATCAGGGTCAATGGTGTGCGCAACTCGTGCGCGACGTTGGCAAAGAACCGCAGTCGCGCCGCATCCGTCTCTTCCCGTCGGCCGAGCAGCCGTTCGGCCCGGCGCAGCCGCTCCGCCGGCTCCCGCCGCCGGACCAACAGCAGCAATACCACCGCCCAGCCGGCGATGGCGGCGACCAACAGCACTGCCGCCAGCACGCTCAGAGCACCTCCCCAGGTGTCGCCAGATACCGGAAGGAGCGGACCGCCCGGCCCGGAGGTCCGGCCCGGGACGGGAATTCGACCGGAATTGGCAAAAAGTCGCCGCAGATATGCAAGACCGAGCGGGGGGCCCAGGGGCAATTTCGGGCCGATTGACAGACCGGGCAGGGAGGGCCGGTACCACACCCGCGACAGTTGGAAGGTAGGAGGAACCATGAAAACGGCAATCCGATCTCACCGCCGAGCCGCCCCCGCCCCGGTCCCCGCGCGACCGGTCGCGGAATGGGCCCTCTCGGCCGCGGTGCTGCTGGCCGCATGCAGCGGCAGCACCCCGACGGGCACCAATTCCAACCCGCCACCCTCGTCGTCCGATCCCGCCAGGATCCAGGTCACGGTGACCACCGACGGGAACGGCACCGATGCCAACGGCTACACCATCACCGTGGACGGCGGCTCGAAGCCGGTAGCGGCCAACGGAACGGTCACCTTCGACAGTCTCAGCGCCGGATCACACCACGTGGCATTCAGCGGCAACGACGGTCACTGCTATCTGCTGGGGGTCCGGCAGCAGACGGTGACATTGAATGCCGGTCAGACCCAGCCGCTGGTCATCAACGTCCGCTGCTACCTGCATCCGATCGGTTTCGATATGGACAACGGAAATCAGATTCACAACATCGCGATCGTGGATGACGACGGAAGCAACGCCACCACCTTCGGCGCCGGCAGCGTGGACATCGATCCGCTCTGGTCGCCGGACGGTTCCATGGTGGCCTACGGGGCAGGGAACGCCACCACCGACTCCTGGGACATGATGCTGACGCTGGCCGAGCCGGCCGGTGGCGCGGCCACCAGCGTGGGCATCAGGGCGCGGCCACGGTCGTGGTCGGCCGACGGATCGAAGCTGCTCGTCATCGGCAACACCAACTACGGCATCCTCGATGCCGCGTCGGGGGCGGTGACCACCCTGGGCGCGGCGCCCGACTTTTCGGCGGCTTCGTTCTCGCCGAACGGCGCAAAGCTGACCTACGGTGGCTTCGACGGCACCGTCGAGACGGTATGGGTCGGCAACGCCGACGGCAGCAACATGACGCAGATCGCCGGAGGCAATGGACGCGACTACACCTGCCCGATCTGGTCGGGCGACAGTTCCGAGTTGTACTGCGAGGTGTATGTGATCGGTCAGGCGGGCGAGCAGATGATCGCCCTCAAAGCCGACGGCTCCGGTGAGCGGACGCTGGTCAGCCAGGCGCAGATCGCCGCCGTCACCGGCGGGCTGGAGGTGGATGTCGTGCAGCCGGTCGCCATCATGCCCGATCACGTTCATGTGCTCATCCAGATCACCATGGGCACCGACCTGAAGCAGCGGGCCAGCCTCTTCACGATGGCGCCTGACGGGTCGGGGCTCGCCGACTTGACCAGGGCACCGACGCTGAGCTCCGACTTTGGAGTCGACCAGACGGATGCCCGGATGTGGTCGGCCGATGGTCGGTTCGTTTTCACCCGACAGGAATGCTCGGCGACCTATTCCTGCACCACCTCGATCTGGGTGGTGAACCAGGATGGCAGCGGCCTCCGGAAGGTCTACACCGTGCCCAACGCGCCGGAGGGCGGCGGCGATGCGCAGTGGGTTCAGTGACAACCATGACACATCTTGCAAGGAGGCGCTGACTTTCGCCGATGTTCACAAGCTCGCGGCGTAGTTGCCGGGAATCGAGCTCAGTCAGTCCTATGGCACGCCAGCGCTCAAGGTGAAGGGCAAGTTGTTGGCGCGGCTCCACGACGACGGGGAGACACTCGTGCTCCGGACCACGGCCGTCAACCGGGAGTACCTGCTTGAGGGGTGGCCGGCGGTCTTCTACCTCACTGACCACTATCGGAACTACCCATGGGTGCTGGTCCGACTATCGGTGATCGGACGCGCGCAACTTGCCGAGCTGCTGGGCGACGCGTGGGAGCTGATTGCGCCACCGAGATTGCGGGCTCAGGGTCGGGCACGGAAATAGGTGGTCTTCCACGGGGCTGCCGCGGCGGTGCAGGGTGTCAGGTGGCGGAACGCGATTGGCCGACATACCGTTCCGCATGGTGCACTTCGAGCGCCACCGCACTTCCCACATCGGCTGGCTGCGCGCCGCAGTGCTCGGCGCGAACGATGGCCTCATCTCCACGAGCAGTCTCGTGGTGGGCGTGGCGGCCGCGCAGACGTCACGGAGTGCTCTGATCCTGACGGCACTTGCCGGCCTTGCCGCCGGCGCCCTTTCGATGGCCGCGGGTGAGTATGTCTCGGTCAGCTCCCAGGCGGACACCGAACACGCCGACCTCGCCCGTGAGGGCAGGGAACTCGCCAGGCAACCCGAGGCGGAGCAGGCGGAGCTTGCCGCCATCTACGTGAAGCGGGGGCTTACGCCGGCTCTCGCCGCCGAGGTCGCGGCCCAACTCATGGCGCACGACGCCCTGGGCGCGCATGCTCGGGACGAATTGGGCCTGTCCGAATCGAGCATGGCGCGACCGCTCCAAGCAGCGCTCGCGTCGGCCGCCTCGTTCGCCGCCGGCGCGTCGCTGCCCGCGTTGATCGTCCTGCTCCTGCCAATCACCGTGGTCGTGCCGGTGACGATCGGTGCATCGCTGGTCCTGCTGGGTCTGCTCGGAACCGTGGCGGCGCACCTGGGCGGGGCGGCTCCTCTGCGAGGCGCAATCCGCGTCGCCTTCTGGGGCGCCGTGGCGATGGGTGTGACCGCGATGATCGGGCGTCTCTTTGGCACCGTGCTCTAGTTCGCGCGCTACCAGCTGACCGGCGCTTGCAGCGGACGCGGGGCGTCACCGCGATGAATCCCGACCCGTTGTCCAACCGCGGCATCGTCGGTAGGCCGTGCACGGCGATCGGCTGGTCGAGCAGGGCCAGGACCCGGAGGCTTCGATCGGCGGGAGCAGCGTGGGTGGCGCAGTCAGCTCAGCGTCGGCGCCTCGTCCTTGCAGCCTCCAGGAAGAACCGTATCTTCCCTAGAAGTCGATAGGGTAACGTTCCACGAGAGGCCGGACGCCAATGCGCAGGAAGCAGGCACTCCCACAGGGCACACTGGATCTCCTTGTCCTCAAGGCGCTATCCGTGGGCCCGATGCACGGTTACGGCGTTGGCCTTCGCATTGCCGAGATGGCAAACGACCTGCTTCAGATCGAGGAGGGCTCCCTCTATCCGGCACTGTACCGAATCGAGGCGCGCGGTTGGATCAAGGCGTCATGGAGCGTCTCCGAGAACAACCGCCGAGCCCGCTTCTACCGCCTCACGCGAGCCGGCGAGCGCCAACTCCGTGCGAATGAAGCCGAATGGCGAGCGCTTACCCTCGCTGTCGACACGGTCCTTCAGGCCGGCTGATGGGACTCGCGTCCATCGTGGGCCGACTTCGTCGACGGCTGCACGCCATGGTACGACCGGATGCCGTGCGCGCCGAGGTGGTCGAGGAGCTGGCGTACCACATCGAACGCCGCACCGAGGACAACGTGCGCGCCGGTATGGTCCCGACGGAGGCACGAATCGAAGCAGAGCGCCGGTTCGGGCCGGTCCCGGCTCTGCTTGAAGAAGGGTTCGCCCTTCGCGGCGGGACGACGATCCTCAAGCGCCCCAGCGCGTTCATGCCGGTGCTCATGTCGATGGCAGCCGTTGCCGTCGTGGCGCTGCACGTGGTCCGGTACGGGGCCGCTCGCGAGGCGGACGAAGGCACGTCCGCTCATCTCTGGCAGATGCTCGTCGGGCTCCAGGTGCCGATCGTGGCGTGGTTCGGCGCCAGGTGGCTGCCGCGAGCTCCGGGCAAGGCCGTGTTCGTGCTGATCCTGCAGGCGGTCGCCCTGCTCGCTGCATTGGCGCCCGTCTACATGCTGGGCCTGTAGCCCATTCGTTCCCTGGCGCGCAGCTTCTTCAGGGGCGCGTCGTGCTCGCCGCGATGGTGGTCGCAGTGGTCACGATGCGGTGCATCGGCATGGCCGTCGAGCATCGATCGACTTCACTTCACCACGTGTCGGCGAGCAGTACATACCTCCCGGGATCGCGGACTGTATGAAGCGTGAGCGCGTAGTGCGGGTTGTCCTGGCCCTGGTGGGGCTGTTGTACCTGGCCTGGGCGATCCCCCTGTTCCAGAGCCTGTGGCACGCCAGTTGGCTCGAGGAGCATCAGGATGCCTTCCCGATGTTCATGAGCGTTGGCACCGTGCTGGGGGTCTTCCTGTTGCTGGCCGTGAAGCAGCCGGCACGGCATCGGTCGTTGATCGCGTTTGCGGCCTGGTCAACCCTGGCCCATGCGTTGACGATGCTGGTCATGTCACTCGAGGCCTGGTCGCGCGGGGTGCACCGGAAGGATAGTCCCCAGGATATCGTGATCGTCGGCGCGATTGGCGTCCTGCTCCTTGCGGTCCTTCCACCACGAGAACGGACGCCGGCTGCAGACGTGCGGGGGCACTGACCCTGGCCCGCTTCGGGTCGGCTTATCACCGGCGCGGCCCAACTCGCGGTTGCCGCGGTGCCTGGACGCCTCGGCTGGTGCCGATATTGTTTTGATCAGGGGATGGCGGCAGCCTCGGCGGGCACCGCAGCGGAAGCGCAGGACGTCAGGTTGCTTCCCGATCCCTCCGAAGGGGGATAGCCGGTTGTCGACAGGTGTACCCAGGAGCAGTGTCGTGTTGCAGGCCCTGCCCGACGAATTCCGCGGCATCGCCGCCTTGCTGGAAGAACACCTCCCGAGGCTGCTCGGCCCTGACCTCGTAGGCCTCTACGTGTACGGATCGGCCCTCGATCCCTCCTTCGTACCGGGTCGAAGCGACCTGGATTGCCTTGTCGTCACCGAGACCGCACTGGACAGGCCTCGCTTCGAGGTACTGTCCGCGTGGCTTGACCAGACGGCGGGGCGCGAGCCCAGCCTCTCTCGGGTCCAGATGTCGTTTCTGGTCCGAGACCACGTGCTGAACGATGATCCTGACGCCTGTCTCTACCAGTTCGGCATTCTCAGTCGCAGCGGGTCCGACGGGAATCCGATTGTCTGGCTGGACTTCTTCGCCCGAGGCATGGTGCTCCACGGTACCAGCGCGGCGGCCGCAGTGGCACAGAGTCGTTCGACCGCGCCCAAACCCGGGACCTCAATGCGTCGATCGCCCGTATTCCACCTGCGTGCCCCACCCACGACTGGGGCACAGGGATCCTTCCCGACAACCCGGTGCCGCACACGGAGACGGTGCATGCACTTCTGGTGCATCTCCGGGACTGGGTGATGAAGGACGTCTCGCCGCCCCCGAGCCGGTGGCCGAGACTGAGCGACGGAACCCTCGCCGATGCGACGAAGGAAGCGATGGGAGCTGGAACATCACGAGCTCGGGGTTCTTCAAGGGGCAGCTCTGCAGCTTTGCCGGGGGGATGATTCCGTTCGCGAAGACGCGCGCCGAGCGCCTCGCGACGGGTGACCCGCGCCTGTCGCTCGAGGAGCGGTACGGGAACCACGATGGATACGTGCGGGCGGTGCGCAAGGCGGCGGCGCACGCGGTGGCCGAGGGGTTTCTGCTCCAGGCCGATGCGGAGTCGTTGGTCGCTGCCGCGGCCGCCAGCGACGTGCTGAGGAGGTAGAGTAGCGTGGCGCACCGAGGCACGATGAATCGACTTGGCGCATGGTCGGCGTCGGCACTTGCCGTCATTGGGACCGCCTACGTGGTGGTCGTCGCGCTCGGCATGCGTGCCAGCGGCTTCTCGCAGCCGATCGCCGGTCCGATCCTCACGATCATGGAGGTGCTGACGCTGGTGTCAGCACCGCTCCTCGTTCTGCTGATGGTTGCGGTGCACGATGCAGCCGCGCCCGGCGACAAGGCATATGGGCTTGCTGCACTGGCATTCGTTGTCGTCATGGCGGGATTGACCAGCGCCGTGCACTTTGTCGGCTTGACGGCGTTGCGGCAGAGCGGGGCCGGCACGATCGTGTGGCCTTCGCCGCAGTACGCTGTCGAATTGCTCGCGTGGGATGTGTTCCTGGGCCTGTCATTGCTGTTCGCGGCCCTCACTTTCCGCGGCGGCGGGCTCCGGCGGGCGATCAGCATCAGCATGCTGATCACCGGGAGTCTCTGCCTCGTTGGCACGCTTGGCCCCGCCACCGGCGAAATGCGACTCCAGTTCATCGCGCTGGTGGGTTATGGGATCGGGTTGCCGGTGACGTCGTACCTGCTCGCTCGGTATTTCTGGCGAACGGCTGGTGATACGGCGCGAGGGGCAGCCGGCTGAGGCGCGATTGAAGTGGGCAGGCCGGGGCTGCCTCGCACCTCTCTCCGCTCGCCGTTGCATTCGGAGTGCCGGCCTCCGGTGCGATCGCCGTGCGAATCGGAACAGAGGAGCGACTGGTGCTCGAGCGATACCCGGAGTATGCAGCCTACGCCGCCCGCACCAGGCGAGTCATCCGGTTCGTCGTCCAGCGGGATGCCCGCGTCTTTCGGGTGGCCAAGCGCAACCGATCAGGTTCCCTGTCGTGCCGGCGTACCACAGCGACGTTGTGCCGCTACTCTTCCCGCATCACCGACGCGGGATTGACGCGACCCATCCGGCGGAGTGGCAACAGCGCGGCGATCAGGGCGATGGCACCGAGGAGGACCGGGACGGCGAGAAAGGTCCGCGCATCGTGCACGTCGACCTCGAATACCAGGCCCTGCACCAGGCGGGTGAGTTCCCACGCGCCAGCCGTGCCAAGAGCGATCCCCAGGCCGATGAGCAGCAGCGCTTCCCGGGTGACCATCCCGAGGAGGTCGTGATCCGTCGCTCCCAGGGCAATGCGGATGCCGAATTCCCGGGTGCGTTGGGTCACGCCGAAGGAAATCACCGCGTACGTACCGAGCGCCGCGAGCAGCAGCGCCAGTGCCGCGAACAAGCTGATCAGGATGGTGCTGGTGCGTCGCGGGGCGACCGACGCCGCCACGACGTCGTCCATCATCCGGACGTGATAGACGGCCTGTGACGGATCGACCTGGCGCACCGCGGCACCCATCGCGCCCAGCAAAGCCGCCGAGCCCAGCCGACTTCGGGCCACGATGGCGACCGCCGACGGGGTCCTGGCGCCCATCGGGAAGTACATCTGTGGCGCGCGCTCCCCCTCGAGGCCCGTCTGGCGCACGTCTCCGACAACGCCGATGATGGTGTGCGACGCGCTGTCACCGTTGTTGAACCTTCGGCCGATGGCACTGCCGCCCGGCCAGAGTTTCTTCGCGAGCGCCGCGCTGATGATCGCCAGATCGGACCCGTCGCCGTCCCGGAACGGCCGCCCCTCGACGATCGGTATTCCCATGGTCGTGAAGTACCCGGGAGAGGCGACGAGATAGAGCGCCACGGTCCGGTCATCGGGATTCGCCGGTGGCGGGACGTCGTCCGGCAGGACCACCAACGCCGAGCCGCCTCCCCCTCCCAGTGGCAGGTCGTTCACCGCGCCCGCGCTGCTGATCCCGGGGGTCGCCCGGAGCCGCTCGAGGATGTCCGGGATGGTTCGTGCGCTTGGGCCCGTCGCGGAGCCCTCCGGAATCGCCAGCTCGAGGGTGCCGACCCGATCGGCCGACAGGCCACGATCGAGGCCCATGACGTCCCGGAAGCTCCGCAGCATCAGCCCGGCGCCAACGAGCAGGATGAGTGTCAGCGCCAGCTCGGCGACGACCAGCGACCGGCGAAGCCGCCCGATGCGACTCGCTGTGCCGCCATGCCCGCCGCCGGACTTGATCGCCTCGGCGGGCTCCGAGCGCGACGTCGTGAGCGCCGGCCAGAGGCCGAAACCCATGGCGGTCCCGAGCGCCAGGGCCACCGCGAATCCGAGGACGCGCAGGTCGATCTCTGTCGGCGCAACCGTGGTGAGGTCCATCGGAAGCAGCGCTTGCATCAGCTTCAGTGCCACTGGCGCGATCGCGACGCCCACTGCGGCGGAGGCCATCGCCAGGACCGCGCTTTCCGTGAGGAGCTGTCGAACGAGTCGCGAGCGGGTGGCCCCGAGTACCTCGCGCACGGCGATCTCGCGCCGGCGTTCCGCGGCCTGGGCCAGGAGCAGGTTCATCACGTTGGCGCAGGCGATGAGCAACAGGAACCCGGTCGCGGCGAGCAGCATCAGCAGCCCGGTACTGCGGGCCCCCACGAGATCGGACCGCAATGGATTCAGGACTCCGTGCTGCCGCAGTTGGGAGAGGGCGATCTGGAACCCGGACCGGTCGGATGCGGTGCCACCGGGGAGGGACAGTTGCTGTTCCCAGTGCGCCAGCAGCTGGCGCGACGCGGTTTTCACCGAGACGCCGTCGGCGACCCGCGCGAGGACCTGCGGCGCCATCAAGCCGCGGTACGGCTCCATGGTCGTGAGCGTGATGGGAATGCTCATCGGGATCCAGAGATCACTCTCACGCGGGAAGGCAAATCCGCGCGGCATGATGCCCACCACCTGGTACGACACGTTGTTGAGGCGTATCGCCCGCCCGAGCATCGGCCGGCCACCATAGTGCGTCTGCCACAGGGACCACGACAGGACGGCCACGTGGCCGTTGCCGGGCCTCCCCTCGTCGGGCGTGAAGGTCCGTCCCGCGAGGGGCGGAATCCCGAGGGTGGCGAAGAAGTTCACCGTCGCCACGCCGACATTGAGGCGAACCGGGCGGTCGGGTTCGGAGAGATTCATCCCGCCTGCGGCGAACGCCGCCACCTGGGAGAACACCGCGGGCATGGCGGCAATGTCGCGGATGGACAGCATCTGCGGACCATCCAGGTGCTGTTCTCCCCCGCCGAAATCGAACGGCAGTGTGATGTCGGTCAACGTGACCAGCTGCTTCGGCCTGGCGAACGGCAGCGGCCGCAGCAGCGCCGCATCGACCGCGCTGAACATCGCGGTGGTCGCCCCGATGCCCAGGCCGAGGACCGCGATGGTCGCCACCGAGAAGCCGGGCCGGTTGACGACGCGGCGGAGGGCATGGCGCAGGTCGTCGAGGAACTCGCCCAGCCGCATGAGTCCCCACGCCTTCCGGCTCTCATCCGCCACCTGCAATGGGTAGCCGAAATGCCGACGTGCCGCCTCACGAGCCTTCGAAATGGGCAGCCCCTCGGCGTGGAGCGCGCGGGCCCGCAGGTCCTGATGCAGCCGCATCTCCCCTTCGAGATCCCGGAGCGCGCGATCCCGCCGAACAAGCAGCACAATCCTGCGCCAGAGTTCATTCGGGGTCATGGCAGCCTCAGGCGGGTTGCCGGACGGCGGCGATGACCCGAGCGGATTGGCTCGGCGAGCTCGACAGTGCGGAGTTCGTCGTCGACATCCAGTGCCTGCGAGATGAGGGGATCGGGAGTCCCACGCGGGATGGCTGTCTGATCAGGAGGCGTCGCCATGACATAGACAATCTATGTTATGGGCATGTCATGCGCCAGCCGTCGGACGGGTGCGCTCTGCGCTCGGCGGGCGACGCCTTCGGTAGCATCCGGACTGGCGACGGTGACGGGCACCAAGACGCCCTCCGGGGCCGCGGCGCGGGGGGCAGCCCCCTGACGCGCGCTTGCCGCGGGCGGGCGGCGGGGCAGGGACGTACATTCTGTGCCGGCACCGCTGGCGGAAAATGGCGAGTCGCGGCTGCTTGGCGACCGAGTGCTTCAGGCCATTCGGGATAGGGGAGTCCGTGAACGTCAAGAACGTGTCGTTGGTTGCCACCGCAGTCCTGGTGCTCAGCGTCTGGTGCCTCTTCGCGAAGCACTCGCTCTTTGCAGGCACTCCAGTTCTCATCGCCGGGCAGGTGATTGCGGGACTGTTGATGATCTGGGCACGCCTGACCTTCGGCCGGCGGAGCTTCCACGCCACGGCGACGCCAACCGATGGCGGGTTGGTCACCACCGGCCCATATCGCTTCCTGCGGCATCCGATCTATGCGGCGATCCTGCTATTCCTGTGGGCCGGGATTGCCTCCCATCTCTCCCCCCTGGCCGTCGCGTTGGGAGTGCTGGCCTCCGGTGCGATCGCCGTGCGAATCGGAACAGAGGAGCGACTGGTGGTCGAGCGATACCCGGAGTATGCAGTCTACGCGGCCCACACCAAGCGAGTCATCCCGTTCGTCCTCTAACGGCCGGTTCGCCATCAAGAGCTGGGATGAAGAGCCTTAGAGCGAGGGTCGGGTCGAGTACCTCATGATGTACCGCAGTGATGGCTCGGCCAGCTTCGTAGGCCTCGAGCGGTTCGTGGGACGAATCAGCGGCAAGGCCGGCACTTTCGTGCTGCAGCGGACTGGCGTATTCGAGAACGGACAGGCGAAGGAGTCCTATTCCGTCATCCCCGGCTCCGCCACCGGAGACCTGCAGGACCTGGTGGGCGACGGCAGCTCCGCTGTCGGGCACGGCATGGAGCACCCTTTCGCCCTGAACTACGAGTTGCCGTGATCATCACCCCCGGGGCGCTGCCGCGCACGCGCTTGCTGCGGGCGGCGGTGTGCTCGGCCACCGCGGCGTAGATTCCACAAGAGCCTGGTGCACCCGGCGGCCTCGCCATGGAAGCGCAGGAGGCATGACGTCGCGCGAGTAATCGGGGAGGTGCAATGCGATCAGAAATCCGCTCATTGATTCCCCTCACGTTGGTGGCGGTCTGGCTTGTACCGGCCGCGGCCCAATCGCCAGCCGGCGTCCGGTGTGACGGACCCCGTGATGACTACCTCGGGTGCGCGCTGGTCGCGGGGAACCTCCCCGACCTGCGGTCGATGCGTGTGGGCCGGAACGAGATGGAGATCCGCTTCTGGTCGGTCAGCGGGATGTTCATGCCGGATCACATGCTCGTCATTCGCTCTCGCGACGATTCCGCTTCGGGGCGACAGTACCTGATCTGGCAGGCCAACATGATCGACGACTCGTTTGCTCGCAGCCGATGTGGCGAGCGGTGGTTCAACGCCGCCGCCGGTCTCTGCGTCGCGCAGCACCCCGCCGAGCGGAACTGGTCGGCGGTGGTCCGCGAACTGGATTCGCTCGGCCTGAACGAGCTGCCGGGAAGGCCGGTGGGCGAAACGCCGTGCGTCACCAATCGTCGAGTTCCCCGGCCGGATGGCGGAGTGGATCATGTCGGGTGCGCTGTGGTCGGGGATGGGTTCGTTTACACGCTGGAAGTCCGGCGGGCTGGAGTCTATTGGCGTTACGAGTTTCCAGGGATCCCCGATACCAACGCCGTGGGGTTCAAACGGGATGGCGCGATTCTTCGACTGCTGACTTGCAGAGGGTGGAAGGGGTCCGACCATGCCTGCCCGGCCAGCGGCGCCCGGTAACCCGGGTCAGCGGCGACGGCGGCGACGGCGCCATGTTGATGTACCATCGGCACGGTTGGCGGCAGGCGCAGACGCGCAGGGCGTCAGGTACCGAGGTCTCCCAGGGAGGAGCGCAGCGTGAATCCTACCGGCCGGTTCGCCAGGGGCGCGTTCGAGTACTCGGCGATCTACTATGTCCTCAGCCGCGCCCTGTGGCCCGGTGACCGTAGCGCCGTAGCGGCGATACCGTGGGCCCTTCTCTGGGGGGTCATCATGGAAGTGCTCGTCATGCGGCGCGAGACGTCGAATGGGCTCACCGAACGTCCACCCACGCGGGCAAACTATTGGTACACAGGCCTGGTGGGCCTGAGCGCCTGTGTCGCCTGCTGGGCAGGCGTGGTCTTCGACCCCGCGCGCGCCCAGCTCGTCAGTGGCATCGCACTCGGCACGTGGGTGTTATCGGCATGCGTCGTCGTGGTCCGGCGTTGGTGGGCTCACAGCGTCCCGGCCGGCGCCTGATCCTCGCTCGCTCCTTCATGGGCTACAGTGGCGGCCCCTGCTTCACGTTCTCCGAAGGCCTCCTGCTCTTTGTCGACTGCAGGCCGTGATGGAGGCGATGCTGAAGATGGTCAAGCTCGACGTGGCGGCGCTGGAGAAAGCGTGCGATGAGGCATAGCGGGCCAACGCGCTTGCCTGTGATCCCGGGGTCATGAAGCTCCGAACGCAAAGATCATCCCGGTATGTCTCTGGCCGTCTGCTTCTCGTCGTCTTCCTTTCCGACTGTCGCTTCACGAAGGAGCTGGACCGGAATGGCCTCCGCGGCGTGGAAGGAACGAACCCGGACTCCGGGATCGCGATGGACAGCGTGCGCCGAAACGCAACCGGATCATCCAGGTGGTGGCGATTGTCGGTCTGGCAATCGTGACCCTGCTTGCCCGGCATTCTGCTGCGGATGCGAGACGGATCTCAGTCCGCTTCAGGTAATTGTCGGGAGACCCGCTCAGGGTCGGCGTCGTGGACCCGCTGCCCCGGCGTCGGTAGCTTGCCCACTTCCATGACCCCCACGCCAGCGCTGAAGCGACGCCTCTTGCTGGCCGGATTGCTCACCGTCGCCATGGTCCTCGGTGCCCACCAATGGCGCACGATCGGCGGGCGCGTCCCGATGGTCTTCGTGGGCCTCTGGTTCGGTTCATCCATCATGGTGGCGCTCGTCTTCTCCCCCAGACTGTTCCGCGCGGAGCACCCGCCGACTCCCGGCCGGACCGACCCGGGAGAATGGCGGGCGAGCGTACGGCTGGCGGGTGTCGCGCTGCTCCCCCTCGCGCTCGTCCCGCTGCTGGAACTGCACGGCGTCGGGAATGATCTCGCGATCTGGTTGCTCGATTGTGCGCTGGTGATTTCGCTGCTGACCGTGCCGTACTTCACCCTGCTGGCGCGTTCCGTGCTCGGCGGGGTGGTCCTGAGCATCGGAGCGTTCCAGGCGCTGTGGACCTGCGGCGCCTCGGTGCTGTTCGTGCACATGCAGGCGCTGGAGCGTCAGCGGACCGGGCAACTGCCGCACGGGTGGACGTTCGAGGACTTCTTCCGGCCGGAGTACCGCTACCTCTTCTACCTTCTTGCGGCCGTCATGATCCTCGGGTATTGCCCCGCGCTGTTCTACGCGGCGTACCGCCGGTTCCGGCGCACCGGCGCTCGACTCGCCATCGCCGCGGTCTGACGAGGGATTCAATGGAACTCAGCTGCACAGAGGATATCCGACTCCGCTCACTACACGCTGACGATGCCGCGACGCTGGTGGCGGCGGTCGACGCGGACCGCGCCACCTTCGATCGGTGGTTGCGATGGTCGAGCACCATTCTTTCGCCTGAGGATGCGGGCGCGTTCATCCGGGAAGCGGCTCGGCGCGAGGCCGAGAATCGCGGATTTCACCTTGGAATCTGGTGCAACGGAGAGCTGCTCGGCGGCGTGCCGTGCTGGTCGCACGATGCTGTCCATCACGTGGCGGAGCTGGGTTATTGGCTCACGGCTGCGGCTCGCGGGCAGGGATTGGCAACCCGCGCGACGCGGGTTGTCGTTGAACACCTGTTCGCCAATCATCACGTGAACCGGGTCGAGTTCCAGTGTCGCACCGAGAACGACGCATCACGCCGGGTCGCGGAGCGCGTCGGCGGACGATTCGAGGGTATTCGACGGCAATCACATCGGGTCGGGGGAGCGTTCCGCGACCACGCGGTCTACTCGGTCCTTGCGACCGATCCGTGGCCCGTGCCGGCCTGAACGGCCCGTGCCGACTTCTGCGTTGGCGGCATCAGGGAATGGCTGCCGCGGCGACGCGGAGCACCCGGCCGGCATGGGAGTCATGCCGGCCGAGGCACGCGGCGGTGATTGTCAGGCGCTCGCGGTCAGCGTGGTGAGGAGGTCGTCGAGCTGGTCGAAGGTCTCGCCGTATCCGGGCATGCTGTCCGATGCGATGGCGTTGTCGAGCGCTTCCTTGGTGGGGTAGAGGTCGCGCATCACCACCAGGGTTTCCGGACCGCGCGCCTCGAAGGTCACCGTGGTGACCGCTCCGCCTTCGCCACCTTCCTCGTTCGTCCAGACCAGCCTGGACGGTGGCGTGACTTCGATGTACTTGCCGAAGAACGCCATCGGTTCCGGTGACGAGGGGTGGCTGAAGACGAACCGATAGCTGCCGCCGGTGCGGACATCGGCCTCGCAGGAAACGAACGCCACGCCGACGGACTTCGGCACCCACCACCGTTTCAGCAGGTCGGGCTTGGTCCACGCCTCGAAGACGAGGCGGGGCGGGGCGTTGAAGGTTCGCATGACGACCACTTCCCGATCGGACCGCCGCTCCGTCGTCGTGGGGTGCCTGGCGGGGGCGGACTCCTTGTCACTTGCTGCGCGCATGGGTTGTCTCCTTCCGTTTGAGTTCTTCAACCACCGTGTCCAACTGATCAAAACGTGCGGCCCAGAGCTGCCGATACCGCTCGAGCCATGCCGTCTCTTCTTCCAGCCGACGCGAGCCGAGCCGGCAGGTGCGGACCCGCCCGATCTTCTCCGTGGTGACGAGGCCGGCCTGTTCGAGAACGCCGACGTGCTTCTTCATCCCGGTGAGGGTCATCCGGAACCTGTCGGCCAGGTCGGAGATCGAGGCGTCAGAACGCCCGAGTTGCTCCAGCACGCCGCGTCGGGTCGGGTCCGAGAGGGCGGCGAAGGCGGTGTCGAGCCGGGCATTCGCAAACTGAACCATATGGTTCAGTATACGGTGGGGCGGCCGGGGAGGCAAGGGGGCCGGGCGCCGGGCGGCGCTCCGGGGCGGTGGCCGCACTCGGGTCCGCCGCCTTATGATCCGACGGCAACCCGAACCCGGCCGCCGTTCCGATCGAAAGGAGCACTCCGTGTTAGCTGCAATTCGTCGACTCCGGGACCATCTGGCATGGGCGGACGACCGATTGTTGACGGCCCTCGCCGCCGGTTCCTCGCCGCCGGCGGAGGCGCTCCGCGAGTACGCGCACATTCTCGGAGCGGATGAGGTCTGGCTTGCGCGACTCGAGCAGCGCGCGCCGGCGACGCCGGTGTGGCCAGGTCTCGACCTGCCGCAACTCCGCACCCTGGCGGACGAAGTCCACGCCGGGTATTCGCGGTATCTGGCGGCGCTCGACGAGGCGGACCTGATGCGCGAAGTGTCGTACCGCAACTCGGCCGGCCAGTCGTTTCGCACGCCGGTGCAGGACATTCTGCTGCATGTTGCCCTGCATGCGCAGTATCACCGCGGCAAGGTCAACCTGTTGCTTCGTGAGGCCGGCCTTGAACCGATGCCGACGGACTACATCGCGTTTGTTCGCGGAGCGCCAGCGGCCGTCACGCAGCCCGTCACCGACGGCTGACAAATGTCCTCCGGTTCAGGAGCGTCCAGATGATCAGCCCGGGGTTCGAGACGACGGACCCGATCACGCAGACCCGTCTTGTGGTGGTGCAGGGGGCCCGGGAAACCGCCGACCGCGCCGGGGTCACCGAGGTTCACTGCCCGCAGGGTGATCGGTACCTGATCTGAGGCTTTGGTGGCGCGTCGCCTCCCCGTTCGCGCCGCGCCGACTACCCCCGCTTGCCCCGCCAATTGCGTCGCCGGTTGCTCCGCGAGGAGTTGGGGTCGCGCGGCGGTCGCGCGGCGGGGCCGGATTTCGACGCCGACGGGCCGCCCTTCGCCGTGCCGGGGCGCGACCGTTTACCGTGGGCCGATCGTGGCGGCCGCGGCGGGCGCCCTGCTTCCAGTGGCGGCTCGGTGCGCGCCCCGTAGTCGAAGTCCGGCACCGTGACCCGCGGCAGGCGCTTTCCCAGCACGCGTTCGATGTGACGCAGGTCGACTTCTTCGGCCGGCGAGACGAAGGTGAAGGCGTCGCCGGTGGCGGCGGCCCGCGCGGTGCGACCGACGCGGTGGATGTAGTCCTCCGGGACCGCGGGGACGTCGAAGTTCACGACATGGCCGAGCTCGGTGATGTCGATGCCGCGAGCGACGATGTCGGTCGCGACGAGCACCCGCAGGCGGCCGCTCTTGAACGCGGCGAGTGCCGCGGTGCGCTGCCCCTGTGAACGATTGCCGTGAATCCGGTCGGCACTGACACCTGCCTTGACGAGGTATTTCGCCACCCGGTCGGCGCGGTGCTTGGTGCGGGTGAACACCAACGCTTCGTCGATCTCGCGCCGCTGCAGCAACGCCAGCAGCAGTGCGGTCTTGAGGTCCTGTGCGACCGGGTAGACCGCCTGGGTGATGCCGACCGCCGGCGCGGCCTCGCGCTGCAGCCGGATGACGACGGGATCGTGGAGCATCTCGCGGGTCAGCGCGGCGATCGGCGGCGGCATCGTCGCGGAGAAGAACAATGTCTGCCGCCTGCCGGGCAGGTGACGCAGCACCCGCTTGATGTCAGGCAGGAATCCCATGTCGAGCATCCGATCGGCTTCGTCGAGCACCAGGACCTCGATGCCGGGCAGGCGCGCATACGGCGCCTTGAAGTGATCGAGGAGCCGGCCTGGCGTGGCAATGAGGATATCGACGCCGCTGCGGAAGGCATGTTCCTGGGGGCCCATCCCGACGCCGCCGAAGATGGCGGCGGCGGTGACCGGCGTGTGAATGGCCAGCGCGTTGCAATCCTCGAGGATCTGCGCGGCGAGTTCGCGGGTCGGTGTGAGAATCAGCGCCCGGGTCGTGCGGCGCGGCTGGTCGATGAGGCGATTGAGGATCGGCAGCACGAACGCAGCGGTCTTGCCGCTGCCGGTCATGGCACAGGCGAGGATGTCGCGGCCGTCGAGCGCCGGAGGAATCGCCTCGGCCTGGATCGGCGTGGGGCGGATGAATCCGAGTTCGTGCACCCCCTTGAGCAGGGCGGGGTGGAGCTTCAGCGTGGTGAACGGCAGAGAATGGTCCTGGTCGGAGGGATGGGGCATCAGTCTCGCAAAGGTAGTGGAGTTGCGGCGCCGCCGGCTGTTTGGGGCGTGGGCCGAAGCCGGCGCGAGGGCTGTCATCGAAGCGTAATGGGGTTGCAAATGCGCGGACATCCGCCGCGCCGCAGTTGCCACCGCGGCGGTCACGGATGTCATGGTGGTCGGCGTTGCTGCGAAGGTGGTGAGTCGGTTCGGCTAAGGCCGCTCCAGGAACCCTCGGCCGGCGAAGATCGCCGGCATCGCCCGTTCGATTCGCGCCGCCCGTGTCGCGGACTGTCTTGCGGCGGCAAAGTGGTAGAGGTAGCCCCGCTGGCGTCCCGGCGTGAGCGCCTCGAAGGCGCGCTTGAAGCGGGCGTCGCGACGGAACCGTTCCACCAGCTCCTCGGGTACCGGATAGTCCGAAGTCTTCTTCCGCTCAACCCGCAGGCCGGCCTTCTCGACCGCGATGGCCTCGCGCACGTAGGCCTTGATGGTCGCGGCCTTCGCCGTGATCTCCTTGGCGCTGGTGAATTTCATCACCCGTCCGGCCTGCACCTGGCCGAGCTGCACCAGCTGCTTGCGACGGTCCTTCAGCAGGGCACCCTGAAAGAAGCCCAGCGCGAAGTAGTCCCTGAAGCCCTGCATGATGACGATGTTCTTGCCGCCGACCGTAAACGTGGGCTTGCCCCACTTGCACTCCTCCCGCATCGGCAGGTCGGTGAGCACGCGCCGCATCGCGGCGACTTCAGCTTTCCACCGTTCTCGATAGGCCATCTCCACGGCGGTACTCCTTCCCCTGCGCCCGAGCGGTTGCGTCGTCGGGACGCAACCTAGCGGCGCCCGGCGGGGTGGCGGGAGGCACGGTGGGGGGGCTTGTGGATATTACACCCGGAGGTGTAATATTGTGGCGTGACCGAGCTGAGCGATGTCCTGACCGCCATATCCCACCCCACCCGCCGGGCGATCATCGACCGGCTGGCCCGGGGCCCTGCCGGCTTCCTGGAACTGGCCAAGCCGTTCGACACCGCGCTCAATGCGGTGACCAAGCACCTCAAGATGCTCGAGCGGGCGGGGCTCATCGAGCGCAAGAAGCGGGGGCGCGAGGTGGTGATCTCGCTGCGGGGTGAACCGCTGAAGGACGTCGCCGGATGGGTGCATCACTACGAACGCTTCTGGAACGAACAGCTCGATCAGTTCCAGCACCATTTCGCAACCCGGCCGGGAAAGGGGAAGAAGCCCAAATGACAGACGCCATGAAGACCATCGCGGTGACCGTCGAGCGCGTGATTCCGGCTCCGCCCGAAGAGGTGTTCGATGCGTGGCTGAATCCGGAGACGCCGGGCACCACCTGGCACGCGGCCGACAGGTACGTGCTCGACCCGGAGGTGGAGTGCTACAATCTCTGCAATGCCGGTTGGGAAGGACACGTGATGAAGAGCCTGCAAAGCCTGATCGCCAAAGGCGTCGGAACGCCCCAGTAATGGGGCTGGCCACACCCGGTCGCGATCTTCGCCCGGGTGACCGGGACAAGTGGAGCTCCCGTGCTCCGGGGCCGCGACTCGCAGGCGGTGGCCACCGGGGCGACTCCGCCGGCCTCGGGGACTTATTATCGAAGGAGTAGCCGAGGGCAACATTCGACAGGCGGTCGCCGACCAGGGAGGAACACGCGATGGACCTCACCCCTCTGATTCCCATCGTCGCCGTGGGCCTGGGCGTTCCCGGGTTCGTCGCGTTCGTCGCGCTCGCCATGCGACACACCCGCAAGATGAAGGAACTGGAGATCAGGGACAGGGAACTCCAGGTCGGAGACAACAATGCGGCGCTGGGGTCGACGGTCGACGCCCTGAGCGACGGTCTCAATGATCTGCGCGCACAGATGTCCGAGATGCAGGAGCGCCTCGAGTTCGCGGAGCGCCTGCTGGTCGCCGGGAATCCGCCGGCGGGCGACCGCGATCGCTGACGGTCTGGCCAATCGCGAATCAGCTACTGAACGCCGACTGGGGTTGATCAGTCCACACCGCTCGGGAGGTTGGGCATGAGGACGGAAGCTCACCACGCGGCCCGACGTTTCTCCGTATTCGCCGGACTCGGTGCCGCCATCGTAGTTGCCGGCATACTCGCGCCGGCCGCCCTCGCGGCCCAGGACGCGGCCGGCCTCTCAGCACTCACCCGCATTCAACCCGGCGTGAGTCACGCGGTGACGTCGTCGGCTCCCGACTTGAACAGCAACCTCGACCGGATCACCGCCATCCAGCCTGGCGATTCGGCGGTGTTGGCTGACATCGCCGGCCCGGGGGTGATCACCCACATCTGGCTCACCTTTGCCGAGGCGCGCCCCAGCTGGCTGGCGGCGAACGGCGCCGCCGCGCCCGACGAGATCGCCCTGCGCATCTATTGGGACGGCAATCCGATGCCCGCCGTGGAAGCACCGCTCGGCGACTTCTTCGCCGCCGGCTTCGGGCTCCGCCAGGAGGTGCGCTCGGTGCCGATCCAGGTGCAGGGCGGCGACGCGTACAATTCGTTCTGGCAGATGCCGTTCCGCCACCACGCGCGCATCGTGGTGACCAACCAGGGCGGCCGACCGGTGCGCAGCTTCTATTACCAGGTTGACTACAACACGCTTGACTCGCTCCCCGCCGGCACGGCGTACTTCAACGCCGAGTACCGGCGCGCCTTTCCCGAGGAGAAGAACAAGGACTACGTCCTGCTCGACACGAAGGGCCAGGGCGAGTACGTCGGCACGGTGATGTCGGTGCAGGCGCGCTCGCCGTACTGGTTTGGTGAGGGCGACGCGCGCATCTACGTCGACGGCGACTCGCGTCCCACCATCCAGGGCACCGGCACCGAGGACTATTTCCTGCAGGCGTGGGGCCTCGACCCGAACACCTGGCCCTATTTCGGGACCACTTACCTGAGCGCTGATCCCAGCGACCTTGGCATGCGGGCCACCATGTACCGCTGGCACATCGTCGACCCGATTCGCTTCAGCAGGTCGCTGCGCTTCACGTTCGAGCACACCGGATGGATGTCGGCCGACGAAACCGAGACGGGGAAGGTCGACGGGCACGTACCGCGGGAAGACGACATCGCCACGGTGGCATTCTGGTATCAGCTCGGGCCGACGCTGCCGCGGGAACCGATGCCGGACCTGGCCGGCCGCATCTTCCCGGACCTCGACCACATCATTCAGGGATCGGCGATGCTGCCGAGTGCCCGGCACTCTCCCGGCACCATCGCGCTGCAGAAGGGCTACGACTGGACCGGTGACGGGCAGCTCTTCTTCCAACCCGCCACCGACAGTGCGTGGCTGGAGGTGAAGTTCCGGGTGGACACCGCGGAGCTGCAGGGCCTGGTGTTGCGCATGACCCACGCGCCGGACTACGGCCGCTGGCGCATCCTGGTGGACGGCAGGCCGGCCGACTCGCTCGGCGACTACCCCGATTGGGATCCCACCGGCCCCCGAGACTTCTACGCGCCGGACGTCGAAGTGCGCGACATCTATTTCGGCAGCTACACGCTGACACCAGGCATGCACACGGTCCGCTTCGAGCTGGTGGGGAAGAATCCGGCCTCGGCCGGCGACTATCTCGGATTCGATTCGGTGCGTTTGCGCCGGCGCTGGCATGTGAAGCGGCCGTCGCTCCGGTAGGACGGGGCGGAACCGGCGGAGCAAGGAGACCGGCAATGACGTCGCTCGAGGCGGCGCAAACCGAGGAGCCAATGATGAACATCCTGTTGTGGGCGCTGCAGGTGGTGACCGCGCTGCTCTATGCCTCGTCAGGCATCATGAAGGTCTTCCTGTTCGACAGGATCAGTGGCGACGTCGCGTCCTTCGGTGCGTTGCCGCGGAAGGCGTGGATGGCGCTCGGCATCCTGGAACTGGTCTGCGCCATCGGCCTCGTCGTGCCTTCCGCGCTGCATTGGCGGCCGCAGCTGACCGTTGTGGCGGCGGCCCTCCTGGCGCTCGAGGGGCTGGTGTTCGTCTGGGTTCACGTGCGGTATCACGAGTTGACCCCGATGATCATGAGCGCCGTGCTGGGACTCGTCATGGCACTGATCGCCTACGGGCGGGCGGTGCTGAGTCCGATCGGGTGATGGCTGGCCGCGGGATTCCGGGGCCGGCGGCCGCCGTGGCACGGCACCGGATGGCCCGGCTCGCGCTGCTTGCGGCGGCCGCGCCAGTGCCGGTGTCGGCGCAGTCGTTGCCGTCGCGCGTCGAGGTGACCATTGGTGGCGCCATGGCGAACACCGGAGACGAGCTGGTGAAGGTGACCGCGGCGCGGCGCCTGCCGGACGGGCGCATCGTGGTGGCGATCGGCGATCCGATTGAAGTGCGCGTGTACAGCCCGGCCGGAACCCTGCTCGACCGGATCGGCCGCCGGGGCGGTGGCCCGGGGGAATTCCGCTCGATCGTCTCGATTCCCTATGCCGATGACGACTCGATCGTGACCTACACCGACCGATATGCGCGCTACGAGGTGTTCCGGCCGGGCGGCAAGCTGATTCACGAATACACCGACACGCTCCCGGCACGAGCGCCGCCGATGCTGCATCGGGCCATTCTCCTCGTGCCGGATGGTGTGGCGAACGGGTGCGCCCGCCGGGTGATGCTGTCGCTGCCGAGCACGCCGGCCGCCGACCTCCACGAAGTGATTCCCGACCGGAGCGGCCATCTCTGGGCGCACGCCATCGGCGGCCGGGAATGGCGCGTCTACTCGCAGGCGGGGCCGTTGCAGGGCACGGTCATGCTGCCACCGGGCAGCACGGTCTTCGACGTCGGCGCCGGTTACCTGCTGACGGAATCGCACGATGCCGATGGGTTCGAGCAGGTGGTCGAGTACCGGGTCGCGCTGCCGGCCGGTGCGGTGGCGCCGCCATGTGCCGCCGGGGTCGAGTCGTTCCCGCACGCGTCGACCAGCGCGCCCCGCGGCGCTCAGCTCACGCGGGTGCTGCAACAGGCGATGGTCGCGAACGAGGTGGCCTATTCCGACCTGGCGCACTACCCCCGGAGCGCGGATTCGCTGCGGCTGACGCTGCCGGCGGAGACGGTGTTGCGGGTGATCGAGGCCAGCAACAGGGGCTACGCCGACGCGGTGCTCGATGCGCGCTCGACGCTGTTCTGTGTGGTCCGTGTGGGCGCGGGGTCGTTCAACTGGCCCGAGGCAGAGGTGTTCTGCGCACAATGACGTGGCCGGGAACGCCGACGCGGTGAGCGGATTGTCCGGCGCCCCGCCACGGCCCGGCTCTGCTCACGCCAGTTGCGAGCTGCGCAGCTGGCGCCAGCCGAGGTAACTCAATCCCACCATCAGCAGCAACAGTGCCGCCTGCCCGGCCACGTCGACCGGCGTGGTGGGCACGCCGAGCGCGGTGCCACCGAGTACGATGAGGCGACGGAGGCTGAGCCAGCCGTAGGTCAACAGCGCGCCCGTCGCGGCGGCGAGCATGTGCACGGGACCCCAACCGGCGCGGCTGGCCCACCCCGCAAACAGGGTCACCGCTGCGGCATCCAAGTCAAGGAGACCGGCGAGCGACACGCCGGCGTCGATGCCGTGGCGCGGGCCGTAGCCGAACCAGAGCTGGAACGCGCTGGAGAGCAGCAGCGCCGTGATCAGCACCGCCCAGTGCGATGGCGCGCGGCGGTTCGTCGCGGCGGCCCGGCCGGGCCGCGATGCGCCGGCGGCGTCAGTGCCCGGGCGGAAGCCCACGAACGCTGCCACGATCACCAACACCGTCGCGACTCCGACCGCCAGGAACTGCCCGACGGAGGCGACGAAGTGGAACATCCGGAAGGTGAAGACGGTGGTGAATGCGCAGCCGAAGAGGAACAACGCCGCGGTGCCGAGCAATCCGGGGAGGCGCAACCACGGCTCGCGCCAGCGCGCGCCCGCGAGCCCCTCGGCCAGCGCCACCGAGCTACCGATGCTCCACACCACATGCAGCGTCAGGAGGAAGACGACGAAGTTGAACGAAGTGCCGAGGGCCGGAATGAAGCCGTACGCCAACAGGTGCTGGCCGGCGTAGTCGGGGTTGAACAGCGTCTGGGTGGTGAACCCCTCTTCGACGAGCGCGTAGGCGAGCGCAAGCAACAGCATCGTTGGCCAGCCGCGGCCGCTCCGTCGGGTGACCTCGCGCACCAGCAATGCGCCGCCGCCGTACTGCGGAATGAACACGAGGACGAAGGCGATCTGCCGGATGTTGAAGTCGCCCAGCAGGAACTCGGCGACGAGCGGCGCAATGACGAGCAGGAGCACGGCGGGCGCGACGCGGCGCCAGACGGACCGCTCGGGACGAGCGGAAGCGATGTTGCGGGCATCGAGGTTGGTCATGAGTTGTCGTCGTCTGTTGTCGGGTGGTGGAATTCGCGGATCGCCGCGGTACTCCAGGTGAGACGGCCCGCGGCGATGTCATCGGTCACGCCCCGAACCCAGGCCAGCTCCGCCGCGGTTGCCGACTTCATGCATTCCAGTTCCAGCAGGAAGAGCCGCGGCACCGTGCCGGCGTGCTCGGCCAGCAGCCTGGCGAGGCGCGCATGTCGCGCCTCCAGCGCTTCGGCTCGCTGCGCCAACCCGGCTCGCGCCTCGGCCGGTTCGAGCAGGTAGATGAACGAAATGGCGGCGGGGAATTCGGGAAACTCGGGCGCCGGCCGGCTCAACATCCTGCTCAACCAGGCGTGAATCGTCTGCCGGCCGGCATCGGTGAGCTGATAGACGGTTCGTTCGGGCCGGTTTTCCGGTTGCACCGTGCCGCGGATCTCGACCAGGCCGGCCCGCTGGAGCCGCGCGATGGTCTGGTAAAGGCTGGCCCGGTGGCGGACGTTGACGACCTGGTCGGTGCCGCGCTCGCGGAGCAGCTGCTGCATCCGGTACGGGTACATCGGCGCCTCGTCCAGGAGGGCGAGAATGACGAGGGCGAGGGGCGAAAGCGCTGTAGCTGAGCGGCTCATGATAGTAATAATATGACTAATATGGGTGGCGGTGTCAACGAGGCGCCGTGAGGACGACGGTGTAAGCTTCCTGCGCTGGGTGAGACGGGTCACGGCGTCGCGGCCACCGCGGCGGGGCGGCTGCGGGGGGAGGGTCGACAATGACAGAAGAATCCGGATCCACTGACGGTCCCCGCTGGCTGACGGATGAGTTCACGCTGGAGTGGCTGGATGAGCACGCCGCCGATCTCAGGGCATCGCTTTCCGGCCAGCGCATCCTCTATTCGAGCCTCATCCTCGGTTTTCTCGTCGGCCTGGCGGCGCACGTTGCCGGATACCTCCTTCAATCGTCGCATTCCCGGGGTATTTCGGGTCTCCTGGGTGACCTGCTGTATGCGCTTGGCTGGTCGCTCTGGACGGGTGTCGTGGTGATCGTGTTCGTCCAGGTCATTCCGGAAGTGAAGCGGCGCCAGATCCAGCGAGCGCTCGATGCGTACGAGGCGCTGAAGCGGAACCAGGCCCCAGGGGCGGGCGAGTCCGGGGATCGGAGGAAGTAGATGTGGACCCGAAGGATGACAGTTCTGGCCGTGGTCGCGGTGCTCTCGGGCGTCCGGCCCGCTGGCCTGCGGGGTCAGCAGCCGGCGCACGTGACGATCCGCTGGGACCGGCCGACGACGGTCTCGGTGACGACGCCCACGTTGCAGGTGGTGGTCAACCCGCCATTACGTCCCGGACAGGCGCTGGGCGCGGCGGCGTACCAGGCGCTCAAGGATCTCGGCGCCGACGACGTGCGCTACGTGCCGTGGCTGCCGTACCCGAAGCTGGCCGTGGCCGAGTTGCAGCCGCCGACGCCGCAGCAGACGTCGTGGGATTTCACCCTGATCGATCCGATGACGAAGGCGTTTCTGGCCGCGACCGCCGGGCACCCCACGGTCATGAACTTCTCGACCATTCCGGCGTGGCTGTTCCGGACCGACAAGCCGGTAACGTACCCCGACGATCCCGACACGCCGTACTGGAACTACACGCAGGGCACCGAGCTCCGCGATTCCAGCGGTGCGGAGCTTGGCGCATACTACGCGCGGCTGGTCAGCTGGTATGTCAACGGTGGCTTCACCGACGAGAACGGGGTGCGGCATGTGTCGGGCTACCACTACCGATTGCCGATCTGGGAGGTCCTCAACGAAGTGGAGTCCGAGCACGCGATGACGCCGGAGCAGTACACCGCGCGCTATGACGCCATCGTGAGCGCCATCCACGACGTCTCGCCGACGACAAGGTTCATGGGGCTGGCCCTTGCCGCGCCGAGCTCCAACCCGCGCTGGTTCGAGTACTTCCTGAATCACGCCAACCATCGGCGGGGAATTCCGCTCGACTACATCTCCTATCACTTCTACGCGACGCCGCGACCGGGTGAAGGACCGGAGACGTGGCAGTACACGTTCTTCGATCAGGCCGATGCGTTCCTGAACACGGTGCGGTACGTGGAGGCGATCCGCCAGCGGCTCTCCCCCGCGACGAAGACCGACCTGGACGAATTGGGTGTCATCCTTCCCGGCGACAACAGCCCCGGCGACAGCGTGCCGCCGCCCCGGATCTACTGGAATGCCTGCGGGTCGCTCTACGCCTACCTGTTCATTGCGCTGTCGCGGATGCGGATCGACGTGGTGGGGATGTCGCAGTTGGTGGGGTATCCGTCGCAGTACCCGAGCGTCAGCATGATGGACTGGGTGCAGGACAAGCCGAATGCGCGCTATTGGGTATTGAAGCTGATCAAGGACGCGTTCCGTCCCGGCGACACGCTGGTGGCCACGGGGTCGGGGTCGGCTGACGTCGCGGCGCAGGCGTTTGCCGCGGGTGACGGCCGCCGGCTGCTGCTGGCGAACATGCGGAATCACCCGGTCGAAATCGGCGTGCCCGACGCCGATTCGGCGAGGGCGCTGGTCGTCGACGAGACCACGGTCGATGGGCCGGCGCGGCGGGTGAAGCTCCAGCACGGGAATCTCGAGCTGGGGCCGTTCGCGGTGGCCGTCGTGGAGTGGTAGCGGGATTTCCGGGGGACCGGGGCATGAATGCGCGCGCATGCACGGGGTGTCGCGCGAGCGGGCGGCCGGTGGCGCACCGGCCTGCGACGCTGACGCGCCGCCGCCCATAGCGCGAATTCCTCCCGACAGCGAACTTCGGGTTGCGGCGGACGCTGGCCGCCCCGTGTCCTCCTGACGAGTATCGCGATGGCCGACGCCCATTCCAACGCCCGCCTGGAAGCATTCTCCGATGGCGTCTTTGCCATCGCACTGACCCTGCTGATCATCGACGTCCGGTTGCCGGACACCGCTACGGTCACGGATTCCGCTGCGCTCTGGCAGGCGTTGTGGCATCTCATCCCGTCGCTCCTCGCCTTCCTGCTCAGCTTCGGGGTCATCTTCATCACCTGGGTCAATCACCATGGCGCGTTGCGCCTGGTCCGGGGGTCGTCGCCCTCGTTCATCTACGCCAATGGCTTCCTGTTGCTGACGGTGGTGCTGATTCCCTTTCCGACGGGGCTGCTCGGCGCGTTTCTGCTCACCGATCGGGCCGCACCGGCGGTCGTGGTCTACGATGGCGTGCTGGCGTTGCAGGCGATTGCCTGGGTGCTGGCGACCGGCTCCGCCTTGAAGAATCACCTGCTGGTGGATGCGGCGGCCGTCCGGGCGGCGCAGGCCAACCGGCGCAACGGCTACTTCGCGTTCGTCTTCTACGCCACGCTGGCCGTGCTGGCGCTCTGGATGCCTCTTGCCGTGGCGATCGCGACACTGGTTTCCTGGATCGTCTGGCTGATCATCGGCATCAGGTTGAAGGCCGACTGAGTGGGGACCGGTGATCACGTGGCGGAACCGGCGGGAGGCATGGTGCCGGTCCCCGATGACGGTGATGGAGTCGTTGCTTGCCGACCACCGCGCCGGTGGATAAGCTGGAGTCGTCCGCAACACCTGCAGCATCGCCGGGAATGGCGCGCAAGCGATTGGCTTCCAACGGCGTGATGGCTCGTTCCGGAGTCAGATCTGATGGCGACGAACCCACTGCCGACGCTGACCACACCGCGCCTCGTGCTCCGCCCGTTCGAGCCCGACGACGCGCCGCGGGTGCACCAGCTGGCCGGCAACGTCGAGGTCGCCGCCACCACGCTTCACATTCCACACCCCTATCCCGACGGGCTCGCCGCGGCGTGGATTGCCAGCCACGCTCCGGCGTGGGCCGAGGACCGGCGGGCGACGTTTGCGATCACGGTCGATGACGTCGTGATCGGTGCGGTGTCACTGGAGATCAACCGCCCGCATCTTCGCGGCGAACTTGGCTACTGGATTGCCCGCGACGAGTGGGGCAAGGGATACGCCACCGAGGCGGCGATGGCGCTCCGCGACTTCGGCTTCGACACCGTGGGGCTCAACCGGGTGCAGGCGCACCACATGACCCGCAACCCGGCGTCGGGGCGGGTGATGGCAAAGCTCGGCATGCGCTTCGAGGGAGTGCATCGGCAGGAGATCCTGAAGGGTGGCCGCTTCGAGGATGTTGCGGTGTGGGCGGTCTGTCGCGATGAGTGGGAAGGCGCGCTGCCTGGCCGCCCTCCGTCGGCTCCCGGCCGCTGAGCTACATTCTTCGTCATGAAACCCTTTGTCACCGCGGCGTTGACGGCGGCCCTTGTCGCTCCGGCCGCCCTCATCGCCCAGGCCCCGGCCCACCACCGCACCGTCATCACGCACGCCGAGGTCTTCGACGGCACGCCGGTGTGGCAGCACGACCGCACCATTGTCGTCGACGACTCGATGATCACCGCCGTCGACGCCCCCGGCGCGTATGCCGCGCATCCCGGCGACGAGGTGATCGACGTCCACGGCCGCTTCGTGATTCCCGGTCTGATCGATTCGCACGTCCATCTCGCCACCGATCCGGACCACGAGGACACCCGGGAGCGGGCATTGGCGCGGCTTGACGCGGCGATCCGCGGCGGCGTCACCAATGTCCGCGACATGGCCGGCGACGCGCGACGGCTCGCGGGATACGCCCGCGATGCCGCGGTGACCGACCTGCCGAGCCCCGACATCCGCTACGCGGCACTCTTTGCCGGGCCGTCGTTCTTCACCGATCCGCGCACCCATATGGCGTCGGCCGGTGCCGCGCCGGGCTCGATGCCGTTCATGCACGCCGTCGACACGACCTCGGACCTGCGGGAGCTGGTGGCGATGGCCAGGGGCACCGGGGCCACCGCCATCAAGATGTATGCGGCGCTCGATTCGACGATGGCATCGCGCATCGTGGCCGAAGCGCACCGCCAGGGGCTGCTGGTGTGGGCCCACGCCGATCTCTTTCCGGCGACGCCGTCGCAGGTGATGGTCAGCGGCCTGGATGCCATGTCACACGCCAACCTGGTGGCGATGGCAATTCCGCGGGCAGAGCGCACGGCGCTGCAGCCGAGACTCGCCGCCGGTGACTCGACCATCAATTCGCCCCAGCTCGATTCGGTGCTCCGGTACATGGCGGCGCACCGGATCAAGTTCGACCCGACATTGTTCGTGATGACCCCGGGGCGTGAACTTGACCTCGCCGCCGCCGTTACCCGCCGTGCCCGCCAGCTCGGCGTGCTGGTCTCGACCGGCACCGACAGCATTGGCGCCGCCGACTCCACCGCGCTTCCCAATGTCCACCGGGAGATGGCGCTGCTGGTGCATCGCGCGGGCTTCACACCAGCCGAGGCGCTTGTCGCGGCCACCGAGAACGGCGCGCTGACGCTCGGCATCTTCGACCACGTGGGATCGATCACGGCAGGAAAGCGGGCCGACCTGGTGGTGCTCGCCGCCGACCCGCTGCGCGACATCGGCAACACCACCAGCGTGAAGCTGGTAATGAAGCGGGGCGTGATCTTCCGGCGGGATCCGTAGACGACGTTGCCCGTGGTTGCACTGCCGCTCGTTGCGTTGATGGCTTAACGCGCCGAGGGCGCCACGCCGATCCGGTCGATGAGGGCGTGGAACCGCGGATGCAGCCGCAGCGCATCAAACGTCGGCCGGACCCCGATCCACGCGAGGTCGGCGGCGCGCAGGGCCAGCGCCTGATCGAGCGCGTCGAGCGCGGCATCGGTTTCGCCGATGGCGGCGTGGATCTGTGCCAGCAGCACCGGTGAGACGTATTCCGACCGGGACCGCGCCTGGAGCGACTCGAGAATGTTCCGGACCGCCGCGGTATCGCCGGTGGCACCGTGGGCGACACCCAGGATGGCGACCATCTCGGGAGTTTCGCCGGCCAGGCTGATGGCCCGCTGCAGGTGTTCGATCCCGCGTTCGGGATCGCCGGCGGCAATGCTGGCCTGTCCCATGAAGAAGTGCGCCATGCCGTACTCGGGATCGGTGGCCAGGAGCGCCTGCTGCTCGGCGATGGCGCGGGCGTAATCGCCTTCGAAGTAGTGGATCACCGCCCAGCTCGATGCGACCACTGGAGAGAGCGGGTCGAATTCGCGAGCCCGCTCGAGCTGGGCGCGAGCCTCTTCGAAGCGCTTCAACGGCACCAGCAGGTTCATCGCATACGATTGGTAGACCGTTGGCGCCTGCGGCACATCGGCGACCGCCAGCCGGAAATCGGCTTCGGCGGCGGCCCAGTCCCAATCGTGGATGGCGTGAATGCAGGCGCGGGCCGCGAGCGCGTCGGGTTCGCCGGGATCGATCCGGAGGGCATGCTCGGCGGCCTCGCGGGCGGGCGGAACGGCCAGGCTCGGTGCCATCTGGCCGTAGACCGCGAGGGTGACGAACGAATTGGCGAGCGCGGCCCACGCGGCGGCGAAACCGGGGTCGAGCTCGATGACCCGGCGCAGCAGCGTCACGCTCTTCTGCATGCCGCTCTCGGTGCGCCGGTTCCACTGGAAGCGGGCTTCGAGGAAGCGCTGATAGGCAGCCAGGTTGGCGGTCGAGACGGGGCCGCGCGGCTCGGGCTCGGCCAGCAGCCGGATTCGCAACGCCCGCACGATGGCGGCGGTGATGTCATCCTGCACCGCGAAGATGTCGGTGAAGTTGCGATCGTAGCGTTCCGACCACGCTTCGAAGCCGGTGGCGGCGTCGATCAACCGGGCGGTGATCCGCAGCCGCGAGCCGGCGCAACGCACGGTGCCCTCGAGCAGGTGGTCAACGCCGAGGCGCTGTCCGATGGTGCGGGCATCGTCGCCGTGATCCTTGAACATGAACGCCGACGTGCGGGCCACCACGCGCAAGTCGGGCAATCGCGCCAGTGCAAAGGTCAGGTCCTCGGTGATGCCGTCGCTCACGTAGTCATCGTCGTGCCCGCCGCTGACATTGGTGAACGGAAGTACCACGATCGAGGCGCCGCCCGGTTCCGGGATGGCGGCGGCGTGTGCCGGCCCGCGGCCTCCGGCGCAGTCCCGCAGGGCGCCGGCAAACTCCACCGCCGAGGTGTAGCGCCGGCTGCGATCGGGGTGCATGGCGCGCGCCAGCACGGCGTCGAGCGGGGCCAGCTCGGGACGCCGCGCCGCGAGCGGGGGCATCGGCTGCGTGGCCTTGTGGTGCAGGATGGCGACGGCGGACTCGCCGGTGTGGGGTGGAATGCCGGCCAGCATCTCGTACGCCACGCAGGCCATGCTGTAGATGTCGCTGCGGCCGTCGATGTCGGCCTCGCCGAAGGCCTGCTCCGGGCTCATGTACTCGGGGGTGCCGAGCCCGTAGCCGGCCAGGGTCAGGTGTTGCTGGGCCAATGATTCGATGGCCAGGGCGATGCCGAAATCGGCGACGACGGCGTGCCCGGCGAGAAAGAGGATGTTCTCGGGCTTGATGTCGCGATGAACGATGTGGCACCGGTGCGCGAATCCCAGCGCATCGGCGACTTCGCGGATGATCTCGACGGTGTCGGACAGCGGAATGGTGCGCGAGTCGTCGAGCCGGGAGCGGAGCGAGCCGTCGGTGACATACGGCATGGTGTAGAACAGGATCCCGCCGGACTGGCCGGAGTCATAGACCGGCAGGATGTTCGGATGCTGCAGGCGCGCGGCGATCTCGATTTCGCGGGCAAAGCGGTCGGCTCCCATGGCGCCACCGATGGCCTCACGGAATACCTTGACCGCCACCTGGCGGCCGTGCTTGAGGTCGACGGCGCGATACACGTCCGCCATTCCGCCACTGCCGATCTTCTCCTCGATCGTGTAGTGGTCGCGAAGGGCGGCGCGCAGCTCCTCGACATCGTTGGTCAAGTGGGCTCCTCGTTCGCCGCGAAGTTAATGGCGGCGCCGGAGCCGGACCAGCGCTTTGCGCCGGCGCGGTATCGCCGGCGCACCCGGCGAGCTAGCATTACGACTGTTTCCTCCCACCAGGGTGTACCATGAGTGACGTCGGCAACATCTCCATTCTGGGCGTCGGACACTGCCTCGGCGCCATCGAACGCGGCAACGACGATCCGATCTTCCAGTGGATCCGCGAGCATCCAGTGGCGAATCAGGACATCTTCGCCGGCCTCACCTACCGGCGGGCGCTGGGGCCGGGCGAAACGGTGACGTCGATCATGGCGACCGCGGCCCGCAACGCCCTTGCCGCGGCGTCGCTGGCGCCGGGCGACGTCGACATGCTGATCGGCGGCGCCTCACTCAGTCCCTACAACGCGCCGAACGCGCTCTCCGAAGTGCACCGCGAGCTGGCGTTGTCTGGCAGTTGCCGGGTCATGGCCCTGAACACCGAGTACACCACCTTTCTCGACGGGATGAAGCTGGCCAACGACCTGATCCGTTGCGGCACCATCCGCCATGCCCTGGTGGCCTGCGGCATGAACTGGACGCAACACATGGATTACACGCAGGCGGTGTGCGTCGCGGCGTCCGATGCGGCCGGCGCCGCGGTGGTGGGAAGGAGCAGCGACCCGTCGCGGTTCCATCTCGTCGACTGGGACAACGAGACCGACACGAGCTACTATGGCGCGCTGCGAATGGCGCCGGATCCGGTGATGATCGGCGGAACGAGCCTCTTCACCCCCGCCGTGATGACCCTCGATGCCGCCACCGGGCGGAAGGCGGTCCTCAACTTCGGCGTGCCGGTGCCGCCCAGGGTCGTGGCCCGGCTGTTGGCGCGGCACCAGCTGTCGGCGGCTGACATCACCCTGGTGCCGCATCAGGTGGCCCGGATGATCGAGACCGACTGGATCAAGGCGATCCAGCCGGCGCTCTATGTCAGCACCGAGTCGCAGCTCGCCGATATGGTATCCGCGTCGGTGCCGGTCAACCTGTCGCTCAACTACGCTCGCATCGTCACCGATCACCTGGTCCTGCTTGGCATCGGCATGGACATGCACGTCACCGTGCTGCTCTATGCGCGCGGGTCCGGCACGAACTGATCAGCGCCGGCGCCGGGCAGTTCGCGCTCCCGGTACCTGGCCGGGCGACGTCAGTGGCGCCGGCGGCTTGCCGAGCCCGAACGGCCCCTGCAGCATCTGCTCGGCGGTCGCCAACGCACCCTCGACCCACCCCTGTGCGTGCGACCAGGCCTCGCCGCAGATGAACACCGGCACCTTGGGCATCGGCTGGATGACCTGCCGCGAGACCTTCTGACTGTCGACGCCGAGCGACCAGAAGTTGGCGCCACCCCCGAACGGATCCTCGCCCCAATCGCGGTATGCCGCGGCATACGGTTCGTACGCCTTGCGGGGCTTGATGCCGTGAATCAGCAGCAGCTGGCGGTGCACCTCGTCGACCATCAGCTTCGGCGCCGGATAGTTGTTCCAGTCCGGCAGACCGTCCACGCCGCCCGGCGACCTGGCGGCCGATTGGTACTGTTCGGGATGGGACCGCAACGCCGCCCAGTAGTCCAGATCGGAGCCGTCGTCATACACCAGGATGATCCCCCGCTTCGTCTTCGGGTCTTCCACCGGCCAGTAGTAGCATTGCCGGATGGGAAGATCGGTGACGGTCTGTCCCCGGGTGATGCCGAGGGGCTGCCACCAGCGGGTGTTGTAGGCGAGGGCGATCTTGAAGAGCGGAATCGGCGTGACCGACTCGATGAGACGGCGAACCCTGGTGTTGCCGGGGTCGAGCACCTGACCCCGAGGTTCGAGCAGCTCGATCGATCGCCGCGGCATTGCCAGCACCAGCTTCCGTGCCAGCACCGTCGCCGGGGTCCTCGACGCGCCGCGGGCGAACTCGAGCTGGACGCCCTGGGAGCCGTCACCGAGGGTGACGACATCGAAGCCGGTCAGTCGTTGCCGCAGCCGCACCTCGCCGCCGGCCTGCTGGAACATCTGCTGCAACTTCAGGACGATGGTGAGGTAGCCGTCCTTGACGTGACTGTAGCTGATCTCGGCGCCATAGTCACCCAGGTTCCAGGGGAAGCCGTCGGCGGTGCTCCAGGTGGAGAAGATGCTGTCGTAACCGCTGGTATCGAACGCGAACTGGAACGCCTCGCGCCCGACGGCCCGCTCGAAGACATACCGCAGGGAGACGTCCTGCAGCCGGTTTCCCTCATAGCGCCCGGTGGCGGCCACCCTGGCCCAGTCGACGGTCTTGAGATTGACCTTCTTCTGCTTCAGCACGGTGGAGAGGAAGCGCTCGGCCGCGAGCGCGGGCATGCCGATGGCGAGTCCGCGCCGCGCATCGGGGTCGATCCGGTAGGGCACCCGATCGGCGTGCGAGAGATCGCTGGTGCGCAGCCGTCGGCCGCGGAGGTAGGCGAGATTGCGATCCTGTCCGACGACGAAGTTCTCGGTGGGGAGGTTCAGCATCTGCACCAGTCCGGCCACCTGGTAGTGCGTGCTGGTGTAGCGCATGCCGCCGATTTCCACGCGGGCGTCGGGGAGTCCCGGGGGGGCCACGGAGAGCAACCGGCCGCCCACCCGGTTGCCAGCTTCGAACACCGCCACCCGGCGGGGCGCCGTGGCACCGGTCGCGGCCAGCAGCCGCCATCCGCTGTAGATTCCCGACACGCCCGCACCGACGATGGCGACGTCGAGGATCTCGTCCGCTGTGGCCCTGGTCATGCTGGCGCTCCTTCAGGTGATGATGCGATTGTCGGGGTGAGCGGGAGAATGTAGCCCCTCTGCCCGATTCATGGGTGACGCCCGGGATCGCCCGGGCCGTCGAGGTGTCCGTGCCGGATCGCCGGTGCGGGTCGCACGCACTCGTTTGCCATCCGGAGAGGAATACCGAGCCATGACACCACCGATTGCCACGGAATCCGATTCCAGCGGAACCCGCACCGGCCTGAACGTGGCCCAGCTGCTGCTGGAATACCTCAAGCTCGAAGGGGTGACGAAGATCTTCGGCATCCCGGGTGGGGCATGCATCTACCTGATGGAGGCGCTCAAGGAACAGCGCGACCACTTTGACCTCGTCATCAACCGTCACGAAACGGGCGCGGCGTACATGGCCGACGGATACGCCCGCATCAGCGGCAACCTGGGGGTGGTGATCACCACGTCGGGGCCCTCGGCGACCAACGCGGTGACCGGGATGATGAACGCGCAGGCGGGGAACGTGCCGGTGCTGCTCGTCACCGGCGAGGTGCCGCAGCAGTTCTTCGGGATGGGCTACCTGCAGGAGGGGGTGGATGCGCGGCTGGATGTGGCGGCGATCTACCAGAACGCGCTCGAATACAGCGGCATGGTCACCAACCAGAGCAATTTCCAGACAATCATGCGCCAGGCGCTGCGGGACTGCTGCTCGGTGCCGCCCCGCGCGGCGCACATCAGCATTCCCGGCGACGTGAGCGGAACGCCGATGCAGTCGCCGAGCAAGCCGGGTGATCCGCCCGATTACACGGTCCGGTTTCCACGTTCGCCGGCCGAGTATCGCGCCAGCGCCGGCGGCACCGACGAAGACGGCGTCAAGGCCACCGCGGCCGAGCTGATGGACGCGCGGCGGCCGCTGCTCTTCCTCGGCAACGGTGCCCGCGAGGCGCTCAAGGATCCCGAGCGCCTGCGCCGGCTGGAAGCGTTCGTGGAACGATGCGGCCTTCCGGTGATGACCACGCCGGACGCCAAGGGGATCTTTCCCGAGAGTCACCCGCTGTCGCTGCGCAATTACGGTATGACGGCCTGCAACTGGCCCCAGTTGTACATGAAGGGCGACGCCACGACACCGCCATACGACATGCTGCTGGTGATTGCCTCGTCGCTCGGCGAGCTCAGCACGACGGTGGCGGCGTCGGACCAGTACAGCAAGATCCTCCTGCCGACCACGGCGTTCGTCCAGGTCGACCTCGACCGCGAGGTGATCGGGCGGGATTTTCCGATCACGCGCGGCATCGTGGGCGACGCGGGCGCGACGATCGACCTGCTCTGCACCCTTGCCAGCACGCCGCCAAAGGGCGCCCCGGCGCGCCGGTCCGCCATCGAAGCGCTCAAGGCGAGCCACTCGCCGTGGGTGTCCGAGGCGTCGTGGCGGTCCGAATCGGCGCCACTGCAGCCGGCCGCGATGATGCGCGTCATCAACGAGTGCATGACGAAGGGGCACATCTTCATCGACGCCGGCAATTGCGTCGGCTGGTCGCTCCACTACCTGCAGGTCGATTCGCCGGCGTTGACCTACCAGAGCGCCCTGGCGATGGGCCCGATGGGATTCGGCGTGGCGGCGGTGGTCGGCGGCAAGATGGCCGCGCCGGACGCCGATTGCGTGGCGATCGTGGGGGACTGCGCCTTCATGATGCACGGCGCCGAAGTCTCCACCGCGGCCCAGCAGCGGGTCGGCGCGGTCTGGGTGGTGCTCAACGACGATGACCTCGGGATGGTGACGCAGGGCATGGCGGAACTCACCGCGAACTACCCGAAGTCGTCGCCGTCGTGGGCGGGATACTACAACCTGGGCCACCCCGACCTGGCGAAGTTCGCCGAAGGGCTGGGCGCCGACGCGTACACCATCAAGCCATCGGAGGGGCCGGCCGCAATGAAGGCGGCGCTGACCACTGCCCTCCGGAAGGCCCGCAGCGACCAGAAGCCGCAGGTGATCGTGGCGCACATCGATACCACGGTGATGCCGCCCTACGGCTGGCCGCACCTGCCAAAGCCCACGCCGCCCGCGGGTCGCTGAACCATCAGGAGCGAGCAGATGCCGGAAGCGCAATACGATGTCATCGTCGTCGGGGCCCGCTGCGCCGGGTCGGCCACCGCGCGCCTGCTGGCGCAGCGCGGCTATCGCACCCTGCTGGTCGACCGGGCCGGCTTCCCGAGCGACATGCCGATGTCGACGCACCTGTTGTGGCAGGCCGGCGCGTCGCAGTTGCGGCGCTGGGGGCTGCTCGATGCCGTGAAGGCGTCAGGATGTCCGCCGTTGACCGAGATCTCGCTCGACCTCGGAGCGTTCACGCTCCGGGGTCAGGCGCCCTCCGACGACGTGCGCGAAGCGTATTCTCCCCGCCGCAAGGTGCTCGACACGATCCTGTACGAGGCGGCGGTCGGCGCGGGCGCCGAATTCCGGGACCACTTCACGGTCGACGACGTGACCTGGACGGATGGTCGCGTGTCGGGTATCCGGGGGACACGGCGCGGCGGAAAGAGCGAGACCATCAGCGCGCGCCTGGTGATTGGTGCCGACGGCCGAACTTCCGGGATTGCGCGGGCGGTGGGCGCAGCGACCGTCGATGCCTTGCCGGCGCTTTCGGGGCTGCGTTTCTCGTACTTCAGCGGCGTGCCGTCGAGTGCGCTGGAATTCATCGCCGCGCCGGGGCGGATGCTGATGGCCTGCCCGACCAACGACGGGCTGACCCTCGTGGCGGTGATCTGGCGCATCGAGGACTACCTGCCGGTTCGCGAAGACGTCGCGGGGCACTTCGAATCCGAACTCGAGCGATGCGCGCCGGACCTTGCCGCGCGGGTGCGGGGCGGCACGCGCGAAGCGGGGTGGCTCGGCGGATCGGTGGAAGGCTTCCGGCGCAAGGCGCAGGGTCCCGGATGGGCCCTGGTGGGCGACGCGGGACTCACCCTCGATCCCATCACCGCCGCCGGGATCACCAACGCGTTTCGCGACGCCGGCTATCTGGCGGAAGCCATCGACGAGGGGCTCTCCGGAACCCGCCCGCTCGATGACGCGCTGGCCGACTTCGAGCAACGCCGCGACGCCGCATCGGTGCCGATCTATCAGTTCACCGCCCAGATGGCGCAGCTCGCGCCGCCGCCGCCGGAAGTGCTGCAGCTGTTCGGGGCCCTCCGGAACAACCAGCCCGACACCGATCGGTATTTCGGAGTGTTCGCCCAGACCGTCCCGGTTGCCGAGTTCTTCGACCCGGCCAACCTCACCCGGATCATGGCCGCGGCGTAGCCAGCAGTTCCCGCGCGTCGCGAAGGTCGGCGGTCTCGAAGCCCTCGTGGAACCCCGCCAGTACCTCGGCGAGTGTGGCACGCGCGGCCCGGGCTTCGGCCGGTTCGCCTCCAAGTCGCGCCAGGGCCATTGCGGCGCGCAGGCGCCAGGCCGGTGCGTGGTGGGCGTCGGCAACGTGCAGCGCGCGCGCCAGGCTGGACCGGGCGGCGGCGATGTCGGGGTCGGGGCCGGCGGCCAGCAACACGCCCCGCACCCGATCGATCTCCGGTTCCTGCCAACGTTCGCCCCACTGCTCGACCTGCGCCGCGGCCTGTTGAAGAAGGGCGAGACCTTCCGGCTTCCGCCCGGCCCGGCCCAGCAGCTCCGCGATGAGCGACTTGAAGAACGGCACGGCGATGCCGGCACCGGTCGACCGGAAGGCGTCGAGGCCCGATTGCATCCGGGTGATTGCCGGCGCCGGATCGCCCAGCTGGGCCTCGCCCCAGCCGCGAGCCATCTCGCCGATCGCCGCGACATAGGCGAATCCGTAGTGGTCGGCGATCTGCACCCCGCGGGCGACGTTGGCGAGCAGGCTGGGGACGTCGCCGGTCAACAGGTAGAGGATCGATCCCCAGGTCAGGGCCCACGACAGTGAATAGGGGTGTCCCAGCGACTCGGCGTACGCCAGGGTGCGCTGGTACAACTCGACGGCCTGGTCCGGACATCCCTGGACCCACAACAGATGTGCCTCGTGCACCTCGATCGCCAGCGAGAGGTCGGTCGAGTAGAGCGTCATCAGGACCTTGTCGTCGACCGGGTGGTACAACCGCCGGCCGTGGGCGAGATGTTCGCGGGACCGGTCGAAGAGCGCCGAGTAGCTGCAACTCTGCGCGAGAATCATGTGGGCCACCAACTGCGCGGTGCGGCTGCCGGACGCCATGGCGACGCGGGAGATCTCCTCGGCGATGTCGCGGGCCCGGGAGGTTTCGCCGCGGACGTGATGGAACACCCACACGCCCCAGAGCGGCCAGATGGTCTCCTCCACGTTCTCGACCGACTTGCTGAGTTCGTTGGCCCGGGCGTAGGCGTGTTCGACTTCGGACGCGCCCCAGCCCTTCGCCAGCATGTGGGTGGTGCCGAGGAGCGCATGCAGCGGCAGCTCGATCCGGTCACGCGTCACCGACGGGGGAAGCGACGCAACCAGTTCGAGCCCCCGATTCAACTGCGACGCGGCTTCCGAGAGCGCCATCTTCGACAGCGAGAGACTGGCGGCCTGTTGCCAGTAGGGAATCGCTGCCTCGGGTTGCCCGCCGGCGGCGGTGTGGCGGGCGAACAATTCGGGTTCGGTGTCGCGCAGCTCCGGATGCCGTTCCTCGAGGGTCCGGGCAATGGCGCGATGCAGTTCCTGGCGCCGTCCCTTGAGCAGCGACGCGTACGCGACATCCTGCACCAGCGCATGCTTGAACGACCACGCCGCATCGGGCGCATCGCGCAGCCGCACGGCGAGGCCCGACGCGGTCAGCGCGGCAAGCGCGCCGTCGAGGTCTTCGGCCGGCAGGTTTGCGACGGCGCGAATCATCTCGTAACTGAATTCGCGGCCGATCACCGAGCCGATCTGGGCGATTGCCTTGGCCGGCGCGACGCGGTCGAGCCGGGCCATCAGGGAATCGCGCAGGGTGGCGGGAATCGTGACCGACTGATTGACGGGATATTCCTGCGTCGCTCCGCTGGGCGGGAGGCGGTCGGAATCGAGCAGGAACCTGGTCAGCTCCTCGACGAAGAGCGGCACCCCATCGGCCTTGGCGATGATCTGATCGAGCAGCCCGGGCGGCAGCGTCTTGCCTTCGGCGACGCGGGCGATCAGCGCGGCGCTTTCGGCGTAGCCGAGTCGTCCGAGCGAGCGCATGGTGAGGTCGGCGGACGGAATCCACGGTGACTGGAAGTCAGGCCGGTGGGTGACCACCAGCAATACCGGGATGGTGCTCGCTCGCGCGATGACGGCGTCGAGCACTTCGAGGGACGTCGGATCGGACCAGTGGGCGTCCTCGAAGAGCACCAGCACCGGCGCGCGCGCGGCAGCGGCAGCCAGCAGGTCGACCAGGGCGCGGATGCTCTCCTTCTTCTGCCGGAAGGCCGGAAGGCCACCGGCGGCATCGCGTGGGGCGGCATCGAGCGACAGGATGGACGCAAGCAGCTCGACATCGAGTGCCGGCCGGTCGAGCAGGCGGACCGCCAGCTTCTCGAGGCGTGCCAGCCTGGCCTGCGGTGACTGCAGACGCCGGAAGCCGAGCATGCCGGCCATCGCATGGGCAATGGGATGATACGGGCTATGGATGTGATAGGGGGAACATTGCACCCCCAGCGTCGTGGTCCGGGCGCGGGACAGCCGGGAGCGCACCTCGGCGAGGATTCTCGACTTGCCGATTCCCGCTTCGCCGGAGAGGATCACGACCTGGCCGTGTCCGGCGGCCGCGCGTTCCCACCGGCTGACGATGAGATCGGTCTCGTCCTTGCGTCCGACGAATCCGGAGAGGCCGGCGCGGGCGGCGGCGGCAAAGCGGCTGCTCGATTCGCGGACGCCGCGAACGGTCCAGGCGCGCACCGGGTCGCGAATGCCGCGGATCGGCTGGGGGCCGAGGTCGTCGAGCAGGAACTTGCCGCCGACCAGCCGCCTGGTCTGTTCGCTGATCACGGTGCGCCCGGGTTGCGCCAGGCCCTGCAGGCGGGCGGCAATGTTGGGCGTGTCGCCCAGCGCGAGCCGTTCGTGCCGCGCGCCACCGCCGACCTCGCCGATCACGACCAGTCCGGTGTGAATGCCGATCCGTACCGCGATCGGCATGTCGGCGGTGAAGGGTGGTCTCGTGATGCGGTCGGCAAGCTGGTCGACAATCTCGATGGCGGCACGGACGGCGCGCTCAGCGTCGTCTTCGTGGGCGACCGGGTGCCCGAAGTAGACCAGCAGTCCGTCGCCAAGGTATTGCGCAATGTGCCCTTCGAACCGGTCGATGACCGCGGCGGCAGACTCCTGATAGGCGCGCACGATCTCGCGAAAGTCCTCGGGGTCGAGGCGCTCCGCCAGGGCCGTGGAACCTACAATGTCGCAGAACATCACCGTCAACTGGCGGCGCTCGCCACCGGCCGCGGTGGATCGCGCGTGGTCGGTGCCGGTCACTTCCGCTGATGCGTGGTGCGCCACCCGCGCGGCGGCGAGAATCTTCTTCCGGTGACCCATCGACACGCCGAGCTCGACGAGATCCTGCTCGGTCAGGGAAGGGAGCACGTCGACGTCGATGTCGTGCGCCGCGAAGACCTCCGCATAGCGCTCGAGCCCGAGACGGCCGAGCCATTCGACGAGGGGTTCAGTCATGTTGGTGCAGCGGCAGCTCCATGTGGTCAGTTCAGCGGGTGATAGGCAACGCAGTCGATTTCGACCCGCCCATCGAGCACGTGACGGACCACGGCGGTGGACCGCACCGGAGGCTCCTTGGGAAAATACCCGGCATACACCGTATTGAATCCGGCAAAGTCGCGGGCGTCCTGAAGGGTGCAGCCACACCGGACGACATCGGCCATGGTGCAGCCGGCCTTCTTGAGGATGGTGGCGATGGTGTCGAGCACGATCCTGGTCTGGGCCTCGACCGGGCCGGTCGACATCGATCCGTCGGGCAGGAACGCCATCTGGCCGGAGACGTAGACAAAGTCTCCGGCGCGGACCGCGTTGGAGAACGGATAGTCGCCGCCGGACGGGACGACGACCTGCTTCCTGGGGCGAGTTGCCATGAGAGGTCCTTCTGATGAGGGGTGACTGCGGGGAACCTCGCCGGTCGGAATCAACCTGACGGTGTCATATCATAACGCCGGGATTTGACCGGGGCTTCCCGCGGCGGGGGATGACGCGGACGACCGGCGCCGCGCACCCCCGAATCGTGCCGAACGGGAACACTTGACCTGGTATGCCTGTAGCGGTATATACCAGACATGGAATCAACGTTTGCCGCCATTGCCGAACCCAACCGCCGCGCCATTCTCTCGCTGCTGGCGACATCGGAACGCTCGGTCAGCGAGATCGAGCAGCGGCTGCGCCTGCCGCAACCGACCGTGTCGAAGCACCTGCGAGTGCTGCGCGAGGCGGGCTTCGTCGACGTGCGGGTGGATGCGCAGCGGCGGGTCTATCGGATCAGGCCCGAGCCATTGATGGAAGTGGACACCTGGCTTGATCCGTTCCGTCAGTTCTGGTCGGCACGCGTCGATGCCCTCGAGCGGCACCTGGAGCGGGTGGCGAAGGCCCCGCGGCAGCGGAAGACGCGATGAGCGGCCGGGAGCACTATGCGCCGGGGCCGGCGGCGCCCGCCGAGGTGCGCAAGGCGGGGGAACGGTGGACGCTGGTGCTGGTGCGCGAGCTGCGGCAACCGCCGCGAGTGGTCTGGGACGCGTTGACCGACCCCGAGCAGCTGCGCGAATGGGCGCCGTACGACGCCGACCGGAACCTCGCCACCCCCGGCCCGGTGCGGTTGACGACGGTCGGAGCATCATCGGCCCCCGTTCCGGCGTCGCGGGTGATCCGCGCGGTGCCGCCGCGGCTGCTGGAGCTGAACTGGGGCGCCAATGCGATGCGGTGGGCGCTGGAGCCGCTGGACGGCGGCACCCGTCTCACGCTCTGGCACGAGATCGGCCGCAAGTTCGTGGCGATGGGGGCTGCCGGCTGGCAGATCTGCTTCGATGTGCTCGATCGCTTCCTCGCCGGCGACCCGATCGGGCGCATCGTCGGGCCGGAGGCAACGCGGTTCGGCTGGCAACGGTTGCGCGCCGAATACGCCAGACAGTTCGGCGTCGATGCGCCGACGGACCCGGAAACCTGAAAGGAGAAGCGTGCCGTGAAGATCAAGGTGACGACGATCTACGTCGACGACCAGGCCAGGGCGCTGGCGTTCTACACCGATGTGCTGGGCTTTGTGAAGAAGGCGGACTTTGGCAATGGCCCCTATCGCTGGCTCACCGTCGTGCCGGCCGACGACCCGGACGGCGTGGAGCTGCAACTCGCCGCGAACGACAACCCGGCAGGGAAGGCCTACCAGCAGGCACTCTTCGGCCAGAAGCAGCCGGCCATCATGCTCTTCGTCGACGACGTGCAGCGTGCATACGACCGCCTCCGCGCCGCCGGGGCGGAGTTCACGATGCCGCCGACGAAGGTGACGGGTTCGACGATCGCGATGCTCAACGACACCTGCGGCAACCTGGTGCAGCTCGTCGCACTCGACCGCTGGCAGGGGTGATTCCGCCGGTCAGATGTATCCGAAGGTCGGCGGGAAGACCACCACGACGATCGCAGCCCAGGCGGCATAGACCGGCAGATAATCGGTCTGCCATCGCTCCAGCGCGGAGAATCGCGCCGTGCCGCGCAGGAACCTGATGTAGCAGACCGCGGACCAGGAGAGGTTGACGAGGAGAATGACGTTCTCCCCGAGGGCGGCAACCCGGTTGGGAGTGAAGCCGAACTCGGAGATCCGCGCCGCGATGGCCCACAGCGCCACCGCGTCGGCGAGCAGGGCACTGGTCACCAGCACCACCTGCAGGACGTCGAACACCCCCGGAGGGGCCTCGGGGTCGCGAGCGGAAGCGGAATAGAGCAGCAGGCCCAGCACCACGATCAACAGCAGGTCGAAAAGGATCAGCACGTTGCGGTCGATGCTGACGCCGTGGCCGGTCCACAGCATCGCCGCAAGGAATACCAGCAACACGGCGGCGAACAGCGGCGTGAAGAGGCGGGTCAGCACCGGCGCCATGTTCTCGATCACGCTCTGCTTCGCCTCCACCAGCCACGACGCCACCAGCACCGCGCCGAGGGCTCCGCAGGGAACCAGCCAGAACTGCAGGAAGGTCTCGATCCGCACGCCGATCGACTGGAAGATCATCGCCATGAACGCCGTCAGCACCGCGCCGCCCAGCGCGATCAGCACATAGTAGATGAAGAGCTCGCCGGTGAACCGCACAAAGTCCATGCGTCCGGCCACGTCACGCCAGCGGCCGCCAGCATAGGCGATGCCGACGGCAAGCCAGAGCGCGATCGGCAGGTGCAGCGCCGTCAGCAGCTCGGTGTCGCCGGGGTCGTGCGTGGCGGAACCTGCCACGTGAGACGCGAACGGGTAGACGTTGGCGAACACCGCCGCCGCCAGCAGCGCGACACCGATCCACCCCACGGTGCGCGGGGCGAGGCCGCGCTTCCACGCGAAATAGCCGATCAGGAACGGGAGGACGAAGAGGCTGACGTTGCGGAGATAGAAGCCGGCATCCTGGTCGAGCCGGAGCCCGAACAGCGCCGGAACCTTGATGGCGACGGCCGAGGCGACCGCGAGGCCGACCGCGACGAGGCCATCGGAGAGGCTCGACGCCGGGGCCGCGGTGTCGGCCATGACGAGTTGCTTCCAGAGCCGCTCGGAATGTTCCCGCGCGAACTCGGCCGACAGCGTGTCGAGGGCTCCCATCCGCTTGACCGCGATGAGAAACGCCTCGTCGCTGGCGAGGCCGGCAGCGACCAGCGCCGCCACCTGTTCGCGGAGGTGGTCTTCGAGCTCGGCGACGTCCACCGTATGGAACGCCTGACGCCGGCGAAGGTAGTTGCGCCATTCGTCGATCCGGATGTCGAGCGCCGTGCCTGCGTCGCCGGTTGTCATCGTGCACCTCGCGCGAGGGGATCCGCGGCCAGCGGCGGGAGCGCCAGCGCGTGCCAGATGCCGCGCAGCATCGTGTCGACCGCCTCCCATTGCTTCCGTTCGGCGGCGAGATGGGTCCGGCCGCGAGCGGTGAGTCGATAGTACTTGCGACGGCGGCCTTGCTCGGACGTTTCCCAGTGCGCGGCGACGTAACCGAACCGCTCGAGGCGGTGGAGCACGGGGTACAGCATGCCGTCGGTCCACTCCATGCGCCCGCCGGAGGCCTCCTTGACGCGCTTGATGATGGCGTAGCCGTAGCTGTCGCCTTCGGCGAGGATCGCCAGCACGATCGGCGTCGACGACGCGGCCATGAGGTCCTTGCTGATTTCCATGCGGCGCTCCGCAGCTCTCCGGGTTCGACGTGGCGGCACGGGGCGACCGGCTCCCCGCGTACATGGCGCCAACATGCATGGTACTGCTAGGTATGTCAAGCGCCAGCGTCGCGTGGGCTGGCGGGAATGGCTGCCATCGCGCGGCTCCGCGGCCGGGGCCGTACGATCTCGCTCGCGGACCCCTGATACTTTTCCCGCGTCCGCCCCCCGGAGTCCCTGTGGTCTGCATCACCCTGCTCCTCGCTTTCGCCGCACCGCTGCAGGACACGACCGCCTCCGCTCCACCGGTTCCCCCCGACTCGTACGCCGATTCGGCAACCGCGGCGCTGGTCCGCGACGCTCGCGCGGCCAGGGAACGCAACGAAGCGCTGGTCACCTCGTACACCGCGACGGTGCACGAGCGGATCGGTGTCGGGATGCACGCCCTGATGCGCGACCGGATGCTGTTCCATGAGGAGCTGGCCGCGCAGATCGACTGGCGCCGCGATTCCATCACCACCGTCACGGTCCTCGGCGCACGTCAGGGCGTGCCGATCGCGTCGAACCAGCTGCAGGTCCCCGACGATCTGCACAGCGATGTTGCCGACCTGGTGATTGACCCGGCGCAGGACTACCTGCGGGTCATCGGCGCCTCACCACGCGATTCCGGCGTCATCTATCCACTCCGCCGCGGCGCCGAAGCCGATTATCGCTACGCGATCGGTGACACGACGACCATTGCGCTCTCCAACGGGAGGCGGGTCCGCATCGTGGCGCTGCAGGTGACGCCGCGCCGCGCCGACTACCGGTTGATGGCGGGCACCCTCTGGTTCGACGCCGATTCGCACGCCCTGGTGCGCATCGTCTACCGGCCGGCGCGCGCCTTCGACCTGAAGCGCGACGCCGATTCGGGGGACATGAAGGACGTGCCGGGATTCGTCGACGTCCACGCCGACGCGCGCTACGTGACCCTCGAATACGGCCTGTACGAGCAGCGGTGGTGGATGCCGAGGTTCGTCGCCATCGACGCTTACGGAACGATGGGGAGCTGGCTCGACGTGCCGCTGCGGATCGAGCGGACCTATGACGACTATTCGGTGCAGGGCGGCACGCCCCGCGACAGCAACAGCACTTTCCGGCCGGCGGGGAGCGGGCGATACCGGCGCCGGCGCAGCCGATCGCACGAGGGAAGCGACACCACGCCGCCCCGTGCGCGGCGCGATTCCAACCTGACCGTGGTGGTGCCGACCGACACGGCGGCGCTGCTCACCAGCCCGGAACTGGGGCCGCCGGTGCTGCAGATGGGTGACATGATTTCGGAAGACGAGATCAAGCACCTGGGCGACGCGTTGCGGGAGCTGCCTTCCCGGCCCGGGGAGCAGCGGCTCGAATTGCCCCACGGCGTGAGCGCGCTGCTGTCGCACCTGCGGTTCAATCGCATCGAGGCGCTGTCGGTCGAAGCCCGCGGGCGACTCGACCTGGGCCAGTTCGGCGTGCTGGGGAGCGCGCGCTACGGCGTCGCGGACCATGTCGTCAACGGCGAACTGTCGCTGCAGCGCACCACGCAGACGACACGGATGACGCTCACGGGATACCGCCGGCTGGCGGCGGCCAACGCCGATGTGGCGCCGTTCGGCGCCCTCAATTCGGCGGAGGCGCTCCTCTTCCAGATCGACGACGGCAATTACTACCGGACCCTTGGCGCGGAAGCGACGTTCGGTGACGCCGTCACCGGGCGGTGGGGACTCCGGGTGAGCTACGAGCGGCAGACACCGGCGTTCGTGGCGACGGAGGCATCGCTGCCGCACCTGTTCAATGCCGACCGACACTTCCGCCCCGACATCATCGCCGACTCGGCCACCGAAGCGGGCGCCGAGTTCACGCTTCGGGGCCAGCATGTGGTGTCCGCGGCGCTGCGGTTCGGCACCGAGGTCAACCTCTCCGGCGCCGGTGGTGATTTCGACTTCGGCAAGGGCTCGGCGACGCTGCGGGGCTTCGTGACGCCGCCCGGTTCGTGGAGTGCGGCGATCTCGTTGTCCGCCGGCACCAGCGTCGGGACGCTGCCGGTGCAGTCATACCGTGAGCTGGGCGGCGCTGCGACGCTGCGAGGCTACGCCGGTGGCGCGATTGCCGGGCCGGCGTTCTGGTTCACCCGCGCCGAGGTGGCGCGGGGCCAGCCTGCCGCGCGGTTGGCGCTCTTCGGCGACGCGGGCTGGGCGGGAGACCGCGCCATGTTCGGCCGCGGGCGGGCGCTGGTCGATGCCGGCATCGGTGGGAGCTTCCTCGATGGCTTGATCCGGGTCGACCTGGCGCGCGCGCTGCGTGCGCCCACCGGATGGCGCCTCGTACTGGGGTTCAACGGGTTGTTGTAAGCGGTGGCCAGCGCCGCCGCGCCTTGCACCGGACGAAACGCCGGGGTACGGTTGAGGTCGTCGGTGCCATTCCCCCTGCCAGCGAGATCGTCATGCGCCCCGTCTGCGTGATTGCGAGCCTTGTCGCCCTTGTCGGGTGTTCGTCCCACGCGTCGGTGGGCGACGCGGCCGGAAGAGCCGCCGCGAATGCTGACACCCGCGACAGTTCCGGGGTGCGAATCATCACCTATGCAGCGGCCGCCCTCGATGCCGCGCCACCGCTCACCCTCGACACGAACCTGGCGGTGATCGGTGCGGGCAACGATTCGCTCGACCTGTCGCGGGTGGGAGACGCGATCGTGCTGCGGGATGGCCGGGTTGCCGCATTCGTTGCCGGCACTTTGCACATCTTCACGGCCGATGGGCGGGGCGACGAACGGATTGGTCGCGCGGGCGCCGGGCCGGGTGAATTCCGCGACCCGACTCTGGCGCGGGGCCAGGGCGACACGCTGCTGGTCACCGACCGCCCCAACGGACGGCTGAGCTGGGTCGTTCCGGGACAGGGCATCGTGCGGGAGCGCCCGGTGCAGCTGTCGGCAGCACGTTTCATGTACGACGCCGTGACCGGATTGGCCGGCGACACGGTGATTGTCAGTACCCAGTCGTATGCGGTTGCGATGAACGTCAAACCGGGTCACGTGCCGCTGGCAGTGGGTCGGGTCGTGGCGGCCTCGGATACGGTGCAGGAGATCCGGCCGCTCGACGGCACCGACATGGTGAACTGGTCGGGGCCCCAGCTGAGCGATGTCGCGGTGGAGGTGCGGACGGCGGCGGCCCGGTATTCGCCATCATCGTACGCGGTCGCGTGGGGCCCGGGATTCTTCGCCGGTCGGAGCGACCGCTGGGTCCTGGACCAGTACGACGCCGGGGGGTCAGTGGTGCTGAGTGTCCGCTTCCAGCATCCGCGGGTGCCCATCACCGCCGCGATGCGCGACAGCGACGTGGTGGCGATGGTGGCGCGGCTCCGGGCGAGGTCGTCCGGGGCGTTCGACACCGAACGCTACACCCGTTGGCTGGCGGGCCTGCCGTACGAGGATTCACTGCCGGCGTTCGGCCCGCCAATGGGCAGTCCGGGTGGCACGCTCTGGTTGTTGGAGCCCGCGATGCAGTATGACTCGACCGTGACGGCGGTCGGCATCGCACCGGACGGACGGATCGTCGGTCAATTGCGCGGGCGGGGGCTCTCGATCATCGCATTCGGCGATGATCGGGTGGTGACCCGCCATGTCGACGAGAATGGAATCGTGACATGGGTGGTTCGACGCCTGCGCCGGTGAGGAGTCGGGAGGTGCCAACGGCGACGGCAAGAAGCTGGAAGGATCCGGGGGCGAGGGAACGATGCGGCGCACACTCGTGATGGCGATGGTCCTGTTCACCGCGGCGGCCGGAACGCTGGCGGCGCAGGGGCGCACTCTCGACGGCGCGCGTTCGCGTGACTCCGTGGCCCGGCTGCGGAGCGACACGGGCACGATTCTCCAGCGCCACGCGGCAATTGCCGACTCGAACCGGCGCGCGAGTCGGACCCAATGCCCGATGCCCGTCATTCCTCCCGGCTCGGCGCACCCGGACCGGATGCCGATCACGCCGCCAAGAGCCGACCACGGCGATTCCATCCCGACTGCAGACATCGCATGTACCAATCCGCTGGCGCACGCGCATCGATGATCGTATCCGGCAGTTGGATGGCACGGGTGACCGAGGGACGGGCGGTGTTGCTGCCGCTCGGTGACGGCCTGCAGTAAGCCCGCGCTCGAATCGACACTCGAATGCTCACATCGCCGAAGACCCTGCTGGCCGCCGCTGTGGCGTTGCTGGTCGCTGCCGTGCTGTTGCAGGCGCGCTGGCGGCGCGGCCGGATCGTGCGGCGCTTTCGCGAGGGATGGGGCCGAGTGCCCCCGGTGCGCCGCGCGCTCGATCATCGCGCCGCCGAGGCATGGGATGCGGGCGCGTTGCCGTTCGACCGCGCTGCCGCCATCGACGAACGCACCTGGGACGATCTCGACCTCGATGCGGTGCTCGGCACTCTGGACCGGACGTGCTCCGGACTCGGCAGCCAGATGCTCTATTGGCGAATGCGGTCCGGTGCCCGCTGGCGCGACGCCCCCGGACTGAGCGCGCTCGCCGACGCCTTCGGGCGCGACCCGGCGCTCCGGGATAGGGCGGCGCTGGAGCTTTCGGGGGGCGGGCGGTCTCTCGGGCACTGGTTCTGGACGATCACGGTACCCGGGCTCATCTCCCGGCGGTGGTGGTACTGGGTATTCCCGGTGCTGGCGCTGCTGATGGCGGCGAGCATCGTGACGACGCCGTTCCACCCGCGGGCGCTCATCGTGGTGTTTGCATTGCTCGCGTTGAACCTGGTGGTCCGGATGGTGACTGCCTGGCAGGTGCCGGGGTTGTTGCCGCCGATGCGTCAACTGGGGCCGGTGATCCGGACCGCGACGCGGCTTGCCCGGGTGCTGGGCAACGACGGCACCGTCGCCAACGCGCCGGTGGCCGAGATTCACGCCCTCCGGCGCCTCCGCTGGGCGGCGCGTTGGGTGACGCGTGACCCGCTGGCATCGGGAGAACTTGTCGCCGCGGCCTGGGAGTATTTCAACCTCCTCTTCGTGCTCGACGCCAACGCATTGCTCTTCACCAGCCGCCTGCTGCAGACTCTGGGTCCGACGCTGGCGCGAGTTGCGGGCTGGGTCGGCGATGTCGACCTGAGCCTCGCGGTTGCCGCGATCCGCGCCGAGCCGAGGAGTTGGGCGATTCCGCGGTGGTCGGGTGAGCCGGCCACCGAAGGGATCGGCATCTGGCATCCGCTGCTGGATGCACCGGTGGCGAACGATATCGCGCTCATCGCCGGGCACGGGATCATCATCACCGGCGCCAACATGTCGGGGAAGAGCACCTACCTGCGTTCGGTCGGGCTGGCGGCGGAGCTTGCCCGGGCGTTCGACACCTGCCCCGCCGCGTCGTGGGCGGGCCGGGAACTCCAGGTGCGCACCCTGATCGGCCGCAACGACGACCTGCTCGGCGGCCGGAGCTACTACCAGGTCGAGGTGGACGGCGTGGTGGAGATGATGCGAGCAGCACGCCGGGCGGCACCGACGCTCTTCATCCTCGATGAATTGCTGCGCGGCACGAACACGGTGGAGCGCCTGGCGGCTGGAGAAGCGGTGCTGCGGGCGCTCCTTGCCCCCGGCGCCGCACCGAGTCCGCACTCGGTGCTCGTGGCCACGCACGACGGCGAGTTGGTCGCGATGCTCGCCGACTGCTACACGCCATACCATTTCCGCGAAGAGATGTCGGCAGCGGGCGGATTGCACTTTGCCTATCGGCGGCTGCCGGGGCCGGCGACCACGCGGACGGCGATCGCCCTGCTGGAGGCGAGCGGGGCTCCACCCGAGGTCATTGCCGCCGCCCGTGCCCGCGCCGACCGGCTCGACCCGCGCGACTGACGCCGCGCCTATCTTTCCGGGATGAAAATCGCCATCGCGTCCGACCACGCCGGTTTCCCCTACAAGACCGTCATCATTGCCCACCTCGAGGCCCTCGGGCACGAGGTGGTCGACTTCGGCACCGACTCGACCGCGCCGGTCGACTATCCCGACTTCATCCACCCCGCGGCGGCCGCGGTGGCCAACGGGATGTGCGAGCGCGGCATCGTCCTCGGCGGCTCCGGCAACGGCGAGGCGATGACGGCCAACCGCCACCGCGGGGTGCGCTGCGCGCTCTGCTGGAACGAGGAATCGGCTCGGCTGGGTCGCGCCCACAACGACGCCAACGTCCTCTCTCTCGGCGAACGGATGATGTCGCAGGAGGAAGCACTCACCCTCGTCGACATCTGGCTCACGACGCCGTTCGAGGGCGGCCGGCACATTCCGCGGCTGAAGAAGCTCGACGACGGGATGTGACGGCGTCGCCGCCACGTCGTGGGCGCGCCCTCAGGTATCGCGCGCGAGCCGGATGCCCGAGAACTGCCAGCGTGCGTCGGGCGGGAAGAAGTTGCGATAGGTGGGACGGATGTGATCCCGCGGCGTGGCGCACGAGCCGCCCCGCAGCACCAATTGATTGCACATGAACTTGGCGTTGTATTCGCCGAGGGCGCCGAGGGCCGGCCGGTATCGCGGGTAGGCGGCGTAGGCGCTTGCGGTCCACTCCCAGATGTCGCCGTAGAGCTGCGCGGGACGACCTGCCGGTGTGTTGGGTGCCGGTTGCGGGTGGAACCGGGCATTGTCCAGGAAGTTGCCCGCCACGGCCTCGCGCGCCGCGACCGATTCCCATTCTGCCTCGGTCGGAAGCCGCGCACCGGCCCAGCGGGCAAACGCGTCGGCTTCGTAGTAGCTGACATGGCACACCGGTTCGGCATCCAGCACCGGCCGGAATCCTCCCAGCGTCATCTGCCACCAGTCGCCCTGCTGCTCCTCCCAGTAGAGTGGCGCTGTCCAACGGCGTTCGCGCACGGCGTTCCACCCGTCCGACAACCACAGCTCGGGGCGGCGGTAGCCGCCGTCGGCGATGAACCCGCGATACTCGCCGCAGGTCACCGGCCGGGACGCGAGTTGATGGCGATCGAGATAGACCCGATGGCGCGGCGCCTCGTTGTCGAACGCGAAGCCGTCGCCATCGTGGCCGATCTCGACCACTCCTTCGGCACCGTCAACCCAGCGGAGCGGTGGCGCCGCGCCGTCGTCGGCGGCCGGTGCGGTGCGATACACCGGGTGGAGCGGATTGCACGCCAGCAGGTACTTGACGTCGGTGACGATCAGTTCCTGGTGCTGCTGTTCGTGATTGAGGCCTAGGGTGATGACGGCCGGGTCGCACGCGGTGGCGCTCTCGAACAGCCGGAACATGGCGGCGTCGACGTGCGCGCGGTACGCCAGCACCTCGGCGACCCCGGGACGGGTCAGCAGGCCGCGGCGGGGGCGGGACCACTGCGGTCCGACCGCGTTGTAGTACGAGTTGAAGAGCCAGACGAAGTCGGGATCGAATTCGCGATACCCCGGCAGCGACGGCTTGAGGACGAACGTTTCGAAGAACCAGGTGGTGTGTGCCAGGTGCCAGCGCACCGGGCTGGCGTCGTCCATCGGTTGAACGACGCAGTCCTCGTCCGACAGCGGCTCGCGGAGCCAGTCCGAGGTCTGGCGCACGCGCCGGTAGCGGTCGGCGAGATCGGCGGCGGACTGCTGCGGCTGGTCGGCGCCGGCTGGCGCGGCGGCGGCGGGGCGCGTGGTGGTCATTCTGGGATCCTCCGCCGCGGCGTCAGCTGGCGCGCCGCAGCAACAGCTCGGCAAACCACTGCCGGGGATCGGTGAAGGTGGCGACCGTCCGGAGGCCGAACGTGTCGAGGTAGGCGACGAGGTCGTCGACGACATACTTGCGCGAGATCTCGGTCCGGATCCGCTCGTCGGCCGCGATCGTGATGCGCCGGTCGAGCGGAGCGAGGGTGATGGTCTGCGCCCGGGTGAAGCGGGCAAAGATCTCCACCTGCCGGGACTCGGGATGATAGGCCGCTTCATGGCTGATGGCGGCAAGGTCGAGGCCGGCGCCGAGCTCGCGGTTCATCCGGGCGAAGAGGTTGCACGTGAAGGCCGCCGAATGGCCGGCGGCGTCATTGTAGGCAGCGTTGATCGTCGCGGCGTCCTTGACGAGGTCGACGCCGAGCAGGACATGATCACCGGGCGCGAGGCGGCGCGAGACCTTGTGCCAGAAGAGGCGCGCCTCGGTGCGGTCGAGGTTGCCGATGCTGCTGCCGAGGAAGACCAGCATGACCGGCGAGAGGCTGCGCAACATCCGCAGCGCCGCGTCGTTGGTGGCGTGGACCGGCTCGATGGCGGCGTCGGGATACGCCCGGCGCAGCGCCTTCTGCCCGGCCTCGAGGGCGGAGTCGCTGACATCGACCGGGAGGTATCGGGGTGCGTGACCTGCGCGCCGGTATGCGGCGAGGAGCCGGCCGGTCTTTGCCGACGTGCCGGCCCCCAGTTCCATCAAGGTCACGGGGCCGGTCGCGGCGGCGATCGCGTCGGCCGACTCGGCGAGGATCGCGACCTCGGTCCGGGTGAGATAGTACTCCGGCGCGGTGGTGATCGCCTCGAACAGTTCGCTGCCGAGCGCGTCGTAGAGATAGTGGCAGGGCAGCCAACGCGGGCGGTCGCTGAGGCCCCGCACCACGTCGGCCGCAAAGGCGCGGGCCGCCGCGCGGGCGGCCGTTGTCCCGGAGGGCTCCGTCACGTGCCGTGTCATGCTCCAATCATATCCTTGACCCGGTGATTAGGCTTGAACCGGGCCCCAGATTGCGCCCGGACGCCGGAGGGAATGCCATGGAGACGAAATCGCCCGCTTGCCCGCACATCGCAGCGCTCGATGGGGTCAGGCATCCCCAGAAGATGGAATGCGAGGAGTGCGTCAAGATCGGCGCGACGTGGGTCCATCTGCGAACCTGCCAGAGTTGCGGGAAGACGCTCTGCTGCGACTCGTCGCCGAACAAGCACGCCAGCAAGCACGCCCACGCCAGCGGGCATCCAGTCATTGCCTCGGCCGAACGCGGCGAGCGCTGGCTCTATTGTTACCCGGACGATGCCGCCGCGGAGTATTGAGCGGAGCCGGGAAGCGGATGGCGCATGCGCCCGCACCAGGGTTCGGGAAGGAGTGTCCGATTGGCAACGACCGAGGTGACGAGTGCCGTGGGCGTCGACATGCCCGAGGGCGCATTTCCGGTGCTCACCCCGGCGCAGCTCGAGCGGATCGCGCCGCACGGCCGGTCGCGCACCGTTTCCGCCGGCGAGGTCCTGACCCGGCCGGGGCAACCGGCGAACGCGATCTACGTCATCAGGGCCGGCTTGGTGGAAGGGGCCCGTGCCACCGGACACGGCGACGAGGTGGTCGCGAGGTTCACGCCGGGAATGTTCACCGGCGAGGCGAATCACCTTACCGGGCGGCCCTCGCTGGCGACGATCCGCGCGACAGTCGACGGTGAGGTCGTGGAGGTGCCGCGCGAGCAACTGCTGGCGCTGATCCAGACCGATCCGGAGCTCAGCACGCTGTTCATGCGGGCGCTGATTCTCCGCCGACTGGCGCTGATCTCCCGCGGTGGCGGCGATGTCGTGGTGCTCGGTTCCAGCCATTGCCTCAGCACGCTGCGGATTCGCGAGTTCCTGACGCGGAACGGCTACCCCTACGCCTGGATCGACCTCGACCGGGACACCACATCGCAGGAACTGCTGGACCGCTTCGAGATCCGCCAGGAGGACGTCCCGGTGGTGATCTGCCGCGGCCAGCTGGTGCTGCGCAACCCGCCGAACCACGAAATTGCCGAATGTCTCGGCTTCAACGCGGCGATCGACCGGGGACGGGTCCGCGACCTGGTGGTGGTCGGAGCCGGTCCGGCGGGGCTGGCGGCGGCGGTCTACGGCGCATCGGAGGGCCTCGACACCCTCGTGCTCGAGGCGAACGCCTCAGGGGGACAGGCCGGTACGAGTTCCCGGATCGAGAACTATCTCGGCTTCCCGACCGGGATCTCGGGCGAAGAACTGGCGAGCCGGGCGCAGGCGCAGGCGCTCAAGTTCGGCGCTGAAATCATGGTGGCCGCCAATGCCACCGCGCTCGAGTGTGACAAGCGGCCGTACGCCATCGGCCTGGCCGACGGCGGACGGGTGCTGGCGCACGCCGTGGTGATTGCCAGCGGTGCGGCCTACCGGCGCCTGCCGATCGCGGGGCTGGAACGGTTCGAGGGCGTCGGCATCTACTACGCCGCGACGCCAATGGAAGCGCAGCTCTGCAACGGCGAAGAGGTGATCATCATCGGCGGTGGGAACTCGGCAGGACAGGCGGCGGTCTTCCTGGCCGACTCGTGCACCAGGGTCCACGTGCTGGTCCGCTCGCAGGGGCTGGCGGCGACGATGTCGCGCTACCTGATCCGGCGCATCGAGGATCACCCCGGCATCACGCTGCACGCGCACACCGAGGTTGCAGCACTCGAAGGAGAGCACCACCTCGAACGTGTGCAGTGGCGCAACAACGTCACCGGCGCCACGGAATCGCACGGCATCCGGCACATCTTCTCGATGACGGGTGCGGTGCCCAGCACCCAGTGGCTCAACGGCTGCGTGGCGATGGACGACAAGGGGTTCATTCGCACCGGTCCGGCGCTGGTGCCGGAGGACCTCGGCGCGCCGGCATGGCAGGCGGGTCGCGCGCCGTTCCTGCTGGAGACCAGCCTGCCGGGGGTCTTTGCGGTGGGCGACGTCCGCTCGCAGAGCCTCAAGCGGGTGGCATCGGCGGTCGGGGAGGGCTCCACCGCCATCGCCGAAGTGCACCAGGCGCTGGCGCCGGGGTAGCCGCTCCGGTCGACCGTCACATCTTGACAATCAAGATGTAGGGCGGTAACGTCGGCCACCAGCGCGCGGGAGGCGGCATGGCGGAGTCCGACACCGGGGTGATCCAGGGCACCCTCGACCTGCTCATCCTGAAAACCCTCAGTCTCGAGCCGCTGCACGGTTTCGGCATTGCGCGGCGGATCGAGCAGATCACCCGCGGCGTCTTCAAGGTCAACCCGGGGTCGCTGCTGGTGGCGTTGCAGCGGCTGGAGCGGGCCGGGTGGCTCGACGCCGAATGGCGGGAGTCGCCCAACGCGCGGCGGGCAAAGTACTACGCGCTGACTCGCGCCGGGCGGCGCCAGCTGACGCTCGAAACAGCCGACTGGAAGCGACGGGCGGGTGCGATTGCGCGCCTGCTGGCGGCCGGAGGCTGACGATGGCGTCGATCCGGCAGGTGGTGCACGGGGTGCGGGCGCTGTTCCGGCCGCGGGATCGCGACGGCGACGTGCGCGACGAGGTCGACCAGTACCTCGAGGCGGCACGTGATGCCTATCTCGCCGAGGGGATGAGCCGGAGCGAGGCGATGCGGGCGGCGCGGCGCCAGGTCGGCAACCTCACCGGCCTGCGCGAGACGCTCCGATCCTCCGGATGGGAGCACCACGTCGAGACGCTGCTTCGGGATCTGCGGTACGCGGCTCGGGGCCTCCGCACCACACCGGCGTTCGCCATCGCCGCCGTGATCACGCTGGCGATCGGGATCGGCGCGAGCACTGCGGTGTTCAGTGCGGTGGCGCCGATCCTGGTCGAGCCGCTGCCGTTCCCGGCACCCTCGCGCCTCGTCTCGCTGATGGACCGCAACGCCGTCGGCGATCCGAGCCCACCGACGCTTGGCAGCTATCAGGAAGTGCGCGATCGCGCGCGAGACTTCGCGATGATGGCGGCGGCCGACGACTGGCAGCCGGTGCTCACCGGATCGGGCGAGCCGGAACGCGTCGACGGCCAGCGGGTCACCGCGAATTTCTTCTCGACGCTGGGCGTGACGCCGTTGCTCGGCCGGACCTTCACGCCGGACGAAGACCGCCCCGGCGGGCCGCACCTCGTGGTGCTGAGCGCGGGCCTCTGGCAGCGGCGCTTCGGTGGTGCCCGGGACATCATCGGGCGGTCGATCGAGCTGGGCGGCAACGCCCTCTACGTGGTAATCGGCGTGCTGCCGCCCACGTACGCCAGCCTGCTGGCACCACAGGCGGAGATCTGGACCGCGATGCAGGAAACGGCGACCGGCGACTTCTCGAGCCGGGCCTGGGGCCACCACTACCAGATCGTGGCCCGCCTTGCGCCAGGGGCGACGGTGGCCGGCGCCAATCGCGAACTGCTGGGCATCGGCCGCGCTGCGGAAGCCGCCTGGCCCCGGCCGCGTTGGGCCGACCTGTCACAGGGACTGTCGGTGACACCGCTGCAACGTCGCGTCACGGCGGCGGTGCGCCCGGCGCTCTACGCGATCATCGGCGCGGTGGCGCTGTTGCTGCTGATTGCCTCGGTCAACGTGACCAACCTGTTGCTGGCCAGGGGCGCGCGGCGCCGCCGTGAGTTGGCGATGCGGTTGGCACTCGGTGCCGGCCGGGCGCGCCTGCTTCGCCAGTTGCTGACCGAGAGCGTGCTGCTGGCACTGAGCGGCGGGCTCCTCGGGCTGGGCGTGGCACAGATCGGCCTCGTGGCACTGCTTGCCGCCGCGCCGGGCGACCTTCCTCGCGCCGACGCAATCCATCTCGACCTGCGCGCGTACCTCTTTGCGTTGGTACTCACGGCGCTCGTGGGATTGGCCGTGGGGCTCGTGCCGGCGCTCCGCGCGCTCCGGGCCGACGTGACCGACGGACTGCGCCCCGGCACCTCGCGCGCCACCGCGGGACGGGATGCCGTGCGCGGTGTCCTGGTCATCGTGGAAGTGGCCCTCGCGTTCACGCTGCTGGTGAGCGGCGGTCTGCTCTATCGGAGCGTGCGCCGGCTGCTATCGGTGCCGCCCGGCATCGATCCGGCACAGGTGATGACGATGCAGGTCATTCTCCCGAGCGGCGAATTCAACTCCGACACCGCCCGGCTGCTGTTCCTGAAGCGTGCGGTGGACGCAGTGGCCGCCGTGCCGGGCGTCAACAGCGCCGGGCTGACCAGCCAGTTGCCGCTCAGTGGCGAGGTCGATGGTTACGGTTACGAGTGGCAGTCGATTCCGGCCACGGCCGACGGCGAGGACGGCAGCGCGCTGCGCTATGCCGTCTCGCCCGGCTATTTCGCAACCATGCGGATCCCTCTCGTCCGCGGCCGGCTGATCGACCGTAGCGATGTGGCCGGCACGCCGGAGGCGATCGTGATCAACGCGTCGCTCGCGCGGCGTCTGTTCGGCGACCGGGATCCGATCGGCGAGCGGGTGCGCTTCGGCCCCGAGATGGGGAGCGGGCACGGGTGGGACCAGGTGGTGGGCGTGGTGGGCGACGTGAAGCAGTACGGCCTGGCGGTAGCGGCGCCCGACGCATTCTACGTGGCGCAGGGACAGTGGGACTGGGTCGATAACACGGTGACGCTGGTGGTGCGGACGCGCGGCGATCCGGCGGCACTCGTGCCGGCGCTCAAGCGCGCCGTCTGGTCGGCAAATCCGACCGTTCCGATCCAGCGCATCGAATCGATGAGCGCGTTCGTGGCGGCGTCGGCGGGGCAACGGCGCTTCGTATTGCTGGCGATCGAGGTGTTCGCGGCGACGGCGCTGGTGCTGGCGGCGGTCGGGTTGTACGGCGTGATCGCTGGCGGCGTGGCCGAGCGGATCCGGGAGTTCGGCATCCGCAACGCACTGGGTGCGGGGCCGGGATCGATCACCGCGTCCGTCGTGCGGCGCGCGCTGCTGCTGACGGGCGCGGGCACCCTGATCGGCGTGATCGGTGCGTTGCTGGCCAGTCGCGTGTTGGCGGGGATGCTGTTCGGTGTGGGGCGTGCCGACCCCGTCACGTACGCCGCGGCGATCGCCACCCTCGGCGTCGTGGCGATGTTCTCGGCGTGGGTGCCGGCGCGCCGGGCGGCGGCGGTGGATCCGACCACGGCGCTGCGGGCGGAGTAGGGCGCCGGGCGGTTGTGCAACGCGGATCCTCGCGTCAGTATCAGGCGACCGGAGGTGTCGATGGATCTCTGCGCCGAGCTGACCCTGCACGTCCTTCGATTCGTGCAGTCCCCGGACGACCCGCCAGTGTCGCCCGCGAAGTGGCATTTCGTGCCCGACGGCGTCCAGGTGGCGTGGCCGGAAGCGCGCCGCCTGTTGCGCGATGCGGTCAAGCCGATCATCGTTGCGCCGCTCGCGGAGCCGGGGATGATCGGCACTTGGGGCGTCGCGGCGTTGACCGGGATGGCGCGGGCGCGCGCCGAGCACAATCTCGCCAACCAGGTGAATTTCCTGCGCGGTTTCGCCGCTGAGCACGGCCTCCGGCAGGACGATTCCATCCTGTTCGAGACCGCCGCGGACCGGCTCGTCCTGTCGCTGGCCGAGCTGGACCGTTGGCTCCACGACTACGGCATTCACATGGGCTGGACGCTGTCGGACCAGCCGGCAGGCGAGTGTCGCGCCCGGATGCTGGTGCTGAAGCACCTTGGCGGGCCATGGTCACCGGGAATGAGCTGCCGGGTCGGACCGCCGGGGCAGGCGGCCTGATTCACGCCGCGGGTCGGGCCCGCGCTGCGCGGGCCCGGCGCCGCTGAGTGTGTGTCAGGCTCGATCGATCAACGCCCCACCACGAACAACCACGCTCCGAGAATCGGCCCCCGATTGAAGCCACGGCCCCTGCCACGTTCTCCCGCGGCGGGCGGCTGGGCATTGGCCGGCGGCGGGCCGTATTCCGGCGTGAACGTGTAGGCCAGATGACGCTGCGGGTCGACCGCGATGGTGCGAGCGCCGCGCATCGTGTTCACCGTCGCGACGACGGTGTACTGGTCGGGAGAATCCTGGTGGGCGATGGTGATGGTCCCGGCCGGCGCGCTGGCGTCGGCACTGCGGCCGAAACCGCCGCCACCCGGCGTGTAGATCAGCTTCTGCGACGGATCCCAGCCGATGGCATCGGGGCCCGGGCCGATCGGAATCTGGGCCACGACCTTCCCGTTGGTGGCGTCCATGACCACCGTCATTCCGTTCCGGCATGCCGAGAAGAGCCGCATGTTGGCACGATCGAGCGCGAGGCCACTGGGGCCGTCACCGGGCGCCAGCGGCCAGGTGGCGATCACCTTGAGGGCCTTGCTGTCGACCACCTGAATCTCGCTCTTGTCCTCGATGTTGATGAACAGCTTGCCATGGCCGTCGGCCTGCGCCCCTTCGGGTGCGCCGTCGAGCATCACCTTGCCGACCACGGCGCCTGTCGCGGCATCGATGGCCACGGAGCTCCCGGGATCGTTGCTGTGATCCATCGTGAAGATGCGGTCGGTGGCGTCGTCGTAGGCAATGCCGTCGAGACCCCGGGTACCGGTCGCGATGCGCTTGATCACCTGGAGCGACTTCATGTCGAACATCGTCACCGTCGAGTCACCGCCATCGGTGATGAAGCCGCGCTGGTGCTTCGGCGCGAACGCGACGCCGTGCACACCGGGCGTGTTGGTGATGTCGCCGATTGCCTTGCCGGTCGCGCCATCGACCACCATCACGTGATTGCTGCGGGTGACGTAGACCCGATTCATGGCGGGGTCGACGCTGAGATAGTCGAACGCCCCCTCGCCGCCGATGTCGTACTTGTGGAGTACCGAGAAGCCCTGCGCCGGCGCGGTGCCCGGGAGCAGCGCACATGCCGCGACTGTCGCGGTCGCCAGTGTCATGCTGCCAAGGCGGGTCATGAGTTGCCTCCAGGTGTCCTGGATGCTCCGGCCGAATCCTTCCGTTCCTTTGCTTCACTGGCCGGTGATTCGTGGGTATGGGCGAGCACCTTGCCGGTGGCGGCGTCGATGTTGACTTCGTCGTTGCCGGTCTTGCCGGGGACGGTGATGTCGAACGACCAGATCAGCCTGCCGCCTTCGCGTTCCAGGCCACCTTCGGTGATGGTGCCGCCGGGAGCGGCTCGCAGCGCGATGGCGCGGGCCGAATCGCTGGTGACCTCGGCCTCCCTGGCAAGTGCCGCCTGCACGGCGGGTGACTCCTCGCTGTCGGCGGCTGCGGCCGCGGTGTCGGGCGCGGCCGCGATGGGAGCCGTTGCCGCGGTGGCACTGTCGGCGGGCGGCGGGGTCCTGCCGCCGCCGCACCCGGCGAGCAGGCATCCGGCGGCGAGCAGCAGGGCGGGGTAATGCGATCGTTGTGGGTCCATCAGGAACCCTCCGGTTCGGTGTAATCGGCGCCGCGAATGGCGACGAGCAGGGTCGGTACGACGTAGAGCGTGATCGGTGTCGACAGGGCAAGGCCGCCAATGACGGCCAGCGCCAGTGGCTTCTGCAATTCGCTTCCCGAGCCCCACCCCAGCGCCAGCGGCAAGAGCCCGAAGAGGGTGCACATGGTGGTCATCAGGATCGGTCGGAGGCGGATCTTGCCGGCCTCCTGCAGCGCCTCTGCCAGCGGCAGCCCGGCGCGCATCCGCCAATGGGTGAAGTCGAGCAGGATGATGCCGTTCTTGACGATCAGCCCGATCAGCAGGATCAGTCCCATGAAGCTCGAGACGTTGAGCGCCGTGCCGGTGATGAGCAGCAGCGCCAGTCCGCCGCCGAAGGAGAGTGGTGCCGCGAGCAGGATCACCAGTGGTTCGACGAACGAGCGGAACTGCAGCACCATCACCGCCGTGACGCTCATCGACGCCAGTGCCAGGACGAACAGCAGCGCGCGGAATGCCTTCTGCTGCGAGGCGTACTGACCGGCAAGCTCCACCCGGATGCCCGGCGGCGCCGGATGCTTTGCGAGCACCGACTTGATGTTCTTCATGACCGCGCCAAGGGACCGTCCGCTGAGGTCCGAGGTGATGTCGATCATCTGCTGCTGGTTCTGGCGCAGCAACTCGGCCCGGGCCTCGGTGGGCTGGAACGTGGCGAACGCGGCGAGCGGCGTCGGGGTGCTGCCGCTGGCGGGAAGGATCGGAAGCGCGCCAAGGGTCTGCGGGTCGAATCGCACCGAGTCGGGGGCCCGCACTCGGACGCCGATGGAGCGATCCTCGAGCCGGATCACCCCGGCGTCGGCGCCGAGCAGGGCGCCGGAGACCTGCTGGCTGAGCTGTTCGGGGGTGAGCCCGGCGCGGTTGGCGCGTGCCGCGTCGATCGTCATCGCGAGCTCCTCGCTCGGCTCGCTGATGCCGTCGTAGAAGTCCTCGACGCCGTTGATGGCGCTCAGTTCCGGGGAGACGGCACGGGAATAGGCCTCGAGCGAATCGAGATCCGGGCCGTAGAGCTTGATCTCCACCGGCAGCGAGGCCCCGGCGAGGTCGTTGATCATGTCCGAGAGGATCTGGGTCAGCTCGATCCGCATTCGCGGCACCTGCGCCGCGACCCGCTGCCGGACGTCGTCCATGATCTCGTCCACGCCGCGGCTCCGCTCGCTCCTCGGCTTGAGCAGCACGGCGATGTCACCGGTGTTCTGTTCGGTGGCAAAGAGGCCCAGCTCGGCGCCGGTGCGGCGCGACGTGGCAACCACCTCGGGCGTCGTGGCGAGGATGTGCTCGACGATCTTCAACTCCCGGTCCGACTCGGTGAGCGAGGTTCCCCCGGGCATGACGTAGTCGAAGATGAACGCACCTTCGTCCATTTCGGGGAGGAAGCCGGTGCCGACGAACTGGTGAACCACGATGCCGGCCAGCAGCAGCAGCACGGCGATGCCGGTGGCGCGGGCGGGGTGGCGGAGCACCGTGGCGAGCGACCGGCCGTAGCGATCGGCCAGGGCATCGACCCAGTGCTCGAAGCGCGCCAGGATGCCGCGCCGCGCCTCGCCCGATTCGGGCTCGTCTGCGGCGGTGAGGTACTGGGCGCTGAGGAGCGGAATCAGGGTGAGCGCCAGGAAGAGCGAGATCAGCACCGCCACCGAGAGGGTGATGGACAGCGCGTGGAAGAACTGTCCCTCGACGCCCGTCAGCAGCCCGAGCGGCAGGAACACCACGACGGTGGTGATCGTCGACGTCGTGACCGGCCAGATCAGCTCCTGCACCGCGTCGCGAACCGCAATGCGCCGGTCGGGGTTGAGGTGGAAGTGCCGCACGATGTTCTCGGTGATCACCACCGCGTCGTCGATCACCAGGCCGATGGCGATCGCCATCGCGCCGAGGGTCATGAGGTTGAAGGTCTGGCCGAGGCGCGCCATGATCGCGATGGTGATCACCAGCGTCAGCGGGATCGACGAGGCGCTGATGGCGGTGATCCGGGCGTGGCGCAGGAAGACCAGCAGGATGATGATCGCCAGCGCGGCGCCGATCAGCATGGCGTCGCGAACCGACTTGACGGCGGCACGCACCAGGGCGGCCTGGTCGTACACCGGCTTGAAGTGCACGCCGGGCGGGAGCGTCGGAGCAAGGGCGCGCGCCACCGCCGCGATGCTGTCGGCAATCGCCACCGAATTGCCGCCGAGCTGGCGGGTGACGCTGATCTGGGCGGCAGGGCGGCCATCGCCGGCAACGATTCGGGTGTGGTCTTCGGTGCCGGGCACCACCCGCGCCAGGTCGCGCACCCTGAGGCCGTGCCCCACCACGACGTTGGCGATGTCGTCGATCGAATGCGCCTCGGTGGTGGTGACCATCAGGTACTGGCGGTAATCCATCGGCATCCGACCTACCGCATTGACGGTGGTCGATTGGCGGATGGCGCTGGCGACATCGTCGTAGGTCAGGTGCTGGGCCGCGAGCTTCGTCGGATCGGCGATGACTTCGATCTCGCGGATGTCGCCGCCCATCACGTCCACCCGCGCCACCCCCGGCACCCGCACGATCAGTGGCCGGATCTGGTAGCGGGCGATGTCGTAGAGTGTCGCCGGATCGCCGCCCTCGAGGTTGTAGGAGAGAATCGGGAACAGCGACGCGGTCAGCTGCTCGACTTCGACGGTGATGCCCGGCGGCAGGTCGGGGCGCAGCTGGTCGACGCGCGCCCGCACCTGCTGCAGGGCATTCAGCATGTCGGTGTTGGGCGCGAACATCAGGTTGATCTCGGCGCCGCCGCGGATCGAGCGAGAATTGACCCGGCTGACGCCGAGTACGACGCTGGTGGCTTCCTCGATGGGCCGCGTGACGTCGAACAGCACCTGCCTGGGGCCCAGCGCGCCACCGGTGGCGACAATCGTGATGCGCGAGAATGTCAGTTCCGGATAGATCGCCGACGCCAGCTGGGTTGCCGTCCAGATCCCCGCGACGCTGAGGAGGGCCACGACGAGGTAGATGAACCGGCGCTGCTCGGCGAGGACATCGAACCACCCCCGCCGGGATGCACCGGGGTGCTCGGGGCGAGGAGCACTCACCGGCTGTCCCCGGCCGGCGGCGCGCCCGGCGGGACGATCTTCGCGCTATCGACAACGCCGTACGCGCCATACGTCACGACCCGCTCGCCGGCGCTGAGCCCCGAGGTGATCTCCGCCAGTGAATCGGCGCGGCCGCCGACCACCACGGTACGCTGATGTGCCACGTTGCTGTCGTCGACCACGAACACCTCGTAACCGTCGCCGGCGGGCACCAGCGCCTCCGACGGGACCATGATGGCGCGCCGGCGCACCGCGGTGATGATGTCGCCGAAGACCGTCTCCCCGAGGCGCAGCGGCGTGCCGGTGGCGGCGTGCACCCGGACGGCCACGGTGCGGGCGGCGGAATCGATCTCGCCGCCGATGTCGACGACGCGTCCGAGGCCGAGACTGCGCGAGGTGCCGGGGGCGTTGGCGCGGAGCCGCACCGAGTCGCCACGGTGGATTTGTGACGCATCATCGGGCGCAACGGCGAACATCACGTCGACGTGGTCGGGGTCGGCGATCTCCACCAGCGGCTGGCTGGGGTCGACGGCGGCGCCGATGCTGGCGTTCATGTCGAGCACGATACCGTCGATCGGCGAGCGGAGGGTGGCCTGCGAAGCGGCGTGCTGCGCCACGACGCGGTCGGCCGTCGCTCGCGCCAGGTCGGCGTTTGCCTGGTCGAGGTTCTTCTTCGGATCGATGCCCTGCTCGACGAGTCGCTGCACCCGATCGCGGCTCTGCAGCGCCGCCTGGTACGCCGCCTCGGCGCTGGAGAGGTTGGCGCCGAAGGTGGCGGGTTCGAAGGCGATCAGCGAGTCGCCGCGGTGCACCGCCTGCCCGGTGTTGACGAAGACGGCCGATACCCAGGTGGAAACCGGCGCGCTCAACACCGCCACCCGGCCCGCCTGTGGAACCACCGTGCCAATGGCGCCCACGCTCGCCGTGAACGGTCCGACCTGGACCGGCGCGACCCGTGCGCCAACGACCGGTGGGATCTGGTCGGAATCGCCGCCGCCGGCCGCCCCGTGACTGCAAGCGGCGCCCAGCGCGGCGGTGAGTGCAACGAGATGGGCGAGGCGACGGCGCGTCGTGATCCCTCGCGGCGCAGCGGTCATGGCTGTCCTCCCGGACCCGGGGTGAGCATCAGCGCGTGGAGCATGGCCTGCGCCACGAGCAGCGCCGCGACATCGTCGATGTCCTGCGCCAGCACTTCGCGCGCGGTGCGTTGGGCCTCGAGCACATTGGCGAGCGGCAACGCCCCTTCGCGATAGGCGCGGAGCGAAAGCGTCGCGACGCGATCGGCGCTGGTCACCAGCAGCGAATCCCGGGCGAGGCGGCTCCGCGCCGCCGCCGCGTTGCGTTCGGCGCGGGCAATGGCGGCGGCACTTTCGCGGCGCGCCAGGTCCAGCTCGGCCGCGGCCTTCTGCTGCGCGGCCGTGGCCTGGGCGATCGGGCCGCGATTGCGGTTGAAGAACGGCAACGGGATGGCGATGCCGGCGGTCGGCAGGAGGCCGTGCTGGTCGTTCGCCGGGTTGCCGACGTCGAACCCGAAGGTGAGCGATGGCACGCCGAAGACCCCACGATGCTGCACCCGCAGGGCAAGCTGCGCCGCCTCGAGGTCGGCCGCCGCGCCGGCCACGGCGAAGGTGTTGCCGGGCGGCGGGCCGGGGATGATCGCGGCGGTCGGTGCGACGAGTGAATCGACCGGTTCCACCCGCCAGACCGCCGCGGAATCGCCGATCGTCAGTTGCAGGTCGAGAACGGCGGAGACATAATCCGCAGAATCGGCGGCGGCGATGTTCTCCTGCTGCCCGGCCGCGACGGTCGCCAGGTCGACGTCGAGGTCGCTGGCGTCGCCGGCGGCGCGGCGGGCGGCGGCAATCAGGCGCAGCGAATCGGCGTCACGTGCGTTGCGGCGGGCAAGGGAATAGTGAGCCCGGGCCGCCGCCGCGCGGGTGTAGGCGGTGTCGGCGGCAAGTACCACGCCGGCCCGCGCCGCGGCAAACCGGTACTGCGCGGCACGGCGCGTTGCCTGCGCCGAACCGATCTCGCTGCCGCGCACCCAGAGAAAGTCGAGCGGGTACTCGAGGAGGAGGTGATAGCGCGGGTAGTCCTTGCTGTAGCTCGCGGTGGCCACCGGATCGTCGAAGAGGCGCGCCGTCTCAAGCGTGGCGGCCGCCGCCGCGGTATCGGCGGCCGCGGCGGCCAGCGTCGGAGAGTGGCCGAGGGCGGCGGCGACGGCGGCGGCGCGAGTGAGTGGAGCGGGTTGCTGAGCCCGCGCCGGCATGGCAGAAGCCAGCAGCAGGCTTGCCGCAAGGACGGGCCGGAGGCACCGGGTCGGAAGTCGCATCAGTGCCGGAGGCTAATACCATGCACCTGACAGGACGATGACACCGTGCCGGGCCAGGCCGGCCGGGATGTGCGAACGCCCGGCCCGCGCTCGTCACTCCCCTCGAAGCCCGCCGCCGTCACTCTCCGCGCCGCGCACCGCGGCGGACGTCCTCGCGGTCGTATGCCCGTCACCTTTACGGAGGGATCTCACACATGTCCACGACCGTCTCGGACCTGCTGGTGGAACGGTTGATCGCCTGGGGCGTCGACACGATCTTCGGATTCCCCGGCGACGGCGTCAACGGGCTGTTCGAGGCGCTCCGCAACCGACAGCACGACATCCGCTTCATCCAGGTCCGGCACGAGGAAGCCGCGGCGTTCGCCGCTGTCGGGTATGCCAAGTTCACCGGGCGGCTCGGCGTCTGCATTGCCACGTCGGGCCCCGGCGGCATTCACCTCCTCAACGGCCTCTACGACGCGAAGTGTGACGGACAGCCGGTGCTGGCAATCACCGGTCACACCTTCCACGACCTCATCGGCACGCACTTCCAGCAGGACGTCGACCTCGACAAGCTCTTCATGGACGTCGCGGTGTACAACCAGCGGGTCATGGGGCCGCATCACGTCGACAACGTCGTCGACGAAGCGATCCGGACCGCGCTGGCGCGACGCGGTGTGGCGCACCTCACGGTGCCCAAGGACGTGCAGGACTGGAGCGACTCGACCGCCCGGCGTTCGTCGTCGAACATTGCCGGGCACAGCGGCGACATCTTTGCGCAGGCCCGCGGCATGCCGGCCGACGACGAGTTGCACCGGGCAGCGGCGTTGATCAACGCCGGCTCGAAGGTGGTGATCCTCGCCGGGCGCGGCTGTCTCGGCGCCCGCGACGAGGTGCTGCGCCTCGCCGAACGCTGCGGTGCGGTGATCGTCAAGGCATTGCTCGGCAAGGGCGTCGTCCCCGACGACAGCCCGTTCACCACCGGCGGGTTGGGGCTTCTCGGCACCGCCCCGTCGCACGAGGCCATGCGGTCGTGTGACACGTTGATCATCGCCGGGAGCAGCTTTCCCTACCTGGAGTTCTATCCCGAGCCGGGACAGGCGCGGGTGGTCCAGATCGACATCGACGCCGCAAGGATCGGCCTGCGCCATCCGGTCGAGGTGGGGCTGGTCGGCAGCTGTCGCGATGTGCTTGGCGCGCTGGCGCCGCTGGTCGAGGCCCGCCGCAATGGGAAGTTTCTCGCCGGCATCCAGGACGCGATGCGCGACTGGCGGGAATTGCTGGCGACCCGCGGCAGCGCCACCGACACCCCGATGAAGCCGCAGGTGGTGACCCACGCGCTGAGTCCGCTGCTTGCCGACGACGCCATCGTCTGTGCCGACAGCGGCACGATTGCCACCTGGGCGGCGCGCTACGTCGACATGCACGGCGCGATGCAGTTCTCGCTCTCGGGCACCCTCGCGACGATGGCAAACGGCCTGCCGTACGGGGTGGGCGCAGCGGTGGCCTATCCCGGGCGCCAGGTGGTCTGCATCGTCGGTGACGGCGGCTTCACGATGCTGATGGGCGAGGTCGCCACGCTGGTGAAGTACCAGCTCCCGGTGAAGGTGATCGTGATCAAGAACGACGTGCTGGGCCAGATCAAATGGGAGCAGATGGTGCTCGAGGGCAATCCGCAGTTCGGCGTCCAGCTGCAACCGATCGATTTCGCCGCCTACGCCAGGGCGTGCGGGGCGCGGGGTTACACCATCACCGACCCGGCCACCGCGTCGCCGATCCTGCGCGAGGCGCTGGCCGCCGACGGGCCCGCGGTGGTCGAAGCCGTCGTCGACGCCAACGAGCCGCCGCTCCCAGGCAACATCACGATGGAGCAGGCGCGCCACTTTGCCGAGGCGATCGTCCGCGGCCAGAAGGATCGCTGGCAGATCCTCAAGACCGTCGCGAAGGACAAGATCCGCGAGGTGGTGTGATGCCCGGCGTCGCAGTCGACGCGCCGGCGCACGCGGCGCCGATCGAGCAGCTCCGCGTGGCCAGCTACACCATTCCCACCGATCGCCCGGAGGCCGACGGGACGCTGGCGTGGCGGTCGACCACCATGGTGACGGTCGAGGTGGCGGCCGGAGGGATGCACGGTTTCGGCTACACCTATACCAGTGCCGCGGCGGCGACGGTGATCAGCGACGTCCTGGCGCCGGCGGTCACCGGCAGGGACGCGACGGCGATTCCCGACTGCTGGGCGGCGATGCAGCGCGCGGTGCGCAACCTCGGCCGCGAGGGGCTGGCGTCGACGGCGATTGCCGCGGTCGATGTGGCGCTCTGGGACCTCAAGGCGAAACTCTTCGACGTCCCCCTGGTCGCTCTCCTGGGGTCGGTGCGCTCCGCCGTGCCGGTCTACGGCAGCGGCGGCTTCACGACATATTCCCTCGATGAACTGCGCGACCAGCTCGCCGGCTGGGTGGCCGACGGCATTCCGCGGGTGAAGATGAAGATCGGGGCCGACGTGGCAACGGAACACCGCCGGGTGGCGACGGCGCGCAAGGCGATCGGCGACGACACCGAGTTGTTCGTCGACGCCAATGGCGCCTATCCGGTGAAGCGGGCCGTGGTGGCGGCGGAATGGCTCGCCGCGGAGGCCGATGTCCGCTGGTTCGAGGAGCCGGTGACCTCCGACGATCCCACCGGTCTCCGCTTCATCAGGGAACACGCTCCGCCGGTGATCGACGTGGCGGCTGGCGAATACGGCTACACTGCGGACGATTTCCGGCACCTGCTCCATCCACTGGCGGTGGACGTCCTGCAGGCCGACGCCACCCGGTGCGGCATCACCGGCTTCCTGCTTGCCGGGGCGCTGTGCAGCGCCGAGCACCTTCCCCTCTCGGCGCACTGTGCGCCGACCCTGCACGCGTCGGTCTGCTGCGCCGTTCCGGCGGTGCGGCATGTCGAATACTTCCACGATCACGTCCGCATCGAGGGGATGCTCTTCGACAGTGCGCCGGTGCCGGTCGACGGTGCCATTGCGCCGGATCGCTCGCGTCCCGGATTGGGCATCACGTTCAAGCGCCAGGACGCCGCGCGCTACGAGGTGACGGCGTGAGCGGCCCCGGGCGCGACCCCGGCGCCGCCATCACGCCCCACGACGCCGAAGCGCTGGCGCGGGACCTCGGCAAGGCGATCCGCGGTGAGGTGCGCTTTGACCGGGGAAGCCGGGCGTTGTATGCCACGGACTCGTCGAATTACCGCCAGGTGCCGATCGGCGTCGTGCTGCCACGTTCCATCGACGATGTCATCGCCACCGTGGCCGTCTGCCGAGCGCACCGCGCGCCGCTGCTTTCCCGTGGCGGCGGAACCTCGCTTGCGGGCCAGTGCTGCAACGCCGCGGTGGTGATGGATTTCAGCAAGTATCTCGACCATGTGCTCGATGTCGACCCCGCCGCGCGCCTGGCGCGGGTCGAGCCCGGGTGCGTGCTCGACACGCTGCGCGACCGGACCGAACAGGACCACCTCACCTTCGGCCCCGATCCGGCGACACACAACCGGAACACCCTCGGCGGCATGATCGGTAACGACTCGTGCGGGGTGCACTCGGTGATGGCGGCGTTCGAGGGCGACGGCGCCCGCACCGCCGACAACGTCGAGTCACTCGATATCCTCACCTACCGCGGCGAGCGGCTCACGGTCGGCGCCACCAGTGAGGACCAACTCGAGGCGATCATCGCGGCTGGCGGCACGCGTGGTGGGATCTACCGGCGGTTGCGGGCGCTGCGTGACCAGTACGCCGGCCTGATCCGGAGCCGCTTTCCCCACATTCCCCGCCGCGTGTCAGGGTTCAACCTGCCGTACCTGCTGCCCGAGAACGGGTGCAACGTGGCGCGCGCGCTGGTTGGTTCGGAAGGCACCTGTGTCACGGTGCTCAGCGCGACACTCAACCTGTTGCCCAGCCCGCGAGCCCGGTCGCTGCTGGTGCTGGGTTACGACGACATGGCATCGGCGGGTGACGATGTCCCGGCGATTCTCGAATTCCGCCCCATCGGGCTCGAGGGCATCGATGCCATGCTGATCGAGTTCATGCGGAAGAAGGGCATCCACCCCGACGACATCACGCTGCTCCCCGACGGGGAGGGGTGGCTGTTGGTGGAGTTCGGCGGCAACGACAAGGAGGAGTCCGACGCGCGGGCGCAACGCCTCATGGAAAAGCTGCGGGGCCGAGATCGTCCGCCGGCCATGAAGCTGTTCGACGACGAGCGCGAGGCGTCCCGGGTGTGGAAGGTGCGCGAGTCGGGGCTTGGTGCCACGGCCAACGTGCCGGGCGAGCCGGACGCATGGCCCGGGTGGGAAGATTCTGCCGTGCCACCCGAACGGATCGGCGAGTACCTCCGCGCCCTCCGCAAGCTGTTTGGAAAGTACGGTTACAAGGCGTCGCTCTACGGCCACCTGGGGCAGGGATGCGTGCATTGCCGCATTCCGTTCGACCTGCAGAGCGAACCCGGAATCCGGCAGTACCGGAGCTTCGTCGACGAGGCCGCCGATCTCGTCGTCTCGCTGGGTGGATCGTTGTCCGGCGAACATGGCGACGGACAGTCCCGGGCGGAGTTGCTGCCGAAGATGTTCGGCCCCGAGCTGGTGGAAGCGTTCCGCGAGTTCAAGGCAATCTGGGACCCCGACGGCATGATGAACCCGGGGAAGGTGGTCGATCCCTATCCGATCACCAGCAACCTGCGTCTCGGCGCCGACTATCACCCGCGCGAACTGGCGACGACCTTCCGCTTTCCCGACGACGATGGCCGCTTTGCCCGTGCGGCGCTGCGTTGCGCGGGGGTGGGGTTGTGCCGCCGGGAAGAGGGCGGCGTGATGTGCCCCAGCTACATGGCGACGCACGAGGAGATGCACTCGACCCGGGGACGTGCCCGCCTGCTGTTCGAGATGCTCCACGGCGACGTCCTGACCGACGGGTGGGGGAGCGAGGCGGTTCACGAGGCGCTCGACCTCTGCCTCGCCTGCAAGGGATGCAAGGGTGACTGCCCGGTCGACGTCGACATGGCGACCTACAAGGCCGAATTCCTCTCGCATTACTACCAGGATCACCGGCGGCCCCGGTCGGCGGTGGCCTTCGGTCACGTCGACCGCTGGATGCGTCTTGCGTCTCACGCGCCGCGCCTCTTCAACCTGCTGGGGCGGATGCCGGGCACCCGCAGCGTCGCCCGTTGGTTGGCCGGCATCGCCGCCGAGCGGCACTTGCCGCCGCTCGCGACGACGACCATCGCGGCGTGGTTCGCGAAGCGGCGCCCCCAACGGCCAGCGCGCCGCGCGGCGCCGTGATCCTCTGGGCCGACACGTTCAACAACTACTTCCACCTGTCGACCGGACGTGCCGCCGTGGAGGTACTGGAGACGGCAGGATTCGACGTGCGGCTCTCGGGGGCGCCACTCTGCTGCGGCCGGCCGCTGTACGACTTCGGCTACCTCGACGACGCACGCCGCTACCTGCAGCGGTGCATGACGGCGCTCGAACCGGCGATCAGCGCCGGCACACCGATCGTGATGCTCGAACCGAGCTGTGCCGCGGTGTTCCGCGACGAACTGGGCAACCTCTTCCCGACGATGCCCGGGCGCGGTCGCTGCGCCAGCAGGTGGTGCTGCTCAGCGAATTCCTCCAGCAGCACGGCGCCGATGTTCCGCTGCCGCGGCTGCGGCGACCGGTGATGCTGCACGGACACTGCCACCAGAAGTCGATCATGCGAATGACCGCCGAAGAAGACGTGCTCCGGCGGATGGGCGTCGAGCCGACGGCTCCGGAGGCCGGGTGCTGCGGCATGGCCGGGGCGTTCGGGTTCGAGCGCGGCGAACACTATGCCGTGGCGATGGCCAACGGGGAACGGGCGCTGCTTCCCGCGGTGCGCGCCGCCAGCGCGGACACGGTGATCGTTGCCGACGGCTTCAGCTGCCGGGAACAGATCCGGCAGGCTACCAACCGCCACGGGGTGCACCTGGCGGAAGCCATCCAGCTTGCCTGGCGGGAGTCGGAGGGCGCCGGCGCGGGCAGTCGGGGCACATAGTGACGGCGCGCGACACCGATCGCATCGACCGCACGACGGCGGCGTTGCGTGCCGCCGGGGTCGACGCGCTGGTCGGCGCGTTGCCGTCGACGGTCCTGATGCTCACCGGCTATTGGCCGGTGATCGGGCGTTCCGTGGCGGTCGTCACCCGCGACGGTGCCGTGGCGGTTGCGGCGCCGGGTGACGAAGTGGTCCTTGCCCGGTTGGGCTGGGCCGATTGCATCGAGACGTTCGGGACATCCGGCCCCGCCGACGCCACCCCGCAAGTGGAACTCGTCGGCGCGGCGCTGCGTCGCGTCGGCGCCGCGCTCGGCCTGTCGCACGGCGTGGTGCTCGCTGCCGAGACGCAGGCGGCCGTCGAGCCGGCCACCTATGTCGCAACGCACCGCTATGCCTCTCTCGATGCGCTGCTTCCTTCGCTGGCGCCGGGGGCGCGCCAGGTGCCCGCCGATGCACTGCTGACGCCGCTCCGCGCGGTGCTCACCGCGGCAGAGGTCGAGCGGTTGCGTCAATCGTGTCGCGCTGCGCGAGCCGGGTTCGAGGGCGGCGTCCAGGCCCTCAACGCCGGTGTCAGCGAGATCGAGGCGGCGGCGTGGTTTGCCTTGCCGTTGCGAATCGAAGCGGGGCGGCTGGAAGACGGCCGCCGGTCGGCGGCCGCGGTCTATTGCATGTCCGGTCCGCGCTCGGCGGATGCCGGCGGGCACTTTGCGCGTTCGACGGCGGCTCCTTTCGCGAGCGGCGACCTCGTGCTGGTGCACTGCAATGCGTGCGTCGGCGGGTTCTGGACCGACATCACCCGGACCTGGACCCTGGGCGTGCCGGACCGGCGCCAGGCGGCGATGTTCGCGGCAATCGCCGACGCGCGCCAGGCGGCGCTGGCTGCGTTGCGGCCCGGGGTGACGGCGGGTGACGTCGATGAGGCGGCGCGCGAGGTGTTGCGCGCGCGGGGATTCGGCGACGCGTTCCGGCACGGGCTGGGGCACGCCGTCGGCTTCTCGGCCATCGACGCGGACGCGCTGCCACGGCTGCGGCCCGGGTCGACTGACGTGCTGCGAGAGGGGATGGCGTTCAACATCGAGCCGGCGATCTACCTCGATGGCATCGGGGGGGCGCGTCACTGTGACGACGTCGTGCTCACCGCGCACGGCGCCGAAGTGCTGACACCGTTCCAGCCCGCCGGGAGTCCGCTCCCCGCGGCAGCGTGACGCCTCTCAGGCCACGGCGGCGGCGGGGAACCGGACGGTGACGGTCGTTCCGTCGTCGAGCGACGAGGTGACGTCGATTTCCGCCCCGTGCACCGCGGCAATCCACTGCGCGATCGCGAGGCCCAGCCCCGACCCCCCCGGCCCGCGGCTCCCGGCGGCATCCCGCTGCCGGGCCGGGTCGCCGCGATAGAACCGCTCGAAGACATGCGGCAGCTGTTCGGACGAGATGCCGACACCGTTGTCGGCCACCACCAGGGTGGCGACACCGAGCGGCGCGCCGACTTCCACCCGGACCCGGCCGCCGGGCGGCGTGTACTTGACGGCGTTGTCGAGGAGGATCATCACCAGCCGGCGGAGGAATTCGGGATCGCCGTGCACCGCCGCCTCCTCGAACCGGTCGAGGGTGAGGGCCACGCCCTTGGCCTCGGCGACGGCGCGCGCCGCGTCGGCGGCGTCCATGGCGATGTCATCGAGGTAGACGGCGCGCTGTTCAATGGGCCATTCGCCGGCGTCGGCGCGGGCGAGGGTCAACAGGTCGTCGACGATCCGGCCGAGGCGCTGACTCTCGGCTTCGATGCTGCTGAGTGCCTCGACGTAGCTCGCCGCGTCGCGCGGTTGCTGCAGGGTGATCTCGGCCCGGGTGCGGAGCACCGTGACCGGCGTGCGGAGTTCGTGCGCGGCGTCGGCCATGAAGCGGCGCATCCGGTCGACGCTGCGCTCGATCGGCGCCGACGACTTCCCGGCCAGGAACCACCCGCCCGCCGCGACCAGCAGCAGCGCCGCCAGCGAGGCGCCGCCGAACGCGGCGATGAGCGACGCGTAGCGGTCTTCCAGTTCGATGCGGTCGGCGACCGCTGCCGCCACCATCGGGGTGCCGCTCGCGAGGGTGAAGCGCTCGGCGTGGAGCCGGAGCCAGCGGTCGTGCGCGGCGCGCCGCCCCGCGTCGACCTCGCCGCGGACCGCCGCCCGCACCGCCGCCTCACGGATCCACTGGTCGGCGGCCGCCGGCTTGACGGGCCGGCCCAGCGTGTCGAGGAGGTAGAGGGTCCGGTCGGGAATGTGCAATTCATCCACGGCGTCGACGACGCGACCGCTCACGCCGGCTTCCTGTTCGCGGATCCGCGCCGCCCGTTCCAGTTCGGTGGTGGCCTGTCGCAGCGAGGCATTGAGCTGGACGGCAAACTGGTGGCGGATGACGGCGAAGAGGCCGCCGCCAAGCAGGACCAGGGTCAGCGCCAGGGTGGCGAAGTACCACGCCGTCAGGCGGAGCCGGAGTCGGCGCAGCGGCGGCGTGGCGGTGATCGGCGATGCCGTCATCAGAGGCCGAAGCGGTAGCCCGCGCCGCGGACGGTGTGGATCAGTTTCGGTTCGAATGTGTCGTCGATCTTGCGGCGCAGCCGGCGGATCAGCACCTCGAGCACATTGGTGAACGGATCGTGATTCTCGTCCCAGACGCTGGCGGTGATCGCGCCGCGATCGACCACCTCGTCGCGGTGTTCGACGAAGAAGGCCAGCAGCGCGAACTCCTTGGCGGTCAGCTCGATGTGCCGCGTTCCGCGCGCCACCCGGCGGCTGCGCAGGTCGACCGAAAGGTTGGCGATGCGCACCGCGCCGGGGGCCGCTTGCGGTCCGCGGCGGGTCAGCGCACGGATCCGCGCCACCAGTTCCCGGAACGCGAACGGCTTGGTGAGGTAATCGTCGGCGCCGGCGTCGAGGCCGGTGACCCGGTCGTCGACCGCGTCACGAGCGGTGAGCATCAGGATCGGCGTCGTCAGCCGGCGGCGGCGCAGTTCGCGGCACACCTCGAATCCGGAACCCCCGGGGAGCATCACGTCGAGCACGATCACGTCGAACGGATCGGCCAGCGCGCGGCTCCGGCCGTCGCTTGCGGACGCCGCGCGGGTCACCTCGTCGCCGTGCTCCCGCAGCCCCGCGGCAAGCACCGTGGCGAGCTCGACGTCGTCCTCAACCAGCAGGACGCGCATTGCTCCTCGAGGCCAATATCGGCTTGCCTTGCACCCGGGTTGCCATGCCAGTAGTCTACTCCGGGACGCCCTCTTCCGCCGAGCTACGGATGGCTACGGAGTACCAGGTCAACCTCGACGACGAGCCGGTCCGACTCTTCCGGTCGGACTTCCTGGAATTCTTCACGCACATCCATCCGGCCGTTGTCGTGGTGCTGTGGGTCCCGATCATCGGCTGGTTCCTGAGCCGGCCGATTGCGGCCCAAAGCCTCGGGGCCGGCGCGGTGACGGCGGCCTTCGCGATCGGCCTCGTGGTGTGGACTTTCACCGAATACACCATGCACCGCTTCATCTTCCATTTCGCCCCGGAAGATCCGCCGCGGTGGCTCGAGCGGGTGCTCTTCCTGCTCCACGGAGTGCACCACCTGCAGCCCAACTGCAAGACCCGCCTGGTGATGCCGCCACTGGTGAGCATTCCGCTGGCGGCGCTGTTCCTCGGGCTGTTCCAGCTGGTCGTGGGGCGGGGCATCGGTGCCAGCGCGTGGGTCGCGCCGCTCTTCGCCGGTTTCCTGACCGGCTATCTCGGCTATGACATGATCCACTACGCGACCCATCACCTCCCGATGAAGTGGAAGCCGCTGCGGGTCGTCAAGCGCTACCACATGCAGCATCATTTCATCATGATGGACCGGCGTTACGGCGTGTCGTCACCCTTGTGGGACATCGTCTTCCACACCGAGCCGGACGCCGATCCGGCGCCAGCGGTCCGCCCCGCACGGGAGACGACCGCAAGCTCCCTCTCCAGCCGGTGACGCGCCGGACGGCGCTGCTGCTGCCGGTGCTCCTCGCGGGGTGCACCGGTGCGGCGTTGCTCCACCGGGTGGAGCGCGCCAGCGCCACCGCCGGCGACGTCACCGTGCGGATGCCGTGGGCCCTGCAGCCGTTCAAGAACGCCCCGGCGGCGGTGTATTTCCGGGTATTGAATCACGGCGCGGTCCCGGACACCCTCGACGCCGTCAGCAGTCCGCTGGCCGGGATGGCGATGCTCCATGGCACCGGGAGCAACGGCGCCATGACGCCGCTGACAATGCTGCCGATACCCGCCGGTGACTCGATCGTGCTGCGTCCCGGCGTACTGCACGTGATGCTCGAGCAGCTGCACCGCCAGGTGCTCCGGGGCGACTCGATCGTGATCACCCTGCATTTCCGGCGCGCCGGGAGCATCACCGTTGCCGCGCCGGTGCTCGGTTACGACGACCTCGACAAGTACGCCACCACGCTCAAGTAGGCTGCGTCACGCCAGCTTGCGGTACTTGATCCGGTGCGGCTGGTCGGCGGCGATCCCCTTCCGGTTCTTGAGGTCGGCCGCGTACTCCTGGTAATTCCCCTCGAACCACACCGCCTCGGAATCGCCCTCGAACGCCAGGATGTGCGTGGCGATGCGGTCCAGGAACCAGCGGTCGTGCGAGATCACCACGGCGCATCCCGAGAAGGTCAGCAGGGCATCCTCGAGGGCGCGCAACGTGTCGACATCGAGGTCGTTGGTCGGTTCGTCGAGCAGCAACACGTTGCCGCCCGACTTGAGCAGCTTGGCGAGGTGGAGCCGGTTGCGTTCGCCACCGGAAAGGGTGCCCACGGACTTCTGCTGGTCCGAACCGCGAAACCCGAACCACGAGCAGTATGCCCGCGCGTTGACGCTGCGGGTGCCGAACTGGAGCGTGTCGAGCCCGCCGGTGATCTCCTCGAACGCTGACTTCGCCGGATCGAGCGCCTCGCGGGACTGGTCGACGTAGGCGAGCTGCACTGTCTTCCCCACCGTCAGTTCGCCGCCGTCAGGGCGCTCCTCGCCCACGATCATCCGGAAGAGCGTCGTCTTGCCGGCGCCATTGGGCCCGATGACCCCGACGATGCCCCCGCGTGGAAGCGAGAAGTCGAGGCCGTCGAACAGCAGCCGGTCGCCGAACGCCTTGCGGAGGCCGCGGGCGACGACGACTTCGTCGCCGAGGCGCGGCGCCGGCGGGATCAGGATCTCATGGCCCTGCACGTCGGCCTTCGCTTCTTCGGCGACCAGCGCCTCGTATGCCGAGAGGCGGGCCTTGCTCTTTGCCTGGCGCGCCCGCGGCGACAGCCGCACCCACTCCAGTTCGCGTTCCAGCGTCCGCCGCCGGGCCGAGGCCTGCTTCTCCTCGACTTCGAGCTTCTTCTCCTTCTGCTCCAGCCACGACGAATAGTTCCCCTTCCACGGCACGCCGGCGCCGCGGTCGAGTTCCAGGATCCATTGGGCAGCGTTGTCGAGGAAGTAGCGGTCGTGGGTGATGGCTACCACCGTGCCGGGAAACTCCTGCAGGTAGCGCTCGAGCCACGCCACCGACTCGGCATCGAGGTGATTGGTCGGCTCGTCGAGCAGCAGCATGTCGGGCTTGGACAGGAGCAGGCGGCAGAGCGCCACGCGGCGCCGCTCGCCGCCCGAAAGCGTCGTCACATCGGCGTCGCCGGGCGGAAGGCGGAGCGCATCCATCGCGACGTCGAGGGTGCGGTCGAGTTCCCACGCATTGGCGGCGTCGATCCGGTCCTGCACCGCCGCCTGCTTGTCGAGCAGGGCCTGCATTTCGTCGTCGCTCATCGGCTCGGCAAAGCGCGCGCTGATCGCCTCGAACTCGGTCAGCAGGTCGCGGATCGGCTGCAGCGCCACTTCGACGTTGCCGCGTACGTCGCGGGTCGTGTCGAGGGTCGGTTCCTGCGGGAGATACCCGATCGTGACATGATCGGCGGGTTTCGCTTCGCCGAGGAAATCCTGGTCGATGCCCGCCATGATCCGGAGCAGCGACGACTTGCCGGCACCATTCGGCCCGATGACGCCGATCTTCGCGCCCGGAAAGAACGCGAGGTAGATCCCCTTGAGGATCTCTCGCTGTGGCGGGACGATCTTGCGGAGGTCCCGCATGGTGAAGATGTATTGCGCGCTCATGGTGGGCGAAGATAGCGGCGGAACGGAACATGGAGAAGAAACCGCGGGACGGTCCGGGCGATATTATTGGCCATGGCACGATCTGCGAGAATGGCGCGGGCGAACGCCGCGATCACGGCGGCCGGTGCAGTGGTCGCGCTGCTGGGCGGCAGCGGCTCGGCGATCGCGCAATCGCCCTGTCGGCCGGACGGCAGCGTGGTCGCCGCGGGATGGTGCCTCTCGATCGTGGCGCGCGGCGTCGGCCCGGTCCGCCAGCTCGCCCGGCACCCCTCGGGGTGGATCATCGCCGCCCTCGCCGTCCCACCGGGAATGATCCGGCTGCGTCCCGCCGGCGATGGCCTGCCCGCCGCCGCACCGGTGCGCTTCGGCCCGGGCATCGCGGCGTCGGCGGTGGCCTGGCGGCAGGGATGGCTGTACCTCGCGAGCAACAGCGGGGTGGTTCGCTACCACTGGCCGGCCGGAGCGCCGGCTCCTGACACCAGCGGCCAGTGGATCGTCCGCCGGCTGCCGGGCGATGTGCAGCGGCACCCGGCGCTCCATCTCGGTCTTGCTGTCGCCGGTGACGGCTCGGTCTACCTTGGCATTCCCGCCGAATCGAACCAGTGCCAGGTCCAGGACGGACTGCCGCACTCTCCGGGGCGCTGGCCTTGCGACGAGCTCTGGCAGCGCGCTGGCGTCTGGCGCCTGACCCCCGCGGCCGATGCGACGATGCCGTGGCTCATCGAGCGCTATGCCACCGGGCTGCGCACCTCGGCGGCACTCACCATCGATTCGCTGACCGGCCGCATCTGGACCGTCGCCGACGGGCGCAGCGGACTCTCGCACCTCTGGGATTGGCCCGACACCGCTTCGGCTCGGCAATCGGCGGCGTTGCTCGAGCAGGTGGTGGGTGGGGGAGACTATGGCTGGCCCTACTGCCAGGGCGCCTGGCGGCCACACGCGACCGGGCTGGTGCCCGCGCCGGAATACCGCGATCACGACGACCTCGATTGTGGCCTCAAGTCGCAACCGGTGCTGGGCTTCCCGGGGAACTGGACGGTCCAGGCCATGGCCGTGCTCCGCCGCGATCCCGCGGCGAGCGACCAGTCCGGTACCCTGGTGCTGGCGGTCCACGCCACGCTGAGGGACGGTGCGGCGCCGGAGGGTGACCACCTCCTCGTGATTCCCCTCGACCGGAACGGCCGGCCGGTTGATGACCGCGCGCCATTGGTGACCCTGCTTCCCGGCGAGGTTCCGACGCGCCTGACCGGTGTCGCGATCGACGCCGCCGGCGGGATCCTCTTTGCCGACGGCGATCGCGGCATCATCTATCGGTTGGAACCGTCTCGCGCCGACTCCAACGCCCCCCGTCCGGAATTTCGGTGACCGACGGCCACCGGGCCGCCGGGCGGGTGGTGGGCTACACGTGGGCCGGGAGTGGGCTATACATTGAGTTGGACGCCGCCGGGACGACCCGGCGGGTTGCCCCGATTCCGGAAGGAGGTTGATCGGAATGCGAACTTGGACCGCGGCCGCCTGCGCCGCGTTGCTCGCCGCGCCGGCCGTCGCATCGGCGCAGAGTCAGCCCGGCATTCCCGCCGTGGGAGATACCGCGCCCGACTTCACCCTGCCGGTCAGCACCGCGCACGGTATCGGCAAGGCGCCGGCGCGGTTGCGCGACTTCCGCGGCCAGACCGTCGTGCTGGCGTTCTTCTTCAAGGTCCGGACCAGCGGCTGAACGATTCAAATGGACGCGTACCGTGATCAGTACGCGAAGCTCTTCAACAACGGCAAGGGTGTCGTCCTGCTGGCAATCAGCAGCGACGCACCGGCGGCACAAATGTCCTGGGCGAGGGATGCGAAGTTCCCGTTCCGCTTCCTGAGTGACTCGGGCCATGTGGTGGCAAAGGAATACGGCCTTGCGGGCAAGCGCGCGGTGGTCGTGATCCGGCCCGACGGTACGATCTCGTGGATCGAACCGCGGTTCAACGAGATCGACCCGGCGTCGTACCCCGCGCTCGGTGATGCCATTCGTGCGGCGCGGGCCAGCCCGAAGCACTGAACAGGGGCAATTCCTGACCGGCATGCGGCGCGGGTTCACGACGAACTCGCGCCGCGTGGCATTTCAGTTCCCGGCGCCGCGGTCTCCGGCGACAGCGGCATCGAGCAGGCGATGCAGCTCGGCCGGCTGCGCCAACCTCACGGTGCCGCCCGGTGGCGCGTGGTCGCCCACTCCGATCGTCAGCCCCTGCCGGGCTGACACCGCGTCGAAGGCGTGCCGATCGTTGTCCTGATCGCCGGCATAGATCACCAGCGGATCGTGGGCCGCGAACGCGGCGGCGATCTGCTCCACCGCGGTTCCCTTGTCCCACGCGTCACGCGGCAGCACCTCGGTGGCCATCGGTCCGGCAAAGGTCTGCACCTCGGCGCGCCACGGCGCCAACAGGTCGCGCACCGTCCGGCGGAACGCGTCGTGGCGATCCGCGGCGAGGTTGCGCCAGTGGACGGTGAGGCCGAGCGGTTTCCGTTCCACCCACGCGCCGGGCCACTGCTCTGCCGTCGGGGTGAGGGCCGCCGCGATCCGCTCCACCAGCGCGCCGATGCGCTCGGCGTCCGGATGGGTGACGCGCCGGCCCCGGAGGTCGAGTTCCATGCCACCGGTGCCGGCGTAGTAGACGTCCGGGAGGTCGACCAGCTCTCGCAACTCCGAAAGCCGCCGGCCGCTGACGACGCCGACCGCCGTCGCCGGGCGATGCGCGAGTCGATCGAGCGAGGCGCGCACGGCGGGGCTGAGGGTCGCAAGTGCCGGATGCGCTACCACCGGCGTGAGCGTTCCGTCGTAGTCGAAGAGCCAGAGGACCGGCCGCCGGGCGTCGCGGGCACGGCCGATGACGGCAAGCGCCGCCTCCGCCGGATCCTGCGTCACCGCCCGGCCACGTCGGCGGTCGCCGCGCCGGGTTCCATCGGAGCAGGAGCACCGGTCGGCGGTGGCGCCGCCGTCGGCGGGGTCTGCGCCAGCGCGGTGCCGGGATCGGTCGCGGCGAGCTGCGTCAGCAGGTCGGCGGCCCAGCGGAAGACGTTGTGTTCCTCCACCGCGCGGCGCATCCGCCGCATCCGGGCGCGTCGCTCGTCGGGCTCCAGGTCCATCGCGGTGCGGATTGTATCGGCGAAGCCGTCGATGTCGTACGGATTGATGATCAGCGCGTCGGGCAGCTCGTGCGCCGCGCCGGCAAACTCGGAGAGGATCAGCACGCCGCTGCCGCCGGCCTGGGCGGCGACGAATTCCTTGGCCACGAGGTTCATCCCGTCGTGCAGTGACGACACGATGCAGATCGACGCCACTCGCAGGTAGGCCCGTACCATCGCGCCGTCGGTCTGGCCGACCAGCAGGTGCAGCGGTTGCCACTGCTCGTTGCCGAACTCGCGGTTGATCGCGTCCGCGAGCGACTCGAGGTCCTTGACCAGGTTCCGGTAGCGGGGAATGTGGGTCCGGCTCGGCGCGCCAAGCTGCACGAAGGTGAACTTCCCGGCGTACTCCGGATACTTGCGCAGGAACCGCCGGATGGCGCGAAACCGCTCGGGCAGGCCCTTGGTGTAGTCGATCCGGTCGACACCCACGGCGATCTGCACGCCGCTGTGCTGGTAGCGTTCCAGGGTGCGGGCCAGCGGGCCGCTGAGCTGGGCCGACTCGAGGGTTTCGTCGACGCTGATCGGCAGCGCCCGGACCGCCGTGGCGTGCCCGCCGTAGCTCACCACGAAACGATCGCGCTCGAGCCGCGCTTCGATCATCCGGTCGATCGAGTCGAGAAAGTTGTTGCAGTACTGCTGGAGGTGGAAACCGACCAGGTCGGCGCCCAGCATGCCGGCAAGGATCTCGGCCCGCCAGGGACAGATCCGGAAGATGTCGGGATGGGGCCAGGGAATGTGCCAGAACAGCCCGACCCGCAGGTCGGGACGGCGCGCCTTGATCATCTGCGGCACCAGCGCCAGGTGATAGTCCTGCACCAGCACCATGCCGTTGCCGGCGCCCATTTCGTCGATCGCGATGTCGGCGAAGCGCTGGTTGATGCGGCGATACGCTTCCCAGTCGGCGATCCGGAAGATCGGGCGCTCGTGCGCCAGGTGGCAGAGCGGCCAGAGCCCTTCGTTGGCGAAGCCGTAGTAGTAGTGCTGCTCTTCGGCCTTGGTCATCCAGACCCGTCGCAGCGTATAGCACGGCGCGTCGGGCGGCACGGTGAGGTGGCCGAATTCGTCGGCCGTCATCCGGTCGCCGCTGCCGGCGCCGTACGCGATCCACAACCCGCCGCAGGCCTGCAGCACCGGGTCGAGGGCCGACACGAGGCCGCCAGCCGGCACGGTCAGCGCCGGCTCGCCGTCGCGCATTTCGTGCAGGTAGGGCTCGCGATTGCTCATCACCACCAGCTGTCCGTGCCGCAGGCACGCCACCGCGTGGGCCCGGAGCCGCTCACGGGTCCACACCATCTCGCTGCGGACCGTTGCCTCGGACTCCGACAGCCCGACCGAACGCGCCGCCCGGAGCGACGCGGCCAGGCGAGTGCTCTCGCTCACCAGCAGCGGGTTGGGCAGGTCCGGCGGCGGCGATTCGGGGACGTTCTCGGTGCGCAGCCGGCGCATCCACTCGGCCAGCTTGTGCAGCTGCCGATCGTAGGTGAGCCATGTCGCGGCCGCGATGAACATCACCACCAGCAGCATCAGGATCAGGATCCAGACCGCCGACGCCGTCAGTCGCTGCACCGCCTGGTCGTCGATGTATGAGATGTCCTGCACCATGACCAGCGTGCCAGCGACATTGCCGTCGGCGCTGGTCAGGCGGGTGGCGAGGACCCGGACCGGCAACCCCTGCCAATCGGTCGAGATCGCCACCGACCGGCGGCCGGCCAGGGCCGAATCGAGCAGTGGCGCGAGGGTGTCCGCCATCCCGCGCATGGCGCGCGCCGCGTCAACCAGCACCCCGGTGGGGCGGTAGACCGCAAACCCCACCACCCGTCCGTAGCCTTCGAGGCGGTCCCCCAACTCGTCGCGGGCGGCGCTGTCTGACGCGCCCAGCGCGGTGGTGGCCGGTGTCATCAGGCCCTGCAGCAGGTTCTGCCCGTGCTGGTCGACGGCGGCGACATCGCGGCGCCGCTGGGTGACGGTGCGATACCAGGTGATGCCGGTGGCGATGAGGCCGAACGACACCGCGACGATCACCGCGGTGCGCACCGTGCTCGCCGTCTGGCGGCGCTCGCCCGGTTTCATCGTGCCGCCCGCACCACGAGGGTCGGCTTGTGGGGATGGTCGAGGCAATAGAGCATCTGCAGGTATTCGCGCAGCTGCCGGATCAGCAGGAAGTGCTCGTGCACGTAGGCGTGCCCGGTGCGCCCCATGCGCTGGCGCTTGTCGGCGTACCGGAGCAGGTACCGGATCCGGTAGGCCGCCCCGGCCGGCGAGTAGACCAGGAATCCGGTGTGATAGTCGTGCACCTGCAACGTGATCCCGCCGGTGGCGCCGCCGATCACCGGCACGCCCTTCCAGAGCGCCTCGGTGACCGTCAGTCCGAACCCTTCGCGCAGGGACTTCTGCAGCACGATCACCGCCGAGCGCTGCAACGCATTGATCTCGCGATGCGAGTCGGCGGGAAGCAGGAGGACGTGGATGTTCGGATCGTCGCCGGCGAGTTCCTTGACGTCGGCGAACATCGCGGGCCCCTCGGGGTCGTCATCGGCCGGGCCGCCGACCAGCGCCAGCTGCAGCTCGGGGCAGTAGGGCTGCACCAGGCGGAACGCCTCGATGACGCCGACCGGATCCTTGAATCGGTCGAAGCGCGACACCTGCAGCAACAGCGGGCGCTCGGGGTCGATCCGGCACCGCTCCAGGGTGGCGAGTCGCTCCGCCTCGGGCAGCTCGCAGTTCTTGTTCGACAGGGGATCGATCGATGGCGCGATGACGAACGCCGGACGGGGCAGGGTCCGCGCAAACGCCGCCATCGAGAACACCGTGGCGTCGTACGACGGGATCGCCTCCGCGAGGTGGCGCCAGACCCGGCGGTCGGGTCGCGACGCGTCGATGTGGCAGCGCCAGATCCAGCGGCGCGCCGTCCCGGGGGGCGCGAACATCGGCACGTACATCGGCTGCGGGTCGTGCACGAAGACGACGTCGGCGGCGAGGTCGAGAGCCCGGGCATTGGCGCGGTTGACTTCGAGGTGCAGGTCGAAGTCCTCCTGGCGGAGCCGCACCGCCAGCCCCTGCATGCCGTTGTGGAACGCCTTGGTCACCCGGGAAAACTCCGGCGGCGCCTGCAGCACCTCCCAGTGCGCCTCGATGCCGAGTTCCTGCAGCAGCGGGATGGTCCAGCCAAGGATCTCGGCCACGCCGCCACCCATCCGTGTCGAGTTCAGGTGCACCACGCGCTTGCCGGCGAGCGGGGCCGCGAGCTGGCGCAGCCGGTCGACATTCTGCCGGCCGACCACGTCGGCATACTGTTCCAGCAGCGTCACGCGGTCGCTCCCGCGGCGGGAGCCGGCGCCTCGAGGTGGCGTCGCAGGGTCACGGTCAACTTGTCGCGCAGCTCGTGAAGGTTGAGGAAATAGAAGTCGATCCGCCGCAACGCCGCGACCAGCTCCGGGTCGGCGCCGGAACTCTCGAGCCATGCCGAGAAGTCGTCGGTGCGCCCCTCGGTCCGGCGGCGCGCCTCGTGCACGTGATAGAACAGCGAGCGGACCGGGAGGGCCGGCAGGGCCTCCAGCAGCGCCTGCGGCGTGGCGATCCGTTCGCCGGTGTCGTAGGCCACCAGGCGCGACTCGACCAGGTGGAGTTCGAGGCCGGCCCGTGCGGCATACGTCGCCTCGGTGGTCCAGAGTTGCCGGTCGATGGTCTCCTCGAGGGTCGCGCGGAGCGCCGGAATGGTGGCGTGCCGGTACGGGTCGATCAGCCCCAGTTCCTCGCCCAGCGCGTGATCGCCGAGGGCGTTCCAGCACCACCGGGCAAAGTCGTTGGGGAATTCGTGCAGCTCGAAATCGTTCTCCAGCACGCAGCGCATCATGTGATGCTCGATCACGCCGTCCGATGCGCTGCGCACCGCGTTGAGCAGGTCGCGCAGGTTGCCGCACGCGGTGCCGCTGGCCTGGCGCACCAGGCCGCAATCGTAGAGGCGGAATCGGGCAACGGGCATGTCGGCTCCCCGTGGGCGTGGAACCTTGCTCAGGGGGACGACCGGACGACGCCGGGCTGCACGGCGCCGCGAGGTGGGGGACGACTACAGCGTGCGGCGGAACAGTCGCGTCGCGGCGGTCATCGCAACGAGCGAGAACAGCGAAAGATAGGCGATGTCGGGCAGAATCGCCACGAATCCGGTGTTCTTCAGCAGCAGGCTCTTGAAGGCATGCACGGCATACGTAAACGGATCGACGGCGGCGATGACCCGCATCCACGCCGGGAAGCCCTGCTGCGGGTAGACCGCGCCGCTGGGGAAGAACAGCAGGGTGTTGAGCACGCCGAACGTCGCGCGCGGCACCAGCGGATCGTTGACCCGGACCATCAGCAGGAACATCATCGAGATCAGCGCCAACGCCGTCAGCCAGATCATCACGAACATCCGCAGCAGGCGGAGCGGCGCGAACGGCTCGGGGATGCCGGCGATGACCGACCCGATCAGCAGCAGCACCGTGCCGGCCAGCACCGCCTTGATGGTGCCCGAGAGGTTGAAGCCGGCAATCAGCTCCAGCTTGGTGATCGGCGTCACGAGGTAGCCCTCGTGCAGGCCGCGGGCCTTGTCGTCGATGAAGATGATGCCGCCGCCGATCATCACCATCATGAAGATCGACATCACGATCGACCCCGGCAGCAGGTACTGCACATAGGGGACGTACGGGTAGAGCTCGACGACGTCGAGCGTGGGTTGCTGCGCCACTCGCCGGCCGGTGCTGTCGCCCTGGCCGGCCGCCGCCACGACGCCGCTGATCGACGCGCCGAGCGACGCCGCCACGAAGTTGTCGGTGTTGTCCTCGACCAGCGCCACCCGCGGATCGTCGTGCGCCAGCACCCGGCGCGAATAGCCCGGCGGGATGGTGAGGACGCCATTGACCCGGCCGTTGCGCAGGTCACTGACCGCCTGGCCGCGGTCGGCATACGTCACCAGCGAGAAGGTGGCGGCGTTGGCGGTCACCGCCTGCGCCAGCTCGCGGAGGTGGAGCGCCGGCACATGGTGATCCTGGTCGACCACCGCCAGGCGCAGGTGCCTGAGGTTGCCGCCGAACGCATAACCCAGCACCACCAGCTGGACGATCGGAAAGACCAGCGAGACGAAGATCAGCGTGGGGCTGCGCCGGAAGCGCCGCAGCTCCCGCTCGATGATGGCCCACGTCCCGTTCATGATCATCGGTGCCGCACCACCACGCGGGCTTCCATCGACGGCTCCTGCAACTCGTCGCGCAGGGCGCGGCCGGTGTAGTGCACAAAAACGTCGTCGAGCGTGGTGCTCTGGACCGACAGCGACTGGACCGTGACGCCGTCGCGGGCCGACCGCTCGAGCAGCGCCATGGTCGTGGTGGGGCCGTTCTCCGAGACGATCCGGACCAGGTGCGAATCGCCCTGCACCTCGTCAACGCCGGCCAGCGACCGCAGCGTGTCCATCCACCCGGCCGGCGCGCCGTCGAACGACACGTCGAGCACGTTCTGGCCCGGCACCGATGCCTTCAGGCGCAGCGGTGAATCGAGCGCCTTCAGCTCGCCATGATCCACGATCGCCACCCGGTCACAGAGCCGGTCGGCCTCGTCCATGTAGTGCGTGGTGAGCAGGATGGTCAGGTGCCGTGCCGCCTTCAGGCGCCGCAGCATCTCCCACACCGCCGTTCGCGACACCGGATCGAGCCCGGTGGTCGGTTCGTCGAGAAAGAGCGTGCTCGGCTCGTGCATCAGCCCGCGGGCAATCTCCACCCGGCGCCGCATCCCGCCGGAGAGGTTCTTGACCGGCGCCTCGGCCCACTGGGTCAGCTCCACCGCCTCCAGCAGTTCGGCCATCAGCGCCTCGCGGCGCGGCCGCGCCACGCCGTACAGCTTGGCGTAGATGCTCAGGTTCTCGGCAACGCTGAGCTCCGGATCGGACGTCAGCGCCTGCGGGATCACGCCGATCACCCGGCGCACCTGGTCGGCCTGGCGCACCACATCGAAGCCCTGCACCCGCGCCACCCCGCCGCTCGGCTCGAGCAACGTCGTCAGCATCCGGATGATGGTCGACTTGCCGGCGCCGTTGGGCCCCAGCAGGCCGAAGATCTCCCCGTCCGCCACCGCGAACGACACGCCCTTGACGGCGACGAAGTCGCCGAAGCGCTTGACGATGTTCTCGACTTCGATGGCTGGCGGCATCACTCAATGACGCACCGGAAAGAGCACGTACGCGGTCATGCCGAACGCCAGGCGCCGATCGTGGTTGTCGACCCGGATGCGCACCTCGAACGTCTTGATGTCGCGCTTGCTCCGCGAGACGTCGCGCCGGGTGGCAAAGCCGGCGTCGACACCGCGGAAGAAGACCGTCCCGGTGCGCTGCTCGCCCGAGGGGAGCCGCACCGTCAGCGTGTCGCCGAGCCGCACGTCGTCGATGTACGACTCCTCGACGTCGACACGGACCCAGAGGTCGTCGGGGTTGATCAGCGTCACCACCGGCTGTCCGGCGGCGACCACTTCGCCCTGCCGCGCCGCGCGGACGTCGACGATCCCGTCGATCGGCGCCTCCAGGCGGGTGTAGTCGAGCCGGGCATCCGCGGCGCGCCGCTGCGCCGCCGCCGCCGCGTGCTGGTGCAGGTCGAGCTCGAGGTTGCTCTGCCGGACGGAATCCTGTTCGGCGTTGGATTCCGCCAGCGCCACCCCGGCGCGCGCGGCGTCGACCTGCTTGCCGGCGGCGTCGAGCTGCGCTGCCGCCGCCCGGGCCGTGGCGCGCGCCTGGTCGAGGTCCTGTGGCGTCGCAAAGCCGCGCTCGAGCAGCGTCCCGGTGCGGTGCAGCGTCGAATCCGCCAGCTCCGCGTTGGCGGCGGCCGCTGTCTGCTGTGCGATCGCGGCCGCCAGCGTCGCCTCGGCCTGCCGGAGCTGGTCGGTGGTCTGCCGCTGCTGGAAGCGGAGCGATGCCGCCGCGGCGCCCACCGTCGCCGCCGCCCCCTCGGCCGTTTCGGCGTAGTAGGCGGAATCCGCCCGCAGCTCGTCGGGGCGGACCGTGCCGAGCAGTTGGCCCCGATGCACCGAGTCTCCCTCGGCGACGTAGAGGTGGGTCAGCTCGCCGCCAACCTGTGGCGAGACCACCACGTCGTTGGTGGTCACCACGCCGGTGAGCACCATCGTCGAACCGTGGCACCCGGCGAGCCACCCTGCGGCGGCGGCGAGGATCCAGCGAAACCGGAAGCGGGAGAGGGTCTGCATGGCGACGAAACAAAGACCCGACCGGTGAGGTTGTCGAGGGCCGGGCGTTTCGGGATCGCAACGCTCGGCACGGCATCGTCAGGCGCCGGGGAGCTGCTCGGCAAGGCGGAGGATGTCGTCGCGGATCCGCGCCCGGCGCGCCAGCAGCCGGCGGTACGCCGAGGGCCGGAAGAGGATCAGCCGCAGCGCCCGAACGCCGCCAATGAAGCGGTCGAGCCGCTCGATGACGCGAAGCGCCGCCGCACCGGTGATCGGCCCCAGCAGCAGTGCGGCGACCCCCGGCCAGAGGCCCCACCAGTGCCACGCCAGCGCGCCCACCAGCACCCACGTGGCGGGGTACCAGACCATGCCGGCGACGATCTTCACCGTTGCTTCGACATCGGGAGAGCGGGCACCGAAGCGCGCCGCGATGAAGTCGATGAACTGGTACGCGGGGAAATGCAGCGCCACGCCGACAAGCGCCGGCGGCGCAAGCAACACGACAAGGCTGATGCTCCGGAGCGTGTACCGCAGCACGCGGCGGGGCGCGATCGGTCCGCTGGCGACGTGTTCGGGCGCGATGCCGGCGTCGGCAAGCTCCGCTTCGTAACGCGCCAGTTCGTGTTCGACCGCGTCGACCGCCGCCGGATCGCGACGGCGCAGCTCGGCATACCCGGCAACGAAGCGTTGCCGGAGGGCAAACTGATCAGCGAGGGCGGGCCGTTCGCCGGCCGCCGAAGAGAAGATCCGCTCGGCGCGTGTCACCAGGCGGAGGGCATCATGATGATCGGCCTGCAGCGTGACGTCCGTCATGGCGTGCTCGAGCCGCGCGGTGAGCTGGCGCACCGGTTCCGCCGCCGGCTCGCCGTCACGGCCCAGCCCCACGGCGGGAACGGCGATCGGCTGCCCGAACGAAAGCAGCACCGAACTCCGGAAGCGCCGCTTGGCGGTGTAGTAGAGTCCCGCCGGCACAATGGCCACCGCTGCTCCGCCCGCCATCGCCGTCGCACCGAGCGCCAACCGCGCCGCACCGGTCTTGAACGGTCGCAGCGCGGGATCGTCGTGCGAGGTGCCCTCCGGAAAGAGCGCCACCGCGCCGCCGCGCGACAATTCGTCCCAGACCCGTGAGAACGTCTCGCGGTTGCGCGTCATGTCGGCGTGGTCCTGGCGCCGATGCACCGGGATCGACCCCAGCCCGCGCACCACTGTGCCGACCACCGGCATCCGGAACAACGGCTCCTTGGCGAGGAACTTCACCGGCCGCGGCGAGAGGACCAGCAGCAGCACCGGATCGACCAGCGCGTTGGGGTGATTGAGCACCAGCAGCAACGGACCGGTGGCCGGGACGTTGTCGGCACCGACCACCGCGACGCGGCGGAAGAAGAGATGCACGATGGTGCCGAGCAGCCGTTGGAGCATCGTGACTCACCCGGTGGGCGACGGCACCGGGCCGCCGGCGCGGACCTCCCGCGAAAACGCCGCACCAGTCCAGATGATGCCGCCGACCAGGATCGCGATCGGCAACACCAGCACCGCCAGCTGCAAGGCGTCGCCGCTGGAGGCGCCAGCGGCCCGCCGCGCGTCGGAGATTGCCCCGACGATGTACGGCGAGGGGACGTCGCCGAGCGCGTGGATCAGGAGGATGCTGAACGCCATTGCGGTGGCGCGCTCGGTGGGGGCGACGTAATTGACGATGGCGGAGTTGATCGGACCGGTCGAAAGGAACATCAGCAGCTCGGCCGCGATGAGCGAGGCGAGGTAGACCCGCTGGTCGGTGGCCACCAGGGCGGCGAGGGCGCATGGTGCGGCAAGGAGCGTGGCAACGCCGGAGACCAGCAGGTAGGCGTTCCGCCGGTGGCGCAGCACGCGGTCACCGATCCAGCCGCCGGCAAAAGTGCCGACAAACCCGGTCACCACGAGAATGCCGCCGAGCTGCGCGTCAGCGGTCCTGATCGGAACGCCGCGGGCCCGCTCGAGGAACGTCGGCATCCAGAGCGCGAGGCCCCCCAGCGCGAAGGTGTACGCCGCGTAGCCGAGCACCGTCCAGCGATACGGCGCGTTGCCGAGCAGCGCGCGGTAGTGACGCCAGCCTCCGGCAGGCCGCGGTGCCGGCGCGGCGGCGACGTCGTCCTGCGCGCCGCGCGGCGGGTCCGGGAGCCGCAGCAGTGCCAGCGCCAGCAGCAACCCCGGCGCACCGGCGACGAAGAACGCCGCCCGCCAGCCGAAGTGGCTTCCCACCGCACCGGCGACGATGTAGCCCACCGCGCTGCCCACCGGAATTGCGGCGTAGAAGATCGCAAAGACCCGGCCGCGGCGATCGAGCGGATAGGCGTCGGCAAGCACGCTGGGAGAAATCGACCCGTAGGCGGCTTCGCCCACACCGACCAGCGAGCGCGCCAGCAGCAGCGACACGAAGCCGACCGCAAAGCCGCCGAGCATCGTCGCCACGCTCCACAGCGCGACGCCGAGCGCGATTACCCGCGGTCGCGCCCGGGTGTCACCGAGGGTGCCGAACCGCGGCGAAGCAACCGCGTAGACGATCAGGAACGCGGTGTTGAGGAAGGCAAACTGCTTGTCGCCGAGGTGCAGCGGACCGATCAATAGGTCGCCCAGGCCGGCAGGTACCCAACGATCGACGTAGTTGAACAGGTTGATGAAGGTCAGCGCGGTCAGGACATACATCGCGCTACGACGGGAAATCGGCTCCGGCCGCGGGGCGGTAACGGCGCGCTCAGGCGCGGGCACGGGCCCGGATCTGGAGGCGTTGGGCGAGCACGAGGACCACCACGAGGTTGACGCCGAGGGTCACCATGGTGTCGGTGCCGGGGTGGCGGACCACCGCCGCCAACTCGAACGGCAGGTAGATCGAGCCGGTGACGACTCCGAGCCATTCCGCCCAGCTCCGGTCGTGCCAGAGGCCGATGGCTTCCGCAATGCGTACCACCGCGTAGACCAGCGCGCCGAAGGCAAGGAGGCGCAGCCGGCCGGGTGACGCCTCGCTGGCGATCTTGAGGAAGATTCTCGGATATCGACTCGCCGGGTCGAGATGCAGGTGGCTCACCAGGCGCTCCGCGACGGCCTGCACGTCGCGGTGCACCATCAGGAACATTCCCGTCCCCGCCAGCAGCACCAGGAGGCCCTTGGCCGCTTCGAACAGCGCAATCGCCCGGATCGCCGAGCTGCGTTGCAGGTGCGCTTCGCTCAATCCGGCTCCCCGGTGCCGCCAACCGGCTTTTCGCCGCTGCGCAGCAGGTCGAGGCGAAACTCCATTGATTGCCGGGCGCGGACCGCATCGTTGATGGCCTGTTCCGGCGCCGGGTGGGCCGCTTCCTTGCCCGAGGCTTCCAGCACGTGCCACAGGCCGCGGCGGACCTCTTCGGGGAGGACCTGTTCGAGGTATTCGAGCGCGGTGCCCCGCAGGTGCGGATCGGCGGCCTGCAGCCCGCGGTACGCGGCGCGCAGCGGGCCGGCGGGGAGGATCAGCGAGAGCAGCGAGAAGAGGTGCGCCAGGCTCTGGTCAGCGCGCTCGCGGAGCACTTCGCCGAGCACGGTGGCCGATTCCTCGCCGGGGAGCAGTGGCAGCAACGCCCGGCCTTCCCAGACGTCACGCTCCACGTCTACCTCGCGCAGCACCGCGCCCAGGATCACCTCGCGCCCCGGGGCCAACGACGGCTCGGCCTCGACCAGGTGCACCAGGGCCAGGCCGCAGCGGCTCCGGACCTCGAAGCGGGCGTCGGCCAGCCCCGCCAGCAGCGAATCGCGCGCCTCCGGCGTGTGGTGCGCCGCGATGGCGAACGGCAGCCGGCGTCGGATCGCGACATCGAGCGTCGCGTCGAACAGCGCCGTGTGCAGCAGCGGCAGCGCCTCGGCGGGGGCGTACTGCAGCGATCGGAGCGCGGCGCGGCTGACGTCGTCGCGCCCCAGCAACGGAATGACCGCCGGGACGAGGTCGACCGGGAGTGGTGTCGCCAGTGCGCGAATGATCCTCGGCGCGTCGTGCGATTCGAGCTCGGCCCGCCGTCGCGCATGGGGATCGTCGGGGACCGCGTCGAAATCGTTGTCGATCATCGCCGTGGCATAGCCGTCGGCGCTCACCGCCACCGGGAACATCGCCGTCGGGAAGCGTTCGTGGGGCAGGCGCGTCTCGCGGTGCGCCCGCGCCACGAGATTCTGCTGCAACGCCTCGAGACTCGCGCGGGTCATCCCGCGGAAGAGCCACAGTGCGACGGCGGCGGCCAGCATCATGCACACAGTCAGGGCCGGCAGCAGCGCCTGGCGCGGCAACAGCAACAGCACCGCCTGGGTGATGACCGCCGCGATGATCCGTCCGATCCGCAGCGCGGTGACCTCCACCAGCGTCTTGATGGGGCGCTTCTCCGCCGGGCGCAGGGCATTGAACATCCGGTCGAAGGCGCCGCGGAAGTTGGAATTGCGCAGCGCGATCTCCACGGTCCGCGCGATGCCCGAGGTGACCAGCCCCGGCAGCCAGAGTGCAAAGACGCCGCTGGCGAGCAGCGTGGCCGGGAGCGTGCCGCCGGTCACCGCCGGGCCGTACCGGTCGAGCAGCCGGTCAGAGAGAAACAGCAGCGGACCGAGGGTGACAATCGCCGCGCCGGTGTAGTAGAGCGAAAAGAATCGCAGTAACGGGGCGCCGCGGATGAAGCCGGTGCCGGCCCGCGTCATGAAGACGTAGTCGATCATCGTCTCGGCGATGCCGCAGAAGATGATCAACCCCACCAGCACCCGCACGTACCGCGAACGCCGGAAGATGTTCCACGCCGGATACCGCATCGCGCTCGGCGTCATCATCGCGGTCGGCAACCGGTCGGCCACCAGCGCCTTGGTGCGCGATTCGGCGCGGAGGCCGCGCAGGCCCACCGCCGCGATGACGTTGATCACCGCCAGCAGTGCGAGCATCCACTCGATGTGATGGGTCGCGGCGATCAGCACCCCGGTGAGCCCCGCCGCAATGCCGCCCGCCGTGCCCACCCCCCAGATCATCGTCCCGGTCCGGCGTACCGCGCGAGGATCGAGTCGCTCGAACACCACCATCCAGAACCCGGCCATGAACAGGCCGTTGACGGCGGTGAAATGCATGTAGACCAGGGCGGCGACGCTCCGCGGAAAGAGCGGGATCAGGGCGAGTTCGGCGAGGCAGGCCGCGGCGCTGAGCAGCATGGCGCGGGCGAGGAAACGGGCCGGATCGGTCAGCAGCATCCGGCGCGACGCGGCGGTCGCCACCAGGATGGTCAGCAGCGCCGCCCCGAAGGTGGCGGGCGGGAGCGAGCGCGATCCCACCAGCGACAGGAACAGCGAATCCCGCGCGGAGTGCCCGGCGATGTCGTACGCGACCAGCGCGGCGCACGCTGTCGCCGCGAACGGCACCATTCGCTGGGTTGCCGCCTGGTCCGCCATCCAACCGATCCTGTTGCTGAGCGATTCCGTTTCCGCACCGGGACCCCGGTGATCCGGCCGCGGGGCGCCGAATGATAGCGCCGGATGGTGCTCCCGCCGCTATTGCCGACGGCGCCGAGCGGGCGGCGGAGCAGGGGCGGGGCTGGTGGTGAGATCGTCGTCGAGCGAGCGCGGCCAGTCATGCTTCAGGAGCCGCGACAGCGCGCGGTCCGCCAGCAGCCTCCCGCCGGTCTGGCATCGGGCGCAGTAGTTCGTCTCGTTCGAGGCATAGCGGATCCGCTGCACCGGCGCGCCGCACACCGGGCACGGCTCGCGATAGCGGCCATGGACCGCCATTCCGGGGCGGAACGCCGTGACCCGTTCGGGAAACTCTGCCCCCGCCTCGTCGCGGAGGCGCCGGATCCACTCGTCGAGCGTGCTCCGTGCCGCGTCGAACAGCGTCCCGAATGCATCGTCGGGGAGTGCACCGGTGAGCGCCAGCGGCGAGAGCCGCGCCCGGTGCAGGATCTCGTCGGAATAGGCGTTGCCGATGCCCTGCAGCATCCGGGGATCGGTCAGCGCCCGCTTGAGGGTGTGGCTCTCCGAGCGAAGCCGCGCGGTGAACGCCTCCGCCGTGCAGGCAAACACGTCGAGGCCGCCGCGATCGAAGCGGGCCAGCGCTTCCTCGCCGGCGACGTGATGCACCGCGGCCCGGCGGGTGGTGCCGGCTTCGGTGAGGTAGAGCGTGCCGTCTGCCGTTGCGAGCGAGAAGAGGACCATCCGTCCCCGCAGCGTCGCCGGATGCTGTCGCCACCGGAGCCGCCCGGCAATCATCAGATGTATCAACAAAAATTGATGCGTTCCGAGGTGCAGCACCAGCTGCTTGCCGAGCAGCGAGACGGCGCTGATGGAGCGGCCGATGGCGTCGTCGATCGGCGGATCGGTGGTGCGAAGCACGAACGGATTGGCGACGTCGATCTGCTCCACGGTGCGGCCGACGAGACGGGTCCGCAGCTGCTCGACGTAGACGGTCAGGTCGGGGAGTTCGGGCACGACGGGCGGCTCGGCAGTCGGTCAGCCGCGGGCGGCGGCCAGCGCCGCGGCGACCGCGTCGATCGACGCCGCGATCCGGACCGGAGGGTTGGCGCGGGCGGGCGTGAGCGAGTCGGCCTCGCGGTGCATCTCGGCGAGGATCGCCGGGTCCTTCAGGATGTGACCGGTCAGGACCGCCACCACGTCGTCACCGGCGCCGATCACGCCCTGTTCCCGCAGCGCGCGCACGCCGGCGACCGCCGCGGCGCTGGCCGGTTCGCAGCCGACGCCGCTCCGGTCGACGACGGCCTTGGCATCGAGGATCTCGTCGTCACTCACCGCCACGACATGACCATTGGTGGCGCGGATCGCGGCGACGCCGCGCGAGTACGACGCCGGGTCGCCGATCCGGATCGCGCTGGCGCGGGTCGACGCCACCACCGGCTCGAGGCGGTCGAAGCCCCGGGAGAAGGCCGCCGCGAACGGCGCCGCGCCGGTGGCCTGCACCGCGGCGAGGCGCGGCATCCGGGCGATGAGCCCCCACCGCAGCGCCTCGGTCAGGGCCTTTCCGAACGCCGCGGTGTTGCCGAGGTTGCCCGCCGGCACCACGATCCAATCGGGGACTTCCCAGTGCTGCTGCTGGAGCAACTCGAGGACGATCGTCTTCTGGCCCTCGAGCCGGAACGGGTTGATCGAGTTGAGCAGTTGCAGGCCGAGCGCTTCGCCGGCCGATTCCGCCAGCGCCAGGCACCCGTCGAAATCGGTGTCGACCAGCAGCGTGACGGCGCCATACGCCAGCATCTGGGCGAGCTTGCCGCTGGCGATCCCGCCGTCGGGCACGATCACAACGGCGGGCAATCCGGCCTGCGCGGCATAGGCGGCAAGCGAAGCGGCGGTGTTGCCGGTGGAGGCGCACGCCACCGCGCGCGCACCGGTGCGCCGCGCCTGGGTGACGGCCACGGTCATGCCCCGGTCCTTGAACGATCCGGTCGGATTGTGGCCTTCGTGCTTCAGGAAGAGTCGGCGCACGCCACCGAACGCGGTGACCTCGTCGCGCTCGAGGAGTGGTGTGTTGCCTTCGGGATGCGAAACGATCTCGCCGGGCTCGACCGGCAGCACGACGCGGCGATAACGCCAGACGCCGGAGCCCGATCCCGGTGCCTCGTTGCGCGCGGCGGCGTCGAACTCCGCCCGCAACGCGGCACCGGAGGCCGCCGGCGCGGCGTGCTCGATGCTCAGCAGTCCCTGGCACGAGGGGCAGCGGAGGGCCACCCGGGAGAGCTCGAGCCGCGCGTCGCATTGCGCGCACTGCTGCCACGCGGCGATCGTCATGTCAGGCGCGCGCCCAGCAGGTCGACCTCCGCGACGCGGCCCCGCGCCGCGACGCCGGCGGCGGCATAGGCGGCGACCATCGCGGCGAGCACCTGTTCTCCACGAGTGACGCTATCGACAAACGCAAAGGCGGTCGGGCCGGCGCCGCTGATCGAACAGCCGAGGGCGCCGGCCTGCCGGGCGGCGCGCTGGGCGGCGGAGAATCCCGGCAGGAGGTCGCGGCGGGCCGGTTCGGCAATCTGGTCGTCGAGGGCGCGACCAAGCAGGGCGAGGTCGCCGGCCGCTGCCGCGGCGACCATCGCGGCGACGTTGGCGGCCTGCCGGAGGGCGATGTCGCGCGGAATCATGGCGGGCAGCACGGCGCGGGCGGCGCGGGTGGTGAGTTGCTGGTCGGGATGCACCTGGACGACGAGGAGGTCGGCGGGCACCGGCACCGCGATGACGTCGAGCGGATCGACGCTGCGCACCAGCACCCAGCCACCAAGCAGCGAGGGCGCGACGTTGTCGGCGTGGCGACCGGCCACCACCGTCTCGGCTTCCAGGGCGCACTCCAGCAGGGTGGCGCGGCCAAGCGAGCCCTCGGCGAGGGCGTTGGCGGCGACCGCGCCGGCCACCGCGGAGGCGGCACTGCCGCCCTGCCCGCCGGCGAGCGGCAACCCCTTGCGGACGCTGAGCCGGGCGCCGCGGGTGACCCCGAGCCGCGCAAAGACGGCCGCGGCGGCGATGGCGGCGGTGTGTCGGGCCGGATCGCGCGGCAGATCGGGGTGACCGGGGTCGGTGATCTCGATGGCGCCGCTGTCGCCCCAGGTCGCGGTAACGCGGTCACCAGCGCCGGCAACGGCGAGGCCGAGGATATCGAGTCCGGGGCCGACATTACCGACGGACCCGGGAGCAAACGCCGTGGCGCGATCGCGCATCGGCAGAAGGTCACCGCCTCGGCGTTGAAAGTCCACGGGCTGCTCAATAGCTTCGCTGCGCGCCCCGCGACTCGTCGGGGTGGACCCACGTTGCAACCAGGAGCGTCGTTGACGATGCGCATTGGCGTGTTGAAGGACACCGCCCCCCGCGAGCGTCGAGTGGCGCTCGCCCCCGACGCTGTCGGGAAACTGGTCAAGAGCGGCGCGGCGGTCATCGTCGAATCGGGCGCTGGCGCCGGCGCATTCGCCTCCGATGACGCGTATCGCGCGGCCGGCGCGGCAACCGGCAGCGCCACGGAGGCGAGCGCCGCCGACCTGGTCTGTCGCGTGCAGCGGCCTGGTGCCGACGAAGTCGGTGTGCTCCGCGAGGGTGCGGTGCTGATTGCGCTGGCGGGGACGCTCGACGCCGCGACCCGCGACGCCATGGCGCGACGCGGGATCACCTTCCTTGCCCTCGAGCGGGTGCCGCGCATCACCCGGGCGCAGTCGATGGACGTGCTCTCGTCGCAGGCCACCGTCGCGGGTTACAAGGCGGCGCTGCTCGGCGCGGCGGCGATGGCGCGGTTCCTGCCGATGCTGACCACCGCCGCCGGATCGCTGGCGCCGGCCAAGGCGCTGATCCTTGGCGCCGGTGTTGCCGGACTGCAGGCGATTGCCACGACGCGGCGGCTCGGCGCGGTGGTCACTGGCTTCGACGTGCGGCCCGCCGCCGCCGAGGACGTCAAGTCCCTCGGCGCGAAGTTCCTCGCCCGAGGCCGCTCGCCGGCCGACGCGGCGACCGCCGGCGGCTACGCGCGCGAGCTCAACGAGGAGCAGCAGCAGCGGGTGCTGGCGGCTATCGGCGGCGCCATCGCGACGGCCGACCTGGTCATCGCCACCGCGGCGATTCCGGGCCGGCCGGCGCCGCGCCTGATCACCGCCGCGATGGTCGCCACGATGCCGCCCGGGTCGGTGATCGTCGACGTGGCGGCGGAGACCGGCGGCAACTGCGAGTTGACCCGCCCCGGCGAGTCGCACGAGGCCCACGGTGTCACCATCCTCGGTCCGCTCAACCTGCCCAGCACCATGCCGGTGCATGCGTCGCAGATGTTTGCGCGCAACGTGCAGACGCTGATCCAGCACCTGACCCATGACGGCGCGCTGGCGCTCGATCCGGCCGACGAAATCACCGGCGCCATGTGCCTGATGTACCAGGGCGGCGATCCGCCGTCCCCTGCAGCCGCCAAGCCGACGGGATCGAACGCATGAATCCGACCACGATCATCCAACTCTACGTCTTCGTGCTGGCCGCGTTCCTCGGGCTACCAGGTGATCACCCGCGTGCCGCCGCTGCTGCACACGCCGCTGATGTCGGCGACAAACGCGATCTCGGGGATCTCGCTGGTCGGGATCGCTGGTCGCCGCCGGGGCGGGCAACAGCCACATCAGCAACATTCTCGGCTGCATCGCGGTGGCGTGCGCGATGGTCAACGTGGTGGGCGGGTTCGTCATCACCGACCGGATGCTGAAGATGTTCCGTCACGCCGACCGGCAGCCCAAGTCGGGCGGCACGCCGTGAACTATCGCGAACTGTTCACCCAGGCGACCTACCTGGTCGCGTCGGTGTTCTTCATTCTCGGGTTGCGCTCGCTGGCGCACCCGGATCGCGCGCGGCGGGGCATGAACCAGGCGGCACTGGGGATGGTGCTTGCCATCGCCGGCACGCTCTGCCAGCAGGGGATTGTGTCGTACCAGTGGATCGCCATCGGGCTGGTGATCGGCACCATCATCGGCATCCCGATGGGGACCGCGCGTGCCGATGACGGCGATGCCGCAGCAGATCGCGATCTCGCACGGCTTCGGCGCGGCGGCCGCGACGCTGGTGGGGATCAACGAATTCATCGTCCGCGGGATGGGCGCCGGTGTCGACCACGGCACCATGCTCGCCCTCGGCCTCGAAACGGCGTTGGGTGCGCTGACCGTCACCGGGTCGATCATGGCCTTCGGCAAGCTGCAGGAACTGATCTCCGGGCGGCCCATCACCTGGCCGGGGCAGAACGTGGTGAGCTTCGGTCTCTTCGGCGCCATCGTCGGGCTGCTGGGGTGGCTGGTGGTGTCGCCGGCCAACCCGCTGGTGTTCTGGGTGATGATCGGCGTGTCGCTGGTCATCGGCGTGTTGCTCGTCCTGCCGATCGGCGGCGCCGACATGCCGGTGGTGATCTCGCTGCTCAACTCGTACGCCGGTCTGGCGGCGGCGGCGACCGGCTTTGCGATCGGCAACAACGTGCTGATCATCGCCGGGGCGCTCAACGGCGCGTCGGGGTTCCTGCTGTCGATCCTGATGTCGAAGGCGATGAACCGCTCGTTCGCCAACATCATCTTCGGCGCGTTCGGGGGCGAGACGGCGGCCAGTACGGCGGCAACCGCCGAAGGATTGACGGTGCGCAGCATCTCGGTCGAGGACGCCGCGCTGCAGCTGGGCTATGCCTCGCGGGTCATCATCATCCCGGGCTATGGGCTGGCGGTTGCCCAGGCCCAGCACGCCGTCCAGGAGCTCGCCGAGCTGATCGAGAAGAAGGGCGGCGAGGTGAAGTACGCCATCCACCCGGTCGCCGGGCGCATGCCGGGGCACATGAACGTGCTGCTGGCCGAGGCCAACGTGCCCTACGACAAGCTCCTCGACATGGACGAGATCAACCCCCAGTTCCCGAGTGCGACGTGGCGCTGGTGGTAGGGGCGAACGACGTGGTGAACCCGGCGGCGCGGAGCGACCCCTCCTCGCCGATCTACGGCATGCCGATCCTCAATGCCGACAAGGCGCGGAGCGTCATCGTGCTCAAGCGCAGCATGAAGCCGGGCTTTGCGGGGATCGAGAACGCGCTGTTCTACGAACCGAAGACGGCGATGCTCTTCGGCGACGCGAAGGCCTCGCTGACCCGCCTGGTGAGCGAAATCAAGGCACTCTAGGGGCGCCGCACCCCAGTCCGAGCTCCGCGCGGCGGCCCCCGGGCCGGCGGGCGGGGCGGGGCATTGTCACCCTTTGGTCAGTCCAGGCGTCATACACCAATGGAGAAGAACCCCGCCAACAAGGACCAACGGCTCGGAACGCCGCAGCGGCGGGGCGCGTTCAGTGGGTGCAGGGTGGCTGGCGGGTCCCGTTTCACGGGCCTTGTGATTAGCTAAGCCACTGTTTCACAATGGGTTGTTGACGTACTTGCACAATATCGATCTTGAGCGTATTTTGGCCCCGGTTTTTGTGTGAGCGAATTGACGACAGTTCTGCGGGCCGGGCCGGTCGGGGCCGGCGGCACCGGGGACAGGCAGGAATAGGAGTAACGACGTGACGACTCGTGCCCGTGGGAAGCGGCGCTCGCTCCGTCCAGCGCAGATTGCGCGGGCGGTCGACGAGGGCCGCGAGAGTCTCGATCTGTACCTCGACGAGATCTCTCGGGTGCCGCTGTTGAACCGGGAAGAGGAGATGGCGTTGGCCCGCCGGGCCTTCCAGGGCGACCTGCTCGCCCAGGAAAAGCTGGCGCGGCACAACGTCCGCTTCGTCGTGTCGGTGGCAAAGAAGTTCCAGAATCGCGGAGTGCCGCTGGTCGACCTGATCGGCGAGGGCAACCTGGGGTTGATGACCGCGGCGCGGAAGTTCGATCCCGATCGCGGCGTCAAGTTCATCTCGTACGCGGTGTGGTGGATCCGGCAGGCGGTGCAGGCGGCCATCGCGCGGCACGGCCGCCCGGTCCGGGTGCCGCTCAACCGCACCGCCGACCTGTCGCGCCTCGGCAAGACGACCACCCTGCTGAAGGAGAAGCTGGGGCGGATGCCGACCACCGAGGAGTTGGCGCGCGCCACCGGGCTGACCGAGGAAGCGGTGCGGTCGCTCTCGTCGCTCAACACCGAGGCGGTGCGGCTCGATCATCCCACCCGCGATGGCGACGGCAACGAACGGATGGAGCGCTTTGCGCTCGCCGAGCAGGAGCAGACCGACGCGCACACGATGGCGAGCTCGCAGAGCGCCGACATCGAGGCGGCGCTCAATTCGCTGCCGCCGCGCGACGCCAAGGTGCTGCGGCTCTACTTCGGGCTCGACGACGGCCAGCCCCGCACGCTCGAGGAGATCGGCCGCATGATGGGTGTCACCCGCGAGCGGATCCGGCAGTTGCGCGACCGGGCGCTGGTGCGGTTGCGCGAGGGCGAGACCGGAGAGAAGCTGAAGGACCTGGTGGCGTGACATTCGCCGCCGTCTGCCAGCGGTGGGGAGCCGCGATGGTGCTGGGTGCCGTCGCGGCTTCTTCGTTGGGTGCGCAGGCCTCGGCGCACCCGGACTTCAGTGGCGTCTGGGTGCTCGACCACGCGCGCAGCGACGCCAGCTCGTTCACCCCGTCGGGTGCCGTCTACACCGTGCGGCAGTCGGCTGATTCGATGGTGGTGGACCGGGAGATCCTTGCCACCACCGGCGATACCATCGTGTCGCACATGACGTGGGGCTGGGACGGCAGGACCTGGAAGAACACGCTGCCCCTGATCGGCTCCGCGGTCGAGACATCGTCGACGGCGTCGTGGCAGGGCGACACGCTGGTGGTGCGCAGCTCGGCGATGGCGCAGGGCAGTGAGCTGGTGCAGGTCGATTGGTGGACCCGGGACCGCGACGGGACGCTCCGGATCCGCCGCGACGCCAGCTACGGCGGGTCGCCGATCGGCTCGCCGACATGGGTGTTCGTCAGGCGCCGCTGACGGCGTGGGTGTCGGCGGTGGCTACGGCCCCGCGTTGAAGAACGTGAAGGCATTGCCGCCACCGCCCTCGTGCAGGAAGACTTCACCCGCTACCCAGGGACCGACGATGTGGCTGTCGGCGGTCAATCCCCCCGCACACTCGACTTCCGGATTGCCGTCAAGTCCGATCGGCGTCTTCATCCGGAACATCAGCACGTGGGTCTCCGCAGCGCCTTGCGCATTGAGGGTGCCGGAGACCTGGATCGCTCCATTGTGCGTCACGACGGATCCGAGGGTCGGAGGGTGGCCGTCCACGGTCAGGATGTCGGCGATCACCGCCTTGTTGGCGTTGTTGTTTGCCAGGGCGACATCCCACGAGCTTCCTCCACCTCCGATTGCCGGAATGTGGATGGTTGCCGTCAACGTGTCGCCGGCATGGTAGTCGGCCTTGCCGATGGCAATCGTCGGCGCCCCGGGACCGGTTGGTGGAATCGGTGCCGGCAGGGGGCCACAGGCGAGGTCGACGGTGGCGGAGACCGTCGCAGTCGCCGTGCCGAGCACCGTGGTCGGGTCGGAGGCCAGCACCGCCCTGACCGTCACGGTGTCCGAGTGACCGGCTGTCAGGTTTGCCAGGTCCGCGACGTATGCGACCTGGGTGTCCGGGACGGGCCCGGTGCCGAGCAACGTGGGGGAGTTCGCGCTCTCGAGATGCCCCTGATGGCCGGTGGTGCTCCAGACGTATCGCAGCGCCGGTCCGTTGACACCAACGACGGAGACCGTGAGCTTGCTGATGTTGTTGTCGACCGAGACGGTGGACTGCTGCGGCTCGAGGCGAACGACTGCCGCCTCGACCTTTGCCGACCAGACGTCGGCCTCACGCGATTCACCCCAGTCGTGCACCACCTTCGCGATGTCGCCCGCCGTCAGCCCCAGCTCGGTCGCTTTCAACAGTGTGTTGATCCTCGTCAGACTGCCGAGGATCCGGTCGCCGTTCGGAATGTCCTTGCCGACCTGCGCGATGGTTGGCAAGGTCGCAAGTGAATTGAGGAGCTGCTTTCTCAATCCGGAGCTGTTGGAGATTGCCACGGCGAGCGCGGAAAAGGCGTCGACGGGCTTTCCGGCCTCCAGCTTGTCCAGAACGCCCGGGGCGGACTTCACCAGCTTTGTCAGGTCGATCGTCACGCTCGAGACCGCCGTTGGATTGCCGAGGATCGATTTCACGTCGTTGGGCGCGAATGCGGCCGTGACCAGGAAGTTCAGCAGGAACTCACGCACGAACGCATCCAGCGTCAAGTCGTCATAGGCCGACTGAATCACCGCCACCTGTTGGGCGTACCGCGGATCGCTGAGCACGGCCGACGGCAGCAGCGGATTGGAATACCCCACCACCACCACTTCGTACCGCGTCTCTTTCGTGTTCGGGTCGAGCGGCAGGCCGATGGTATCACTGCTGGTCGGCGCATAGGCGACCTTGTTGTTGAGCAGGTCGACCAACGTGCCGAAGACGCCGTTGATCTTCGTGACGGACGGCAGGTCGTGCGCCGCGCCGAACGGCTGCACCAGCGTGAAGTTGTTGACCACGCCGTCGGTGTCGGTCGTGCCCGTCTTGTAGAGGAACAACTCGCAATGGCGACGGAACGTGTTCATCGCCACGATGCCGGTGCCGCCGGGATTGTTCAGGATCGACACGCCACTCTGCGGATCGCTCGGCTGCACCAGGATCTGCCCGACGTCCTGTGCCTGCATCGCATTCGTCACCGTGATCGCGGTGGTGGAGACCCGCGAAGGCCCCGGCGTCGCCGCTCGGCCCGAGGCGAGGGCCGCGCCGCTTGGTATCAGCGTGCTCACCGCGGACCGGACGCCGTCGTCGATGTTGGTGCTCCCCGCGGTGATGGCGGTCGGATCACTCGCGATGCTGCTTGCCACGATCGTGGCGAGATTCGCCGTCGCATCGCTGGCCGCGATCGTCGCCAGCGCCTGTGCGTACTGGTCTGGCGGCAGGCTCTCCGCCCCGAGCGCATAGAAAATCAGGATCTCCGACGTCGTGCCAGCGCTGATCTCGCCGGGCCCCGCGGCGCTGCCCGAGAACCCGAGCATTACAACGCCGCCGGAAGCATCGGTCAGGTAGACGATTGCCGGCGACGCCGAGCGTTCCGGCACGGCGTAGCTGCCGTCCGTGGCCACCGGCGCCGACCCGTCTGCCGACTCAACCGTCAGGCTCGCTGCCGAGAGTGTGGACCCGGCCGGCAATTGAACGCGTCCCGCGGCGAGCGTCAGTGGCACGTCGCCGACCACGATCCGGATGGAGCCGCTCGCTGTGTCGACCGTCGCCGTGATGGTGGCGGTCCCGGCCGCGACGCCCGTCACGGTGCCGTCCGGATCGACGGTGGCCACGTCCGGGGCGCTGGAACTCCACGTGGCGGTGCGCGATACCGGCTGACCCGCCGCGTTCGTGGCGATGGCGACGAGCTGGCCCGTCGCGCCCACGAGCAACGGTTCCGAGATGCCGGAAACGCTGACCCGCGCCACGGCGCTGTCGCCGGGCGCGGAGGGTGGGCTGCCGCATCCGGCCAGTGCGGCAACGCCGAGGGCGATGATGACGGAGGCGCGAAGGGACGGGCGACCGGTCGACATTCTGCAGACGCTACGGCGGATGCCGGGAATCGGCAATGGCACGCCGGCTCGCCGACATGGGTGTTCACGCGACAGCACTGAGCGCCGGCAGCCGTTCCGACCCGGCGTGGATCGGGGCAGGGCGGCGCCGCTTCGTTGTCGCGAGGTCAGTCGGCGCGCATTGCCTCCACCGGGTCGACCCGCGTGGCGCGGAGGGCCGGAATCAGGCACGCGGCGCCGACCACCGCCAGCAGGATCGTCGCGACACCGATCCATGTGACCGGATCATTCGCGGTGACGCCATACAGCGACGCGGCAATCAACGCCCCACCGGCCCGGGCCGCGGCCAGTCCCAGCACCAGGCCGATCGTCGCCCACAGTAATCCGTGGCGCAGTACCAGGGCCACGACATTCCGCCGCGACGCACCGAGCGCCAGACGCACGCCGAACTCCCGCCGACGCGCCGCGACGAGATACGCCAGCACGCCGTAGATTCCCACCGTCGCCAGCAGCAGCGCGAGGCCGGCAAAGCCGGTGACCAGCGCCAGCGCAACACGGCGTGATGCCATCGATCGGTCCACCACCGCGTCGAGCGTGGCAATGTCGTTGACCGCGACCGTCGGATCGGCGTTGCGAATCGCGCGGCGCAGCGCCCCGGTCATCGCGATCGGATCGCCCCGGGTGCGGATCGCGATCGCCAGCGACGGTTCCCACGCCTGCTGGCGATGGTACGGGAAGAGCGTCGGCAGCACCGGATGGCCGGCTCCTTCGCCGTGCATGTCGCCAACCACGCCGACGATGGTGATCGCGGGACCGGACGCGCTCGGACCGATGTGCAGGCGCCGGCCGATGGCGCCGTTCGGGAAGAACCGGTGCAGCGCCGCTTCGTTGATCACCGCCACGGCCGGGGCGGCGCTGTCGTCGCTTGCGGCAAAGAGGCGGCCGGCGAGCAACGGCACCCGGAGCGCCTGGAAGTAGTCGCCGCGGACCGCGAGGTACGCCATGTTGGGCAGGTTCGCCTCGTCGTTCGCCTCGCCGTCGATCCGGACCGACGTGCCGCTGGAACCCTGCGTGGGCAGGAAGTCGGCCGCTCCCGCCGCGACGACCCCGGGCGTCCGCCCGAGTTCGCCGAGCACCTGGTCGTAGAAGCGGTTCACCCCGCCGGGCGTATCGTAGCGGCCGCCCGCCAGAGCGATCCGTGCGGTAAGCACATGGTCGGCGGCGAAGCCGAGGGTGACCCGGTCGAGGGCGCGAAACGACCGCACCAGCAGCCCGGTGCCGATCAGCAGCGTCACCGCCAGCGCGACCTGGGCGGTGACCAGCACCCGTCGCGCGCGTTCGACGCCGCGGGTGCCGCTGCTGCCGCGGCCCCCTTCGCGCAGCGTGTGCTGCAGGTCGAGGCGCGACGCGGCGAGCGCCGGTGCGAGCCCCGAGATCAGGCCGGTTCCCAGGGCGAGCGCGGCGCCGAACCCGAGCACCGTGCCGTCGACCGCGACCGGATACGGCCCGGGAAGGGCCCCGGCGTCGAGCGTCAGCAACCCGTGCGTCGCGACGTACGCCAGCACGATGCCCAGCACCCCGCCGGCCAGCGCGATCAGGATCGCTTCGGCAACGAGCTGGCGGATCAGGCGCCCACGGCCGGACCCGAGCGCCGCGCGGACCGCCATGTCGCGACGACGATCAAGGGCGCGCGACAGCCCGAGGTTGGCGAGGTTGGCGCACGCGATGAGCAGGACCAGCAGCGCGGCGGCCTGCAGCAGCGCCAGTCCGCTGCCGATCGGACCGACCATCCACGTGCGCAACGCGACCGGCCGCGCCACCCGGTTGCTGTCGGCGTCCGGGTATGCCGCGGCGAGGCGCGTGCCGATCAGCGCCAGGTCGCGACCGGCCGCCGCGACCGGCGTCCCCGGGCGCAGCCGTCCGATCACATCGAGCCAGTGCTGCTTGCGGCTCCGCCCGGCGTCCGCGAGGTCGCTGCTCAGGTCGAGGGGAAACCAGATGTCGCTGTGCAGGCCGAGCGCGAACTCGGGTCGCATCACGCCGACGACCTGCACCGCCCGCCCGTCGATCGTCAGCGATTGCCCCAGCCGCGTCACGTCGCCGCCGAGCGCCCGGTCGAAGAACCGCGACGAGATCACGGCGACATCGGCGTGCGATGTCACGTCGCTCGGCACCAGCGTGCGGCCCGCGCGCGGCGTCACGTCCAGCACGCTGAACATGTTGCCGGTCACCAGCGCCCCGTGGATCACCTCGGGATCACCGTGGGCCGGAAGCCAGGTTTCCGTCGCGTTGCTGTAGGCCGCGATGTCGGTGAAGGCGTGTTGTTGGGCGCGATAGTCCCGGTAATCCGGCGGCGAGAGCTGCTCGGTGCCGACGAAGTAGCCCGCGGCCGACCGGATCTGCACCGCCACCAGCGCGTCGGGGTGTCCGTACGGCAGCGGCCGGAGCAGGACCGCCCGCGCCGCGCTGAACACGGCGGTGTTGGCGCCGAGGACCAGGGTGATCGTGACGATCGCGGTGAGCGAGAACGCCGGCGTCCGCCAGAGTGCGCGGGCGGCGTGGCGCACGTCGTACCAGAGACTCTCGAGCCGGTCGGTCCATCGCACGGCGCGTTCCCGGGCCTCGTCCTGTTCGCGACAGTACTGTCGGGTGCGCTCCAGGTCGCCGAATTCCGCCCGGGCCCGGGCTTCCGCCGCGTCGTGGCTCAGGCCCGCGGCCTCGAGCTCCGCCGTGCGCATGGCGAGGTGGAAGGCCAGTTCGGACTCGATCTCGGCCGCGATCTGCCGGCGCGAGCGCCACGGGAAACGGAACCGCCGGGGTGGCATCGGCTCTCCAGTCATCAGGTGAGTGGAAAACTGGCGAACCAGCCCGATGCCGGCAAGGGGCGGTGGTGCGTCGCGGCCGCCAGCTGCCGGCGGCGATGCGTCCGCTAGCTCTCCCGGTCGGCCATCAGGCGCACCACCCGCTGCAGGATCCCGCCGTTGCCCAGGTAGTCGAGTTCGACCGCCGAATTGAGCCGGACGATGGCGCGGAAGGCGGTGACCTTGCCGCTGTCGGGGTCGGTGGCGGTGACGGCGACGGTTCCGCCGGGCTCGAGGCCCTCGGCGATGCCGGTGATGTCGAAGACCTCGCGTCCGGTCAGCCCCAGCGCCGCCGCGTTCTTCCCCGGTTCGAACGCCAGCGGCAATACGCCCATGCCGACCAGGTTGGAGCGGTGGATCCGCTCGTAGCTCTCGGCGATGACGGCGCGGACGCCGAGCAGCGCGGTGCCCTTGGCCGCCCAGTCACGGGACGATCCGGTGCCGTACTCCTTGCCGACGAGGAGGACCAGCGGCGTGTCGGCCTGCTGATAGCGCATCGCGGCGTCGTAGATGCTCATCACCTCGCCGCTCGGGAAGTGCAGCGTCCAATTGCCCTCCTTGTCGGGCACCAGGCGGTTCTTGATCCGGACGTTGCCGAAGGTGCCTCGCATCATGACTTCGTGATTGCCGCGCCGCGCGCCGAACGTGTTCCAGTCGGGCTGTGCCACGCCGTGCTCCCGCAGGTAGGCGGCGGCCGGTCCGTTCTTCGGGATGGCGCCGGCCGGCGAGATGTGGTCGGTGGTCACCGAATCGCCCAGCAGGGCGAGCACCCGGGCCTGGTGGACGTCCTGCAGCGGTTGCGGTCGGCGGGTGAGCCCGGTGAAGAACGGCGGCTGCCGGATGTAGGTCGAGTCCGGTTCCCAGGCAAACCGCGATCCCGTCGGCACCTGCAGCTCGCGCCATTCGTCGTCGCCGTCGAACACCGAGCGATACTGGCGCCGGAACATGTCGGATTGCACTGCCGCCGCCACTGTTTCGGCGATCTCCCGCGGCGTCGGCCAGATGTCCGCGAGAAAGACCGGCTTGCCGTCGGTGCCGGTGCCCAGCGGGTGCTGGGTGATGTCGGCGTCGACCCTGCCGAGGAGGGCAAACGCCACCACCAGCATCGGCGACATGAGATAGTTGGCGCGCACCTGCGGGTGCACCCGCGCCTCGAAGTTGCGATTGCCCGAGAGCACCGCCGCGGTGACCAGCGAATGTTCCTCGATGGCCCGCGCGACCGGCTCCGGCAGCGGCCCGCTGTTGCCGATGCAGGTGGTGCAGCCGTAGCCGACGGTCTGGAAGCCGAGCTGGTCGAGCTCGGTGGTGAGACGGGCGCGGTCGAGGTAGTCGGTCACCACCCGCGAACCGGGCGCCATCGAGGTCTTGACCCAGGGCCGGACCCGCAACCCCTTCGCCACAGCGTTCCGCGCCAGCAGCCCCGCGCCGACCATGACCGACGGATTGGACGTGTTGGTGCACGAGGTGATTGCGGCGATCACCACCGACCCGTCGTGCAGCTCGTGGACCTCGCCGTTGATCTCGCAGGGATAGCGCGTGGTGCCGCGCGGGGCGGTCGCCGGGACGGCGCCGCCCTCGTTGTTCCACCGCTCGATGGCGGCCTGCGCCGCCTCGCGCCGTTCGGCCGGGACGGTTGGCTGCATCAGGCCGGGAAGCGCGAAGGCGAAGTTGCGCCGCAGGTCGGTGAGGGGCACCAGGTCCTGGGGCCGCTTCGGCCCCGCCACGCTCGGCACGACGCTGCCGAGGTCGAGCTCGATATGATCGCTGAACTGCGGCGACGGCGCCTCCGGGTCGTGCCAGAGCTGCTGGGCGCGACAGTACGCTTCCACGAGCGCGAGTTGCTCCGGCTCGCGGCCGGTGCGCTCCAGGTAGGTCAGGGTCTCGCCGTCGACCGGAAAGAAGCCGCAGGTGGCGCCGTATTCCGGCGCCATGTTGGCGATCGTGGCGCGGTCCGCCACCGGCAGGTGCTCCAGCCCGGGGCCATAGAACTCGACGAACTTGTCCACCACGCCGCGCTCGCGGAGCCGCTGGGTGACGGTCAGCACCAGGTCGGTGGCGGTGCATCCCGGGGCAAGCTTGCCGGTCAGCCGCATGCCGACCACCTGCGGCATCAGCATGAAGTAGGGCTGGCCCAGCATGACCGCTTCGGCCTCGATGCCGCCGACCCCCCAGCCGAGCACGCCAAGGCCGTTGATCATGGTGGTGTGGGAATCGGTGCCGACGAGGGTGTCGGGAAAGGCGGTCAGCTCGCCGTGCACCTCGCGCAACTGGACGCAGGGAGAGAGATATTCCAGGTTGACCTGGTGGACGATGCCGGTGCCGGGCGGCACCACCCGGAAGTCGCGGAAGGCGCGCTGGGCAAACTTGAGCAGCTGATAGCGCTCCACGTTGCGGTCGAACTCGAGCGCCACGTTGAGCCGGAAGGCCTCGGCGGTGCCGTAGTGGTCCACCTGCACCGAGTGGTCGATCACCAGGTCGCAGGGCACGACGGGATTGATGCGGGCGGGATCGCTGTGCAGGTCGGCCATGGCATCGCGCATCGCGGCGAGGTCGACGACGCACGGCACGCCGGTGAAATCCTGCAGGACGACCCGGGCGGGGAGGAACGGAATCTCGGTGGCACCGGCGGTTTCCGGCGTCCACCCCGCGAGGGCGCGGACCTGCTGCTCGGTGACGAACTCGCCGCCGGCGTGGCGCAGGACGTTCTCCAGCAGCACCCTGATGGAGTACGGGAGATGGGCCAGCCTGGCGAGCCCCTGGCGTTCCAGGGCCGGCAGGGAGTAGATCGCCACGCTGCGTCCGGCGATCTTGAGCGTCGTGTGGCAACCGAATGGATCACGCTGGGTCATCGTGCACCTGCCTCGCAAGAGAAGACAGCAGCCCGGAAAATAATCGGCCCGGACAGTGAGGAGCGGTGGTGGCAAAGAGCGAGATGGTGATGCCGCGCGCCATCCGGCGCGTGCCGGACGGCATCGAGATCGATTGGGACGGGGCGGGCCACGTCGGGCGCTTCGCGGCGCGCGCCCTGCGCCTGGCGTGTCCCTGTGCGGGGTGCGTCGACGAGATGAGCGGGCGGCCGTTGCTCGACCCCGCGGCGGTGCCGGCCGATGTGTCCGCGGTGGCCGTCGGCCTGGTCGGCGCCTACGGGATCCGGGTGCAATGGAGTGACGGCCACGGCGCCGGCATCTATACCTTTCGCCAGCTCCGCGACCACTGCCCGTGTCCAGCGTGCCGCACCGGCACGGCCTGACCCCTTGGCCCGGAGCCGCGTGATGGCTACCGTATCACGGGCCACCGCCGGTCCGCACGCCGTCTTCTCGCCGCCGAGCCGCTGATGATCATCGGGAAGCGATACTGGATCTGGATCTGGTATGGTATCCTGGCCCTGGGCGTGGTCGGACTGATCGGCGCGATCCACTGGGGCCTGAAGACCCGCTGGCGCAACCTCGACGAAGTGCTGCGCGGCATCGGCACCGTTGCCGTGTCGGTCGGCATGCTGCTGCTGCTCTACGGCACCGGCGCCGGCGCCGGCCAGACCCTGCTGGTCGCGGCGCTGATCGCCTTCGTCCTCGCCTTTGCCCTGGGCCGGGAACGCGCCCGGCAGCCAATGCATTCTTCAGACGAGCCGGGCCACCCGGAGACCCCCGACCAGCCCGCTCCACACGACGACTCTGACCCGAAACACGTGGCATGAACTCATCCGTTCGATTCTTTGCCGCCGCCCTGCTGGCGGTGGCCGGGCTACCCGCGAGCGCGGCGGCACAACAGGGGGCGGGCACCGGCGGTGCGGTGCGCCTCGCCCACGAACGCCTCCGGGCCGGCAACTGGCGCCGGGTGCTGATGATCGGCGCGCACCCCGACGACGAGAACACCGAGCTGCTCACCATCCTGAGCCGCGGCATGGGGATCCACACCGCGTACCTCTCGCTCAACCGCGGTTCCGGCGGCCAGAACATCATCGGCGACGAGCTGGGCGACGCCCTCGGCGTGGTCCGGACCGGGGAGCTGCTCGCCGCCCGGCGGGTCGACGGTGGCGCGCAATTCTTTACCAGGGCGTACGATTTCGGCTTCTCCAAGACTGCCGACGAGACGTTCCGGTTCTGGAACCGTGACTCGATCCTGAAGGACATGGTGCGGGTGATCCGGCGGTTCCGGCCCCAGGTGATCATCTCGGTCTGGTCGGGGACGCCAGCTGACGGGCACGGACACCACCAGGCCTCCGGGATTCTTGCGCCGGAGGCGTTCCGTGCCGCCGGTGACCCGAGCCGGTTCCCGGAGCTCAAGACCCAGGAAGGCCTCGAGCCGTGGCAGCCGTCAAAGTTCTACCTCTCGTCGTGGCGCGGCACCGCGAACGGCCTGCAATTCAACGGCGGCGTGCTCGATCCCGCGGTCGGGCTGACCCTCCACCAGATCGCCGCCGAGAGCCGGGCGCAGCATCGGTCGCAGGGACAGGGACGCGCCGAAGACCTCGGCCCGTCGCAGGTCGGCGCGCGGCTGATTGCCGTCGCCCCCGGCGTCACCGGGCCGGACACCTCGCTGTTTGCGGGGATCGCGCCCGAGGCGCCACCGGCCGACGATTCCGACCTCGCGGCGGTGCGGCTCATCGAGGCCGGCGTGGTGATCGACGCCACCACCTCGCGAGAGGAAGTTACGCCGGGAGAAACGCTGCCGGTGACCCTGTCGGTGTGGAACGACGGCACCGACACGGTGGGCGTCGTCGCCGGGCTGCTGCGCCACGAGGGTTACGACATCGCCCCGGGCGATTGCGGGGTGCGCCGCACGGTGCCGCCGGGCACGCTGTACGAGTGCCGGCCGGAGGTCCGCGTCGACCCCGCGGCGCCACCGTCGACCCCCTATTACCTGCGGCAGCCGCGGCAGGGGGCGATGTACCAGTGGAGCGGCGATCCCGCCGACTGGGGCCTTCCGTTCGCGCCACCGTTCGCGGCGCAATTCGACATCGCCGTGGGGCGGCGTGCATCGGTCCGCGTCCGGCACGAAGTGCAGGCCCGGCTCATCAATCCCCAGGTCGGCGAGGAACGGCGCCCGGTGCTGATCGTGCCGCCGGTCAGCGTCGACCTCAGCCCCGGAAAGGTGCTCTGGCCGGCGGGCGAGGCGCACCGCAGCTTCACGGTCTCGCTGCAGAACCTCGCGATGGACTCCACGTCAGCCGTGGTGTCGCTTCGCGCGCCACGTGGTTGGCAGGTGAGCGGCCCGCACACGGTGACACTGCCCCGGAACGGGGCGCGCGGCGACGCGGTGTTCACCGTCACTCCGCCGGCGGATGTGCCGCCCGGCAGCTATCAGCTGTCGGCCGTCGCGGTGCGGGGGCGTGACACGCTGACCCTGGGCGTGCAGCGCATCCGGTATCCGCACATCGAAGACCGGAACATTGCGATTCCCGCCGTCGCGACGGTGGTGGTCACCGATATCCGCTTCCCGCGGGTCGGGACAATCGGCTATGTCCGTGGCGGTGGCGACCGGGTGCCGGAGGCCCTCGAGAGCGCCGGCGTACCGGTCACCGTGCTCACCGGCGACGCCCTCGAACGGGGTTCGCTGGCGCCATACCATGTGATCGTGATCGGGCCGCGGGCCTACGAGGCCGACTCGTCGCTGCAGCGCGCCAATCCGCGCCTGATGCGCTGGCTTGCCGACGGGGGCACCCTGCTGATCCAGTACCAGCAATCGCCGTACACCCGTGCCGGCTACGAACCGGTGCCGCTTTCGATCGGCTCGCCGACCCAGAACCGGGTGACCGACGAGACCGCGCCGGTGACGCTGCTCGATCCGGCGAGCCCGGCGTTCACGACGCCCAACCGGATCACCGCGGCGGATTTCAACGGCTGGATCCAGGAACGCGGGCTCGACTTCGCCGCCAGCTGGGACCCCCGCTGGCAGCCGTTGACCGAAACCCACGATCCCGATGATCCGCCGCTGCGTGGCGGACTGCTGGTCGCCAGGGTCGGCGCGGGGACCGCGATCTACACCGGATTCTCGTTCTTCCGGGAATTGCCGGCGGTGGTTCCCGGGGCGTGGCGGCTGTTCGCCAATCTCCTGGCGCTCGGTCAGCCGGCGACGTCGCACTAGATGGCCCGCCTGGCAGGCGGGCGTCGGGCCGCGGCTCGCGTCTCGCTGGCGCTGCTGGTGGTGGTGGCGGCGGGTTGCCACCACGACGATCGCATTCCGCTCACGGTCTACTCGCCGCACGACCGCCCGCTGCTGCTCCGGATCGAGCATGCCTTCGAAGCGGCCAATCCCGACATCGACATGCGCTGGCTCGACATGGGGAGCCAGGAGGTGCTCGACCGGTTGCGATTCGAGCGCCCCAATCCGGTGGCCGATGTCTGGTTCGGCGGGCCCACGACGATCTTCGACCGGGGCATCGCCGATACGCTGCTGCAGCCCTACCGTCCGGCGTGGTGGCAGGCGGTCGACTCGGACGGCGTCGGGCCGGACAACCTCTACTGGCCGGTGTATCGCACGCCGGCGGTGATTGTGTACAACGACCGGCTGGTCACCGCGCAGCAGGCGCCCCGCGACTGGGACGACGTGCTGGCGCCCCAGTGGCGCGACCAGGTGCTGATTCGCGATCCTCTCGCGAGCGGTACGATGCGCGCCATCTGGGGGATGATCATCGAACGGAGCCTGCGCCAGACCGGTGACACCGCCGAGGGGATGGCATGGCTGCGCCACCTCGACGGGCAGACCCGCACCTACACGCTCAACCCGGCAATCCTCGCCGAGAAACTCGCGCGCGGCGAGGGAACCATTTCCCTCTGGGACCTTCCCGACATCGAGATCTGGCGCGCGCAGGGGATGCCGTTCGGGTTCACCTTTCCCACCAGCGGTGCGCCGGTGATCGACGACGCGATCGCCATCGTCCGGGGCACCAAGCACCTCTCGGCCGCCGAGCGGTTCGTGGATTTCGTCGGCAGCGTGCCGGCGCAGATTCTCACCGCCGACAGCGACTGGCGCCTGCCGGCGCGCACCGACCTGCCGGCCGACCAGCTGCCGGCATGGGTGGCGGATGTCGAGCGACAGCTGGTGACGGCGCCGATGAACTGGCCGCTGATGGCCCGGGAAGGAGACGGCTGGATGCGCTACTGGGACGAGCGGGTGCGCGGCACCGGAGCGGGGCGATGAGCCAGCTCCGCATCGAAGGGCTGGCGAAGCGCTTCGGCGGCAACGCCGTGGTGCGAGACGTTTCGTTCGAGGCGCCGGAGGGTGCGTTGCTGGCGTTGCTCGGCCCGAGCGGCAGCGGCAAGACCACGCTGCTCAGGCTGGTGGCGGGGTTCGAGCAGGCCGACGCCGGCCGGATCCTGCTCGACGGCGACGACGTCACGACACGAAGTCCGTTGCAGCGCCGTTGCGGCATGGTGTTCCAGCATTACGCCCTCTTTCCGCACCTGACCGTCGGCGCGAATGTCGCGTACGGGTTGGCGGGGCGGGGAAGCCGCGGTGAGCGCGCGGCACGGGTCGCGGCGGTGCTCGAGATGGTCGACCTCGCCGGCTTCGAGTCGCGTCCGGTGGTCGAGCTGTCGGGCGGGCAGCAGCAGCGTGTCGCGCTGGCGCGCGCCCTTGCCCCGCAGCCTCGCGTGCTGCTCCTCGACGAACCGCTCTCGAACCTCGACCCGTCGCTGCGGGAGCGCACCCGCCGGGAGTTGCGCGAGCTGTTGCGTCGCGCCGGCATCACCACCCTGCTGGTGACCCACGAACAGGACGAGGCCTTCGACCTGGCCGATCAGGTGGCGGTGTTGCATCACGGCCGCCTGGAGCAGATCGGCACGCCGGAAGCGCTCTACCAGACGCCGGCGACGCCGTTCGTGGCGGGATTCGTCGGCCGCATGTCGCGCCTGCACGGCACGGTGCGGTCGTCGCACGGCGACCGGGTCAGCGTTGTTGCGGCCGGCGCGGAGTGGCATGCGCGGGCCGCGGCGCCGCTCGATGGGGAGGTGACCCTCCTGGTGCGTCCCGAGGGTGCTCGCGTGGTGCCCGACGGCCCGGTGGTGGGAACCGTCGTGCGGCGCCGATTCGCCGGCGCCACCGCATACCTCGTCGTCGCCCTCGATGACGGTGACGAACTCGAGGTTGCCGCCGCGCCGGACGGCCCCCGCGCCGGAGCACGGATCCACCTTGCGCCGACCGGCGACGGTGCCCACGCGTGGCCCCGCGAATGACGCTGCGGCGGGCGCTGTCCTGGTTGCTGCTGGCGCTGCTGGCGTGGTTGATCGTCGAACCGCTGGTGCTGGTGGCGGCCAGTGCGGTGGAAGTCCACGGCCACTTCTCACTCGCCGCGGTCCGCGCGTTTGCCGCCGAGCCCAACGAGTGGCGGGCGGTGTGGAACTCCGCCTGGCTTGCCGTCGCCAGCGTGGTCCTGGGATGCACCCTCGGGGTGACGCTGGGGCTGTTCACCCGCCTGGCGGACTTTCCCGGACGCCGCGTGGTGTCGGCGCTGCTGGCGCTGCCGGCGGTGCTGCCGCCGCTGGTGGGCGTGGTCGCGTTCCTCTTCCTCTACGGCGACACCGGCATCTTTGCGCGCGTCGTGATGCACCTTTCCGGCAGCGACACGCCACCGTGGCGCTTCCAGGGCGCCGCGGCGATCCTGCTGGTGCACGCCACGACGATGTACGTCTACAGCTACCTGCTGGTCCGCGGTGCGCTGGCCCGGTTCGACGGCAGCCTGATCGAAGCGGCCGAGGCCCTCGGTGCCGGACGGTGGCGCACGCTGCGGACGGTGGTGCTGCCGCTGCTGCGCCCGGCAATCGGCAACGGCGCGCTGCTCACGGCGCTGTCGTCGCTGGCGTCGTTCTCGGCGCCGTACGTCTTCGGTGGCGGATTCCGGGTGCTTCCCACCGAACTCGTCAGCACCCGCCTCAATGGCGACCTCGGTATTGCGATGGTCGAGACGCTGGCGCTGGTGGCTCTCGCGCTGGTGGCGCTGGTGATGGCGTCGCGCCTTGGCGGCATAGGGGTGCGCGGGGCCGGGAAGGGGGTCGGGCCGGCGCTGCGGCGCCGGACGCCGCGGCGCCGCCGGGCGGTGCTGGCGGCTGTGGCCTGGGGGGTCACGCTCTGGCTCCTCCTGCCGCACCTCGCGCTCCTCACCGTGTCACTGGTCCCCAACGGGGCCTGGGACCACACGGTGCTGCCGACCGCGTGGACCTGGCGCAACTTCATGCTGCTGGTGACCGATCCCTTGCGGTGGCGCCCGTTCGGCACGTCGCTCTGGATGGCGTCGGTGGCCGCCGGGGCCGCCGCGGCGATCGCCGTGGGTGCGGCGGTCGCGGCCCGCGATCCGGCGCGCCGGTTGTCGCGCTGGATCGAAGCCGGGCTGGCGTTGCCATGGGCGGTCCCGGGGACGGTCTTTGCGATTGCGCTGGCCACGATGTTCTCGGTCCGCGAGCCATGGATCGGGCGGCTGATCCTGATCGGCACCATCTGGCTGCTGCCCCTCGCCTACCTGGTGCGCTCACTGCCGATCGTGGGGCGGGCGATGGTGGCGGCGATCCGGGGCCTCGATCCGGCGCTCGACGAAGCCGCCGCTGCCCTCGGTGCGGGGCCGTGGCGGACCCTGGTTACCATTACGCTCCCGCTGCTCGGTCCGGCGCTTGCCGGAGCGGCGGCGCTGGCGTTCGTTACCGGCCTCGGAGATTTCATGACCTCGGTCATTCTCTACACCTACGACACCCGGCCGGTCTCGCTGGAGATTCTCGGCGCGGTCCGTGACGGTGATCTCGGTGTGGCGGCGGCCTACGGCGTGGTGCTCGCGGTGCTGAGCGGCGGGGCGTTCCTGCTCGCCGAACGGAGTCAGCGCCCCGCATGACGACACCGCACCTGGCGCACGCCAGCAAGGGCGCCCAACTGCGCCAGCTGAGCGTGTTGATCGGCTGCAACTTCGTCGACATGCTGGGGTTCGCAATGGTGTTCCCATTGCTTCCCTTTTACGCCTTACGGTTGCATGCGTCGGACGCCGTGGTGGGGTGGCTGATTGCGTCGTTCTCCATCGTGCAGCTGATTGCGGCACCGATCTGGGGACGGGTCTCGGATCGGTATGGCCGGCGGCCGGCCCTCCTGATCGGCCTGTCGGCGTCGGCCCTCGCCTTCCTGGTCTTCGGCTTTGCCGACGCCCTCTGGCTGCTGTTCCTGTCACGCATTGTGCAAGGTGCCGGGGGAGGCACCACGGGGGTGGCCCAGGCCTACGTCTCGGACACGGTCGACCCCCGGGACCGGGCCCGGGCGCTCGGGTGGCTCTCGGCGGCGACCAACGCGGGGGTCAGCATCGGACCGGCGGTGGGGTCGCTGGCCACCCACCTCAGCCGGGAGGCGCCGGGGTATTTTGCCGCCGCCCTCTGCCTCGTCAACGCCATCGCGGCGTGGAAATGGCTCCCCGAGTCCCGACGGCCCCTTCCGGACCGGGCGGTTGCCCCCCGGAAGCCGGTCTGGCACGCGGCATGGACCGTGCTGAAACAACGTTCCGGACAGGCCGAACGGCTGATCTGGATCTACGGCACCGGGATGCTCGCCTTCACCCTGCTGACCGCGGTGCTGGCCCTCTGGCTGGGTGCCCGGTTCGGGATCACCGAGAAGAACATCGGGTGGTTCTTCGTCTACTATGGGGTGCTGTCGTTCCTGATGCGCTCGACGGTCCTGGGACCGGTGGTGGACCGGATCGGCGAAACGTGGGCGATGCGACTCGGCATGCTGCTGCTCGCCACCGGCATGCTGCTCTACCCGCTGGTGCCCAGCGTCTGGGTGCTGATTGCCGTGATCCCGTTCGTACCGATCGGCACGGCGTTGATGTTCCCCGCCATCACGTCGCTGCTGTCGCACGCGACCGACCCGGCGGAACTGGGCACCACGATGGGCGTGGCGCAGACCTTTGCCGGCGTGGCCCGGGTGATCGCCCCGATTGCCGGGACGATGGCCTTCCAGTTGATCGGGATCAATTCGCCGTTTTTCATTGGCGGAGCGATAGTTTTGATGGTGAGTTGGGCGGCGTTTCGATATGTTCGACCGGCACCCACGCCGTTGGCGTCGGCGCCCTAACCTTTTCGCGGATCAACTGGTACCGATGACCGACCCCCTGTCGACCCTCGCTCCGCTGCCGGCGTCCAGCGCCGGGTTTGCCGACGCCACGTGGGACACGATCGCCCCGTACTATCGCGCCCTGGCGGAAGTCACCGTCGACGCCGCCACGCTGGAGCGCTGGCTCGCCTACTGGTCGCGGCTCGACGAACTGGTCACCGAGGCGGCGTCGCTGGCGATGATCGCCTACACCTCCGACACCGCCGACGCCGCCAAGCAGGCGGCGCATCTCCGGTTCTCCACTGAGATCATGCCGCGCCAGGAAGAGGCGGAAGTGGCTCTCGCCAAGCGGCTGGTGCTGATCGGGACCGACCGTGCCGACCTGCAGACCACGCTGCGGCGGTTCCGCACCGCCATCGAGATCTTCCGCGAGGAGAACATGCCGCTGGTCGCCGAGGTCGAAGGGCTGTCGGCGAAGTACCAGCAGCTCACCGGCACCATGACGGCGGAGTGGGACGGGCGGAAGGTGCCGCTGCCGCGCCTGGCGCCATACCTCAAGGACCGCGAGCGCGGCGTCCGGGAAGCGGCGTGGCGGGCCTATCATGCGCCGTACGTCGCCGCACACGACGAGCTCGCGGCGCTCTTCGACCAGATGGTGGATCGGCGCCAGCGGATTGCCCGGCAGGCGGGCTTTGCCGATTTCCGCGACTACACCTTTGCGGCCAAGTGCCGCTTCGATTACACCCCGGCCGACACCGAGCGGCTGCACGACGCGATCGCCGAAACGGTCGGTCCCGCCATCTCGCGCGCCCTCGAAGCGCGTGGCGAGCGACTCGGTCTGCCGACGATGCGTCCCTGGGACCTGCTGGTCGACCCGTGGCGCGACGCGCCGCCGGTGCCCTACCGGACCATCCCCGAGCTCGAAGGAACCGCGGCGCGGATCTTCACCGCGGTCGACCCGGTGCTGGGCGGACAGTTCCGCACCATGATGACCGAGGGGCTGCTCGACCTCGAGTCGCGGGCCGGAAAGGCCCCTGGCGGCTACTGCGACACGCTCCATGCCCGCGGGCGGCCGTTCGTGTTCATGAACGCCGCCGGCGTGCCGGAAGACGTCACCACGCTGCTGCACGAAGCGGGGCACTGCTTTCACGCCTTCGCGGCCCATGCCCTGCCGTTCATCTGGCAGCGCCACCCCGGAGCCGAGTCGGCCGAGCTGGCGTCGATGTCGATGGAGCTGCTGGCCTCGCCGTACCTGGTGCGCCCGACCGGTTACTACGACGAAGGCGACGCGCGCTCGGTCGACCTCGAGCACCTCGAGGACATCCTGCTGTCGCTGGCGCACATCGCGTCCGTCGACGCCTTCCAGACCTGGATCTACACCGATCCCGACGGCCTGGACGCCGCCGCGCGGGACGCCGCATGGCTCCGGATCCGGCGGCGCTTCGAGCCCGCCGTCGACTGGTCGGGGCTCACCGCCGAACGCGTCGCGCGTTGGTACCGCCAGCTCCACATCTTCATCTATCCGTTCTACTACATCGAGTACGGGCTGGCCCAGCTGGGTGCGCTGCAGGTGTGGCGCAACGCCCGGCACGATGCCCGCGGCGCCGTGGCCGCCTACCGGCGCTTCCTGGCGCTCGGCGCCACCCGCTCGCTTCCCGAGCTGTACCGCGAAGCCGGCGTGGAACTCACCTTCGACGCCGGGGTGATCGGCGAGCTGGTCGAGATGGTCGAGGAGGAGATGGACGCCCTGCGCGGCACGCTGGTGGCCACCGGGTGACCACGATCTGTTGCGCCGTCATGGGCGGCGGAGCAGATTGCTCCGCGTTCCGGCGCGCGCCGCGCGCCCCAGGGTACCCGCAACCGGAGTTGTGATGGCGAAGGAAGAAGGGATCGAAATGGAAGGGGTGGTCCAGGAAGTGCTCCCGGACCGCAACTATCGGGTCTTGCTCGACAACGGTCACACCATACTCGCCTATGCCGCCGGCAAGATGTCCAAGTTCAAGATCCGGGTCCTCGAAGGCGACCGGGTGAGCGTGGTGCTCTCACCCTACGATCTCACCCGCGGCCGGGTCGTCTACCGCCACAAGTAGTCACGTTCCCAGAATCCTCGCCGCCAGCCGCGCCAGGTCGCTCCCCTTGCGCCGGAAGCCCTTCTGTACCGCTTCCTCGAGCGCGCTGCGGAATTCGCCGGCCGACGCCCAGCGGGCGTCGACGTCGTTGCGCAGCGCCCGCTCCAGGACCTGCGCCAGCGGCGCGCCGACGTCGGGCCGCTCGGTCATGAGGTCGGGCACCACGTCGGTGGTCTGCTTGGCGAGAATCTGCTCAACGGTCCCGCCCGGGAACGGCGCATGGCCCAGGAGGCCGAAATACGCCACCGCCGCCAGCGAATAGAGGTCGGTGCGCTGGTCGACCCGCTCGCCAAGCAGCTGTTCCGGTGACGCGAACTGCGGGGTGCCGCTCTGCGACGTGGCACCGCCGAAACGCCCCGCGCCGCGGAGCGCCAGCGCCAGGCCGAAGTCGGTGATCCTGAGCGAGCCGTCGCGCTCCAGCAGCATGTTCTCCGGCTTGATGTCCCGGTGCACCAGCCCGAGCGAATGGGCGTGGCCCAGCGCCGAGAGTCCCTCGCGCAGCAGGCGCAGGGTGCGTTCCACCGGCAGCGGCCCGTCGCGCTCGACGAGCTGCGCGAGGTTGGGCCCCTCGACGATCTCCATGGTGTACCAGAGCAGCCCGGACCGCCCGCCGATGTCGTAGATGTTGACGATGTTGGCGTGATTGAGCCGCGCCGCGAGCTGCGCCTCGCGGCGAAAGCGTTCGACCGTTTCGGAGTCCTGCGTCAGTTCGGGGTGGAGCACCTTGAGCGCCACTTCGCGTTCGAGGTGGAGGTCGCGCACCCGGTAGACCAGCCCGAAGCCGCCGCGTCCCAGCAGCGTCAGCAGTTCGTAATCGTCGCCGAGCGCCCGCCGCAGTCGCGCTTCCCAGAGCGGCCCCTCGACCGCTTCGGCGGGGAGCGGGCCGAGATTGACGGCGACGCTCTCGAACGTTCCGGCGGCGTCGGCAAAGTCTTCGCGCATTTCGGCGGCGGTCATGAAGCGGCGCGCCGGCTCGGGTTGCAGCGCCCGGACGATCACCCGCTCGAGCGCCGCGGGAATCACCGGCCGCAGCGCGCTGGGGCGCGCAAGCTCGGTGGTGTCGACCGGCGGCGGCGATCCGGTGACGGCCAGATAGAGAATCGCGCCGGCGGTGTAGACGTCGCTCGCCGGGTCGCCGGCCTGCCCGGCGCGGATCTCGGGGGCGAGGAACGCCAGGCCGCCGAGTGATTCAGCCGGCGGCTGTTCGGAAAGGGTGAGGTTGCAGTAGCGCAGGTCGGTGATCGTACCGCGGCCGGCCACGTCGAGCAGCAGCGAGGCGGGGACGATGCGCCGGACGATGACCGCGCGGGCATGCGCGTGCTCGAGGGCGCTCAGCAGGTCGCGGGCGAGCTGGTGCACGTCGGGGATCGGTCGCGGCCCGCGTTCGATCGCCTCGGCGAGGCTCTCGCCTTCGATCCAGTTGCCGACCCGGTAGGCGAGGTCGTCGAGGAGGTCGGCGTCGTAGACGTGGCGGATTGCGGGGTGGTCGAGGCGCGCCAGCGCTTCGGCCTCCCGGAGAAACCAGCGGCGGACCGAGTCGCTGGTGATGATGCTCACGCGCAGCGACACCAGGCGCTGCAGCAGCTCGTCGCGGGCGCAGAACAGCAGCCGTTCCGGCGACGCGGCGATGGTGCGCTCGAGGTGGAACCGGCCCCCGAACGTGGCATCGAGACGCCGCTGCATCTTGGCGGGGACGGTCACCGTCATGGGGGCAAGATACTCGGGCCGGGTCAGCGCCCGGTGTCGCGCGCCAGCACGGCGGAGAGGTCGTGTCGCAGCTGGGCCAGCTCGGTCCGCATCCCCCGGTCGGGCCAGTCGTCACGGCGGCCCAGCGCGGCCAGCACGTCGTCGTACCAGCTCAGCGCAGCGGGGCCGTGGGGCAGCCCGTGCGGGGCGAGGTACTCGGTGCCCAGCCGGTCGACGACACCGATGGCGGTGCCGCATTGATGGATTTCGTCGGCGCAACAGATGTCGAGCGCCCGCGGCGACATCAGCAGCAACTGGCCGAGCAGCTCCCGCTTCCGGTGCGTCCAGGCCAGTGGCGCGCCACGGTCGTCCCAGTACGGTTCGGCGGCGTCACGCGCCACCGCCAGCACCACCGGCCCGAACTTCTCGGCGATCTTGTGCGACAGGTCGCGGTGGTCGATCACCGGGGTCACTTCCAGCACGTTGTGCAGGATACCGGCAACGAGGGTGGTCTCGTCGGCGTCGTGCCGCGCGAGGATGACGGCGACGTTGGCGGGATGGGCGTGAAAGGTCATCGCGCCCGACGCCGGAGCGTGCGGGGCGCGATACTTGGCGGCAAACGCCAGGGCATGGTTGATCCGGTCGCTGTAACCCCGCATCGCCCCACTCATCGCAGGCCGAGAAACTTGTGGGCTTGCAGCGAAAGCCGCCACTCCGGGTGCTCTTTGCAATAGGCGAGCGCCGCCCGCGTGTTGGCCGCGCGCTGCGGGCCGTCCATCGGCTGCAACAGCAGCCGCCCGAATGCCAGCGCCCGGAACGCGGCCGGATCGAGACCGGATTGCGGATAGACGAGCTTCAGTTCGTTGCCCTCCCGCTGCACCAATGTCGCCCCCGCCTTGGGGCTCACGCAGATCCAGTCGACGCCCGCCGGCGCCGGGCGGGTGCCGTTGGTCTCGATGGCGATCTCGAACCCCTCGGCGTGAAGCGCGGCGATCAGCGCCCCGTCGAGCTGCAATGTCGGCTCGCCGCCGGTACACACCACCAGGCGTCGCGCGCCGGTGTCATCGTCGGGCCAGGTCGCCGCCACCGCGGCACTCAACCCGGCGGCGGTCGGAAAGGTGCCACCGCCCGGGCCGTCGGTCCCGACGATGTCGGTGTCACAGAAGGTGCAGACCGCGCTCGGGCGGTCGGCTTCACGTCCGTTCCAGAGGTTGCACCCGGCAAAGCGGCAGAACACCGCCGGCCGGCCGGTCTGCGCGCCCTCGCCCTGGATCGTCGCGAAGAGTTCCTTGACGTGGTAGGTCATCGGGCCCCGGCGCGGTACGGCGCGGGATCGACCAGGGCGTTGGCGGCGAACGCCTGCAGCCTGAGCAGGCAGGCGTCGCAATGGCCGCAGGCGGCGCCGGCGGTGTCGGGGTCGTAGCAGCTCCGGGTCACGGCGAAGTCGACGCCGAGGGCGAGGCCGCGCGCAACGATCTCCGCCTTGCCGAGGCGCAGCAGCGGCGCCCGGATGGCCAGGTCAGCGAGCCGGGTTCCGAGACGCCCCGCGGCCTGGAACGCGGCGAGGAACGACGGCCGGCAATCGGGGTAGCCGGAGAAATCGACGGCGTTTGCGCCGATGAAGAGGTCGCGGGCATCGAGCTGCTCGGCGACGGCGAGTGCGTAGGCGAGGAAGATCGTGTTCCGCGCCGGCACGTAGGTGTCCGGAACGTCGGCGCCGATCGCCGCGGCAGGTCGGTCCTTCGGCACCGCCGGGCCGCCGGTCAGCGCCGAGCCGGCGAGGGCTCCGGCGTCGATGTCCAGGACCCGGTGTGCCGCGCCGAAAGCGGCGGCGACCCGGGCCGCCGCGTCGAGCTCGATCAGATGCCGCTGGCCGTACCGGAACGACAACGCGGTGCAGGCAAAGCCGTCCTGGCGGGCAACCGCCAGCGTCACCGCCGAGTCCATCCCGCCCGAGAGCAGGACGACGGCGGCTGGCGCCGCGGTGGCGACGTTGCGGCCGGCAGGAGCATTCGTCATGGGGGAAACGTAAGCGACGCCGCCCGGCAGGGTACCGGCGGCTACGCGCCGAGGACGTGACGGAGCGCAGGCTCCAGCTGCGGGTAGCGGAACGGGTAGCCGGCGGCGGTGAGCGCCCGCGGCTCGACGTGCTGCCCGGAGAGGAGCAGGGCGTCGACCAGCTCGCCGTAGACCAGTCTGAGCGGCAGGGCAGGCACCGGGAGGAGCGCCGGGCGGTGCAGCACCCGGCCCAGCGTTGCGGCGAAGTCGCGGTTCCGCACCGCCGCCGGGGCCACCAGGTTGACCGGCCCGGCGATGTCGTGTTCGAGGAGGTGGAGGAATGCGCCGATCACGTCGTCGATGGCGATCCATGACATCCATTGGCGGCCGTTGCCGATCGGGCCACCGACTCCGGCCCGGAAAAACGGCAGGAGGCGCTGCAGGGCGCCCTCGGCCCGGTCGAGCACCACGCCGATCCGCGGCAGCGCCACGCGCACTCCGGCGCGGCGGGCGGCGTCGGCCGCGGTTTCCCAGCTGACGCAGAGCCGGGCGAGGAAATCGTCGCCGGGCGGCGATGTCTCGTCGACGACCTCGTCGCCGCGGTCGCCGTAGTAGTTGACCCCGGAGACGCTGATCAGCACCGCCGGCGGCGTCGCCATTTCGCCGATGGCCCGCACCAGCAGGGTGGTCGACTCGATCCGGCTGTCGATCAGTTCCTGCTTGCGGGCAACGGTCCAGCGTCCCCGGGCGATGTTGGCGCCGGCCAGGTTGACGATCGCCGTGACGCCGGCGAGCGCCCCGGCGTCGAGCACGCCGTGGGCGGGGTCCCAGGCCACCACGCCCGGACCGGCGCGTCGCGAGAGGGGGAGCACGGTGTGGCCCCCGGCAACCAGTGCGGCGGCAAGCCTGGTGCCCAGGAATCCGCTGGCGCCGGCAATGGCGACGCGCCCCGCGGCCTCAGGCATCCGGCGGGCCGGAACCGGGCGGCAGGTGGTAGTTGGTGATGTCGATCGCCTGCTGTTGCATCTGCCGGACCAACGCCTGGCGCCGCGCCATCTGCAGTTCGCCTTCTGCCGCGGTCAGTACGAAGACCCCGATCAGCAGCAGGATCGCGTTGCCCCGGATCCCGAGAATGACGAACCCCACCGCGACGACCTGCCCGAGGCGCGCGGCCACCAGCGTGCCGCGCAGGTAGCCCCAGCGGGAGGCGATCAGCGCCCGGACGACGCGGCCGCCGTCCATCGGGAAGGCCGGGAGGAGGTTGAACGCCAGCAGGAAGCCGTTGGTGAGGATCACCATCGGCCAGATACTGCCGTACTCGGCGCCTTCCAGGAAGGCGTCGAACGACGAACCGCCGAGGAGCCAGACCGCCATGCCGGCCAGGAAGATGATCAGGGTCACCAGCGGCCCCGCCAGCGCGACGACCAGTTCCTGGGACGGCTTTTCGGGCATCCGGGCGATCCGGGCGATGCCGCCGATCGGCGAGAGGAGGATCTCGGGAGTGGGGATGCCGTAGCGGCGCGCGGCAATGATGTGGCCGAATTCGTGGAGCAGCACCGAGACGAAGAGCAGGGTGATGAACGCCATGGCGGCCAGCGCCCCGGCGCCGCCGCCGCTGCGCCAGCCCGTCCAGGCGTACCACGCCAGCAGCAACGCCAGCGTGGCGTGGAGGCGGACCTCGGTTTCACCGACGCGGATGACGCGTATCGACCAGCGCACTGCGGGGTCCTCCTTCTGCCGGACGCTGCCCTACACCGCCGGCGGCCATTAAACTTGTCCCGCAGGATGCCGGGTTCCAGCGTGAGGAGTCACCGATGGCCGTAACCACCGTTCCGAATGGTGCCACGACGAGCGCCGAGCCCGCGACGGGCCGGCCCGCCTGGACCATTCGCGACGCCGAGAAGCTGTACAACATGCGAGGCTGGGGCCTCGGCTACTTCCGCGTCAACGAGGCGGGCCACGTCACGGTGCACCCGAACGGGACGGCGACGCGCGGCGTCGACCTGTACAACATCGCCATGGACCTCAGCGCGCAGCGGGTCGGACTTCCGCTGCTGCTGCGCTTCTCGGACATCCTGCACTCGCGCATCGGCGAACTGGCGCGGCGTTTCCAGGCCGCCATCGACGACTTCGGCTACGAGGGAACCTACACCACCGTGTTCCCGGTCAAAGTCAACCAGCAACGCCACGTGATCCAGGAGATCGTCGAGTTCGGGACGCCGCACGGCGTCGGGCTGGAGTGCGGCTCCAAGCCGGAGCTGATGGCGGTGCTGGGGCTCAACGAGTCCACCTCCCACACCATCGTCTGCAACGGCTACAAGGACGAGGAGTTCATGCGCCTCGCCCTGATCGGGCAGCAGCTGGGCCACACCGTGCTGGTGGTGCTGGAGCAGCTCAACGAGCTCGATGTGCTGCTCAAGGTGGCCGGCGAGATGGGCGTCGAGCCGCGGGTCGGCGTGCGGATCAAGCTCGCCACCGAGGGGTCGGGGCGCTGGGCGAAGAGCGGCGGCGAGAAGTCGAAGTTCGGGCTCTCGGCGGTGGAGCTGGTGCGGCTGCTCGACACCCTGGAGCGGACCGGCAAGCAGCACCTGCTCAAGCTGGTGCACTTCCACCTCGGCAGCCAGATCACCGATATCCGCTACGTCAAGGCGGGGCTCGAGGAGGTCGGCCGGTACTATGTCGAGCTCCGGAAGCTGGGATTCGACGTGACCCACGTCGACGTCGGCGGCGGCCTCGGAGTGGACTACGACGGCTCGCGCACCACGCGGTCGGCGTCGATGAACTACACCATGCGGGAATATGCCAACGACGTGGTGTACACCATCGGCGGGATCTGCCGCAGCAACGGCGTGCCGATGCCGGCGCTGATCTCCGAATCGGGCCGGGCGGTGACGGCGCACCACGCCCTGCTGCTGATCAACGTCATCGACTGCGAGTCACAGTTCGAGCCGCAGCACGTCACGCTCGACGCCTCGTCGCAGCCGCTGCTGCGGGAGATGCGCGAGAACCTCGAGACGCTTTCCGCCGATCGCATCGAGGAGGCATTCCACGACGCGATCTTCGCCAAGGAGCGTGCCCAGGAGTACTTCGCCAGCGGGGTCTATTCGCTGCGCGACCGGGCCGACGCGGAGCACCTCTACCTCACCACACTCAACACGCTCGCCACGCTGATCGGCGACGATCGCACGGCCTATCCCGAGATCGCCACGCACCTCGAGACGACGCTGGTCGACCGGTATTTCTGCAACTTCTCGGTGTTCCAGTCACTGCCCGACAACTGGGCGATCGACCAGATCTTCCCGATCATGCCGATTCACCGGCTGCTGGAGATGCCCACCCGGCGGGGCACCATCCAGGACGTCACCTGCGATTCCGACGGGGTCATCGACCGTTTCGCCGGCGGCCGCAAGGGCAAGCCGTCGCTGGAGCTCCACCCGTGGCACGAGGGCGAGCCCTACATCCTCGGCATCTTCCTGACCGGCGCCTACCAGGAGATCCTCGGCGACCTCCACAACCTGTTCGGCGACACCAACGCGGTGCACATCCGGATCCGCGACCACGGATACGAGATCACCGACCTGGTACACGGCGACACCGTCACCGAAGTGCTGACCTACGTGCAGTTCCACGCGTCGGACCTGCTCACCACGTTCCGGCGCAAGGTGGCCGCCGCCCACCTCAAGCGGCAGGACGCCAATGCGTACATCGCCGATTACGTGGCGGGGCTGGAGGGGTACACCTACCTGGAAGGGGAGCTGCCGGAGGAGGGGGAGTAGCCGTGCACCGGGACCCGTGAGCCGGTCCGACCAGGACCGACTCACGAGATCCGATCATCGCCCGTGGCGCTACCGCTTGGCCATCGGCACGTAGTTCCGTTCGCCGTGCCCCACATAGACCTGCCGGGGCCGGGCGATCTTCTGTTCCTTGTCGTTGATCATCTCTTCCCACTGCGCCAGCCACCCGGGCAGCCGTCCGATCGCGAACAGCACCGTGAAGTAGTCGGTGGGATATCCCATGGCCTGGTAGATCAGGCCGGAATAGAAGTCGACGTTGGGATAGAGCTTGCGCTTGATGAAGTAGTCGTCGCTCAGCGCGATGCGCTCCAGCTCCAGGGCGATCTCGAGCTTCTTGTTGAGGCCGGTCTGGGCAAAGACCTCGTCGGCGGTCTTCTTGATCAGCTTGGCGCGCGGATCGTACGACTTGTAGACCCGGTGCCCGAAGCCCATCAGCCGGCCGTGCCCCTGCTTGACGCTCTCGATGAACGCCGGAATGCGGTCCTTGGAGCCGATCTCGTCGAGCATCCGGAGCACCGCCTCGTTGGCGCCGCCATGGAGCGGCCCGTACAGCGCGGCGATCCCCGCCGAGACGGCCGAGAACGGATCGACCCCCGACGAGCCCACCGCGCGCACCGCGCTGGTGGAGCAGTTCTGCTCGTGGTCGGCGTGGAGGATCAGCAGGATCTCCAGGGCGCGCTGCAGCACCGGGTTGGGCTCGTGCTTGCCGCCGATGCTGAAGGTCATGTTGACGAAGTTGGCGATGTAGTCGAGGTCGTTCCGCGGGAACTCGTACGGCAGGCCGCGGGAATGGCGGAAGAGGAACGCCGCCAGGGTCGGCAGCTTGGCGAGGAGCCGGACCCGCTGGATGTAGCGGTTCTGCGGGTCGGCGATGTTCTTCGCGTCGGGATAGAACGTCGAGAGGCCGCCGACGATGCCGAGCAGCATCCCCATCGGGTGCGCGTCGTACCGGTAGCCCTCGAGGAACTTGATGATGTTGGTGTGGACGTAGGTGTGGTAGCGGATGTCCTCGATCCACTTGTCGAGCTGGGCACGGTTGGGCAGCTCGCCTTCGTTCAGCAGGTACGCCACCTCGAGAAATGACGCCTGGTCGGCGATCTGCTCGATCGGATAGCCGCGATAGCGCAGGATGCCGCGATCGCCGTCGATGAAGGTGATGGTGCTGCGACACGCGGCGGTGTTCATGAACGCCGGGTCGTACGTCATCATCCCGAAGTCGTCGTCCTTGACCTTGATCTGTCGCAGGTCGATGGCGCGGATGGTGTCGTCGGTGATCGGGACCGAGTATTCCTTGCCGGTCCGGTTGTCGATGATGGTGAGTGTGTCGCTGGCCACGGCAGTCCTCTGCGCTTAACGATGTACTGGTTGCGGTGCGTTGTCGCGCCCGGAAGATATACCGGGTGCGGCGGCCCCGGCCGCGGTGCCGACCATCCCCGCCTCGAGCCAGGCAAACTCGCCGCGGCCGACCTGCTGGGCGAGCTGGTAGGTCGCCGGTTCGTCGGGTCCGAACGGGGCGGCCAGCAGCGCGCCGACCCGCGCCCGGGCATGGCGGCAGAAGACGTCGGCCAGCGCCACCGCGTCGCGGTGGCCCGCGTCGTGCTCGGCGGTGGCCCGCGAGATCGCGGCGGTCATCGCGAACAGCTCGGCGCCGACGTCCACCAACCGGAAGAGAATCGACTGGCGTTGTTCGAGCCGCGGCCCGAACCGGACCATGGCGTGGAACAGCGTCCGGGCCAGCCGTCGCGAGCGCCGTTCGACGAACCGGAGGTGCCGGGCCAGCGGTCCGAAGCGGGCGTAGCGGGGCCACCACCCCCAGCCGAGCCAGTGCTTCGGGTACCACCAGGCGTAGAACACCGCGGCGCGGAGCAGCGCCTTCAGCCGGCGCCCGGTCGGCGCCTTCGGGTCGACCAGGTCGCCGGCCACCGCCAGGTGGGTGTCGAGCGCTTCGCGGGCAATGAACAGCCGCATGATCTCGCTCGATCCCTCGAAGATCCGGTTGATCCGGTAGTCGCGGTACATCCGCTCGACCGGGTCGGGGCGCTCGCCGCGGCTCCGCAACGAGTCGGCCGTTTCGTAGCCGCGGCCGCCGCGGATCTGCAGGCAGTCGTCGATGATCCGCGCCCCGATCTCGGTGTTCCAGAGCTTGGCGATCGCGGCCTCGAGGCGGATGTCGGTGCGACCCTGGTCGGCGAGCAGCGAGGCGAGGTCGGCGACCGCCTCCAGCGCGAAGGTGTCGGCGGCCATCGCGCCGAGCTTCTGCGCAATGGCGTCGTGCTGCCCGATCGGCTTGCCCCACTGCACCCGCTCGGTGGCCCAGCGGCGCGAAATCTCCAGCGCGCGCTTTGCCGCCGCGGCGCACGAGGCCGGCAACGTCAGGCGCCCGGTGTTGAGCGTGGTGAGTGCCAGCTTGAGGCCGCGGCCCTCTTCCCAGAGCAGGTTCTCGGCCGGCACCCGCACGTCGGTGAAGCGCACCACGCCGTTCTCCATGCCGCGCAGCCCCATGAAGTGGAGCCGATGGTGGTTGTCGACCCCGGGCCACGCGGTCTCGACGATGAACGCCGAAATCTTCTTCCCGGTGCGGGCCATCACCACCATCACTTCGGCGAGCGGGCCGTTGGTGCACCAGAGCTTCTCGCCGTTCAGCACCCAGTGCGACCCGTCGGCCGACTTCTCGGCCCGGGTGGCGATGCCGGCCGGGTCCGATCCGACCTGCGGTTCGGTGAGGGCAAAGGCGGAGATCGCGCCGCGGGCAATGCGGGGGAGGTAACGGCGCTTCTGCTCCTCGGTGCCGAAGAGCTGCAACGGCACCGCCACCCCGATCGACTGGCTCGCCGACAGCAGCGCCGTCAGCGAGCCGTCGGCGGACGTCACCAGGCCGATGGCGCGGGTGTACATCAACTGCGACAGCCCGAGGCCGCCGTATTCGCGGGGAATCTTGATGCCGAACGCCCCGAGCGCGCGGAGTCCGTCGATCACTTCGCCGGGAATCTTCCCCTCGCGATCGATCCGGTCGGAGTCGACCTGCTCGCGGAGGAAGCGCTCGAGGTCGGCGAAGAACGGCGCGGCGCGCGCCACGTCGTCGGCCGAGGGCTGCGGGAACGGAACGACGAGTTCGGGCGAGAGCTTCCCGTCGAAGAGTCGCCGCACGAACGACGGGCTGCGCCACTCGGTTTCGCGCGCCGCCTCGGCGACGGCGCGGGCTTCATCGGCGGAGTGGATCGGCTTGAGCGGTTCGGGCATCGCGGGCTCCGGGGGCACGACGGGCGATCCCATCGCGGTGCCTGAATGTTACGTCGGTCGCGGAGTCGGCGTCGGTGTCGGCGTGAAGTTGCGCGGTGTGGGGGGGCGGGGCACGCGGAGGCGGCGGACCAGGTCGGCGTCCGCGCCGAGGCCGGTGAGGAGCTCGGCTTCGAGCGCGCGGGCGTCGCGCAGGTGACCGGTCAGCTCGCCGCTGGGCGCGGCCTCGCTCGCAAGGGAAGCCAGCTGCAGGCGCAGTTGCTCGAGGGCGGTCACCGCGCTGCGGCGACGTTCGACGAGGCGGTCCCGCAGCGCCACCGCCTCCGGACTGCTTGCCGGGCCGGGGCAGTCGAGCTGTTCGAGCAGTTCGCGGGTGTCTCCGGCGCGGGCCCGAAGCCCGGCGGCGATCCGCGGCAGTGCGTCGAGATCGGCGCGGGTCGCGTCGGGGAGCGCGGCCCAGAGCTGCTCGATGGCGAGGTCGAGGACCAGTTCGGTGGGGCGGTGCAGGGTGTGTTCCACCGCCTGGTCGCGCGGCGTTCCCCAGGTGGCGAGCCGTGCCAGCCACTGCGCCGCCCGGGTGCGCCGGAATCGCGCCGCCAGGTCGAGCCGCGGCAGTTTCAGGTACGGCTCGACCGGCACCAGCAGGCTGGCACCGAACCCGGCCCACATTGTGATCCAGAGCCACCCCGCGGCCTCGCTGATGAAGCGCGAGATCGGGTTCCAGGTCCGGGCGCCGAGGATGCTCCACAATTGGCGATCGTGCCGCATGAACACCATTGTGATGCCGACGAGACCGATCGACGCCAGCACTACGGTCCGCACCAGCGCGCCGGCGGCGGTCGGTGCCGATTGCCGGCGGGCCCGCGCGTGACTGCGGTCGGCCGCGGTCAGGTCTTCGAGGGTATAACCGGCCCGAAGCACCCGGCGCAGATCGCCAAACCGGAGCGCCGCCTGGAAGAGCGTCGTCGCGCCGAACACCAGCGCGATCCGCCACGCGAAGGCGGGGAATTCGCGCAGCGGGTCGCCATACCACAACCAATCGATCGCTGGTCCGACCGTCGTCAGCGCCACCATCGAGCAGGCAAATGCCCAGAGCGGCTTGCTGCGGTGGTCGCGTGCCAGCCAGCGCTGCAGCGCGGGGGCCAGTGCGTGCTGGTCCTGGCGACGCGCCAGTGATGCCACGAACGCTTCGACCGATTCCGGTCGCGCATCGGGATCCTTTGCGAGACAGCCCTCGATCGCCGCGGCCAGGCGTCGCGACACCGCTGGTGCTGCCGCGTCGAGCGACGGCACCGGTGCGGTGGCGTGCTGCAGGAGGATGGCTGCCGCGTCGTCGCCAACGTAGGGGTACCGCCCGGCGAGCATCGCCCAGCCGGTGACACCGAGGGCGTAGAGGTCGGACCGGACGGAGGGAGCGGTACCGTGCAGCAGTTCCGGTGCAATCACCGCCGGGGTGCCGACAAGTGCGACATCTCCGTCACCGCTCATCTCGGCGGCAATGCCGAAGTCGACGAGGACGGCGCGCCCGGTGGTGCGTTCCAGCAGGATGTTGTCGAGTGTGATGTCGCGGTGCAGCACTCCCATGGCGTGGGCATATCCGAGCGCCCACCCGGTTTCGCGCAGGATGCCCTCCGCCTCGGCGGCATCGAGCGGTCCCTGGCGGCGGATCCGCGTCGCCACCGACTCGCCGTCGACGAAGCCCATCACGAAGTAGACCAGTCCGGCGGCTTCGCCCACGGCGTAGATCGGCACGATGTGGGGATGCGACAGCCGGGCGCCGGTGCGCGCCTCGCGGAGGAAGCGCTCGCGCTGGTCGAGGCGTGAGGCGAGCGCGGGATGGAGCACCTTGATGGCCACCGGGCGGTCGAGCGCCACGTCGCGCGCCAGGTAGACGGTCGCCATCCCGCCGCGGCCGAGTTCGGATTCCAGCGACCAGCGGCCGGCGAGCGCCTCCTGCAGCACCATGAAGGTGTCGTCGCGATCGTCGCCGGGTGTCATGCCGGGGTGACCGACGGCGTGGCGGGCGTCAGCCCGCGGTGAGCCGAGCGCCCGGACAGCAGGCGACGGATGTCGGTGTGCGCCGCCGATTCGCGCCGCAACCTCGACTCGAGGTCGCGCGCCGCCCGCAGCTGCGTGGTGAGTTCGCTGGTGGTGGAACGCGTCGCGAGCATCCGCAGCATGTGGAGCCGGACCTGCTCCAGCGCGGTGACGGTCTCGCGATGGCGCGCCTCGATCGCCGCGGCGGTCGCGGCGAGTCCGTCCGGCGCCTCGGGATCGCCGGCGACGGTTGCCGCGCTGTCGCGGAGCCGGGCGGCGAGGTCGCGAAGAGCAACGGCGTTCTCCTGCAGTGAATGCGTCACTGCGGGGAGGTCGCCGAGTTCGCGGCGGGCGTCATCGGGCATTGCCTTCCAGAGGTCGTCGACCGCGAGGGCCAGCACGAGCTCGGTGTTGCGGTGCACCGTCGAGCCGGCCACCAGTTCGCCGCGCTCGCGCACCTGGGAGAGGCGTACGATCCACGCCGCCGCGCGGGAGTTCCAGAACCGCTCGCGCAGGCGGCTCACCCAGCCGTCGGGGCGGGGCCGATATCCCGGCACGAGAAATCCGAGCCCGACACCACTCAGCGTTCCCATGTAGACAAACGACAGCCAGTACATCATGGTGCCGATGGTGTAGCGGAGGTCGGCCGGCCCGCTCGAGAGGAGCCGGGCCAGCGGCAGGCCGAACGCCAGGCTGCCGCCGATGAACACCGCGCCGATCACCGTCAGGTCGGTGATGACGCGGCCGGCCAGCGACGGCATCGCCTGGCGGCGCCGTTCCGCGACCTGTTCCGCGCGCCAGTGCGGGAACGCCGCACGGATGTCGGCGACCCCGAAGCCGTGGCGCCGCAGTCGCCGCAATTCCGCCGATTCGAACATCAGGTGGATTGCCGCCGGAATCGCGGTGACCGCCAACGCCGCGTTGATCAGGCCGGCTTCCATCAGCCCCAGCGCGCCGGAGGAGAAGTACCCCGCAATCAGCGCCCAGGTCTGCACCGCCAGCAGCGGCGCCGCCAGCGCGTAGGTCGCCTTGATCCGCTCCCAGCGGGTGAACCAGTCGCGCAGCGCGGGCGCAATGCGGACCGGTTCCGGCGCGCGGTCGAGCCGGGCCAGGAGTGCCGCGGTGTCGGCCGGTCGGTCACCGGGGTCCTTGGCGAGGCATGCCTCGACGGCGTCGACCAGCCGGCGCGATGCTCCGGGCGCAAGGGGCGTGAGACGCGGCGGCGGTTGCACCAGGTGCCGGGCGAGAAGCTCGGCGGGAGTGTCGGCGACGAACGGCGTGCGGCCGGCGAGGGCCGCGAATGCGACACAACCCAGCGCGTAGACGTCGCTGGTCACCGTGGCCGGTTCGCCGCGGACCACCTCCGGCGCCAGATACGCCGGCGTGCCGAAGGCCTGGCGCTGGTCGGCCGTGTCGCGCTCGGCGGCGATGCCGAAGTCCGCCAGCACCGCGCGACCGGTGACTCGCTCGAGCAGGATGTTGTCGAGTGTCAGGTCGCGATGGATCACGCCATGGGCGTGGGCGTATCCCAGTGCCCACGCGGTCTCCCGCAGCACACGTTCGGCGTCGCCGGGAGTCAGCGGCCCGCGCCGCCGGATCCGCTGCCCGAGGGTCTCACCGTCGATCACCGCCATGACGATGAACACCGCGCCGGGCTGTTCCTCGACGGCGTAGATCGGCACGATGTGGGGGTGGGCCAGCCGTGCGGCGGTACGCGCTTCGTGGAGGAAGCGCTGCCGCGCGTCGGTGTTGGCCGCGAGCGCCTCGTGCAGCACCTTGATGGCCACCGGCCGGTCGAGCGCCACGTCACGGGCGAGATACACCGTCCCCATGCCGCCGCGCCCCAGCTCCCGCTCGAGCGAATACCGCCCGAGCAGGAGTCGCTGCAACGTCAGCAGGCGTTCATCGACAGCCGGGTGCATCGCGGAACCTCCACCGGGAGGGGCCTAGCGCGGATCGCCCAGGGTCACGCTGCAGGTCGTCTCGAATCCGCCGCGCACGTTGTAGCGCGTCGTGATGGTGAGCGTCCGGGCCCGCAGCAACCGCTGCAGGTCTTCGGCGACACGCGCCGTGGCGTGTTCCTGGAAGATCCCGACGTTGCGGTAGCTCATCAGGTAGTACTTGAGGCTCTTCAACTCGACACAGGCATCCGACGGCACGTATCGCAGCGTCAGCACCGCGAGGTCGGGGAGTCCGCTGTACGGGCAGACCGCACTGAACTCGTTGGTGGTGCTCTCGACGACCTGCTCCGGACCGTCGTACGGGAAGGTCTCGAGTACGGCGGCGTCGATCGCCTCGGGTCCGGTGAACGGGACGGTGCGTCCTTCGGCGGTGGCCATCATTGCGCTCCTGATGTCAGCATCGGACGACGTTCGCCAGTCCGAAGATTCATGGCGGGAAAACTAGTCGCGCCGGGGGGTGTCGCCGCGGGGCCGGGGCCGGCCGATGAGCCGGGCGCTGGCCACCGAGGCGTCGCCGAACCGGGCGCGCACCCGGTCGATCGCTTCAGCGACGCGCCGCCGCCGGGTGCGATCTTCCGGCTCGAAGAGCTGCGGCGCTTCCGCCGGGCGCAGTGCCACCGCGGCAATGCCGAGCAGGCGCACGCCCTGGCGCCGTCCGCGGGCCGCGCTGAAGGCGGGTGCCAGCAGCGCGCGGGCAGGGGTCAGCAGTTCGGCATCGAGCGCCGTCGGATCGGCCAGCGCGCGGCGCCGCGTCACGGTGACGAAGTCGCCATGGCGCAACTTGAGCACCACCGCCCCGGCCACCAGTTCTTCGCCGCGGAGCTGGCTCGCCACCCGGCTGGTGAGGAGGTGCAGCACCCGGTCGAGCTCCGCGGCATCGGTGACGTCGCGGGAAAACGTCGTCTCGCGGCTCACCGACTTCGGCAACCCCGCGGCGTGCAGCACGGTGCCGCCGCGCCCGTCGGCGCGCCGCTTGAGGTGGAGTGCCTCGTCGCGCCCGATCCGCGCGGCGAGCTGTTCCAGTGACAGCGCCTGGATCTGGTGCACGTCGGTGAGGCCGAGCCCGGCGAGGCGTGCCGCGGTCTTCGGGCCGACACCCGGCACGGCGGCGAGCGGCAGCCCGGCGACGAAGCCGCGCTCCCAGCCGGGCCGCACCTCGCAGATTCCGCGGGGCTTGGCGAAGTCGCTGGCCATCTTGGCGATCATCCGGTTGCCGCCGATGCCGATGGAGCAGTCGAGCCCCGCCTCGGCCGACACCGCGGCGCGGATCGCGCCGGCGTGGTCGAGGAGCGAGACCGGGTAGAGCAGGTCGGTTCCGCTGAAGTCGAGATAGCCCTCGTCGAGGCCGGTCATCACCACCAGCGGCGCGAACCGCTCGACGACGGCACGGACTGCCGCGGAGGCCTCGCGGTAGCGGGCGAATTCTCCCCGCACGAACGTCGCGGCGGGGCAGAGCCGCGCCGCCTGGGCAATCGGCATCCCGGAGCGCACCCCGAAGGCCCGCGCGCCATAGCTCGCCGACTGCACCACGCCGCGGGAGTCGCGCCGCCCGCCGACCACCAGCAGGTCGACCTCCCGCAGGGCGGGGTCGTGGCGCCGACAGACTTCGACGAAGAAGGCATCGAGATCGAGGTGCATGATCCGCACCGACATGCCCTACATTGTACTCGACCTGCGTCCCGGAGAGATGATGCGCATCGGTTTTGCCGGACTCGGCGCGATCGGCGCCCCGATGGCGGCGCGCTGTGCCACCGCCCACACCCTCGCGGTCTGGAATCGCACGGCGGCGACCGCCACGGCCTTTGCCGCCGAACATCCCGGCGTCACCGCCGCCGCCACGCCGCGCGACCTCGCCACCGGCGCCGAGGCGGTGATCACCTGCCTGCCGACTTCGGCCGAAGTCGCCGCACTCCTCGATGGCCCCGATGGTCTCCTCGCCGGCATGGCGCGGGGCTCGCTGTTGGTCGACTGCACCTCGGGTGACCCCGCCGCGTCGCGCCGGATCGCGGCGCGGCTCGCCGACCGCGGCATCGGCTTCGTCGACGCGCCGGTGAGCGGCGGGCCGCCGCTGGCGCGCCAGGGACGCCTCACCGTGATGTGCGGCGGCGCGGCGGACGACCTGGCGCGCGCCGAGGCCGTCGTGGCACCGTTCGCCGGCAAGGTGGTCGCGATGGGGCCGGTCGGCGCCGGCCACGCCATGAAGGCGGTGAACAACGCGCTGCTCGCGGTCAACATCCTGGCGGTGGCGGAGGGGCTCGTGGCGCTGGCCCGGGCCGGCATTGCGCCGCGCACCGCCGTCGCGGTGCTCAACGCATCGAGCGGCCGTTCGTTCGTGAGCGAAGCGCTGGTGCCGGAGCGGGTGCTGACCGGCACGTGGCCGCGACTGTTCCGCCTCGCGTTGCTCGAGAAGGACATCGGGATCGCGCATCAGGTGGCGGAATCGGCCGACGTGCCCGATCCGGTGCTGGCCCACGCCCGCGAGGAGTACCGCCGGCTCCGCGCCGAACTCGGCGAGCAGGCCGACTACCTCGACCCGATCCGCCAGGCCGAGCGCGCCGCCGGCGTCGAACTGCGGGGATGACCGCTCCCGATCCGGAGACGGCACCGGTTCTGGTGCTCGTTGCCGTCCAGGACCTCGTCAACCTCGCGTCGTGCATCCGCGTGGCGAAGAACTTCGGCATCGAGCTGGTGCGGCTGGTGGCGCCCGAGTGTCCCCTCGACTTCTACCGGATCGAGGGCGTGGCGCACAACACCGGTGACCTGCTCGACCGGATGACGGTGCACGACACCCTCGATGAGGCGCTCGCCGACCTCGGATACGTCCAGGCGCTCACCGGCCGGGAACGCACCGCCAAGCGGACCATCCTCCGCCCGCGAGAGGCGGCAGCAGCCCTCATCGAGCGCACCGCCGGCGGGCGGGTCGGCATTCTCGCCGGCCGTGAGGACAAGGGGCTGTTCAACGACGAACTCGACCGCTGCGACGCGCTGGTGACCATCAGTGCCAACCCCGACTACACCTCGCTCAACCTGGTCCAGGCGGTGGCGGTGCAGTGCTACGAATCGTGGCTGGCGCGCGGCGGCGACGGGTTGCCGTTCAAGGCGCCGCGCCGGACGTCGCCGGCCGCGCCGCACGAGCTGCTCGAAGCGATGTTCGGCGACTGGCGCCAGTCGCTCGAGGCAATCGAGTTCTTCAAGACCCGCAACCCGGAGCTGGTCATGCGCGGCCTGCGCGAGGCCACCTTCCGGGCGGCACTCGACGCCCGCGAGGCGGCGTTGCTCCGCGGCGTGGCGCTCGAAATCCGCCATTTTCTCGCGCGTTCCGGGGCAGCGGGCCCTGGCGGCGAGTCGGCGCCGGGGGGGTGACCATTGAACCAACTCATTCCTTCCACTAGCTTTGCGCCCGACGCGTGGCGTCGTTCTTTTTTTGGCCGCGAGTCATCGTGAAAACTTTCACAAGCCCCTGACTCCTCTTTTCGCGACGGTCGACCAAGGATATGCGAACGCGGTACCTCGTGGGTCTTGGCGTAGTGGTCACCGCAACGGCGCTCTTCGCCGGCCTCCGCACCACTGACGCCCAGCAGCCCGCGGGGAACGGTGTCACGCTGATGCGTTCGGACACCTCGAAGCTCGAAGGACCGCGGCAGCCGATCTTCTTCCGGCACGACATCCACGCCGGGCAGCTCAAGATGCAGTGCCAGTACTGCCACTACACGGCGAGCTTCTCGCTGGAGCCGGGCGTGCCGAGCCTGCAGACCTGCATGGGCTGCCACATGTACGTTCCGGGCTCGACGCCGGCCAACAAGGCGGAAATCAAGAAGCTCACCACGGCGTTCTTCTCGCACAAACCGGTGGAATGGACCCGGGTCTATCTCCTGGCGCGGCACGTCCACTTCCCACACATGCTGCACATCCTGGCGCTGGGCCAGGATGCCTGCGCCACCTGCCACGGCAACGTGTCGCGCATGCCGCAGGTCTACAAGGTCAACAACGTGAACAACATGGGCTTCTGCATCACGTGCCATCTGCAGCGCGGCATCTCGCGCGACTGCAGCACGTGCCATTACTGAGATGAGCACCCCACCTCGCGATCCGGGAGCGGCCATGGCCGACGACAGCGACGCGACCGGCGTCGACCGGCGGCACTTTCTCAAGGTGCTCGGCGTCACCAGCGCTGGTGTGGCGGCGCTGGGCGGGTGCTCGACCGAGCGGGTCGGCAAGCTGGTGCCCTACATGGTGCAGTCGGAGCAGCAGGTGCCCGGCGAGCCGACGTGGTACGCCAGCACCTGCGCCGAGTGTGACGCCGGCTGCGGCCTGCACGTCAAGACGCGCGAGGGCCGCCCGATCAAGCTGGAAGGGAATCCCGACCACCCGGTCAACGCCGGGCGGCTCTGCGCCCGCGGTCAGGCCGGGCTGCAGGCGCTCTACAATCCCGACCGCCTCAAGGGACCGATGGCCCGCAACGCCAAGGGCGGGTTCGATCCGATCAAGTGGGACGACGCCATTGCGCGGCTGACCAGCCGGCTCTCGGCGGCGGGCGGAAAGTTCGCGGTGATCAATGGTGCCGCGCCGTCGACGTTCACCACCCTGCTGGCGGACTTCACGGCGGCCCTCGGCGGCAGCCTGGTGGCGTACCAGCCGTTTGCGCGGGAGCCGGAGCGGCTCGCCAACGTGCGCACCTGGGGCGTGAGCGAACTGGCGCAGCACGACTTTGCGGCGGCGAAGTACATCATCTCGTTCGGGGCCGACTTCCTCGACACCTGGGGCCCGGTGGTCGAGCAGCAGCGCGGTTTTGCCGACGGACACGGCTACCACGACGGCACCATGTCGCGGCTGGTCTACGTCGGGCCGCGGATGTCGCTCACCGGCGCCAACGCCGACGAGTGGGTCAGCGTGCCGGCCGGGGCCGAGGTGTTCGTGGCGCTGGCGATGGCGCAGCAGGTGGCCACCAGCAAGGGGAATGCGGCGCTGGCAACGGCGCTCGCCGGTTTTGCCCCCGACGCGGTGGCCGCGAAGACCGGCTTGACGGCCGCGCAGATCACCGCGATGGCCAACGACTTCGCGTCGGCCGAGCCGTCGCTCGCCGTTGGCGGCGGCGTTTCGGCGCAGCACCGCAGCGCGATCGACCTCTGCCACGCGGTCAACCTCCTCAACATCGCCGCCGGCAACGTCGGGCGGACGGTGCACTTCGGCGTCAACGCGCCGGCGTCGGGCGGCTACGGCGACCTGCTGGCGGCGTTCGGCCGGATGGGGGCGGGGCAGGTGCAGGTGGTGCTGGTGCATGACGCCAACCCGCTCTACGCCGCGCCGAAGTCGGGGAAGTTTGCGGAGCAGTTCGCCAAGGTGCCGTTCAAGGTGTCGACCGCGCCGATTCTCGACGAGACGGCGGCGCAGTGCGACCTGCTGCTGCCGAACCTGCACTCGCTGGAGCGGTGGGACGATCATCGCGGACGGGTCGGCATTGCCGGGGTGATGCAGCCGACGGTGGAACCGGTCTTCGAGGGAATGCACACCGGTGACGTGCTGCTCAAGGTCGCCAAGGCGGTTGGCGGGCCGGTGGCGAAGTTCAATGCGGCGTCGTTCGAGGAGCACCTCCGCGCCACCTGGCGCGACGAGATCCTGAAGGTTCCGGCGGCGCAGTTCGACGGGGCGTGGCGTGCCGCGGTGGGCCAGGGCGGGGTGTACCACCCGCCGGCACCCGGGAACGCCCCGGCGCTCGCGGCCGGCGCGCTGACGGTCACCGTGTCGGCGCCGGCTTTCGATGGCACCGGCGACTACGTCTTCCTGCCATACCCGTCGGCGATGTATCTCGACGGCCGCGGCGCCAACAAGCCGTGGCTGCTGGAGAATCCCGATCCGATCACCAAGGTCACCTGGCAGTCGTGGGTGGAGATGCACCCCGACACGGCGGCGAAGATCGACGTGCGCGAGGGCGAGATCGTCGAACTCACCACGCCGCACGGGACGCTCCGCGCGCCGGTCTATGTCTACGCCGGGATCCGCCCCGACACGCTGGCAATGCCGCTCGGGCTGGGCCACACCGAATACGGGCGCTACGCCCGCGGGCGCGGCGTCAACGCCCTCGATCTGGTCGGTTCGGCCGACGGGCAGGGGTTCCTGCCCTATGTCGGCAGCCGTGCGGCGGTGGCGCTCACCGGCGACTACCAGAAGCTGGCGCGTTGCGACGGCAACCCCCGCCAGCTGGGCCGCGGCATGGTCCAGGCGATGTCGCTGGAGCACGCGGCGCAGGGACTGACGCCGGAAGAGGCATACAAGGCCGCCGGCAATCCGAAGGTGGAGGAGAACACCGAGCTGGAGCGCAAGGCGATTGACGGCTGGGCCGAACATCGCGAGGCGCGGACCAGTCTGGGCGACTACGAACGCAAGCTTCCCAAGTGGGGCCTCGCGGTCGACCTGTCGCGCTGCACCGGCTGCTCGGCGTGCGTCACGGCGTGCTACGCGGAGAACAACCTGCCGGCGGTCGGCGAAGCGCAGGTGCTCAAGCGCCGCGAGATGAGCTGGCTGCGAATCGAGCGCTACTGGGAGGGCGGCGAGGATGGCGAGCCGCTGTCGGTGCGCTTCTCGCCGGTGATGTGCCAGCAGTGCAACAACGCGCCGTGCGAGCCGGTCTGCCCGGTGTACGCCTCGTACCACACGCCGGACGGGCTGAACGGCCAGGTCTACAACCGCTGCGTGGGCACCCGGTACTGCAGCAACAACTGTCCGTTCAAGGTCCGCTACTTCAACTGGCTGAAGTACAACGACATGGCGTGGCCCGAGCCGCTCAACCTGCAGCTCAATCCCGAAGTGACGGTGCGGGCGCGCGGCGTCATGGAAAAGTGCACCTTCTGCGTCCAGCGGATCCGGCACGCCGAATTCAACGCCTTGCTGGAGCAGCGCGAGGTGCGCGAGGGCGAGATCGTCACGGCGTGCGCGCAGGCCTGTCCGTCGGGCGCGATCCGCTTCGGCAACCAGCACAACGCCGACTCACCGATGATGGCGTGGAAGCGCGACCATCGTGGCTACACCATGCTGGAGGAGACCGACGTGGAGGCCCAGGTGACCTACCTCGCCAAGGTGCTGCACGGACCGCAGCCCTCCGACCGGAAGCTGGGCTGATATGGCGGTCATTGCGCAGGAACCGGGAATCCCGACCCAGACCCACGCCGAGGTCACTCGTGACGTGGTGCGGACCATCACCGACAAGCCGACCACCGGGTATTACATCCTGGCCGGTTCGATGGCGGCGCTGGTCCTGCTGCTGTTCGGCACCTTTGCCGCGCTGCTCAAGTACGGCCTCGGGCTGGCGGGGTACTCGCCGCCGATCATGTGGTCGGTCTACATCACGACGTTCGTCTTCTGGATCGGCATCGGTCACGCCGGCACGCTGATTTCCGCCATCCTGTTCCTGTTCCGTTCCCGGTGGCGCACCGCGGTGTACCGCTCCACCGAAGCGATGACGGTATTTGCGGTGATGACCGCGGGGCTGTTCCCGATCATCCACATCGGCCGGCAGTGGATCTTCTATTGGCTGATCCCGTACCCCAACCAGCGTTTCCTCTGGCCGAACTTCAAGTCGCCGCTGTTGTGGGATGTGTTTGCGATCTCGACCTACCTGACGGTGTCGGCGACGTTCCTGGTGGTGGGGCTGGTGCCCGACGTGGCGGCGGTGCGCGACCACGTCAGCGGGTGGAAGAAGAAGGTCTACTCGTTGCTGTCGCTGGGGTGGACCGGCGCCGACTCGCAGTGGCGCCACTATTCCCGGGCCTACCTCTACCTGGCGGCCCTCGCCACGCCACTGGTGCTGTCGGTGCACTCGGTGGTGTCGTGGGACTTCGCCATGTCGATCATTCCCGGCTGGCGGGGGACGATCTTTGCGCCGTACTTCGTGGCCGGCGCGATCTACTCCGGCATCGGCATGGTGCTGACGCTGATCATTCCGCTCCGGAAGGTGCTCAAGATCGAGCACATGATCACCGACTACCACTTCGACAACCTGTCGAAGCTGCTGCTGCTCACCGGCTGCCTGATGTTCTACTCCTACAGCATGGAGTACTACAACGCGTGGTACGGCGGCAACCCGGTGGAGCAGACCACGTTCTGGCTGCGCGCCTTCGGGCCGTACTGGTGGGGCGGCTGGATCATGATCATCTGCAACGCCCTGGTGGGGCAGCTGTTGTGGTTCAAGAAGATCCGCACCAACCTGACGTCGTTGTTCGTGATCTCGATCTTCGTGAACATCGGGATGTGGTTCGAGCGGTGGGAGATCATCGCGGTGTCGCTCGCGAATGACTACGACCCGTATGCCTGGGGCCGCATCAACCCGACGTGGGCCGACTGGTGCATCCTGGCCGGGTCGTTCGGCTGGTTCGGCCTGTGGTTCACGCTGTTCTACAAGAACTTCCCGATCGTGGCGATCCAGGAGGTCAAGGAACTGATTCCCCTGGCGCGCCGCTCCTCCCGGGCGGAGGCGCACTGATGGCCAAGAATGTTCCGGGCGTCCTGGCGGAATTCGACCACGTCGACGCGGCGTGCGATTCGATTCGCGCGCTGAAGGCGTCGGGGTTCACCGACCTGACGGTCTACACCGCGGCGCCCAATCACGAGATCGAGGCGGCGATCGGCGCGCCGGTGTCGCCGGTGCGGCTCTTCACCCTGATCGGCGGCATGACCGGCACCGCGGCCGGGTTCGGCATCACCATCTGGATGTCGCGCGACTGGCCGCTCCTGACCGGCGGCAAGGCGATCGCCGCCGTCCCGGCGTTCGTCGCGATCGGCTTCGAGCTGACCGTGCTGCTCGGCGCGCTCAGCACCGTGGCGGGGATCGTCATCCTGGCGCTGCGGAAATCCCTCAAGGGCCGCCCCTATTCGCCCCGCTTCAGCGACGACCGCATCGGCATCTTCGTGCCGTGCTCCGCCGATCGTGCCGGCGGAGTGGAAGAGACCTTCCGGCAACATGGTTCCGTCGAGGTGGTCCGTGATGCGTAAGGGATGGCTCGCGTTGCTGGTCCTCGGCCTTGGCGGCTGCAACTATTACTACAACCAGATTCCGTCGCCCGACGACCTGATGCACAACATTCCGTGGTTCGACCACATGATCTACTCGCAGGCGGTGCATCCGTACGAGAGCGCCGACGTGCCGCGCAACACGCCGCCCGACGCGATCCCGCTCGGCGGCGGCGAAGCCGACTGGCGGGTGGGGAACCCCGCGTCGATGTCGTTCGGATTCGACACCAACGCGGCAAACGCGCTCAAGCACCCCACCACACCGCCGGGTCCCGCGGCGCGCAGCGGCAAGGAGCTGTTCAACACCTACTGCTCCGCCTGCCACGGCTATGACGGGCTGGCGCAGTCACCGGCGTCGCTGCTGGGTGTGCATGCCCTCTCGTTGATGACGGCCCAGGCCCGGCACTTCACCGACGGCTACCTGTACAGCATGATCCGCTACGGACGGGGACGCATGCCGCAATACGGCGACAAGATCGTCCGCCCCGACGAGCGGTGGGCGGTGGTCGACTATCTCCGCCAGTTGCAGGCCGCATCGCCGGTCGATCCGGGCCCGGCCGCCGCCGTGCCGCCCGCCGGAGGCCACTGATGACCGACCTCTCCGCGGCACAGGACCGGCTCGCGACCGAAAGCGTCGCGCCCAACTTCCGCCGCTTCATTCCCGCCGGCATCGTGCTCAGCGTCATCGGCTGGGGCATGTTCGGCTACGCACTGGTGAGCGGCAACGGCACCCGCGCGTGGCAGATGTTCCACGTCAACTGGGTGTTCTGGACCGGCGTGACCGCCGCGTCGATTGCCATGACGGCGGCGCACAAGATCGTCGGCGCCCGTTGGTCGGGTGTCATCCTGCGCCTCTCCCAGGCGGCGTCGGCGTTCATCCCGGTGTCGCTGGTGGGGCTGGTGCTGGTGCTCACCGTGGGGTACCACGCCATCTGGGGTGACATGGACGCCGCCCGGCCGATGCTGACCCCCGGAAAGGCCGCCTGGCTGTCGCATTTCTGGATCGCGGTGCGGCTGGTGGGGGGGATCGGCGGACTGTTCCTGCTGGGCCACTGGCTGATCCGCAGCGACCTGCTTCCCGACCTCGAATTGGTCAAGGACCGGGTCAGCGATGCGCGCCGCGCCCGCTACGAGCGGATGCTGCGCAACTACGACGCCGAGCGGAATCACACCCGGATCTACCGGCTGGCGGGGATCTACGCCCCGGCCTACGGGGCGGTGATGACCTATGTCGGGTTCGACACCGTCATGGAGCTGCAGCCCCACTGGGATTCCAACCTCTTCGGCGGCTGGTTCTTCATGGGCGCCTGGCTCGCCGCGTTGATGCTGCTGGCGCTGCTGGTGGTCTATGCTCTCCGCAACGCGAGCTTCGGCGATTTCATCTCCGCCGAAATGCGCCACGACCTCGGCAAGCTCTGCTTCGGCTTCACGGTGTTCTGGATGTACCTGCTGTGGGCCCAGTTCCTGGTCATCTGGTACGGCAACCTGCCGGCCGAGACGGGCTTCGTCTTCGCGCGACTGTGGGGGCCGTGGCTGCCGATCGGCACGGCGGTGTTCCTGGCCGTCTTCGTGCTGCCGTTCGGCGGGCTGATCGGTGTGGCGCCGAAGAAGGCGCCGTTCACGCTGGCGATGTTCGCGACGATCTCGTTCACCGGGCTCTGGCTGGAGCGCTACCTGATCGTGATGCCATCGATCACGTCAGCGCCGGGTCCGGTGATCGGCCTCCCGGAGCTCGGCCCGATGCTCGGCTTCCTCGGGCTCTTCCTGCTCAGCTACGGCTGGTTCGCCCGGACCTATCCGATGGTGTCGCCACGCCTCGCGATGATTGCGCTGCAGCGCGAAGCCAGCAAGCACTTCCCGCAGGAAAGCGTCGCCGCCTCCGCCTGACGCCAACGAGCCCTCCCGGAGCAATGCCTCCGGGAGGGCCCGCGATGTGCCGCGCCGCCGTGGCGCGGTCAGTGTGGCTGCAGCCGCCCCGCCAGGCTGTTCAGCGAATCCGGTGACAGGTAGGCCGCGATCATCACCATCCGGATGGTGTGGGTCGGGCCGCTCACGTTGTTGACGTAGTCCGGGCGAGCGCGCAGCGGCATGCTGAGCGAGAGCCCGGTCGCCTGGAGCGTCTGGCTCACGTCGCTGATGTCGTCTTCGGGCCCTTCGAGCACCCAGACCGACCGGCCATCGGCAAGTTGCTGCCGCACCATGAAGGTGGGGCGGACGCCGGCGGCGGTGTGGTGGATGCGGATGGCCGTCACCGGCATGCCGGTGAGCCGGCTGAACGAGCCCTGGCCGTCGGCGATCGCGGTGTCGGCACTGACCGGATCCCAATCACGGGACTCCACCGGATCGACCTCGGTTGCGCGGTCGAACCGCGGCTCGGCACGGGTGACGCTCGGGCCGCTCGACGGGATGACACTCGGTGCGAGGCCGGTGCGGGAGGCCAGCGTCAGGTTGCGGCGCTGGAGGGTTGCCGCGCCGGGGGTTGCCTGACTCGACAGGTCGGCGCCGTTTGCCACCAGGGCCGGCGTCATGAACGCGCCGGCGAGTTGGGGTGCCGAACCGCGCCGTCCGGCGGCCAGCCAGACCCCGGAGAGGATGACCACTCCGGCGGCGGCGACCATTGCGCTGCGGCGCCAGCCGGCACGATGTCGCACCGCACTGGCGCCGCGCGATGCCGCGGCGTGGCGCGGCACCGCACATTCGAGCAGCGCCCTGACCCGGCTCCGGACGGCCTCGACTTCGGCGTGCTGTGCCCGGCAGATCAGGCAGCCGAGCAGATGCTCGGCAATCTCCGCCCGCTGCGGCGGCGACAGTTCGCCGTCACTGTAGGCGTGCAGTTCCTCCTCAGGTACGTGCGGACGCACGCTGATCCTCCCGCTGCGCTTCGATGACATCATGCGCCGCGACCAACCGCTTCCGGGCGCGCGCCAGGGTCGTTCCCACCGCGCCGACCGCCAATCCGGTCTGCTCGGCGATTTCGGGATACGACATTCCGGCATCCCACAACAGGAGGACCTCGCGGTCGCGCGGGGTCAGCGTCGCAAGCGCGCGCCGGACTTCGGCCTCCTGCTCCTCGCGGTCGAGTCCCTCTTCGATATCCGGGGTGTGCGACGGTGCGGCGCTGGGCTCCTGCGTCAGCAGGACCAGGTGCTTGCGCCGCCGGATCGCGGCACGGGCTTCGTCGCGCGCGATGTTGGCCGCCACGGCGAACACCCACGAGCGGGGTTTTTCCGGCTGGTGCGCCAGCGCCCGCATGAAGACCTCCTGCGCGAGGTCTTCGGCGCGGTCGGCATCCCAGACCTTGCGGTACAGGAAGCGGACTACCGCGTCATAGGTTGTGCGATACAGGGCGTCGAGGTCGAACGCCATCGGGCCCTCCAAACCGTTGATTCGTCCCACAGGGAGTCAACAAGGAGACGAGCATCCGACCCGGAAGTGACACATCGTTTGCAAGTCATTGCAGGACAATGGTTTACAGCTTCAGTCGGCGGTTCCGGAAGGCACACCCGACGTGCAGGCCGGACCGCTTCTCGGGCCACTCGGAACATAGCAGCGGTTTGGCGGCGCGTCCGTCGGGGCGCACCCGGCCGTGCAGCGCGCAGGCAATTCCGTCATCGCCGAGGTATCCGCACGCCGAGAGCAGCTCGACGACGAGCACGTGATCCTCTTCGCGCTCGACGCGACAGAGATAGGGCGACTTGCGGTTGCGGATCAGCGCTTCGAGCAGTGGCTGGCGGCGGCTGCAGCGGATCTCGGTCTGCAGGTCGCGGCAACAGGCGGCGTGGAGGGTGTGGTCGGAGGTCTGACAGCGGGCTTCGGCGCAGGGGTTGGAGCCGGCGGCCATCGGGAGCGGGCGGCGGCCCTTGGGTGGCAGGGTCCTGGCAACGAGGCGTTTGCGGTCGACGACCACGAACCGGTCGCCGCCGAGGCGCCGCGGCTGGGGCCGCCGCCGGACGTTGGGCACCGTGCCGCGAAAGCCGTGCGCAGCGCAGCGGGCCGTGCCGGTTGCGTCGTCGGCCTCGAGGTGCCGGCAGGGCACATGCACCGTCGCGCGGCACCAGAGTTCGCCGTCGTCCTCGTGCGTGGCGCCGAAGGAGATCCGCTCGGTGTGCCCGAACAGCCAGGTGGCATCGTGATCTTCGCCGCCTTCGAGCGCCGCCACGCGGAGCGTGACGTCGAGCGCGACACAGTGGCGGCCAAGCTGTCGGCAGGGTGGGGGTGCCATGCGGATCCGTGCGGGAGAAGAAGTCGGTGGACGGTCGGACCGGTGGGAAAGTAGTCGTCCCGGTCGCCAGCGCCATCGGACTACCGCCGCCTCCGTCCGCTCTGTTATCCTTGTGCCGCGCGAACAGCGGAACGGCGCGCGGGCCGCCACAGGGGCGGCGGAGGACCAACTTCAGCCGGGATGAGAGGCGAGTCGAGCATGCGTGTGACTGCGATGGTAGCTGGCGTGGCAGTGTTGATGGCTGCGTGCGGTGGCGGGAAGAAGACCGAGGCGGCCGAGGCTCCGGAATCCACCGGAGCGGCTGCGGCTGCGGCGCCGGGGGCGTCGGGTGGCACCACCCACGTCGTGCAGATGGTGCAGGCCGGACCGAACTCCTACAAGTTCGTGCCCGACACCCTGACCATCAAGGTCGGCGATCAGGTGGACTTCAAGAGCGTGTCGGGGCAGATGCACGACGTTGCGTTCTATCCCGACAGCATTCCTCCGGGCGCCGACGCGGTGCTGAACGCCGCCATTCCGGACCAGACCGCGCCGCTGTCGACGGCGATGATTCCCGAAGGCCAGGACGTCGTCATCTCGTTCGCCGGCGCACCGACTGGTATCTACAAGTTCTACTGCATTCCCCACCAGGCGATGGGGATGAAGGGTCAGCTCACCGTCACGCAGTAACGACGGCGCGGTCCGGTCCGCCGGGCCGGGACGACCTCTCCGGGGGCCTGCCGCGATGCGGTCGGCCCCCGGAGTGCGTCGGGGCGCCGCATCACGCCGTCGTGGCGCGGCGCGTCAACCACGGGATGCCGACGCCGAGGAGCAGGCCGGCAATGCTGTCGACGGCGTAGTGCATCTGGCAATAGACCACTGCCACGGCGAGCAGGGCGGCGGGAATCGCCATCACCACGGCGAGGCGCCGCGCGCCGTACCATGCGCCGACCACCGACGCGACCGTTGCCGCGACGTGCGACGACGGGAATGCGGCGCCGAACGAACTACCGCGTTCCAGCGCATGGTACACCAGCCGGGCCGGGAGGTTGGCAATGAACACTCCCGACGGGCGGGCAAACTCGTAGTACGGTCCGGCGACCGGGATCAGGATGTAGCAGAGGTAGCAGAAGAAGTAGGTCGCGATCAGGCCGTCGAGGTAGCGGTCGACGGCATCGTACCGGCGCTGCGCCAGGAAGACCAGCGCCGGCAGCGGCACGAGCAGGTAGTAGCAGAGGTAGGTGCCGTGCAGCAGTGTCGACCAGAAGACGCTGGGGTGCTGGCGCCACCAGTCGCGGCTTGGTTGGTCACCGAAGAGTTGCGCGTCGAGGTGCTGGATCACGCCGTCCCAGGTGCGCGCCGCCCCGAAGCCGTTCAGTACGTCAATTGCGCTGTAGAGGCCGATGATCAGCACCACCGGATAGATCGCGCGGATGACCCGGCCGGTGGCGTTCTCGGGACAGCGCACGACGAGCCACGCGAGAAGCGGCAAGGCGAGGTGCGCCGCGAGGATCCACGCCATCCCGGCGCGGTCGAGCCGCGTCGCGGCGATCGCCGCCACCACCAGGCCATATCCCGCGACGAGACGGTCGACGAGCCGCCAGGCCGGCGGCCGGTGTGTCAGAGCCAACGGTGTTCCCGGTACCAGCGGACGGTGTCGGCGAGGCCCCGTTCCAGGTCCCATTCGGCGCGCCAGCCCGTGGCGGCGGTAAGCCCGGCCGGATTGGCGGTCCACGCCGGCTGGAAGAGTTCGTGCACCTTCTCCGGGTGCATGACGGTGTGGCGCCCGGTGGTGCGGGCCCACGCGCCGGTGAACGCGAATGCCGCCTCCGCCGTCCACCGCGGAATCCTCAGGTGCAGCAGGCGGCGCTGCTGCACGCGCCCGATCAGGTCGACGACGGCGCCGCTGGTGACGACCTCGGGGTGCGCGGCGTAGAACGCGCCGCCCAGCAGGTCGCGGCGGGTGCCGGCCACCCGGAGTGCTCGCGCGAGGTCGACGGCGTGGATGAACGAGAGCTCCATTGCGCCCTTGCCGAACATCGGTCCGAGCCCCCAGCGGGCGAGGCGGAAGATGTCGTAGAGGCTGTCGCGGTCGCGCGGGCCGTAGACCACCGGCGGACGGACAATGACGTGCGGGATGCCGCTGGCGCGCAGCGCGTCTTCGCCGGCGAGCTTGCTCCGGCCATAACCGGTCACCGGGTTGCGCTCGACCGCGGTGCGGTGCGGCGTGCCCGGCCGCGATGGTCCCGCCGCCGCCAGGGTGCTGACCAGCACCATCGTCGCAGCCGGGGCGACGGTCCGCATCGCGTCGGCGAGGAGCGCGGTGCCGTCGCGATTGGCGGCGAGCAGCTCCGCTTCGGTGGGGGCGCCGGTCAATCCGGCAACGTGATAAACGACGTCCTGGCCGGCGGCGGCCTCGCGCATCGCGGCGCGATCGGCCAGGTCGCCCGGCACGAGGCGCACGCCGCGCGCGGCGAAGGGCTCCGCCTTGCGGGGCGAACGCACCAGCGCGGTGACGTCGTCGCCATGCTCGAGCAACTGGTCGACGAGGTGACCGCCGACGAAGCCGGTCGCCCCGGTGACCAGCGCCTTCATACCGGGCGGTCGAGGATGCGGAAGGTCTGGTAGGGCGTGAAGCCGGCTTTGGAGAGCCCCTGGATGATGCCGGTGTTGTCTTCCAGCAGCCAGCTGGCTTCGCCCCAGCCGATGCCCCGTGCAGCCGTCTTGCTCCAGATCCAGTGGTAGAGCGCCGAGTCGATTCCCTTGCCGCGCCACTCGGGGACGACACCGAGGAGGAGGACCCGGGAACGGGTCAGCTTCTTCATCCTGATCTTGTAGAGCATCGTCAGCGACGCCGGGAACATCGCACCATTGCGGTTGGTGCGCAGCGCCTCGTTGAGGTCGGGGAGCGTGAGGCCGAACGCAATCGCCTTGCCGTCCTTTTCGACAAACGGTACCAGCTCGGGGATCACCACCGGCTTGAACGATGCCGCGAGCAGGTCGATCTCGGCGTCGGTCATCGGGATGAAGCCCCAGTTGTCCTCCCAGCAATCGTTGTACAGCTTCTTCACCAGCTCGACTTCGCCGGCGAAGTTCTTCATGTTGAGCGGACGGATCGTGATGCCGTACCGCTTCTTGAGCAGTTCGACGGCGCGCTCGGTCCGTTCCGGCGGCGTGACCGGGCCGGCGAGTGATCCGCCCTGCAGCGCGATCAGGTCCTTCGCCTTGGTGAAGCCGGCGGTTTCCATGAGCGTGAGGTAGTAGGGCGGGTTATGCGGCATCATGATCGAATTCGGCATGTCGAATCCGTCGATCAACAGACCGCACTCGTCGTTGACCGAGAACGACATCGGCCCGCGCATGGTGTCGAGGCCGCGCGCCTTGATCCAGGCACCGGCCGTGTCGAACAGCGCCGCGGCGACCTGGAAATCGTTGATGCATTCCCAGAAGCCGAAGAAGCCGACCTTGTCGTGATGGACTTCGTTGTGCAGGAAGTTGTGGATCGCCGCGATCCGTCCCACGACTTCGCCATCGCGCTCGGCCAGGAAGTAGTCGGCCTCGGCGTGCTGGAAGAACGGGTTGTGCTTGCGGTCGAGGAGCTTCTTGACCTCGGCCCTGAAGGGCGGGACCCAGTTGAGGTCCTGCCGGTGCAGGCGGTACGGCAGATCGATGAAGCGAGCCAGGTCCTTCGCGGTCTCGACGCGCCGGATGACCGGCGCGGCACTCATCCGATGACCCCCAGCTCCTTCCCGATCCTGGCGAACGTCTCCAGCGCGAAGTCGATCTGTTCGTCGCTGTGGGTCGCCATGACGCTGGTGCGCAGCCGGCACTGCTCGAACGGCACCGCGGGCGGCACCACCGGATTGGTGAAGACGCCGCCGTCGTAGAGCTTCCGCCAGAACAGGAAGGTCCGGTCCATCGGGCCGGTGAGCACCGGGATGATCGGAGTTTCGGTCGGGCCGATGTCGAAGCCGAGGGACTGGAAGCCCTCGCGCAGCCGGCGGGTGTTGGCCCACAGCTGATCCCGGCGCTCCGGTTCCTGCTGCATCACCTCGAGCGCCGCCAGCACGCCGGCGGTGTTGGCCGGGGGCAGCGACGCGGTGAAGATGAACGGCCGCGCGTGGTGCTTCAGGAAGTGGATCACCGGCTCTTCGGCGGCGAGGAAGCCGCCCACCGATGCCAGTGACTTGGAGAACGTGCCGGCGATGATGTCGACGTCGGCCTGCATGCCGAAGTGCGCGCCGGTGCCGTCGCCGTTGGGGCCCAGGACGCCGAGGGCGTGCGCATCATCGACTGCCAGGGCCGACCCGAAGCGGCGCGCGATGCGCACCAGCTCCGGGACGTCGGCAATGTCGCCTTCCATCGAGTAGACGCCGTCGACGACGATCAGCGTCCCCTTGCCGCTGGTGTTGCGCTCCAGCAGCGCGGTCAGCGCGTTCAGGTCGCCGTGCGCGAAGCGCTCGGTCTTGCCGAACGCCAGCTTGGCGCCGTCGACGATGCAGGCGTGGTCGAGCTTGTCGAGATAGACCGTCTCGTTGCGCCAGACGATGCCGGAGATGAGTCCGAGGTTGGCACCATACCCGGTCGAGAAGACCAGGCACGCTTCCTTGCCGAGGAACTCGGCCAGGGAGTGCTCGAGACGTTCATGGAGGTCGAGCGAGCCGTTCAGGAACCGCGACCCGGTGCAGCCCGAGCCGTAGCGGTGCAGCGCCTTGGCGGCCGCTTCGAGCACCTTGGGGTGATGCGTGAGCCCGAGATAATTGTTCGAGCCCAGCATGATCCGCTTTTTTCCCTCGATGACGACGACCGTATCTTCCGATTCGGAAATCGGTTTGAAATACGGATACAGACCGGCGGCCTGCACTTCGCGAGCGTCGGTATAGTTCCGGCACTTGTCGAAGAGCGCCACCTGGGACTGGAGGGTCTGGGTTGCCACGCGTCCTCACGGAGCTCGGGTGGAACTTCGTCGATCTCAAGGCCAGCTTGCCGCCACTTCGGGAGAGTAAGCTACGACCCCCCCCAAAGCGACACAAGCGGAAAACCTCTGATCGCCGTTGGCCGAAAAATCTAACTTCCGATAGCTCAAGGTGTTAGCCGAGAGCCCCGGGGGCGCTGTGGCGTCCTCGCAGCAACCGACGGAGGCGTTCCCGGTGACCGCGTCGTCAACTGGTGGAAACCTGATCGTGACCGGCCGCCGGGGTGGCGATTGAGCCGGCGCCGGGTAGCCGTCGTCGGCGGCGGCATGTCGGGGCTGGCCGCCGCCTGCCAGTTGCGACGGCTCGGTGCCGAGGTGGCGGTGTTCGAAGCCGCGTCGGCCGCGGGTGGCGCGGTGGCAACCGAGCGCCGTGACGGCTGGGTCGCCGAGTCCGGTCCGCACCTGGTCGGCGAACTTCCCGTGGCAATTGCCGAGACCGTCGAGGCCGGTGGCGGAGTCGAGTGGGTTGCACCGCTCCCGGCGGTGCGGCGGACCTTCGTCTTCTTCACCGACCGGGTGGTGCCGGTTCCCGGGTCGATCGCCGAGCTGATCGATTCGGCGCTGCTCTCGGTGGGCGGCCGTCTGCGGATGGTCCGTGAACGCTTCGAGCCCCGGGGTGGCTCCAGCGAGGAGACGGTGACGGCGTTCGCCAGGCGGCGCTTCGGCGACGAGGTCGCGTCGCGAATCTTCGACCCGTTGGCCCGAAGCATGTCGGGCGGCGATCCCGATCGACTGCTGGCGCGGTTCCTCTTTCCGGCCGAAGTCGAGTACGAGCAGACCGTGGGCTCGGTGCTCAAGGGACGCGCCCGGGCACGGATGGAAGCGCGCCGCCGCGCCCGGCGCGAGGGCGCCGGCGGTGGCGGATTGCGGGCGCCGCGTGACGGGATGGGTCGCCTGCCCGAGGCGATTGCCCGCGGACTCGGCCCGGCGTTCCGCCCCGGATGCCGCGTGACGGCGGTGGCGGTCGACGGCAACGAGCTGGTGGTCCGATGCGGCGAGCTGGCTGAACGGGTCGACGCGGCGGTGCTGGCGGTTCCCCCGCCGGCGGCGGCGCTGATCGCCGGCGGGGCCGATGGTGGTGCCGTCGCCCACCTCGCGGCAATGCCGGTGCGACAGATGGTGGCCGTCTCCCTTGGCTTTCATCACGACGATGTGCCGCGGTTGTCCGACGGATATCGCATCCTGGTGCCGAGTGGCGCACGCCGCCCGTCGGTCGCGATGACGATGCCGTGTTCGCTCTTTCCGGACCGCGCGCCCGATGGTCACCTGCTCCTCACCCTCCACCTCTCGGCCGACATGCCGGATGACGACCGCGACGCCGTGATTGCCGTGGCACGTCGCGATGCCGAAGCGCTGGCCGGCGTGACACGGCCGCCGCGATTCGTTGCCGTCGGATCGTGGCACGCCATGCCGCAGCCGGTGCCAGGCCATGCGGCACACCTCGCGGCGGCTGATCAGCTGGAGGAGCGGATTCCCGGATTGGTGTTGTGCGGCGCGTGGCGCGACGGTGTTGCGGTGGCCGACACGATGCGGGGCGGCGTTGCGGCGGCAACGCGGTTGGCGGCGCGGCTCGGGTGGACCGGGCCGGCCGCCGCTTAGCGGTCGGTCGTGGTGAGTCGTTGACGGGTGGTGAGCAGGTCGCGCCAGGGATCGGCGGGGAGGCGCCCGTGCAGCAGGTCGGCGACGCCCCAGGCGTTCGCCGCCGGGGCGCCGCGCAGCTTCTGCCACGAAAGCGGCAGGGAGACCGGCGCGCCGCGCCGGGCGCGGGGCGACCACGGCGCCACCCAGGTTGCCCCCCGCGTGTTGCGCAACCAGTCGACGAAGATCCTGCCGCGGCGCTCCGCCTTCGACGCCCGCGCGACGTAGCGCTTGCCGTCGCGCGCCTCGAGCTGGTCGGCGACGTTGTGCGCAAAGTCGGCGACCTGCTGCCACGACACGCGACGCTCGATCGGTGCGACGATGTGGACGCCCTTGCCGCCGGTGACCTTGACCCAGCTCTGCAGTCCTGTGCCGCGCAACACGTCGCGCACTTCGGTCGCCGCGTCGCGCACCGCGCTCCACGCCACGCCGGGACCGGGGTCGAGGTCGAAGACGATCCGGTCGGGGGCATCGACATCGTCGTCGCGCACACTCCAGGCATGGATCTCGAGGACGTCGAATTGCACCAGCGCCCGCAGCCCCGCGGCGTCGCGGATGACCACGTAGTCCCCGCTGCCGCTCTTCTCCCTGATGCGCACCGTGCCGACGCCGGGTGGCCGCTCGCCGACCCAGTGCTTCTGGAAGAAGCAGGCGCCGCCGATGCCCTGCGGGCAGCGGAAGAGCGACAGCGGCCGTCCCGCGACGTGCGCCAGGATCCGGTCGGCGACGCGGTCGTAATAGTCGGCGATGTCCTGCTTGGTGAGCCGGGGCCGTGGGTAGAGGACCCGGTCGGGATGGGTCAGCTCGATCGGTGCCATGTCAATCGCCTGCCGCGCGGCGGCGCTGGAGTTCGCGGATCAGCAGCCATTGGTGCCGGTCGTCGTCGCCGGACTGGCGACCATGAAAACGGACCAGCGCCCAACGGCCGTTCATCCGGTCGCCATGGAGGGTGAAGGCCAGCTTGCCCTGGCGCAGTCCGGCACGGGGATCGCCGTCGGGTTCCCAGGTGCCGTGGTCCCAGATTTCCACCGTACCGGCGCCGTACTGGCCTTCGGGGATGGTGCCTTCGAACCGGGCATACTCCAGCGGATGATCCTCGGTCTCCACCGCGAGGCGCTTGACACCCACCTTGCGGCTGACCCGCTTCGGCACCGCCCAGCTCTTCAGCACGCCGTCGAGCTCGAGCCGGAAATCATCGTGCTCGGTCGACGCGCGGTGGTGCTGGACCACGAACGTCCGGGCGTCCTTGCGTCGTCGGGTGCCGCCCTTCGGTTCATCCGTCTGGCGGAAATCGCGCTTGCGATGGTATTCGCGCAGCGACATCAGGCGCTCCTGCGGTGGCGCGTTGCCGCGGTCCGCCGGCGTGACGAGCCGCGGCGCGACTGGTTGGAGACGCTCTCCTTGAGGGCGGCCATCAAGTCGAGGACCTTCGCCTCGCCCTGGCCCTCGCGGCGGCGGCCGGCCTCGGCGGCGCGATGTCCGCCGCCCTTGCGAGCCCGGGAATGGATCAGCTTGAGGAGGTCGTCGCGGAAGGTGTCGCGGTGCTCCTCCGGCTTCCAGGTGGTTTCCATCGCGTCGATGAGCCGGCTGGCCATCTGCCGCTCGGCGGGGCGGATGTCGCGTTCGGCCTGGCGCAGCGCGTCGCGGTCGACGACGGTGGCCGGGCGCATCTCGTCGTGGTAGCGCAACGTGTGGGCAATGAGGAGGTCGTCGCCGGGATAGACCGCCGCGACATACTGACGGGTGTGAATCACCACGTCGGCGAGTGCGACGTGTTCGGTCTTCGCCAGCACGTCGCGCAACAGCACGTAGGCCTTCTCGTTGCCGGGGCGGGGCACGATGTAATACGGCCTGGCATAGTAGATCCGCTGCACCGTGCCGACCGGGACGAAGCCGAATACTTCCACCGAGTGGGTGGCGCGGGGATTGGCCTCGGCGATCTCCTCGTCGCTCAGCACCACGTAGCGATTGCGTGACACCGGATAGCCGCGGACGATCTCGCTGTTCGGCACCGGCTTGTGGGTCGACTTGTTGATCTTCTGGTAGCCGATCCGGGCCATGTCGCGGCGGTCGAGCAGGTCGAGGCCGAGCCGCTCGGGAGCATCGATCGGTTCGAGTTCGATGGCGATGTTGACCAGCCCGAAGCGGAGCGTTCCCCGCCAGATTGCTCGTGCCATGGTGTGTGCCTCCAGCGTCGGTGAAGCGTCCGCTCCGGTGACGCGGCAGTGGCAGCGTGTGCAACGGTCATCCGCCGGTGCGCGTCCATCGGGCAATCCGTGGTGACGAATACTAGGCGGATGCAATTCACGGGAGGATCGATGCGGACTCGAATCTGGAAGCGGGCACTGGTGGCGCCGGCGGCGCTGGCGCTGGCGTCGCGGTTGCCGGCCCAGGCGTTCGGGCTGAAAGCGGGGCTCTCGTTCGCGACGCTGTCGAACGCGAGGCCCGACTGGAAGACCCGCACCGGCTTTGCGGCCGGCATCGCGCTGGGGCTGGGGCCCGGCCCGGTCAGCCTGCAACCCGAAGCCCTCTACGTCCAGAAGGGCGTCGCGCCCAACGGCGCCCCGTCGAACTCGGCGCCAAAGCTGGCGTACCTCGACGTTCCGGTGCTGCTCAAGCTCCAGGTGCCGACCCCGGGTATCTCGCCGTTTGCGGTGGCGGGACCGGTGGTGTCGTTCCGGCTGAGCTGCACCGCCGGCGACGCCGACTGCAACAGCACGTTCAAGAGCACCGACTGGGGCGTGGCGCTGGGCGGTGGCCTGCGGCTCGGTGGCCCCACCGGCCTCACCATCGAGGGGCGCTACACCTGGGGCCTTACCGACATTCACGACGTGAGCGCGGGGGTGTCGTCACGGACCCGCACCTTCCTGCTGCTGGCCGGCGTCAGCATGTAATCATTGCGTGGTGACGCGGGCCGGGGCGATCGTCGACGGTCGCGGGAGCTGGTGCTTCCGCGGCCGTTCGTCCACTGTCGGGGCGTGCCCCCCGCGACGTGGGTGGGACCAGGGCGGCGCCGGGGGACCCGCTGGCGCGGCGCATCGGGGAGTGATAGTTTAGGGCTGAACAATCATCGGGTGAACCTTTGTAGCATACAGGCGCCGCCGATCGGCGGATGCCGGAATCACAGCGGTCAACGAGCCCCGTGCCCAGTCGCGGATGGAGCGGTGTGGTGGTGAGAGTGTTGGCAGGACCGGCGCGGCGCGCCGGTTTCGGGGTGGCTGTGGCCGTGGTGGCGGCGGCGTGTCAGCACGCCGCGCCGCCGGCGCCACCGCCGCCCGACGTCACGGTTGATACGGTCGAGGCGCAGCGGGTGGCGCAACAGTTCGAGTTCACCGGTCAGGTCGAGGCGCGGCGCCAGGTCGAGGTGCACTCGCCGGTCAACGGCGTGATCGTCTCGCAGACCCTGCCGGAAGGTTCGCAGGTGGCGGCCGGGACGGTGCTCTTCCAGATCGACACGGTGACGTACGCGGCGGCGTACCGCGGCGCGCTGGCGCAGCAGGCCGACGCCCGGGCGCACCTCGACAACGCCCGGCGCACGCTGGCCCGGCTGCAGCCGCTGCTGGGGTCGCACGCGGTGGCGCAGCTCGACGTCGACAACGCCGAGACGGCGGTGGAGCAGGCGCAGGCGACGCTGGAGAACACCACGGCGGCGGTCGACGCGGCGCGCAAGAACCTGAGCGACGCGACAATCCGGGCCGAAATCAGCGGCCGGGTGGGCAAGGCGAACATGGTCAACGGGGCGCGGGTGACCGGCTCCGACCAGGTCCTCACGACCATCGACCAGGTCGACACGGTGCGCGTCACGTTCCGGCCGTCGATCGACCAGGTGCTGGATTGGCGGCACGATCCACTGGCGGAGCGGCTGCTGCGGCCGGGCGGCGGTGCGGTGGTCCGCGCGGTGCTCCCCGACGGGACCATCGACCCGCGGCCGGGGCGCATCGACTTCGTCGCACCGGTGGTCGATTCGGTCACCGGGACGCAGAGCTTCCGGGCGGAATTCCTCAACCCGGATCACCTGCTCACGCCGGGCGAGTTCGTGCGGGTGCGGGTTGAGGGGCTCACCCGCGACAGCGCGCTACTGGTGCCGCAGCGCGCGGTGCAGCAGTCGCTGGGCCACACCTCGGTCTACCTGCTCGGGCCGCGTGACACGGTCGAGATCCGGGACGTGGTGGTGACGTCGTGGGTCGGCGATCGCTGGCTGGTGGATTCCGGGCTCGCGTCAGGCGATCGTGTCATCGTCGACGGGGTACAGAAGGTGCGCCCCGGCATGGTGGCGCATCCGGTGCCGGCGACCGGCCAGTGACCGGCGCCACCGAGTCGCCCGGCGAGCTCCGCTACTACTTCATCCGCCGTCCCGTGATGGCGGGGGTGATCGCCATCGTGATCACCCTGCTGGGGCTCTTCACGCTGCGGTACATGCCGGTCAACCGCTATCCGTCGATCACGCCGCCGTCGATCCGGATCACCGCGGTCTATCCCGGCGCCACGTCCGAAGACGTGGCCCGCGCGGTGGCGGCGCCGATCGAGCAGCAGCTGTCGGGGTTGCGCGACCTGCTCTACTACACGTCGTCGAACTCGAGCGACGGCAGCATGACGCTGCAGGCGTTCTTCGACATCTCCCGCAACCAGGACCTGGCGGCGGTGGACGTGCAGAACGCCGTCAAGCTGGCCGAGCCGCAGCTGCCGCAGGAAGTGGTGCGCAACGGCATCGTCGTCACCAAGGCGCAGACCGACATCATGCTGGTGGCGGCGCTGTCGTCGACCGACGGGCGTTACGACGCCACCTACCTGACGAACTACGCCACGCTGTACGTCGCCGACGAGGTCAAGCGGCTTCCCGGCGTGGGCGACGCGCAGGTGTTCGGCGGCGGCCAGCTGGCGATGCTGCTCGACCTCGATCCCGACAAGATGGCGCAGCTCGGCCTGACGGTCGACGACGTCGCCGGCGCGGTGCGCGAGCAGAATGCCCCGGCGCCGGCCGGGCGGCTGGGCCGCGAGCCGTCGCCGCCGGGCACCGAGCTCACCCTGCCGGTGACGGCCGAGGGGCGGCTCGAGACGGTCGACCAGTTCCGTGACATCATCCTCCGCGCCCGGCCGAATGCGTCGATGATCCGCCTGGGCGACGTTGCCAACGTGCACCTCGGCAGTCAGAGCTCCGACCTCGAGGGGCGCCTCAACGGCAAGCCGACGGCGCTGTTCCTGCTCTACCTGCAGCCGGGCGCCAATGCGCTCACCGTCAAGCGCGAGCTGGTGACCCGGCTCGGCGAGCTGCAGCAGTCGTTTCCCCCGGGGGTGGTGTGGTCGATTCCGTTCGACACCACGCCGTTCATCACGGCATCGATCGACGAGGTCGCCAAGACCCTCGCCGAGGCGATGATCCTGGTGACCCTGGTGGTGTTCCTCTTCCTGCAGAGCTGGCGGGCCACGCTGATCCCGATCCTGGCGGTGCCGGTCTCGGTGATCGGCACGTTCATCGGGCTGCTGGCGTTCGGCTTCTCGGTCAACGTGCTGACGCTGTTCGGCCTGGTGCTGGCCATCGGCATCGTGGTCGACGACGCGATCGTGGTGATCGAGAACGCCGAGCGGATCATGGCCGACGAAGGCCTTCCGGCGCGGCAGGCGGCCGACAAGGCGATCCGGCAGGTGGCCGGGGCACTGATCGCCATCGTGCTGTCGCTCTGCTCGGTGTTCATTCCGGTGGCGTTCCTGGGCGGCATCACCGGCTCGATGTTCCGTCAGTTCACCATGACCATCGTGCTCGCCGTGGTGCTCTCGGGGGTCGTGGCGCTGACGCTGACCCCGGCGCTCTGCGCGCTGCTGCTGCGTGAGGCGCCCGAGCGGGCGCACCACGGGCCGTTCTTCCGCTGGTTCAACGGGACCTTCGGGCGGTTGCGTGACGGCTACGCCGGGGCGGTGCACGGCGTGGTGCGCCGCCCGCGCACCTGGCTCGCCGTCTTCGGGGTGATCATCGCGCTGATCGTGGTGCTCTGGCGGCAGGTCCCGACGGCGTTCCTGCCGCTCGAGGACAAGGGCTTCTTCGTGGTCGCCATGCAGTTGCCGAGCGGGGCGTCGCTGCAGCGCACCCGCGAGGTGGTGGCGCGCGCCGAGAGCATTGCGCACAGCGACCCGGGAATCGCGGCGACCGTCTCGCTGGTGGGGCTCGACATCCTGACCCGCGCCAACCAGCCCAACTCGGCGGTGATGTTCGTGCAGCTCAAGCCGTGGGACCAGCGCGACGCCCACGAGTCGCTCGACCAGATCGTCGGGCGGATGAACGGGGCACTGTATGGCATCCCGGGGGCGCTCGCCTTTGCGTTCAACTTCCCGGAGATTCCCGGCCTCGGGACCACCGCCGGCCTGGAGCTCAACCTCCAGGCCCGGGCGGGACAGGACGTCACGACATTCGACAACCAGGTCAACGCGGCGGTGCAGGAGCTGTCGAAGCAACCCGAATTGCAGGGCGTGGCAACCAACTTCCGGATCGATGCGCCGCGGATCTACCTCGACGTCGACCGCGACGTGGTCAAGAGCCGCGACGTGCCGCTCGCCGAGTTGTTCGCGACCCTGCAGACCATGCTGTCGTCGCTGTACATCAACGACTTCAACCTCTTCGGCCGCACCTACCGGGTGCAGGCCGACGCCGCGCCGCGCTTCCGCCAGTCGCCGGCCGACCTCGGCCACTTCTACGTCCGCAGCACCGACGGCCGGATGATTCCGGTGACGGCGCTGGCCCATCCGCGCTTCGAGACCGGCCCGTCGGTGATCTCGCGCTTCAACGGCTTCACGTCCGCGCTGGTGACGGCGACGCCGTCGCCGGGGCACAGCTCGGGCGAGATGCTCGCCGCGGTGGAGCGGGTGCTGAATCGCGACTTCGTGCCCAACGGGCTGGGCTACGCGTACAGCGGCCAGAGCTACCAGGAGAAGGTGTCGAGCGGGCAGGGCGGGCTGATCTTCGGGCTCGGCCTGATCCTGGTCTTCCTGGTGCTTGCGGCGCAGTACGACAGCTTCAGCATCCCGTTCGCGGTGCTGTTCGGCGTGCCGTTCGGCGCGCTGGGCGCGTTGCTCGGCATCTGGATCCGTGGCATGCCGAAGGACATCTACTTCGAGGTGGCGCTGATCACGGTGATCGGCCTGGCGGCGAAGAACGCCATCCTGATCGTCGAATTCGCCAACACATTGCGGCAGCAGGGCGCCTCGATCCGCGACGCGGCGCGCGAGGCGGCCCGCGAGCGGTTCCGTCCCATCCTGATGACGTCGTTCGCGTTCATCTTCGGGGTCTCGCCGCTCCTCTTTGCCGGCGGCGCCGGCGCGCAGAGCCGCCATTCGCTCGGCACCGGCGTCTTCTTCGGGATGCTCTGCGCCACACTGGTCGGAATCTTCTTCATCCCGCTGTTCTTCAGCGTGGTGCGGCGGCTTTCGGAGCGGGGCTCACGCCACGAACCGGCGCCGCTGCCGCCAGCGGAAGGCGGAGCGTCATGATGCGCCGCTTGCCGGGGATCGCGCTGGCGGCGGCGCTGGCCGCCTGCGCCGTGGGCCCGTCGGAACACGTGCCGGTGACGGCGCCGCGCGTGGCGGCGCCGCTGGCGCGTCGCGCCACCGACGTGTCGCTCTATGACTCGCTCGCCGCGGCGGCCCAGCTGCCGCCGGCCGAATCGCTGGGCCCCGCCACGGGTGGTGCGGTCGCCGGCTATCCGTGGATTGACGTATTGCGCGATTCGACGCTGACGTCGCTGGTGCGGCAGGCGCTCCGCAACAACCGCACCCTCGCCGTCGCGATGGCTCGGATCCGCGAATACCGCGCCGAAGAATCGAACGCGCGGAGTGCGCTCTTTCCGGGGGTGGCGCTGAACGGATCGGGGAGCCAGAACCGGATCGTCATCGGGACCTCGCCGCCGATCAAGTACAACGCGATCCGCGCCACCGCCGACATGCAATGGGAGGTCGATTTCTGGGGCCGGCTCCGGCGCGGGCTGGGCGCCGCCGAGGCGGACGTGGCGGCGCGCGAGGCGGACGAGCGGGCCACGGTACTGACCCTCGTTGCCGACCTCGCCGACAGCTACCTCGCGCTGCTCGAGGCGCGCGAGGACCTGGCGGTGTCACAACAGACCCTCGATTCACGACGGGCGACCCTCGCGCTGGCGCGGCAGCGCTTCTCGCAGGGCGTCATCTCCGAGCTCGACGTGCGCCAGTTCGAGGGCGACGTGGCGGCGGCGGCGGCGAGCGTGGCCCAGTTCACCCGCGCGGCGGCCGACCAGGAGCACGCGCTGTCGGTCCTGCTCGGCGAGCCGCCCGGGCCGATCGCCGCGGGCGGGTCGCTGGAGACGGCGGTGGCGGGGCTGGCCGTGCCCGACACCCTCGCCTCGGCGTTGCTGCTCAGGCGCCCCGACATCGAGAGCGCCGAACGGGCGCTGGCGGCGGCCACCGACCGGATCGGCGCGGCCGAGGGCGAGCTGCTGCCGCGGGTGACCATCACCGGCGAGTACGGCTACCAGAGCCCGACCCTGTCGCAGCTCTTCGGCAGCAACCGCGACATCTACACCATCGAGGGCGGCGTCTTCATTCCGCTGGCGATCTTCGGCGGCGGCGCCCGCGCCGACATCGCGGCGGCAGAGGCCCGGGCCGACGAGGCCCGCGCGGAATACCAGCAGGCGGTGCTGACCGCGATGGGTGAAGCGGCCGACGCCATGGTGGGGGTGCGGACCGGGCGCGACGAGCTGGCGGCCCAGGCGGCGCAGGTGACCGCGCTGCAGGACGCGTACGACCTGGCGCGCCGCCGCTACGACGCGGGCATTTCCAGCTACCTCGACGTCCTCGAGGCACAGCGGTCGCTGTTCACCGCCCGGCTGGCGCTGATCGCCGCCCGGCGCAACTACCTCGACGCCACCGTCGAGCTGTACAAGGCCATTGGCGGCCGCTGGCCCGGCACCCCGTGACATTCGCGGCGCCCGGCCGCATTTTCCGGGCAGTCCTCCCCCACAGTCACCACGCCAGCGGTCTGGCCATGCACCGATGGAGCCCGGCATGACGCCCACGCATTCCCCCATTCCGTCCCGGATCGCCATGGCACTGCTCTGTGCCGTCGCCGTCTCCGGCGCTGCCACGCCGCTCGTGGCGCAGGAGCAGGTCGACGCCGCCACCGTGCAACGGATCATGAACGAGGAGAAGGATCACTCGCAGGTCATGGACATCATGAGCTGGCTGTCCGATGTCTACGGCCCGCGCCTGACCTGGTCGCCGAACGCCTCGCGGGCGGCGGACTGGGCGATGAGCCAGCTGCGGTCGTGGGGGGTGCAGAACGTCCACAAGGAGCCGTGGTACACTCCGCGCGGCCTCGGGTGGGAGAACCAGCGGTTCTCGATGATGGTCACGGCGCCGATGCCGTTCATCGTCGAAGCGGTGCCGCGGGCGTGGTCGGCGAGCACCAGGGGGCCGGTGACCGGCCCGGCCGTGCTGGTCGACGCTGGCTGCACCGACGAACTGAAGGCGAAGTACGCCGGCAAGCTGCGGGGCGCGTTCCTGATGACCACGCCGCCCGATGATCGACCGGTCACCGACTTCAACCCCACCGCGACGCGGCTCTCGGATTCGGCGCTGGCGGTGATGGCGGCGGCACAGCCGGCCGAAGCCGGCGCCGGGCGGGGCGGGCGTGGCGGGCGTGGCTTTGCCGCGGCGCCGACGCTGTCGGCGGTCTGCCAGGCCGAGATGCGGCGTGACTCGATTGCCGCGGCGGCGGCGGGGCGGGGCGGCCGGGGCCGCGGCTTCGGGCGCGGCGGCGTCAACGTCTCCGACACCACCACGCTGCGCTGGCTGGAACAGCAGGGCGTGGCGGCGGTGCTGCTTGCCGACACCCGGCACACCGACGGTGACATCGGCACCGACAACGGGGCGTCGCGCGTGCCGGGGGCGCCGCAGGTTCCCTTCGTGCACGTCGCGATGGAGTCGTACGGCCGGATCGGGCGGATTCTCCAGAAGCACGTGCCGGTCACGATCCGGCTCGACATGCTGAACCAGTTCTTCCCGCAGGACACCGCGTCGTTCAACATCATCGGCGAGATTCCCGGCACCGATCCGCAGCTCAAGGACCAGGTGGTGATGATCGGCGGCCACTTCGACTCGTGGCACGCCGGCGATGGCGCCACCGACAACGGCGCCGGATCGGGGACGATGCTGGAGGCGATCCGGCTGCTGTCGACAATGCACTTGCAGCCGCGGCGGACGATACGGATCGCGCTGTGGACCGGTGAGGAAGAGGGGTTGCTCGGTTCGCGGGCGTACACCGAACAGCATTTCGGCACGCGGGACGCGACCGGGTTCCATGCCACGCCGGAGCAGAAGAACCTCGCGGCGTACTTCAACGTCGACAACGGCAGCGGACGGATCCGCGGCGTCTACCTGCAGGGGATCGAGGCGGAGCGGCCGATCTTCGCGGCGTGGCTCAAGGCGATCGGCGATCCGGGCGCGCAGACCCTGACCATCAACAACACCGGCGGCACCGATCACCTGTCGTTCATCGGGGTCGGCCTCCCCGGCTTCCAGTTCATCCAGGACCCGCTCGACTACGGCAACGTGACGCACCACACCAACCAGGACGTGTACGAGCACCTCCAGCCCGACGACATGGCGTTCAACGCCGCGACGGTGGCGGCGTTTGCGTGGCTGGCGGCGCAGCGGGACGCGGAGCTGCCGCGGCCGCCGGAGCCGGGGCCGCTTCCCGCCGCCGGCCGTGGCGGGCGGGGCGGGGAGTAGTCCGGGGGGCGGGGGCGCTACTTTTCGGCGGCGGCACCCCGGGGCGGTAGCTCAGTCGGGAGAGCACCTGCTTTGCAAGCAGGGGGTCGTGGGTTCGATTCCCATCCGCTCCATCGCCGGGGCGCCCGGACGGTGTGCCCGGCGTCCCGGCGTTTCACCTCAGCCCTTGGCGGAGAGCATGTCTTCGACGACGCGTGACCGTTTCTCCTGGATCGTCCCGACCGCGTTCGCGGCCGTGGCGGTGCTCGGCTGTTCCCGCGGCCCGGCGGCCGAGACGACCCGAAACGCGGTCGTCGCCACCGCCGCCGGCCAGTCGCTGCAGGGCCGGACCCTGGAGCATTGGCTGCTGATGTCGCCCAACCGTCCCTCCCCGACAATCGCGTCGACCCTGGTGAGCAACTGGATCGATGTGACCCTGCTGGCGACGGCGATGCGCGACGGCACCGTCCTCGACGACTCCGCAACCATCGATGCCGCCATCACACCAGACGCCGCACGCGGCATGTCGCTCAAGTTCTGGCAGGCGCGCGCCGCGGCGCGGCCGCCGATCACCGACCACCAGGGCGACTCGCTGGTGACTGTCGACCGCGTGCGCGTCTTCCAGCACCTGGTGCTGCTGCTGCCACCCAATGCCGACAGCGCCACGATGCAGAACGTCGCGCGGCGCGCCCAGGACCTGCGGCAGCGGGCGCAGCAGGGCGAGGACTTCAGTGCGCTGGTCCGGAAGTATTCCGAGGATACCGCCGGGCGCGCCTCCGGCGGATTCCTGCCCGCCATCCCGAAGTCCGGCTTCCCGCCCACGATTGCCGGCGCGGTCTGGTCGCTGCACCCCGGCGATGTCAGTGACCTGATCCACGCCCCGGGCCGTGTCGAGATCCTGCGGCGCGCCACCCCCGATCAGGCCCGGCCCTACCTCAAGCAGTGGCTCGGGCCGCAACTGGCGCGACGGGCCGATTCGCTGTTCATCGATTCGCTCGCCGCCGCCCGGCACCTGACGGTCCCCGAGGCGGCGCTGGCGCGGGTCCGTGCCATGGCGCGCGAGCCGGTGGCGCTCGACGGTGGCGGACCGATGGCCACCTGGGACGGCGGCTCGCTGACGCCGGCCGAGACCCGCATGTGGCTGATGATGATCGCGCCCACGGAGCGCGCCGCGATGACCGCGGCATCCGATTCGGCGTCGCGGGCCTTCCTGCATCAACTCGGTGAGCGGGAGCTGGTGGTGCAGCTGGCGGCGCCGAAGGGGGCGATCACCCCGGAAGCACGCGCCGCCCTGGTGCCGCAGTACAAGGCGGCCCTTGCCGGGATGGAGGCCGACCTGCGACATGCCGGCGGCGCACTCGAACCGGGCGCGTTGGCGACGTCCTATATCGACTCGCTGCTGGCCGGCACGATCCGCTTCCACGTGCTCCCCGGCGCGCTCGCCAGCGTGTTGCGTTCCCGCGACTCGACGTCGGTCAATCAGAGCGCGCTCAGCGCGGTCATCGATCTCGCCTATGCGGGGTGGAGCGTCAACCACGCCAACGACACCATACCGCGTCGGTGATGGTGTCGGTGGGTTGATCAGGCGTCGCCGGTGGACTGCTCGGCGGTGCGGCGCGCCGTGACCGCCAGCAACTGCCGCAACCGGCGCCGCTCGGCGCGCGGATAGGGGTGGCGCGGCGACAGGCGCGACCATCCGTCGGGGCCGTGACCGACCCAGAGGACGTCGAGCACCAGAACCAACTCGCGTGCCAGGGCCGCCAGCGGGCAGACGATCGCCACGGTGCGCTCCTGGGAGAAGACCATATCGGCGCTTCCCGAGCTGCGGTCGGCCCAGCTGTGAATCCGCAGGTGCACGTCCGCGCCGCGTCGTTCGAAGGTCCACTCGTGGACGCCAGGCGCATCCTCCAGCACCACCGATGCGAACTCGGCGCCTTCCAGCAGGGTCACCGCGGCCCGCGTCAGATCACCCAGCGCATCCGTCTCGTCGGTGGCCTGCATGGCGATGCGGAGATCGTCGGCTTCGAGCGCGACGACCGCGCGTCCCGGCGAAGTGAGTGCGTAGCGGAGTGACAGTGGCATTGGCGAGGCCCGGTTGATAATACATTTCAGTATCGGCCACCCGGCGACAATCTAAGTCCCCCCGTTCAGCTTCCGGCACGGCAGGCGATGGCGCTTCTCTGGCTGGCAACCCCGTTGCTCCTCCTGCCGTGGCTGATGCCGCCACGGAAGATGGCGCACGCGGCCGGTCAACTGGTGCTGGCGGGGCTGGGTCTCGCGGCACTCCAGCAGGGCGAACAGACCCTGTCGCCGGCGGCGCTCGGCGCACTCGCCGCGAGTGCCGCTGGCGATGCCCAGTTCATCGGCATCACGGTCGGGGCGCTCGCCAGCGGACTGTTGATTCCGGCCGCACGGTCGTTGCGATCCGTGGCGGCGACCCTGCCGCTGGTGGTCGGGCTTGCCACCCTGGTGCCCCATCTGGCGGTCGGGGCGCTGATGGCGGGCTTGCTGATCGGTGCCGTGCCGTGGGTGTTGGCTGCAGCGACGGGCGTCGTCACCGATCGGGTGGCGCCGAGGGCGGACCGGGTGGAGCCACCAGGGGTGCTGGACTGGCGGAGCGGCACGCTGGCGGCCGCGGCGGCGCTCGCCGGGTGGTTTGCCCCGCTCGTCGCCGCCGCGGCGCTGCTGGTGGTGTTGGTCTGGAACGAGTGGCGGAGCCGGCAGCCCGGTGGTCTGGTCGCAATCGGCTGGGCGGGAGCAACGACGATGCTGGTGGCGGCCTGGGGCTGGCTTGCGGTGACGATCGCCGGTTCGATCGTGGTCCCGGCGCGGGGTTTTGAACGGGTCGCTCCGGTGTCGCCGGCGGCCGAGACGCTGCTCGCGCTGCTGGTGATCGGATGGTTGCTGGCGCTGCTGCCGCCGTGGCCGCTCGATCGCTTGCCGTCGCGCCCGGAGAGCTGGCCCGCCCTGGTGCTGCTGAGCGAAGCCGTCGCGGTGCACGGCGTGGGCGTCGGTGTGGCGCATTGGCAGCCGCTGCTCTCCGCGCTGCTGGTGGTGTCGGCGCTGGTGGCATTGCTGCTGTTGCGGTGGAATGGCGCCACGGCCGGGTTCGTGTTGCTGGGCGCGACGCGCGCCGGCTGGCTCGGTTGCGCTGGCGCGATCGCCATCGCCACCTTGCGGCTGGTGACCCACGGCACGGGACCGCGACGCCCGGCATGGCGCCCGGCGGCGGCGCTGGTCGCCGGGCTCGGCGGCGCCGCCATCGTTGCCGCGCTGTTACAGGATGAAGTCGTGCTCGGCGTGACGCTCGGCCTGGGCGCGCCCGCGGCCGCGGCCCTCGCCGCGCGTCGCGTTGCCCGCTCCGCCGATCCCGCGCATCTTTGAAACCCGATCAATCGCAGGAGATGACCGATGGCGTTCACCTTGCCTCCGCTGCCATATGCCTACAATGCGCTCGAGCCGCACATCGACGAGCAGACGATGCGCATTCACCACGACAAGCATCATGGCGGGTACGTCAACAACCTCAACGCGGCGCTCGAGGGCGAGAGTTCGCTGGCGTCGCTGTCGATCGAGCAACTGCTGAGCCAGCTGACCAAGGTGCCCGAGGCGAAGCGCACCACCGTGCGGAACAACGGCGGCGGCCACTACAATCACACGATGTTCTGGGAGATCATGGCGCCGGGCGGTCCGGCCGCGCCGGGCGGCGATCTTGCTACCGCGATCGACAAGAGCTTCGGTTCGTTCGACGCGTTCAAGGAGCAGTTCGCCAAGGCGTGCATGGGGCGCTTCGGCAGCGGCTGGGGCTGGGTGACGGCGGCCAAGGGCGGCGCCCTGGCGATCGAGTCGACGCCCAACCAGGACAATCCGCTGATGGACGGCCGGACGCCGATCATGGGCTGCGACGTCTGGGAGCACGCCTACTATCTCAAGTACCAGAATCGGCGGGCGGAGTATCTCGCGGCGTGGTGGAACCTGGTCAACTGGAGCGCGGTCGGCGGACGCTTCGCCGCGGTGCGCTGACCCTGCCGGAAACGCGCGGCCTGCCAGCGGTCGGGACGCCGGCGCCGGACTTCGTCCTGCCCGACACGCACGGGCGCGACGTGGCGCTGGCTGAGTTCCGCGGCCGCCGCAACGTGCTGCTGGCGTTCTTCCCGCTGGCGTTCACCAGCACCTGCAGCGCCGAGTTGCATGCCTTTTCCGAGGACCTCGAGCAGTTCGAGCGCCATGGCACCGTGGTGCTGCCGATCAGTGTCGACTCGGTGCCCACCCTGCGCGCATTCAAGTCGCAGGGCAAGATGGCGCTCGAGCTGCTGAGCGATTTCAAGCGGGTGGTCAGCCGGGCGTACGGCGTGTTGCTGGAGGAGGCGTTCCACTCGTCGCGCGCCTATGTGCTGATCGATCGGCAGGGTGTCGTGCGGTGGACGTGGGAGGAGCGCTCCCTCGGTGACCGCCGGGACAACGCCGAACTACTGGCCAGGATCGCGGAGTTGGAATAGCCCGCGGCAAGGGGGTGCCACTGGCAAAGGACGCCTCGCGACCAGCGATGCCACCGTTGGCGGTCGTGACCGGTGCGGCGCGGGCGCTGGCGGGCCCGGCGGCGCCGACCGAACGGTTGCGCGCGCTCTGCGAGCACCTCCGCGCCGGGCTCCCCGCCGCCGAAGTGCGGCTGCGCGCCGGGACGCGCCGCACCGACGCGGTCGCGGCCGGGGCCGCCGCCGAGGCCGCGACGAAGTTCGCCGTGGCAATCCCGTGGCCCGGCGATCGCGAAGCGGTGCTCGAGGTGGTCGGCACGCCGCGCCCGCCGGCCGAGGTCCGGCCGATCCTCGACGCGGTCGCCGCGATGCTCGCGACCGTCCTCCCGGCGCTGGTCTTTCCGCTGCTCGAACCCGGCGAAGGCGACCCGGCCGCCGAGCGGCTGCTCCACGAACTCACCATCGATTCGCTCCCGGTCGGGTTGTACGTCATCGATCGGGAGTATCACATCGTGCTGTGGAACCGGAAGCGGGAGACCGGCACCCAGGGGCTGCGCCGTGAGGACGTCCTCGGCAAGCCGATCTTCGACGTGCTGCACCGCCAGCCCGCCGCCGCGCTGCGGGCCGAGTTCGACCGGGTCTTTGCCACCGGCGAGGTCAGTGCCAGCGAACAGGAGGTGCATGCCGGCGGCGAATCGCGCACCTACCGCACGTCGCGGCTGCCGATGCGACTGGGCGGCACCGAGATCACCCACGTGATTTCGATCGGCGAAGACGTCACCGAAACCCGCGCCATCCAGCGCGCCATGCACCAGACCGAGAAGCTCGCGGCGGTGGGCCAGCTCGCCGCCGGCGTGATGCACGAGATCAACAATCCGCTCGCCACCATCGGCGGGTGTGTCGCGGCGATCCAGTCGCGGCTCGGTTCCGGCGCCGAGCCGGTGGTCGGTGAATACCTCGAGATGATCAACAGCGAGGTGGATCGCTGCACCAACATCATCGACGGGTTGCTCGATTTTGCCCGCGCCGGCCGTTCCGGCGCCGCGCACGCGCCGGTGGACTTCAACGTGCTCCTCGACCGGACCCTGGGTCTGCTCAAGCACCACCAGCGATTCCGCCGGATGTCGGTGCGGCGGGAATTCTCCTCGCCGCTGCCGTTGGTGCTCGGCGACGGCGAACGCCTGGTCCAGGCGGCCATGGCGATCCTGCTCAACGCCGCCGACGCGACCGGCGGCAACGGCGAGATCGTGCTGCGCACCCGGGGTGAGGCGGGAGACGTGGTGGTGGAGTTCGAGGACGACGGTCCCGGGATCCCTCCCGACGTCCTGCCGAAGATCTTCGATCCGTTCTTCACCACGAAGGGGCCGACCCGGGGCACCGGGCTGGGCCTCGCGGTGTGCTACGGCATCGTGAGCGACTATCAGGGCCGCATCGACGTGCGCAGCACGCTCGGCGAAGGCACCCTGTTCCGGATGATGTTCCCGGCGCAGCCGGGGGAGGCGCCGTGAAGCTGCTGGTGGTCGAGGACGACCGCACCGTCGGGCAATACGTCAAGCGCGGCCTGGAAGAACAGCAGTACATCGCCGACTGGGTCACCGATGGGCAGGAGGCGCTCCGCGCCGCGTCGACCGTGCCCTACGACCTGATCATCCTCGACCTCCGCCTGCCGGGGCTGTCGGGGCTGGAGGTGCTGCGCACGCTGCGCGACCGCGGCGTGACGGTGCCGGTGCTGGTGCTCACCGCGCAGGACACCGTGGAATTCAAGGTCGACGCCCTGCGCGCCGGCGCCGACGACTACGTCACCAAGCCGTTCTCGTTCGAGGAACTGCTGGCGCGCATCGAGGCGGTGACCCGCCGTCCGCGGCAGCTGTCGACCCGCATCCTGCACGTGGCCGACCTGGAGCTCGACCTCGAAACGCGCGTGGTGCGGCGGGGCGAGAAGCCGATCGAACTGACGCCCAAGGAATTCGCCGTGCTGGAATACCTGATGCGGCACGCCGGGCGCGTCATGTCCCGCACGCTGATCACCGAATACGCCTGGGACTACCACTTCGACCCCGGCACCAACATCGTCGACGTCGTCATCAACCGGCTCCGCAAGAAGGTCGACGCCGGTTTCCGCGACAAGCTGGTCCACACGGTGCGCGGCGTCGGCTACGTCGTGCGGGGCTGAATGCAATCCATCCGGTTCCGGCTGGCGGTCTCCTACAGCCTCGCGCTGACCGGGACGATGGTGGCCTTCGGCGCGGCGGTGTACTGGGAACGGCGCGCGTCGGCCACCCGCGAGGCCGAACGGGCGCTGGCCGGCGACCAGGACCTGCTGGTCAAGTCGGTGGTCGGGATGCTCGACGAACAGGCGAAGTACACGCCCAGCATCGTCGTCAGCATCCCCACCTACGGCGTGTCGCGCGACAGCACGTGGGGGCTGGTCGGCGACGTCCGGGGCTTTCTCGACGGGATCGGGACGTACCTCTTCCTCTCCGACGAACAGAACCGGCTGTTCTACGTGTCCCCCAAGGCCCGCCAGCTCGACGTCCGGCAGCTGCTGCGGGTGCAGCAGATGCTCGACCGCTATCCGCTGGAGCAGGACACCGGCACCATCGAACTGACCGGTTCGGGGCCGCCGTTCCACTACGTGATCATGCCGGTCGACAGCGCCGGTCCCCACGTCAAGGCGCTGGTCATCGCGTCCCAGCCGAGGATCGACTTCGGCGAGTTGCAGCAGCTGCTCTTCTCGATGGTGTTGCTGGGCCCGCTGATCCTGGTGGCGTCGGCGATGCTGGGCTACTGGCTGGCGGGGCACGCCCTGCAGCCGGTGGAGGTGATGATCGAGGAGCTCGAGGCGATCCAGGACGGCCGGTCGCTGCACCGTCGGCTGGCGGTCCCGCCCGGGCAGGATGAACTGTCGCGACTCGCCCAGACGCTCAATGCCATGCTGAGCCGGGTGGAGCAGAGCTTCCTGGCGCTGCGGCGCTTCACCGCCGACGCCTCGCACGAGCTGAAGACGCCGCTGATGGTGCTGCGAGCCGGCGTCGAGCGGTCGCTGACCCACCCGGAAACGCCGGGAGACGTGGTGGCCGCCCTCGACGAGACGCTCAGGCAGATCAACCAGATGAGCGAGCTGGTGACCAACCTGCTGATGCTGGCACGGGCTGACGAAGGGCGGGCCAACCTCGCCGTCGCCGACACCGACGTCACCGCCCTGGTCACCGACGCCGGCGAGACGGCGGAACTGCTCGGGGCGGAGCGGGGGGTCCGGGTCGGGGTGTCGGTCCCGCCCCACCCGGTGGTGCTGTCGGCCGATCCGGCGCGGCTCCGGCAGCTGCTGATGAACCTGACCACCAACGCCCTCAAGTACACGCCGCCCGGCGGCGAGGTGACGTTGCGGCTCGACGAGCCGGCCGGGCGGGTGGTGCTCACCGTCCAGGACACCGGGATCGGCATCGCGCCGGGCGACCTGCCGCACGTCTTCGAGCGCTTCTGGCGGGCCGACCTGGCGCGGACCCGCACCGGCGAACACCCCGGAACCGGCCTCGGCCTGGCCATCGCCAAGTGGATCGTCGAGGCGCACGGCGGCGAGATCACCGTGCAGAGTCGGCCGGGACGCGGTAGTATATTCGCCGTTTCCTTCCCCACCGCCCCCCCGGGGGCATCGTTGGCTCCCGACGGCGGAGGCGATCGCTAATGGTGTTGTTATCGAATTGTCATCTGGCGGTGAGCGGCGTGCGAACTGTCGCGACGAGATTGATGGCAGGTAGAGTGCTCAACGCGCGTGGAGGTTGCTGCCAGTGTTCGACAATCTGATCGAGTCGAAGCCGAAGCGTGATCGATCGGTGGGGCAGTTCGCCGCATCGGTGGTGATCCACATGGTCGTCATCTTCGCCGCCGTGAAGTTGACCCTTGGCGCGGCCGAGGTGGTCAAGAAGATCAATGCGGAGAAGATGACGTTCATCGCGCCACCGCCGCCGCCGCCCCCGCCCCCGCCGCCGCCGCCCGAAAAGGTGGTGGTCGCGGCCAATCCGCCGCCGAAGGGCTTCCAGACCGTGGTGCCGCCCAAGGTGGTGCCGACCGATATCCCGCCGGTGAACCTGAACGAGCACTTCGACGCCAAGGACTATTCCGGCAAGGGCGTCGAGGGCGGTATCGCCACCGGCGTCGTCGGCGGCACCGGGCCGGTGGTACCGGGCGTGGTGTACGAGATGACGCAGGTGGACGAGCAGGCGCAGTACCTGACCGGTCCGACGCCGAAGTATCCGCCGGCGCTGAAGGCGGCGGGGATCGAGGGGACGGTCACGTTGCGGTTCATCGTCGATCCGGATGGCAAGGTCGACGCCTCCTCGGTGCAGGTGATCAGCAGTACCAACAAGGCGTTCGAGCAGCCGGCCATCGACGCCATCACGCATGCGACGTACAAACCGGCAAAGGTGCACGGCCAGACGGTGAAACAGCTGGTCGAGCAGACGGTGGTGTTCCAGATTCGCTGACGACGGCGGTTGCGCCGTGGCCTGGGCCGCGCCGTCGCGGCCGCTCACATTCCGATGGAGAGGTTGAACGATGAATACCAGTTTGCTCAAGTTGTGGCAGGATGCCCACCTCTTTGCGCGCAGCATCGTCGCAATTCTGGGCATCATGTCCATCTTCTCCCTCACGATCGTCTTCCAGAAGCTGATCAAGGTGAAGAAGAGCGAGTCGCAGACGCGGAAGTTCGCGCCGCAGTTCTCGCGGGCGATCCAGGAGGAGAACCTCGACCAGGCGATCGCGCTGGCCGAGAAGAACAAGGTCTCGCACGTCGCGCGGGTGCTCGGCGGCGCGCTGGCCGAAGTCAAGCCGTTGCTGCGTGACCGTGCCACCGTCACCGCCGCCGACATCAATTCGGCCGAGCGGGCGGTGGAGCGCCAGATGCTGATCGTGCTGGCGGAGTTCAAGCGCGGGCTGGGCGTGCTCGGCACGGTGGGCGCCACCGCGCCGTTCGTCGGCCTGCTCGGCACCACGATGGGTATCGTCGATTCCTTCCAGGCGATGTCGGCGGCGGGCGGCGCGTCGGGCGGCCTGGCCGGCATCGGCTCCGGTATCGCCGAGGCGCTGATCACCACCGCGTTCGGCCTGCTGGTGGCCATCCCGGCGGTGTGGGCGTACAACTACTTCACCACCAAGGTGGAGAACCTCTCGGTCGAAATGACCTACACCTCGAAGGAACTCATCGATTACCTGATCAAGAGCGTGGGGGCCGAGTTCGGGCGCTCGATCTTCACCAAGGAGTTCCAGGCGCAGAAGGCGGTGACCGGCAGTGGCCATATCCACAGCTAGCGGCCGCGGGAAGGTCAACGCGAACATCAACGTCACGCCGATGATCGACGTGATGCTGGTGCTCCTGATCATCTTCATGATCGTCACCCCGCTGCTCGAGGCGGGGTTCCAGGCGACCATGCCGACCGGCGTGAACGTCATCAAGGCGGAAGAGCAGAAGGACGAGATCACGCTCGGGGTCGACGTCAACGGGAACTACTACATCGACAAGATCCCGGTCGACTCGTCGCTGGTGGTCGACTCGCTCCGCCGGATGTACGCCAACCACACGCAGGACAAGCTGCTGTACTTCAAGGCCGACGCCGGTCTCAAGTACCGGAAGATCATCGAGGCGGTCGAGAAGGGACGGCAGGCCGGGGCCAAGGTGCTGGTCGCGATCACCGACAAGCAGGGCGGCCTGATGGGTGACGACAACGGAAAGGGGAAGTAGCCGGTGGCCATGTCAGCGGACAGCGGCGGCGGCCTCAATGCCGAGCCGAACGTGACCCCGATGATCGACGTGCTGCTGGTGCTGCTCATTATCTTCATGGTGGTCATCGCCATGGGCCGCACCGCGATCGAGATCCAGATCCCGCCGATCGACACCGGCACGCAGCAGCCGACCAACTCCGACCAGATCGTGCTGGAAATGCGCGATGATGGCAGCGAGTGGATCAACGGCACCCAGGTGCCGACGGGACAGCTGGCGCAGTCGATCCACAACATCTTCGACTCGCGACCGACGAAGCTGATGTTCATCAAGCCGGGGATGTCGCTGACCTACGAGTCGGTGATTCACGCGGTCGATATCTCGATGGGTGCCGGCGTCGAGGTGGTCGGGTTCACGCCAATCGAGGTGTACAACACGAAGGGAGAGTGAGTACGGCCGGAACACCGCCGTTGTCGCCCTCCGACGCGGACGCTCCCCCCGGGGGCGTCCGCGTCCACGCTTCGCTCCCCGAGCGGGAGCGGCGCCGTCCGTGGACCGTGCTGCTGTCGCTGCTGGTGCATGCCGCGCTGATCATCCTGGCGGTCCGCCTCACCGCGGCGGTCGTGGTGGAGGCCAAGAGCCCGATCGGCGACGCGCTGCAGCTGGCGCTCGGCGGCGGCGGTGGGGGCGGCGGCCAGCACGGCGTGGCGTACAAGGTGAAGCCGACTCCGCCACCGCCCCCGGTGCCGGTGAAGACGCCCCCGCCGATTCCGCCGCCGGTGCCGCGGGTGGTGCCGCCGCCGCCGCAGAAGGAGCAACCGCCGGCCACCGTGACGCCGATCACGGTGCCGCCGGCGTCGACGGTTGCGGCGGCGGGAAGCGGCGGCGGGACCGGTGGCGGCAAGGGCACCGGGGCCGGCCCCGGCAGCGGCAGCGGGCAGGGCCCCGGGAGCGGCAGCGGCCGGGGCGGCGGCAACGGCAACGGCTTCGGTGGTTCGGCGCCGATCGCGCAGCAGATGATCATTCCGCCGCTGAACGCCCCCAAGGCGCTGCACGGCGATTCGGTCGAGGTGAAGTTTTCGATTACCGCGGCCGGTGAGGTGGCCGACATTGCGGTGCGGCCGCCGATCGGTGACCGGAAGTTCGCCCGGGCGTTCGACGCCGCAATGCGCGGCTATCGGTTTCATCCGGCCAGGGATTCGCTCGGCAACGCCGTGCCGGGCAGCGTGGTGGTGACCGTCATCTTCTGAGGAGTCTCCTTGCAGCTCTTTCAACGGAAGCCGATCGCCCGCGAAGGCGACCGCGGCCTGCTGCGTTCACTCGGTGCCGGCGACCTGATCATGCTGGCGATCGGCGCCGTGATCGGCGCCGGGATCTTCTCCTCGATCGGGTCGGCCGCCGCGGGCCAGGTCGACGCCGCCGGCCACGTGGTGCGGGCCGGAGCCGGCCCCGCGCTGATCCTGTCATTCCTGCTGCTCGGCGCGGCCTGCGCGCTGGCGGGGATGTGCTACGCCGAACTGGCGTCGATGATCCCGCAGGCCGGCAGCGCCTACGCCTATTCGTACGCCACCCTCGGCGAGATCGTCGCGTGGATCATCGGCTGGGACCTGATCCTCGAATACGCCGTCGGCAACGTGGCGGTGGCGATCTCGTGGGGCGACTACTTCAAGTCGCTGTTCAACGGCTGGATCGCGTTTCCGGCGTGGCTCACCACCGGTTACCGCACGGCGCTGCTCTCTCCCGACCCGGCGGTGCACGGTCTGCTGCAGTCGGCGCCGCACATTGCCGGCATCCCGATCCTGATCAACATTCCGGCGTTTGCCATCGTGATGCTGATCACCTGGCTGCTGCTGCTCGGCGTGCGGGAGAGCGCCACCACCAACAACGTCCTGGTCACCGTCAAGCTGCTGGTCCTGGCGCTGTTCGTGGGTGTGGGCGCGATGCACATCAATCCGGCGAACTATCATCCGTTCGCGCCCAACGGCTTCAAGGGGATCCACCAGGGGGCGGCGATCGTCTTCTTTGCCTACATCGGCTTCGATGCCATCTCCACGGCGGCGGAGGAGACGAAGAACCCGCAGCGCAACCTGCCGATCGGCATCCTGGGCGGGCTGGCGATCTGTACCGTGATCTACATCATCATCGGCACGGTGCTGACCGGCATGGTGCCGTCGAGCCAGCTGGGCTCTGCGGCCGATCCGCTCTCGTACGCCCTGAGCGCGACGGGGCTGACCAGCATCTCGAAGATCGTCTCTCTCGGCGCGATCTTCTCGATGGCCGCGGTGCTGCTGGTGTTCCAGTACGGCCAGCCACGGATCTTCTTTGCGATGGCGCGCGACGGCCTGCTGCCGAAGTGGGCGGCGAAGATCCACCCGAAGTGGCGCACGCCGTATGTCACCACCATCATCACCGGGGTCTTCGTGGGGCTCTGGGCGCTGATCGGTGACGCCGGCGAAACCTACGACCTGACCAACATCGGCACGCTGTTCGCCTTCGTGCTGGTGTGTGTCGGGGTCATCGTGCTGCGGCACGTCGAGCCCGACCGGCCGCGGCCGTTCCGGGTGCCGTTCGTCCATGCCGTGGGGTTGGTCGGCGCGGCGCTCTGCATCATCACGATGTTCGGGCTGCCGTCGCTGACGTGGGTGCGGTTTGCGGTGTGGCTGGCGATCGGGCTGGTGATCTACGTGCTGTACGGTGTGCGGCACTCGGTGCTGCGGACCGGCAAGGAGGTCGTCACCGAGGTGCTGGAGTAGCGGCACCCCGGCGAGGCGTGGTCAAGGCCCCGGCCACGGCACCGTCCACCCCACCGCGGTCCCCACCGGTGCCCTGAGCAGGTGGGGCACCGGCAGGCCCGCGATCCGCAACCCGCCGTCGGCGAGTCGCGCGGCGCCGATTCCCACGGCAGCGCCCGCCAGGACGTCGGTGGTCCAGTGGGCCTGCTGCGCCACTCGCGCCCACCCTGTTCCCGCCGCGATCACCCACAATCCGATCCGGGCCCAGGTTCGTCCGCTCGCGTCACCCAGCGCAGTGGCCAACGCGAAGGCCGCCGCGGTGTGTCCCGACGGAAACGAAGGCGTTGAATGGCCGTAACCGAAGTCGTAGCTGTCGAGGTCGGGATCGGCATACGGCCTGACGCGCGCCACCAGGTACTTGGTGGCCTGGGTTGCGATCCCGGCAATCGCGACCCCCTCGGCGGTGCGGACCGCGGTGCGCTCGAGCGAGCGATCGTGTCCGATCACGCCGGCCAGTGCGAGTCCCGCAACCACCGGGACGATGACCTCGACCTGGCCCATGCGGGCGAGTTGATTGGCCGCGTCGGTGCGGGTCGCCGACGGGTGACGGGCAACGCCACGAGCAATCGGCGCGTCGAGGGGCGAGATGGCGGCGAGGGCCAGGGCGCCAAGCACGAGCGGTTGCCACTGTAGCGTCGAAACGGCGGTGTCCGCCCGGACTTGGGCCACCGCGCCGCCTGGCGCCGCGGTCAGGGCGATGAGCGCCATGCCGAATGCCGCGTTCCGCATTTCCGTCACCCCTCGCGTCGCGCCAGCACCACGGCACCGCGACACGGATCCACGCTGCGGGCAATCACGTCGGCACCGTGCTCCGTCCGGAGCCGCTCCGCGACGGCATCGTGAAGCGGCCGCCCGCTCGCGAGCAGTCCGCCCGCCAGCGCCACCGGCACGCCGGGTCCGGCGCCGGCGGCGACCGCGATCAGCACCAGCTGCTCCACCGCATTGCGGCGCACGTCCACGGCCGCGGCATCGCCGCCGTCGGCGCATGCCAGCACCGCCGGCGCCAGTGCTGCGACCTCGGCGACGGACGCCTCGGTGGACCAGCGCACCAGCCCGGCGATGCCCGCGACGCCGGCGGCGGCACAGAGTGCTTCGGCAAGGCGGGTGATGCCGCCGGTGCCGTCGTGCATGGCGCCGACGGCCTGCAGGGCGCGGGCGGCAATCCAGTACGCCGAACCCTGGTCACCCATCCGCCAGCCCAGCCCGCCGGCGCGTCGCAGTGCGCCGTCCGCATCGCGGGCAATGGCAATGCTGCCGGTTCCCGCGACGAGCAGCACTCCGGGGCTTCCCTCGAAGGCCGCTTCTCGCGCCAGTTCGGCGTCGGTCGTGACCAGCACCCGCCAGGCGAGCCGTTGGTCCTCGAGGGCGGTCCGGAGTTCTTCGCGCTCTACCGAACGTCCCGCGCCCGCCGCGCCGATCACCAGCGCATCGGCCCGCGACGCGCGACTGCGCGACAGCAGCGGTCGCGCCAGCTCCGCGACCCGTTCGGCGAGCGCCGCGCCGGCGCCGAGGCGCATCGACATCCCGCGCCCCTCGGCGCGTCCCCGCTCGACGCTGCCGCGGTAGAGCACGACGCGGGCCGTCGTTCCGCCGACGTCTGCCGCCAGGACGATCATGCGGTCCGATCCGCGACGCGGTGCATCCGACTCGACCCCCAGCCGATCGTCACCATCAACAACGTGCCAAGCGGCACATACCATGGCCAGGCGAGCCGACCCAGCGGAGTGAGCGCGGGAATCACCGCGGCCAGTCGCGCGGCGAAGATCGTCACCACCATGACGGCCATCGTGATGCTCGCCGCCGTGATCACGTCGCGGCCGGTGATGCGGCGGCCGCCGCCGGCCAGCATGTAGGCGCCGAGCAGCGCGCCGTAGGTCACCGACGCGATCGACAGTGCCAGTACAACGGCCGGCTCGTCGGTTCGCGACGTCAACGCGTTGAAGCCGAGTGCCGCCGCCATCAGGGCAAGCCCCCAGACCAGCGAGACGATCCGCCCGACCCGGAGCAGCCGCACCGGATCGCGCTCTCCGGTCCACGAGGCGTACTGGTCATAGGTGAACGACGACGCCAGCGAGCTGATCGCCGACGAATGCGTCCCCATCGACGCCGCCAGGATCCCGGCGATGACCAGCCCCGCCAGTCCCTCGGGGAGGTGGTGCAGGACAAACTCGCCGAAGAGGTGATCTGCCGGAACGCCGGTGGGCGCGGTGTGCGCGGTCCACATCGCCACCCCGACCAGCAGGAACAGCAGGAACTGCAGGATCACCAGCACGCCGGAACCGACGATGGCGATCCGGGCGTCGCGCAGCGAGCGGGTGGCAAGGAGGCGCTGCACGATGAGGTGGTCGGTGCCGTGCGACGCCGCCGAGAGCAACGCCCCGCCGATCAGACCGCCGAGGAAGGTGTAGGGCTCCGTCAGCGAGACGTGCCAGTCGAAGACGCGGAGCTTGCCCGCGGCATGCGCCGCCGCGAGCGCTGTCGGCAATCCGCCACTCAGGTGCACGGCGATCACCAGCGCCACCACGCCGCCGGTGAGGTAGACCGTCAGCTGGATCACGTCGGCCCACACCACCGCCTTGAGGCCCCCCACCCAGGTGTAGACCAGCGTGAAGACGCCCATCACCAGGATCGCCGTCGGAATACTCCAGCCGGTCAGCAATGCCAGCGGAATGGCGCCGGCAAACACCCGCACACCGTCGCCAAGGAACCGGGTGACGAGAAAGATCAAGGACAACAGGCGCCGGGTCGCCACGCCGAATCGCGATTCGAACCGTGCGTAGGCCGTCTCCTGGGTGCCGCGGAAGTAGCCGGGCAGCAGCCAGGCCGCCACGCCGATCCGGCCAAAGAGGTAGCCGATCGGGAGCTGCAGGAACGTCAGGTCACCGCGCGCGCCGATACCAGGGACCGAAATCACCGTCAGCGCCGACGTCTCGGTCGCCACGATCGAGAGCATCACCGTCCACGCGGCCAGGTTGCGCGCGCCAAGGAAATAGTCGGCGGCGGATTCCTGGTGGCGGGAGACCCAGAGGCCCACGCCGAGGGTCGCGGCGAGATAGGCGATCAGGACTGCGAGGTCGACGGGAGACAAGGAGCGTCGTGGGCCGTGGGCGAAGAGGTCGGGAGTCGAGGGTCGAGGATCGCCGGCAACTCCGGCCATCCGGGTGGTACACGGGTCGGGATCGGCCTAAACGTGGACGTTTGCCCGGAAAATGAAAGAGGGCTCCGATCACGAAGCCCTCGTTTCGTCGCTGCGTCGCCCCGACCGCGCTACGCGGTGAAGCTGCTCCCGCAGCCGCAGCCGCCGGTGGCGTTCGGATTGTGGAACGTGAATCCGCTCCCCTGCATCGCCGAGACGTAGTCGATGGTGACGCCGGAGAGATACTGCGCCGAGAAGGCGTCGACGAAGACGCGGATGCCATTGAGCTCCGCTGTCATGTCATCGTCGCCGGCCCGATCCTCGATGTTGAGCGAATACTTGAACCCCGAGCAGCCGCCCGGGAGTACTGCCACCCGCAGCCCGGCGGTCTCTGGCGGCGCGTTCTCGGATACGATGAATTGCCGCACCTCCTGCGCCGCCCGATCGGTCAGCGTCAGGACGAAGCCCTCGGGGAGGGCCGCCGGCATCGGTGTCGTCGTGGTCTCACTCATGGTCGAACTCCCGCTCGAATCCCCTCCAAACCTCGTGGCGGAGGCCGGCCAAAGTCAATCGCCGCCGCCAGTTGGCTCAGCGCCGGGGGCAGTAGGGCGGCAGGCGGCCGGCCGCGAATGGCTGCAGCAGCACCACGGTGGTGCCGCACGGCGCCACGAACCGCATCACCGCGTCGGCCACCACGCCGCGGATATCGCCGAACTTCGGGGTGTTGCGGGTCGGATTGACCCGGTTGGTGAGCAGCACCAGCACCACGTCGTTGTCCGGGTCGATCCAGATCGACGTGCCGGTAAAGCCGGTGTGGCCGAAGCTGCGCGGCGACATGATCCGGCCGGCCGAGGACTCGAGCCCCGACGGGGTGTCCCACCCCAGGCCGCGCGACGAACCGAACGGCTGGTTCTGGCGGACCGTCCAGGTCGCGAATTCCTTCGGCGGCTGGAGCTTGCCGGGATACTTCTCGCCTCGCGCGCCGGCCAGCGCCCATTCGCCGAACCGGAGCAGGTCGTCGGCGTCGCTGAACAGGCCGGCGTGCCCGGAAACGCCACCCATCCGCGCGGCGTTCTCGTCGTGCACCGTGCCCCAGACCAGTTGCTTGCGCCAGACGGTGTCGTCTTCGGTCGGGGCGATCTCCTTGTGCCACGATTTCGGCGGGAGATACCGCATCCGCTTGAGGCCGAGCGGCTTGGCGACCCGCTCCTGGAAGAGGCGGTCGATCCGCTCGTGATAGAGCTTCTCGATGATGGCGGTGAGCGTGATGGCGCCGAGGTCGGAATAGACGAACCGCGTGCCGGGGGCCGATTGCAACGGGGTCTCGATCGCCAGCCGCATGGCGCTGTCGCGGTCCGTCGCCTGGAGGTAGAGCGGGCGGTCGGCCGGCAACCCGCTGTCGTGCAACAGGAGGTTGCGCACCGTCACCCGGGCCTTTTCCGGGCCGCCGCGGGCAAAGTCGGGGAGATAGTGCACCACCGGCGAGTCGAGCGCGAGGCGATGCTCGTTGACCGCCATCATCGCCAGCGTGGTGAGTGCCACCACCTTGGTCACCGACGCCAGGTCGTAGTCGGTCTCTCCGTCGGGGCGCAGCGAGTCTTCGATGCCGATGTCACCGGTGCCGTAGACAATCCGCTGCCCGTGCACCGAGACCGCCAGCACCGCGCCGGGAGCCGCGCCGGCGCGGATCGCCGAATCGAGCGTGGCGCGGGCGTAGTCGAGCCGGGTCGTCAGCGATGGGCTGTTCGGAACCGGTGTCGGTGCGGTATTCGGATGGCTGCAGGCGGCCACCAGGGCGAGCAACCACGCGGCACGCAGTCTCATAGACCTCGGCGCAGGGTGCAGGGACAGCGGAATTCGGGGACCGGTTGGTAATGACGCCCCGCCTCGCGGCGGGCGCAAGCCCCGCGCTGCGAGTGGCACGCCGGGCCGCGGGCTGGCACCTTTCCAGCCGGATGAATACGACGACGGCAGTCAACGGCTGGCGCGGGCCGATCCGCTGGTGCGCGGCGATGATGTTCGTCGGCTCGGCCGCCGGCGGACCGGTGAAGCCGCCGGTGGCCCCGGCGGTGCGGCCCGGGATCGACGTGCTGCTGACCGATTCGATTGCCCTCGTCCGGTCACGCCGCGTCGGCCTGGTGACCAACACCGCCGCGGTCGACGCCGACGGCGTCACCGATATTGCGCGACTGCAGCAGGCCGGCGTGCACCTGGTGGCGCTGTTCGCCCCTGAACACGGTCTCGACGCCGCGCTGCCGCCCGGAGCACCGGTTGCCAACGGCACCGCCCCCGGCCGGCTGCCGGTCTACTCACTGTACGGGGCAACACCGGCGCCCACCGCGGCAATGCTCGCGAACATCGATGTGCTGCTGGTGGATCTTCCCGATGTCGGCGCGCGGTACTTCACGTACCTCTACACGACGATCAACGTGATGCGGGCCGCGGGGGCCCGCGGCATTCCGGTGGTGGTGCTGGACCGGCCCGATCCGATCGGCGGGGCGATGCAGGGCAACGTGCTCGACACGGCGTATCGCTCGCCGGTGGGCCAGCTTGCCATGCCGATGCGGACCGGCCTGACGGCGGGCGAGGCCGCGCGGCTCGCGCAGCACGATCTCGGACTCCGGGTCGAGTTGCACGTCGTGCCGGTTGACGGCTGGCACCGCGACCAATTCCTCGACCAGACCGGCCTGCCGTATCACGCCCCGAGTCCCAACCTGCAGTCGCTCGACGCCCTCTTCGACTATCCGGGCCTCTGCCTCTTCGAGGGGACCGCGCTTTCGGTGGGGCGGGGAACCGACCGCCCGTTCGAGGCGGTCGGGGCGCCGTGGCTCGACACCACCGCGGTGCTGCACCGGCTCCGCGCCGACCGCCTGCCGGGGGTCCGATTCACCGGCGTGAGCTTCACGCCCCGCCACCCCGGCGACGGCAAGTTCGCCGATACCACGGTCGCCGCCATCCGGCTCGTCGTGACCGATCGGCGCCGGTTCGATCCCGCCGTCACAGCGGTCCACCTTCTTGCCGCCGTCCGCGCCGTGCACCCCGACCGGATCGGCATCGGCGGCTCGTTCGACCGCCTCGCCGGTGGCCCGGCGCTGCGGCTCGCGTTGCTGAACGGCGTCCCGCCCGACCGGATCGTGGCGGCGTGGCGCGCCCCGCTCGATGCCTTTGCGCGCCGGGTGAGGCCGTTGCTGCTCTATCACTGACACCGCCGGCCCGCGCCGAGCAGCTCCGGGGCGCGGGCCGCCGATCGGCGGCCGGGCCGGCGCGTCGATTCGTTGCCCCGGACTCGAGCGGCCATTAGGTTTTCGCCCCATTATCGCGCAGATCGACGTGTCGAGGGGGGCCGTTGGGGGAACTGGTCAACGGGTCAGTGAGCAGGGCGTATCAGAAGGGAACTGCACCGATGGTGCGGGCCTTCCTGCGACTCGGTGTCACCCCCAATACGCTCACAACCATCGGCGCCGTGCTGATCGCCTTGTCGGCGGTGGCATACGGTCTCGACCACATCCGCTCGGGTGGTGCGCTGCTGCTTGCCAGCGGCATCCTCGATACCCTCGACGGCCAGGTTGCCCGCGGCAGCGACCGCGCCACCAAGTGGGGCGCGTTCTACGATTCGACCCTCGATCGGATGGGTGACGGCGCCCTCTTCATCGGCATCGCCGCCTACCTGATCTATGCCCCGGGTGTGCGGGTCCGCGAGTTGTCGGTGATCCTCTGCATGCTCGGGATCCTCAGTGCGCTGCTCGTGTCCTACATGCGGGCGCGCGCCGAAGGACTTGGCATCGAATGCCGGGTCGGCATCGTGCAGCGGGCCGAGCGGATCCTCCTGCTCGGGCTGTCGACCCTGATCCTCGGCGCCGGACCGGGTGGCCTGGTGCTTACCGTTGTCGTGGCCATCCTCACCGGCCTGTCGCTCATCACGGTGGTGCAGCGGTTCGTGTACGTGCACCGTGCCGCCGGTGACGCCGGTCTCCCGTAAGAAAGGAACATCGCGTGGCGGATTCGAAGCCCCGGAACATCGCTCCGGCAAACGGCAAACTTGGCGTTCTCTGCGTCGGGCTCGGTGCGGTGGCCTCGACCTTCATTGCCGGGGTGGAACTGTCGCGCCGCGGCCTGGCACGTCCCTTCGGATCTCTCACCCAGCTGGCGACCATCCGCCTCGGCAAGCGGACCGAAGGGCGCGCGCCGCTGATCCGCGACTTCGTGCCGCTTGCCGGGCTCGACGACCTGGTGTTCGGTGCCTGGGACCCGGTGCCCGACGACGCCTATCGTTCGTGCCTCCATTGCGGCGTCTTCGAGCGCCACGAGCACGTCGAGCCGATCCGGGAATTCCTCGAGTCGATCACGCCGATGCCGGCGGTCTTCGACCAGAATTACGTCAAGCGCCTGCACGGCACCAACGTCAAGCAGGGCAAGACCAAGCGCGAGCTCGCCGAACAGCTGCGCCAGGACATCCGCGACTTCCGCAAGCGCACCGGGGTGGCCCGCTGCGTCATGGTGTGGTGCGCGTCGACCGAGATCTTCATCGTGCCGGGCGCGGCGCATCAGTCGCTGGCGGCGTTCGAGAAGGCGATGGACGCCAACGACCCGTCGATCGCGCCGTCGATGCTCTATGCCTGGGCCGCCCTCATGGAGGACGTGCCGTTTGCCAACGGCGCGCCCAACCTGACCTGTGATTTCCCCGCCATGGTGGAACTGGCCAAGAGCCGCGGCATCGCCATTGGCGGCAAGGATTTCAAGACCGGCCAGACGATGATCAAGACGGTGCTCTCGCCGATGTTCAAGGCGCGCATGCTGGGTGTCGCGGGGTGGTACTCCACGAACATCCTCGGCAATCGCGACGGCGAGGTCCTCGACGATCCCGAATCGTTCAAGACCAAGGAAGAGTCGAAGCTTGGCGTGCTGGAGTACATCCTGCAGCCCAAGCTCTATCCCGAGCTGTACGGCAAGCTCTACCACAAGGTCCGCATCAACTACTACCCGCCCCGCGGCGACAACAAGGAAGGGTGGGACAACATCGACATCTTCGGGTGGTGCGGCTACCCGATGCAGATCAAGGTCGATTTTCTCTGCCGCGATTCGATCCTCGCCGCTCCGCTGGTGCTCGACCTGGCGCTGTTCTTCGACCTCGCCCAGCGCGCCGGCATGACCGGCGTCCAGGAATGGCTCTCGTTCTACTTCAAGAGCCCCCAGGCGCTGCCCGGGCTGTATCCGGAGCATGACCTCTTCATCCAGCAGACCAAGCTCAAGAACACGCTGCGCTGGATGATGGGCGAGGATGTCATCACCCATCTGGGCCAGGACTATTCGGCCGAGGCATGACGCGGCGATGAAATACTTCCACCGGACTTCGGTGCCGCCCGACGACGTCATTGCGCGCGCCACCACGTTCTTCGGCGCGCGCCTCTCCCCGTCGGGAGAAGCGCCGCGCCGCCGTTCGTTCGCCGGAGCCCTCGGCGCGGTGACGGTCACCGCCGAGCCGGAAGGCGGCCACGACACGCTGGTGACGGTGAGCACCGACCAGGTCGGCGAAAGCGAACTCGACAAGCTCGGCAAGCACTTTCTCGGCACGATCCACACCGTTGCCGAGCCGAGCCATGTGTTGCGAGGCGACTACTGACGGAGTAGTCCGCGCCACCACGGATTGTTCCTCGCCTTGACCGGCTTCCGCGGCGCGCCGAGTTTTCCGCGCTGGCTCTCTTTCGAGACGAGGCGACCGCAGTCCCATGGTGGTATCCACCGCGACGCCGGCATCGGCGATCCCTTCCGGGCTGAACCGCGATCAACTGCTGGCGCTGTATCGATGGATGCGGTTGACCCGCACTCTCGAAGAGCGCCTGGTGGCACTCTACCGCCAGACCAAGGTGGTCGGCGGCCTGTTCCGGTCACTCGGCCAGGAGGCGTGCGCGGTCGGGTCGGCATTCGCCCTCGAGCGCACCGACGTCATGGCGCCGTTGATCCGCAACCTCGGCTCGATGCTGGTCAAGGGAGCGACGCCGGTCGAGATCCTCCGCCAGTACATGGCGAAGGGCGATTCGCCGACCCGTGGGCGCGAGCTCAACATCCATTTCGGTGACGTCACCGATCGGCACTTCATCGGCCAGATCTCCCACCTGGGCGACATGGTGCCGGTGATGGCGGGGGTGACCCTCACCTTCCGGCTTCGCGGCGAACCGCGGGTCGGGCTGGTCTACGTCGGCGACGGTGCGACCAGCACCGGCAGCTTCCACGAGGGGATCAACTTTGCGGCGGTGCAGCGCTGTCCGCTGGTGGTGGTGGTCGAGAACAACGGCTATGCGTACTCGACGCCGACCAGCCAGCAGACCGCCGCCCGGCAGCTGGTCGACAAGGCGATCGGCTACGGCGTGCCGGGAGTGCGTGCCGATGGCAACGACGTGCTCGAGGTCTACGCCACCACCCGCGCCGCGATCGACCATGCGCGCGCCGGCGGCGGTGTGACGCTGATCGAGTTCATCACCTACCGGCGCAAGGGCCACGCCGAGCACGACAATCAGCACTATGTCCCGGCGGGCGAGATCGAACGGTGGGCGGCGGCGAACGACCCGGTCGATCGCTACGTGGCGCGACTGACCGGCGAATTCGGGTTCGACGCAGCAGCACTGTCGTCGATCGACGACGCGGTGCGGCAGACCGTCGACCAGGCGACCGACGAAGCTGACGCCTCGCCGGCGTGTGACGGGCCCGACGCGCTGCGCGGCGTCTACGCCGATCCGCCGCAGGCGCCGAAGCTCTGGTATCGCGGAGGCGCGGGCCGGGCCGTCGACGAGCACGAACGTCCGGCCGGATGGGGCACCCGCGATGCCTGAGTCGACCTATCTCGACGCGGTGCGCCAGGCGCTGTTCGAGGAGATGGAGCGCGACGACCGGGTCATCTGTCTCGGCGAGGACATCGGCGCCTACGGCGGGGCGTTCAAGGCCACCGAAGGCCTGCTGGAGCGCTTCGGGGCCGGCCGGGTCATCGACACGCCGATTTCCGAGGCGGCGATCGTCGGCGCGGCGGCCGGCGCGGCGCACTACGGGATGCGGCCGGTCTGCGAGATGCAGTTCATCGACTTCATGTCGAACGCCTACGACATGCTGACCAACTATGTCGCCACGGCGCGGTATCGCGCCATGCTGCCGTGCCCGATCGTGGTGCGCGGGCCGTCCGGCGGCTACGTGCGCGGCGGCCCGTTCCACTCCCAGAACCCGGAAGCCGGCTTCCTCCACACGCCGGGCCTCAAGATCGTCTATCCTGCCACGGCGGCCGACGCCCGGGGCCTCCTCAAGGCGGCGATCCGCGACGACGATCCGGTGCTGTTCTTCGAACACAAGTACCTTTACCGTCGCGTCAAGGACGAGCTCGCCGCCGGCGACGCGGTGGTGCCGCTGGGCCGGGCCCGTGTCGCGCGCGAAGGGCGGGACCTGTCGATCATCACCTACGCGGCGACGGTATGGAAGGCGCTCGACGCCGCCGCGGAGCTCGAGCGGAGCGACGGGCTGTCGGTGGAAGTGATCGACCTCAGGACGCTGGCGCCGCTGGATGACGATGCCATCATCGCCACGGTGCGCAAGACCAACCGCGTGCTGATCGTCCACGAGGACACCGTCACTGGCGGTATCGCCGGCGAGATCACCGCCCGCATCAACGAGCGGTGCTTTGAATGGCTCGACGCACCGGTTCGGCGGGTCGGCGCGCACGATGTTCCATTGCCCTATGCGCCGCCGCTGGAAGATTTCGTGTTGCCGCAGACGTCGGATATCGTGCGCGCGAGCCGCTGGCTCGCCGCTTACTGAAGCTGGCCGGGAGGAACGGAAGAATGGCTCGGATTGACGTCACCATGCCGCAGATGGGAGAATCGATCGCCGAGGGCACCATGTCGAAGTGGTTGAAGAAGGTCGGCGAGCCGGTCAAGCGCGACGAGCCGATCTTCGAGATCTCCACTGACAAGGTCGATGCGGAGATCCCCTCGCCCCAGGCCGGCGTGCTGGCCGAAGTGCTGGTGCCCGAAGGCGAAACGGTCGCGGTCGGCACCGTGGTGGGACGCATCGATACCGATGCCTCCGCCGCGGTCGCCGCTCCGGCACCAGCCGCCGCCGCTCCGGCACCGGCCGCCGCCGCTCCGGCTCCCGCGGCCGCACCACCGCCGGCCCCACGGGCTGCCGCTCCGGCACCGGCGCCCGCCGCGCCCGCCGCCGGCGGGACCGAGAGCGCCGAAGAACGGCTGCGTCGCCGCTCGACGCCGCTGGTGCGCAAGATGGTCGAGGAGCACGGCCTCGATCTCGGGGCAATTCCCGGCACCGGTTCGGCGGGGCGCGTCACCAAGCAGGATGTCCTCGACTACCTCGAGCAGGCGCCGGCCGCGCCACCGCCTGCCGCGCCGGCACCGGCGGCCGCTCCCGTTGTGGGGCGTCCCGCCGCGGCTCCGGCACCCGCCGCGCAACCGACCGTCGCACCGAGTCCGGTGGTCGAGGCGTGGGAAGGCGATCAGGTCGAGCCGTGGAGCCGGATCCGCAAGCTCACCGCCGACCACATGGTGCTCTCCCGCCGCATCTCGGCGCACGTCAATTCGCTCATCGAGATCGACTTCACCCACATCGCGGGGTTGCGCAAGCGGCTCAAGGCGTCGTTTGCCGAGCGGGGTGTCAACCTCACCTTCCTGGCGTTCATCGCCAAGGCGATCGCGGAGAACCTCCGCAAGCACCGGGTGGTCAACGCCGCGGTGTCCGGCGACAACACGATCTACCGCCGCGACATCAACCTCGGCATCGCCGTCGCGCTCGACTGGGGATTGATCGTTCCGGTGCTGCGCCACGCCGACGAGTTGTCGCTGCTCGGGGTGGCTCGCGCCATCCAGGACCTTGCCGAACGGGCCCGCTCCAAGCGGCTCGCGCCGGAAGACGTGCAACGCGGCACGTTCACCATCACCAATCCCGGCGTCTTCGGCACCTTCGTCGGCACGCCGGTGATCAACCAGCCGCAAGTGGCGATTCTCGCCGTCGGCGCCATCGAGAAGCGCCCCTCCGTGATCACCCTGCCCGACGGCAGTGACACGATCGGTGTCCGCACCAAGGGCATGTTCTGCCTCGCCTACGATCACCGGATCGTCGACGGCGCCGACGCCGACCGGTTCCTCGCCGACCTCCGTCACACGCTGCACAACTTCCCCGAGCATCAGGGCTGAGGCGGACATGGCGCGACACATCACCGGACCGGACGGCGCAACGTGGGAAGTGGCGCTGAGCGGCCGCCGCACGCAGTACGGCTCCGACGAGGTTTCGCTGGAGTTCCGGCGGGTGGCCGGGGGCGGCCCCGAGCGGCGCTACGTCCGCTTTGCGCCGCGCATGGCGAAGGCGCCCGAGCTGGCGTTCGATCAGGCCACCGACGCCGCGCTCCACCGGTTGCTCGGCGAGTCGCAGCCGGCCTGGACTTCGCCCGACGGGGGATACGCGTCGCCGGCGTGATCGACCTGCATTGCCACTCGACCGCCTCGGACGGCGTGCTGGCGCCCGCCGAGGTGGTGCGCCGGGCGGCCGATGTCGGTCTCGAGGCGCTGGCACTGACCGATCACGACAGCCTGGCCGGTGTGCCCGACGCGCGGGCCGCCGCGGACCGCCTCGGCATCCGGCTGGTGCCGGGCTGCGAATTCTCCGCCGCGGCGCCGTGGGGCGAGGTGCACCTGCTCGGTTACTTCGTCGATCCCGACGACGCGCCGCTGGCGGCGTTTCTCCACGAGGCGCGGCACCTCCGTCAGCTGCGTGCCGACCTCATCCTCGATCGCCTCGCCGCCGCCGGGCAATTGGTGACCCCTGACGAACTGTCTCGGGAAGTGCGGCACGGCGCCGTGGGCCGCCCGCACATTGCGCGGATCCTGCAACGGCGCGGGGTGGTCGGCACCGTCCAGCAGGCGTTCGATCGCTATCTCGGGCCGGGCCGCCCGGCGTATGTTCCCAAGCAGCTGCCGGCGGTCGCCGAGGTCACCGCGGTGGTGCATGGGGCGGGTGGCGTGGTCTCGGCGGCGCACCTCAAGCGTCGCGGCACGCCGGACAATCTCGCCGCGCTGCGCGCCGAGGGCGTCGACGCGGTCGAGACCCGGCACCCGGGACACACCGCGGACATGGTGGCGGCGCTCACCGCCGCCGCGCTGGCGCTCGACATGTCGCGGAGCGGCGGCTCCGACTGGCACGGCGAGGACAACCCGCACGGGACGCACGGTATGCTTGGCTCGCAACAGGTCCCGGCGGAATGGCTCGATGCCCTTGCCGCCCGCTGCCCCGACCGAAGAGGGAACAGCTGATGGAGCTCAAGGGACGCGTGGCGCTGGTGACCGGCGGAGCTCGGCGGCTTGGCCGGGAGTTCGTGCTGGGGCTCGCGCGGCGGGGAGCGAGTGTCGCGGTGCATCACGCTGCATCGCCCGACGCCGCCGCGGCGGTCGTCGCGGAGATCCGGGCGTTCGGTGGCGCGGCCGAGGTGTTCCCTGGCGACCTGCGCGACGCGGCGGTGGCCGGCGCGCTGCCGGGGCAGGTGGTGAGCCACTTCGGGCAGCTCGACGTGCTGGTCAACTCGGCCGCCGTCATGGATCGCCTGACCGTCGCGGAGACCACTCCTGAGGCGTGGGACGCGGTTCTCGATCTCAACCTGCGAGCGCCGTTTCTGGTTGCCCGTGCCGCCGCTCCGCACCTCGCCGCGCGGCACGGCGCGATCATCAACATTGCCGACCTCGGCGGACTGGAGCCGTGGCCCGCGTATGCGGCGCACTCGGTGAGCAAGGCCGGCGTCGTGATGCTCACCCGGGTGCTGGCGCTGGCCCTCGCCCCCGACGTGCGGGTCAACGCGATAGCGCCGGGAACCGTGTTGGTGCCCGACGATTACGGCCCGTCGCGCCGGGAGGCGCTCGCCGAGACCACGCCCCTGCAACGCCTCGGGACGCCGGACGACGCGGTGCAGGCCATGCTCTACCTCCTCGAACACGGCGACTTCGTCACCGGTGAAACCCTGGTGGTCGACGGCGGCAGGCGCTGGCGGCAGTGACTGCCCTCGGCGATGTGGTGATCATCGGCGGGGGATGCTACGGAACCTTCTACCTGGGCCAGTTGCGGACCGCGTTGGAACGCGGTGCGGTCCGCTGCCGCCGGGTGATCAACGTCGACCACGATCCGGCCTGCGCGGTGACGCGCCTCGAGCCGGGCGGCGCGGGTGAGCTGCGGATCGCCGAATGGGGGGCATTTCTCGACGAATGGCTCGACGCCGGTGCCCGCGATCGCGACGGCCTGCCGGACATGATCGTGCCATCGCCGCTGATGCCGCATCTGATGGCCGAGTGGCTCGAGCGCCGCGCCCGGGAGCTTGCCCCGTCGCGGCAGGTCGGGCTGGTTGCCGCCGCCGAGCCGCTCGGCACACCGTACGACCGGCTGCACCGCGACGGCGTCCGGTACGTATCTTTTGCCGACTGGCTTTGCCCGGTGCACTGTGTCGAGCCGTTGCTCTGCCCGATGATCCGGGCGCCGCGCAGTTGGGAGATGGGCGACGCGGTGGCCGCGTGGACCACGACCCACGCCCGACAGCGCCCCACCGCGGGCCCGGTGCTCTTTGCCTGCCGGCATGTCACGTACGGTGTGGGGATGTATCCGGCGCGCCTGGCGCTCGACGCCGCGGAGCGGCTTGCCGAGCTGGCGGCCACGCCGGCCGGCGGCGACCTGGTGATCGGTTCGATCTCCTCGTGTCATGGCGCGATCGCGGTGCTGCGGATCGGCTCGCTCGATGGAACGGAGGCGGCGTATGACCGGTGAACCGGAGCAGGCCCGCCGCGTGGCGAAGGCGCAGGCGCGCCAGATCTGGCGGCTGCTCCGGAACCTGCGCCACTCCCTGGCGCTCGGTTTCGGTGTCGACGAGCAGCATCGCGTCGACACCGTCATCGCGATGCTCGAAGCCAACGCGCGCCGGGCGCCGGGATACTGGTTGCAGCTCGCGCTGGCGGCGTGCATCGCGACCCTCGGTGTCGTGCTCGGCAGCACCGCGGTGGTCATCGGCGGCATGCTGGTTTCACCGCTGATGGGCCCGATCGTGGAACTCGGGATGGGGTTTGCCGTCGGCAGCGCATTCCTGGTGCTGCGCGCCTTCCTGCGCGTCCTGCTCAGCGTGGTGCTGGTGCTTGCCGCGGCGACGCTGATCACGCTGGTGCTGCCGTTCCACCAGATCACCGCCGAGATCTCCTCCCGCACCGCGCCGACCGTGCTCGACCTCCTGGTGGCGATCTTCTGCGCCCTCGCCGCCGCCTACACCACCGTGCGCCGCACCGCCGACACCACGGCGGCGGCGGCCGGCACCGCGGTGGGAATTGCGCTGGTGCCGCCGCTCTGCGTCGCGGGGTACGGCCTCGGGACGGCTTCGGGATCCATCGCGTCCGGCGCCTCGCTGCTCTTTGTGGCGAACTTCTCCGCCATCCTGGTCTTCGCCGTGGTCAGCTTCCTGGCGCTCGGCTATGACGAGGTCGATGCCGACGAACTCGAGCGGCAATACCTCGGCCCGCAAGGCCGCCGTACCGACCGGGCGGCCCGACGTGGCGAGGCGTGGCTCAAGCGCCTCTTCGGCTCGCGCTATGGCCCGGTGATGCGCCTCCTCGTGCCGCTGCTGTTCCTGGCCGCGGTCTACGTGCCGCTGCGCAAGGCGCTCGACGAGGTGTCGTGGCAGGTGCGGGTGCGGTCGGCGGTGAGCCGGCTGCTCGACGACCTCGCGCCCCAGGCGGTCGAGTCGACGTTGACCGCCGAGCGCGGCACGGTCACGCTGCGGCTCCTCACCGTCGACACGCCGACCGGAGCGTCACGGTTGCAGCGCCAGCTCGAGACAGGCATCGCCGCCGCCGCCGGTGTCACGCCGACGGTGACGGTCATCGCGGTCCCGAACTCGGCGGCCCTCGAACACGTCACCGCCGAGACGCCCGGGCCGCCGCCGTCGCTCACCAGCATCACCAGCCAGCTGGAGGGGTCGCTGCGGTCGCTGTGGCCCGCCGCAGCCGCCGGGCCGTTGGTGGGCTGGGCGCTCCAGATCGACGCGCGGGGACGGGTCACGGTCACCACGCACCATGTCGGCGCGCCCCTCGGCGCGTCCGGCGCGGCGCTCCTCGGGCAGGCACTGACCAGCACCCTCGGCACCGCGCCGGCGGTGATCGATGCCCCACTCGACACCACGCCGATCGTTGCAGCCTCGTCGCGCACCGCCGGGTGGATCAGCGAGGTCACGCCCCGGCTCGCGCTGGCGCCGGTGCTCGACGGTGCCGTTGCCTGCATCCGGGGCCCGGGCGCCACCGACACCACCGACGTCACCGTGCGCGCGCTCCGCGCGGTTCCCGGCGGCGACGCGCCACAGGTCCATTACGCCACGGGCCGGCGCTGGAGCTTCCAGTGGCGGACGTCGCCGTGCGAGGGGAACCCGACCGCACCGTAGGCGTTGTATCTTCGGCGACGTATCCCCCGCGACCCTCGACCCCGACCGACCCGGATCATGCTGACTCCCGAACCCGACTTCGAATTCGACGTCATCATCGTCGGCGGCGGCCCGGCCGGCCTCTGCGCGGCGATGTACTGCGGACGCGGGATGCTCAACGCGGTGGTGCTGGAACGCGGTGCGCCGGGGGGCGAACTGCTCAACACCGAGAAGGTCGAGGACTACCCCGGGTTCGTGTCGATCCTCGGGCCGGATCTCGCCGACAAGATGGCCGAGCACGCGCGACACTTCGGCGCGGACATCCGCACCGAAGACGTCACCGCCATCCGCCGCCGCGATGACGGCATCTTCGAGGTCACCTGTTCCAGCGACGCGGTCTACGTGGCGCCCGCCGTCATCCTCACCGCGGGGGGGACGCCGAACCGGCTGGGCGTGCCGGGCGAAGCGGAATATGCCGGCCGGGGTGTGTCGTACTGCGCGGTGTGCGACGGCGCGTTCTTCAAGGGCGAGACGATCGCCGTCGTCGGTGGCGGCGACGCGGCGGTCGAGGAGGCCGACTACCTCACGCGTTACGCCGAACGGGTGCACATCATCCACCGCCGCGCCGCGTTCCGCGCCTCGCAGATTCTCCAGGACCGGGCGTTCGAGAATCCGAAGATCGACGTGCTCTGGAACAAGCAGGTGGTGGAGATGGTCGGCGACACCGGCGGGCTCAAGCACCTGGAGCTGGAGGACACCGTTGACGGCGCGCGCTCCCGGCTGGCGGTGACCGGCGCCTTCGTGTTCATCGGGTTCACGCCGAATTCCGGCCTGGTCAAGGAGCACTTCGCGCACGACGCCGCGGGGTACATCATCACCAACGATCGGATGGAAACGTCGATCCCCGGCCTGTTCGCCGCCGGCGACCTGCGAGTGCAGCTCACCCGGCAGGTCACCACGGCGGTGGGCGATGCCACCACCGCGGCCATCGCCGTCGAGAAGTACCTCGCCAACCGGCGGTCCGCGAGTCCGGTGTAGCGCCGCACTCCCCGGCTCTGGAGGCGGGTGGCGCTTCGCTTAGCTTTGGGCCATGCCATACCGCACCGAGAAGGACCCGTTGGGCGAAAAGCAGGTTCCCGCCGACGCCCTCTACGGCATTCAGACGCTGCGTGCCGTCGAGAACTTTCCCATCTCCGGCCTGCGTCCGCTGGCGCCGTTCGTCGACGCCGTGGTGATCATCAAGCGTTGCGCCGCCGAGACCCATCGGCAGACCGGGCGGCTCGACGGCGCCCTCGCCGACGCAATCATCCGCGCGGCCGACGAAGTGCTCGCCGGCCAGCACCGCGACCAGTTCGTGGTCGACCCGTACCAGGCGGGGGCGGGGACATCGCACAACATGAACGTCAACGAGGTGCTCGCCAATCGCGCCAACGAGCTGCTCGGCAAGCCCCGCGGAAGCTACGCGCCGATCCACCCCAACGATCACGTCAACATGGCGCAGTCGACCAACGACGTGATCCCCACCGCGATCCGGCTCGGCATCCTGCGACTCCTGCCGGGCCTGCTCGACGCACTCGACGCGCTGGCGGCCTCACTGCTGGCCAAGGGTCGCGAATTCGACGACATCATCAAGTCGGGACGCACCCACCTCCAGGATGCCACGCCGATCCGGCTCGGCCAGGAGGTGACGGCGTGGGGCCACACGGTGGCGCGGCACCGCGCCAAGCTGGCCCAGGCTGCCGGGTGGCTCGCCCCGATGAACATCGGCGGCACCGCGGTCGGCACCGGACTCAACGCCGAACCCGACTACCCGCGGCTGATGGTCGAGCGTCTCCGGGCGTTTACCGGGCTGCCGGTCGAGGAATCAGACGATCGCATCCAGTTGATGGAGTCGATGGGCGACGTGGCGACGTTCAGCGGGGCGTTGCGTGCGCTGGTGCTCGACCTCAACAAGATCGCCGACGACATCCGGCTGCTGGTGTCGGGCCCTCGCACCGGACTGGCCGAACTGGAGCTGCCGGCGGTGCAACCCGGCTCGAGCATCATGCCCGGCAAGGTCAATCCGTCGATCGTCGAGATGGTCAACCAGGTCTGTTACCAGGTGCTCGGGCTCGACACGACGGTGGCAATGGCGGCCAAGGCCGGACAGCTGGAACTCAACGTGATGATGCCGGTCATTGCCCACAACATCTTCTTTGCGTTGATCATCCTGACCAACGCGGTGCGCACCTTCGACGAGCGCTGCATCGGCGGCATGACCGCCGACGCGAAGCAGTGCGCCCACTGGCTGGAGCGCAGCCCGGCGCTGGTGACCGCCCTGGCGCCGAAGATCGGCTACGCCGCCGCGGCGAAGCTCGCCAAGGAAGCGATCGCGACCGGGCTGACCGTCAAGCAGCTGGTGATGGAGAAGCAGGTGCTCAGCGGCGCTGAGCTCGACGACGTCCTCGATCTGCGCGCCATGACCGAACTGGGCGTGCCGGGACAGAAGGACGGTACGCCGTCCCGGTAGACGACGCTCCGCGGCGCTGGCGACAGCTGGCGCTTCTCGCGACGGCCGAGCTCGGCGGCATGTCGGTGTGGTTCGCCGGGAGCGCGGTGGCTCCGACGCTCCGCGTGCAGCTGGGGCTTTCCGCCGGGCAGGCGGCGTGGCTCACCTCCGGGGTGCAGGTCGGTTTCGTGGCCGGCACCCTCCTCGCCGCGGTGCTCAACCTCTCCGACATCATTCCGGCTCGTTGGTACTTCGCCAGCTGTGCCGTGGGCGCGGCGGTCGCCAACGCCGCGCTGCTGCTGGCCGGTTCGTTCCGTGTCGCGGTGGCGACCCGCCTCCTCACCGGGATGGCGCTGGCCGGCGTCTACCCCCCGGCGATGAAGATGGCGGCCACCTGGTTCCGGGCGGCGCGTGGACTGGCGATCGGCTCGGTGGTGGCCGCACTGACGGCGGGGAAGGCGATTCCGTATCTCCTCGAAGGCGCCCACTTCGCGCTGCACGCGGCGGTGCTGGCGCCGTCGGCGGCGGCGCTCGGCGCCGCGCTGCTGATCGCGGCGGGATATCACGACGGGCCGCACGCGTTCCCGGCGCGCCCCTTTGCGTGGAGCCTCGTCCGGACCGTCGCGCGCGAACCGGTCCTGCGGCACATCACCGGCGGCTACCTCGGCCACATGTGGGAGTTGTACGCCTTCTGGGCCTGGGTGCCGGCGTACCTCGCCGCGTCGTTCACCGCGGCGGGGCACTCTGCCGGGCGGGTCGGCGTCTGGGCGTTTGCCTGTGTGGCGGTCGGCGCCTTGGGCTGCCTCTGGGGCGGGCATGCCGCCGATCGCATCGGGCGGGTCCGCGTGGTGCGGGTGTCGCTGGTCGCCAGCGGAGCCTGCGCGCTGCTGAGTGCGGCGGTCTTTGGCGGACCGCCGTGGCTGGTCGTCGCCGTCTGCCTCGTCTGGGGCGTCGCCGTGATCGCCGATTCGGCGCAGTTCTCGGCGCTGATGACCGAACATGCGCCACCCCACGCCGTCGGCACCGCCCTGACATTGCAGACGTCGGTGGGCTTCCTCCTCACCGTGGCGAGCATCCAGTTGGTGGCTGCCGCCGGGGCGCACCTCGGCTGGCGCTGGGCGATGGTCGCGCTGGCGCTGGGGCCTGTGGCGGGGCTGGGAGCCGTCCGCGGCCGCCGCGCCGGCGGCGCGACGGGAACGTGACAATTCGCGGTCGCGCGACGATCTTTCCATCATGCGGGTGAGCAGCTGGTCCGAGTATTCACTGATCATCGTGTTGCATCTGGCACGGCGCCACGGTGGTGGTCTGCCGCCGGTGGCAGCGCGAGAGATCGCCGAGGTCGAGCACCTCCCGGCGCACTACGTCGAGCAGATCCTGCTGCGGCTGCGGCGCGCCGGCCTGGTCGAGTCGATGCGCGGCGCGCGGGGCGGCTACCGCCTGGCCCGCGATCCGGCGGCAATCTCGGTGCGCGACGTGATGACCGCGTCGGAACACCAGCTGCTCGACCTCAACTGCGAAACCCACCAGGTCGACCCGGAGCGCTGCGCACCCAACGCCTCGTGCAGCATCCGCCCGGTCTGGGTCGAGCTGCAGCGGCAGATCGACACCTTCCTTGGCGGCATCACGCTGGCGTCGCTGCTCGAGGCAGAAGCGTCGGCGGCAGACCTGGTCGCGCTGCACGGCGCCGGCTGAACCGGAACCGCAGCCCGCGATGTCCGCTGCGGACTTCTCCCCCGACGAACTCCTCCGCTACGCCCGGCACCTGACGCTCCCCGAGGTCGGTGTCGACGGGCAACGCCGGCTCAAGGCGGCGCGCGTGCTGCTGGTCGGCGCCGGCGGGCTGGGGTCGCCCGCGGCGCTGTACCTCGCCGCCGCCGGGGTGGGGACCCTGGGGATCGTCGATGGCGACGTGGTCGATGCCTCCAACCTGCAGCGGCAGGTGCTCCACGACACCGCCGCGATCGGCCGGCCCAAGACCGAGTCGGCCGCCGCCCGTCTGGCGGCACTCAACCCCCATGTCGTCGTCGAGACCTACCAGGAGCGGATCGACAGCGGCAACGCCCGCCCGCTCGTGGCCTCGTACGACCTCGTGGTCGACGGCAGCGACAACTTCCCGACGCGCTATCTCGTCAACGATGCCTGTGTCCTGGAGCGCCGCCCGCTGGTCTACGGCAGCATCTTCCGGTTCTCCGGCCAGTTGTCGCTCTTTGCCGCACCAGGCGGTCCCTGCTATCGGTGCGTCTTCGCGGAACCGCCACCACCGGAACTGGTGCCGAGCTGCGCCGACGCCGGCGTGCTCGGCGTGCTGCCGGGGCTGGTCGGCTCGATGCAGGCGCTCGAGGCCATCAAGTGGATTCTCGGCGTGGGCGAGTCGGTGGTCGGCCGGTTGGTGCTGATCGATGCGCTCGCGATGCGGATCCGCGAGATCGCCGTGCATCGCGATCGGGCCTGTGCGGTCTGCGGCGATCGGCCGTCGATTCACGAACTCATCGACTACGAGGCGTTCTGCGGGACCGGCGGCACGTTCGACGACGGCGACCTCGAGATCGCCCCGCCGCAACTCGCCGCGGCGCTCCGATCGGATCGGCCGCCGGCGCTGGTCGATGTCCGGGAGGAGTGGGAGTTCCGCATCGCGGCGCTGCCGGGATCGCGGCTGGTGCCGCTTTCCGAGCTGCCGTCGCGTCTGGTGGAACTGCCGCGCGACCGCGAGTTGATCACCGTCTGTCACCACGGACAACGCTCGCTCGCCGCCCGCGCGCTGCTGGTGCGGGCGGGCTTCTCGCGGGTGCGGAGCCTGGCGGGTGGTGTCGACGGATGGGCCGCCACGGTCGATCCGACCATGGCGCGGTACTGAGGTGTTGCGACGTGCCGGATGCCGAAGGGGGGACTCGAACCCCCACGGGCTTGCGCCCACTGCGCCCTGAACGCAGCGCGTCTACCAGTTCCACCACTTCGGCGAAGGGCCGCAAACGTAGTCCTTGCTCGCCCCGACCGTCAAGCAGACGCCACCCCCGCCCGTTACTTTACGGTCGATGGCTCCTCGCAACCCGGGCGGCGCCCCGGCCGCCAGCTCCGAGCGCGTTTCGGTGGCGCGCAATCCCAAAGCCACGCATGAGTACCACGTGCTCGAGACCCTGGAAGCCGGGCTGGTGCTGACCGGCACCGAGGTCAAGTCGTTGCGGCGTCGCGGCGCATCGATCAAGGAGGCGTTCGCCCGCATTCATCGCGGTGAGGCGTGGATTGAACAGGTGCACATCTCCCCCTACGAACAGGGGAATCGCTACAACCAGGACCCGACGCGGTCGCGAAAGCTGCTGCTCCATCGGCGCGAGATCGAGCGCCTCATCGGCGCGGTCGAGCGCGAGGGGCTGGCGTTGATCCCGCTCGAACTCTATTTCGAGCGGGGCCGCGCCAAGGTGCAGCTGGCCCTCGCCCGCGGCAAGAAGGCGCACGACAAGCGCCAGGATCTCAAGCGCCGCATGGCGGAACGGGAGATGGCGCGCACCATGGCGTGGCGGGGCCGGCAGTGATCGGCACGTCGCTCCTCGCGCTTGCCCTGGTGCCGATGGTGCCATTGTCCGCGCAGGCGCGCGCGGCGGCGCCGGTCACCGCGGCGCGCAGCCGTCCCGCCGCCACGCTGCGGATCAACGGGCCGCACGGCCCGGCGCAGCGAATTGCGCTGGTGCGTCGCGGCGGCGTGGGTCCACTGGTGCCGCTGCCACCGTTGGCGCGCGCCATTGGTGGCACCGTGGCCCGCGACAGCGACTGGGTCGTCCTCGACACGCCGGCGGGGCATTTCCGCTTCCTTCCCGGCATGCCGCTGGTCGACACCGGTGACGAGGTGCGCGCGCTGCCCGCTCCGGCGCTGGCGCACGGCGACACGTTGCTCGTCCCGCTGGCATTCGTCGCCGACGTCCTCGCCGACCCCGACCGCCAGGCGTGGCACTGGTCGCCGGACTCGGCGCTGCTCGTGGCGGGCCCCGCCCCCGCGCCGCTGGTCAACCGCCCCGAGCGGACCACCGTCGGCGCCGAAGAGCGCTCCCGCTTTCCCGACGGATTGCGCCCCGGACATCACGTCACGCTCGATCCCGGCCACGGCGGGACCGATCCCGGCAGTCCCGGGATCTTCTTCCCCCGCGGTGTGCAGGAGAAGGACGTCACCCTCGCGATCGGATTGCTGGTCCGGGCCGATCTTCAGAAGCGCGGCGTGATCGTGACGATGACCCGCACCACTGACACCGTGATCAGCCTCTACGATCGCGCCCCCGACTTCTGTCGCGCCAACTGCGACCTCTTTGTCTCCTTGCACGTCAACTCGCTGGAAAAGCATACGGGCTACACCAGGGTCCGCGGCTTCGAGACCTATTTCCTCTCCGAGGCCCGCACCGCCGACGCGGCACGGGTGGCAAAGATGGAGAACAGCGCGCTGCGCTATGACCTGCCGTCGAAGCAGACCGCGCCGGGCGGGCTCAACTTCATCCTCAAGGACCTGCAGACCAACGAGTTCCTGCGTGAATCGGCGCGCGCGGCCGCGCTGGTGCAATCGCACCTCGGCGAGGTGCAGTCGGGGGTCGACGGTGGCGTGAAGCAGGCGGAGTTTGCCGTGCTCACCACCGCACGTCGCCCCGCGATCCTGGTCGAGATGGGTTACGGCACCAACCGGGAAGATGCCAGGCTGCTGACCACCCGCACCGGCCAGCGGGCCCTCGCCGGCGCCATTGCGGACGCGATTGTGGGCTACCTCCGTGAGGTGGACCGCGAAACCGGTGATTCCGCGAGCGCCGGTTCATGAGCCGCCGCCTGCTGCTGTTGCTGATCCTCACCGCCGGTTGCAGCTGGTCGAATTCGCTCTACCAGGCGCGACTCCTTTCCGGCCAGGCGCTCGATGCCGAAAAGCACAACCGACCCGGTGAGGCGCGTTCCGACTGGGGCCAGGTGATCGACAAGGCCGACTCGGCGCTGGCCCGGATGCATCACGGCTCGGGGCGCATCGAAGCGGCCTGGCTGCGCGGCCGGGCGCGGGCCCGCACCAACGATTGTGGCGAGGCAACCGGCGACCTGGAGACCGCCCTCGCCGCGGCACCCGGGGCAAAGTGGCGGGATCCGTTGCTCCTCGAGCTGGCGCGCTGCAAGGAGACGCTCCACGACGTCGGCGCGTTCGCCATCTACGGCCAGCTCGTCAACAGCCGCGACCCGGCGGTGCGTGCCGCCGCCCGGGAACATTCGGCCCGGGTGCTGGTGGACCAGGGCCGCTGGAGCGACGCACTCGCATTGCTCGTTGATCTTCCCGGCACGGCGCCACGCGTCGACGCGGCCCGTGCCGAGCTCGGGCTGGGGCATGTTGACAGCGCGCTGGCGCTGCTGTCGCCGCTGGCGCATCCGCCCGATCCCACGGTGGACTGGATGCCGCTGGTGACGACCGCCGCCGCCACCGACCGCGCCGGTGCCGACACCCTCATTGGCTGGTTGAACGCCGAGCCCGGGATCAAGCCGCTGCACCGCGACAGCCTGCTGCTCGCGGCGCTGCGCGGGGCGCTGGCCGGCGACAGCGGTGCTGTGGAGGCCCGCTACCGGCGCATCGCCGCGGTGCGGGTCGGGCCGGTGATCGCAGAAGCGCAGGGGCTCTACGCGGAATGGCTCTTCCAGCGGGTCTCCGATTCCGCCACGCTGCAGCGCGCGATCGACTCGACCACTGACCTCGCCGGGGGTGAGTTCGGTGCCAGTCTCGCCGCGTACCGCGCCGCGTCGTTGCGACGGCTGGCGCTGTACCTCGTGGCGCTCGACAGCACGACCGAGCCCGGCTCGCCCCGCGGCGACCTGACGATGTTCGTCGCCGCAACCTTTGCGCGCGACTCGCTGCACGCGCCATCGCTTGCCGCGTCGTACCTGCGGCGCGTCGAAGCCGGGTGGCCGGAGTCACCGTACCGCGCCAAGGCGATGTTCCTGCGCAGCACGCTCGTTCCCGATTCGTCGTCGGCCATCCTGGCGCGTCTTGCCGCCGACACCACCAACCCGTACGTGCGTCTCGCGGAGGGGCGGGGGAGTCCCCGCCTCGCCAACCTCGAGGATTCGCTCGACACCTACGTGCACTGGATGGCGCAACAGCGAAAGCGCACCACCAGCGCCGAACCGCCCGTGGACTTGCGATTCCGGTGACCCTCGCCCGAACGGTGGCGGGGATCCGCTTCGCGAATCCGGTCCTGCTCGCCGCGGGAACCGCCGCCTACGGCCGCGAGCTGCACGGCATCTGCCGGCTCGATCGCCTCGGCGGACTGGTCACGAAAGCGGTCTCTCTCGAGGCACGGCACGGGCACCCGCCGCCGCGCGTGGCGGAGTTTCCGGGTGGGATGCTCAACGCCGTGGGACTCGCCAATCCCGGCGTTGCGGCGGTGCGCGACACCGAGCTGCCGTGGCTCGCGGCGACGCTCCCCGGGTGGCCGGTGCTGGTCAACGTGGTCGGTTTCGCGGTGCACGAATACGCCGAGGTGATTGCCCGCCTCGACGACGTGGCGGGCCACGCCGGCTACGAGGTCAACCTCTCCTGTCCCAACACCGAACGCGGTGGGCTGGAGTTCGGCACCGATGCGGCGTCCGTGAGCGACGTCATGGCGCGCTGTCGCGCCGCGACCCGGCGTCCGATCTTCGCCAAGCTCGCGCCGACCCTTCCCGATGTGGCGGCGATTGCCCGCGCGGCTCGCGATGCCGGCGCCGACGGGGTCTCGCTCGTCAACACCGTGCCGGGCTATCTCGCCGACGGTGCCGGGCCGCGGCTCGGCAATGGCACCGGGGGAATGAGCGGACCGGGGCTGTTGCCACTGGCGCTGCTCGCCGTGCGGCGTACCGCCGAAGCACTGCCGGGGCTGCCGATCATCGGGATTGGCGGGATCGCGAGCGCCGACGACGTGCGGGCATTTCTCGCCGCCGGCGCCGTGTTGACGGCGATCGGCACCGCGGCGCTGGCGCACCCGCGCCTCCCGGAGCGGATCGTGGCCCGACTGGAGCAGAGTGATGGCTGAACTGATCGTCGCGCTCGACCATCCCGATGCGGTGAGCGCATTCGAGCTGCTCGATGTCCTCCCGGACCGCTGTCCGGTCAAGGTCGGATCGGTCCTCTTCACCCGGGCCGGCCCCGGGTTTGTCCGGGTCCTGGTCGACACCGGGCACCCGGTGTTTCTCGACCTGAAGTGGCACGACATCCCCAACACCGTCGCTGGCGCCGTGGCGGCCGCCGCCGACCTCGGCGTCGAGATGGCAACGGTCCACGCCACCGGTGGGCGCGAAATGCTCCAGGCGGCGGTGACGGCCGCGGCCGGGCGGTTGCGGATCGTGGCGGTGACGGTCCTGACCTCGCACGACGCCGCCAGCTACCGCGAGGCGGTCGGGTGGAGTGGCGACCGCCTCGAGTCAGAGGTCGAGCGCCTGGGCCGGATTGCCATGGTGGCGGGGGTGGACGGCGTGGTCTGCTCTCCGGCGGCGCTCCCGTCGCTCGCCCCGCTGGTCGCTCCCGGCCGGTTGGTGGTCCCGGGGATCCGGCGCGGGGTCGACGTGGTCGGCGACCACCACCACTGGGGCGACCCGGCCGCGGCGGTCGCCGCCGGGGCGACGCACCTGGTGGTTGGGCGGCCGATCACGGCGGCGGCGGACCCCGCCCGGGCCTACCGGGAATTTGCCGTCGCGGCCGGCGCTGCGGGGCAGTAACCCGCTGTCGCAGGCGGGCTTGCATCCCACCCGGAGACCCAGTATCGTTCCGTGCTACCCCAAGACCTGGGGCATACGAAGAGGGATTGCCAGTGAAGGTGCGTTCGAGCGTCAAACCGATCTGCGAAAGCTGCCGCGTCATCAAGCGTCGCGGCGTGACGCGCGTCATCTGTACCCGGACGCCCAAGCACAAACAACGGCAGGGGTAAGATGGCGCGTATCGCCGGCGTAGATCTCCCGCGCGAAAAGCGGGTGGAAATCGGCTTGACCTACATCTTCGGCATCGGTCGACAGACCAGCCGCAAGCTCCTCGTGGAGACGGGCATTTCGCCCGACACGCGGGTGCGCGACCTCACCGACGTGCAGGTGGGCCGTCTGCGGCAGGTCATCGAGCGGACCGTCAAGACCGAAGGTGCCTTGCGCACCGAAGTGGCCATGAACATCAAGCGGCTGATGGACATCGGCAGCTATCGCGGCATGCGGCACCGTCGCGGCCTGCCGGTGCGTGGTCAGCGCACCCATACCAACGCCCGGACCAAGAAGGGCCCCCGTCGGGCCATCGCCGGCAAGAAGAAGGCAACCAAGAAGTAAGATGACCGCACCCGCACCCGCACCGAAGCCGAGCCCCAAGCGCTCGAAGAAACTGGTGGAGTCCGAGGGGATCGTGCACATCTCGGCGACGTTCAACAACGTCCTGATCACGATCACCGACCTGCACGGCAACACCATCGCGTGGGGCACCGCCGGCAAGGCGGGCTTCAAGGGGTCGAAGAAGTCCACCCCGTTCGCCGCGACCGTCGCCGGCGAGAACTGCGCCCGCGAGGCGCTCAACCTCGGGCTGCGCAAGGTGCACGTGCGGGTCCAGGGCCCCGGCAGCGGCCGCGAATCGGCCATCCAGGCCCTGGCGTCGGTCGGGCTCAAGGTGGCCTCGATCCGCGACGTCACGCCGATTCCGCACAACGGCTGCCGTCCTCCCAAGAAGCGGCGGGTCTGAGCCATGGCACGCTATACCGGTCCCGCGTGCCGGCTCTGCCGGCGGGAAGGCACCAAGCTGTTCCTCAAGGGCACGCGCTGCCTGACCGAGAAGTGCGCCGTCGAGCGGCGCGGCTATCCGCCCGGCCAGCACGGCCAGGCCGCCGGCCGCGGGCGCAAGATGTCGGAATACGCCAAGCAGCTGCGCGAGAAGCAGAAGGTCAAGCGGATGTACGGCCTGACCGAAACGCAATTCCGCAATCTGTACGTGCGGGCGTCGAGCCTGCCGGGGGTCAAGGGCACCAACCTGCTCGTGGCGCTCGAGACCCGGCTCGACAACATCGTCTATCGGATGGGGTTCGCCGCCTCGCGGCGTGCCGCGCGCCAGCTGGTGCGCCACGGCCACGTCGAGGTCAACGGCCGCAAGGTCGACATCCCGTCGTTCCGCGTCGTCCCGGGCCAGGAAGTCCGCGTCGCGCCGGGCGATCGCGAGATGCTGGCCGTCAAGGCGGCGCAGGAACACGCGGCGCGCGGGGCCCCGGTGGCATGGCTGACGGTCGACGCCGACAAGGCGGCGGGCCGGCTCGTCGAGTTCCCCTCGCGCGACGCCATCCCGGTCAACGCGCAGGAGCAGTTGATCGTCGAGCTCTACTCGAAGTGAGTTGAAGGAACCGCGTGCGATGAACATAGATCTGACAGGACTCGTCCGGCCCCAGCTCGTCGAGATGACGAAGCGGGAGGACAACCCCAACGCCGCCGAATTCCGCCTCCAGCCGCTGGAGCGCGGCTTTGGCTACACCCTGGGCAACTCGCTGCGGCGGCTGCTGCTGTCGTCGCTGCCGGGGAGCGCGGTGTGGGGCTTCCGGCTCGACGGCGTGGTCCACGAGCACCAGACCGTCCAGGGCGTGCTCGAGGACGTGCACCAGATCATCCAGCGCCTCAAGACCCTCACTCTGGTGCTCGACGACGGCGTCGCCGACGCGGTGCTGCGGATCGAGCAAGCAGGGCCCCGGCCCGGTCTATGCCCGCGACATCCAGGAATCGGGCCAGGCGCGGATCGTCAACCCCGATCACCTGCTGTTCACCGTGCAGGACGATCGCGAGGTCAGCTGCGAACTCTACGTCAACCGCGGCCGCGGCTACGTCGAGGCCGAGATGCACCCGGTCGACCGCTCCTATCCGGTCGACCTGGTCCGCATCGACGCGATCTACAATCCGGTCCGCCGGGCCAACTTCACCGTCGCCGAAACCCGCGTCGGCCAGCGCACCGACTACGATCGCCTGGCGGTCTCGGTCGAGACCAACGGGACCATCTCGCCGGAAGACGCGATCGCCTATGCGGCGGCGCTGGCGCAGGAGCACTTCCGCTACTTCGTCGAGTTCGGTGCCGCCCAGGCGCCGGGCGCCGCCGGGGGCAGTGTCGCTCCCGCCTCGGAGCTCGCCGCCAAGCTGGCCCGCTCCATCGACGACCTCGGCCTGTCGGTGCGGACCCTCAATTCCCTGAAGAACTCCAACATCCGCACCCTCCGCGACCTGGTCGAGTTCTCGGCGAAGGACCTGCGCGAGGTCAAGAACATCGGCGACAAGGCGCTGCAGGAAATCGCCGAGCTGCTGCAGCGCGAAGCGCTCAACTTCGAGATGGCCTTCGAAGACGCCGACGGCGACGTGCACATCGTCAGCGAAGGGACGGCGCCGGTCGTGTCGTCACCGAGCGGCGGCGAGGAAAGCTGAACCATGCGTCATCGTGCCAAGGGCCGGCAGCTCTCCCGCACCTCCGAACACAGGCGGGCGCTGCTGCGCAACATGGCGGCGTCGCTGTTCAAGCACGAGGCAATCACCACCACCACGGCCAAGGCCAAGGAACTCCGGCCCTACGCCGAGAAGCTGGTGACCCTGGCGCGCCGTGGCGACCTCCACGCCGTCCGCCAGGTGCAGCGGAAGATCCCGGACCGCGAGATCCTCACCAAGCTGTTCAAGACCATCGGCCCGCGCTTCGCGTCGCGGCCCGGGGGCTACATCCGGATCCTCAAGCTGGGCCATCGCCCGGGCGACGGCGCCGAACTGTCGCGGATCGAGCTGTTGTCGGAGTGAGGGCGACGGTGGAGCAGGGAAGACTTCAAGGGGACCCGCGGGTCCCCTTTTTTGCACGCTCCGGCGGCGCTTGGCCACCCGGCCGCTCTTGAGGCACTGGGTGCAGACCCGGCACCCGGCGCGGTGCGCCGTCGACGGTCATCCGGACGGTCTGCAGGTTCGGCATACCACCGCCGCTTGCGCCGGTTGTTGGCGTGGCTGACGTGATTGCCGGCCACCGGCCCCTTGCCGCAAATGGTACAGGTGCGTGCCATCGGACTCCCCGGTTCGTTACCCGGTCTGCAGTAGCTCGGAAAGATATTCGCCCCGACGGGCAAGTTCAACGGGACGGCCACCGGCCGCTCCCACCACCCCACTCGTGACGAGACCGCCATGCCCCGCGCATTGATCACCGGAATCACCGGCCAGGACGGCTCGTACCTGGCCGAGCACCTCCTCGCCAAGGGATACGAGGTCGTCGGCATGGTCCGCCGCACATCGCACCACTCGTACGAGCGGATCGACCACCTGATCCCCCGTATCCGCATCGTGGCGGCCGACCTCCTCGACCAGCACTCGCTCACCACCGTCATCCGGGATGTGCAGCCCGACGAGGTCTACAACCTCGCCGCCCAGTCGTTCGTGCCCACCTCCTTCACCCAGCCGGTGCTGACCGGCGAGTTCACCGCCCTCGGCGTCACCCGGATTCTCGAGGCCGTCCGGCTGGCGTGTCCCGACGCGCGCTTCTACCAGGCCAGTTCGTCGGAGATGTTCGGCAAGGTCACCGAGACGCCGCAGCGCGAGTCGACGCCGTTCTATCCCCGCTCGCCCGTACGGCGTCGCGAAGCTCTACGGCCACTGGATCACGGTGAACTACCGCGAGTCCTACGGCCTCTACGCGGTCAGCGGCATCCTCTTCAACCACGAGTCGCCGCGCCGGGGCATCGAATTCGTCACCCGCAAGGTCACCGACGGGGTGGCCCGGATCAAGCTTGGCCTCGCGACCGAACTGCGCCTCGGCAACCTCGACGGCGCAGCGCGACTGGGGCTACGCCGGCGACTACGTCGACGCCATGTGGCGCATGCTGCAGGCAGCCGGAGCCGCGAGGACTACGTCATCGGCACCGGCGAGACGCACTCGGTGCGAGGACCTGGTGCGGGTGGCCTTCGCCCACGTCGGGCTCGACTGGCAGCAGTACGTCGCGAGTCGACCCGCAGTTCTATCGCCCCGCCGAAGTCGACGTGCTGCTCGCCGACGCCACCAAGGCGCGGAGCCGGCTCGGGTGGCAGCCGCAGGTGCCGTTCGACCAGCTGGTGGCGATGATGGTCGACGCCGACCTCGAACGGCTGCGGGGCCGCTGATGCGGCTGCTGGTCACCGGCGCTGACGGCTTCGTGGGGCGCTGGCTGGTCGATGCGGCGGTCGCGGCGGGACACCAGGTTGTTGCGGCCACCGAACCGCGCCAGCCACCGCCGGAGTCGTGGCGTGTCGCCGGTCGCCGGGTGCGCCGCGTGGCAGCCGACCTGCGGCGTCCGGCGGGCATCGCGCGCCTCGCCGCGCTGGCGCCGGCGCCCGATGCGGTGATCCACCTCGCGGCGATTGCCTCGAACACCGTGGCGAACCGCGACCCGGCCGCCGCGTGGGCGCTCAACGCCGGGGCCACCGCGGCGCTGGCCGACGCGCTGGCAGCGGCCGGTACCCGGCGTTTCCTCCTCGTCTCGTCGGCGGAGGTCTACGGCGCGGGCCATCGCGAACCGATCGCCGAGACCGCGCCGCTGCAGCCGGTGTCGCCCTATGCCGCGAGCAAGGTCGGCGCCGAGATCGCGGCGGCAGAGGTGGCTCGGCGCACCGGCCTGGAAGTCGTCGTCGCGCGACCGTTTCCGCACACCGGGCCGGGTCAGTCGGTGACCTACGTCCTTCCCGCGCTCGCCGCCCGGCTCCGCGCCGCCGCGCGCGACGGTGCCGCGACCATTCCGGTCGGCAACCTCGATGCGGTGCGCGACTTTCTCGATGTGCGCGACGTCGTGCGTGCCTATCTTGCCCTCGTCGACCGCGGCGCGGCGGGCGAGGCGTACAACGTCGCCAGCGGCATCGGCCACCGGCTCCGCGATTGCCTCGCGACCCTGGCGCGCCTTGCCGGCAGCACCGCCCGCCCGGTCGAGGATGCGAGTCTCATGCGTCCTGCCGATATTCCGGTGCTGATCGGCGACGCCGCCAGGTTGCGGAGTGCCACCGGATGGGCACCGACCATCTCGTTCGACCACACCCTCAAGGACCTGCTTGATGCCCAAGCGCACTGACCTCTCCTCGATCCTGATCATCGGGTCGGGGCCCGATCGTCATCGGGCAGGGCGCCGAGTTCGACTACTCCGGAACCCAGGCGGTGCGGGCGCTGAAGGAGGAGGGCTACCGGGTCATCCTGGTGAACTCCAACCCCGCCACCATCATGACCGACCCGGAACTCGCCGACCGGACCTACGTCGAGCCGGTCACGCCGGAGTGGGTGGCGCGGGTGATCGAGCGCGAGCGGCCCGACGCCCTGCTGCCGACGATGGGCGGCCAGACCGCGCTGAACGTGGCGATGGCACTGGTGCGCGACGGCACGCTGGAGCGCAACGGTGTCGAACTCATCGGCGCCGACGAGCGCGCCATCCGGATCGCCGAGGACCGCGCGGAGTTCGGCGAGGCGATGCGGCGCATCGGCCTCGCGACACCGGTCGGCACGGTGGTCGGGTCGGTCGACGAGGGCCTCGCAGGCGGTCGAATCCACCGGGTACCCGGCCATCCTCCGGCCCTCCTACACGCTGGGCGGCACCGGCGGCGGCATCGCGTACAACCGCGAGGAGTTCGAGACGATGGTGCGCCGGGCGCTGGAGCTTTCGCCGGTGCATTCGGTGCTGATCGAGCAGAGCGTCATCGGCTGGAAGGAATTCGAGCTCGAGGTGATGCGCGACGGCGCCGACAACGTGGTGATCGTCTGCTCGATCGAGAACATCGATCCGATGGGGGTGCACACCGGTGACTCGATCACCGTCGCCCCGGCCATGACGCTCACCGACCGCGAATACCAGCAGATGCGTGACGCCGCGATCCGCATCATCCGCGAGGTCGGCGTCGCGGCTGGCGGCTGCAACATCCAGTTCGCGGTCGATCCGCGCACCGGTCAGCCAGCTGGTGATCGAGATGAACCCGCGGGTATCGCGCTCGTCGGCGCTGGCGTCGAAGGCCACCGGCTTCCCGATTGCGCGGATCGGCGCCAAGGTTGCCGTCGGCTACACCCTCGACGAGCTGCCCAACGACATCACCCGCACCACACCGGCGTCATTCGAGCCGGTGCTCGACTACGTCGTGGTGAAGATTCCCCGCTTCGCCTTCGAGAAGTTCCCCACCGCCGAACCGTACCTCACCACCCAGATGAAGTCGGTCGGCGAGGTGATGGCGATCGGGCGCACCTTCAAGGAGGCGCTGCAGAAGGGGTTCCGCGGCCTCGAGGTGGGGCGCGCCGGCTGGACCATCGGCGCCGGGCCGATCGACGACCGCTTGAGCGACATCGACCGCGCCACGCTGCTCTCGGCAATCCGCCGCCCCACGCCCGAGCGCCTCTTCCAGATCAAGCGCGCCCTGGTCGCCGGCGTGCCGGTCGACGAGATCTACGACGCATCGCACATCGATCCCTGGTTCCTGCAGCAGCTGGCCGAACTGGTTGCCGCCGAAGACGAATGGATCGCCCACCCGCTTGGCGCCAGCGACGCGGCCGATCGCGCCATGCTGCGGCGCCTGAAGCGGATGGGTTTCTCCGATTGGCAGCTCGCCGATCTCGTCCAGCGCGGCGAAGGCGAGATTCGCGACCTGCGTCACCGTCTCGGCCTCCGCCCGGCCTACAAGACCGTCGATACGTGCGCCGGCGAATTTCCCTCGAAGACGCCGTACCTCTACTCCTGCTGGGACGACGAGAGCGAGGCGACCGCCGCCACCGACCGCCGCACCGTGGTGATTCTCGGGTCGGGCCCCAACCGCATCGGCCAGGGTGTCGAGTTCGACTACTGCTGCGTGCGAGCGACGCTGGCGTTCCGCGAACTCGGTTTCCGCACCGTGATGGTCAACTCCAATCCCGAGACGGTCTCGACCGACTTCGACATCTCGGACGTGCTCTACTTCGAACCGCTGACGCTGGAAGACGTGCTGGAGATCGTCCACGTCGAGCAGCCGGTGGGCGTGGTGGTGCAGCTGGGCGGGCAGACCCCCCTCAAGCTCGCCCGCGCGCTCGAAGCGGCCGGGGTGCCGATCCTCGGCACGTCACCGTCGGCCATCGACACCGCCGAAGATCGCCGGCAGTTCGAAGCCCTGGCCCGCGAACTCGGCGTGCGCCAGCCGGCCAACGGCACCGCCGAGACGGTCGACGACGCGTTGGCGGTGGCCGAGCGCATCGGCTATCCGGTCCTGGTCCGTCCCAGCTACGTGCTCGGCGGACGCGCCATGCGGATCATCTACGACGCCGACGAGCTGCGCGGTTTCTTCGACGAGGCGGCGCGCGTCGCACCAGGCCATCCGGTGCTGATCGACTCGTTCCTCGAAGACGCGTTCGAAGCCGACGTCGATGCGATCTGCGACGGCACCGACGCGGTTGTCGGTGGCGTCATGCAGCACATCGAGGATGCCGGCATCCACTCCGGCGACTCCGCCTGCGTGTTGCCGCCGTACCTGATCACCGAGGCCCAGGTCGAGGAGATGCGCGAATACACCCGCGCGTTTGCCCGGCGGCTCGGGGTGGTGGGGCTGATCAACGCGCAGTACGCCATCAAGGACGGCGTGGTCTACGTGCTGGAAGTGAACCCCCGCGCGTCGCGCACCGTGCCGTTCGTCTCGAAGACCACCGGGGTCCCGCTCGCGGCGGCGGCCGCGGCGGTGATGGCCGGCGACTCGCTGGCGAAGATCGGCCTCACCGACGATCCGCTGCAGCCCTACGTCGCGGTCAAGGAAGCGGTCTTCCCGTTTGCCAAGTTTCCCGGCGTCGACACCCGGCTTGGCCCCGAGATGCGATCGACCGGTGAGGTCATGGGGATCGCCGATTCGTTCGGAATGGCCTTCGCCAAGGCGCAGGCCAGCGCCGATGGCGCGCTGCCGCTCGAGGGGGCGGTGTTTGTCACCGTCAACGACCACGACAAGCCGACGGTGGTGCCGATTGCGCGCCGCTTTCACGAACTCGGCTTCCGGCTGCTGGCGACGGCCGGCACGCAGCGCTATCTCCGCGCCCGCGGGGTGCCGGCGGAGCGGGTCTTCAAGGTGTACGAAGGCCGGCCCAACGCCATCGACCTGCTGGTGTCGGGGCAGATCCAGCTGCTGGTCAACACGCCGCTCGGCAAGTTGACGCAACAGGACGACTACGCCATGCGGCGTGCCGCGCTGCAGCACGGCATCCCGTACACCACCACGATGTCGGCCGCTGCCGCCGCGTGCGACGCGATCATCGCGATGAAGAGCCGCCGCCTCGAGGTCTGCTCGCTGCAGGAGTGGCACGCCCTGGCCCGGGAAACGATGGAAGCGTGACCGACACCGCGGGCGGATCGGCCCCCGGCGCCCGGCACCCCGGGTTCCGCGACGCGTTGCAAGCCGCCACCGGTGGTGAGGTGCGCGCCGACGAACCGCTGTCGCGCTGGTCCACCTATCGCATCGGCGGCCCGGCGACGGTGCTCTTTCCGGCCGGTCCCGACGATGTCGCGGCGGCCCTCCGGCTCGCCGACGCGGCGGGCGTGCCGTGGTTCGCCCTCGGCCTCGGATCCAACCTCCTCTTCCCCGACGCCGGACTCGATGCCCTGGTGATCCGCGTCGGCAAGGGACTCGACCAGCTGCGACAGCTCGACGGCGGCATGTGGACCCTCGGCGCCGGGCTGCCGGCCCCGCTCGCCGCCAAGCGCACCGCGGCGCTGGGGTGGGGCGGCATCCACAAGATGGTGGGCGTTCCGGGCAGCGTCGGCGGCGGCGTGGTGATGAACGCCGGGTGTCACGGCGCCGAATGGAGCGACGTGATCCAGTCGGTGCACGTCGTGGACGCCAGCGGCACCGACCGGCTGGTTCCCGCCGGTGAGGCCGGGTTTGCCTACCGCCGCAGCCATCTCGGCCCCGTCGTGGTGCTCGGCACCACCGTGCTGCTGCACCGCGCCGATGCGGCCGGCCTCGAAGCCGAGACCGAGGCACTGTACAAGTGGCGGAAGGATGGCACCCCGTTCAACCAGCCGTGCTGCGGATCGGTGTTCAAGAATCCCGGGCTGCCGGTTGACCGCGACCCGGCGGCGCCGCGGACCGCCGGGCAGTTCATCGAGGCGACCGGATTGAAGGGCACTGCCGTGGGCGGGGCCGTCGTCTCGCCGATGCACGCCAACTACTTCGTCAATACCGGCAACGCGACCGCCGCCGACGTGCGGGCGCTGATGGAGCTGGTGCGGGAACGGGTCGCGGCGGCCTGGGGCGTCACCCTCGAGCCCGAAGTCAAGCTCATCGACCGCCAAGGCCGGGTCGCCGCCGCGGGGTGAAGCGACCGGGTCGGGTGGCGTCTATCTTTCCCGCCGCTCCCGGACCGGCCCCGCCGCGCCGGGGGCGCCGCCGGCGCGCCGCGCCGCCACGCCGGGCGGGTCACCCGCGGCGCCCGGAGTGAGCGGCCATGGCCGACTATTTCGTTCACGAATCGAGCTACGTCGACGACGGCGCCACGATCGGCAAGGGCACCAAGGTCTGGCATTTCTCCCATGTGATGCCCGGCGCGGTCATCGGCGAGCGCTGCAACCTCGGCCAGAACGTCGTGGTGATGCCCGGTACCCGCATCGGCAACAACGTCAAGATCCAGAACAACGTCTCGATCTACGAAGGCGTGGAACTCGAGGACGACGTGTTCTGCGGCCCGTCGTGCGTCTTCACCAACGTGATGAACCCCCGCAGCCACATCTCCCGCAAGCATGAATACCGGCGTACCCTGGTGCAGCGCGGCGCGTCGATCGGCGCCAACGCCACCATCGTCTGCGGCCATACCGTGGGGGAGTTTGCCTTCATCGGCGCCGGCGCGGTGGTCACCAGCGACGTGCCGGCGTTCGCGCTGATGGTCGGCGTGCCGGCCCGGCGGGTCGGATGGGTCTGCCAGTGCGGCCTGCGGCTTACCCTCAGCGACGGCGCCGCCGACTGCGCCGCCTGCGGCGCCGGCTACCGCGAGTCCGATGGCCGGCTCAACCTGATTGTCCAGCCGGCCGCCCGCCGCTAACTTTGTTGGCTGCTTGAAGTTGGACCACTTCTGCCGTATCGAGGGATAGCCGCATGGCCGTACCGATGCTCGACCTGAAGGCGCAGTATCGCACCATCAAGGATTCCGTCCTGGCCCGGATGATGGATGTCATCGAACGCCAGCAGTTCATTCTCGGCGCCGAAGTCGCCGAGCTGGAAAAGGAAGTTGCCGCCCTCACCCACGCGCGCCACGCCATTGCGTGCGCGTCCGGCACCGACGCCATCCTGCTGCCGCTGAGGACCCTCGACCTGAAGCCGGGCGACGAAGTCATCGCTCCGTCGTTCACCTTCTTCGCCACTGCCGGCGCGATTCACAACGCCGGAGGGCGCCCGGTCTTCGCCGACATCCAGGCCGACACGTTCAACCTCGACCCCGATGCCGTCGAGCGTGCCATCACGCCGCGCACCCGCGCCATCGTCGCGGTCGACCTCTACGGCCAGATGGCCGCCATGGAGCGCCTCGTCGCCATCGCCGCCCCGCGCGGCATCGCGGTGGTCGAAGACGGCGCCCAGGCAATCGGCGCGCGCCGCCGGATCGACGGGACCTGGCGGATGGCCGGCGAACTCGGCTACGCCGGAACCTTCTCGTTCTTCCCCAGCAAGAACCTCGGTGGCTGGGGCGACGGCGGGATGATGACCACCCAGGACGACGCACTCGCCGAGCGCCTCAAGCGCCTCCGGGTGCACGGTGGCGCCAAGCAGTACCACCACGACGAAGTCGGCTACAACTCGCGACTCGACACGCTGCAGGCGGCGGTGCTGCTCGCCAAGCTGCCGCATCTGGCGGCGTGGAGCGAGGGGCGCCGCAACCGCGCCGCGCGCTACACCGCGGCACTCGCCGACGTCGCGCAGGTCACACCACCGGTGATCGACCCGGCCAACGAGCACATCTTCCACCAGTACACCGTCCGCGCCGAGCGCCGTGACGACCTCCGCGCCTTCCTGCAGGGGAAGGGAATCGGCTGCATGATCTACTATCCGGTCGGCCTGCACATGCAGCCGTGCTTCGGTGACCTCGGCTACCGGCCCGGGTCGCTTCCGGTGACCGAGCAGGCGATGAAGGAAGTGATCTCCCTGCCGGTGTATCCGGAGCTGACCGACGCCCAGCAGGACGAGGTGATCGGGGCGATCCGCGAGTTCTACCGGTGAGTCGCCTGAAGATCGGCGTGATCGGGGCCGGGGCGTGGGGGAAGAACCACGTGCGGACCCTCGCCACGATGCCCGATGTCGAGCTCGCCGCCGTCTGTGACGCCAATCGCGCCACCCGCGACCGGGTGGCGGCGCAGTACCCGGGCGTCTTCGTCACCGATGCCCCCGACCAGCTGTTGAGCCGGGTCGAGGCGGTGGTCATCGCGGCGCCGGCGCCGGCCCACGCCGCGCTGGCCTTCGAGGCGATCCGGGCCGGTGTCCCGGCGCTGGTCGAGAAGCCCTTCGCCCTCTCGGTCGCCGATGCCGAGGGGATGGCCGAGGCGGCGGAGAAGGCCGGCGTGCCGCTCCTCGTGGGGCACCTGCTGGTGCACCACCCGATCATCCACCGGCTCCGCCAGATGATCGTCGACGGCAGCATCGGGACGCCGTACTACCTCTATTCCCAGCGGGTCAACCTCGGCCAGGTGCGTCCCGACGAGAACGCCCTCTGGTCGCTGGGGCCCCACGACGTCTCGATCGCCCTCTACCTCCTCGGCGAAGCCCCGGTGCAGGTGGCGGCCCACGGGCACGCCTACCTGCAGCCCGGAATCGAGGACGTGGTCTTCCTGATCATGAGCTTTGCCTCCGGGGTGGTGGCCCACGCCCAGCTCTCCTGGCTCGACCCCCAGAAGGAACGGCGCCTGACCGTGGTGGGCTCGAAACAGATGGTGGTCTTCGACGACATGGCGGCGCGGGAAAAGCTGCGGATCTACGACAAGGGGGTCGACCGGAAGGAGGCCTTTCTGTCAGCCGCCGAGTCGCTGACGCTGCGAGAGGGCGACATCTCGATTCCCCGGGTTCCCGGCGGAGACCCCCTCCCGATCGAACTGGCCCACTTCGTGCGCGTGGTTCGGGGCGCGCCGGCGGAACGGACCGATGCCGGCGACGGAGTCCTGGTAGTGCGGGTCCTCGAGGCCGCCAGCCGCTCCCTTGCGGCGGGCGGGGCACCGATGGCAATCCCCTCCGACGGAGGGCGTGGAGGCAGGGCATGACGCTCGCAGACGATCTCATCGCGCGCGCCGCGAAGCGCGACATCACGTTCGGCATCGTGGGGCTCGGTTACGTCGGCCTGCCACTGGCGATGGAGCTCGGGCGCGCCGGATTCCGGGTGCTGGGCTACGACATCAGCCAGCGGGTGGTCGAAGGGCTCAACGCCGGCAAGTCGCACATCAAGGACGTCTCGGCCAAGGATGTCGCCGAACTCCGCCAGGCGAACCGCTTCGAGGCCACCACCGACCAGGCGCGACTGGCGGAGGCCGATGCGATTTCGATCTGCGTGCCGACGCCGCTCTCGAAGTACAAGGACCCCGACGTCTCGTTCATCGTCGCCGCCACCGACGCGGTCAAGGGCACGCTGCGCCGCGGGCAGGTGATCATCCTCGAGAGCACCACCTATCCCGGCACCACCCGCGAGATCATGCTGCCGGCGCTGGAGAGCACCGGGCTCAAGGTCGGCGAGGACTTCTTCCTGGCGTTCTCGCCGGAACGAGTCGACCCGGGCAACCCCCGGTTCAACACCAAGAACACCCCCAAGGTGGTCGGCGGCATCACCGAGGATTGCCAGCGGGTGGCCTGCGCGATGTACGCCCCGGCCATCGACACGCTGGTGCCGGTGAGCACCACCGAGGCCGCCGAGCTGGTCAAGCTGCTGGAGAACACCTTCCGCAGCGTCAACATCGGCCTCGTCAACGAGATGGCGATCGTCTGCGACAAGCTCGGGGTCGACGTCTGGGAAGTGATCGAGGCCGCCGCGACCAAGCCGTTCGGCTTCATGAAGTTCCTGCCGGGTCCCGGCCTCGGCGGGCACTGCATCCCGATCGATCCCCACTACCTCGCGTGGAAGATGCGCGGGCTCAACTACAAGACCCGCTTCATCGACCTCGCCGGCGAGCTCAACAGCGAGATGCCGCTGTTCTGGGTCCGCAAGGTGATGGAGACGCTGAACACCCACGCCAAGGCGATCAAGGGGGCCAGGGTGCTGGTGCTCGGCGTCGCCTACAAGCGCGACATCGACGACCTGCGCGAGAGCCCGGCGCTCGACATCCTGGCGCTGCTGCACCAGTACGGCGCGAACGTGTCGTACCACGATCCCTATGTCGCCAAGTTCTCCGAAGGCGGGATCGACTACCAGTCGGTGCCGCTCACCGAAGCGGTGGTGCGCGACGCCGATGTCGTGTTCATCGTCACCGACCACGCCAACATCGACTGGAAGATGGTCAAGCGTGCCGCGAAACTCGTCGTCGACACCCGGCATGTGATGGCGCGGACTTCCTGATGCGGGTGACGGTCGTCGGCTCCGGATACGTCGGCCTGGTCGCGGGAGCGTGTCTGGCCGAGACCGGCAACGACGTCGTCTGCGTGGACAAGGATCCGGCAAAGATCGCGGGGCTCAACCGCGGCGTGGTGCCGATCTACGAGCCGGGGCTGCCGCCGCTCATCGAACGCAACGCCGCCGCGGGGCGGCTCCGCTTCGTCACCGACCTCCCCGAGGCGGTGCGCCACGGCGACGTGGTGTTCATCGCCGTCGGCACTCCGCCCGGCGAAGACGGCTCGGCCGACCTGCAGCACGTCCTCGACGTGGCCGACACCATCGGCCGCCACCTCGACCATTTCACCGTCGTCGTCACCAAGTCGACGGTGCCGGTGGGAACCGCCGAAAAGGTCCGCGCCGCGATCCGGCAGCGCACCACCGGCGAATTCGCCGTTGCGTCCAACCCCGAGTTCCTCAAGGAAGGCGCCGCGATCGACGACTTCATGAAGCCGGACCGTGTCGTGCTCGGGGTCGACGATCCGCGCGCCCGGGCGTTGCTCGACGAGCTCTACGCACCATATGTGCGCACCGGCTCGCCGGTCCTCTTCATGGACATTCCGTCGGCCGAAGTGACCAAGTACGCCGCCAACGCGATGCTCGCGACGCGGATTTCGTTCATGAACCAGGTCGCCGACCTCTGCGAGCGGGTCGGCGCCGATGTCACTGCGGTGCGCCGCGGCATCGCCACCGACAGCCGGATCGGCTCGGCGTTCCTCTTTCCGGGGCCCGGCTACGGCGGGTCGTGCTTTCCCAAGGACGTCAAGGCGCTGGCGCACACCGCGCGCGCGCACGGCATGACGCCCGACATCCTCGACGCCGTCGAGGCGGTCAACGCCCGCCAGAAGCAGCTGCTCTTTGCCAAGCTCGGCCGGCTCCTGGGCGGGCTGGCCGGCAAGCGGGTGGCGGTCTGGGGGCTCGCCTTCAAGGCCGGCACCGACGACATGCGGGAAAGCCCCGCGATCACCCTGGTCGACGCGCTGCTCGACGCCGGCGCCACGGTGCGGGCCCACGACCCCGCCGCGGTGGAGACCGCCCGCGGCATCTGGGGCGACCGCGTCGACTATACCAATGATCAATACAGTGCGGTGGACGGCGCCGACGCGCTGGTGGTCGTCACCGAATGGCTGGTCTACCGGACACCGGACTTCCCGCGGATCCGCGGCCTGCTGCGGCAGCCGATCATCGTCGACGGGCGCAACCTCTACGAGCCGGCCCGGATGGCCGAACTGGGCTTCCGGTATGCCGGCATCGGCCGGGTGGGCACGGCATGAGGGTCGTCATCAGCGGGGCCGCCGGCTTCCTCGGCTCGCACCTGGTCGATCGGTTCCTCGCCGAGGGCCACGCCGTCATCGGCGTCGACAACTTCCTCACCGGGCGTCCCGACAATGTGGCGCACCTCGCCGGCACGCCGGCGTTCCGGTTCGTCGAGCACGACGTCTGCCGGCCGCTCGACCTCGACGGGCCGATCGACGGCGTGCTGCACCTCGCGTCGCCGGCCAGCCCGGTGGATTACCAGGCGCATCCGGTCGAGACCCTCGACGTCGGGTCCCTCGGGACCCGCAACATGCTCCAGATGGCCCGCCGGCACGGCGCGCGCTTCTTTCTCGCGTCCACCTCCGAAGTCTACGGCGATCCCGAGGTGCATCCCCAGCCGGAGTCATACTGGGGTCACGTCAATCCGATCGGCCTCCGCAGCATGTACGACGAGGCGAAGCGCTTTGCCGAAGCGCTCACCATGACGTATCACCGGACCCACGGCGTGGACACCCGCATCGTGCGGATCTTCAACACCTACGGCCCGCGGATGCGCGCCCGCGACGGTCGGGTCGTGTCGAACTTCATCGTGCAGGCGCTGGCCGGCGAACCGTTGACGGTCTACGGGGAAGGGCAGCAGACCCGCTCGTTCTGCTATGTCTCCGACGAGGTGGACGGGTTGTACCGCCTCTTCCTGAGCGACCGCACCGAGCCCACCAACATCGGCAACCCCGGCGAATTCACCATCCTCGAGCTCGCCAGGCTGGTGCTCGAGATCACCGGTTCACCGTCGCCGATCGTGCACCGCCCGCTCCCCGCCGACGATCCCCGCCAGCGCCGCCCGGTCATCGACGTCGCCCGCGACGTCCTTGGCTGGCAGCCGGCGGTGCAACTGCGGGAAGGGCTGGCCCGTACGGTGGCGTACTTCCGGGAGAACGCCGATGGACGTTAGCGCCCGCGGGGTGCTCGAAATCGCGCGCGAGCGCTTCGCCAATCACGACTACTACGGCGCGCTGGTCTGCCTCGACGACATCGAGGCCGGCACCTCGGGCTACGCCGACGTGCACCATCTCCGCGGCCTCTGCTATTCGCTGCTCGACCGTCCCGATGAGGCGCTGACCGAATTCGACCGCGCGCTGGCGCTCAATCCGCGGTACGTCGAGGCGCTGCTGCATCGCGGCCTGGTGTTGAGTGCCCTCGGGCGCACCGAAGAAGCGGCGGAGACGTTTCGCCACGCCGCCGCGGCCGAAGGCCCGCCGGTGGCCGGGCTCAGCGGCCCGGTGGCCGCGCGGCTCGCCAACGAGCACGCGCGACTCGGCGAGATGTACGCCGAGGCCGGCGCGCTGGCCGACGCGGTGCTGGAATACCGCCGTGCCGTGCACCTCGGCGCCGGGTTCCACGACCTCCGGCTGCGACTCGCGCGACTGCTTCTCGAGTCCGGGAATCCCCTCCAGGCACGGGAGGAACTCGAGATGATCATCACGGCCCGCCCCGACTGGATCGATGCCCGCGTCCAGCTCGGGTTGGCGCGCTTTCTGGCCGGCGACAGCAGCGGGGCCCGCGAAACCTGGCAGGCCTGCCTCGCCGACCGACCGGATGTGGAGCGGATCAGCGCCTATCTCGCCATGCTGGAACGGGCGCCATCGTGAAGCGCTTCGCGGTACCGGTCGTGATGGCGATGCTGGTGGCGGCGTGCGGCACGGGCCAACCCGATTCCGAACACCTCGGCGACGTTGCGTGGCACGAGGCGCGCTGGTCGGAAGCGGTGGCCGACTACAAGGCCGCCGGTAACACCCCCGACCTTCTCGCCAAGGAAGCCGACGCCGCCTATCACGGCGGGATGATCTCCGAGGCCGCCGAAGCGTGGACCCAGCTGGGCCTCGCTGACACCGCGCGCGCCGCCGAGGCCGCGGCGGGCCTGGTGCGCGCCGCCGACCTCGCCGAGTACAGCGGCGACCAGGCGGCGCTGGCGCTGGCCATTCTCGGCCTCCGCAAGGTGGCGCCGGGGTGGCCCCTCGGGCGCCTTGCGGTGCGCCTGGTCCACGCCCCGACGCTGCCGCCCGCCGACCTCGCCGAAATCATTCCGGCGGCATTGGCGACGGCGTCGAACCGCGCCACCGCCGATCCGCTGCTTGCCGCACTGGGTCACGCCGACCGCGAGCGCGGCGCCTGCGACCGCGCGGTGCCGATTCTCGACGGCCTGCTGCACCGCAACATCGGCGCGGCGACCCGCGACAGCGCCGCCGCCGACCTCGTCTGGTGCGAACTTTCGCTCGGACTCGGGGCGCTGCGCACGTCGCGCCCGGGCACCGCGGAGGCGTGGTTCCAGCGCGCCGCGCAGCATGACCCGGCCGGCACGGTCGGGCGCCGCGCCATGGTCGGCTACGGCGACGCGCGGCTTGCCGAGGGCGACCTGGCTGCCGCGATGACGGCGTGGGAAGCGGCCATCACCGCCAATCCCACCGATTCGATCGCCGCCCTGGCGCGGCAGCGGCTGGCACCGCCGCCGGTGGCCGATTCCGACAGCGCAATGACCGCCGCTCCTGCGCCGGCGAACGACACCACGGCACTCGACGACGGAGGTGCTCCATGAAGCGCCGGACACTCGCCGCGGTGCTCTCCGCGCTCGCGATCGCCGGGTGCGGTCACCACGCGCCGAAGACGCAGCCGACGCCGCTGTCGGCCACGCCGCAGATGATCGACACGCTGTGGAATTCGGCGATGGACGCCTATCACCGCCACAAGTGGAACAAGGCCGGCATCGCCCTCGATCGCGCCGAACTGGAGATGACGCCGGGCGATCCCCGGATCCTTCTCGGGCGGCTCTATCTCGGCGACACCTACCTGCATCAGGGTAGTGAGCTCGAAGCGGTGCAGCAGTACCAGCGCCTCTCGGAAGACTTCCCGGCGGATTCCCTGGCACCGGTGGCACTGCTTCGCGCCGGCGACGCGTACCTCAAGCTCTGGCGGAAGCCCGACCTCGATCCGACCTATGGCACCGACGCCGAGTCGACCTATCAGGACGTGCTGCTGCGCTACCCCTCGACGCCGGAGGCCGACACCGCTCGCCAGCGCCTGGCGGCGGTCGAGAACCGCTTTGCCGACCGGCAGTACCGCGAGGGGCAGTTCTACCTGAAATACAAGGCGTTCGATTCGGCGATCCTGTACTTCAAGGACCTCGTGGCGAACTGGCCCACGTCGCCGGTCGCGCCGAAGGCGGTCGACGGGTTGATCGACGCATATCACAAACTCGGCTACGACGACGACGTGCGCGAGATGTGCGGCTACTACCGGGCGCACTGGCCCACGGCGAAGGTGAACAAGGCCTGTCCACCATTGCCGGCGGCGTCTGGCAAGTAGCGGCGGCATGCGCCTCGGGGTGTTCGGCGGCTCGTTCGATCCGGTGCACCACGCGCACCTGATCGTGGCCGGAGTGGCGCGGGACGCGCTGCGGCTCGATGAGGTGCGCTTCGTGGTGGCCGGAGCGCAGCCGTTCAAGGGCGGAGTACACCACGCCCCGCCGGAGGCGCGGGCCAGGATGGTCGAGCTTGCGCTGGGCGGCGCCGAGGGATTCGTCGCCGACCGGCGGGAACTCGGGCGCCCCGGTCCGTCGTACACGGTAGACACCTTGCGGGAGCTGGCGGCGGAACGCCCCGGCGCCGAGTTGGTGCTGCTCCTCGGCGCCGATGCGGCCGCGTCGTTCGGGGCGTGGCATGACCCGGAGGCGATCCGCCGGCTGGCGCGGATCGCGGTGTTCCGCCGCGGCGACACCGGGGTGCCGCCGGGATTCGATTTGACGGTGGACGTGCCGGCGTTGGACCTTTCGTCCAGCGCGGTCCGGCGCCGGGTGGCGGAACGGCGCAGCGTGCTTGGCTGGGTGCCGCCCGCGGTGGCGGACTACATTGCGGCCGAAGGGCTCTATCAGAACGGGGCAGGATGATCAAGAAGCTGGTGGAATCGGTCATCGGGTCGCGGCAGGACCGCGAAGTCAAGCGGCTCCAGCCGGTGCTGGCGCAGGTCCGCGAACACGAGGCGCGCCTGGCGACCCTCGACGAGGCGACGCTGCGGGCCCAGACCGACCGGTTCCGCGGCATTCTCGCCGAACGGACCGACGCGCTCCGGGTCGAAGTGGAGCGGCTGCGGCAGGCCAAGCACGATTGCGCCGATCCCACGGAACGCGAAGCCCTCGACCCCGAGCTGCACCAGGCGGAGACGGCCTGGAAGGACGCCATCGCCGCGGTCCTCGACGAACTCCTCCCGGAAGCCTTTGCCACCGTGCGCGAGGCCTGCCGGCGGCTGGTCGGCACCACCGTCGCGGTCACCGGCCAGGAGATCGAATGGAACATGGTGCCGTACGACGTGCAGCTGATCGGCGCCATCAACATGCACCGCGGTCGGATCGCCGAGATGGCCACCGGCGAAGGGAAGACGCTGGTCGCCACCCTGCCGCTGTACCTCAACGCGCTGCCGGGACGCGGTGCCCACCTGGTGACGGTCAACAACTACCTCGCCCGGCGCGACTCGCAGTGGATGGGTCACGTCTACCGGTACCTCGGCCTGACGGTGGCGTGCCTCGATGACACCGAGCCGTCGTCGCCCGAGCGGCGCGCCGCCTATGGTGCGGACATCACCTACGGCACCAACAACGAATTCGGCTTCGACTACCTCCGTGACAACATGGTGTTCGAGCTCGCCCAGCGAGTGCAGCGCGAGCACGTCTACGCCATCATCGACGAGGTCGACTCGATCCTGATCGACGAGGCCCGCACGCCGCTGATCATCTCCGGGCCGGTGGGCGAGGAGGACAGCACCCGCTATCGCAGCTTCAACGGCAAGGTCGGCGACCTGGTCCGGCGGCAGAACGAGGTGGTCAGCGGGCTCGTCGCCGAGGGCGAGCGGCTGCTCACCGACGAGGAGACCCGGGCCGAGGCGGGCGTCCGCCTCTACCAGGCGCAGCTGGGGATGCCCAAGAACAAGCGCCTCCTCAAGCTGCTCAACGAGACCGGCGTCAAGCAGCTGGTGCAGCGCACCGAGCTGGATTACATCGCCGATCGCAAGCTGCCGATGAAGCAGCAGAACCTGCGCGACATCGAGGACCCGCTCTTCTTCGTGCTCGACGAGAAGGGCCACGCGGTGCACCTGACCGACCGCGGCTCGGCCGCACTCTCGCCCGGCGACCCGCAGCTGTTCGTCATGCCGGACATCTCCGAGGAGATCCACGACCTGGAGCACGACCTGGAGATGACGCCGGCTGAGAAGGCCGAGCGCCGGCGCCAGATCGAGGAGGGCTACGCCGACAAGAGCGAGCAGCTTCACATCATCCACAAGCTGCTGCAGGCGCACGCGCTCTACGAGCGTGAAGTCGATTACATCGTGCAGGAAGGCCAGGTGCTCATCGTCGACGAGTTTACCGGGCGCATCATGCACGGCCGGCGCTGGTCCGACGGGCTCCATCAGGCGGTCGAAGCCAAGGAAGGCGTCACCGTCAAGGGCGAAACCCAGACCCTCGCCACCATCACCATCCAGAACTACTTCCGGATGTACGAGAAGCTCGCCGGCATGACCGGCACCGCCGAGACCGAGGAGAACGAGTTCTTCTCGATCTACGGGCTGGAGGTTGCCGTCATCCCGACCAACCGGCCGGTGCGGCGCCTCGACCATCCCGACCGGATCTACAAGACCCGCCGCGAGAAGTACAATGCCGTCGTCGAGGAGGTCGAGCGGATCCACGCCAACGGCTATCCGGTGCTGATCGGCACCACCAGCGTCGACGTTTCCGAAACGCTGGCGCGGCAGCTCAAGCGCCGCGGCCTGCCGCACGAGGTGCTCAACGCCAAGCACCACCAGCGCGAGGCGGAGATCGTCGCCAAGGCGGGCCAGCGGGGCGCGGTGACCATCGCGACCAACATGGCCGGCCGCGGCACCGACATCAAACTTGGTGACGATCTCGACCTGACCGGCGACGAGGCCGGGCTGCACATCATCGGCACCGAACGCCACGAATCGCGCCGCATCGACCGCCAGCTCCGGGGCCGCTCCGGCCGCCAGGGCGACCCCGGCGTGTCGCTCTTCTTCCTGTCGCTCGAAGACGACCTGATGCGGCTCTTCGGGTCCGACCGGATTGCCCGGATGATGGACAAGAGCGGCTCGGAAGAGGGCGACGTCATCACCGGCCGGATGATCACCATGGCCATCGAGTCGGCCCAGAAGCGCGTCGAGCTGCAGAACTTCGAGTCCCGCAAGCGGCTGCTGGAATACGACGACGTCATGAACCAGCAGCGCGAGGTGATCTACTCCACCCGCCTGTTCACCCTCGAGCGCGGCGAGGAACTGAAGGCCGAGGCGATCAAGATGGTGCGCGCCGCCACCGAGCGCACCGCCCGCAACTACCTGGCCGGCGCCGAACGTCCCGAGGACTTCGATCGCACCGGACTCCGCGAGGCGCTGCTGATGCAGTACCTCGTCGGCCCCGATGCGATCCTCGACGCCGCCGCGACGACCAACCTCGACGCGGTTGTCGCCGCGGCGCGCAGCGAGGCCGAAGCGGCGTTCGGCCGGAAGATTGCCTACCTCCAGGACTTCTCCCGGCAGATCAACCTGCCGCACGTCGACCTGCAGGTCCTCTCGCAGGTGATGCTGACGGTGCTCGACGAGAAGTGGAAGGATCACCTCTACGACCTCGACCAGCTCCGCAACGCCATCCAGTACCGGGCCTATGGCCAGCGCGATCCGCTGGTGGAATACAAGAAGGAGGCCTTCGAGATGTTCGAGGACCTCCTGCGCGACATCCAGGCGACCTTCGCGGAACGGTTCCTCAAGGTGCAGGTGAGCGCCCAGCCGGCGGCGCCGCCGCCCAGGCCGGTGACCGAAACCCTCTCGGCACCCCACGAGCCGTCCGGCGACGACCTCTTCACCGGCGGCGCTTCCACCCGCACCGTCGGCGGTCCGCCGCCCTCGGCGGCCGTGCCGCCCACGCAGGTTGTGCCGCGGGTCACCGGTCCGGGCGTCCGGGCGCCGTCCGCCGCCGCCTCCGGTGGCGAATTCAGGGATGTCGGCCGCAACGATCCGTGTCCATGTGGCTCCGGCAAGAAGTTCAAGAAGTGCCACGGCGCGGCGGCATAGGCCCGCGCCAGGCGGCCGTGGTTGGGCTCCTCGGCGTGGCGCTGGCCGGGTGTTCCTCGACGCCGTCCGGCCCCTACCTCTGCACCGACATCTACGCCTACATCACGGCCATCGCCGTCGACTCCACCGGCCAACCGGTGAGCGGATTGGCCATCCGCGACTCGGTGCCGCGCACCGGTACCGCCTGGGACGAGACGCAGGAGCCGGTCCTCACCCCGGGGTCGGTCGTGATCTTCTCCGACGGCGATCAGCAGCGGGTGAGCCGGACCAGAACAGAGCCGGTAATGGTCCTGGGACACGGAACGGCGGGATCGTTCAGCGCCAGCTACGTGTTCGACGCCACCGGCTGCCACGTGGGGAGGGTCTCGGGTCCCGATACGGTGGCGGTGCGGTAGGGCCCATGGGTGTTGCAAAAATGAAACATCAGCGCAACCCGGTGTTGTGGGCCTGCCGCCTCAAGCTGTATTGGTGGGAATCCACCATCTATGAATTAAAGAGTTGCAGCGCAGTTATGATAATATGCTATCATATTGGTTTCGGCACCAGATCTGCGCTGTCAGGGGCAATCCCGTAACCGACAGGTGGCACATGCGGCGTATTCTGGCTTTCACGATGGCGTTGGCGTTTGCCGGTGTCGGCTCGGCCTCGGCCCAGCTGATCTACAACAACGGCGGACCGAATCAGCAGAACGGCAACGAGATGACGGAGTGGATCCAGTACGACGACTTCACCCTGACTGGTACCTCGACCATCGGCGAAGTCGACTTCTGGACCATCGTGCAGGCGGGCGGCGCCGCGAGCTACGACGGAACCGTCAGCTGGGTCCTCGCTTCGGACAACTCCGGCGCACCGGGAAGCGTCCTCTTCAGCGGCAACACGGCACTTTCCACCACGCCGACCGGTCTCACGGGCGTTCTCAGCGTGTACGACGAATACTTCAACTCGTTTGACCTGAGCGAGACGCTCGGCGTCGGGACCTATTGGTTGGGTTTGCATAATGGCCCGACGTCATTCGACACCTACTCGAGCGTGTTCTGGGAGACGACCGATCCGACATCGGGTAACGGCCACGAATGTGACCTGACGAACGGTGCCTGCTCGACCGAATCGTACTTCGACAACGGCCAGGAGCACGCCTTCGCCCTCTATGGCCCGAATGGCAATACCACCGTCCCGGAGCCGGGGTCGATGGCACTGCTCGCGACCGGTCTGACGATGCTCGGCCTCAAGCGACGCCGTCGCGCCTGAGGGTCGGGGCGTATCTGAGGCATGCGGGGCCCGGCGACGGGCCCCGCGCGTTTTTCGGTACCCGCCAGCGTGGGAACGACAGCCGGTGGTCGCGGCCTCGGTGCCATCATCGCGCGATGGCTTGCCCCGAACCCCTCGCCGATCGCCCCCGCGAGCGCCTCTGGCGGCTCGGTGCCCGGTCGCTGACCGCGCAGGAACTGCTCGCCATACTCCTCGGCACCGGCAATCAGGAGCACGATGCCCTCGCGGCGGCAGCGGCTCTGCTGTCGAACTCCCACGGTGTGCTCCGGCGCCTGGCCGCCCGCCCACCGGCTGAACTGCTGCGAACCGCCGGAGTAGGGCCCGCCAAGGCGGCGCGGCTGCTGGCGGCCTTCGAGTTGGGCGACCGGATGGCCCGCGAGGGGCGGCCGGCGTTGCCCCGGATCGGCGAACCGGGCGACGTCCTCCGGCTGATCGGCGGGCGGCTTCGCGACCTCGTCGTCGAGGAGTTCCACCTCCTTGCCCTCGATACCCGGTCCCGGGTGTTGCGCGACGTGCTGATCACGCGGGGGCTGCTCGACAGCTCGCTGGTCCACCCGCGCGAGGTATTCCGGGCAGCCATCGCCGAGGCGGCGGCGGGGATCATCCTGGTCCACAACCATCCCAGCGGCGACCCCACGCCATCGGCCGAAGACCGGGCGGTGACCCGGCAGATGGTGGCGGCCGGGCAGCTCCTCGACCTGCCGGTCTACGATCACGTCATCATCGCCGGTGACCGGTTCCTCTCCTTTGCCAGCGCCGGCCTGATGTGACGCCGGTTTGGTGGCTCCCCGCGGCCCCGGTTAACGTTCCGTCACCATGACGACGGTCACGCCGGGTCCCTCGACGGAGCTGCCGGCGGCCCTGGCGGCCGCGGTGGCGAAGCACGCCGAGCGGCTCGATGCGGCCCAGATCGAGCGGGCGCTGCGCTACGCCTCGGCGGCGCATCGTGGCCAGAAGCGGATGAGCGGCGAGGACTTCGTCGAGCATTCCATCGCCGTGGCCACCATCCTCACCGGCCTGCTGGTCGACACCACCTCGGTCTGCGCCGCCCTGTTGCACGACGTGGTGGAGGATTCCGACGTCACCACCGAGGAGATCGCCGCCGAGTTCGGTCGCGAGGTGGCCGACCTGGTCGACGGGCTCACCAAGATCTCCCATCTCTCGTTCCGCTCGACGGCCGAAGAGCAATCGGAGAATTACCGCAAGCTGCTGCTCTCGGTGGCGCAGCGACGCGCGGGTGATCATCATCAAGCTCGCCGACCGACTGCACAACATGCGCACGCTGCAGCACCTCCCGGCCGAGCGCCGCGAGCGGATCGCCACCGAGACGCGCGAGCTCTACGCCCCACTGGCGCACCGCTTCGGCATGGCGAACGTCAAGGCCGAGCTCGAGGACCTGGCATTCAAGTTCCTCGAACCGGAGGAATACCAGTACCTGGCGCAGCAGGTCGCGGCAAAGCGCGCCGAGCGCGAACAGATGATCGTCGGCTCCGGGTGCCGCTCGAACAGGAACTCAAGCGCGCCGAGATCACCACCTACGAGGTGAGCGGCCGCCCGAAGCACCTCTGGTCGATCCAGCAGAAGATGCGCAAGCGCGACAAGCCGTTCGACGAGATCTACGACCTGATGGCGATGCGGGTCATCGTCGGCTCGGTGCCGGAGTGCTACCACGCGTTGGGGCTGATCCACCACGTCTGGACGCCGTTGCAGGAACGGATCAAGGACTACATCGCGAGCCCCAAGTCGAACGGCTACCAATCGCTGCACACTACGATCTTCGGCCCCGGCGGCCAGCTCTTCGAGATCCAGATCCGCACCCGCGAGATGCATCGCACCGCCGAATACGGCATCGCGGCGCACTGGCTGTACAAGGGCAGCACGCCGACGGCGTGGGAGGGCAGCTCGCCTGGTTCCGGCAGCTCCTCGAGCTGCAGCAGGAGAGTCACTCGGCCGAGGAGTTCCTCGAATTCCTCAAGGTCGACCTCTATCACGACGAGATCTTCGTCTTCACCCCGCAGGGTGACGTCAAGCAGCTCCCCAAGGGAGCGACCGCGATCGACTTTGCGTTCCACGTCCACACCGACGTCGGGCTGCATACCTCGGGCGCCAAGGTCAACGGACGCATCGCGCCACTCCACCGCGAGCTGAAGAACGGCGACACGGTCGAGATCCTCACCTCAGCCGCTCGCCAAGCCGAGTCGCGACTGGTTGAGCCACGTCCGGACCGGTCGCGCCCGCAGCAAGATCAAGCAGTGGATCCGCCAGGAAGAGCAATCGGTGTCGTCGCAGCTGGGCCAGCGAGATCCTTGCCCGCGAACTGAAGCGGCGCCGGCTCGACGCGCCGCCGGCCGACGCGGTCGCCCAGGCGGCGCGGACCCTCAACCTGGTCGACGCCGCTGCGCTGGAAGTCTCGCTTGGCCGGGGCGACCTCGCGCTCGGCCAGGTGATGCGCGCGCTCTTCCCGGACCTGCCGCCCGACGCGCTGCAGGAGAGGCCGGCGACGGCGTTCGGCCGGGTGATCGACCCGCCTCCGGCTCGGGCGCGGCATCAAGATCCAGGGCGTCGACGGGTTGATGGTGCGCTACGCCCAGTGTTGCCAGCCGGTGCCGGGCGACGCGGTGGTCGGCTACGTCACCCAGGGGCGGGGCATCTCGATCCACCGCGCCGACTGTCCCAACCTCCTGACCATCGGCGATGCCGGCCGGCGGGTGGAGATCGACTGGCAGGAGCAGAGCGGCGAGACGTTCGCGGTGCGGCTGGTGGTCACCGGCGAGGATCGTCGCGGCCTCTACGCTGACGCGATGCAGGCCATCTCGCAAAGCGGCACCAACATCCGCGGGGCCGACCTGCAATCGAAGGACGGCACGGTGTTCGGGACCATCTACGTCGAAGTCGACAACCTCACCCACCTCGCCAAGGTGCTCCGCGCGCTGCGGCGGGTGAAGGGGATCGCCACCGTCGAGCGGCGGGAGGTCGCGACCGAAGGGTGACCCTCGACGGGGGCTTCACTATCGGTGTATCTTCGGGGATGTTCCGGTCCGGTTGCCATGCCTCCCTTTGAAGTCCGCGCCCCGTTTGCGCCCGCCGGCGACCAGCCACGGGCCATCGCCGAGCTCCGCAGCGGGCTCGATCGTGGCGAGCGCTATCAGACCCTGCTCGGCGTGACCGGCAGCGGCAAGACCATGACGCTGGCCCACGTGCTGGCGGAGTGGCGCCGCCCGACGCTGGTGCTGTCCCACAACAAGACCCTCGCCGCGCAGCTCTACGGTGAGCTGAAGCAGTTCCTGCCCGCCAACGCCGTCGAGTACTTCGTCTCGTATTACGACTACTACCAGCCCGAGGCGTACGTTCCCTCCACCGACGTCTACATCGAGAAGGACGCGTCGATCAACCAGGACCTCGAGGCGCTGCGGCTCCGCGCCACGTCGTCGTTGATGGAGCGCGACGACGTGGTGATCGTCTCGACTGTCTCGGCGATCTACGGCCTGGGCGATCCGGCGGCCTACCGCGCGCTGATGGTGAGCGTGGCGCGTGGCGAGGTCCGGGGGCGCAACGCCATCCTCGGCGACCTCGTCGACATCCAGTACCAGCGGAACGACGCGGCGTTCGAGCCCGGCACCTTCCGGGTGCGCGGCGATACCATCGAGATCTTTCCGGCGTACGACGAACAGGGTGTGCGCATCGAGCTGTGGGGCGACCAGGTCGAGCGGATCACCCGCTTCCATCCGGTGTCCGGGCAGACCATTTCGCAGCTCGATCGCTGCGCCATCTACCCCGCCAAGCACTTCGTGATGCAGCGCCCCACGGTGGAGCGCGCCGTGCAGCGGATCCGCGCCGAGCTTGCCGAGCGGCTCCGGGCGCTGCGCACCGCGGGCAAGCTGCTCGAGGCGCAGCGGCTCGAATCGCGCACCACGTTCGACGTCGAGATGCTGCTCGAGGTCGGCACCTGCGCCGGCGTGGAGAATTACTCGCGGCACCTGTCGGGGCGCGCGGAGGGCGAACGCCCGGCGTGCCTGCTGGACTACTTCCCGGCGGACTTCCTGGTCGTCGTCGACGAATCGCACGTGTCGCTGCCGCAGATCGGCGGGATGTACAACGGCGACCGCGCCCGCAAGGAGGTGCTGGTCGAGTACGGCTTCCGGCTTCCGTCGGCGCTCGACAACCGGCCGCTGCGGTTCGACGAATTCATGCAACTCGTGCCGCGATTGATCAACGTGTCGGCCACCCCCGGCGATCTCGAGCTCGAACTGAGCCGCGGGCGGTGTGGTGGAGCAGGTGATCCGCCCGACCGGACTGGTCGATCCCGGAGGTCGAGGTGCGGCCGGTGCGGGGCCAGGTCGACGACCTGCTTGAGCGAGATCCGCCGGACCGTCGCGCGCCGCGAGCGGGTGCTCGTCACCACGCTGACCAAGCGGATGGCGGAGGATCTCACCGATTACCTGCAGCAGGCCGGCGTGCGGGTCCGCTACCTGCACAGCGACATCGACGCCATCGAACGGGTCGAGATCCTCCGCGGCCTGCGCCTCGGCGATTTCGACGTGCTGGTGGGAATCAACCTGCTGCGCGAAGGACTCGACCTGCCGGAGGTTTCGCTGGTGGCGATTCTCGACGCCGACCAGGAGGGCTTCCTGCGCAGCGACCGGTCGCTGATCCAGACCGTGCGGCCGCGCCGCCCGCAACGTCAACGGGCGCGCGATCCTCTATGCCGATCGGATGACCGGGTCGATGCAGCGCGCGCTCGACGAGATGACCCGGCGCCGCGACCCTGCAGCGGCACCACAACGCTGAACACGGCATCACGCCGATGTCGATCGTCAAGTCGATCGACGAGGTGCGCCTCGTCGACCCACGTTGCCGACCAGCGCACCGAGCGCGCCGAGCCACGCCGTCGCGATGCCGCGCCGCCGCGCCGACCTGCACGATCCGGCGCAGCGCGCCGCCGCCATGGCCGCGCTGGAGCAGCAGATGCGCGAGGCCGCCGCCAACCTCGAGTTCGAGCTCGCCGCGATGCTGCGCGACCAGCTCAACGATCTCCGCGCCGCCTCGGCGCCCGAACGTCAAGCGCGCCCGCACCGCGGCTGGTGCGCCGATGACCGCGCGGGCGGTCGACCTCGCCGCGCTCGAGCGTGAAGGCGAGCGCCTCGGCGCCACCCTTGCCAGCGGCAGCGTCGTCTGGCTCGAGGCCCGCTCGGGGCGGGGAAGACCACCCTCGCGCGCGCCATTGTGCGGGGCCGGGGCCTTCCCGACGAAGCGGCGTCGCCGACCTACGCCCTGGTGCATCACTACGCCGGCCCGCGCGGCGACATCTATCACGTCGACTGCTATCGCACCGCGGCACCCCGACGATGCCGCCGACCTCGACTGGGAGACGCTCGCCGGCGCCGACCTGCTGTTGATCGAGTGGCCCGAACGCGCCGGGCGCTGGGCGCCGCCGCCGACCCATCGGATCACGCTGGACTACGGCGGCGGCGACGCGCGCCGCATGGAGCTGGCGTGATCACCGTCGCGATCGACGCCGCGACGTCGCGCTGCAGCGTCGCGGCGAGCGACGGAACCACCGCGGTCGAGCGGCACGTCGACGGCGCGCGTCACCACGCCACCGCGATCGTTGCCCTCCTCGCCAACGCGGTGGCCGAGCTCGACGCCACCCCGGCGGCTATCGGTGCGGTCCTCACCGGTGACGGTCCCGGGTCGTTCACCGGGTTGCGGGTCGTCGCCTCGGTGGCCAAGGCGCTCACGTGGCATCGTCCCGTCGCATGGCGCACCGCGCCTTCGCTGCTGTTGCGCGCGTCGGCGCACCGGCCGGCCGGCGGCGGAATCGTCGTCGCCCTGAGCGACGCGCTGCGCGGCGAACTCTATGCCGGGGTGTGGCGAGTCGGCGATGGCGGAGTCGAGTCGGTGGTCGGTCCGCCCCGCGTCGTGACGCCGGCCGCATTGGGAGATTTCGGTCCCTGTGACGCCGTGGTCGGGTCGGTGCCGGCCCCGCTGCGGGAGGCGGTGGAGGCGGCCCTCGGCCACGCGATCATCGGCGAGCCCGACTCGCTTCCTGACGCGCGTGCCCTGCTGGCGCTCGCGGCGGTGCGCGGTGGAACCAGCGCCGTTGCCGACCCCGCGGAGTGGCAGCCCGATTACGGCCGACAGGCCGAAGCGCAAGTGGTGTGGGAACGGACCCATGGCCAGCCGCTACCGACTTCGTCCGGCCTCGGAGGCTGACCTGCCGGCGCTGGTCGCGCTGGAAAAGGCGTCGTTCAGCGATCCGTGGACGGCGGCCGAGCTCCGGCGGGCGCTGGCGTGGGACGAGGCGGTGAGCCTGATCGCCGAAGACAGCGCCGATGGCGCCGTTGGCTACGTCCTGGGGCGGGTGGTCGTCGACGAAGCCGAAGTCCTCTCGATCGCGACGGTCCCGGTGCGCCGTCGCGAGGGGATCGGGCGCGAGCTGCTTCGACGCCGCCCTCGACGCCATGCGTGCCCGCGGCGCCCGGGCGGCCTGGCTCGAGGTGCGTGCGTCGAACGCTGCGGCCCAGGCGATGTACACCGACGCCGGCTTCGTCCCTGCCGGGCTCAGAAGGGGCTATTATCGACGGCCGCCGGAAGACGCCCTGATCTACCGCCTCGACCTCGTGGCATACGCGTCAACGGGTGCCGGCCCGCGATAAGATGATGACGCAGCCACCAGGTGTCGGGCGATGTTCTCGCGTCCACGGCTGTCCTGACGACGAACTGAACCGGAGCATGCCATGAGCAAGAGCCTCAACAAGGTGATCCTGATCGGCAACCTCGGCGCCGATCCCGAAGTCCGCACCACCCCGAATGGCGTCGCGGGTGGCCACCGTTTCGCTGGCCACCAGCCGCCAGTGGCGCGGTGCCGACGGGCAGCGCCAGGAGAAGACGGCGTGGCACCGGGTGATCTGCTGGAACACCAAGTCGGGCAACGGCCAGCAGCTGGCCGATCTCGTCGAGCGCTATTGCAAGAAGGGCGACAAGCTCTACGTCGAAGGGCGAGATCGAGTACCGCACCTGGCAGGACAAGGACGGCCAGACGCGGTACTCCACCGAGATCACCGCGCGCGATGTGATCCTCCTCTCGGGTCGCGGCGACGGGGGCGAAGGTGGTGGGTGGAGCGGATCGCGCTCGCAGGCGGGGGCCGGCGCCGGTGCGGCCAAGTCGGCTCCGGCGCGGACAGACACGTCGCTCGAGGAGGTCCCCGAAGCCCTCGACGCCGAGGACGACGACCTGCCGTTCTGAGCGAACCCTGCCAGAGTCGCGGCAGAATGCGGGAAGGGCGTCCGGGGCACCGGCTCCGGGCCCCCCCGCGCCGGGCGCCTACCCGGCCCGTCGTTCCGGCCTCTCCCGGCGCCATGGTGCGGACGATACTCGATGGACAGATTATCATACGCCGACTGGCACGGTTCATGGTGCTCATTCGGCATCCGCGTCACCGTCGAGAGGTGCTTGCATGCGCTCAACCCTGACCACGCTGGTGCTGGCACTCATCGCGGCGCCCGCCCTGTCGGCCCAGCAGACCGATCCGCTCGCGTACATGCGGCCGCTGCAGCAGACGGACTCCGCCGCCAACTACACCAAGATCCCCTACCGGCCGCTGCGCCTTGGCGAACTCCGGTCGGCGGCCTTCCTCACCGAGGGGAAACCGCTGCCATTCGGTACCGTGCTCGGCCCGGTGACACCCGATCAGGTCGAATCGAGTGAGCCCGGGGCGCTCGCCATGTCGGGGATGACCATCGCGCTCCGCGCCCCCGCCGGCGGGGCGTACCAGGTCGGCGACACGGTGATGCTCGGGACAGTTACCCAGGGCCCCAATGGGTGGGGCGACATCGTGACGCCGACCGGACTGGCGCGGGTTACCGGCAACGCTCCGCACCAGACCATCGCGCTGGTTGTGGCGGTCTTCGGCCCGATCCGCAACGGACAGATGACGCTCCCGGAACCGTCGCTCAGCAGCCCCGGTGAAGTGCAGCCCGTCAAGGTCACCGGTCCCAACGGCAATGTCATCGGCAGCGCCGCTCCCCGCGAGCTGGCTCAGGCCGGCGGCCAGCTGTTCATCGACGTCGGCAGCCAGGCCGGCATGCGGCCCGGCGACTTCGTCGAACTGCGCCGCCAGCCCGAGCCGCGAATGAACGCCGCCTCGACAATTGACGAATTGATGGCGGTCGGCCAGGTGACCCACGTCGGTGAGCGGTCGTCGACCGTGCTCCTGACCCGCATCATCTCGCCGATCATTCCCACCGGTACCAAGGTCATCCGCAGCGCCACGCTTCCCGACTGAAGCGTGGCGGTCGACTCCGCTATCTTCCGCACCAGTTCAACTCACGACGACACGGTGGGCGCGCCTCGCGCCCGCCGCGGAGGTCTGGCATGAGTGGTTCGGTGCTCATCACCGGTGGCGCGGGGTTCATCGGGTCACACATCGCCGAGGCGTACGTTGCGGCCGGATGGTCGGTGACGTGCCTCGACGACCTCTCGCGCGGCAAGCGATCGCAGGTCCCTGAATCGGCACGGTTTGTCGAGGCCGACGTGCGCTCTGCGCTGGCCCACGAGACCATCGCCTCGGGCGGTTTCGACGTGGTGATCCACCAGGCCGCGCAGATCGACGTGCGGATCTCGGTGCAGGAACCGGCGCGCGACGCCTCGATCAACCTGGTGGGTCTCGCCAACGTCCTCGCCGGCGCTGCCGCCGGCGGCGTGCGGCGGGTCATCTTCGCGTCGAGCGGCGGGGTGGTCTACGGCGATCCCGCCGTCATCCCCACGCCGGAACCCACCGCCAACCTGCCGATCTCGCCCTACGGCGTCAGCAAGCTGGCCGGGGAGCATTACCTCCGGGTGCTCGGAGCGCTCAACGGCTTCGAGGGGGTGGCGCTCCGGTATGCCAACGTCTACGGGCCGCGGCAGGACCCGGCCTCCGAGGCCGGCGTGGTGTCGATCTTCGTGTCGCGGTTGCTGCAGGGCCGGTCATTGACGATCTTCGGCGATGGCCGGCAGACGCGCGACTACGTCTTTGTCGGCGACGTGGCGCGCGCCAACCTGCTCGCCGCGACCGTGCCGGTGTCTCGCGGCGACCGGCTCGACGTCCCCTCGTTCAATATCGGCACCGGCCGCGAGACGTCGGTGAACGATCTGGCGCAGTTGGTCGGGCAGGCGCTGGGGCGCACCCCCGTCGTCGAACATGCCCCGCCGCGGCCCGGTGAGCTGTTCCGCTCCTGCCTCGATGTGTCGAAGGCGGGGCGGGAACTCGGGTGGACGCCGCAGGTCGGGTTCGACAAAGGAATGCAAGCGCTGGCCCGCTGGTTCGAGGAGGAGGGTGCCTGATGCAGGAGGCCACGGCGGCCGGGTACAACGTCATCCAGCTGGTGGTCGGCTCCACTGTCGAAACCAAGGCGGTGGTGCTCCTCTGTCTCCTCTTTTCGCTCATCTCATGGTACGTCATCGCCGTCAAGTGGTACGAGTTCCGTGGGCTGCGCCGGGGTCGTGCCGCCTTCGACGACGCCATGTCACACGCCCGCAGCATCGATGAGCGCGCCCAGGCGGTCGCCGGGATGGGGTACTCGCCCTATGCCGCGCTGCTGCGCTGCGCCAACGGCTTCATCGGCGACCTCCGCGCCGCGATGCAACGCGACGGCGTCAATCGCAGCGGCCTGTCGCTGACGCAGCTCGAAGCCCTCACCATGACGATCGAAAGCGAGGCGGGGCAGTCCGTCGAACGGGCCGGGCGGATGATCTGGCTGCTCGCGGTGGTCGCGGCCACGTCGCCACTGCTGGGGCTCTTCGGCACCGTGCTGGGGATCATGAACGCCTTCCTCGGCATCGCCAACGGCGGCACCAGCCAGATCAACGCGGTGGCACCGGGCATCGCCGAGGCGCTCATCGCCACGGCGTTCGGACTCGGTGCGGCGATTCCGGCGATGGTCGCCTACAACATCTTCGTGGGACGTGTCGATCGGCTCGAGAGCGAACTCGAGCGCCTCGGCCAGGAGACGATCGGCGCGCTCGGGCGCGAGGGGCGGCTTGTAGCATGGCGCAGTTCGGGGCTCATGGGCCGGCACCGCGGCAAGCGTCACCTCAACGCCGACGTCAACATCATCAACCTCGTCGACGTCATGCTGGTGCTGCTGATCATCTTCATGGTGACGGCGCCGATCATGGCGGGCGGTGTCAAGGTGCGGTTGCCCAAGGCGGAGGTGCGCCCGATCGACCTCAACGAGGCGATGATGGTCACCGTCGATCGTGGCGGCCTCGTCTCGGTCGGCGAGAGCCCCGGCACGAGCTACGAGCGGTTCCGGGCGACGCTGCCGACGGTGATCGCCGCCCGGCACCCGCACAACGTCTACGTCAAGGGAGACGCCGGCGCGCCGTATGGCGACGTGTTGCGCGTCCTTGCCGCCATCCGGGCGGCGGGGATCGACAACGTCGGACTGGTCGCCGAGCAGGAATCGGAGCACTGACGGTGCGGGACGACGGATCGACGGTGCCGGTCGGGCTGGCGGGAACGACGCTGGCCCACGCCGCCTTCCTCGCCGTGATCCTGGTCTTTGCCAGCCGCAAGTCGGGGCCACCGACGATCGTCTATTCGGTCGACCTGGTTGCCGCGCCGGCCCCCGAGGTGGTGCACGGGACGTTCGCCAAGGAGGCGGCCCCGACGGTCAAGAAGGAGACGGCACCGATCGCCAGGCCGCGGCGGAAGCCGCCGCCGAAGCCGGCGCCCAAGCCACCGCCCAAGCCACCCGCCAACGCCAAGCCGGTCGAAACGCCGGCGGTGACCCGGACCCCCGCGACGCCGGCACCTGGCGAGACGCCGAGCACCGGCCAGGACAAGGCGACGGTGTCGCAGCCCGGGGTGCAGTTTCCCTATCCGGAGTACCTCCGGAACATCGAGAATCGCATTGCCCAGTGGTGGCAACCGCCGCCGGGTTCGCGGGGCCTCGAGGCCGACATCACCTTCGTGATCCATCGTGACGGAACGGTGACCGACATCAGCTTCCAGAAGCACTCGACAAGTTACGCCTTCGACCTGGCAGCCGAATCGGCGATCGAATCGGCGGCCAACGCCAAGGCCTTCGGGCCGCTTCCGTCGGGCTTCACCGACGATATTCTTCCCATCGAATTTTCCTTCTCTCCGAAGACGCCGCAATGATTCGTCGTGTGCTGTTGATGCTGTCGGTGGCCGGCTGGCTCGGGGCACGCTCCGCCACGGCACAGGATTCCTCCCAGAGCCGCATCCGCCTCGGCCTCCATTACATCACCGGGATGCAGCCGGGGATGGTGGTGGTCGCCTCGCCGGGGCTTGATTCGGTGCGAACCATCGTCGAGCGCGACCTTGGCTACTCCGACCGCTTCACGATGGAGTTCCTCCCTGACTCGCTCGGGACGATTCCGGCGGGAACCTTCGATCCGCGGCTGTTCTCCGGCTTCGGGCTGGCGTGGGTGGTGGTGCTGACGCCAGTGGGAGGCGACGTCCAGGTGCAGCTCTACGACGTCGCCAACAACCGGATCAGCCAGCAGGCGAACGAGGCCGTCGACCGGTCTGGCGTCGGCGACACGCGGCTCGGCATCCACCGGGTCAGTGACCAGATCGTCAACTGGGCCACCGGCGGCATCGGGATCGCGGCCACCCGGATCGTCTTCAAGATGACCCAGGGGAACGACAACGGGATCTGGCGCATCGACAGCGACGGCGCCAACCTGGTGCGGATTTCCCGGCCCGGCTTCATCGTGGGCCACCCCGGCTGGAGCCCCGACGGGACCGCCGTGTCGTACTCGGAGTACCGCGACGCGGTCTGGACGCTCTACATCCAGCATCTCGCCACCGGCAACCGGGTGCGGGTCCCGACCACCTCGGCGGGGAATTCCATCAGTCCCGGATCGTTCTCCCCCGGCGGTCGCCAGATCGCGTTCTCGTTCTACAGTCCCGAGGTCGCCACCGGCGATATCGAGGTCGCCGATATCGTCCAGCTCTGTTGCGCCCACCGGCTCACCACCTGGGGTGAACGGAAGCTGGCGAATAGCAGCAACCCTACCTATTCTCCTGACGGTCGCCGGATCGCGTTCACGTCGGATCGCGCCGGCACGAACCAGGTCTACGTGATGGATGCGGACGGATCGGAACAGCGGGTGCTGATCACCCCGGATTTCCAGGCCAACGGGGCGGCCAACGCGTCGTACAACCCCGAGTGGTCTCCCGACGGCACCCAGCTGGCGTTTGCCCGCGACGTGAGTGATGGCGGAAGGCAGGTCTTCACCTATTCCGTCGCCAGCGAACAGGTGGTGCAGCGGACGTCGGTCGGCAAGAACGAGGATCCGAGCTGGGCTCCCGATTCACGCCATCTCGTGATCAAGTCGTGGCGCACCGGACGCGAGCAGCTCTGGGTGCTCGACCTCGTCTCGGGCGCCACCCGGCAGATCCCGACGCCCGGCACCGGCCGGTGGCCCGCGTGGTCGCGGGTGTTGATGTCCAGTAACCCTTGAGCGGAGGAGCACACATGAATCGGCGTTTCCTGGCTGTCGCCCTGCTGGGGTCCGCGTTTCTCGCGACGGCGTGCCATCACAAGGCGGCCCCGACGACAGCGCCCCAGCCGGTGACCAATGCGCCACCGCCGCCGCCGGCTCCCGCGGGTCCCAACCAGGATTCGATCCGGGCCGCGCAAGCCGCCGCCGCACGGGCCGCCGCCGCCGCGCAGGCCGCCGCTGCCGCGCACACCCGGATGATCAACACGATGACCGACATGATCCACTTCGAATACAACAAGTCGGACATCCTGCCGGGCGACACCGAGAAGCTCGCCGCCAAGGTCGCGCTGCTGCGCCAGTTCCCCGCGGTGCACATCCGCATCACCGGCAACTGCGACGAACGCGGCTCCGACGACTACAACATCGCCCTCGGCATGCGGCGCGCCTCGGCCGCGAAGGACTACATGGTCCAGCAGGGCATCGACCCGAGCCGCATCGACATCGCGTCGCTGGGGCGCGAGAACCCGATCGATCCGGGGCACGACGAGACCGCGTGGGCCAAGAATCGTCGCGACGAGTTCGAGGTCATCGCCGGTGAACAGACGATGATGGGCCGGGAATGACCGGACGCCGGCTCGCCGTCCTCGCCCTTGCCGGGGTGGCCGCGTGTGCCACTCCGGCCCAGGTGCAGCGGGTCGAGACCCGGGTGGCGGTAGTCGAGCGGGAGCAGGCGCGGGGCGATTCGGCCCGCGCGGCAGACCTCGCCCGGATCACCGTCACCCAGCAGCAACTGATGGATTCGCTGGTGGCCGGCATGCAGCAGCTGCAGCAGAGCGTGGCGACCTCGGGGCGGGAGACCGCCAGCCAGTTCACCGAGGTGCGGCGCGAGATGCTGCAGCTTGCCGAATCGCTCAACCTGAACACCGCCAAGCTCAACCAGTTCCGCACCGACCTCGAGTCGGCTGCCGCCGCCGCCGCGTCCGCCGCCGCGCCGCCGCCGGCCGTCGACACGAGCCACGCGGATTCGACCGCGGCCGACTCGACGCACCAGGCCATCCCGACCGCCGATGCGCTCTACAGCATGGGCCAGCGCTCGCTCAACATGGGCGCCATCAACGCTGCGCAGATGGCCTACCGGCAGCTGGTCAAGACCTATCCGACGTCGCCGCTGATGCCGAAGGCGCTGCTCTCCCTCGGCGAGAGCTTCAGCCAGCCCGATTCGGCGTCGTATTACTACAACCAGGTCGTGAGCAATTTCGCCGACTCGCCGCAGGCGGCCACGGCGCTCTACAAGCTGGGCGGCATTGCCGAACAGAAGGGCGACATCACCGGCGCGAAGGCGTACTACCAGCGGATTGTCGATCAGTACAAGACCGCCGACGAGTACGACCTCGCGGTGCAGTGGCTCAAGCAGCACCCCTAGGGCCCGCGGCGGCAACCCCCTTCCATCATGCGTGAATCCACCGGCGAGATGCCGTTCCTCGACCACCTCGAGGAACTTCGTGGGCGCATCATCAAGGCGCTCATCGCCATCGCGGTGGGGGTCGGCATCGGCCTCTGGTTCACGATCCAGTTCAAGCTGGTGGAGTATCTCTCCGCCCCGGCCGCGCCGTATGTCACCGGCGGCAAGCTGCTGGTGCTGTCGCCGATGGAACCGGTGATGATCTACCTCAAACTCGGCGTCGTGTTCGGCCTGGTGCTGGCGTCGCCGGCGGTGATCTACCAGATCTGGGCGTTCCTCGCGCCGGCGCTCTATGCGCGGGAGAAACGGGCGCTGATTCCGACCCTGGTGGGCGGTCTGGCGCTGTTCATCGTCGGTGCGCTGCTGGGATGGTTCGAGGCGCTCGGCCCGACCCTCAAGTTCCTGCTCACCTACCGGTCGGGCTCGTTCAACATCCAGATCACCTGGAACGAGTATTTCGATTTCGTGCTGCAGCTTCTGATTGCCTGCGGCGTCTCGTGCGAGCTGCCGCTGGTGATGATCCTGCTGGCGTGGTTCGACCTCATGTCGTTCCGCAAGTACGTCAAGACGTCCCGCTACGCACTGTTCTTCTGCGCGGTCGGCGGCGCGATCCTGTCGCCGAGCCCGGACGCCATCTCGATGATCATCTGGACGGTGCCGCTGCTGGTGCTGTACGGAATCGGGATGGGCGGCGCGTACCTGGTGGAGCGGCGCAAGCGCTCGCGGGCCGCGATCGCCGCCGGCATCCTGCTGCTGGCGCTGCTGGCGCACCCCGGCACGGCGCGCGCCCAGCTGCCGGTGTCGCGGCCCACCGCCGGCGCCCCCGGGCCTCCCGTGGCACCCGGCGACACCGGCAGGACCGGTGGCCTGCCGTCGAGCAGCGCCCTCGACACCGGCACCGCCAAGCGCCTCGGGTTGCCGACCCAGCCCGCGAAGACCTTTCCCGCCCCCGACGCGCTGATGCAGGCGCTCCTCGACCAGCCCGACTTCGAAGCCACCCGCTACCTCGCCGACTCGGCGTCGCTCGATGCGGCCAATTCGCGCTTCCTGCTCGGGGGCGACGCCGCCACCAAACGGAATGATGGCGACCTCGAGGCCGACCGCATCGTCTACGACGACCGCAGCTGCTCGCTGGCGGCGCAGGGCGAGCCGAAGTTCTTCCAGCAGGGGCGGATCGTGGTGGGCCGGGTCCTCAAGGTCAACACCTGCACCGATCGCGCGGTGGTCAGCGAGGCGCTGACGTCGTTCACCGACCCGGGGCTCAGCGGCACGTGGTTCATGCGCGGCACGCTGGCGGTCGATTCGTCGGCCAAGCGGCTCTATGCCGCCAACACCCAGTTCACCTCGTGCGACCTGCCCGATCCGCATTACCACTTCTCGGCCGGGGAGCTCAAGTGGGTGGATCAGTCGGTGATCGTCGCGCGGCCGGCGGTGCTCTACGTCCGCGACGTGCCGCTGGTCTGGATCCCGTTCATCTTCGACAACACCCGCACCGGGCGCCATTCGGGCATCCTGCATCCCGCAATTCGGCTTCAACGACATCGTCCGCCCGGTGCCGAGCTACAACCGGCAGGTCACCAACCTCGGCTATTACTGGGCGCCGAACAACTACATCGACGTGACCGGGCGCTTCGACTGGTACGCCAACCGGTACATCCAGTACGGTGCCAACCTCGAATACCGGTGGCGGGACGAGTTCGTGCAGCCGAGTTCGTTGTCGTTCAGCGAGCAGCGTGACCATGGCCGGACCTCGCAGCAGCTCCACTGGAGCCACTCGCAGCGATTCGACCTGACCACCACGCTGACGTTGAACGTCAACTATGCCAGCAGCACCACCCAGCTGGTGAACAACGCCATCGACCCGCTCCAGTCGACGCAGCAGATCAGCAGCGCCGCCAACTTCACCAAGCGCTTCCGCTGGGGCCAGGTAACCCTGGGCGGCAATCGGCAGCAGTCGCTCACCGGCGGCGCCGGCACCATGACGCTGCCGGCGCTGCAGGTCTCGCCCAAGCCGATTGCCCTGGGCTCGAGCAGCAGCTGGTCGCCGTCGCTGAGCATCAACAACCAGTCCCAGTTCGACGTGAAGCTGCCGGTGCAACAGCTGATCGCCGGCGGCGGCATCGACACGATGACGGCGACGGGGCGGTCCCGCACCTCGACGGCCAACCTCAACACGCCGTTCACGATCCACGGCTTCACCATCAATACCGCGGTGTCGGCCACCGACCAGCAGGTCACCGGGCGCCAGGCGGTGACCCGCCGCGAGCCCAACCTCGCCACCGACTCGGTCGGCGATTCCCTGACCGTGACCACCTACCGCAACGGCGACTATCGCAGCGGCGTCGACGTCACGGCGGGCATCAGCCTGCCGGTGCTGGCGCACAGCACCTGGAACATCACGCCGTCGATCACCGCCACCAACGCCACGTCCGGCCCGCTGTTCCTCCGCTCGGCGGGGAGCAACGGCCAGTGGGCGCACCAGGGGAAGAAGCTCCAGCTCGGCCTGCAGGCGGCACCGTCGCTGTACGGGTTCATCAACCGGTCCCTCGGCCCCGCGGTGCGCACCCGGTACACCTTCTCGCCGGTGATGCAGTTCACCTGGTCGCCGCCGGCAACCGTCTCGGCGAGCTACGCCAAGGCGCTGGCGGATGCCGGGGCGCCGCTGGCGACGTTGCGGGTGCCGGCGGCGATGCGCGCCTCGGTGTCGTTGCAGCAGACCCTGGAGGTGAAGGTGCACCCGGCCAACGACACCGTCACCGACCGGTCGCAATGGCCGAATCGGCGCATCCTGCAGCTCAGCACCTCGGCGTTGAGCTACGACTTCGAGCAGGCCAAGCTCCACGGTCGCAGCGGGTGGACCACCGCGGCAATCACCAACTCGATGCAGAGCGAACTGCTGCCGGGGTTCCAGCTGTCACTCACCCACGATCTCTGGAAGGGACAGGTCGGCACCGACACCGCGAAGTTCTCGCCGTTCCTGTCCAACGTGCAGGCCAACGTGTCGATCACCGGCCGGACTTTTCACGGGCTGCTGTCGCTGATCGGCCTGGCCCACAGCGGCACGCCGAAGCCCGGCGCCGCGCCGGCCAATCCGTACGCCGCCGGCAACCTCTCCAATCCCTCGCCGGTGTTCGGGCCGGGCATGTTCGGCGGCAGCGGCGGTGGCGCCTCCGCGCCGTTGCCCCACGGGGGCTTCAACGCCAGCATCAGCTATTCGCTCACGCGGCTCCGCCCCCAGGGGGTGACCGCGCCGCCGGTGATCTCCAACACCGACATCACCTCCGCCGACAGCTTCTTCAATGCCTTTCCGCTGCCCACCACGGTGGGCACCGGCACCCAGAGCAACATCGGCCTCAACATGTCGTTCTCGCCGACGCCGTTCTGGACCGTGTCCTGGAACACCCAGTACGACGCCACCCTGCACCAGTTCGCGTCGCAGGACATCGAACTGCAGCGCGACCTCCACGACTGGCGGGCGACCTTCCACTTCGTGAAGAACCCCAACGGCAACTTCGCCCTCTACTTCTCGATCTACCTGATCAACCTCCCCAACGTGATCAAGGCCGACTACCGCCAGTCCTCGGTCCAGCCGACCCCGACCGGCAACCAGTAGCGCCCGGGGGGGCCGCGCCGGGGTGGATTCGCGACACCCTGGCGCCGATCCTTTCAGGGCGTGCCTCGCTTGTGTGGGCGTCGGGCCCGTTCTACACTTAGAACTTCAAGTCAGATCAGCACTTGAGCCCACTCTCCGACCTCGGCGGACCATGACGCTGCACCAGCTCAAAGTCGCCGCCCGGCAGCACGAACAGCGGGAGGAATGGCGCGCGGCGATCGAGCTGTACCGCCAGGCCATCCGGGAGGGGGAGGGCACGTCCGAGGGAGGTGATCCGGCGCTCTTCAACCGGATCGGCGATCTCGCGTTCAAGGACGGCGACCACCTGGCGGCGTGCGAGGCGTGGGCCCAGGCTGCCAACCGCTACAGCGAGCTCGGTTTCTTCAACAACGCCATCGCCGTTTCGGGGAAGATCCTCCGCGCCGATCCGGGACACCTGCAGACCTTCCTCGAACTGGCACGGTTCCAGGCCCGCAAGCGCGTGCTGTACGAGGTACGGCAGAATCTGACCGCCTACCTGACCCAGAGCGACGCGGCGGGGCGGGGTGATGTCGCGCGGGAGGCGATCGATTCCTTCGGTGCCGACTTCAGCGGCTGGCGCGACCTCGAGTTGCTGCTCGACGAACTGCTCGGCCGCGAGGCCGCCGCACCCGCCGCCGAGGAGCGCGAGGGTGCCCGGCGTGACGCCAGTGGCCTGGTCTTTCTCGACACCGGCCCGATGCGGATCGAGCGCGCCTCGGAGCCGCCGCCCGGCAGCGCGCCGGAGGAGGGCCACGGGGTCGCGGTGCCCTCGGACATTCCCGGCGACTTCCAGGCCACCGTGCTGGCACACGACGATACCTCGAGTGCCGATGTATCGCCGGTCGATGGACTGGTGCCGACCCGCGGGCGCGAGGCCGATGCCCCGGTCGACGGCGGTGATGCGGGAGGCGTGATCGAGGGGCTGGTCACCGTCGAGCGCACCTCCAGCGAACTCGAGCTGCGGCCGCCGCCCCGCATCGAGGGCTTCGAGACCGCCTCGGCCGGCCCGCTCGATGTTGCGGCCGCGCCACTCGAAGGGCTGGAGCAGACCGCCGCGGTACCGGTGGCAACCCCCGACGACGTCACGCCGATCGAGACCGTCGGTGTGCGGCCGCCCACCGCTGAATCGTCCGAGCCGGCCGAGCCGCCGCCGGAGGCATCGACCGAACTGCCGTTCATCGACACCGCCGGAGCCGAGCCCGCGCCGGTGGAGTTTCCCGAGCCCGACCCCGGTGACGCTCTGGGCCAGCGCGTCCTGGCCACGGCGCTGCTCGAGCACGGCGACCGGGCGCGGGGCATCGCGGCGCTCGAGCGGGCCCTCGATCTCTACCAGTCGCAGCAGGAATGGCTTCACGCCTACCAGGTGGCGTCCGAGCTGATCCAGGCCGAGCCGCGGGCCATCGGCCGCTACCAGGCTCGCGTCGAAGTCGCGGCCCGGATGCGGGACGCCGGCCGGCTCTGCGAGGCCTATGCGGAACTCGGCGATGCCCTGCTGCGCGAGGGAAGCAACGAGAAGGCGATCGCCGTCTATCGTCGCGTGCTGGAGATCGACGACCGCAACGAGCACGCCCGCGCGGCGCTGCGCGCCATGGGGCCGCAGCCTGACGCGGGCGAGACGCCGTCGGAGTTCATCGACTTCGGCGCGATGGTCATCGACGATGCCGGGCCGCGGACCACGCGGATGCGGACCGAGACGCCGGAGGTCGCCCCCGACGAGGAAGACACCTTCCGCGACGCGCTGGCGGAGTTCAAGCGGGCGCTCGACCAGAACCTCCCGGTCGAGGATCACCAGGCCCACTACGATCTCGGCATCGCCTTCAAGGAGATGGGGCTGCTCGACGAGGCGGTCGGCGAATTCCAGAAGGCGCTGCGCGCCCCCGAGGTGCGACTGCGCACCTCCGAGGCGCTGGGTCAGGTGTTCTTCGACGCAGGGCCGTCCGGCGGTGGCCGAGGCGGTGCTCCGCGGTGTCGAACGCGGCCCCGAAGGCGACGCCGAGAAGATCGGCGTCCTCTACTGGCTCGGACGCTCCCTCGAGGCGCAGGGCAAGGGACCGGACGCCGTCGGCTACTACCAGCGCGTCGTGGCGGTCGACGTCGACTTCGACGACGCCAATCGAGCGCCTCGGCCAGCGACCCGGCCGGGCCCGGAGGTGGCGCATGACGGCGCCGGGTCGGGCTGCCGCTCGGGCTCGCCGACCTGCAGGCCGGTGTCGAGCCGCGGCTGGCCCAGGTGGAGCAGGAGATGCGGCGGATGATCGAAGCCGATTTTCCGCTCATCAGCGAGGTCAATCAGCACCTGCTGCGGATGCGCGGCAAGATGTTCCGCCCCACGCTGACCCTCCTCGCCGACGAGGCGACCGGCGGCCCCACGCCGCGCGCCGCCACCCTCGCGGCGGTGATCGAACTGATCCATCTCGCGACCCTGGTGCACGACGACTCGGTCGATCACTCGGTGCTGCGCCGCGGCATGCCGACGATCAACGCGGTCTTTTCGCACCAGGTGTCGGTGATCATGGGCGATTTTCTCTACTCGCGCGCCGTCGTCGAGCTGGTGCGCGTGGGCGACCTGCGGGCCCTGCAGATCCTGGCGCGGGTGACCAATGAGATGACGATCGGCGAGATGCGCCAGCTCCTGGCCCACGATCCGCTCGCGTTCTCGGAAGCCGACTACGACCTGCTGATCCGGGCAAAGACCGCGTCGCTCATTTCGGGGGCCTGCGAGGTCGGCGCCCTTGACGCCGCACCGGCGCGAGCGCGCCGCGCTGACCCGCTTCGGCGCGAGGCTCGGCATGGCCTTCCAGATCGTCGACGACCTCCTCGATTACACCTCGGACGAGGCGACCACCGGCAAGCCGTCGGGGCTCGACCTCCGGGAGCACAAGGTCACGTTGCCGCTGATCTACGCCCTGCCGCTCCTGACCGCCGCGGAACGCCGGGCGCTCGACGCGCTGATGGCCGACCCCGAACCGGCCGAGGGCGCCATTGCCGAGGTGATCGCGACCGTCGGCCGGCATGGCGGCCTGGAGCGCGCGCCGGCGCCGGGCCCAGGAGCTGGCCTCGGGGGCCGCCGACGACCTCGACCACCTCCCCGACAGCCCCGCCCGGGAGACCCTGCGGGCCCGCTCACCTACGTCGTGGAGCGGAGGAGCTGATGGCGGCCGGTCCGAAGCGCCCCGGCTTCTACCTTGGCGTACTGGTGGCCGGGTTCGTCATCGGCGGCTTCTTCAGCGCCCTGATGGCCCGGTTCCTCCCGGACAGCGCCGCCAAGACGTTCTTTACCTATTCGGCGACCGCTTCGCTGGGGCCTGTCTCGGTGAACCTCCTCGTGATATCATTCACGCTGGGCCCGGTGGGACTGCATGTCTCCATCCTGAGCCTCATCGGCGTCGCGGTGGCGTACTACGCCGCGCGGTCGCTCTTCTGAAGGCGAGGTACCGGTATGTTTGACGGCAAATTCGGCATTACCGAAATTCTGTTGCTGATGGTGCTGGCCCTGCTCGTGTTCGGCGCCAAGCGGTTGCCCGAAATCGGGGCATCGATGGGGAAGGGGATCCGGGAATTCAAGCGCTCCCTGTCGGAGACGCAGAGTGCCCTGATGAATCCTCCTGACGAGCATTCGGCCGGACCGCAGCGGATGCTCGACAACGAAAACCTCAAGCAGTCGGCCGGGGCACCCACCACGACCGGCGAGCCGAAGCGGCTTTCGCAGTAGGCGCCGCCGCCACCAGTACGCCGAACGGGCGTCCGGGGAATCCCCGGGCGCCCGTCGTCGCTTGCCCCCCCGAGCTGTTCCGCGCCGATCAGCTGCTGCTGTTCGTGGCGGCCTGTTGCTCGGCGTTGGTCTTGCGCAGGGAATTGCGGTCGTCCTTGATCGTCGCCGCGTCCTTCAGCGCCGCCAGGTAGTAGCGGACCCGCTGCTGCCGTTCACTGTTGATGAACTGGTTCAACAGCATCGTCTTGTTCTTCGCGAAGTCAGCCGAGTCGGCCGGCTGATGATCGAGGACCTTGATGACGTAGATCCCGTCGGGGGTGTCGATGATGCCGCTCATCTCCCCCTTCTTCAACCCGAAGGCGGTGCCCACCAGTTGCGGCGTGGTCAGCGGCGGATTGATCCGCGTGAAGAGCGGGAACACCCGGTGCGGCAGCTTCATGGCCGTCGACGCGGCTTCGAGTGTCTGGCCGCCCTTGATGCGCTTCATCAGGTCGTCGGCGATCTTGTGCGCCATGTCGTCCTTCTTCGACTCGCGCAGCGCGATCTCCACCGCCGGGCGGATCTGCGCCAGCGGCGGGGTGCCCGCCGACTGGATCGAGTCGAGCCGGAAGACGTAGTAGGCCGCGTCGCCGGTGATCAGTGGCGACGTCTCCCCGGTCTTTGCTTCGAACGCCCAGACGCCGGCGTCGGGAATGACGTAGGCCCCGAGTTCCACCCGGGAACCTTCCTGCACCGGGCCGGTCGATCCGATCGGCCGCTTCAGCACCCGGGCCGCGGTGTCCAGCGCCGCCGGATCGAGCCGCTCGGCGGCGAGCCGCTCGAGCGTGTCGGTTTCGGCGTCGACCTGGTCGCGATGCGCCCCGGCGAGTTCGATCGGGATCAGGATGTGCCGTGCGGTGACGCTGTCCTTGGAACGCTTGGTGACCTCGATCAGGTGGTAGCCGAACGACGTCAGCACCGGTTGCGAAAGAGTGTTCAGCGGCAGCGAAAACGCCGCCTTCTCGAACTCCGGCGCCATCTCGCCGCGGCCGAAGGTGCCGAGGTCACCGCCATTCTTTGCCGAGGTGGTGTCGGCCGACTCCTGGCGCGCCACATCGGCGAACGGCGTCCCCTTCTCGATCTCCTGGCGGAGCGAGTCAGCCCGCGCGAGGGCCGCCGCGCTGTCGCTCGCGTCGACCCGGCGGGGGACCGCCACGAAGCTCATGAAGGCGCTCTGCGGCCGCCGGAACCGGTCGGGGTGCGCCTTGTAGTAGGCGTTGACCTCGCTGTCGGTGACGGCCACGGCGCTATCGGGAATCAGCGTGCGGCCGATGATCGCCGTCAGCTCCATGCTGACCTGCTCGTGCTGGTCGCGGTACCACTGCCAGAGCGCCGCGTCGGACGGGAAGATGTCGGCGGTGATGTCGACGAACAGCTTGTTGCGGAGCAGTTCGTCACGCGCTTCCTGCTCCAGCGCCGGGACGTACTGCTGGCCGAGTGGCGATGCCAGCCACCGCTGGTACTTGGAGAGGTCGAACTTGCCGTTGGTCTGGAAGTCCGGCGCCTGCTGCAGCTCCGGCGGCGGCTCGTTCCGGATCCAGTCAGCGACTTCGGCGTCGCTGGCGGTGATGTGGAACTTCCGGATCTGCGAATTGAGCAGGGCCTGCTGGACGAACTGGTCCCAGACCTGGTTGCGGACCTGTTCCTGGTCTTCCAGGCCGAGCGACTCGTGGGTGGCCTGCTGGCGCTGCGTGATGGCGTTCTGGACGGCGGTCTCATAGACCCGCGCGTCGACGGCCTGTCCGTTGATCGAGCCGACCGACGTCTTGGTGAAGAGGCCGCCCTGGCCCGACAATCCGCTCAGGGAGAAGATCATCCATCCGAGGAACGTGATGGTGATCAGATAGACGACCGGTTTCGCGGCGTTGCGAAATGCTTGCATCATATTGCGCTTCGACCCACCTTCCGTAGAGCCGACAAAGCTAGCGCTGACCCGGGCCCACCTCAACCGCCGAGCCATGGTTGACACCCGGACGGGCGCGCTGTAGGGTTGCCCTCCCTCCGCCCGCAACCGACACTCCTGGTGATGCCTCAGGACACCGAACTCGATCAGCTTGGCGCGCGTTGGCACGATCAGCACGAGCGCGCGGTCTTCGCGGCGCTGGCCGACGCATTGCGCAAGCGCGGCGACACGGCGCGCGCCCGCGAGGTGCTGCGCGACGGGCTCGACCGCTACCCGGCGCACCTGCCGGGGCACGTGGCGCTGGCCCGGCTCCGCTGGGACGCCGGCGACCTGGCGGGGGCGCTCGAGGCGCTGTCACGGGTGCTCGAGCTCGACGCATCCCACCCCTGGGCACTGTCGGTCCGGGGAGACCTCCAGGACGCCGTCCCGCGGCAGGTCCCGGACCGGGCGGTCCCGGAGCCGAACGTCACGGCTGGGGCCGTCCCGCCCGCCGTGGCCGCGCCCGATCCGGCGGTCTCCCGCGGCGGGCAACCCCGCGACGACGACCCCGCCGACGGGGCGTCCGACGAGGCGCCATTCGATGATCCGTCGGAGCCACTGCTGACCGAATCGCTTGCCATGCTCTACCACCGGCAGGGTCATCACGACCGAGCGCTCGAGGTCTTCGAGGCGCTGCTGGTCCGCGAGCCCGGCAACGTCCGGTTGCGCACGGTGCGCGACACCGTCCGGGCCGAGGTCGCGGTGCGCCGTCCCCGGCCCTACGACGCCGCGACCAGCGGCGGCCGGAGTGTGGCGTCATGGCTCGGCGCCATCGCCGCCACGCGCCCCGAGCAACGCCCGCCCGCCAGCGCCTACGACGCGTTCTTCCGGGAACCTGCCGGTGCCGGGGTGCGTGGCGAGGACAACCTCGAAGCGTTCCAGCGCTGGCTCCGGGAACTCGATCGATGAATCCGCGGATCGCCGTCATCAACGGCCCGAACCTCAACCTCCTTGGCAGCCGCGAGCCGGAGATCTATGGCCGCCTCACGCTGGCCGACGTCGAGACGCGCTTGCGGGAGCGTGCCGCGACCCTCGGGGCGAGCGTGACGTTCCTCCAGTCGAATCACGAGGGCGAGCTCGTCGACCTGGTGCAGCGGCTTCGGGAGGGCGCCGACGCCGCCATCGTCAACCTTGGCGCCTACACCCATACCTCGCTGGCGATCCGCGATGCCTTCCTTGCGGCACCCGTTCCATTTGTCGAAGTGCACCTCTCCAACCTCTTTCGCGCGGGAGGAGGCGCGGCATCAAGTCGCTCACCGCCGATCTGGCGATCGGGGCTCATCACCGGGTTCGGGGCGCGACGGCTATCTCCTCGCCCTGCAGGCGCCTGGTCGCGCAGCTCACCGCATGGCTGACGCGATCCTCACGGCTCGACACGCCGCCTGCTCGCCTCGCTGGAACGCGAGGGCGTTGACACGCTGCTCGTCTCCCACCTGCCCAACATCCGCTGGTTGACCGGATTCACCGGTTCGGCCGGCGTGCTGCTGGTCACGTCCGCGCGGCATGACGCTGATCACCGATTTCCGGTATGCGCCGCAGGCGCCACAGGAGGTCGGCCAAGCGGCAGATGTCGTGATCGAGCGGCTGCAACCTGCTCGAACCGGCTCCGCCGCTCGATCGATTCGACTGGCCCGCCGCGACGCTGGGGATCGAGTCCCATGTCCTGACGGTTCGCGACGCCGAGCGGCTGGCAACCGGGCCCCGCGGGCGCCGGGTGGTGCCGACGGTCGACCTCGTGGAGCGACTGCGACAGGTGAAGGATGACGTCGGAGGTGGCGGCGATTCGGGTCGCCGCCGCGCTCGCCCACGCGGCGCTGCCGCGGAAGTGCTCCCCACCGTGGCGGTAGGCGACCGCGAGGTCGACGTGGCGGCGCGACTCGAAGCGGCCCTGCGGCCGAAGGGGAGCGAGTGGCACCCCTTCCCGACCATCGTGGCCAGCGGTCCCCGCGCCGCGATGCCCCATGCGCGGACCTCGACACGAGCGCTTCGCCGGGGCGAGTTCCTCTTGATCGACTTCGGCGCCCAGGTGGATGGCTACTGCGCCGACCTCACCCGGACGGTGGCGATCGGGCCGACGGATGATCGGCAGCGGTCGATCTATCAGGTCGTCCGGGAGGCACAGACGGCCGCCCTGAAGGGGATTCGCGCCGGAATCACTGGCCGACAGGCCGATGCCCTGGCCCGCGACCTGATCACTGCCCGTGGGTATGGCGAGGCATTTGGACACTCGCTGGGCCACGGTCTCGGGCTGGAAGTGCATGAGGGACCACGTCTTGCGGTCACGGCGGAGGCAGTCCTCCCGGTCGGCGCGGTGGTCACGGTGGAGCCGGGCATCTATCTTCCGGGTTGGGGCGGGGTCCGGCTGGAGGATGATGTCTGGCTGGGGGCGGATGGCCCGGTCCTCCTCTCCGATGGCCGAACCGACCTCATCGAACTTGACGCTTAGCACAGGACGGCGCTTGGCCACCACAGCAGATATCCGGAATGGACTCGTGATCGAACTCGACGGCCACCTCAGGCAGGTGACGTACTTCCAGCACGTCAAGCCGGGGAAGGGCGGTGCCTTTGTCCGGACCAAGCTGCGTAACGTGAGCACCGGGGCCGTCCTCGAACGGACCTTCACGTCGGGGGAGCGTCTCAACGCGGTGAGTCTTTCACACCGTCCGATGACCTACTCCTACCGCGACGGGGATTTCTACCACTTCATGGACCTGCAGAGCTTCGATGACATGATGCTGAGCGCCGCCCTGATCGGCGCCGACCAACTCAAGTACCTGCTAGAAGGGATGGAGTGCACCGGACTGGTGCACGATGACGTGCGTCGTCCTCGCTGGAGCTGCCCCAGTTCGTCGAGTTGCGCATTGTCGAAACCGACCCCGGGGTGCGCGGCGATACCGCGACCGGCGGGACCAAGCCGGCGAAACTCGAAACCGGCGCCATTGTGCAGGTGCCGCTGTTCATCGAGCAGGGCATCATCATCCGCGTCGACCGGACCGAAGACAAATACCTCACCCGCGTATGACACCAGAAGACATGCAGGAGCTTGCCCGCACCCTCGAGAAGTCCCCGGGCTTCGGGGAGTCGACCTGCGCGACGTCCGCCGACTTGCCGCAGTTGCTGCGGGAACGCCCGGAGATCGGCTCCATCGAGCTGAAGGGGTTCTTCGGCACCGGCGTGGTGATCACCCGGACCCAGCAGGGCGGAGTCGCCCGCCGCGGCCCGCTGGTGCCGGCTACCGCCGCCACCGCCCGGCCGCCGCCGCGCGCTCCCGCCGCACTGACGCCCCCGTGCCGGCCGCCGCCGCGACGTTGAAGGAGATCCGTCGCCGATGGTGGGGACGTTCTACGCCCAACCCGAACCGGGCGCCGAACCCTATGTGCGGGTCGGCTCGCGGGTGACCGTCGGGCCAGACCGTCTGCATCATCGAGGCAATGAAGATCATGAACGAGATCGAGGCCGAGGTCGGCGGTGTGGTCCGCGAGGTGTGTGTCGACGATGCCGTCACCGGTCGAGTACGGCCAGGTGCTCTACCGGGTCGATCCGCATGGCTGATTCCACGCCGCCGCCGGTCCGGCGGCCGATGTCCTCTCGGGCGACACCAGCGCCGGCGGCTTCCATTTCCGCAAGGCCATCGTGCGAGATGATCCAGCGCGGCGCGTCCGACCTGCTGCTGAAGGCGGGCCGCCCGCCGACCATTCCGTGTCGACGGTCAGCTCGAAGATGCTGCCGATGGCGCCGCTGCGTCGCCGAGGAGCTCAAGGCGCTGGCGGAATCGCTGATGACGCCCCGGCAGTATGCGCGATTTCGTCGAACCAAGGAGGCCGACTTCGGCATCGGTGTGCCGGGCATCGGCCGCTTCCGCACCAACGTCTACCAGCAACGGGCACGGTCACGCTGGCCCTCGCGTTCCGGGCCATCCCCTACGAGGTGCGCACCATCCGCGAGCTGCTGCTGCCGCCGGTGGTCGGAAGAAGTGCCGCCGGGCCACGCGGGCTGATCCTGGTCACCGGCGTGACCGGCAGCGGCAAGTCGACCATCGCTCGGCGGCGGTGATCGATCACATCAACCGCACGCGGCGGTGTCAACATCATCACCATCGAGGACCCGATCGAGTTCCTGCACCGCGACCAGCTCGCCAACATCTCGCAGCGCGAGGTCGGCAGCGACACGCTGAGCGTTCGGCGATGCGCTGCGGCACGTCCTGCGCCAGGATCCGGACGTCATCCTCATCGGCGAGATCCGCGACCTGGAGACGATGGACACCGCGCTGAAGGCGGCCGACACCGGCCACCTGGTGCTGTCGACCATTCACACCACCGACGCGACCCAGACCATCTCCCGGGTGCTCTCGTTCTACCCGCCGCACCAGCACGCCGAAGTCCGCATGCTGCTCTCGACGGCGCTGGCCGCGGTGCTGTCGATGCGGCTGATCCCCCGCGCCGACGGCCGGGGCCGGGTGCCGGCGGTCGAGGTGCTGATCAACACCGCCGCGGTCGCCGACAACATCCGGGACACCCAGAAGGCGCTCGACATCCCGGAGCTCATCGCGCAGGGCGGCATCACCTACGGCATGCAGACCTTCGACCAGTCCCTGATGCGCTGGTACCTCGACGGCGTGATCACCTACGACGCGGCGGTCTACCACGCCACGCATCCCAGCGAGTTCGCGCTGCGGATCTCCGGCGTCACCGGCGCCTCCGATCGCACCTTCACCGGACTGGCGGACGGGGATTCCGGCTGATGTTCCGCAAGGTCCTGGTCGCCAACCGCGGCGAAATCGCGCTGCGCGTCATCCGCGCCTGCCACGAGCTGGGCGTCCGCACCGTCGCGGTCTACAGCGAGGCCGACCGCGAATCGCTGCACGTCCGCTTCGCCGACGACGACGTCTGCATCGGGCCGCCGCAGGGACGGCTGTCTACCTGCAGGATCCCCAACCTCATCGCCGCCGCCGAAATCACCGGCGCCGACGCGATCCATCCCGGCTACGGCTTCCTGGCCGAGAACGCCGAATTCGCCGACATCTGCCGCGCCTCGAACATCGTCTTCATCGGCCCCACCGGCGACCAGATCCGCGCGATGGGCGACAAGGCGTCGGCGCGGCGCCTGGCCACGGAAGCCGGCGTGCCGACCGTGCCGGGCTCCGACGGCGTGCTGCACGACGCCGACGAGGCGGTCTGGCGTGGCGGAATCGATCGGCTTCCCGGTCATCATCAAGGCGACCGCCGGCGGCGGCGGCAAGGGGATGCGCATCGCCAACGACGCCGAGCAGTTCGCCCAGCTGTTTGCGCTGGCGCAGAACGAGGCGCTATCGGCCTTCGGCAACGGCGACGTCTACATCGAGAAGTACCTCGCCGCGCCGCGCCACGTCGAGATCCAGATCCTCGGCGACAAGCACGGCCACGTCATCCACCTCGGCGAACGCGACTGCTCGGTGCAGCGGCGCCACCAGAAGCTGATCGAGGAATCGCCGTCGCCGGCGATGACGCCGCGAGCTCCGCGCCAGCGATGGGCGACGCCGCGGTGCGGCTCTGCCGCCGGCCATCGACTACTCCGGCGCCGGCACCATCGAGTTCCTGCTCGACGACGACGGCTCGTTCTACTTCATGGAGATGAACACCCGCATCCAGGTGGAGCACCCGGTGACCGAAATGGTGACCGGGCACGACCTGGTGAAGGAGCAGATTCGCGTCGCCGCGGGCAATCCACTCTCGTTCGGCCCCACGCCGCTGGTCGGGCACGCCATCGAGGTCCGCATCAACGCTGAAGATCCCTATCGCAACTTCCAGCCGTGCCCCGGGCTGATCACCGCGTATCATCCGCCCGGCGGCCCCGGCGTTCGCGTCGACAGCCACGTCTACGCTGGATACACCGTGCCGCCGTACTACGACTCGCTGCTTGCCAAGCTGATCGTGCACGGCCGGGACCGCGCCGAAGCGCTGGCGCGGCTCGGGCAGGCCCTCGACGTCTTCGTCCTCGAGGGGATCACCACCACCATCCCGTTCCTCGCCCGCGTCATCCGCCACCCCGATTTCGTGGCGGGCAAGGTCGACACCAAGTTCCTCGAGCGGGAGCCCCACCTGCTTCGCGCGGAGAGTCACCGGACGAGCCGACCTGAGCGATGGCGCTCGACGTCGCGTTCTCACCCCATGAGCTGGCGCCGGGAGCGGTCTCGGGCCGCACTGTCGTGGTCATCGACGTGCTGCGCGCCACCACCACGATCTGTGCCGCGCTGCATCATGGTGCGCGCGCGGTGATCGTGGCCGAAGACGCCGGCGAGGCAACCCGGATTGCCCAGGCGGTCGATCCGCGCGCGGCAGTGCTCGCCGGCGAGCGGCAGGGGGTGCGCATCGAGGGATTCGATCTCGGCAACTCTCCACGCGAGATGACCCCCGACGCCGTCGGCGGCCGCACCGTCGTGATGACAACGACCAATGGCACCCCGGCACTCCTCGCCACCGCCGGCGCCCGCGAGGTGATCGTGGCGGCCGCGGTCAATTTTTCCGCGGTGGCGGCGCACGTCCGCGCAGTGTACCAGCGGGACGACGATCTGCTGATCCTCTGTGCCGGGCGGCACCGCGGCTTCGGGCTCGACGACGCTTACGTCGCCGGGCGGTTCGCCATCGCCGCGCTGGGTGGCCCCCGCCATCGCAAGGGCCTCAACGACGCGGCACTCGGTGCCCTGGCGCTGGCCACCCATTACCGCGACGCGACCGAGCGGATCCTCGCCATCTCGAGCGCCGGCCGCGACCTGCGCCGGCTCGGGTTCCACGACGACGTCGTCGCCGCATCGGTCATCGATGCCGCGCCGGTGCTGCCGTTCTACCACGATCGGCGGATCACCCTCACGGCGCCGGCGTCGCACCCGGCGAGCGCCGCGTGAGCGTGCACGCGCGGCGCCTCGGCGCGGTGGCCGGGTTGGTGCTCGGCGCCTTCTTCGCGCTCACGCTGATTCCGGTCAACCTCACCGGACCGATCGGCCGCGCCGTCGGGCCGGCGCTCTGGCAGAGCCTCGGTCTTGGCGCCATCGGGGTGCCGCTGCTCGGGCTGGTGCTGGGGCTGGCGGGGCTCGACCGGCTGCCGCGCCTCGACATGAAGCGCGCGGCAATCCTGGTGGCCGGCGGCATCGTGCTGGTGCCCTACGTCCTCGGCGTGTTGTTCCGGGTCGACCAGTCGGTGTACCTGCCGCCGCCGGAGCACTGGGGGGTCGCCGCGCGGGTCACCGGTTGGCTGCCCGGGTTTCTGGCGCACGCCGCGCTGGTCTCGATCGGCCCCGCCGGCGGCCTGTTGGCTGGCTTCATCGTGCTCACCGCGGTCACCCTCGGCACCCTCGCGTGGCATCCGCTGCAGCGCCTCGAAGGGGGCGGAGCACACGCCGCCGCCACGCCGGCGCCGCCAGTCCCATCGATCCGGCGCGAGATGCCGTTCGACCAGGCGACCGACCGTGAGGCGGAGCCGGAACCCGATGCCGTCTCCCAGGAAGAACTCTTCGACGACGCGCACGAAGAGGCGCCCGCGGCCACCCGACGGCGCGGCAAGGCGCGCCGGGCGGCCGACGACGCGCTCCCGCCGCTCGACCTCCTCGACCCGGCCGATTCCAGCCACGTCGAGGCCGATCAGGCGCAGCTGCAGCGCCTCGGCGAGATGCTGCTGCAGACGATGCAGACGTTCAAGGTCGACGGTACCCTGGCCGGGATCACCTCGGGGCCGACCGTGAGCCAGTTCGAGGTGGTCCCCGCGCCGGGGGTCAAGGCGGGCCGGATTGTGGCGCTGGCCGACGACCTCGCCATCAGCATGCGCGCCACGTCGCTCCGGGTGGCGCCGATTCCCGGGCGCGGCGCGGTGGGGGTGGAGATCCCCAATCCGAGTCCGCGGATGGTGGTGCTGCGCGAACTGCTCGAAAGCGACGCGTGGCTCAACGCCAAGGCGATGCTGCCGATCGCCCTCGGCCGCGACGTCGAGGGGCGGCCGGTGGTGGCCGACCTGTCGCGCATGCCGCACCTGCTCGTTGCCGGCGCCACCGGCTCCGGCAAGTCGGTGGCGATCAACACCATCATCACCGCACTGATCTATCGCTACACGCCGGCGCAGCTCCGCCTGTTGCTGATCGATCCGAAGATGGTGGAGTTGTCGATGTACAACGACCTGCCGCACCTGCGGCATCCGGTCGTCACCGACAACGCCGAAGCCGCCAAGGTGCTCAAGTGGGCGGTCTACGAGATGAACCGGCGCTACGAACTGCTCCACGCCAACGGGGCGCGGCAGTTGGCCGAGTTCAACCGCAAGGTGCGCGACGGCAAGGCGATGGTAAATCCGCCCGGTGCACGTCCCACCCTCACGACCATCGCGCAGGAGTCGCAGGACACGCCGGCCAGCGGCTGGACCGAGGCGTACACCGAAGGCGAGCTGCCGATGATCGTCGTGGTGGTCGAGGAACTCGCCGACCTGATGATGACGGTGCAGGGCGAGGTCGAGACGCCGCTGGCGATGCTGGCGCAGAAGGCACGCGCCATCGGTATCCACCTGATTCTCGCCACCCAGCGGCCGAGCGTGAATGTGCTCACCGGCCTGATCAAGGCGAACTTTCCGAGCCGGATCGCGTTCCGGGTCGCAAGCAAGGTCGATTCACGCACGATTCTCGACCAGAACGGCGCCGAGGCGCTGCTCGGCAACGGCGACATGCTCTTTCTCCCGCCGGGGCGCAGCGAGCCGGTGCGGGTGCAGGGCGCCTACATCTCCACCGAGGAGACCGAGCGGGTGATGACGTGGTACGCGGCGCGTCGCGATGCCGCGGCTTCCACTTCGTCGGAAGACGACATCATCGAGGTGATCCGGGCCCACGAAGGGGTCGAGGAGGAGCACGGAAAGGGCGATGGCGGAAGCCAGCGCGACCCGCTCTTCCGACAGGCCGCGGAAGCCTGCATCCAGTACCAGGGTGGCTCGACCTCGTTGCTGCAGCGGCGCCTCGGCATCGGCTATGGCCGCGCCGCGCGGATCATCGATCAGCTCCACGACGCAGGTATCCTCGGGCCGCCCAACGGTTCGAAGCCGCGCGACGTGCAGGTGGGGTTGGGCCAGCTCGACGAATACCTCTGACCGCCGTCAGTGACACTCGTTTCCCGACATGTCCACGCCGGCCATGTCGCGGAGCAAGATGAAGTCCTGATCGGCCTCCCATGGACTGTCACAGTTGTCGACCGCGGCCCTGGCCCCGTCGAACGCGGACGCCCGGCTGCCAACGCGGTGTCCCGTCAATCACGGGGCGCGCAATTCGGCACCCCCCTGCGTTCGGACGATGCGGCATGGATCGGGCGAGGCGCTATCGTCTCGCGCATGCCGACCGAGCGGATTCCCCCGGACCAGTGGAGCGACCCCCGGCATCGCGACGGGTGGGACGGTGAGCTGATCGCCGCCGAGTGGTTGATCGCGGCGGGGTGGCGCATCGAAGCCCACCGCTTCCGGATGGGTCGGCACGACATCGACCTCATTGCCCGGCGCGGCGATCTCGTCGCCTTCGTCGAGGTCAAGACTCGGCGTGGCGCGCGGTTCGGGAGTGGCGTCGAGGCAATCGGTCCGCGCAAGCGGCGCGTCATCGAGCGGTTGGCGTGGGGGTGGATCCTCAAGCACGGCCGCCCCGGAGACCGGTACCGGTTCGACGTGGCAGCGCTGGACGGGTTCGGCCCCGGGTCGCGGGTGGAGCTGGTGGCAGATGCCTGGCGACCGAGCTGGCGGTGAGTTGGCGATGTGGCGCAAAATACTACACTACGAGACTATTGATTCGGCTTGTTTTCGGTTGTAGATTGGTTCCTGTACCACGGTGGAGCAAAACAAGTCACCACGAACAGTAGCGAGAAGCTCTCGCTGATGGCTTTCGACCTGACCCTCGACCTTTGACCCTCGACCAAGGAACTCCACCAATGGCCTCCTCCTCGACCACCGCCACCGACGACAGCCCGCCTCGACGCCGACAAGCGGAAGGCGCTCAACCTTGCCATCTCCCAGATCGAGAAGCAGATCGGTCGGGGTGCCATCATGCGGATGGGGGCCGATCGGCCCCGGGTCAAGGTGGCCGCGATCTCGACCGGCGCCATCAATCTCGATGCCGCGACCGGCATCGGCGGCGTGCCCCGCGGGCGCATCACCGAGATCTACGGCCCGGAGTCGTCGGGCAAGACCACGCTCTGCCTCCACGTTGCCGCCAACGTCCAGAAGGCCGGCGGGGTCGCGGCCTACGTCGATGCCGAGCACGCCCTCGACATCGAGTACGCCAAGCAAGCTCGGCGTCGACATCGAGAACCTGCTGGTGTCGCAGCCCGACACCGGAGAACAGGCGCTCGAGATCGTCGAGATCCTGGTCCGCTCCGGCGCGGTGGACCTGGTGGTGATCGATTCGGTGGCGGCGCTGGTGCCCAAGGCCGAGATCGAGGGCGAGATGGGCGACTCGCACATGGGGCTGCAGGCGCGGCTGATGAGCCAGGCGCTGCGCAAGCTGGCCGGCGCCATCAATCGCACCAACTGCGCGGTGGTCTTCATCAACCAGCTGCGCGAGAAGATCGGCGTGATGTTCGGCAATCCGGAGACCACCACCGGCGGCAAGGCGCTCAAGTTCTACGCCTCGCTCCGCCTCGACATCCGCCGACATCGGGCCGGTCAAGGAGCGTGAGGCGGTCATCGGGTCGCACGTGCGCGTCAAGGTCGTCAAGAACAAGGTGGCGCCGCCGTTCAAGCAGGCGGAGTTCGACATCATGTTCGACGAGGGGATCTCGCACACCGGCCTGGTGGTCGACCTCGCCTCCGAAGGCAACATCATCCAGAAGTCCGGGGCGTGGTATTCGTACGGCGACCAGCGGATCGGGCAGGGACGGGAGAACGCCAAGCTCTTCCTCAAGGACAATCCGGCGTTGCTCGGTCGAGATCGAAGCGAAGGTGCGTGAGTCCGCTCGGTGTCGCCGGCGCCGCCGGCCGCCGGCGGCGGGTGAGGAAGACGACGGCGAGTGATCGTCGAGGGACTCGTCGCCGATCCCGCGTCGCCCGGGCGAGCCTCCGCATCCTGGTCGCGGGACGGCCGGCTGGACGGTGCCCGCCGACGTCGTCGAGCACTCTGGGGCTCGCCGTCGGGGCGCGGTGCTCAAGGGCGAGGTGCATCGACGCATCTCGACCAGGCCGCCGATGAGGAGGGTGCGTTTCGCGCCGCGCTGCGTGCACTCGAACGGCGGGCCCATGGCACCCACGAACTGGCCACCAAGCTGGAGCGGCGCGGGCACACCAGCGAAGCGGTGGCCGCGGCGGTGCAGCGGCTGGAGCGCCTCGGCCTGCTCGATGACGCTCGCCTTGCCCGCGGCTATGTCGACAGCCGGGCCCGCCGCGGACGTGGCCCGGCGCGGCTGCGCCGCGACCTGGCGCAGCTGCGGCGTCGGTCGCGAGATGATCGACCGGGTACTGCGGGAGTTCACCGACCAGGTCGACGACCCCCTCGCGCAGCCGCGCGCTCTGGTGGAGCGGCGCGCCCGGCAGCTCGATGGCCTTCCCCGCGACGCGCGCCGCCGCCGCCTGTCGCCTACCTCGCGCGGCGCGGCTATCGGGGCGCCGAAATGCGCCAGCTGGTGGACCGCGTGCTGCAGTCGTAAGTCGTTCCAACGGCGGTGCTTCCGGCGCGCGGCCGGGGCGTCGATCTCCCTCCCGGTCCCGGGGATCGAGCGGTTAGCTTGCCGCCATGGACTCTGCGCAGATCCGCCGCAAGTTTCTCGATTTCTTCGTCGCCCGCGGCCACACCGAGGTGCCATCCTCGTCGCTCGTGCCCCGCGACGACCCGTCGCTGCTGTTCACCAACGCCGGCATGGTGCAATTCAAGCGCACCTTCCTGGGCCAGGATCCGCGTCCGTATTCGCGCGCCACCACCTGCCAGAAGTGCGTCCGCGCCGGCGGCAAGCACAACGATCTCGAGCAGGTGGGGCAGACCCGCCGGCACCACACCTTCTTCGAGATGCTGGGCAACTTCTCCTTCGGGGACTACTTCAAGCGCGACGCCATTGCGCTTCGCCTGGGAGTTCGTCACCTGCAGCGAGTGGCTCGGCACTCGACCCCGAGCGCCTGCGGATTAGCGTGCATCACGAAGACCGACGAAGCGCGCGACCTGTGGCAGGAGATCGCCGGCCTGCCGGCACGAGCGGATCTACGGGCTGTCGGACAAGGACAATTTCTGGCAGATGGGTGACACCGGCCCCTGCGGACCCTGCTCCGAGATCTTCGTCGACCAGGAATGGACGCCGGGCGCATCGTCGCCGAACCGCTCTCGCGCGACCGAGTTCGAGGCGCTGGCCGATGCCGGCCGCTTCCTGGAGATCTGGAACCTGGTCTTCATGCAGTTCGACCGCGCGCCGACGGCACGCTGACGCCGCTCCCGAAGCCCAGCGTCGACACCGGCGCCGGGCTCGACCGGATCGCGGCGGTGATGCAGGGCAAGGACGACATCTTCCACACCGACCTCTTCCTCCCGCTGATCGCCGACGTGGAGCGGCTGGTCGGCGCGAAGTACCCCGGTGGCCCGCAGGGGACTGGCGGCATCTCCTTCCGGGTGCTGGCCGACCACGCGCGCGCGGTCACCTTCCTGCTGCTCGACGGCGTCTACCCGAGCAACGAAGGGCGCGGCTTCGTGTTGCGCCGGATCCTCCGCCGCGCCGTGCGCCACGCCTGGCTGCTGGGGCGGCGGAGCCGACACTGGTGGAGCTGGTGCCGCGGTGGTGTCGACTGTCGGCGGCATATCCCGAGCTGGTCGCAAAGCAACGGCCACATCATGGATGTCGTGCAGCGGAAGAGGAGAATTTCTACTCGAACCATCGAGGCGGGGCTCGCAGCGGCTCGAGCAGATCCGCGCCTCCGGGACGCCAGCACATCGCCGGCGACGAAGCGTTCAAGCTCTTCGACACTTTCGGATTTCCGCTCGACCTCACCGAGTTGATTGCCGGCGAATGGGGGCTGCCGGTCGACATCGAGGGCTTCGAGCGCGCCATGGCCGAACAGCGCCAGCGGAGCCGCGCCCATCGCGACATGGAACTGCGGCCGACTGGCGTCGAGGTGCCGGTCAGCGCCGGCGCCGTGACGGGCGGCGGCGACGCCCCGGGAAGCCGGCCGATGATCGCCGACGTCCGCCTCGAACCGGGCGCCACGCAGCACTTCGTCGGCTACCAACGCACTCATTGCCGACACCGAGGTGCTCGGCGTCGCGGCCGAGTCGGGCATGGTGGAGCTGATCCTGCCGACAATCCGTTCTACCCCGGGGTGGCGGCCAGGTCAGCGATACCGGCGGGTGGTCGCCGGCGAAGGCTGGCGCCTGGCGGTGATCACGTTCGCCGCGATCAAGGAGTCACGGTTCGCGATCGCGTCGTCGGTGCCGGCTCACCGGCGAGGTCCGTCCCCAGTCGCGCATGCACGCGCCAGGTCGACGAAGGCCGGCGCCGCGACATCGAGCGGAACCACTCGGCGACTCACCTGGTGCACCGGGCGCTCCGCGAGCACTTGGCGACGCATGTGCGGCAGCAGGGGTCGCTGGTCGAGCCCGGCCGGCTGCGGTTCGACTTCTCGCATCATGGCCGGTCGATCCGGCGCAGCTCGACGAGATCGAAGCCGCGGTCAACGAGCTGGTCCTCGCCAACGCTGTCCACCGAAATGCGCGAGTTGCCGCTCGCCGAAGCGCTCCAGCTCGGGGCGATGGCGTTCTTTGCCGACAAGTACGGCGACGTGGTGCGGGTGGTGCAGATCGGCGACTCGCTCGAACTCTGTGGCGGCACCCATGTCCGCTCGGCGGGGCAGATCGGCCTCTTCCGGTTCACCGCGCAGAGCGGTGTCGCGGCGGGCGTGCGCCGTATCGAGGCGGCCACCGGGCATGGCGCGTATGGAGGCGTGCGCCAGCTCGATCAGCGCATGGCGGGCTTGCCGATTCGCTGCGTGCCCAGCCCGACCAACTCGAACGGAAGCTCGAGGCGTTGCTGGCCGAGCGCGAGAAGCTCGAAGCGAAGCTGGCGGAGGCGACCAAGGCAGGCGGCCTCAGCCGAGGAACGCCGCTCGACGCCGGGCCGGTGACCCTCTTCGTCCAGCCGACCGTGGTGGAAGATCGCGCCCAGCTGGGGACTCGCCGACGAGTTCCGCTCGCGGCACGCACCGGTTCGATCCTCGCGCTGGTCAACCCCACGGTGCCGTTGGCGGTGTCGTTCGCGGTGACCGACGACCTGATCGAGTCGGCAAGGATGCCAACGCGCTCATCAAGCTCGTCTACCGCCCGGCTTGCAGCGGCCGCGGCGGCGGACGCCCGACCTTTGCCAGCGGTTCGCTCGGGTCGAAGCCAATGCCGAACGCTCGTCGTCACCGAAGAGCTGCCCGGGCCTCCTCGCGGAATGGCTTGCCGAGTGATGCCGGCGCCGGCGGATGGTTCGCCGGCGCACACCGACCACCGCCCCCGAGCCGCTGCGCGAGCGTGCCGAGCGGTTCTTTGCCGGTGCGCGATGCGGCCACCTCGGTGACCGGCTCGCGACGGCGGCGCGCGCGCCCTGTCGGCGGCGATGACGGCGGGCGCGGGACGCGCCGCGGCGCTCGACCTCCTCGCCGCCGATGCGCTGATCACGCTGGCGCTGCTGGCGCATGCCGAGCCGAGCCGGCCCGGCTCGCCGAGCTGGCGGCGGCGCTCCGGGCCAGCGTGGCGGCGGCATGATCGACCTGCACATTCACATGCCTGCCGGGTGTCGACGACGGCTCGCGCAATGTGACCCAATCCGTCGCGTGCTGCGGCACTTCGTGAGTCGCCCGCGGGGTGACCGACGTCGCCTGCACGCCCGCATCTGCTGGCGTCGCAGGCCGGAGCGGGGCTGGCCCGCAACTACGAGGCCGCCTGGGCAGGCGCTCCGTCCCGAGGCGCCGGAGGGCATCACGCTGTATCGTGGGGCGGAAGTGATGCTCGATCGCCCGATTGGTCCGCTCTTGCCGCCGAGCGCAAGGTGACGCTCAACGGGTCACGCTACCTGCTGGTCGAATTTTCCAGGCTGGTTCCGGCCGAGATCGTCGCGCGGGCGCTGGCCGACATCATCCCGCCGGGCTGATCCCGGTGCTTGCCCACGCCGAACGGTATTCGTCCTGCACGGTCGAGACGTCCGTGCGTGGCGCGACCTCGGCGCGTGATCCAGGTCGATGCCACGACCGTCTCGATGCCGCGGCACCGCGGCGAGCGGGCCCGCGATCGGTGCGCGCCGGACTGGCCGACATCCTTGGCGGCGGACAATCATGGCGACGATCGTAGTGTCGCCAACGCCCTCGACTGGCTCACCGAACACGACGGTGCCGACCAGGCGCATGCTCCTGCTCGAAACCAATCCACGCGCCATTCTCGACGATCACGCAGACCTACGAGGTCGATCCGCTTGCCGATCCGCCGCGCGGATTGTGGCACTCGTCCGCCGCCTGCTGGGGTCCGAATGACCGACATCGAATCGATTGCCGGTGGACTGCGGCCGCTCGCGTTGCTCGCCAACGGCAGGCCGAGCGCTCGACGCGCTCGCGCCGATCGTCGCCGCCATGCGCCGCGCATCCGGCGAGCGGCGGCACCCTCTTCTTCGCAGGCAACGGCGGGTCGGCGGCCGACGCGCAGCACCTGGCGACGGAATACGTCGTGCGCTACCACGCCGGACCACAACGCGCCCTTCGGGCCGTCGCCCTCACGACCGACTCTTCGCTGCTGACCGCAGCCGCAAATGACTTCGGATTTGAGGAAGTGTTCGCGCGGCAGCTCGAAGCGCTGGCGCGGCCGGGCGACGTCCTCGTGCTGCACAGCACCTCGGGGAACAGTCCCGATTGCGTCGTGGCCGCCGAAGGCCGCCCGGCGGCTCGGTGTGGTCACGGTGGCGCTGCTGGGCGGCGACGGCGGGCGGCTGGCGGCGCTCGTCGACCATGCCTTCATCGTCGCCGATGCACCAGGTCCATCACGTGCAGGAACTCCACCTCGCAATCCAGCACCAGATCGCGGCAATCCTGACCGGCGGAATTCGGTGGCCGATAGATGATCTCCCTCGCCGGACACCGCCTGCTGGTCACCGGCGGCTCGCGCGGCATCGGGCGCGCCACCGCGCTGCTCTGTGCCGCCGCGGGCGCCGACGTCGCGATCACCTATCACGCGGCGGCGGGCCGAAGCCGAGGTGGTGGCCCGCGCCATTCGCGGCCGCGGGCGCCGCGCCTTCGCTCGGCGGCCGGACCTCGCCGATGAATCGCCGCGGTGCACCAGCTGATGACCGAGGTGCACGCCGCGTTCGGCGGGCTCGACGGTGTCGTGGTCAATCACGGCATCTGGCCCGCCGCCGAGACGCCGCTCGCCCGCATGGCGCCGGAACGCTGGCACGAGACGATGCGCGTCAACCTCGATGCGGCATCTCCTCGTCACCCGGGCGGCGCTCGGGATGATGTCGGCGGGCGGGAGCGTGGTGCTGGTCAGCAGTACCGCCGGGCAGCGCGGCGAGGCCTACCACGCCGACTACGCGGCCACCAAGGGGGCGATCATCGCCCTGGTGAAGTCGCTCGCCATCGAATGCGCCCCGAAGATCACGGTCAATGCCGTTGCGCCGGGCTGGGTCGACACCGACATGTCGGTCACCGCCTACGCCGACGGCGGCCGCGAGCGGATTGCCCGGGGCATTCCACTGCAGCGCATCGCCACCGCCGATGACATCGCCGGACCGATCGCCTTCCTGCTCTCCGACCTGGCGCGTCACATCACCGGCGAGATCCTCAACATCAACGGCGGCAGCGTCCTCTGTGGCTGACGCCGGACCCGACCCGATGCAGCCGGCACCGTTCCCGATACGCATCACCATTCCCGACGCCGTCGTCACCATCCTGCGACGGCTCGAAACGGCGGGCTACGAAACGTGGTGCGTCGGCGGCGCGATCCGTGACCAGTTCTCGGGCAGGCGGGGCACCAGGACGTCGATCTCGCCACCGCGGCGCCGCCCGACGAGGTGCTGCGTCTCTTCTCCGCGCAACGTGCCGGTCGGCCTCGCGCACGGCACGGTGGGCGTGATCGGATCGGACCGCAACCTGCACGAGGTCACGACCTTCCGCCGCGATGTGCGCACCGACGGCCGCCACGCCGTGGTCGAGTTCGGCGTGTCGCTCGACGACGACCTTGCCCGCCGCGACTTCACGATCAACGCCATCGCGTACCATCCCGACCGCCACGAGTGGCGCGATCCGTTCAACGGCCGCGGCGACATCGAGCGGCGGTTCCTCCGGGCGGTGGGCGATGCCGTGCTGCGCTTTCGCGAGGACCGGCTCCGCATCCTCCGGGCGCTCCGGTTCGCGGCGCGATTCGACCTCGCGGTCGATCCCGCCACCTGGACCGCCGCCGTTGCCGCAGGCGGCCGACACCGGACACCTCTCGGCCGAGCGGGTCCGCGAGGAATGGGTGAAGGGCATCCTGACCAGCCGGTCGATCGGCGCACTCGTCGACCTGGTGCTCGCGCCGGCGTCGCACCGGTCTGGCTTCCCGGAACTCGGCTGCCCGCGTCGCTGGACGAGCGATCCGTGGGGCGACGCCCCGCGCGACCCGGTCCTCGTGACGGCGTTCGTTGCCGACCGGTGCGCGCCAGTGTGGCGCCGCCTCAAGGGATCGAACGTCGGACATCCGCCGGGCCGAGATCGATCGACCGCGGCCCCGCTGCGCCGGAACGCGACGACGACGCAGACGTGCGGCGGTGGATGGCGGCGGTGGGCGACGGCATGACCGACCTCGTGACGATTGCACGCTGGCGCGACGGCGGATCGACGCCGTGGGTCGACGCCGTCGACCGGATTCTCGCCCGCGGCGACGCGACATCCCGCGGACAGCTTGCCTTGAGCGGCGATGACCTGATCGCGGCCGGCGTTCCCCGCGGTCCCGCGGTGGGCGCGATGCTCGGGCGGCTGCTCGACGCGGTCCTCGACGATCCCACGCTCAATTCGCGCGACCGGCTGCTGCAGCTGGCTCGCACCGTGCCGCTGCCGTGACCGACCTGGGCCTCTTTGCCCCACCGGAGCCGCTGGCGGCCAGGATGCGGCCCCGCACGCTGGAGGAATTCGTCGGCCAGAGCGAACTCCTTGCGCCGGGCCGGCCGCTCGGCGACGCAATCCGGCGGGGCGATGTCGGCAGCATCATCCTCTGGGGCCCGCCCGGCACCGGCAAGACCACCCTCGCCCGGCTCATCGCGCACTACACCGATCGGCAGTTCGTCGGGTTCAGCGCCGTCACCGAGGGCGTGCCGCGGGTCCGCGAAATCCTCCACGAAGCCGCCGACCGGCGCCGGCTGGGGCACGGCACGATCCTCTTCTGCGACGAGATCCACCGCTTCAACCGCGCCCAGCAGGATGCCTTCCTCGCGGCGGTCGAGCAGGGGATCATCACCTTGATCGGCGCCACCACCGAGAACCCGTCGTTCGAACTCAACGGGGCGCTTCTCTCCCGCTGCCGGGTCTGGGTGCTGCAGCCGCTGACGCGCGACGAGCTGCGGACCGTCATCGACCGCGCGCTGGAGGATCGAGATCGCGGACTCGGCGCGCTGCACCTCGACATGCCGCCCGAGGCGCGCGACCTCCTCGCCGAAGTCTCCGACGGCGACGCGCGACGCGCGCTGTCGGTGCTGGAGGCGGTGGCTCAGCATGTCGGGCCGAATGGCGCCGTCACGCCGGAAGTGGTACGCGCGACCCTGGCGCGGCGGTGCCGATCTTCGACAAGGACCGCGAGCAGCACTACGACCTGATCTCGGCACTCCACAAGGCGGTGCGGGGAAGCGATCCGCAGGGCACCCTCTATTGGCTGGCGCGGATTCTCGCCGGCGGCGAAGACCCGATGTACGTTGCTCGCCGGATGGTGCGCATGGCCAGCGAGGACATCGGCCTCGCCGATCCACAGGCACTCACCGTGGCGCTCGCCGCGCGCGACGCCTGGCACTTTCTCGGCAGCCCCGAGGGGGAGCTGGCCCTGGCGGAGGCGGCGGTCTACCTCGCCACGGCGCCCAAGTCGAACCGGATCTACGTGGCCTGGGGCGCCGCCGCCGACGCGGCCGGCGAAACCCCGGCGGCCCAGGTGCCGTTGCACATCCGCAATGCCCCCACCGGGTTGATGAAGTCCCTCGGCTACGGCAAGGGGTACCAGTACGCGCACGATGCGCCGACCGGCTACGTGGCGCAGGAGTACCTCCCCGACGAACTTCGCGGGAGGCGCTTCTACGAACCGGGGCCGTTCGGTCACGAACGACGCATCGCCGAACGGCTCCAGTGGTGGGCCGAACAGGCAAAGGGAGGGGAATCATCCGAGAGCTTCGATCGATGTCCTGCCGGCGCAGGAGCGGGTCGTGCTGGTCACGGCACCCCGCAAGAATTCACCCGATGTCGCGAAGATCACCGAGCACCTCGACGAGCTGGCGCAGCTGATCGATACCGCCGGCGGCGCGGTGGTCGGCCGCCTGTCGCAGCAGCTGGCGGCGGTTCACCCCGGCACGCTGATCGGAGAAGGAAAGGTCGAGGAGTTGCGGGAACTGGTCGCCGCGACGCGGGCCACGCTCGTCGCATTCGACGAGGAACTCACTCCGGCGCAGGGACAGTCGCTGGAAGAAGCCCTCGGCACCCGCATCGTCGACCGCGCCGAGGTCATCCTCGACATCTTCGCGACGCGGGCGCGGACCTACGAGGCCAAGCTGCAGGTGGAGCTGGCGCAGCTGCAATACCTGTTGCCGCGCCTGACCCGGATGTGGAGCCACCTGTCGCGCATCCGGGGCGGCATCGGGCTGCGCGGGCCGGGCGAGACGCAGCTCGAAACCGACCGGCGGATCATCCGCCGCAAGATCGCGCTGCTGCACGACAAGCTCGCCGACGTCGCCCGGCATCGTGCCACCATCCGCGCCGGTCGCGAGGCGATGTTCTCCGCGGCACTGGTGGGGTACACCAACGCCGGCAAGTCCAGCATCCTGCGCGCGTTGTCGGGGGAGCACGAGATCTTCGTCGAGAACCGGCTCTTCGCGACACTCGACACGCTGACGCGGGAGGTCGACCTCGGCGAAACGCTGCACGTCCGGGTGATCGACACGGTCGGATTCATCCGGAAGCTGCCGCACCACCTGGTCGCGTCGTTCCGCGCCACGCTCGCCGCCGCCGGAGAGGCCGACCTGTTGCTGCACGTCGTCGACGCGTCGCACCCCGAGTGGGAAGACCACATGCAGACCGTCACGTCGGTGCTGTCCGAACTGGGACTCGCCGACCGCCCCACGCTGGTGATGTTCAACAAGCTCGACCTGGTCGACGCCCCCCACGAATTCGCGGCCCGGGCGCGCCAGATCCATCCGGACGCGATCTTCACCACCACGATGCGGACCGACGGCCTGCAGCCGCTGAAGACCGAGCTGCGGGGGCGCGCCGGGGCGATCCGCCCCGTGGTACGAGTCCTGCTGGATCCTTCCGACGGGAAGCACCTGGGCCTGTTGCACCGGGTCGGAGACGTGATCGCGCAGCAGCTGGTGGGAAACTGCCTTGCGGTGACGGTCCGGCTCGAGCCATGGCGGAGCGAGCAACTGCGCCGCGAGGGGCTGCGGATCGAACCGCCGGCTCCCGAACCACCTCCTGGAAATGGTGCCGACGGATGAAGACACTGGTGACCGGCGCGGCGGGATTCATCGGCTATCACGTGGCCGAGCGCCTGCTGGAACGCGGCGACGAGGTGGTCGGGCTGGACAACCTCAACCCGTACTACGACCCCACGCTCAAGCGTGCCCGGCTGGCGCGCCTCGAACGCCACCGCGGATTCCGCTTTGCCGAACTCGACCTGGCGGACGCGGCCGGAATGGAGGCGCTGTTCCGCGCCGAGCGGTTTCCCCGCGTCGTCCACCTGGCGGCGCAAGCCGGCGTGCGCTATTCGGTCACCCACCCGCAGGCCTATATCACCAGCAACGTGGTGGGCTTCCTGCACGTGCTCGAGGGGTGCCGGCACACCGGTGTCGGACACCTGACGTTCGCGTCGACGTCGTCGGTCTACGGACTCAATGCCGCGATGCCGTTCTCGGTCCACCAGGGGGTCGATCACCCGGCGTCACTCTACGCCGCAACCAAGAAAGCCAACGAGATGATGGCGCATTCGTACGCCCATCTCTACGGGCTGCCGTGCACCGGCCTGCGGTTCTTCACCGTCTACGGCCCGTGGGGCCGGCCGGACATGGCGCTCTTCCTGTTCACCAAGGCGATGCTCGCCGGGCGCCCCATCGAGGTCTACAACCACGGCCGCATGCAACGCGACTTCACCTACATCGACGACATCGTCGAAGGGGTGGTGCGGGTGTCGGACCGCGTGCCGGCGCCGGACGCCGACTGGGATGCGCGGACCGCGGATCCGGCCACGAGCAGCGCGCCGTACCGGCTCTACAACATCGGCAACAACCAGCCGACGCCGCTGATGGAGCTGATCGCGGCCCTCGAGCGGGCCCTCGGCGTCACGGCGGAGAAGGTCTTCCTGCCGATGCAGCTGGGTGACGTCCCGGCGACGGCCGCGGATGTCGACGACCTCATCGCCGACTGCGGGTTCCACCCGGGCACGCCGATCGAAGACGGGGTGGGGAAGTTCGTGGCCTGGTACCGGGAGTACTACGGCGCGCGGTGAAACGCTCGACAGCGTATCACCCGGTTTCCGTTCCCCCCTCCAGTACCCGGCGCCACAATGTCGCCATCCGCTCCGCCACCGCGCCGTCACTGTAGCGCTCCAGGACCCGCTGGCGCGCGGCGATCCCCACGGCACGGCAGCGCCACGGTTCGTTCACGAACGATCCGATCACCCGCTCCAGCGCCGCGCCGTCGCCCTCGTCGATGATCAGCCCGCCGTCGCCGACCACGTCGGGGAGTGCCCCCGACCGGCTCACCACCGCGGCGATGCCCCGGGCCATGGCGTCGAGCACCAGCCTCCCGGTGGGCTCGACCCATTCCGCCGTCGACCGCGACGGCGCAAGCAGGACGTCGATTCCGCTCCAGAACTCCGGTAACCGCTCGCGGGGCAGCGCCCCCAGCCACTCGACCCGCGACGAGAGGCCGAGACGCTGTGCCTGCGCCTCCAGCGGTTCCTGGAGCGGCCCGGTGCCGACGATCCGGAGGCGCCACTCTCCGTAGGTCCGGGCCAACGCGTCGAGGATCAGGTCGATGCCCCGCTCCGCGACCAGCCGCCCCACCACGCCGAAGACCACCGGCACCGGATCCGGCCTCGGTTCCCAGACCACCGGAATCGCCAGCCCCCCGGGCGGCAGCACCGCCGCCGGGCGGCCGTCCCGAGCCCCGGCGAGAAGGCGGTCGAGCGCGGAATGCACCGTTCCCGCGAGGGCCGCCGCCCCGTCCCGCGCCCGATCGGCCTGCCACCGCGCCGTGAAGCCGCGCGGGGCCCCGATGCTCGACGTGCCGACCAGCACGTAGGGGACCTTGAGGTCCCGGGCTGCGGCCGCCCCGGCGAGTGCCGTCGGCGTCCAGGGATCGCCCACCACGTGCAGCAGCGCCGGGCCGACGTCGCGTACCGCCGCGCGGAGCCGGCGCCGCGACCAGCGCAGGTCCATCACGTCGCGCGGATCGCCCCGCGCCGCGATCCGGAGATATTGCACCAGGCCGTCGCTGGCCGTTTCGCCGCCGGGGCGGGCCACGACCGGTTCGAAGCCGAGCGGCGGCAGCGCGTGCAGCACGCCGCGCGGAGCGGCCTGAGGTTGCAGGATGAAGACTCGCACGGCACTAAGATGGCGTGATGACCGTTAACATTCATCTATGCGGATCCTGTACCTGGCGAAGTACTACTGGCCGCGCGCGGGCGGAATGGAGCGCGTGGTGCAGGGATTGGCCGAAGGCGTCGCCGAGCGGGGGCACGAAGCCGAGGTGGTGGCCATCACCTCCTTCGGGGCCACCCGCCCGGGTCTCCGGCGCCGCGCGTCCGTCACCCGCGCCTGGTCATTTGCCCCGGTCGGATCGCAGGAACTGGCCCCCGGCTACATCCGGGCGGCGTGGCGCCGGGCGGACGTCATCCACCTCCACCACCCCCATTCCCTCGCCGACATCGCCTATGCCAGCCGGGTCTCGCTGGCACCCCTGGTGGTGACCCAGCACGCTGACTCGCCCGCCATCAAGTACCGCCTCCCGTCGAAATACGTCCTCTGGCGGGCCGAGGCGATCGTGGTGCCGAGCCGGGCCCACATTGCCCTCTGCTCCGAGCTGCGGGGATTCGAGGACAAGGTCGAGGTGATTCCGTTCGGGGTCGACGAGCGACGCTGGGAGCTGGTACCGCCGCCGCCTCCCGGATCCCCACCGCGGGCCATCTTCATCGGCCGCCTCGCCCCCTACAAGGGGGTCGACTTCCTCCTGCGTGCCCTCGAGCGGGTCCCGGAGCTGCGACTCGACATCGTTGGCATGGGACCCGAGTACAATCGCCTCAGGACCCTCTCACGGGCCCTGGCGGTCGACGACAGGGTCAAGTGGTGGGGCGAATACCCCGACGAAGACCTGCCGCGTCGGATGGCCGACGCCGACTTCCTCGTGCTCCCGTCGGTGACCGTCGAGGAGATGTTCGGCATGGCGCGTCCTCGAGGCGATGGCTGCCGGGCGACCGGTCATCACCACGGCGGTCCCGTCCGGAGTCCGCGAGGTCAACCAACCCGGGGTGACCGGATTGGAAGTCCCGATTCGCGATGTGGAAAGCCTTGCTCAGGCAATGCGCACCCTCGCTTCCAACCCGGCCCTCCGGGAGCAATTGGGCGCGGCGGGGCGGAGAAGGGTGCGGGAGCGATTCTCCCTCGCGGCGATGACGGATGCCCATCTGGACCTGTATCGTCGCGTACGGAGCCCCCGAGGGCGGAAATGATGTGGATAACACCTGCCATTTGGCGCCACGGGATGGGGGTGGGGGTATAGCTCGAGCTGGCTGTGGAAAAGAATCCACTCGAATTGCGCGTTGTAAGTCATTGTTGATCAACTGATTCGGCCCCGTAGCTCAGGTGGTTAGAGCAGCGGACTCATAATCTGAAGGTCGAGGGTTCGAATCCCTCCGGGGCCATCGGGTTGTCTCGCGTCAGCGGCGGTAGTATCATGCGCGTCCGCTACGGCGGGCGATTAGCTCAGCTGGTTAGAGCGCGCGCCTCACATGCGCGAGGCCGGGGGTTCAAGTCCCTCATCGCCCATCGGTCCGAACCACCCCGCTGGGTGGTGCTAGGGTCGCCGAGTCAGTCAGTGAGTGGAGCCTCCCGGGCTGGCTCGGAACGGTGGAACAACGAAGCGCGACCGATGCCTTACCGGCGTCGGTCGCGTTTCTTTGTACCCCATGTTGGCTGCCCGGTCATGTGGAAAACACCGGCTGTGGAAAAGTCACCGCAACCCGGCAGCTCCCTCCCACGCTTCCAGCATCTCAACGGCGCTCACCGTCGCGGTGCCCCGTTTGCCGACTTCGACACCCGCCGCGAGATTCGCGATCCACGCCGCCTCGGCGACGTCGGCGCCGGCTGCCAGCATCGTGGTGGTCCACGCCGCCACCGTGTCGCCGGCACCGGCCACGTCGTAGACCTCGCGGGCAACTGCCGGAGTCTCGCGGGCGAGGGTGCCGCGGCTGACCAGGGTGAGCCCTTCGGCGCCCCTCGTCACCAGCAGGTGGTCGACGCCGAGACGCTGCCTTGCCTCCTCGAGGTCGGGCTCGTCGCCGGCAAAGTCGGCACTGAGGGCGTCGTTGAGTTCCCGGCGGTTGGGCTTGAACAGGGTCGCCCCGGCAAAGTCGAAGAAGTGGGCTCGCTTCGGGTCGACCACCACCGGGATCCCGGCGGCGCGTCCGGCGTCGATCAGCAGCGCCGCCAGCGCCGCGTCGATTGTCCCCTTGTCGTAGTCCTCGATGAGGATCGCGTCGGCGCCGGCGATCGCCCGCGTCGCCGCTTCCTCGAGCGCGACACGATCGCGTGGCGCGAGGGCGTTGCTGATCTCGCGGTCGATCCGGACCAGCTGCTGTCCGCGGGCCACCAGGCGGGTCTTCGACGTCGTCGGACGGTCGGCGATGGCGACGATGCCGTCGGTGGCAATACCGAGCGCCGTGAGCGCACTGAGGAGGCTCTCGCGGGCAATGTCGGCACCGGTCACGCCGATCAGCGCCGCCGTTGCGCCGGCGGCCGCGACATTGGCCGCGGCGTTTGCCGCGCCACCGGGCACATCGCGCTCGCCGGCGACGATCAGCACCGGAACCGGCGCTTCCGGCGAGATCCGGTCGACGTCGCCGAAGACGTAGCGATCGAGCATGACGTCGCCGATGACGGCGACGCGCACGGAGCGGGCCCGCTCGAGGAGCTGATCGAGCCGGTGGCGGCTCGGTGGATGAAGGACTTCCGGCACGGGCGGGAAGCTAGCCGGGCGGGGATGACGAGCGCGACGGGCCGCGGGTATCTTGGGCCGACGCATGACCGACCTCCATGTTGCCGTCGTTCGCGGCGCGCTGACCGAATCGACACACCGGATTTCCGTCGCCGTCGTCGGCCCCGATGGCCGCACGGTGGCTGCCGCCGGCGCGCCCGGCCTCACCACCTATTGGCGGTCGGCCGCCAAGCCGTACCAGGTGATGCCCTTTGTCGAAGATGGCGGAGTCGAGACGTACCACCTTGACCGGCGAATGCTGGCCCTGGCGTGCAGCTCCCACAACGCCGAACCGGTGCATCGCGAGGTTGCATCTCATTGGCTCGAGGTGGTGGGTGTCACCGAAGACGACCTCGCCTGCGGCGGGCATCGGTCGCTCTGGCCGTCGCTGGCCGAGCAGATGATCCGCGACGACATCACGCCGACGCCGGTATGGAGCAACTGTTCCGGCAAGCATGCCGCGATGCTCGCGCAGGCCCGCATGCACGGCTGGCCGCTGGCGGGCTACCAGCGGCTGGAGCACCCGGTGCAACAGCGGATCGCGGCGACGGTTGCCGAGTGGAGCGGAGTCGACGCGTCGGCGCTGGGGTGGGGCGTCGACGGCTGTACCGCCGCCGCGGTCGCGCTGCCGCTGTCGGCGATGGCGCTGGCATATGCCCGGCTCGGAACCTCTCCCGCCGCCGCGGCCCGGCAGATCCGCGATGCCATGATGGGCGAGCCCTACCTCATTGCCGGCGCGGACCGCCTCGACACCGCGTTGATGCAGGCGTGGCCGGGCCGGATCGTGGTCAAGACCGGCGCGGAAGGGGTGTTCGGGGCCACCCTTCCGGGGCTCGGACTCGGCATCGCCATCAAGGTCGAGGACGGCGACGGCCACGCAGCCGGCATGGCGCTGGTCGACGTGCTGGAACAGGTCACCCGTCGATTCGACGCCGGCCAGTCGTGGCCGCTCGATGGCCTCGATGCCTGGCGCGCTCCGGTGATACGCGATACCAGGGGAGAGGTGACCGGCGGCTACCAGGTCCGCGGGGCGCTGCGGTTTCTCTGATCCCCCCTGCGTTGGTTCGAGCCATTCACGACGGCGAGGTGCACTAGGATGGAAGCAGTCGATCTCGACGACGCCACCCTGGCGTTGGCCGTGCTCGCCGCCGCCATTGCGGCGGGCAACGATGCCGCGCTTGCGGCGGCGGTAGACGCGGCACTCGCGGCCGGGGTCCCCCGGCGCTGGGGCGACGAGTTGTTGCTTCAGTCGGTGTTGATGACCGGGTGGCCGCGGGCGTTGGTGGCGGCGGCCGCGTGGCGGGCGGCGGCGGGGCCGCCCGCCGATGGTGCAGAACTCGACACCGATTACGGCTTCCACCAGGCCTGGACGGAACGAGGCGAACGGCTCTGTCAGGAGGTGTACGGTGATCATTACGAACAGCTGCGCCGCAACGTGCGGCAGCTTCACCCGGCACTGGATCGCTGGATGGTGACCGAGGGCTACGGCCGCACGCTGGCGCGCGACGGACTCGACGCCCGGCGCCGCGAGCTCTGTGTCATCGCCCAGACGGCGGTGCTCGCCACGCCGCGGCAGCTCCGCTCGCACCTGCTCGGCGCGCTGCACGTCGGCGCGACGCCGGCGGAGATCGACGCGGTGCTCGCGGCGGTTGCGCCGCACTGCACGCCGGCCGCGGCGGCGCTCGCCGCCGACCGCTGGGCCGTGGTTCGCCAGGCAGTGGAGCGGCGCCCGTGAGCTTCGTCGATCACGCGGAGGTCGAAGTGTGGGCCGGCGGCGGGGGCGACGGCGCCTGCTCATTTGCCCGCTTCAAGTACCAGCCCAAGGGCGGTCCCGATGGCGGTGACGGCGGTCACGGCGGCTCGGTCTATGTCCGGGCGGTGGCCAACCTCGCCACCCTGCTCGACTACCAGTACCACGCCGCGTGGCGCGCGCCACGTGGTGGCCACGGCAAGGGAAAGTCCATGACCGGGGCGTCGGCCGACGACGTGGTGCTGCCGGTGCCGCCCGGCACCGAGGTCGACGACGCCGAGACCGGTGCCCTGCTGGGTGAACTGCTCCACGTTGGCGACCAGGTCCTCGTTGCACGGGGCGGCCGCGGCGGGCGCGGCAACGCGCGCTTCGCCACGCCGACCCACCAGGCGCCTCGCGAATGGGAAGAAGGGAAGCCGGGAGAGCACCGCCGGCTGCGCCTCCGCCTCAAGCTCATCGCCGACGTCGGGCTGGTCGGCGAGCCGAACGCCGGCAAGAGCACACTTCTTTCAGTCGTCAGCGCCGCCCGGCCCCGTATCGCGGCGTACCCGTTCACCACCCTCGAGCCGAATCTCGGCGTCATGTCGCTGTCGGGGGGACGGACCCTCGTCGTTGCCGACATTCCCGGCATCATCGAAGGCGCGCACGCCGGCAAGGGGCTCGGACTCGAATTCCTGCAGCACGTGGAGCGCACCAGGGTGTTGGCGTTCCTGGTTCCGGTCGACGCCGACGACCTCGACGCGGTCTATCGCCGCCTCCGCGACGAGGTTTCGAAGTACAGTGCCGCGCTGGCGGCCAAGCCGCACATCGTCGTGGTCACCAAGCTCGACCTGCTCCCGCCCGACGCCGAGCCGCCGCGGATCACGGCACCGGATGCGGAGGACGAGGTCGCCATCTCCGCGGTGAGCGGCGCGGGAGTCGAGCACCTCGAGGAGCGGCTCTGGCGTCTGGCGCAGAGCGTGACCGATTCCAGTGACGACGCCAACTTCTGACCAGGAGCGCCTTGCCTTCGTGGCGCTGGGGCTGGCGCACGGCGCGCGCCGGATCACGGCAATGCTCGCCGAGTCGGGCTCGGCGGCGGTCGCGGCGCGTCGCGACGGCCTGAACCTCTCCGACGCCGCGCGCGTGGTGGAGCAGGCGCGCCGCGAGGGGATCGACGTGCTGATCCCGTCGGACTCCGCATTCCCGGCCCGGCTTCGTTCCATTCCCGATCCGCCGCCGGTGCTCTTTGCTCGCGGGGCGCTGGGGCTGCTCGAGCGCCACGCCGTGGCAATCGTTGGCAGCCGCGATCACAGTCGGTATGGCCGGGACGTGGCGGAGATGATTGCGCAGGCGGCGGGCCGTGCCGGGTTGGTGGTGATCAGCGGCATGGCGCGGGGTCTCGACGCGGTGGCCCACCAGGGCGCACTCGATGTCGGCGGAAGCACCATCGGCGTGCTCGGCAACGGCATCGGCGTGATCTATCCGGTGGAGAACACCTGGCTCTACGACCGCGTCGAGGCGCAGGGGCTGCAGCTCACCGAGCATCCGCCGGGTGCGCGGGGGAATCGTGGCGCGTTCCCGCGCCGCAACCGATTGATCAGTGGCCTTGCCGACGTCCTGGTGGTGGTCGAAGCGGCCCGTCCATCGGGTACCATGATCACCGTGGCGTCCGCCCTCGAGCAGGGGCGTGACGTCATGGCGGTGCCGGGGCCGATCACTTCGCCCACGTCGGCGGGGACCAACCAGTTGCTCAAGGACGGCGCCGAGCCGCTGCTTCACCCCGACGACCTGCTGGCGAAGTTCCCCTCCGCGCCGCGCGCCACGGTTCGCGATGCCGGCCTGCTCGACCCGCCGCCATGTTCGCTTTCGCCGGCCGAAGCGCAGGTCTTTGGCGCCCTCTCGGCCGGGCAGCGGCACATCGACGATGTTGCCGAAGACGCCGGCCTCCCGGTCGGGACCGTCCTTGGCGTGCTCTGCGGGCTGGAGATCGCCGGATGGGTGGAACAGTCGCCGGGCAGTCTCTTCCGCCGGCTGCCGCGCGGCGCCTGACGACGCGGGCCGCACGCCCCGCGCCCTTAGGATTCAATCGTGCACCTCTACGTTCATGTGCCGTTCTGCGCCCGCCGCTGCAGCTACTGCGATTTTGCCATCGCCGTGCGGCGGCATACACCGGACCAGCGGTTCGTCACCGCGGTCACCCGGGAGTGGCGCCTCCGCCGGAGCGCTGGCGAGGTGCCGCAGGGGCAGATCGCGACGCTCTACTTCGGTGGCGGCACGCCGTCGCGCCTCGACCCCGACGCGTTGGGTGGGCTGATTGCGACGCTGGTCGCCGACGCGCCGCTGCGCTCCGACGCCGAGGTCACCCTCGAGGTGAACCCCGACGACGTGACACCGTCGCGCGCCGAAGCGTGGCGCCGCGCCGGCGTCAACCGGGTGTCGCTCGGAGTGCAGAGCCACGACCCGGCGGTGTTGCATTGGATGCATCGCACCCACCGCGCGGAACAGGTGGCGCCGGCGGTGGAGGTGCTGCGCGCCGCGGGGCTCGCCAACCTGTCGATCGACCTGATCTTCGCCCTTCCGGCCGCGCTGCAGCGTGACTGGCACCGCGATGTCGCACTCACCCTGGCGCTGCGGCCCGACCACCTGTCGGCATACGGACTCACCATCGAATCCGGCACGCCGCTGTTCCGCTGGACGGCCCGCGGCGAATCGGTGCCGCTCGGCGAGGAGCGGTATGCCGCGGAATACCTGGAGCTCCATCGCGCCGTCGGCGCGGCCGGGATGACCGCGTACGAGGTGTCGAACTTTTCCCGCCCGGCGTTTGTGTCGCGGCACAACTCGGCCTACTGGACCGGCGCCGACTACACCGGCCTCGGCCCGTCGGCACACTCTCATGCCGCCGGGGTGCGAAGCTGGAACACGGCGCAGTGGAGCGAATACGAGCGGATCATTTCGCGGGGCGAGCTGCCTCGCGCCGGCCGCGAGGAGCTCGACGCGGCGGCCCGGTCCCTCGAAGGACGCTACCTGGCGCTCCGGACCCGCCGGGGCCTCGGGCGTGACGAAGTGCCCGCCGCCACCCGAGATCTCTGGCAGGACGAAGGCTGGGCGGTCGAGGAATCGGGGCGGATCCGCCTCACCCCCGAAGGGTGGTTGCGGCTCGATGCGCTGGTGGCGGCCCTCGATCATTCCTAGCTTTCCGGTCATGACCGACACTGACACGCTCTCGGAACGCGAGCGCCGCGTACTCGAAGCGGTCATCGAGACCTATATCGCCACCGCGGAACCGGCCGGCAGCCAGACCGTGGCGCGCCGCTCGACGCTGGGCATTTCCCCCGCGTCGATCCGGAGCACCATGAGCAACCTGGAGGCAAAGGGGTACCTCTATCACCCCCACACCTCGGCCGGGCGCATCCCGACCGACCGGGCGTACCGGTTCTACGTCGACGCGCTGGTCCGTGGCGAACCCGACCGCCACACCCGGGAGCATCTCGAGGCGGAGCTGACCGCCGCGGCGAGTGCCACGGAAGCGCTGCTGGGGCGCGCGGCGCAGGTGCTCGGGATCCTCACGCACGAGTTGGGCGTTGCAGTCGCACCGGCCCTCGAGTCGATCGTGCTCGAGCGGGTCCAGTTGATTCCGGTGGCGGGAGAACGGATGCTGCTGGTGCTGAACCTCCAGAGCGGCACGGTCCGCACCATCTACATCCGGTTGCCGGGCGCGCTGGAACGGGCCGACCTCGAGGAGGTCGAACGGTTGCTCAACGAGCGGCTTGGCGGCCTGTTGCTGCGCGAGATCCGCGCCAGCTTCGCCGATCGCCTGCGCGACGCGACGTCGTCGCCGGAGGTCGCCGACCTGCTCGACATCATTCTGGCGGAAGGAGAAGGATTGTTCGACGTGACCGATGCGCGTGATGCCGTGATGCTGGGCCAGACCTCGGTCCTCATCGAGCAGCCGGAGTTTGCCTCGACCGAGCAGATGCGGACGCTGGTGGCGTTGACCGACCGGCGCGACATGCTGCGCGAGGCGCTGGAGCGGCGCCGGAAAGAGGGCCTCACCGTGACGATCGGTGCCGAACACGGCGAGCCGGGGCTGGCACCGTTCACCCTCGTGACGGCGACCTACCAGCGCGCCGGAGCGACCGGTGTCATCGGTGTGCTCGGACCGACCCGGATGCCCTACGACAAGATCATCGGCCTCGTGGAGCACACCGGGCGCCTGATCGAAGGATTGCTGCAGTGAGCGATTTCTACGAAGTGCTGGGTGTCGAGGTGCAGGCGTCGGGCGACGACATCAAGAAGGCCTATCGCCGCCTCGCGATGGAGTTTCATCCCGATCGGAATCCCACGCCGGAAGCGGAAGCCCGCTTCAAGGAGATTTCCGAGGCCTACCAGGTGCTTGCCGACCCCGACAAGCGCGCCCACTACGACCGCTTCGGTTCGGCGCCGGCGGGGCCGAGCGGGTTCGGCCCCGGCTTTGCGCACATCGATCTCTCCGAGGCGCTCAACATCTTCATGCGCGACCTCGGCGGGTTCGAGGGGATCTTCGGCGGCGGCATGCCGGGCCACGACACCCGGCGCGGACAGGACGTCCGCGTGACGGTCCGCCTGTCGCTGCAGGACGTGGCTCTCGGCGCGCGGCGCAGCATCCGCATCAAGTCGATGACCAGTTGCGCGACCTGCGGCGGCAGCGGTGCGGCGCGCGGGACCAAGCCGATCCCGTGCGGCGCCTGCAACGGCACCGGCGAAGTGCGCCGCGCCGCCCGGTCGATGTTCGGCCAGTTCGTGCAGGTCGGGCCGTGTCCCACCTGCCGCGGCGAAGGGTCCGTGATCCGGACGCCATGCGAAGTCTGCCGCGGCGAGGGCCGGGTCAAGGGTGAGCGCGCCGTCACCGTCGACATTCCACCCGGCGTTTCGTCGCAGAACTACCTCACCCGTCGCGGCGAGGGGGCACCGGGGCCGCGCGGAGGTCCCGAACGGCGACCTCATCGTGCTGATCGAGGTCAAGGACGATCCCCGCTTCGTGCGCGACGGCGCCGACCTCACCACGGAGTTGCCGCTGTCGTTTTCCCAGGCGGCGCTTGGCGGCACGATGACGGTGCCGACACCCTACGGCGACGAGCAATTGCACGTCCCCGGCGGCACGCAATCGGGCACCACACTCTCGCTGAAGGGGAAGGGGCTGCCGCGCCTTGGCGCCACCGGCACCGGCGACCTGCACGTCCACATTGCCGTCTGGACGCCGGAAGACCTCAACGACGAACAACGCCGGCTCTTTGCCGAGCTTGCCACGCACGAAGCCGAAGGACCGAAGCACCGCGGGCGTTTCTGGGACAAGCTGAAGGAAGCGCTCGGGGCGTGACATCGCCGTGGTGGCGAATCTGCGTCAGCTGTCCCGCGGAGGACGCCGATCTCGTCGCCGGGTGGCTGGTGGCGCAGACCGGCCAGGGCGTGGCCCAGCCGGCGCCGCAGGAGGTGGTGGCGATCGTGGCCTCGCGAGCCGAGGCGCGGCGCATCGCCGCGGCCGTGACGGCGCGATTCGGCGACGTGTCGACCGCGATCTCCGCCGTCGCCGCGGTCGACTGGTCGGTGCACTGGCGCGACGGCATCGTCAGCCGCTCCTTCGGGCGCCTCACCGTGGCGCCCTCGTGGTTGACGCCGGCATCGCCCGCCGGCGTCGTCGTGACGATCGACCCCGGGGCCGCCTTCGGCAGCGGTGAGCACGGTTCAACGCGCGGCGCGCTGGCGCTGATCGAGCGCTGGCTGGTGGCGGACACCGTGATGCTCGATTTCGGCAGCGGCTCGGGGATTCTCTCGATTGCCGCGGTGGCGCTCGGCGCACGGCGCGCGGTGGGGATCGACCTCGACCCCGACGCGCAGGAGGTGGCTGCCGCCAACGCCGCGCTCAACGGCGTCGCGGACCGCTGCTCGTTCCTCACCGGCGACGCCGAGGTGCTCGGACCGCTCGCCGGCCCCGGCACGCTGGTCTGCTCGAACATTCTCCGCGAACCCAACATCGAACTGCTCCCCGCGGTGCGCCGCGCGCTCACCCCGGGCGGTGTCGCCGTCTTCGCCGGCATGGAGGAGTCCGAGGCGCCACTCTTCCTGCCGGCGCTGGGCACCCATCGGTTCGAACCGTTCGACGAAGTGTGCGATGCCGGCTGGTGGAGCGTCGCGGCGCGGCCGCGATGAGCATCCCGCGCGTGCTGGTCGCGCCCGGAGCGCTGGTGAGCGGCGCCACCGCCCCGCTCGACGACGACGAACGGCATCACCTGCAGGTGCGCCGGCTCCGGGCCGGCGAGCCGGTGCAGCTGTTCGACGGCGCGGGCGGCGTGGCGGAAGGTGAACTCGCCGAACTTGGCAACGGCATCGGCGCGCGGGTCGGCGCCGTCAGCCGGATTGCGCCGCCGGCGGTCACGATCGTCGCGGTCGGCGCCGGCGACCGCCAGCGATTCCTCTCGCTGGCGGAGAAGTGCACCGAGCTCGGCGTCACCGAGTTGGTGCCGCTCGTCACCGAGCGGAGTGGCGACGTCGAAAGCCGGGTCCGCCCGTCGACCGTCGAGCGGGCGCGCCGCAAGGCGCGCGAGGCATGCAAGCAGAGCGGCAATCCGTGGGCGACGACCGTCGCCGATCTCTGCGCATTGGCCGATCTCGCCACCCGGTACGCGGCGCAGTGGTTCATGGCCGATCCCGCCGGCACGCCGCTTCCCGATTTCGAACCCGGCCTGCCGGTGGCCTGGTTGGTCGGGCCCGAGGGCGGGTTTACCGCCGAAGAAGTTCTGCTGGCCGACGAACGGCTCGCCGCGCGGGCGGTTCGCCTCGCGCCCCACACCCTCCGGTACGAGACCGCGGTGCTCGCGGCGGCGACCGTCACGCTCGACCGCCGCGCCGCCGCCGAGGAGACCTGAATGGACTGCATCTTCTGCCGCATCGCCTCGGGCGAGATTCCCGCCACGATCGTGGCTCGCAACCGGGACGCCGTGGCGTTCCGCGACCTCAATCCGCAGGCCCCGGTGCACGTGCTGGTGATCCCCACCCGCCACGTTGCGTCGCTCGCCGACCTCGACCGGGCCGAGGTGGGGCAGGTGCTGGGGCCCGTCATGGAGCTGGCGGCCCAGGTGGCGGAGGCCGAGGGGCTGAACGGCCGCGGCTACCGACTGGTGGTCAACACCGGGGTGGAGGGCGGCCAGACCGTCCCCCACCTCCACGTCCACCTCCTCGGCGGGCGCCAGATGCGCTGGCCGCCGGGGTGAGCCGCCCCGGGCTGCACCGGCCGGCACCGCCGAGTTGACGGAGACTCCGGCGCGGTCTAGGATTGGAGTTCTGTACCTGACGCCCTGGCCGGGCACGAGAGGGGTGATCTCAGCACATGTCGGAAGTCATCATCCACGAGGATGAGAGTTTTGAACGGGCCCTCAAGCGCTTCAAGAAGAAGTGCGAAAAGGCAGGGATTCTTTCCGACCTCCGGAAGCACCGGCACTACGAAAAGCCGAGTGAAAAGCGGAAGCGCAAGATGAACGCCGCGCAGCGCAAGAATCGCCGCGGGCGCGCGTCCCATGCCTGACCTCTCCGCTCGACTGCGCGCGGATCAGATTGCCGCGCGCAAGGCGGGTGACAAGGACCGGACCCTGGTGCTGGGGACGGTCCTTGCGTCTTTGAAGAACCGGGAACTGGAGCTGGGCCGGCCGCTCGCCGACGGCGACGTCGTCGAAGTGCTCCGCAAGCAGGTCAAGCAGCGCCGCGAGTCGGTCGAACAGTTCCAGCGGGGCGGACGCGACGACCTCGCCTCGCGCGAGACGTTCGAGATCGGCGTCCTGCAGGACTACCTCCCACCTGAACTCGACCCGGCGACGATCCGCGCCGCGGCGCGCGAAGCGGTTGCCGGTGGTGCGACGACCATCGGCGCGCTGATGCCGGTGCTGATGGGACGCTTCAAGGGACAGGTCGACGGGCGCACCATCAACGAGATCGCGCGCGAGGTGCTGGGGCAGCAATGAACGCCACAACGACGGCTGCCTCGGTGGCGCCGTCTCCGATGGCCCCACCCGGTCCCGGCTCCACCGCGACCGGGCTCGACGCCGCCCTGGATGCCCTGGAGTTCTCCGCCGTGCTCGAGCACCTCGCCGAGCGCGCCGCCGGGCCGCTCGCCGCCGAGGCGCTGCGCCGCCGCCGTCCCCAACACGATCCGGCATGGATTACCGGCGAACTCGCGGTGGTCGGTGAGGCGCTGGCGTTGTTGCGCTCCGGCGTCGCCTTCGACGTGGTGCCGGTTCCCGACCTGCGCGGCCCGCTGGCCCGGCTCCGGGTTGATGGCAGCGTTCTCGAAGTCGTCGAACTGTCACAGCTGCTTGCCGCGATGAGCGCCGGCCGCGCCATCATGGCGCAGCTCGCCCAGCTCGGCCCGGGGTACGTGGCGCTGGCGGCGCGGGCCGTTCCGCCGGTCGATCGGGCCGTCGAGCGGCGCCTCGAGCGTGCCATCGGGCCGGACGACGAGCTGCTCGACACCGCCAGCCCGGCCCTCGCGGCCGCCCGCCGCGAGGTGCACGTGGCGCGGGAACGGGTCGTCGGCGTGCTCGAGGGCGTGCTGCGTGGCCTCGACCCGGCCGCGGTGCCCGGCGGCGCGTCGGTGACGGTGCGGAACGGCCGCTACGTGATCCCGGTCCGCCGCGACGCCAGGCGGCGGCCCGACGGCATCCTCCACGACGAATCAGGCAGCGCCGGCACGCTGTTCATCGAGCCCGGTGACGCAATCGGCCCCGGCAACGCCCTGCGGTCCGCCGTCGCCGCCGAGGAGCGCGCGGTACTTGCCGTGCTGCGCGAGCTCACCACCGCGGTGCGCCCGGTCGCGGCGGAGATCGAAGCGCTGCACCGTGCGGCGGTCGAACTCGACACCGTGATGGCCCGGGCGCGGTGGGCGCTCGAATTCGACGGCGAGGTGCCGGTGATCGGTGCCGCCGGGACCGGGTTGGTGCTGCGACAGGCGCGGCATCCGCTGCTCCTCGCGCGCGGCGTGTCCGTCGTGCCGTTCGACCTCGTGCTCGATCCCGCCGAGCGGACCCTGCTGGTCACCGGGCCGAACACCGGCGGCAAGACCGTGCTGCTCAAGACCATTGCACTGGTGCCGGCGCTCGCGCAGGCGGGCATCGTGCCGCCGGCGGCTGCCGGCACCGAGCTGCCACTGATCGAGCGGTTCTTCATCGACATCGGTGATCATCAGTCGATCGCGGCCGACCTGTCGACCTTTTCGGCGCACGTCGGCGCATTGCGCCGCATCCTTGTGGAAGCCGACGCAGGGTCGCTGGTGGTGCTCGACGAGGTCGGGTCCGGAACCGACCCCGCCGAGGGCGGTGCACTGGCAATGGCGGTGCTCGAAGCACTCACCCGGCGCGGTGCGCTGACGCTCGCCACCACTCACCTCGGCGCGTTGAAGAGCCTCGCCAGCCGGGTGCCCGGCGTGGTCAACGGCTCGCTCCAGTTTGACGCCGCGACCCTTTCGCCGACGTTCCGCTTCACCAAGGGCGTGCCGGGCCGCTCCTACGGCCTCGCGATTGCCCGGCGTCTTGGCGTAGACGCCACGGTCCTGGCCGAGGCCGAAGCGCTGGTGCCGCAGGCGGAGCGCGACCTCGACCGCCTCCTGGCCGACGTCGAGGCGCGCCGCGCCGAGATGAGCATCGAAGAAGCCGACCAGGCGCGGCGCCGGGCCGAGCTCGCCGACGGCGAAGCGCGGATTGCCGCAGCCGCCGAAGAGCTGGCGGCGCGCGAGCTGGTGCTGCGACGCGACGAGAAGGAGGCCTCCCGGCAGCGCGCGCGACAAGCCAAGGCCTACCTCCTCGAGGCGCGCAAGCGCGTCGAGACCGCCCTCGGCATGGCTCGCGGGGCTGCCGACGAGGCCGCCGCACGCGAGGCGCGCCGGTTGCTCGAAGAGGGGATCCGCGACGAATCGGTGCGGCTGGAAGAAGTCGACCGGGCGCTACCGGCCGGAGCGTCGAGCGGCGAACTCGCGGTCGGGTCGAGCGTCCGCCTCAGCACCGGCGCAATCGGCGATGTGGTCGAGTTGCGGGCCGACGACAAGGCGGTGGTGCAGCTGGGTGCGATGCGACTGGTGGTATCTCGCGCCTCCCTGACGGCGGCGCCGCGCCGCGCGGCACCGGCCCCGCCGCCACGATCGGCCGACGCGCCCGCCGTCGACGCGCCCGCCGAGGTGGACCTCCGCGGCTTGCGGGTCGACGAGGCGCAGTCGGCGGTGATCGCCGCGCTCGATGCCGCCGTGCTGGCGGAACGGCCCCGGGTTGCCATCATTCACGGCATGGGAACCGGCGCATTGCGTGACGCGGTCCGGCAGATTCTCGCGGCCGATCGGCGCGTGGCGAGCTACGAATTTGCGCCCCGCCAGCAGGGCGGCACCGGCGTCACCGTCGCGGTGCTCCGCTGATGGCACGGATTCCTGACGAGGTGATCGAACAGGTGCGCGACGCGGCGGACTTGCTCGAGATCGTGCAGGAATCGGTCGACCTGAAGCGCACCGGCAGCGACTGGCGCGGCCCCTGTCCGTTCCACCACGGCAACAATCGCAACTTTGCCGTCATTCCCAAGAAGAACCGCTACTACTGCTTCGTCTGTCACGCCTCGGGCGACGTCTTCACCTGGTATCGCGAGCGCTTCGGCCTCGACTACCCGGATGCGGTGCGCGAGGTGGCGCGGCGGTACGGCATCACCATTCCCGAAGGAGCCGAACGGGCCGGCCCCGACCCGCGCGAGCCGCTCTTCCAGGCGTGCGACGCCGCCGCGAGCTGGTTTGCGGCCCAGCTGCGCGACGCGCCCGAGGCCGATCGCGCCCGGCGCTATCTGGCGGAACGCGACGTCCCGCTCGCCGCCGCTGCGGAGCTCGGACTGGGTTACGCGCCGCGGGGCAACGAGTTTCTCGCCGCGATGCGCACCCTGGGGATCGCCGATGGGGTCGTCGTCGAAGCGGGGCTCGCCATGACCCGCGAAGACGGCAGCGTCGTGTCGCGGTTCCGCGGGCGGCTGCTCTTTCCGATCCACGACCTCCGTGGCCGCGTCGTCGCATTCGGCGGGCGGATTCTCGGCGAGGGCGAGCCGAAGTACCTCAACTCCCCCGAGACACCGGTCTTTCACAAGAGCGAGCAGCTCTACCACCTGCACCTGGCAAAGAACGCCATCCGCAAGGAAGGGCTCGCGATCCTGGTGGAGGGCTATTTCGACGTGCAGCGCCTGGCGCTGGCCGGCATCGACCACGTCGTCGCACCGTTGGGCACCTCGCTGACCGAAGCGCAGGCGGCGCTGCTGACGCGATACACCTCGGATGTGGTGATCCTCTACGACAGCGACCAACCGGGGCTCAAGGCAACGTTTCGCGCGGCCGACCTGCTGCTCTCCCACGGCATCCGGGTGCGGGTGGCGACGCTGCCCGACGGCGAAGATCCCGATACCCTGGTGCGGCAAGGTGGTGCGGCCGCCCTCACCGCGGTGCTCGACGATGCGGTCGACGTCCTCGACCGGAAGCTGTCGCTGCTGGCGGCGCGGGGGTGGTTCGGCGACGTGCACCGGGCCCGCGAGGCGCTCGACCGCCTGCTGCCGACGGTGCGCGCCGCGCGCGACCCGGTCATGCGCGAGTTGTACGTCTCCCGGGTGGCCGAGCAACTCGGCATCCCCCGCGACACCGTGGCGGCGGAGGCGCACGCCAAGCCGGCGTCTCCGGCGCCGGCCCCCGCGCCCGCTCCCGGGCGCCCGGTGCAGGGCGGCGGCGACGCACGCCAGGCGCCAGCAACACCGGGAACGGCGATCGAACGCAACCTGCTCCGGCTGTTGTTGCTCAGGCCCGAATGGCTGGCGCGCGCCCGCGCCGAATTGTCCCCCGACGCGTTCGCGACGCCCGCCTACCGGCAGATCTTCGCCGCGCTCCTGGCGCTTCCCGACGACGCCCCCGCGGCGGACGCGCTGGAACGCCTTGACGCGCGGGGCAGGGAAGTCTGGGACCGGCTGACCCGGCAGGCACTGCCCGACGAGCATTTCGACGCCGATCGCGCCTACGTCGATGCGCTCGACGCCCTCACCGAGATCCGCAGTTTTGCCGATATAGCCGCTGAGCCCGATCCGGCGGCGAAGAGCCGGCGATGGAGTGCGTTGAGCAAGGAAGGACAGGCGCGGTTTAAGTTGTATCTGGCCACGAGTCCGGTGCCGCGAACGGCGTCCGGGCCGCAATCGGAGGAGTGAGCACGGCATGCATCCTGATTTACCGAAGTTGCTGGACATCCAGGAGAAGGACCGGAAGCTGGCCGAGTTGACTGCTCGCGCCGACGCCATCGAATCCGAAGCCGCGGCGCTCGACGCCGCAATCGCTCAACTGCAGCAGGAAATCGATTCCGCCCTCCACTCGGCCGGCGACGTCGCGCGTCGTCGCGACGAGGCCGAGCAGAAACTCGAGACGCAGCGGGTGCAACACGATCGCCGGCGCCAGCGCCTCGAGCAGGAGCGGAACCCCCGCGTGGCCGCACAGCTTCTTGCCGACCTGGAACTCGGTCGCAGCATCCTGACGCAGGAGGAGAGCGACTGGATGCGCCTGGCCGACGACGCGACGTCGCGCGAGTCCGCGGTGCAACAGGCCCAGGAGCGTCTTCGCTCGCTGGAATCGGAGCAGGCGCCGGCGCGCGAAGAACTGGCGTCGCGACGGTCGGCGATGGACGCCGAACTCGGCGCGGCGCGCAGCGAGCGGGAGGCCGCCGCCGCGCAGCTTGATCGGACGCTCCGTATCCGCTATGACCGCCTCCGCCGTGCCCGCAACGCCGATGTGCTGTTCCCCGCCGACCACGCCACCTGCACCGCCTGCTTCACCGCCATCCCGAGCTCCCGCATCGGGCGACTGCAGGCGGAGGGCATTCTCATCGACGGCTGCGAGATCTGCGGCGCCATCATCTACCTCGCCGAGGCCCTCGTCTGATCGCTCCGCGGTGGCGGCTCGCGGCCCGCACCCGACGGCGCGGTGGTCCGCGCCCTCGCCGCCGCACTCTCGCTCCCCGATCCGCTCGCGGCGCTTCTGGTGCAGCGCGGCTTTGCCGAACCGGCGGCGGCGCGGGCCTTCCTGCGGCCCGAACTCGGTACGCTCGCCGATCCGTTCTCGCTCGCCGGTCTCGCCGACGCGGTGACCATCATCACCGCCGCGGTGCGCGACCACACCACGATTCTCGTCCACGGCGATTACGACGTCGATGGCCAATGCGCCACCGCGATTCTCACCCGCACCCTGCGCCTGGCCGGTGCGCGGGTGGTTCCGTTCGTGCCGCATCGCATGCGTGACGGCTACGACTTCGGCCCCGCCGGTGTCGCCGAAGCAGCCCGGGTCGACGCCGGACTGATCATCACCTGCGACTGTGGCATCACCGCCGTCGAGGCGGTGCGCGAGGCGCGGGCCGCCGGGCGCCGGGTCATCGTCACCGATCACCACCTGCCGGGCGCCGAGCTTCCCGAGGCGGACGCCATCGTCGACCCCCAGCGGCACGACGACACGTCGGGACTCACCGCGCTCTGCGGCAGCGGGCTGGCGTTCAAGCTGGTGCAGGCGCTGGTGCCGGCGCTCGGACTCCCCGCGGCGTTGCCGCAGCACCTGCTCGATTACGTCGCGCTGGCGACGGTTGCCGACGTCGTGCCGCTGGTGGGCGAGAATCGCGCGCTGGTGCGGCACGGGCTGCGGGTCCTGGCCCAGAGCCGTTGGCCGGGACTCCGCGAACTGCTGCGACGCTGCCGCCTCGACGGTGCCGCGCCCCGAGCGTCGCAGGTGGCCTACATCGTTGCACCGCGGCTCAACGCAATCGGCCGGATGGCCGCGGCACAGACCGGGCTCGATCTCCTCCTCACCGACGACGAGCAGGCGGCGGTGCCGCTCGCCGACCAGCTGGAGTCGGCCAACCGCGAACGCCAGGAGCTCGACCAGCGCACCCTCGGCGAAGCGCTCGAGCAGGTCGCCAGCCGCTATCACGATCCCGCGGAACATCCGGCGCTGGTGCTCGCGGCCGAACACTGGCACCCCGGCGTGGTGGGGATCGTGGCGTCACGCGTGGTGGAACGCTTCGGTCGGCCGACATTCCTCATCGCCGGCGACGGCGCGACCCGGCGCGGCAGTGGTCGGAGCATCGATCGGTTCGACCTCCACGCCGCGACCACGGCGTGCGGCGACCTGCTGGAACGGTTCGGCGGACATCGCATGGCGGCCGGGCTCTCCATCCGGAGCGACCGGATCGACGCGTTCCGCCAACGCTTCACCGACGTCGCCCGGGCTTCGCTTGTCCCGGACGACCTCGGTCCCGTGCAGCGCGTCGACCTCGAGGTGACACTCGACGACGTCAGCGACGACCTGGAGCGATGGAGCCGCCACCTGGAGCCGTGCGGTCTTGGGAATCCGGCGCCGGTGTTCGGTGTTCGCGCCACCACGCTCCGCGGCATCCGGACGGTGGGCGGCAGCCATCTCAAGGGCGAGCTCGTCGCCGGGTCGCGACGGCTCGAGGTGATCGCCTTCGGCTGGGCGGATCGCGCGCCGTCGGATCTCACCCTGCCGGTCGACATCGCCTTCCGGCTCGATCGCAACGAGTGGCAGGGGCGGTCGACGCTCCAGGCGCGGCTCGTCTCGCTGGCGGCTGCCGAACCGTCGTGACCCGCATCGTCAGCGGGCGCTGGGGCGGCCGCCGCCTGGCGGTGCCGGCCGGCCGCCTGACGCGACCCACCACCGAGCGGGTGCGGGAAGCGTGGTTGTCGATCCTCGCGCCCGAACTCCCCGAGCGCCCGGGTGCTCGATCTCTTTGCCGGCAGCGGCGCCCTGGGCCTCGAGGCACTCTCCCGCGGTGCGGCGCACGCCACGTTCGTCGAGCGTCACCCGGCGGCACTCGCCGCGCTCCGGGCAAACGTGCTGGCGCTCGATGCCGGCGAGGTCGTCACCGTCGTGCGCGCCGACGCGCTGCGCCATGCGGCACGCCTCGACCCCGCCGCCGCCGACATCGTCCTGGCCGACCCGCCATTTGCCGGCCCCGGGGCCGCCGAGCTCGTCGCCGCTTGGCAACTCCGCCCCTTCGGACGCATCTTGGCGGTCGAGCACGACCCGCGTTCGCCCCTGCCGGGGGGCGTCACCCGGCGGTGGGGCGACATCGCCGTCACCTTCTATCGGCCGCCATGACACGCATCGCGATCTACCCCGGTTCGTTCGACCCGCCGACGCGGGGCCATGAGGATCTGGTGCGCCGCGCGCTGGCGCTTGCCGATCATCTCATCGTCGCCATCGCGATCAATCCGCAGAAGGCGCCGCTGTTCAGCGTCGACGAACGGCTCGCGCTGCTGCGCGGGGTCGTCGGCGACGAGCCGCGCGTCGAGCTGACGTCGTTCTCGGGGTTGCTCGCCGACTTTGCGCGCGACCGCGGCGCGACCATGGTGATCCGCGGCCTGCGTGCCGTCAGCGACTTCGAATACGAATTCCAGATGGCGCTGATGAACCGCCGCCTCAACGGCCAGCTCGAGACGGTCTTCCTGGTCCCTGCGGTCGACCTGACTTACCTGTCTTCGTCGCTGGTGCGCGAAATCGGCCGCTTCGGCGGGCCTCTCGACGGCCTGGTCGCCCCTGCCCGTTGCCGAGGCCCTGCGGCGCCGGTACCAGCGGTGAGCTTCCGGGACGACATCCGCGCGCGGGCCGCGGCGGCCGGCGCGCCGATCCGCCTGCGCTCCCCGAAGCGTCCGACGACCGGGTGCGGCGCGCGGCGGCGCTGCTCACCGACGCTTGCCATCGCCGAACCAGTGCTGATCGGCCGGGGTGGTCTCGATCCCGCTGGCGATCCACGGCTCGGCGCCGTCGCCGAGCTCCTGCGCCAGCGCGCCCCCAGGCAGTGCAAGACGGCGTGCCACGCCCTCGACCTTGCCGCCGATCCGCTCCGGTTTGCCGCCGGCCTCCTCGGCCTCGGCGAAGTCGAGGCGTGCATCGGCGGCGCCGACTACCACCACGGCCGACGTCATCCGCGCGGCGCTCTGGGCGATCGGTACTGCGCCCGGGAACTGAGCGCCGTCACCGCGGCGATGTACCTGGCGCTCCCCGACGGCCGGGTCTTCACCTATACCGACATCGCCGTGATCCCCCAGCCGACGCGCAGCAGTTCGCCGCCGCCGCGGTCGCCGCCGCGCACGATCGGCGGGCGCTGGTTGGCGACGTACCACGGGTGGCGTTCCTCTCGTACAGCACGCACGGCAGCGCCGCCGGGCCCGGAGATCGACCGGGTGCGCGAGGCGGTCGAGATCTTCCGCGGCCTGATGCCCGGATTTGCCGCCGACGGCGAGTTGCAGCTCGATGCCGCGGTCGTGCCGGCGATCGGTACCGCCAATGCACCCGGGTCGCCGGTGGCGGGCCGCGCCAACGTGCTGGTCTTCCCGTGCCTCGACGCCGGCAACATCGGCTACAAGCTCACCGAGCGCCTCGCCGGTGCCACGGCAACCGGTCCACTGCTGCAGGGCACCGCGCGGCCGATGTCGGACCTGTCGCGCGGCGCCACGCCGGACGATATTGTGGATGTCGCCGCGTTGCTGGCGTTGCAGGCTCACGCGCTCGGGATTTCCCGCGAGGATGGACGGCATGGCGTTCAAGGCCAATAGGGTCGCCAATGGAGTGGTCGTCGTGACGATCGACGGCCAATTGATCGTCGTCAACCGGCAGGACCTCAAGCAGCTGGTCCAGGATGCCCTCGATCGCGGCGACCGGAAGTTCGTCTTCGATTTCACGCGCACCGCCTACATCGATTCGTCGGGGCTTGGCGCCCTGGTCTCCATCAGCAAGCGGGTGCGCGAGGCCGGCGGCGAGATGCGCCTGGCGGGCCTCAACGAAGACCTCCGGTCGCTCTTCGAACTCACCAAGCTCGACACGCTGTTCCCGATCACCGAGACGGCCGCCGACGCACTCGCCGGGTTCTGAGGCGGCGATGGGGTCGACGGTGTCCGCCACGTCGCACCGCGCCGGCGAAGGCGATCGCTTCCGCCTCGTGGTCCCGTCGGACGTCGCCCTTCTCGGCGAAACCGTCGAGACGATTGCGGCGTGCTGCTACGCCGACGGGCGACCCTCCCGCCGCGCCCGCTGGCGGCTCTGCACCGTCGCCGCGGAAGCCCTCGCCAACGCCATGCTGTACGGCAACCGCGGCGAGCGTTCGCGCACCGTCACCGTCGAGATTGCGCTCGACGCCGAACGGATCGTCCTCGCCGTCACCGACGAAGGTGACGGGTTCGATCCCGCCAGCGTCGGCGTTCCCGACGGCGAGCCGATGCTCGACGCGACACGGGGCCGCGGCCTCTTCCTGATCCGGCGCCTTGCCGATCATGTGGCGTTCAACGACCGGGGAAATACCATCTGGATCACGCTCCCGCGCAGCTAGCCGAGATCGACGGTGCATTGACCGCGCTGGGGACGCTGGTCGGCGCGACGGTGCGACTGTGGCGCCTCGACGCGGGCGAGTGGCGGATGCTGACCGGCCCGCCCGACGGCGGCGCACCGCCGGGACACCGCGCCGGGCGGTCCCAGCGCCTCGCCGTGCCCGACACCGACGGCATCTTCCTCGAGGTCGTCGCGCCCGGCGACACAACGCGCGATGACCTCGCCGCACGCGTACTGCCGGTGGTGCAACACCTCCTCGAAAGCGACCGGGCCACCGTCGCGCTCACGGCGGAGCTTGCCTCGCGCTACGAAGAGATCGATCTCCTCTATTCCATCGGCGAGCTGCTCGGGCGGGCGCACTCGGTCGACGAGGTCGCGGCGATCATCCTCCGCGAGATCACCGCCGTTCTCGGCGCGCGCTGGGCGGCGCTCCGGGTCTTCGACCCCGAGCGGCGCACTCTGCGGGCGGTCGCAACCCTCGGCATGTCGGAGGGTGCGGTGCCCGACGCCGTGCCGGTCGATGACCCGGACCACGTCATCGCGCGGGCGTTCCGCACCGCGCAGATCGAGACCGGCTCCGAACCCGACTGGGTGCCTGGAGAGGTGGTCGCGGTTCCGATCCATCACACCCGTCTCGGTTCGGCGCCACGAGTCGTCGGCACCCTCGCCCTCGCCGACCGCGCCGGCGGTGGCGCCTTCACGCGCGAAGAGATCAAGCTCATTGCCGCCGTTGCCACACAGATCGGGTCGGCGCTGGAGAACGCGCGGTTGGCGTCGCACGACGCCGAGCGGCGTCGCCTCGAGCGCGAACTCGAAATGGCGCACAACCTCCAGCAGCGGCTCCTTCCGACCCCCGCGGTGTTGCGCGGCGAAGCCGAAGTGGCGGTCCGTTCGCTCCCCGCGGAATCGCTCGGCGGCGACTTCTACACCTTTGCCCGACTCGGTCGCCGCCGGGTCGGCGTGATGCTGGGCGACGTGGCATCGCACGGCTTTTCCGCCGCGCTGATCGCCGCACAGGTGATGGCCGCCGCCGGGATCCACGCCCACGGCACCCGCGCACCGGACGACGTGCTCGCGCGGCTCGCCGATTCGCTCGCCGGAGAACTCGAGACGACCGAGATGTACCTCACGGTGTTCTACGGCATCGTCGATCCGGCTGCCGGCCGGCTCACCTACAGCAACGCGGGGCACATCCACGCCTTCCGTCTCCCGCGGGAGGGCGCCGCCGAGCGGCTCGCTCCCACCGCGCCGCCGCTCGGCCTCGGCGAACCGGGATCGTTCGGGCGGCGCACGGTGGCATGGAAGACCACCGAGGATCTTCTCGTGTTGTATACCGACGGCCTCGTCGATCGCGTCAACGGCGCTGGCGAGCGGTTTGGCGAGGCGCGGCTGGTCGCATGGCTGGAGCAGGCGCGACGGCAATCGGCGCAGCAGATCGTCGCCGGTGCGTTTGCCGAGGCTGACCGCTTCAGCGACCGCGCCGCAGACGACAGCACACTGCTCGTCGTGCGAATCTGACGTGCGGGCCCGCAAGGCGCTTGGCCAGCACTTCCTCACCCAGCAGCCGTTGCTGGCGCGGATTGCCGAGGCGGTCGGCGCAGGTCCCGACGATATCGTCCTGGAGATCGGACCGGGGCCCGGCGGCCTCACGGAAGCGTTGCTGGCGACCGGGGCGACGGTGGCCGCCATCGAGCGCGACGCGCGGTTCATCGGCGAGCTGCGGCGCCGCTTCGGTGGTGCGCCGTTCGTCGTCGCCGAAGGCGATGCGCTCGACCTCGACTGGCCGGCGCTGGTCGCGCCGTGGACCGCGGAGGGGCGCCGGTGGCTGGTGGCCGGCAACATCCCGTACAACATCACCACGCCGCTGATCGGCAAGGCGCTGACGGCGCCGCTGCCGGCGGCGGTGACGTTCCTGGTGCAGCGCGAGGTCGCCGACCGGATCGTCGCCCCGCCGGGGTCGCGGAGCTACGGCGCGCTGTCGATCGGCGTGCAGGCCGCGGCGGATGCCACCATCGCCCTCACCATCGGACGCGGCGCGTTCGTGCCGCGCCCCAAGGTGGATTCGGCGCTGCTGCGCATCGTGCCACGCGCCGAACCGCTGGTCGAGCCCGCGGCGATGGCGGGCTTCCGGCAGCTGGTGACGTCGATCTTCTCCTATCGCCGCAAGCGACTCGCCCGGGCGCTGAGCCATGCGCTCCGCATCGACCTCGCCTCTGCCACGACGCTCTTGACCGGCGCCGGGCTGTCGCCGGACGCCCGTCCCGAAACGATCGATCCCGGCGGTTTCGCCCGGCTCTTCCGGGTGGTGGCGGGGGGCTGACATGCCGCCAGCCCGGCGTCGCGGCGGCGGCCAGGTTGCTTCCGTCCAGGGCTCGTGAAACATTTCACAAATGCTGCCCCGCAAGATCGCCGATTCGACGGTCCGCCGCCTCGCGATCTATCTCCGCTTCCTCGAAGAATTCCAGCAGCAGGGTGCCGACACGATCTCGTCGGAGGCACTGGCCAACCGGGCCGGCACCACGTCGGCGCAGGTCCGCAAGGACCTGTCGTTCTTCGGGTCGTTCGGCAAGCGGGGGCTCGGCTACGATGTCGACGCGCTCGCAACGCAGCTGCGAAGCATCCTCGGGCTCAACCGCCGCTACCGGGTGATGTTGGTGGGCGCCGGGCGGCTCGCCGCGGCGCTCATGCAGTACGCCGGCTTCAACGCGCGCGGCTTCGACATCGTGGCCGTCGTCGACAGCGATCCGGCAAAGATCGGCCGGGCCTGGGGCGACCTGATCGTCGCCGACGTCGCGGCAATGGAGGCGATCGTCGCCGCCGCGGAGATCGACATCGCGGTGCTCGTGACACCGGCGGAACCGGCACAGCAGCTGGTCGACCGGCTGGTGGCCGCGGGCCTCACGGCAATCCTCAATTTTGCGCCGGTGCAGCTGCATGTGCCGTCCGGCGTCGAGGTGAAGAACGTCAACCTCGCCGTGGAACTCGAGACGTTATCATACGCCTTGCAGCACGCACCGTGAACGAGAGGGCGATGACCGGATTGCAGGCACACCCGGGCGGCACGCTGATCGAGCGGGCGCTGGAGCTGATGCGCTCCGGCCCGCTCGATGCCGGTCGCCTGTCACGCGAAGTGCTCGGCCTGCCGAAGGCGCCGACGGCGGTTGCCGAACGGCTCGCCGCCGCGCTGCTCGGCGCCGATCCGCGGGTGCGCCAGCTACCCGACGGACGGTGGGCCGTGCAGGCGCTGGCACAGGGGTCGCCGCTCCTCGAGGAGTGCGCCTTTGCGATCGTCGACGTCGAGACCACCGGGATGCGCGCGTCGGGTGACGACCGCATCACCGAGATCGCCGTGGTCGTCGTTCACGGGGCCCGCCGCGAAGTGGTGTTCGATTCGCTGATCAATCCCGGAAGGCCGATTCCCCGGCGCATCACCGAACTGACCGGCATCTCCGATGAGATGGTCGCCGCGGCGCCGACGTTCACCGACGTGGTGGACCAGGTCATGGCGGCCCTCGCCGGCCGCGTCTTCGTGGCGCACAACGCCCGCTTCGACTGGGGATTCGTCACGGCGGAGGTCTTCCGCACCCGCGACCTGCAGCTCGACGGCCCGCGGCTCTGCACGGTGCGGCTGGCGCGCCGCCTGCTCCGCCAGGAGGGGTCGTATTCGCTCGGGGCGCTGGCCGAGCGGCTCGGCTTCGAATTCAGCGCGCGGCACCGGGCCGCCGGCGACGCGGTCGTCACCGGCATGCTCCTCGAGCGGCTTCTCGGCGAGGCGCGGGGCAGGGGAGCGCGGACGCTGGCCGACCTGGAGCTGCTGCATCGCACCCCCCTCGGCCAGGTGGCGGCGTGACCGGCATCACGACCTTCACCGTCGGGCGCCTGCGGGTGCACGCGCTCGAGGCCGGGCTGCAGCGCCTGGACGGTGGCGCGATGTTCGGCATTGTGCCCAAGCCGCTCTGGTCGCGCCGCATCCCGGCCGACGACCGCAACCGCATCCCGCTCGCGCTGCGCTGCCTGCTGATCGAGCATGACGACGGACTCGTGCTGGTCGATTCGGGAATCGGCAACAAGGAGAACGACAAGTTCCGCGACATCTACGGCGTGGACAACGGCGGCGCCAATGGACGGACCCGGCTGGAGGATCTCCTCGCGGCGCTTGGACACACCCCCGGCGACGTGGCGGTGATGCTCAATACCCACCTGCACTTCGACCACGCCGGCGGCGACACCTTCATTGCGCCCGACGACCCGGCGCGCCGAGTGCAGCTGTCGTTCCCGAAGGCGCGTTACGTGGTCCATCGCCGCGAATACGAATTCGCCACCCACACCACCGAGCGCACCCAGGGGAGTTACCTGTCGCACAACTTCGTGCCGGTGGCCGAGGCGGCGTGCTTCGACTGGGTGGAGGGGGAGAGCGCGATGGTGGTGCCGGGCGTCAGGGTGATGGTGACGCCGGGGCATGTCCCATGGCACCAGGTGGTGCTGGTGGAGAGCGATGGCGAGACGCTCTGCTATCCGGCCGACACGGTGCCGACCGCGCACCACCTCCCGCTGGCGTGGATCATGGGCTACGACGTGGAACCGATGCGCACGCTGGAGAGCAAGCGCCGTCTCTACGCGCAGGCGACTGCCGAGCGCTGGCGTGTGGTCTTCGAGCACGACGCAGACACCGTCGGCGGCGTCGCGACAGCCGGCGAACGCGGCGTCGAACTGGCGGAGGCGGTTCCGGCGCCGCGTTGACAATTGCCTGCCGCCGTCCTCGCCATCACCCGGTAGCCGGCCGGGTCACCCGCCGCGCCCACCCCGTCCGCCAGCCCCGCCGCCGCGTCCTCCAAAGCCACCACGCCCGCCGCCAAAGAGGTTCGGTGACGGGTTCCGCGCCTCCGCTGGCAACAGCCCCCACTGCGCCGGGGTGAGGATCTTCTGGACAGCGTCGACGAGCCGGTTCTGTTCCGCCGTCGCTTCCTGCATGACGGGCCGGATCTTTTCCAGCAGCGGAATCACGTTCGCGCTCGAACCCGACGATTGCACGGTGCTGACGGCGGCGGTGAGGCTGTCGAGCGCCGGTTGCATCCGCGTGTTGCTCGAGTCGACCAGCGCCTGCAGTGCTGCCACCTGCTTCGGATCGAGCGCCAGTGAGTCCTTCCGCTCGAGTGCGGCAGTGGCCGGGTTGGCTCGGCGGAACCGCACCATGAAGCTGTCGACCAGCTCGGTCGGGCTGCGCCGGCTGCCGCCCCGGCCGAGTCCCTGGATCTGCATCGTCCTCGGATCGTAGCCGATGGCATAGCGGAGGTTGAGCGCCAGCTGGAACGGCTGCCGGATTGCCGTGGCCCCCGAACTGGTGTTGCCGAAGCGTTCGTTGACCACGTACCGGAAGCTCTGCGTGGCCGGATCGAACCCGGTGACGGTCAGCAACGTCGCGTCGGGCCGGTTGTTGCCGCCCCACCCCTTGAGGTTGTTCGGCCCGTTGATCCACTGGTCGAGCCCACCGAGGACGTTGATGGTCTGCACCGAGAGCGCCAGGCGGCGGTTGAACAGCCCCGGGCGCCAGTTCAGCTGAAAGTCGAGCGACGGCTGCCACGGACCGGTGCAGGTGTTCCGGCCCGCGATGCTGCCGAGCTGGGCCTCGAGGCACTTGTGGGCGTTGCCGGAAGTCGACCCGAGCAATCGCGTCATGGCATTTGCCACCGCCGTGTCGGACGTGGTCGCCGGGTCGAAGACGTAGGCCCGGTCGTTGCGCGCGGATCCATCGCCGTTGATGTCGCCGGCGACGATCGGCGTGTAGTGGGAGCCCGACGTCATCCGGGCAATCGACGTCAGCTCGATGGCCGGTGTGATGGGCCACGAGACCGATGCCTGGAAGTTGTGGCGGCGGTCGTTGGTCGATGGTGCCCAGGTGTACACGTTGGGATCGCCATCGGTGAGGTTGCCACCGCCGCCGAAGCCGCCGCGGAAGCCGCCGCTGCCCCCCTGGTCGCGGGCGTACATCAGGGTGTACGCCAGGTTGAGCTGGATCTGGTTGTTGGTCGTTCCCGAAATGTTGAACGTCAACTGCTTCGTCTCGTTGGCCAGGGAACTGAAGACCCGGCTCACGGTGCCGTAGTTCGGGTCGATCCGCGACGCCGACAGCGGCACCGCGCCAGTCGAGTCAATGATCTGGGTCGGATCGGCGTAGACCGGCCGGCCGTCGCCACCCCCGAGGTGGAAGACCGGCGTCTCGTTGAGGTTGAGGTCCTGCGACGCGGCCTGATCGATGCCGCGCACGTACGACGCGTCGACGGTGAACTCGACCCGCGGCGTGATTCGCCGGCTGAGGCCGAGGGAGAGCCGCTCGGTTTCCGGCGCGCCATAATGCTTGTCGTACGTCGTGATGGTCGGCGTCCCGGTCACCACCGGTGTCGAGGCGTTGTTCACGCACTCATCGGGAATGGTCGACGGGTCGCTGAGGAACTGCGACCAGTCGGGGATCGGCACCGCGTCGCCGACGCAGAAGAGTTCGCTTTCGGTGTTGCTGAGGCCCGACTGTGCCTGCGCGGTGCCGGGCAGGGTGGCCGGCATGGTGCCGCGGAAGAGGCCGGCCCCGCCGCGGATCGTCACCAGCGGCGGCGCAAAGCCGCGCTGGCTGGAGCCCTGCTGCTCGGGCGCCGGAATGGAATACGTGAAGCCCACCCGCGGCGTGACCGCGGTCTGCGATGGCAGCTGGTCGGTGCGGACGCCGAATTCCGACAGCACCTGCTGGTTGAGCGCCGGCGCGCCGGTGTACGACGTGTGCTCGAGGCGGACGCCGTAGATCAGCTGGAAGTTGCTGCCGCCGCTTCCGCCGAAGCCGAACCCGCCGCCGCGCCCGCCGAAGCCGCCCCGGCCCCCGAAGCCGCGGCCCCCGAATCCGCCGCCGCGGCCACCTTCGCCGCCCCCGCCTGCGGCGCCGCCGCTCGCCGGACGCCTGCTCCGGGGCCGCCACGCGTCGTTGACGTAGACCGCCTCATTGATGACGCCGCCGGAGCGGATCGTCGGCTGCAGCGTGCGGGTAAACTGCGCCGGCACATTGTGTTCGAAGTCGGCCAGTGAATTGTACGTGTAGGTGCCGTAGCGGTTGTTGGTGACGTCCTGCGAGAAGTGCTCGCCGTAACCGTACAGCCCCACCATGAGGCGATGGGTGGCGTCGCCGGGGAGGATCGACAATTCGTTGGTGACTTCCCAGTTGTGATCGTTGTTGTGCTGCGGCAGCCCGGCGTTGCCGCCAAAGCCGAAGGTCGTCACGGCCACCTGGCCGGCGTCGAGGGCCGAGTAGTTGGTGACTCGCCCCACCGGCACGGAGAGGAACGGCGCGGAGTGACTGTCGTTGATGGAATAGCCGCCGCGGAACTGGTTGATGAACTGGCCGAACCGCGACACCAGTTGCGCCGACATGCCGCCGCCGTTGCCGTCCGAGTTGCCGCCGACCTGCGGCAGCGACGTCTGCCCGATGCGGGTCGGATCCTGGGTGTTGATCCGCAGGTTGCCCGTGACGGTCAGGGTATGGATGTCACCGACATTCCAGTCGAACCGGTCGGTGCTGGCGAATTGGTCGCTGGTGCGGTTCGGGTTGATGGTGCCGGCCCGGGCGGTGAGTCCGGTGGCGCCGACCAGTGCAATGAACTTGTTGACCGAATCGGGTGCCGCACCGAGCCGCGTCAGGGTCGCCGGTGTGGCGAGGTCGAGCGACGCCATCGGCGAGAGCGAGCGGTTGAGCTGGAACGAGCCGAACAGGAAGAGCTTGTCGCGCTTGATCGGCCCGCCGAACCCGGCGCCGATCTGTTCGCGCGACTGGCCGGAGGTGAAGGCGTTGCCGCCGCCCTCGCCCCAGGAGAGGTGCTGGTCCTGCAGCCGGCTGCTCAACGACCCCGACACCCGGTTGCTGCCGCCCTTGGTGGTCACCGACACCTGGCCGCCGGCAAAGCCGCCCCGCGAGACGTCGTAGCTGTTGGTGATCACCCGCGTCGACTGGATGGCGTCCTGCGGCAGCGTCGAGCTCGATGTCGTCATGCCGTTGACGACGTAACTGTTCGACGCGGCGCTCTGGCCGGCGACCGAGAACGTCGCCGCCGTCGAGTCGGTGCCCTCGGTGAAGATCACCCCCGGGGCCAGCGCGGCGAGGGCGGCCAGGTCGGACGCGTCGATCGGCAACCGCATCGCCTCCTCGCCGTTGATGTTGCGCGAGGTCTCACCCGGGGTGGGCCGCTGCAACTGGTTCAGGTTGGGCGGACGGTTGCCGACCGTCACCAGGTCCTGCAACCGCACCGCCTGCTCGCCGAGCTTGACGTCGAGGTCGATCCGGTCGTCGTCGGGCTGCCGCGCGACGTTGACGATGTACGGCGTGTGGCCGATGGCGCGGACCGTGATGCGATACTGGCCGCCGCCGTCGGCGAAGATGATCGTGTAGCGCCCCTTCGCGTTGGTCGTGGTCCGGCGGGTGACGTCGTTCTGCAGGCTCCAGGCCTCGACGTCGGCGCCGGGCACCGCAGTGCCGCTCGCGTCGTACACCGTCCCCGTGATGATGTCGACGCTGCTCTGGGCCCGGACGGTGGGCACGACGAATGCCCCGAGCGCGGCGCAGAGCACTGCGGCGCGAACGGGTCCCCGGTACGACGTGAAGATGGCGGACACGAACAAACATCCTTAGCGAAGTTGGGACGTGGGCGGACGTGCTGCAGCGGACCCGCGAAGGACCGACACCGCTGTGTACGACCCGGTGGCGCAAAAGGTTGTGGTGTCCGGGGTTGCAACGTTCGGGGCGGAGCTGCGGCCGGCCCGGTGACCTGTATCATCGTGAAACGTCCGCCCTTGACCGGAGGGGCAGGTCCCGGCTACTCTTCGCCCGTTGAAAGTGAGCGGGAGAGCCGCTCCACCCCGAGCTGGGCAGCAACGGCGACCGGGTCTCGAGGAGCATAAGCATCCGGGCCTCCGGGCCCGTGGTGCGCTTCTTCGGACACCCCGCCAGTGATGGCGGGGTGTTCTGTTTTCAGCGTCCCGGGGGGAATGGAGGGGCCCACTGTCCAGTTTCGAGCGTGAGCGTCGGGTGCGGGTGAATCGGCAGATCCGGATTTCGCCGGTTCGGGTGGTGACAGCGGAGGGGGAGCAGTTGGGGGTGCTCCCGATCGAAGAGGCGATGCAGGCGGCGCTGGAGCGCGGCCTCGATCTGGTGGAGGTCGCGCCGATGGCGCGTCCCCCCGTGGTCAAGATCATGGACTACGGCAAGTACAAGTTCGAGGAAGCGAAGGCGGCGCGGGCAGCCAAGAAGAAGCAGCACGTCATCCACCTGAAGGAAGTGAAGTTCCGACCGGGGATCGACGACCACGACTTCGACTTCAAGACGCGCCACGCCCGGGAATTCCTCGGCGACGGCAACAAGGTGAAGGTGACGATGATGTTCCGCGGGCGGCAGATTGCCCACACCGAGCTCGGCAAGGCGGTGCTCGACCGGGTGGCGACGTCGCTGGCGGACATCGGCAAGGTGGAGCAGGAGGCCAAGCTCGACGGCCGCAACATGGTGATGGTGCTGGCGCCCAAATAGTCGCCGGACCGCGATCGCAACCAGGGGAACGCAGGATGCCGAAGCAGAAGACGAAGCGCGCCGCGATGAAGCGGTTCACGGTGACGGGGAGCGGCCGGATCAAGCGGAGCCGCGCCAACAAGCGTCACATTCTCACCAAGAAGACGCAGAAGCGGAAGAACCGGCTCGGCAAGCCCGCGCTGGTGTCGCAGGCCGATTTCCGGCGCACCATCAAGCTGTTGCAGGCCTGAGGAGGAACCATGCCGAGAGTCAAGAACGGTGTCGCGCATCACGCGCGCAAGAAGAAGATCATGGCCGCCGCCAAGGGCGGCTTCCAGGCCCGCAGCAAGCTGTACAAGGCCGCCAAGGAGAACGTCGAGCGCGGCATGGCCTACGCCTACCGCGACCGCCGCAAGAAGAAGAGCGATTTCCGCCGGCTCTGGATCACCCGGATCGGTGCCGCGGCGCGCGCCCACGAGCTGAGCTATTCCCGGCTCATGGCGGGGCTCAAGAGCGCCGGAGTGGAAATCAATCGCAAGGTGCTCGCCGATCTGGCGGTGCGCGATGCCGACGCGTTCGCCCGGCTGGCCGAGATGGCCAAGGCGCAACGCAACTGACGCGGTACCAGGGACCGGAGTGAGCCCTTGTCCCACCCGTTGCTCGATGCGTTGCAGGCCCGGCTCGCCGCGATCCCGACCCTCGAGGCCGATGCCCTCGAGCGGGAAGACGTGGCGATCCTCGGGCGCAAACAGGGCGAGCTGACCCGGCAGCTCCGCGAGCTGGCGGCACGCCCGCTCGAGGAGCGCCGCACCCTTGGCGCGGCCCTCAACGCCCTCAAGCTGCAGTTCGAGGCCGCCTTCGCCGCCCGCCGTGACGCGCTGCGCGCCAGCCAGCCCGCCGACGGCGATGCCGTCGACCTCACCATGCCGGCCCGCCAACCGTGGATCGGCACCCGCCACCCGGTGAGCGTGGTGATCGCCGACATCGTCGCGATCTTCCGCGAGCTGGGCTTTGCCGTCGCCCTCGGCCCCGACATCGAGAACGAAGAGCGGAACTTCACCGCGCTGCACTTTCCGCCGGACCATCCGGCGCTCGACATGCACGACACGCTCTACCTCGCCGGCGACGACCCGGCGCCTGGCGGCGAACGCCTGCTGCTGCGCACCCATACCTCGCCGGTGCAGATCCGCGTGATGCGCGCCGGACCGCCGCCGCACCGCGTGGTCATTCCGGGCTTCAGCTACCGCAAGGACCCGTTCGACGCGTCGCACGCCCCGGCGTTCACCCAGATCGAGGGGCTTGCCGTCGACGAGGGGATCACCTTTGCCGACCTGAAGGCGACGCTGACCCACTTTGCCCGCGAGTTTCTCGGTGGCGACACCGCGGTGCGGTTCCGGCCGTCGTATTTCCCGTTCACCGAGCCGTCGGCCGAGATGGACGTGTCGTGCGTCCTCTGCGGTGGCGCCGGCTGCCCGGCGTGCAAGGGCACCGGGTGGATGGAGATCCTCGGGTGCGGCATGGTGCATGAGGCGGTGCTGCGCAATTGCGACATCGATCCCGAGCGTTACACCGGATTCGCGTTCGGGATGGGGCCGCACCGGATGGCGATGGTGCGCTACGGCATTCCCGACCTGCGGCTCCTGTTCGGTGGCGACATGCGGTTTCTCGGCCAGTTCGGGCGGATCGGCGGATGAACGTCTCCCGCCGCTGGCTGGAGGCGTTCCTCCGCCGGCCCCTCGACGCGAACGACGTGGCGGCGCGCCTGGCGATGCTCGGCGCCCCGGTCGATGCCGTCGAACCGCTCGGCGCCGGCCTGGCGCCGTTCGTCGTCGGGCTGGTCACCAGCGCCGAACCCCATCCCAATGCCGACAAGCTGCGCGTGACGACGGTCGACGACGGCACCGGCGTGTTGCACCACGTGGTGTGCGGCGCGCCGAACGTCATGGCGGGCGGGAAATATCCCTTTGCGCGGGTCGGCACGACGATGCCCGACGGCCTGGTCATTGCCCGCCGGAAGATTCGCGGCGAAGTCTCCGAGGGGATGCTCTGCTCGGCGCGCGAACTCGGCCTCGGCGAGGACCACGACGGGCTGCTGGCGCTTCGAGACCGAGGCCGCGCCCGGTACGCCGCTGCTCGACGTGCTCCAACTCGGCGACGACCGGCTGGTGGTCGACGTCACGCCGAACCGCGGCGATCTTCTCGGGCACAAGGGAATTGCCCGCGAACTGGCTGCATCGTATGACGTACCGTTCCGCCTGCCGGCGATTCCCGACGCCGCGGAGCTCGACCTGCCGGTGCCGGCGCGCTACAGCGACGAGGCCGCGGTGGGCGGAGTGCGCCTGGCGATCGACGATCCCGACGGCTGCGGCCGCTTCCTCGCGGCGGTGATCCGCGGCGTGACCATCGCGCCGTCGCCGGCGTGGCTTCAGGACCGACTGGCGGCGGTCGGCGTGCGCGCCATCAACAACGTGGTCGACGCCACCAACTACATCATGCTCGAACTCAACCAGCCGATGCACGCCTACGACGCGGCGACGCTGCACGGCCCCGCCGTGGTGGCGCGGATGGGACATGCCGGCGAGCGCGTCGTGACCCTCGACGGCGTCGAGCGCGCGGTGCCGGAGGGCGCGGTGGTGATCGCCGACCAGGACCGCGTGATCGGGCTGGCCGGCATCATGGGCGGGCGCGACACCGAAGTGACCGCCGCGACCACCGACATCTTCCTCGAGTGTGCCTGGTTCGACCCGTCGCGGGTGCGCCGTGCGCGGCGCGCCCTGCAGCTTGGCACCGAGGCGTCGCACCGGTTCGAGCGGGGCACCGATCGGTGGGGTGCGCTCGACGCATTCCGCCGTGGCGTCCGGCTGCTGATCACCGTGGCCGGTGGAACCATCGACGGCACCACGGTCGACTGCATGCCGCTGGCGGGCCACCCGCCGCGGATCTTTCTCCGGCCGGCGCGGGTGCGGCAGGTGCTCGGCGTCGAGATCGCCGCCGACGAGATCGAGAAGGCGCTGGTGGCGATCGGTGCCACCGTCGTCCGCAAGCCCGATGACGGACGGATCGCGGTCGACGTTCCGGGGTGGCGCTCCGACCTGGTGAGCGAAATCGACCTGATCGAGGAAGTGGCCCGGATCCGGGGATACGACCGCATCGACGCGCCGCTTGGCGCGTTCCGGCCGGGGACGCGGCGGGACGACCCGGCGTGGTCGATTGCCGAGCGCCTCCGGCTGGCCCTCGCGGCGGCCGGCCTGTCGGAAGCGATGACGTTTCCGATGGTTCCCGCCACCAGCGGCAACGGCCCTCGCATCGCCAACCCGCTGTCCGCCGACCACGGCCGGCTGCGGCATCAGCTGCTTCCCGGCCTGGTGGCCCAGGTGGAAGCCAACTGGGCCCAGCGGATCGGCGACGTGCGGCTTTTCGAAATCGGCACGGTATTCCTCGAAGGCACGGCGGCGGCGCCCCCCGCCGAAACGCTCCACGCGGCCTTCGTGCTGACCGGTGCGCGCCACCCGGCGCACTGGAGCGACGGTGGCGCCACGCCGCAGTGGGACCGGTGGGACGCCCGCGGCCTCTTCGAGCGGCTGGTCGCTCTGGCGCAACCCGGTGCCGAGGTTCAAGTTGCAGCCGGGCGGTGGGTCGCGTCCCGCCCCGATGGCACCACGGTCGGCTGGTGCGGTCCGTGCCGCGGCGACACGCCGCCGTGGGCAGCGCCGCTCTTCGGCGGGGAGATCGCGGTAGCGGTCGGCGGCGCTCCGGCGGAACGCTACGCGCCGCTGCCGGTGCATCCGGCGGTGCACCGCGACCTGGCGCTGGTGCTGCGCGCTCCGCGCACGGCGGCCGAGGTGGTGGCGTTGCTTCGCGACCGGGGCGGCCGGTTCCACCTGGTCGACGTCGCGGTGGTCGACGAGTACCGCGGGGCGTCGCTGCCCGCGGGGACGCGTGGCGTCGCGGTGCGACTGGTCTTCCGCGCATCGGACCGCACCCTCACCGACGCCGAAGTCGATCAGGGAATGCAACGCCTGCTGGCTTCGCTGGAGCGAGAACTTGACGTCACCCTACGCACCGCCTGACCGCGCCGCGCTCGCCGAGCTCGAGCGCATGGTGGACCACCTGGTGGAGGAGCTGGCGGCCTGGCGCCGCCGGTGCCTGAAGGCCGAGGCCGCGCTGCAGGGGCTGACCGGTCAGGGCGGCATGGTGCCGGGTGACGACCTGCTGCAGGCGCGGGACCGTCTCCTCGAGGTCGAGCGCGACAACCTCGAGCTGCGCACCCGGGTCGACCGGGCCCGCGAGATGGTGACCGACCTGGAGCTCCGCCTGCAGTTCGTCGCCGACGACGAAGACGAGGACGGCGCCTCGTGAGTGGCACACCCAAGCAGTCGGTGACGGTGCGGGTGGGTGGCGAGGAATTGCACATCCGGTCGGAGCACCCGGCGGAGTACACCCGGGCGGTGGCCGACTACTTCGACGACGCGCTGAGCCGGATTCGCGCGATGGCGCCGTCGATTGATGCGCAGAAGGCGGCGATCCTCGCCGGACTTGCGGTCACCGACGAGCTCTTCCGGGCCCGGCGCGCCGACAGCGACGTGGCGGCGCGGATCAGCGCCATGTCCGATGAAATCTCGCGGCTGCTTCCCCCGGTCAAGCGGGGTTCGAGGTCGAGCGGCACCGAGTGACTTCAACCCGGCGCGATTCCGCGCCGGTGGAGAATAGCAGATGAACCCTCTCGTGCTCGCTGCCGCCGGCGGCGGTGTTGTCATTGGACTCCTCCTTGGCATCGTGATCTGGAACGCCATGCTCGCCGCCCGGGGCCGGTCGGCCGCGGCGCTCCGTCGCGCGGCGGAGCACGATGCGGCGGCGTTGCGCGAGGGTGCGGCCCGGGATGCGGCGACGGCCCGTGAGCAGCAGCTGGTGGCGGCGCGCGCCGACGCCCTGGCACTCAAGGAGGAGGCGGCCCGGGAAGCGGCCCGGCGGCGCGGCGAGGTCGACCAGGCCGAGCGGCGCCTCGCCGAGCGGGAGGCGCTGGCCAGCGAGCGCCAGGAGCGGATGCGCACCGACGAGCGCGCCCTGGAACAGCGTCGCACCGACGTCGGTCGCAAGGAGGCGGCGGTGCAGGCCGCCGGCGAGTCGATCGAGCAGGAGCGGCGCGAGGTGCAGCGACAGCTGGAGCGGGTCGCCTCGCTCACCGCCGAGGAGGCCGCGCGCGAGGTGCGCCAGCAGGTCGAGGACGAGGCGCGCACCGCCGCCGCCGCGCTGGCGCGGGACATCCGCGAGAAGGCCCGGCGCGACGCCGAACGTGACGCGCGCCGCATCGTGGCGATGGCGTCGCAACGCCTTGCCGCCGAGCACACCGCCGAAACGACGGTGGCCTCGGTGGCGCTGCCGAGCGACGAGATGAAGGGACGGATCATCGGCCGCGAGGGGCGGAACATCCGCGCCTTCGAGCTGGCCGCCGGGGTCGACGTGATCATCGACGACACGCCGGACAGTGTCGGCATCTCCTGCTTCGACCCGATCCGGCGCGAAGTGGCGCGGCGGGCGCTGGAATCGCTGGTGGCCGACGGCCGCATCCATCCGGGGCGGATCGAGGACCTCGTCACCAAGGCGCGCAAGGAACTCGACGAACAGCTGGTCGAACTCGGCGAGCGGGCCAGCTACGACGTCGGTGTCCACGGGCTTCACCCCGACCTCATCAAGCTCGTCGGGCGGATGCGATACCGGACGTCGTATGGCCAGAACCTCTACGAACATTCGAAGGAAGTCGCCTGGCTTGCCGGCATGATGGCGGCCGAACTCCATCTCGACGTTGCCCTCGCCAAGCGGGGCGGCCTGCTGCACGACGTCGGCAAGGTGCTGACCCACGAGAGCGAAGGCACCCACGTGCAGCTCGGTGTGGAGGTGTGCCGCAAGCACGGTGAGAGTGCCGCGGTGCTCAACTGCATCGAGGCGCATCACGACGACGTGCCGCACGAGAGCACCGAGTCGGTGCTGGTGCAGACCGCCGACGCCATCAGCGGGTCGCGGCCCGGTGCCCGCCGCGAGGCGTTCGAGAGCTACATGAAGCGCCTCGTCAAGCTCGAGGAGATCGCCGGCGGATACCCGGGCGTCGACAAGACCACCGTCATCCAGGCGGGGCGCGAGGTGCGGGTGGTGGTCAAGCCCGAGCGGATCACCGAGGTCGAGGCGCAGTTGCTGAGCGAGACCATCGCCCGGCGGATCGAAAGCGAGCTGCAGTATCCCGGCCAGATCCGGGTGACCGTGATCCGCGAAACCCGCTCCACCGACGTGGCGAAGTGACCGCGCGCCTGATCGACGGCGCGGCGATCGGCGCCGCGGTGCGCGGTGAGGTTGCCGTCGGCGTCGCGCAGTTGCGGGCGTCGGGCGTCGTGCCGGGGCTCGCGGTCATTCTGGTCGGCGAGCATCCGCCGTCGCAGATCTACGTGCGCTCCAAGGCGCGTGCCTGCGTCGAAGCGGGGATGCGCTCGGAGGTGGTGGCGCTGCCCGCCGCGACCACCGAAGCCGAACTGCTGGCACAGATCGACCGGCTCAACGACGACCCGGCCACCCACGGCATCCTCTGCCAACTGCCGCTGCCGGGCCACATCCGGTCGGCGGCGGTGCTCGAGCGGATCGCCCCGTCGAAGGACGTCGACGGATTCCACCCGCTCAATGTCGGCAAGCTGGTGCTCGGCGATCCCAGCGCGTTCCGGCCCGCGACTCCCTACGGCGTGCAGGAGTTGTTGCGACGGAGCGACGTGGCAATCGCCGGTGCGCAGGTGGTGATCGTGGGGCGTTCGCACCTGGTGGGGCGGCCGCTCGCCAACCTCCTCAGCCAGGCGGGAACCGGCGGCGACGCCACGGTCACGCTGGCCCACTCGCGCACCCGCGATCTTCCCGCGGTCTGTCGCACCGCCGACATCCTGGTGGTGGCTGTCGGGCGGCCGGAGTTCATCGGCGCCGACGCGGTGCGGCCGGGAGCGGTGGTCATCGACGTCGGCACCACCCGGGTGCCGGATGCCACTCGTCCCCGCGGCTACCGACTGGCCGGCGACGTCGATTTCGACGCTGTCCTGCCGATTGCCGGGATGATCACGCCGGTGCCCGGCGGGGTGGGGCCGATGACGATCGCCATGCTGCTGCGCAACACGCTGCAGGCGGCGCGGCAACTTTCGGGCGTGTCATGACCGACGTCGACAAGGCATGGTCGGTCGCGCAACTGGCCCGCGCGCTCAAGCGGCTGGTCGAAGGCGGGTCGGCGCCGCTCTGGGTTCGCGGCGAGATCACCGGGGCAAAGCGCTACCCGAGCGGGCACTGGTACTTCTCGCTTCACGACGAGACCGCCAAGGTCGATTGCACGATGTGGCGCACCGCCGCGGCACGCCTCGCCGTGCCGCTCGCCGATGGCACCGAGGTGTTCGCCTTCGGGTCGGCCAATGTGTGGGAGGAGCGCACCGCGCTGCGCTTCAACGTCCAGCAGGTCCTCCCGGCGGCCGCCGTCGGCGCCAGGGCGCTGCGCCTCGAGGAGATCAAGCAGCGGCTCCTCGCCGACGGCCTGCTCGATCCGGCGCGCAAGCGACCGTTGCCACCGTACCCGCAGCGGATCGCGGTGGTCACCTCGGTGGCGGGCGCCGCCGTGCGCGACATCATCACGGTGGCAAAGCGGCGCTGGCCCGCCATCGAACTGCTGGTGGTCAACAGCGCCGTCCAGGGCGAGAGCGCGCCGGCCGAGTTGGTGCGCGCCCTTGGCATCGTCGGGCGCCTCGTCGCGGTGGATTGCTGCATCGTCGGCCGCGGCGGAGGCGGCAAGGACGACCTCGCGGCATTCAACGACGAAGCGGTCTGCCGCGCCATCGCCGCGTGCCCCGTGCCGGTGATCAGCGCCGTCGGGCACGAGGTGGATGTCACCCTTGCCGACCTGGTGGCCGACGTTCGTGCCGCGACCCCGTCGCAGGCGGCCGAGTTCGCCCTTCCCGATCGCGCCGACGTGGCGCGGGTGGTGGCGCGCGCCGGCGATGGCCTGGTGCGCGGCGTGCGGAGCCTCCTGACGCTGCGGGGCGAGCGGCTGGTGCGCACCGGCGACCGCATGGCCCACGCGATGACTCGCGCGATGGCCGCCGCCGAACGACGTCTCGCCCTGATCGAGGCCCGCCTGGTGCCGGCCCTGGAGCGCACCGTCGAGCGGCCCCGGCAGCGTCTCGGCCAGCTCGCGGCACAGCTCAACGCGCTGTCGCCGCTTGCGGTGTTGGGGCGCGGTTACGCGGTGGTCCGCGATGGGCAGGGCCGCGTGCTGCGGCGAGTGGGAGACTTCATCCCGGGGCAGCGGCTCGGCGTGACGGTGAGCGACGGGACGGTCACGGTGCGAGTGGAGGAACGATGAGCGAGTTGGCATCACTGAGCGACGACCTGAAGCGCCTCGAAGAGATCGTGCGCCGGCTCGAAGACGATTCTCTCGACCTCGATGCCGCGCTGGCGCTCTTCGAGGAGGGGCTGCGGCGCCTGCAGCAGGCGCAGGTCAGGCTCGGCGCGGCCGAAACCCGGGTACGGCAGGTGCTGGAAGGCTCGGGCGGGGGGGACGACACCCTCCGGCTCGAACCACTCGATGGCTGACATCGCCGCCACCGCGCCGCCGATTCTCGGCGAAGCGCGGGCGCTCGTCGACGAGGCCCTCGCCGCCTGCGCGGCGCGGATGTCGGACGACGTTCCGGGCCGGCTCGGCGCGGCGCTGGCATACGCGCTGCGCAGCCCGGGCAAGCGGGTGCGCCCGGCGCTGGTGCTTGCGGCGTACCGTGGCGCCGGTGGAACGTCGCGCGCCATCGCCGGCATCGCCAGCGCGGTGGAGATCGTCCATACCTATTCGCTGGTGCACGACGACCTGCCGTGCATGGACGACGACGACCTGCGACGGGGACGTCCCACCACCCATCGGGTCTTTGACGTCGCCACCGCCACGCGTGTCGGATTTCTCCTCGTGCCGGCAGCGGCGGAGGAGCTGGCGCGGACCGCCGCGGCGCTCGGCTGCGATGCCGGCACGCTGGGCCGGATGGCGGTGGAACTCTTCGACGCCGGTGGCATCAGGGGAATGGTCGGCGGCCAATGGCTCGACCTCGAGGCGGAAGGACGCCACCTCGGCCTCCCGGAACTCACCGCCATCCATCGCGGCAAGACCGGCGCGCTGATCCGTGCGGCCGCGGTGCTTGGCGGCATGGCGGCGGGCGCCGACCCGGCGACTCTCGATGCCCTGCGACGCTTCGGGGAAGAGATCGGCCTCGCCTTCCAGGTGGCCGACGACGTGCTCGATGCCACCGGGACCGCCGAATCGCTCGGCAAGCCGGCAGGCCGCGACGCCGCGCTCGCCAAGTCGACCTACGTCAGCGTGCTGGGGGTCGACGCGGCCCGCGCCGAAGCCGAGCGGCATCGCGCGCTGGCCGTGGGCCATCTCGCGGGATCGTCGCTGGCAACCGAATCCCTGGTGGACCTGGCGCGGTATATTGTGACCAGGCCGTCATAGGATCGTGTCCCGAGGAGCCACCGTGTCGTTGCTGGCCCAGATTCACAGTCCTGAAGACCTCAAGAAGCTCTCCCGCGCCGACCTGCCGCGCCTGGCGGACGAGGTGCGCCAGCGCCTCATCGACTGTGTGTCGGTCACCGGCGGGCACATCGGCGCGTCCCTTGGTGTCGTCGAGCTGGCCATCGCCCTGCTGTACGAGTTCGATTCGCCCCGCGACAAGATCGTCTGGGACGTGGGCCACCAGGCCTACGCCTGGAAGCTGCTGACCGGTCGCAACGATGCCTTCCCGACGCTGCGAACCGCCGGCGGGATCTCGGGCTTCCTGCGGCGCGACGAAAGCCCGCACGATCAGTTCGGGGCCGGCCACGCCGGCACCGCGATGTCGGCCGCGCTGGGCATGGCGACGGCGCGCGACCTTGCCGGCGACCGGTTCAAGGTCGTCGCGGTCGTCGGCGACGGGGCACTGACCTGCGGTCTGTCGTACGAAGGGATGAACAACGCCGGACACTCCGACCGCGACATCCTGCTGATCGTCAACGACAACGGCATGAGCATCTCGCCGAACGTCGGCGCCATCGCCAAGCTGCTCGGGCGCATCGTCGCGGACCCCCGCACCGACCGGATGCGCGAGCGGGTCAAGCGGCTCACGCTGCGCCTTGGCCACCTCTTCGGCGGCGGCGTGGTGGAATTCGCGAAGAACATCGAGGAGTCGGTCAAGAACCTCTTTTCGGCCGGCATGCTCTTCGAGGAACTCGGCTTCCGCTACTTCGGGCCGATCGATGGGCACGACGTCGACAAGCTCTGTGACACACTGGCGTTCATCCGCCCGATGACCGGGCCGCGGGTGCTGCACGTGTTGACCGAGAAGGGGAAGGGCTTTGCCTTTGCGGAGGCGAATCGCGAGAAGTGGCACGGACTCGCCGCCTACGACCCGAAGACCGGCGAGGCGCGCAAGAAGCCGAGCGGACCGCCGGCCTGGACCCGTGTGTTCGGCGACGCGCTGACGGCGCTCGGGGCGGAGCACCCCGAGCTGGTGGCCATCACCGCGGCAATGCCGAGCGGCACCGGCACCGGCATCTTCCAGGCGAAGTTTCCCGACCGCTTCTTCGACGTGGGGATCGCCGAAGGGCACGCGGTGACCTTTGCCGGCGGACTCGCGACCCAGGGAATCCGCCCCGTCGTGGCGATCTACTCCACGTTCCTGCAGCGTGCCTACGACAACATCATTCACGATGTCGCGGTGCAGCGCCTGCCGGTGACGTTCGCGCTCGACCGCGCCGGCCTGGTGGGCGAGGACGGCCAGACTCATATGGGGTTGTACGACATCGCCTACATGCTGGCAGTGCCGGGGATGACGGTGGCCGCGCCGAAGGACGGCGACGAACTGATCGGCCTGCTCCGCACCGCACTGGCCCATGACGGTCCGTTCTCGCTGCGCTACCCGCGCGACGTCGCACCGGCCGATCCGTCGCCGGCGGCGGACGTCGCCGCGATTCCCTACGGCACCTGGGAGCTGCTCCGTCCGGGACGCGATGTCGCCATTCTCGGCGTCGGCACCATGGCGCTGCCGGCGCTGGCGGCCGCGGAACTCCTCGCCGCCGAGGGGCTCGACGCCGCGGCGGTCAACGCCCGGTTCGTCAAGCCGATCGACACCGCGATGCTCGACGCCATTGCGCGCGATTGCCGCCTGATCGTCACGGTCGAAGAAGGCACCGTCGTCAACGGCTTCGGGGCGATGCTCTCGCGGGTGCTGGAGGAGACCCATCCCGACCTGCGCGTGCTGGCCCTCGGCGTGCCCGATGAACTCATTGCCCAGGCGCCGCGCGCCGAGCAGCTGGCGCGCTACGGATTGACCGCCGACGGGATCGCCGGCCGGGTGCGTACCGCGCTTCCCCTCGACGCCTTGCGCTGACGCCGTGCACATCGGCCTGGTCGGAAATCCCCGTTACGGCGGCCTCGCCGGCGTGCTCGAGGAGATGTGCCGGCTGGCCGACGCGCGCGGCTGGGAAGTGAGCGCCTCCGAGGACATCGTCGACCTCTTTCCTTCGCCGGTCGCCTCCCTGGACGCCGGCCGCATCGACCTGCTGGTGACCTTCGGCGGTGACGGCACACTGTTGCGCGGCGCCCGCGAGGTGCACGGCCACCGGGTTCCGATTCTTGGCGTCAATCTCGGCCGGGTCGGATTCCTGACCACCACGGCTCGCGAGCACATGCCCGAGGCGCTGGCGGATTTCGAAGCCGGGCGCCTGCGGCTCTCCGAACGTGCAGCGTTGCGGGCGGTGCTCTCGGGACCGGGCGGGGTCACCCACGGCAGCCACGTGGCGCTCAACGACGTGGTGCTGCACAAGGGCGGCGTGGCGCGGGTGGTGCGCTTCCAGGTGCTGATGGATGGCGAACCGATCGGCCCGGTCTCGGCCGACGGGCTGGTGGTGGCGACGCCGACCGGATCGACGGCGTACTCGCTCAGCGCCGGCGGACCGATTGTCGTGCCGCACATCGCGGCGATGGTGGTCACACCGATCTGCGCCCACTCCCTCGGCATGCGCCCGATCGTGGTGCGCGCCGACGCCACCATCCGGGTCGAGCCCCTCGATGCCGCCAACGACGAACTCCTCGTGTCGTTCGACGGGCAGGAGACCGCGGCGCTTCCGCCCGGTGCGGTGGTCGACATCGCCACCGACCCGGACCCGGTGATCCTGGCGCGATCCGGCCAGCCCGGCTTCTTCCGGCAACTCCGTGAGAAGCTCCGCTGGGGCGATCTCGCCGACCGGGAGTCATGACCCTCACGACACTGCGGGTGCGCGACCTCGCCACCATCGCCGACGTCGCCCTCGAGCTCGGCCCCGGCCTCAACGTCCTCACCGGCGAGACCGGCGCGGGCAAGTCGATGCTGATCGACGCCATTGCGCTGCTGCTCGGGGACCGCGCCGACCGCGCCGCGATCCGTCCCGGTGCCACTCGCGCGGTGATCGAGGGCGTCTTCGAGGAAGTGCCGGACGCGGCGCGGGAACAACTCGACGCCGCCGGCCTCGACGCCGCCGACACCCTGGTGGTGCGCCGCGAGGTCACCGCCGAAGGGCGGTCGCGGGCGTGGCTCAACGGATCGCCGACCACCATCGGCATGCTGGCGCAGGTCGGCCGCCTCCTGGTCGACCTGCACGGCCAGCACCAGACAGTGCAGCTGCTCGACCGCGACACCCAGCGGGCGCTGCTCGATACGTACGCCGATGCCGGACCGGCGCTCGTCGCGGTGCGCGCCGCGTGGCGCAGCTGGACCGCACTGCAGGAACGCCGGCGCGACCTGGCGGCCCGACAGGAGGAGGTGCGGCGCCGGGCGGACTGGCTGCGTCACGTCACGCAGGAGATCGACGCCGCGCGGTTGCGGCCGGGCGAAGATGTCGAACTCGATCGCGACGCGCACCGCCTCGGCCATATCACTGTGCTTGCCGAACAGGCGCAGCAGCTCGGCGACGCACTCGAAGACGATGAGCGCGGGGCGCGCGCCGCGTTGCGCCGGGCGGAGCGCGCCCTGGGTGCGATCGAGCGGGCCGATCCCGCCGTCGCCGACTGGCGCGACCTGACCGACGCCATCTACGCCGCGCTCGACGAACTCGCCGGCCGTGTGGCCGAATACGCCGCCGGACTCTCCGACGATCCCGGCCGGCTCGCCGAGGTCGAGCGCCGCCGCAGTCTGCTCGACGACCTCAAGCGGAAGCACGGCCCGGGGCTCGACGACGTCATCGCGACCGGCCGGAATGCGGCGGCGGAGCTGGAACTCCTCGACACCGCCGACGTCGACCTGCGTGCCCTGACCAACCAGCAGCAGGCGGCCCACGAGGAGCTGGTACGAATCGCGGCGCGGCTCTCCGCGCGTCGCGCCGAAGCCGCGGCACGCCTGGCCCGTGAGGTCAATCGGCAACTGGCGGGGCTCGGCCTTCGCGGCGGCGAATTGAGCGTGACCATGACGCCGCTCGACGAGCCCGGTCCGGACGGTGCCGAGCGGATCGAGTTCGAGGTCCGGCTCAATCGCGGCATCGACCCGCGCCCGCTGGCCGGGACGGCTTCGGGCGGCGAGCTGTCACGGTTGATGCTGGCGCTGAAGGTGGCGCTGGCGCGGCACGACGCCGTGCCGACCCTCGTCTTCGACGAACTCGACCAGGGGATCGGAGGAGAGGTCGGCACCCGGGTGGGTGCAGCGCTGGTCCGGGTGGCCGAGCGGCACCAGGTCCTGGTCATCACCCACCTGCCGCAGATTGCGGCCCGTGCCGATCGGCACCTCCGGGCCGCCAAGGCGACCCGCGGCGGGATGGCCACCAGCGACGTCGACACGCTTCACGGCGAGGACCGCGTGCTGGAGCTGGCGCGCATGCTTGGCGATCCCGACAGCGACGCCGCGCGCCGCCTCGCGCAGGCGCTGCTGGCCGGCGCTACGGCTTGAAGATCGGCTTGTAGACCCGGAAATACATCCGGGTGGTCAGCGGGGCGGGGAACAGGCCGGCGCTGCTGGTGACGGTCCGCTCGATCGAGAATCCGGCCTCGACCGGAATCCCGACCTTGCCGTCCAGCGTCCGGCCGTCGTGCGAATAACTCAGGCCGATCCCGAGGACGACGGCGTTGGCCGCCGTGCCGACGTCGACCACCGTCGCCGGCAATCCTCCCACCATCGCCTGGCCCGGGAGGTACGCGGTCCGGTCCGCGCCCTTCCGCCAGTACTCGAATGTGCCGCTCACCGCGAGGTGCGGCGCAAAGCGGAAATAGGGCCACGCCTCGTAGCTGAAGATCGCCCCCGGGCGCCGCCGGACCGCGGCGTCGAGCGATGCCGGCACCAGCAGCGCGCCCGGCGGCGCAATACGCTCCTGCACGTCATACTGAAGCTGCAATTCGTATCGCAGCGCGGTCCGCACCCCGAGCCGGCCGCGACGCCCCTCGGCGATGGCGGCGAGGTCGACGGCGGCGCCCGGCGCGCCGGCGGCCTGGGCAAACGGCACCGTGGCGTCGACCGTCGCCGCGGTCGGGAACCGCATGCTCGCCTGGCCCCAGAGCGAAAACCCGCGGTCGACCGACGAATCGTGCTGCACCAGCAACGCGGTGATCCCGGCGCTGACGTCGCCGAGGGTCCAGTGCGGCGTGGCGTCGGGCGCCCCGAGTCCGAAGCCGGTCGGCGACGTCAGCACGTTGTTGAAGCGGGGGGTGGTGAGCGTGTCCTGCGGCAGCGCGGGATCGGCGGTGAAGCCGGTGATCCCCAGCCCGGTGGTGAAGGTCGACCGCAACGTGGCGACGGCGGCGAGCAACGCGGTGCCGTCGGCGCTGCCGGCGGTCGGTACGACGGCGATGGCGCCGGCGGTGTCGGCGAGCATGCGGTAGAGCGCGTTGCGGATCGCCGGGGCGTTGGCCAGGGTCTGCTGCGCCAGCGCCTGCTGCGTGGGATCGCCGCTGTAGGCGCCGGCGGCGAGCCGGACGCCCAGGGTGTCAATCGCCGCGTCGAGCTGGGTGAAGAACGTCGTCGTGGCGCTGCGGCCGCTCAGCGTGCCGATGATCGGGTCTGCCGGATTGATGCCGACGTTGGCGCCGGTCGAGTCGTACCGGATCGTCACGCGCGACCGGAGATAGACGATCGGCGCATTGGCAAAGAGCGAGATTCTCCGCGTCAGCGCCCAGCCCAGCCCGATGTTTCCCACACCGTGCTGCTGCTCGGCGATGGTGCTGACATTGCCCAGCGACACGCCGCTGCCGGCATGTCCCAGCACCGTTGCGATGTCGGCATTGAGCTGTGCCGCGAGCGGTGTCGCCGCGGCGTCGAGCGGCGCCGCGGTCAGCAGGCTGCCGAGCGGCTCGTGGGTGCCGTGGTCCCAGATGTTGTCGGTTGGATAGAACGCCCCGCCGAGTTCGATCCGCAGCATCCCGCGGGGGACGGTGATCTGCGGGAGCTGGGCGGTGGCAACCGGGGCCTGAAGCGTCAGGGCGACGAGGGCGAGGGCAGGGACGATCGAGCGGCGCATCGCCGCCAAAAGTAGCGGAGAAGGCGTGGCCCCGGGCGGGGTGCCATATTCCCCGCGCCGGCTCGGGTGGCGAAACGGCAGACGCAGGGGACTTAAAATCCCCGGGGAGCAATCCCATGCGGGTTCGATTCCCGCCCCGAGCACTGCAAGACGGTCAGAACGCGCCGGGGAAATTCCCGTTCAGCGCCTCGCCGACCTGGTCGGGAAAGCGCCGGATGTCGATCGGCTTGCTGATGTACCCGTCGAATCCCGCCACCAGGGCCTTCTCGCGGTCTCCCGCCATGGCGTTGGCGGTCAGCGCGATGACCCGCAGATCGCGGAAATCCGAGTCGCGCAGTTCCCGAATCAACGTGTAGCCGTCCTTGCCGGGCATGTGGATGTCCATCAGCACCAGGTCGGGACGGTCGGCTCCCACGACGGTGAAGAGTTCCTCTCCCCCCTCGATGCCGTTGATCTTGTGTCCCTTCAGGGTCAACAGCGTCCGGAAGAGCCGCATGTTGTCCGGGCTGTCTTCGACGATGAGGATATTCGCCATGGCATCCTGCAAGGCGGGTTCGTAGAACGCCCACTGCCCGGATCACCCGTGGAGCCGGTCCCCTCGATCCATGCATGGGCTGTTCCGCGGCCTTCCGGGCCCCGTTTGGCACGGTCCTTCCAAAGGAGTCGGTGGGGCTCGGGCCGCTGGTCCGGCGCTCCGAAGGCTGTTCTGGCCCGGATCGGGTCACGCCCTGTTCAGGAGGTCACGGAAGATGAAGTCGTCGTGTCGCGCGGGATTCACCCTGATCGAGCTGCTGGTGGTCGTGACGATCATCGGCATCCTGGCGTCGATTGCCATCCCGAAGATCACCTCGACGCGCGAGGAAGCGGTGCGCGCCGGGATGATCGAGGACTTGCGCAACCTGGTGGCGGCGCAGGAAGGCTTCTATTCGGTCAACGGCGACTACGCCGGCGACATCACCGACGGCCCCGACCAGGCCGACCCGAAGCATCCGAAGAAGGGTGTCGTGTCGTTCACGCCGAGCCCCGGCAATGTCATCACCGTCAAGTACAAGTCGGGCGGCAAGAATGGCGATGGCTGGAACGCCACCGTCACCAATGCCGCCATCAGCAACAAGAAGCTCAAGACCTGCGGGATCTACGTTGGCGACGACAAGTATTCGCCGAACAAGCATGTCGTCCAGGAAGGTATTCCCGCCTGCTATTGACCGGCTGAACTGAGCAGCTGCAGCGAGTTGCCGAGGAACGAGTCGGGGTTGGTCCGGTCGGTCAGTCGCAACTGCAGCCCTCCGGCCGCTGACTGGATCAGGTAGCCGCTGCCGGTGCGCTGGTACACCACGCCATCCTCACTGTCACCAACCGCCCGCATCGATGCCGGGTAGTACCCGCTGTCGCCGCGGAAGGCTTCGACCCTGCCACGCGTGAGGTAGACGGCAAACCGTTGCTGGGCGATTTCCTGCGCCGGCGAGAGCGGCGGTTCCTTTGCTCCGAAGAGCCAGCTCGGTTGCGCGATCCAGACCCATGCAACGGCAGCCCAACCTGCCACGCAGCACGCCACGATGGCTGTCGGGCTGGCCCGGCGGCGCGTCCGGACGGTGTGGTCGTCGAGCTTTGCCGATGGCGAGACTGCCGCGGTCTCGGGATGTGCCGCCACCGCTTGCGCGGCAGCCAGCAGTTCGCTCCGGTCAGTCGGACCGGTCATCGCGGATCCTCCTCGTATGGGTGCCCGGTCCAGACCAGCAAATCCGGGGCCGAAAGGCCCCTCAGTCGAGGGCCGAGCGGCGGAGGACGGCCTTGACGCGCGCCACCAGGGAGCGGGGCTGGACCGGCTTGGTGAGGTAGTCCTGGGCACCCAGTTCGAACGCCTCGGTTTCGGCGTCGGCATGGGCGGTGAGCATGATGATCGGGATCGCCGCGGTGGTCAGCTCGGCACGAAGTTCCTCCAGCACGCCGAGCCCGGTGAGCCGGGGCATGTCCTGGTCGAGCAGGATCAGGTCGACGTGATGCTTGCCGACGACGTCGAGCGCGTCGAGTCCGTCGTTGGCTTCGAGGATCTCCAGTCCCTCGCGCTGCAGCATGGTCTTGATGAGCCGGCGCATCTGCGGATCGTCGTCGGCGACGAGGACCGTCAGTTGCGCGGTGGTCGTCGGCGCGGTGACCGGCGGGGGTGCCGGCACGCCGGGAAGCGGCACCGGCGCCTCGGCGGCGGCGACCGGTGCTTCGGTCGCGGCGGCCTGGTCCTCGCGGTCGTGTGTCTCGCCGAGCACTCGCTGCAATTCGTCGAATGACGTCAGCCCGAGCCAGAAGCGCGAGAGCCCGCTCTGCCAGAGGGTGCGCAGTCCGTGCGGCCCGGCGGCGGTGAGCACCGCCTGTGGCGGCGCCTGGGTCTCGATCAGGTGGCCCACCTCGCCCTCGACCGGGAGCAGTTCGAGCACCGCGATGCGTTCGCGATATCCGGAGCCGCCACAGGCGCGGCAGCCCACGGCGCGCCGCGGTGAGTAGCGGCCGGTGTAGCCCGTCGGCGGGCGTCCTTCGGGCGGGACGTCGGCTTCGGGCATCGGCTCCGCGCAGCGCTCGCAGAGTCGGCGCAGCAGGCGTTGCGCCAGCACGCCGCGCAGCACGGTGCCGATCTTGAACGCGTCGATGCCCATGTCGCGCAACCGGACGATCGCCGAGACGGCGTCGTTGGTGTGCAGCGTCGAGAAGACGAAGTGCCCGGTCAGCCCCGCCTGGATGGCGATCGTCGCCGTTTCGGCGTCGCGGATCTCGCCGACCAGCACGATGTCCGGATCCTGCCGCAGCACGGAACGGAGCGCAGTGGCGAAGGTGAACCCCTGCGCATCGTTCACCTGCATCTGCGAGATGCCGTCGATATCGTATTCGACCGGATCCTCGACCGTGACGATGTTGACCTTGCCGGTGCGCAGGTGGTTGAGCACGGCATACAGCGTCGTCGTCTTGCCGGAGCCGGTCGGTCCGGTGACCAGCACCATTCCCTCGCGGTGGCCCAGCATCCGCATCAACACGGCCTCTTCCTCGGCCGGGAGCGAGAGGTCGGGAATGGAACTGCGGAGCTTGGCCTTGTTCAGGATCCGGATGACCAGCTTCTCGCCGCGACGCGCCACCGGCGCGGTCGCCACGCGGAGGTCGATGGTCTGGTCGTCGACCCGCACGCTGCTGCGGCCGTCCTGCGGCGTCATGGCGTTGGTCACGTCGAGCCCGGCGATGATCTTGACGCGCCGTACCAGCGAGGGGCCGGCCTTCTCGGGCAGCCGCATGATCTCGCGCAGGATGCCGTCGATGCGGTAGCGCACCGACAGGTGCGATCCGTCAATCTCGGCGTGGATGTCGCTGGCACCGCTGCGTACGGCGTCGGCGATCATCGCGTCCACCAGTCGCGCCATCGGTGCATCGAGTGCGGGGTCGCGCGCTTCCGGGTCGGCTCCGATGTCGACGGTCGGCAACGAGGTCCGCGCCAGGCCCTGCAGCAGGCGGTTGATGCTGTTTTCCGGCCGGTAGAGCTCGTCGAGGCGTTCGGCGATGGCGGTCGGCGACGCCATCGCGAAGCGGACGTTGCGTCCGGTGATGAATCCCAGCTCCTGCTCGGCGCCGACGTCGTGCGGTGACGCGGTGGCCAGCACGGCATCTCGATCGGTGACCGAAAGCGCCACCACCTGGTACTTGCGAGCCTGGCTCTCGGGAAGCACCGCGCTGAAGCGCGCGTCGGCGGTGGCGAGGTCGGCCACCGGTATCCGGAAGCGGTCGGCGAGGGTCGCGACCAGCTGCTGATCGGTGATCCGGCCACTCTGGACGAGGGCGTCCCAGAGTCGGTCGGAGGCGCCCGCGGCGAGGGCCTCGAGGCGATCGGCGGTGACCAGCCCGCTTTCCACCAGGTAGGGCGCCATCCAGATGTCGGGCCAGCGCTGGGCAGGGGCGGTCATGCGCGAGTGAACCGGAGCGAGCTTGCGATCGTGGACTCCTGCGATTGTATGGGACCCGGGAGAAAGATACGATTCCGCGATCCGATTTCACCCTCCCCGGCGGCGGAGCGACAGCACGGCATGGCGTTCGGAACGGTAGTCAGCGGGATCCATCGGGTCCCTGGCGACAAGAGCATCACCCATCGCGCGCTGCTCGTCTCGGCACTGGCCGGCGGACGATCGCGGATCGACGGGGCGCTGACGTCGCTCGATGCCCGGTCCACAGCGCGGGTGCTGCGGCAACTCGGCGCGACCGTCTCGCCCCTCCGCCCTGGTGCAACGATCACCGTCGGCGGCCGCCCACGTTGGCGCGAACCGCGCCGCGCGCTCGACTGTGGCAACTCCGGCACCACCACCCGCCTGCTGCTCGGGCTCCTTGCCGCGCAACCGATCCGGGCCGTCCTGACCGGCGATGCCTCGCTGCGGCGGCGACCGATGCGACGCGTTACCGGACCGCTGGCGCGCATGGGAGCGGAGATCGACGATCACGGCCGGGACGGCCTTCCCCTCGCGATTCGCGGCGGCTCCCTGCAGGCGCTCACCTGGACGCTGCCGGTGGCCTCGGCCCAGATCAAGAGCGCGCTGCTCCTCGCCGGGGCGGCCGCCGGCGTTCCCGTCACGCTGCACCAGCCCGGCGCGTCGCGCGACCACACCGAGCGCCTGCTGCGATACCTCGGTTTCGATGTATCGGAGCAGGGCGGGGTGGTCCGGCTCCGGCCCGGCGGGAGGTTCGCCCCGCTCGACGTCGACGTTCCCGGTGATCCGTCGTCGGCGATCTTCCTCCTGGCGGCGGCGTTGCTGGCGCGCCGGGGCCGGATCGCCGTCGAGGACGTCGGGCTCAATCCGACGCGGATCGGCTACCTGTCGGTGCTTGCCGCGATGGGAGCCGATGTTGCGGTGACCGAACCGCGAGACGCGACCGGCGAGCCGCGCGGCACCGTCCACGCCGCACCTTCGCAGCTGGTCGCCGTGTCGGTGCCGGCCGAGGCGAGCTCCGGCATCATCGACGAGGTGCCGATGCTGGCCTGCCTGGCGGCGCGGGCGCGTGGCGAGAGTCGGTTCGCCGGCCTGGCGGAGTTGCGGGTGAAGGAGAGCGACCGCCTGACGCTGCTGGCGGAAAACCTCACCGCGGTCGGCGTCCGGGCCGAGGTGCGCGGCGACACCCTGCTGGTGCGCGGCACCAGCGCGCGACTGGCCGGTCGCGTGACCACCGGCGGGGACCACCGGATCGCCATGGCGTTCGCGGTCCTCGGAAGCCAACCGGGGTCGCGCGTCGTGGTCGACGACATGGCCTGCGCGGCGGTGTCATTCCCGGGTTTCGAAAGCGCCCTCGCGGCGCTGTTCGGGCGCATTCGGTGACCGCCCAGGGGCCGGTGGTGATTGCGATCGACGGTCCGGCGGCGTCAGGAAAATCGACGACCGCGGCGGCGGTCGCCGCCCGGACCGGGCTGGTCCACATCGACTCCGGGTCATGGTACCGCGCGCTGACGTGGCTCGCCGCGACCCGCTCGGCAATCACCCCGGCAGAAGTGCTGCGTGCCGCCGGTGCGGTCCGGCTGCGCGGGACGACCGTCGACGGAGCAATGTTGCTGGAGGCGGACGGCGTGCGGCTCGACGCCGAGTTGCGCCGACCGGACGTCACCGGCCGTGTCTCGGCGGTGGCGGCATGGCCCGACGTCCGCGACTGGGTCAACGCCCGGCTGCACGAGGTGGTGCAGTCGCTGCCCGGGGCGGTCATCGATGGCCGCGACATCGGCACCGTCGTCTTTCCGGCCGCCCCGCTCAAGGTCTTCCTCACCGCCTCGCCGCTGGCCCGGGCCCGGCGCCGCCTGGAGCAGCGGGGCGGGACGGTCAATCCCGAGGAGCTCGATCGTGAGGCGGCGCGCCTGGGCGAGCGCGACCGGCTCGACGCCGCGCGCCCGGTGGCGCCGCTGCGGGCGGCCGACGACGCAGTGGTCATCGACACCACCGATCTCGCCTTCGGGGAACAGGTGGAGCGGATCCTGGCGCTGGTCCACGAGCGCGGCTTGCTCGATCGGTAGCCTGCCGGTATTTTTCACGGCTGGTCCGAAAACCGTCGGGCCCGCGCCATTCACCCCCTACCCGCGCACCAGTCGCGCGGCAATCAGCAGGAATCCCACATGACAGAGACGCATACCCCCGCCTCGGGCCAGTCGGCTGCGGCCGCCCCGCTCGAGACCGCGCACGGCCTCCGGGTCCGCGCCGATCTCTACGACGAGGAGTACTCGGACGCCGAGTACCAGGACATGCTCGCCCTCTATGAGGGGACCATGTCGCAGATCGTCGAGGGCGAGATCGTCAAGTCGAAGGTGCTCCGGGTCACCGACAACGCCGTCATTCTCGACGTCGGCTTCAAGTCGGAAGGGTCGGTGCCGCTCGACGAATTCAAGGACCCGCAGAATCTCCAGGTCGGCGACGAAGTCGAGGTCTTCCTCGAGCACCTCGAAGACCAGGAAGGCGCCGTCGTCCTTTCGAAGAAGAAGGCCGACTTCATGCGCGTCTGGGAGAAGATCCGCCAGGCGCACGAGAGCGACCAGCCGGTCGAAGGCACCCTGATGAAGAAGATCAAGGGCGGCGTGGTGGTGAACCTGATGGGCGTCGACGCGTTCCTGCCCGGTTCGCAGATTGCCCTCCGCCGGGTGCCCAACATCGACGAGCTGCTGGGCCAGACCTACGAGTTCAAGATCATCAAGCTCAACAAGCGGCGCCGCAACATCGTGGTCTCCCGGCGCGTGATCCTCGAGAACGAGCGCGCCCACAAGCGCGAGCACCTGATGAAGGAGCTCGAGGTGGGGCAGGTGCGCACCGGCGTCGTCAAGAACATCACCGACTTCGGCGCGTTCATCGACCTGGGCGGCGTCGACGGGCTGCTCCACATCACCGACATGTCGTATGGCCGGGTGTCGCACCCCAGCGAGATGGTCGCGATCGGCAAGGAAGTCGAGGTCAAGATCCTCGACATCGACTGGCAGCGCGAGCGGATCTCTCTCGGCATGAAGCAGCTCCAGTCGTATCCCTGGCAGAACGTGGCCGAGAAGTACCCGGTCGGCGCGCGGGTGCAGGGCAAGGTGGTCTCGATCACCAACTACGGCGCGTTCGTCGAGCTGGAGCCGGGCATCGAAGGGCTGGTGCACATCTCCGAGATGAGCTGGACGCGCAACGTCCGGCATCCGTCGAAGATCGTGTCGATCGGCGAAACGATCGAAGCGGTGGTGCTCAAGGTCGACGAGGCCGAAGAGAAGATCTCCCTCGGCATGAAGCAGACCGAGCAGGATCCGTGGATGGTGCTGCCGCTGAAGTATCCGGTCGGGACGCGGCTCACCGGCAAGGTCCGCAACCTGACATCGTTCGGCGCGTTCGTCGAAATCGAGCCGGGCATCGACGGACTGATCCACATCTCCGACATGTCGTGGACCAAGCGGGTGCAACACCCGTCGGAGGTGGTCAAGAAGGGCGATACCGTCGATGTCGTGATCCTCAACATCGACGCCGACAACAAGCGGATCTCGCTCGGCCTCAAGCAGGCCACCGACGATCCGTGGCTCACCATCGGCGAGCGGTTGCCGGTCGGCACCGAGATGCGCGCCAAGGTGATGCGGCCGGTGGACAAGGGCATCGTCCTTGACCTCGGTGACGACATCGAGGCGTTTGCCCCCGCGTCGCAGATGGGGCTCGCCCCCGACCAGGATCCCGAGACGGCGGTCGTGCCGAACCAGGAAGTGATGGTCCGGGTGCTGGAGGTCGACCCGATCCACCACCGGATCGTCGTGGCGGTCATCGAGTACCCCGAGGACGGCATCCCCGCCCCCGGCTCGGAACCGCCGCCGGCTCCGGCTCCGGAGCCGACTGCCGACGATGACGTCGAAGGCTACGAGGAGTTCCGCGCGCCCGGTTCCGAGCAGGAGTAACGGCTGGCGCAATCGGACGGCGCCGGGTCCCGGAGGGTCGGGGCCCGGCGCCGTTCGCCGTTTCCGGGTGGGCCAGAGACTGATGAATTGTTGCGACGACTGTTGGGAGGATCTGTGGGTCGGCTGCGACGAAACGGGCCGCCCAAACCCGCCGGATATGTTGATGAATCGCGCTTCTCATTGCGGGGCAAGGTGATACCGGACGTTTCAATCTTCGGCGTTTCTTGGTCCGTAACATGCGGTAGTAGTGTTGTTCGCGCGCGACAGGCTGGCTCTCCTGAGGCCGAGGCGCGGTATCGACACCTCACTCCGAGTTCAGGGGGAACCGGTCATGACAATTCAGGGGCGCATCGGGCTGCTCATGGGAACCGCTGCAGCGTGCAGCGTGGCCCTGGCGGCGCCAGCGGCGGCACAGACCGACGTCGTCAACAATTCCACCATCGTGAATATCGACGCCGTCGACAACTACGACATGATGTTCAGCGATCTGGTCGGCATGAACGTGAGCTGGACCTTTGCCGATGGCGGCTCGGGCAACGGCAGCTGGAGCTCGCTGGGCGGCGGTGTCTACGGCGTCACCGGCACCGGCTCAGGCAACGACTACTTCTCCCTGACGAGCCTCGGGGCGCTGGACACCTACGGGCTCCTTGGTGTTGATCCGTTTGTCTGGGACCTCAAGGGGTACGGCGTCTCCGGGTTTACCATGGACGCGCTGAGTTCGAGCCTGGCATTCGACATCCAGAGCTTTCCGACGGTGGGCACGCCCGGGAGCAGCTACGGCAATCCCTACGAGTATCCCTGCGGCGCGCTTTGCCTGATCTTCGAGGGCGGCAACCCGGATCGGTGGAACACGACCGCCACCTACACCCAGGAACTCGCGCTCAACGGCGATCCCAACTCGCCCTACGGCGACGAATGGGGCATGCTGAACGTGGCGTTCGGCGATGCGTTCTCATGCCAGAAATTGACTGGTGGCCCGAAGAACTGTGAAGTGTACTTCAGCCAGGACGTCGATCACGTGACCGGAGCAGGCAATCCCGAGGAAGTGCCGGAACCCGGCACGATGTCGCTGCTGGCATTCGGGCTCGCCGGCCTCGCCGGCGCCGGGCGCCGTCGGCTCCGTCGCAGCTGATCTTCGCCGCACCGATGGCATCGAAACAGGCTCGGCCCGATTGGCCGGGCCTGTTTTGCGTTTGTCCCCGCGCCACTGGTGGCGGCACCGCGCGGCGGCGCTACCGCGCTCCGCCCGGTCGGCCCGCTTCCGACTTGGGCCGCGTCCCTTAGTATTCCGCCGATGACCCACCGCCGCCTCGATGAACTGCACCACCTCCAGGCCCTGTCGGAACAGGGCGGGGGCGAGAAGCGCGTTGCGCAGCAGCATGAGAAGGGGAAGCTCACCGCCCGCGAACGCCTCGACCTGCTGCTCGACCCGGGGACGTTCACCGAACTCGACCGGTTCGTGACCCACCGCGCCACCGATTTCGGCATGGCCGACGACCGCCCGCTGGGCGATGGCGTGGTGTCGGGGTGGGGGCGGATCGACGGCCGCCTGGTCTACGTCTTCGCGCAGGACTTCACGGTGCGGGGCGGGTCGCTGTCGGAGACGAACGCCGAGAAGATCTGCAAGGTGATGGACCTCGCCGTGCGCAACGGCGCGCCGATCGTGGGCCTCAACGATTCCGGCGGGGCGCGGATCCAGGAGGGCGTCGCGTCGCTCGGCGGTTACGCCGACATCTTCCTGCGGAACACGCTCGCCTCGGGCGTGGTCCCGCAACTGTCCGCGATCCTCGGCCCCTGCGCCGGTGGGGCGGTGTACTCGCCCGCCATCACCGACTTCATCTTCATGGTCCGCGGCCCGAGCTACATGTTCGTCACCGGCCCCGACGTGGTGAAGACGGTGACCCACGAAGACGTCACCAAGGACGTGCTGGGCGGTGCTGACACCCATGCGGAGATTTCCGGGGTGGCCCATTTCGTCCACGCCTCGGAAGTGGAGTGCCTCCACGCCATCCGCACGCTGCTCGGCTACCTCCCGTCGAACAACGTCGACGACCCTCCGCGGCTCCCGGCCGACGATCCCGCCGACCGCCGCGAGGAGCGCCTCCTGGAGGTGGTGCCCGACGTGGCGTCGAAACCGTACGACATGCACGAGGTGGTGCAGCTGGTGATCGACCGCGGCTCGTTCTTCGAAGTGATGGCGCCGTTCGCCGCGAACATCATCACCGGGTTTGCGCGGCTGGCGGGGCAGAGCGTCGGCGTGATCGCGAACCAGCCGGCGGTGCTGGCCGGCGTGCTCGACATCAACGCTTCCGTCAAGGCGGCGCGATTCATCCGGTTCTGCGACGCGTTCAACATCCCGCTGGTCACCTTCGTGGACGTGCCGGGCTTCCTCCCCGGCGTGGGTCAGGAGCACGGCGGCATCATCCGGCACGGCGCCAAGCTGCTCTATGCGTATTGCGAGGCGACGGTCCCGAAGCTCACGGTGATCACCCGCAAGGCGTACGGCGGGGCGTACGACGTGATGAGTTCCAAGCACATCCGTGGCGACGTCAACCTGGCGTGGCCGACGGCGGAGATCGCCGTGATGGGCGCCGCCGGCGCGGTCGAAATCCTCTATCGCGGGGAGATTGCCCGGGCGACCGACCCGGCCGCGGAGGCGCGGGCCCGGGCCGACGCCTATACCGGGATGTTCGCCACCCCCTTCCCGGCGGCGTCGCGTGGCTACATTGATGATGTCATCGACCCGCGGGAAACCCGGCCCCGGCTCATCGACGCCCTGCAGACGCTGGCCGGCAAGCGCGACCGGAACCCGCCCCGGAAGCACGGATGCATTCCACTGTGACGCGACACCTTCGCCTCTCCTTCTGTTCGGCACTTGCCTGGGCGCTCTGGGCCCCGGCGGTCGTGGTGGCCCAGGCCACCCCGGTCGGCTCGGTGGCGCTGACCCAGGCTGATGCCCTGCAGCGCGCCGAGTCGCTGTTGCGAACCGGCCGTCGAGAGGACGCCGAAGACCTGCTGTCACGTCACCTGGCGATGGAACCCCACGACGGCAAGGCGTGGCTGATGCTTGGCCGGATCTACCTCGCCGACGCGCAGCGGTGGCATCGTGAGGCGCACGTCGGACCGACGTCGGGCCCGACCCTGCTCGACTTCGCCGGTCAGTCGTTCGAAGCGGCGCAACAGGTGCTCACGGACTCCGCCGATGTCTACCAGGTGCTGGTCGCGGTGGAGCGCGCCACCGCCCGGATCGAGAGCGACGGCTGGCCGGAAGACGGCAAATGGGGCATAGCACCGGTCGACGTGCCGCTGCCGCCGGTGCTCGCCGAGCTGGGCCGCAATCTTCTCGCGTCGTGCCCTCGCAACGGCATCCTCGTCACCGGATCGATGGTCGAGACGGCGGCGGTGTGGGGCATCCGCCTCGTGTCGTCGAACCGGTCCGACGTGGTGGTGCTGCGCCCCGACATGTACCAGTGGGACGCCCGCTATCGCGACCGGATGGCTCCGGCGATCGGCGCCGATTCGACCGCGGCGCTTCCGGCGGCGCTGGTCACCGCCGGCGCATCGCGGCCAATCTGCCTTACCCCCACGGTCGACTCGTTGACCGCGCCGGCGCTGGAGTGGAAGCCGGTGCGGATGGTCCTCGCGGCCGGTCCGGCGCAACCGGCCCACGACACCCTCACCGTCTTCCAGCTGGCGCGCACCGGGTTGGCGGGATCGGTCTGGTCCTCGGCGGTGCGCGACGTCTATGAGCTGGCCGCCCGCCGCAACCAGTCGCTCTGCAGCACGCTGTTTGCCAACGAGGCTCTCCAGAGGCTTCCCGAGATTACTGCCTGCCCGCGATGACGCCGCGCACCATCCGGCGGGTCCTGATCGCCAACCGCGGCGAGATTGCGCTGCGGATCATCCGGGCGTGCCACGACGAAGGACTCGAAGCGGTCGCGGTCTATTCCGATGCCGACCGCCACGCGCCGTTCGTGCGGGCTGCCGACCGGGCGGTGCGGATCGGCCCGGCAGCGCCCACCGCCAGCTACCTCGACATCGACGCCCTGCTCGGCGCGGCGGCGACAAGCGACGCCGACGCGGTGCATCCCGGTTATGGCTTCCTGTCGGAGCGTGCGGCGTTCGCGCGCGCCGTGGAGCAGGCCGGCCTGGCCTTCGTCGGGCCCCCGGCGGCGGCGATCGCGGCCATGGGCGACAAGACCGCGGCACGGCGGCTGATGGCCGATGCCGGCGTGCCGATCGTGCCCGGCTCTCCGGGACCGGTCGACGGAGCCACCGCGTCGCCGGTCGCCGCGCGCCTCGGCTACCCGGTCCTGGTCAAGGCGGCGGCCGGCGGCGGCGGCAAGGGCATGCGGGTGGTGCGCGCGCCGGAGGAACTCGCCGCCGCCATCGACACCGCCGCCCGCGAGGCGCTGCAGGCGTTCGGTGACGGCAGCGTCTACCTCGAGAAGTACATCGAGCGCCCGCGTCACGTCGAGATCCAGGTGCTCGCCGACCATCAGCGGGCCATCCACCTCGGCGAACGGGAGTGTTCCATCCAGCGGCGTCACCAGAAGCTGCTGGAAGAATCGCCGTCGGTGGCGGTCGACGAGGCCCTGCGCGGCCGGATGGGTGACGCGGCGGTGGCGGCGGCCCTCGCGGTCGGCTACCGCAGTGCCGGTACCTGCGAATTCCTGCTCGGCGCCGACGGCGCGTTCTACTTTCTGGAAATGAACACAAGAATCCAGGTGGAACACCCGGTGACCGAGCAGGTCACCGGCGTCGACCTGGTGCGGGAACAGTTGCGCATTGCTCGTGGCCTGCCGATGTCGGTGGCGGCGCCGCCGACGCCGCGGGGCTGGGCCATCGAATGCCGCATCACCAGCGAGGACCCCGCCAACGGCCTGCTGCCGAGCGCCGGGACGGTCACCTGGCTCAACGTGCCGGCCGGCCCCGGCGTGCGCTGGGAAAGCGGCATCGCCGCCGGCAGCGAGGTGACCCTCTACTACGACTCGATGCTCGCCAAGCTCATTGCGACCGGTGCGGATCGGGCCGCGGCGATCGCCACCATGCGCCGCGCGCTCGACGAATTGATCGTCGTCGGGGTGGCGACCAACGTCCCGTTCCACCGCCGGCTGCTGGCGGATCCCGACTTTGTCGCCGGCCACATCGACATCCAGTTCCTGGAACGCCGCCCCGACTTGCTGGTGGCCGAGAGCGACCCGGCGGCGGTGCGGCGCCTGGCGATCACCGCGGCATTGCTCGAACAGGACCATCGCGACGGCCGGCGGCCGCTCCGCCCGGGCGCCGGTGGGGCGGCCGACGCCATCGGACGTTCCCGCTGGATCGAGCTCGCGCGGCGCGACGCCCTGCAGTGACCACCGGCGGCACCGTGACAATCCGGTCCATCGCGGCCGGCGGCGATGGCGTCGGTTCGCTCCCCGACGGCATGGTGGTGTTCGTGCCGCGCACCGCTCCCGGCGACGTCATCCTTCCGGAGCGCATTGTCCGGCACGGTCGCTTTGCCCGGGCCCAGCTGCGCGACGTCGTCACGCCGGGACCCGACCGGGTCGAACCTCCCTGCCAGCATTACCTCCGGGACCGCTGCGGCGGCTGCCAGCTGATGCACCTGGCCCCGGCCGCCCAGCGCTCGGCCCGTACCACCATCGTCGGCGACGCCGTGCGGCGCCTGGCCCGGATGCCCCGGCCCGATCCGCCGATCCATCCGTCGGACGCCGAACTGGGCTACCGCACTCGGATCACCCTCACGGTCACGCCTACGGCGATCGGGTATCACCGCGCGGACCAGCCGGACCGGGTCTTTCCGCTGGTGGAGTGCCTCCTCGCCGAGCCGTCGGTGCGGCGGCTGTTCGACGCGGTGCGGCCGGCCGCCGCGCTCCTGCCGCGCGACGCCGAGCGCCTGGAGCTGCGGCGCGATCGAGGTGGCGGGCTTCATGTCATCGTCAGCACCGAGGGGAAGGCGGCCTGGCCCGGTGCGGCGGCGTTCCACGCCGCGGTTTCGGCACGGGTACCGGCGACCATCTGGTGGCACCCGTCGGGCGGTGCCGCGCGGGCCGTGGCGGGCGCGGCGGGGCCATGGCCGGTGGCGGTCTTCGAACAGGTGCATCCCGCAATGGCCGCCGCGGTGCGTGCGGCGGCGGTGTCGTCGCTTGGCGAGCTGTCGAACGAGACGGTGTGGGACCTGTACGCCGGGATCGGCGAAACGACGACGGCGCTTGCCGCCGCCGGGGCGAAGGTGATCAGTGTCGAGGTCGACCCTCGTGCGGTGGAGATCGCCGCCGCGGCGCCGGCCCGGGCCGATCGGAGGGTCGGCCCCACCGAGGTGTTGATTGGCACACTGCCGGCGCCGGCCGCCGTCATCCTCAATCCGCCACGCGCCGGTGCGGCCACCGAAGTCACCGCGGCGATCGCCACCAGCGGCGCGCGACGCGTGGCGTACATCTCCTGCGATCCGGCAACCCTGGCGCGCGACCTCCGGCGGCTGGCGCCGGCGTACCGGCTGGCCGATCTTCAGGCGTTCGACCAGTTCCCCCAGACCGCGCACGTGGAGACCCTCGCCGTGCTGGAACGCGCATGAAGTACTTCGCCACCGTCGGCGACCGGACCGTGGAGGTTGCGGTCGACGGAGAACACGTCGTGGTCGACGGTGAGGAGGTCGTCGCCAGCATCGAGCGGGTCCCGGGCTCGCCGATGCTCCGGCTGATGGTCGACGGCACCGCCCACCTGCTCACCGTCGACCAGCGCATCGACGGGGGGTGGCGGCTGGTCGACCGGGGCGACGTCCGCGACGTGGGGGTGGAGGACGAACGGGCCCGCCACATCCGGCTGCTGGCCGGGCCGGGGCAGGGGGGCTCGGCCGGATCGGTCCTCAAGTCCCCCATGCCGGGGCTGGTGGTCCGGGTTCCGGTTGCCGTGGGCGACGCGGTGGCCGCCGGAATGCCCCTCGTGGTCCTTTCGGCAATGAAGATGGAAAACGAGCTCAAGGCCACCGCCGCCGGGGTGGTGACCGCGGTCCGGGTGGCGGCCGGCGACGCCGTCGAGAAGGGTGCGGTGCTGCTGGAGCTGGGCCCCGCGGCTTGACGCCTCCCGAGGCCGGTCAGTATCTTGCAAAGCTGTGTCCGATAGCAAGATGCGACCAATTCGAGGGTAAGTCGACCAGATGAAGACCTTCAGTGCCAAGCCCGGCGACATCACGCACGACTGGCACATCATCGACGCGGCGGGTGTGCCGCTCGGACGGCTCGCGAGCGCTGTCGCGCAGCTGATCCGCGGCAAGCACAAGCCGAGCTTCACACCGCACATGGACGGCGGTGACTTCGTCATCGTCATCAACGCCGCCAAGGTGCGGCTGGCGGGGCGCAAGGCCACCGGCAGAAAGATCTACTTCCGCCACACCGGCTACATGGGCCACGAGCGCCTCACGTCGGCGCGCGACATGCTGGCGACCCATCCCGATCGCGTGATCGAGAAGGCGGTCTTCGGCATGCTGCCGAAGAATTCGCTCTCGCGCCAGAAGCTCCGGACCAAGTTGAAAGTCTACGCCGGCGCCGACCATCCGCATGCGGCCCAGCAGCCCAGGCCGATGACCGTGCCGCACCTCTCGAAGGCAAGCTGATGACCGCACCGACCGAATTCCGCTGGCACGCCGTGGGCCGGCGCAAGACCAGCGTGGCACGTGTGTACCTGACCCCCGGAACCGGCAAGTGGGACGTCAACGGGCGCACCCTCGGTGACTTCTTCCCGCGGGCGTCGCTGGTGCAGCACATCCAGCAACCGTTCACCGCGACCGACACGTTGGGCGCCTTCGACGTCTCGGCGCGTGTCGTCGGCGGCGGCGTGGCGGGCAGGCGGGAGCGATGCGGCACGCGATCGCTCGCGCGCTGGTCGAGGCCGACGCGCAACCATCGCGGCAAGTTGCGCACGGCGGGGTTGCTGACTCGCGATCCGCGGATGGTCGAACGGAAGAAGCCGGGACGCCCGGGCGCCCGGAAGCGGTTCCAGTTCAGTAAGCGCTAATCCGTTCGATCGCTCAGCGATCGAGGCCATTCGGCGGATCAGCGTCCCGAGCGCGCTGGCGCGCGAGGGACCAGTCAGGTTTTCGAGCGCGCTGGCGCGCGAGGACCGTTGGGGGTTTCTGGAGCGCGCTGGCGCGCGAGACGATGCAGTGCCGGCCGTGATGCCGGCTGGTGAACCACAGTGCGCCGCATTCGGGCATCGCGACGCGCTCGATGCCGCGCGGGTGCCCACGGTCGCGACGGCAGCTGACGGCGACGACAACCGAGCAGGAGTCGACGGCGTGGCCATGCCAACCTTGCAGGACCTGCTCGACGCGGGAACCCATTTCGGACATCAGACCCGGCGCTGGAATCCCAAGATGCGCCGGTTCATCTTCGCCGAGCGCTCGGGCATCTACCTCATCGACCTGCAGAAGACCCTCAAGCAACTCCAGCAGCGCGCAGCGACCTGCTGCGCGAGGTGGCGCTGAAGGGCGAGAACATCCTCTTCGTCTGCACCAAGCGCAACTCGAAGGCAGTAGTCGAAGACGAAGCGCGGAACGCCGGGGCTGTCACTGGGTGACCGAGCGCTGGCTGGGCGGGACGCTGACCAACTTCCAGACCATCAAGAAGCAGATCCGCCGGCTGCGGACCTGGAGCAGGGCGCTGGCGAAGGCGACTTCGAGAACTACACCAAGAAGGAGCAGCTGCTCTTCAGCCGCGAGCGCGAGAAGCTGTCGCGCAACCTCGAAGGCATCAAGATGATGGGCCGGCTGCCCGGGCGCGCTCGTTCGTCGTCGACGCCAAGAAGGAAAAGATCGCCGTCGCAGGAGGCAAACCGTCTCGCACATCCCGGTGGTGGCGATCGTCGACACCAATGCCGACCCCGATCTGATCACCGTGCCGATTCCGGGAAACGACGACGCGATCCGCAGCGTCTCGCTGATCACCACCGCGCTCTGTGACGCGGTACGCGAAGCCCGCGCCCAGATGCCGGTGCGCGAGATGGCACTCGACGAGGACGCCGAGACCTATTCGGCCGGCGACGCCGAGAGTGCCAGCGAGGAGGACCGCCGCAAGCGCCGTCCCCGCCGGAAGCGCAAGGCGCGGCCGGAGGCGATCGCGGCCCGCCTCAAGCATGAACCCTCTGCCGGTGGCGAGGGCGGCGAACCGGTGGCCTGAACCAACCTGTCCGGCCATCTTTCCTGCCGCCGCCCGCCGGGCCTTCGCCCCCGGGCGGCGGTTGCACACTCGGACCGAGAGACTGACGCAGACATGAGCATGACGACGATCACTCCCAAGGACATCTCCGCCCTCCGCGCCCGCACCGGCGCGGGGATGATGGATTGCAAGAAGGCCCTCGAAGAGGCGCAGGGCGACCTGACCCTCGCCGCCGAACTGCTCCGCAAGCGGGGCATCGCGAAGGCCGAGAAGCGCGCCGGTCGCGATGCGTCGCAGGGTGCCGTGATGATCGAGACGTCCGGCGAGGCCGGCGCGATGATCGAGCTCAATTGCGAAACCGACTTCGTGGCGCGGACCGACGAATTCCAGGTGCTCGCCAAGCGCCTCGCGCTGCACGCCCTCACCAGCAGCCCGGCGGGCGTGACGCTGGCGGATTTCGGCGCCGAGGTGCTCGACGGCAAGACCGTCGCCGACACCGTTCTGGAGGCCTCCGGGAAGACCGGCGAGGCGATGACCCTCAAGCGGGTCGCCAAGTTGCAGGCGCCGGCCGCGACGATCGGCGAGTATCGCCATTTCAACGGCCAGGTCGGCGTGCTGGTGCAGCTCGCCGGCGCCGAAGGCGACGAAGCCCAGGCGCTGGCGCGCGACATCGCGCTCCACATCGCCTCGGCGGATCCGATCTCGGTGAGCGCTGCCGACATCCCGCTCGACGTGCTGGAACGGGAACGGCGCATTGCCGAGGAGCAGGTCGCCCAGGAAGGAAAGCCCGAGGCGATCCGCGCCAAGATCGTCGACGGCAAGCTCAAGAAGTTTGCCGCCGAGCGTGCCCTCGTCGACCAGCCGTTCGTCAAGGACGAGTCGGTGACGATCGGCGCCCTGCTCGAGCGCGTCCCCGGCGCGCGGGTGGTGCGCTTCGCCCGCTTCAAGGTCGGCGAAGTCTGATGTCGCTCGCCTACCGCCGCGCCCTGCTGAAGCTCTCCGGCGAAGCCCTCGCCGGCGGCAAGGGAGGCGGTCTTGACTACGGCGTCATCGAAGCGCTGGCGGAAGAGATCAAGCAGGTACATTCGCGCGGGGTGCACCTCGGCCTCGTGGTGGGCGGCGGCAACATCGTACGCGGTGCCGCGGCGAGCGGACACGGCCTCGACCGCGTCTCCGCCGACTACATGGGAATGCTCGCCACGGTCATCAACGCGCTGGCGCTGCAGAACGTGCTCGAATCCCTCGGGGTGCAGACCCGGGTGATGACGGCGATCCGGATGGAGTCGCTCGCCGAGCCCTACATCCGCCGCCGGATGCTGCGGCATCTCGAAAAGGGGCGGCTGGTGATCTTTGCCGGTGGCACCGGCAATCCCTATTTCTCCACCGACACCGCGGCGGTGCTCCGCGCTCTCGAGATGGACGCCGAAGTCGTCCTGAAGGCCACCAACGTCGACGGGATCTACACCGCCGATCCGCGCAAGGTGGCCGACGCCGAGCTGATTCCCGAACTCACCTTCCAGGACGCCCTGATCAACGGCTACGCCGTGATGGACGCCAACGCGTTCGGGCTCTGCCAGGCCAACGGATTGCCGATCGTCGTCTTCAACATCAACCAGCCCGGCGCCATCGCGCGTGCGCTCGACGGCGAGCGCGTCGGCACCCTCGTCCGATGACAATACCCGAAATGGTCAAGGCGGCCCGCGAGGGCATGCAGAAGGCAATCGAGAACACCAAGCGCGAGCTGAGCGGGATCCGCTCCGGCAAGTCATCGCCGCAGCTGCTCGACGTGGTGCGGGTGGAAGCCTACGGCTCCACCATGCCACTGGTGCAGGTGGCGATGGTCTCCGCGCCGGAACCCCGGATGCTGGTGGTGCAGCCGTTCGACAAGGGGCTCTCCGCCGCGATCGAGAAGGCGATCCGCGACTCGGGGCTGGGACTCAACCCGCAGACCCAGGGAACGCTGATCCGCGTGCCGCTGCCGATGCTCTCCGAAGAGCGGCGCAAGGAGTTGATCAAGCTCTGCGGCAAGCTGGCCGAAGAGGGGCGCGTCGCGGTGCGCCAGGCCCGCACCGACGCGATGGCGCGGATCAAGAAGACCGAGAAGGTCTCCGAAGACGAAAAGACCCGAGCCGAGAAGGACGTGCAGAAGCACACCGACGAGGCGATCCACCAGATCGACGCGCAGCTCAAGGCGAAGGAAGCCGAGATCCTGGAAGTGTGAGTACGCCGCCGCGCCCACCCGCCGGATCGCGCCGCCCGCCCGGCGGCGTCCCGCGCCACATCGCGGTCATCATGGACGGCAATGGACGCTGGGCCCGCGAGCGTGGCCTGCCGCGGTCGGCCGGTCACCAGGCCGGCATGGCGGCGGTGCGCGAGGCGGTCGAGGGATGTCTCGAGGCAGGGGTCGAGGTGCTGACCCTCTTTGCCTTTTCCCAGGAGAACTGGCAGCGGCCGCCGGAGGAGATCGAGGCGCTCATGTCGCTGCTCGAGGCCTACATCGCGAAGGAAGCGCCGGAACTCGAGCGCCAGGGCGTCGCGGTCCGGATGCTCGGCGACCTCTCGCGGCTGTCGCCGGCGTCGCGTGACGCGGTGCGCGAGCTCGAATCCCGGACCGCGCACGGCGACAAGCTCGCCCTCAACATCTGCCTGTCGTATGGCGCGCGCGCCGAGCTGGCGCGGGCCGCCCGGCGGCTGGCCGAACAGGTCGAGCGCGGCGCGCTGCGGCCGGAGGCAATCGACGAAGACGCCGTCGCCGCCGAACTCTACACCGCGCCGTGGCCCGACCCCGACCTGCTGATCCGCACCTCCGGCGAGATGCGCCTCTCCAATTTCCTGCTCTGGCAACTTGCCTACGCCGAGATCGTCGTGACCCAGGTGCGCTGGCCCGACTTTTCCCGCGACGACCTCCGGGCGGCGATCACCGAGTACCAGCATCGCGACCGGCGCTTCGGTCGCGTCAACGCCTGAGCGCAATCATGGACGCCAATCTCCGGCGCCGGATCGGGTTTGCGGTCATCGCCATTCCGCTGGCGATCGTCACCGTCTGGATGGGCGGTTGGTTGCTGGCCGTGGTGGTCGCGACCGCCGCGGTGCTTGGCGCGAGGGAGGTCTACGACCTCGCGAGCCGGGCGTCGATCGACGCGCTCCGCGCCCCGGGGTACGTCGTCGTCATCGCCGCGGTGGCGGCCGTCCAGCTGGTGCTCGACCGCGACCGCGGTGCTGCCACCGTCGCGGCCGGGTGGCCGTTCGTTGCCGCCATCGTGCTGCTTGCGCTGATGATCGCCGCGCTGGCGCTCCGTGACCCCACCCGGCGCCCGCTCGATGCGCTGGCCGTCACGCTCTTCGGCATCTGCTATGCGGGACTGCTGCCGGCGTTTCTCCTCGTGCTCCGCGAGAGTCGCTGGCCCGACCGGTCGTGGGCCGGCACCGTGCTGGTGCTCTTCCCGCTGGTGGTCACCTGGGTCGGCGACACCGCCGCGATGACCGGCGGCCGGGCCTTTGGCGGCGCCCGGCTCGCGCCGGTGATCTCTCCCGGTAAGACGCGCGCCGGTGCCATCGCCGGACTGCTCGGCAGCGTGGCGATGGCGCCGTTGTTCGTCTTTTTCGTCTTTCCCGCCGTTGCTGTCACGATGACGATCGGTCCGGCGTGCGTCATGGCACTGCTCCTTGGCGTGGCGGGGCAGGCCGGCGACCTTGCCGAGTCCCTGCTCAAGCGGCAGGCGGGCGTCAAGGATTCGTCGGCGCTGATCCCCGGGCACGGTGGTGTCCTCGACCGGCTCGATTCGCTCTACTTCGTCCTCCCCGTTGCCGCGGCGTGCTACCGCCTGCTCGGGCTGGCCTAGCCGATCGTGTCGCGTTCCGAAGGGCCGCCGCGCGGTATCGCCATTCTCGGTTCGACCGGTTCGATCGGCTCGACCACGTTGCGGGTGCTCGAACGGCACCGCGACCTCTTCCGCGTCGTCGCCCTGGTCGGCGGTGCCAACCAGGACGCCCTCGTCGCACAACAGGCCGAGTGGCACCCGGCATTTGCCGCGCTGGCCCGAGGCAACGGCTCCTCGCCGCTGGCGACCGGCCCGGAGACCCTGGTCGAAGCCGCAACGCGGGATGACGTCGACATTGTCGTCAACGCCGTCGTCGGCGCCGCCGGCCTCGATGCCACCCTTGCCGCCCTGCGCCTCGGCAAGCGCGTGGCGCTCGCCAACAAGGAGACGCTGGTGATGGCCGGCGCGCTGGTGACGGCGGCGGCGCGCGAGGGCGGCGGCGAGATCGTCCCGGTCGACTCCGAGCACAGCGCGGTGCTGCAGTGTTGCGTGACGCAACAGGCTCCGCTGACTCGCCTGGTGCTGACCGCGTCCGGCGGGCCTTTCCGGACCTGGGCCCCGGAACGGATCGCCGGTGCGACGGTCGACGAGGTGATGCGTCATCCCACCTGGCGGATGGGCGCCAAGATCACCGTCGATTCGGCGACGCTCGCCAACAAGGCGCTGGAAGTCATCGAGGCGCACTTCCTCTTCGGCCTCGGCTATGATGCCATCGATGTGGTGGTCCATCCGCAGAGCGTGGTGCATGCGCTGGTGGAGTTTCCCGACGGCAGCGTGCTGGCCCAGATGGGGTTTCCGTCGATGGAGGTGCCGATTCTCTATGCCTTGACGCATCCCGGGCGGATCGCCGACGGCGGCGTGCGCCGCTTCGATCCGGTCAGCGCGGGGCCGCTCACCTTCGAGGCCGTGCGCCTGGAGTGCTTCCCCGCGTTCCGGCTGGGCGTCGCCGCGGGACGGGCCGGCGGCACGGCGCCGACGGCATTCAATGCCGCCAACGAAGTGGCGGTCGCCGCGTTCCTCGGCGGGCGGATTCCGTTCGGCCGGATTCCCGGCGTGATTGACGCGGTGTTGCAGCGGCATGCCGCCGGCGAAACGCCGTCGCTCGCCGCGGTCCGCGCTGCCGACGGCGAGGCGCGCCGGCGCGCCGAGGAGATGCTCTGATGCTGGGCGTGCTGACGACCATCCTGCTGCTCGCCGTGGTGCTCGGCCTGCTCGTCCTGGTCCACGAGCTGGGGCATTTCTGGGCCGCGAAGGCGTTCGGTGTCTGGGTGCACCGCTTTGCGATCGGCATCGGCAAGCCGATCCGCGCCCTGTCGTTCCGCCGGGGCGAAACCGAGTACGCCATCGCCTGGCTGCCACTTGGTGGTTACGTCAAGATGGCCTCCCGCGAAGAAGACCCGTCGTCGTCGGTGCTTGAAGGCACCGCGTCAGAGGCCGTGCCACCGGACCGGGTGTTCGAAGCCAAGCCGCGCTGGCAGCGGATGGTGATCATCCTGGCCGGCGTGACGATGAACACGCTGTTCGCGCTGCTGGTCTTTACCGGGCTGGCGTGGAAGAACGGCAGGCAATTCGATCCGATCACGACCGTCGGCGGCGTGATCGCGTCGCAGCTGCCGGCCGAGGCGAAGCAGTTCGCGACCCTGCCGCCCGGCACCCGGATCACGGCGATCAACGGCAAGCCGATGACGTCGTGGGACGACATCGTCGGCCAGATCAGCAGCGGCGATCGAGATTCGCTGCATTTCACCTTTGCCGGATTCCCCGACATCGTGGTGCACGTCGGGCGCGACGCCCTGGTGCAGCGCGCGGCGCTCGCCGCGGCGTTGCAGCCCCAGGTTCCGGCGATCGTCGGCTCGCTGGAGCCGGGCTATCCCGCCGCCGCCGCCGGCTTCGTCCCCGGCGACTCGATCATGGCGATCGGCGGCACCCCGATCACGCAGTGGGCCGATGCGGTCACCCGGATCCAGGCCGCCCCGGGAGAATCACTCGCCGTCGAGGTGATGCGGCAGGGTGCGCCGCGGACCCTGGAGGTGGCGCCCAAGGCCGAGCGAAATGACTCGGGGACGGCAATGGTCGGCAAGCTGGGGATCTACGTCCGGACGCCGGTGCAGGTGGTACCCCTCGGTCCGGCCGGTGCCGTGGCCGCGGGAGCGTCGGCGACGCTCTCCTCGGCGGGGATGATCTTCCGGACCCTCAGGGGGTTCCTCAACCGGCAGGTGCCGACCAGCGAGCTGGGGGGGCCGATCCTGATCGGCCAAATGGCGGCCCAGTCGGCCCGGGCCGGGCTCGACACCTTCATCTGGTTTCTGGGGCTGATCTCCATCAACCTCGCGGTCGTCAACCTCCTGCCGATCCCGGTCCTCGACGGGGGGACGTTCCTGATCCTGGTCATCGAGGGGATCATCCGCCGCCCCCTCCCGGCGCGGCTGCGGGAGGCGGTCACCCTGGTGGGGCTGGTGCTGGTGGTGCTCATGATGGTGCTGGCGTTCCGGAACGACATTGTTCGGTGGCTGGCGAAGTGACGGCGGGGAAGGGACTTAGCGGGCTTGTCCATTCCGGGCTGCCCCCCTACATTTCAGGGCTGACTCAGGAATTTTGCCATCGAAGCGCAGCATGAACGGGACCAGAGGATGATCGCCAAGCAACCCATCATCGAAAAGCACCGCCATCACGAAACCGATTCCGGTTCGCCCGCGGTGCAGATCGCGCTGTTGACGGCGCGGATCGAGCATCTCACCGGGCATTTCCGGACGCACCCGAAGGATCATCACGGGCGTCAGGGACTGCTGAAGATGGTCGGGACGCGTCGGCGGTTGCTCAACTATCTCAAGAGCCGCGATCTCAACGCCTATCGCGCCCTGGTCGAACAACTCGGTCTCCGGAACTGATCCGGGTGACGATGCTGCTGGGCGTCCCACGCGAGCACTGTGGGACGCCCGTTCTGTTGACAGGGTGCTCATCCGCCGTGAAGGAACATCGTGCATCGCATTGAAACGCAGTTCGCCGGCCGGCCGCTCGTCATCGAGACGGGCCGCCTCGCCAAGCAGGCCGCCGGTTCGGTCCTGGTCCAGTTCGGTGAGACCGTCGTCATCGCCGCCGTCACCGTCTCCCGCAACATCTCCACCCTGCCGTTCTTCCCGCTCACCGTCGAGTATCGCGAGAAGCAGTACGCCGCGGGAAAGATTCCCGGCGGCTGGCTGAAGCGCGAAGGCCGCCCGTCCGACGACGAGATCCTCTCGGCGCGGGTCATCGACCGGTCGATCCGTCCGCTCTTCCCGGAAGGGTTCAAGAACGAGGTCCAGGTCTTTGTCACCGTCGTGTCGGCCGACCAGGAGAACGACGCCGATGTGCTCGGCGTGCTGGCGGCATCGGCGGCGCTGTCGATCTCGGAGGTGCCGTGGAACGGCCCGCTGGCGGCGGTCCGGGTCGGCAAGATCGAGGACAAGTGGGTGCTGAACCCCACCTTCCAGCAACTGGAGTTCTCGAACCTCGACATCACCGTCAGCGGTTCCGCCGATTCGATCCTGATGGTCGAAGGCGGCGCGCTCGAGGTGTCGGAGGGCGAAGTGGTCGAGGCGCTCAAGGTGGCGCAGCACGGCCTCCGCGAGCTGGTCAAGCTGGAGCAGGACGTGATCGCCAAGGCGGCGGTCCCCAAGATGGCCTGGACGCCGGTGGCCAAGGACGCCGCGCTCGTCGCCGAGGTCGAAGGCCTCGCCGCCAAGCCGATGGCCAAGGCGATGAACGCCAAGGACAAGGGTGGCCGTGCCGCGGCCCTCGCCGGGGTGCGTGACGACGTGCTGGCGAAGCTCGCCGAGACGTTCCCGGACCGGTCCCGCGACATCGTCGGCGAGCTGGAAGAGATCGAGTATCGCCTGATGCGCGAGCAGATCCTCAGCAAGGGCGAGCGGGTCGACGGCCGCGATCCCGACACGGTGCGGCCGATCACCATCGAGGCCCACGTGCTGCCGCGGCCCCATGGCTCGGCGTTGTTCACCCGGGGCGAGACGCAGTCGCTCTCGGTGGTGACACTCGGCACGGCCGACGACGAGCAGAAGCTCGACGGCATCGATTTTCCGGCGCAGCGCACCAAGTCGTTCATGCTGCACTACAATTTCCCGCCGTATTCCACCGGTGAAGTCAAGCCGATGCGCGGCGTCTCGCGTCGCGAAATCGGCCATGGGGCGCTGGCCGAACGGGCGCTGCAGCCGCTGCTGCCGCACTTCGAGGTCTTCCCCTACACCATCCGGCTGGTCTCGGAAATTCTCGAGTCGAATGGCTCGTCATCGATGGCCACGGTGTGCGGCGGATCGCTGGCACTGATGGACGCCGGCGTGCCGATCAAGGCGCCCTGTGCCGGCGTGGCGATGGGGCTCATCAAGGAAGGCGACCGCGTCGCCATCCTCACCGACATCCTCGGCACCGAAGACCACCTCGGCGACATGGATTTCAAGGTCGCCGGCACGGCCGACGGGATCACGTCCATCCAGATGGACATCAAGATCAGCGGCATGTCGCTGGAGATCATGAAGGAAGCCCTCGAGAAGGCGCGCCAGGGACGGCTGCACATCCTCGGCGAGATGAACAAGGTGCTCCCGACGCACCGCCCGGAGATGTCGCCGTGGGCGCCGCGGATCATCACCATCCAGATCAAGCCGGACAAGATCGGCGACGTGATCGGGCCGAAGGGCAAGACGATCCGCGGCATCCAGGATGCCTCGGGCGCCAAGGTCAACATCGACGACACCGGCCTGGTGACCATCGCCGCCGTCGGCGCCGAGGCGGGCCAGAAGGCGCGCGAGATGGTGATGGCGATCGTGGCCGAACCCGAAGTGGGCAAGATCTACGAGGGCCCGGTCAAGAGCACCACCGCGTTCGGCGCGTTCGTCGAGATCATGCCCGGGGTCGAGGGGTTGCTGCACATCTCGGAGCTCGACCACAAGCGGGTCGAGAAGACCGAGGATGTCGTCAAGAAGGGCGACATCGTGAAGGTCAAGCTGCTCGAGGTCGATGAGCGCGGACGGATGAGGCTGTCGCGGAAGGCGCTGCTCCCCAAGCCATGAGCCCGACGGTGCGCACCGTCGAGCTCGACCGCGATCTCCACCGCACCGACGCCCCGAACGGGCTGATCGTGGTGACCGGACGGATGTCCGGCGTGCGATCCGTCGCCGCCGGCATCTGGGTCCGGACCGCCAGCGGCCACGAGGGCCGCGACAAGATGGGGGTCTCGCACCTCCTCGAACACATGGTCTTCAAGGGAACCGCCCGGCGCACCGCGCGCGAGATCGCTCTCGCCCTCGAGGCGCGGGGCGGTTCCCTCGATGCATTCACCTCCCGAGATCACACCGCGTTCCAGGCGCACGTCCTCGACGCCGACCTGCCACTGGCGCTCGACGTGCTCACCGACCTGGTGCGCCACCCGCTGCTGCGCGCCGAAGACCTCGACCTCGAGCGCAACGTCGTGCTCGAGGAGATCAACGGCGTCTTCGACGCCCCCGACGACCTCGTCGGCGAGTTGTGGGGCGAGACGCTCTGGCCGGCCCACCCCTACGGCTACTCGATCCTTGGCACCGCCGAGACGGTCCAGGCCCTGGGCCGCGACGACCTCACCCGGGTCCATCGGGCTGGCTACTATCCCGGCAACGTGGTGATTTCGTTGGCCGGCCAGATCGAACACCAGGTGGTGCTCGACGAGCTCGCGAGCCTCGGATGGTTCGAGGGCGCCGCCGAGCCGCCCCGGCCGCCGGTCGGCACGGCGACGGCCAACCGGGGCGCCCTCCGCCTCGAGATGCGTGAGTTGCAGCAGGTCCATGCCATCGTCGGCACCGACACGGTCAGTGCCACCGATCCCCGCCGCTGGGGGCTGGCGCTGCTCGCCACGGCGCTGGGGGGCGGCATGTCGAGCCGGCTCTTCCAGCGGGTCCGGGAGGAGCTGGGGCTCTGCTATGCGGTCAACGCATGGCACACCACCTACCGCGCGGCGGGGTCCTTCGGCATATATGTCGGCACGCAACCGGCCACCGCCACGCAGGCGCTCGACACGATCCGCGGCGAACTGACGCGACTCGCCGCCGAGGGACTCCCGGCGGCGGAGTTGGCCGACGCGCAGGGGCAGGTGCGCGGGCAGGTGCTGCTGGCGCTGGAAAGCACCAGCAACCGGATGGCGCGGGCCGCAAGCCACGCGCTGTACGACGAACCGTATCGCGGCGTCGACGAGGTGCTCGAGCTCATCGACGGCGTGACGACCGAAGACACGGCAACACTGGCGCGGCAATTCCTCGCGCCTGAACGCATGACGACTGTCCGGCTCGGGCCGGCGGACGTCTGAACTCCACTCCAAGCGAGATCCCGATGCGCATCGGCGTGCCGAAGGAAATCAAGACAAACGAGAATCGTGTCGGCCTGGTGCCGGCCGGCGTGGCGGCGCTGGTCCGCGAAGGCCACCAGCTGCTGGTCGAGAACGGGGCGGGGGTCGGCAGCGGCTTTGCCGACGAGGCCTATGTCGCCGCCGGGGCGCAGATCGCGCCGGGGCCCGAAGAGGTCTGGGCCGGAGCCGACATGATCGTCAAGGTGAAGGAGCCGATTGCGGTCGAGTGGCCCCGGATGCGGAAGGGGCAGGTGATGTACACCTACTTCCATTTCGCCGCCGACGAACCGCTGACCCGCGCGGTGATGGCGTCCGGCGCGATTGCCGTGGCGTACGAGACAGTGCAGCTCCCCAACGGGCACCTGCCGCTGCTCACGCCGATGTCGGAAGTCGCCGGACGGATGGCGGTGCAGCAGGGAGCGAAGTACAACGAGCAGCTCTTCGGCGGCCGCGGCGTGCTGCTGGGTGGTGTCCCCGGTGTGGCACCAGCGCACGTGGTGATCCTCGGCGGCGGCGTGGTCGGGATCAACTCGGCGAAGATGGCGGCCGGAATGGGCGCCCACGTGACGATTCTCGACACCTCGCTCGACCGGCTGCGCTACCTCGACGACGTCTTGCCGCCGAATGTCGCGACGGTCTATTCCAACCGCTACAACATCCTCGAAGCGATCCGGCACGCCGACCTGCTGATCGGCGCCGTGCTGCTGCCGGGGAAGAAGGCGCCGCACCTGGTGACCCGCGCCGACCTCGCCGTGATGCCGCGCGGCGCGGTGATCGTCGACGTGGCGGTCGACCAGGGTGGATGCGTCGAGACGATCAAGCCGACCACCCACGAGAACCCGACCTACTTCGTCGACGGCATCCTGCACTACGGCGTTGCGAACATGCCGGGCGCCGTGCCGCGCACCTCCACCCTGGCGCTGACCAACGCGACGCTGCCCTACGCGGTGAAGCTCGCCAACCACGGCTGGAAGGAAGCCTGTCGCCAGGACGGCGCGCTCCGCCTCGGGCTCAACGTGGTCGACGGCAAGGTGGTCTACGCCGGCGTCGCCGAAGCGTTCGGCCTCGACGTGACCGACGTGGCGGCGGTCCTCTAGCCGCGTGACGCCGCCGGTCGAGGTGAAGCTGCTCCGGCTGCCGCACGGCGCGGGCCTGCCGGTGCCGACCCGTGCCAGCGCCGGCGCGGCGGGGCTCGACATTGCATCGGCCGCCGAGGTATCGATCGCGCCGGGGGGCAGGGCGCTGGTTCCGACCGGCTTTGCCGTCGCCGTGCCGGAAGGCTACGAGCTGCAGCTCCGCCCGCGTTCCGGGCTGGCGCTCAGGCACGGCGTCACCCTGCCCAACACACCCGCGACGGTCGACAGCGACTATCGCGGCGAACTGCAGGTGATCCTCGCCAACCTCGGCAGCGAGCCGTTCGTGATCCATCGCGGCGACCGGATCGCGCAGTTGCTGGTGCAGAAGGTCGAGCCGGTGCGCTTCGAGGAGGTCACCGAATTGCCGCCGACCTCGCGCGGCGCGGGCGGCTTCGGCAGCACCGGGCGGTAGCCGGGTGCCGACCCGCTGCGCGTGGGCGGTTTCGCCCCTCGACATTTCCTACCACGACCGCGAGTGGGGGGTGCCGCTCCACGACGACCGGGGGCTGTTCGAGTTCGTGGTTCTCGAGGGCGCCCAGGCGGGGCTCAGCTGGTCGACGATCCTCCGCAAGCGGGACGCCTACCGCCGGGCCTTTGCGGGCTTCGATCCGGAGCTGGTGGCGGCGTTCACCGCGCGCGACGTGCGGCGGCTGCTGGGCGACAGCGGCATCGTCCGCAACCGGCTCAAGATCGCCAGCGCCATCAGCAACGCCGCGGCGTTCGTGGCCGTCCAGGCCGAACACGGCAGCTTCGACCGCTACCTCTGGGGGTTCGTCGACGGCGTGCCGCTCCAGCCGAACCGCGCCTCACGGGGGCGGGTACCGGCGCGAACGGCGCTCTCCGATACTCTGTCGAGGGAGCTGCGGCGGCGCGGGTTCCGGTTTGTCGGCTCGACGATCTGCTACGCCTACATGCAGGCGACCGGGTTGGTCAACGACCACGTGGTGGGGTGTTTTCGCCATCGCGCCCTTGGCGGGCAGGGTCCGCGCCGCCGGTGAGCGGGCGCTCACCGGAGAACGCGAGTGAGTGCTCGCAGCCTGGCGGTCCCGGTGGTCCGGAGCCAAATCCCGGTCTGACAACGTGTTGCGCTTGCCGAGGTCCGGTGCACCCCTTAGTTTCGCGTTCCGAACCCTCTGGCGGTCGATCCCCGTGAAACTCTTCCAGTTCGGCACCTTCCTCCCGGCCAACGAGATCGCCGTCGATCTCGGCACGGCCAACACGCTCATCTATGTCAAGGGCGAAGGAATCGTGCTGAACGAGCCGTCGGTCGTGGCGATCGAGCGCTCGTCGGGGCGGATCAAGGGGATCGGGCTCGAAGCCAAGCGCATGCTCGGGCGCACGCCGGAAGGGATCATCGCGGTGCGTCCGTTGAAGGACGGCGTCATCGCCGACTTCGATGTCACCGAAAAGATGTTGCGCTATTTCCTCAAGACGATCATCGACAAGCATTTCTTTCGCGTCAAGCCGAAGGTGATCATCGCGGTGCCATCGGGAATCACCGAAGTCGAGCGGCGTGCGGTGCGCGATTCGGCGGAGACCGCCGGCGCCAAGCAGGTGCTGATGGTCGCCGAGCCGATGGCTGCCGCGATCGGTGTCGGCCTGCCGGTGGAGACGCCGACCGGCAACATGGTGATCGACATCGGCGGCGGCACCACCGAGATCGCGGTGATCGCGCTCTCGGGCATCGTCTCCGACACGTCGATCCGGATCGGCGGCGACGAGCTCGATCAGGCGATCGTGCTCTTCATGCGGAAGAACTACAACCTCCTCGTCGGCGAGCCGACGGCCGAGCTGATCAAGATCAAGATCGGTTCGGCCTTTCCCGCCGCGGAGGAGCGCGAGATGGAAGTGAAAGGGCGCGACCTCGTCTCCGGCATTCCGAAGACGGTGCGGGTCCATTCCGAGGAAATCCGCGAGGCGCTGCAGGAGCCGATCGCGTCGATCGTCGATGCGGTGCGGCGCGCGCTGGAAATCACGCCCCCCGAACTCTCCGCCGACATCGTCGACCGCGGCATCATCATGACCGGCGGTGGGGCGCTGATCCGCGGCCTGGACCAGTTGCTGGCGGCCGAGACCGGCCTCCCGATCCACGTCGACGACGACCCGCTGACCTGCGTGGTGCGGGGCACCGGCCGGATCCTCGACGACTTCGAGAAGTTCCGCAGCGTGCTGGTGACCTGATGCGGGTGCCGGCGCCACGGCGCGCGGCGCGAATGGACCTGCTCGTTCCCGCGCTGTGCCTGCTGCTCGCCGTGACGGCCCTCGCGCTGCCGCGCACCTGGGCGATGGGGGTGGCCGGGTTCCTGCGCGAAACCGTGTTCCGCCCCCTCGTCGTTCTGCAGACCCGCGCCGTTGCCGACCGCACCGCGCGATTCCGTTATGCCCAACTGGAACAGTCTCGCGATTCGCTGGCCGTCCTCGCCGGGCAGGCCGTGGCGTTGCGCCGCGAGAACGACAACCTCCGCGCGCTGCTTGGCCTGGCGCCCGCGCGCAGCGCGCAGTACGTCCCCGCCGAGGTGTTGCACCGCCCCGCGGCGACGGATTCACGCATGCTGCTGCTGAGTCGGGGCAGCGACGACGGGGTGGCGCAGTTCGACCCGGTGGTCACCGGCGACGGCCTGGTGGGCCAGATCTGGGGCGTCTCGGCCCACTCCAGCACGGCGCTGACCTGGACCGATCCCGACTTCGCCGCCGCGGCGGTGACCGCTGACGGCCGGGTGCGAGGACTGCTGACGCCGTCGACCGGAACCGGGCCGGGGCGCGGGGTGCTGGAACTCCATGGCGTGGCGCTGCGCGACTCGCTGGCGATGGGCACCGTGGTCTACACCGCTGGTGACGGCGGCGTCTATCCCCGCGGCATCGTGGTGGGGCGGATCACGGCGGCGCACAACGATCCGGAAGGGATCGAACGGGTCTATCAGGTGGTCCCGTTCACCAATCCGGGAGACCTCACCGAAGTCCTCATCCTGCGGCCGGCGACGACCTCGGCACCGGCGATCCACCCGGTGGCACCGCCCCGATGACGGCGCGACCGATCGACCGGCGGCGCCGCGGCCGCGCGCCCTCGCGCTGGCGGCTCGTCGCGGCGGTCTGCCTGCTGCTCCTGCTCGAGTTCTACGTCCGGCCATCGCTGATTGCCGGGCGCGGCATGCCCGACTTCCTGATGCTGGTGCTGCTGCTGCTCGCCATGCGACAGCCCCCCGGCCTCGCCGCGGTGACCGGGTTGGTGGTGGGCACCATTGCCGACGTGCTGACCCCGGCGCGCTTCGGGGCCGGGATGCTGGCGCACACCATCGTGGCGTGGAGTGCGTCGTGGGGGCGGGCGATCTTCTTTCCCGATAACTTGCTGGTGAACGCCGGGGTCTTCTTCTTCGGGACCTGGCTCCGGAATGTCCTCGTCCTGGTGCTCAGCGGTACGCCGCCGGGCCAGTTGTTGATCGAGGCGCTGGTGTGGTCTCCGCTGCAGGGACTCAGCACCGCGCTGGCTGGAGTGTTCGTGGTGGTGGTGCTGCGCGACTGGTTTGCCATCCGTATCGACATATGACGGCTTTCTCCTCCTGGCAGATGGCACGGCGGGCCCGCGGGGCGCGCGGCGTGGTGTTCGCCGCCTTCGCCGTCCTCGGCGCGGCGTTCTTCAACGCGCAGGTCCTGCAGCACCAGCGCTTCCGCACCGAGTCCGCCGGCAACCGCTTCCGGCAGATTCCCCTCGAGGCACCGCGCGGCAACATCCTCGACCGCAACGGCAGGATCATCGCCGACAACGTGCCGGGATACTCGATCAAGCTCATTGCGTCGAGCGAGGATTCGCTGCGGGCGGTGCTGGCGCGGCTCCAGGCGCTGGTGCCCGACGACACCATCGACGTCGACGCCGTGGTGCGGCGCTGGTCGGGGGCGAGTTACCAGCCCGCGCTGGTCTTTGCGTCGGGCCAGTTCGACATCCTCGCGACCCTCGAGGAGCACCGCGCGCTGCTTCCGGGGCTGGTGATCCAGCGCGAGCCGCTGCGGGACTACCCGGCCGGCGCGGCGCTGGGGCACCTGGTGGGCTACGTCGGCGAGATCAACGAGAACGAGCTCGAGGCGAACGACTTTCCCGGCGCGCGGAGCGGCGAAGAGGTGGGCCAGCGCGGCCTGGAGTACGAATACGATTCGCTGCTGCGCGGCCGCCAGGGGGTGAGCTACGCCGAAGTGACGGCCAGCGGACGCACCGTGCAGGACTACCAATCGCCGGCCGTGTTGCCGCCGGTCGCCGGCCACGACGTCCAGACCACCATCGACCTGCCGTTGCAGCGCTTCGTCGACTCGATGTGGCGCGCCGACCTGCCGACCAAGCGCGGCGCACTGGTGGCGATGACGCCCGACGGCGCGGTGCGTGCCTACTACTCCTACCCGACGTTCGATCCCAACGATTTCGTGGGCGGCATCGACGCCACCACCTGGGCCGCGCTCAACGACAATCCCGACAAGCCGCTGATCAACCGGGTGATCGCCGGCCGCTATCCCCCCGCGTCGCCCTTCAAGCTGGCGATCGCCGCGATGGCTTTGCGGCGCGGCCTCGTCACCATGGACAGCCGGATGCCGGTGCCGTGCACCGGCGAGTACCGCTTCGGCAACCGGGTCTGGAAGTGCTGGAACCCCGAAGGTCACGGGTCGCTCACGTTGCGGCAGGCCATCGCGACATCGTGCGACATCTACTTCTACCAGCTGGGCCAGTTGCTCGGCGCCAAGGCGATCTTCGAGGACGGCGTCGAGATGGGATTCGACGAGCGCAGCGGCATCGACCTTGCCGGTGAGGTCCGGCCGACGTTTCCGACGAGCGTGAAGAGCTACGTCAACTCGCGGGGCGTCTCGACCTGGGGCAATGGCGAGGTGCTCAACCTTGCCATCGGCCAGGGACGCGATGCGCAGACCCTCATCAACATGGTTTCGTTCTACGCCGGGCTCGCGGGGCACGGCGTCAAGCCGGTGCCATTCGTGGTGCAGCCCAGGACGCCGCTGCCCGGCCGTGACCTCGGCCTGACGCCCGACGACCTGGCGGGGCTCCGGCAGGCGATGGTCAATGTCGTGACCCAGGGGACCGCGTCGATCGATCTGCAGCACGAGGTCGGCGCCGGCGAATACGACGTGGCGGGAAAGACCGGTTCGGGGCAGGTGACCGGCCAGCAGGACATCGCGTGGTTCATCGCGTTCGCGCCGGCGGATTCGGCGAGGATCGTGGTGGGCATCGAGGTGGAAGAAGGGATTCACGGCGCCAATGTCGCCAAGTACGCCGTGCGCGCCATTGCCCGCTACCTCGACGGCCGGGCCGAGAAGCTCGACGACGCAACGGTCACGGAGAACCTCGGTGCCGGGTTGCATCCGGCGCCGCCGCCCGACACCACTCGTCGGCCGCCACCCGAGGTGCCGTGAAGCGGCGTCTCGACCGCCCACTGCTGCTGGTGGTGCTGGCGCTCACCGTCTACGGCCTGCTGATCATCTACTCTGCCGGCCAGACCGACCTCCACGTCGGCGCCGGCCGCTTCTGGCTCTCCCGGCCCCAGTGGCTCTGGATGAAGCAGGCGCTCTTTCTCGTCATCGCCACCGGCGCCGCCGCGGTCACCTATCGCACGTCGTTCCGCATTCTCGAGTGGGCCACACCGTGGCTCTACGGCTTCTCGCTTTTCCTGCTTGCCGTGACCCTGGTGGTTGGCACCGGCGCCGGCTCCGCCGCCAGCACCAGGAGCTGGCTCGCCATTGGCCATGTGCGGATCGGGCAGCCGGTGGAACTGGCCAAGCTGGCAACCATCCTGATGCTGGCGCGGTGGTTCGCCGCCCGCCGCGAGGCCCCCGAGACGCTGCGCGGCCTTGTCACGCCCATCGCCATCGCACTGGTCCCGGCGCTGCTGGTGCTCAAGCAGCCCGACCTCGGCAGCGCCATCGTCTTTGCCGGGATCCTCTTCGCCGTGATGTTCTGGGCCGGCGTGCCGGTGCGCATGCTGGTGCTGCTCGCCTCGCCGATCATCTCGTTGCTGCTGGCGTGGAGCACCACGTTGTGGAGCCTCTGGATGGTCACGATGTTCGTGCTGCTCCTGGTCTGGCGGCCGTTCGTGCTGGAGGGCATTGCGATCTATGTCGCCAATTCGGTCATGGGGGTGCTGGCGTTCGAAGTCTGGGACAAGCTCGACATCTACCAGAAGAACCGGATCCGGTCATTCCTCAACCCCGAGGCCTATCGGGCCGGCGCGGCGTTTCAGGCCATCCAGTCGAAGGTCGCGATCGGCTCCGGCGGATGGCTTGGCGCGGGCTTTACCCTGGGAAGCCAGAAGCGATCGGGTTTCATTGCCGAACCGTCGACCGATTTCGTCTTCGCCATTGTCGGCGAGGAGCTGGGCCTTCTCGGCGTGCTCGCGGCGCTGGCGCTGTTCGTGACCCTGCTGGTCATCCTGGTCCGGATCGCTCGCCGGGCGGGTGATGCGTATGCCTCGCTGGTGGTCTTCGGTGTGGCCGGACTGATATTCACCCACGTCTTCGAGAACGTCGGGATGACAGTGTCGATCATGCCCATCACCGGGATCCCGCTGCCGTTCTTCTCCTATGGTGGGTCGTTCCTGGTAGCGCTGTTCCTGGCCCTCGGGCTCGCCTTCCGGGCCGCCGAGGAGGCGCGGGCATCTGGCTATGTTGAAGTCTGACAACGACTTGGCTGTCAAGGCCTTGCGCCGCCGCGATTCTCCCCGCACGTTCATTCCCTACGCGGACCCGCCCCGGGCCTCCGCCCAACTGGGGTCATATGGCCGTCATGGCGTGGTTTAAAAAGGAGCGCAAGGCCAGGACCGCACCGCGGCAGAAGCTCGAGATTCCCGCGGATGCGTGGGAGAAGTGCGACGCATGTGGCCACGTCGACCTGCGGGAAAAGTTCCAGAAATCGCTCAACGTCTGCCCGGAATGCGGCACCCACAAGCGCTTCAGCGCCGAGGAATACATCGAGCTGCTGAGCGACGAGGGGACGTGGCGCGAGCTGTACGGCAACCTGCGATCTACCGATCCGCTGGCGTTTGAACACTACGCCGACCGACTCGTCGCCGCGAACAAGAAAGGCGGCACGTCCGACGCCATCTTCACCGGTTTCGCCCGCCTCGGCGGGCGTCCGTTGCATCTGGGCGTGATGAACTTCCGTTTCATGGGCGGTTCGATGGGGTCGGTGGTCGGTGAAAAGATCGCCCGGCTCGCCCGCCGTTCCGCGGACAAGCACTATCCGCTGGTGCTGGTCAGCACGTCGGGTGGCGCGCGAATGCAGGAGGGCGTCCTGTCGCTGATGCAGATGGCAAAGACCTCGGCGGCCATTGCGCACCTCCGGCAGCTGTCGGTGCCGTACATCTCGATCCTCACCGATCCGACCACCGGCGGCGTCTCCGCCTCCTTTGCTATGCAGGGCGACGTGATTCTCGCCGAGCCGGGGGCGGTGATCGGGTTTGCCGGGCAGCGCGTGATCAAGCAGACCATCGGCCAGGACCTCCCCGAGGGGTTCCAGACGGCGGAATTCCTCCTCGAGAAGGGCCAGATCGACGAAGTCGTCCCGCGCGCCTCGCTCCGCGAGACCACCACGCGGCTGCTGCGCCACATGCAGCGCCAGCGCGTCCGCAGCGGCGGGGCCGACGCGGCCTGACGCTCTCCTACGCGGCGGCACTCGACTTCCTCTTTCCCCGCACGACCCAGATCAAGTTCGGGCTGGACACCACCAGGGCGCTGCTTGGCGCCCTGGGCGATCCGCAGCGCCGGTATCCGACGATCCACATCGGTGGCACCAACGGCAAGGGGAGCGTCGCGACCCTCGTCGCCGAAGCACTCCGCGAGGCGGGATGGCGAGTGGGGCTCTACACCTCACCCCACCTGCGCACGTTCCGCGAACGGATCCGGGTCGACGGCGAGATGGTGACGGAGGCCGCCGTGGCCGGATGGATCGACCACCTCAGACCACTCATCGAGCGCACCGGTGCGACGTTCTTCGAGGCGACAACGGCACTCGCCCTGGCCGACTTCGCGACGCGCGGGGTGGACGTGGCGGTGGTCGAAGTGGGGCTCGGCGGCCGTCTCGACAGCACCAACGTGATCGAACCGCTGGTCAGCGCGGTGACCCACATTGCGCTCGACCACCAGCGCTACCTGGGCGATACCATCGAGGCGATTGCCCGCGAGAAGGCCGGCATTGCCAAGCCGGATGTGCCGTTCGTGGTCGGTGAGGCCGATCCCCGTCTGGCCGGGCTGTTGCTCGACGCGGGCCGCGACACAGTGGCGTCGCTTGCCGGCGCGGAACACTTCCGTCCGTTGCCGGTGCCGCCGGCGCGACGCTGGGAGGGGCCGCTGGCGTTGTTCGGTGCGCACCAGCGCCGCAACGCGGCGGTCGCCGCCGCCGTGCTCGAGACCCTCCCATCGCCGCTTCGCCCCGGTGGGGTCGAGACCGCGGCGGCGTTTGCGCGCGCCACGGTGCCCGGGCGGTTTGAACGACACGGCCGCTGGATCTTCGACGTGGCGCACAATCCCGACGGCGTCGCGGCGCTCACCGCCGCACTCGCCGAGCTCGCCCCGCCGGGTCCGGTGCACGCGCTGGTGTCGATCCTCGGCGACAAGGAATGGCCCGCGATGCTGGTGGAGCTTGACCGGGCCGTCGACGTGGGAATCCTGACGGTCGCCCCGTCGGCCGACACGCGCCGCTGGGACCTGGAGTGGCTCGAACGGTGGCTGGCCGACCCGAGCCGGCCACCGGCGCGCGCCGAGTGGCACCTCGTGCCCGACTTCGAGGCGGCACTGGCCGCGGCGATGCGACACGCCGGAACGATCGTCGTGGCGGGGTCATTCCATACCGTCGGCGACGTGATGGCGGCGCTGGGAATGGATGCCGGCGCCTAGCGCCGGGCCGGCCCGGCGGCGTGGCTCTCTGTGCGACGGGGCCGGGCACCAGTATTTTGGGCCATGACGCGCACAGGGCTCCCCGGGTTCCGCGAATTCGCGCCCGCCGATCTCGCGCTCCGTTCTCACATCTTCGCCGCCTGGCGCCGCGTAGCCATGCGGTACGGGTTCGAGGAATACGACGGCCCGCCGCTCGAACCGCTCGACCTCTACACCGACAAGAGCGGCGAAGAGATCGTCGCGCAGCTGTACGCATTCACCGACAAGGGTGACCGCCAGGTGGCGCTGCGGCCGGAGATGACGCCGACGCTGGCCCGGATGGTCGCGGCGCGGGCCAACGGCCTCCGCAAGCCGATCCGCTGGTTCTCGCTGCCGCAACTCTTCCGCTACGAACGGCAGCAGCGCGGGCGGCTCCGCGAGCACTTCCAGCTCAACTGCGACCTTCTCGGCGAAGCCGGCCCGCTGGCCGACGCCGAGATCATTGCGCTGGCGATCGACATCATGCGGGCGCTGGGCCTGGGTCCCGGCGCGGTGCGGGTGCGGCTCTCCGACCGGCAGGTGATGGCGTCGTGGCTGGTGCGGATCGGCGCCGCGGATGGCGCGGTGCCGCGGATCTTCCAGGCGATGGATCGCCTCGAGAAGGACCCCGACGGCGCGGCGGAGCAGCTGACGGCGGTGGTGTCCGCGGAGGTTCGCGATCGGATCGTGGCGTTGCGGCACGCCGACGCCCGGGTGGCGCTGCGCCACGAGATTCACGAGGCGGGCGACGGGCTTGCCGGGGCGGGGCGATTGAGCGCGGTGCTCCAGGCCCTGGGTGACATGGGATTGGGCGACTGGGTCGACTTCGATCCCGCCATCGTGCGCGGCCTGGCGTACTACACCGGCACCGTCTTCGAGCTCTTCGACGCCGGCCGGAAGCTGCGCGCCATCTGCGGCGGGGGCCGCTACGACACGCTGCTGGCGGGGCTCGGCGGGACCGACCTTCCGGCGGTGGGCTTCGGGATGGGCGACGTGGTGCTCGGCGAGCTGCTGAAGGAGCGCGAGCTGGTGCCGGCGCCGGTGTCGGCGGTCGACATCTTCGTGGCCACCGTGAGCGCCGACGACACGGCGCCGGCGCTCACCCTCGCCCACCAGTTGCGCGACGCCGGATGCCGCACCGAGTACGCGCTGTCGGGCGCGCGGCTCGGCAAGCAACTCGAGCTCGCCAACGCGCGGCACGCCCGGCTGGCGGTGGTGATCGGCCCCGACGACCGCGCCCGGGGTGAAGTGCAACTCAAGGACCTCGCGGCGCAGCGCCAGGAAAGCGTGGCGCTGGACCGCATCGTGGAGCGCTGCATGCACCTGCTGCAGGGAGAAGATTGACGCATGGCTGACGCCAAGGGAGTGACTCCGCGCGCCGAAGACTTCAGCGCCTGGTACAACGACGTGATCATGAAGGCCGAACTCGCCGACTACTCGCCGGTGCGCGGCTGCATGGTGATCCGTCCCAACGGCTATGCCATCTGGGAGCAGATGCAGCAGGCACTCGACGCGATGTTCAAGGAGTCGGGGCACCAGAACGCCTATTTCCCGCTGTTCATCCCCCAGTCCTTCCTGGCTCGCGAAGCGGAGCACGTCGAGGGATTCGCCCCCGAAACGGCCGTGGTGACCCACGGCGGCGGCAAGGAGCTGGAGGAGCCGTTGGTGGTGCGCCCCACGTCGGAGACCATCATCTACTCGATGTTCGCCAAGTGGATCCACAGCTGGCGCGACCTGCCGCTGCTGATCAACCAGTGGTGCAACGTGGTGCGGTGGGAACTGCGAACCCGGCTCTTCCTGCGCACCACGGAATTCCTCTGGCAGGAGGGCCACACCGCCCACGCCACCGCCCCCGAGGCCGAGGAGGAGGCGCTGAAGATCCTCGGCATCTATCGCCGCTTCATGGAGGAGTGGATGGCGATGCCGGTGATCACCGGTCGCAAGAGCGACAGCGAGCGGTTTGCCGGTGCGGTGCGGACCTACGCCTGCGAAGCCCTGATGCAGGACAACAAGGCGCTGCAGGCCGGAACGTCGCACAATCTCGGGCAGAACTTCGCCAAGGCGTTCGGTGTGCAGTTCCAGACCGCCGACGGCGGGCTCGATCACGTCTGGAGCACGTCGTGGGGCGTCTCCACGCGCCTGGTCGGCGGCCTGATCATGACCCACGGCGATGACGCGGGGATGATCTGTCCGCCGCGCCTGGCGCAGTGGCAGGTGGTGATCGTCCCGATCTGGCGGACCGACGAAGAGCGGAGCCAGACCTGCGGCGCCGCCGAGCGCCTTGCGGCTGAGCTGCGCCAGGCAGGGATCCGGGTCCGTGCCGACCTGCGCGACGGGATGAAGCCCGGCGCCAAGTACTACGAGTGGGAGGCCCGCGGCGTCCCGCTCCGGCTCGAACTCGGCCCGCGCGACCTCGCCAAGGAGAGCGCCATGCTCGCGCGGCGCACCGGAGGGAAGGAGTCGGTGCCGCTCGACGGGCTCGCCATCCGGCTCGGGGCCGAGATGGACGCGATGCAGCTGGCGCTCTTCGACGTGGCGCGAGCCCGTCGCGAGGCAGCGACGTTGCGCGGGCCGAAGTCGAAGGAGGAGTTCATCGACTTCATCGAAGGCGGCGGCGGCTTTGTCTACGCCGGCTGGTGCGGGGACGCGGCGGTCGAAGCCGAAATCAAGGAGCGCACCAAGGCGACGATCCGCTGCCTCCCCGATCCGGAATTCCGGACCCCGGAACAACCGACGCAGTGCATCTGGACCGGGCGGCCGGCGGTGACGGAAGCGGTGTGGGCGCGGGCGTACTGACCGCCGCCGCCGCTGACGCCGGGCTGCGGCCCGACGCCGAGGGCGCGTTGGCGATGGGTGGCGTGTCACTGCGCGCCATTGCCGACCAAGTCGGCACGCCGGTCTGGGTATACGACGCCGGGATCATCCGCCGGCGCTATGCGATGCTCGACGCTGCCTTCGGCGCGCTGCCGCACCGCATCTGTTACGCCGTCAAGGCCAACGGCAACCTCGCGGTGCTCGGCCTCCTCGCCCGGCTCGGCGCGGGGGCCGACATCGTCTCCGGTGGGGAGCTGCTGCGGGCACTCGCCGCCGGCATTCCCCCCGGCGCCATCGTCTTCAGCGGGGTGGGGAAGACCGACGACGAGCTGCTCGCCGCCATGGCTGCCGGTGTCGGGCACATCAATGTCGAATCGGTCGGCGAACTCGAACGTCTCGCGCTGCTCGCCGATCGGCACGGTGCCGTCGTGACCGTGGGAATTCGCATCAACCCCGATGTCACCGTCGACACGCACCCGTACATCTCCACCGGCAAGGGTGGGCTCAAGTTCGGGGTGCCGATCGACCAGATGGGGCGTGCGTTCGACATCCTGGCCGATGCCCCGGGGTTGCGCCTCGGGGTCCTCGCGATGCACGTCGGGTCGCAGCTGCTGCAAGCGGCGCCATACCGCGCCGGGTTGATGCGGCTGCTGGATGTGCTCGCCGACGCCCGCGGGCGCGGCTTTGACCCCGACACCCTGGACCTTGGCGGCGGCATCGGCATCCTCTATCGCGACGAGACGCCGATGGTGCCGGCCGAATGGATGGCGCCGTTGCGCGACCTCGTCGCCGGCAGCGGCTGCACCGTGCAGATCGAGCCGGGACGCTACCTGGTGGGAAGTGCCGGTGTGCTGCTCACCAGTGTGGTGCAGCGCAAGCGATCGGGTGGACGCGAGATCGTGATCGTCGACGCCGGGATGAACGACCTGATCCGTCCCGCGCTGTACCACGCATGGCACGACATCGTCCCGGTCGATGCCGTCGCCGGCGCGCTGCAACCGACCGATGTCGTCGGGCCGGTGTGCGAGACCGGCGACACCTTTGCGGTGGAGCGCGAGTTGCCGCCGGTCGCGCCCGGCCAGCGTCTCGCGATGCTTGGCGCCGGCGCGTACGGTTTTGCCATGAGCTCGAACTACAACTCCCGCCCCCGTGCCGCCGAAGTGCTGATCGACGATGGAAAGTGGGCCGTGGTGCGACCGCGGGAGCGGCTGACCGACCTCTATCGCGACGAGATTGCCGACCCGTTCGGCGGAGTGAGCGAGTGAATCACCCAGATGGCGTCCTGATCCTCGATTACGGGTCGCAGTACACGCAGCTCATTGCGCGGCGCGTCCGCGAGCAGCGGGTCTACTGCGAAATCCATCCGCCGACCCGCGACCTGGAGTGGATCCGGGGCTGGAAGCCGAAAGGAATCATTCTCTCCGGCGGGCCCAACTCGGTGTACGACGAGGGCGCGCCCGGCGTGGACGCGGGGATCACCGCCCTCGGCGTGCCGGTGCTGGGTGTCTGCTATGGCCTTCATCTCCTCGCGAAGCTCTCTGGTGCACGCGTGGCCCGCGCCAACCGGCGGGAGTACGGCCGGGCCGATATTCGCGTCGACGGTGGCGACCTGTTCCGCGGGTTCACCCCGGGCGCAACCACGCCGGTCTGGATGAGTCACGGGGACTCGGTCGAGCGCCCGGCGCCGGGATGGCAGGTGACCGCGTCGAGCGAGAACTCGCCGGTGGCCGCGATGGAAGACGCCGCGCACCGGCTCTACGCCGTGCAGTTCCACCCCGAGGTGGCTCACACCCCGCGGGGCGGCGAGATCCTGGCAAACTTCCTCTTCACGATCTGCGGTTGCACCCCCGACTGGACGGCGGAACACTTCGTCGCCTCGGAGGTCGAGCGGATCCGCGAGCAGGTCGGCCCCACCGCGCGCGTCATCTGCGGACTGTCGGGTGGCGTCGATTCCGCGGTGGCCGCAGCACTGGTGCACCGGGCCGTCGGCGATCGCCTCACCTGCATCCTCGTCGACCACGGCCTGCTGCGGCTCGGCGAGCGCGAGCAGGTGGAGCAGACGTTTCGCCGTCACCTCGGCATCGACCTGCACGTCGTCGACGCCGCCGACGAGTTCCTCCGCGACCTGGCCGGCGTGACCGACCCGGAACTGAAGCGTCGACGGATCGGGCACCGGTTCATCGACTGTTTCGAGCGGGAGGCGCGGACGGTGGGGCCGGGTGTCGAGTTCCTGGTCCAGGGGACGCTCTATCCCGACGTGATCGAGTCGGCGTCGCCACGTGGCGGGCCGTCGGTGACGATCAAGAGTCATCACAACGTCGGGGGCCTTCCCGAGCGCCTGCCGTTCACGCTGGTCGAGCCGCTCCGCGAGCTCTTCAAGGACGAGGTGCGCCAGGCGGGGCGGGAGCTGGGGCTGCCCGAGGAAATGGTCGGCCGCCACCCGTTCCCGGGGCCCGGCCTGGCCATCCGGATCATCGGTGAGGTGACGCGGCCCCAGCTCGACCTGCTGCGCCAGGCCGACGCCATCTACATCGAGGAGATCCGCGCCGCCGGCCTCTACGACCAGATCTGGCAGGCGTTCTCGGTCCTGCTGCCGGTCCGCACCGTGGGCGTGATGGGTGACGAGCGGACCTACGACCAGGTGCTTGCGCTGCGCGCCGTGACCTCGCGCGACGGGATGACCGCGGACTGGTTTCCGTTCCCCACCGACATCCTCGCGAACATCTCCAACCGGATCGCCAACGAGGTGCGCGGGATCAACCGGGTGGTCTACGACGTCAGCACCAAGCCACCGGCGACGATCGAGTGGGAGTGACGCTCAGGCGCCCCGCTCGGCGAGAAGCGCGAAGAAATCCTCGGGCCGCTCGAGCTGCATGAGCCGGTCGGGCACGTCGGCGGCCTTGGCAAACTGGGCAAGCTGGCCGAGCACGGGGAGATACTGGTTGGAGACCTCGGGCGGCGGTGCGACGATGAGGAAGAGGTGCCGCACCGGATTGCTGTCGATCGCCTGATACTCGATCCCCGCTGGGTCCCGACCGATACGCCAGGCGCAGCTGGGGAATCACTCGCGGAGCGGCAATGCGGGATCGCGATGCCACGCCCCACGCCGGTCGACCCCAGCTGCTCGCGATGCATCAGCACCTTGCCGCATGGTTTCCGCGACCGCCGCGTCGAGTGCAGCAGGTCCACCAGTTGCGACAGCGCCTCGTCCCGGGTGGTGGCGGGGAGGGCGAGGGCGACCGCGTCGGCGGAGAAGTAATCGCGAAGTGACATGGCGGGGGAAGGCTAACCCCTCGATCGTGTACCGTTCAACAGAGCGCGCCCCTACATTCTCGGCCGTGACCAACTGGTTCCCTATCCGACCGGCTCGGCCGTCCCCGCTCTTCCTCGCCCCGATGGCGGGGGTGTCGGAGGCACCGTTCCGCCGCATCTGCGCGGCGGTTGGGCGCCGACGTCGTGCTGACCGAGTTCCTCAACGCCGAGGCGATCCGCCGGCGGATCTCCCGGACCCTGGAGGGGTGCGAGTTCGACGACGCTCGAGCGCCCGATCGGGATCCAGATCTACGGCGCCGACGTCGCGGCAATGGCGCAGGCGGCCGCGCTGGTCACCGCGCACTATCACCCCGATTTCATCGACATCAATTTCGGCTGCCCGGTCAAGAAGGTGGTGCAGCGGAACGGCGGCTCGGGGTGCCTCCGCGACATGGAGCAGGTGGAGCGGATCATCCGGGCCTGCGTTGCCGCGACCGACCTGCCGGTCACCGTCAAGACCCGCAGCGGCTGGTCCGAGGACGCTGCGCGACCCGGTCGGCATCGCGCTCCGCATGCAGGACGCCGGTGCCCGCGCCTTCACGCTCCACGCCCGGACCCGCGCGCAGATGTTCACCGGCAGCGCCGATTGGGACGAGATCGCCGCGGTGGTCGATGCCCTCGACGTCCCGGTCATCGGCAACGGCGACGTCAACAGCGCCGAGGACGCCCTGCGGATGCACCGCCATACGGGATGTGCCGGGGTGATGGTGGCGCGCGGATCGTTCGGCAACCCGTGGCTCTTCCGCGACGCCAGGGCGCTGCTCGAGGGGCGCACGCCGCCGCCGCCACCGGACGCCGCCGAGCGTTTCGCCGTCGCGCTCGAGCACGCCCGGCTCGCCACCGAGCTGCAGGGCGACAGCCGCCGTACCGCCGTGGAGTTCCGGAAGCACTTCGGCTGGTATACCCGCGGTCTCCCGGGGGCGTCCGCCCTGCGTCAGCGCCTCTTCCAGGTGGAATCGATGGCCGAGGCGGAGCGGATCTTTGCCGACTACCTCGCCCGCGAGGGGGCCCTCGCCGCGGCGTAGTCGCGGAATCCGTCATCCCGGATCCGCCGGGTCAGCATCTCGATGAGTCCGATGGCAGCGAGTCCGATCAGGAAGTGGGTCCACCGCACCATGCCCTCGGAGTGCGATGCCCGCACGATGATGTGCACCACGCCGTGCAGCAGGTATTGCTGGTGCAGGCCGTAGATCGGCATCGCCACGCTGCACACCACCGCCACCAGCGCGACGGGAATCGCCAGGATCCGGATCAGCGCAATCGCCGCCAGCCCGAGCAACGCGGCCGACAGCACGAATCCGACGACAATGTGCAGCACAACCAGCTTCCTGGCATGGCCGTTCCAGTAGAGCAGGCCGTGGAGGAGCAGCGCCCACCCCGCCGCCCGCCCGATCCAGGTCAGCGGCATGACGGCGTCGTCGAGCGAGAACCCGGGCCGGTCGATCATCGTTGTATGCTCCGGAGGTTCCCCAAGTATGGGGCCGGCGGCGGAATGTGCCAAATCGGCACCGTCGGGCTATCTTTCAGGAACGGGGGCGATCGGTTTCGACGGGTTGGTAGACGTGATCGCTGCGTGCCCAGGTCCGAGGCCCTGGATAAACTCTTCGGACGAACCACAATTGCCAACTCTGATCTGGCGATGGCTGCGTAAGCTGAGCTTCTAGCTCGCTTCTCGCACCTCCGGTGACCGAAGCCCGCCCGGGGCGTCGCCACCGGATCGAAAATCCGGGATAGCGACCGACGATCCTCCAGCGCCGGAAGTGAGCACCATCGGAGGTCAACACCGGGAAGGCCGGCTCCGCGCCGGACCGGTGCCAAGCGGAGAGCGGAGCCTACGCACGTAGATGTGGTTTCAGAAGCCAATTCGGACCAGGGTTCGATTCCCTGCGCCTCCATCTCCACCGTGGGCCGCGGCTTCCCGCCGCGGCTCACTATTTTCCGCCATGCCGACACCCCCCGCTGCCGCCCGCCGTCCCGTCGCCGTGGTCCGTCACGGCGAGGAATTCGTCGACGACTTTGCCTGGCTCCGCGACAAGGACGACCCCGCGGTCCGCGCCTATCTCGAGGCGGAAAACCAGTACGCCCGCGATCGTGCTCGCGCCGCAGTCCGACCGCGCCGACCGGCTCTACCACGAGATGCTCCGCCGGATCAAGGAGACCGACCTTTCGGTTCCGGTCCGTCGCGACGGCTACTGGTACTACAGCCGGACCGAGGAGGGAAAGCAGTACCCGATCCACTGCCGCAAGGCCGGGTCCGTGACACAGGGCGCCGAGGAGGTGCTCGTCGACCTGAACGCCCTCGCCGAAGGAAAGCCCTTCATGGCGCTGGGCGACTTCGTGGTGAGCGACGACGCGCGCCTGCTGGCCTACAGCACCGACGACACCGGCTTCCGGCAGTACACCCTGGCGGTCCGGGACCTTTCCACCGGGGTGCTGCTGCCGTTTGCGCGGGAGCGCGTGACGTCGGTGGCGTGGGCGTCGGACAATGCCACGCTGTTCTACGGCGTCGAGGACCCGGTCACCAAGCGATCGTGCCAGATCTGGCGGCATCGCCTCGGCGCGACCGGTGATGAGCTCGTCTTCGAGGAGCCGGACGAAGCGTTCTCGGTGTCGGTCGGGCGCTCGCGGAGCCGGGAATGGCTGGTGGTCCACGCCGCGAGCCACACCACCAGCGAGAGCCACGTCCTGCGCGCCGATCAGCCCGACGGGTCGTGGCGCACGCTGCTGCCGCGGCAACCGGACATCGAGTACGACATCGGGCACCACGGCGAACACTTCTACATCCGGATCAACGACACCGGGCGAAACTTCCGGCTGGTCCGGGTGCCGGTCGACGACGTGCGTCCGGAGGCGTTCGTCGAAGTGGTGCCTCATCGGGCCCGGGTGATGCTCGAGAGCGTCGACTGCTTCGCGCGACACCTCGTTCTCAGCGAGCGCGACCGCGGCGTCGCCGAGCTGGCGGTGCGCCGGCTGGCTGACGGGGCGACATACCGCATCGACTTTCCGGAGCCGGTGCGTGAGGCCTACGTTCACGCCAATCCCGAGTTCGATGTCGACACGATCCGGATCGGCTACCAGTCCCTCATCACGCCCGCGTCGGTGTACGACTTCGGGCTCGAATCACGGGTCCGGACGCTCCTCAAGCAGCAGGAAGTGGTCGGCGGCTACGATCCCGCCCGATATGTCTCGGAGCGCCTCGAAGCCGCGGCGTCCGACGGCACCGCGGTGCCGATCTCACTGGTGCGACGCGCCGATCTCCCGCCGGATGGCACGGCGCCCTGCCTGCTGCACGGCTACGGATCGTACGGCTATCCCTACCCGATCACCTTCTCGTCCAACCGCCTGTCGCTCCTCGACCGCGGTGTGACGGTCGCCATCGCCCACATCCGCGGCGGCGGCGAACTCGGCAAGGGCTGGCACGACGCCGGGCGGATGGCGACGAAGCGCAACACCTTCACCGACTTCATCGCCTGCGCCGAACACCTCGTGGGTGCGAAGTACTGTGCTCCCGACCGCCTCGCGATCGAGGGCGGCAGTGCCGGCGGGCTGCTGATGGGGGCGGTGGTGAACTTCCGTCCCGAGCTGTTCGCCGCGGTGCTCAGCCAGGTGCCGTTCGTCGACGTCCTCAACACCATGTCCGACGGCACGCTGCCGCTCACCATCGGCGAATACGAGGAGTGGGGCAACCCGGCGGTGCTGGAGCAGTTCGGCTGGATGCGGGGGTACGATCCCTACGTCAACCTGCACCACGCGGCGTACCCGGCCATGCTGGTGCGCACCGCCTTCAACGACTCGCAGGTGATGTACTGGGAACCAGCGAAGTATGTGGCAAAGATGCGGCGGCTCAAGACCACCGATGCGCCGCTGCTGCTGCTCACCAACATGGGGGCGGGGCACGGTGGCGCCTCCGGGCGCTACGACCGCTTGCGGGAGATCGCGGTGGACTACGCCTTCCTGCTGACCGCCCTCCGGGTTCCGTAGCGCCGCGGCGCCCGGCCCCGGGGCCCGCCCGCGTCAGCTCCTGCCTCCCACCGCTTCCCACGCTTCGAGGGCCCGGGCCAGCGCCGTCTCGGCGTCCGACGCCACCGCCGTCAGGTGCCCCATCTTCCGCCCCGGGCGCGGCTCGGCCTTGCCGTAGAGATGGAGTCGCACGCCGGGGACCGCCAGCGCCCGTTCCCAGCGCGGTTCGCCGCCGTGCCAGAGGTCGCCGAGGAGGTTGACCATCGCGACCGGCGCCAACAGCGTGGTGTCGCCCAGTGGCAGCTCCGCCAGGGTGCGCACCTGCTGCTCGAACTGGCTCGTCGCCGAGGCGTCGAGGGTCCAGTGCCCGCTGTTGTGCGGCCGCGGCGCCAGCTCGTTGACCAGCAGTTCGCCCCCGCGCGCCAGGAAGAACTCCACGCCCATCACTCCGACGTAGTCGAGCGCGGTAACCACCTGGCGCGCCACCCGCCGGGCCGAGGCAACTGTATCATCCGTTACCATAGCTGGGACGACGGTGGTGTGGAGGATGCCGTGCCGGTGGACGTTCTCGCCGGCGGGCCATGTTGCGGTCGCGCCGTCGCTGCCGCGGGCCACCATCACCGAGAGTTCCCGCTCGAGGTCGACGCGGCGTTCGAGGATGCAGCTGACGCCGCCCAGCTCGCGCCACGCCGCGTCGGCGGCGGCCGGGTCGGCCACCACCCGCTGGCCCTTGCCGTCGTAGCCAAGCCGCGCCGTCTTGAGCACCCCGCCGCTGCCGCCGATTGCGCGCCACGCCGCCGGGATATCGGCTTCGGACTCGACCGGCGCCCAGGCGGTCGTGGCAATCCCCGCGTCGTTGAGGTGCCGCTTTTCGGCGAGCCGGTTCTGGGTCGGCTCCACGGCGTCGGCGCTGGGCCGCACCGGCAGGTGCGCGGCGAGCGCCCGGAGCACGTCGGCCGGGACGTTCTCGAATTCGGTGGTGACGGCGGCGCAGCTTTCGGCCAGCTCGGTCAGCGCCTCGATGTCGGTCCAGCGGCGGACGATCTGCCGGTCGGCGAGTTGTCCCGCCGGGGCATCGGGTGCGGGGTCGACGACCACCACGTGATACCCCATCCGCCGGGCTTCGGCGGTGAACATCCGGCCGAGCTGCCCCCCACCGAGCACCCCCAACGTGGCGCCCGGCGGGATCACGGCTGCGGGGATCCGGACTGGGGAAGGGTGGTGGCGCGGACCCTGGCGTCGAGGGTGGCGCGGAACGCCCGGAGCCGTTCGGCAAGCGCCGGGTCGGTGCGCGCCAGGATGGCGACGGCAAACAGTCCGGCGTTGTTGGCCCCCGCGTCGCCGATGGCGAACGTGGCCACCGGGACGCCGTTCGGCATCTGGACGATCGACAGCAGCGAATCGAGGCCGTTGAGGTGGCGGCTGGGGACCGGCACGCCAAGCACCGGCACGGTGGTCTTCGACGCGAGCATGCCTGGGAGGTGCGCCGCGCCGCCGGCGCCGGCGATGATGCAGCGCAACCCGCGTTGCTCCGCCTCGGCGGCATACTGGAAGAGGAGGTCGGGGGTGCGGTGCGCGGAGACGACGCGCCGCTCATGGGCCACGCCGAACTCCTCCAGCCGGCTGGCGGCGTGCCGCATCACCGCCCAGTCCGACTCGCTCCCCATCACCACGCCCACCAGCGGATTGCTCATCACGCCTCCTGACCGGTTCTGGTGCAGACCGTCGTCACACCGGGGTCGCAATCGGCACCGCGTGGCGCCAGCGTCCCAGGGTCAACTGCACCGGCGTCGGATAGTCGCCGGAGAAGCAGGCGTGGCACCATGGCGCTCCCGCGCCGGCGGCGTCGACCATTTCGTCGAGCGTCAGGTACGCCAATGAGTCGACGCCCAGGTGTTCGCGGATCTGCTCGACGCTGTGGCTGGCGGCAATGAGTTCGTCGCGGGTCGGCGTGTCGATGCCGTACTGGCACGGTCCGGTGATCGGCGGCGACCCGAGCCGGAGATGGACCTCCCGTGCGCCGGCACCGCGGATCATCTCGACCAGGCCGCGACTGGTGGTGCCGCGCACCAGCGAGTCGTCGACCACCACCACCGACCGGCCCTCGATCACCTCGCGCACCGGGTTGAACTTGATGCGCACCTTGGCAACCCGCATTGCCTGCGACGGCGAGATGAACGTCCGGCCGACGTAGTGATTCCGGATCAGGCCGTGCTCCAGTTTGACCCCCGAGACCTCGCTGTAGCCCAGCGCCATCACGTTGGCGCTGTCGGGCACCGAGAAGACCACGTCGGCGCCGGCCGCCGGGTGATGCCGCGCCAGCTGGCGGCCCAACTCCCGGCGGACCCGGTCGACCGATTGCCCGAACACCGTCGAGTCGGGGCGGGAGAAGTAGACCAGCTCGAAGATGCAGCGGCTCATCCGTCGCGGTGAAAGCGGGGGCAGGTCGGTGATCCGCCCGTCGGCAATCCGGACGAACTCGCCGGGCTGCAGCTCGCGCAGGTCGGTGGCGCCCATCAGGTCGAGCGCGCAACTCTCCGACGCCACCACCACGCCGTCGCCGAGCCGTCCGATGAGCAACGGGCGGAAGCCGCGCGAGTCGACCACCGCGTAGATCGTCCGGCCCACGCTGATCACCAGCGAATACGCGCCATCGGCCTGTTCCAGGGCGTCGCGCAACTGGCCTTCGACGGTCGGTGCGGCGGACCTCGCGATGAGGTGCACCAGCACCTCGGTGTCGCTGCTCGACGAGAAGATCGCCCCTTCCCGCACCAGCCGTTCCCGGAGTTCCTGCGCGTTGACGAGGTTGCCGTTGTGCGCCACGGCCAGCGGGCCGGCGTGGTAGTTGACCAGGTACGGCTGGGCGTTGGCGAGCACGGTGCTGCCGGCGGTGGAGTAGCGGGTGTGGGCCACCGCAACGTCGCCGACGAGCTCGTGCAGCGTCGACTCGTTGAACGCGTCGGCGACGAGTCCCATTTCGCGGTGGATGCGCGCCCGGCCCGCCGCATCGATCGCCACGATGCCGGCGCTCTCCTGCCCGCGGTGTTGCAGGGCATAGAGCCCGAGGTACGCCACGCGCGCCGCGTCGGGGAGGGCGGAAACGCCGATGATGCCGCACATCGGCTACGGCTCCCGCGCCATCCGCCGGGGGATGGCTTCGAGGAAGGTCTCGCGGAGCCGGAGCACCGGCCAGCGCCACTCGGTCTTGCGTCTGCGGATCACCACGTCGCCGTCGACACCTCCCACCAGGCCCAGCAGGTGACACACCACGCCATGCCGGTGGGCGAGGCGCTGCACGGCGAGCACGTCCTCGGGGCGACACGACACCAGAGCGCGGCCCGCGTCCTCACCGAACAACCATCCCTCGTCGGAAGTTTCGTCGCGGTGAGCGTCGAGCGCGACATCGGCGCCGAAGTGGATCGTGGCCCACGGTCCGCCCATGCAGCATTCGGCGAGTGCCACGGCGAAGCCGCCGTCGGAGAGATCGTGGGCGGACCGGAACAGGTGCTGCTCGGCCCCGGCGGCGAGGAGCCGCTGCAGCGCCGCTTCGGCTTCGAGGTCGATCGGCGGCGGGGCGCCGCCGACAAAGTCGAGGACCTCGGCCCAATACGCGCTGCCGCCCAGGTGCCCGAGGATTTCGCCGAACAGCAGGATCGCGTCGCCCGACCCCTGGAAATGGCTGGGTACCACGGCGGTTGCGTCGGCGAGCAGCCCGATCATTCCCACCGTCGGTGTGGGGTCGATCGGCCCGGCGGGACTCTGGTTGTACAGCGAGACGTTGCCGCCGGTCACCGGCGTGCCGAAGGCCCGGCACGCCTCGGCGATGCCGCGACACGCTTCGGCAAACTGGAAGAAGATCTCCGGGCGCTCCGGATTGCCAAAGTTGAGGCAGTCGGTGACGCCCAGCGGCACCGCGCCCGAGCAGGCGATGTTCCGCGCGGCCTCGGCGACGACGCCCTTGCCGCCCTCGTAGGGGTCCAGCAGCACGTGCCGCGCGTTGCCGTCGACCGTCATTGCGATCGCAAAGCCGGTGCCGGGGACGTGCAGCACGCCGGCGTCGCTGCCGGGGGTGACGATCGTGGCGGCCCGCACGGTGCTGTCATACTGCTCGAAGACCCAGCGCTTGCTGGCGATGGTCGGCGCGTCGAGCAGCGCCTCCAGGGCGCTCACCACTCCGGGAACGGCGCCGGACGGCGTCGCGTCGCGCCGCGCGATGGCGGCCGGCGACTGGCGTGCCTCGGGCTGGTACATCGGACACCCGTCGACCAGCGGCTCGCCGGGAATTGCCGCCACCACGAGACCGTCGTGCACCACCCGGAAGATTCCGTCGTCGGTGATGCGGCCGATCGTCGCCGCCTCGAGGTCCCACTTGCGGCAGACCGCGACGATCTCGTCGACACGCTGCGGTTCGGCAACCACCAGCATCCGTTCCTGCGACTCGGAGAGCATGATCTCGTACGGCGTCATCCCCGGCTCCCGCGTGGGGACGCGAGCGGTGTCGATCTCGACGCCGACGCCGCCCCGCGCCGCCATCTCCGCCGACGATGACGTCAGGCCCGCCGCGCCCATGTCCTGGATGGCGACGATGTAGCGGCCGGTGATCAGCTCCAGCGAGGCCTCGAGGAGGAGTTTCTCGGTGAACGGATCGCCGACCTGCACCTGGGGCCGTCGCTTTTCCGATTCCGCCGTCAGGTCTTCGGAGGCAAACGATGCGCCGTGAATCCCGTCGCGACCGGTCCGCGCGCCGACGGCAAGCAGTACGTTGCCGACGCCCTCGGCCCGCGCGGTGATGAGGTCCGCTTCGCGCAGCAGCCCCACGGCCATCGCGTTGACCAGCGGATTGCCGGCATAGTTGTCGGCAAAGCAGACCTCGCCGCCCAGGGTCGGTACGCCGACGCAGTTGCCGTAGTCGCCCACGCCGCGCACCACGCCGGCAAAGAGGTAGCGGTTGCGCGCCTCGTCGAGCGAACCGAATCGCAGCGAGTTGAGCACCGCCACCGGCCGGGCGCCCATGGTGAACACGTCGCGGAGGATGCCGCCGACGCCGGTCGCCGCGCCCTGATAGGGCTCGACGGCGCTGGGATGGTTGTGCGATTCGATCTTGAACGCCACCGCCCAACCGTCGGGAAGCCGCAGCACCCCGGCGTTCTCGCCCGGGCCCTGGACCACCTGCGGCCCGGTGGTGGGAAAGGTCCGCAGGATGTGCCGGGTGTGCTTGTACGAGCAGTGCTCCGACCAGAGCGCCGAGAAGATCCCCAGTTCGGTCAGCGTCGGCGTCCGTCCCAGCAGCGCGGTGATCGCGGCGTACTCGTTGTCGTTCAGCTTGTGCTCGCCGACCAGCGCTGGGGTGACCGGCGGTTCGCCCGGGAACGGTTCGGCGGCGGCAATCGCCGTCATGACACCCCCAGCGCGGCCAGGTGGTCGGTCAGCGAGGTGAAGAAGCGCTGCCCGGCATCCGATCCGAGCACCGCCTCGGCCAGCCGTTCGGGGTGCGGCATGAAGCCCACCACGTTGCCGGCGTCGTTGCAGACTCCGGCGATGTCATCGGCGGATCCGTTCGGGTTGGCCGGGGCATCGCTGCCGTCCTCTTCCACATAGCGCAGCACGATCTGGCCGTTGCGCTCCAGCTCGTGCAGCACGGAGGGTTCGGCGATGAAGCGTCCCTCGCCGTGCGCGATCGGAATGCGGATGACCTCGTCGGGAACGAACGCGCTGGTGCACACCGTATCGGTCCGTTCCACGCGCACGTCGACCGGGCGGCCGACGAAGCGGCGTTGCGCGTTGCGGAGCAGGGCGCCGGGCAGGAGCTGCGCTTCGCAGAGGATCTGGAAGCCGTTGCAGATGCCGACGACGGCGCCGCCCGCCGCGGCGTGTTCGGCAACAGCGGCCATCACCGGGGCGAAGCGTGCGATGGCGCCCGAACGGAGGTAATCGCCGTAGGAAAAGCCGCCCGGAAGAATCACCGCCGCCGCGCCGTGCAGCGACGTGTCGCGGTAGTCGAGCAGGACCGCCTCGCCGCCGGCCCGGGTGATCGCCGCGAGGGTCTCGGTTTCGCAGTTCGAGCCGGGAAAGCGGATCACCGCCACGCGAGCGGTCACCCGGTCACCTCGATCTCGAAATCCTCGGTCACCGGATTGGCGAGGAGCTGCTCGCACATCCGCTGCGCCTTGGCGCGCGCTTCGTCGGGCGTCGCCGCCTCGACGCCGAGTTCGATGGCCTTGCCGACCCGCACGTCGGTGGCGGCGAACCCCAGCGCCGTCAGGGCATGGGCCACCGCCTGGCCCTGGGGATCGAGCAGCCCGGCGCGGGGCATGACGCGAACATGGACGCGTACGGTCATGCACTGTCCTCATGGTGGCGAGACCCGCGGCGGTGGACGTGCTCACCGCCGGCGATCACCAGCGGCGGCTGGCCGTTGTCGCCGCGATCGGCGAGCATCAGCGCCATCGCCCGCAGCACGCCAAAGGCGGCGAACGCCACGCCGACCGGAAACAGCAGCCGGGCCGGGTCGACCAACCCGGCGATCAGCAGCGCGATGTACGCCGCAAGGCCGGCGAGTTGCCCCGGGGTGCGGAAGCCCGCCGACGGGAACCGCGGATACTTGACGTTGCTCACCATCAGCCCGGCCAGCGCCATCAGCAGGATCGCAACACCGATGTGCTGGTTGTTGAAACTGCCGAGCCACTGGCGGTACCAGTTGGTCTGCGAGAAGGCGTAGTAGACGCCCAGGGTCATTCCGCCGGCCGGCGACGGCAGGCCGGTGAACCACGACGGCGTCCGCTGGGTCTGCGCCGAGTGGACGTTGTAGCGCGCCAGCCGGAGCGCGGTCGCGACGACGTAGAGGAAGCAGAGCACCCAGGCAAAGCCGGAGCCGGCGCTGAACTCCTCCAGGTAGATCAGCACCGCCGGCGCGACACCGAACGAGATCAGGTCCGCCAGCGAATCGAGTTCGGCGCCGAAGCGGGACCCGGTCTGCGATGCGCGCGCCACCCGGCCATCGAGGCCGTCGAGGATGCCGGCGAAGAGGATGAACCACCCGGCGTGGATGTAGTCGCCGTTGAATCCCGAGATGATGGCCCAGAACCCGAAGAACAGGTTCCCGAGCGTGAAGCCGCTGGGGACCACCACCACCACGCGTCGCATGCCGCGACGCGGCGTGCCACTGCCTCTCATTTCCATTGGGCGATGACCGTGACCCCGGCCTGGGTCACGTCTCCTTCCTTGACGAGTATCGAGGTGCCCGCGGGGAGAAAGACGTCCACCCGCGAGCCGAAACGGATCAGTCCCAGTCGTTCACCCTGCCGCACCACGGCGCCCTCGGCGCCGTCGGTGACGATCCGCCGCGCGATCGATCCGGCAATCTGTCGCACCAGGATCGGGCCGCCCGGCGACGTGAGCCCGATGTCGCTGTGCTCGTTCTCGAGCGACGCCTTCTCACGGTCGGCGTTGGTGAAGGTGCCCGGCCGGTAGTCGCGGTGCACGATGGTGCCGCTCGCGGGATACCGGTTGACGTGCACGTTGAAGACATTCATGAAGATCGAGACGCGTGTCGCCGGCCCCTTGATGACGGTCGGCTCGTCGATGGCAATGACACTGACGATCTTCCCGTCGGCCGGCGCGATGACCAGCTCGTCGCCGCGCGGGCCGATGCGCTCGGGGTTCCGGAAGAACGCCACAACCCAGACTGCCACCAGCAGCCACACCACGCCCAGCAGCGGTGCCACGAACAACAGGATCGCGGCAATGAGCCAGGCGACGACGATGAACGGCCACCCTTCGGGCGCGATCGGCATCAGGCGTTCTCGGGAAGCGGGTGGCCGGTGAGGCGGTGGAACGCCTCCCGGTATCGGGCCGACGCGGCGTCGACGACGGACTCGGGAAGGTGCGGCGGCGGCGCGTCGCCGTTCCATCGCCCCGCCCGGCGTTCCGCGGCAAGCCAGTCGCGCAGCGGCTGCTTGTCGAAGCTCGGCTGGGTGCGGCCCGGCTGATACGCCTCGGCCGGCCAGAACCGCGATGAATCCGGGGTGAGCAACTCGTCGATGAGAATCGCCGTGCCGGTGTGATCGATGCCGAACTCGAACTTGGTGTCGGCGATGATGATGCCACGCTCGGCGGCGAGGGCGCTGCCGGCGCGGTAGAGCGCCAGCGCCCGGTCGCGCAATCCGTCGGCGAGCGCCGCGCCGAGGGCCTCCCGCATCCGCGCGAACGGGACGTTCTCGTCGTGGCCCTCTTCGGCCTTGGTCGCCGGCGAGAAGATCGGCGGGTCGAGGCGCGCCGCTTCGACGAGCCCCGCCGGCAGGCGTTCGCCGGCGAGCGTCCCGTCGCGCCGGTATTCGGCCCAGGCCGAGCCCGCGATGTAGCCCCGCACGACACACTCGAACGCGACCGGATCGGCCCGCCGCACCAGCATTGCCCGGCCGGCGATGCCGGCGCGGTACGCCGCGAGCACCGGCACCTCGCGGATGATCTCGTCGGTCGTCGCGGTGAGAAAGTGGGACGGTGTCACGGCCGCCAGCTGGCCAAACCAGTAGGCGGAGAGCTGCGTCAGCACCCGCCCCTTGTCGGGCACCGGCTCGGCCATGATCACGTCGAACGCGCTGACGCGATCACTCGCGACGATCAGCAACCGGTCGGCGCCGACCTCGAACACCTCGCGCACCTTGCCGCGCCGCCAGAGCGGCAGCGGCAGGGCGGGGGCGGCGGTCATCGCGGCGCGCATCAGACCCGAACCTCGGCCGGGGCCGAAGCGGTCCCCGCCACGACGGTGCGCGCCCGGGCCAGCAGCGGATCGAGGTAGTCGGCGAGGAACTCGGCGACCTGGCGGGGCGCGCGGCCGACGTAGCGCGATGGATCGAGCTCGGCGTTGAGGCGCTTCCGCTCGATCGAGGCGAACGCCGGATCGGCGGTGAGCCGGTCGAGCAGGTCGTTCGTGTCGCCGCGCGCTTCGCCGTCCGCCGCCGCGCGCGCATGGCGCCGGATGACCTCGTGCAGCATCTGGCGGTCGCCGCCCGCCTGGGTGGCGAGCATCAGCCACCGCTCGGTCACCATGAACGGCATCTGCTCGGTGACGTGGCGGCCGATCACCGTCTCCCGCACTTCCAGGCCCGCGGCGATGTTGCCGTAGAGGACCAGGATGGCATCGGCCGCCAGGAATCCCTCCGGAAGCACCAACCGCCGATTGGCGGAATCGTCGAGCGACCGTTCGAGCCACTGGGCAGCGGCGGTCTGCGCCGTGTTGCCCTGCAGCGCCATGAGGTAGCGCGCCAGCGACGCGATCCGCTCGGCGCGCATCGGGTTGCGCTTGTAGGGCATGGCGCTCGAACCGACCTGCTCCGACTCGAACGGCTCGAGCAGTTCGCCCTCGTGCTGCAGCAACCGCAGGTCGCCGGCAAACTTGCTGGCCGACTGGGCGACGCCGCTCAGCCAATCGAGGACGCGGCTGTCGGCCTTGCGCGGATAGGTCTGCCCGGTCACCGGAAAGACGTGCGGCAGGCCGAGCCTGGCGGCCACCAGCCGGTCGAGCTCGCGCACCCTCGCGTCGTCGCCGGCAAACAGTTCCAGGAACGACGCCTGGGTGCCGGTGGTCCCCTTGCAGCCGCGCAGTCGCAGGGTCTCGAGCAGCGGCAGCGCCGCCTCGAGGTCGAGCCCGAGGTCGAGCATCCACAGCGTGGTGCGCTTGCCGACCGTGGTCAGCTGGGCCGGCTGGAAATGGGTGTAGGCCACGCACGGCACCGCCGCGAAGCGCTCCGCCACCACGCGCAGCGCCTCGATTGTCGCCAGCACCCTGGCAATGACCAGCCGCAACGCGTCGCGAATGATGAGCACGTCGGCATTGTCGGTGACGAACGCGCTGGTGGCGCCGAGATGCAGGAACGGCCGCGCCGCGGGGGCCTGCTCGCCGAAGGCGTGGATGTGCGCCATCACGTCATGCCGGAACCGGTGTTCGAACCCCGCCGCCGCGTCGAGGTCCACGTCGTCGAGGTGCGCGCGCATGGCCTCGAGCGCCGGCCTCGGGAATGTCGAGTCCCAGCTCGCGCTCGGATTCGGCAAGCGCCAGCCAGATGCGCCGCCACCAGCCGATGCGGTGCGGCTCGGCCCACAGCGCCTGCATTGCCGGCGACGCGTAGCGCGTCGCGAGCGGCGATTCCCACCGGGGGGCGGTCACTGGAAGACCAGGTCCAGATGCCCGCGCATCCCGTTGCGTTCGACGTTCAGCGTGAACGTCTCGCCCGGCTTCATGGCCTGGAAGGCCCGCGCCACCTCTTCGGCGGTGCGCAGCGCCTGGTTGTTGATGCCGATGATGACGTCGCCCTTCTCGAGGCCGGTGTTCTGCGAGAGCGCGTCGGGAATCTGGTACACCAGCGCGCCGGCCGTCGCGCGGATGTTCCGCTCGGCCCGGATCGCCGGGGTCAGCGTGATGAGGTCGACATCCTTGAGGATGTGGATCTTCTGCGCGGTGGCGGTTGGCAGGTCGCCGGCGACAACGCGGAGCTGCTCGGTGCGGGTGCCGTTGCGCACCGTCAGGGCGACCGAATCGCCGACATCGAGGTCGAGCTTCACCGCGTCCCAGTCGAGGTAGTTGCGGAGCGCCCGCCCGTTGGCTTTCAGCAGCACCTCGCCGCTGCTGAGGCCGGCGCGGCTGGCCGGGCCGCCCGGGGCAACCTGCGAGATCACCAGGCCGTTGCCCGGTTCCGGTCCGGTGTTGCGTCCACCCGAGATGGTCAGCCCGACCCACGCCCGCCGCACCGTCCCGGTGCGGATCAGTTCGTTGGCCACCCGCACCGCCCGCTCGATCGGAATCGCGAAGCCGAGTCCCACCGATTCACCGGTGCCGGAAAAGATCGACGAATTCACCCCGACCACTTCACCCAGCGCGTTGACCAGCGGGCCACCGGAATTGCCCGGGTTGATCGCCGCATCGGTCTGGATCATGTCGAGGTACGACCCGCTGTTGTTGCCCGACGGCACGATGTTGCGGCCCGTCGCGCTGATCACGCCGGCGGTCACCGTCGGATCGGAATTGCCGAGCATGTAGACATACGGGTTGCCGAGGGCGATGGCCCACTCGCCGATCATCAAGTCGCTCGAACGGCCCAGCGTGACCACCGGCAGCCCGGTGCGCGCCGACCTTGATCACCGCGATGTCGGCGACGGGATCTTCGCCCAGCAGGCGCCCCGGCAGGTCGGTGCCGTCGGCCAGCGTCACGTTGATCTCGATGGCGTTGGCGACGACGTGCTGGTTGGTGAGGATGATGCCGTCCTGCCGGATGATGAAGCCGGTGCCGAACGCCTCGGGCGACTCTTCGTCCTGGCCGGTGAACATGTCCCACGGCGAGGGTTGCGGGGCGGGGAGCGTGACGCGGATCGACACCACGGCGGGCTTGACCCGTTGCACCGCCGCCACGATCGCCGTACGCCGGGACGAATCGGCGGCGCTCGATGCGGCGGCGCGGATCGCCGGCGACGCGGCCCCTTCGGGGGCGGCGACCGGCGGCGCGGCGGGCTGCTGCGCCACGGCCTGCTGCGTCCGGTGGCACGCGGCGAGGGCGAATGCCAACAGCAATGCTCCGAACCGGTGCCTTACCATGTCGCGCGCTCTCCGAGAAAGATCTCGTCCGGATATTCCGCCGCCACGAACCGGAGCCCGGCGGCCGGCGCCGGCGGACTGGTGTCGGCGTTCGACGTCGACGCCAGCAGCCGGCCCATGTCGTCGACCGGCCGGCGCCTCAGTCCGATGTCGACCATCGTCCCCACCAGCATCCGCACCATGTGGTGCAGGAACCGGTCGGCGCCGATCGTGAACTGCGCCACACCCCGGTCGGCCGACGACGACCACCGGGCGGTCCCGATCCGGCAGCAGTAGTGGGGCTTCGGTTCACCCACCGCCGCGAACGCCCGGAAATCGTGGCTGCCACCCAGCCGCTCGGCGGCCCGCTGCATCGCGTCGAGGTCGACCGGACGCCCCAGCGCCCACTCGGTCCGCGAACGGAACGGCGAGCGCACCGCGGCGTCGATGCCGACGTCGTACCGATACTGCCGCCCCAGCGCCGCCCGCCGGGCGTCGGTGCCCGAGCGGACCGCCCGCACCTCGCGCACGGCGATGTCGGCGGGGAGGGTCGCGTTGAGCGCCCGGAGCAGCTCCGCGGCGTTCCACCGGGCCGGCATGACGGTGCTCGCCGGCAGCGACTCGGCATGGACGCCGGCGTCGGTGCGCCCGGCGGCCACTGCCTGGCGGGTCGAATCGGCGAGCAGTGAGAGGGTCTCCTCGACCACCTGCTGCACCGATCGCCCCTCGGACTGCCGCTGCCAGCCGCAGAAGTCCGTTCCGTCGAACGTGAGAAAGAGCAGGAACGCGCGTTCCATTGAGCCATGCAAAATAGCCCCCGCGGGAGGCCCCGGCAACCGGCGTAACTTGTTGTCAATATTGACAAAACGCGCCCGGCGCCGATACGCTTGCCGCTGCCATGGCACGTCCCACAGCACCACCCTCCGGCGCCGTCAGAGCCGCCCTTGTGCGCCTCGCGTCGGGTGAATCCCTCGACGAACAGGCCACCCAGGCGGCGTTCGACGAAATCATGGCGGGCGGCGTACCGGCGACCGCCATCGCGGCCCTGCTCATGGGGCTCCGGGCGCGGGGCGAATCGCCGGCCGAAATTGCCGGCGCGGTGCGGGCCCTCCGCGGCGCCATGCGCCCGGTGGCCCACCCCCGGCCAGACCTGCTCATCGACACCTGCGGCACCGGCGGTGGCGCCGTGACGACCATCAACGTCTCGACCGCCGCGGCGTTCGTCGCCGCCGGCGCCGGCGCCATCGTCGCCAAGCACGGCAATCGCAGCTTCACGTCGCGTTCCGGTTCGGCCGACGTTCTCGAGGCGCTCGGCGTCGCCATCGAACTCGAGCCCGATCGTGCCGCCGCGGTGCTCGACGAGGCAGGCATCGCCTTCCTCTTCGCGCCGAGCTACCATCCGGCGATGCGCCACGTCGGGCCGGTGCGGCGCGAACTTGGCGTCCCGACCCTGATGAACCTGGTCGGGCCGCTGGCCAATCCCGCCGGCGCCGTGCGCCAGGTGGTGGGCGTCTCCGATCCTCGCCGCGCACCGCACGTTGCCGAGGCCCTCGCCCGCCTTGGTGCCATCCACGCGCTGGTGGTCCACGCCGAGATCGGCATGGACGAGGTGTCACCGGTCGGCGCCACGCTGGTGTGGGAAGTGTCCAATGGAGAGGTGACGGCGATGCGGATCGATCCGGCCGATTACCGCCTCGCGACCGCGGATCTTGCCGGGTTGGAGGGCGGGACGCCGGACCAGAACGCGGCCCGGATCCGCGAGCTGCTCGAGAACCCCGCGACGGCACCCGCGGCGCTGCGGGCCGCGGTGGTGCTGAATGCCGGTGCGGCGATCTACGTTGCGGGGCTTGCCGCGGACCTCGACGAGGCGATGGCGAAGGCGGCCGATGCGCTCGACCGCCGGCAGGGAGGCGAGCGGCTGGCGATGCTGCGCCGGGCCGCCCCTCGCTAGTACTTGCGGATGACGCCGACGACGACGCCTTGAATCAGCACGTCGCGTTCCTGGTAGCGGAGCGGCCGCATGGTGGCGTTGGCCGGTTGGAGGCGGATCCATCCCCCCGGTTCGCGGTAGAAGCGCTTGACCGTCGCTTCGCTGCCGTTGACCAGCGCGATGACCATCTCGCCGTCGTCGGCCGATTCGCGGCCGTTGATCACCACCAGGTCGCCGTCGCGGATCTGTTCGTCGATCATCGATTCGCCCCTGACCTTGAGGGCGTAGTTGGCCCCGCGCCGCGGCAACATCGCATCGGGCACCGGAATGACCTCGTCGGTCATCATCGCCTCGATCGGGACGCCGGCGGCGACGGCGCCAAGGAGCGGGATCTCGGTGGCACCCGCGGTGCCCCGCGGCGGGAGAACCTCGATGGCGCGGCTCTCGTTATAGCCTCGCCGGATGTATCCCTTCCGCTCGAGATTGCTGAGGTGCTCGTGCACCGTGGCGAGCGACTGGTAGCCGAAATGTTCCGCGATTTCTTCGAAGCTCGGCGCGTATCCCTGGTCGTTGATCGACGCACTGAGATAGTCGAGAATCTCGTGTTGCTTTCGGGTCAATGGCACGACAGCCTCCGATAGCTGGCGAAGAGAGCCCGAAGAACGCTACCCGAAAGGAAGCCGAACCGCAAGATGGCCGATCACCTCTCCACCATTCTGGCCGAAACCCGCTCACGCCTCCCGGCGCTGCGCCTGCAGCGCAAGGCGATCGAGTCGGCGGCCGGGCGGCGCATCCCCGAGCGGCTCTTCCGGCGGGCACCCGCTGGCGAGGTCGCGGTGATCGCCGAGGTCAAGCGGCGGTCGCCCTCGGCTGGGTCGATCAACGAGGACCTTGATCCTGTCACCCTGGGCGAGGCATACGCCCTCGGCGGGGCGTCGGCGATTTCGGTGCTCACCGACGGCCCGTTCTTCGGTGGTTCCATCGAAGACCTCTCGGCCGTAGCGGCGACCTGCGGCCTGCCGGTTCTCCGCAAGGACTTCATCGTCGACGAGATCCAGCTGCTGGAGGCCCGGGGTGCCGGTGCCGCGGGGGCGTTGTTGATCGTCCGGGCGCTCCCCGGCGAAGCCCTCGCCCGCCTGATCCGCTTTGCCGCCGATCTCGACCTCGACGTGCTGGTCGAGGCGCACGATGAGCCCGAACTGGATCGCGCGCTGGCCGCCGGCGCGGCAATCGTCGGCGTCAACGCCCGCGACCTGGAGACCTTCCACGTCGACGTCGGCCGCGCCTGGCAGCTCTTCGCCCGGATCCCACCGGCGGTCACTGCCATCGCCGAGAGCGGCATGCAAAATGAGGCCGACGTCCACGACGCGGCGCGGGCAGGCGCCGACGCAGTTCTCGTCGGGTCGGCGTTGGCCGCCGCGCCGGACCCCGCCGCGGCGACCGCGGCCCTCACCGGAGTGCCGCGCCGTGGACGTTAGGGTCAAGATCTGTGGACTGACCCGGCCGGCCGATGCCGCACTCGCCGCGGCGCACGGCGCCTGGCGCCTCGGTGTGATCTTCGCCGGTGGCCCGCGGCTGGTCGATGTGGCGCGGGCCCGCGAGATTGTCGCGGCCGCCGATGGCGTTCCGGTCCTCGGCGTCTTCGGGACGCAGCCTGTCGGGACGATCCTCAAGACAGTGCATGGCGCCGGGCTCGCCGGTGTGCAGCTGCATGGCAGCTACGACATCGACCAGGCCCGGCAGCTCGGCGCCGCCGGCCTCGAGGTGTGGCGGGTGCTGGCGCTGGACGCCGCGAGCGCCCGGCGCGAGGTGGTGGCCGAATTCGCCCGGGCGGCCGACGCCGTCCTCGTCGAGGCGGCGCGGCCCGGCGGAGCGGGGGGCCGCGGCATCCCGGTGCCGGTCGAACTGGCGCGTCAGGCGCGAGCCCTGGTGCCGGAGCCGGTCCGTTTCGTCCTGGCCGGCGGCCTCACACCGGAGACGGTCGGCGCGGCGATCTCCGTCGTCCGACCGGACGCTGTCGATGTAAGTTCAGGCATCGAGTCCTCGCCCGGAATCAAGGACTCCGTCCGCGTGATCCAGTTCCTGGAGAATGTTCGTGGCACTCGCGCTCCCTCCTGAAACGGCTGTCGGTGGTCGCTTCGGTCCCTACGGTGGCCGCTACGTCCCCGAGACGCTGATCGCGGCGCTCGACGAACTCGGCGCGCTGTACGATGGCGTGCGCGACGATGCCGCGTTCTGGTCGGAGTACCACGGGTTGCTCGCCGACATCGTGGGGCGGCCGTCGCGACTCTCGGACGCGCCGCGATTCAGCGAGCGGATCGGTGCCCGGGTCCTGCTCAAGCGCGAAGACCTCAATCACACCGGCGCCCACAAGATCAACAACGTCATCGGCCAGGCGTTGCTCGCCCGACGGATGGGGAAGCGCCGCGTCATCGCCGAGACCGGGGCAGGGCAGCACGGCGTGGCCACCGCCACCATCTGCGCCCGCTTCGGTCTCGAATGCGTGGTGTACATGGGCGAGGAAGACGTGGCGCGCCAGGCCCTCAACGTCTACCGGATGCGACTCCTTGGCGCGACGGTCGTGCCGGTCGGCTCGGGCACCCGCACGCTCAAGGATGCGACCAACGAGGCGCTGCGCGACTGGGTCACCAACGTTCCCACCACCCACTACATCATCGGTTCGGTCGTCGGGCCGGATCCCTATCCGCGGATGGTGCGTGACTTCCAGTCCGTCATCGGCCGCGAAGCGCGCGCCCAGGTGCTGGAGCGTGCCGGCGTCCTCCCCCGCACCGTGGTGGCGTGCGTTGGCGGCGGGTCGAACGCCATCGGCATCTTCGCCGGGTTCCTCGGCGATCCGGCGGTGGAACTGGTCGGTGTCGAGGCCGCCGGGCACGGCATCAACAGCGGCGAGCACAGCGCCACCCTCTCCGCCGGCCGGCCCGGTGTGCTGCACGGGTCGATGTCGTACCTCCTGCAGGACGCCGACGGCCAGGTGGCGCCGGCGCATTCGGTGTCGGCCGGGCTCGACTACCCCGGCGTCGGTCCCGAACACAGCTGGCTCAAGGATCGTGGCCGCGTCGAATACCATGCGATCGACGATCGTGCCGCGCTCGACGGCTTCCAGCTGCTGAGTCGGCTCGAGGGGATCATCCCGGCGCTCGAGACCGCCCACGCGGTGGCGTGGATCGACGCGTCGCGCGGCCGCTGGAACGGCGCCGAAGTGGTGCTGCTCAACGTCAGCGGCCGTGGCGACAAGGATGTCGCCCATGTCGCGAAACTGCTGGGCGAGGCGACGTGACGGCGGCCGCGCAGCCGGTGCACGACCAGGACGACGCCCACGCCGTCGAGGAACTGCTTCGCACGGTGGTCAAGGCGCAACGCGCGCTGCAGATGTACCTCCCCAACAACCCGGTGTATCACCGCGCCGTCGAGCAGCTCACCGATGCGTTCGCGCCGGTCTGGAGCGTCACCGGGCGGCTGGTGCTCGACATTCTCGAGGACGGCATCGAGTGGGAGGGAACGCCGGTCTATCAGCAGCCGTCGCGTGGTGAGGGCGCCGCGTGGCAACTCTACAAGGACGGGCTCCGCCAGTTGACGCTCCTCCCGGGCGTCGAGGCGGAGGAGATCGTTCGCTTCCTGCAGGTGGTGAACCGGGCGCGGCTCCTCCCGGCGGACGCCGGCGACGACCTGCTGACGTTGCTCTGGGGCGAGGAATTCGTGCTGATCTCGTATGCCTTCGTCGAGGTGCTCGGTGACGGCGTCGAGTTCATGCAGGAGCGCGCGCCTCGCGAGCTGCCACCAGTGCCCGAGGCGGCGCGCAACGAAGTCTCCTCGGCCCGGGCGGCGCCGGATCCCGCCCCGCTCGGCGTCGTCGACCTCAACGAGTTCGATGCGACGCCGTACTTCCTCGACGAGGCCGAAACCCGGCTGATCCGCACCGACCTGGAAGAGGAATACCGCCGCGACATCCGCCAGGCGGCAATCGACGCGCTCCTCGACGTGCTCGAGACCCAGCGCGATCCGGCCATCCGCCGCGAAGTCGTTGCGCTGCTGGAGGACATCCTGCCCGCCCAGCTGGTGGCTGGAGGGTTTCGCACCGTCGCCCGGATCATCCGGGAGCTGCGCGTCATCTCGGCGCGCGCGCACGGCCTCGACGAAGAGCTGCACGCCGCGGTGCTGTCGTTCGAGTCGCGCCTGTCGGAGCCCGAGATCCTCGACCAGCTCTTCCGGATCTTCGACGAGGGCTCGAGCCGTCCGGCCGACGACGACATCGGCGAGGTGCTCCGCGAGCTCAAGCCCGCGGCGCTGCCCACCGTGCTCGCCCGGCTTGGCGGCACCCTCGACACCAACCTCCGCCACGCACTGGAACAGAGCGTCACCGACCTGGCCCGCGGCAATCCCCAGGGCCTCGCGGCGATCCTCCAGACCGGGCCGTCGGAGGCGCTGGTCCCGGCGATTCGACTCGCCGGCCGGCTCGGACTGTCGCAACTCGTGCCGTCCGTGGTCGGTCACCTGCGCGACGGGACCGACGCGGTGCGCCTGGCGTCGGTGCACGCACTGGGCGAGTTCGGCACGCCGAGCGCGGTCGACGCGGTCGAGGAGGCGCTCGCCGATCCGGAACGCGTGGTCCGCCAGGCGGCGCTGACGGTACTGCTGGAACGGGGCGGTTCGGGCGGGCTCCGGCCGCGGCTCGAAGAACTGCTGTTCGGCGGCGACGATCATGGCTGGGAGCGCACCGAGCGGCGCGCAATGTTCGAGGCGTACGCCACGCTCGCCGGGGCCGATGCGCTGCCGAGGCTGCGCGAGCTGCTCGAGCCGCGCGGCCTGCTGCGCCGGCGCGAACCTGCCGAGGTCCGGGCCTGCGCCATCTTCGGCCTCGCCAGGGTGCGCACCTTCGAGGCGCGCCTCGTCGTCGATCGCTACACCAGCGACAAGGAAGCGGTGGTCCGGAGCGCCGCCAACACCGTGCTGCGGGACTGGCTGCCGTGACCGAACCGATGACGCAGCAGGACGACGCCCTCGTCCGGCAGGCCGGCCGCGCACTGTTGATCGCCATTCACGGCGCGCAGCGGGCCCTCAAGCTCTACCCGGTCGAGAACACCGCGGTGCAGCGCGCCCTCGACGACCTGCTCGGCACCACCGTGTCGCTGAGTCGCCTCGAGGGCGTCATCGAGGTGCGCCTCGCCAACGATTGCATCTTCGTCAACCAGACCCGGCTGCGCCTCGGCCTCGACAACTTTGCGGCGTTCAGCGGGTTCGTCTCGATGATGAAGGACGCCGGCATCGGCCTGCTGCACATCGAGGACGGCGTCACCCGGCGCGAGTTCCAGGCGTTCCTCTCGGCCATCGGCACGCTGCCGACCGACGGCGAGCCGGAAGATCGCCTCGAGTTGCTGCGCCACCGGATGCAACAGGCCGACATCGTGCGGATCAGCGCCGACGGAACCACCGACACGGCGGCCGGCAACGACGCCGGCGATCGCGACGAAGGCCTCGAGCGGGCCAAGCGCACCTACGCCCGCGGTGTCGCGATCACCCGCGAGGTGGTGCAAGGGGTGCGGATGGGCCGTGCCCCCAGCACCCGGCGCCTGAAGCGGGCCGTGCAGGTGATCGTCGACCAGGTCATGGAGAACGAGCTCTCCATCACCGGCCTCACCACCATGCGCGAGTACGACGACTACACGTTCACCCATTCGGTCAACGTCTGCATCTTTGCCGTCGCACTTGGCAAGCGGCTCGCGTTCGACCGCATCCAGTTGTACGACCTCGGGCTCGCCGCGTTGCTGCACGACATCGGCAAGGCGCGCCTCGAGCACGGACTGCTCAACAAGGAATCGTCGCTCGACGATCACGAATGGCAGCTGATGCAGTCGCATCCCTGGCTCGGCACGCTGACGCTGTTCCGGATGCGCGACGGGCATGACGTGCCGTATCGCGCCATCCTCGCTGCGCACGAGCACCACATGAAGGTGGACCTCAGCGGCTATCCGCGGCCGGTGCGCCCGCGCAGCCTCGGCCTGTTCACCCGGCTGATCTCCGTCGCCGACGGCTACGACGCCGCGACCACCCGCCGTGCCTACCAGCCCGAGCCGTGGGCCCCCGACGCCGTGCTGCACCAGATGTGGAACAACCCCGGGCGCGGCTACGACCCGACCCTCGTCAAGGCGCTGATCAACCTGCTCGGCATCTATCCGGTCGGCACCTGCGTCATTCTCGACACCTTCGAGGTGGCCATCGTCGCCGGGGCGAGCCCCGATCCCGAGCAGCTGCACCGGCCCCTGGTCCGCATCGCTGTCGACGCCGAAGGCGGTCGGGTGACGCCGCCGGGAACGCTGGTCGATCTCTCGCAACCGGCCGCCGACGGTTCGTACCCGCGCACCATCGTGAAGGTCACGTCCGCGGACCGCTATGGCCTGGCCATCGGTGACTACTTCATCTGAGTCGCGGCTCGACGCCCGCTGGAAGGACCTCCGGCGCGACGGTCGCGCCGGCCTCGTGCCGTACCTCACCGCCGGCCACCCGACCCGGGCGGCGTCGCGCGACGCGCTGCGCGCCGTCGCCGAGCACTGCGACGTGCTCGAAGTGGGCGTCCCGTTCAGCGATCCCCTCGCCGACGGCCCGACCATCCAGCGGTCCACCTTCCGTGCCCTGCAGAACGGCATGACCCTCGCCGGCACGCTCGACCTGATCGCTGATGCGGCGCTGTCGGTACCGGTGGTGCTCTTTTCGTACTTCAATCCGGTACTGCAATACGGTGTCGAGCGGCTGCTCCGCGACGCCGCCGACATCGGCGTCGCGGGCCTGCTGCTCACCGACCTCCCCGCCGGCGCCGATCCGGCGGCCGAGGCACTGGTGCAGCAATCGCCGCTCGACCTGATCCGGCTCGTCGCACCCACCAGTCGTGGCGAGCGGATCCGCGCGGCCGTCGACGGCGGCCAGGGGTTCGTCTATCTCGTTGCCCGGCTCGGTGTCACGGGGGCGTCGGCGACACTCGATCAGGGCCTCGCCGAGTCGGTCGCGCGAGTGCGCGACGCCACGGCACTGCCGGTGGCGGTCGGGTTCGGCATCTCGTCACCGGCCCAGGCGCACGCCGTCGCGGCGTTCGCCGACGGCGTGGTGGTGGGAAGCGCGCTGGTCGACACCCTCGAGCGTGACGGCGTGGCCGCCGCGGGGAGCTTCGTGGCACGGTTGCGGGAGGCGCTGGAACGCCGGTGACGGTGACCGCCTACGTCGCGCTGGGCAGCAACCTCGGCGACCGGAGCGGCTATCTTGCCCGCGCGCGAGACCGACTCGGCGCGCTCGAGGGCGTCGAGCTGCTTGACGTGACTCCGGCCGAGGAGACGCCGCCGCTGGGCGGACTGGCGCAACCGCCCTATCTCAACCAGATGGCGCGGCTCCGGACCACCCTGCCGGCGCTGGCGCTGCTGGCCGCGTGTCACGAGATCGAACGCAGCGCCGGCCGGGAACGCCGGGAGCGATGGGCATCGCGGACCCTCGACCTCGACCTGGTGCGCTACGGTGACCTGTCGTGCGACACGCCGGCGCTGACGTTGCCGCACCCCGGCCTGCGGGACCGAACTTTCTGGATGCGCGAACTGGCGTTGCTGGAGGACCATGGCTGACCGCCCGCTGACGATGCCCGAATTGACCGCGCGGAAGCGCGCCGGCGAAAAGCTCGTCGTCCTGACGTGCTACGACGCCCTCTTCGCCCGGCTGCTCACCGCCGCGGGAATCGACATCCTCCTCGTCGGCGATTCGCTGAACCAGGTGCTGGGCGGGCGTCGCTCGACCCTCAGCGCCACGCTCGACCAGATGATCTACCACGCCACCCAGGTGCGCCGCGGCGCCGGCGAACGTGCCCTCGTCGTGGTCGACCTCCCGTTCCTCTCCTATCAGGTCAGCATCGAGGACGCCATTCGCAACGCCGGTCGGGTCATGGCCGAAACCGACTGCGACGCCGTCAAGCTCGAGGGCGGCGCGGTGATGGCGCCGACGGTCCGTGCCCTGGTCGATCGTGGCATTCCGGTGATGGGTCACCTTGGCCTGACGCCCCAGTCGGTCCACACCCTTGGCGGCTACCGGGTGCAGGGGCGCGACGCCGCGGCGTCGGAGCGGCTGCTCGCCGACGCCCGCGCCCTGGAGGACGCCGGCGCGGGGTGCATCGTGCTCGAGCTCGTCGCCACGCAGGCCGCCGCAACGGTCTCGGCGGCGCTCACCATTCCGACCATCGGCATCGGCGCCGGCGCCGGTTGCGATGGCCAGGTGCTGGTGCTGCACGACATGCTGGGACTCAACGAGGAGTTCTCGCCGAAATTCCTCAAGCGCTACGGCGACCTCGGCCCGCAGGTGCGTCAGGCGGCCGCCCGCTTTGCCGACGAGGTGCGGCGCGGCGAGTACCCCGACGCGGCCCACTCGTTCGACTGAATCATGGACCAGTTCTCCGCCGTCGCGCCGCTCCGCGCCCGGCTCGATGCCGAGCGCGCCGCGGGCCGCCGCGTGGCGCTGGTGCCGACCATGGGCTACCTCCACCGCGGCCACCTCGCCCTCGTCGCGGCGGCGCGTGCCGACGCCGATGTCGTGGTGATGAGCCTCTTCGTCAATCCGCTCCAGTTTGCACCGGGCGAGGATTTCGACCGCTACCCGCGCGACCTCGATCATGACCGCGCCCTGGCGGCGGGCGCCGGCGTCGACGTCCTCTTCGCGCCCGGCGTCGACGAGATGTACCGCGCCGGGCGCGACCTCCGCGTCACGATGGGCGGCGCGGCGGCGCGCTGGGAGGGCGCCGTCCGTCCCGGCCACTTCGACGGCGTGCTGACGGTGGTGGCCAAGCTCTTCAACATCGTCGCGCCCGATGTCGCCTGCTTCGGCCAGAAGGACATCCAGCAGGCAACCCTGATCCGCCGCATGATTTCCGAACTCGACTTCCGCATCGCGATGCGCATCGTGCCGACGGTGCGCGACGAGGACGGCCTCGCCTTGAGTTCGCGCAACGTCTACCTCGACGCCGCCGCCCGGGCCCGCGCCCTGGCGCTGCCGGGCGGGCTGATCGGCGCGGCCCGCCGCTGGCGCGACGGCGAGCACGACGCCGCGATCCTGCACGATCACGTGGCTGCGGCCCTCGCCGGCGCCGGACTCGAGCCGGACTATATTGCCGTCGTCGATCCCGACCAGCTCGCGCCCGTCTCGCACGCGGCGCCCGGGACGATCCTCGCCGCCGCGGTGCGCGTCGGCACCACCCGCCTCATCGACAACGTCATCCTCGGAGAGGAACCCGCCTGAATGCGGCGCCGCCTCATGAAGTCGAAGATTCATCGCGCCACGGTCACGTCCGCCGACCTCAACTACGAAGGGTCGCTCACGCTCGCCGTCGACCTGATGCGCGCCGCCGATCTGGTGGAGTTCGAGGAGGTGCAGGTGGTCAATGTCACCAACGGCAGCCGGCTGGTGACCTACGTCATTGCCGGCACCGCCGGCAGCGGCGTGGTGCAGCTCAATGGCGCCGCCGCCCGCCTCGGCCAGCCCGGCGACCTGGTGATCGTGATGGCGTTCACCGACCTCGATGACGACCAACTGGCGGCGTTCCGCCCCACCATCGTCCACGTCGACGGGCGCAACCGCATCACTCCCGAGTCGCGGAGCGCCTGAACGTCATGCCGGAGTCGACCCCCGATCCGCTCGAGGCACTCCCGCCATGGGCGGTGGTCACCCCGGCACGCCGGGCGCACGTCGCGCGGGTCGCCGATCTTGCCCGGCACTGGGCCACCGCGCTGCGCCTCTCGCCCACGGAAACGTCGTGCTGGCTGCGCGCTGTCTGGCTCCACGACGCGCTGCGCGATGCCGACGAAGCCGAACTGCGCCGTTGGGCGCCGGAGGTCGAGGGTCCCGTCGAGCTGCGGCACGGTCCCGCCGCCGCGGCCCGCGCCGAGCTCGAAGGCGAGGGCGACATCGACGTCCTCAGCGCGGTGCGATGGCATTCGGTCGGATGGGTCGGGTGGGGCAGGACCGGGCGAGCGCTCTACTGCGCCGACTTCCTCGAACCGGGGCGGTCGTTCGATCGCGCCGATCGCGCCGCGCTGGCGCTGGCGTTTCCGCAGGATCCCGACGGCGTGCTGCGCGACGTGGTCACCCGGCGCGTCAACTACGCCCTCCGCCAGGGCTGGACGCTGCCGCCCGAGACCGTGGCGTTCCGGGAGGCGGTGTGCGGCTGACGCGGCGCCGGATCGGCGTCGGCGTGGCCTCGGCCGCCGTCGTCGCGGTGCTCGCCTTGGCGGCGCTGCGTTCCGATCCGGTTCACGCCTCTCCGGGCCAGCGTCCGGCGTGGCCGCCGCTGCCGCACCGCGTCACCGTCGAAGTGCTCAACGCCGGGCGGGTCGCCGGCGCCAGCCGCGTCGCCACTGAATGGTTGCGCCATGCCGGGCTCGACGTGGTCTACTTCGGCAACGCCGACTCATCGCTCCTCAAGCCGCTGCTGCGCCGCCATCCGGTGCTGCCGGCGGCCACCGTGATCATGCGGACCGGCGATTCGACCGGCACCGGTCGTGCCGTCGCGGTGCTCGGCGGTGCCGCGCTGGTGGACCTACCCGATGCCACCCGGCTCGTCGACCTGACAGTGATCATCGGTGACAGCTTCTCGGTGCATCGTCGCGCACCGTGACGTGGGGAACCACCCGGTGCGATCCGTCGTATAGTTGGATCGCCGCCTGGTCGGCGCGGGAGGAATGGCAGTGACGAGTTCGATCATGGAAATGCGGCTCGGTCCGGCGCGCGACGCCGTGCTGCGGCTTCACCGCGCGCTGCTCGAAACCGAGCGCGTTGCGTGGCAGCGCCTCAACGGCCGCGTGGTCAACAACGCCGAGCTGTTGCAGCTGGCAATCAGCGACAGCTGGTTTGCATGGCTCCGCCCGCTCACCACGCTGATCGCCGCAATGGACGAAGCGATGCACGACGCCTCGCCCGAGGCGGAAGCGCGCGTCCCGGAGCTGCTGGCCGCCACCCGCGACCTGCTCCACCCGGACGACGACGGCAACGAATTCCAGCAGCGCTACTTCGAGTTCGTGCAGCGATCGCCCGACGTGGCGGTAGCTCACGGCGAAGTGATGAAGGCCCTCGCGACGCTCCGCGCCCGCGGCTGAACCTCACGCCCCCCGCGCCCGGCGGGCGGCAATCACCAGGTCGGTCACGTTGGTTCCGGTCGGCCCGGTGCGCAGCAGCGCACCGGCGGCGTCGAGCGCTCGGTAGGTGTCGTGCGCCGCCAATGCCCGGCGGGCGTCCACCCCGGCACTTCCGATCCGCTGCCACGTGGTACCGGTCACCAACGCGCCGGCGGCGTCGGTCGGTCCGTCGCGCCCGTCGGTCCCGGCGGCGAGCAGGGCGACCTCGTCGCCTGTGCCATCGCCGGCCCACGCTTCGGCGGCGGCGAGCGCCAGTTCCTGAGCCCGGCCTCCCTTGCCGGCGTTGCCGGTGATCGTGACGGTTGTTTCGCCTCCCATGACCCACACTTCAAGTCGGTCCGACGGGGCCGCACCGCGGACCAGTTCCGCGATGCGCCGCCCCTCCACCGCGGCTTCGCCGTCGAGATACCGCGTCACGACGTGCACGACGGCGCCGCGGCGTTGGGCTTCCCTCGCCGCCGCATCTCTCGCCGTGGCGTTGTCGGCGACGACGTCGACGGTGACGTTCCGGAACACGGCGTCGCCGGCCTTCAGCGTCTCGGCGTCGAGCAGGGGCAGTACCGCGGCGGGGAGCTGCGACAGCAGTCCGGTCCGGCGCAACTCGTCGTGCACCCGGGCGGTGGTCCACGCGTCGGGGCTGCACGGTCCCGACCCGATCGTCGCCGGATCGTCGCCCTGAACGTCCGAGAGCAACCACGCCCGGACGCGGCGTGGAGCAAGGGCCGCCGCGAGCCGTCCCGCGCTCCAGCGGGTCAGCCGCTTGCGCACCGCGTTCATCGCGTCGATGTCGAGCCCGGAGGTGAGCAGCAGGCGGAAGGTCGCGATCATGTCGCCGGCCCCGAGTCCGTCGACCGGCCCGGCAATGAGCGAGCTCGACCCGCCCGATATCGCCACCTGCACGTCGATGTCGGCCGGCAACGCGGCGACGACGTCGCCGATCGCCGCCGCCGCCGCGACCGAGCCCGGCCCCGGAATGGGGTGGTCACCGACCGCCGTCCGCAGCGCGGGGTGGGGAGCTTCGACCGGCGTCGCGGCAACGATGATGCCGGCCGACGGCGCGGCGCCGCCGGCCTCCAGCCACTCGACCAGGGCCCGGGCCATCCCGGAGGCGGCCTTTCCGGTGACGATCAGCGCCGCTCCCCGCGGCCCGGGCGCGGCACCGCCACGCTCCAGGGCGCGGTGCGTCGCCGTCGTGGCGTCGACCGCATGCACGCCGGCATCGAACGACGCCCTGAGCAGCTCGGTGAGGGACGGCGGATTGGCGCTCACGGTGACTCGGCGAGGGTTATCGTCAATATTACCTCCGTCTCCAACCCCGAGTCTCATGCCAGGCCGCCTGCATCTCTTCGTTCCCGGACCGACCCAGATCCCCGATCGCATCCTGCGCGCGATGCATCGACCCTCCGAAGACCATCGCTCGGTCGACTTTCCGCAGCTGGTGCTGCCACTGCTCCGCGACACCGCCACCCTGATGGGTACGACGGCGGGGCGCGTCGCGGTCTTCACATCGTCGGGCACCGGCGGGTGGGAGGCGGCGCTGACCAACACGCTGGCGCCCGGCACCCGGTTGCTGTTGCCATGTGCCGGCCAGTTTGCCGACCTCTGGGCCGATTCGGCGACGCGACTCGGCTACGTCGTCGAGCGCCTGGCCGACGTGGCATGGGGCGACGCACCGCCTCCCGATCGGATCGCCGAACGGCTCCGGGCCGACTCCGCCGGGGCGATCGGTGCCGTGCTGATCGTCCACAACGAGACGTCGACCGGTGTCACTGCTGAGCTGCCGGCGGTCCGCGCCGCGATCGATGCCGCCGGGCACCACGCGCTCCTCTTCTCCGACGGCGTATCCGCGGTCGGGTCGCTTCCGTATCATCACGACGACTGGGGGGTCGACGTCGCCCTCACCGGTTCGCAAAAAGGATTGATGATGCCGGCGGGGCTCGCCATCACCGCGTGGTCGCCGCGCGCGCTGCAACTGGTGGAGCAGGCCGCCGGACCGCGCGCGTACTTCGACCTCCGCCCCATGCTGGCCCAGAACGCCCAGGGCTACTTCCCGTATACGCCGTCAATCCCGCTGCTGTATGGCCTGCGGGAATCGCTCGCGATCCTCTTCGAGGAGGGGCTCGACAACGTCTGGGCGCGGCATCGCCGGCTTGCGGCGGGCGCGCGCGCGGCGGTCGCCGCGTGGGGGCTCGGCATCTGTTGCCGCGACGCCCCGAGCGCGTCGAACAGCGTGACCACGGTCATGCTCCCCGACGGCGTCGACGGCAAGGCGCTCGTGGCACACGCCTTTACCCGCTACCAGCTGGCGCTGGGCGGCGGGCTTGGCCCGCTGGCCGGTCGCGCCTTCCGCATCGGCCATCTCGGCGACCTCAACGAAGGGATGCTGCTCGGCGCGCTGGCGCTGGTGGAGATGACCTTCCGCGATTTTGGCGTTCCGGTCCGGCCCGGTGCCGGGGTTGCCGCCGCCCAGCAGGTCTGGGCCGACGCATGACCGATCGCCCCCGGGTCGTGGCCACCCGCCGGCTTCCGGCGGCAGTCGAGGCGGCCCTGGTCGAACGCTTCGACGGTGTGCCGTCGCCCGACGACCGTCCGCTCGGCGCCGAAGCGCTGCAGCGCCTCCTCGCCGAGGCCGACGGCATCCTCGCCACCGTCTCCGACCGCTTCACCGCCGAGGTGCTGGCTGCGTATCCACTGCGCACCAGGATCATTGCCAACTTCGGCGTCGGTGTCGACAACATCGACCTCGCCGCCGCGACGGCGCACGAGATCGCGGTCACCAACACGCCGGACGTGCTCACCGATGCCACCGCCGACCTGGCGATCACCCTGATGCTGATGGTGATGCGGCGCGCCGGGGAAGGCGAGCGTGTCGTCCGCGGCGGGCGATGGAACGGCTGGGGCCCGACGTTTCATCTCGGCCGCGAGGTGACCGGCAAGACGCTGGGAGTCGTCGGGTTCGGGAGGATCGGCCAGGCGGTGGCGCGTCGCGCGCAGCGGGGGTTCGGGATGCGGGTGCTCTGCTGGGCCCCGCGCGGTGTCGCGCCGGAACGGCTTGCCGACAGTGGTGCCACACCGGCGGCGTCGCTCGACGCCCTGCTGGCCGAAGCGGATGTCGTCTCGCTGCACGCACCGAGCACGCCGGAAACCCGTGGGATGATCAACGCCCGGCGCCTGGCGCAGATGAAGCCCGGGAGCGTGCTCGTCAACACCGCGCGGGGTGATCTGGTCGACGACGACGCACTGATCGCGGCCGTGATGTCGGGGCACCTCTTCGGTGCCGGGCTGGATGTGTATCGCGGTGAACCGCGGCTCGATCGTCGCTACCTCGGCATGGAACGCGTCGTCCTGTTGCCGCACATCGGCTCGGCGACGCTCGAGACCCGCGAGGCGATGGGGATGCGGGCCATCGCGAACCTCACGGCGTTCTTTGCCGGCGAGACGCCGCCGGACCGGGTGGCCTAGCCGCCGCTGCCGACCTGCTACCCGACCGCCTCCCGCCGCCGGTACCGCGCGCCGCTCGCGAGGTAGATCGCCAGAAACACCACGCTCCCCGTCGTGGCCAGCAACCGGAGCGACAGCGGCCAGGCGCTCGCCGAAACGAACCCCTCGATGGTTCCCGCCACGATGAGCATCACGGTGACGGCGGTGATCATCCGGATTGCCTTGCGCCCCGCCAGCACCAACGCATCCCGGCGGGGCATCTCTCCCGGTGCGATCAGCGCGCGCCCGAGGAGGAATCCGGCGGCACCGGCCACCGAGACGCTGAAGATCTCCAGTGGACCGTGGCCGATCACGAACGTCATCAGGTAGCCGAGCAGCCCGACGTTGCGGAAGTACGCCGCCACGGCACCGAAGAAGAGGCCGTTGAAGGCCACCGCCACCAGGGCGCCGAGCCCGAAGACGATGCCCCAGGCAAAGCAGCGGTACGCGACGCCGACGTTGTTCACGATGATCGATGCCGCCACCAGCGGGCGCGCGGCGGCGGATGCCTCGACGTAGCCCTCGCCCGCCGCCTGGCGGGTCGTGCCCGCTTCACCCCGTTCGAGCACCACGTCGGGCAGCAGTTCGTCGGCGAGGCCGGGACGCTGCCGCAGCGTGGCATACCCCACCGCGGCGGGGAGCGCGAAGACGAGAATGGCGACCACCACATACCGCCACGATTCCAGCACCGCGGCCGGGCTTTCGGCGCCGATGAACCGCGCGATGCGCCGCCAGGTGTGCCGTTCGGAACGATAGAGCGCGCTGTGTCCCGCGGCGGCGAGGCGATCGAGCCGGGCGACGACGGTGGGGTCGGCGTGATAGGTGCGCGCGCGCGCCAGGTCGGCGGCGATCTCGCGGTAGCGCGCCGCGAAGTCGGGGAGTTCGTCAGCCGACAGCGCGTCGAGTCCGCCGCGATCGACCCGCCGCGCCAGCACATCGAACTCGGCCCAGCGCTCGCTCTTGCGGGCCACCAGCTGCTCGGCGACCGACCGCGCGGCGCCGCTCCCTCCGCCGGCCGCCGTGGTCGCGCCGCGGCCGCCGAACCGTCCCCGGCGCCGCGCCAGCTCCTCGCGATACACCCGGTCGATGAACTCGAGCTCGTCCGGTTCGCTGACCGGGACCGTCTCGGCGAGGCGGCGAGCGATCCGGGTCGCGAAGCGGTCGCGGACGGCGTCGGGCAGCGAATCCCTGCGGCCGACGAATTCGCGGAGCAGCCGGAAGTCGCCGTCGGTGAGCACCGGTGAACCGGCGGCGTCGAGGGGACGGTCCGCCGGGCCGGTCGCCGCGGTCGCCGCGACCGTCGGGGCGAGCGCCGGCTGGTCGCGAATCACCACGGTGCCGGCGAGGAGGTCGCCGAGCCGCTTGCCGCGGGGGTGGATTGCCATCACGATCAGCCCGAGCCCGGCGAAGACATCCACCGGCATCACCATGTTGCGCGCGACCGCCTCGGCAAACGTCACGCCGTGCCCGGTGTCGCCCACCACCCGGATGCCCACCTTGCGCATCCCCGGCGTCTGGCCGTCGCGAAGCCCCTCGAACAGCGCGAAGTAGCCCCACATGATGGTGTAGATCACCAGCACACCGAGGGCGGCGGCCCACCCGGAGCGGTGCGCCAGGATCGACGCCACGATGAACACCAGGAGCAGGAGCAATCCGATGATCAGGAAGTCGATCAGCACCGCGAGCATGCGGCTGCCGACGCCGGCAATCTCGTAGTCGAGCACGACGTGCTCGGGCGTCTCGATTTCGAGATGCTGGCGGTAGTCGGGAGATTGCGGTCCGGCCATCTCGGCTCACCGGGTCGGGGACGCCGCGGGAGGGAGGGGGAGGTGCCCTTCGCGACGAGTTGCGGTAATGTACGGCGTTACCGCCACTGATCCCACCCTCGTCAAGGAGCACGGCATGGCCGCTCCGGCACTGCGACCCCTCTCGACCGGTGAGGTGCTCGACGTCGCGTTCGGGCTCTACCGCTCGATGTTCCTGCCGCTGGTGCTGGTGGCGATCATCTGCCGCGTCCTCCCCGACCTCTGCGCCGTCTACGTGCAGTCGCACGGCGGCGTCTTTGCCAATCCCGGCGCCTGGCTGCTGCAGACCGTCCTCGCCGTGGTGATGGGGGCGTTCGGCACCGCCGCCACGACCGTCATGGTCGCCGGCGCCTATCTCCACGAACCGGTGTCGGCCGGCGAGGCACTGCGCCGCGCCGGAGGCGTGCTGTTCCGCCTCGTGCTGCTCTCCTTCATGACCATCGTCGTGGTACTCGCCGGCTTCATCCTGTTCATCATTCCGGGCCTGGTGCTCTTTTCCGGTCTGCTCCTCAGCACCGTGGCCCTCGTCCTCGAGCAACCCCTGTCGCCGACCGCGGCGATGAGTCGCTCGTGGGCGCTCACCGGCGGCTTCCGCGGCAAGGTGCTGCTGACGTTCTTCGTCGCCTACCTGCTGTTGCTGCTGCCCACGATTGCCATCGGGGTCGTGGCGGGGGTCGCCTCGCTGGCCGGTGGCCAACCGCAGGTCCTGTCGATGGTCCTCGTGGCGGTGCTGGCGGTCTTCGTCTACCCCTATCTCTACGTCGTCATCACCGTGCTGTACTACGATCTCCGGGTCCGCAAGGAAGGCTTCGACCTCGAACTGCTGGCGACGGCGACGCAACGCGCATGATGGCACCGCAGGGACCCGCGCTCGCCGCGGGGCCGGGGCCCGACTCGCTCCGCCGCGTCCTCGACTCGGTGTTTGCCGACCCCCGCTACACCTGGCACCCGCGCCCCGACCCGTTCGAATTCATTCGAGTCTGGTTTGCCCGCGCCATGGATTGGTTTGCCGCCCTCGCCACGGCGCATCCGGTCGACTTCCGCCTCGTCGTGATCGCGATGAGCCTGTTGCTGGCCGCGTTGCTGCTCCATATCGGATGGATCGTCTTCCACACCATCCGGCCGGCTCCGCCGACGGTGCTCGCGGCCGGGACGATCGTCTATCGCGATCGCGACTGGTTTGTCGGCGAAGCCGATCGCCTCGCGCGCCGCGGCCGCTATCCCGAGGCGGCGCAGGCGGCGTTCGTGGCCCTGGTCATGGCGCTCGACGCGCGGCACGTCGTGGCATTCCACCCCAGCAAGACACCGGGCGAATACCTCACCGAGGCGCGCCTTGCCGCGCCGGAGCGGAACCGGTTCCGCGAACTGGTCGGCGACCTCTACGGCTACGCGTTCGCGCGTCGTCCCATCACCGCGGGTGACTACGCCGAGTGGCGGTCGCGGGCGGAACCGGAACGGTATGCGGACGCGCACTGAGGTCGTCCTCGCGCTGGCGGCGTTCGCGGCACTCCTCGCCACCGTGGGCCTCGCCACCGGCCACGGCCCGACGCCGCTCGCGCCGGACCCACGCCCCTCGACATTCCTCGCCGGGCCGGAGGGCACCGAGGCGCTCTTCGATGCGCTGCACCGCCTCGGCATCGGTGTGCGGCGCTTTCGCGACCGCCCGACGCGCCTGGTGCTTCCCGACACCGGGGCGGGAATGCTGGTGATCCTCGACCCCGACCCCGGTCACCCGCTTTCCGCTCCCGACATCGCGACGCTCTTCCGGCTTGCCGCGCACACTGATCTGCTGCTCGCCGGCGCCGGTGCCAATCCGCTGATGCGCTGCTTCGGGTACGAGGCCAAGGAGAATCGCTTCGACTCGGTCGGGATCGCCGGGCTTGATCCTCCCGCACCGCGCACCGACGGCGTTCTTGCCGCGACGCATCAGGTGGTCGTCGTCGACACCAGCCGGGTTGCCGACTTCGCCCCGGTCCGCTGCAAGGTCCCGGCGATCGCGTCCAGCGCCACCCTCCTCACCTCGCGCCGCGGGCCGGTGGCGCTGCGGCTGACGCGGCGCGACAACGGCCACGTCGTCTACCTGTTTGCCGACGCCGGCATCTTTCGCAATGCCACGCTGCGCGGCACGTCGGCCGGACCGTTCGCCCTCGGACTCTTCGCCGGCGAACCCGCGGTGATCTTCGACGAGTATCATCACGGTTTCAGTCGCGCCGGATCGCTACCCGACGCCGCATTGGCCTGGAGCCGTGCGTCACCGTGGGGATGGGCCATCTGGCAACTGGCCGCCGTCGGAGCCCTCGCGTTGCTGTTCGGCGCGATCCGCTTCGGGCCGGCGGTGCCGGCCATTTCGCGCCGCCGCCGCTCGTCGCTCGAGCACGTCCATGCCCTCGCCGCGGCGCTGTCGGCCGCCCACGGCCACGACCAGGCGATCGCGGCGCTGGTGCGCGGGCTGCGGCGGCGGTTGTCGCCGCCGTCGCTCGGCATGCGCACCGATTGGCGGGTGTGGCTCCGGCAACTGGTGGCCCGCGATCGCTCGCCCGAGCGACGCGAAGCACTCGACACACTCGATGCACTGTCCGCACCAGGTCAGCCCGCCATGAGCGTGCTGCGGGCGGCCGGTGCCGTGGAGGAGTTGTGGCAGAACCTCAAGCCCTGACGGCCGACGACGCACAGCGCGCGGCACACGCGGCCAACGCGGTCCTCGACCAATTGCGCCGCGTCATCCTTGGCCAGGACGAGGTGCTGCGCGAAGCGCTCCTCGCGTTGCTGGCGCGCGGGCACGTGCTGCTCGAAGGGCCACCCGGCACCGCCAAGACCCTGCTGGTGCGTTCACTGCACCAGGCGCTGGGCCTTTCGTTCCGGCGCATCCAGTTCACCCCCGATCTGATGCCGTCCGACATCACCGGGGTGAGCATCCTCACCGGTTCCCCCGGCGCGGCACTGGTCGGCGAATTCGCCTTCCGCCCCGGTCCGCTCTTTGCCGACCTCATCCTCGCTGACGAAATCAACCGGGCGCCGGCCAAGACACAGGCCGCGCTGCTCGAGGCGATGGAGGAGCGGGCCGCCACCGTCGACGGCGTGGCGCACCCGATGAGCCCGGCCTTCACGGTCTTTGCCACCCAGAATCCGATCGAGTTCGAGGGCACCTATCCGCTGCCCGAGGCGGAGCTCGACCGGTTCCTCGTCAAGTGCCGCCTGGGATATCCACCGCCGGCGGCGGAGAGCGGCATCCTGACCCGTGTCCTCGGCGGATTCGAATCGTCGGAGCCGGAGACCTTCGGGATCACGCCGGTGCTCGACGCCGACGGCCTCGCGGTGCTGCGGCAGGTGGTGCGCCGGGTCTGGGTCGAACCGGCAATCGTCGAGTACATCACCGCCGTGGTGCGAGCCACCCGCGAGGCCGCGGCGCTGACCCTCGGGGCATCACCGCGCGCCAGCGTCGCACTCCTCAAGCTGGCCCAGGCTGCCGCCCTCCTCGACGGCCGACACTTCGTCGTTCCCGACGACGTCAAGGCGCTCGCGCCGGCGGTCCTGCGGCACCGGGTCATCGTCGCGCCGGAACTCGAGCTCGAAGGGGTGACCGCCGACGACGCCGTGCAATCGCTCATCGCGCGGATCGAAGCGCCGCGGGCATGATCCTCCCGACCCGTCGCTGGTACATCGTCGCAGCGGCGCTCGCGTTGCTGGCGCCGCTGGCGTTGATCCGCCCGGCCGCCGCGGCGGTCTATTTCCTTGCCGATGTCGTCTGGGTCCTGGCGTTCGTCGGAGACGCGTGGCGGATCGGCTCGGTCGACGTCACCGCGTTCCCGGTCGAGCGCGACGCGCCGCCGGCGTTCTCGGTGGGGCGCCCGCTTCCGGTCGGTTACGACTGGCGCAATCCGCTCCGTCGCCCGCTCACCGTGGTGGTGCGGGAGACGATCGCGCCGCAACTCGACGCTCCCTCCCGGCGAGTGCTGCGCCTGCCGCCAGGTGGCGCGGTCAGCGAATCACTCACCGTCCGCCCGGTGCGACGCGGCAAGTCGACGGCCGGCCGGCTCGACCTCCGCCTCCTCGGCCCGTGGGGGCTGGTGTGGCGGCAAGGCCGGCGTGAACTGCCGTGGGACGTCGTCGTCTATCCCGGCCTGCGCGCCGCGGCAATCCGGGCGCTGCCATCGCAGGCGCAGCGGCGCCGCGAAGCGGGGTTCCGCACCATCCGCCGGATCGGCGAGGGGCGGCTGTTCGAGAGCCTCAAGGAATGGGTGCCGGGCGACGAGACCCGTTCGATCGACTGGAAGGCGACGGCGCGGCGCGGCCGCCTGATGGCACGCCGCTACGAGGACGAACGGCGGCAGCAGGTGATGATCGTGATCGACGCCGGCCGAATGCTCACCGCCGAGAGTGCCGGGCGGCCCCGCCTCGAATCCGCCATCGACGCCGCCCTCGACCTCGCCCACAGCGCGGTGCAGCACGACGACAATGTCGGCCTGCTGGCGTTCGCCGACGAGATCCTGCGGTACATTCCGCCGGCCCGCGGGCGGCGCGCGCTGCGCCAGGTTCTCGACGCCCTCGCCGCCATCGAGGGACGCCTCGTGGAGCCCGACTATCCCGCGGCGTTCGCCTACCTGGCTGCCCACAACCGGCGCCGCGCCCTGACCGTCTGCCTCACCGACGTCATCGACCGCACCGCCAGCGACGCCCTCCTTGCTCAGGCCGGAGCGCTCCGGCCGCGCCACCTGCCGCTGGTCGTCACGTTGCGCGATCCGGCCCTCGAACGCGAGGCAACCCGCCACGCCGCCACCGTCGCCGAGGCGTTCGACCGGGCCGCCGCGGAGAACCTCCTCGAAGCACGGGACGCGGCGCTCGCCGAGTTGCGGTCGCGGGGCGCCCTGGTGCTCGACGTCGCTCCCGATCGCGCCGCCGCCGCCGTCGTCGCGCAGTACGAGCTGCTGAAGCGGCGGGCGATGGTGTAGGGCATCCACCGCGGCGGGGTCGGGAATCGCCTGACCCGACCGCGACGCCTTGCCGACTCTCCAGCAGATCGTCTTCAGCCAGGTTCCTGCGCCGATTGATGGAACGAGGGGCGTGGCATGACTCTCGCCATTTGGATGGGCGTGAACTACCTGTTGGCGGAAGAGTCGAGGCGGCGGCATCCGGCGACCAGCGCGACGGAGCGCGCCGGCGTGACGATCATCGAGATGCTCACGATCGTCACGGTTATCGGAATCCTTGCCAGCATTCTCGCACCCGGATTCCATACCATCCGGACGCACGCTGCGGTGAACGAGGCAACGTCGCTCGTTGCGGCCGACCTGAATCAGGCGCTTTCCCTCGCGGCCCGCCGGCAACGCCCGATGGTCCTGGCATCTGCCGGTACCGCCTCCTATACCGTCCGGGACCGCGCCACCTCCCCGGATGACTCGATCCGACTCTCGCGGAATCTCGGTTCAGCGGCCGATCTCCACGTCTCGACTGTCAATTTTTCGCCCAGTAGCGTCGTGGTGTTCCCCAATGGAACAACCAGCCAGGCGTTGACCGTAACCGTGGGGACGGTGGGGTACACCCGGACGGTCACGATGTCGCCTGCCGGCCTCATCCGGGTGTTGCAACCATGACCCCACGGTGGCTTCGGAGTCGGTCGGGATTCACGCTGATCGAGGTGATGATCTCGGTGGTGATCCTCGGGATGGCGGCGGCCGGCATCGGCGGGCTGATGGTGCGCGGTGCGGGCCTCGCCCGCCTGAGCGGCGACCTCGCGTACCGATCGGCCGCCATGAACGGCGAGGTCTCCCGGGTGGTGGCCATCCCGGCCGGCTCGCTGGCCGACGGGACGACCGTCGATACGACGCGGACCGGACCCTTTCCGCACATCATCACGACGGTTGCGGCGACATCCGGATCAGTCCAGACGGTCACGATCACCGTGACGCCGACCGGCCACACCGCGGTCGGCGCCACCTCGCGTGTCATCCAGCGCGCGGCCGGCGTGGTCCTCAACCCGTTCGGTTCCTGACAATGCGATCCCGCCGGGGTGTCTCGCTGGTCGAACTGCTCATCGCGATGACCGTCGCGAGCCTCATGGGCGCGGCCATGATCTCGTTCATGGTGAGCTTCACCAGGTTCCAGGAACGCACCGAGGCGCAGCGGGCCGCGCGAGTGGTTGGCCGCTCCGCCATCGCGGTGCTCGCCGACGGGCTCCGGATGGTCGATCCGTCATGGGGGATCGTGTCGGCGTCGGCGACGTCGATCACCGTCAAGGCGCCCTACGCCGTCGGGCTGATCTGCGCGTCGACCGTGACCAGCGAGACGATCGCGCTGGTGCCGGTCGACAGTGTGCTATTCGCGACTCCGGGCTACTCGGGCTTTGCGTGGCAGTCGGGCGGTAGCGCATTCGTCCCGGTCGACGGCGGTACGCTCGCGGTCTCATCGACCTTCCCGTCGTCGTGCACCTCGGCGGGTATCCAGCAGCAGACCGCCCCATCTTCGGCGCCGAATCAGAAGACGCTGGTGGTGGTGATCACCCTGCCGACCGGTGCGCTCTCCGCGCCGATCGCGGTCGGCACACCGGTGCTGTTGTACCGGCGCGTGCAGTTCTACTTCGCCGCGTCGGGGCAGACCGGATTGAGCGGGCGCACGGCCCTCTGGCGTGACTACCTCGACGACGCGGTGACGGCGACGGAACTCACCGGGCCGTTCGACGCATCGGCGGCGTTCCGGTTCTACATCTCCGGCACGCGGGCGGTGCAGCTCTCGGTGCCGTCGGACCTCACGACACTGCGGGGCTTCCAGTTCTATCTCCCGGGTGAAAGTGACCGCACCGTCCGCCAGCGGAACGCGCCGGAACAGGCCGACCTGACGACCGCGGTGTACTTCCTCAACACGGCGTCCTCGTGAAGATCGCATTCGGGTTCCGGTTCGCGGATCGTCGCGGCGCATCGCTGCTGACCGTGCTGTTGCTGGTCTTCCTGATGATGACGGGGATCTTCGGCGCCTACCTGCGCACCAGCGTCGAGCGGCGCCTGGCGATGGACGGTGCGGCCCAGGTCGACGCACTGGCGCTGGCCGAGACCGGGATCGACCGGTACCTGGCAGGCGTCACCACGCTGCCGACGTCGCTCCCCGATTCGCAGACCTATGCCCTGGCTGGCGGCACGGCGGTGGTCACACTGCGGGCACTGCGCCTGGCCGCAACCGACACCACCCTGGTGTTGATCTCCCGTGGCCAGAGCACCACCAACCGGTACGCGTCGAGTGCCGCGATGGCGAGCCGGACCGTGACGCAGGTGGTTCGCTGGAGCAGCAGCGCGTCGCTGTCGCTCCCGGCGGCGTTCGTATCCCTTGTGCCGGTGCATAAGAACGGCAATTCCGGTTCGCTGGACGGGAACGATGCCTGCACCACGCCGCCGGCTCCGCTCGCCGCCATTCCGGGGGTCGCCGTGCCATCGACCTCGGCCACCGATACGTCAGTGGCGTATTCCGGCAAGACGGCGCCGATCAGCGGCAGCACCGGCTCCAATCCGTTCAACCTCGGCACCCCCGGTCCGACCGGAACGGCCGCGGCGTCGCTCGACGTCGACTGGGCCGGCATCGTCAACCGCACCGCGATCGTGCCGACCTATTACTACAAGACCAGCGCACCGACGTCGGGAAGCTGGCCGACCAGCGGGCAATTGAGTGGATCGCACTGGCCGGTGACCTTTGTCGACGGCAACGTGTCGTTGCCGAGCGACGGCCAGGGAATCCTGATCGTCACCGGCGACCTGACCGTCAACGGCAGCAACCAATGGGATGGCATCGTGCTGGTCGGCGGGACCATCACGTCCAATGGCAACAACCACTTCTACGGTGCGGTGATCACCGGGCTGAACGTCAAGCTCGGCCAGACAGTCAGCGACCAATCGATCGCCAACGGCACCAAGATCTTCCAGTACAACTCCTGCGATGTCGCCCACTCGCTCACCGCGTTCGCCGGGTGGAGCCGGATCCCCAACGCCCGGACCGACAACTACCCGATGTACTGATCGCGGCCCCGGCCGGGATCGCCAGGCAGGCCTGTCACTCGCCGCCCCGCCGCGGCGAGGTATACTTGTGCTTCACCACACACGACACGCCCATGAACACTCGCCGTCAGTTCCTCATCAAGGCGCCGATTGCGCTGCTCGCCGCCGCCGGCGCCTGCCGCGCCGAACGCCGCCCGCCGGGATCGTCCGCCGCCGGTGGAACACAGACGCCAGCCGCCGGTGCGCCGCCGACCTTCGGCTCCGCCGCCGGGTCGGGGCCGCCGGTCACGACCACGACGTTCAGCGAAGCCGAGAAGCTCGTGCAGGTTGCCAACACGACGGCGCACCGGCAACAGCTGGCCGACACGTGGCGTGCTTCGATGCCGCCGTATCTGGAGCGCCGCACCGGTCCCCGCAGACTGGCACTCGACTATACCGATGCGCCGGCGCTGCTCTGGGACCCGGTGATCCCGGGTGTTGCCGCCGGGCCGGATCGCGACCGCTTCGTACGAAGCAGCACCGCCGTGCCGCCGCTGCCCGCCAGCGATGACGACATCGCCTTTGCCCCGGTCTGGCAGCTGTCGCGCTGGATCGAGTCGCGCAAACTCACGTCGACCCGGTTGACGAACATCTACCTCGACCGGATTGAGCGGCTCAACCCGAAGGTCAACGCCATCATCACCCTGACCAGGGACCAGGCGTTGGCGCGCGCCGCGCTGGCCGACCGGGAGATTGCCGCCGGCAAGTACCGTGGCCCGCTGCACGGCATTCCATACGGCGTCAAGGACCTGCTCGACACGGCAGACATTCCGACCACCTGGGGCGCCATGCCGTTCAAGAACCGCGTGCCGAAGGCCGACTCGGCGGTGGTGAAGCGACTGGACGATGCCGGCGCGGTGCTTGTCGCCAAGCTTGCCCTTGGCGCGCTGGCGCTCAACGACGTCTGGTTCGGTGGCCAGACGATGAATCCGTGGGTGCCCGAGGAAGGCGCCTCGGGGTCGAGCTGCGGGCCCGGTGCCGCGACCGCCGCCGGCTTCGTGGCTCTTGCGATCGGCAGCGAGACCGACGGCAGCATCGTGAGCCCCACCATGCGCTGCGGGCTCACCGGGCTGCGCCCCACCTTTGGCCGGGTGCCACGCAGCGGCGCCATGACGCTCTGCTGGTCGCTCGACAAACTGGGGCCGATGACGCGGTCGGTCGAGGACACCATGCTGGTGCTCCGGGCCATTGCCGGCCCCGACGCCGGCGACCTCGCCAGCCGCTCGGCGCATCTCGATTTCGATGCCACCGCGTCGGTGAAGGGTCTCCGGATCGGCTACCTCCCGGGGTGGATGAAGGAGCAGCCGGCAACCGATGTCGACCGTGCTGCACTCGACACGATCCGCGCCGTCGGGATGGTGCCAGTGGAAGTGTCGCTCCCCGATTGGCCCTACGATTCGCTGATGCCGGTGCTCTTTGCCGAGGCCGCCGCCGCCTTCGAGGCGATCACGCTCGACAACGAAGTCGACACCATGCGGATGCAGGTCAAGGACGCGTGGCCCAATCTCTTCCGCCAGGCCCGGTTCCTCTCCGCCGTCGACATGGTGCAGGCCGACCGGATGCGGCGCCGCGTGGCGGCCGAGATGGCGCGCGTCTTCTCGCAGGTCGACCTGCTGCTGGTGCCGTCGCTGCGCGACGAACAGCTGGTGATCACCAACTTCACCGGCCATCCGTCGCTCACCTTTCGCGCGGGGTTCGTCGACATCACCGAGGCACGGAGTGACTGGGCGCCCGACCCGGCTCATCCCTTGCCGACCTTCTCGCCGCCCCGCCACGTGCCCCACGGCATCACCCTGGTGGGCCGGCTCTTCGACGAGGGGACGGTGGCGCGGGCCGGCCTGGCGCTGGAGCGGGCCTTCAACGTCACGGGGCCACGGCCGCCGGGGTTCTAGGCGGCGGCAACCATCCTTGCCCGACCGGTGTCCCACTAATTACTCTCTCGGAGTAATTAGCCATCGGGGCCCCATGGGACGCGGCGTACCGCTCGAACTCAGCCTGCTCGAATTCCACGTGCTGCTGGCGCTCGCCAGCGGTCCGCGCTACGGCCTCGCCATCAAGACCGCCGTCGACGAGGAGTCGCGGGGCATGGTGACGCCACGCGCCGGGTCGCTCTACCGCGTGCTGGCGCGGTTGATGGCAGCCGGACTGGTCCGCGAGGCACAGCCGGACGAGTCACCGGCGCCGCATCCCGGGCTGGAGCGACGCTACTATGCGCTGACGCGCGGCGGGCGTCACGCCCTGGGCGCCGAAGCGCGCCGCCTGCGGCACAGCGCCCGTCTGGCCGAGAAGCGCCTCGGCCTCGCGTCGGAGCGCCCGTGAGGCGCGTGTTGTGCTGGCTGGTCCGGCTCCTTCCCGCGCCGTTTCGCGCCGAATTCGGCGCCGAAATCACCGCGCAGGTTGCCGCCGAGTGGCATGACGCGAGACGGCAGGGACTCGGGGCCATGGCCCGCTACACCGCGTCGACCGGCTTCGACCTCCTGCTGACAGCGTGTCGCGAGCGCTGGCAGCCAAGCGTCGCACCGAACACGGCAGTCCACAGTGAGGGCGAGATGCAGGGATTCAACGGTGGTTGGAGTGGTGATCTGCGGCACGCCTGGCGCGGCCTGCGCCGCTCGCCCGGCTTTGCGGCGGTGACCATCGGAATTCTCGGGCTCGCCATCGGCGTCAGCGGCGGGGTCTTCAGCGTGGTCGACACGGTCCTCATGCGGCCGTTTCCGTACGCCCACATGGACCAGTTGGCGTACGTCGCCAGCGTCGCTCCGGGGTCGGATATTCACGGAGAGTTCGGCGTTTCGGACGAACTGTACATCCAGGATCGCGAGCGGGCTCGCACGATCGCCGACGAGGCGACGTTCAATTCGTTCACCTCGACGCTGCGGGCCGGTGAACATGTCGAGCGGATCCGGATGTCGAACCCCACCTGGAACCTCTTCGCCGTCCTCGGTGCCCGGCCGATCCTCGGGCGCTTGCCGACCGCCGACGATCGGGACCGCGTGGTGGTGATCAGCTACGCCCTGTGGCAATCGTGGTTCGGTGCAGATCCGGGAGTGATCGGCCGGAGCTTTGACGTCGCGGGCAGCAGCCGCGAAGTGATCGGTGTCATGGGCCGGGACTTCCGGTTTCCCACCGATGGCACGTTGCTCTGGTTCCCGAATCCGATCGATCCGACGCAGCTCACGCCGGGACAGTTCGGCGACGAGATGGTGGTGCGCGTCAAGCCCGGTGTTCCGCTCAGCGCCGTGGCAACCGAACTGACGGCGCTTGACCGTCAGGCGCCGGAGCGCTTCGGCGGCACGCCGAGTTACGCGACGCTCATGTCGAAGTATCGCGCCGTGGTCCGTCCCCTCGGGCAGGCCATCCTCGGCGATGTCTCCCAGCCGCTCTGGGTGCTGCTCGGCGCGGTGTTCATCGTGTTGCTCATTGCCTGCGCCAACGTGGCCAACCTGTTCGTGGTGCGGACCGAGACCCGGATGCGCGAACTGGCGGTGCGTCGCGCGATCGGCGCCGGGCGGGGCGAACTGATCCGCCTGCAGATGGCCGAGGCGCTGGTGGTGGCCGCCGCGGCGGGGGTCGTGGCGGTGGTCCTCGCGGCGATCGTATTGCCGGTGTTCGTGCGCATGGCGCCGGAGGGCATTCCTCGCATTGGCGACGTCCATCTTGGCCTGGCGACGGTGCTGTATATCCTCGTTGCCGCGCTGGTTTCGGCTCTCGCGTGCGGACTCGGTCCGGCGCTGCATGGATCGGTGGCGGACTTTTCGCGGCTGCGCCAGGGCGGGCGCGGGCTGACCCGGCGCCGTCCGTGGGTCCGTGACGCGCTGGTTGCCGGCCAGACCGCGCTGGCGCTCGCGCTGTTGATCGGCGCCGGGTTGCTGATGCGCAGCTTCGCCAAGCTGGCGCAGGTCCGCCCCGGCTACGACACCCGCGACGTCTTCACCTTCCAGATCGCGCCGGATCGCCCGTCGCTGCATGATGGGCCGACCTTTGCCCGGTTCCAGGTTGACTTCATGAACCGCTTGCGCGCGCTGCCCGGGGTCACGTCGGTGGGCCTGGTCGACAACGTCCCGCTCGACGAGGATCCGGACCCGATCCGGGTGCGCAGCGACGCCATGCGGGGCTCGGACGCGACGTCACTGGTCGGCGTGACGTTCACCGCGGGCGACTATTTCCGTACAATGGGGATTGCCGTGTTGCGGGGCCATCCGTTCACGGAAGCCGAAGCGACCTCGTCGGGGCACGTCGTGGTGAGCCGTACCATGGCGGAGGCGCTCTGGCCCGGGCAGGACCCCATCGGGCACCGCATCGAGATGGAGGGCGACACCACCTGGTTCACAGTGACCGGCGAAGTCGACGATGTGTTGCAGGACGACTTCCGGCAGAAGCCGGCGCCGATGTTCTACCTGCCGATGGTCGGCCCGACACCGCGGAGCTGGGCGGTCAGCTCGCCAGCGTACGTCGTCAAGACCGGCCGCGCCGAAACCATCGCCCCCGAGGTGCGCGCCCTGGTGCACCAGGTGGCACCGGAGGCACCGATGTACCGGGTGTTCACCATGGCGCAGCTCGCCCGGCGCTCGATGGCGCAGCTCTCGTTCCTGATGCTCACGCTGGGGATCGCCTCCGTGCTGGCGCTGGTGCTCAGCGCCGTCGGCCTCTACGGAGTCCTGTCGTACGTGGTGGCGCAGCGCACCCGCGAAATCGGCGTCCGCATGGCGCTCGGTGCCGAAGCCGGGCCGGTGCGGCGGATGGTGGTGGGGCAGGGGATGAAGGTGGTCGGCGTGGGGGTCGTGATCGGACTGGTGCTGGCACTGCTTTCCACCCGGAGTCTCGGAGCGCTGCTGTACGGGGTGGGGGCGTTCGACTGGATGACCTTTGCCGCCATGTCGGCGATGCTGCTCGCCATCGGAGTCGCGGCGAGTTACGTCCCGGCGCGGCGGGCGTCGAGCGTCGACCCGATCGAGTCGCTGCGGGGCGAGTAGCGGGGCTGCCAACGCCAGTGGCCAGGGCGGTGTCTCAGGATGAGAGAGAGAATCCTGATCTCCCCCTGACCAGGGCCGCGCCATGAACGATTCCGCCGGTTCCCGTCCGACTCGAGGAGTCGTCTTCGAGCAGGCCCTCCGCGACGCCCGATTGGCAGTGCGCGGCCTGGTGAGACGCCCCGCATTCGCGGCGGCCGCCGTGGTCACGCTGGCGCTCGCGATCGGTGCCAACACCGCCATCTTCAGCGCCATCGATGCCGTGCTGCTGCGCCCGCTGGCGTATCGCGACCCGTCGCGGCTCGAGGTCGTGCTCAATCACGGCAGCGGTCCGGTGGCGCCGGCGAGCTTCGTGGCGTGGCGGCAGCAGGCAACGGCCTTCGCCGCGATGGGGGCCGCCGAGTACTGGAACGTCAACCTCACCGGCGGCGACCGGTCCGACCGCTTCCCGGCGTTGCGGCTGACCGCCGATGTCCTGCCGCTGCTGGGTGTCACGCCGATGCTGGGGCGGGTCTGGACCCCGGAGCAGGACGTTCCCGGTCGCGATCACGTCGTCGTGTTGAGCTACGGACTGTGGAACCGCCTGTTCGGCGCCGATCGCGATGTCATCGGGCGGACCGTGGCCATCAGTGGTGATCGCTACGTGGTGATCGGTGTCATGCCGCCCGGCTTCGCGTTTGCCCCGTTCTGGGCCACCCGCGCCCAGCTGTGGGCGCCACTCGCGCTCGGTGCCAGTGCCTTCGACCACGATGGCTGGAGCCTGCGCGTCTTCGGGCGGCTGGCTCCCGGGGCAACGCTGGCGCAGGCCAGGGCGCAGATTGCCGCGATCACGTCGCGGCTCGACGCGCAGTTCCCCCACTCCAACGACGACGTGCAGGTGGTGCCGCTCGCCGAGCGGGTCACGGGGGCGGTGCGCACGCCACTGCTCGCGCTGCTTGGCGCGGTGCTCTTCGTGCTCTTCATTGCGTGTGCCAACGTGGCGCACATGCTGATGGCGCGGGCAACGGATCGCCGGCGCGAAATCGCTCTGCGCGCCGCCCTCGGTGCCGGCCGGGGCCGCGTGCTGCGACAGCTGCTCACCGAGAGCATGGTGCTGGGCCTGGCCGGTGGGGCGCTCGGGATCGGGCTCGCGGTCGCCGGCGTCCGGGCGCTGGCGGCGCTTGGCGGGGCCAGCATTCCTCGCCTGGCGGGCGCGTCGGTCGACGGCACGGTGTTGACCGTCGCGCTGGTGCTTTCGGTCGGTACGGCGCTGGCGTTCGGCCTGGTGCCCGCGTTGCGCGCCACCCAGGTGGAACTGACCGAGGCGCTCAACGAAGGCGGGCGCGGCGGTGGTGAAGGCGCTCGCCGCGGCGGGTTCCGGCGGGTGCTGATCGCGTCGGAGTTTGCGCTGGCGCTGATGCTGCTCGTGGGTGCGGGCCTGATGATCCGCACGTTCGCCGCACTGTCGGCGCACGATCCGGGGTTCGACCCGCGCGGGGTCGGGTCGGCGGTGGTGTCGGTCGAAGGGACGGCGGAGGCACCTGCTGGCGCGCGCACCACGTTCTACAATCTGGTGCTGGAGCGACTCCGGGCCGAACCGGGTGTCGTGGCGGCGAGCGGGATCAATCATCTCCCCATCGCGGGGGACGAGTGGGGCCGCGCGTTTCACGTGGACGGGCGCCCCGAACCTGCCTCCGGTCGTCCCCGGGTTGCGACCTATCGGGTGGTCTTCCCGGGCTATTTCCGGGCGATGCGGTTGCCGTTGCTTCAGGGGCGCGACTTTGCCGCGCGTGACGATGCCGCGGCGCCTGGCGTGGTGATCGTCAACCAGTACCTCGCGGAGCACACCTGGCCCGGGGAAGATCCGATCGGCAAGCGGATCACGCTCGACGATCCCGGACAGCAGCAGCGCTGGCTCACCGTGGTCGGCGTGAGCCGCAATGCGGCGCAGTCGAGCCTGGTGGAACCGATGTCGCCGGAACTCTACTTGCCGTACCTGCAGCAACCGTACGCCGACCGGCCGGAAGGTCACTACGCCTACATGACGTTCGTCGTCCGGACCGCGTGCAGCAGTGGGTCGGCGTGCGACGGGGCGCGTGGCGCCGCCGTCATCGGCAACATCGTCCACCGGATCGATCCGGAGGTGCCGGTTGCCGACCTCCTGACCATGGATCAGGTGATCCACGAGGCGACAGGCGGGCAACGGTTCTACGGGGTCTTGCTGGTCGGATTTGCGGCCGTGGCACTGGTCCTCGCCGCGGTGGGGATCTACGGCGTGACCAGCTACTCGGTCTCGCGGCGGACTCACGAAATCGGACTCCGCATCGCGCTCGGCGCGCAGCCCGGCCAGGTGCTCTACGGCGTGGTGCGCGAGGGGCTGCTGACGGCGGGCGCCGGCGCCGTCGCCGGCCTCGGCGCCGCCCTGCTGCTGTCGCGCGCCCTGTCGACCGTGTTGTTCGGCGTTGCGCCGCACGACCCGGGCACCTATGCCGCGGTGCTGCTCGTGCTCGGGGTGGTGGCCGTCGTCGCGAGCTACCTCCCGGCCCGCCGTGCGGCGCGGCTCACGCCGCTCGACGCGCTGCGCGGGGAGTAGCGCCGGCGGTCATGGGGTGGGCTGCTGCATGCCCAGTGCCGTGGTCGGTTCGGGAAAGACGTACCGTCGGGCAACGACGTCATCGACCCAGACCTGCATTCCGGGCGGCACGATGTATTTGTACAACGCGACGTTGCCGGACGTGAGATCGGTCAGGCCGCCCACCTCGCGCAGCTCGCTGCCGTTGAGAAACACCCGGTAGGTGGAGCCACTCATCGCGGTACCGACGCGCATCCAGGTGTTGGCCGCAACGGCGCCGCTCGGGCCGGTGAGGTCGGTGTAGTTGCCTTTGAAATACTCGGCGATGTTCCATCCCAGTGCCGGCCCGATGCATAGACAGAACAGCGAGTAGTACTTGTTGGCGTTGCCTGTCCCCTGCCGAAGCCCCTGTGCGACGTTCCAGGCATTGGAGACTGCACTGACGTTCCACCACGCGTCGACATAGACGTCGGCCACGTCGAGCGCCGGCTTGGCGAACATCGCGAATCCGCCGGCACCTTCGGCCGGATATGACGCGGCTGCCGAGCCGCTGTGTGCCCGGTTGTGATCGATCTGCCAATGGGCTCCGTTGTCCACCGTCCAGTGGCCCAGCGATCCCGACTCGAAATCGTCGGAGAAGAGAAAGACCTTCGCCGGATCCGTCGTCGGCGCCGACGCGAGCGGGTTCTTGTAGAAGAGGTAGTAGCTGGCGTCGCTGGCGTTGGCGGCAATCGGCGCCTGGGTCTCGAACCACACCGTGGTCGTGCTGCTGTTCCACTGGGTGCCCGCATCGAGCATCCGATCGAGCATCTGCCAGGCCGAACCGTTCCAGTACGCGATGGCGATGTCGTCGCCATCGCTGCTGGCATTCCCCGCGGAGACCATGGCGGCGTGATCGAACGTGACCGACACGGAATACCCGGTGGGCACGGCGGCAGTGGTTGTGGTGATCGTGATCGGGCGCCGGAGCGACCAGCCGGCGAGGAAGGGCAATCCGGTGACCGTGACACTGTCGGTGCCGTTGATCCCTTCGCTGGTGGCCACGATCGCGATCGGACCGCCCGGGGTGACACCGGTCACCAGGCCGCCAGTGGACACCGTCGCGACGGCGGCGTTGGTCGACATCCAGCTGATGGCACGCCCCGCGAGCACGTTGCCGGAGGCATCCCTGGCGGTCGCCGCGAGCTGCACGGTGCCGCCGACGGCGAGCTGCGGTGACACCGGGGTGACACTCACCGACGCCACCGGCACCGGAATCACCGTCACCATCGCCGTACCACTGACGCCTTGCGCGGTGGCGGTGATCGTCACCGGTCCGCCCAGCGCGACACCGGTGACCAGGCCGGTCGACGACACGCTGGCAAGCGCCGGATTGGTCGACACCCAGGTCACGGTCTGGCCCGAGACGGCGTGCCCATTGGCATCGAGGGTGGCGGCGTTCAACTGCACCGTCGCGCCGACGAATACCTGCGGACTGCCCGGCGTCACGCTGACCGTGGCCACCGGTGCCGGAGTCACCGTGACGCTCGCGGTGCCGCTCTTGCCCTCGCTCGTGGCGGTGATGGTGACCGGCCCGCCGACCGAGACGCCGGTGACCACGCCGCTGCTCGAGACGCTGGCGACAGCAGGATTGCTCGATGCCCACGAGAGCTGCCGACCGGCAAGCGTCTGCCCGCCGGCACTCTTGAGCGTCGCGGTCAGGGTGGTGCTGGCGCCGACCGCCACGGACGCGGTCGCCGGGTCGAGGCTTACCGTGGCGACCGGCGGCGGCGTGACGGTGACGGCCGCCGTGCCGTGCACCCCGGCGACGGTGGCCGTGATGGTCACCGGCCCACCGGCGGCGACACCGGTGACGAGACCGCTGCCGGACACCGAGGCGATCGCGGCGTCTGCCGAACTCCAGGCAACCGACTGACCGCTTACGGCGGCGCCGGAGGCGTCGAGTGGTGTGGCATCGAGCTGCGTGGTGACGCCGGTCGTGACCGAGGCTGTCGCGGGCGTGACGGACACCGAGGCCACTGTCGCGCCTCCCGAGGTCGTCGCCCCCTTGGAGCACGCTGCCAGCGCGGCGGCGGTGGCTGCGACAGCGAGGAGGCACCAGCTGCGGGTCGCGGGCAACTGGCGGGGGGCGGGCAACAGTCGGCGGGACGCCATGGTCGGCTCCGGGAGCGGTCTGGACGGCACCGCGGGAGGACGGGTGCCGGGCGGGGCGGGCTGCCGGGACCACCCCGGCCACCCCCCGCCACCCCGTAAGGCGGAAGAGCGCGGCGCGCCGGGTCGTCGGCGGGTCGGGCCGGCCGGCGGCGAGGGGACTGGTGTTCAGATGATTAGACGATTATCTAATTATCTCATGCTCGACCGCTCCTTCCGCGCCCTCGCTGACCCCACCCGCCGCGACATCCTCGGGATGTTGCGCGACGGCGACCTCGCCGCCGGCGAGATCGCGGAGCACTTTCCGATGGCGTTCGCGTCGGTGTCGCACCACCTGCAGGTGCTGCGCGATGCCGGGCTGGTGCTGACGCGGCGCGACGGGCAGCGGATCATCTACTCACTCAACACCAGTGTCTTCCAGGACGCGCTGCAACACCTGCTGGACATCGCGCCGGCGCCGGCCGGCCGGCGCCGCGAGAAGTCCCCCCGCAACGGGAGCAACCGGCATGCGTAAACTGTGGCCCGGCCTGGGGCTGGTTCTGGCGGCGGCGTTGTTCGGGGCGGCGATGTGGTCGCGGCTGCCGTTGCGGGTCGCGAGCCACTGGAATGCCACCGGGCAGGTCAACGGCTGGACGACGCGGACCGGGCTGGTGGTGATGCTGCCGGCCCTCGCGCTGGTGATGGCGGTGGTGCTGCGGTACGTGCCCCAGCTGGATCCCAAGCGCCGCAACTTTCCGCTCCACGCGCCGGCGTACTGGCTGGTGGCCAACCTGCTGCTCGGCTTTCTCGCGGTGATCCACGTCGCGATCATCGGCTACAACCTGGGCTGGATGGTGCCGCTGAACGCCATCATCGGAGTTGCCATCGGCGTGCTGTTTGTCGTCACCGGCAACGTCCTGACGCGGGTGCGGCCCAACTGGATCTTCGGGGTCCGGACGCCGTGGACCCTCTCCAGCGACCTGTCGTGGCGCGAGACCCACCGCCTGGCCGGCTACCTCTTCGTACTGAGCGGACTGCTGGTGGTCGGCTGCGGGCTGCTGCGGCCGGCGGTGATGTTCCCGGTGCTGATCGGTTCCCTCACGACGACGGCACTGATCGCCGTTGTCTACAGCTATTTCGCGTGGAAGCGCGACCCCAATGCACAAGGACGGCAAGGATGAATCGTTCGTCGATCGCCCTGATGGTGTTGCCATGGCTCACCGCGGCGCCGTTGCTCGCGCAGTCGGCATCGGACCAGGGCGCCTTCGTGGTGGCGCAACGCAGTGACACGGTGGTGATCGACCGCTTCGCCCGGCACGGCGACACCCTGCAGGGGAGTGTGTCGGTCAAGGGCCAGCCGCGCCAGGATTACGTCGCGGTCTACTCTCCCGATCTCGTCATCCGGCAGCTGCAGATTGCCGTGTACGCCGCCGCGGCCGCCCCCGACGACGCACCGCTGGAGCGCATCGGCGTTTCGTTGCGCGGTGACAGCGCCATTGCCGATGTCGGCGGCCGGGTGCAGCGGCTTCGTACACAGGCCGGCGCCACGGTGCTGATGAACAACGCCTTTGCAATGGCCGAGAGCTTCACGATGCGGGCACGCCGCGATGGCGGCAGCGGGGAGTATCCCGGCTGGGCGCTCTCCGGCGGTATCACGTTGCCGATCGTGTTGCGCGCCGTGGGGCGCGATTCGATGACGCTGACCGTGGCGGGGCAGGTGGAACACCTCGCGGTGGATCGTGCCGGCCACATCCTTGGCGGGACGATCCCGGCGGCGGGCATCACCATCACGCGGGTCGGCGCCGCGGTGGCCGCGCACCTCAAGCTGGGCCATGTCGACTACTCCGCGCCGCCCGGGGCACCGTATGCCGCGGTCGACGTGCAACTCACCGGTGAGGGCGGGATTCGTCTCGGGGGAACGCTGACGGTCCCGGCCGGGAAGGGGCCGTTCCCGGCGATCGTGACGATCACCGGCAGCGGCTCGCAGGATCGCGATGAGTACATCCCGCTGGCTGGCGGTTACCGGCCGTTCCGCCAGATCGCCGACACCCTCGGACGCCGCGGCATTGCCGTGCTGCGGCTCGACGACCGCGGCGTCGGCGAGTCGGCCGGCGGACCCGGCACGAGTGCCGACTACGCGAAGGACATCGAGGCGGCGTTGCGCTTTCTCGCCTCGCGGCCCGAGATCGACCGGCACCGGCTGGGCCTCCTGGGGCACAGCGAAGGCGGCCTGATCGCCCCGATGGTGGCGGCCCAGGACACGCTGGTGAAGGCGATCGTGCTGCTGGCCGGCCCGGCGGAAAGCGGCGCCACGATCATCCGGTACCAGCAGCACCAGGCGATCGATGGCGACAGCGCGATCCGGCCGGCGGCGCGGGATTCCGCCTACCGGGCGGCGCAGCTGACGCTCGACTCCCTGGCGAAGTCCGACGTGTGGCTCCGGTACTTCCTGAGCTACGATCCGTTGCCGGCGGCGCGGAAGGTGCGGGTGCCGGCGCTGATTCTCGAGGGGGCCAACGACCACCAGGTGACGCCGGAGCAGGCCGGCGTGCTGGCCAACGCGATGCGTTCGGGAGGCGACCGGGACGTCACGATGCACGTCTTTCCGGGGCTCGACCATCTCTTCCTGCCGGATCCGTCGGGGCGGCCGGCCGATTACGGGAAGTTGCGCGACAACCGGCTTCCGGCCGATGTGCGCGGAATGATCGCCGACTGGCTGGCGGAGAAGCTCGGCGCAACAGCGCCGCACTGATCAGCGGCCGGCCTTCGGCTCCGGGCGGTAGAGGCGCACGCGGACCTTCTCGAGGGTGATCAGTCCGCCGCCGATCATTGCGTCGAGTTCCGGGAGGATCGCCTCGATCTTCTCGGCGGTGTCGGCGCATTCGACAACGATCGGCAGGTCGAGCGAGAGCACTTCGAGCCGGTCGGTGCGCAGCCGCGCGCTGGCGCCGAAGCCCATGATGCCGCGGAAGACGGTGGCACCCTCGTAGTGGCGCTCGCGTAGCAGCTGGACGATTGCCTGGTAGAGCGGAGCGCCGTGCCACCGATCGCGCTCGCCGATGTGAATCCGCATCAGCATCCGTTCGCCCGGTTCACCACTCATGATCGACTCCCCTGTTGAACGGGTTTCTGCGTTCGCGACCTCACGCCGCCTTGCCGCGCATCAGGTCGAGCAGCAGGCGCGCCACGGCCGACCCGACCCAGACCGCGGCGAGTCCGGCAACGACGCTGCCGCCGACGTAGACGATGGCGCGGCGGAACGCGCCTTCCTCGCCGGCCGCCATCGCCTCCCAGGCGAACGTCGAGAAGGTGGTGAAGCCGCCGCAGAAGCCGGCGGTGAGGAAGGCGCGCGCCGTCGGCGAGAATTCGCCGGTGTCGAGGATCAGCCGCATCAGGAAGCCGATCGCCAGGCAGCCGACGATGTTGACGACGAAGGTGCCGGACGGAAAGAGCGAGCCGCTGCGATCCTGGACGGCGGACGCGAGGAGGTAGCGGGCCACGCCGCCGAGGGCGCTGCCGGCGGCGACGGAAAGGGCGAATTCAACCCCGCGCGGCATGTCCACCCTCCGGCTCGAGCAGGCGCAGCAGTGCGCTCAGGGCGTCCTCCCACTCTCCCAGCCAGCGGTCGAGCACCGGCGGGGCATCGGGATGGAGGTCGCCATAGGCGGCCATCTCGTCGGACCGGGCATCGACGACGATCACCCGGGCCGAGGTCAGCAGGGTCGAGAGCCGCCGCGACGCCAGCTCGGGCAGCGGCTCGAGGGCGAGCTGTTCGACGTCGCTCCGCAGCCGGCGGCGCAGCGCCTCGGCGGTCTCGGCCGCCGACTGCACCACCTGGGGCGCAAGGTCGTGACGTTGCGGCCGGAGCACGCGATCCGGGCCGGCGTCGGCACGCAGCGCCCGGTGTTCGGCGACGAGTTCCAGCAGCGCCTCGTCGACCCGGTCGAGGGCGATGGCGAGGTGGCGCGACTGTGCGGCGTTGAAGGGAATTCCCGCGGGCGGCGGAACCTGTGGCACGGGCGACCTCATCGATGCGTCCATTCCGCAGGAGCCATCAGCCGTCGACCGGCGGTTCGGGGTGAGCTCCATCACCCGGTGGCGGGGCCGGGGCCGACGGTGACGCACCGTGGCCGGGTGCCGGCGTCCGCCACCGGCAATCTAACGCGCCATGGCGGCCGAACGGGACCCATTACGCATCGCGCGCCGTCCGCTGCCGCCGCTCCACCGCCACCCGCAGCTGGCCGCACGCCGCGTCGATGTCGAGACCGCGGGAGCGGCGCACCACCGCCTCGATGCCGCGATCGAGCAGGGCATCGCGGAAGGAGCGGATCCGGCGCGCGTCGCTGGGCTGCAACCCCGGCGCACCTCCGGGGTGGAGCGGCAGCAGGTTGACGTGCGCTCCCGACTTGCGAGCCAGTGACGCGAGGGTCATGGCGTCGCTGTCACGGTCGTTGCGGCCGGCGATGAGGACGTACTCGAAGGTGAGGCGCTCGCGGAACGGACGCGCGGCTTCGAGGATCGCGGCGATGGGATACTTCTTTTCGATCGGCATCAGCTCGAGGCGCAGCGCATCGGTTGGCGCATGGAGCGAGATGGCGAGGCGGAACTGCTCCGGGCGCGTGGCCAGCGCTTCCATCCCGGGCACGATGCCCACGGTGGACACCGTGATGTGGCGCGCGCCGATCCCGAAGCCGAGCGGGTCGTTGAGAATCGACAGCGCGATGTCGACCGCCGGCCAGTTGAGCAGGGGCTCGCCCATGCCCATGAAGACGACATTGGTCGGTTTGTCCGATGGGTCGGCAAGCACCAGCTCGCGCACCTGGGCGGCAATCTCCCAGGCGGCAAGCTGGCGCCGGAATCCCATGCGTCCGGTGGCGCAGAAGACGCAGCCCAGGGCGCAACCGGCCTGCGACGAGACGCAGAGGGTACGGCGGGTCGCGGTCGGGATCAGCACCGACTCGATCCGTTCGCCGTCGTCGAGGTGCCAGAGGTACTTGCGGGTGCCGTCGCGCGACTCCTGGACGACCTCCAGCGCCAGGCGCGGGAGGGGAAAGTCCTGCTCGAGTTCGTCGCGCAGCGCCCGGGGCAGTTCGGTCGCCTGCCGCCAAGACGGGACCGGCCGCTGCCAGAGGCGCTGCACCAGCTGGGTGGCGCGATACCGCGGCAGGCCGCGTTCGGCGACCCAGGCGGTGAGGGTTGCCACGGCGGTCTGCGGCGCGAGGTCGAGCGGGGTCGTGGCGGCGGTCGATGTCATGGCCGAAAGGTAAGGCGGCGCGGGATCCGTCCGTAATCGCCGGGATGCAGCGCGCTCCGGGTCCGGCCTATTGTTGCCCAGCGTCCGTGGTGTTTGCGCCCCTCCGTCCGATGAGTGTTCGTGACCAACAGTCCCACGCATTACATCCCGATCCTCACCACCCTCTTCGCCTGCTGGTTTGCGCCGCAACTGTTCCGGCGCTGGGCGGAGAAGCGGCCGGCGCCGCATCTGTTCTGGTGGGGGATCGGCGTGGTGTCGTATGCCGTCGGGACCACCTCCGAAGCACTGACGACGTTGATCGGCTGGCACGCGCCGCTGTTCCGTCTCTGGTACATCAGCGGGGCGTTCCTTGGCGGGGCGCCGCTGGCCCAGGGTACCGCCTACCTGCTGTTGAGCCGGAAGAATGCCAACCGCACCACCGCCGCCCTCCTCGGCGTCGTTGCCGTGGCCTCGGCGTGCCTGCTGCTGAGCCCGATCGACTACTCGCTGGTCCAGCCCCATCGGCTCTCGGGCGAGGTGCTGGAGTGGAAGTGGGTGGCGGCCTTTGCGCCATTCATCAATACCTATGCGCTGATCATGCTGGCCGGCGGGGCCGCGCTGTCGGCGTGGCGCTTCAGGGGGGTGCCGGGGCGGGCCAACCGGGTGGCGGGCAACATCTCGATCACGGTCGGTGCGATCCTGCCGGGGATCGGCGGAGCGTTCACCCGGTACGGTCACGTCGAAGTGCTTTATGTCACTGAATTTCTTGGGCTTATCCTGATCTACCTCGGGTACCGTCTCAACACTGCCCCGAGTGAGGTTTTGTTGCCCGCGGCGGCCGGCGGCGGTTAGTTTGGGGGGTCCTGGAACCGAGCTATCGACCCCACTTGAACGCCAGTACATCGCTCCGAACCCACCGCTGCGGAACGCTCTCCCGAGCTGACATCGGCTCCACGGTCCGTCTCGGCGGCTGGGTGCATCGTCGCCGCGACCTTGGCGGCATCGTCTTTCTCGACCTCCGTGACCGCTCCGGCCTGGTCCAGTTGTCGTGTGACCCGGCATGGACCCCGGCCGACGTACTGGCGCGCGCCGCCGCGACGAGCCCCGAAACGGTGGTCCTCGTCGAAGGGGTGGTGGCGTTGCGCCGGGAGGCCGCCCCCGATGTGACCCTCGCCACCCGCGACGTCGAAGTGCACGTCCGGACCTTGAGCGTGGTGGGCCCGGCGGTGACGCCGGCGATTCCGGTGGCACGGCGGGAAGGGGAAGAGCTCGCGGCCGAGGAACTGCGGCTGCAGTACCGCTTCCTCGACCTGCGCCGGCCCGAGTTGCAGCAGAACCTGATCCTGCGCCACCGGCTGACTCAGCGCGCCCGGCGCACCCTGAGCGATCTCGGCTTTCTCGAGATCGAGACGCCGATCCTGACCAAGCCGACGCCGGAAGGCGCGCGCGACTACCTGGTGCCGAGCCGGGTGCATCCGGGCGAGTTCTACGCCCTGCCGCAATCACCACAGATCTACAAGCAGCTCCTGATGGTGTCGGGCTTTGACCGCTACTTCCAGGTGGCGCGGTGCTTTCGCGACGAGGACCAGCGGGCCGATCGCCAGCCGGAGTTCACCCAGATCGACCTCGAGGCGTCGTTCGTCACGCAGGACGACGTGCAGCACGTGGTGGAGACGGTGCTGCACGACCTCTGGGCCGAAGCCGGTCACGAGGTCGGCGTGCCGTTCCGCCGCATGACGTACCGCGACGCCATGGAGCGTTTCGGGATCGACAAGCCCGACCTCCGGTACGGCTTCGAGATCCGCGACATCAGCGGCGCGATCGCGTCGGACGCCGCACCGTTCGTGCACGACGCGCTGGCGAGCGGCGGGCGGGTGCGCGCGATCCTTGCCGAGGGGGCCGGGACGCTGTCGCGGCGGGAACTCGACGGGCTGGCGGCGGCCGCCAAGGGAGCCGGCGCGAGCGGGTTGTTCTGGGCGCGGCGGACCGACGCGGGCTGGGAGGGGCAGGGTGTCAAGGCGCTTGCGTGCGGCGACGGCTCGCTGCGCTCAGCGCGGCGCCGGGAACGCTGCTGCTGGCGGTGGCCGGCGGCGACGCGGTGACGTCGCCGGCGCTGCACGCGGTGCGTTCGCAGCTGATCCGCCGTCCGGACGTGGTGCCGTCGCAGCCGCACGCCTTCGTCTGGGTGGTCGACTTTCCGCTCTTCGAACGCGACGCCGCAACCGGGGCGTGGGTCTTCACGCACCATCCGTTCACGTCGCCGCACCCCGACGACCTGCGCGTACCTGCAGCGCGAGCCGTGGCGTTGTCGGGCGCTCCACTACGACGCGGTGTACAACGGCAACGAGCTGGGCAGCGGATCGATCCGGATCACCGACCCGGGGCTGCAGCAGGTGGTCTTCGGGTTGCTCGGCATCGATGCGGCGTCACAGCGCGAGCGGTTCGGGTTCCTGCTCGACGCGCTGGCCGCCGGGGCCCCGCCGCACGGCGGCTTCGCAATCGGCTTTGATCGTGTGGCGATGTTGCTGGCGAATGCCACTTCGCTGCGCGACGTGATCGCCTTCCCGAAGACGACGGCGGCGCGGGCGCTGTTCGAGGGAGCACCGACACCGGTGGCCGCCGCCGACCTTGCGGTGCTGCACCTGAAGAGCACCGCGGCGCCGGAATCGTGAGCGGCGACGTTCGCATCTCGGTCGCGGCCGAAGGGGCCGACCCGTTGCTGTTGGCGGGAGTGAACGAGGCCAATTTCGCGGAGCTGCAGCGGGCCCTCGGCGTGCGGGTCTCGCAGCGCGGCGACACGGTGACGGTGGTGGGCAGCAGCAGCGACGTGGAGCGGGCGGCGCCGGTGCTGCAGGGGTTGATCGACCTGGCGCGGGCCGGCGAGGCGATTGCGCCGGAGGACGTCTACCAGCTGGCGTCCAACGGACACGCGCCGCGGCTGGCCGACGCCGGCGACGGGTCGCGCATCGTCCTCCCCGGAATGCGCCGGGCCATTTCGGCGAAGACGCCGGGGCAGGCGCAGTACATGCGCCGGATGCACGATCACGACATCGTGGTCGGCATCGGGCCGGCCGGCACCGGCAAGACCTACCTCGCGGTGGCGTGCGCGGTCGAGGCGCTGGCGCGCAAGCGGGTGCACCGCATCGTGCTGGCGCGCCCCGCGGTCGAAGCGGGTGAGTCGCTCGGCTTCCTTCCCGGCGACCTGCAGCAGAAGGTCGATCCCTACCTCCGCCCGCTGTACGACGCCCTCGGCGACATGATGCCGCAGGAGCGGATACAGAAGGCGCTCGACACGCGGGTGATCGAGATCGCGCCGTTGGCCTACATGCGGGGGCGGACCCTGGCCGACGCGTTCATCATCCTCGACGAGGCGCAGAACGCCACCGGGCTGCAGATGAAGATGTTCCTCACCCGGCTGGGCGTGAACAGCAAGGTGGTGGTGACCGGTGACAAGACACAGGTTGACCTGCCGCATCGCGAGGACTCGGGGCTGATCCAGATCGAGCGGATCCTTCCGGGGATCGAGGGCGTGGCATTCCACTATTTCACCGAGGAGGACGTGGTCCGCCACCGGCTGGTGCGGGACATCGTCCGCGCCTACGCCGAGGACCAGGCCGGATGATGGCGTCGGAAGCCGCGGTGACGGTGGGCGGAACGGCGCGCGGGCTGGCGCCCACCGTGGTGAAGCGGGTGGTGCGCGCGGTGCTGCGCGGCGAGCGGCGGACCGCGGCGGTGACCGTGACGTTCCTCGGACCGGCGCGGATGCGGCAGGTCAACGCGGCACACCTGGGCGTCGATCGGACCACGGACGTCATCAGCTTTGCGTTGCCGCAACCCGACGGCGGGTTGCTCGGCGACGTGTACATCTGCCCGGCGGTGGCAGCGCGCGAGGCGAAGGAGCACGGCGTGAGCACGCGGCAGGAGCTGATCCGCCTGGTGGTGCACGGCACGCTCCACGTGCTGGGGTGGGACCACCCCGACGGCGCGGCACGGACCACGAGCGCGATGTGGCGCCGCCAGGAACGCTACGTGCGGGCCCTCGCGTGAACGAGTTGCTGCGCGGCCTGCCGGCACTGGCGGGGCTGATCATGCTGGCCGCCGCCGTGGTGGCGCTGGGTGGCGAGGGCGATGCCCAGCTTGGCGCGCGCGCGCTGGCACGCGGCACCGGCCCCGATCACTTCGCGCCGGAACGAATGCTGCACATCATGCACCTGTCGCTGCTGACGGTCGCCGCGGCGCTCGCGGCGACGGCGGTGCGCTGGTGGGCCTACCCGCCGGCGGTCGCCCTGATCCGCGTGGTGCTGGTGACGATCCTCGTCTGGGCGGTGGGCGACCTGGCGCCGCGCCTGCTGGCGGTGCTCGCCCCCGAGCTGGTGCCGTTTGCGCGCGAGGCGGCGCTCCGCGTCGCGCCGGTGTTCCGGCCGCTGCTGGCGATGGCCACCCGGCTGGAATCGCGCACCGTGGCCTCCGCCGCCCCCGACGCGCAGCGCGCACGGCAGGCCGGCGCCGCACGACATGGCGGCGGGGATCTTCTCGCTGTCGGACATGACGGTGTCGGAAGTGATGACCCCGCGCATCGACATCATCGCGGTCGATGTCGCCGCCGAGGAAATGGATGTCATCGCGACCCTGCGCCGGAGCGAGCACGCCCGCCTGGTGGTCTTCGAGGGCCACCCGGACGCGGTGGTCGGCGTGCTGCACGCCAAGGACATGCTGCCGCGACTCGGCAACGGCACGCCGCGCGAGCCGTGGCAGCGGCTGATCCGCCCGGCGATGTTCGTGCCCGAGGCGAAGCATCTCGACCGCCAGCTGCGCGACTTCCAGCGCGGACCGATGCACCTCGCGGTGGTGGTCGACGAATTCGGCGGCACCGCCGGCATCCTCACCCTGGAAGACATTCTCGAGCAGATCGTCGGCGAGATTCACGATGAATACGATGTCGACGAGGTGCAGCCGGTGCAGCGCCACGGCGACGGTCACTACACGCTGCAGGGCGGCGTGCCGTTGCTCGACCTCGAAGCGGAGTTGGGGCACGACTTCGGCCACGAGGAGGTCGCGACCGTCGGCGGACTGATCCTCGCCGAGATCGGCCACGTGCCGAAGAGCGGCGAGACGGTGGAGCTCGACGGCTGGCGGTTTGTCGTCGACCTGGTGGTGGGGCGGCGGGTGCGCCGCGTGGCGCTGTGGCCGCCGCGCACCGACGACGCTCACGCCGCGGCCGCGGAGGTCTCTTCGTGAGCTGGGTGCTGCTGGTGGCGGGGCTGCTGCTGGCCTTTGCGGGTACCGCGGGGGCGTCGGCGCTGGTCACCGCGGGACGGGCCGCGGTGGCCGAGGCGGTGTCGCGCCGGTTGCGTGGCGGCGGCGAATCGCTGGCGTGGCTCGCCACCACCGAGCGGCAGGTGGTGGCGGCGAGTGCCGTCGCATCGTTCGGTGTCGGTTTGGCGGGTGCCGCGATTCCCGGCGTCTTCAGTGCCATTCCGGTCGTGGTGTTCGGGATGCTGCTGTTCCTCCTCGTCGTGCCGATCACCCTGCTGGGCGGCTACCTGCTGCCCCACTGGCTCACCGTCACCCGGGCGGAGTGGGTGGTCGATCGGCTTCGTCCGGTGCTCGCCGTCTGGGCCACGATGCTCGGGGTCGTGCTGCCGGCGCGTTCGCCCGATCCGGCCGACGAGATCCGCGCCCTGGCCCGCGAGGGCGGTGGCGTGGCCGACAACGAACTGATGATGATCGGCGGCGTGATGGCCTTTGCCGACACGCCGGTGCGCGACGTCATGACACCGCGGACCGACGTCGTCGCGGTGTCGCAGGACGCGCCGCGCGCCGAGGTCACGGCACTGTTCACCGAGAGCGGCTACACCCGGCTGCCGGTGTACCGGCACACCCTCGACGAGATCGTCGGGATGGTGCATGCCTTTGACCTCTTCAAGCAGGGGCCCGACGATCCGCTGCCGCTTCGCCCGGTGACGTTTGCCCCGGCGCCCCGTCCGGCCGGCGACCAGCTGCTCGACATGCAACGCGGCCGGCAGCACCTGGCGGTGGTGGTCGACGAGTTCGGCGGCACGGCCGGAATCGTCACCCTCGAGGACCTGCTCGAAAACCTGGTCGGCGAGATTTCGGACGAAGACGACCCGGTCGCGGCACCGCCTTCGGCCGGCGCGATGCTCGAAGTCGACGGCTCGATGTCCCTGGAGACCGTCGCCGAGCACTTCGCGGTGCCGCTCCCGGATCGCGACACCCGCTCGGTCGGCGGCATCCTCGCCGAACGGGCCGGGCGGATCCCGGTAGCGGGCGATCGCTTCACGCTGCTCGATCTCGACATCGACGTGCTGCAGGCGAGTCCGACGCGAGTCGAACGGGTGCTGGTGCGGCGCGCCGGCGGGGCGAGGGTTCGTCTCGACCGCGGCTGAGCGGCGCCGGCAGCCGCGAAACGGCGTCGTGACGCCACCTCCGCCGGGGCCCGCCGCTCTGCCCCAAGTCAAGGCGGAATGCTACTTTACGACATGATCGACGACGCGCTCACGGCCGGGTTGCGGGACGGCGCCACTGCCGCCGTGGCGCGGGCCGTATCGATCGTCGAGAACCGCCGCCCGGGGTTCGAGGCATTGCTCGCCGGACTCCATTCCCGACTCGGACGGGCGCGGCGCGTGGGCCTGACCGGGCCGCCGGGGGCGGGAAAATCCACCATCACCGAGCGGATCGTCGCCGCCTATCGCACCGAGGGACACCGGGTCGCGGTGGTGGCGGTGGATCCGACGTCGCCGTTCACCGGCGGCGCCCTGCTGGGCGACCGGATCCGGATGGAATCGATTGCCCTCGATCCGGGCGTCTTCATCCGTTCCATGGCAACGCGCGGCTCCCTCGGCGGGCTCGCGACGGCGACTCGCGAAGTCTGCGACGTGCTCGACGCAGCGGGGTTCGACCGGATCGTCGTGGAGACGGTCGGTGTCGGCCAGTCCGAGCTCGACGTGACCCGCACGGCTGATGTCACCGCGTTGATCCTCGTCCCGGAATCCGGCGACGCGATCCAGACCCTCAAGTCGGGGGTGATGGAAGCGGCCGACCTGTTCGTGGTCAACAAGGCGGACCGTCCCGGCGCCGACAAGTTGCGCCGCGCCCTGGAGACCGCGCTCGATCTCCGCCTCGGCCGGGCGTTCCGGCACGTTCCGGCGCATCACGGTGCACTCCGATCGGGACCGGCATCGCCGCCGCCGGAGCCGGCGGTGGAGCGCTGGCGCCCGCCGGTGCTCGCCGCGGTGGCGATCAACGGTGAGGGAATCGCCGAGGTGATGGCGACGCTGGAGCGGCAGTGGGACTGGATGGCCGCGCACGGTGAGCTCGACGAGCGCCGCCGGAAGCGGTCGGCGCAACGGACCCGCGAGGTGGTCGACCGGGCGATGCGACACTGGGTGTGGGAAGAGACACGGGCAGAAGAGGTGATCGCCGCGCGGCTCGACGACGTCGTGGCCGGCACGATCAGCCCGTACGAACTGGCGGCAGAGATTGTCGCCACGCTCAAGGAAGGGGCGCGCGTATGACGACCCTCGCCACCGCGCACGGCGCGACGACGGAGAGTCCGCTGGCCGACGACAGGCGGGAGCAGTTGCGCGCCACGGTGGCGGCGTGGAAGGCGCGGCTCGCGACGATGCCGCAACGGACCGACAGCGATTTCACGACGATATCCGACCAACCCATCGAGCCGCTCTACACCGCGCTCGACACCAGTGCGCTGCCGCCGCCGCCGGGCGACTACCCGTACACCCGCGGGATTCACGAGACCATGTACCGCGGGCGCGCTCTGGACCATGCGCCAGTTCGCCGGCTTCGGCACGGCGGAAGACACCAACGCAGCGCTACAAGTTCCTGCTCGAGCACGGCCAGACCGGGCTCTCGGTGGCCTTCGACTTCCCCACGCTCATGGGCTACGACTCCGACCACCCGCGCTCCGCTGGGCGAGGTGGGCATGTGCGGTGTCGCCATCTCGTCGCTCGCCGACATGGAGACGCTGTTCGACGGCATCCCGCTGGACCAGGTCTCGGTCTCGATGACCATCAACGGGCCGGCGGCGATCCTGTTCTGCTTCTACGTGGCGGCCGCCGAGCGGCAGGGCGTGCCGATCGCCGAGCTGCGGGGCACGGTCCAGAACGACATCCTCAAGGAGTACATGGCGCAGCACGCCTGGATCTTCCCGCCCGAGCCGGCGCTGAAGATCATCGTGGACATGTTCGAGTGGGCCGCGGAGCACACGCCGCAGTGGAACCCGATCTCCATCTCGGGCTACCACATCCGCGAGGCCGGCGCCGACCGCGGCGCAGGAGCTGGCGTTCACGCTGGCCAACGGCTTCGAGTACGTGGAGCGGGGCATGGCGCGCGGGCTCGACGTGGATCGCTTCGCGCCCCGCCTGTCGTTCTTCTGGGACGTGCACAACGACTTCTTCGAGGAGATCGCCAAGCTGCGGGCGGCGCGGCGCATCTGGGCGCGGCACCTGCGGGAGCGCTACGGCGCCAACAACCCCGAGTCGCTGCATGATGCGGTTCCATTGCCAGACCGCCGGCGTGTCGCTGACGGCGCAGCAGCCGATGAACAACATCGTCCGGGTCGCCTACCAGGCGCTGGCGGCGGTGCTGGGCGGGACCCAGTCGCTGCACACCAACGCCCTCGACGAGACGCTGGCCCTGCCCGACCGAGAAGTCGGTGCGGATCGCGCTCCGCACCCAGCAGATCCTCGCGTACGAGACCGGGCGTGGCGAACGTCATCGATCCGCTCGGCGGGTCGTACTTCGTCGAGGCGCTGACCGACCAGATGGAGCGGAGGCCGAGGCGATCTTCGCGCGAGATCGACGAGCATGGGCGGCGTGGTGCGCGGCCATCGAGGCGGGGTGGTTCCAGCGGCAGATCGCCCAGTCGGCGGCGCGCTTCCAGGCGGAGGTGGAATCGGGGCGGCGCACGGTGCGTGGGCGTCAACGCGTTCACGGAGGACGGTGAGGAGCCGGATCGACATCCTCACGCGGCGACGACGTGCCGAGGAACATCAGCGGGGCCGGATGGCGCGGCTGCGTCCGGACGGGATCAGGCGCTGGGTGGAGCGCGGCTGGCCGAGCTGAGGCGAGCGGCGCGCGAGGACCGAACATCATTCCGGCGATGCTCGACTGCGCCCGGGCCTACTGCACGCTGTTCGAGATCCGTGACGTGCTGCAGGCCATCTGGGGCGCGTATCGCGAGCCGGTGTTCTTCTGAGGAGTGTCATGACGGCGCATTCGGGAATTGCGGCACTGGACGGCGATCCGCTGCTGGCTCCGGGGCCGGTGAACGAGCCGGTGGTCTCGTGCTACCTGAAGCTCGAGCCGCGGGACCGCACCCGGCAGAAGTACCTCACCAAGTTGAAGAATCGCCTCAAGGCGCTGGAATACGCGCTTCCGTCGCTCGGCTGGGACAAGCGGAGCCAGGCGGCAATCCGGGCCGACGGCGAGCGGATCGTCGACTTTCTTGGCACCCCGTCGAACCTCCCCTCGACCGAGGGCGTCGCGGTCTTTGCCAGCGGGCCGCGAAAGATGTTCGAGGTTCGCGCCCTCCCGCGGGTGCACCGGTCACGCCTCGCGGTCGACCGGTCGCCACTGATCCGCGAACTGGTCGCCGCGCGGGAAGACCTCGGGCGACTGTTCACCGTGACGCTCGACCGGGCGACCGCGCTGATCTGGGAGGTCACCGCGAGCGGGGCGCGGGTGGCGCGCAAGGTCACCAGTGACGTGACCCGCGGCGGCCGCTACCACGCCGGCAGCGCGCGCAGCGATGCCACCGGCGAGCACACCTTTCACAACCGCATTCGCGACGAACGGCGCCGCCACTTCGAAGGCGTGGCGCGGGCGCTGTTCGAACTCGACCGGGCGTCGCCGGGACACCAGCTGGTGGTGGCCGGCGCCGGGTCGGACGCCGGCAAGTTCGAGCCGTACCTGCATACCTACCTTGCCGACCGGCTGATCGGCGTCGCCCGGCTGGCGCCGAAGGATGCCACCGCCGCCGCGGTGCACCAGCTCACCCTCGACGTGCACGCGCAGCACGCCCGACTTTCCGAGAGCCGGCACGTGTCCGAGCTGCAGGAAGCGCTCGGCACCGGTTGGGCGGTCAACGGGATTGCGGCGACACTCGGCGCCCTGGCGCAGGGAAAGGTCCGCCTGCTGCTGGTGCGCGGTGACGCCAGCGTGCCGGGGTTCCGCTCGCTGACCTCGGGGCGGCTCTCGACGCTGGCGCGCGACCTTCGCGGTGATGGCGAGGTGGTGCCGTGCGTCGACGTGATCGACGACGCGATCGAAGAGGCGCTCCGCCAGCGCGTGGCGATCGACGTGATCTATTCTGACGCCGCCGAACAGGTCGATGGCCTGGCGGCGCTGTTGCGCTTCAAGTGACCTCCATCCCGAGGACCGACTCATGACACCAGCCGCCCCGTCGCTGCCGCGACCCGTCCGGGTGCTCATCGCCAAGCCCGGCCTCGACGGCCACGACCGCGGTGCCAAGGTGGTGGCGGCCGCGCTGCGCGATGCCGGGATGGAAGTGATCTACACGGGGCTGCACCAGACCCCGGAGATGATCGCCACCGCCGCCGTGCAGGAGGATGTCGACGTGGTGGGGCTGTCGATCCTGTCCGGGGCGCACATGACGCTCTTTCCGCGGGTGCGACAGCTGCTCCTGGAAATGGGGCGTCCCGACATCCTGGTGACCGGTGGCGGCATCATTCCCGACGCCGACATCGACGCGCTCCAGGGGCAGGGCATCGGCCGGCTCTTCGGGCCCGGCACGCCGACCAGCGACCTCGTCGACTATATCAACGAATGGGCGAGCGCCCATCTCCGTTCCTGACCCGCCAATGACCCACGCGGCCGGGCGGCCGTCGCGGCTGCGCGAACTCACCGACGCCTACCTGGCCCTGGCGGCCCGGCTGCGCGAAGGGGGCGGCGCCCGGCGTATCAAGCGAATGCACGACCGCGGCCAGCTGGCGCCGCGCGAGCGCGTCGCCGCGCTGCTCGACGCCGGCGCGCCCTGGTTGGAGATCGGGCTGCTGGTGGCGTACGACCGGTACGACGGCGAGGCCCCGGCGGCAGGCGTCATCACCGGACATCGGGCATGGTCGCCGGGCGGCCCGTGGTGGTCGTCGCCAACGACGCCACCGTCAAGGCGGGGTCGTGGTGGCCCGAGACGATCACCAAGATGCTCCGCGCGCAGGAAATCGCGATGCGCGAACGGATCCCGATCATCTACCTGGTCGACTCGGCGGGCGTGAACCTGCCGTACCAGGACGGCGTCTTTCCCGGGCAATACGGCGCGGCGCGCATCTTCTACTACAACTCGCTGATGCGCCACTACCTGCAGGGTACCCCAGATCGCGGCGGTCATGGGGCCGTGCATCGCGGGCGGCGCGTACCTGCCGGCGCTCTCCGACGTGATCTTCATGGTCGAGGGAACGTCGTTCATGGGACTCGGCGGGCCCAACCTGGTGAAGGGCGCCACCGGGCAGACGGTCGACGCCGAGTCGCTGGGCGGCGCCCGCACCCACACCGAGTGAGCGGGGTCGCCCACTATCGCGCCGCCAACGACGACGCCGAATGCATCGCGCGGATCCGCGACTACGTCGGCCGGCTCCCGGTGCCAGCGGCGCCGCCGGCGCCGCCGCGCACGCCGCCCGCGCCGTGATCCGGCGGAGCTCTACGACTGCTGCCGCACGACCACCGCCTGTCGTACGACATGCGCCGGGTGCTCGATTGCCTGCTCGACGACGGGGCGCTCGACGAGTTCCAGCCCGACCGCGCCCGCGAGATGCTCTGCGGCCACGCGCGGATCGACGGGCATGCCGGTGGCAGTGATCGCCAACCAGCGCGGGCTCATCAAGGGGCGCGCGGGCGAGACGCCGCGGTTCGGCGGCATCGTCTACGCCGAGAGCGCCGAGAAGGTGGCGTACTTCATCGAGACCGCCAACCGCGAGCGACTGCCGCTCCTCTTCGTGCAGGACGTCAGCGGGTTCATGGTCGGGCCCGAGGCCGAGCACGAGGGGATCATCCGCGCCGGCGCGCGCTTCGTCGAGGCGATGGCGACGGCGTTGGTGCCCAAGTTGGTGCTCACCGTCAACCACGCCTCGGGCGCCGGCTACTACGCGATGGCGGGGCAGGGTTTCGATCCCGACTTCATCCTGTCCTGGCCCACCGGCCGGATGGCGGTGATGGAGGGCGAGGCGGCGGTGGCCGCGGTGCACGGTGTGGCACTCGACCTGGCCCAGCAGCGCAAGGCGCCGCTCGACGCCGACACCCGGGCCGCGGTCGACGCGATGCGCGCCGATTACGACGCGCAGCTCGACGCGCGCTATGCCGCGGCGCGCGGGTTCGTCGATGCCATCGTGACGGCCGAGGAGACCCGGCCGATGTTGTCGTTTCTGCTGCAGGTTGTCGCCCACAATCGCGGTCCGCACCTCGGACCGTTCGTCCTCGACGGGATCCCCCCGCATGATTGACCGCATTTGCCGCATTCGCCGGGTCGGCGCCGTCATCCTGGCGCTCGCCGCCACCGCCGGGACCGGCGTGTTGCCCGCCCAGGTACCGCTCGTTGCCGCCTCCGGCGACACCACCCAGCGATCGCTGCCGCCCGCCGAGGCGTTTCATCGCGGCCTGATGCCACTGTCGACCACCGGCGTGCTGCGCTTCGCCGCGGCGCACCCCACCTGGGATGGACGCGGTGTGCTGATCGCGATCCTCGACAGCGGAATCGATCCGGGCATAGCCGGGTTGCTGACCACCAGCAGCGGGTTGCCCAAGATCATCGACCTGCGCGACTTCTCCGGCGAAGGGCGCATCGCACTCTCTCCGGCGACACGCCGGGGCGACACGCTGATCGTCGGTGGCCAGCGCCTGCTCGGCGCGTCGCGCGTGGCGGCGGTGAGTGGCAGTAGCACCATCTGGGGCGGCGCGCTGCTCGAAGTGCCGCTGGGCGTGGCGCCGCAGGCCGACGTCAACGGCAACGGCATCGTCGGCGATACGCTGCCGGTGGTCGTCGTCAAGGGCGCCGACGGCTGGCAACTCTTTGCCGACACCCAGGGCGACGGGACGCTGGCAGACGATCATCCGGTCCGCGACTACGCGGTCGCGCGCGAGTTCTTCGGCTGGCACCATGGCAACGCCGCGCCGCCCATCGACATGGCGGTCAACGTCTCCGATTCGGCCGGTGCGCCGCGGCTCGACCTCTTCTTCGACACCGAGAGCCATGGCTCGCACGTGACGGGCATCGCGACCGGGCATGACATCTACGGCGTCAGCGGTTTCGATGGCGTGGCGCCCGGCGCGCAGGTGATCGGCGCGAAGATCGCCAACGACGCGGCCGGCGGCGTCACCGTGACCGGCTCGATGCTGGAGGCGCTCGATTATGCCATCCGTTTTGCCGAAGCGCGCCGCATGCCGCTGGTCGTCAACCTGTCATTCGGGGTGGGCAACGAGATCGAGGGGACGGCGCGGATCGACCGCCTCATCGACTCGGTCCTCGAGCGCCACCCCGACGTGGTGATGAGTGTCGCCGCGTCGAACGACGGACCGGGGTTGAGCACCATCGGCTTTCCGGCCAGTGCGTCACGCGTGCTTGCGGTCGGCGCGGTGGTCCCGCTGGTCTTCACCGGCTCGCCGCCGGACGACACCACACCGCCGCCGCTGGCGTCGTTCTCGAGTCGTGGGGGTGAATTGGCGGCTCCCGACCTGGTGGCACCGGGAGTGGCGTACTCGACAGTGCCGGCCTTTGCCACCGGCAACGAACAGGACGAAGGCACCAGCATGGCCGCCCCGGAAGTGACCGGGCTGGCGGCGCGCCTGGAGTCGGCGCTCAAGGCCGGCGGCCGCACCGTGCCGGCCGCGCTCGTGGCGCAGGCGCTCCGGATCGGGTCGCATCTGTTGCCGTCCGGCGGCGTGGTCGACGAGGGCGCCGGGCTCCCCGACCTGACCGCGGCGTGGAGCTGGCTTGCCACCGCCGGGGCGGTGCCCCGGCTCGCGGTCGACGTGGGCCCGATTCACGGGCGCGGCGGCGTGTACCTCACCAGCGGACCCGGCGGCACGCTCGACGCGACCGTCGGCGTGCGGCGGCTCGACAGCAGCGCGCCGCTGACGGTGCGCCTGGAGCGGAGCGCGGCGTGGATCGCAGTGCCGGATTCGGTCGTGGTCCGTGACGGTGCCGCGACGTTCCACGTCCAGGTTGCCGCGCCCGACAGCGGGGCAGTGGAAAGCGGCGCCATCCGCATCTTCGCGCCCGACCGTGCGCTCGGCGCGCTGGCGATCATTCCGGTGACGGTCCGCTCACCGGTCGACCTCTCCCACGGTGCCGCGGAACACCGGGCGGTGCTCGGCCCCGGGCAGGTAGCCGGACGTTCGTTCCCGCCGACAGCGGGCGCGGCCTGCAGATCGAGGTGTCGACGCTGGCCGCGGCCGATCACATCCTCGCCACGCTCCACGAACCGGGCGGGATGCCGTTTCGCGACGGTGCCGAGGCGCCGGCCGGCTCCGGCGATTCCGCGGCGCTCTTCGATCTGCCGCAGAACGACGTGGTGCCCGGACTGTACGAGGTCGACGTCGTGGCCGGGCCGCTCGCCGCCGACTCGGGAAAGGTCGTGGCGCGGCTCGCCCCGGTCCACCTCGACGCGGCGGTGCATCGCGACTCACTGCTGGTGACGGCGCAGAGCCTCGTTGACCAGCCGGATTCGTTCGTCTTCCGCATGGGGCTGATCGGCGCGGAGCGTCACGTGCGGGTGGGCGAAGCGACCGACGCGCCGCTGCGGTTTGCCATCGCGGTGCCTGACTGGGCCGCGCACCTGCAGATCGACGCCACGATGCCCCGCGCCGACTGGTCGAAGTACACCGACTTCGGGTTCACCTTCCAGGATCGCACCGGGCGGCAGCTTGCCCAGTCACCGATCAACTATGCGTTCAGTCGGTCCAACCTCGACCTGCCCGGGAAGCTCCCCGGCGATTCGGTGATCGTGCTGCTCGCTCCGGCGTTTGCGGTGCCGGCCCACGACAGCAGCTGGGCCCTCGACCTGACGATCCGCTTCTACCTCACGCAGCCGAACGTGCTCGACAACGGTGGGTCGCCGATGCGGACCGTGGCGCCGCACGGTACCGTGACCGAACCGTTCACCGGGTTCCGGTTGCCGTTTGCGATGCCGGCGGATTTCGCGCCGTTGCTGGTGGTGGCGGCAATCGAAGGTGACCGTCACGTCTGGTCGAGCGAGATCGCGCTGGCGGTCAGCTCGGCGATGACGGCCACCGGGGCGGGCCCGCCGTGACGTCGCCGCGCGTGGTGCGGATTGCCGCCGGGCAGGGGTTCTGGGGCGACTGGCTGGAAGCGCCGGTGCGCCAGGTGCGGGGCGGGCCGATCGACTACCTGGTGCTCGACTACCTCGCCGAAGTCACCATGTCGATCCTCCAGAAGCAGCGGGCCCGCGATCCGTCGCTCGGTTACGCCCGCGATTTCGTGTCGCAGATGGAGCGCATCCTCCCCGACATCGCCGCGCGCGGCATCCGGGTGGTCAGCAACGCGGGCGGCGTCAACCCGCGCGCCTGCGCCATGGCGGTGCGCGCCGTGGCCGACCGTCTCGGTGTCGGCGACCGGATCCGGATCGGCCTCGTCACCGGCGACGACCTGATGGATCGGCTCGACGTGCTCGCCGCCGGCGGCGAGCCGTTCGCCAACATGGACACCGGCCGCCCGCTGCGCGACATCCGCGACGCGGTGCGGGCCGCCAACGCCTACATCGGCGTGGCCCCGGTGGTGCGCGCCCTGGCCGAGGGGGCCAACATCGTCATCACCGGCCGGGTCACCGACACCGGCCTCACCCTCGGACCGCTGGTGCACGAGTTCGGCTGGCGCAGCGACGACTGGGACCGGATCGCGGCGGGGACGGTCGCCGGACACATCCTGGAATGCGGTGCCCAGAGTTCCGGCGGGAACCTGCTCAAGAACTGGCGCCGCGTGCCCCACCTCGAGGACGTCGGCTTTCCGATCGTCGAGGCATCGCCGGACGGCAGCTTCGTTGTCACCAAGCATCCTGATACCGGTGGCGTGGTGAACATCGCGTCGGTCACCGAGCAGCTGGTCTACGAAATGGGCGATCCGACGCAGTACATCACGCCGGACGGGATCGCCGACTTCACCAGCATCCAGCTCCGCCAGCTGGCCCCGAACCGGGTCGCGGTCTCGGGCATTCGTGGCACGCCGCGCACGCCGAAGTTGAAGGTGTCGATTGCGTGGTTCTACGGCTACAAGGCGGTCGGGACGCTGGTGTATGCCTGGCCCGAGGCGCTCGACAAGGCGCGCGCCGCCGATCGCGTGCTGCGACGGCGGCTCGACGCGCTGGGCCTGTCGTTCGACCAGATCCTGACAGAGTATGTCGGCGCCGACGCCACCCATGGCCGCCTCAGTGGCAAGCCGGACCCCGACCTCGCGGAGGTGATGTTGCGGGTCGGCGTCCGCGCCCGGGACCGCGCGCCGGTCGAGCGCTTCACCCGTGAAATCGCGCCGCTGGTCCTCACCGGTCCACCGAGCGTGACCGGGTTTGCCGGCGGGAGGCCCGCAGGTGGAGGAGATCGTGGCGTTCTGGCCGGCGCTCGTCTCGCGCGAGCGGATCGAACCGTCGGTCGCGGTGGAGCTGGTATGAGCGCCACCGTCCGCCTGCCGCTCCGGTTGCTGGCCCACGCCCGTTCCGGCGACAAGGGCGACACCGCCAACGTCGGCCTGATTGCCCTCGAGCCGTGGCTCTACCCGGTTCTCGCGCGGGAAGTGACCGTGGCCCGCGTCGCGCGACACTTCCGCGGCATGGTGAGCGGTGTCGAGCGCTTCGAACTGCCCAACCTCGCGGCGCTCAACTTCCTGCTGCACGGCGCACTCGACGGCGGCGGGACGTTGTCGCTGAAGACCGACGCGCAAGGAAAAGTGTTCTCGACCGCGCTGCTCCGGATGGAAGTTCCGGTGCCGGCCGCGGTGGCGCGGCGGCTGCAGCGGAGGCGCCGGTGAGCGACGTCACCCGGACCCTTGCCGACGGCGTGCTGACGCTCACCCTCGATCGGGTCGCGAAGCGCAACGCGCTCTCCAGTGCGATGATCGCCGACCTGGCCGACGGGCTGGCGCAAGCGGAACTCGACGCGGCGGTTCGCGTGGTGGCAATCCGGGCCGCCGGTGTCGACTTCTGCGCCGGCGCCGACCTCGACGAACTGCTGGCATCGGCCGACCGGCCGATCGACGACAACGAACGTGACGCGCTGGCGCTGGGCGAAGTGTTTCTCGCGCTGCGTCGCCTCCCCAAGCCGACCATCGCGGTGGTCCGGGGCCGGGCACTTGCCGGCGGCGCGGGACTTGCCACCGCCTGCGATATCGTGCTGGCCGCGCAGTCGAGCCATTTCGGCTATCCGGAAGTCTCGCGCGGGTTCGTTCCCGCGATGGTGATGGCGATGCTGCGGCGCGTCGCCGGCGAACGGCGCGCCTTCGAACTGGTGGCGACCGGGCGCGTTGTCGACGCCGACGAGGCGCTGGCGATCGGCCTGGTGAGTCGGGTGGTGCCAGACGATCAGCTGGACAGCGAAGCGACGGCGCTGCTGCAGACCCTCGCGGGGCAGAGTGCGACGGCCTTTGCGCTCACCAAGCAGCTCTTTACCGGGCTCGACGGCCAGGACTTCCAGAGCGGGGTGTTCCTCGGCGCGCGGGTCAACGCGATGGCGCGCGCCACTCCCGATTTCCGCCGTGCCATCGCGGCGTTCCTCGCCCGATGAGGTCGCCGCGCAACCTGCTCACGTTCGTCGCGATTGCGCTGGCGGTCGTTGCCGTGGCGCGCAACGACAAGCGGCTGACCTGGGTGGTCATCGCCCTGCTGGTGGTGGTGTTGGCTTGGCGCCTGGCCGATCGCCGGCGCCGTCGTCGCCGCGACGCCGGGACTTCGGAGCCGTAAGGCGGCGTTTTCCGGATCAGTATCGCAGCGGGACGGTCCCGTGATCTCCACGTGTCGGTGCGTTCGTGCCGGCGATGCCCGCCACGCTCGCCGTTGCCCGTCACGTGCTGCAGACCGTCTTCGGCCACGACGACTTCCGTCCGTTGCAGCGCCGCATCGTGCACCACGCACTGGCAGGCCGCGATGTCCTCGCGGTGCTTCCGACCGGTGGCGGCAAGTCAGCCTGCTACCAGGTCCCGGCACTGATCACCCCGGGCGTGACAGTCGTCGTCTCTCCGCTCATCGCGCTGATGCAGGACCAGGTTGCGGCGCTCGTCGCCCGAGGCGTCGCCGCTGCGGCACTCCACAGCGGAATCGACCCGGCGGACCAGTCCGCGGCGCTCGCGGCGGCGGGCGCCGGGCGGCTGCGGTTGCTGTACGTCGCCCCGGAACGGCTCTCGCGATTGTGCGACGAACTGCGAGAGCGGCAGGCGGTGATCGGACGCCTGGCGGTCGATGAGGCGCATTGCATTGCGGAATGGGGCCATGATTTCCGTCCCGCCTATCGCACGCTGGGGCGCGCCCGTCGCGCGCTCGGCGCGCCACCGTGCCTTGCGCTGACTGGCAGCGCCACGCTCGACGTCCGCCGCGAAATCCGGCGCACCCTGGGATTCGGACGGCGCAGTCTCGACGTGATCGGCTCGTTCGACCGGCCCAACCTCCGCTTCGAGGTGGTGCCGGTCGCGGGGCGTGACGACCGACTGGCGCGGCTCTCGGTGCTGGTGCGCACCGTCGCCGGTCCGGCCATTGTCTACGCCCCGACCCGTGGCCAGACCGAGGGGTTGGCGCGAGTCCTCCGGGAGATCGGCGTGCGCGCCGCGCCGTACCACGCCGGGATGACCAGCGGCGAGCGCAGCGCCGTGCTGGAGGCGTTCCTCTCCGACGCAATCCGGGTGGTGGTGGCGACGTGCGCTTTCGGGATGGGCATCGACAAGCCGGGCGTCCGGTTGGTGGCGCACTGGGCCATGCCGGCCACCCCGGAGAGTTACTACCAGGAGGCCGGTCGGGCCGGGCGCGACGGAGCGCCAGCGCGGTGCGTGCTCTTCTACCGGCCGGGCGACGCCGCGATGCCGCGTCGCCAGCTTGCCGCGACCTTTCCCGACGAACGGTTGGTGGAACGGCTCTGGCGCGACCCCGAGGCCTGCCGCCGCGCGCCCGCCAGCGTCGTCGCCAGCGCTCAGCGGTTGCGGTTCGAACTGCGTCCGGCGCTGGGACGGGTCGACTGGGGCGTGGTGCGGCGGCGCCGGCGCGCCGCCGAGCGTCGCCTCGAATGGATGGTGGAATACGCGCGCACCAGCGGCTGCCGCCGCCGGTTCCTGCTGCGCTGGTTCGGTGAGAAGGTGTTGCGCTGCGCCGGCTGCGACCACTGCGCCGGCGGGCGCCGTCAGGGTTGAATCGGGAAGATCGTGCCGTTCGGCGCCACCTGCCACCGCGCCCGCTGCACGTCTTCGTTGAGCGGCACGGCGACGCCGAAGGTGCTCGGCGCGTTGGCGAGCAGGTTGGCGCCGAATGGATCGGCCTTGCTCAGGTCCACCTGGTAGCCGAGGTCGCCGATCGAGGCAATCGAGATGCGCGACAACGGCATGAACACGCCCGGTGCTTCGATGTAGCCGGTCATCAACTCGGTGGTGAACACCGTCTCGCGCCAGTGCACGTCACGCGTGCCGACCGGCCCCTGATTCTCCAGCGGGATGGGGGTGCCGGCGTAGTTGAGCCGGGTCAGCAGCCATTGGCTCATCGCCTGGGAGCCGGTGTAGTACGGGTCCGATCCGCCAACGCCCTGCGCAAGGCCGAGGTCGCTCCATGTGGTGCCGTATCCGAGAACGTGGGCCATCTCGTGGGTCACCACCGGCACCAGCTGATGGTTCTTGTCGAGTTGTGCCAGATCGGCCTCGTCGAATCGCATCTGGCCGATGGCGGTCAGCAGCGATCCGGTCCGTCGGACGCAGGGACCCGACGAGCCGAGGATGCCGCCTTTGCCGTCGATGTAGTCCACCACCGCGTAGATCACCACATCGTCGATGGTTTCGTTCATTGTCGGCGACATCCCGTTGGCGCACGCACCGGCGGGGAGCGAGACCGGGACGTCGGGAATGTCAGCGGTGACGATCCCCATCCAGCGTCGGGCCGCCGCGACGAAGGCGTCGCGCTCGTCGGGAGTGAGCGACGTGAGGAAGCGCAGGTCGATGAGGAACGGCGACGTCGTGCCGGAGGCGTGGAACGTGACCGGAGCCACCGGGAACCCGGTGATCGACGCCGTCACGGTGCTGCTTGGCTGGGCCCGAGGCGCCAGTCGGCCGGTGCCGCGACGCCGCTCGCGTCGGTCACCGCGTCGCCGCCGGAGAGCGTCGCGTCGCCGGATGTCACGGCGAATGTCACCGGAACGTTGGCCACCGGGTTGCCACCACCGTCGGTGATGATCACTCGCGGGATCGCGGTGACCTGGAAATGCAGGTACCCGCTCTGGTCGGTGGGGGATTGCGCGGCGAGGGTCGGTTGTCCGTCGAGCCCCTGGGCTTCGAAGACATAGCTGACGCCGTTCGCTGTCGTCGCCGTGAGCCGATTGATGCCCGCGATGCTGCCAAGGGTCCACGAGCCCGGTCGGGCCTGGCCCAGCGAGTCGGTGACGGCGGTTCCACCGGTGACCGTGCCGTTGTTCTCCGTGACGGTGAACGTGACGGTCACCCCGGGGGTGGGGTTGCCGTAGGCATCCTCCACCACCACCGCCGGCGCCGGGGTCACCGCGCCAGAGATCAGCGCTGCGTAGCTGATGGTGCCGACCGGCGCCATCGACGCTGGTGCGCCGGGGACGGCCTCGGCGTTGATCGTGGCCGCCGTCGGGATCCCGGAGGCGGTGACCCGGAGGGTGTTGGTGCCGACGGTGGTGCCGACCAGCCACTGGCCGACGGTGGCGATCCCGCGACCGTCGGTCTTGGTCGAGTCGCCGGTGACCGACCCGCCCCCGGCCGTGACGGTGAAGCGGACGATGATCCCGGGAAGGCTGTTGCCGAGGTTGTCGTGCACCTGAACGCTTGGCGCGACCGGCACGACGCTGCCGACCGGAACCGATTGATCGGCTCCGGCGACGATGGTGAGCCGGTTGGGGGAGGCCGGCAGGTCGTTTCCAGCGCGACAGCCGGCGGCCACCAGCAGGGCCGCCGTCGCGATCGGCGCCACCCGGTGTCTCGACGAGAGGAAACGGACGTTCATCGCCTCACAAGATAGCGGAATCCGGGGGTGATTCCTCCAGGCCCCCGGAAGGGTCCGGAGGCGCCTCGGGGACACCCGGTCGGGCTCCGATAGGGGGGCCCCCCACAGGCCCCAACGGCCCGACCCGTTGCCGTAAGTTGCTGTATTCCATACATTTCCGTTCATGCATTCCAACCGACAGCCCCGGACTTTCCGCTGGATGGCGGGCGTGGTGACATTTTCGCGCCGCCTGACCGGAGTGCTGTCTCAACCGTTCCGCCGCCGGTGGATCAACTTCGGCGCGCGCAGCTCCCTTTCGACGCGACAGCTCCAACCCTCGGTCCGCTCCGGCATTGCACCGGACGGGCGCCGCCAGTACCGGCCGGCCCCGTCCCGTGCGGTCCGCGCCAGCCGCAGGTTGCTGGGGCTCTCGCTGGAGTCGCGCGGCCGCCGGTGGGGAACCCGCACCCGAGACTTCCGTGAAACGCGAAATCCTGATTTCCGGCACCCCCCGCGAGACGCGGGTCGCCATTCTCGAGGACGACCGCCTCGTCGAACTGCTGGTCGATCGCCCTGACCAGCGCCGGACCGTCGGGGACATCTATCTCGGTCGCGTTGATGCCGTCCTCGCCGGCATCCAGGCGGCGTTCGTCGACATCGGGATGGAGAAGAGCGCCTTCCTGCACGCCTCCGACCTGCTCGAGCCGGAGGAGGACGAGGACCCCGACGAAGCCGATGACGTCGCCACCCTGGAACCGGGCGACGCCCCCGCCGAAGCCGCCGCCCCCGCCGAGAAGCGCCGGGGTGACGGAGGGAAGCGCGAGATCGGTTCCCGCCGCGCCATTCCCGACATCGGCGAGCGCCTGAAGAAGGGCCAGACCCTCCCGGTCCAGGTCATCAAGGAACCGATTTCCACCAAGGGGTGCCGCGTCACGGCGCAGATCTCGCTTGCCGGGCGGTTCCTGGTCTACATGCCGTACGCCACCCGGGTCGGCGTGTCGCGCAAGATCGAAAGCCGCGAGCAGCGCGCCAAGCTGCGCGAGATGGTCTCGCGACTCCTGCCGAAGGACTCCGGCGGTGTGATCGTGCGGACCGTCGCCGAGGGCGTCACCGAAGATCATTTCCGGCGCGAGATCCAGTCGTTGCTCGCCAACTGGAAGAAGGTCAAGCGGAAGCAGACCTACGTGCGGCGCGCGCCGGCGCTGCTGCACCGCGAAGCGTCGCTCACCCGCAGCCTGGTGCGCGACGTCTTCTCGGCCAAGGTCGACGCGCTGTGGGTCGACTCGCGCGAGCTGTATCACGAGGTGACGCAGTACCTCGAGGCGATCGACCCGGAGCTGCTGGAACGGGTGCACTTCTACGACGACCCCGCGCCGCTGTTCGATCGCTTCAAGATCGAGCTGGAAATCCGCGACCTGTTCAAGCAGCGGGTGGACCTGCCGACCGGCGGCTACATCATCATCCAGCCGACCGAGGCGCTGATCTCGGTCGACGTGAACACCGGGCGATACACCGGCAAGCGCGACCCGGAAAAGACCATCCTGCGCACCAACATCGAGGCGGCCCGCGAAATCGCGCGCCAGATCCGGTTGCGCGACCTCGGCGGCATCATTGTCGCCGACTTCATCGACATGGAGTCGAAGGCCAACCGCGACCGGGTGCTGCAGGAGCTGCGCACCCACCTCGGGCGCGACCGGGCCCGGACCCGGGCGTTCGCCGTCTCCGAGCTGGGGTTGATCGAGATGACCCGGCAACGGGTTCGCCCGTCGCTCTGGGCGTCGATGACCCGGGAGTGTCCCACCTGCGAGGGCACCGGGCGGGTCTTTTCGCCCGAGATCGTCACCCGGCGGCTGGAACGGGCCCTCAAGCGGGCCGGGGCGGAGCAGAAGGAGCGGCGGCTCGCCATCCGGCTCCACCCCGAGGTGGCGCTCTACCTCCTCGAGGAAGAGCCGCGCCTGGTGGCGTCGATCGGCAAGCAGGGGGGGCTGGAACTCGAGGTCCGCGACGACCCGATGCTCCGCCTCGACGAGTTCCGCCTGATGTCCCGCCCGGCCGGGAGGGACGTCACGGAGCTGTACGCGGTGGCGTGAGGGCGGTTGGGAGCCGGAGAGGGCGTCTGGCGCCCGCGGCAGTTGCTCCCGGCCCCGGCCACCAGCTAAATTGTCAAGCTATTTTTGAGAGGGCCTTGCTACGATGTACGCGATCTTCCGTGCACTGGGAAAACAGTGGCGCGCCGAAACCGGGACCACGCTCCGCCTGCCGTTGATGGCGGAAAAGTCGCCCGGCGACCAGCTCACCTTCGACGAGGTGCTGCTGGCGTCGAACGGTTCCACCGTGACGGCCGGGACTCCCACCATCAAGGGGGCTTCGGTGGCGGCGGAAGTGGTCGGACACGGCAAGGACGACAAGATCTACGTCTTCAAGTTCAAGCGTCGGAAGGGCTACCGCCGGAAGACCGGGCACCGCGCCCGGTACACCGAGGTGCGCATCACCGACGTGGTCATCGGCTGAGGAGATTGCCATGGCACACAAGAAGGGCGTCGGCTCCAGCCGCAACGGCCGCAATTCCAATCCGCAATACCTCGGCGTGAAGCACTTCGGGGGCGAGCGCGTGACGGCGGGCAGCATCCTGGTCAAGCAGCGCGGCACCAAGTTCCACGCCGGAAAGAACGTCTTCCGCGCCAAGGACGACTCGCTGCACACCTACATCGACGGTGTCGTCCGTTTCGAGCGCCGCGACCGGAATCGCCTCAAGATCTCGGTCTATCCGGTCGACGAGGCCGTCGCCAGCTAGCCCGGCGGCAGGGCAATCAGCGCGGCCCGTCCCCCTCCGGGGTGGCGGGCCGCAGTCGTTCCGGCCAGTCGCCACAGAGCCCGGCGACCCCCAGCCGGGCGAGCTCGCCGGCCCGGGACGCGTCGTTGACCGTCCAGGCGACAACCCCGATGCCCTCCTGGCGGCAGCTCGTGACCAGCTCGGCGTCCACAAGGTGCGACTCTTGCCAAAGGAGGGTAGCGCCAGCCTCCCGGGCCGGGGCCACCGGATCGACCGGGTAGGAGCACGACAGCACGCCAAGCGACAGCGCCGGGGCCTGGCGGTGGAGGCGGGCGATGATTCGGTGGTCAAAGGCGTGCAAGTGGGGCCGGCTGCCGGCCGCCGCCGACTCCAGAAGGGCGATGAGTGCCGTATCGAAGCGGGGAGGGAGGCCCTTGATTTCGATGAACGCGTGCAGCCCGGCGGCACCGAGCAACGCGAGCACCTCTTCCAGCAGCGGCAGGTGCCGCCCAGCCCGGCGCTCCATGGCGCAGAGGTGGTCGGCGGGGGAGCTGGCGATCTCCACTCCGGTGGGGAGCATCGGGTCGTGACACACCACGAATCGCCCGTCCACAGTGGTGTGGATATCGAATTCCACACCGTCACATCGCGCCGGGCCGGGGGCCGCGGCGAGCTCGAACGCCGCGAGCGAATTCTCCGGTCGGTGGCCCGATGCGCCGCGATGTCCAATGACGAGTGGTGCTGTGGAAAACCCCCACGTCGGCGTGTTCATGGCGCGTTGACGATGTTGAAGTCACCTGAGATCGCAAGTTGTATCAACATATTCGACAGGCAGTTGTCTCCATTGTCAACATTTTCCACATTGGCGCCATCACGGCTCGGCCAGGCTGTCGCTGATCGCCGACCCGGGGCGAACCGGGCCGGGTGTGAGGCGTAGAGCTTAACGTGGCGACCCCGTCGACGTCGTTGCCATCGATGAATCCGGTGGCGAGCCCTGAGTCCACCGACTCCGAACTGGTGGCAGCGTGGCGGCTCGGCGACGAGCGCGCGGCGGCGCGCCTGGTGGAGCGACATGCGGTGGCATTGGGGCGGTACCTGGCCGCATCGGGAGCGGCAACGGCGGATGTCGAAGATCTCGTGCAGGACGCTTTTTTCAAGGCCTTCCGGGGCCTTGGCGGGTGGCGGGGAGACGGCTCCTTCCGGGGGTGGCTGTTCCGCATCGGCCAGAACCTGTTGCGGGATCGGTTTCGGGGGCGGAAGGGCCAGCGCTTCGTGGACCTCGACGACCATGACCATCCCGACACCGCCGATCCCGCGGGAGAGCTTGCCGCCGATGAGACGGCCCGGGCGCTCGATGCCGGGCTGCGACGGCTCGGCCGGCTGCAGCGCGAGGTCTTCCTGCTCCGTGTGCAACAGGGGATGGAGTATGCCGAGATTGCCACGGCGCTTGGCACCACGCCGGGCGCGGCGCGAGTGCACTACCATCATGCCGTCAAGCGCCTGAAGGAATGGATCGGATGAGCGACTGCGCGGAACTGACCGATCGAATGCCCGATGTCCGCCACGGCCGGGCGGCGTGGAGCGACGCGGAGGCGGCCCACCTGGCGAGTTGCGCGGCGTGCCGGGCTGAATGGCGGCTGGTGTCGGCCGGAGCGGACCTGGGCTCGCAGCTCCAGGTCGACGCGCCGGCGATTTCCGCCGCGGTGCTGGAGCGGTTGCGCTCGCCGGAGCGGGGTGCGGTTGTGGGGCGGATTCCGTGGCGCGGGGTGATGGTCGCAGTGGCCTCGATTGCCGCGGTGATCGCGTTGGTGTTGTTGCTTCCCGGCCGAGAGCGGCCGGGCCCCTCGACAACGGCGCCGGTGGTCGCGACGGCGCCGACGCTCATCCCCGAGCTGAACGATCTCTCGGAGGGCGAGCTGGAAACCGTGCTGCAGACGCTGCAGTCGTCGGTCGATGACGGCGCGACGGGGGGGCTGCCGCGGCTCGGCGACCTCGATGAAACGCAACTGGAGCAGTTGCTCCGCGCGGAGGAAGGATGACGATGCAGAGGCGATGGGCACTGGCGCTGGTGGCGGCAGGGGCGGTGCTGCTGGCGGCGCCGGCCGCGGCACAACGCGGGGCGCGGGGAGGCAACCGTGCCGCGCTGCTCCGGCGCCAGATCGAGCAGCTGTTCATGCAGCAGGCGCGGAACCAGCTGGGCCTGAGCAGCGACCAGGCCGTCAAGGTGCAGCAGGTGGTGGGTCAGTTTGCCGGAACGCGCCTGGAGCTCGACCTGACCGAACGGTCCCTCACCACGGCACTCCGCGATCAGCTCCGGCCCGGCATCGCCGCAGACGGCGACAGCGTTGCGCGGCTGGTCTCGGCGCTCAACGCCAACCGGGTGGCCAACGCGGTCTCCTTCCAGAACGAGATGACGGCACTGTCGAAGGTGCTGACGCCGGTGCAACTCGGGCAGTTCCAGTTGTTGAACGACCGCCTGCTGGAGCGGATCCGCGAGTTGCAGCAGCAGCGGCCGGCGGCACCGGCCGGTGGTGCCATGGCGCCGGCTGCCAGCGATTCGTTGCCGCCGCATTGAAGGGCGCCACTTGCCGGTGCCGACGGTGGCGGCCATCGTTCGGCCCGGCCCGAGTGGCGGAATGGTATACGCGGCGGACTCAAAATCCGCTGACCGCAAGGTCATAAGAGTTCGAGTCTCTTCTCGGGCATTTCCGCAGGCCGCGGCACCGACGCCGCGGCCTGTTAGCTTTGCTCGACGACGACCGCTCGCCTCGAACCCGCTTCCGGGATGATCATGGTTCTCGCCACCGCGCATCGGGTCACCGACCCCGCCAACCTCGCCACGCCACTGCTGATCATTCCGGTCCCCAAGGGGCCGCTGCCGCCGGCGCTTGCGGCCATCGACGCGGCGTGCAGTGGTGAGCTGGCACGGTGCTGGGCGTCCGGCGATTTCGGCGGGGGCCGCGAGGAGTCGGCATTGCTCTACCCGCCGGGCGCGATTGCGCGCGTCCTGCTGGTGGGGCTTGGCGAGGCCGCCGACGTCGGTCCCGACGACCTGCGCAATGCGGCGATGGTTGCCGCCAAGCGCGCGCGGGTCATCGGCGTTCCCGAGGCGGCGTTGTTCCATGTTCCCGACTTCGCGCCGCGGGTGCCGCCGGAACGGGCCGGACAGGTGCTCGCCGAGGGCCTGCCATTCGGCGCCTGGCACTATCCCGATCTGAAGCGGCCGCCGGAGGTGGTCAAGCCGGTCTTTGCTCATTGTGACGTGGTCACCCTCCGGGCCAGCAAGCCGTTTACCTCCGGCTTCGAGCGGGGCAGCGCGATTGCCGCCGGGCAGGCGTTCACCCGCGAGCTGCAGATCCTTCCCGGCAACAGTTGCACGCCAGCGTACCTCGGGAGCCGTGCCACGCAACTCGGCAAGGAGCACGGCTTCACGGTGACGGTGTTCGACAAGGCGGCGATCATCCGCGAGGGCATGCAGGCGCTGATGGCGATTGCGCAGGGGAGCGCCCAGGATCCGCGGTTCATCATCCTGGAATACCGCGGCAGCGACACCGCACCGGTGGTGCTGGTCGGGAAGGGGGTCACCTTCGACAGCGGCGGCATCTCGATCAAGCCGGCCCAGTCGATGGAAGACATGAAGTACGACATGTCCGGCGCGGCAGCGGTGCTCGGTGCGTTCGAGGTGCTGGGGCGGCTCCGGCCGGCAATCCACGTGGTCGGATTGATCCCCACCTGCGAGAACATGCCGTCGGGCACCGCCGTCAAGCCGGGCGACGTGGTCGGGTCGCACTTCGGCAAGACCATCGAGGTCGTCAACACCGACGCCGAAGGGCGGCTCATCCTCAGCGACGCGTTGTCGTGGGCGCGGCGCTATCACCCGGCGGCGGTGATCGACGCGGCGACGCTCACCGGTGCGGTGGTCATCGGGCTGGGCCATACCGCGACCGGGGTGATGGGGACCGACCCCGGGCTCATCGCCGAGGTGATCGCGGCGGGAGAGAAGGCCGGCGAACGGGGCTGGCAGCTGCCGCTCTGGGACGAGTACCGCGAACTGATCAAGTCCGACATCGCCGACGTCAAGAACAGCGGTGGCCGGCCGGCCGGAAGCATCACGGCCGGGTGGTTCCTGCGTGAATTCGTCGAGGGGTACCCGTGGGCGCATCTCGACATCGCCGGTACCGCGTACAGCGACCGCGAGACGGCGACACAGGTGAGGGGCCCGACCGGCAATCCGGTGCGGCTCTTCGCCGAATTCCTGCTCGCGCGCGCCTGACCGCCACGGTGCGGTGCGCCGCGGCCTTCCTCGCGCTGCTGGTGGCGACCGTCGCCGCCGGTGCATCGGCGCAGCTCCCGGTCAGGCCGCCCGGCGACACGACCGCCGCCGATTCGGCCGCCGCCGATTCGCTGCGCCGCCTCGCCGACACCATGTCGACCACCGAGCGCCTGCTGCAGGCGTCGCGCCAGGACTCCGTGGTGCTGCAACCGCTGCCGCTGGTGGCGACGCGGTCGCTCGAACCGATCGGCGCGCGGTTCGTCTTTTCCCGTGATTCCATCGATTGGGCCCCGGCCCAGACGCTGACCGAACTGCTGATGCGCGTTCCCGGCGTGTACATCGAACGCGGGGGCTGGTGGGGACGCGCGGAGTTGCCTGACTACGAGGGCGGCGGCGCCGGGTCGGTGGTGTACTATCTCGACGGCATGCCGCGGCTGCCGCTGGGGCCCGATTCGGTCGCGTTCGATCCGTCGACGTTCCCCCTCGGCCTGCTCGACCGCGTCGAGGTGATTCGCGACCCGGCGCTGCTGCGGGTCTACCTCTACACCAGGCGCCACGATCGCCAGGCGCCGCGCACCAAGATCGGCATCGCCACCGGCGATCGCGCCCTGGCGCGCTACTTCGCGTCCTACGAGCGCCGCTATCCGAGCGGACTCGGCATGGCGCTCGCGGCCGACTACTTCGGCGTGAACGCGCCGAACGGCGGCAGCGGCACGTCGCGCATCACCAGCGGCTGGGGACAACTGCAGTGGACGCCGTCGCGGCATGTCGGCTTTCAGGCGCAGGTGATCACGCAGGCGGTCTCCCGCGACGCGCTGCTGAACGACGCCACCGGCGACACCCTGTCGGCCAGGGTCAACGGCACCCGCACCGATTTCGACTTCCGCGCCGACTGGCGGCACCGTAACGATGGACTCGGCGGCCAGGTCGACCTGTTTGCGATGCGCAGCCTCTGGCACAGCGACTCGCTGCGCCAGGCGATGACCTCGTTCGGCGGCGTGCTGGCGTACCGGCGTCCGACCTGGTCGGTGGAGTGGAGCAACTGGACCCACAGCCTCTGGACGCCGTTCGCGTCGCACGTCGCGGCCGGGTTTGCGCCGCTCCGCATGGTGAGCGGGTCGTTCACCTTCGACGGCCAGCAGCAGAGCGGCGGGCGGAGCAGCGACTGGGAAACGGCCCGCATCGGGGTGCGGCTGCCGTGGGGGGCGGAAGTCGGCGGGATGTGGAGCGACGGCCACCGCGTCGACATTCCCTCGCTGGCCGACGACCTGTCGCACCGATTCACCGACGGCGAGGTGCACGCCGGCATCCACTGGCGCAAGCTCGACGTCACCGCCGGGTACGCCCGCAACGACGGCTGGACGCCGACCGGCTACCCGGAGTTTGCCGTGATCGCCGCGCTGTCACCGCTGCCGCGAACCGACTGGCTGACCGTCGAGGCGCGGGTGACACCACTGAACTGGCTCACCTTCGAGACAGTGTATTACCAGCCGCGCCATGCGTTGCCGGATGCCATGCCGCCGCAACACGCCGTCTCGACCGTCACGGTGCGCTCCAGGTTCCTGCGCAACTTTCCGAGCGGCATCTTCGACCTGAAGATCCAGGGGGTGGTGGAGAGTTGGAGCCCCGGCGTCGGCGGGCTCGACGGGCAGGGAAACCCGATTGCGCTTCCCGGGGCGACATTCATCCGCGGGATCTTCCAGCTGCAGATCGGGCCGTTCATCGCCTACTTCGACGGGGCCAACTTCCGGGCCACGCGGACCGGGTACGTGCCGGGGTACCCGGTGCTCTCGGCAGGCCGCACCTACGGGATCCGCTGGGAGTTCACCAACTGACCGGAGGGACCCCGCCGCACGCCGGGCGGTCCGGGATTATCTTCCGGGTCTTTTCCCGGAGTGGGGAGCACCTGGCGTGGCGTTGAGCATGACCGGTTTCGGAGCGGCTGAAGGCGACGTTGCCGCACGCCGCCTGCGCGTGGAAATCCGCACGGTCAATCACCGCTGGTTCAATTTCGTCGCCCGCCTGCCGGGCGATCTTGCGCCGCTGGAAGCTGCACTCCGGGAGCGGATGCGCCGGGAGTTTGCCCGCGGACATGTCGCCGTCGGCGTGCGGTGGGTGAGCGACGGCGCGGCAGGCGGCGCGCTGGACATGAGCCGGGCAGCGCCGGTGATCGAGGCGCTGCGGACCTTGCAGCGGCAGTTCGAGCTGGGTGGCGAGGTGACGGTCGACCTGGTGGCGCGCTACGCCGACCTGCTCGGCGGCCGGGACGGCGATGGAGCGCCGGGCGCCGAGTGGAGCGCGATCGAGGAGATCGTCGGCACGGCGGCGGTGGCATGCCGGGCGGAACGGGCCCGCGAAGGGAAGGTGCTGGTCGCCGAACTCGCCGGCCGGCTCGACCTCCTCGAAGCGGCCTCGCGGCGGATCGCCGGGCTCGCGCCGGAACGGCTCCGCCACGAAGCGCGCCGCCTGCGGGAGAACCTTGCCCGCCTGCTCGACGGGCGGCCGGTCGACGACCAGCGGGTGGCGCAGGAACTGGCGGTGGCCGCCGACCGGCTCGACATCACCGAGGAGCTGGTGCGGCTCGACGCCCACCTCGCGGCGGCCCGCGTGGCGCTGCAGTCGGCCGAGCCGGTGGGCAAGCAGCTGGGATTCCTCGCGCAGGAGATGGGGCGCGAGATGAACACCATCGGTGCCAAGGCAAACGACGCGACCATCGCGCACGAAGTGGTGGCGATGAAGGGCGAACTCGAGCGCCTGCGTGAACAGCTGGAGAACCTCGAGTGACGCCGTTCGTGGTGGTGATCTCATCGCCGTCGGGTGGTGGCAAGTCCACCATCACCCGCGACCTGCTCGGCGGGCGCGACGACGTGGGCTACTCGGTGTCCGCCACGACGCGGCCGCCGCGACCCGGCGAACGGAACGGGACGGCGTACCACTTTCTCGACGGCGCCGAGTTCGAGCGGCGGGTCGAAGCCGGGGAGTTTCTCGAGCACGCGCGCTACAACGGGCACCGCTACGGCACCCTGTTGACCGAGGTGCGGCGGGTGCTCCAGTCGGGCCGGCACGTGGTGCTCGACATCGAGGTGGCCGGGGCCCGGCAGGTCCGGTTGGCGATGCCCGATGCGGTGCTGATCTTCGTGGTGCCGCCGAGTGGGGCGGCCCTGGCGGAACGGCTCCGGGGGCGGGGCACCGAGCCGCCGGCGATGGTGGCGGCGCGGCTGCAACGGGCCCTCGACGAACTCGCCGCGGCGGTGGAATACGATTACGTGGTGGTCAACAACGATCTCGACACGGCGGTGCGCGCGGTGGGCGCCATCGTCGACGCCGAATCGCGGCGGACCAGCCGGCAGCGGGATTTTGCGGTGGTGCTCGACCGGCTCCGGAGCGAAGTCGGCGCCGAGATCGAGCGCAACAGGACGGACGCGACCGATTCGAAAGGAAGTTGACGATGGACATCTTCACTCCCCAGGAAGTGGCCAGCAACACCGGGTCGAAGTACCGCGGTGTGCTGGTGGCGGCCAAGTTCGCACGCTATCTCAACGAGTTTCCGCGTGAGGCGGTCGCCAACTGGGAGCGCGCGGAGGGCGTCAAGAAGCTGACCACGCTGGCGATGCAGAAGCTGGTCACCGGCGACCTGACGTTCCGCGAACTGCGCCGGCGCCGCGCCGAGGCCTGAGGTGTGGTCGGGCCGGCGGGTCGTCCTCGGCGTGGCCGGGGGGATCGCGGCCTACAAGACGGTTGCGCTCGCGCGTGAACTGACCCTGGCCGGTGCGGCGGTCGACGTCGTGCTGACCCGCGGTGCCACCGAATTCGTCGGCGCGATGAGCTTTGCCGCCGTCACCGGGCGCCCGGTCCACGGGTCCCTCTGGGACGTCGCCCGGGCGCTCGATCATGTCACCCTCACCCGCGACGCCGACCTGGTGATCGTCGCACCGGCGACCGCCAACCTGCTGGCGCGAGCCGCGGCCGGCATCGCCGACGACCTGCTCAGCACCGCGCTGCTGGCGGCCGGCTGCCCGGTGCTGGTGGCCCCGGCAATGAACGACGAGATGTTCGCGCACCCGGCCACGCAGCACAACATCGCACTGTTGCGGGACCGCGGTTGGGATGTGGTCGGTCCGGCGGTGGGTCCGCTCGCGGAGGGTCCCTCGGATCGCCCCGGCCGGATGGTCGAGCCGTCGCAGATCGTCGCCCACGCCGCCCGTCTCCTTGGCTCGGTCGGCCGCCTGGCGGGGCTGCACGCTCTTGGTCACCGCCGGTCCGACCCGCGAGCCGCTCGACCCGGTCCGGACGCTCAGCAACCGCAGCAGCGGGAAGATGGGTTATCGTCTGGCAGAAGCGGCGTGGCGCCGCGGCGCCGACGTGACCCTGATCAGCGGCCCGTCGGCCGAACCCGACCCGGTCGGGGTACGGGTGATCCGGGTCGACACCACCGCCGGGATGGCGGCCGCCGTGTTGCGCGAGGTCGCCGCCAACGACGTGCTGATCATGGCCGCCGCGCCAGCCGACTATCGCGTGGCCTCGCCGGCAGACGAAAAGCTGCCCCGGCAGGACGGGGAGCTCACGCTCCGGTTGCTGCCGACCGACGACATCCTGCTGGCCACGGTGCCGGCCCGGCCTGAGGGGATGACCGTCGTCGGGTTTGCCCTCGAAACCGGCGATGCCGAGGCCAAGGGACGCGCCAAGCTGGAGCGGAAAGGGCTCGACCTGATCGTGATCAACGATGCCAACGAAGCCGGCGCCGGATTTGATGTCGCCACCAACGCGGTGACGATTCTCGATCGGCGCGGCGGCAGGTCCCGAGTGTCGCTGCGTTCCAAGAGTGAGGTGGCCGAATGCGTGCTCGACGCGGTGGAGGCGTTCCGTGGATGAGGCGGTACGCCGCTGGCTTGCCGTGCAGCGCGAACTTGGCGGCGACGAGGTGTTCTTTGACCGGCCGTTGCCGCCGCGGGCCGTGCGGCCAGCGGTGGCGGCAACCACTGGACGTTCTACGCCGCCCTTGGACGGTGCGGCCGGCCGGCCGGCGGTGAAGGCCGCCACGCCGGCTCCGGCGGACGCCGCCGCCGGTGGCTGGCGCAAGGGTGCACCGCCGATTCCCGGGCCGGGGTTCGTGATCGGCAGTGCCGCCGACCTCGCGCAGGCGTCGCCTGCCGGCGACACGCTCGAGCGCATCGTTACCGAGGTGGCGGAGTGTCGCCGCTGCCAGCTGTGCGAGACGCGGACTCACACCGTGCCCGGCGAAGGCAACCCGCAGGCCGGACTGATGGTGGTTGGCGAAGGGCCGGGCGAGAGCGAGGATCGCCTCGGGCGGCCGTTCGTGGGCCGCGCCGGGGAGTTACTTGACAAGATGTTGCTCGCCATCGAGCTGCCCCGCGCCGAGGTGTTCATTGCCAACGTGGTCAAGTGCCGGCCACCGCGGAACCGCACGCCGCTGCCCGACGAGCGGCTGGCCTGCCTGCCGTACCTGCGCCGCCAGATTGCCCTGGTCCGGCCGCGGGTGCTGCTCGCGCTGGGAACCACCGCCGCCGAGGCGCTGCTCGACAGCCGCCGCCCGCTCGGCGAACTTCGTCTGAAGGTGCATCGCTACAACGGCGTCCCGCTGGTGGTGACGTATCACCCGGCGGCATTGCTTCGCAACCCGAACTGGAAACGGCCGGCGTGGGATGACCTCCGTATCGCGCGACAACTTCTCGACGTCGACTGACGCCTTCCAGGGGCGCTCGGTGCCGTGGAGCGCCGAGGCCGAGCAGGCCGTGCTGGGCGCCATGCTGATCGATGGCGACGCCGCGCTGCGCGCGGCGGAGCTGCTCGACGACTCGGCGTTCTACCACGAGCGTCACCGGCGACTCTTCCGGGCCATCCGGAGCCTGGTGGAGCAGACGATGGTGATCGATTACGTGACGCTTCGGGACGAACTGATGCGTCGCGGCGATCTCGAGCTGGCTGGCGGCCTGCAATACCTCAACGAGTTGATGAACGCGGTTCCCACCGCGGCCAACATCGACTACCACATCCGGATCCTGAAGGAGAAGGCCGTCCAGCGTCGCCTGATCGAGGCGGCGACCCAGATCATCACCGACGCGTACGACGGCAAGGCGACGGCGGCGGAGATGCTCGACACCGCCGAAGGGCGGATCTTCTCGGTAGCGCAGCAGCGGCGCGACGCGGGGTTCACCCGCATCAAGGAGCGCCTCTGGGACGCGATGGAGCACATCGAAACGCTCAATAAGCGCGGCATCGCGGTCACCGGCGTGCCGAGCGGCTTTGACGATCTCGACAAGCTCACCGCCGGGTTCCAGCCGTCGGAGCTGATCATCGTGGCGGCCCGTCCGTCGATGGGAAAGACCGCGTTCTGCCTCAACATCGCGACGCACGCCGCGTACAACGGGTACGGTGTTGCGGTCTTTTCGCTCGAGATGTCGACCGACGCCCTGGTGCAGCGGATGCTCTGCGCCGAAGCGCGGGTCGATTCCCTGGCGGTGCGCCAGGGCCGGGTGCGCGACACCGATTACCCGCGACTGGCCGCCGCCGCCGGCATCCTGCAGAACTGCCCGATCTGGATTGACGACACCCCGGCGCTGACGCTGCTGGAGATGCGTTCGAAAGCTCGTCGGTTGCGCGCGGACAGCGATGTCCAATTGGTCATTGTCGATTATCTCCAGCTCATGCGGAGCCCCGAATACTCCGAGAACCGGGTGCAGGAGATTTCCGACATCTCCCGGTCGCTCAAGCAGCTGTCGCGCGAACTCAAGGTGCCGGTCATCGCGCTGTCGCAGCTGTCGAGGGCCTCGGAGCAACGCGGTGGCGACCGGCTGCCGCTGCTATCCGACCTGCGCGACTCCGGCGCCATCGAGCAGGACGCCGACCTGGTGATGTTCATCCACCGGCCGGAGATGTACCGCGACCTGCGGGAGAAGGCCGAAGAGAAGGGGACGCCGATTGACGGCCACGCCGAACTGATGCTCGCCAAGAACCGCAACGGGCCGACCGGACAGGTGAACCTCTTCTTCCAGAAGGAGTACACCCGGTTCGAGAGCGCCACCGATCGCGAGGGCTGAGTGCCGAAGTCGCGGTCGGTGTGGCGCTGTGTCGAATGCGGGCATCAGCATCCGCGCTGGGTCGGGCGTTGTGAGCGCCTGTGGCGGGTGGAACTGCGTCACCGAGGAACTCGCCGCGGCGCCTGCCGCGGTGCGCAAGGCTGGCCGTCATCGCGCTCCGCCAGCCGAGGTGGTCCGTCTCGGCGACGTGACCGCGGCGAAGCTGCAGCGCTGGTCCACCGGCCTCGGCGAACTCGACTTCGTCCTCGGTGGCGGGCTGGTGCCGGGGTCGATGACGCTGATTGGTGGCGAACCGGGAATCGGCAAGTCGACGCTGTTGCTGCAGGCGGCCGGGGAGCTGCACGCCGCCGGCCGGACGGTGCTCTACGCCAGCGGCGAAGAATCGCCCGAACAGCTGCGGCTGCGCGCCGATCGGCTCGGCCCCGCGGCGACCGACGTCGCCGTGCTCGGTGAGACGCAACTCGACGCCATCCTGCAGGCGGCGGAACGCACCGGTGCCGCGGTGCTGGTGCTCGATTCGATCCAGACCGTCTACACCGGGGCGTTGGAGAGTGCGCCGGGCAGCGTTGGCCAGGTGCGGGAATGCGCCGGGCTGCTGATGCGCTTCGCCAAGGAGCGCGGGACGGCGGTCGTCGTCGTGGGGCATGTCACCAAGGGCGGCGGCCTCGCCGGCCCCAAGACGCTCGAGCACATCGTTGACACCGTGCTCTACTTCGAGGGAGAATCCACCCTCGATCACCGCCTGCTGCGCGCCACCAAGAACCGCTTCGGCTCGGTCGACGAGCTTGGTGTCTTCAGCATGACCAGCCAGGGGCTGGTGCCGGTCGACAATCCGTCGGAGGTCTTTCTGGCCGCCCGTGCGCCGGACACGCCGGGAAGCGCGGTGACCGCGCTGATCGAGGGGACCCGTCCGGTGCTGGTGGAAGTGCAGGCACTCGCGGCGCCGAGCGGATACGGCACGCCGCAGCGCGTCGCCACCGGCGTCGACCCGCGTCGCCTGGCGGTGATTCTCGCGGTGCTCGAACGGCGCTCCGGGTTGAGCTTCGCGTCGTCCGACGTCTTCGTGCAGGTGACCGCCGGCGTCCGGCTCACCGAGCCCGCCGCCGACCTCGCCATTGCCGCCGCCCTGGTGTCGTCGCTCAAGGACCGGCCGGCTCCGGCCGGCGCTCTCTTTCTCGGCGAACTCGGATTGGGAGGGGAGATCCGGCCGATCGGCGCAATGGAACGGCGCCTGGCCGAAGCGGCACGGCACGGGTTCGTTGCGGCGTTTCAGTCGTCGCGGTCACGGGCGACGGTTCCCGGCATCGATTCGCGCGGGCTCGACCACATCCACCAGCTGGTGCGGGCCCTTGCCGCGTGACGTCGGCGTGGTGGTGGTGGCGGCCGGCGGCGGCACCCGGTTTGGCGGGCCGGTGCCGAAGCAGTACCTGCCGCTGGCCGGCTCACCGGTGCTGCTCCACGCCATCCGCCCGTTCGCCACGCACCCCGACGTGGCCCGCGTGGTGGTGGTCCTGCCACCAGCCGACGCGCAGCGCCCCCCGTCCTGGCTGCAGCCCCTCCTCGGCGACACGCTGAGTGTTGTCGCCGGCGGCGCCGAACGGCACGATTCGGTCGAGGCCGGTGTGGCGGTGCTCCCCGCGGAATGCGTCGTGGTGCTGGTGCACGACGGCGCCCGCCCCTTTCCGCCCCGTGACGCGATCGACGCCGGCATCACGGCGGCGCGTGCGGGGCGGAGCGCCGCTCCGGCGGTGCCGGTGGCCGAGACCGTCAAGCGCGCCGACGACTTCGGCCGGATCCTGAGCACGGTCGACCGGCACAACCTCTGGCTGGCGCAGACCCCGCAGGCGTTCCCGCGCGCCGTGCTGGTGCGGGCCCACTCCGCCCGTCGCGCTGACGGCACTCACGGCACCGACGACGCCATGCTGGTCGAGCGCATCGGCGAGCCGGTGGAGTTGATTCCCGGATCGCCGCGCAACCTCAAGATCACCACCGCGCACGATCTTGCGCTCGCCACGTGGTACGCGGAACAACGATGACGCTGCCGTTCCGCACCGATCGCGATGTCGACGCCGCCGCGCCACGGGTCGCGGAGCACGTTGCCCACGGCGGGCTGCTGGCGTATCCCACCGAGACCGTCTACGGACTCGGCTCGGCGCCGACCGCCGATGCGGTGCTTGCCCTGGCGCGCCTGAAGGGCCGCCCGGAACACAAGCCGTTCCTGCTGCTGATCAGCGACCTGGCGATGCTCGATGCATACGGCCTGGTGTTGAACGCCGCCGGGCGAGTCCTGGCCCGCGAGTTCTGGCCGGGGCCGTTGACGCTGGTGTTGCGTGGCGGCGAAGGACGCCTTCCCGATCGGCTCCGCGGCAAGGAAGGGGGGATCGCGGTGCGCTGGACCTCGCATCGCAGGGTGGCGCGGCTGATCGCGGCACTCGGTGCGCCGCTCACGTCGACGTCCGCGAACCGCCCTGGCACCCCTGCGGCTCCCGGTCCCGACGGCATCGCCGCGCTCTTTCCCGAGGCGGTGGCCGACGGCGCCCTGCTGATCCTCGACGGTGGAGTGCTCGGGAACGTTCCGCCGTCCACGCTGGTAGACTGCACGGGGCCGCTGCCGCGCCTGATTCGCGAGGGCGCGATTCCCCGGACCGAACTGCGGCGTCGCGCCGGGTCGATGGCGCCATGAAGGTGGTGATCGGAGCGTGATGCGGATCCTGGTCGTCTGTTCGGGCAACACCTGTCGCTCGCCGCTTGCCGAGGCGCTGCTCATTGCGCGCCTCCGGGCAACGCCGGGGCTCGACGACATCGTCGTCTCGTCGGCCGGCACATCGGCGTGGGATGGTGCGCCGGCGTCCGAAGGGGCGTATCTCGTCGCGCTCGAGCGTGGGCTCGACCTCTCGGGGCATCGCGCCCGGATGCTCACCGCCAACCTGGTCGGTGATGCCGACCTGATCCTCACCATGACCGACGCCCACGCGCTGCGTGTCGCCGACCTGGGCGGCGCCGGCAAGGTCTATCCGCTCGCGGCGTTCGCGCGAGCCGACGCACCGGTCGGTGACGTCCCCGACCCGGCCGGCGGATCGGTGGCCGATTATCGGGAAACCGCCGTGCTGCTCGACGAGCTGTTGGCCGCGGCGGTGGAGCGCATCCGGGCCGAGCGACACCGGTGACGGCGACGCGGGCGCAACGGCTCTTCGTCGTTCTCGGCGATCCCGTGGCGCATTCCCTCTCGCCGCGAATGCAGAACGCCGCGTTCCGGGCCCGCGGTCTCGACGCGACGTATGTCGCGCTCCGGGTGACACCCGACGCCATCGCCGCCGTGATGCGGACCCTGGCCGCGAACGGTGGCGGCGGCAACGTCACCATTCCGTTCAAGCGCGAGGCGGCGGCGGCCGGCGCGGTCCGCAGCGAACGGGTGTTGCGACTCGGTGTCGCCAACCTGTTCGGCGCAGACGGCACGGGCGCGCTGCTGGTCGACAACTCCGACGTCGACGGCGTCCTCGCGGTCGTCGCGGAGCTGGCGCCCGCGGCGACCGACTGGCTGGTGTCGGGAACGGGCGGCAGTGCGCGGGCGGTCGCCGGTGCCGCGCGGGAGGTGGGGGCGCGACTCGTCGCCCGTTCGCGGGTACCGGCGCGCGCGGCCGCGTTCGGCGAATGGGCGGCAACGATCGGTGTCGGCGCGACGGAGCCGGCGGCGTGCCAGCTGGTGATCAACGCCACGCCGCTTGGCCTGCACGCCGGCGACGCACTGCCGATTGCGCCGGACGAGCTGCGGTCGGCGACGGCGGCGTTCGACCTCACCTACCGCGCCGACGGCACCACCGAATGGATCACGGCGTGCCGCAGCCGCGGCCTCGCCACCGCCGACGGGCGGGACATGCTTCTCGCGCAGGGGGCGGCGTCGTGGCGGGTGTGGTTTCCCGGCATCGATCCGCCGCGCGACGTGATGCGCACTGCCCTCGATGGTCGCCTGGGCTGAGCGCTTCGTCGCGCTGGAGCGCTGGCTCCTTCCGGCGGAATGCCTCGGCTGCGGGCGTCCCGTGGCGGACGCCGACGAGCCGCTGGTCTGCGCGCTCTGCCGCCAGCGTTGGCGCCCACTGGCCGAGCCGCTCTGCGAGCGCTGTGGTCAACCGCGACCGCTGGCGCTCGCCTGCCGCCTCTGTGCCGACTGGCCCCCGGGATTCCGTCCTGTTCGCAGCGCCGTTCGCCTCGACCCGGCGGTGCGCGCCCTGGTGCACCGCTTCAAGTACCACGGCTGGCGCCGCCTGGCCGGCAGTTTCGCGATCGCCATGATGCCGCTGCTGACCGCGGTCGGTGACGGTGTGCTGGTGCCGATTCCGCTGGCCCCCGGGCGCCGGCGGCACCGGGGTTACAATCAATCGGAGGTGCTCGCGGTGGCACTGGCGGAACGCACCGGTCGCGAAGTGGTGACCGGCCGGTTGTGGCGGACCCGCGAAACCGCGACGCAGACTCGACTCGCCCCCGAGCATCGGCGAGCCAATCTTGCCGATGCATTCGCGGCGCGGCCGATCCGCGCGCCGGCGATCCTGGTGGACGATGTCTTCACGACCGGCGCCACATTAAGTTCGGCGGCGTCGGTACTTCTGGCGGCCGGTGCTCCGTACGTGGCCGCCGTGACGTTCGCGCGCGCCGAGTTGCCATTGGCCGAAGCGGCGGCGCGCGCAATTCCCCGACGCTTCGGTCGATCGAGGTGGAAAGCATGACGATACGTGTCGGCATCAACGGGTTCGGCCGGATCGGTCGCAACGTTCTCCGTTCGGCCAAGGCGGCGGCTGTCACCGACTTCGCCATTGTGGCGGTGAATGACCTGACCGATCCCGCGACCCTGGCTCACCTGCTCCGTTACGATTCGGTGCACGGGCGTTACCCCGGCGACGTGGCGGTCCGCGATGGGCACCTCGTCGTCGACGGTGAACAGATCACCGTGCTGTCGGAGAAGGACCCCGCCGCGCTGCCGTGGAAGACGCTCGGAGTCGATGTGGTGCTCGAATCGACCGGCCACTTCACCGACCGCGCCTCCGCCGCCAAGCACCTCGTCGGCGGGGCTCGCAAGGTGGTCATCTCGGCCCCCGGCAAGGGCGAGGACAAGACCTTCGTCTACGGCGTCAATCACCTCGACTACGATCCGGCCCGGCACGACGTCGTCTCCAACGCGTCCTGCACCACCAACTGCCTGGTGCCGGTGGTGAAGGTGCTGATCGACGCGTTCGGATTCCAGCGCGGCTTCATGACCACGGTGCACAGCTACACCAACGACCAGCGGATTCTCGACCTGCCGCACAAGGACCTCCGGCGGGCGCGGGCCGCGGCGATGTCGATCATCCCGACCTCGACCGGCGCCGCACGGGCCACTGCGCTGGTGATCCCGGAGGTGAAGGGGAAGCTCGACGGCGTGTCCCTCCGGGTGCCGACGCCCGATGCCTCGCTGATCGACCTGACCTGCGTGGTGGACCGGCCGGTGACGGTCGACGAGGTCAACGCGGCGTTCCGGAAGGCGGCCGACGGCGCGCTGCGGGGCGTGCTGGCGGTCAGCGACGAGCCGCTCGTCTCGGTCGACTACATCGGCAACCGCGCGTCGAGCACCGTCGACCTCCTGTCGACCAACGTCATCGACGGAACGATGGTGCACGTCTCCTCGTGGTACGACAACGAGATGGGCTACTCCTCCCGCTGCGTCGACCTGATGCGCTACATCGGCTCGAAGCTGTGACCCCTCGCTCGCTCGCGCAGCTCGATGGGGCGCAGCTTGGCGGGCAGCGCGCCGTCGTGCGGGTCGACTTCAACGTGCCGCTCGCCGCCGATGGCACGGTACGCGACAACACCCGGATCCGCGCCGCGCTGCCGACGATCAGTTACCTGCGGGCGCACGGTGCGCGGGTCGTGCTGCTGTCCCACCTCGGGCGGCCCAAGGGAAAGCCCGATCCGGCGTTTTCCCTGCGCCCGTGGTCCGGGTCCTCGAGCAGCTGCTTGGCGCGCCGGTGATCTTTCTCCCCGACCCGACCAGTGACGATGCGGTGCGCACCGTGCGCCACCTGCCGCGGGGCGGCGTGGCGCTGGGCGAGAACACCCGGTTCTATCCTGGCGAGGAGCAGAACGACCCGGCCCTCGCCGACCGCTTCGCGGCACTCGGCGACCTCTACGTCGATGACGCCTTCGGCTCGGCGCACCGGGCGCACGCCAGCACCGAGGCAATCGCCGCACCGGCTCAAGCCCGCGGTGGCCGGCTTCCTGATGGAACGGGAGCTGAAGTTTCTCGGCGAGGCGATCGACGCACCGAAGCGGCCGCTGGTTGCCGATCCTCGGTGGCGCCAAGATCTCCGGCAAGATCGACCTGATCGAGGCGTTGCTGCCCAAGGTCGATCGACATCCTGATCGGTGGCGCGATGGCGTGCACCTTCTTCCGTGCCATGGGACTCGCCACCGGTACGTCGCTGGTCGAAGACGATCGCGTCGAGATGGCGCCGCCAGCTGATGGCGAAGGCCGGCGACAAGCTCGTCCTTCCCGGCGGCGGCGTGATTGCCCAACAGCTCGCGCCGGGCGTGGCGACCCGGACGGTGCGGCGCGATGCGATCCCCGACGGCTGGGCGATGCTACGACATCGATCCCGACACGGTGCGGGCGTTCGCGGCGGTGATCACCGGGGCCGGCACCGTGGTATGGAACGGTCCGATGGGGGTCTTCGAGACGCCGCCGTTCGACGCCGGAACCCGCGGCGTCGCCAACGCGATGGCCGAGGCGACCGGGCATGGAGCCACCACGATCGTCGGCGGCGGCGATTCGGCGGCGGCAATCGCGGAGTTCGGGCTGGCCGAGAAGGTCAGCCACGTGTCCACCGGCGGCGGCGCCTCGCTCGAGTTTCTCGAGGGCAAGACGCTGCCGGGCGTCGCCGCACTCGATCCCGCCTGATGTCGCGCCACTTCTTCTTCGCCGCCAACTGGAAGATGCACGTCGCTCCGGGCGAGGCGCGCACCTACCTCGATCGGTTTCTCGCCCTCGACGCGCCGCGGCCGGGCCGCACGATTGCGTTCTTCCCGCCGGCGGTGTCGATCGAGACGGTGGCGAGACGGCTCGCGGCACACGAACACTGCATCACCGGCGCCCAGGACATCTACTGGGAACCGAACGGCGCGTATACCGGCGAGGTCTCGGTGGCGCTGGCACTGGGTGCCGGTGCCTCGGCCACGCTGGTGGGGCACAGCGAGCGCCGGCACCTCTTCGGCGAGTCCGACGACGACGTCCATCGCAAGGTGCGGGCGGCACTCGACGGCGGGCTGACCGTGGTGCTCTGCGTCGGCGAGACGCTCAAGCAGCGCAACGCGGGCGAAACCGATGCGGTGGTCACCCGGCAGCTGCGCTCGGCACTCGCCGGGGTCGACCCGCGCGCCGACCTCGTCGTGGCGTACGAACCGGTCTGGGCCATCGGCACCGGGCGCACCGCGACGCCCTCCGACGCCGCGGCGGTACACGCCGGCGCGCGGCGGGTCCTCGCCGACATCGGCCTCCCGGCCGACACCAGGATCCTTTACGGCGGTTCGGTCAAGTTGGACAACATCGACGGGTTGATGGCGGAGTCCGAGATCGACGGGGTGCTGGTGGGGGGCGCCTCACTCGACCCCGAGGGGTGGGCGGCAATCTGCGCCCGATAGCTCACCGGGCCGGGTTCGACTAGCTTTCATGGTTGATCACGAAACGAAGGACGGGATATGCGTGGGGTATTGCTGGCCTTGATGATGATCGACGGCGTGCTGATGTCCGTCGTAATCCTGATGCAGGCGGGGCAGGGCGGTGGGCTCGCTTCGCTCGGCGGTGGCGCCGCGTCGCAGGTGCTGGGCGGCCGGGCCGCCACGACGCTGCTCACCAAGGCGACGTGGTGGACGTCCGGCATCTTCATGGGACTGGCGCTGCTCCTGTCGCTCAGCTCGGTGAGCGCGTCGGCCGGCAGTAGCGCCGTGCAGCAGCAGCTGCAACAGGCCCCGGCGGCGACCCAGCCGGCGCCGTTGAACGGCGGCGTGCCGCCCGGCGGTACGACGGTGCTCCCCGGTGGCACGGCGCCGAATCCGGCGACCGGTGCTCCCGCGAACGGAGGGACCAAGGCGCCGCCGCCCAATCCCGCCCCGACCACGTCCGGCGGCGGCAAGCCCCCGGTGAAGAACCCGTGACAGTGAACACTCGAGGCGGGACCAGGCGTCCCGCCTTCGTCTTGCTGGAGGACGGCGCCTGGTTTGGCGGCAGCATCGCCGGCAGCGCGCGCCACGGCATCGGTGAGGTGGTGTTCACCACCAACCTGACCGGCTATCAGGAGACATTCACCGATCCCAGCTACCTGGGCCAGATCGTGGTGATGACGGCGCCGATGATCGGCAACTACGGCATCACACCCACCGACGACGAATCTTCGCACCCGCAGATCAGCGGCGTCGTGGTGCGCGAGCTGTCGTCGCACTACTCCAACTGGCAGGCGACGCGGTCGCTGGCGGACTGGCTCGACGAGGCCGGAGTCCCGGCAATCACCGACGTCGACACCCGCCGGCTGACCCGCCATATCCGGGAGCGTGGGGCGATGCGCGGCCTCATTGCCGAGGGGAGCGAGCCCACCGACGCGCTGCGCGCCGAACTGCTCGCGTCGCCGTCAATGTCCGGCCTCGACCTGGCCAGCCGCGCCGGCACGTCCGAACGCTACCGGGCCGGCGAAGGCGACGGGCCGCTGGTAGTGGCGGTCGATTACGGCATGAAGCGGAACATCGTGCGGATGCTCGTCGAGACCGGGTTCCGGGTCGAGGTCGTCCCGGCCACCACCACCGCCGAAGAGATCATCGCCCTGCGGCCCGACGGCCTCTTCCTGTCGAACGGCCCCGGCGACCCGGCCGCGGTCGGCTACGCGTGCGAGATGATTCGCACCGTCGCGGCGACCGGATTGCCGATCTTCGGCATCTGCCTGGGCCATCAGCTGGTGGGGCTGGCCTTTGGCGGGAAGACCGTGAAGCTCCCCTATGGCCACCGCGGCGGGAATCACCCGGTCAAGGAGCTGGCCTCGGGTCGGGTCCTGATCACCACCCAGAACCACGGTTTTGCCGTCGATGGCGGCATCAGCGGCGTCCCGGGGGCGCCCGATCTGGAGGTCACCCACCTCAACCTGAACGACGGGACGGTCGAGGGGCTCCGGCACACCTCGCTGCCGGTCTTCGCCGTCCAATACCACCCCGAGGCAGCCCCCGGTCCGCACGACGGGTATCCCCACTTCGGGGAGTTCCTCGCCGCCGCAACCTCTTGACAGACAACGCTTAAGAGGCGTACATATCGGCCCAAGGCGGGGGGCCAGGATGCCCTCCGCGCCGTCCCCCCGAGGGTGCGATGACCAAGGCCGATCTCGTCGAACAGGTGACCGCCGCGATCGCCCGGACGTCCGGGCCGATGATCTCGAAGAAGGACTGCGCCCGCGTTGTCGATGCCTTTCTCGACGCGGTGAAGCAGGCCATGCGGGATCAGCACAACATCGAGGTGCGCGGCTTCGGGACGTTCAAGATCCGCCGCCGCAAGACCCGCATGGCCCGGAACCCACGTACCGGCGACCCGGTCGAAGTGGCCGCGCGGCCGGTGCCTGTCTTCAAGCCCAGCAAGGAGTTGCGGGCCCTCGTCGCACACGAGGAGTACGAGCCGGAGGCGTTCCGGGCCGACGACGAGTGAACCACCGGGTCCTGCTCTTCGCACGCTACGCCGAGCTCTTCGGCACCCCGCAGGTCGACGTGACCCTCCCCGATCAGGCAACGGTGAACGACCTCGTGGCGGCGCTGCGCCGGCTCCCCGGCGGGGCAGAGCTTCCGGAGCATCCGATGGTGGCGGTCAACCTCACCCAATCCGTTGGCGACACGGCACTTCGCGCCGGTGACGAAGTGGCGCTGCTGCCGCCCCTGGCCGGCGGCTAGGGCCCTCATGGCGTACCTCACGGCTGCTCCCCTCGACCTCGATGCGATGGTGCAGGAGGTGGCGTCGCCGGGGCACGGGGCGACGGCGGCATTCATCGGCACGGTGCGCGACAACCACCAGGGCCGGACCGTCGTGGGGCTGGAGTATTCGGCCTATGGCCCGATGGCCGAAGCGGTGTGTGCCGCCATCGTCACCGAGGCGGAAGCGCGCTGGCCCGTAAGGATGACGCTGGCGCATCGGGTCGGCGCGTTGCTGATCGGGGAGGCGAGCGTGATCGTCGCCGCCGGCTCGGCGCATCGCGAGGCGGCGCTGAGCGCCTGCCGATGGGCGATCGAGGAGGTCAAGGCGCGCGCCCCGATCTGGAAGCGCGAGCGCTACGCCGACGGCACCGAAGCGTGGGTCGACCCGACCCGCGGCGTCGGGGTCACCGTCGAATCGACCGACATTGCGCAATGACCGCCGTCGACCGGCTGGGGCGCCCGTTCCGATCGCTGCGGGTCTCGGTCACTGATCGCTGCAACCTCCGCTGCCAGTACTGCATGCCCGAAGACGAATACGTCTGGCTGCCCCGGGCGTCGCTGCTCACCTTCGAGGAGATCGAACGGGTCGCGCGAGTCGCGGCCGGAGTCGGCACGAGCAAGCTCCGGCTGACCGGCGGCGAGCCGCTGCTGCGCCGCGATCTTCCGGAGCTGGTGGCGCGTCTGGTGGCCATTGACGGGATCGACGACCTCGCGCTGACCACCAACGGCCTGCTCCTGGCACCGCTTGCCGCCGACTTGCGGCAGGCCGGCCTCCGCCGGGTCACGATCAGTCTCGACACGCTGCGTCCCGAGCGGATGGCGGCGTTTGCCCGCAGCGGCCGGCACGCCGACGTGATCGCCGGCATCGACGCGGCGCGTGCCGCCGGATTCGACGCGGTGAAGCTGAACTGCGTCGTGGTCCGCGGGTTCAACGACGACGAAGTCGTCGCACTGGTGGAGTTTGCACGCGACCGCGGCGTGGAACTCCGCTTCATCGAATACATGGATGTCGGCGGCGCGACGCGCTGGGATCGCGACGCGGTGGTTTCCCGCGACGAGATCGTCGCGACGCTGGCCGGCGCGTTCGGCGGCGTCGAACCGCTTGCCGAACGCGGCGCCGCGCCGGCCGAACGCTTCGTGCTCGGCGACGGAACGACCGTCGGCATCATCGCCTCGACCACGGCACCGTTCTGCCGGGATTGCGATCGCGCCCGGATCACCGCCGATGGCACCTTCTTCCTCTGCCTCTATGCCGGCGACGGAGTGGACCTGCGCGAACCACTTCGCGCCGGGGCGAACGACGCCGAGCTCGCGGCACTGCTGCGGGCGGCCTGGGCAGGGCGTCGCGATCGCGGGGCGGAGCAGCGGGCCGCGGTCGCCGATCGGGGCGTCCTGGTCCCGCTCTCGGGGCTGCGCGCCGATCCGCGCCGGGAGATGCACGTCCGCGGCGGCTGAGGCCCGGCCGAGCGCGCCGGGGGAGCGGTTGGTTCAACCTGCAGCGGCCCGACCGCGTACCAATCCGCTTGGTGCCGGTACGGGCCGCGTTTCCCCCTCTCCCTCCATCCCGGATGTGGCAAGATGGTGCTCCTGCGACGTGCAATCCTTGGTGCCGCGGCAATCGCGCTCGGCGCCGGTCTTTCTCCACTCACCGCCCAGCAGTCGTGTCCCGCCACCCAGGTCGAACCGGGTCCCGGCGGGACGCCGGCCCGCGACCCGGCCGGGCATATGCCGCTCAAGTACAAGGGCGGTCCGACGGTGCCGGCAATCACCGCCTGCGACCTGATGACGCGGCTCTACATCTATGCCGACGATTCGATGCGCGGGCGGGAGGCGGGAACACCTGACGCCCAGCGGGCCACCAGGTACATCGAGGGGCAGCTGCAGGCCATGCACCTCGTCCCGGCCGGCAACAACGGCAGCTTCTACATGTACATGCCGGTCACCGCGAGCTTCGTCGACTCGGCGTCGACACTGTCGGCGGGCGGGAAGACCTTCCACGTCTACCGGGACTTCACCGGCAACGCCGGGGCAGGCCAGCCGGTGAGCGGCCAGGTGATCTTCGGCGGCGTGCAGGGTGACACCACAAACGAGTTGGCGCCTGGTGCCGCAGACGGCAAGGTCGTCGTCCAGCTGCCCAATCCGAACGGGCGGGGACGCGGCGGCTTTGGAGCCTTTGCCCGCGGTCGCGGCGCGGCCGGTGGTGGGGCGGCCCGTCCGAATCCGCTCGAGGGCGCGGTTGCGGTGCTGACGGTCGAGCCGACGTTGCCGCCGACGCGCGTCATCTACCAGCTGCATGACACCGTGCAGGACGAAGGTCGCGCCGCCTATCAGGCCGCGCATCCGGACACCAGCGGCCGGGGCCGCGGTCGCGGACGGGGCGGCTTTGGCGGTGGCGCCGGCGGCATGCCGACGCTGACCATCACGCCGGCGGTTGCACAGGTGTTGCTCGGGAAGGCCGCCGAACAGGCGACCCGTGGCGACCTTGGCAAGACGGTCAACATCGACCTGCGCCAGAAGACCGTCGCGGCGCCGACCCGTGACGTCGTCGCGATGCTTCCCGGAACCGATCCCGCGCTCAAGGGAGAGTACGTGCTGATCGGCGGCCACTCCGATCACATCGGCGTGTCGACCGCGCGGCCGATCGTCGAGCACGACTCGCTGAAGGCGTACAACGAGATTGCCCAGACCGAAGGTGCCGAGCGGACCGGCCGGATCACGCCGAACGCCGAGCAGTGGGCGCGGATCAACGCGATCAAGGACTCGCTCCGCCGGATCTACCCGCCGCGGCTCGATTCCATCAGCAACGGCGCCGACGACGACGGGTCGGGCTCCGTGTCGGTGCTCGAGATCGCGCAGGCCTTCGCGCAGGGCGCTGTCAAGCCGAAGCGCTCGATGATCTTCATCTGGCAGATGGGCGAGGAGAAGGGCCTCTGGGGTTCGCAATGGTTCACCAACCACCCCACGGTGCCGCGGGATTCGATCATCGCCGACCTCAACATCGACATGGTCGGCCGTGGCGAGGCGACCGATGTGACCGGTGAGAACAAGGCGGGCGACGTGTTGCACGGCGGGCCGACCTATGTGCAGCTGGTCGGCGCACGGCGCCTGTCGACCGAATACGGCGACATCGCCGAAGCGGTCAACAAGACCGAAGCCGTGCCGCTGACGTTCGACTACTCGATGGACGCCAACGGCCATCCGCAGAACATCTATTGCCGCAGCGACCACGCCAACTATGCTCGCTACGGCATCCCGGTGATCTTCTTTACCACCGGCGGCCACGCCGACTACCACCAGGTGACCGACGAGCCGCAATACATCCAGTACCAGCACATGGCGGAAGTCGACAAGCTGATCTTCGACATCGGCATGAAGGTGGCGAACCTCGACCACCGCATTGTCGTCGACCAGCCCAGGCCGGATTCGCCGTTCGCGAGCTGCCAGCAGTAGCAGCCGCGGCACACCAGACAACATCCCGCGTCGCCGTTGGCCGGCGGCGCGGGATGTCTGTTTTGGATGTACCTTAGGGCATGCCGCTCCACATCGCACTGCTCGAGCCGCGTTCCGGCGAGACGACCGGCCGCGTCGCCACCGCATGCGCCGGCGCCGACGCGTCGCTGCACCTCGTCGGTCCGCTCGGCTTCGGGCTCGACGACGCCGACTTCGCGGCGACACGTCCCGATGACTGGGCGCGCTTCGACTGGTGGCACCATCCGCGCTGGCGCGACTTCCGCGACGCCATGAGCCGTGAACGCTGCCTCTACTTCACCGCGGACGGCGGCAAGGATCCCTCCGACGCACCGTTCCGCCCCAACAGCGTGCTGGTCTTCGGCAGCGAGGCGCTCGAACTTCCCGAGCGGATCCGCGAGAAGTACCCGGACCGGATCTTTGCCGCCCCGGGCCACCGCGGCCGCGGGCGCGCCACGCTGCCCGATGCCGTCGCCGCAACGCTGGCCCTCGCCGCGAGCCAGCTGGGCATGCCGGGCGCCGAACCGCCACCGCCGAAGCGCGGGCGCGGACGGGGCCGCACCGGCGCGGCCCGTTCCCGCCGCTGAGCCCCGGCGCCGCAGGTCCTGCCGTCGCCGCGCGACCTGATTAGTTTCTCCGCACCCCTGGCAACTTCGGAAGCGACATGTTCGAGAAGATCACGGTAGTCGGAGCGGGGAATGTCGGTGCCACGGCGGCGCAGCGAGTGGCCGAAAAGCAGCTGGCGCGCACCGTCGTGATGGTCGATGTGGTCGAAGGTGTTCCGCAGGGCAAGGGCCTCGACCAGTGGCAATCGGGGCCGGTCGAAGGCTTCGACACCCGGGTGGCAGGCACCAACGACTACGCCGACGCGGCCGGGTCGGAACTCTTCATCGTCACCGCCGGCATCGCCCGCAAGCCGGGGATGAGCCGCGACGACCTGGTCAAGACCAACGCCGGCATCGTCCGGTCGGTCGCCGGCGAGATCAAGCGCGTGGCGCCGCAAGCCATCGTCATCGTCGTCTCCAATCCGCTCGACGTCATGTGCTACGTGATGCGCCAGGTCACCGGCTTCCCGCGCGAGCGGGTGATCGGCATGGCCGGGGTGCTTGACACCGCGCGCTACCGGACCTTCCTGGCCGACGCCATCGGCGTTTCCGTCACCGACATCCAGGCGCTGGTCCTCGGCGGCCACGGCGACACGATGGTGCCACTCACCTCGTACACCACCGTGGCCGGCGTGCCGATTGCCCATTTCCTCTCCGCCGACAAGCTCGCCGCGATCGTCGACCGGACCCGGAAAGGCGGCGCCGAGATCGTGGCGCACCTCAAGACCGGGTCGGCGTACTACGCGCCAAGCGCCGCCGCGGTCGAGATGGCCGAGGCGATCGTCTTCGACCGCAAGCGGTTGCTGCCGTGCTCGGCGTGGCTGCAGGGTGAGTTCGGGCTGCGCGACGTGTTCTGCGGCGTGCCATGCCTGTTGGGCCGGGGCGGCCTCGAGCGGGTCGTCGAAGTGCCGCTGACGTCCGAGGAGCAGGCCGCGCTGACGCAGTCCGCCGAAGCGGTGCGCGCGGTACAAGCGATCGTCTGAGGCGCGCGTGAACCGCTTCGCCGCCCTGTGGCAGACCACCGTCGGCAAGAAGGTGGTCATGGCCACCACCGGGCTGATCATGGTGCTGTTCCTGATCTCCCACATGATCTCGAACGTCCTGATCTTCAGCAGCCCCGAGCACCTCGACCGGTATGCCGCCTGGCTCCGTTCCCTCGGGCCGCTGCTCTGGGCAGTGCGTATCATCCTGCTGGTGTCGCTCCTGCTGCACATCTGGGCGGCGTGGCAGCTCACCCGCCGCGCGCACGGCGCCCGTCCCGACCGTTACGCCAGGCACGAGCGCCTCGTCACCACCTACGCGGCCCGCACCATGCGGTGGGGCGGGGTGCTGCTGGCGGTCTTCATTGTGTTCCACATTCTCAACCTCACGACCGGGACGATTCATCCCGACTTCCGTCCGGGCATGGTGGGCCACAACGTCGTCACCGACATGGCGGTGACGCCGATCGCGGTGTTCTACCTGCTGGCGATGCTGGCCCTCGGGCTGCACTTCTGGCACGGCGTCTGGTCGGTGTTCCAGACCCTCGGCGTCACCAACCCGGCGTGGAACCGCGCCCGGCGGGTCATCGCCATCGGCCTCGCGGTGATCGTCGCCGGCGGCTTCGCGTCGATTCCCCTCGCCGCGCTCTTTGGATGGCTGCGATGAGGCTCCTGGCGCAGGTCCCCGGCGGACCGCTCGCCGACAAGTGGGACCGGCACCTGGCCGACCTGCGGCTGGTCTCCCCGGCCAACAAGCGGAAGTTCCACGTCATCGTGGTGGGTTCGGGGCTCGCCGGTGCGTCGGCCGCCGCGTCGCTGGCGGAGCTGGGCTACCGGGTGTCGTGCTTCTGCTTCCAGGACTCGCCGCGGCGGGCGCATTCCATCGCGGCCCAGGGCGGCATCAACGCCGCCAAGAACTACCAGAACGACGGCGACTCGACCTGGCGGCTGTTCTACGACACCATCAAGGGCGGCGACTTCCGTTCGCGGGAAGGCAACGTCTACCGCCTCGCGCAGGTGTCGAGCAACATCATCGACCAGTGCGTGGCGCAGGGCGTGCCGTTTGCCCGCGAGTACGGCGGCCAGCTCGCCAACCGCTCGTTCGGTGGCGCGCTGGTGTCGCGGACGTTCTATGCCCGGGGCCAGACCGGCCAGCAGCTGCTCCTCGGCGCCTACCAGGCGCTGGAGCGGATGGTGGCCGCCGGCGGCATCGCCATGTACCCCCGTCACGAGATGCTCGAACTGGTGGTGGTCGATGGCCACGCGCGGGGTATCGTGGCGCGCGACCTGGTCAACGGCGCGATCGAATCGTTCGCCGGCGACGCCGTGGTGCTCGCCACCGGGGGCTACAGCAACGTCTTCTTCCTGTCGACCAATGCCAAGGGATGCAACGTCACGGCGGCGTTCCGCGCCTACAAGCGCGGCGCCGGGTTCGCCAATCCCTGCTTCACCCAGATTCACCCCACCTGCATTCCGGTCAGCGGCGAGCACCAGTCCAAGCTGACGCTGATGTCCGAGTCGCTGCGCAACGACGGCCGGGTCTGGGTGCCGAAGCGGGCCGGCGACACCCGGGCGCCGAACCAGATTCCCGACGCGGAACGCGACTACTACCTGGAGCGGAAGTACCCCAGCTTCGGCAACCTGGCACCGCGCGACATCGCGTCGCGGGCCGCCAAGGAGGTCTGTGACGAGGGGCGCGGCGTGGGGCCCGGCGGGAGGGGCGTGTACCTCGACTTTGCCAGCGCCATTGCCCGGCTTGGCGAAGACACCATCCGCGACCGCTACGGCAACCTCTTCGAGATGTACGAGCGGATCACCGGCGACAATCCCTATCGCACGCCGATGCGGATCTTCCCGGCGGCGCATTACACCATGGGCGGGTTGTGGGTGGACTACAACCTGATGAGCACTCTGCCGGGGCTGCACGTCGTCGGCGAGGCGAACTTCTCCGATCACGGCGCCAACCGGCTCGGCGCGTCGGCGCTGATGCAGGGGCTGGCCGACGGCTACTTCATCCTCCCGTACACCATCGGCGACTATCTCGCCGGCAACAAGGGCAACCGGGTCGAGGCGTCGCATCCGGCGTTCCGCGACGCCGAGGCGCACGCCCGCGATCGCCTCACCCGGCTGCTGGCCATCGACGGCAGCCGGTCGGTCGACTCGTTCCACCGCGAGCTCGGGCACCTGGTCTGGGAGCACTGCGGCATGGCCCGCAACCGCCAGGGGCTGACCACCGCGCTGGAACGGATCCCGGCATTGCGGGCCGAGTTCTGGGAGAACGTGCGGGTGCTCGGGGCGGCCGAGACGCTCAATCAGTCGCTGGAGAAGGCGGGGCGGGTGGCCGATTTCCTCGAGTTCGCCGAATTGCTCTGCCGCGACGCGCTGGCGCGGGAGGAGTCGTGTGGCGGGCACTTCCGCACCGAATTCCAGACCGATGACGGCGAGGCGAAGCGTGACGACGAGCATTTCGCGCACGCCGCGGTGTGGGAGTACACCGGCGCCGATGCCGCGCCCGAGCGCCACATCGAGCCGCTGGAATACGAGTTCGTGAAGCTGGCGACGAGGAGTTACAAGTGACGCGCCGCATGCTGGTGGGTCAGCGGTCATCGCCACAAGGCGGCGCGTCATCCCGAGCGGCCGGCAGGCCGCGAGGGATCCTTCCGCGAGGGATCCACCCACCCGTCAGCACGGGAGCGGGCCCATGCAGCTGACCCTCAAGGTCTGGCGGCAGGCCGGCCCCGCCGCCGCCGGAGAATTCCGCACCTACCAGGCGGACGACGTCAGCCCCGACATGTCGTTCCTCGAGATGCTCGATGTCGTCAACGAGGGCCTCATTGCGCGCGGCGAGGAGCCGATCGCGTTCGACCACGATTGCCGCGAAGGGATCTGCGGGATGTGCTCGCTGGTCATCAACGGCGTCGCGCACGGCCCGATGCGGGCGACGACGGTCTGCCAGCTGCACATGCGCCACTATCGCGACGGCGAGTCGATCGTCATCGAACCGTGGCGCGCCGGGGCATTCCCGGTCCTGCGCGACCTGGTGGTCGACCGGACCGCCTTCGACCGGATCATCCAGGCCGGCGGGTACATCACCGCGCCCACCGGTTCGGCGCAGGACGCCAACAACCAGCTGATTTCCAAGGACCGGGCCGACCTCGCGATGGACTCGGCGCAGTGCATCGGCTGCGGCGCGTGTGTCGCCGCCTGTCCCAACGGCTCGGCCTCGCTCTTCACCGCGGCCAAGGTGAGTCATCTGGCGCTGCTGCCGCAGGGGCAACCGGAACGGGACCGGCGGGTGCTGGCGATGGTGCACCAGATGGACGCCGAAGGGTTCGGCGGCTGCAGCAATTTTGGCGAGTGCGAGGCGGTCTGCCCCAAGAGCATCTCGCTCGAGAACATCTCCCGCATGAACCGCGACCTGCTCCGGGCCATGTGGCAGGACCGCAGTCAGATCGAGCCGCTCCGCCCGACCTGATGCCGCGCCGCCGCGGGGCGTGGGGTCGCGGTGGAGTAAAGATCCGGTCACCGCTGGGCCGGCGCGTTGTGCGAGTGCTGGCCGATCCGATCGTCCTTTGCCCATATTGTGACAGTCCACGATGGCGCCGCAATGTCGGCGGTGCCGTACGAATCGGCTGGTGACGCGTGGCGGCGGCCCGGAGGCATTATCGGGCTGGTGCCGCGCCAGATGAGAGAGGCGACTCATGGGAGCACCGCGTTGGGGATTGGCGCTCGCCGTTCTGGCGGCAGCGGGCATGGCGGCGGGATGCAGCAAGGGCGGGACGACCGGCACCGGGAACAACTACACCATCTCGCTTGCGCTCGGATCGTCGTCCGGTTCAATCGCCCCGGGCAGCTCCTCGCAATTCAGTGTCACCATCTCGCGCGGCGGCGGATACAGTGCTGATGTTGCGGTCGCCGTCACCGGTGCGCCGACTGGCGTCACCACGTCGGTGTCCTCGCTGCAGACCAACGGCACCACCACGACGGGAACCGTGACGCTTACGGTGGGCGCCTCGGTGGCCGCCGGTTCGTACCCGCTCACCGTGCAGGCCACGGGGAGCGGTGTCTCCGACGCCACGCAGACGTTCACCCTCACCGTTACGGCGGCGGGGGCGGCCAGCATCAATGTGTCGGCCGAGGCCGTGACGGTAACCCAGGGCACCAGCGGGGCGTCGACGATCACCGTATCGCGCAGCAACTTCACGGGGACGGTGACCCTGGCGGCGGAGAATGTGCCGTCGGGTGTAACGGTGACGTTCAATCCGGTGACGCTGACCGGCACCACGTCGACCGCGACGGTGGTGGTGCCGAGCGCCCTTGCGGTGGGCAATTACAGCATCACCGTGCGGGCGACGGGCACCGGCGTCTCCGACGCCACCGCGACGATCGCCCTGACGGTCAGCGCGGCCGCCGGGTTCACGCTTTCGCCGTCGGCGGCCACCCTGTCGGTGGCCCAGGGGGCGAACGGGACCAGTACCATCAACATCACCCGTGTCGGCGGGTTCAGCTCGGCGGTGGCATTCAGCGCGTCGGGACTGCCGTCGGGCGTCACGGCGTCGTTCAATCCCACCAGTGCCAGCGGCAATTCCACCGTGCTGACGCTGACCGCCGCATCCAATGCCGCGGCAGGGACCTACACGGTGACCGTCTCGGGCACCTATTCGGCGCTCAGCGCGCAGACCACCATCGCCCTGACCGTCACCTCGTCGGGCGGCGGCGGCAACACCCTCACGCTGGACTACTCGCTGTGTGACGCGTCGCAGCAGCCGATCTGGGTGGCGTACAAGGACGGCACCGGCCCGTGGACCGTGGCCACCGGCACCAACCACGTGTATCACATCACCGTTGCGTCGAACATCGGCGGGTATGCCGCCGTGACCACGGACGGCACCACGTACAGCACCGATGTGGCCTTCGGCACCAACAGTGACCTTACCCTGGTGCCCAGGACGTTCTGCACCACGGTCACCGGCGGGCATACCGTCAACTTCACCGTGACCGGGCTCACCCCTCAGACGGGCATTGCCAACCTCGGCCTTGGCGGGTCCAGCACCAGCGCGCTCGCGCTGCAGCCGAACGGGGCGTTCACCAACGTACCGAGCGGTACCTTCGACCTCATCGGCTATGCCCAGTCCGCGGCGTTGGCGATTTCGAGCAACGATCGGGGCTATGTCCAGCGCGGCATCACCGTCAGCGGTGACATGAACCTCGGTTCGATCGTTTTCGGCGGCTCCCATTCCTTTGCGCCGATGGCCGCGACGATCTCCATCACCAACAAGTCGGGCACCGAGAACGCCACCGCGTACCTCGGCTACCTGACCGGCGCGGCGTGTCACGAGAGCATCATGTGGAGCTACGTCAACGCGCCGGCAAGCTTCACGGGCTACGGATTCCCGTCGGCGCAGCAGATTGCCGGGGAATACCACACCCTCGGCGTGGTCGCCACGAGCCCGACGTCCAGCCGCACCGATGTGGAGTCGTTCCACGCCTTCGGCAACCGGAACGTCACGCTCCCGGCACTGCTCGCCGGGGTCAACGTGGTCCGCTCCGGGTCGGCGTATGCCGCGGAATCGGCGACCTTCACCACGCCGGCGGACATCACCAATCCGTTCGTCTCGCTCAGCTACGACGACGCCACGACGTTCAACCAGGTGTCGGTCAGCGCGACCGCGTCGTACCTCGCGACGGCGGGCAATTCCGTGGCCATGCCGGACCTGAGCGCGGTGAGCGGGTTCACGGCCAGCTGGGAGCCGATGGTCGGCAACGGAATCAACTGGGACCTTTCGGCGAGTTCGTTGAGCAACGCGCTGGGCGAATGCGCCGAAGGAGCAACGTACCGGTCGACCAGCAGCTCCGGCAGCAACTGACGGCGGACAGGCGGCGGTCCCTGCGGGGGCCGCCGCGGTGCACAGCGCCCGACAGGCCACCAATTGATGCGGCCGGTTCCTCCGGGAGCCGGCCGCATCGCCGTCGAGGGCCCCGGCCAACGGACGATGTTAGGTTGGGGCGTCTCGTTCCGGAGCGTGGATTTCGATGCGGTTCAGCTCATTGGTCGTGGCGTCGGCCGTCACGGTGGCGATCGTTGCGAGTGCCGTTCCCGCTGCGGCGCAACAGCTTGCCGGTTTCACCGCGGCAGACGCCGCGCGGGAAGCGCGCGTCGAGGCGGTCCTCCGCCGCTCGCCTGACACCGCCTCGGCCCGTTTCCTCACCCGCACCCTCGCCGGGCGCCCCCACGTGGCCGGCACACCGGCCCAGCGCTCCACCGCCGACTTCGTGCTGCGCGAGATGGCGTCGTGGGGCCTCGACACCTCGCGCACCACCTTCCGGGTGTTTCTCCCCCACCAGGACTCGGCCGTCGTCGAGCGGATCACGCCGACGCGCGAGCGGCTCGACCTGTCGGAGCCACCGGTGCCGGGCGACCCGACCACCCAGCTCTCCGGCCAGTGGCCGGCGATGAACGGTGGATCCGGCAACGGCGACGTCACCGCGCCGCTGGTCTACGTCAACTACGGCCTCCCGTCGGACTACGCCACGCTCGATTCGCTCGGCGTCGCGGTGCGGGGCCGGATCGTCATCGCGCGTTACGGCCGGTCGTTCCGCGGCATCAAGGCGCGCGAGGCGCAGGCACACGGTGCGGCCGGGTTGATCCTCTACTCCGATCCCGGCGACGACGGCTTCGGGCAGGGCGCCGTCTATCCGGCGGGGCCGTGGCGCAACGCGAACGGCGTACAACGCGGTTCGATCTTCAACGGCGAAGGCGACCCGACGACCCCGGGTTGGCCGTCGACGCCCGGCGCGCGGCGCATTCCGGGCGACTCGCTGGGCACGGCAAAGATTCCCGTCACGCCGATCAGCTACGGCAACGCCGCGCGGCTGATGCGCGACATGCAGGGTCACGCCGTTCCCGCATCATGGCAGGGCGCCATGAAGTTCCCGTACCACCTGGGTGATGGCACCGTCAGCGTGCGGCTTGCCGTCTGGGCGGAGCGGGGCGAGGCGGCGATGCATGACATCTACGACACCTTCGGCACCATTCGCGGCAGCGAGTTTCCCGACCAGCTGGTGATCATCGGCGGCCACCGCGACGCGTGGGGTCCCGGTGCCAACGACAACGTCTCCGGGTCGGTGAGCGTGCTGGAAGCGGCGCGGGCATGGGGTGCGGCGGTGAAGGCGGGATACCGACCCAAGCGGACCCTGATCTTCGCGACGTGGGACGCCGAGGAGTGGGGCCTGGTCGGTTCGACCGAATGGGTCGAGTCGGAGGCCTCGCGGCTGAAGGCGCATGCAGTGGCCTACATCAACCAGGACGAAGCGGCGTCCGGCACCGCGTTCGGCGGCAGCGGCACCGCGTCGCTGCAGCAGCTGGTCCGCGACGTCACCGCCACGGTCCGGGCCCCCGGCGACACGGTCTCGGTGTACCAGCGCTGGCTGCACGCGGGCGGCCGCCGCGGTCGCGGCGCGCCCCGCGACTCGGTCCCTGGCATGGGCGATCTTGGCGGCGGCTCCGACTTCGGAGCGTTCTACAACGGACTCGGCATTCCGTCGCTCGACTACGGCTTCGGCGGGGGCGCCGGCGGCACCTACCACTCGGCCTACGACACCTACACCCAGGTGGAACGGTTCGCCGATCCCGGTTACCGCGCCCACGCCGCCGAGGGGCGGATCGACGCGGTCGTCATGGCGCGTCTGGCCGACGCCGACGTGGTGCCCTACGACTTCGCCGCGCTTGGCGACTACCTCGGCCAGCTGGTGCATCGCACTGTTCCCGACCCGACCGCCGCCGGGCTGGTCGACGAGACCGCGGCATTGTCACGCGCCACCGAAGGGCTTGCCGCGGCGGGGCGGACGTTGAACGCGGCGCGCCGCGCCGCGCTCGCGCGGGGAATGACGCCGGCACAACTCGCGCACGTCAACGACGTGCTGCTCTCGGTCGAGCAGCAGCTGACCCGTTCCCGCGGGCTGGTCGGTCGGCCTGACTTGAAGAACCTCGTCTTCGCCGCCGACCGCGACAACGGCTACGCCAACATCGCGCTGCCGAGCGTCGCAGAGGCGATGGCGGATCATGATGCGGCCCGGACCAGGGCGGAGATGGCCGACCTCACAAACCACATCGCGGCGGCGACGGCGGTGGTCGACAGCGCCGTGGCCGCGCTCCGGAACTAGCCGGGCGCGGCGGGCGGGGTCAGAGGCGGGGCAGGGTCACGCCGCGCTGCGCCTGGTACTTGCCGCGCTTGTCGGCGTAACTCGTTTCGCAGATGTCGTCGGCGTCGGCCTCGAAGAACAGCACCTGGCAGATTCCCTCGTCGGCATAGATCCGGGCCGGGAGGGGCGTGGTGTTGCTGATCTCGAGCGTCACGTGTCCCTCCCACTCGGGCTCGAACGGCGTGACGTTGGTGATGATCCCGCACCGCGCGTAGGTCGACTTGCCGACGCAGATGGTGAGCACGTTGCGCGGAATCCGGAAGTACTCCACCGACCGGGCCAGGGCGAAGGAATTGGGCGGCACGATGCACACGTCGCCCTGGAACTCCACGAAGCTGCGCTGGTCGAATTGCTTCGGATCGACGATCGCCGACAGGGCGTTGGTGAAGATCCGGAATTCGTCGGCGACGCGCATGTCGTAGCCGTACGACGAGACCCCGTACGAGATGGCGCCGGCGCGCACCTGGCCGTCGACGAACGGCTCGATCATGCCATGATCCCGGGCCATGCGGCGGATCCAGCGGTCGGATTTGATGGACATGGGGGACCAATATATCGGGGCGTGCCGCCGGGGGGACGGCGGGGCCGGTCACGTTGAATTCGCCCTTCCGGGCGTCTAGAATTCCCGAGGTTGTGAATTTTTTCACGAGGCGGGCGCGCTGATGCTACAGCCCTACACTCCGATCCTCCTCCTGCTGCTCTTCGTCATCGCCAACGCGGCCTTGATCATCGGCGCGTCGACGCTGCTCTCCAACCGCCGTCCCACCGCCGTCAAGGAATCGCCGTACGAGTCGGGGATGCCGGTCCTGGGCGACGCCCGCGAGCGGTTTTCCGTCAAGTTCTACCTCGTGGCGATGCTGTTCATCGTCTTCGACATCGAAACGGTGTTCCTGCTCCCCTGGGCGGTGGCGTTTGCCCAGCTCCGCGCGATGGGCGGGGTGCTGCTGCTCGAAATGGCCACCTTCGTCGGCATCCTGGCGGTGGGCTACGTCTACATCTGGAAGCGGGGGGCGTTGCAGTGGGATTGACGTTGCCCGATGGCGGCGCGGCACCCGAGGTGGTCGAGACGGTGTCGCCCAACTGGATCACCACCCGACTCGACGCCCTCGTCAACTGGGGCCGCGCCAATTCGCTCTGGCCGATGCCCTTCGGCACCGCCTGCTGCGCCATCGAATACATGGCGACCGCCGCGTCCCGCTTCGACATCGCCCGGTTCGGCATGGAGCGCCAGAGCTTCTCGCCGCGCCAGGCCGATGTGCTGATCTGCGCCGGGCGGCTGCCGTTCAAGCTGGCGCCGGTCATCCGCCGGATCTGGGACCAGATGCCGCAGCCGAAATGGGCAATCTCCATGGGCGCGTGCGCGTCGACCGGCGGCATCTTCGACAACTACGCGATGGTGCAGGGGATCGACACGATCATTCCGGTCGACGTCTACGTTCCCGGCTGTCCGCCGCGGCCCGAAGGGCTGCTCTACGGCATCCTGCTGCTGCAGAAGAAGATCAAGGGCGAATCGCTGGCCGACCCGATGCTGCGGGTGGAGCACCTGATGGCGGACGACGGCCTGTTCCGGCGCCCCCGCGACATCGACGAGGTCTCCGAACCATTCGGCAATTCGGTGCACCAGACGAGGTCGGGATGACGGCGCCGCAGGGTGGCGATGCCCCGGCAGCGACGGCTGCGTCGGGCCTCGCCGTGTCCGCCGGGTCGGCAGCGGCGCTTCGCACCCGGTTCGGGGGCGCCATCGTGCGCACCCTGCAGGTGACCGGGCAGGAGGTGGTCTACGTGGCAAACGACGCCGCGCACGACATCCTCGCCTGGCTGCAACAGGATCCGGGGCAGCACTTCGACTACCTCACCGACGTCACCTGCGTCGAGTATCGCGACCCGGAACTGCCCCTCGAGGTGGTCTACCAGCTCCGTTCGCTCGACCGGAAGGCCGACCTGCGGGTAAAGATCCCGCTCGATCCCGAGGGGCCCCTCGAGGTGGCCACGGTGACCGACCTCTGGGCCGGCGCCAACTGGCTCGAGCGCGAGGCGTGGGACATGTTCGGCGTGACCTTCCGCGGACACCCCGACCTGCGGCGCATCCTGATGTGGGAGACCTATTCGGAAGGGTTCCCGCTCCGGAAGTCGTTTCCGCTGCGTGGGCACTGGTCGCGGGCCGAACAGACCCGCCAGGCGCTGCACGCCGAGCCCGAGTCGCACTATTCGATGGAAGAGCTCGCGGTCGCCGACGCCTACCACGAACTCCCCGAGGCGATGCGGGAGCGGCTCGCCGACAGCGGCCGGGGGCCGTTGCCATGAGTCCCCGGACGGTCGAGTTCTCGGTCGCGACGCCGGTCATGGACGCGCGCGGCAACGTGCGCAACGTCCCGGTCGGCGTCGCCGCGCGGCCCAGCGAGACGGTGTCGGAGGATTTCGGCGCCGAGCACCTGCTGGTCAACCTCGGGCCACAGCATCCGGCCACGCACGGCGTGCTGCGCCTGGTCGTGGAGCTCGAGGGCGAGACTGTCAAGCGGGTCATTCCGCATGTCGGCTACCTCCACTCGGGCTTCGAGAAGCTCGGTGAGTACCGCTTCTACAACCAGCTCATCCCGCTCACCGACCGGACCGACTACCTGTCGCCGATGGCGAACAACATCGCCCTGGCGCTCGCGGTCGAGGCGATGCTCGGGATCACCATCACCGAACGGTGCCGGCTGCTGCGGGTGATCGCCTGCGAGCTGAGCCGGATCATCTCGCACCTCGTCTGGATGGGCACCACCGGCATCGACCTCGGCGCCTACACCCCGTTCCTGTGGACCTTCGAGCAACGCGAGAAGGTCTACGACCTGCAGGAGGCGTGGACCGGGGCCCGGCTGACGACGTCGGTGTCGCGCATCGGCGGGATGATGGCCGACGTCCCGGCGGGGTGGGAAGACGGCCTGCGCGACTTCGTGCGCACCTTCCCGAAGACCCTCCGCGAAGTCGACACGATGTTCACCCGCAACGCCATCTGGTGCGGGCGCACCCAGGGCGTCGGGGCGATGTCGGCGGAGGACGCCATCAACTATTCGCTCTCCGGCCCGATGCTGCGCGCCAGCGGCGTGGCGTACGACGTGCGGAAGGACCGGCCGTATCTCGGATACGACCAGTTCGACTTCGACGTCCCGGTCGGCGAGCACGGCGACGTCTACGACCGCTACCGGGTGCGCCTCGAGGAGATGTCGCAGTCGGTCCGGATCCTCGAGCAGGCCCTCGACAAGCTCCGGCCGGGGCCGGTCGACATCGCCGACCCGCGGGTGACGCTGCCGCCCAAGTCTCGCGCCATGAGCGACATGGAGGCGATGATCTTCCACTTCAAGCAGGTCATGGAGGGCATTCCGGTTCCCCCGGGCGAGGTCTATTTTGGCGTCGAGAATCCCAAGGGAGAACTGGGGTACTACCTGGTCGCCGACGGGACCGCGAAGCCGGTGCGGTGGCGGATCCGTCCGCCGTCGTTCCTCAACCTCGCCGCGCTGCCCAGGCTTTGCGAAGGGGCGCTGCTGGCCGACGTGATCGCGATCAACGCCAGCGTCGACATCGTCATGGGAGAGATCGATCGGTGAGCGATCAGGCAACCGAGGTGTACCAGCCGGTCTTTACCGGCGAGGCTCTTGCCCAGCTTGAAGCGCTCTACCCCAAATACCCCACGCGCCAGGCGGTGCTGCTGCCGGCGCTGTGGATGGTGCAGCAGGCCCGCGGCTGGATTCCCGACGGGGCGGTGCAGGAAGTCGCCGAGCGGCTCGGCCTCTCGCCGGCCTTCGTGCGCGGCGTGGTCACGTTCTACACCATGTTCCACGAACATCCGGTGGGGCGCCACTTCATCCAGGTCTGCACCACGTCGCCGTGCGGCATCTGCGGCGCGGAAGACGTGGTGGCTTCGCTCCTCGAGCACACCGGCTGCGGCGACCTCGGCGCGACCAGCCCCGACGGACGCTTCACCGTGGTCGAAACCGAATGCCTCGGAGCCTGCGGGTTTGCCACGCCGATGCTGATCAACGACGACTTCATCGAATCGGTCACTCCCGAGCGCGTGCCCGACCTGTTGGCGCGGTATCGCTGATGGGCTATCCGCACCCGGTCCATCCCCGCGAGAATCCCGTCCTGTCGGAGCACTTCGGCACGCCGGAGGCGCGCGGCTACGACTGGTGGGTGGCGCACGGCGGCTACGCCGCGCTGCGCAAGGCCCTCGAGCTCACGCCGGAACAGATCGTCGACGAGGTCAAGCAGTCGGGGCTCCGCGGCCGGGGCGGGGCGGGGTTCCCCACCGGCCTGAAGTGGTCGTTCATGCCGAAGGACAGCAGCCGGCCGCACTATCTCTGCTGCAACGCCGACGAGTCCGAGCCGGGGACGTTCAAGGATCGCGAAATCATGCGGTGGACGCCGCACGCGCTGATCGAGGGATGCATCATCGCCGGCCTCGCGATCCGCGCCGAGACCACCTACCTCTACATCCGGGGTGAATTCACCGAGCCCCTCGAGGTGATGGCGCGGGCGGTGGCCGAGGCGTATGCCAGGGGCGCGCTTGGCGCGAGTGTCTTCGGATCGGGGCGGCGCCACGACATCGTGATCCACCGCGGCGCCGGCGCGTACATCTGCGGCGAAGAGACCGCGCTGATGAACTCCCTCGAGGGGAAGCGCGGCAACCCGCGGATCAAGCCGCCGTTCCCCGCCGCCTCCGGCGTCTTCGGGCTGCCGACGACCATCAACAACGTCGAGACCCTTGCCGCCGTGCCGGCCATCCTCACCCGCGGACCGCAATGGTACGCCGGGCTGTCGCTCTCCAGCCCCAAGAGCACCGGCACCAAGCTCATCTCGGTCTGCGGCCACGTGCAGCGGCCCGGGGTCTACGAGGTGACCATGGGCTTTCCCATGGACGAACTGATCCACGACCTCTGCGGTGGGATGCGGCCGGGACGGACCCTCAAGGCCGTCATCCCGGGCGGCTCGTCGGTGCCGATCATGACCCCCGAGGAGGTGGCCGGCTGTCCCACCGATTACGAGGGCATCGTCGAGCGCGGCTCGATGCTCGGCTCGGGCGGGATGATCGTGATGGATGATTCCACCGACCTGGTGCCGGTGATCATGCGCCTGGCGCGGTTCTACGCCGAAGAGAGCTGCGCGCAGTGCACCAACTGCCGCGAGGGCACCGCGTGGACCACCCGGATCCTCGAGCGGATCATCGCGGGGCAGGGCAAGCCGTCGGACCTCGACCTGCTGCTCGAGCTCGCCGACCAGATGACCGGCAAGACGATCTGCGTGCTGAGTGACTCGTGCGCCGCCCCGGTGGTGAGCGGCATCAAGAAGTTCCGGGCCGACTTCGATGCCTATCTGGCGGGCCACCGCGCGCCCGCCATGGCGGGGGCCTGAGGCCATGGCCGACGAACAGGTTTCGCTTTCGATCGACGGCGTGTCGGTCACCGTCCCGAAGGGGACGATGCTGATCGAGGCCGCCAAGCGCGCCGGCGTGCTGGTGCCGCACTACTGCTACCATCCGTCGCTGCCCTCTCCGGCGGTGTGCCGGATGTGCCTGGTGCACGTCGAGAAGGCCCCCAAGCTGCTGCCGGCCTGTGTCACCGCCGTGGCCGAGGGCCAGGTGGTGCACGTCAACACGTCGCCCGATGCGAAGACGGCGCGCAAGGCGGTGCTGGAATTCCTGCTGATCAACCATCCGCTCGATTGCCCGATCTGCGACCAGGCCGGCGAGTGCGAGCTGCAGGACTTCACCTACCAGGAAGGGCGCGCCGGGACCCGCTACAGCGACTACCCGAAGCGCTATGCGCCGGTCGAGGACTTCGGCGAGGACATCCTCTACGTCCCCAATCGCTGCATTCTCTGCACCCGCTGCGTGCGCTTCATGGACAGCGTCGCCGGCGACCCGGTGCTCGAGGTGTACCGGCGCGGCGATCGGGCCTACATCGGCATCGACCAGACCGAGCGCCTCGATCATCCCTGGGCGGGAAACGTCGTCGACCTCTGTCCGGTCGGTTCGCTCCTGTCGAAGGACTTCCTGCACAAGGCCCGGGCGTGGGAACTCGACAAGGCCGCGTCGATCTGTCCCGGCTGCTCGCAGGGATGCAACATGACCATCGACACCCGCGACGGCGCCGTGGTGCGGCTCCGGCCGCGGCCCAACCTCGATGTCAACCGCCACTTCATGTGCGACGCCGGGCGCGCCGACTATCGCTGGATGAATCGCGGCGACCGGGTCGAAGCACCGCTGATCGGCGACGGCGACCGGGTCCGTGCCGGTGACTGGGATGCCGCCCTCGAGCACCTGGCCACGCTGCTGCGCGAGCCGGCCGGCCGGGCCGTGGTGCTGATCGGGCGACGTGCCTCCTGCGAGGCGATCGGCTGGACGATGCGGATGCTCGACGGATTCGCGGTGACCGCCGCGGTCCGGGCACCCACTGGAGCAGCGGCGCCGATCGGGCGGATTGCCGACCTCGCCCTCCGTGAGGAGCGGGCGCCGAACGTGGCTGGCGCGCGGCTGCTTGGCGCGACGGCCACCTGGGACGACGCCGTCCGCCAGGCTGGTGACGCCGCGCTGGTGGTGGTGCTCGACGCCGAGCTTGCTGACGACGAAGCCGCCACGGTGTCCGGCGCCGCGCGCGTGGTGCACTTTGCCACCGTGGCCGATCCGCGGCTGCGTCCGGTCGACGCCGTGCTGCCGGTCACCACCATGGCCGAAGAGCAGGGGGTCTACGTCAATCGCGACCACCGAGCGCAGCGCTACCTCCCGGCACGGACGTCGCCCGGAATGGCGCGCCCGGCGTGGTGGGTCGCGAGCCAGGCGTGGAGCCGGGTGGCCGAAGGGCGCGACGCGCCGGCGACCGCCGCCGAAGCGTTCGCCTCGCTGCCGCCGTTCGACGGCCTCGGCTACCGCGACCTCGGCCTTGCGGGGCGGGTGCTTCCCGCCGTGCCGTCGGTGGCGGGCCGATGACGCCGGACCAGAAGGGCTTCCTGCTGCTCGCGATCCTCCGGATCCTGGTGATCTTCACCGTGGTCATGGTGGGCGTTGCGCTGCTCACCCTGATGGAACGGAAGGTGGCGGGGTGGATGCAGAACCGCCCCGGCCCCAATCGCGTCGGCCCCGGCGGGATCCTCCAGCCGCTCGCCGACGGCATCAAGAACTTCATCAAGGAAGAGACCCGGCCGCGGTCGGCGTCGCGCTTCCTCTTCCTGCTGGCGCCGGCGCTCGGCTTCATCCCGGCGCTGATGCTCATCGGCGTGTTGCCATTTGCCGCGCCGCTGCCGGTGAACTTCGACACCCACCTCTGGCTGCTCGGCGAAGTGGCGTACCACGGACCGATGCCGATCGCGATGGCCGATGTGCCGGTCGGCTTCGTCTTCATCCTCGCCTTCTCGTCGCTTGGCGTCTACGGCGTGGCGCTCGCCGGCTGGGCATCGAACAGCAAGTACTCGCTGCTCGGCGGCCTCCGGGCCAGCGCCCAGATGATCTCGTACGAGGTGGCGATGGGGCTGTCGCTGGTGCCGGTGCTGCTGCTCAGCGGCAACGCCGCCTTCAGCGAGATCATCGCCCGGCAGCAGCAGGGGCTCTGGTACGTGGGCCCGCTCTTCCTGTCGTTCTTCGTCTTCACCGTGTCGGGCTTTGCCGAGACCAACCGGTTGCCGTTCGACCTCCCCGAGGCGGAGTCGGAGCTGGTGGCCGGGTACCATTCCGAGTACAGCGCGATGAAATTCTCGCTGTTCATGATCGGAGAGTACGCCCACATCGTGGTGATCGCCGCGATGATCACCACCCTGTACTTCGGCGGGTGGGACGTGCCGTTCACCCACTGGGACGAACACGGTGGCGTCCTGCAGACGCTGGTCACCTTCGTGGCGTTCTTCGCGAAGATGTTCTTCTGGATCTTCTTCGTGATGTGGATCCGCTGGACGCTGCCGCGCTTCCGTTACGACCAGCTGATGGCGCTGGGGTGGAAGGTGTTGCTGCCGCTGTCGCTGGCGTACATCATGGTGATCGCAGTGGCGATCCAGCTGGTCGACCGGGTGCTGGGCTGGACCGACCCGCGGGTCGAGGGGGCGGCGCTGCTGGTGCTCAACGTGATCGTGGCGTGGGCGGTGTTCCTGGTGCTCGATCGTGGTCGCCTGGTGCGCGGCGTCGGGCCCCGCGGGCGCGCGGCGCTCGACGTCGGAGCGGAGGCCTGATGGCAATCGGCGTGAAGGTCCTCAAGCGCCCCGAGCGCGAGGTCTCCTACCTGCGGGCCACCCTCAAGGGCATGGCGCTGACGTTCAAGCACATGCTGCAGCCGCGGGTCACCATGCAGTACCCGGAGCAGCGCAGCACCGACACCTGGCGGCTGTCGACCCGGTGGCGCGGCACCCACCGGATGATGACCGACGAACAGGGACGCTCGAAGTGCGTGGCCTGCGGCCTCTGTCCCCAGATCTGCCCGGCCAACTGCATCAAGCTGGTGCCGGGCGAGGACGAAAAGGGCAATCGCTACCCGTTGATCTACGAGATCGACGAATTCCGCTGCGTGTTCTGCGGCTACTGCCAGGAGGTCTGTCCGGAGGAGGCGATCCACGTCGGCGTGCACTACGAGAACTCCGAGTACCTGCGGGAGCGCTTCGTGTACGACCTCGAGCGGCTCTCCGCCCAGACCCACCCGGTGTCGACCCTCTGGGATCCGTCGGATCCGCGCGGTGAATAGCGCGTGACGATCACCACGGTGGTGTTCTACTGCTTCGCCGCGTGGGCGGTGGGGTCGGCGCTGCTCTGCATCACCCGCAGCAACCCGGTCTCGGCCGCGCTCTGGCTGGTGTCGTGCATGTTCTCGCTGGCGGTGATCTTCCTGCTGCTGCAAGCGGAGTTCATCGCCGCGCTGCAGGTCATCATCTACGCCGGCGCGGTGATGGTGCTGTTCCTGTTCGTCATCATGTTGCTCAACCTCGAGGTGGTGCCGACCGCGTGGCGACGGCGTCCGGTGTGGATTGCCGGTGGCGTGCTGGCGGCGGCCCTCGGGGTCACGCTGCTCGGGCTGGCGGCGTACTCGCCGGCGCGGCTGGCGCACGAGTTCTACCCCGGCGTGGCCAACCCGGACCCCGCGCTGATCTTCCCCGAAGGGCCGAACCTGGCCGCCGCCACCGCGGCGCGGGGCGCGATCGGCGGCGTGGCGGCCCCGCTGTTCCAGACCTACCTGGTGCCGTTCGAGGTGACCTCGGTGGTGTTGCTGGTGGCGGTGATCGGGGCGGTCGTCCTGGCGAAACGGAGACTGTGATGCTCCTCGGGCCCTCGCTCGCGCTGTCGGCCATCCTCTTCGCGATCGGCGTCGCCGGCGTCCTGGTGCGGCGCAACGCCCTGGTCGTGTTCATGGGCATCGAGCTGATGCTCAACGCCGTCAACCTCACCTTCGTTGCCCTGGCCCAGCTGCACGGCGTCAGCGGCCAGATCATGGTGTTCTTCGTGATGACCGTGGCGGCGGCGGAAGCCGCGGTCGGGCTGGCGATCATCCTGGCGATCTTCCGGCACACCCAGTCGGTCGATCTGACGCACATCAACCTGCTCAAGGGCTGACGCGTGATCGAGCTCGTCTGGCTCGCCGTTCTCGCCCCGGTGGTCGGCGCCCTGCTGAACGCCGTACTGGCGTTCACGCGGCCCCGCGCCCGCACCGCCGTGTCGGTGATCGGGGTCGGCGTGGTGCTGGTGGCGTTCGCGATCACCGTCGGGGCCTTTCTGGAGATGCTCCACGGCGGGCCCGCCGCGGTGGTGGTGCCGCTCTGGCACTGGATGCCGGTGGGGCCGCGCCTCAACATCGATTTCGCGCTCCAGGTCGATCACCTGTCGCTGATCATGATGCTGGTCATCACCGGCGTCGGCGGGCTGATCCATCTCTTTTCCGTCGGGTACATGTGGAACGACCCGGGTTATGCCCGGTTCTTTGCGTACCTGAACCTGTTCGTCGCCTTCATGCTGGTGCTGGTGCTGGGCGCCTCGCTGCCGGTGTCGTTCATCGGCTGGGAGGGGGTCGGCCTCTGCTCCTACCTGTTGATCGGCTTCTGGTTCGACGTCAACGCCAACTCCGACGCGGGGAAGAAGGCGTTCATCGCCAACCGGATCGGCGACTTCGGCGTGCTGACCGCGATGTTCCTGCTCTGGTGGCACCTCGGCTCGCTCAACTTCGTCGACATCGCCCAGCTGGCACCGATGCGGCTCACCGCCGGCGGCGCCACGGTCGGGTTGATCACCCTGCTGGTCTTCCTGGGCTGCACCGGCAAGTCGGCGCAGATCCCGCTCTACGTCTGGCTTCCCGACGCAATGGCCGGCCCGACGCCGGTGTCGGCCCTGATCCATGCCGCGACCATGGTCACCGCCGGCGTCTTCCTCATCGTGCGCCTCGGGGTGCTCTTCTCGCTGGCGCCGGCGACCCTCGAGGTGGTGGCGGTGGTCGGGGCGGTGACGGCGTTCTTTGCCGCCAGCATCGGCCTCCGGCAGTACGACATCAAGAAGGTGCTGGCGTATTCCACCGTCTCGCAGCTCGGCTACATGTTCATCGGGGTGGGCACCGGCGTCTACGCCGCGGGGATCTTCCACCTCGTGATGCACGCCTTCTTCAAGGCGCTGCTGTTCCTCGGGGCGGGCAGCGTCATCCACGCCATGCACCACGCGCTGCACAAGGCCCATGCCGACGTCGACGCGCAGGACATGCGGAACATGGGCGGGCTGCGGCGCGCCATGCCGTGGACCTTCGGCCTGATGACCGTGGCCAGCCTGGCGATTGCCGGCGTTCCGCCATTTTCCGGCTTCTTCTCCAAGGATGACATCCTCGGGGCGGCGTTTGCCCAGGGGACACGGCACCCGGTCTACCTGGTGTGCTGGGCGCTGGGCCTCGCCGCCGCGATCATGACGGCGTTCTACATCTCACGGCTGGTGGCGATGACCTTCCTCGGAGAGTTCCGCGGACCGGAGCAGGCCCGCGCGCACCTCCACGAGGCGCCCTGGGTGATGACCGGCCCGTTGCTGGTGCTCGGCGTGCTGAGCGCCATCGGCGGCGTCATCAACCTGCCGGAGTTTGCCGGCGGGTCGGCGTGGCTCGACCACTGGCTCGCGCCGGTGACCGGCGCCGCCCAGGCCCTCGTCGCTCCGTCGCCGGAGCAGGCCGCCGCGACCACCACCGTGCTGATCGTCGTCGCGGTGTGCGCCGCTCTCCTCGGCCTCTGGCTCGGCACAACGGTGACGTTGCGGAGCCGCATTCCCACCCCGGACCATGCTCCGCCGGAACGCGGTTTCCTCGGTGTGCTCTACCACAAGTACTACATCGACGAGATCTACCAGGCGGTGTTCGTCGCCCCGCTGGTCTGGCTGTCGCGACGCGTGCTCTGGCAGACGGTCGACCAGTTCCTCGTCGACCGGATCGGTGTCGGCGGCACGGCGCGGTTGGCCGAGGGGCTCGGCTGGCTGGGCTCCCGGCTCGAGAACGGCCAGGTGGCGTTCTACGTCAGCATGTTCACCCTCGGCGCGGTGTTGCTCCTCCGCGTGATGGTGGGCTGAGCGATGGAAGCCTTCCTCACGTCCATCGGCTACCAGCACTGGGTGGTGCATGCCCTGCTGGTGCTCCCGCTGCTCGGCATGCCGCTGATCCTGCTCTTCCCGGTGCGCTTCGCCAAGTGGATCGCGCTGACCATTGCGATGCTCGAGCTGCTCATCGGCGTCGGGCTCTGGTGGGCGTTCGATCCGACCAGGCCCGGGATGCAGTTCGTCACCGACATTCCGTGGCTGTCCAACTTCGGCGTCGGCTACCGGGTGGGCATCGACGGCCTCTCCGTGCTGCTGGTGCTCTTGTCGGTGGTGATGATGCCGCCGGTGATCTTCGGAAGCTGGCGGGCCATCGACCAGAAGCAGCGCGGCTTCTACGCCCTGCTCCTGGCGCTGCAGTCCGGCATGCTCGGCGTCTTCGTCGCCACCGACCTCTTCCTGTTCTACATGTTCTGGGAGCTGCTCCTCATCCCGATGTACTTCATCATCGGCATCTGGGGGAGCAACAACCGGATCTATTCGGCCACGAAGTTCGTGATCTACACGTTCGTCGGCTCGTTCCTGATGCTGGTGTCGATCCTCTGGATCGTCTGGACCATCGGGCACACCACCGGCACGTATTCATTTGCCTACAGCTATCTGCTGGCGCACGCCGACCTCGTCTCGCCGTGGGCGGGGTGGCTGTTCGTCGCGTTTGCGCTCGCGTTTGCCGTCAAGGTGCCGCTGTTCCCGTTCCACACCTGGCTCCCCGACGCGCACACCGAAGCACCGACCGCCGGTTCAGTGGACCTGGCGGTGATCCTGCTCAAGATGGGGACCTACGGCTTCCTCCGCTTCGCGATTCCGCTCTTTCCGGGGTTTGCGCTGTCGAAGACCACCGCACTGGTCGTGACGACGCTGGCGGTGATCGGGATCATCTACGCCGCCCTCGTCGCCATGGTGCAGCCGGACCTGAAGCGGCTGATCGCCTATTCGTCGGTCAGCCACCTCGGCTTCGTGATGCTCGGGATCTGGGGGGCGACGGTGATCTCGGTGCAGGGGGCCATCGTGGTGATGGTCTCCCACGGCCTGACGACCGGCGCGCTGTTCTTCATGATCGGCATGCTCTACGAGCGTCGTCACACCCGGCAGATCGCCGATTACGGCGGCCTCGCCAAGGTGACGCCGCTGCTCGCCACCGCGTTCGTGATCACGGCGTTCTCCTCCATCGGGCTGCCGGGGCTCAATGGCTTCGTGGGGGAGTTCCTGGTGCTGCTCGGGTCGTTCGGACGGCACCCGTGGCTCGTTGCCATTGCCGCGAGCGTGGTGGTCTTCGCCGCGGCGTACATGCTCTGGTCCACCCAGCGGGTCTTCTTCAACCGCCTCACCAATCCGCTCAACGAGGGGCTGCCGGACATCAACCTCCGTGAGGCGATGGTGATCGGGCCGCTGCTCATCGCGATGCTGTGGGTCGGGCTCTATCCGGCGCCGTTCCTGCGCCGCACCGAAGCCGCCGCGGAGCAGTTCGTGCGGACCGTGCAGGCGAGCTTGCCGCCGGCGGCCATCCAGCAGCCCCCGCCGCCCGGGGTGCGTGTCGTCGTGCCGGCGGTGCCCGGGGAGGTGCGCTGATGCCGATCGACCTGTCGACACCCGGCGGCGCCACCCTCGCGCTGCTTCCCGAGCTGATCCTGACGCTCTGGGGGCTGGTGCTGCTGCTGGTGACGGCGTGGCGTCACCGGACCGCGCAGGACATGCGCCTGGTCGGCCTGCTCTCGCTCCCCGGCTATGTCGCCGCGGTGCTCGCCACCGGCTGGCTGGCCCGGGTCGGCGCCCACCCCGCCGGGCTGACGCTGATGATCGCCCTCGACGGCTTCCGCTTTGCCAGCGACGCGCTGCTGCTCTGGATCGGGGCGGTGGTGTCGGTGCTCTCGCTCCGGTGGCTGGAACGGCAGGGCATCCTGGCGCCGGAGTACTATCCGCTGGTGATGTTCGCGACGGTCGGGATGATGCTGCTGGCCGGCGCGGCAGACCTCATCACGCTGTTCCTCGGCCTCGAGCTGATGTCCATCTCGATCTACATCCTGGTGGGCTTCGACCGCACCCGCCGCGCGTCGGCCGAAGCGGCGCTGAAGTACTTCCTGATCGGGGCGTTCGCGTCGGGGTTCCTGCTCTACGGCATTGCCCTGGTCTACGGCGCCACCGGCCAGTTCAACTTCGACCTGATCGGCATCCAGTTCAGCAACGCCCCGTTGACCCTGATGGGGAAGCTCGGCGTCGGCCTGGTGCTGGTCGGGTTCGGCTTCAAGGTCGCCGCGGTGCCGTTCCACGCCTGGGCGCCCGACGTCTACGAGGGCGCCCCGACGCCGATCACCGCCTTCATGGCGAGTGGTGTCAAGGCGGCGGCGTTCCTCGCCTTCGCGCGGCTCCTCGCCGAGGCGTTCCCGGCGGCGGTCACGCTGTGGCGGCCGGTGCTCGCCGCCCTCGCGGTGCTCACCATCCTGCTCGGCAACCTCGCCGCGCTGCGGCAGCAGTCGATGAAGCGGATGCTGGCCTACAGCGCCATCGCCCACGCCGGCTACCTGCTGCTGGCCCTCTGGGCGCACTCCGACGACGGCACCGCGGCGGTGCTCATCTACCTGCTGGCATACAGCATCACCATCGTCGCCGCGTTCGGCATCCTCGCCTCGATCGAGCGGGCCGGCGCCCGGACCGTGCTGCTGACCGACCTCGAGGGCCTCTTCGCGGTCCGGCCGCTGGCGTCGATCGGCCTCAGTGTCTGCATGCTGTCGCTGCTCGGCTTCCCGGGCACCTTCGGGTTCATCGGCAAGTGGTACCTGGTGGCCTCCGCCATCCATCAGGGCGAAGCAGCGTTGCCGGTGGTGGCCATGATCGGCAGCGCCATCTCGATCGGCTACTATCTCCCGGTCATCCTGGCGATGACCTTGCGCCCGACCCGGACCCGCCAGGCGCATCAGACCATCCGGTTCCCGCGGATGGCGCGGGTCGCGGTGGCCATCTGTGTGTTCGCGATCCTGATGCTTGGCGTCTGGCCCAATATCGTGCTCAATTTCGCCACGCAGAAGGCGGTGCAGCTCCACGCCGGGATGATCATCGGCGCGCCCTGACCGTCCGCGGCAGGAAGGAGCGTCGACGTGCAGGTACCCAGCACCATCTTCCGCGAATATGACGTTCGCGGGGTCATCGGCCGTGAACTGACGGCGCAGCTCGCCGAACATCTCGGGCGTGCGTTCGCCACCACCGCGTGGGAGCGCCACGGTCGCGCCCCGGTGATCGCCGTCGGGCGCGACAACCGGCCGTCGAGCGCCGGCTTTTGCGCGGCACTCGCCCACGGCATGGCGGCTTCCGGCGCGCACGTCATCGATATCGGCACCGTCCCCACACCGACCCTCTACTTCGCGGTGCACGCTCTTGGCACCGACGGCGGCGTGCAGGTGACCGGTTCCCACAACCCGCCGGAGTTCAACGGCTTCAAGTTCGTCCTCGCCGGGGAATCGCTCCACGGCGCCGGCATCACCGCGCTGGCCGAGCGGATCACCGCCGAGACCTACCGCGACGGCGCCGGGCAGATCACCACCGACGACTCGATGCTGGCGCAATACCGCGTCGCGATCGTCGAGCGTCACCACCTCGACCGGCCGGTCAAGGTCGTGGTCGACTGCGGCAACGGTGTCACCGCGCTGGTGGCGGTGGCCACCCTGCAGGCGCTTGGCGCCGAGGTCGTGCCGCTCTTTGCCGAAAGCGACGGGACGTTCCCCAATCACCACCCCGACCCGACCGTTCCCGCCAACCTCGTCGACCTCCAGCACGCGGTGCAGCAGCACCAGGCCGAACTGGGCATCGCGTTCGACGGCGATGGCGACCGGATCGGCGCGGTCGACGAGACCACGAAGCCGATCTGGGGCGATCAGTTGCTGGTCATCTACGGGCGCGACGCGGTGCGGCGCTTCGGCGCCGGTGTCGCGGTGATCTTCGACGTGAAGTGTTCCGAGGTGCTGCCGCAGGCGCTCACCGCCGCCGGCGCCCGGCCGGTGATGTGGAAGACCGGTCACTCGCTCATCGAAGCAAAGATGAAGGAGGAGCATGCGCCGCTGGCCGGCGAGATGAGCGGCCACATGTTCTTCGGCGGCGACTGGTTCGGTTTTGACGACGCGCTCTTTGCCGCGGCCCGGCTGCTCGAGATTGTCGCCGCCGGGCCACGCGGCGTCGGGCGGCTCCTCGCCGACCTCCCCGCCACGTTCGCCACGCCCGAGATGCGGGTCGCCTGCGACGACGCCATCAAGTTCTCGCTGGTCGAGACCGCAGCGCGCGAGTTCGGGGCGCGCTACCCGGTGGTCACCATCGACGGCGTCCGGATCACCTTTCCCGACGGTTGGGGACTGCTGCGCGCGTCGAACACCCAGCCGGTCCTGGTGCTGCGCTTCGAGGCGACGACACCGGAAGGGCGGGATCGTCACCAGGCGGAAGTGATGTCGTGGCTCGCCGAGCACGGCGTGCGGAGTTGAATCGGTGAGTCGCGCCCGCCGGCGCGCCGCCATCGCCGGCGTCGCGATTGTCGTGCTGCTGCTCGCCGGGCGGTGGCTCGTCGCGTGGCTCAGTGAGTGGTGGTGGGCGGGGACGGTGTCACGGCCGGCGGCGTCGTTCATGACCCGCTGGATCCTCCTCGGGCTCGGCCTCGATGCCGCCGCGGTGCTCGTCGCGTCGCTCTGGTTCGCGCTGCAGGCGCTGCTCGTGGCGCGCGCCATCGCCTCCGTGCAGGTCACCCGCCGTCTCGGCGATCTCCAATTGCGCGAGGCCGTCCCGACCCGCCTGCTCCTGTTCGGCGCGGTCGCCACCGGCGTGCTGCTCGGACTGATCACCGGTGCCGGCGCGCGGTCGTGGCGTGCACCGCTGCTGCTCGCCTGGCACGGCGTCCACTTCGGCGTCAACGATCCGTTCCTCGATCGGGACGTCGGAGTTTTCGTCGGCCAGCTGCCGGTGTGGACCCTGGCGTGGCAGTACGCGATGATGCTCGCCGTCGTCGGCCTGGCGTTCACCGCGGTGCTCTACCTGGCGATCGGCGCGGTGCGGCGCCAGAACGGCTCGTTGCAGGTTCATCCCGACGCGCGGCGCCAGATCGGCGTGCTGCTCGCCGTGCTGGCGGTCGTCATCGCGGTGGGCTACATCCTCGCGCCGTGGCACGTTGCTGGCTCGGCCCTCGGTCCCAGCGACGAGTCGGCGGTCGACCTGCGAATGCACATCTCCGACCTCCTCGCCGGCGTGGCCCTCGGCGTCGCGGCGCTCAGCATCGCGTGGGCGGTCCGGGGCCGACACAGCATCGTCACCGGCGCGTGGGCGCTGATGGGGCTCGGTGCGCTCCTCGATCACACCGTCGTTCCGGCCCTCACCGACACCACGTTTCCCACCCCGGCGCGCCAGGCCGAGGTGCGGCGCTTCGATCAGCTCGCGTGGGGCATCCGTATCGACCAGGCGGTCCCGCCCCGCGACACGGTGCCGCACGTCACGGCGCTCTGGGACGACGTCGCGCTGGCGCTCCTGGTGGAACGGAGCGATCCGGCCGGTGCGCTGCTCGCTGCCACGCCGTCCACGGTGTCGGTCGACGGACACCTCACGCCGGCATGGCTCGTCGCCACGCCCACCGCCGCCGATTCGTTGCGCATCGACGTCCTCGCGGTGGCCGCCGGCACCGTCGGCCCCGACCGGACACCGCTGCGGCTCGACGGCGGCGACGATGCGTCGTCGCCCGACGCGGCGGTCTGGACCAGCATTGCCGATCCGCGGCTGCGTCCCGATGCCCCCGCGTGGCGGCCGATGCGCGGCGCCGTCCCCGCTGGCAACGTCTTCCGGCGCCTCGTGCTGGCGTGGGCGCGACAGGAACCCGGGATGCTCCACGACACCCGCGCCCATGCGGTCGACTGGCACCTCGATCCGGTCGAACGGGTGCGCACCCTCCTGCCGATGGTTTCGTGGCTGCCGGCCGACCTGCTGCTGGTCGATGGGCGCCCGACCTGGGTGGTGCAGGGTGTGCTGCCGATTGACGAATTCCCCCTCGCCACCCGGGGCCATTGGCGCGGAGCACTGGTTGCGGGAGTGGTACCGGCGTTCGTGGCGACACTCGACGCCGCCACCGCCGAGTTGCACGTCCACCTCGATCCCGACGCCGATTCGCTGGCGGCGGCCTGGGCCGGCGCGATCGGCCCGCTGGTCGAACCGGCGGCAACGCTCCCCGACGCCGTCCGGCGCGGACTGACGTATCCGGCGGCGTGGTTCGAGAGCCAGCTGGAGGTGCTCGAGGACCCGGCCTGGGCAGTCGGACGGCGACCGACATCGAGCATCACCGGCCTGCCGGAGCAGTCGGTGGCCGGATGGATCGGCGCGGCAACGCCGGTGCGCGACATGCTCTTCGAGGATCCCCAGCGCCGGGTGCCGGTGGCGCTGGTGACGGCATCGCGCCGCGAGGGCATTCCGTCGCTCGACCTGGCGCACTACGAGTCGGCCGAGGCGCGCGCCCAGAACGCCCTCGAGTTGCAGCGGCTCTGGGGATTCTCGCCGGAGCTGCGACACCTGCGCGACTCGGCGCGCGCGGCCGGTGACTCGCTCCGCGCCGGCGACGTGCACTGGTACCTCGGGGCCGGCGCGCTCGCGGCCTGGGAGCCGGTGCTGGCGCTGGCGCCACGTCAGCCGCCGGCGCTCCTCTGGATCGCGACCGCCGTCGGTGACCAGGTGGGCGGAGCGCGCGACCCCGCCGCGGCATGGCGGGCGGTCACCGCGCCGGGGGCGCAGGTGGCGCCCACGGGGCCCAGCAGCAGCGCGGTCGTTGCCGAGGCGCGTCACTGGCTGCAGGTGGCCGATTCGGCACTGGCCCGCGGCGACCTGACCGCCTTCGGTCGGGCCTTCGAGGCGCTCCGCGCCATCCTCGCACCGCCACGGTAGCTGCACGGTGGCGACGGCCCCGGAGCGACGCTACTTTGCGCCGCGACTGACTTCTCTCGAGATGGAGTGGTGTCGTGAACCTGCACGAGTATCAAGCCCGCGACCTCCTCAAGGCCGCGGGCGTCCCGTTGCCGGACGGCGACGTCGCCTCGACGCCGGATGAGGTCGAGGCGATCGCGCGGCGCATCGGGGGCGCGGTGGTCGTCAAGGCCCAGGTCCATGCCGGCGGGCGCGGCAAGGCCGGCGGGGTCAAGCTGGCAAAGGACGCCGCCGAGGCAAAGGCGCGCGCCGCCGCGATCCTCGGCATGACCATCAAGGGGCTCGAGGTCCAGAAGGTCCTCGTGGTCCCGGCCGCCGAGATCGCCAGCGAGAGTTACGTCGGGCTCATCCTCGATCGTGCGTCGCAGAAGCCGGTGTTCATGGTTTCGGCCGCGGGTGGCGTGGACATCGAGGAAGTCGCCGCGACGGCACCGGAAAAGATCGTCCGCCTGCCGGTCGACCCGCGCTACGGCCTGCTGCCGCATCAGTCGCTGCGCCTCGCCCTCGCGCTGTACCGCGACTTTGCCCAGGTCAGGGCGGCCCAGCGCATCATGCTCCAGCTCTATCACGCGTTCATGGCCAACGGCTGCTCGCTCGCGGAAATCAATCCGATGGTGACCACGCCGGACGGCAAGGTGATGGCGCTCGACGCCAAGATGGTCATCGACGACAACGAACTCGACCGGCGCCCCGACCTCGCGGCGCTCCGCGACGAATCGGGTGAGGCGCCGAGCGAGGTGGCCGCGCGCCGGGCCGGGCTCACCTTCATCAAGCTCGACGGCAACGTCGGATGCGTGGTCAACGGTGCCGGTCTCGCGATGGCGACCATGGATCTCGTCAAGTTCTATGGTGGCGAACCGGCCAACTTTCTCGACATCGGCGGTTCGTCGAATCCGGAGAAGGTCATCAACGCGCTCCGGATCATCACTGCCGATCCGCGGGTCAAGGTGATCCTGTTCAACATCTTCGGCGGGATCACCCGCACCGACGACGTCGCCAACGGCATCGTCACCGCCACCCGCCAGCTCAAGGTCGACGTGCCGATCGTCATCCGCCTCACCGGCACCAACGAGGCCCAGGCGATCGCGATCCTCGAGGGTGTCGGCATGACGGCGCTCAACGACATGGACGCCGCGGTCTCGCGCGCGGTCGAGCTGGCGCGGGAGGCGGCATGAGCATCTGGATCGGTCAGGAGACGCGGCTGGTGGTGCAGGGCATCACCGGCCGGGAAGGTTCGTTCCACGCTCGTCAGATGATCGAATACGGCACCAACGTCGTTGCCGGGGTGACGCCGGGCAAGGGCGGCCAGCGCTTTGACGACAAGGTGCCGGTCTTCAACACGGTGGCCGAAGCGGTCGAGGCGGCCGGGGCCAACTGCTCGGTGATCTACGTACCTCCGGCGATGGCCGCAGGAGCCATCGAGGAGGCCGCCGACGCCGGCATTCCGCTGGTCGTCTGCATCACCGAAGGGGTGCCGGTGCTCGACATGACGACGGTCATGCCGTTCCTTGCCGAGCGGGGCACCCGGCTGATCGGACCGAACTGCCCGGGGTTGATCTCGCCGGGGTCGGCCAAGGTCGGCATCATCCCGGGCTCGATCTGCACGCCGGGTCCGGTGGGGCTCGTCTCCCGCTCCGGCACGCTGACTTACGAAGTGGTGCATCACCTGACCGCCAACGGCCTCGGCCAGAGCACCTGCGTCGGCATCGGTGGCGATCCGATCATCGGCACCGACTTCATCGACGTACTCGCCGCGTTCAACGCCGATCCGGCCACCGAGGCGATCGTGCTCATCGGCGAGATCGGCGGCACCGCCGAGCAGGAAGCGGCGGAATTCATCCGGCGCGAGGTGCGCAAGCCGGTGGCGGGCTTCATTGCCGGGCAGACCGCTCCCAAGGGGCGGCGGATGGGGCACGCCGGGGCGATCATCTCCGGCAGCTCGGGGACGGCCCAGGAGAAGCTGGCGGCATTCGAGGCGGCTGGGATCGGCGTGATGCGCCGCCCCGCCGACGTGGTGGAACAGCTCAAGTCCGCGCGGAGGCGCTAGGCCATGGCAGGGCGTTACACGCTGGCGATGATCAAGCCCGACGCGGTCGAGACCGGCAAGGCGGGGCGGATCCTGGCCCATGTCGAGAATGCCGGGTACCGGGTCCGGGCGCTCCGGATGGTCCGCCTCGGGCAGGTCGAGGCGGAGGCGTTCTACGCCGTCCACCGGGGCCGGCCGTTCTATCCCGAGCTGGTCGGCTTCATGAGCTCCGGTCCGACCATCGTGATGGTCCTCGAGCGGGACGACGCGGTGCTGGCCTGGCGCGAGACGATCGGTGCCACCGATCCGGCCGAGGCGAAGCCGGGGACGGTCCGGAAGCTGTTCGCCGAGTCGAAGGGGCGGAACGCGGTGCATGGCTCAGACAGCGACGAAAACGCCACCCGGGAGATCGCTTTCTTCTTTCCGGAGCGCGAGTTAGCCCTGTTGGGGGTGGCAGGCGGTGCTACCGTTTCGGATGTTACGGGAGCGTCGCTGAATGAGACGCCCGGAAAGGCGCACCCGAAATGAGCCAAGGCCTCGTCGGAGCGACACCGTGACAGTCTGCGTCGCGGCCATTTACAACATGGGCTGGGGTCTCGTTGCGTGCTCCGACCGAATGCTCTCGGCCAGCAGTCAGTTCGAGTCCCCGGAGGCGAAGGTCTACCGCTTTACTACGTCTATCGTGGGCATGTTCTCAGGCGAGGACATTTCCTTTCAGCGGTTGGTCCACGACCGAATCAAGGCCCGGATTGACGCCAAGATCAAAGAGAACCCACTTCGATGGCTCACGGTGGAGGAAGTAGCGTATCTCTATCAGGATTGCTATAACGAAGCGCGCCGACACGCCGCAGAGCAGGCGGTTCTCGTACCATTTGGGCTCACGGTGGACGAGTTCGTTAAGGTGGGGGCCAGCATGAATCCGCGGCTTGCGGAGCAACTCGCTGCAGAACTCAGAGCTTACCGCGTGCCCGTCATTGCTGCCCTCATAATTGGGATGGACCAAATCGGGAACTCGCCCGTCTCGAACGCTCATATCTACAAGTTCGAGAATTGGAACGGCCGAGACGGAACGATCAGCTGCGAGGATGCTGTCGGGTTCGCAGCGATTGGTAGTGGTGGTGTACACGCCGAATCACAATTAATGCGAGCAGCCTACGGCCCGTCTCGCGACGAACCGACCGCAATTCTCCTGACCTACCTCGCAAAGAAGCGGGGGGAAGCGGCGCCTGGCGTGGGAGCCCAGACGGACTCCATAATCTGGTCCCACCGGCCCGAGGCGCCTGGGTTTGCGGCGCCGATCATCGACGAGGCCACGGCGAAACTTGACGGGGCGTGGAGGGGAATCGATCGCTCCGAAAAGCAAGCACTCGCGAAGGGACTCTTGGCCGTCACTTCCTATGTCAGAACGAAGGCGACGCCGCCGGCGCCGACCGGGCAAACCGCAACCGCTCGGGGAGAAGCCACGGGGAAGGCCAACGCCGCGGCAACGCCGGAAAGTGGCGCCCCCGGCGAATAGCGCTAGATTGGTGTATGCCAAAGCGTTCAAGCAGACCAGCCGCAGACCCGAATACCGCTGCCTTCAAGGCGGTAGCCCGGCTCACGGGGCAATCGGACGAGACTCCGGCTCCCAAGCCGCAGAAGAAGAACCCGCACGCCGTCGCCATGGGGCGGCTCGGCGGAAAGAAGGGTGGGAAGGCGCGGGCGAAGAACCTGTCGCCCGAGGAGCTATCTCGTATCGGCCGGCTCGGGGCCGCGAAGCGGTGGCGCCAATCAGCCGACGGCCGCGATCCGAGAAATCATCGTGATTGACGCGAACGGTCTCTTCCTCGCGGAATACGTTCGCTTCAACGCGGATGGCACGTTGAACGCAATGACGGTCTTCGACCGCATCAACGTTAAGGCCCTTCCGGCGCACTTTACTTTCTTTGTCGTTGCCCGGTTCGTGGCGACAGATCCCGTGGACGCTGGTCTCGCCCAGGCCACGATAAGTATCTCGTCACCGACAGGCCCAGACATTAGAAGCGCGCAGGCGTTCATCCAGATCCCGCCAGTGGTCGACGGAACAGCTTCCAGCTGGGTAGCGATGCTATTCCGTGATGTTCCGATCAACGGGCCGGGCCTCCACCAAGTTCGCATCGAGACCGGCGCGTCCGTGCGGGCCATGCTTCTTCCAGTTGTGCTAGTGGATCAGGGCGCCCAGTGAATCCTAGCGAGGCCATCGCGGCGCTTGACGCGACCGAGGTGTCATCGGACAACTTGGAGCAGATACTAATCGACCTGCATTGGCACGAGATTGATGTAGACGAGGAACGGAACGTGTCGAAGTGGGGTCCGCCCGACGAGGAGCACTGGGGAGCGTTTACAATAGAAGTGTCGCACCGCTTTTCTATTCTGACGGCAGCACAGCGTATCGGCGTGCGAACCACGATCACCCAATGGGCGGCCGTTGTCGCGTTGAGGGATGGTGAGTAGACTACCTATTGCCATCGGCAGTCAGTACTCCACTGGGAGGGAGTATGCTGGTCATCTATCTCACGCAGTCTGGTGCGGGCGAACGTGGCCCCGCTTGGACCGCAATCCGTAGCGATCTGCCAGGAATTAGCGGCCTTGCTGCGACTGGGCTCGGTGCCCTAGAGGACCTCGTGGAGGGCCTCCGCCGCCAAGAGGCCATCGGTCGTGCTCGCAATTGGAATCCGATCGAGCCGGCGGACGCGCCTGTTCGGATAGTGGTGCGCGGAGCCGATGGTCAGACCACCGATCAGGCTAGCGCGGCGGTTAGCGGGTCGAGTGTACTTGTGGCGGCGTAACGAGCACCGTTTTGCGCCTCGCCGACGACGGGCGCCCCTGGCCGGGGCGCCCGTTCTGTTTCAGTCAAGGCTGCCCTTCTTGACTGTGCCTAAGCGCTTAGGTATATTCCTTCCCATGGACCAGAGCAACAGCGCCACCCGCGCCACGATCCTCAAGGCCCTGACCGACGGCATGAGCCTCCGGGCCACCTGCCGCCTCACCGGCGCCTCCATGGGCACCGTCCTGCGCCTCTTGGCTGAGGTCGGGCAGTTCTGCGAGACCTTCTGCGACTACCGCTTCCGGAACCTGTCCATGGAGCGGGTCGAGGTTGACGAGCTGTGGAGCTTTGTCGGGGCGAAGGCCGCCAACGCCACTCAGGACGGTCACGGCGACCTCTGGACCTACTGCGCCATGGATGCCGACTCCAAGCTGGTCTTCAGCTGGCACGTCGCCCCGCGCGACTACCGCGAGACCCAGCGCTTCATGGACGACGTAGCGGCCCGGCTGGCGAACCGGGTGCAACTGAGCAGCGACGGGTTCAACGGCTACATGCCTGCGGTCCGCCAGGCGTTCGACTTCGGGACCGTGGATTACGGGCAGGTGGTCAAGTCCTACGGCCAGCCGTATGAGACCGGTCCGGCGCGCCGCTACAGCCCTCCGGTATGCACCGGGGCGGTGCGGGTGCGGAAGATCGGGCGCCCGGACATGGAAAACGTCTCCACGTCCTACGTCGAGCGCTTGAACCTCAACACCCGGCAGAACTGCCGCCGGTTCACCCGGTTGACCAACGCGTTCTCCAAGAAGGCCCGGAACCACGCCTACGCCGTGGCCTTGAACTTCTTCGCCCACAACTATCTTCGGCCCCACGCCACGCTCACCAAGGCCGCTGGCGTCAAGACGACGCCCGCCATGGCCGCTGGCCTCACCGATCACGTTTGGACCGCAGAGGAGCTTGTCGGTATGTTGAGCCCGGACAAGTTGTTACAGTGAAATGGAAGCACTACCGGGGTGGCATCGGCGGGTTGACCGGATTCGGCCCGGGCGGGTACTTTTGAGGGCTATGCTTCGGGTGGACATCAGCCGGCTCCAGAGTGGCCCCGTCACGACCCGGGGGGCCATCCCGCCGGATGCTCCCGCGCTGGCCGGGCTCGAGGTGCCGCTGGTCGGGCCGGTCGAGGTCGACGGCGTGTTGCAGGCGACGGCCCAGGGCGATTACGTCTGGCAGGGACACTTCAAGGCGGCGGTCGCCGCCGAGTGCCGCAGCTGCCTGACGGCCCTGACGCCCGAAGTGGAAGACGACGTCGACGTGGTCTTTTCGTCCGACCCGACGCTGCTGGAGGATCCCGGCGTGTATGCACTCTCGCCAGATCCGGCGGTGATCGACGTGACCGAAGCGGTGCGCGAGGAGCTGGTGCTGCGATTGCCGGCTTTTCCGCTCTGCCGACCGGAATGCAAGGGACTCTGCCCGCGCTGCGGCGCGGACCTGAATGCCGGCCCGTGCCACTGCGCGGCCCCCGGCCCGACGAGCTGAGGCATCAATGGCCGTACCGAAACGGAAACTCTCCAAGTCCCGCAAGCGCCTGCGTCGCGGCCATCACACGGCGCGCGGCATTCCCACGCAGGCTTGCCCCCGCTGCCACGCCCCACGGCTCTCCCATCGGGTCTGTCCGTCGTGCGGCTATTACGGCGGCAAGAAGCGGCTCGAGGTCGAGGACTAGCAGGCCGTGATCCGCGTCGCCGTCGACGCGATGGGGGGCGACCACGCGCCGGGAACCGAAATTGACGGTGCCGTGCTCGCCCTGAAGGAACTCGCGCCGAACTTCGCGCTGACGCTCGTCGGCCGGCCGGAGGCGATCGAACGCGAACTCGCGCGGCACGACGGCGTCGACCGCTCGCGCATCGAGATCGCCCCCGCCGCCGACGTGATCGGCATGGCCGAGAAGCCCCTCACCGCGGTCCGGCGCAAGCCCGATTCCTCGCTGGTCGTCGGCATGCGGCTGCATCAGGCCGGGCGTGCCGACGCCTTTCTTTCGGCCGGCAACACCGGTGCGACGCTCACCGCCGCGACCGTGGTGCTGGGCCTCTATGACGGCGTCGAGCGCGCCACCGTCGCGTCGCTCTTTCCCACCGCCGACGGGCCGGTGCTGGTCGTCGACGCCGGCGCCAATGTCGATTGCTCCGCGCGCGAGCTGATCAACTTTGCCCGCCTCGGCAACATCTACATGCGCGACGTGATCGGCCGCGCCGAACCGCGGGTCGGGCTGCTCAACGTCGGCGAGGAGGACGAGAAGGGGACGGCGGTGATTCGCGAGGCGCACCACGCGCTGCGCCAGCTCGACCGCCTCCACTACGTCGGCAACATCGAGGGACGCGATGTCGTCGTGCCGCATCCGCGCTACGGGCACATCGATGTCGTGGTCTGCGACGGCTTCGTCGGCAACGTCATGCTGAAGTTCTACGAGTCGATGGGCGGCCTGGTGGCCGGCGTGATCCGCCGCGACACCCCGGCACTGCTCCGCTCGCCCGACCTCGAGCCGCTGCTCCGCTTTCTCGACATCTCGCAGTATGGCGGCGGCCCGCTGCTCGGCGTGCGTGGCGTGACGATCATCTGCCACGGCGCATCGACGCCGCGCACCATCCGGAACGCCATTGCCGACGCCGTCGAAGCCGCGCGGCACGGCCTGCGCGACCACATCGCTGCCGAGCTGGCGCTGGAACAGGCGCCGCACCCCGCTGCATGACACGATCCCCTTCGACGACCATCGCGGGAATCGGCGCCGCCGTCCCCGATGCGATCCTCACCAACGCCGACCTCGAGCGCACCCTCGACACGTCCGACGAATGGATCGTCGAGCGCACCGGGATCCGGGAGCGACACATCGCCGCACCCGGTGAGGCCGTCACGAGCTACACCATGGCCGCCGCGCGCCAGGCGATGGACCGCGCCGGCGTGACCGCCGAGGATCTCGACGGCATCGTCTTCGCGACCGTCACACCCGACCACCGGCTGCCGTCGGCGGCCTGTGACCTCCAGGCGGCCCTCGGCGCCGGCCGGGCGTGGGCGTTCGACGTCGTCGCGGCGTGTCCCGGCTGGCTCTACGGCCTGACCGTGGCCGACGGACTGCTCTCGGTGGGACAGGGGGAGACGATCCTCGTCCTCGGCGCCGAGAAGCTGTCGTCGATCACCGACTACACCGACAGATCGACTGCAATCCTCTTTGGCGACGGCGCCGGAGCCGCGGTGGTGCGGCGCGCCGGAGCCGATGGGAGAGGCATCCTCTCGAGCTACCTCGGTGCCGACGGAACGCTCGCGCCGCTGCTCCACATCCCCGGCGGCGGGGCGGCCGAGCCGCTCACGGCGCAACTGCTCGACGAGCACCAGCACCTGGTGAAGATGGCGGGTCGCGAGGTCTTCAAGGCCGCCGTCCTGGCCATGAGCCGTTCCACCGACGAGGCGATTTCGCGCGCCGGACTTTCTCCCGACGACATCGACCTGCTGATCCCCCACCAGGCCAACCTGCGGATCATCGAGGCGACGGCAAAGCATGCCGGCATCCCGATGGAGAAGGTGATGGTCAACCTCGACCGCTACGGCAACACCAGCTCGGCCAGCATTCCGCTGGCGCTGGTGCAGGCGGAGGCCGAGGGCCGCCTCGAGCCCGGCATGGTGGCGATGCTGGTGGCGTTCGGCGCCGGCTTCACCTGGGGAAGCGTGGTGGTGCGGTGGTGACACTGTTGCTCTTCCCGGGGCAGGGATCGCAGCGGGTCGGCATGGCGCACGACCTCGCCGAACGCTTTCCGGTGGCCCGCGCGGTGCTCGAGGAAATCGACGACGCGCTCGACCGCCCGCTGACGCCGTTGATGTGGCAGGGCCCCGAAGACGAACTCACCATGACCCACAACGCCCAGCCCGCGATCCTGGCGCATTCCGTGGCGGTGCACGCGGTGATCCGCGACCACCTCGGCGAAGTCGGCGCGGCGGCGGGGCATTCGCTGGGCGAATACAGCGCCTGGGTGGCGGCGGGCGCCATCGCGCCGGCCGACGCCGCGCGACTGGTGCGGCGCCGCGGAGCACTGATGTACGAAGCCGGCGTGGCGCGTCCCGGCGCGATGTCGGCGGTGCTGGGTCTCGCCGACGAACCGGTCGAGGCGGCGTGCTCCGAGGCGAGCGCCCTCGGCATCGGGACGGTGGTGCCGGCAAACCTCAACGCCCCCGACCAGGTGGTGATCTCGGGCGATCCCGCCGCCGTCGAACGGGCCGGCGAACTCTGCAAGGCACGCGGCGCCCGGCGGATCGTCCCGCTCAAGGTGAGTGGCGCGTTCCATTCGCCGCTGATGCAGCCGGCGGTCGATCCGTTGCGCGAGGCGCTCGACATCGTCCCGTTCGGCGAACCAGCCTTTCCGATTGTCGCCAACGCCACCGCGTCGTTCGTCGCGTCACGGCACGACGCGGTGCATACCCTCGCCGACCAGCTCACCGCGCCGGTGCGCTGGGTGCGCTCCATGCTTGGGTTGGCGGAACGCTTTCCGGGCGCGCGGTGGCTCGAGCTTGGCCCCGGCAACGTCCTCAGCGGGTTGCTCAAGCGCATCGTTCCCGACGCCAGCTGCACGCCGATCGGGACCGCCGCCGACGTGGAGAAGTTCCTCACCGCATGAGCGTCACCATCGACCTGGCCGGCCGGGCGGCCGTCGTCACCGGCAGCACCCGCGGCATCGGGCGGGCGGTGGCCGAACACCTCGCCGCGGCCGGCGCGCGGGTCGGCGTCGTTGGCCGGGACGCCGCGGCGGCCGAGCGGGTCGCCGCGGAAATCGGCCCCGAAGCGCGCGGATTCGGCTGCGACATTTCGCAGCCCGACTCGGTCCGCGCCATGATCGCCGCCGCCGAGGCGGCGTTCGGCGCCGTCGACATCCTCGTCAACAACGCCGGTGTGACCCGCGACAACCTGCTCATCCGGCTTGCCGACGACGATTGGAACACCGTCCTCGCCACCAACCTGACCGGTGCGTTCGTCGCCACCCAGGCGGTGATCCGGGGCATGATGAAGCGCCGCACCGGGCGCATCATCAACATCACCAGCATCGTCGGGATCACCGGCAACAAGGGACAGGCCAACTACGCGGCGAGCAAGGCGGGGCTGATCGGCTTCACCCGGTCGGTCGCCAAGGAGTACGCCGCCCGCGGCGTGCTGGCCAACTGCATCGCCCCCGGGTTCATCGACACCGACATGACCGCCGCCTTGCCGGAGGCGACCCGGGCCGCATTATTGGAGGCGATACCGGTCGGGCACCTGGGGCAGCCCGGAGACGTCGCCGACGCGGTGTTGTTCCTGGCATCAGAGCAGAGCAGATACATCACCGGCCAGACGCTGGTTGTCGACGGCGGCATGATCGGCTGAACGGGGTTCACCCATCCAATTCACCTGTAATCGAGGCGACCGATGAGCGACGTGGAGGAGAAGGTCAAGGACATCATTGTCGAGGAACTGGGCGTGGAACGCGAAAAGCTCACCCCTGAAGCCTCGTTCATGGAGGACCTCGGCGCCGATTCGCTCGACACCGTCGAGCTGGTCATGGCCTTCGAGAAGGAATTCGACATCGATATCCCCGACGAGGAAGCCGAAAAGCTCCGCACCGTCGGCGATGCCCTCAAGTATCTCCACGAGAAACTCGGGAAGTGAGCGGATGCGCCGTGTAGTCGTAACGGGGCTCGGCCTGGTGACCCCGGTGGGGCTCACCGTGGCCGAGACCTGGGACAATCTGCTGGAAGGGAAGTCCGGCGCGGCGCGGATCACCAAGTACGATCCCACCACGTGGGCGGTCCGCTTTGCGTGCGAGGTCAAGGGATTCGATCCGGCGCCCTACATGGACCGGAAGGAATCGCGCCGCTACGATCTTTTTGCCCAGTTCGGGTTGGCGGCGGCGCACCAGGCCATGACCGAGGCCGGCCTCGCTGGCGGCGTGCCCGACCCGACCCGGTGCGGCGTCATCATCGGCTCCGGCATCGGCGGCATGATGACCTTCCAGGAGAACTGCGAGGCGTTCCTGACCAAGGGTCCGGACCGCGTGTCGCCGTTCTTCGTGCCGATGTTCATCCCCGACATCGCCGCCGGGCTGGCGTCGATCCGCTTCGGGCTGCAGGGGCCCAACTTCGCCACCGTCTCGGCCTGCTCGTCGAGCGCCCACGCCATTGGCACCTCGTGGCAGCTGATCCGGGACGGCGTCGCCGACATGATGCTCACCGGCGGGTGCGAGGCGGCGATCACGGGACTGAGCGTCTCGGCGTTTGCCAACATGAAGGCCCTCTCCACCCGCAACGACGAACCGGAGCGCGCCTCGCGCCCGTTCGACCGGGGACGCGACGGCTTCGTACTGGCCGACGGGGCGGGAATGGTGGTGCTCGAGGCGCTGGAGCACGCCGAGGCCCGCGGTGCGACGATCCTCGGCGAAGTGATCGGCTACGGCGCGAGCGCCGACGCCTACCACATCACGTCGCCGCCACCCGATGGCCACGGCGCCATCCGCGCCATGAAAGCGTGCCTCGAAATCGGCGGCATTGCGCTCGACGAGGTGGACTACATCAACGCCCACGGCACCTCGACGCCGCAGGGCGACATCGCCGAGACCAACGCGGTCAAGGCGGTCTTCGGCGAACAGGCCTACCGGCTGATGTTCGCGTCGACCAAGTCGATGATCGGCCACACCCTTGGCGCGGCGGGGGCGATCGAGGCGATCATCTCGCTGCTGGTGGCGTCCCGGGGCCAGGTGCCGCCCACGATCAACCAGGACGACCCCGATCCGGAATGTGACCTCGATTGCGTGCCGAACGTGGCGCGCCGGCGCCCGGTGCGCGTGGCGCTGTCGAATTCGTTCGGGTTCGGGGGCCACAACGCCACCGTGGCGGTGCGGGGGTGGGAGTAGGGAAGGGCGGGACCTGGCGAACCGCTCCGCCGTGCTTCACCCAGGGCTGACCGTTCCGGCGCTGTGACCCCCTGAAATACATCAACAATTGTTGATATGTAGTGAGATCTGGCCGACGGCGCGTCGTTCCCGGGTGGGGCGCCACCACCGCCCCTTCCGGTACCCCCCGCCGCCCGGGGCCGATAGATTGGACCCATGGATTCTTCAGCCCCCGCCGGGCAGGCCGCGCCTGATCTCGCCATCGGGCGGCTCCGCGACCCGGCCCTCCGCCCGATCGCCGAGAAGGTCGCCGCCGGCCGCCGGCTCGATGCCGCCGACGGGGTGGCGCTCTACGCCAGCCATGACCTGATCGGCGTCGGCACCCTGGCCGACTTCGCCAACCGCCGGAAGAATGGCACCCGGGTGTTCTTTTCCGCCAACCAGCACATCAACCCCACCAACGTCTGCATCCTGCGGAACACCTGCGTCTTCTGCTCGTTTGCGCGGATGCCCAAGGAGGAGGGGCACTACACCCGGACGCTGGAAGAGGTCTACCACGAGGCGGCCCAGGCCACCGGTGCCCCGACCCGGGAATTCCACATCGTCGGCGGGCTGCACCCCAAGCTCAAGCTGAGCTACTACACCGACATGATCCGCGGACTCAAGGAGCGACACCCCGACGTCCACGTCAAGGCGCTGACCGCGGTCGAGATTGCCCACCTGGCGCGGATCGAGAAGGCGCCGGTGCGCGAGGTGCTGCTGCGCCTCAAGGAGGCCGGGCTCACCTCGCTGCCCGGAGGCGGCGCCGAGGTGTTTTCGACGGCGGTCCGGGCCACCATCGCCGATCGCAAGCTGACCGGCCAGGAGTGGATCAACGTGCACCGCGAGGCGCACGGGCTCGGGATTCCCACCAACTGCACAATGCTCTACGGCCACGTCGAGACGGCGCAGGACCGCATCGATCACCTCGGCATGCTGCGCGACCTCCAGGACGAGACCGGCGGCTTCCTGACCTACATCCCGCTGGCCTACCACACCGAGCACAACGAGCTCGGCAAGGAGCTCGGGCGGGTCGGCACCGCCACCACCGGCTACGAGGACCTCAAGAACATCGCCATCGGCCGGCTCTTCCTCGATTCGATCCCGCACGTCAAGACGCACTGGCCGATGGTCACGCCGTTCATGTCGCAGATCGCGCTCGAGTTCGGCTGCGACGACGTCGAAGGCACCGTGGTCTACGAACGGGTCTACCACGAGGCGGGCGCCCGCACCCAGATGCACCTGCCCTACGAAGGCCTCGTGGCGCTGATCCGCGACGCCGGCAAGACGCCGGTGGAGCGGAATTCGCTGTACGAAGAGGTGCGCCGCGACTTCTCGGCGCTCCGGATTCCGGTCGGTGGCAGCCGGCGCGCCTCGCTGCCGGTGGTGCACGCCGCATGAGGCTCGGCCGGATCCCCTGGATCAACGCGGCTCCGGTCTATGCCGCCATGGACCGCGGACTGGTCGCCGCGCCCGAGCGGGTGGTCTCGGCGACGGCGGCGGAGTTGAACGACCTGCTTGCCGCCGGCGAGCTCGACGTGAGCGTGGTGTCGGCGGTGGAATACGCCCGGCACGCGTCGCTCTACCACCTGCTGCCGGACCTCGCCATCTCGTGCGACGGACCGGTGCACAGCGTCGCGCTGTTCAGCAAGCGGCCGGTGACGGAGCTCGACGGCCTCACAGTGTTGCGCACCGCGTCGTCGCGCACGTCGCACCTGCTGCTGGAACTGCTCTGCCGCCATGTCTGGAAGGTGACCCCCAACTTCGCCACCGCCCGGGCCGAGCCCAACGACCTTGCCGCGCTGGAGGCGCTGCCGCACGAGGCGGTGCTGGTGATCGGTGACGCGGCACTGCTGCTGCGCTCGGCCGGCGTCTATCCGGTCTGTGCCGACCTGGGCCAGGAATGGAAGGCGTGGACCGGGTTGCCGTTCGTGTTTGCGGTCTGGGCGGCGCGGCGCGATGCCGATCGTCCCGCGGCGCTCGCGCTGCACGAACGCCTGCTGGCGTCGCGCGCGTGGGGCGTCTCGCACCTCGACCTGATCGCGGCCGACGCCGCGGCGCGCACCGGTGTCCCCGAGTCGATCTGCCGGGCGTATCTCGGCGACCTCGACTATCAGCTGTCGTACCGGCACCTGGCGGGGCTCACCGAATTCTTCGGGCGGCTCGCCCACGACGGGCTGGTGCCCGATGGTTCGCTCACCTTTCTGGTGGCGGCGTGACATGACGATCGATCGCGACAGCGGCGAGTTCCGCGACTACCTCGACCTCTACGATCACGCGCCGCTGCTGGAGTTGGCGGCGCTGGCCGACGCCGAGCGCTACCGGCACCATCCCGACGACGTGGTGACGTACATCATCGACCGCAACATCAACTACACCAATGTCTGCGTCGCCGACTGCGGCTTCTGCGCCTTCGCGCGCCGGCCGCGCCACGACGAGGGATACGTCCTGTCGTACGAGCAGATCGGCGCCAAGATCGACGAATGCAAGGCCCTCGGCGGAGTGCAGATCCTGCTCCAGGGCGGCCACAACCCGTACCTGCCGTTCGAGTGGTACCTGGAGTTGATGCGCTACATCAAGCGGCATCATCCCATCCACATTCACGGCTTCTCGCCGTCCGAGGTGGTCTTCTTCGCCAAGCGCTTCGGCATGACCGTGCCGGAGGTGGTGCGCCAGCTGCGCGAGGCGGGACTCGATTCGATTCCCGGCGGCGGCGGCGAGATCCTCGTCGACGCCATCCGCCACGAGGTGGCGCCGAAGAAGGCGCAGACCGACGACTGGCTCGGCGTGCAGGAAGAGGCCCACCGGCAGGGGATGAAGACGTCGGTCACGATGATGTACGGCATGGGCGAGAGCCACGCCGACCGGATCGAGCACCTGCTCCGGGTCCGCGACGTCCAGCAGCGCACCGGTGGCTTCACGGCGTTCATCTGCTGGCCGCTGCAGCCGGAGGGGACGCCGACCATGAGCGACCGGGTCAAGACCGACGCGGTGACCTACCTGCGCACCCTGGCGATGGCGCGGATCATCTGCGCCAACATCCCCAACCTGCAGTCGAGCTGGGTCACGATGGGCCTCAAGGTGGGGCAGGTGGCGCTGCGCTTCGGCGCCAATGACTTCGGTTCGCTGATGATGGAAGAGAACGTCGTGTCGGCGGCGGGCACCACCTATCGCGCCACCATCGCCGACATGGAACGCTCCATCCGCGATGCCGGCTACCAGCCGCGCCGCCGCCGCCAGGACTACGTGTTGCTCGACGAGCCCCTGCCGGCCGTGGCATGATCCGGCTCGGCATCGGGTACGATTCGCATCGCTTCGCCACCGGGCGCCGCCTGGTGCTCGGCGGCGTGATCGTGCCGGACGCGGTGGGGCTCGCCGGCCACTCCGACGGCGACGCGATTGCCCACGCGATTGCCGACGCGATGCTGGGCGCGGTGGCGCTGGGCGACCTCGGGCAGCTGTTTCCCGATGCCGACCCGCGATATCGCGATGCCGATTCCATCGAGCTGCTGCGCGATGTGCGCACCCGGGTGCGGGAGGCCGGCTGGATGGTGCACAACGTCGACGCCACCGTCATCACCGAGGCGCCACGGCTGGCGGCCCATTTCCCCGCCATGCGGCAGCGGCTCTCGCAGGCGCTCGACGCGGACGTCGCGGCGATCTCGCTCAAGGCGAAGACCAACGAAGGGATGGGATGGATCGGCCGCGGCGAAGGGCTGGCGGTGATGGCCATCGCCGCGCTGCTGCCGGCGTGACCGACACGGCGCTCGCGCCGGCCTTCCACTTCGCCGCCTTTCGCGACCATCTCTCCCTCGAACGCGGCCACAGCCCCAACACCCTCGCGGCATACCAGCGCGACCTGAACCGACTGGCGGAATTCGCCCTGTCGAAGGGCGTGCGCGAACCAGGGGCGATCACCCCGCCGTTGCTCCGCGACTTTGTCTTCGTCCTGAAGGACCTCGGCCTCAGCAGCGCCACCATCCGTCGCCACATCTCGGCGATCCGCACCTGGTTCGGCTTTCTCGCCGCCGAGGGCATCGTCGAGAGTGATCCCAGTGACCGGCTGGAAACTCCCCGCCGCGGGCGGTCGCTGCCCGACACGCTGTCGGTGCACGAGGTGGAGCGGCTCCTCGAAGCGCCCGGCATCGAAGAGCGCCTCGCGTGGCGCGACCGGACGCTGCTCGAACTCGCCTACGGCGCCGGGTTGCGCGTCTCCGAGGCGTGTTCGCTGACGCTCCCCGACCTGCTCCTCAGCGACGGGCTGGTGCGCGCCTTCGGCAAGGGCGGCAAGGAGCGAGTGGTGCCGATCGGTCGCACCGTCCTGTCGACCGTCTCGGTCTATCTCCACACCCTCCGTCCCACCCTCGACAAGGGGCGGTCGAAGAACCGCGTGTTGCTCAACGCGCGGGGCGAGCCGTTGTCGCGGGTCGGGGCGTGGAACATCGTCAAGAAGTGGACCCGGCGGGCCGGCATCACCAAGCGGGTGACGCCGCACACCCTGCGGCATTCGTTTGCCACCCATCTCCTCGAGGGAGGCGCCGACCTCCGCGCCGTCCAGGAGATGCTGGGCCACGCCGATCTCTCGACCACCCAGATCTACACGCACGTCGACCGCGACCACCTCAGGAAGGTCCACCGCCGGTTTCACCCCCGCGGCTAGCTTTCGGCCATGCTGCTGATCCTCGACAACTACGATTCGTTCACCTACAACCTGGTGCAACTCTTCGGTGCGCTGCGGGGCGCGCCCGAGGTCTATCGCAACGACCGGATCACCGTCGACGAGGCACTGGCCGGCGATCCCGAGGCGGTGGTGATCTCGCCGGGGCCGTGCACGCCGTCGCAGGCCGGGATCGCCGTCGAGCTGATCCGCGGCGCGGCGGCGCGGAAGATTCCGGTGCTGGGCGTCTGCCTCGGGCACCAGGCCATCGGCGAGGCGTTCGGGGGGCGGGTGGTCCGCTGCGACCGGATCATGCACGGCAAGACGACGTTGGTGGAGCACGTCGACGATCCGCTCTTCGCCGGCATCGACTCGCCGCTGGAGGTGATGCGCTACCACTCGCTGGTGGTCGAGCCGGAATCCCTTCCGGCCGAGCTGGAGGTGATTGCCTGGTCGGCCGATCGGCCCCGCGGCCGGGAGATCATGGCGCTGCGGCACCGCGCGCTGCCGATCTGGGGGGTGCAATTCCACCCCGAATCGGTCGGAACCGCCGCCGGCGCCCGATTGCTGGAAAACTTCCTCTCGGCGCTGGACCGGGTCCGCTAATCCCTTGTTTCGCAGGTACTTACCGGCCCGGGCCGGGGTTCGGCACGCATTTTGACACGGAACGGGCCAGCAGATAGCTTGTATCGTGCCTGTTCTGTTGGTGGTCCCGGCCCGCGTCGCGTCGACGCGCCTCCCTTCGAAACCGCTGCAGCTCCTCGGCGGCGCCCCCCTGATCGCCCGCGTCGTCGAGCGCGCGCTGCAGGTGCCGGGGGTCGACCGGCTGGTGGTCGCAACCGATTCGACGCGGGTCGCCGCGGCGGTCGCACCGTTGGGGGCCGAGGTCGTGCTGACCCGAGCCGACCACCAGAGCGGAACGGACCGGATCGCCGAAGTGGCCCAGCGAGCTGAATTCGCCGGGCACGACGTGGTGGTGAATTTCCAGGGCGACGAACCGTTCCTGCCGGTGGAGGCGGTCACCGGCGCAATCGCGAGGGTGGTGGAGCACGGCGACGCGATCGGCACCGCGGCCGCACCGCTCGATCCGGCGCTGCGCGGCGATCCGGGGCGCGTCAAGGTTGTCTGCGACGACACCGGCCGGGCGCTCTACTTCTCGCGCGCCGCGGTGCCGTACCTTCGCGACGCCGCCGATGTCGCCGAGGCGCGATGGTGGCAGCACCTCGGCGTCTACGCCTACCGCCGGGAGGCGCTGTTGCAGGTCAGCGCGCTCGCACCGGCGATGCTCGAACTGACCGAGCGCCTGGAGCAGTTGCGGGCGCTCGCTGCCGGAATCCCGATCGGTGTGGCGCGGCTCGACCGTCCCGCGCCCGCCGGCATCGATACACCCGCGGACCTTGCCGCCGCCGAAGCGCGGTGGCGCGACCCTGCCGAGGTAGCCCGATGACCACGCCGCCGCCGCAACGCACTCCGAAGTTCATCTTCGTCACCGGCGGCGTCGTCTCGTCGCTCGGGAAGGGAATCGCCGCCGCCTCGCTGGGCCGCCTGCTGGTCGAGCGGGGCCTTTCGGTGACGATGCTCAAGTTCGATCCGTACATCAACGTCGATCCCGGCACGATGTCGCCGTTCCAGCACGGCGAGGTCTTCGTCACCGACGACGGCGCGGAGACCGACCTCGACCTCGGTCATTACGAACGATTCATCGATCGCGCCCTCTCGCAGCAGAACAACGTCACCACCGGGCGCATCTACCAGACGGTGATCGCCAAGGAGCGGCGCGGCGAGTACGCCGGCGGCACGGTGCAGGTGATTCCCCACATCACCGACGAGATCAAGGCGGCCCTGAAGCGCACCGCGCCGGGCCACGACGTGGTGATCACCGAGATCGGCGGCACAGTCGGCGACATCGAGTCGCTGCCGTTCCTCGAAGCGATCCGGCAGTTCCGCCAGGATGTCGGCCGCGAGAACGCGCTGTTCGTCCACCTCACGCTGGTGCCGTTCATCGCCGCCGCGGGTGAGCTCAAGACCAAGCCGACCCAGCACTCGGTGCGCGACCTGATGCAGGTCGGGATCCAGCCCGACATGCTGATCTGCCGCAGCGAGCGGCCGCTGGCACCGGAGATCAAGCGGAAGATCGCGCTGTTCTGCAACGTCGACTTCACCGGCGTGATCGAGAGTCCCGATGTGCGCAGCATCTACGAGTTGCCGCTGCGATTCTTCGAGCAGGGCTTTGACCGCGAGGTGTGCGACCGGCTCCACCTGACCACCAGGGAACCGGACCTGGCGCCATGGGCGGCGATGGTCGACCGGATCCTCGCGCCGGCGTCCCGCGTGAAGATCGCCGTGGTCGGGAAGTACACCGACCTGCACGACGCCTACAAGTCGGTGGGCGAGGCATTGCTGCACGGCGGGATTCCCCACGACGTGGGCGTCGACGTGCACTGGTTCCCGAGCGACGACTTCGTCTCCCAGGAGGAGTCGGGGCGGCTGCTGGCCGGCTACGACGGCCTGCTGGTGCCGGGTGGCTTCGGCGAACGCGGCATCGACGGCATGATCCAGGCAATCCAGTGGGCCCGCGAACACCGGCTGCCGTTCTTCGGCATCTGTCTCGGCCTGCAGGTGGCGATCATCGAGTTTGCGCGGGACGTCTGCGGCATGACCGACACGTCGTCGACCGAATTCGTCCCGGACTGCCCCGATCCGGTGATCGCGCTGATGGCGTCGCAACGCGACGTGAAGGAGCTCGGCGGCACGATGCGGCTGGGCGCCTACGCGGCGCGGCTCCGGCCCGGCAGCCGGGCGGCGCAGGCCTACGGTACCCAGGAGATCTCGGAACGGCACCGGCACCGGTGGGAGGTCAACAACGCCTACCGCGACGTTCTCGCGGAGCACGGCATGCGGCTCTCGGGCCAGTCGCCGGACGGCGGACTGGTGGAGATGATCGAGCTGCCGGATCATCCGTGGTTCGTCGGGTGCCAGTTCCACCCCGAGCTCAAGTCGCGGCCGACCCGGCCCCATCCGCTGTTCGCGGCGTTCATCGGCGCGGCACAGCAACACCGGGCGGGAGAGGCGGCGCCGAGCAACGGCGCGGCACAGCCCGCCACGGCCGGCGCCGCGCGGTGACCGGCTGGCGGTTCGGCGGCGGCCCGTTCCTGATCGCGGGCCCGTGCGTGGTGGAGGACGACGACGTGATGTACCGCGTCGCCGACGCCCTCGCCGGCGTCGCCGCCCGGCACGGTATCCCGGTCTGTTTCAAGGCGTCGTTCGACAAGGCCAATCGAGCCCGGGGCGATGCCCCACGCGGCCCAGGCATGCACGACGGGCTCGCCGCCCTGACGCGGGTGCGCGAGCGGTCCGGACTGCCGGTGCTCACCGACATCCATGAGTCGGACCAGGCCGAGGTGGCCGCCGCGGTGGTCGACGTGCTGCAGATCCCGGCCTTTCTCTGCCGGCAGACCGACTTGTTGCGCGCTGCCGGGCGCACCGGCAAGCCGGTGAACATCAAGAAGGGGCAGTGGATGCAACCCGAGGCGATGACCGGCGCGGTGGCGAAGGTGCGCGAGGCCGGCGGCGCCGACGTGGCGCTCACCGAGCGCGGCAGCTTCTTCGGCTACGGCGACCTGGTGGTCGACTTCCGGAGCCTTGCCAGAATGCGCGAGGCGACCGGGGCCGCCGTCATCTTCGATGCGACGCACAGCGTGCAGCGTCCGGGGCAGGGGCAGCAGGGCACCAGCGGCGGCGACCGCCAGCACATTCCGGCGTTGCTGGCGGCGGCGGCCGCCGCGGGCGCCGACGGATTCTTCCTCGAGACCCACCCCGATCCCGAGCGTGCCAGGTCCGACGCGTCAACGCAGTGGCCCCTCGACCAGCTCGATGACCTCATCGCGCGTGCCCTGGCCGTGTGGCATGCCGCGCGGGAGACCGCCCGTGTTTGACGCGACCATTGCGCGGCGGATCCGCCTGCTCGGGCTCGACGTCGACGGAGTGCTCACCGCCAACGACACCTACATCGGCGCCTTCCAGGGCGAGCGGGTCGAGTTCAAGCGATACGACATCCAGGACGGCTTCGGGTTCCGCCTGCTGCGCGGCTCCGACATCATGGTGGCGTGGATCACCGGGCGCGCGGCGGCGTCGACCGAGTTGCGGGCCGAAGAGCTCAAGGTGAAGCACGTACTCCAGGTCGACGCCGGCGCCAAGGAACAGGCAGTCGCCAATCTCCTCGCCGGCGAGAAGATCGATTGGGCCGAGATGGCGTATGTCGGCGACGATATCGCCGATATCCCGGTGCTCAAGCGGGTCGGGCTGGCGGTCGCCGTGGCCAACGCCCGCGACGAAGTCAAGGCGGTCAGTCGCTACGTCACCGCGGCGAGCGGCGGCCATGGCGCGGTGCGCGAGGTGATTGACCGGCTCCTCAAGTCGCGGGGAGAATTCGACGCCGCGGTGGCGCGGGTCTTTGCGCCGATACAGGCGGCGCGGTGACGGCGGCACTGGCCACCGGGCAGCGGACGCTGCGCACCGAGGGCGACGCGATCCTTGCCGCCGCCGACCGGCTCGACGGACAGTTCGAGGCCGCCGTCGAACTGCTGGCCGCCGTGCAGCGCGTGGTGGTCAGCGGCATCGGCAAGTCGGGGATCATTGCGCGCAAGATTGCCGCGACGCTGACCTCGACCGGCACGCCGGCGCGTTACCTCCATCCCATCGAATCGCTGCACGGCGACCTCGGCATCGTCGAACCCGACACCGCGGCGATCCTGCTGAGCAAGAGTGGCGAGACGGAAGAATTGTTCGGTCTGCTGGCGGCACTGGCGCGGCGCCAGGTGCCGGTGATCGCCATCACCGGCCGGCGCGACTCGACCGTGGGGCGCGCGGCGCAGGCAGTGCTCGATGGCTCGGTGGCGGAAGAAGCCTGCCCACACGACCTGGCACCAACCACCAGCACCACGGTGGCCCTCGCCCTCGGTGATGCACTGGCGGTGGCGCTCCTCGAGCGCAAGGGATTCCGCGCCGACGACTTTGCCGAGCTGCACCCGGGTGGCGCGCTGGGCCGTGCCCTGCTGCTCCGGGTGCGCGATGTAATGGTGCCCGCGGCGGCCCTGCTGCCGCCCGAGGCGACAATGCAGCAGGTGGTGGTGGCGCTGGCGCACGGCCGCGGCATTGCGCCGATCGTCTCGGCGGACCGGCTGGTCGGGGTGATCACCGCCGGCGACCTCACCCGACTCGCCGAGCGCACCCCCGACTACCTGGCAGTCCGGGCCGACACCGTCATGACCCGCACGCCGCGGTTGGTGCGCGACAGCGATCTCGCGGCGGCGGCACTCGGCCACCTCGAACGCTCGGCGATCATGGCCGCTCCGGTGCTCGACGCGGAAGGGCGGATCGTCGGCGTGGTGCACCTTCACGACCTGCTCCGCTCCGGTGCAGGGCGGGGGGAAGCGCCGCGTGAGGCGCCTCGCGTGGCTCCTGCTGGCGGTCACGACGGCGGGGTGCGCCGATCGTGGCGCTGCGCCGCCGCTGGTGGCGCAGCCGGACAGCGCCGACCAGGTGATGGAGCACATGACCACGTCGATCCAGAAGAACGGCGTGCGCGTCGACTCGATCGAGGCCGACACCGCGTGGCTCTACCAGGCGCGCCAGGTGGCCGATCTCAAGGGCGTCCACGTCACCTTCTTCGACTCGACCGGGCGCGTGGTGTCGAACATCACCGCCACGCGCGGCAATTACGACATCAGCACCCACCGGCTCGAGGCCCGCGGCAACGTCGTCGCGGTGACACCTGGCGGCAAGGTGCTGAAGACCGAGCATCTGCTCTACGATCAGAGCAGGGACCAGATCAGCTCGGACACCGCATTCGTCTCCAGTTCGCCGACCGAGAACATCGCCGGCTCGGCGTTCCAGGCCGATCCGACATTCAAGAACATCAAGGTGTTGAATCCCCGGGGAGCGCAACGGGGCAAGGGCGTCGTGCTCGACGGCGGCGGAGGCCATCAATGAGCCGCGGCATGGCGATGCTGGCGCTGGCGACGTTGGTCGGCGCGCCGCTGGCGGCGCAGAAGCCGGAGCGCTGCGTGGTCGAGCTGGTGGGGCTGGGCCAGGGCGGCTCGTACCAGCAGCAGTCGCTGTTCGGGGGCAACCGGATCATCACCCTGGCGCCCAACGCCCAGCTGCGCTGCACCAACCAGCCGGTGCACCTCTGGACCGACTCGCTGACCGACCTCAACGACCAGGTGTTCCGCCTGATGGGCCATGCGCGGTATCTCGATGCCGACTACGAGGTCCGCGCCGATACCATGGTCTACACCCTGTCGATCGAACAGATCCAGGCCGTGGGACATGTGGTGGTCACCGATCGCCATGCCGGCTCCACGCTGCGGGGCCCGTCGGTGGTCTACCTCCGCGCCGCCAAGGGCGTGCGTGACAGCGCCGACGTGCAGGCCAGCCAGCGGCCGGTGGTGCGGTATTTCCCGCGGCAGGACCGGCCCGACACCGTGCGCTCAATGCCGTACACGCTTTCCGCCAACCAGCTGCACGGCTTCGGCCGGTCGCGGCTCTGGGGCGGCGGCAACGTGACCCTCGACCGCGATTCGCTGCATGCCCGCTCCGATTCGCTGTCATTCCTCTCGGGCAGCAGCGGCATGGCGCAACTGCTTGGCCGGCCGGCGCGCGTCTGGCGCAACGGTGCCGATTCGGTGACGATTGTCGGGCGGGAAGTGCGCCTCAACCTCGACCAGGACACGCTGCGTTCGCTGCTGGCCTTTGACGGCGCCAGTGTGCGGCAGGGCGCGAGCACCATCACCTCCGACAGCATTTCGCTGGCCTTCGTGGGAGAGAAGCTCGACCAGACCCTGGCGTGGAATCACACCGCGGGCGCCGCGGTGCACAGCAGCGGCTACGACGTGCATGGCGATTCGGTCGCGGTCGACACCCCCGGCGAGCAGCTCCACGCGTTGCGGGTCTTCGGGCGTGCCACGGTGCAGAATCCGCTTGACACGGCGCGCGCCGTGACACTGGTGCGTGACACCGCGAGCCGCGACACGACAACGCTGCCGCACCGCGACACGCTGTGGGGGAGCCGGGTGATCGCGTCGTTCGTCCAGGTCGATTCCGGCGGCAAGCAGCTGACCCGCCTGCAGCAGGTCGAGGCGCTGGGCGACGCCGCGTCGTACTTCACCCGCCGGATCGCGAAGAACGGCAAGACGTCGCCGGCAATCAACTACACCCGCGCCGACACGATCCTCGTCACCATGCGGGTGGGCGATTCGGCCGGCGTCTCGGACGTGCGGGCGCGGGGGCACGTCGATGGCGTCAACCTCGAGGCCGCCGATCGCCCCGCCGCGCCGCGCGACAGCAGTGTCGCCGACACCTCGCACGTGCCACGGGTGAAGCGGCCATGAGCACCCTTCGGGCCGAGGGCCTGCGAAAGACCTATGGTCGCCGGGCGGTGGTCGACGACGTCGCCATCGACCTCCACCAGGGCGAGATCGTCGGGTTGCTGGGGCCCAACGGCGCCGGCAAGACGACCACGTTCTACCTGATCACCGGACTGATCCGCGCCGACCGGGGCCGGATCCATCTCGATGACCACGACATCACCCGTGAGCCGATGTACCGGCGGGCGCGTCGCGGGATCGGCTACCTTGCCCAGGAGCCATCGGTTTTCCGGCGGATGACCGTCGAGCAGAACGTCCTGGCGATCCTCGAGACGCTGCGACTGTCGCGCTCCGAGCGGCGCGCCCGCCTTGACGTGATGCTCTCGGAACTCGGCCTGATCCCGCTGCGGCACGAGCGGGCCTACACGCTGAGCGGCGGTGAGCGCCGCCGCCTGGAGATCACCCGGGCGCTGGCAATCGATCCCAAGTTCATGCTGCTCGACGAGCCGTTCGCTGGCATCGACCCGATCGCCGTCAACGACATCCAGACCATCGTCGCGTCGCTGCGGGGACGCGGAATCGGAGTGCTGATCACCGACCACAGCGTGGAGCAGACCCTGGAGATCGTCGACCGCGCCTATATCCTGCACGAGGGCAAGGTGCAGGCCGCCGGGAGCGTGCGCGAACTGGTCTGGAACGACCGCGTGGCGTCGCTCTACCTCGGGCCGACCCTCACCGCCCGGCTGCGCCAGCGGATGGAGCAGCCGGCATGAGGACCGGTCTTCACCAGCAGACCGGCCTCCGCCAGGAGCTGCGGATCAATCCACGCCTGTATCAGGCGATGGACATGCTCTACATGCCGATGCTCGACCTGCAGCAGCACCTGCAGCAGGAGCTCCTCAACAACCCGTTCCTGGAACTCGAGGAACCCGAAGAGGAGCAGCCGGAGAAGACCACCGAGGAGGAGCAGGAAGAGGCCAAGAAGGACGACGAAGTCGACTGGGAGGAGATCCTGCTCAACGGCTTCGATGTCGGCGGCAGCCGCGAGCAGTTCGAGTCGCTGCAATACATCGAGCCGGTCTCGGTCGAGACCCGCGGACTGTCCGATCACCTTCGCGACCAGCTGCAGATGCTGGAAGTGCCGCCGCGCCAGCACGTGCTCTGCGAGGAGATCATCGGCAACATCAGCGACGACGGCTACCTGGCCTGCAGTGCCGAGGAGGTGCTGGCCGCGGCCAACCAGTGGCTGATCGAGAACGATCCCTCGCGTCGGCGCGCCGACCCGATGCCCGAAGACCCGTATCACCTCGGCGAAGAGGAAGAGATCGAGGAGGAACTGGGCAACGGCAAGCTGGCCGACGGTAACGGCACGCCGGCGCTCTCGGTGCCGGCCTTCACCGCGGTGGAATTCGAGGCCGCGCTGCTGGTGGTCCAGTCGCTCGATCCGGCCGGGGTCGGCGCGCGCGACCTGCGGGAATGCCTCCTGCTGCAGATGCGCGACGCCGGCGAAAACGACTCGCTGGCCTACCGCCTGGTCGAGCAGGTGTTCCAGGACCTGATTGCCCACCGGTGGAACGACATCGCGCGCAAGTTCGGCATCGAACCGCAGGAGGCGCAGCAGGCCGCGGACTCGCTCGGGCGGTTCGATCCCAAGCCGGGGCTCAAGTACTCCGACCGCGGCGACACCTACATCGTGCCGGACCTGATCGTCGAGAAGATCGGCAACCAGTACCAGGTGTTCCTCAACGACACCGGCGTGCCGCGGCTCCGGCTGTCGCGGTCGTACCAGGAAATTGCCCGCAACCGGTCGCAGATGACGGCCGAGAATCGGGATTTCATCGCGTCGCGGATGAACAGCGCGACGTGGATGATCCAGGCCATCGAACAGCGCCGCCAGACGATGCTCAAGGTGATGAACTTCATTGTCGACCGGCAGCGGGAGTTCTTCGACAAGGGCATCGAGTATCTCCGTCCGCTGACGCTCCGGGAAGTCGCCGAGGTGATCTCCATGCACGAGTCGACCGTGTCGCGGGTGACCAACGAGAAGTACGTGCAGACGCCGCGTGGCGTGCTGCCGCTCAAGTTCTTCTTCTCGAGCGCGCTCTCCACCGCCTCCGGCGAGGACGCGTCGGCCCGGTCGATCCGCGCCAAGCTCGAGAAGATGGTGGCCGAAGAGGACACCGCCAAGCCGCTCACCGACCAGCAGATCGTCCACCGCTTCGAGGAGCAGGGCATCCAGATCGCGCGGCGCACCGTCGCCAAGTACCGCGACCAGCTCGGCATCCTCCCGGCCCGGATGCGGAAGCGGGTATGACGCACCGTCCGGGTCTCCGTCCTGGTGCCGGCCAAGGACGAGGCCGAGAACCTCCCGGAATTCCTCCGGCAGTGCGCCGAGGCGCTCCCGGCGCATCGGGGTGCCGTTCGACGTCGTGGTGGTCGACGACGGATCGCGCGACGACACCCCGGCGGTGCTGCGCGAGCTGCAGGGCCGCTACCCGTTCCTGCGCGTCGCCACCCACCTGCGGCAACGCGGCATCGCCGACGCGCTGCGGAGCGCCGCTGACACGCGGGCGGCGACATCCTGGTCTTCTACCCGGCCGACCTGCAGTACCGGCCGGAGGACATCCCGCGCCTGGTGCAGCCACTCCTGGCCGGGACCGCCGACATCGTTACCGGCACCAAGCAGGGCAAGTACGAGAAGGCCTTCGTGTCGAGTGTCTACAACACGCTCTGCCGCTGGCTCTTCGGCGTGCGGGTGACCGACCTCAATTCGGTCAAGGCGTTCCGTCGCGAAGTGCTCACCCACGTGCCGCTGCGGCCCGACTGGCACCGTTTCATGGTGGTGATCGCCGCCGCCGACGGCTTCCGCCTCACCTCCGTGCCGGTGCCGCTGTATCCGCGCACCGCGGGCGTCTCGAAGTTCACCTGGCGGCGGATCCCGGTCGGCGTCCTCGACCTCCTTTCGGTCTGGTTCCAGCTCCGCTTCGGCCGCAAGCCGATGCTCTTCTTCGGTGTTGCCGGCGCGATCCTCTTCCTGGTCGGCTTCGTCGCCGGCATCGTGGCCCTGGTGCTGCGCTTCGGCTACCTGCTGGGCTGGCAGAGCCTCAACGTCGGCTTCCGCCCGCTGCTCAACCTGGTCGAGATGATGGTCATCAGCGGCATCGTCCTGTTCGGCTTCGGATTCATCGGGGAGATGATCGCGGGCATGCGCGAGGAGCAGCGCGAGTGGATGCGGCGGCTCTCGTCGGGCGGACGCGATTGACCCGATGCGCGTCGTCTTCGTCACGCACAACTACCCCCGCTTCGCGGGCGACATTCCCGGTGCCTTCCTGCACCCCCTGGCCGTGGCGCTCGCCGGCGAGGGCGTCGACGTTCGCGTTGTCGCACCATCCGACGCGGGGCAGGGAGGGCGGGAATTGCTCGACGGAATCCCCGTCCGGCGGGTCCGCTACGGCACCGCCGCGGCCGAGACCCTGGCGTATCGCGGCACCATGGCCTCGGCGATCACATCGCCCGCCGGCTTGCTCGGCTTCGACCGGCTTCGGCGCGCCCTGCGGTGGGGTGCCGACGAGGAGCTGCGGGGCGGCGGCCGCGCCGTGGTGCATGCGCACTGGTGGATCCCGGGGGGCATGGCGGCGCCGTCGACGGTGCCGATGGTGCTGACGATGCACGGCACCGACGTCCGCCTGGCCGAACGACACGCGGCGGCGCGATGGATGGCGCGACGCGTGGTGCGTCGTGCCGCGGTGGTCACGACGGTGTCGAGGGCACTGGCCGACAGCATCGCGCGGTACCTCGGGCGGGTGGTGGCGCCCGAGGCGATCCAGCCGATGCCGCTGGTGCCGCTCGATCGGCCGCTGAGCCGCGGCGGCGGCGGGGTGATCGTGGTCGGTCGGCTCACCGCGCAGAAGCGCGTCGATCTCGCCATCGAAGCGGTCGCGCTACTGGCGGCGACCCGCCCGGCGTTGCGCCTGACGATCGCCGGCGACGGCCCGGAGGGCGCCGCACTGCGCGACCTGGTGGGCGCCCGGAGCATCGCCAACACGGTGTCGTTTCTCGGGGCGGTGCCGCCGGAGGGCGTGCCGCCGCTTCTCGCAACCGCCGATTGCTGCGTGATGCCGGCTCGCGACGAGGGATTCGGCCTTGCCGCGGCGGAAGCGCTGATCCAGGGGGTGCCGGTGGTGGCGTGCGAGGATGGCGGCGGAGTGCGGGACGTGCTGGCTGGCGGCGGCGGCGTGCTGGTGCCCGCGGACCCACGCGAGCTTGCCGCGGCGATCGGCACCGTGCTCGACGACCCGGCGGCCCGCGCCGCGGCGCAACGCGGCGGCGAGGCATGGCGCGCGCGGCTCGACCCGCATCACGTCGCGACGTGTTGCCTCGACTGGTACCGGCAGGCGCTCGATGCGTAAGACCGGCTGGCGCCTGGTCCAGGCCGCGGTGGCGATCGCGGTCATCTACTTCCTGGCGACGAAGCTCGCGGCCAACTGGTCAGACCTGCGCGCTAAGCCGATCCGCTGGGAGCTGCACTGGGAATACATCGCCGCGAGCCTCATTGTCACGTGGGCGATGTATGCCGTGCTGGTCTGGGGATGGCGCGCGATCCTGCATGGCTGGCGGTACTGGATCCGCGCCGTCGACGCCGCCAGGGTCTGGACCGTTGCCACGCTGGGGCAATTCGTCCCGGGGAAGGTCTGGGCCATTGCCGGGATGGCGGTGCTGGCGCAGCGCTACGACGTGCCGGGCGGCGCCGCGATGGGATCGGCAATCGTGATGCAACTCGTGGCGCTCGCCACCGGGGCCGTGATGGCCCTGGCGTTCACCGGTACCCGGCTCCTCGACCAGGTGTCGGGCGGCTCGATCGGCGCCATCGTGGTCGCGGTGCTGGCGGTGGCCGCCGTGATGGGACTGACGGTCCCATCGGTGACCCGGCGGATCGGGTTCCTGATCCGGCGTCCCGACGCGATGCAGCCGGTGGAACCAGGTGCGCTCGCGGGAGCATTGCTGGCAAATTTCGTGGCCTGGGCCGGATACGGCCTGGCGCTGCAACTCCTTGCCCAGGGCGCGCTCCCCTCGGCGCGGCTCTCGTGGGCCGACGCCACCGGAGCCTATGCCGCGGCGTACATCATCGGGTACCTCGCGTTCTTCCTTCCGGGTGGCGTCGGTGCCCGGGAGCTCGCATTGGCGACGCTGCTCAAGGGACAGATCGGGCTTGGCCCAGCCGCCGCGCTCGCCATCGCGTCCCGTGTGGTCGTGACCGTCAACCAGGTCGGGGCGGCGCTGCCGTTCCTGCCATCGGTCCTCAGTCGGAGGCCTGCTCATGACAACGTCTGAAGCGTCGCCCACCTTCGAGCCGCGCCGGCCCGCGCTGATCGCCGCGATCGTCTTCCTGATCGCCGATCTCTCGCTGATGTGGCCGCTGCTTGCCGGCAAGGTGCTGCTGAGCGGCGACCAGCTCAGCGCCGGCTACGCCTTCCGGAACTACTTCGCGCAGGTGGTGCAGTCCACCTGGCACATTCCGCAGTGGAATCCCTACATCTTCGGCGGCATGCCGTTGTGGGCGGTTCCCGGGCACTTTCCGGTGTTCTATCCCACCGCCTGGCTGCGCTGGGTGCTCCCCGCCGACCTGAGCCTCACCCTCGGATTCTTCGTCCACCTCGTGGTGGCGGGCATGGCGATGTACGCCCTGCTGCGCACCCTCAGGACCGGATGGGCGGCAGCAGTGGTCGCGGGAGTCGGCTACGAGATGACCGGCATGGTGGCCTCGCAGATCAACCCGGGGCACGATGGCAAGATGTACGTTGCGGCGCTGGCGCCACTCGCGTTTGCGGCGCTGATCCGCGCCATCCGTGACCGCCGCTGGGGCGGCTACGGTGGTTTCGCGATCGTCATCGGGCTCGCGATGCTGTCGCCGCACTACCAGGCGGCATACTACCTGATGATCGCCTCGGGGCTGCTCACCCTCTGGCTGGTCTTCTTCGACGCCGAACGACCCAAGGATCGCTCACCGCTGGTGCCGCTGGCGCTGGCACTCGCCGCGGTGGTGGTCGGCGTGGCCATCGCCGCGGTCGAGGTGCTGCCGGTGATGCACAGCATCCCGTATACGCCGCGCGGCGCCGGCGGCGGCAGCGTGGGATACGACTACGCCACCAGTTGGGCAATGCCGCCGGTCGAGCTGATGACGGCGATCCTGCCGCAGTTCAACGGCATGCTGAACAACTACTGGGGTACGAACTCGTTCAAGGATCACACCGAATACGTCGGGGCAATGGTGATCCTGCTCGCGGTGCTCGGCTTCGGTTCGGCACGGCGCAAGGGGCTGCTGCTCCCGTTCGGCACCATCGGCGGGCTCTTCCTGCTGGTCGCGTTCGGCGGCCACACGCCGTTCTACCGCTTGTGGTACAACCTCCCGGCCATGAAGCAGTTCCGCGCCGCGGGGATGGCGTTCTATCTCGTCGCGCTCTGCACCTGTGTGCTCGCGGGGCTGGGAGCCGACCGGGTGATGCAGGGGAAGATGAACTCGCGGCGCTTCTGGATCACCGCGGGGCTGATCGCGTTCCTCGCCATCCTCGGCGTCGGCGGCCTGTTGCAGGGGGTCACCGAAGGGCTCGCGAACACCCTCGGACAAACCCAGCCCGACGTGGTGCGCAACCACATGATCGACGCGGTCATCGGCAACGCCCCGGCACTGCAGGCCGGATCGATGCGCCTGCTGCTGGTGATCATCGTGGGCGCCGCCGCGGTCTGGGCCGTGCAGCACCGCAAGCTTGCCGGTGGCATGGCGGCGGCGGCGCTGGTGTTCGTCGTCGGTGGCGACAACTGGACCATCCTCCGGGAGTTCGGCAGCTGGGCACCGCCGGCGTCGCAGATCTACGTGGCCGACGGCATCACCGCGACCATGACGCAGACGCCGCTGCCGTATCGCGACTACGACCCGGCCAGCGAAGCGCCGAGTCCGTTCTATCAGTACGCCGTGTATCAGGGGTCGAACCTGATGGTCTGGGGCGTGCCGCAGGTGTTCGGGTACCACGGCATGGAGAGCCGTTTCTTCGACGAGCTCTTCGGCGGCAAGAACAGCTGGACCAACCAGCTCTCTCCCACGCTGCTCAAGCTCTACGCCGCGCAGTACGCCACCTTCAACACCGCGGTCGACACGGCGGGTCTGCCGGGATTCCACCTGGCCAAGGGACCGGTCGCGATGCCGTCGCAGGTCGGTCGGGCCGCGGCATCGGGCTACCTGTATCAACGCGACAGCACGGTGAAGTGGGTCCGCGTGGTCCCCGCGGCGGCCAAGGTGCCCGCGAGCCAGGTGGTGCCGACGGTGATCAGCCCGCAGTTCCCGTTGAACTCGTGGGTGCTCTTCGATGACACCACGTCGGTGCAGGCGTCGAGCAGCGCCCAGGGGGCGCCCGCGCCGGCCACCGTCGCGGCGCAGCTGACGTCGTGGAAGCCCGGCGACATGACGGTCAACCTCTCCGGCAGCGACAGTCGCACGACCTTCCTGCTGGTGAGCGAGAACTGGTATCCCGACTGGCACGCCACCGTCGATGGAAAGGCCGAGACGCCGCTGCGTGGCGACGAGGCGCTGCTGACGGTGCCGCTGCCACCGGGCAGCCACCAGGTGCACCTCTGGTACGACGTCGCGTCGTACCATACCGGCATGTGGGTGAGCCTGTTGGCGCTGCTGGTGGCGCTGGCGGCGGCCGGGGCGGGGATCCGCCAGCGACGGACGGCCCATGGCTGAGCGGGCCCTGGTCATCATCCCGACGTACAACGAACGGGAGAACCTCCCCCAGATCGTTCCGCTGACGCTGGCGCAGGACCCGCGCCTTGAAGTGCTCGTCGTCGACGACGGATCGCCGGACGGGACCGGGACGCTTGCCGATGCCCTCGCCACCGCCGATCCGCGGGTCCATGTGCTGCATCGGACCAGCAAGGAAGGGCTCGGTCGCGCCTACCTCGCCGGCTTCGCCTGGGCGCTGGAGCGCGACTACGCCTACGTCTTCGAGATGGACGCCGACTTTTCGCACGACCCCAAGTACCTCGGCCGGTTCCTCGAGGCGGCCCAGTCCGTCGACCTCGTCGTCGGCTCGCGCTACAAGGGGGGAGTGAACGTCATCAATTGGCCAATGAGCCGGCTGCTGCTCTCCTGGTTTGCCAACAAGTACGTGCACTGGATCACCCGGCTGCCGCTCACCGACGCCACCGGCGGGTTCAAGTGCTTCCGCCGGAAGGTCCTCGAGGCAATGCCGCTGGAACGGGTGCGGTCCAACGGCTACGCCTTCCAGATCGAGATCAGCTACCGGGCGTGGAAGAAGGGCTTCACCGTGCAGGAATTGCCGATCGTCTTCGTCGATCGCGCCGAAGGCAGCAGCAAGATGAACCGCCGCATCGTTCGGGAAGCCATCTGGATGGTCCCGTGGCTCCGCCTGCAGTCACTCTTCGGGAGACTCGGATGACGGTCGTGTTCTACAAGATGACCGGTTCGGGGAACGACTTCGTGATGGTGGACGGGCGCGCCACCGACCCCGCGGAATGGCCGCCGGAGCGGATCGCCGCGGTCTGCGACCGGCGCAACGGCATCGGCGGCGACGGACTGGTCTTCGTGACCCCGGCGGGGCCGGCGACGGTCCGGATGACCTACTTCAATAGCGACGGGTCGCCGGCTCCGATGTGCGGCAACGCCGCCCTCTGTACCACCCGGCTCGCCGCCCGGCTGGAGATGGTCGACCCGGCCGAGACGATCACCGTCGAGACCGGGGCCGGGACCTACCACTCCCGCTGTGTCGGCCCCGGCCACCTGGCCGAGCTCCGGATCCCGGACTTCGACGTGCCGCACCCGGTCGATATCCCGCCAGCGCCCGGTGAGCAGCGGATCGTCCTCGGACGGGTCGGCGTGCCGCACCTGGTGGCGATCGTCGACGCGGTCGAGGCCGTAGACGTCCCGGTCCGGGGTCGCGAGCTGCGGTTCCACCCGGGAGCCGGCGCTGAAGGTGCCAATGTCAACTTCGTCAGTCGGATATCAAGTAATGGTGGAGGCGGGGACGACGGCGTCCAGTGGGCCGTCCGGACCTACGAACGCGGCATCGAGGCCGAGACGTTGGCCTGCGGGACCGGCTCGGTGGCGGCGGCCACGGCGCTGGCATCGGCCGGCCTGGCCAGGCTGCCGCTGACCATCAGAACCGCAAGCGGGCTGCGGCTCTCGATCAACAGCGTACTCGATGGGGTGGTTGCCCGCGATACCTGGCTATGTGGCGAGGGCCGGGTGGTGGGGCACGGCATCTGGTTCGGCTGAGGGTTGTGCACGGGGGACGAGGTTATCCACGTATTTCCACCGGACTACTTAACATAATCTATCTTATACGTCATTCTTGGCGATGTCGAAAAGCCGCGTAACTCATTGCCATATGCTGTCTTGCGGAGATCGCCCAGGATAACTGCACCACCGCGCTCAGACCGATGGGCCGGCGCTACCCACGAGCGCCGACCGACGAGCCGGCGCCTAGAGACTATCGCCCTTGGCCTTGAGCTCCGAAAGCCGGACCTGCGCTTCGGTCACTGAAGGCGTCTTGGCGTACTTGGTGACGATCTCCTGGTAGATGGCAATCGCGGAGTCGGGCTTGCCCGCCAGGTTTGCCGCCCGGCCGGCGTCGAGCAGCGCCGTTGACTTGAGGTAGTCGACGCTCGCGGCCGCCGCCTCGTCGCGGTAGGCCTTCATGGCGGAGGGGTAATTCCCGGTGTTCTCGTAGGCGGTTCCGAGCAGCCCCTCGGCCGGTGCGGCGTAGTTGGCCGGCGGGTTGGTCTGCAGGAAGCTGGTCAGGCCGGTGACGGCGAGCTGATTCTGGCCGGCGACCAGCCGGGCCTGGGCAATGCCGAGCTGGGCCTCGTAGGCGGCGTCGGTCCCACCGTAGTTGTTCACCACGCTGGTGTACTGCTGCACCGCCCCGGCAAGGTCATTCTGGGCCGCGGCGGCACGGGCCTGTTCGAGCGCCGCGGCCGCGTAGGTTTCCTTCCGCTTGCCGGCAGCGATGACGAACCACACCACCAGGACGGCCAGGACGACCACGCCGGCGACACCCCCCAGGAGTTTCAACCTGGCTGGGGTGAGCCATGGAGCTTCCTCGATGACCGGTTGACTTGCTGCCGGGGCGGCAGCCTGGGCGGACGATCGGTTGGGACGGGCGTCGGTCTTGGCCATGCGTTCCGTGGACACAGAGTGCGAGAAACCCCCGGCCGGTTCGGGCCGGGGCGTCAGGTCGGGGCGAATAATGGGGCGATTGCGGGTGCGGCGCCAGAGGCAGGGCCGCTCTGCCGGTCGCGCGCCGATTTCGCGTGAACTGCGACGCGATACGTGAGGCACGGCATTCTGGTCAGGACGGCATGCCCCCGGCAGGACTCGAACCTGCAACCTCTGGCTTAGGATGCCCTTGCTCTATCCAGTTGAGCTACGGAGGCGTATTCGCGCTTCCGAAAGTAATCGTGGCGGGCGGCACCGCCCCCCGCTGCGGCGCCGGTGGCTGGTGGTTCCGATCGGGTGGCGCCCTCGGCGCTCCGGTGCGATCCTTCCAATTCCCGACCAGTGGAACAGCCGGTGCAGTCGCGTGCCAGGCCCGAGGGCAATGGAGTGGCAACCCACAATCCGCTGACGAATTCCGAGATCACCGGGCTCCTCGAGGCCTTCCGGAGTGGCGATGCCGCCGCAGGCGAGCGGCTGCTGCCGATCGTCTACCAGGCGCTCCACGAAATCGCCGCCCGCCAGCTGGCCAACGAACGCCCCGACCACACACTGCAGCCGACGATTCTCCTGCACGATGCCTGGCTCCGCCTGACCGCCAGCCGCGCGACGCCATGGAAGGATCGCGACCACTTCTTTGCGCTGGCGTCCCGGGCGATGCGGCGGCTGCTGGTGGATCATGCCCGCGCCCGTCGTGCCGGCAAGCGACGCGGCGACCTTGCCGGGACGCTGCCCGACCAGCTCTCCGCCCCCACGGCGCCGGACCAGATCGACCTGATCGAACTCGACGACGCGCTCGACGCCCTGGCGGCCGTCGACGACCGGGCGCGCCGAGTTGTCGAGATGCGGTTCTTCGGCGGACTGGAATGGTCCGAAATCGCCACCGCGACAGGGCTCTCCGAGCCGACCGTCAAGCGCGACTGGCGCTTTGCTCGCGCCTGGCTCCGCCGCCGGATGGAAGGCGGAAGCGTCGCCGCCGATGAACCGCCGGCGCCGGAATCACCGCCTGAGATGTGATGACCGATCCGTTCTGGGAACAGGTGCGCGCGGCGTTCGACGCCGCGAGCGATGTGCCGGCGGAGGAGCGTGAGGCGTTCCTCCGCGCGCTCGCGGACGACCAACCATCGGTAGCGCGCGCCGCCGGCGAACTCCTCGACGCCGATTCCGACGGGTACCTCTCCGTTCCGCCGGGCCTCCCCGCCGCTGCCGCACGCGGGGCGCCGCCCCGGATTGCGGGCGGGACCATCGTGCACGGCTACCGCGTCGTCCGGCTGATCGGGCGCGGCGGCATGGGCGAGGTATATGAAGCCGTCCGGGCCACCGGAGACTTCGACAAGCAGGTGGCCATCAAGCTGCTGCCGGGCGGCATCGCCACACCGCAGGCCATCGCCCGATTCGAGCGGGAGCGCCGCATCCTGGCCCGCTTGTCGCACCCCAACATCGCCGCGCTGCTCGATGGCGGCGTGCTCGACGACGGATCGCCGTTTCTCGTCATGGAGTACGTCGAAGGAACCCGGATCACGGCGTGGGCCCGCGAACGGCCGCTCGGGATCGACGAGCGCCTGACACTCTTCGACCAGGTGTGCGACGCGGTCGGTTACGCTCACCGGAACTTCGTTGTGCATCGGGATCTCAAGCCGGGCAACATCCTGGTGACGCCGGACGGCGACGTCAAACTGCTCGACTTCGGGATCGCGAAGGTCCTCGCCGACGACACCGACGGGGTGATCGGCGTCACTGAACCGGCAACCCGGCCCGAGGGTCGCGCGCTGACTCCCGAGTACGCCGCTCCCGAACAACTGACCGACGGGCCGATCACCACGGGCACAGACGTCTACGCGCTCGGCCTGCTGCTGTACGAGCTGCTCACCGGCGTGCGACCCTTCGCCTCGAAGCGCCTGCCATACAACGAACTGGTGCGCGCGGTGACGTCGACCACGCCGGCGCCACCGAGCCAGGTGAACAGCCCCGGCGGCGAATTGCACGCCAGGGTGCGGTCACGGCTGCGCGGCGACCTCGACGCCATCACGCTTCGAGCGCTGCGGGCCGACCCCGCCGAACGGTACGGCACCGTCGACGAATTGCGGGCCGACCTGCAGCGCTTCCGCGACGGCCGCCCGGTGAGCGCGATGCGCGGCCGGCGCCTCTACCGGTTGCGGAAGTTCGCCGTCCGGAATCGCGGCAAGCTCGCCGCCGTGGCGCTCGTTGCGGCCTCGCTGGTGGCGGGCGTCGTCGCCACGGTGACGCAGGCGCGTCGCGCCGACCTGCAGCGGAGTCTCGCCGAATCGACCAACGACTTCCTCACCCAGATGCTGCAGTCGGTCAATCCGAGCGCCGAGGGCCGCGACGTGTTGATGAGCGAAGTGCTCGACAGCGCCGCGCGGCGCATCGATCGCGAGCCGCCGGCCGAGCCCGAAGTGGAGGCAACGCTGCGCAGTGCGATCGGGGCGAGCTACCTGTCGCTTGGCAAGTACGACCGGGCCGAACCGCATCTGGTGCGGGCGCTGGCGCTGCGGCGGCGCCACCCCGACGACCGGCTGCCACTTGCCGACGCACTGACCGGTCTCGCCTCGCTCTACGACCAGCGGGGCGAGTTCCTCCGCGCCGACAGCCTCTATCGCGATGCGCTCGCCGCGTTGCCCGCCGGCAACGACACCGGTGTGGCCCGGCGCGGCGCCAACCTCGTCAACCAGCTGGCCCGGATGCAGTCGCAACTGGGCAACTATCCGGCCGCCGTCACCCTGCTGCACGATGCGATCGACCGCGAAACCGCGCTCTACGGCGCCGCGTCGCCCGAGGTCGCCCGGACCGTCAGCGACCTCGGAGTCACCCTGCTGCAGATGGGGTCGATCGCGGCGGCCGATTCGGCCGAATGGCGAGCGCTTGCCATTGTCCGTGGCAGCCCGGCGCCCGACCGGCCCCTCGAGGGGAGCATCCTCGGGCGCCTCGCGACTGGACTCGACCTGGCCGGGAACCGCGCCGAGTCAGATTCGGCGTACCGCGCGGCAATCGCCATGCTCTCGGACGTCCTCGGTCCGGATCATCCCGATGTGACCTGGTTCACCTACAACTATGCCGGGTCGTTGCTGGAGTGGGGCGAAGCGCGTCAGGCGGTGGACGAGGCTGACCGCGTTCTTGCCCTGCGCGGGAAGTCGCTTCCGGAGACCCATCCGATGCTGGCCAGCTCGTTCGTGATCAAGGGCCAGGCGCTTGGCCAGCTTGGCGACCACGCCGGGGCCGAGGCGGCGCTCCGCGAGGCGTTGGCGCTCCGGAAGCGCTACCTCCCTCCTGACCACTGGCTGGTTGGGAGTTCGGAGAGCATCCTCGGCTCGGAGCTCTGGAGTGCCGGAAAGCGGGCCGAAGGTGCCGCTCTGATGACGACCGGTTGCCGGGCCGTGCGGGCGGCGCTCGGGCCCGACAATCCGAAGACGAAGGACACCGAGGACCGCCTGCGCGCGGCAGGACTCGCCGACAGCTGCCGTTGAGAATGGCGCCGTCCGGGCACCATCTGTACTTCATGCAGAACATGATGTCCCAACGTCAAGACTTGCTGCTGCTTGATGTTACGACGGTTGAGAATGATCTGATGTGAATTCTATGCCGGATCCGACGGGGCCTTCGCCAGCGCCCCGCGAACGACCTCGAAGGCGATCGGGATGGTCGAGACGACAATGATCCCGAGGATGACCAGGGAGAAGTGTTCCCGCACGCCGGGGAGGTTGCCGAACCAGTTCCCCGCCAGGATGAAGAGTGATACCCACGCTGCCCCGCCGACGATGTCATAGGCCAGGAAGCGGCGATAGGTCATCGCCCCCACCCCGGCGACGAACGGGGTGAAGGTCCGGACGATGGGGACGAAGCGGGCGAGGATGATGGTCCGGGGACCAAAGCGCTCGAAGAAGCGGTGGGTCCGCTCGAGGTGGTCGCGACGGAGCCAGCGGTACTGATGGGTGAATGCCCGCTGGCCGATACGGCGACCGACGAAGTAGTTGAGGTTGTCGCCGGCTACCGCCGCGACCACGAGGAGGGCGATCAACTTCGGCAGTGACAGCGAGCCGATCGCCGCAAGGCTCCCCGCGGCAAAGAGGAGCGAGTCACCGGGAAGGAACGGCACCACCACCAGCCCGGTCTCGACGAAGATCACGGCAAAGACGATGGCGTAGGTCCAGCCGCCGTAGGCCTGGATCATCGCCGCGAGGTGGCGGTCGATGTGGAGGACGAAGTCGACGGCCTGATGCAGGAAGGACATCATGCCGGGCCGACGAAGCCGTGTTCGCCGAGCAGCGGCACGAAGCGTACATCCCCCACCTCGGTGGCTTCGAAGCCGGTGCCATCGGGGTCCTTGACCACTAGGGTGAGGGTCTGGGCTTCGGTCGTTCCGATCGGGATGACGAGCCGGCCGCCGGGCCGCAGCTGATCGACCAGCGGCGCGGGGACGTCAGGGCTTGCGGCGGCCACGACGATGCCGTCGAACGGCGCATAGGGGCGCCAACCGAGCGAGCCGTCGCCGTGGAGCACCGTGACGTTGGTCAGTTCGAGCTGCCGGATCACCTCGTGGGCCCGGCGGGCCAGGTCGGCGATCCGCTCGACCGAAAAGACCGTCTCGGCGAGCATGGCGAGGAGCGCGGTCTGGTAGCCCGATCCGGTGCCGACTTCGAGGACCCGCTCCCGGCCGGTCAGCCCCAGCAGTTCGCACGACCGCGCCTGCACGAACGGCTGCGAGATGGTCTGGCGATTGCCGATCGGCAGTGCCGAGTCGTCGTACGCCTGGTGCTGCAGCGATTCGGGAACGAAGCGGTGACGCGGGATGGTGCCGACGGCGCGCAGCACCGCCATGTCGTGGATTCCCTTGCGGTGCAGCGTCTCGACCAGCTGCGAGCGGTATCCGGCAAACCCGTCACTCACGTCAGGCGTCGAGCCGCCAGCCGCGAACCGTCTCGAGCAGCTGATGATTGGTCAGGTCGAGCTGCAGCGGCGTGATGCTGACGTATCCGGCGGCGACGGCGGCGTGATCGGTGTCGCTCTCGCTGCTCCAGATGATCTTCCCTCCCCCGATCCAGAGCACCTCGCGGCCCCACGGATCGCGCTGGCGCGCCACGGTCTCGGAGAAGTAGCGGGAGCCGAGCCGCGCAACGCGGATGCCCTTGACCTCGTCGACCGGAATCGACGGAAGGTTGATGTTGAGGAGGGTGTTGGCCGGGAAGTCGTCGAGCGCGCAGAGGCGCCCGACGATTCGCGCCACGAGTTCGCCGTAGCCCTCCAGCAGGTCCTCCCGACGGCCGGCGAACGAGATCGCGACGCCGGGGATGCCAAGCACCACCGCCTCGGTGGCGGCCGAGACGGTGCCGGAATAGAGCACGTCCTCGCCCATGTTGGGGCCGTGATTGATGCCGCTGAAGACCACCGCCGGACGCTCCGGCATCAGCGCCTCGATGGCGAGCACCACGCAGTCGGTGGGTGTTCCGTCGACCTGCCAGCTGCCATCGGGGCGCCGGACCGGCCGCAACGGGCGGGTCAACGTCAGCGCGTGCGACTGCGCACTCTGTTCCCGATCCGGCGCCACCACGGTCACGTTGCCGACCGTCCGGCAGGCTTCGGCGAGCACCTGCAACCCCGGCGAGAGGATGCCATCGTCGTTGACGACCAGGATTTCCATGGCGGGAAAATAGCGGGGCACGGCGATCCGCGGTCGATTTGGGGGAGGTCCGGTCCGCCCTTAGCTTGACGGGACTGCCGAACGGATCGGAGCCCCATGAACCGCACACTACGTCTGGCGTCGTTGGCTTTCGGCGGCGTCGTGCTGGTGTTGCTGGTGGTTCACAGCGGGCCGGTGGTGTTGTTGCACACCGTGGCGGCCTCGGGCTGGATCGTCGCGGCGCTGGTGCCGCTGTGGGGCGTCGTCTACCTCTGCAATGCCCGCGCGTGGCAGCTGCTGGTGCCGCAGCGCTCGGCCGCCTTCACCCTCGGCCGGGCCTGGCTCCTGACGATCAGCAGCTTCGCGGTGAACTACGCAACGCCGCTGCTGGCGATGGGCGGCGAACCGCTCAAGGTGAGCGGTGCGCGGCCCTACCTCGGTCGGCATCGCGCCATGGGTTCCGTGGTGGGATACCGCTTCCTCTATTCCCTGGCTCACCTCATCAGCGTGCTGGTGGCGGTGATTCCGGCGGCGATCCTGCTGCCGCACACGCCCACGATCATGACGCTGCTGGGGCTTACCGCGGTGATCGTCGCGGCCCTGGCGTGGTTCCTTCTCTCCCGCCATCGGGACGGCGTCTTTGAACGGGGGCTGGCGCTGCTCGGCCGGTTCGGGCCGTTGCGGCGGCTCACCGCGCGCCTCGAGAAGCAGCGCCCCATGCTGCAGGAACTCGACTTCGAACTCACCGCGATTCACCGCGAGGGGCGCTGGCACTTCCTGGGCGCTCTTGCCATCGAGCTCACCGGGCGCTTCCTCAGCACCCTCGAGTACGCCTTCATCCTCTACAGTTTCGGGCTCGGCTTCGACGTGGTGCGCGGATTCGTCGTGGCGGGGCTGGCATCGATCTTTTCCAACCTGCTGTTCTTCGTGCCCTACGAGATCGGCGCCAAGGAGGGGGGCGTCTTTCTGGTGTTCACCGGCCTGGGCCTGGATCCGGCGCTGGGAACTTCGGCCGCGCTGCTGACGCGGGTGCGGGAGGTGGTCTGGATGGGGCTGGGGTTGTCCGCCCTCTTCTTCAGTGAATCGTCGGCGCCGCCGCGTGCCGAGTGAGCGGACCCGCCGCCAGTCGCCGGGTCAACCCTGGTCCGGACGCGGCCGGCGGCGCGGCGGTGGCGGCGCGGTGCCGTCGAGGACCGCGCCGATCGCGCGGAGGGCGTCGCGCACCTCGCGGACGGTTTCGATCCGCATTGCCTGGTGGGCCGCCGTCTTGAGCTCGCCGGCGCGGCGATACTGGTCCAGCCGCTGGCGCGCGCCGTCGATGGTGTACCGCTCGGTGTACAACAGGTGCTTGACGAGCATGATCAGTTCGACTTCGCGTGCCTTGTAGACCCGGTTGCCGGAGCGGTTCTTCGCCGGGCTGAGGAAGCGGAACTGGCTTTCCCAGTACCGCAGCACGTGAGGACGCAGCTCGGTCAGCGCGCAGACCTCGCCGATCGAGAAGAATTCCTGGACCGGGTGTGGCAGTGTCATGCCCATTGTTCCGCCTTGAGCGTTCGCTCCATCAGCAGCCGGATCGATTCCCGGGGCGAGGCACCGTCGAAGAGCACCGACGCGACCTGCGCGGTGATCGGCATGTCGACCCCGTGGCGATCGGCGAGCCGCGACGCGGCGAGGGCCGTATTGACGCCCTCGATTACCGTGCGGTGCCGCGCCTGGTACTCCGCGAGTGAGGTGCCCCGGGCGAGTGCCACGCCGAGGCGATGATTGCGCGACGCTCGCTCCAGTGCAGGTCAGGATCAGGTCTCCCATGCCGGCCAGCCCGGCAAAGGTTGCCGGCGACGCCCCGAGCGCCACGCCAAGCCGGGCGATTTCGGCGAGCCCCCGGGTGATCAACGCGGCCCGCGGATTGTGACCGAGTCCGAGGCCCTCGAGGATCCCTGCGGCGATGGCGATGGTGTTCTTGAGCGACCCGGCGAGGGTCGACTCCGATGACATCGTCGTGGGTGTACACCCGGAAGTATCGGGTCGAGAAGAGTTGCTGCGTCTCGACGGCCGCGTCGGCGTCGCGGGAAGCGGCGACAATTGCCGTCGGTTGCCCGGCGTGGACTTCTTCGGCAAAGCTCGGCCCCGACAACGCCACGAACCGGCAGTGCGGCACGACCTGTTCGGCCACGCCATCCATGAACAGCAACGAGGCCAGCTCGATGCCCTTGGTGGCGCATACCAGCCTGGTCCCGACCGGCAGTCGGGGACCGACCGTGCCGAGCACCGCGCGCATCGCGTGGCTCGGGACCGCGGTGCAGACCACGCCGGCATCGCGGACCAGCCTCGGTGAGGTCGGTGCTGGCAACGAGCGCCGGGTCGAGCGGCGCACCGGGAAGATAGACGTCGTTTTCGTGCCGCTGGTTGATCGCGTCGGCCACGTCCGGCTCCAGCGCCCAGAGGCGCACCGGGTGTCCCGCGCGGACCAGCAGGTCGGCAAGGGTGGTGCCCCAGCTGCCGGCACCGAGCACCGCGATGGCGGTCATGTGGCGACCCCGGCGCCGTGGCCGAAGCGATGCTCGGTGCCATCGCGGAGCCGGCGGATGTTGGCCCGATGCATCCAGACGATCAGGACGGCGAGCGCCACGAACCACGGCAGTCAGCGATCGACGAGCCGGCTCGAGAATCCAGACCGCCGCCGGCAGGGCCGCGGCGGCGACAATGCTGCCAAGCGAGACGTAACCCGACAGGCGCAGCACGGCGCCCCAGACCGCCAGCACGACGACGAACGCACAGCGGCGCGAGTCCGAGCACCACCCCGCCACCGGTGGCGACCCCCTTGCCGCCGCGGAAGCCGATGAAGATCGAGAAGACATGGCCGAGCAACGCCACCACGCCGAGGGCGGCACCGCCGGCGAGTCCCAGCCCGACCCACGGCGCAACGAGCGCCACGGGAATGCGCGCCCTTGGCGCATATCGAAGGCGGCAACCGGGACGGCCAACCGCCAGCCGAACGCGCGGATAGAGGTTGGTGGCCCCGAGGTTGCCGCTTCCGACGTGTCCGCAGGTCGATCCCCTGTGCCGCCCTGGCCACCCAGTACGATGTCGGAATCGACCCGAGCAGGTACGCCATCCGACGATCGCGCACGATGACCGCGGCCGTCACCGCTTGCTCCCGCGCCGGTTGAGCGTGAGGCGCAGCGGTGCGCCCTTGAAGCCCCAGGCGTCGCGGAAGCCCCGCAGCAGGTAGCGCTGATACGACTCCGGCACCGCTTCCGGCTGATTGGCGACGATGGCGATGGTCGGCGGGCCGATGCCGATCTGGCTAGGCGTACAGGAGCTTGACCTCCTCGCCGGGCTTCTGGGGCGGCGCACTGCGTTCCAGCAGCTGCCTGCAGCACGCGATTGACCTCGGCGGTGGACACCCGATTTGCCGCGCATCGGCCACCTCGAGGATCAGGTCGAGGAGCTGCGGCACCCGCTGGCCGGTGAGCGCGGAGGCATAGAGGAATGGCACGTTCTCCAGCATCGGCGCCTTCTCGATCAAGCGATGTCCTCGCCGCGCTGGGCGGTGTTGGCGTCCTTCTCCTCGATCAGGTCCCACTTGTTGACCACGACGATCAACCCGCAACCGCGCTCCCAGGCGCTGTTCGGCGATGCGGAGGTCCTGGTTGTGCAACCCCTGACTTGGCGTCGACCACCAGCACGCAGACGTCAGCCCGATGCACGGCGCGCTCGGTGCGCATGCCGGAATAGAACTCGATGTCCTCCTGCACCTTGGCGTGGCGGCGCAGGCCGGCTGTATCGATGAGTACTCATCGTGCGTGCCGTGTAGCGCAGGGTCGAGTCGATCGCATCGCGGGTCGTGCCCGGCATCGGCGTCACCACCAGTGGCGCTCTTCGCCGAGAAGGCGATTGACCAGCGAACGACTTGCCGGCATTCGGGTCGCCCGATCACGGCGACCCGCACCGCATCGCCCTCTTCGGCGCTCGGGGGCGGTCGGGGAGCCGCGCGACGATGGCGTCGAGGAGGTCGCCGCTTCCCTTGCCCTGTCGCGGCCGAGACCGGGTACGGCTCGCCGAGGCCGAGGGCGTGGAACGACGTGCCGATCGCCGCGGCTGGCGATCTCGTCGAGCTTGTTGACGGCGAGGAGCACCGGCCGCCCGGAGCGCTGCAGCCGGCGGGCGATCTCTTCGTCGACCGGAGTACGCCGGACTGGCCGTCGACGAGGAGGACCACCAGGTCGGCTTCGGCGAGCGCGCGTTCGACCTGGGTGCCGATGGCGCGATCCATCAGTCGGAGGCGTCGGGCACCAGGCCGCCGGTGTCGACGACCCAGAACTCGCGGCCGTTCCACAGCGCCTCACCGAAGTGGCGGTCGCGCGTGGTGCCCGGCTGGTCCGAGACGATGGCGTCACGGCCGCCGACCATGCGATTGAACAGGGTCGACTTGCCGACGTTGGGGCGGCCGACGATGGCAACGGTCGGCAGGCTCATGCGGCGAGCGGCTCCAGCAGGGCGTCGACGAACGTCTTCGACGGGCGCACCGGCATCGGTGCCGAAGCCTGCAGCGACTCCAGCGCGACGGAATCGATCAGCAGTCCGGCGTCGTTGACCGCTTCGCCCGGAATCAGCGCCAGGTCGACGCCGTGGAGCGCCGCGAATGCCGACGCGATGGCGGTGCCGGGAAGGAGACCCGCCGTGGTCACCCGGCTGCCGAACAGGTCGTTGGTCACGGGAACGAGCTCGAACGAGGCGCCGGTGGCATCGGCCAGCGACGCCAGGAGCATGCGGCATCAGGGGCGCCATCGAGGTGCCGGTCAGCACCGCGATCCGCCGCCCGGCCCAGCCGCCGATCTCCGCCGCGCCCTCGCGGACTGCAGCGTTCCAGCCAGCGCACCGACCCGACGCCGTTCTCGACCTGTTCGAAATCGCCGTACCATGATTCCGGCGGCAATTCGACCCCGGCCCGGAGATAGAGTTCGTCGGCTCCGTGAGCCCAGGTATCGCCCCGCGCGGCGAGGGCCCGCTCGGCGGCGCGGGTCACCGCGGCGATCGACCGCCGCGGCACTCCGCCGCGGTCGGTTCGCGCACCCGCGAATGCTTGCTGAACTCGGTCAGACCGACGGGCACCACCGAGACCGAACGGACCGCCGGCCCGAAATTCCAGAGATCGTCCAGGGTCTGCACGCAGCACCGTCGCCATCGTTGACCCCGGGCGACAGGACGATCTGGGTGTGGAACTCGATGCCGTGATCGGCGAACTCGCGCATCTGCGGAATGATCTCCGGGGCCTGCGGGTTGCGCAGCACCCAGCGGCGGACCTGCGGATCGGTGGCGTGCACCGAGACATAGAGCGGCGAGAGCCGGTAGGCGATGATCCGCGCCGTATCGTGCGGCTTGAGATTGGTCAGCGTCGCGAAGTTGCCGTACCGGAACGAGAGGCGATAGTCGTCGTCGCGGATGTAGAGCACGTCGCGAACGCCGGCCGGGTTGCCGTCGACGAAGCAGAAATCGCAGCGGTTGGCGCAGCGGCGGATGCGGGCCGGCTCGACCGTCACGCCGAGCGGCTCGTCGAGCGGGCGCTCGACGGTGACCTCGTACTCCTCGGCGGCGCCCGGGCGCCGGTAGACGACGGTGAAGTCCTCCTCCGCGGTGAGGAACTCCCAGTCGAGAAAATCCTCGAGGCTGGTGCCGCCGACGGTCAACAGCTCCGCGTCGGGAACCAGGCCGATCGCCTCGCCGATCGAACCCGACAGCACTTCCTTGACCTTGATCACGGGGCGGACAGCACCTGGAGAAGCATGCGGCAATATGGCGCTATGTCTATTCCTGAACAAGGGTTAGCGCCGCTAACCTCAACCTGATTCGAACGTCGGACCGGGTCGCTGGCGGACGCCGGGCGCATTCCCCGCCCCGCGGCTGGCGCTTCAGGATCGGCTTCCCGCCATGGTGCGTCGCCCGTTCCCGATGGCGAGCGCAAGGAATCGTCTTCCGACCGGACCCAGCCAGAGCCGGCGGAAGAGCCGTTCTCCCATGGCCGGCCGGAACGGACTGCGGGCCAGGAGGACCAGGCTTACCGCGAAGAGGCACATCCCGGTGACGACGGCGATGCCCCCGAGAAGGCCGACATGGATGCTCCGCCCGTCGATGCGCTTGCCCGACATCACGCCGGCGGCAACGAGCACGATGGCGAGGGCGAGTTGCGCCACGGTCCGCCGGACCGTGGTTCGCCGCCGGGTGACGGTGGCGGGGTCGGCGAGCAGCCGGTGGCGATGTTCGTCGCGTTCGTCGGCGACGCGCCGGAATCCGCGCTCGACCTCCGTGGCGGTGAAGCCGAGCGCACCAAGTCGCCGGGCGTTCTGGAAGGATTCGATGACCCGGGTGAGGCCGACGGCGATGAGGACGAGGATCGGCAGCGAGACGTTGAGATCTCCGGACCGGCCGACCGTCCCGGCGAGCATCCAGGTGAACAGGACGAGAAAGAAGAGCACCAAGCCGAGTGTCGCGACTTCCTGGGCGAAGAGGCGGATGGGAAGCGGAACCTCGGGGGCGGCCAGCTGCGCCGCCTCGATCGCCTCCACCAGTGCTTCGGCGGTGGGAAAGCGCTCGTCGGCCGCCTTCGCGACACAGCGGTCGATCGCGGCGGCGAGTGCCGAGGGAATGTCGGGGCGGAGTTCGGCGGCTGGGGGCGGAAGCTGGGTCAGCTGGCGTGTGATGATCTGCTGCGTCGAGGTTCCGGTGATCTGCTTGCGGCCGGTCAGGGCATAGAGTGCGACGAGCCCGAGCGAATAGATGTCGGTTCGCCCGTCGACGAAGTCGCCGGTGGCCTGTTCGGGGCTCATGAACTCGGGGGTGCCGACCACCTCGCCGACGCGGGTCAGTCCCGGGGCATCGGGGCGCGACGCGATCGGACGGGAGATGCCGAAGTCCATCAGGAGGGCGCGACCGGTGGCACGCTCGATCATGATGTTGTCGGGCTTGATGTCGCGGTGGACCACGCCGCGTCCGTGCGCATACGCCAGGCCGTAGGCGACATCGAGCAGCAGGCGGACCATCCCCCGTGTGTCGAGCGGACCGCTCCGTTCGACGCGATCGGCGAGGCTCTCGCCCTCGATGAATCCCATCGTGAACGCCAACAGACCGGGGCGATCTTCGACGCCGTGCACCGGGACGATATTCGGGTGGGAAAACGACGCGGCGGTGCGGGTTTCCCGCAGGAAGCGCTCGCGCAGTGACGGATCGGTCGCAAAGGCCGGGGGGAGGACCTTGAGGGCGACGGGCCGGTCGAGGGCCAGGTCGCGAACCAGGTAGACGGCGCCCATGCCGCCGTGACCGAGTTCCCGATCGATGGCGTAGCGGTCGCCGATCAGGGTGCGGAGGTCGTCGAGTGACGCCGAAGGAAGTGTCATGCGGGGTTCGGCGGAAGATGGGCCGACCGCCCCGGACTCGGCAAGCGGACCGGCCGGACCGAACGCACGAAACCCGCCCCGGGACAGGGCGGGTTTCGGTACCGGCAAGCGGGCGACGGGGCTCGAACCCGCGACCCTCAGCTTGGGAAGCTGATGCTCTACCAACTGAGCTACACCCGCGCGTGCGACAACCTAGCCGGTCGCCGGCCGCCCTTCAACGCGGCCGCGGCGCCGATCGCCGGCGCTACTTCTTGACGTGGTACTGCCAGCTGACGATGCCCTTCGCGGCCGCCGTGACCGTGAAGTCCTGCTTGGCGTTGGGCTGGAGCGCCGGGATCGCCTGCTCCTGCGACGCCACCACGTTGCCCTTCGCGTCGGTGAACTCCACCACGATGGTGAGCGCCGCCGGCGCAATGGTGTTGCCGCTGGCGTCCTGCGCTTCGCGTCCGGTCGCGGTGAACGACAGCGTCGCGCCGGAGTCGGTGGGCACCATCTTGGTGACGGTGATCGACGTGGTGAGCGCGGAGAGATCGCCGTAGGCCTTGAGGAGATCGGTGGTGTCGTTCTGCATCCGGTAACCCTGGGCCAGCAGCTTCATGTCGTCTTCGCCAAGGGGATTGATCACGAGCGCTCGCTGGGCGGTGGCCACGAGCTTGGCTCCATCACCCATCGCGAAGTACATGTTGGCGAGATCGAAGAGCGCGTCGTGGCTGTTCGGTTCCACCGCAAGGACCTTCTGGAAGGCGTCGGCGGCGTCCTGGTACTTCTTCTGCTGATACGCCTGGATGCCCATCGACATCAGCTCGGTGGTGCTCAGGTTGCCGGAGTTGGCAAGGTCCTGCTGGATCGCGTTCGCGCCGGCAGTGTCACCCACGGCCCGTTCCGAGATGGCCAGTCCGCGCTTGGCGTCGCCGGCGTCGGGATGGGTCGCGAGGTACTTCTTGAACTGCACGATCGCGTCGGCGTGCCGCCCCAACTCCTGGTCGAGCGACGCGAGGTTGAAGATGGCGTCGTCGCGGGTGGTGGCGAACCGGGGATCGGAGTCGGCCTTCTGGGCGGCGAGGCCGAAATAGTACGCCGCGCTGTCGTACTGCTTGGTGTCGGTGAAGGCGGCGCCGAGGTTGTAGAAGCCCTGCGGGTAGTCGCGTGAAATCGTGTTGGCGAGCCGGAGGGTGGCGATCGCGGAGTCGAACTGCTGGCGCTTGAGCAGGTCGCTGCTGGGCGTGACAAGCACGTTCCAGGCCAGCTGCCGATATCCCTTGATGTCGACGGCGCAGTCGGGGGCGAGTTGGGCCGCCTTGGTCAGCGCACTGTCGGCGCCCCGCACGTCGCCATCCATCAGGTAGGCGCGGCCGAGGTAGTACCACGCCGCGGGAGTCGGGTTGCCGCCGGTAATGGCGCTGGTCGAGCTCTCGATGGCGTGCCGGAGCTGGGCCGCCTTCTTGTCGGGTTCATGCAGCGAATCGGCGGTGACCAGGTAGGTCAGGGCGCTCGAGCTGCGGAAGTCTCCCTTGAGACTGCAATTGGCCTTCTGGAACCGACCCGTGGACATGGCGCGGGCCACCGCGGGTGCTTCGCCGGACTGTCCGGCGAGGGGCAGCGCGAAGGCCGCAACGGCCACCATCAGCATGCCGGTCTTCTTCATCACCACTCCTTGCGAGACTGGACGGGGCCAGTGCCACCGCCGGAATACGCCCGGCCGGTCGGCAGGGCCGCTTGTGTGTCTGCTACGTCGCGGAGGCGCTCCACGTTGCAATCCGCGCCTTGCCCCCGGGCGGAAATATCCTCGATCACGCGCCTGCGGGCAAATGCCCGGGATCGCGATAGAGCCATCCGGCGCCGGTGTTGAAGATCACCACGCGATCGCGGGCCCCGAGCACGCCGCTCTGGCGGAGCGCGGCGGCGGCCGCGACGGCGGCGCCGCCTTCGGGGGAGAAGTCGATTCCCTCGAGGTGCATGCCGCGGCGGCCCAGCTCTGTCATCTCGGCGTCCGGCACCGCGACGGCGCCGCCGCCGGACTCCCGCAGGATCCGCAACATCAGCTTGTCGCCGAGCGGCCCCGGGACTCGCAGCCCGCTCGCAACGGTCCACGGCTCGGGCCATGGCTCGGCGTGATCGGCGCCGCTGTCGAACGCCTTGACCACCGGTGCGCAGCCGGTGCTCTGCACGGTATAGAACCGTGGCATGGTGCCATCAATCCAGCCGGCATCGAGCAGCTCGCCGAAGCCCTTCCACATCCCGATCAACCCGGTGCCGCCGCCGGTCGGATAGATGATCGCGTCGGGGGCGTGCCAATCGAACTGCAGCGCCAATTCGAGCCCCAGGGTCTTCTTCCCTTCGATCCGGTACGGCTCCCGCAGCGTGCTGAGGTCGAACGCACCGGTCTCCTCGGCAAAGCGCCGGGCCGCCTTGCCGCAGTCGCCGATGTGTCCGTCGAGCAGCTGAAGATCGGCGCCGAACGCGGCGATCTGGGACAGGATGGTGCCGGGCGTGGTGCGTGGAGCGTAGACGCGCACCGCGGCACCGGCCCGCGCCGCGTATGCCGAACTCGCCACGCCGGCGTTGCCGGCGGTGGGAATCACGAAGCGGGTGACACCGGCGAGGGTGGCGCGGGTGATGGCGGCGGAGAGCCCGCGCGACTTGAACGAGCCGGTGGGATTGGCGGCTTCGTCCTTGACCCACGCATCGTCGAGGCCGATTTCCCGGCCCAGGCGCGGCACCGGCAGCAGCGGCGTGTCGCCTTCACCGAGCGTGACGGGCTGCTCGGAGGGCAGCAGCGGCAGGAACTCGCGGTAGCGCCACATGCCGCGTCGGTGCGCCAGGGCTTCGCGTTCGGCCAGTGGATGGTGGCGATCGGGATAGCGCACCAGCCAGGGGCGGCCGCACGCGGGACAGACGGTGGGAAGTCCCACCGGCGACGCGGTGGCGCCGCAATCGGAGCATTCGAGTTGCCAATCCATCTCAGTGCGCCTTCAGGTGTTCGAGTACGCGCGACGCGAGGGTCGCCGAGAAGCCGGGCACGGCGGCGATTTCGGCCGCTGACGCGCCCCGGACGCCGGCCAGCGAACCGAACGCCTGCAGCAGCGCGCTCCGGCGCGACGGGCCGATCCCGGGAATGTCGAGCAGCGCCGAGGTGACGGTCCGGGCCGTCCGTCGCTTGCGGTTGTACGCCACGCCGAACCGGTGGGCCTCGTCGCGGGCCCGCTGCAGCAGCCGCAACGCCGGGCTGCGCCGCGGCAGGCGGAGCGGCTCGGATCGGTCCGGAAAGTAGATCTCCTCCTCGCGTTTCGCGAGCGAAATCAGCGGCACGTCGGCGATGCCGAGTTGCTGCATCGCGTCGCGGGCGGCGCCGAGCTGGCCCTTGCCGCCATCGATCACCACCAGGTCGGGCGATGGCTTCCCTTCGTCGAGCCGGCGCCGGAAGTAGCGGGTGATCACCTCATGGATCGCGGCGTAGTCGTCCTGCTGCGCAACACCCTTGATGCGGTACTTGCGGTACTCCGATTTGCGCGGGCGCCCGGCTTCGAACGTCACCAGCGAGCCGACCGTGTCACGCCCCTGGTTGGTGGAGATGTCGACGCAGATGAAGGTGCGCGGTACGGTGGTCATGCCGAGCTCGCGTCCCAGGGCGTACACCGGATCGTCGGCGCGCTCGGCCGTCTCGAACGACTCGAGGCGAAGGCTCTCCAGCAGGTGCCGGGCGTTCTGGTCGGCGAGCTCGAGCCATCGGGCCGCGACGCCTCGTTGCGGGATGGCGAGCCGCTGGTCGGCCAGCAGCTCGGCGACCGCCTCCGCGTCGGCCGGCGCCAGCGGCAGCACGAGGCGCCGTGCCTTCCCCTCCAGCAGGCGGTACCAGCGCACCAGCAACATGCTGAGCACGTCTTCGTCGGGCTCGTCCTCGACGTTCTCGAGAAACCGGTGCTCGCGTCCCACCACCTTCCCTTCCCGCACCCGCAGCAGCGCACCGACCGCGTCGTCACCGTCGCGGGCGTAACCGATCACGTCGGCGTCGCCGGTGCCGATGATCTCGACGGCCGCCGGTTCTTCGACCTGTTCGAGCCAGCGCAGCGCATCGCGGAACTCGCGAGCACGTTCGAAGTCCTCGCGCTCGGCGGCGGCAAGCATGTAGCCGCGGATCCGGGCCTTCAGGTCGACGGTGCGGCCCTCGAGAAAGTCGACGACCTCGTCGATCATGGCGCGGTAATCGGCCTGGTCCTGCCATCCGACGCACGGTGCCCGGCAGCGGCCGATGTGATAGTCGAGACAGGGGCGTTCGCGTCGCTCGCGCGGAATGTCATCGCGACAGGACCGCACGGTGAAGATGCGGCGGATCAACGCCAGGGTGCGGCGCATCTCGCCGACGTCAGTGAACGGGCCGAAGTACCTGGCACCGGCAATGTCGCGCCGCCGGGTCACGAGGAGGCGCGGAAACGGCTCGCCGAGGGTGACCGCGATCGACGGATAGCTCTTGTCGTCCTTGAGCTGCGCGTTGAATCGGGGCAGGTACTCCTTGATCAGGTTGTTTTCGAGCAGCAATGACTGGGCATCGTTGGGCACGACGATGGTCTCGACGTCGGCGATTCGGTCCTGCAAGAGGCGATGCCGCGGCGATTCGGGAAAGTCACTGGCAAAGTAGGATCGGACGCGACTCCGGAGGTTGGCGGCCTTCCCGACGTACAGCACGGTGCCGTCGGCGTCCTTCCAGAGGTAGACCCCGGGGCCATCCGGCAGCGTGTCGAGCTTTCGCTGCAGGGCCTCGTTCATCGCGACGGCCTGGGGAGGTCGAGGAAGAGGCGGATGCGCCGCATCAGCAGGCCGGCTTCGGAGATGTTCCACCACGCCGTCAGGCCGAGGTAGGCGAACGCATCGATCGGCAGGATCACGGCACCGCGGACGATCGGACCGACGTGTGCCAGCCCGAGCCGGGCGGCGTTGGCAACCGCCGCCGCGACCAGCGCGGCGACCCACAGCTTGAGCACCTCGTGGCGCGGCACCTTGAACCGCCCGAGCCGCCGGAAGAGCCCGCGGCGCAGCAGCGCGAATTCCACCCAGCCGGCAAGTCCGGCGGAGGCGGTGAGCCCCGCCGCCCCCCAGCGGGCGTCGAGGCCGAGCATCTGCGGCAGGTAGAGCGCCGCGAAGAGCCCCATCACGCCGGTCAGCAGCACCCGCACCACCCCGTACTTGAGGGGCGTCCGGGTGTCGTGCAGGGCATAGAACGTCGAGGCATAGAGCCGTCCCAGGGTGGAAGCCAGCAATCCGGTGGCGGACCCGGCGAGGACCAGCCATACGTACCGGGTGTCACTCCTGTTGAACGCTCCGTTCTGCAGGACGGCTCCCGCGACGACGTCGCCCATGGTGAGAAACCCCACCGCCGACGGGACGATGTAGAACGCCAGTCGCTCGGTCGCACCGCTGAGCCGTTCGCGGAGGGCGGCGGCGACTCGCTGGGGGTCACCGCGTTCCCGGGCCATCTCGGGCAACTCGGCCGCCGAGACCGCCATCCCGAAGAGCGAGACCGGGAGTGTGTAGAGCACCTGCGCGTTGGTGATCGCGGCGAGGGCACCGTTGCCGGCGATCATCGTGGCAATGTAGAGGTCGACGAACGCCGAGATCTGGTTCGCACCCCGCGAAATCAGGTTGGGCACGAACGCCCGCAGCACGGTGCGGACCGCCGCCACATTCCGCCACCCCTGCGGCACGATGCGACCACCGACCTTGCGGACAATGGGCCACTGCACCAGGACCTGCAACGCGCTGCCGGCGACGGCGCCCACCGCGATGACGCTCACGAAGTGTTCGGGGCGCCCCGACCGCCCGGCGGCCAGCGCAGCGGTGATGATGGCGGCGTTCCAGAAGACCGGCGAAACGTAGGAGAGGAAGAACCGCCGATGGGAGTTCAGGACGCCAAGGCACCACGCCGAGATGACCAGCATCCCGGCACCCGGAAAGAGGATCCGGACGAGGTGTTCGGTCAGGGCGCGCTTTTCGGGTGGCCAGTGCGGTGAGACCAGCAGGTCGAGCAGCAGCGGCGTCGCGAGTTCGCCGAGGGCCACCAGCAGCGTGACGACGACAGCGAGAAGGGCGAGCACGGCGCCGGCCAGTTCCCGTGCCTCGTCATCGCGGTCGGCGCCGAGCAATTCGGCGTAGCTCGGAATGAACGACGCGGAGAGGGCGCCTTCGCCGAAGAGATTCTGCAGGAAGTTGGGGATCCGGAACGCGGCGCTCCAGACGTCCATGTCCGCGCTGATGCCGAGGTACTTGGCGAGAACGCGCTGGCGGATCAACCCGGTGATGCGACTGAAAAGAATGCCGGCCGAAACGAGGTAGGTACCGCGCCGGCTCATGCCCTGCACCACGCCGTCGCGGCGGCGCCGACGGCGGCAAGCCAATCCCGCGGATAGCGCGCGAGGAACGTCGCGGCGGTCAGGGATCGTTCCTGCGGCACCCCGCCAGGCAGGAACGCGGCGCGCAGCCGGGCGAATTGCTGCCACGCGGTGGCGTCCCGCTTGCGCAGGTGCCGTTCGAGGGAGCGCTCGATGGCGTCGACGGTGACCGCGAGGTGATGCATCCGCCCGGCGATGGACCGGTCCAGTACCGGGTCGATCGCCGCGCCGGCGGCCCGCAGTGCCGTGTCGGCCGCCGCCAGGTGCTCGCGCAGCTCGGCGATCGTCGCGGTCGCCTCGGCGGGAAGATCCTGCCGGAGGATCCGCCGCCCGATCGATCCGTCGTCACCCTGCACCTGTTCGGGCGTCAGGTCGAGCCGGGCAAGCAGCCGGTCGGCCCACGCTTCCACGACGGTGCCGCCCCAGCGCCGTACCGGTTGCTGCGGAGAGACGCCCAGCGGCGCATAGAGTGCCGCCGACTGCTGGGTCTGGTAGCGGATCTCGGCGGCTCCGCCGACGTAGGCCACCGTCGGCAGCAAGGCGCTCTCGACGATCGGACGCAACAGGACATTGGCGGAGAATCGCGCCGGTTCGTCAGCGAGCAGCTGTTCGATCCGGGTGCTGGTGAAGGCCTCTCCCGATCGCCGCGCGCGATATCCGTCGCCATCGATCACCAGCCGATCGCGTCCCGCGACGGTCTCGATGAAGACCAGCGTCTCGCCGTGGCCCGCAGTGATACCGGTGTCCACCCCCGGCAGCTCCGCAAGGCGCGTGTCGAGCTCCGCGGCAGCGCGCAATGCGGCGGCGAGGATCGGTGCCTGCCGTTGCTTGAATGCCGGATGCGTCGGGTCGAGCACCACAATGCCGAACGGCGCAAGCAACTCGGCGAGCGCCCCGCCGCAGGCCTGCTGCAACGTGGCGCCATCACGGTAGTGCCGGGCAAGCCACGCCACCGTGGCATCGCGGCCCGGGCCGGCAGGGAGCGATGCCTCCAGCAGGCCGAGCCCCACCCGGGCTTCGGTAAGCTGCTGGCGATACATCGGAAGTTGCGGCGCGTCGGGCGGGCGGTCGGTGAGGCGCCAGGTGACGAGTTCCCCGCTCCGGTCGATCCACCGCGCCACGCTGGCTTCCCGGAAGTCGTGATCGTCGCCGGCAAGCCAGAAGATCGGAACGACCGGCCGGCGCCACTCGCGCTCGAGGCGGGCGGCGAGTGCCTGTGCAGCCACTGCCTTGTGGATCGTGTAGAGCGGTCCGGTGAACAAGCCCGGCTGCTGGCCGGTCGTCACCGCCAGCGCCCCGGGGGTGCCGAGGCGTTCGAGTTGGGCCGCGACGGTGGACGACGGATAGAGCGCGGCGCCGAGCGTGCCGTCCCAGGTGGCGGCACGCGGCGCGATCGGCCCCGGGGCGGGCACCGCCGCCGACGCGATCCGTATCAGCGTGCCCCCTTGTGGTACGGCATGCCGCGCAGGATGGTCGCGGCGCGATACAGCTGTTCTGCCACGATCACGCGAGCGAGTTCGTGGGGATAGGTGAGTGGGCCCAGGCTCCAGACCGTCCCGGCACGCCGTCGCACCGCGGCGGAGACGCCCACCGCTCCGCCGATGATGAAGACGCGGTCGCGGCCGGCCAGCCGCCACTGCTCCAGCTGTGCGGCGAGCTCCTCGCTGCTCCACGCCGTGCCGTCGTGGTCGAGCAGCACCACGGCGGCGGTCTCCGGCACCGCGTCGAGCAGCCGGCGCCCCTCTTCGTTGCGTTGCGCGGCGACGTTGCCGGCCTTGCCGGCTTCCCGCACTTCGCGTTCGTCGAGCGGCGCCAGCCGGGTGAGGCGGCGGAGATACTCGTCACACGCCGCCCGGAAGGCCGGCCGGAGCCCACCGACCGCGAGGAGCGTCAGCCGCATCAGGCATAGAGACCGCGCATGCGGTGCATCGCCGCCACGCGGTCGATTGCCAGCATGTATGCGCCGATGCGCATGCTGACCTGGTGCTTCTCCGCCATCGCGGACACCTCGTCGAAGGCGTCCTTCATGATCTTCTCGAGGCGCTCGTTGACGGTCGGCTCGTCCCAGAAGTAGCCGCCGCGATCCTGCACCCATTCGAAGTACGACACCGTGACGCCGCCGGCGTTGGCGAGGATGTCGGGAATGACGTAGATGCCCTTCCGGTCGAGGATGGTGTCGGCCTTCGCCGTGGTGGGGCCGTTCGCCCCCTCGCAGATGATCTTCGCCTTGATGTCACCGGCGTTCTTGCTGGTGATGACGTTCTCGAGCGCGGCCGGCACCAGCACGTCGCACTTCAGGGTCAGCAATTCGTCGTTGGTGATGTGGCGGCCGCGGGGATATTCGCTCAGCAGGTGTCCCTCGCGGGTCCAGGCCAGGCAGTCGTGGATGTCGAGCCCCTTCGGGTCGTGCACCCCGCCCGACTTGTCGCTGACGGCGATGATCTTCATCCCTTCGTCGGCCATCAGCCGCGCGGCGGTCGAGCCGACGTTGCCGAAGCCCTGCACGGCGACGGCTGCGCCGGCCACCTTCATGTTGCGGCGCTCGAGGGCCCGCTTGGTGACCACCAGGCAGCCCCGGCCGGTTGCGTCACGACGGCCGAGCGAACCGCCCATCGCCACCGGCTTGCCGGTGACCACGCCGGTGACCGTGTGGCGCTTGTGCATGGAGTAGGTGTCCATGATCCACGCCATGACCCGCTCGTTGGTGTTGACATCGGGGGCCGGGACGTCGGACTCGGGGCCGAGGACTTCGATGATCGCCGACGTGTAGCGCCGGGTCAGCCGCTCGAGTTCGGCGGCCGAGATGGTCGTCGGATCGCAGATCACGCCGCCCTTGGCGCCGCCGAACGGCAGGTTGACGACGGCGCACTTCCACGTCATCCACGCCGCCAGCGCCTTCACTTCGTCGATCGAGACGTTCAGGTCGAACCGGATGCCGCCCTTGGCGGGCCCACGCGACGTGTTGTGCAGCACGCGGAAGCCGGTGAACACCTCGATTTCGCCATTGTCGCGCATGACCGGCACCGAGACGATGATCTGCTTCTCGGGCGCGCGCAGCACCTTGTAGAGGCCCGGTTCCAGCTGGAGGCGCCGTGCCGCGTCGTCGAAGCGCGACATCATCGCCTCGAAGGGGTTCTCCTCGAGGGCGAAGCGACGGTCACGATCGGGCTTGATGATCTGTTGGGCTTTGCGAGGCTTGATGCTCGGCATTTCGTACCACTCCGGTCCGTGCGGACCTCTGGGTTCGACCGTTTACTCTTCCCGCGCGACGACGCGGTCGAGCGCGTCGCGAATGGCTTGTTCTCCCGGCTTCAAACGTGACACGCAATCCGGCCACCAGCGGCTCGGGGATGCTGGCCGGCCATCGTCGCCGCAATTTGACCGCATCCTTCGCGGTCAGCACCACCTGATCGGCGCGGCGCGCGGCGTGGGCCAGCCAGGCGACGTCCTCGTCCCGGAACTGGTGGTGATCTTCCCACGTCGCCACCTGCACCAGGGCGCCGGTCCCCTTGACCTGCGCCACGAAGGCGGCCGGATCGGCGATGCCGCTGGCGGCCACCACCTTGCGCCCGGCCAGCATCGACACCGGAAATTCCTTGCCACTGACCAGACCGGTCAGTGACGCCAGGTCGAGGCGCGCAATGGCGACCACCGCTCCGGGCGGAAGGTATCGGCGCAGTCGCTCGGCGAGGAGGGCCGCGGTCTGTTGATCGGCGCGCTTCCGGGTCACGATCAGCGCCGACGCGCGGCCCAGGGCCCGCCATCCCTCCCGCCAGGGCCCGGCCGGGACCAGCCAGCGCGCCGCCAGCGACGATTCGGCGCTGACCAGGCAGACGTTGAGGTCGGCGACCACGTCGAGGCGCTGGAAGGCATCGTCGAGCACCAGGACATCGGCGCCTGCCGCGATTGCTTCGGCGGCCCCGGCGGCGCGGTCGGGGTTGGCCACCACCACGGCTTCCGGAACGGCATCGCGGTGGAGGGCGGTCTCGTCGTGGCCGACGCCGCGGAGCAGAATCCCCGGCCTGTGTCCCGCTCGCACGTACCGGGCGGCGACCCAGTCGGCAATCGGTGTCTTCCCCGACCCGCCGACCGAGAGGTTGCCGATGGCGACGGCTGGGCAGCCGAGGCGCCTGGACGGCAACGCGCCGGTCCGGTAGGCCGAGCGCCGCAGCCAAGCCGCGCCACCCCAGAGCCCGCTCGCCGGCACCAGCAGCGCGCGGGTCAGGCGGGCGGCAACCCCCCGGTCGGTCCACAGCCAGCGGACGAATCGGTGGCGATCGCGGCGGCGCCTCAGGCGGCCCCCAGCGCGGCTTCGAGGGCGTCCAGCGCGGCCGCCGACCGGGCCACCCCGGCCGCCAGCCCGTCGGCTGCCGGCCCGACGTGAAACGGCTCACCGTATGCCACGTCGATCCTGGCGAACGGCAGCGGCACGACCATCCGGTCCCACGAATGCAGCCGGCGCGCCGGATCGGCGACGGCGTGCAGCGGCAGGATCGGGACGCCGGTCTTCTGCGCCGCACGGACGACGCCGGCCTTGATCTCCCGGCGGGGGCCGGTCGGTCCGTCGGGAGTGAAGGCAACCGGGATGCCATCCTCGAGGTGATGAATCGCGCCAAGGAGCGCCCGGGTGGCGCCGCGGCGTGACGACCCGGGAATCAGGCGATACCCGATGCGTTCGGCGTAATCCGCCAGGTAACGGCCCTCCTTCCCCTCACTGACCACGATGGCGATTCCCTGGTGACGGTGGCGCCAGAGCAGCGGCAGCAGCACCTCGTGCCAGAGCACGAACACGAACGGCTGGCCGGCGTCGACCAGGGCGCGCCAGCGCGCTTCGTGGTGACAGCGGAAGCGCCAGCTCCGCGCCAGCAACGACACACCGGGCTGTGCCAGGGTCCGCATGGCGGGCGCGGTGACGTTCCACCTCACGCCGCCAGCAACTCGACGGCGATAGCCGCCACCCGGTCGCTGGCACCGGCGGTGCCGAGGAGCCGCCGGACGTCCGCGAGGTCAGCCAGCTGCCCGCGACGGGCCGCGCTGTCGGGGTCGAGCAATGGCTCGACCGCGCTGGCCAGCCGCTCGGCCGTGACGTCGCCCTGGAAGAATTCGGGTACCACATCGCGGTCCGCCACGAGATTGACCAGCGAGGCCCAATGCACCGTGGCGAGCCGGCGCGCGACGTTGAAACTCACCGGATTGAGCCGGTAGGCGACGACCATCGGCACGCCGGCCAGGGCCGCCTCGAGGGTGGTGGTGCCCGACTTCACCAGCGCCGCGTCGGACGCGCTGAGCACCGCTCGCTGGCGATCGCGGACGACAAGGAACCGCTCCGCCCCCGGATACTCGGCCCAAGCCGTGGCGGCGACGACGACGTGGGTACAGCGGCGCTCATCGAGGAGGCGTTGCGCTGCGTCGCGATACGCCGGCCAGAGCCGCCCGATCTCGCCGCGGCGCGAGCCGGGAAAGAGCGCCAGGACCCGGGCGTCACGCGGCAGGCCCAGTTCGTCGCGCGCGGCGTTGCGGTTACCGGGCTCGAGCTGATCGAGCAGCGGGTGCCCGACGTATGTGGCCTCGATGCCGACGCGGCGGAAGAAGTCGGGCTCGAACGGAAGGATGACCGCGAGGCGGTCGACGACCCGGGCCAGGCGCTTGGCTCGCCCGGGTCGCCACGCCCAGAGCTGTGGCGCGATGTACCAGAGCACCGGAATTCCGTGGCGATGGGCGGCTCGCGCCATCTGCAAGTGGAACCCGGGGTAGTCGATGAGGATCACGAGGTCGTAGCGGCGGGCCCGGAAGTCGGCGGCGAGCTGCCGCCAGAGCCGCAGATGCGCCGGCAGCTTGTCGATGATCTCGACGATACCCATGGCGGCGAGGCCGTCGATGGAGCAGCGGATGGTCGCGCCGGCATCGGCCATGTGGGGCCCGCCGACCGCTTCGATGGTGGCATCGGGGAGCCGGCGTCGCAGTGCCGCAACGACCCGGCCGCCGTGCAGGTCGCCGGACGGTTCGCCGGCGGTGACGAGGATCCGCGGCGTCATCGGCCGAGGGCCGGCGCCGGCGCCCGCTGGACGGCGGCGGTGACCTCCAGCGCGAGCGCCAGGGCGGCGCGACCTTCGGCAGCGCTGACGACCTCGGCGGGGCGCCCCTCGACCGCCTCGACGAACGCGCGGAGTTCGAGGCCGAGGGCGTCGGCCTCCGGCGCGGTGAGGGGAATGGTTTCCACGATCTCCTGGATGCTGCTGCCGGTGCCCGGTCTCCAGCCATCGCGCAGCCGCATGAAGGTGGCGCTGCCGGTGGCGAAGTCGAGCGAGATGTAGCCGGACGGCTGGAAGATTCGCAGCCGCCGCACCCGCTCGCGGGCCATCCGGGAGCTGGTCATCGACGCCACCGCCCCGCCCTCGAACTCCACCCGCGCGTTGACCATGTCGAGATGCGGCGACAGGACCGACACGCCCATGGCGCGCACGTCGATGGCCGGCGCGCCGCCGACGAGGTGGATCGCGAGGTCGAGATCGTGGATCATCAGGTCGAGCACCACGGCGACATCGGTGCCCCGCAACTGAAACGGCGCCAGTCGGGCGCCGTCGAGGAACACCGGGCGGTCGAGTACGTTGCGGGCGGCCCGCACCGCGCGGTTGAATCGCTCGACGTGGCCGACGGCAAAGACCAGCCGCCGGCGGTCGGCCTCGCGCACCAGCGCGTCGGCCTCGGCAAGGGTCGCCGCCAGCGGCTTCTCCATCAGGACCGGCACGCCGTGCTCGAGGCAGATCATCCCGACGCCGTGATGCGCGAGGTCGGCACCGCAACGGAAACGGCGCGGACCCGTTGCAGCAGGGTGTCGAGGTCGCCGAAGGCCGTGCCGCCGCAGTCGCGGGTCACCGCTTCGGCCCGCGCGCGGTCGACGTCGTAGACCCCGACGAGTTCGACATCCGGCATCGCCGCGAAGTGCCGGGCGTGGTGGCGGCCCAGTGCGCCGACCCCCACCACGCCGACCGGCAGCCGCGCGCTCACGCCGGAACGCCGCGCTGCGACGACGCGACGAAGTCGAGAAAGCGCTCGACCTCGGGTATGGCCGGCAACTCCGCCCGCGCCCGTTCGAGGGCCTGACCGAGGTTGAGATCGGAGTTGAAGAACAGCCGGTAGACCCGCTTGAGCGCCGCCAGAGTCGTCGCGTCGAAGCCGTGGCGCTGCAGCCCGATGGAATTGAGGCCGTAGAGCTCGCAGGGATTGCCGACCGCCTTGACGAACGGCGGGATATCCTGGCTCACGCGGGTCATGCCGCCGACGAACGAGTAGGCGCCGATGGTGGCGAACTGGTGCACCGCCACCAGCCCGGAGATCACCGCAAAGTCCTGGATCGTCACGTGGCCGGCAAACTGGGTGCCGTTGGCGACGATCACGCCGTCACCAACATGACAGTCGTGGGCGAGGTGCACGTACGTCATGATGAAGCAATCGCGCCCCACCGACGTGAGGCCGGTCGCCATGGTGCCGCGGTTGATGGTCGTCAGCTCGCGGATCTGGGTGCCGTCGCCGATCTCGACCCAGGTCTCCTCGCCACGATACTTGAGGTCCTGCGGCGGGCCGCCGAGGATGGTGCCGCCGCCGACCTGCACCCGTTCGCCGATCCGGGCGTTCCGTTCGAGGGTGACCCGTGCCGCGATCCGGCTGCCGCGGCCGATCGAGACGTTCGGTCCGACGATGCTGAACGGGCCGATCTCGACGTCGTCGCCGATGCTGGCGCTCGGGTCGACCAGCACCGTGGGGTGGATGCGCTGGTTCACCGGTCGACCACTTTGGCCATCATCTCGGCCTCGCAGACCAGCTGGCCGTCGACGAACGCCTCACCCCGCATCCGGCAGGTCGCGCCGCGGAACTGCAGCATCTCCAGCTCGAAGCGGATCTGGTCGCCGGGCAGCACCGGCCGGCGGAATCGGACCCCGTCGATCGACATGAAGTACACCACCTTCGCATCACGATCTTCGAAGTTGTCCATCAGCAGCATGCCGCCGACCTGGGCCATCGCCTCGACGATCAGCACCCCGGGCATGATCGGATGCCCGGGAAAATGGCCCTGGAAGAACGGCTCGTTGATGGTGACGTTCTTGATGCCGACGATCCGCTCGCCCGGCTCGATCTCGATGATCCGGTCGACCAGCAGGAACGGGTAGCGGTGCGGCAGGACCTGCATGATGCTCTGCACGTCCATGCGGCTCGGGTCGGTGCGGCGGGCCCGGCGCTCCAGCTCGCGCGCCAGCGCGATGTTGCCCTGATGGCTCGGTCTCTCGGCGACGACCCGGGCGTCGACGCGGGCGCCGAGCAGCGCCAGGTCGCCGAGGATGTCGCCCAGCTTGTGGCGGACAAATTCGTCGGGCCAGCGGAGGTCGCCGGTCGCCACGGCGGTCTCCGAGAGCACGACGGCGACGCCCGGCGCGGCGCCCTGCAGCAGGCCGCGCTCCTTCAGGACGTCGACCTCGCCCATGAAGCCGAAGGTGCGCGCCGGAGCGATCTCGGCGGCGAACGTTTCGGCGGTGATGTCGAAGCTGGCAGACTGCCGGCCGATCACCGGGTGCTTCCACTCGATGGTGGCGGTCAGCTGCAGGCCCCGGTTGGGCGCCACCAGGTACCACGCGCCGCCGGCCCGCACCTCGAACGGCGCGGTGACGCTGATGACCGCCGGATCGCCCTCGCGCTCGGCAACACCGGCCTGCTCGATCGCCTCGAACCAGGGTCGGAACGAGCCGTCAAGGATCGGCGGCTCGGGGCCGTCCAGTGAAATCAGCAGGTCGTCGAGGCGCCAGGCGTGGGCGGCGGCGAGCAGGTGCTCGACGGTCTGCACCGAGACCGAGCCGACCGCCAGCGCGGTGCGCCGCTCGGTCGACTCGACATGGGCGGTGCGGGCGGGAATCACCGGGGCGCCGTCGAGGTCGGTGCGGCGGAAGGTGATTCCGGTCCCGGCTTCTCCGGGTTCGAGCCGGACCGTCGTCATCGCGCCGGTGTGCAGGCCGCTCCCGGACCGCTCGACGGTGCTCGCCAACGTGCGCCTAGGCATCCTCTCGCTCCTTCGCCAGGGCCTCCAGCGTATCGACATGGTGCGCGAGGCGATAGAGGGTCGCCACGCCGCGAAGGAACTCGCGGTGCCCGCGCGCCGGATAGCCGGAGACGGCTTCGCCGGCGCCGACGTCGGACATCACCGCGGACTTGGCGCCGACCCGGACGTCGTCGCCGAGGGTGCGATGATCGACGATGCCCGACTGGCCGGCGAGAATCACCCGATCGCCGAGTCGCGCGCTGCCGGCAATGCCGACGCAGGCCATCACCAGGCAGCCGCGGCCGAGCCGGACGTTGTGCGCGATGTGCACCATGTTGTCGATCTTGGTGCCGGCGCCCACCACGGTATCGTCGATCGAGCCGCGATCGACGCAGCTGTTCGAACCGATTTCGACGTCGTCCTCGATCCGGCAGGCGCCCACCTGGGGAATGCGATGGTGCCCGGTGGCGTCGGAGGCGAAGCCGAATCCGTCACCGGCGATGACCGCGCCGGCCTTGCACCACACCCGCGAACCGAGCACCGCGCCGGGGTAGAGGGTGACGTGGGCGTCGAGGCGGACGTCGTCGCCCAGGGTGACACCGTCGGCGATGGTCACGTGGGGGCCGATCCGCACCCGGTCGCCGATCGTCACCCCGGCACCGACGACGACGTGCGGTCCGATGGACGGCGCGGCGCCGAAGCTGCTGCCCCGGCCGATGCGGGCGGTGGGGTCGACGCCGACCTGCACCGCGGGGTCGGGATGCAACCGGCGGGTGGCGATCACCATGGCGTGGGCCGGGTCGGCCACCACGATCCGGGTCGGCGGCCCGGCGGCGGCGGCAAGCGCTTCCGGCACCAGCACCGCACCGGCGCGGGTCGCCGCCAGCGCCGTGGCGTATCGCCGGCCGGTGCACATCGCCAGCTCATCGGGCGCGGCGTGCTCCAGCGACCGGACACCGTGGAGGATCACCTCCCCGGGACCAGAGAGGCGGCCGCCGACCAGGTCGGCGACCGCCTGCGCCGTGAGCGATTGCGCACCCGGCGTGATCATTCGTGGCCGGTGCCGCCGCTGGAACCGCTCAGCCGCGCGATCGCCTTCTGGGTCAGGTCGAGCGCCTTGTTCGCCGCGAGCACCGCCGACCCGAGGGCGTTGATGTCGATGATGTAGTCGTAGTTGCCTTCCGCGCGGAGTCCTTCGAGCACGCCCCGGACGCGATCCTCGATCGGGCCGAGGAGCTGCTGCTCCTGCGCCTGCGACTTGGCCTGCAACGAATCGACCTGGGCGCTCACCGAGTCCTGCAATTTCTGCAGCGCCTTGAGCTTCGCGGCACGGTTGGTCGGTGTGAGCATCGCAGACGATTCCTGGTAGGCGCTGCCGGCGGAATCGACGAGGCCCTGCAGTTTTGCGACCTGCACCTGGTACAGGTTGTAGTACCCCTTGTAGATCGAGTCGGCGCGGGAGTAGTCCGGCATCGACTGCAGAATCGCCGGGGTGTTGACGTACGCGATGCGTCCCGCGCCCGACTGCGCCCGGACGGCTCCGGCCGGGGTGAGGACCGCGAAGGCGAAGGCCAGCGAACCCAAACGTGTCATCCGTTCATCCTCGTGCGGTGCGTGCGGCCGGTGTCGTGCGCGTCACGCATCAGTAGAAGTTGCCGAGCCGGAAATGGACCTGGAAGCCCGGCGCAGGACGGCCATTGATGTCCGTCTTGTCGAGCCCGTATCCCAGGTCGATCCCGATCGGGCCAAGGGGGGAAACTAATGCCGCGCCGATCCCGATGCTGCGGTAGAGCCGGGTCGGATCGTACTGCCGGGCCGTGCGATAGACGTTGCCGGCGTCGGAGAAGATGTCGACGTAGATCGACTGTGAAATGCGGGCCCCGGCTTCGACCGTGAATGCCGCAAACGACTTGCCGAACGACGCCGGCGACGCGTTGGTATTCGAGGCGTTGGCGTCGAAGCCGTTGGGCGTGATGGAGAACTCCGAATAGCCCCGGAGCGGGATGCCGTACTGCACGCCACCCATCGAGAAGAGCTCGGTGAAGAAGTTCGCCGAATTGCCGAAGATGAACCCCGACTTGGCGGTCAGCCCGAGGGTGAACTGGACGCCGCCACCGAACCCGTTCCCCTTGCCACCCAGGCTGCCGAGCGGCGTGAACCAGCGGGTGTCGATGTTGACCTTCTGGTAGTTGCCGTCGCCGCCGAGCACGCCGCCGTTCTGCTCGGTCGCGACCGACACCATCGATCCGGCAATCGGGAACGGCAGGCCGATCCGGGTGTCGTGCAACAGCGACAGCCCCACCGTCGACCGGGTGCACGGCGAGCAGCGGAACACCGCCTGCAGGTCGGCGGCACCGCCGGTATAGCGGACGTGCTGGTAGCCGTAGCTGGCAAAGACCCGCGCGTAGCGCGACCCGAGGAACGGAATGCCCACCTGCACCGAGCCGCCGGCCGAGCGCTCCTCGCCGAGGTCGCCGACGATGTACTTCAGCTGCGAGTCGTAGAGCGTCACCGTGCCGGAGAGCCGGCTGTCGAGCAGCATCGGGTCGGTGTAGCTCAGGGTGAAGTCGTTGATGTTCTGGCCGAACTGCCACTGCACCTTGCCGTGCTTGCCCTTGCCGAACATGTTCGGCTCTTCGAGGCCGAGGAAGCCGCCCAGCCCGGTGCCCTGCCCCACCGACGCGCCGAAGTTGATGTTGCCGGTGTGCTTCTCCTGCACCCGGAAGTCGATATCCACATCGCCGCTGTCGACCGGGACGACGTCCGGAATCGGCATCGGCTGCTGGAAGAAGCCGAGGTTGGCGATGTTCTGGTACGACCGGATCAGCCGGTCGCGGTTGAACAGCTCGCCCGGCAGCAGCACGATCGCCTGCCGGATGATCTGCTCGTGGGTCACTTCGTCGCCGTAGATGTTGATCTTGCGAATGACGGCCGGGAAGCCCTCGTAGACCTGCCAGCGGAGGTCGAGCAGCTGGCGGCCGTCCGGCAGGGTCCGCTTGGCCTGCTGGGCGTCGACGTGGGCGTTGATGTAGCCGTTGTTCTGGTAGAGCTCGGTGATCTTCTCGGTGGCGCTCTCCCAGGCGGTGCGGTCGAACCGGGTGCCGACGACCGCCCCGCTGCCGATCAGGCTGTCGGAGACGAACCCTGCGGCCGCCGCGATGTCCTCGGTCGAGAAGCGGCTGTTGCCGAGCAGGTCGATGGTACCGATGTCGTACGGCTTGCCTTCCTCGACGTCGAGCTGCAGCACCGCCTTGCCGGTCTTGGCGTCGGCGAGCAGCGTGTCGTGGTCGACCTGGAAGTCGATCAGGCCGCGCTGGCCGTACCAGGTCGGCAGGTTGTCACGAACGTCCTGATCGACCCGCTTCTCGTCGTAGTGGCCGTTGCGGAACCACCAGAACCCCTCGGGCTTCGACGCCATCGCGGCGACGACCTGCTTGTCGGTGAACTGGGTGTTGCCGTTGATGCGGACCTCGGAGATCACCACCCGCGGGCCTTCGGCAATGTGGAAGGTGACATTCACGCCGTCGCTGGTCGGTTCCTCGACGACGGTGGTCCGGGCCGCGTAGTACCCGTTCTTGCGGTACATCGAATCGATCGAGAAGCGCGCCGCCGCCACGCCGGGGCGATTGATCGCGGTCCCCTTGGCGAGGTGGATGAGGTCGTTGACGTCGTGGACCGAGACCTGCTGCGCGCCGATCACCGTCCAGTTGCGGAGGATCGGCCGCTCCTTGACGATGATGATCAGCAGCAGCTTGCCGTCGATGAGCTTGTCGTCGATCTGGACGTCGTCGAACTGGGCGGTGGAATAGAGGTCGGTGATGGCGCGGCCGATGTCGCGGAAGTTCACCGTCGAATGGAGCGGGATGCCGGCGACGGCGATGATCTGGTCGGCCGGGAAGCGCTTGGCGCCGACGACCTCGATGCTGTCGACCGATGGCGCCGTGGGAGGGCCGCCCTGCGCCACGGCCCGCCGTCCGGTGCCAAGCACCAGGACGACGAGCCAGAACACGGCGGAGAGCCGCCGCCGGACACCTCCCACCGCGTGCGTCAGGCCCGGGTCCCGGTCAGCGCCCGGAAGGTGAGCCCTTCTCCGTCGGCGGCGAGGTCGACCTCGATTTCGTCTCCTGCGGTGACCTCGTGGGCCAGTATCCGCTCGCTGAGCGGGTCCTCGACGTAGCGCTGGATGGCGCGCCGCAACGGCCGCGCGCCGTAGCTCTGGTCGTAGCCCCGGTCGACGAGAAAGTCGAGCGCGGCCGGGGTCAGACGCACGTCCTCGCCGACCCGGCGGGTCACGTCGCGGAGCAGGATGTGGACGATCTTGGCAATGTGCTCGCGCTCCAGCGGGTGGAAGACGATCACGTCATCGAGCCGGTTGAGGAACTCGGGGTTGAAGACCCGGCCGATCTCCTCCTTGACGGTCTCCGTCATCCGCTCGAAGGTGTTGGCCACCTCGCCGCTGTGGAAGCCGAGGCCGCCGCCCTTGAGGATGTCGCGGGCCCCGACGTTCGACGTCATGATGACCACGGTGTTCTTGAAGTCGATCACCCGGCCGTAGTTGTCGGTCAGGTGGCCCTCGTCGAGCACCTGCAGCAGAATGTTGAACACGTCGGGGTGGGCCTTCTCGATCTCGTCGAGCAGCACCACCGAGTACGGCTTGCGGCGCACCGCCTTGGTCAGCGTGCCGGAATCCTCGTAGCCGACGTAGCCCGGTGGGGCGCCGATCAGCCGCGACACCGAGAACTTCTCCATGTATTCCGACATGTCGACGCGAATCAGCGCGCCCGGGTCGTTGAAGAGGAAGCGCGCCAGCGCCCGGGCCAGTTCGGTCTTTCCCACCCCGGTGGGGCCGGAGAAGATGAACGAACCGATCGGGCGGTCGGGGTCCTTGAGTCCCGCGCGCGAGCGGCGGATTGCCCGGGCGACGGCGCGGATCGCCTCGTCCTGGCCGATCACCGACTGGTGGATCTCGTCCTCCATGCGCAGCAGGCGAGCCGCTTCGGCCTCCTGGATGCGGGTGACCGGGATGCCGGTCCAGCGGCCGACGATGAACGCGATCGCCTCCTGGTCGATCACCGGGCGGCGAGTCTGGCGCTCCGCTTCCCACTCCATCTGCACCTGGCGGATCTGGCCCTGCAACTCCCGTTCACGATCGCGCAGCGACGCGGCCTTCTCGAAGTTCTGGTCGCGCACCGCCTCTTCCTTGTCGGCGGTGACCTTTTCGAGCTGCGCCTTGAGCTCGCCCACTTCGGCCGGCGGGTTCTGCGATGCCAGCCGTGCCCGGGCCCCCGCCTCGTCGATCACGTCGATCGCCTTGTCCGGCAGGAACCGGTCGGTGATGTAGCGGTCGGCCAGCTGGGCCGCCGCCTCGAGGGTCGCGTCGGGAATCGTCACGCGGTGATGATCCTCGTACTTCTTCCGCAGCCCCTTGAGGATCTCGATGGTCTCCTCGACGCTCGGCGGATCGACCATCACCGTCTGGAAGCGCCGCTCGAGGGCGCCATCCTTCTCGATGTACTTGCGATACTCGTTGAGGGTCGACGCCCCGACGCACTGCAGCTCGCCGCGCGCCAGAGCCGGCTTGAGCATGTTCGACGCGTCGATGGCGCCCTCGGCGGCACCCGCGCCGACCAGGGTGTGCAGTTCGTCGATGAACAGGATCACGTTCTTGCTCTGCGCGATCTCGTTCATGACGGCCTTGAGGCGTTCCTCGAACTGCCCGCGATACTTGGTACCGGCGATCACCGCGGCCATGTCGAGCGACAGCACCCGATGGTCGTGCAGCACATCGGGGCACTGGCCGTTGGCGATCAGCAGCGCCAGCCCCTCGACGATGGCCGTCTTGCCGACGCCGGGTTCGCCGATCAGCACCGGATTGTTCTTCTTGCGACGGGCGAGGATCTCCATCACCCGCTCGATTTCCTTGGCCCGCCCGATGGTCGGATCGAGCGCCCCTTCGGCGGCGAGCGCGCGTCAGGTCGCGGCAGAAGTGATCGAGTGCCGGTGTCTTGGACTTCTTCTCCGGTCTTCGGCGGCACCGCCTGCGGCCCGGCCGCCGGCCTGTGGCGGCCGGCTGCGGCGAGGGCGGCAGGTCGCTGCCGAGCAGGCGCAGCGTCTCCGCGCGCGCCTGCTCGAGGGTCACCGCCGGCGTCGGTCAGCACCTGCGCGGCGATGCCCTTCTCCTCGCGGAGGAGGCCGAGCAGCAGGTGCTCGGTCCCGACGTAGGAGTGGTTCAGCTCGCGCGCTTCCATCATCGCGAGCTCGAGCACCTTCTTGGCGCGCGAGGTGTAGGGCAGCTCGGGCCCGGCGGCGGCCGCGGCCTTTGCCCTTCTTGACCGTCTCCTCGATCTTCTGCTGGATCTCCTCGAGATCGACCCCGAGATTGGTGAGCACGGCGGCCGCCACACCCTCGCCTTCGCGGATGAGGCCGAGGAGGATGTGTTCGGTGCCGACGTACTCGTGGTGCAGCCGCGCCGCTTCTTCGCGGGCCATCTGCAGGACCTTCCGCACCCGATCGGTGAAGTTGTAGCCGTTCATCGGGTACTCCTCTTCGTCCTCCAGCAACGCGGCGGACGAGCGAGGCCCGCTCCATTCCGAGATCGCATCGTCTTCCAGTTCGAGGCCGGCCGTCCGGCGGCCACATGGGCCGTCTGTGCCTGACACCAGCAGCCGGTTCAGTGTCCGCAGCGGCAGCTCCGGCGGAAGCACCCCCATGCCCACCCCCAGCCGCACGCCGCTGAGCAGATTCATTGCCTCCTCGAACGAGAGCGCCCGGGCGAGCCGCAGCAGGCCGTAGGCGCGCCAGACCTTGTCCTCGAGGGCGGCGGGCGCGTCGCGGCGCAGCACCTCCCGCGCCCGCTCTCGTACTCGATCACCTGCCGAACGATCCGCCCGAGATGATCGAGCAGCTCGCCCTCGGACTTGCCCAGCGTCGTCTGGTTCGACAGCTGGAAGATGTTCCCGAGCACCTCGCTGCCTTCGCCGTACAGGCCACGGTAGGTCGAGTCCGACCTGTGCCAGTCCCTGCAGGACCTTCGCGATCTCCTTGGTCAGCACCAGCCCCGGCAGGTGGATCAGACGCGAGGCGCGCAGCCCGGTGCCGACGTTCGTCGGGCAGCTCGTAAGATACCCGAACTCGGGGTGGAAGGCGAAGGAAAGCCGTAGCCCGAGCTCGTTCGTCCAGGCGCTCAGCTTCGCGTAGGTGATTCGTCGAGGTCGAACCCCGAATGGAGCGCCTGGAGGCGCAGGTGATCCTCCTCGTTGACCATCACGCTGGCAGCCCGTCCGAGCAGCAGGGCCGCCGCCGCTCCTGCACCCGCCCGGTCGCATCGAGCCCGGCCAGGTCGCGCGAGACCAGCTGGCGTTCGTGCAGCCAGAGCCGGCTGCGCGCGGCAGCCCGTCGAGCCGGTAGAGTGCGGCGTCCCCGAGTCCCGAGCGACGATTCGGCCGCGACGGCGACGCGCCGCACCACGGTCTCGCGATCCTCCGGCGCGTTGCGGCCCCAGAACGGCCGGCCGGCGAGGTTCCGCGCCAGCCGGATCCGGGTGGAGAGCACCATGTCGCTCTCCGGTCCGCTGGCGTCCAGCCAGCGGCAATGCCCATTGTCCGGCAGCGGGCGGGGTTCAGTCACCGTCGCCTCCAGGGCACGCGAGCCTGTCGCGCAGCTCCGCCGCCAGTTCGAATGCCTCGGCCCCGACCGCGAGCGCGCAATTGCGCCCGGATGCGCGCCCGCTCGCGGCGCCGCTCCGCTTCCGGGTCGCGCCGCCTCATGCGGGATGACGGTAGACCTCGCCGGTGTGCGCGTCGCGCCGTGGACCCGGCGGAGCAAGTCGCGCAGCGGTGCCGTCGAAGGCGATCCAGCACACGGCTGCATCCCAACTCGCCCGGATGCCCGGAAATCCTGCAGCGTCGCGCCGCACGCCGGGCAGCTGCGAGCGATGCGGGTATCGACGCCGGCACCGCCCCGCCCTTCCCCATCGCGGCGAGGAACGCACCGAGCGGCGTCTGCGAGCCACTCCGGCCTCGGTCTGCGATGCCCTGCTCGGCGGCGCACTTGCCGCAGAGATGCACCGTGGTGACCTGGTCGCCGACGATCTGGGTGAGGTGAACGACGGCCTCGCTGCTCGTGACAGGCTTCGCACGGCACTCATGCGACACCTCGGTCGGCATCGGCCGCCGCCGGAGCACGCCGCCGTCGAGCGCCAGGACGCGATCGGCCCGGCGCGGCCAGGCCCGCTGTTGTGGGTCACGACGACGACTGCCGTGCCGCTGTCGGCGCGCCGGTCCGGCAGCAGCTCGTGCATCCGGCTGGCCGGTGGCGGATCGAGGTTGCCGGTCGGCTCGTCGGCGAGCAGCACGGCGGGTTCGGGTCACCAGCGCCCGGGCCAGCGCCACCCGCTGCTGCTCGCCGCCGGAGAGCACCGTGACGCGCGAACCGATGCGCGCGACGCCAGGCCGACCTGCGTCCAGCGCCTCGGCGGCGCGATGCCGCGCCGTCGGCCTCGTCGCCCGCGCCGATCAGCAGCGGCATCATCACGTTCTCGATCGGGCCGTGAAGTCCCGCAGCAGGTGATGGAACTGGAAGACGAAGCCGAGGCGCCGATTGCGCAGCGCGGCCAGGGCGACCGGGTCGAGCGCCGCATACGAGACGCCCTTCGAGGCGGATCTCGCCGCCGTCGGGGCGGTCGAGCGCGCCGAGCAGGTGCAGCAGCGTGCTCTTGCCCGGCGCCGCTCGCGCCGACGATCGCGACGAACTCGCCGGGTGCGACGGCGAGTGTCGGCGCCGTCGAGCACCGTGATCGACGGCCCGTCGCCGCCGGTGAATCGGCGGACCAGTCCGTTCGCCTCCGAGGATTGCCGTCATTCCGCCCGGATCGCCTCCACCGGCTGCAGCGTGCGACGCCCGACCGTGACGGCCGGATCGTGGCGAGGACCGCCACCAGCAGGCTGGCGCCCGACCACCACCAGCCACGTCGACGGGCCTCGACGTGCACCGGCAGCCGGTCGATGAAGTAGACCGTCGGGGTTGATCGGGATCAGCCCGCTCCGGTCGACCACATACGACACCGCGAGGCCCAGCACCGTCCCGATACCCGTGCCGACCAGGCCGATGACGCGCCCTGGACCAGGAAGATCGTGCCGACGCCGCGCGGCGTCAGCCCCATGGCTTCGAGGATGCCGATCTCCCGCGTCTTGAACGCGACCACCATCGTGAGTGTTCCGACGATGTTGAACGCCGCGACGACGCATGATGAAGAAGATCACCAGCCCCATCGCGAGCTTTTCCAGCTTCAGCGCGGCGAACAGCGCCGCCGTTCTGGTCCTTGCCACGTCTCGGTCGCGGTAGGGATAGCCGAGTTGCTGCTCGCAGCCGCTCGGCCACCGTCGGCCGCCTTCCAGGGGTCCCTCACCCGCACGGCGATGTCCGTCACGGCCGTGTCGAGTGCCGGCGAACTGCTGGGCCTGCGCCCGGTCCATGAACATGTAGTTGATTGTCGTACAGGAACATCCCGGTCTTGGAAGATGCCGGTCACCTCGAACTCCCAGAAGCGCGGGGTGGGCACGCCGGTGGCCGCGGCTTGTGCCGCAGCGCCGCGGGCCGACACCAGGTCACGGTGTCGCCCGGAACGACGCCGAGACGGTCGGCGAGCCGCGCGCCGAGGATGACCGCCGCCGTCGACGTCGGGCTCGTGGTCTGTGAAGCTGAGCAGTCGCCCTGGACCAGCGCGGCTGTCGAGCTGCGATGACGTCGTGGATGCCGACGCCCGGCTCGATCCCCGCGACGAACGCCCCTTCGGTGATAGCCCGATGCGTTCTCGATCAGCGCCTGGGTCGAGGACCGCGGGAGCCGCGGCGACGACATCCGGGTCCTGCCGGATGATCGTCAGCTCGCGGCGCCAGTCATCCATGCGCAGGCTGGCGCCGTAGGTGAGGATCGCGCAGGTGCGGGCGAGGCGACCAGGATCCGGTCGCGCAGGTCGTCGCGGAGGCCGTTCATGACGCCGAGCACCACGATCAGCGCCGTGACGCCGAGGCCGATGCCGCCGATGGCGATGCGCGTCTGCAGCGAGGCGCTCCGGGATCCCGCGATGGCCGCGGAGGTAGCGGAGCGCGATGCGGCGCTCCAGGCGGTGGGCCACCAGCGCGCCATCCGGGTCAGGCCGCGTCCGGCGGGCGGCGCGTCGCCTTCCGGCCGCATGGCTGGGAAGAGGATCACGTCGCGGATGGAGCTTGCTCGGCCAGCAGCATCACCAGCCGGTCGATGCCGACGCCCGACCCGCCGGTGGGCGGCATGCCGTACTCCAGCGCGCGGACGTAGTCCTCGTCGAGCTGCTGGGCCTCCTCGTCGCCCGCGGCGCGCTGTCCGCCTGTTCCTCGAAGCGGCGCCGCTGGTCGTCGGGGTCGTTGAGCTCGCTGAAGGCGTTGGCCATCTCCCGTGCCGAGGACGAAGAACTCGAAGCGCTCCGCGAGGCGCGGATCGCCGCGGTGCGGCTTGGCCAGTGGCGACAGCTCCACGCGGGTAGTCCAGCACGAAGGTCGGCTGCACCAGCGTGCGGCTCGAGCGCGCCGCTTGAACACCTCGTCCATGAGTCGTCCCCGCCGGCAGCGCGGCGACCAGCTCGGCCGCCTCTCGCCGGCGCGCGGAGCCAGCGCGCGCAGCAGTCGTCGCGCGTCGGTGAGCACGTCGAGCCCGCAGGCGTCGCGGATCCCGTCGACGAAGCGGACCCGGCGGTACGGCGGCGCGAAGTCGAGGGTGATGCCGAACCGCTCGATGGTGGTGCTCGCCGCAGCACTCGCTGCACCAGCGCCGCGGACCATCTCCTCGACCATCTCGAGCATCATGTCGTGGTAGTCGGCGTACGCCTGGTACCACTCGAGCATGGTGAACTCGGGATTGTGGGTCCGGTCCATGCCCTCGTTGCGGAAGTCGTGCCCGATCTCGTAGACCCGCTCGAAGCCGCCGACGATCAGCCGCTTGAGGTAGAGCTCGTCGGCGATCCGGAGGTAGAGCGGCATGTCGAGCGCGTTGTGGTGCGTGATGAACGGCCGCGCCGCGGCCCCGCCGTAGAGCGGCTGCAGCACCGGCGTCTCGACCTCGAGGAAGCCCCGCGCGTCGAGGAACCGGCGGAGGAAGCGCGATCAGCCGCGCGCCCGCAAGCGGAAGACCTCGCGCACCTCCGGGATGCACCGCGAGGTCGGCGTAGCGCTGCCGGTAGCGGACCTCCGGATCGATCAGCCCGCCGTGCACCACCACCGTGCCGTCGTCGCGCCGCTCGCTCTTGCCGCGCGGCAGCGGCCGCAGCGCCTTGGCGAGCAGCTCGACGCCGGCACCCGGACGCTGACCTCGCCGGTGCGGGTCCGGAACAGCCGCCCCTCGACGCCGACGTGGTCGTCGAGGTCGAGCAGCTGCGACCAGGCTCCAGGCATCGCCGAGCGCGTCACGCCGGAAGTAGAGCTGGATCCGGCCGGACGCGTCCTCGAGGTGGGCGAAGATCGTCTTTCCCTGGCCGCGCAGCGCCACGAGTCGGCCGGCGAGGCGCACCACCGGCCCGTCGTCGCCCAGGGCATCGTCCCACTAGGCGCGAGCGCGTCGGCCGCGCGGTGGGTCCGGTCGAACCGGTAGGCGTAGGGCGGCAACGCCGCTGGCCTCGCAGCGCGCCGCGCTTCTCGCGGCGCGCCTCCTCGACGTAGTCGCGGCGGCCGGGCTGATCGGTCACGCCGCCTTGCCGCCCGAACCGCTTCAGGTAGGTCTCGATGAAGGCGTCGATCTCGCCGTCCATCACCGCGCTGCACGTCGCCGACCTTCAGCTCGGTGCGATGGTCGTTGACCATGGTGTAGGGCTGGAAGACGTAGGACCGGATCTGGTTGCCCCACGAATTGTCGGTCTTGGTGGCCTCGACCAGCGCGCGTGCCGCTTCCTGCTCCTCGAGCTTGCGCTGGTAGAGCGCGGCGCGGAGCATCTTCATCGCGATGTCGCGGTTCTTGAACTGGCTGCGCTCCTGCTGGCACGACACCACGATCCCGGTCGGCACGTGCGTCAGGCGCACCGCCGACGAGGTCTTGTTGACGTGCTGGCCGCCCGGCGCCGGACGCGCGGAAGACGTCCATCTCGATGTCCTCGTCGCGCAGGTCGATCTCGATGGTGTCGTCGATGTCGGGATAGACGAAGACCGACGCGAACGAGGTGTGGCGGCGCGCCTGGGCGTCGAACGGCGAGATGCGCACCAGCCGATGCACGCCCTTCTCCGCCTTGAGGTACCCGTAGGCGTACTCGCCGCGTGATCTCGATCGTCACCGACTTGATGCCGGCTTCCTCGCCGGCATGAGGTCGAGCACCGTGCACGTCGAACCCCTTCCGCTCCGCCCAGCGCACGTACATCCGCATCAGCATCTCGGCCCAGTCCTGCGACTCGGTGCCGCCGGCGCCGGGATGGATGGTGAGGATGGCATCGCGGCCGTCGTCGGGTCCCTGGAGCATCGTCTGCAGCTCGAAGGACCGAGCGCGTCCTCTCGAGCCGCGGCGAGCTCGGCCGTCCAGCTCGGCCGCCAGCGCCGGATCGGGTTCGGCGTCGAGCAGTTCGGCCAGCCGCCGACGGCGTCATCGATGCGCGCGACTCAGCGCCGTGACCGGCGCGACCCAGCGCTTGAGCGCCTTGATTCCTGCACCTGTTCCCGCGCGCGGTCGCTATCCGACCAGAAGGCGGGATCGGTCTGTCGGCCTCGAGTTCCGTCGAGCCGCGCCGCCTTGCTCGACGTCAAAGAAAGTCTCGGAGCTCGACCGCTGCTCGACCCGACATCCGCTCCCCAGATCTGCCATCGGCCGCTCCCTCCTGGGAGGGCCGCGACGCGTGTGGCGGTCAGCGATCGGCCCATGGACCTGCCGAAGATAGCCGACCGGGCCCGCCGGCACGGGACGGCTCAGCCGAAGAGCTGGCGGCCCTCGGCGAGGATCTCGTTCAGCGCCTCGGTGAAGAAGGCGGTGGCTGCCGGCGATCTCCTCCCCGACCTGCTCGGAGTACTCCTCCCAGCTCTTCCGGATCTCCTCGGCGAACAGCTCCTTGAGATTCCCCTCCGCCAGCCCCCGCTGGCGCTTCTCGGGATGATAGACCACCAGGTCGGAGATCAGCGCGCGGGCCAGTCGGCGCGCCCGGGTCGCCGGGGTCCTGCTGCAGGAACGGATTGCTGAACGCAGCTGCGGACCTGGCGCTGCCCCGCCCGGGCCGGCGGCAGGGGCCGCCGGCGGCAGGGCGGCGCAGGTCACCGACGGCGGCGAGGTCGGCATCGCTGCCGGCTCAGGCGGCAGGCGGGACGGTGTCGGCAGCGGTGCCGCTGCCGGCTGCCGGTGGTGGCGGCGGCGGTGGCTGGCGGCTTCGTCGGCACGGCGGCTATCACAGGCGATCGCGGCAGGGCCGGCGCCGGCGGCGGTCGGTCGGGGCGGCGCGGGCGCGACCGGCGGAGCCGGTCGAGCCGGCGGCCGACGGACGGCGCGGCCGGCGCGTGCGGCTGGCGGCGTCGCACCGGCGATCAGGCCGCCGCAGACCGAGCAGCGTGCCCGGACGCCGCGCTCGGGCACCTTGGCCGGATCGACGCGGAATACGGTGGCACAGTGCGGGACAGGTGACGTTCATCGGCACCTCACGGACTTCTTGCATCGCGTCCGCCGGGGCCGCTCCGGACTTCCTGCTCGCCCCGCCGGCGGTCGACCACGAACACCGACCCGGGCAAGGTCTTGGCGTAGCTCTTCATTTCGGTGGCCAGCTCGCTGACCTGCGCCGGGTGGGCGAACTGCCGGTGCTGGTTGGTCACCACCCCGATCGACAGGGTCATCAGCGGGACCCGGTGCAGCTGGCCGCGCCGGTCCTTGCCGAAGAAATAGCCGGCCCGGCGATCCTGTTCGCTGTACTGCAGCGGGATCAGTTCGTCGAAGACGTCGAGCATCTTCGTGCATACCGGCGCGGAACGCGCTCGAGATGTGACGAAGATGAAGTCATCGCCGCCGATGTGACCGACAAATCCGTCCGGCGCCGAGCAGTCCGCGCACCACGTCGTGCAGGATCCGCGAGACGAGGTTAGATGACCCGATCGCCGTCGTAGTAGCTGTACCGATCGTTGAACTCCTTGAAGTGGTCGAGGTCCGCGTAGCAGACCGCGAACATCGCCTCCGGTGTCGATGCGGCGCCGGATCTCGCGCTCGATCTCGTTGGTGCCCGGCAGCCGGGTCGACGGATGCACCGCCGACGTCCCGCTCGGTCCGCGACCATCAGCGCGTCGAGCCGGGCCCGCTGCTCGGCCGGCTCGAACAGCGGCGAGATCACTTCGTCGGCCCCGGCCGGCGTACCACGCCGACCATCTCGCCATCGGATCGTGCGCTCCTGGTGAGGATCGTCACCGGCACGATCGCCGTTGAGGGGTCGGCCTTGAGCCGCCGCACCAGCGCCTCGCGTTCCGGCGTCGCGGCGCAGTCGTCGAGGAAGACCGCCGCCCCGCGGCCCCGCAGTACCAGCGTCTCGACTTCTTCCGGCGAATCGTAACGCTCGAGGCCGAGGCCGCGTGCCGCCGCCCAAACCGCCAGCAGGTCGGGTGGCGGCGTCGTCGGCGGCACCGCAATACAGGACGATTCGGCGCTGCAGCGGCACGCCGGGCTCCCGTACCAGAGGCGTCACGGTCAACGTACGGCGACTGAAGATCCGGCGTCAAATGAACCATGCCGCCGCCGCCGACCATGGCGTACAGTGCCGAGCAGCTGCACTCCTTCGAGCCAGTGGGACTCACCGTCGAGGGTGATCACCGTCGAGACGACCACCCCGACGGCGAGCGCGGCGACCTCGAACACCGGGAAGACCAGATCGAGCGGAGTCCCCAGCAGCGCCCCTGACAATACCAGTATCGGCGCGACCACCAGCGCGACCTGGGTGCTCGAGCCGAGGGCGATCTGCAACGCGAGATCGGCATCACCCTTGCCGCGCCGCGCTGATTGCCGTGGCGTGCTCGGCCGCGTTCCCCACCATCGGGATCAGGATCAGCCCCAGGAAGACCGGCGACATGCCGAGGGCCCGGGTCACCGGCTCGATCACGCCCACCAGCACCTCGGACTCGAACCCGACCAGCGCGGCGGCGACCGCCAGCACGCCGACGGCGAGCCAGATTGGCCACCGCCCGTCGTCGTCACTGCCCCGGGGCGCCGTCGCGAAGAACGGCCGATGACTGCCGAAGACGAAGATCAGTGACAGCAGGTAGGTCAGGAGCAGGATGACGGCGACGCCGATCGATACGTGCTCAGGTGCCAGGGCGCCCGGATGGGCCATCTGCACCAGCGCCGGGAAGATCATCCCGGCCACCGCCAGGGAGAGCATGACGGCCGCCATGCCGGCTGCGGTGCGATTGAACGTCAGCACCGGGCGGCGCAGGCCGCCGGTCACCAGGGCCAGGCCGAGAAGCAACAGGAGGTTGCCGAGGATCGACCCGGCGATCGAAGCCCGGACCAGCTCGCCATAACCGGCGCGGAGGGCCACGAAGCCGATGATCAGCTCGGCGGCGTTGCCGAACGCGGCGTTGAGGAGGCCGCCGAGGGCCGGTCCGGAGCGATCGGCAATCTGCGTGGTGGCGTGACCCATCCAGGCGGCCAGCGGGATCAGGCCGATGACGATGGCAGCGAACACCCCCACCACCGATGCCCCGATGAGGTGCAGCCAGATGGCCAGTGGGACGGCGACCAGCAGCGGAGTGGTCGCGGGCACCTTCCGCCACCAGCGCTGCCGCCGCACCGGGCGCACGGGCGGCGGTGCCGGGACCAGGCGGGGCCGTTCGGGCGGCTTTGCCTCGGGGATATCGTCGATTTCCGGATCGCGGCCGCGGCGCCGTTGGGGCGCTTCGCGGACCGTCTGCCCGGCGGCCTTGCCCTTGGCCCTGCCACCATCCCGCTCCGGGCGCGGAACGGCGTCGCGACGGGGCGGCTCTCCGCGCGGCGACCGGCCGTCGGCCTTCGGCTCGGCCGGAATGGCGCTCCCGGGAGAAGATGCGGCCGCGGCGGCCGGCGCCGCTCCAGCCCCGGGGCCGCGTCCCTTGCCGCCCTTGGGGGCAAGGATGCCGCGGAGTTGCGATGGCTTGAGCTGGTGGGTGGCGAGAGCGCGGGCGATGGCACCGCGCGGTTCGCGGATCAGGACCCAGCCGACATCATCCCCCGTCGCATCACGACCGGCCTGGGTCGCCAGCGCCTCGGCCGCGGTGAGCGCCCGCCGGGCATGGGAAGACCAATGGCGCTCGGTGGGTATCGCGTCGAGCGGGACGGCACCCTCCGGGGAGCTTGCGGAAGCGCTTCCCTCGGCCGGCGGCAGCGTGTCCGGCGCTGGCGCGCCTTCCTGGGCCGGAGCGGCGGCAGGAGTGACGCGCACGCTGCGTGGCGGCCGTTCGGCCAGCATCCGGCGGAAGGTGTCGGGGTCGAGCCCGGCGGCGCGCACGATGGCCAACGGCGCTTCGCCGCCGACCTCGAGCCACGCCAGGAAGAGGTGTTCGCTGCCGACAAATTCGGCGCCAAGCTCCGCCGCCCGGCTCGCCGCCAGCGTGCGCAGTTCGTTGAGAGTCGTCACGGATCAGGTCAGCGGTCGCGCTTCGTCGAGCAGCATGATCGGGATGTCGTCCTCGACGGCAAAGACGAGACGACAGTGGTGGCAGACGAGGACTTCGTCCGGCTCGGTGCGATACTCGAGATCGCCCTTGCACTGGGGGCAGACCAGGATTTCGAGGAGTTCAGCCGGCAGCGGCATTCACTTTTCCCCGTCTTGAGGGATCGGGAACCCGAGTCGGCCGAGGGCGGCCGGGCGGCGGCGCCAGCGTGGCCACACCTTGACCCAGGTCTCCAGGCGCACCGGCTCGCCGAGCAACGCCTCGAGCCGCCCGCGGGCGTGGCTGCCGATGGTGCGCAGCATCGTCCCGCCGTGGCCGATGACGATTCCCTTCTGCGATTCGCGCTCGACGAACAGGGTGGCACGAATGTATACCGGGCGGCTGGTTTCCCGGAACTCGTCGACCTCGACGGCGATGGAGTACGGCACCTCGTCCTCGAGGACCGCTAGGGCCGCCTCCCGGAGGTATTCGCCAACGAAGAAGCGGACCGGCTGGGTCCCCAGCTGGTCGGCGTCGAACTGCCAGGCGCCGCGGCTGGCGAGGGCGGCGAGGCGCGACACCAGCGCCTCGAGCGACTCCGGTTGGTCGACGGCGACGACGAACGCCGCCTCGGCCAGCCGGCTGCGCTGCTCGGCGGTGACGAGGTCGCCCTTGGTATAGACGGTATGGATGGCGGCCCGCACCGGCGGTGTGCCGGCCGGGAGGAGCGACGCGAGGTCGGGACCGGGGGCGTCAGGAGCGGGGTGAAGGTGCAGGACGAGGTCGGCGCGGCGCAGTTCGGTGAGGGCGAGGTCGACCAGGCTGCGGTGGAGGAGATAGGCCGGGTCGAGGAGCCCCGGGAGGTCCACCAGGAGCAGCTGGGTCGAGTCGCGGGTCACAATGCCGCCGACCGGGTGCCTGGAGGCCTGGGCGCGCGGCGAGACGATCGCCAGGGGCGAGCCGAGGATGGCGTTGAGGAGCGACGACTTGCCGACATTGGGCCGCCCGGCGAGGGCGACGCGGGCAAAGCGCTGGTCGGTCAAGAGGGGTGACGGTGCATGGCTGTCGAGGGGCGCTGGGCAGCGGCAGAAGGTTGGGCGGCGCGACGTCGCAAATCACCTGACATGTCAGATCCTAACATGTTGTCCGGCAATGGGTAGCCAGATCGGCGGCCGGGTGGAAACGGGTCACTGGGGGTGCTGGGGAAATGCGAAACCCCGGTCATCGGACGATGAACGGGGTTTCGTTGGGGAGGCTGACGACGGCCTACTCTCCCACGACCTCGCGGTCGCAGTACCATCGGCGCTGCGGGGCTTAACTGCCGTGTTCGGAATGGGAACGGGTGTGGCCCCCGCGCGCTGGTCGCCAGCCAAAACGAGCGACAACAGAAAGGGGAAGTTGTGGCGGGAAGGAACCCACCAAGGGGGAGAGATCAAACTGCACGGGCGATTAGTACGGCTCGACTGCAGCGCTTGCACGCCTTCCATCTGCCGCCTATCAACCTGGTAGTCTTCCAGGGCCCTTCAGGGATCTTGAGATCCAGGAGTGTTCATCTTGGGAAGAGTTTCCCACTTAGATGCTTTCAGCGGTTATCTCCGCGCGACATCGCTACCGGGCGCTGCTCCTGGCGGAACAGCCCGTACACGAGCGGTCGCTTCGTCCCGGTCCTCTCGTACTAAGGACGACGTCCCTCAACACTCCCACGCCCACGACGGATACAGACCGAACTGTCTCACGACGTTCTGAACCCAGCTCATGTGCCACTTTAACCGGCGAACAGCCGGACCCTTGGGACCTTCTCCAGCCCCAGGATGTGACAAGCCGACATCGAGGTGCCAAACCGCGCCGTCGATGTGAACTCTCGGGCGCGATAAGCCTGTTATCCCCAGCGTACCTTTTATCCGATGAGCGATGGGCCATCCACACGGGCCCACCGGATCACTTACACCGACTTTCGTCCCTGCTCGCGCTGTCGCGCTCGCAGTCAGGCTGGCTTTTGCGTATACACTCCTCGTGCGATTACCGACCGCACTGAGCCAACCATTGTGCGCCTCCGGTACTTTTTAGGAGGCGACCGCCCCAGTCAAACTACCCGCCTGCCACGGTCCTCGACGGTGTTGCCGTCGGAGTGAGATTATCAAGAAGCGAAGGGTGGTATTTCACTGGTGCCTCCACCCGGGCCAAAACCCGGGTTTCGCAGGCTCCCACCTATGCTACGCAGCGCATATCGACAATCAATGACAGGTTGTAGTAAAGGTGCATGGGGTCTTTTTGTCCTGTCGCGGGTAATCGGAATCCTCACCGATACTTCTATTTCGCCGAGCTTACGGAAGAGACAGCTCCCAAGTCGTTACGCCATTCGTGCAGGTCGGAACTTACCCGACAAGGAATTTCGCTACCTTAGGACCGTTATAGTTACGGCCGCCGTTTACCGGGGCTTCGGTTCATTGCTTTGCCTTGCGGCTGACAACTCACCTTAACCTTCCGGCACCGGGCAGGCGTCAGAGCGTATACGTCGGCGTGGACTAAGCCTTGGCACGCTCCTGTGTTTTTGCTAAACAGTCGCTTGGGACGATTCTCTGCGGCCGGTCTCCGCTTGAGTTGTGATCGCACGTACTGCCGGCACCCCTTCTCCCGAAGTTACGGGGTCATTTTGCCGAGTTCCTTTTCCGTAAATCACTCGAGCACCTGAGGCTGCTCGCCTCGCCTACCTGTGTCGGATTACGGTACGGTCAACGGTGCGCCTGGTTCGCGAAGCTTTTCTCGGCAGCGTGCGTCAGCATCCCTTGGCGGGGGCGGTCAAGCCCCCTTCGGCATCGGTTCTCGACTACCCCGGCGGATTTGCCTACCGGGGAACGTCTACCACCTTGCAACGGCACAACCACCGGCCGTCGGCTACCTTGCTCCTGCGTCCCTCCTCGAACTCGTAACGGTTCACCGTTGGTACGGGAATATTGACCCGTTTCCCATCGGCTACGCCTCTCGGCCTCGCCTTAGGGACCGACTAACCCTGAGCTGATCGACATGGCTCAGGAAACCTTAGGCTTGCGGTGACCGGGGTTTTCACCCGGTTTCTCGCGTACTGAATCCGGCATCCTCACTTCCCACCGCTCCACCGGAAGGCTTCCGCCCCGGCTTCATCGCTATGGGAACGCTCCCCTACCCCTCGTTCCTTGCGGAACGAAGACGATGCTTCGGCGGGTGGCTTGAGTCCCGACCATTATCGGCGCGGCTACGCTGGACTGGTGAGCTATTACGCACTCTTTAAAGGAATGGCTGCTTCTAAGCCAACCTCCCAGTTGTCACAGCATACCCACATCCTTTGCTACACTGAGCCGCCACTCCGGGGCCTTAGCAGTCGTTCTGGGTTCTTTCCCTCTCGCCGCGGTACATTAGCGCACCGCGACTGCCTCCCGGACAGCATTCCTTGGGCATTCGGAGTTTGGTTGGGGGAGGTACTGCTGACGCAGCCCGGACCCATCCAGTGGCTCTACCTCCCAGGAACTCATTTTCCGAGGCTATACCAAAATATATTTCGGGGAGAACCAGCTATCTCCGAGCTTGATTGGCCTTTCACCCCTACCCTCAAGTCATCCGAGCGGTTTTCAACCCACAACGGTTCGGTCCTCCACCGCCTGTTACGGCGGCTTCAACCTGCTCAAGGGTAGATCGCCACGGCTTCGGGTCTACGCCCACGTACGTACGCCCTGTTCAGACTCGCTTTCGCTCTGGCTCCGGCCCTGAGGGCCTTAACCTGCACGTGAGCAGTAACTCGCCGGATCATAATGCAAAAGGCACGCGGTCACCCCCTTGCGGAGGCTCCCACAGCTTGTCGGCACACGGTTTCAGGATCTCTTTCACTCGCCACCTGGCGTGCTTTTCACCTTTCCCTCACGGTACTAGTGCACTATCGGTCATCGAGGAGTATTTAGGCTTGGAGGGTGGTCCCCCCGGATTCGCGCAACATTCCACGTGCGCCGCGCTACTCGGGATACCACTAGGGGTCGTACGCAACCGGTTACCGGGCTGTCACCGTCTCTGGCGGGCCTTTCCAGGCCGCTTCACCCTCGCGTCGTACATCCCATGTTGTGGTCCCACAACCCCGGACGAGCAAGCTCGCCCGGTTTGGCCTCTTCCCCGTTCGCTCACCGCTACTAGGGGAATCTCGGTTGATTTCTCTTCCTGCCGGTACTGAGATGTTTCAGTTCCCAGCGTTGGCTTCCGCTTGCGCGGATGACCGGACTCGCGCCCCGCCGGGTTTCCCCATTCGGACATCCTGGGATCACAGCTCGTGTGCAGCTCCCCCAGGCTTATCGCAGCTTACCACGTCCTTCATCGCCTCTCGATGCCAAGGCATCCACCGTGTGCCTTATTGCGTTTGATCTCAAATCATTGTGCTACTGTGATTTCGGTGTTGATTCCTTCCCCGGACGCCGCTCTTGCGAACTGGCGACCCGCACAACATCCCACCTTCGGTTGTCAATGAGCAGCAAATGAAGCGGGGAGAGGAGAGGCCGCGCAGTGCGGGCGACACCAGAAGCCTTTCCCGGTAGCACCCCGAGGGCCGTTCCCTACTCGGCGATTCCAGAAAGGAGGTGATCCAGCCGCAGGTTCCCCTACGGCTACCTTGTTACGACTTCGCCCCAGTCACTGAATTGACCTTTGGCGGCTGCCTCCTTGCGGTTAGCCCACCGACTTCAGGTCCCCCCAGCTTCCATGGCGTGACGGGCGGTGTGTACAAGGCCCGGGAACGTATTCACCGCGGCGTAGCTGATCCGCGATTACTAGCGATTCCGGCTTCATGTAGTCGAGTTGCAGACTACAATCCGAACTTAGACCGGCTTTTAGCGATTAGCGCACTCTCGCGAGTTGGCAACGCTTTGTACCGGCCATTGTAGCACGTGTGTAGCCCTGGACGTAAGGGCCATGATGACTTGACGTCGTCCCCACCTTCCTCCGGTTTGACACCGGCAGTCTCCCTAGAGTTCCCGGCATGACCCGCTGGTAACTAGGGACGAGGGTTGCGCTCGTTGCGGGACTTAACCCAACATCTCACGACACGAGCTGACGACAGCCATGCAGCACCTGTGCACGAGCCCCGAAGGGAAGCCGGTGTTTCCACCGACCGTCCCGTGCATGTCAAGCCCAGGTAAGGTTCTTCGCGTTGCTTCGAATTGAACCACATGCTCCACCGCTTGTGCGGGCCCCCGTCAATTCCTTTGAGTTTCAGCCTTGCGGCCGTACTCCCCAGGCGGGGCACTTACTGCGTTAGCGACGGCACCGGGAGGGTCGCTCCCCCCGACGCCTAGTGCCCATCGTTTACGGCGTGGACTACCAGGGTATCTAATCCTGTTTGCTCCCCACGCTGTCGCGCCTCAGCGTCAGCAACGGCCCAGCAGACCGCCTTCGCCACTGGTGTTCTTCCCGATCTCTACGCATTCCACCGCTACACCGGGAATTCCATCTGCCTCTACCGTGCTCAAGTCCGACAGTCTAGAAGGCAGTTCCGCGGTTGAGCCGCGAGATTTCACCCCCTACTTACCGAACCGCCTACGCGCCCTTTACGCCCAGTAATTCCGAACAACGCTTGCACCCTCTGTATTACCGCGGCTGCTGGCACAGAGTTAGCCGGTGCTTCCTTTAGAGGTACCGTCAGATCTTCGTCCCTCCCGACAGCGGTTTACAACCCGAAGGCCGTCATCCCGCACGCGGCGTCGCTGCGTCAGGCTTTCCCCCATTGCGCAAGATTCCCCACTGCTGCCTCCCGTAGGAGTCTGGGCCGTGTCTCAGTCCCAATGTGGCTGGCCATCCTCTCAGACCAGCTACCCGTCGTCGCCTTGGTAGGCCATTACCCCACCAACAAGCTGATAGGCCGCGAGGCCCTCCACCGGCGCATTGCTGCTTTCCCGACCAGGGCATGCGCCCCGGACGGTATACGCGGTATTACCCGGCCGTTGGGCCGGCTATCCCCCACCGATGGACAAGTTCCTCACGTGTTACGCACCCGTTCGCCACTGATTCCAGGTTGCCCCGAAACCCGTTCGACTTGCATGTGTTAGGCACGCCGCCAGCGTTCGTCCTGAGCCAGGATCAAACTCTCCAATAGAAGAATTCGATAACTGCTCGAATCGAACAACTGGTTCTCTAGTTGTTCGGATTGGTCGTTCAGTTGTGTACCCTCGCGCCGCCCCTGAACAGGACAACGCTCAAATGGGTCCGCACTGCGTACGACTTCTCCCGATCCTTCGCTTGTCAAAGAACTTGGCTCTCTGCCGGCTGCCGAAACGACTGGCGCCGGTAGCCCACCATTATAGCGGGACGACTCCCCCGGGTCAACTGGCCTGCCGTGACCCCGCAGGGCACCCGCCGCGACCCCGCCGGCCGGCCCCGCCGGGCCCACCACCGGTCTCCAACGGCCTAGCTCGTCGGCGGATTGAACCCCGCGTGCTGCTGGTCCAGCCACGACTGGTGATACGCCGGATCCTCGAACCCCTGCGCCGCCTTCGCCACCCTGAGCGGCCGGAACGAATCCATCATCACCGCCAGCTCGTTGGTGGCCTTCGCCCCGATGCTCGCCTCCGCCCGCCCCGGATGCGGCCCGTGCGGCAACCCGTCGGGATGCAGCGTCACCGACCCGTACTCGATCCCCTTCCGGCTCATGAACTCGCTCGAAGCGTAGAACAGCACCTCGTCGGAGTCGACGTTGCTGTGATTGTACGGCGCCGGCACCGCCTCGGGGTCGAAGTCGTACGGCCGGGGGCAGAACGAGCAGATCACGAACCCGTCGCCCTGGAACGTCTGATGCACCGGCGGCGGCTGGTGGATCCGGCCGACGATCGGCTCGAAATCGTGGATGTTGAAGATCCACGGGTAGAAGTAGCCGTCCCATCCCACCACGTCGAACGGATGATGATCCAGCACCAGCTCGTTGATGGCGTTGTACTGCTTGACCAGCACCGGGAAATCGCCGGGCTCGTCGCGGGGCGCCAGCGCCTCGGGGCGGCGGATGTCGCGCTCGGAGAACGGCGCACCCTCGAGCAGCTGGCCGAACTCGTTGCGATAGCGCTTCGGCCACCGGACGTGCCCCCGGCTTTCGAACACCAGGAACTTGAGCGGCCCCTGTGCCAGGTCGAGCCGCCAGCGATGGGTGATGTTGCGATGGATCACCACGTAGTCGCCGGCCCGGAACGGCAGGTCGCCAAACGCCGACTCCAGCGTGCCGGCCCCCTCGACGACGTAGATCACCTCGTCGGCCTGCGAGTTCCGGTAGGCATGGGCGTCCTGCACGTCGGGCGTCACCCAGAGCATCGCCACGTCGTTGTTGAACAGCATCGGTGTCCGGTCGAGGGTCGGGCTGCCACCCTGCGGCGCCTGCGCGGTGCGGAAGTGCCGGTGTCGCAGCGACGTCTCGTCGTCGGCGTGCCAGGTGATCTCACGCAGCCGCCGAGCCGACTTGACGGTGGTCGGCGGCCGGATGTGGTAGAGCAGCGACGACGTCCCGACGAACCCCTCGTGCCCCATCAGCTCTTCGGCATACAACCCGCCGTCCGGACGCCGGAAGACGGTGTGCCGCTTGCGCGGGATGGTGCCCAGGGTGTGGTAGAACGGCATCAGAGGTTGCCCCGCAGCGCCTGCTCACGCTCGATCGCCTCGAACAGCGCCTTGAAGTTTCCCGCCCCGAAGCTCTTCGCGCCCTTCCGCTGGATGAACTCGTAGAACAGCGTCGGGCGGTCCTGCACCGGCTTCGAGAAGATCTGCAGCAGGTAGCCTTCGTCGTCGCGGTCGACCAGGATGCCGAGCTCGGCCAGCGGCGCCAGGTCCTCGTCGATCCGGCCGACGCGCTCCGGGACGCTGTCGTAGTAGGTCTTCGGCACCGAGAGGAATTCCAGCCCGCGGCTCTTCAGCGTCCGCACCGTCTGCACGATGTCGTCGGTGGCGATGGCGATGTGCTGCACCCCGGGCCCGCGGTAGAACTCGAGGTACTCGTCGATCTGCGACTTCTTCTTGCCCTGCGCCGGTTCGTTGATCGGGAACTTGATCCGGCCATTGCCGTTGGCCATCACCTTGGACATCAGCGCCGAATACTCGGTGGTGATCTGCTTGTCGTCGAAGGTGAGGATGTTGGTGAACCCGAGGACGTCCTCGTAGAACTTGACCCAGGCATTCATCCTGCCCAGCTCGACGTTGCCGACACAGTGATCGACGTACTTGAGCCCGGTGCCGGGCGGTTCGTACGGTGAGCTCGCCGCGACGAACCCCGGAAAGAAGAGTCCGCGGTAGTTCCGGCGCTCGACGATCGAATGGATCGTGTCGCCGTAGGTGTGGATCGCCGCCGTCACCACCTCGCCGTGGTCGTCGCGATGCACCGTGGGCTGCTGCGCGCTGCTGGCGCCGCGGTCCATGGCGGCCTGCCACGCGGTGCGAGCATCGTCGACCCAGAAGGCGATATCGCGCACCCCGTCGCCGTGGCGCTGGACGTGCTCGGCGATGGGGCCCTCGGGTCCCAGCGGCGAGGTGAAGACGAGGCGGAGCTTGTCCTGCACCAGCAGGTACGACGCCCGGTCCCGGACGCCGGTCTCGGGGCCGCGGTATCCGGCCAGCCGCATGCCGAAGACGGTGCGGTAGTAGAGCGAAGCCTGGCGGGCGTTGCCGACCCAGAACTCGATGTAGTCGGTGCCGTTGATCGGAAAGGCGTCGTGCGTCTCGCGCGGAGCGGGCGCCGTCTTCGTTGCGGTCATCAATCCCTCCAGAATGGTCCAGCCCAATTCCATTACCGCGTCGGCGGCAAGCCAGAGCTCGTCCACCGTCAGGCGGCGCCGGCCTCGAGGAACGAGGCGAGGTCCGCTTCGCTGATGGCCGGTTCGCCGGGACTCACGTTGTCGAGCCGCCCCGCCTTGACCCACGCCACCAGCCGCTCCACCTCGCCGAACAGGTGCTCGAACGAATCGACGACGAAGAGCAACGGTTGGTAATGATCGATCTCGAAATACTGGTTGACGACCCATTCGAGTTGGAACGGGTAGCGCTGCACGTCAGGCGAATCGATGCAGTGGGCCAGCTCGCCGTACGAGGACAGCAGGCCGCTGCCGTAGGCCTTGAGCCCCGGTCCTCGGGTTCGCGCATCAGCCCGAACTCGATGGTAAACCAGAAGAAGCGCGCCATTGCCTTGATGACGCTCGTCATCCGGTGGACGCGTTGCTCCGGGTCGGTGATCTCCCGCGACCGCTCGGCCGCGGCCCGGGCGCATTCGCCGAACGCCGCCAGCGTGTCGGCAAAGGCGGCGTCGGTGTGCATCGGCACGTGGCCGGCGATGTCGTGGAAGATGTCGGGTTCGGGGAGGTAGTCGAGCACCGCGCCGTCGCGGATCGTCATGGTGGTGGGAAACTCGCGCTGGCGGAGGCAATCGAAGAAGATGTAGGCCGGAACGTAGCCGCTGACCGCTTTGGCGCGAAAGCCGGTCAGCGGCTTCATGAATCGATTGACATCCTCGAGGCGCGGCACCCGTTCGGGGTCGAGGCAGAGCCGGGTGAGCCCTTCAGGAAGCGGTGATTGGCGTAACGCTCCCAGCGCCCGGTCATCCGGGCAAAGAGCCGCCGCCAGACCTCGTGGTTGGCCTCGGAGTAGAGCTCGTATGGCTGGTCGATATAGAGCCGCCCCGCCGCCTTGGCCTGTTCGATGAACGGTGCCTTGGTGGTGGTCAACCCGGGCGAGTTGTCGATCGCCGTCGCGTTGTCTCATCCCTGCCCTCCAGGAGAGGCCCACGCTTGAATACTAACAGCCCCAGCGGCGGCGGCGGATTGCCCGATTCAGGCCAGTTCGGGGCGATTCCGATAGTGCTCCAGCGCCTCGGGGTTGGCCAGCGCGCCGACGTTGCTACCGGCCTTCCCTCCACCACGGCCCGCACCGCCAGCTCGCTCAGCTTGCCGCTCCGGGTCCGGGGGATATCGGCGACCTGGACGATCACCCGCGGGACGTGGTGCGGCGAGGTGCCGGCCCGGACCTGGCGGCGGATGGCGTCGGAGAGGGAGTCGGTCAGCGTGACGCCGTCCCGGAGCCGGACGAACAGCACCACCCGCTCGTCGCCGCCCGCCTCGCCCCCGACCCGTTGGGCGATCGCCAGCGCCTCGACGACCTCGGCGATCGCTTCGACCTGCCGGTAGATCTCCGCGGTGCCGATGCGAACCCCGCCCGGGTTGAGGGTGGCGTCGCTCCGGCCGCTGATGACGAACCCGCCGCTCGCCGTCCGCGCGGCCCAGTCGCCGTGACACCAGACGCCGGGAAAGCGCTCGAAGTACGCTCCCCGGTAGCGGGCACCATCGGGGTCGTTCCAGAACCGGGTCGGCATCGACGGAAACGGCCGCGTGCAGACGAGTTCGCCCGGCTCGCCGATCGGCGCGGTCCGCCCCGCGTCGTCGAAGACGTCGACCGCCATGCCGAGTCCCGGGCCCTGGATTTCGCCCCGGTGAACCGGAGTGATCGGATTCCCGAGCACGAAGCACGAGACGATGTCCGTCCCGCCGGAGATGCTCGCCACCTGCACCCGGGGGCCGACGGCGCGGCCGATCCAGTCGAAGCTTTCGGGAGCGAGCGGGCTGCCGGTCGAGAGCACCGTGCGCAACGGGCCGAGGTCGTGATCGCGCGCGGGATGCAGCGGCTGCTTCTCCGCCAGCGCCAGGTACTTCGCACTGGTCCCGAAAACTTCGAGGCGTTCCTGCGCCGCCATCCGCCAGAGCAGCCCCGGCTCGGCAGCCGGCAGCGGTGCGCCGTCGTAGAGGACGAGGGTCGCCCCGGTGGCGAGCGCGGTCACCTGCCAGTTCCACATCATCCAGCCGCAGGTCGTGAAGTAGAAGAGGTGCTCGTTCTCGCGGAGATCGACGTGGAGGCGATGCTCCTTGAGGTGCTGCAGCAGGGTGCCGCCCGCCGAGTGCACCATGCACTTGGGAAGGCCGGTGGTCCCGGACGAGTACATGACGTAGAGCGGATGGTCGAACGGCAGGCGCGCGAAGTCGATCTCTGGACTCGCCGCGCGATCGTGCAACGCCTCCCAGCGCAGCACCCGCGGATCGGCCGGCGCCGTGCCGTCGCCGCGATACGGCACCACCACGCTGTGTCGCAGCGACGGCAGCCGCTCGAGGAGCGTGGCGTGACGATCGGCGCACTGGTGCAGCTTGCCGGCATACTGATAAGCGTCACAGCTGAAGAGGACGACCGGCGTGGTCTGCCCGAAGCGATCGAGGATTCCGTCGACACCGAAGTCGGGGGAGCACGAGGTCCACACCGCACCGATTGCCGCGGTGGCGAGCATCGCGACGACGGTTTCCGGAATGTTCGGCATCCACCCGGCGACGCGATCACCCGGCGCGATCCCCAGCGCTCGCATTCCCGCCGCCACCTGGGCCACCTCGCGACGCAGCACGGCCCAGGTCAGCTGCTGCCAGCGACCCCGTTCGTCCCAGGCGACGATGGCATGTCCGGTGCCGTCGTAGCGCAGCAGGTTCTCGGCAAAGTTGAGACGGGCACCGGTAAACCAGCGGGGGCCGAGGGTGTCGTCGGGAGGCGCCATCCGATCGGCGCCGATCACCACCTCGTCCCATTCACCGCCGTGGTCGAGGGTGTCGGCGACCACGCCGCCTTCCCGCCACACCGCCGCCCAGAACAGGTCGGGCCGCTCGACGCTCCAGCGGTGCAGCGCCGCGAACGCGGCGGGATCGGTGACCGGTGGCAGCCGGACTCCCTCGGCCCGCCGCGCCGTAACGAACCGGTTCAGATGCGACGTGGCCACGCGCTCCGGATCGGGACGCCAGATGACGGGAGACTCGGGCACCGGGTGGCTCACCTCCGTTTCATGATGATCGGCGGTGAAACGATGTTGGGGCCGATCGCCAGCGTCAACGTTTGCGATCGATGCCCGACCGCCTCCACCACGACGTACTGCGCGCGGCAATGCGCCAGGGTGGCGGGATCGAACTCGAGGCGGTACTTCCCGTTGGCGTCGCTGAAGGTGCTGTAGGGATAGCCGATGATCTGCAGGTGGGCGTTGGGAAGGGGCGTGACACCGTCTTCTTCGTAGACCGTGCCGGTCACGGCGGCGAGCACCGGGGTGCCGTCGGGATTCTTGCCAAGGTTCGGGACGTCGACGCACTTCCCCTGGGTTTCGTCGTCGAACGAGTTCTCGAACTGCTCCCTGCTGGTGTTGGCCACCCCGAGACGTCCCATGCCGAGGGCCGTGGCGCGTTGCGGCGCAGCGGACGACGATGCAATGGAGGGCGGCGGGAACGGCGACGGTGTCGGCGCCACGATACCTCGTCCGCCGAGGTAATCGCCGGGCTGCGGGATGCGCAGCGGCGAGGTGCTGGTGGTCGGCGCCTGCTGTGGCGCGGTCGCGGGTGGCGCCGCCGGTTGCTGTTGCGGCTGCGGTGGCTGCTGCTGTTGCGGGGGCGAAGCCGGCGTCTGGTCCGGCGCCGCGGTTCGCGCCGCCTGCTTGGGGACCTCGGCCGGCTTCTTCGCGTCGGGGCCGAGGATCTGCTCCTTGAGCGGCGGCGTCTGCGGTGGCGGCTGTCGGGGTCGGGGAGGCTGCGTTCGCGGCGCCTGCCTGGGCTGCGGCATGGCGAAGACGATCGGCTCCGGCGTCCGGCTTCCGGTGGGGAGCGGCCGCACCGGAGCGGCGGCGGGGATGCCGTAGAGCAGCAGCAGCAGAATGACCAGGTGGAAGACAGCGCTGGCGACGAGCGCAGGCCAGTTACGGCCCCGCTCGATCGGCGGTTCCACCTCGAATCGTTCCACTGGCTGCACCATTGGAGCTTAGCGGCGTCCTTTCCGGAGAGCGATGGCCGGCAGGGGGAATTCGTCGCGGCGGCACCGCGGCAGTGCCATATTGCGCCGATGGCTGCGACCCCTGAAATCCCGGTCCTGATTGTCGGCGCCGGTCCGATCGGACTGGCGTGCGCCATCTCGGCGAGTCGCCGCGACATCAGCCCGTTGCTCATCGACAGCGGCGCCATCGCCGACGCGATCGTGCGCTACCCCATCGGCATGACCTTCTTCACCACGCCGGAACGGCTGGAAATCGGCGGGCACCCGCTGGTGTCGGCCGGCGCCAAGGCCACCCGGGAAGAAGCGCTGAAATACTATCGGGGCGTCGTGCGGACCGAGGGCCTCGCGGTCCGCACCTACACCCGGCTGCTCGACGCCCGGCGCGACGGGGCGACCATCCACTGCCGCCTCGGGACGCGCCTTGGCATCGAGGAGATCCGCTGCGGCCGGCTGGTGCTTGCCACCGGGTACTTCGATCACCCGAACCTCCTTGGCGTCCCCGGCGAAGCGCTGCCGCACGTGTCGCACTGGTTCGACGAGGCCCATCGCTACGCCGGGCTCGACGTGGTGGTCGTCGGCGGCAAGAATTCGGCGGTGGAGACCGCGCTGCAATGCTTCCGCGCCGGCGCCCGGGTCACACTGGTGCACCGCGGCGCGGCGTTCTCGCCCAGCGTGAAGTACTGGCTCCGGCCCGATTTCGAGAACCGGGTGGCGCAGCACGAAATCGCCGCTCGTTTCGGCGCCAACGTGACGCAGATCACCGAGCGCGACGTGGCGATTGTCGGCCCCACCGGGGAACCGGAACGCATCGTGGCAGACCGGGTCTTCCTGCTGACCGGCTACCATCCGGATTTTGCGCTCCTGGAACGGATCGGCCTGGCGCTCGATGCCGTCACCGGCCGCCCTGCCCTGAACCCGGCGACGCTCGAAAGCGATGTCCCCGGGGTGTTTCTCGCCGGCAGCGTCGCCGCCGGCCGCCATACATCGGAAGTCTTCATCGAGAACGGCCGGTTCGATGGTGAAAAGATCTTCGGCGACGCGCCCAGTCGGCGCGCCGCTCAAGCGCTCTACGCCGCGACGGTTCGTCCGGTTGGGGAGTGACGCCCTACTGACCGGTGCCCGGCGAGCTGTCGGGCCGATTGAGCAAACGTTCGGTGAATTCGACCCGTTCCTGCAACTCACTCACCTCGGCACGCAGCGTATCGAGCTCGTCGAGGATCGAGGCGGCGGTGCCGGCGGTGACGAGGTGCTCGCTTTCCGGCTCCCAGGCGCTGACCAACCGCCCTTCCGCGTCACGGAACGACCCGGAACCGATCAGGATGACGTCGTAGAGCCACCAGAGGCCGAAGCCGCCGAGGGTCAGCATCTGGAACACCGCGCTGCCGATCTTGCCCACGTAGAACCGATGCGCGCCGAAGATGCCAAGGAAGAGCGCCAGCAGCAGGGCGACGGTGCGGGACCGCGGGGAGGCGAAGAATTCGTCGTCGGTCATCCGGGAACTCCGGCGCGGGGTCGGGGTGTTCGCAGAGGCATGGCGGCAAATCTACATCTATAGTTCAGCGGGGCCGAGTCGCGCGGAAAGGTGCCGGGGTGCGGTGAAAGGTGCTCCCGGGCCCGGCTCCAGCGGAGAGATTCCGCGCCGCAATGCGCTGGCGAATCGCCGCCGAACCCCCTGGTTGGACTTCCCTGCTCCGAGGACTCCCGTGCGACTGCCCATCCGGTTCGGTTCGGTGCTCTTTCCGCTTGTCGCCGCCCTGGGCGCCGCGGCCTGTCACGGCAACAGCACCGGCCCCAGCGGCGGTGGCGGCAACAGCTACACCATCACCCTGCGCTACGTCGACGGCACGCAACCGAACAACACGGTGTCGGCGGCCTTCACCCGCGCGGTCGACAAGTGGCAGCAGGTGATCACCGATTCGGTCGGCTCGGTGCCGCTCAATCTCGGCGCGGGGGCGTGCGACTCGGTGCAGCCGGCGGTCAGCGAGACGGTCCGGATCTCCTCATCCTGGTGGACATCCGGCCCATCTCGGACACCGCGCAGGGACAGGCGATCCTCGGCGAGGCGGGCCCCTGCATCGTAAGGCTTCCGTCGCACCTGCCGGTGTTCGGCATGATGGTCCTCAACGAGGGCACGTTGCAGCTGGTGCAGAACGAGGGGTTGCTCGACGCGGTGATCGAGCACGAGATCGCCCACATCCTCGGCTTCGGCACGGTCTGGCAGCTCGACGGCCTGTTGCAGGACACCGCCACGGCAACCCCGTGGTTCAGCGGGGCGCAGGCCGCCGCGGCGTTCCGGGCCGCCGACCCGTCGTTCGGCGGCAACGTGGTACCGGTCGAGGGAAGTGGCCAGACCGGCACGTTCCTGAGCCACTGGCGGGAATCGGTGCTGACCAACGAGCTGATGACCGGGTACATCGACCCGGTCAGCGATCCGCTCAGCCGGGTGACGATCGCGTCGATGGCTGACCTGGGATATGTCGTCGACCAGTCGGTGGCAGACGCGTGGCCCACCGGGAACGGCTCCCTGGTGGCCACCGCCGGCGGCACGGCGGCGGCCGCCGAGCCGGTGACCCGCCTCAGGACGCCACGCTTCGGCGTCACGGCGGACGGAAGACTCGAGTCGCTCGGCTCCGGTCATTAGCGCCGGAGCCGGCCGGAGTGCGCCCGGCAGGATTCGAACCTGCGACTTGCAGCTTAGAAGGCTGCCGCTCTATCCAGCTGAGCTACGGGCGCCGGTACCTCAGCGCGAGACCGCGTCCCTGATCTGGCGCAACAGCACGACCTCTTCGGACGGCGGTGGCGGCACCGCGGGAGCCGGTGGCGCCTGGTGCCGCAAGCGATTCATCATCTTGACCATCTGGAAGATGATGAACGCCAGGATGAGAAAGTTCAGCAGCACCGTGAGGAAGTTTCCGTAGGCAAAGACCGGCACGGCGGCCGCCTTCATCGCCGCGAGGGTGTGCGCCGTGCCGTCCGGCACGTGTGCGAGGGGAACGAAGTAGTCCGAGAAATCCACCCGCCCCAGCGCGCGACCCACCAACGGCATGATCAGGTCGTTGACAATCGAATCGACGATCTTGCCGAACGCTCCGCCGATGATGACGCCAACGGCGAGGTCCATTACATTGCCCTTCAGCGCGAATTCCTTGAACTCCTTGACCATTCCCATGGACGCGGCTCCTGTCGCTGAGGTTCTGGGAGTGCCGAACGATAACGGCGGAGTATGCCGGTGAGACAACTCGCCACCCTGCTCCTGGCCCTGACCACCGCCGGTGCGACGCCACCCGGTCCGGTCAGGTCGCCCCGGTCCAGTGCCGCTCCCACCGGCGAGGCGGTGATCCGTGCCGCGTACGCGCGGTATGCCGGCAAGTGGTTCCGGACCGCCACCTACGTGCAGCGGGTCACCCAATCAGGCCAGGTCGAGACGTGGTACAACGCCCTGCAGCTGCCGGGGCTGCTGCGAATTGATGTGGCGCCGGCGCTGAGCGGGCGGGCGCTGATCTACCACGGTGACTCCATCTACCAGATCGCGCGGGGCCGGATCCGCCAGACGTCGGTGGAGCCGTCGTACCTCTTCATCCTGCTGGAAGACCTGCATACCGAAGCGCCGGAGCGGACCATCGCGCGGCTGCGGCCGATCTTCAACCTCTCCCGAACCCACGAAACGGTGTGGCAGGGCCGCCCGGTCATCGTCGTCGGTGCGCTGGCCGGCGACACCGTCTCCAACCAGTTCTGGCTCGACAAGGAACGGCTCATCGTCGTGCGACTGATCCAGCCGAACGGAATGAATCCGCGGGCGCCGCTCGATGCACGGGTACAGGGGTATCAGCCGCTCGGCGGCGGGTGGATGGAGCAACAGGTCGAGATCAGGCTCGGTGGGCAGGTGACGCAGACGCGGGACTATCACAACGCCAGGACGGGGATGCGGTTCGAACCCGGCATGTTCAAGCCGATGCCGTATCGCCTCCCGGCCTGGGTGGGTGACCTTCCCGACCTCTACGGCAATTCGCCGGGACTCACGATACCGCACTGAGGCGGTGTTCATCGGGGCGCCGGGATTTGAACCCGGGACCTTCCGCTCCCAAAGCGGACGCGCTACCGGACTGCGCCACACCCCGCGGGGCAGGAATCTAACGCGCCAGTGCCTCCAGAACCGCCGCCAGCTGGCGGATTGCCCTGGCGCGGTGCGACACCGTCCCCTTCTCCGCCGCCGTCACTTCGCCGAACCCCCGCCGCAGCTCGTCACTGAAGAACACCGGATCGTAGCCGAAGCCGGCGCTGCCCGTGGGGCGGAGAAGAATCTGCCCCTCGGTGGTGCCGTGCGCGATGGCGCAGGGGCGCTCCGGTCCCGGCGATGGCGGCCAGCAGAGCGCCAGCACGGTGCGATAGCGGGCTCCCCGCCGAGAGGGTGGCACGTCGCGGAGGCGCTCGAGGAGCAGCGCGATGTTCGCCGCCGACAACGCGCCGACATCGTCGCCGTCCCGCCCCGCAAACCGCTTCGAGTGGACCCCCGGGGCCCCACCGAGGGCGTCGACCTCGAGTCCCGAGTCGTCGGCGAGCGCCGGCATGCCGCTCCGCGCGGCAAACCAGCGGGCCTTTGCCACGGCGTTGGCCTCGAAGGTATCGCCGGATTCGAGGTCCGCCTCGTCAGCCGTGTGCGTGAGGCCGATGTCGCCCGGAACCCGCAACTCGAGACGCCACGGGGCAAGCAGTGCCCGGAACTCGGCGATCTTGCCCGGGCTCCGCGTGGCGACCAGGAGCGGCGTCACCCGCCGATGGCGGCTCGCTGCAAGGCGAACAGCTCGTCGAGGCCCTGGCGCGAGAGGTCGAGGAGGCGGTCAAGTTCGCCACGATCAAACGTGCCGTGCTCGGCGGTCGCCTGCACCTCGACCAACCCGTCGGGCGCCCGCATCACCACATTGGCGTCGACCTCGGCGTCGCGGTCTTCGAGATAGACCAGGTCGAGACGCGCCTCGCCCTCGATGCGGCCGACCGACACCGCGGCGACGAGGTCGCCGAACGGCGACGGTTGCGCGGTCCGCTCGGCGAGCCACGCGCACGCCGCGTGCAGCGCGACACACGCGCCGGTGATGCTGGCGCAGCGGGTGCCGCCGTCGGCGGTCAACACGTCACAGTCGATCTTGATGGTGTATTCACCGAACGCGAAGGTCCGCATCGCCGCACGCAGCGAGCGGCCGATGAGGCGCTGGATTTCCGACGTGCGTCCGCCCGGACCATGCCGCTCGCGATCGCTCCGCTCCATGGTGGCGCGCGGCAGCATGGCGTACTCGGCCGTGACCCACCCTTCGCCGCTTCCCTTCCGGAAGCGTGGCACGCCGGGTTCCACGCTGGCGGTGCAGTGGACCAGGGTGCCGCCCATGCGCACCAGGCACGACCCCTCGGCAAACGGGTTGGCCGCCGGCTCGAGCACGGTGGGACGAAGGGCAGCTGCGGTGCGACCGTCAGGACGTGCCACGGATCTTCTCCACGATGCGGGAAGTCGACTGGCGAGGGAGCAGCGGAACGATGACGACGCGGCCGCCAGCGGCGCGGACCAGGTCGCCGCCGACGACGGCGTCGGCATGGTAGTCGCCACCCTTGACGAGCACGTCGGGGGCGAGCGCCGCGATGACCTGCTCCGGCGTCGGCTCGTCGAAGATGACCACGCAGTCGACCGCGGCGAGGGCGGCGAGCACCGCCGCCCGATCGCCCTGCGACACGATCGGCCGATCGGCACCCTTGCCGAGGCGGCGCACCGAGTCATCGCTGTTGATGGCCACCACCAGCGAGCCACCCTCCCGCCGGGCGCGCTCGAGGAGGTGGATGTGGCCGGCGTGGATCAGGTCGAACACGCCGTTGGTGAACACCACCGGGCCGGCCGCGGTGGCGCGCCAGCGCACCGCCGCGTCGAGCGCCCGCACCTTGGCGCCGCTGGGATCGGTCGCGGTCAGTCGGTGGCCTCCACCGACGGCTTGAAGTGCAGCGTGCGCTCGCCAAGCAGCAGGAACCAGACATGCACGCGGTAATCGGCGGCGATGCGGATCATCGGCGGCGAGCCACCGTGGCGCACGATGGTCACCTTGCGCGCCGCCTCCGGGAGCCGCAGCGAGTCAGCCCGCACCGCGAGGCGGGCGCGGATCACCGAATCGGGCAGCGAGACACTGAAGCGGGCCTCGGTCTTCATCTCGTCGCGGTACTGCTGGTAGCTCAACCACGGCGGACCCAGCACGAACCCGGCGTAGATCAGCACCGCGAGCACCACCAGCGAGGTGAGACAGCCCAGCGCGCCGCGCCCCGCTCGATCCTGCCAGATGGTTACCAATGTTTGTGCGCCTCGGTCACGAGATTGTCCACCAGGAGGTCGAGGGCCTTCTTCCGTCCGTCGGTGACGCGGCCGGGATCATAATTGCCGCTCACGGTCATTCCCTTGACGTCGAGCACTGGAGCGCCGGTCTTCTGGTCGACGATCTGCACGTCGATGGTCAGCTGCACCTGACGCTGGGTCACGACGACCTGATTCTGTGAACCGGTCGCGCCGACGTTGCCGTGATACGCCGCCGGCTGGTCCTGATCGTAACGGACCACGGTGCCGTGGACCACGGCGTCGGCCTGCGACTCGGCCACGGTGCGCAGGCCGAGGCGGTTGACCACCGCCTGGGTCACCGCGGTCTGCACTTCCTGTGCGAGTGTCGGCTCGGTGGTCTGGTTTTCGAAGGGGAGAATCGCCACGGTCCGGATGCCGGGCGGAAAACCGCCGCCGCTGAACCCGAAGGCACAGCCGCAGAGGGCAAGCGCGGCGAGGCTACTGCTGATCCGGCGCATTCCAGATTCCCGTCGGAAAGGTGTCGACCGGCGTGACCCGCGTGAAGCGCAGGTCGAGGCGGGTGCGCCTGCCGTATGTCTCCAGGCGAGACCGCGCCGGACGGTCGAGCGAATCGAACACCACCACCGCGTTCCCCACTGCCGCGCCGTGCTGGTGCACCAGCACCCGCAGGGTCCGCGGCAGCTGGCGTGTCTCGACCAGATCGACCGTGTCGGCGCCGCCATCTTCAACGTAGCGCCAGCCGTGGATCCGGTCATCGCTGATCTCGCTGACCACCGCGTCCGCGTCCGGTGTCACGGCGACACCGAGCATCGCCCACATCAGCGGATAGTTCGGCACGAAGTCCCGCACCTTGTCTTCCGGCTTTGCCCAGACGGTGCGGTCGCCCACCACCACGGCGGAACCGCGGCCCATGCCGAGGGCACCGGCGAAATCAAACTCGAGGGAATCGGGAGGCGCCATCCGTGCAATCCCGTTGCCGCCACCGCCGCCGCCCTTGCCGTCGTCGAACGACCAGTGGAAGCGGAGTTGCCGCTTGCCGGCAGGCCGCGTCGCGGCGGCCCACTGCATGGCGTCGGCGATCGAAGCCGGACGGAAGCTGGCCGGTATCGGCGGCATCGGCAACGCCGTGCTGCACGCCGCGAGCGACACGACGACAGCCGCGACGACACCGCGGAGGGCGAATCGGCGGCGCACCATGCCCCGGCTCACCGGTGGATCGACCGGATGATGTCGCCCTGGAGAATGTGCTGCAGCGGCACGTAGCTGCCCCGAACGACGCCGAAGATGGTGTAGGCCGCATCGAGGTGCGGCTGCGGGCTGAGGTTGATGAACCACTGGCTCCCGCCGGTGTCCGGACCGGACAGCGCCATGCCGGCCTTCGGCACGTCGTAGCGTTCCCGGTTGAATTCATCGCGGATCGACCAGCCGGGGCCGCCGTCACCGGTGCCGGTCGGGTCGCCGTCCTGTACCACGAAATTGGGGACGACGCGATGCCAGCGGTTGCCGTCGAAGTAGTGCTGATCGACGAGGCGCAGGAAGTTGGCCACCGTCAACGGCGCCTCGTGACCCAGCAGCTCCAGGTCGATGCTGCCACGTCCGACGACGTCGATGGTGACGTGCGGATCGGCAGTGGCCAGCATCAGGTCGCGGACGATGCCGCGATAGTCGTCGATGCCGAGCCCGGTCTCGACCGGCGCCACCGGACCCCACCGCGCCGCAAGCTGCGGCCAGCTGCGCACCACCTGGCTGCGCACCACCGGGTCGCTGGAGCGCGCGATGAAATCCGGGCCTCCCGGGTTGGTGATGCGGTCGAGAATCGACGGATCGCGCCGGGCGATCGCCGCGAGGTCGCCGATCACGGCAAGGCGGGCATCCGATCCCTTGTCGGTCTGGCTCCGGTGCCATGCGGCGACGAGGGTGTTGAGGTCACCCGGGCCAAGCGATCCGCGGACCGCGTCGAGCGCAGCCGCGCGAAGCTCCATGTCGGACGCCGCGAGTTGACCGCGCGCCGCTGCCACGGCGGCCGAGTCACCGCGACCGCGCCCCCGCCAGGCGCCGAGCGCGGCGGCCTGCACCCGTGGGTCGGCGTCGGTCAGCCCGTGGCGGAACACCTCCGGATTGGCCCCGCGCACCGTTCCCCACGCATCGAGTGCGGCGATCCGGTCGCGGAAGTCACTGCTCGCCGCCCAGGTCGCGGCTTGAGTTGCAAAGGCCGCCGTGTCGCAGCGCGCCAGCGAGGCCAGCGCCGCACGCCGCAGCGCCCACGGCGAATCCCGGTGGCGGAGCACGTCGTCGAGGGCACGCGCCGCGACACTGCCGCGCAACTCACCAAGCACCATGGCGGCCTCGACCCGGACGTTGTCGTCGCCATCGGAGAGCGCCTGGGTCACCTTGCGGGCAAGCGTCGAGTCGCCGAACGAGCCGAGCGCGCCGAGCGCGTTGACGCGCACGCCGGCCTGTTCGTCGTCGAGCAACCGCACGAGCTCGTTCTCCACCGCCCGGGCGGCGAGGTGCGCGGTGTCGGCATAGGCACGGGTCATGGCCCGTGCCGCCATTTCGCGCGTGAGGATGTCGCCGTCACGCAGCGCCTGCAGCACGGCGGAACCACCCTCCGGTGCGCGGAGCCGTCCGAGGGTGAGCACCGCCCGCCAGCGCAGGTTGGCGGCGGTATCGCTGGCAAACGGAAGGATCGCCGCGGTCGGCGCGGCCGCGCCGAGGCGCCAGGCGTAGACCAGCGCGCTGGGGAGAAAGGCGCCGCGCCGCCCGGCCGGCAGTCCGGCACCGGCCGACAGCACGTCGCCGACGAACCCGGCCGCAACGGGGCCGCCGAGGCGATCGAGCGCCGCCGCCGCCTCGGCAACCGCGTCGGCCAGGAGCGTGTCCGGATTGCGGAGTCGGGCGATGATCGCCGGCACGGCGGTGCTGTCGCCGAGCAGACCGGCGGCGAAGAAGGCGTCGGCGGGCACCGTGCTGTCGGGGTCGGCCAACAGCGGCACGAGGAGGGCGGTACCGCGGCGGTCGCCGATCCGGCCGATGGCGAGGGCCGCGGTGCGCCGCACCAGCGGATCGGCGCTCGCCACCGACCGCGCGAAGAGGTCGGGATCGAACACCCGCTGGTCCTCCGCCATCAGCAGCGGCGCCAGCGCCTCGACCTGGGCGGGATCGGCCTGGGCGGCGGCACGCCGCGCCACCACCGGTGCCAGCGCCAGAAACGCGAGGAGGATCGGTTTGAATCTCATAGCCGCACCAGGTCCGCGGTTGGAGGCAAGGCCGCCGCGACGTCCGGCGGCAGGCGGGTGAGCCGGAACCCGGCATCGAGCACCAGCAGGTCGGTCGTGGCGGTGGCGAGCAGCGCGCCGGTCTCGTCGTGCTCCACCGCGTAGCCGAACTCGACGCGTCGCGAGTCGAGCGCACGGACCCAGGTGCGCACCCGGATCGGGTCGTCGTATCGCGCCGGCTGGCGATACCGGACGTTGAGGCCGCTGACCACGAGGCGCAAGCCGTCGCGCTTCGAGGTCGCGATACGACGGGCCCGACCCGACGCAGGTGTTCGGTGCGCGCCACGTCGAGCCACACCAGGTATCGGGCGTGATAGACCACGCCCATCTGGTCGGTCTCGGAGTAGTTGACCCGATGACGGATCACCGTCACGTCCCCTGCGCCGGTTGCCTGCAGCCCCGCTCATCCCTCACCTTTCGCGCCGTGATCGGTCAACGTCTCGTCGTCGTCGCGGATGCACATCTGGGTGCGGCACCACCCGGCGACGAAGCCGCCTTCCTCGCATTTCTCGATGCGGTCCCGTCGCTCGGCGATTCGCTGCTCCTTGCCGGCGACATCTACGACTTCTGGTTTACCTACCGCCACACCGTTCCCCGGGCCGCGATCCGCGTGACGGCGGCGATCATCGACCTCGCCCGCCGCATGCCGGTGCTGATGATCGGCGGCAACCACGACCGCTGGGGCGACACCTTCTGGGACCGGAGGCGGGCATCCGGTTCGACCCGCGCGAACTCCGTTTCTCGGTCGGCAGCCGCACGGTGCGCGCGGTGCATGGCGACGGCACTCCACGAGGAGCGCCCCAGCGCCGCGTTCCTCAACCGGGTGCTCGACAGCCGGCTGGTGATCAGCACGTTTGCCGCGCTCCCGCCGGCGCTGGGACACCGGATTGCCGACCATTTCGGCCACGACCCGGTGTACGCCGCGGCGCATCCCGAAGTGGTCGCCGCCGCCGCCGCGCGCCAGGCCGATTGGGCCGCCCGCGCGCTCGAGTCCGAGCCGACCCTCGGCGCGTTGATCATGGGACACACCCATCGCGAGGTCTGCACCGAGATCGAGCCGGACCGATGGTACCTCAACCCGGGCCCGTGGTTGAACGAGCATCGCTACGCGACGCTCGACGTGAACGGGCCGGCGCCGGCCGTCTTCAGCTGACGAGGCGTTCGCTGCCAAGTTCGACCAGTTCGATCGCGCGCGGCGCATGGCCCAGGAAGAGCGGCGCGACGCGGGCGAAGCGGTCGACATCGTCGGTCGCCGCCCAGCGATGCGTCGCGGTGGACTCGCCGCTGGCCGCCAGCTCACGGGCGGCGAGTTCGCCCTCGAGATCGCGCGCGGTCTCCTCCCCGCTGTCGATCAACGTCACGCCGGGCCCCATCACGTCCTGCAGCAGCGGCGCGAGCACCGGATAATGGGTGCAGCCAAGCACCAGCACGTCGATCGCCGAAGCACGTAGCGGCGCCAGATATTCCTCGGCGATCACCCGCGTCGCCGGCCGGTCGATCCAACCCTCTTCGACCAGCGGCACGAACAGCGGACAGGCCTGCTGATGCACCTCGAGGCCCGGCCGCGCCGCCAGCAGTGCCCGCCGGTAGGCCCCGGACGCGATGGTGCCGGCGGTGCCGATGACCCCCACCACACCGCGTCGGGTGGCGGCGACGGCGGCGCGGGCGCCGGGCTCGATCACCCCGATCACCGGTACCGGTGCCGACCGGCGCAGGTCGTCGAGCGCATGGGCCGTCGCGGTATTGCACGCGACGACGATTGCCTTGACGCCCTGCTGCAGCAGCCACTCCATGATCTCGCGAGCGTACCGGCGCACCGTCTCCGGCGATTTCGGTCCGTACGGCACCCGGGCGGTGTCGCCGAGGTAGATGGTCGATTCCAGCGGCAGGCGTCGCGCGATGGCGCGCGCCACGGTCAGGCCGCCGATGCCGGAGTCGAAGATGCCGACCGGCGCGTCGCGACGGCTCACGGCAGCCTGACGCTGAAGCCGAGCCCCGGGCGCGGGCCGCCGAACGCCTGCAGCCTGAGGTCCGACGGAAAATCGCGCAGGTGCGCCGACACGTACGCTTCGAGCGCCGAAAAGAGGTGGTTGGCCACCAGCAGCACGATCCAGTCCTGCCGTTCGGCGCGTTTCGACTGCGCCAACGTCGTGTCGCCGATTGCCAGCGGATAGTGCAGTTCCGCGTTGGCCTTGAGGGCCATGCCGATGGACACTCCCTCGAAGGCGATGAACAGCCCCGCGGTGAGCTTGCGATCGAGCGACGCCTGGCCCCAGCCCGGCACGAACAGCGAGCGGAAGAAATAGTTGAACGGCCCGGGGGGATGATGCACGGTGCTGTCGGCCTGGACGGCGGCCGGCGGCGTCACCTGGCCCGCGAGGGCGAGCGGCGTTCCGCAGAGCAGCGTGACGACGAGCAGCGAGCGCATCGGCCGAAAGGTGGCGGAGTCGACCGGCAAACCCAAGCGGGCCGACCACGGGAACGTGTGGGAATCGAACCCACCGGAGCCGCGCAGGGCGCCTCCAACGCGGTTTTGAAGACCGGTCGAATCACCAGACCCGAAACGTCCCCAGAGGGCCGGGCCCGCGGCGGTCAATCGCCGAGGGCGGCGACCATGTCGATCTCGACCCGCACGCCGCGGGGCAATCCGCCGACGGCGACCGTCGAGCGGGCCGGCCGGTGGTTGCCGAAGTGCTTCGCATACACCTCGTTCATCGCGGCGAAGTCGGCCATGTCCTGCAGGAAGACGGTGGTCTTCACGACCCGGTCGAGCGACGTCCCCGCCGCGGTGAGCACCGCGCGCAGGTTCCGCATCACCTGTTCGGTCTGCTCGGCAATGCCACCCGCGACGATCGTCATGCTTGCCGGGTCGAGCGGAATCTGTCCCGCCGTGAACAGCAGCCCGTTGAGGGCAACCGCCTGGGAGTAGGGACCGATCGCCTGGGGTGCGTCGGCCGATGCGATGAATTTCATGAGGTCGGGCTCTCGATGGAGTGAGGCGCGGCGGCGGGCGGGCGCTCCCGCCAGAACACGCGCCGCGCGTTGGAGGTGGTGGCTTCGGCAATCGCGTCGAAGTCGGTGGCGCGCAATCCGGCAATGCGCCGCGCCACTTCGACCACGTAGGCCGGCTCGTTCCGCGTGCCACGATACGGCACCGGCGCGAGGTAGGGCGCGTCGGTCTCGATCAGCAGGCGCTCCAGCGCCACCAGCGCACGGTGTCCTGCTGGGTCCACGACTTGAAGGTCACCATGCCGCTGAAGGAGAAGTACCAACCATGCCCGAGTCCGGCGTCGCGCAACTCCGGGCCACTGGAGAACGAATGCAGCACGACGGTTGCCGCCGGGTGGTTCCGGAGGATCGCCACCACGTCCGCGTCGGCCTCCCGGGCGTGGATCACCACCGGCACCCGGCATTCGGTGGCGAGCGCCAGCTGGTCGTCGAAGGCCAGGCGCTGGCCTCGCGGGGCGAATGGTCGTAGTGGTAGTCGAGCCCGATTTCACCGGCGGCAACTCAGGACGGCGTGCGCCAGCATGCCTCCAGCTCGGCACGCCATGCCGGCGTCCACTGTGACGCATCGTGCGGATGACAGGCGGTGCCGCGAGTCCCAGCCCCGGGATGCCCGGCGACGAACCGCCGGGCCTTCGAGTTGTCGCGGAGCTCTCGATGACGAGGCCGCCGCGACCCCGGCCTCCGCCATCCGCCCATCACCGCCTCCCGGTCCGGCCCGAAGGCCGGATCGGTCAGGTGGCAATGGGTGTCGATCAGCACGCTCAGGCCGTCTGGGTCTTGCCCCGGCCCGGCGCCGGCCTTGGCGCCGGCACCTTGACACCGCGGCCGTCGACGCCCGGCCACGTGTGCTCGATGATCAGCAGTGCCGGCGCGGCGATGAACATCGACGAGAAGGTCCCGGTGAAGACACCGAAGCCATCACCACGGCAAACGGCCGGATCACCGGCCCGCCGAACACCAGCAGCGCGACCAAGGTCACGAGCACGGTGGTATGGGTCAGCACCGACCGGGGCAGCGTCTCGTTGACCGACCGGTTCAGGATCGTCGACCAGGTGGTCGCGGCGGCTCTTCCGCAGGTTTTCGCGGACCCGGTCGAAGATCATGATGGTGTCATTGAGCGAGTAACCCACCATCGACAGCACGGCCGCAACCACCACCAGCGACATCTCGATCCTCATCACGGCGATGAAGCAGATGGTCAGCACGATGTCGTGGACGTCGCAGCACGGCGGCGAGGCCGAAGCGCCATTCGAAGCGGTAGGCGAGATACGCCAGCACGGCGAAGAACGACAGGAAGATGGCAAGGAACGCCTTGGCGCGGAGGTCGCGACCAACCTTCGGGCCGACCGAGCCGGCTGCTCGCACCGAGTACTTGGACGCCCCGATGACCTGGTGAGTGCCCTGCCTTGACGGCGTTCGTCGAGGCGGAGGTGTCGCCCTCGGCTCGCCGACTGGCCCACCTGCGGGCCCGGATGTTCCACTCGTTCTCGCTGCCGAACGGCGTGATCTCGGGCTCGTGATGCCGGCGCCGTTCAGCGCGGTGCGGAGCTGCCCCATTCGATCGGCACCTTGTCTGACCACCTCGACCAGCGTCCCGCCGGTGAACTCGATCGAGTAGTTGAGCCCCTGCGCGAAGAGCGCGATGACGCCGATCACGAACAGCGTGATGGTGGCGAGGATCGCCTTGCGGCGGAAGCCGATGAAGTCGTAATTGGCGTTCGCGAAGATTCGTGTCATGGTCAGATGCTCAGCGTTGTGGCGGTCAGGGCGGCGCTCCAGCCAGATCAGGAAGAAGGTCTTGGTGACGAAGACGGCCGTGACCATCGACGCCGCGATACCCATGATCAGCGTGACCGCAAATCCCTTGACGGGACCGGTCCCGAACTGGAACAGGAACAGCGCCGTGAGCACCGTGGCGACGTTGGAGTCGACGATCGCGTTCATGGCGTGCTTGAACCCTTCAGCCACCGCGAGCCGCACCGTGCGGCCGGCCACCAGTTCCTCGCGTATTCGCTCGAAGATCAGCACGTTGGCGTCGACGGCGATGCCGACCGACAGCACCAGGCCGGCGATGCCCGGCAGCGTCAGTGTGGCGCTGATCGCCGACAGCCCGGCGAGGGTAAACAGGACGTAGAGCGCCGAGCGCCGCGACCGCCAATGCCCCGGCCATCCGGTAGTACCCGATCATGATCAGCATCACCAGCAGCATGCCGACGATGCCGGCTCGCATGCCGTCGTGAATCGAGTCGTTGCCGAGCGACGCGAGGATCTGCTGGCTCTCGACGATCTTCAGCGGCACCGGCAGCGACCCGGCACGGAGCGTCAGGGCGAGGTCCTGGGCGCTCTGCAGCGACGGCATTGCCCATTCGATCTGGCCCCGGCTGTCGATGCGGCTCTCGATCACCGGCGGCCGTCCCTGCACCCGGTGGTCGAGCACGATCGCCATGTAGTCGCCGACGTGGCGGCTGGTCTGGTCGCCGAAGGTGCGCGCCCCCGACCGGTCGAGCTGGAACTCGACCACCCGCTTGTTGGTGAGCGGATCGACCTGGGCCTGGGCGTCGATCAGCGACTGCCCGGTGATGATGTCCTTGTCCGACAGCGCGTACAGCATCATGTACTGCTCGGTGCCCACCGAAATCGGCTGCGACGACCAGAGCAGGTCGAGGCCGCGGGGCCAGAGGGCCTGGATCGACGGCAGGTGGAGCAGCGAGTCGACCCGGGGATAGGCCGATTCCGCCACGAGGTATTCGCCGGTGATCTGCCCCAGTCCGGTGCCGGCGGTCGGCTGGATCAGCTGCTCGAGGATCTGCGGCGTGGCGCCGGTGTCAGGTGTGGCGGCCGCCTTCGCTTTCGCCCTGGCGGTGTCGGCGCCCTTCTTGCCGCCGAGCGGCGCCGCCTTGGCCGTATCCGGCGGCGCCTTCTTGCCGGTGTCGCCGCCAAGCAACGCCTGGACGCCCTGCGCCGCGTTGGCCGCCGGCCCGCTGCTCTTGATGCCGAGCCGCGCCAGCTCCCGATCCATGGCCGGCAGCGCGCTCTCGAACGCCCCGGTCTTGTCGGTGAGCTTGAACTCCAGGAACGCGGTGCGCTTGACGATGCCTTCCGCCCGGTCGGGATCGGTGATGCCGGGCAGTTCCACCACGATCCGTTGTCCCACCTTCTGGATCAGCGGTTCGGCGACGCCGAACTCGTCGATCCGCTTGCGCAGCACGGTCAACGCCAGGTCGATGTCCCGCGACGGGTCGGCCGAGATCTGCTTCGACTGGTCGAGGTCCAGCAGCAGGTACATGCCGCCCTGCAGGTCGAGCCCGTACTTGAGCGGGATGTGCTTCTGGGACACGTCGTGCATCACGCCGTCGGTCCCCATCTCGCGCGCCGTGTAGGTGCGGGGCATCAGGTAGAAGATCGAGCCGATCACCAGCAGGCCGATCACGATCAGGCGATTGCGAATCGTGGTGAACATCGTCACTCGGGCGCCGTGACCGGCGCGTCAAGGTGAAGGTGCGCGGCCGCCAGCACGGCGGTCGCCTGGCGCCGGTCGTCGTCGAGTTGCTGCTGCAGCGCGGCAACCGACGGAAACCGGCGGATATCCCGCAACGGCGCGACCCATTCGATGCGCACCGTGCGATGGTACAGCTCCCCTTCGAACCCGAAGAGGTGCACTTCCAGCAGTCGGCGCCCGTCGCCGAAGGTGGGGCGATGCCCCTGGTTCATCATCCCGCCGAAGCGTCCCGCCGGGGTGTCGACGGTCACGGCGTAGACACCGTCCGGCGGCAGCAGCTTGCGGCGTGGCGGCGCCAGGTTGACGGTCGGAAAGCCGATCGTCCGTCCCCGCTGCTCGCCGCGCCGCACCGTCCCGGCAACCGAGTAGCGCCGGCCGAGCAGTGCGGCGGCTCCATCGAGGTCGCCGCCGGCGACGGCGCGCCGGATCGCGGTGCTCGACACCGGCACGTCGCCGACCGTAACCGGCCCGACCACCTCGACCGGAAAGCCGTGTCGCGCCCCGAGCTGCCGCAGCGTGTCGAGGTCGCCACTGCGGCCGCGGCCAAAGCCGTGATCGTAGCCGATGACCAGCGCGCGCATGTCACAGCGCGCCAGCAACACGGCGTCGACGAACTCCGCCGGGTCGAGCCGGGCCATCTCCCGATCGAAGCGGAGAATCAGCAGCTGGTCGACCGGGCAGCTGGCGAGCGCCTCGAGGCGCTCGTTCGCCACGGTCAGCCGCGGCGGGGCCGCCTCGGGATTCACCACCTCGAGCGGGTGCGGCTCGAAGGTAACCAGAACGCTGCGCAACGCCGACTCCGCGGCCCGCCGGGCGTTGGCCTCGAGCACCGCGCGGTGCCCGAGGTGGACGCCGTCGAAGGTGCCGACGGTCACCACCGCGCCCCGCCCAGCCGGCGCGATCACGGCGGGGTCTCCAGCACCACCATCGGGTGCCACCGCCCGCCGGCACCGCGCGCCACCGCCACCAGCCGCCCTTCGGCGCCCAACAGCGCCCCGATGCCGTCGCCGGTCACCCGCTGCGCCACCGGCCGCCCGTGGGCCACGTCGGCCCACGTCGCCGCGTCGAGCTCTTCCCGCGGCAGCGTCGGCAGCAGCGCGGCGGGAGCGAGCAGCCGAGTGGCGTCGGCCACGTCGGGGGCAACCGCCTCCGCGACATCGAACGGGCCGATCGCCGTCCGGCGCAGCGTCCGGCAATGGGCCGGCACTCCCAGCGCTTCGCCAAGGTCCCGCGCCAGCGCCCGCAGGTAGACACCGCGCCCGACGACAGCGCGGAGCACCAGGTCGGGCGGCGTCCACGCCACGATGTCGAGGGCCGCAATGGCGGCAAAGCGCGGCGCCAGCTCCACCTCGACGCCGCGGCGGGCCAGTTGATACGCCCGCTCGCCGCCAACGTGCAGCGCCGAATAGGCCGGTGGTCGCTGCAGGTAGCCGCCGACGAACCGTTGCGCCGCGGCGGCCACCTCGTCGAGCTCCGGCCACCGCTCCGGGATGGACGTCGCGAGCACCTCGCCGGTGCCGTCGTCGGTGGTGGTGGACGCGCCGAAACGGATCGTCGCCTCGTAGGTCTTGTCGAGCCCTTCGACAAACCGGGCGACCCGCGTCGCCTTCCCGACCAGCACGATCAGCAGGCCGGTCGCGAACGGATCGAGGGTTCCGGCGTGCCCCACGCGCCGGGTGCCGAGCCGGCGCCGCACCACTGCCACGGCGTCGTGCGACGTCCATCCGGCGGGCTTGTCGACGAGCAGCCCGCCTTCTGCCGCGGCGCCCCGGGCCGCGCCGTTCAGGCGTCCTCCCGATCGTGCTTCAGTTCGGCGAGGATCTGGTTGATGCGCTGGGCGTGTTCGAAGCCGCGATCGAGTTCGAAATGGAGTTCGGGCACGGTGCGGGTCGTCAGGGTGTGGGCCACCATCCGGCGGAGATACCCCGCCGCGCTGCGAAGCCCCTCCAGCGCGGCGGCGCGTTCGGCCTCCGACCCGTGAGGAACCACGCGCACCGTGGCATGCGAGAGGTCGCGAGTGACCTCGACCGAGCTGACGGTCACCATGGTCACCCGCGGATCGCGGACCTCGCCGCGGACCAGCGCCTCAGCGAGCGCGGTCCGGACGGCCTCGGCGACCTGTTCCGGGCGATGAGACGGCCCCTTGCCGGCCATCGCGCGTCACGACTCTGCTGCGGACGACGCCAGCGTCCGCCGGACCTCTTCGATCCGGAAGGCCTCGATCCGGTCGCCGACCTTGATGTCGTTGAAGTTCTCGATGCCAATGCCGCACTCGAGCCCTTCCTTGACCTCGCGGACATCGTCCTTGAAGCGCTTCAACGACGCAATCGCGCCGGTGTAGACCGGGCTGCCGTCGCGCACCAGGCGCACCTGCGCGGTCCGCGAGATGGTGCCGCTGCGCACCATGCAGCCGGCGATCGTTCCGACCCGGCTGACCTTGAACAGCTCGAGCACTTCGGCCTCGCCGAGGACGATCTCCTTCTCCTCGGGCTTGAGCAGCCCTTCCAGCGCCTGCCGCGCGTCTTCGACCGCTTCGTAGATCACGCGATAGGTGCGGATCTCCACCCCTTCGCGTTCGGCGGCCGCGCGGGCGTTGGCATCGGGCCGCACATGGAAGCCGATGATGATCGCGCCGGACGCCTTGGCGAGCAGGACGTCGCTCTCGCTGATCTGGCCGACGCCGCGCAAGACGATGTCGACGCGGACCTCCGCCGTGCCGAGCTGCGCCAGCGAGTCGGCGAGCGCTTCGGCCGGGCCGCCCTGGTCGGCCTTGATGATGATCCGGAGCTGCTGCACCTCGCCTTCCTTCAGCGCGCGCGAGATGTCCTCGAGGGTGCCGCCGCGAGCCGACCGGCGGTTCTGCGCCTCGCGCTCCAGGCGCTGGCGCTTCTGGGCGATGTCGCGGGCCTCGTTGGCGTCCGCGACCACCAGGAAGGTGTCGCCAGCCGCCGGCACCCCGTCGAAGCCGAGCACCTGCACCGGAATCGACGGCCCCGCCTCCTCCACCGTGTTGCCCCGCTCGTCGAAGAGCGCGCGCACCCGGCCGGAATACTTGCCGCAGATGAAATTGTCGCCGACCCGGAGGGTGCCCCGCTGGACCAGGACGGTGGCGAGTGGACCCTTCCCGGCGTCGAGCGTCGCCTCGATGACCGACCCGTGGGCACGACCGTTCGGATTGGCCTTGAGCTCCAGCACTTCGGCCTGGAGCAGGATCTGGTCGAGCAGCTCCGGCACGCCGCGTCCGGTCTTGGCGGAGATTTCGGCGCTCAGCACGTTGCCGCCGAACTCCTCCAGCACCACCTGGTGCTGCAGCAGGTCCTGCTTGACCTTCGCGACGTTCGCCGCCGGGAGGTCGATCTTGTTGATCGCGACGACCAGCGGCACGCCGGCGTTCCTGGCGTGCGAGATCGCCTCGATGGTCTGCGGCATGACCTGGTCGTCGGCGGCGACGACGAGCACCACGATATCGGTGACCTGCGCCCCGCGGGCACGCATGGCGGTGAACGCCTGGTGACCCGGGGTGTCGAGGAAGGTGATCTCGCGGCCGTCGCCGAGCACGATGTGATAGGCGCCGATGTGCTGGGTAATGCCCCCCGCCTCGCCGGCCACCACGTTCTCCTTGCGGACGTAGTCGAGCAGCGACGTCTTGCCGTGGTCGACGTGGCCCATCACGGTCACCACCGGCGGCCGCGTGCTCCATCTCTTCCGGCGACTCTTCCTCGGTCGGAACCGCGATCTCGGCGTGATACTCCTCTTCCTTGACCGCCTCGAAGCCGAACTCCGACGCGATCAGTTCGATCTGGTCGAAGTCGAGCCGCTGGTTGACGGTCACCATCAACCCCAGCTCCTTGAAGGCGAACGCCACGATCTGGTTGGCGGGCACCTTCATTGCCTCGGCCAGCTCGCTGACCGAGATGAACTCGTTGACGCGGATCCGGGTCTTTTCAGTTCCTTCTCCTCGGCAACGCGCGACGCGATGATCTCGCGATAGCTCGGTTCGTCGCTCGAGTCTTTTGCGGGTGGTTCCACCGCGCAGTCCCTGCATCGTCTTCAGGATGTTCGCCTGCACCTGATCCTGGTCGACGTAGTTCTTCCGCGACTTCTTTCCCTTCTTGCGCCCGCCACCCGGCTGGGCATCGGGACCGAAGGTGCGGGCCGGCGCACCGGTCGACGACGGCGCTCCGCGCGGCGGTGCCGGGGTGCTCGACGAGAAGACCGGACGCGGACGGGCGCCCGGCGGACCGGTGCGCCGGCCCGGACGGCCGTCGTTGCCGGGGGCGGGGCGCTGCACGCGCGGCGGGATGAACGGCCGGCTGGGACGCGACGACACCGGGGGCGGCGGCGGCGTGGCCGCTGCCGGCTCCTGGGCCGCCGGGGCCGCGGCTGCTTCGTCGGATGCCGCCGGCGGCGCTTCCGCCTCGGCTGGCTCCGGTACCGGCCGGTACGTCCTTGAAGAGCAGTCGCGCGCGCTCCTCGATGGACAGCCCCGGCTTGATGTCGCTGATCGGCGGGGCTTCGAGGGCGAGCGGTTCGATCTCGAACGCGTTCTTTGCCGCCTCCTCTTCCGCCTCGGCGGCAGCCTTGGCCTCCTGCTCGGCAACCTCGGCGGCGGTGCGGCGGCGACGCGCCGGCTTGGCTTCCGCCGGTGCCGGTGCCGGCGCCTCGACGGCGGCCTTGCGGCGGCTGCGCTTCGGCGCCGGTGCCTCGGCGGCCTTGCGCTTCTCCCGTTCCCACCGCACCCGGACCGCGGCCACCTGGTCGGGCTCCAGCGCCGACATGTGGCTACGGACAAAGATGTTCATGTCGCGCAGCATCCCGATGAGCTGCTCGGCAGGAATTCCGAATTCCGCTGCGAGATCGTGCACTCTACTCTTGACCAATCACCCCTCCATCACGTCGTCAGGCGACGACCCTGCCACTGCCAGAATTCCCCGGGCCAGCTCGCGATCACGAACGCCGGCGATCATCACCGGCGGGCGCCCGAGCGCGGCCCCCAGCACCCCGGCCTCCGGGCCGATCACCACCGGCACGCCGCGCCGGCGGGCCGCCTGCACCGTCTTTTCCCGCGCCCGCCGCGAAACGTCGGACGCCACCACTACCACTTCGCACCCACCCCGGCGCAGCAAAGCGCCGGTGCCGTCGACGCCGGGGAGGACCAGCCCACCACGAATGCCGAGACCGAGCAGGCGCACCAGGCGCAGCTGCCGCGGATCATCCGGCGCGGGCCGCGTCACCGGCGTCCGGTTCCTCTTCCGTCAATTCGCTGACGAACCGCACCAGTTCCTCGGTGGTGGCGGGCGTCATCCCCGAGATCCGCGAAATCTCGTCGGCCTCGAGGTCGATGACGTCCGTCAACGTGGTATACCCGGCCTGATCGAGAATCGCGACCAGCTCCGGCGACAACCCTTCCAGCTGCGACAGCGGCACCCGGGTCTCGGGTTCCTCTTCGACCGGCGGCAACGCGAACAACGGTCCTTCGCCGCCGCGCTCGAGCCACTCGCGGCTGGAGTAGAGGTCGATCTTCCATCCGGTCAACTCGCTCGCGAGCCGGACGTTCTGGCCGTTGCGCCCGATCGCCAGCGACAGCTGGTCCTCGTCGACGACCGCCTGGATCGTCTTGGTCGACGGATCGGAGAAGACCTTGGCGACCCGGGCCGGCGCCAGCGCCAGCCGGGCGAAGCGCTCCGGATCGGGCGACCACGGCACGATGTCGATCCGTTCGCCGCCGAGTTCGTTGACGACGGCCTGCACTCGCGAGCCCTTCAGCCCGACGCAGGCACCGACCGGATCGATCGCGTCGTCGCGCGAGATCACGGCAACCTTGGTGCGGCTTCCGACCTCGCGGGCGATGCCGCGCACCTCCACGATCCCCTGCTGGATCTCCGGCACTTCGAGCTTGAACAGCGCGATCACGAACAGCGGGTCGCCGCGCGACAGGATCAGGCGCGGCCCCTTCGGCGTCTCCTCGAGCCGCTTCAGCACCGCCCGGATCGTGTCACCCTGGTGGAAATGCTCGCGGTGGTTCTGTTCCCGGTAGGGAACGATCGCCTCGGCTTCGCGGAAGCGGTTGAGCATGATCACGAACTTGCCGCGCTCGATCTGCTGGATCTCGCCGGACAGCAGTTCGCCGACCTTGTTCGCGAACTCGTCGCGGATCCGGTTGCGCTCGCCTTCCCGCACGCGCTGGATGATCCGCTGCTTGGCGGCCTGGACGGCAAGCCGGCCGAAGGCCTCGAACGGCACCTCTTCCTCGAGCACGTCGCCGGGTTCGAATTCGGGGTCCTCGAAGCGCGCCTCCTCGACGCCGATCTGCGCGCTCGGGTCCTCCACCGTCTCCACCACCTGGCGGAGGCGGATCACGGTCATCGTTCCCTGCATCTCGTCGATGTTCAGCTCGAACCGCACGTTCGGTCCGTATTTCTTCATCAGCGCGGCGTGAATGCCGTCGCGCAGCAATTCCGTCAGCTCCGCCCGGTCGAGCTGCTTGGTGCTCGACAGTTCGCGGAACGCGGATACCATTTCGGCGGACGTCGCCATTCCGTTCGTCTCCTGTTCCTCAGTCCCCCGCGGCGGCGACCTGCGCCTGGTCCATCCAGTCGCTGAGAGCGGGGTGGGGCTGGCCAAGGGGAACAAACAAAAAAATGTCGGGGAAACCCGACACCTCGCCGACTGCGCAAGTTGCCCCAGCGCCTCAAATTACCCCCCTCGCCGGGGGGCGGTCAACCGGTCGGCGTCTCGCGGCCCGCCCGGGCCGGCGTCACCGCTCAAGACCGATCCAGGCAACCATCCGCCCGTCGATGCCCCCCGAGCGGCGATGGGAGAAGAACCGGTCGGCCTCCGCGGCGGTGCAATGGCCGCTCACCGACACCGTGCCGATCCCGAGGGCGGCCGCCTGCCGCGCCACGATGCGGCGGAGGTCGACGTGCCACGGCCCCGCTCCGGCCACCTCGCCGGCTGCTCCGAGCGCCTCGAGCACGTCGGCACCGACCGGGTAATGCGCCCCGGAGATCGCGACGCCGGCGTGCAGCACCATCTCCTCGGGTGTCGCACCGCTCTGTCGGGCAAGGAGCTCGGTGCCGGCGGCGAGGATCCCGCCAGCCACGCCTCGCCAGCCGGCATGGAGGATCGCCACCGCCCGCCGGCCGGGCGCGGCGAGGTAGAGCGGGACGCAATCGGCGACCGTCACCAGCAGCAGGACGCCGGGCGACGTGGTGGCGTGGCCGTCGTGGCCTTCCATGACGAGCCAGCCGGCCGGGGGGCTGTCGTGCCACGCCACCGAGCGGCCGTGGACCTGCCGCGAGATGATCGCCGCCTCGAACCCGGGATGCGCACCGCGGAACGCCCGCCAGCGCTCCATGACAGCGCCGACCGGCGCCGCACCACCGAGGCCGAGGTCGAAGGGGAGCTGCTCCTCGCCGCGCCCGGTGATCCCGGCGGTGATCCCGAACTGCTCCCGCCACCCCGGCACCTCCCACAACGGCAGCGGCCCCGGGCGGCGGACTTCGTCAGTGGTCGACACGCTCGAGGTCGGCGCCGAGGGCCCGCAGCCGCTCGTCGATCCGTTCGTAGCCCCGTTCCACCTGCTCGATGTTGTAGATGACGCTCTCGCCCTCGGCGGCGAGGGCAGCGATCACCATCGCCATGCCGGCGCGGATGTCGGGCGACGACAGCACGCTGCCGCGCAACGGGTGGGCCCGCTGATCACCGCGCGATGCGGGTCGCAGAGCACGATCCGCGCCCCCATGCTGATCAGCTTGTCGACGAAGAAGAGCCGCGACTCGAACATCTTCTCGTGAATCAGGATCATTCCCTCGCACTGCGTCGCCGCCACCACCGCGATCGACATCACGTCGGCGGGAAACGCCGGCCACGGCCCGTCCTCGAGCTTCGGCACGTGACCACCGAGGTCGGGACGCACCCGGCGCTCCTGGTCGGCGGCCATGACCAGCTGGTCGCCCTGGAACCGGCCGTGGATGCCGAGGCGCTCGAAGCCGAGCATCGTGCTGCGGAGGTCGTCCGGACGCACCCCCTCGACGGTGACGGCACCCCCGGTGACCGCGGCCAACCCGAGAAACGAGCCGACCTCGATGTGGTCGGGCCCGATGGCATAGCGCGCCCCGCCGAGGCGCTCGACGCCGGTGATCATGTAGCAGTTGCTCCCGATCCCCTCGATCCGGGCCCCCATGGCCACCAGCACCCGAGCGGTGTCCTGCACGTGGGGTTCGGACGCGGCGTTGCGCAGCACGGTCGGCCCCGGGCGGTGGCGGCGGCCATCAGCGCATTCTCGGTGCCGGTGACGCTCGGCTCGTCGAGGAAGATGTCGGCGCCGACCAGCTGGCTTGCCTCGATCTCATAGCGGTCACCGACGGTAATCGACGCGCCGAGCCGCTCGAGGGCAAGGAAATGGGTGTCGACGCGGCGGCGGCCGATGACGTCTCCGCCCGGCGGCGGCAGGCCACCGCGCCGAACCGGGCGAGGAGCGGGCCGGCGAGCAGGATCGATGCGCGAATCCGGGTGCAGAGCGCCGGATTGAGCGGCTTGGGGCGCACCCCGCGGGTGTCGATCGTCGACGGCGTTCGGCGCCGTCCAGCCACCTCGGCGCCGAGGTCGGCAAGGAGCGCCAGCAACGTCTCGACGTCGCTGATCCGGGGAATGTTTTCCAGCTCCACCGGACCATCGGCAAGGAGGGTCGCGGCGATGACCGGCAGGGCCGCGTTCTTGTTCCCGGCGGGACGAATGGTGCCGTGGAGCGGCCGGCCTCCGGTGACGACGAAATGCGCAGGCATCGCGAAAACCTCGTTCCCCCGGGCGGCCGTCGCAAGCGGCAAGCGCCTGCCCGGTTATTTTTCCCCTTCTCCCTCATCTCCAGGAGCGGATCGCCATGGCCGGATGGGTGGGGCCGATGATCGCCGTCTCGATACTGGTGATCGCCCTCTGTTACGTCGGATTGATCGTGCTGGCGGTCGGCACCGCCCGCGCCGCGGCCAGCCGCAGCGAGACGTTGGCGAAACAGCTGTCGGCGTTGCGGGAGGAACTCGGCCCGACGCTGGAGACATTCAAGCGGCTCGGGCGACAGCGGCGCGGACATCGCTGACCGCGCCCGGGTCGAGGTGGAACAGGTGGTCGACGTCGCCCATCGGGTGCGGGTCGACATGGAGGCGGGCATCAACCGCACCAGGCAGCGGCTGGCGGATTTCGAGGCGATGGTGGACGTCGTACAGGAAGAAGTCGAGGAGACGGCGCTCGACGTGACGGCCGCGCTCCACACCGCCCGCTCGGGAATCGGCATTGTCGGGCAGTTGCGCCGCCTGATCCGGCCCCGCTCGCGCCGGCGCCGGCGGCGTTGACGGCATGAAGTTCCTGGCCGCCCTGGCGGTGGTTGCGCTCGTCGCGCTGACCCACCCACACGCGGCGTATGCCTGGACGCCTGGTACCCACGTGGTGCTCGGCGAGCATATCCTCCGCTCGCTCGATCTCCTCCCGGCGGCGATCGCCGACCTGCTCCGGGCGTTCCCCTATGATTTTCTCTATGGCAGCATCGCCGCAGACACCACGATGGCCAAGAAGTTTGCGCCCGCCGACCGGCACTGCCACGCCTGGCACGTCGGCCTCGAGGTGTATGACCTTGCCCCGAGCGATGCCCTCAGGGCCTTCGGCGCCGGCTATCTGGCACACCTCGCCGCCGATGTCGTGGCGCACAATCACTTCGTGCCGCGGCAGCTGGTGGTGACCAGCAGCACCCGCTCGATGGGACACACCTGGTGGGAGGCGCGCTCGGAGCTGCTGCTTGGCGACGCTGTGCCCCGGGCGGCACGCGACCTGATCCGCCTCGACCACCGCGCCGCCGACGCCCACCTCGAGCGGATCCTCTCGCCGACGCTCTTCTCGGTGCCGACCAACCGGCGGCTCTTTCGCGCCATGGTGCGGCTCACCGATTCCCGGCCGTGGCAGCTCGGCATGCGCCTGGCGCGGGAACAGAGCCGTTGGGAACTGGACGAGGAGTTGATCGACGCCCACCTGCGCCGCGCGACGGAAAACATCCGTTCGGTGCTGTCCGACCCGGTGTCGCCGGTCAGGAACCTCGACCCGAACGGCGAAGCCGCCATCCACCTCAGCAAGGCGGTCCGTCGCAAGGCGCTGCGCAGCCCGTACCGGACCGATCGCGATTGGGTTGCCGCATTCGCCGACGCAAGCTTCGGGCTGCCGTCCGATCAGCGCGCCAGTTCCGCCACCCCCGCCAACAAGCGGTCGACCTCGCCAGCGGTGGCGTAGGCGGCGAGGCCGGCGCGGACCAGTCCGTCCGGCACCACGCCGAGCCGTTCAACGACCGTCGCGGCGTAGTAGTCGCCATGTGAGACGAAGCAACCCCGATCGGCCAGGCGCGACGCGACGCGCGACGCCGACATCCCCCGGATCGTGAACGCCACCGTCGCGGTGCGCGGCGTGCCCGGCGGAGGTCCGAAGCAGGTGACACCGTCGACCGCGTGCAGCCCGTTCCAGAGCTTGTCGAAGAGGGCCGCCGCGCGGCGGTGCAGGCTCCCCATAGGTCTCGGCCAGGCGCGCGCGCAGCGGTCCGTCACCACCCGCGAGTGAGGCGAGCCACCGCACCGCCGCGGCACCGCCCACGATCCCCTCGTGATTCTGCGTGCCGGTCTCGAGTCGCTCCGGGCGCTGTGGCCGGCGCGGGCTCGAGCCGGGGCACGTCGACCGCGTCGAGCAGCGCCCGGCGCCCCCACAACACTCCTCCGTGCGGCCCATAGAACTTGTAGGTGGAGCACGCGAGGAAGTCGCACTCGAGGGCGGCCACGTCGAGCAGGACGTGCGGGGCAAGATGAACCGCGTCGACGAAGACCAGCGCCCCCGCCTCGCGGGCCAGCCGCGCCAGCGACGCGACGTCGGTGATGGTACCGAGCGCGTTGGAGGCCGCGCCGATCGCCACAAGGCGGGTGCGCGGCCCGAGCAGCGCCGGAAATCGGGTCAAGTCGAGTCGCCCGCTGGCGGCATCGAGTGGCACCCACCGAAGCACGACGCCGCGTTCCCGCACCAGCGCCTGCCACGGCGCGACGTTGGCGTGATGATCGAGTTCGGTCACGATGACCTCGTCGCCGGCCTGCCATGCGCGGCCCAGCGCCCCGCGCCAGGTGCGATCGTGAGCGTCGTCATGTTGTTGCCGAAGACGATCTCGTCGGCGGCGCCGCCGACGAACGTCGCCGAACGTCTCGCGCGCGTCGTCGAGCATCGCGTCGGTCTCGCGGCTGGACGGGTAATCCCAGTGGGTGTTGGCGTTGTGGTTCAGCAGGTAATCGACCATCGCGTCGGCGACGACGGCCGGCACCTGGGTTCCCCCGGGGCCGTCGAAGTACGCCACGGGCACGCCCCGTTCCTTGCGGCGCAGCGCGGGGAACGCGTCGCGGATCTGCGCCACGCTCGCGACGTCTGTCACGAACCGAGGCGTTCGCGGAGCAATGCCGGCAGCCGCCTTCGGATCGGCGCTGCCGCCACTCCGCTTCATCACCTGCCCCACGAAGAAGCCGAGCAGCTTCGCTTCGCCGCGGCGAAAGCGCGCCACCTCGTCGGGATGGTCCGCGAGCACTGCGTCGACCCATGCCCCGAGCGCGTCGGTGTCGCGCACCTGCACGAGCCCGAGGTCGCTCCGCCACGACGCGCGGCGTGGCGTCGCGGCGCGTCAGCTCGTCGTAGACCCGCTTGGCCGCCTGCAGCGAGACCGTTCCGTCGGTCACCAATCCCGACCAGTTCGGCAAGGCGCGCCGGCTGCACCGCGAACGGTCCGTCGCCGGGCCACGACGCCAGCACCTCACCCAGCACCCAGTTGGCGGCGGTCTTGGCGTCGACGCCGGCGGCCGACCACCGCCTCGAAGTAGTGCGCCACGGCGGGTTCCTGGGTCAGCACCCGCGCGTCGTAGGCCGGCAGCCCGAATGCCGTGCTCGTAGCGCGCGCGTCGCGCCGCCGGCAGTTCGGGTAGCAGCTTGCCGCTCGCGGCTGCAATCCACGCCGGATCGAGCACCAGCGGCGGAGGTCGGGGTCGGCGAAGTACCGGTAGTCGTGCGACTCCTCCTTGGAACGCAGCGGGCTGCACCTCGCCGGTGGCGGCGTTGAACGTCAGCGTCACCTGGGCGACCGCCCCGCCGGATTCCAGCAGGGCAACCTGGCGTGCGCGCTCCGCCTTCGAGCGCCCGTTCGACGTTGGCGAACGAGTTCATGTTCTTGACTTCGGTCTTGGTGCCGAACGGCTGCACCGGGTGGTCGCACCGAGAGGTTGGCATCGACGCGCAACGACCCCTGCTCCATCGAGCACTCGCTCACGCCGGCATAGACCAGCAGCTGGCGCAGCGTCACCAGGTAGGCCCTGGCCTCGGCCGGGCGAGCGCAGGTCGGGGCCGCTGACGATCTCGGCCAGCGGCGTCCCGGCCCGGTTGAGGTCGACCGCGGTCATGCCCGGGGATCCGGTCGTGCAGCGACTTGCCGGCGTCTTCCTCGAGGTGCAGCCGGGTGATGCTCACCGCCAGCGGCTCGGCGTCCGGCGACTCGATCGACCACCGCGCCGCGGGTGGCCAGCGGCCGGTCGAACTGCGAGATCTGGTAGCCCTTCGGCAGGTCGGGATAGAAATAGTTCTTCCGCGCGAAGATGCTGGTCGGATGCACGTCGCAGCCGAGCGCCAGCGCGCCGCGCACGCCGAGTGCCACAGCGGTGGCGTTCGGCACCGGCAAGGCGCCGGGCAGGCCGAGGCAGACCGGGCAGACGTTGCTGTTCGGCGCGGCGCCGTAGCTGTTGGCGCAGCCGCAGAACATCTTGCTCGCCGTCGCCAGCTGCACGTGGACTTCCAGGCCGATGATCGTCTCCCACGTCATGCGCCCAGCTCCGCGGTGCCGTCGATCGTCCGCTCCAGCACTTCCGCCGCCGCGATCATCGGCCCCTCGGCGAGGTCGGGCGCGATCAGCTGGCCGCCCATCGGCAGCCCCTCGCTCCGCCCCACCGGCAGCGAAAGCGCCGGGTTGCCCGACCAGCGACGCCGGGCAGACGAAGATGTCGGCGAGGTACATCGCGACCGGGTCGGCGGTCTTCTCGCCGGCGCTTGAACGCCGGCGTCGGCGTGGTCGGCGTGAACAGCAGGTCGACGCCGTCGGCAAACACCCGCCGGAAGTCGTCGCGGATCAGCCGCCGCGTCGCCTGCGCCTTGCTATAGTATTTGTTACGTATAGCCGGCGCTGAGCACGAAGGTCCCCACCAGGATCCGCCGGCGCACCTCGCTGCCGAACCCGGCGCCGCGGGTGGCGCGGTAGAGCGCCCGGACGTCGCCGTCGGCCCCGCTGCGGCGCACGCCGTAGCGCACCCCGTCGAACCGCGCCAGGTTGGCGGCGGCTTCGGCCGGATTGACGATGTAATAGGTCGGCACCGCAAAGCGGGTGTGCGGCAGCGAGACCTCGCGCAGTTCCGCGCCGAGGGCTCGCAGCGCCCCGATGGCGCGATCACATCCGGCGCGCACCCCGGGATGGAGGTCGGCCGGGAAGTACTCGCGGGGCAGCCCGATCACCACGCCCCGCAGGTCGTCGCGGCGCGGCGGCACCGCCAGCGGCGGCAGGTCGGCCGAGGTCGGGTCGAGCGGATCGTGGCCGGAAATGGCGCAGAGCAACGCCGCCGCATCACCCACCGTCTGCCCGAACGGCGAGATGCAGTCGAGCGACGAGCCGAACGCCACCAGGCCGAAGCGGCTGACCCGGCCGTAGGTCGGCTTGACGCCGACGACACCGCAGAACGCCGCCGGCTGCCGCACCGAACCGCCGGTTTCCGAGCCGAGCGCGGCGCGCGTGACACCGGCCGCCACCAGCACCGCCGACCCGCCGCTCGACCCGCCCGGCACCGGGTCGGGATCCAGCGGATGCAGCACGCGCCCGTACGCCGAGTGCTCGGTCGACGACCCCATCGCGAACTCGTCGAGGTTTGCCTTTGCCGCGATCAGTCCGCCCGCCGGCCTCGCATCCGCCGCGACCACGGTCGCCGGAAATGGCGAGACGTATCCCTCGAGAATCTTCGAGCCGCAGGTCGTGGGCGAATCGGTGGTGACGATGTTGTCCTTGAGCGCCACCGCGATCCCGCTGAGCGGGCCGGCCGGGCGCCGCGTCGAGGGCTTCGCCGTCGCGCAACAACTGGTCGCGCGACCAGTGCAGCGCGGCGTTGAGTCCGGCGGTGGCCTCGAGGCGTTCCGCGGTGACGCGGGCGAGTTCGGTTCGCCGTCACGCGTCGGCCATGCCGCCAAGCCGCGGCACCACGAAGAATCCCTCCTCGAACGCCGGCGCGATGTCGGCCGAGCGGCCGCGCCAGCGGCACCGGGTCGACGACATCCTCGCGCAGTTCCACCCGCGCCGGGCCGACAATGGCTCCGCCGTCGCCCCCCGCCGCCGGCACCTCGTCGAGCTGTGCCACGAACTGCACGATGCTCTCGAGCTGGGCGGCGAGACGGGCAATCTCGCCATCGTCCACCCCGATTTCCGCCAGCGACGCGATGTGCCGGACCGTTTCGTCGTCGATCGTCACGCGCTCTCCCAGTCCCGTTCCAGTCCCGCCAACGCCACCAGCAACTGCCTGGTGCCGACCTCGGGATCGTCGAACACCACCGACACCTTGAGGTTCTTGCCGGCGCCGCTCAGGCCGAGAATCGCTCCCGAGCCGAACAACCGGTGCCGCACCCGCTCTCCCTTGATGAAGCGGGGAGCATCCTGGTCTTCCATGGCGTCGGCGGCGGTGCGGAAATTATCCCGGTCCGGGGCCGGATGTGGCGCCCGGACTGCGCCGGCCCCGGCGTCACGGCGGGCCGTCCCCGGCGTCCGCCACGAGGTGCCGCTGCGCTCACGCCCCCAGCCCCGCGAGGCACCGAGGCCGCCGACGGCGAACGACGTGCGCCGCTCCTCGACCACCTCCGGCGGCAGTTCTTCCAGGAAACGGGACGGCAGCGCCGGCCGCAGTTCCCCGCCGCGGCGACGGGCCCGCGCCCAGGTGAGGATCGCGACGTCCTTGGCGCGGGTGATCCCCACGTAGCAGAGCCGCCGCTCTTCGTCGTACCCTCCCGACGACTCGACGGCTCGTGCCGACGGGAAGAGCCCTTCCTCGAGCCCCGTGATGACCACCACCGGCCACTCCAGCCCCTTGGCGGTATGCAGCGTCATCAGTGTCACGCCCTCGGGACTGCCGGCGCTGGTATCGACGGACGAAAGGAGTGCCGCTTCGGCGAGGAAGCGCTGCAGCGGCGTGGTTCCGTCGGTCGTCGTCGCTGACCACTTCCGACCATTCGGCGGCGGCGGCGACCAGTTCGCGGACGTTTTCCCAGCGCTCCACGCCCTCGATGCCCTCGGCGGTGAGCAGCGTCTCGTAGTCGATCGCGCGGATCACCTCTTCGAGCACGCCGACCGGCGGGGCATCGGCGGCGCGGCGACGCAATTCGTCGATTGTGGCGGCAAAGTCCACCAGCGCGGTGCGCTGCCCCGGTCGCAGCGTCTGGATCGCGTCGGCCCGCCGGGCGGCGTCGAGCAGCGGGGCGTGCCAGGCCGCGGCCTGGTCGGCCAGCAGTGTCAGGGTCGACGTACCGATGCCGCGGCGGGGCACCGCGATCGCTCGATGGAACGCCTCGTCGTCGCTCGGGTTGGCGACGAGCCGGAGGTAGGCCGAAGAGGTCCTTCACCTCGCGGCGTTCGTAGAACGAGATGGCGCCGACGATCTGGTACGGCACGCCGGCGCGTCGCAGGGCCTCTTCCAGCGCGCGGGACTGCGCGTTGGTCCGGTACAGCACCGCGCACTCGCTCCAGGCGATGCCGTCGGCGTGACGCCGCACCAGTTCCCGGGCGATCCATTCGGCTTCGTCGCGCTCGTCGGCGGCGGCCACCACCTGCACCGCTTCACCGCCCTGGCGCTGCGGTCCGCAGCGTCTTGCCGATCCGCCCGGTGTTCTGCGACGATCACGCGCGTTGGCGGCGTCGAGGATCGCCTGGGTCGAGCGGTAGTTCTCCTCGAGCTTGACGATCGGCGCGTCGCCGAAATCCCGCTGCAAGTCCTGCATGTTGCGCAGGTCGGCGCCGCGCCAGCCGTAGATGCTCTGGTCCTCGTCGCCGACGCCGAAGACGTTGCGATGCTGCGACGCCGAGCAAGCGGACCATTCGGTACTGCGCCCGGTTGGTGTCCTGGAACTCGTCCACCAGCAGGTAGTCGAACCGGCGCTGCCAGCGCTCGAGCACGTCGGGGTGTTCGCGGAACAGCGTCGAGCGGATGGAGCATCAGGTCGTCGAAGTCCATCGCGTTGGCGGTCCGCAGCGCCGTCTGCATCGCCTCGAAGATCTCGGCGGCGACGCGCACCGCCGGATCGTGCGGCGCACTGGCGGCGAGTTCCGCGGCGTCCTCGCATCCGGTTCTTCGCCCCCGAGATCAGCCTTGGATCAGTCGCGGCGGAAAGAGCTTCGGCGAATGCTCGCCGCTCCGTCCAGCAGGCGGCGGATCAGCGCGAGCCGATCGTCTTCGTCGTAGATGGTGAACTGGCGGCTGAAGCCGAGCCGCTCGGCATCGTGCCGCAGCAGCCGCGCCGAAAGCGCATGGAACGTGCCGATCCAGAGCCCGGCCGGTTCGCGATCGAGCAGCCGCGCGACCCGCTCCCGCATCTCGCGCGCCGCCTTGTTGGTGAAGGTGACGGCGAAGATCCGCTGCGGCACGACGCCGTGCGCCGCGATGAGGTGCGCGACGCGGGTGGTGAGCACCCGGGTCTTGCCGGAGCCGGCGCCGGCGACCACCAGGATCGGACCGGTGTGGTGCTCGACCGCCTGGCGCTGTGCCGGATTCAGCCCGCGAAGGGTGTCGCCGCCGCCGTTCACGCCGCGACGGCGGCCGGAAACCGCATCAGGAAGGTGGTGCCGTGCGGACTCGGTTCGAGTGTCAGCGTTCCTCCATGGGCGTCTTCGATGACCCGGCGGGCGAGGGCGAGACCGATCCCCCAGCCGCCGCGCTTGGTGGTCACACCCGGTTCGAACAAGGTGCGCCGGATGTCGCGCGGGACGCCGGGGCCGTCGTCCCGGACACGCACCAGCGCCGCGCCGTCGTCGCTCGACGCCGCAAGGGTGATGGTGCCGCCGCGGCCCTGCAGCGCGTCGATGGCATTCTTGACCATCACCTCGAGGGCCCACTCCAGCAGCACCGGATCGCCGAGGATCACCGGACCGGCCTCGGCGCCTCCGACCAACAGGGTAATCGGATTGGCGCGGTGCGGCAGTCGGTGCGGTAATAGCCGGCCACCCGCTCGGCGAGCGCACCGAGGGCGACCGGATCGCGACGGGCCGGGTTGCCGATCCGCTCGAACCGTTGCGCCACGCGCTGCAACCGGTCGGCGTCACCGTCGAGAAACTCCGCGACCCTGGTGGGCGGCAGCCCGGCGGTGCGCAGCTGCTCGATCCATCCCTGCAACGACGTGAGCGGCGTCCCCATCTGGTGCGCCGCTTCCCGCGCCATCGCCACCCACATCCGGTCGCGCTGCGCGATGGTGGCGTTGCGGTACGCCACGAATCCCACCGCCACCATCACTACGATGGTCAGCGCCTGCAGCACGCCGAGGGTCAGCAGCAGCGTCGTGGCGGGCACCGGACCGTAGTGCACCGCGCCGACCCCCGGCGTCTGGATCGGCGGATTGGTGGCGTCGAGCCGGGCGGCGTAGGCTTTCACCCGCGGGTCGGAAGGTCGCGCCTCGAACGGCAGGTTGGCGGCCGCCATCACCTGCCCCGCGGTGTCGGTGAGAATCAGCGGCAGCCCCAGCGAACGCACTCGCGTGCCGACTTCGATCAGCGCCGAGCTGGTGGCGCCGGGATCGGGGTTGTTGAGCCCCTGGAACGCAACGGCGTAGAGCCGCGACGCGGCGACCGCTTCGCTGCGGAAATGCCGGGTGACCACCAGGCTCGACGCGACGCTCAGCCCGGCCAGGACCGCGACCAGCAGGACCGCGGCACCGGGGGCGAGCCGGCGCAGCCGGTCGCTACGCCGGTGGGCGGAGGCGATCGGTCCCGACATAAGGGACCAGCGCCGGCGGCAACAGCACCGTCCCGTCGGACTGCTGGCCGTGTTCGAGCAACGCGACGATGGTCCGCGGGAAGGCGACGCCGGACGCGTTGAGGGTGTGGACGAACTCCGGCTTGGCTCCCGCCGCCGCGCGGTAGCGGATGTCGGCGCGGCGCGCCTGGAAATCGGTGAAGAGCGACGCGCTCGATACCTCGAGCCAATGCTCGACGCCCGGCGCCCAGACTTCGAGGTCGTAGGTGCAGGCGCTGCCGAAGCCGGTGTCGCCGGAGGCGAGCAGCACCACGCGATACGGCAACCCGAGGCGCTGCAGCACCGCTTCGGCGTGCTGCAGGATGCGGTCGAGCTCGGCTTCGCCGTCGTCGGGACGCACCAGGCGCACCAGCTCCACCTTGTCGAACTGGTGCACCCGCATCAGCCCGCGGGTGTCCTTGCCGTGGGCCCCCGCCTCGCGCCGGAAGCAGGGCGTGTACGCCACCATCGCCCGCGGCAGCGTCGCCCCGTCGAGGATCTCGCCCTGGTAGATGTTGGTGACCGGGACTTCGGCGGTGGGAATCAGGAACAGGTCGTCGCCGCTGGTGCGATAGAGGTCGTCCTCGAACTTCGGCAACTGGCCGGTGCCGAGCAGCGCCGCGCGATTCACCACGTAGGGTGGCTGCACCTCGCGATAGCCGTGGTCGCCGGTGTGCAGGTCCATCATGAAGTTGGCGAGCCCGCGCACCAGCCGGGCGCCCATTCCGGTGAACAGCGGAAAGCCGGAGCCGGTGAGCCGGGCCCCGCGCACCAGGTCGAACAGGTCGAGCGACGCCCCGATGTCCCAGTGCGCCCGGGGAGCGAAGCTGAACGACGGCAGGTCGCCCCACTGGCGCACCACCCGGTTGGCCGACGCGTCGCCGTCGGGAACCTGCGGCAACAGGAAGTTCGGAATGTTGAGCAGATGCCCGTCGAGCAACGCCTCGAGGTCGCGGAGGTCGGCTTCGAGCGCTCGCACCCGCTCGCTCGACGCCTTCAGTTCGGCGAGCAATTCGTCGGCCGGTTCGTGCCGCTGCTTGCGGCGCGCCACTTCCTCGCTGCGGGTGTTGCGCGCCGCCTGGAGTGCTTCGACCTCGACCAGCAGCTGGCGGCGGCGCACGTCCAGCTCGACGACCCGGTCGAGTTGCTCGAGCGCGCCGGGGTCGCCGCGCCGGGCGAGCGCCGCGCGCGCGGCCGCCGGATCGTGGCGCACCCGCCGGATGTCGATCATGGCATCAGTTGGTGGGCAGCCCCGGTGCCAGGCCCCGGTAGCCGCAGTTCGTATCGGACAGCGACTGCATCTGCATGGTGTGCGCGCTGTCGTCGAAGGAAAGAATCTGCAGCTTGGCGTACTGCGGCACGCTGAGGTAACAGGCAACCCGCGACCGGGCGGCGATCACGTCGCCGACATGGATCACCAGCGTATCGGTGCTGTTGTAGCCGTCGGTCGGCGCACTGGTGACGGCGTCGAAGCTCTGGCTGACGATCTGCAATCCCGGATTGGCGGTGGACGTCGCTCCGAGCCCGAGCGCTTGCAGCGGAATGAAGACGTGACGCCCCTGCCCGTCGACGGTGTAGACAAAATCGAAGCTCGCCGTCAGGTCGGTGCGCACCGCGAACCCGGTGGTGATGTCGAACCCGGAAGGTTCCTGCAGCGACGCGCCGGCGAGCGACCCCATCGTCGTCGTGTCGACGACGTTGTTGATCGTCGCGTCCGGCAACTGGCTGCCGGTACACGATGCCGCGATCGCTGCTGTCGTGGCGGTCAGGAGGAATCCGCGAATCACCCGCATGGGCAGAAGGTTAGACCGCTCGCGAAGGCGCGGCAACCCACCGAGATTGCTTGACTTCCGCACCAGCCGTGGCCTAGCTTCGCCGATTCACCCGCCCCTCGGGAAGAGAGCGTTCATGCTGCCACTCCGGTCGGTGATCACCGCCCTGGTCGAACGTCCCGGGATCATCGGCGCCGTCGTGCTCAGCGACGAGGGGCTGGTGGTCGAGGCGGCCCTCGACCCGACGCTCGATGGCGACGCCGTCGCGGCGCTGGCCTCGGCGGCGAGCCGCGCCCTCGGCGCCCTCAGCGAAGCGGTCGGTGTCGGTGCCGGCGCCCAGGTGGTGGCCGACGGCGATCACGGTGCCTGGATCATGCAACGCCTCCCGACCGGCGCCACGCTGCTGGTCGTCGCCGACGCCGAGGGCGACCTCGGCGCCCTGCTCTACGACATTCGCCGGCACGCCCCCGCCCTGGGCGCGCTGGCGTGAGGACGCGCTGATCGATGCAATGGGCCGTGCTACTTGCCGGCGGCTCCGGAACCCGCTTCTGGCCGCTGTCATCGCCGTCGCACCCGAAGCAGCTGCTGCCGCTGGCCGGATCGCGGTCGAGCGCCGAAGAAGCCGTCGACCTGCTGACCGGATTCGTCCCGCCCGAACGGATGCTGGTGGTGACCGGGGCGGTGCTGGCGCCGTCGCTCCGCGAGCGACTGCCGATCCCGGCGGAGAACTACCTGATCGAGCCGCGGGCGGCGTCGACCGGGCCGGCGCTGGTCTGGGCCACGGTCGAGGCGGCCCGGCGCGACCCCGATGCGGTGGTGCTCTCGATGCACGCCGACTGGATCATCCGCGACGCCGCGGCGTTCGTCGCCACCGCCGCGTGTGCCGCCGAGACCGCAGAGCGCCACCACCGGCTGGTCACGGTGGGCGTGGTGCCGTCACGACCGGAAACCGGCTTCGGATACATTGTGCCGGGTGACCGCCTCGACTCGGCGGCGCGAGTCGTCGACCGCTTCGTGGAGAAGCCCGACGCCGCCCGGGCCCTCGACCTGATGGCCGAGGGAGCGCTCTGGAACAGCGGGCTGTTCGCCTGGTGCGCCGGCGACCTGCGCCGCGAGGTCGTCGCGCACACCGACGAGATCGCGCCGTACCTCGACCGGCTCGACCGCGGCGACGTTGCCGGCTTCTTCCGCGACGTGCGCGAGGTGTCGATCGACGTGGGCGTGCTGGAGCGGAGCGACGCCGTCGCGGTGGTCGCTGGTGACTTCGCATGGGACGACATCGGCACATGGGAGGCGCTGGCCCGGGTGCGGCCCCGCGATCGGCGCGGCAACGTGGTGCACGGCGCCGTCACGCTGGTGGATTGCAGCGACTGCATCGTCTGGAACGACGGCCCGCCGATGGTGCTGAGCGGCGTGCGCGAACTCGTGGTGGTGCAGGCCAACGGCCGTACCCTGGTGCTCGATCGGCCCCGGGCGCCGGCCCTGAAGAAGACCCTCGACGAACTGCCGCCCGCTGTTCGGGAGCTTGAGTGACATGACTGGACTGATCCTGCTCGAACCCGACGATCCGGGCCCCGCCTGGGCACCGTTCGCCGGTGCCGCGCCGCTGAGCGAACTCCGCGCCGGCGCGTGGCAGATCAGCGAGCGCTGGGCGCTGGCGCTCGCCACCCCGGCGGTCGGCATCGTGGCCCCCCATGCCGCCGCCCACGGCATTCCCACCGGCCCACCGCTGGTCGCCCCCGAGACAATCGTCGGCCCGGCCTGGGTGGTCGACGCGACGTTCGTCCCCAAGTTGCCGATGCGGGCCGCCACCGGCGCCAAGCGCCTGGTGCACGGCGGACGCGCCGTGGCCTGGCGCCTCGACCCCGGCGAGCGCTGGAGCGGCCCGTTCGAGCAGGGCGACGGCCTGGTCGTCGAGGGGCGCGTGCTGCGCGGCGCGTTCGACCTGATCACCGCCCTCGAGCAGCTGCTCTTCGCCGACACCCTCGTCGCCCTCGACGACGGCACCGACGCTATACCAGCGAATACCATAGTACTGGGCAATCCCGCCGCCATCGCGCTGCGCAACACCGAACTCGAACCCGGGGTGGTGCTCGACGCGCGGCAGGGCGCGATCGTCTGCGAAGACGGCGTGCGGGTGCGCGCCGGTACCCGCCTCGAAGGCCCGTTCCGCGCCGGCCCCGGCACCTGGCTGCTGGGCGGCGCGATGCGCTCGGTGAGCGCCGGCCCGCACTGCCGGCTGCACGGCGAGATCAGCACGTCGACCTTTACCGGCTACGCCAACAAGAGCCACGACGGCTTTGTCGGGCACTCGGTGGTCGGCGAGTGGGTCAACCTCGGGGCCGGGACCATCACCTCGAACCTCAAGAACACCTATGGACCGGTGCGTCTCGATGTGGCCGGCGAGCGGATCGACACCGAGCGCACCAACCTCGGCGCGCTGATCGGCGACCACGTCAAGACCGCCATCGGCACGCTGTTGCCGACCGGCGCGGTGATCGGGGCCGGTGCCAACATCTTTGGCCCGGTCCGGGCGCCGAAGTACGTCGCGCCGTTCAGCTGGGGGGGCGACGAGCAGGAACGCCTCGAGATCGACGCCTTCCTCACCATGGCCCGGCGCATCCTGCCGCGCCGCGACGTCGCGGTCGACGACGGCCTCGAAGCCGCGCTCCGCGCGGTGCACCGGCGGCTGGTGCCGTGACGCAGCTGGTGGTCCTCGGCTCGGGGTCGAAGGGCAACGCCTTCGTCCTCGTCGACGACACCGGCGCGGTGCTGCTCCTCGATGCCGGCTTTTCGCTCCGGGAACTCGACCGCCGGCTGGCGGCGGCGGGCGTCGACACCGGCGCACTGGTCGGCATCGCGCTGACCCACGAGCACGGCGATCACGCCGCCGGCGCGCTGCGACTGGCCGCGCGCCAGCGGGTACCGGTCGTCGCCTCGCTCGGCACCTGGCAGGCCCTTTCCGCCGGAACGGACCGTTGCGACTACCTCCCGGTCAGTTCCCGGGCGAGTGTCACCGCCGGCCCGTTCCGGATCGACGCCTGTCCCACGTCACACGACGCCGCGGAGCCGATCGCGCTGGCGGTGACACTCGGCAACGGGCTCTCGCTGGGCGTGGCCTACGACCTCGGGCGACCGACCCAGGCGGTGCGCTGGTTCCTGCGGGACCGGCATTGTCTCGTGCTGGAGGCCAACCACGACATGGTGCTGCTGCGCACCAGTGGGTATCCGGCGACGGTGCAGCAACGCATTGCCGGGCCGGGCGGCCACCTCTCGAACCTCGATGCGGCGCGATTGTTGGAGGAATTGCATCACGACGGGCTCGGGACCATCATCCTGGCCCACCTCAGTCAGCGCTGCAACAGCCCCGATGCCGCCCGCGGCACTGTCGAGCCGGCGCTCGCCGCGCGGGGCTTCCGCGGTGCACTGCATGTGGCGGAGCAACACGGCCCGATGCCGCCGATGACCCTGCAACTCCCGGAGCAAGGGTCACTCTTTCCGGCGCCCCGGGCGCGGTCGGTGGCGACCGGCTGAACCCTGCGCACCAATGGCCGCCCGATCAGTTCCCGCTCGAGTCGGGATCGGGCGGCACCGCCATGCCGGCCGGCAAAGGCGTCGCCGGACCGACTCGCCGCAGCGTGATCGACTGCCGCAGGTCGCCGCCGGACAGGGTCAACGTCGTCTCGCGCACCTTGAGATTGTACTCCTCCCACTCGCCGCCCAACGCAATCGCAATGTGACTGCCCTTCAGGCGCCAGCGCGCAATCTCCTTGCCCCACGACGCGGACGAATCCGCCCGGATGATCACCTCGCGGGGGCCGCTCTTCACTTCGGTGTTGGCGTCGACGCGCCAGGTGCCGACGATCGGTGACGGCTTCTGGCCGGCGCCGGCCAACGCGCCGCCGGCCACCAGGGCGAGCAGCAACCGGTTCATTCAGTGACTCCGTTCAGGACCGCGCGTTTCGTGAGGTTCCGGTGCGGCGACGTGCCGCCCGGGAGAAGAAACACTCCGCCCGGCAGCGGGACAACCCGGGCCCACACCACCCGACGCAACACGGGCCCCGGTCGATCGACCGGAGCCCGTGCCGTGCTGCGACCGCGTCAGGAGTTCACCGGCGGCGCGAGGCCGCCGGATCCCTCGCCGGGCGCGCTAGTACATGCCGCCCATGCCGCCACCACCAGCCGCCCGTCGGCGGCCGCCGGCTTGTCTTCCTTCTTCTCGACCACCACGCACTCGGTGGTGAGCAGCAGCGCCGCGATCGACGCCGCGTTCTGCAGCGCGGTGCGGGTGACCTTGGTCGGGTCGATGACGCCGGCCTTCATCAGGTCCTCGTACTCGTCGGTCGCGGCGTTGTAGCCGAACGCCCTTCTCCTTCGACTCCTTGACGCGGGCCACGACGATCGAGCCCTCGACGCCGGCGTTGGCCGAGATGGCGCGGATCGGCTCCTCGATGGCGCGGCGGATGATCTCGACGCCGATCTTCTCGTCGCCCGTGCCCTTGATCTTCTCGAGCACCGACTGGCAGCGGAGCAATGCCACGCCGCCGCCCGGGACGATGCCTTCCTCGACCGCCGCACGGGTCGCGTGCAGCGCATCCTCGACCCGGGCCTTCTTCTCCTTCATCTCGGTCTCGGTCGCGGCGCCGACGTGGATCACCGCCACCCCACCGGCGAGCTTCGCAAGGCGCTCCTGCAGCTTCTCCTTGTCGTAGTCGGAGGTGCTCTTGTCGATCGCGGCACGAATCTCGGCGATCCGGCCCTTGATATCGCGTCGCTCCTTGCCCTTGCCGTCGATGATCGTGGTGTTGTCCTTGTCGATCACGATCCGCTTGGCCTGGCCGAGCTCGTCCAGCGTGGCGTTCTCGAGCTTGAAGCCGACTTCCTCCGAGATCACCTGGCCGCTGGTCAGGATCGCGATGTCGCGCAGCATCTCCTTGCGGCGGTCGCCGAACCCGGGCGCCTTGACGGCCGCCACCTTGAGCGTGCCGCGGAGCTTGTTGACCACCAGCGTCGCGAGTGCCTCGCCCTCGACGTCCTCGGCGATGATCAGCAGCGGCTTGCCGGTCTGCGCCACCTTCTCGAGCACCGGCAGCAGTTCCTTCATCGACGAGATCTTCTTGTCGTGGATCAGGATGTAGGGCGAGTCGAGCACCGCCTCCATCGCTTCCGGATCGGTCACGAAGTAGGGCGACAGGTAGCCGCGATCGAACTGCATCCCCTCGACCGTCTCCAGGGTGGTCTCGAGGCCCTTGGCCTCCTCGACCGTGATGACGCCTTCCTTGCCGACCTTCTCCATCGCCTCGGCGATCAGCTTGCCGATCTCGTGCGTCGCTGTTCGCCGAGATGGTGCCGACCTGGGCGATCTCCTTCGGCCGCTGGTCGCCGGCACCGAGAGCTTCCGCAGCTCCTCGACCATCGCCTCGACGGCCTTGTCGATGCCGCGCTTGAGCTCCATCGGGTTGGCGCCGGCGGTGACGTTCTTGAGCCCTTCACGGAAGATCGCCTGGGCCAGCACGGTCGCCGTCGTCGTGCCGTCGCCGGCCAGATCCGACGTCTTGGTCGCGACTTCCTTGACCATCTGCGCGCCCATGTTCTCGATCGGATCGGCCAGTTCGATTTCCTTGGCCACCGTGACGCCGTCCTTGGTGACGGTCGGCGAGCCGAACTTCTTGTCGATCACGACGTTCCGGCCCTTGGGGCCGAGCGTCACCTTGACCGCCTCGGCGAGCGCGTCGACGCCCTTCTTGAGCCTGGCGCGCGCCTCCACGTCGAAAAGCAGTTCCTTCGCTGCCATTGCTTCTGTCTCCGGTCATACTGAAGTGAATCAGTCCGATCTTCGCGAGGACTGTCCGAGGCCTTGACGATCATGACCTCTTCACCGTCGATCGTGAATGCCGTTCCGCTGTACTTCCCGTACATCACCTTGTCGCCGACCTTGAGGTCGAGCGGCACCCGCTCCCCCTTCTCGTACCGACCCGGCCCGACGGCGATGACCTCGCCCTGCGTCGGCTTTTCCTTGGCGGTGTCGGGGATGTACAACCCGCCGCGCATCGACTCGGCCTCGTCGCTGGGGAGAATGACCACCCGATCCTCGAGCGGCGTGATGCGGTGCTTGGACTTGCTCGCCCCTGCCATACCCAGAACCTCCACCGTAAGCGGTGTCCGTTAAATTATTGTGCCACAATGAGTTGGCGCTCTGATACCGAGAGTGCCAGTGCACAAAGCTAGAGAGCGGTGCCCGCCTGTCAAGGGGACACCGCTCCAACCTCGCACCACCGCTGCCCCGAACATCGCTCAGAGGTCGAAGCGGATCTCCCCGCCGAGGTAGCGGCTTCTGGTCAGGTAGAACTGGCGCTGCGTGGACAGGCCGGTGTGGCCCACGAGGCTGAACGCGACCCGGTGCCCCACCATGGGTCCGAGTTCGATGCCGACCCGCGCCGACGTGCTCCACTGCCACTGCACATCGGCGGCGGACTGGGTGTCGACACCACCGACCCATCGGGCGGGCATCCCGCCCAACGCGAACGTGTGACTCCGGTAGTCCACCGCCGCCTCGGCAAGGCCCCGCTTGAGCCCCAGCTGGTCGTGCAACACCCAGCCGAGCGCCCCGCGCACCGTGACCGGACCGAGCGGCACGCCGACCCACGCCATGGTGTACTCGCGGGTCCAGTCAATCCGCGGCGCCGAGAAGTGATCGGCATACTCGTCGCCAAGGTGGCTCGACTCGTGGTAGAGGCGCAGCGCGACGGGAAACCGGCCCAGCTGGCCGGCAACGTCGAAGCCCACGGTCCAGTCGGTGCTGATCAGGGCGCTCTTCGGATCGGTCAGAGAAAAGCGCGACTGGTTGCCGACGCCGAAGTCGATCAGCCACGGCACGGTGCCGCGCGACAACAGGTAGACCGGGATGTTCTCGGCGATGTCGACGTCGCCCTCGGTTTCGGCACCGAACCGCGAGTCGCCGACCGAGGCGCTGATGACCCGCCCGGCAAAGCCGGTGGCGCGAGGCGACGCGATGGGAAGCTCGAAGGCGGCAACGTGGGCCGGCAGGAACCGCTGCGCCGCCGCGGGCGGGGTGACCGAGGCCACGCCGGACAGGGCCAGCGCCAGCACGATGCCTGCCCGGATGCCGGCGGCGGAGCGAGTCGAGGTCACGACCGGAATATATTGCGACCGGTTGCGCGACCGGGACCGGTCTCTGCCGGCCCACCCATGAGTCGCCGCTGGAATACCGCGGGCTCCGCCCCGCCGACTGCCTGGAGATGACCATGCTGGCCCTGGCACTGACCCTCGCCCTCGCGGCACCGCTGCAGCAGCCGGCGCCGAAGCAGAGTCTCACTGTCCGCATCGATTCGTCGCGGCACGAAGTGATCCTCACCGCCGGCCAGTACGACCTCGAGGCCGGCAGCGGCGACGATCATCCCGGGATGGAAATGGGCGGGATGAGCGGAATGGGGATGGACGCCATGATGCCGGGCATGTCGGTCTCCGGGCTGCTCGAATTTGACTGGCCGGTGGATGGCTGGGCGCGCGGCGTGCGCCTGAAGATCGTCGACGGCAAGGGCAAGCCCCTGCCCCGCCGGCTGATCCATCACGTCAACGTCGTCAACTTCGCGCGGCGCCAGCTGCTCTATCCGATGCCCGAGCGGATGATCGCGATGGGACAGGAGACCGAGGACATCCATCTCCCGGCAAGCGTCGGGATTCCGGTGAGCGCCGGCATGCCGATGGCGCTGCTGGTGATGTGGGACAACGAGTCGGCGCACCCGCTCACCGGTGTGACGCTGCAGATGACCATCGAGTACCTGCCGAAGAACATGACGCCGCGCCCGCTCAGTGTGCTGCCGCTCTACATGGATGTGGTCTATCCGGTGGCACGCGACGTCGACTTCGACCTGCCGGCCGGCAAGTCGGAAAAGTCGGCCGAGTTCGACTTTCCGTTGTCGGGGCGAATCATCGGGGTCGGCGGCCACGAGCACGACTTCGGCACCGGCATCTCGCTCTACGACATCACCAGCGGCAAGCCGCGCCAGGTGGTGCACCTGTCGACGAAGCTCGCGCCTGACGGGCGGATGCTCTCGATCGAGCGCCAGCTCCCCGGCATCTCCGGCTCGGGCATTCGGCTGCAACAGGGGCACAAGTACCGGCTGGTCGGCACCTACGACAACCTCACCGGCAAGGAGCTCGCCAAGGGCGCCATGATCCACATGGCAAGTCTCTTTGCGCCGGATCACATCGACCAGTGGCCCGCCGTGCCGACTCACGATGCCGACTACGACAGCGACCTTCGCCGCCTCGATGCGATGGGCGTGGTGCACGGCACGCTGGTCAAGCGCTAGCGATCATTCGACGATGCGCCGGACGCCGACCCATCTCCGCAGCCAGAGCCGCCCCTCGGCGTCGTCGTCGCTGAGCTGACTCAGCCGGACGCCTTTCGAGGCGCTGTGAATGAAGTGGCCGTCGCCGACATAGAGGCCGACGTGGGTGACCGAGTCACCATGATCGGAAAAGGTCAGGATGTCGCCCGGGAGGAGTTGATCGACATCCTTCCGCACCGCAATGCCGGCGTTCGACTGCCCCTCGGCAGTGCGCGGCAGCAGAATGCCGTGCCGGCCGTAGGCGTACTGGATCAACCCCGAACAATCGAAGCCGCCGCTGCCATCGCCGGTGCCGCCCCAGACGTAGGGCTGGCCCATTTCGTCGAGCGCGGTTTCGACCACCTGGCTCAGGAGCCGGGCCTTGGCTTCGGGAATGCCGCTGGAGCGCAGCACCTCCGCGGTAGCCGGTGAGATCCACAACCCCGCCGATTCAGGCCGCGAGCGCGTCGGGTGGTCCGACCGGTACCCGAGGGCAAGTCCCACCTCGAAGCCATCGCGTCCGTCGACGGTGAGGTCGCGCCAGCGCCCTTCGGCCATCAGCCGGAGCGGTCCGACGATGACGATCGGCATCCGCAACCCCGCCGACCAGCTCGCCCAGAGGCGCTTCTGCTGTCCGAGACCGATGCCCGCCGCACCACCCAGCAGAACCGTGGGGAGTCCGTGGGCGGCGCTGAAGAGCGTCAGGTCGGCGCCAGCGCCGTAGAGATCGCCGCTTTCGGGGCGCGATCCCGGCAGCACCAGGAGCGATCCGTCGAACCCCAGTGGACCCCCGAGGTCGTGTTCGAAGGTCAGGTGCCAGCTCGATTCGGCCGGTGACCCCGCCAGGACGCGACCGGCCGTGAACAGCACGCCCTGTTGCGCGGCGGCGGCGTGGGCAATGAGCGGCAACGCCGCGAGCCCGGCGAGGAAGTTCCGCAGCGTCACGACGGATCGCCGGAACGAGGGAGATCGGCGGGGTGGATCAACTCTTCGACCGCCTCCGGCCGGGGTACTCCTTCCGGAGTCACTTCGAGCACGTCCTGCAGTTCAGGGCTGCGGCGGAGCAACCTGAGCCATGCCAGCACACCGAGTGCCGCACCGACAAAGCCGGTGACGACCGTCAGGATCAATCCGGCCTCGACGGGCAGGCGATTGGAGAGGAAGAGGCCGATCGCCGCTCCGAGGGCGCCGGCCAGGACGATCACCAGCGGGGTCAGCAGCCAGCCCGCGAGGCGGAGAATCAGCCGCGCGGCGCGCCCGAGCATCGTGCCCGATCAGCTACGCCTGGCGGCGAGCCAGGTGAAGAGGTTCTCGAACAGCAGTGCCGGGGCGATCGCGATGGCGAAGGTCGGCACATTCCAGCCGGCCCCCGGGAAGCCGAGTGCCGCGCCGGCCGCGCCACAGATCGCGGTGAGGACCGCCAGCAGCGCGATGGCAAACGGGACCGACGCCTCGCCGTTGCGGCGCGCCAGGTGCGCCAGGATGAATCCGCCCATCCACGACAGGTAGGTTCCCACCAGCCACCACGTCGGGATGTACCACCAGTTCGACCCGCCGCCGATCTGGTACCAGCGATCGGTGTAGGTGTGCAGCGGCTGCAGGATGGCGAGGTCGAGCACCAGGAACGCCCACGTTGCGCCGAGCCCGATGGCGGCGGCACCGGCAATCCCCTCGATGGTCCGCGGCCGGGTCCGGGTGCCGGGATAGAAGATCGTGAACGTCGCGCCGAACGCCACGATCACCGCCGTCAATCCGCGATTGGCGACGCCGTTCAGGTTCCGCTCGACGATCGACGTGGCCAGGACACACACCGCCTGGACCACGGCGAGTACCGTCAGACCACGCAGCAGGATGGGAAGTCGGGTGGTATCGAACGAATCGTCGTAGGCAACAGCGCTGGCCATCGAAGGGTCTCCGCGAGCGATGACGGTATGGCGCTAAACTAGCAACGGACCACGGCTTGCGCCAAGCCCGGGCGGCGGCGACGCGGTCACAATCCCCACGCCGCGATGACGGCGATCTCGGTCAGCACCCACGCGGCCAGTGCCAGGTGCAGCGCCCGGCGGTGATCGTGCGACGACCAGCCACGGCCGTCGATGTACCAGGGGCCGAGGACAGCGACCCACGCCGCCGCGGCAACCGCGAGGACCGCCCACCGCAGCAGGTCGACGCCGTGCCGCCAGCCGCTGAGCCACCCGGCCATCGCCAGCATGCCGAAGGCGAAGCCGGTACCGGTCAACGCCAGCAGCACGGTGCGGGTCAACCCGAGCCACGCCGCGAAGGTCCGCACGCCGCGTTCGATGTCGCTGTCGAGCCGATGCAGCTGCGCCAGCGGGTACACGCCGCCGAGCAGGGCGCAGAACGACCAGACCGCGAGCGCGCGCGGTCCGGTGAACGAGACGCCGGTGATGGCCCATGCCGCCGCGGGCGTGAAGACGCCGAAGCAGAGCATCACGATGATCCAGTCGGCACCGCCGATCGCCTCGAGGCGCACCGGCGGGATCGACGCGGCGAGCGACAACACCAGCGACAGGACGTAGAGCTCGCGATAGCCGCCGGGGAGCCACCAGGTCACCGCCATGCCGGCGAGCATCAGGAGCACCGCCACCGCCGGCAGGAAGCGCGGCACCGGCGGCGGCGCGTCGAGGAAGAGCAGTTCGCGGCGCTGCCGGGCGAGTCCGGAGTTGAGCGCCAGCGAGCCGCCGTTGAGGGCCACCACCCACGCGACGATGCCGAGCCAGGCGGCGTGGTTCGGCCACTGGAAGCCGGTGGCGAGCCACCACCCCATCGCCGCGTGCAGCGCGAGGACCGGCCACTCGCCCGGGCGCAGGTAGAGCAGGTACGGCGCGGCCGGCCCGAAGATCCGCTGGGTCAGATGGCGGGCCAGCGGCTCCCGTGTGGGGTGCGGCACGGCGCCACCCGACGCCGGATCCGTCACAGCGCGAGCGACGCCGCGGCGACGCGCAGCCCATGCAGTGTGAGGTCGGCATCGACGACATCGATGTGTTGCGCGAGGCTGGCGATCATCGGCGCGAGCCCGCCGGTCGCCACCGTGCGCGGGGTCGCGTCGCCGGGCCACTCGGCGCGCATCCGCTGGATCATGCCGTCGACCGCGTCGGCGGTGCCGAAGAGGACGCCACCCTGGATGTTCTCGTCGGTGCGGCGGCCGATGGCGCGAGCCGGCGGAACGAGCTCGGTGGCGACGAGCTTGGCCGCCTTCCGCACCAGTTGATCGGCCGAGGTGCGGATGCCGGGCATGATCGAGCCGCCGATGAAGCGCCGATCGGCCGTGACGCAATCGAACGTCGTTGCGGTGCCGAAGTCGACGACGATGCTGTCACCCGGGTAGCGATCGAGCACGCCGAGCACGTTGGCGAGCCGGTCGGCGCCGACGGCGAGTGGCTCGTCGACTTCCAGGGTGACCGGCAGCGGCGACGTCGGCTCGATGATCCCGACGCGGGTGGTGATCGCCGAGCGGACTGCCTCGACCACCCGCTGGGTCACCTGGGGCACCACCGACGCCACGCACGCCGTGCGGATTTCGGCGGGAGAGTGGCCGGCGCGGGCGAGGAACGCCTCGAGGGCGATGGCCCATTCGTCGGGCGTGCGCTCGTGCACGGTGGTCAGCCGCCAGTGGCCGGCGAGGGTTTCGGCCCGGAAGAGGCCGACGGTGACTTCGGTGTTGCCGATATCGAGGGCGAGCAGCATGCCGGAATCTCGCGTCACGATGCCGGGGTGACCACCCCGGCGAGGATTTCGCGCACCGGACCGTTGTCGGTACGGATCCGCAACGCCCCGCCGGCGGTGATCCCTTCGGCGGTCCCCGCCACCGGGTCGACGATCTGCGCGCCGGCCAGGGCGTCGCGCTGGGCGAACGCCCGCAGCTCCGTGGCGCTGAGCGGGCCCGCCTCGCGAGCCGCGAACGCCACCGCTGCCGCTACCGGTGCCGCCAGCCCGTCGGCTGTCGCCCCCGGTGCCCAGTTGACCAGCGCCGTCGCGCTCCCCCGCAGTGCCTCGGGTATCTCGTTGCGGACGTTGAGTCCGATCCCGACGACGACCCATTGACAGCGCCCGCCGCCCCAGCGGGCTTCGCAGAGGATCCCGGCCAGCTTGCGGCCGTCGAGGAGGACGTCGTTGGGCCATTTGAGCTGGAGGCGGGGCAGCGCCGGACAGGCGAGTTCCAGCGTCGCGGCAACCGCCAGTCCCACCCGCAGCGAGAGGGCCTCGAGCGCGTCGGTTCGCACCGGATGGGTCACGACCGAGAGCCAGAGGCCGCCGGCATCGGACGCCCAGGCGCGACCGCGCGTCCCCCGCCCCGCGGTCTGCCGATCGGCGCGCACCGCGTCGCCGTGTGCCGCGCCCCGCTGGGCCAGCTCGTGCGCCGCGTCCATGGTGCTCGGCAGCGCGGCGTGATGCAACAGTTCAGGCACCGCCCGCACCAAGGAGGTGGAGCGCCAACAACCCGAAGATCAGCGCCCCGAACCCGATCCGGTACCACGCAAAGCCGTTGAACGTGTGACTCTGCACGAAGCGGAGAAAGCCGCGGATGACGACCAGCGCGGCAATGAACGACACGACCAGGCCGACAGCGAACATCGGCCAGTCGGCGGCGTGGAACAGCGCGCGATTCTTGTACATGTCGTAGGCACCGGCCGCCAGCAGCGTCGGGATCGCGAGCAGGAACGAGAACTCGGTGGCCGCGGCGCGCGACAGCCCCAGGCCATACCCTCCGAGGATCGTGGCGGCGGCCCGCGACGTGCCCGGGAAGAGCGACAACACCTGCGCGCAGCCGATCCCGAACGCCTGGCGCGGCGAGACGGCGTAGACGTCCATCGTTACCGGCGTGGGACGGCGCCATTCGAACAGGAGGATGATCACGCCGCCGACAACGAGGGCGCCGGCGACCGGCCCGGGGGCAAAGAGGTGTGTGGTGATCCAGTGGTGCGCCAGCAACCCCACGACGGCGGCCGGAATGAACGCCAGCGCCAGGTTCCACGCCAGCCGTCGCTCGACCGGCCGGGTCAGGAAGCGCCGCAGCAGGTCGATCAGCAGGGTGCGGTAGTGCCAGATGACCGCGAAGATCGCCCCGGTCTGGATGACGATCTCGAAGGTGTCGGCCCGTGGTCCGGTGAAATCGACGAGATGGCCGGCGACGATCAGGTGCCCGGTCGACGAGATCGGCAGGAATTCGGTGATCCCTTCGACGAGGCCGAGGAAGACGGCGACCGCCAGTGGGCCGCCGATCATTCGTCGAGCACCAGGCGATAGAACGCCTCGTATTTCGGAACCACCACGTCGGTGGAGAATTCGGTGGCGCGCGCCGCCGCGCCGCCTCGCGCATCCGCGCGTGGCGGTCGGGATCGCGCAGCAGCTCGATGGCGCGTCGGGCCATGGCTTCGACCGACCCGACCGGCTCCAGCAGTCCCTCGACGCCGTCGGTGATCAGTTCCGGCAGGCCGCCGACGCGTGCGGCGAGCACCGGCGCACCGCACGCCATTGCTTCGAGGGCAGCGAGGCCGAACGACTCGGTCTGCGACGGCAGCACGAAGAGGTCGGCGGCCGCCAGCAGCGGCGCAACGGTGTCAAGCCGCCCGAGGAACCGCACGTCGGCGGCGACTTCGAGTTCGCGCGCGGCCTGTTCGGCATCGGTCCGTTCGGGGCCGTCACCGACCATCACCAGGGTGGCCGGCATGGCGCGCCGCACCCGGGCAAAGATCCGGATCACGTCGCGCACCCGCTTGACCTCGCGGAAGTTCGAGACGTGCACCAGCAGGCGATGGTCGGGCGGCACCAGCGATTGCCGCGGCATCGCGAGGCCGGGATGGTACTCCTTCAGGTTGACGAAGTTCGGGATGATGGTGATGGCGCAGTTGCCGCAGCCGAACGCCCGGTAGGTCTCCTCGCGCAGGAAACGCGACACCGCCGTCACGCCGTCGGAGCGCTCGATCGAGAACCGGGTGATCGCGAAGAACGAGGCTTCCTGTCCCACCAGCGTGATGTCGGTGCCATGCAGCGTGGTGATCACCTTCACCGGGTGCTCGCGCTGAAGCATCTCGCGGGCGAGGTAGGCGGTGGTCGCGTGCGGAATGGCATAGTGCACATGGAGGAGGTCGAGCTCCTCCTGCAGTGCCACTTCATACTGTCGCGACGCCAGCGCCAGTTCGTAGGGATAGTGCTCGAACAACGGATACCGGCTCATCGTCGTGTCGACTTCGTGGAAGTAGACCCGTTCGGCATACTCCCGCAGGCGGAACGGCGAATCGTAACTGATGAAGTGGATCTCGTGGCCCCGGCGGGCGAGGTCGAGCCCCAGCTCGGTGGCCACCGCGCCGGAACCGCCGTACGTCGGATAGCAGGTGATGCCGATCTTCATGCCCGCGCCCATGCCGCGGCAATCTCGGCGGCCAGCTTCTCGGGTGCACGGGTGGCGTCGAGCACGAGCACGTCATCTCCCAGTTGGTGCCGGAACCACGTTTCCTGCCGCTTGGCGTATTGCCGGGTGGCGGTGGCGATCGCCGTCGCCAGCAGCTCGCGCGGCAAGGTGCCACCCAGCATCGCGACCACCTCCCGCACGCCGATGGCGTCGAGCCCGGGCCCGAACGGCGGCGCGCCGTCGGCGAGCACCGCCGCCACCTCCTCGACCAGCCCGCGCCGCATCATCTCGTCGACCCGGGTCCGGATCCGCTGGTGCAGGACTGCTCGCGGCGCGGTGAGGCGCACGAACCACGGCGTGACGCGCCCCGCAATCGCCGCCGAGCGCTGCCACCAGGATAACGGACGTCCGGTCAGAAGTGACACCTCGATGGCCCGGATGGCACGCTGACGTCCCCCGCCGCCGCCGTACCCGGGGTCCAGTCGCGACGCCCAGCGCACCAGGTCGGCGTGCGGCATGCCGCCGGTGACGCGTTCGATCCGTTCGCGCTGCGGGCGGTCGAGCGGCGGCTCGGCGAACAGCCCCGCGACCAGCGCCTTGATGTACAGGCCGGTGCCTCCGACGACGACCGGCGTGCGGCCGCGCGCGCGCACCGCGTCGACCGCCGCGGCCGCGTCGACCGCAAAGCGCCCGGCGCTGTATCGCTCGCCCGGTGCGACCAGGTCGAGCAGGTGGTGCGGCACGCGCTGACGTTCCCGCGGCGTCGGCTTGGCGGTCGCGACGTCGAGGCGGCGATACACCTGGCGGGAGTCGGCGGAGATCACCTCCATCGACCAGGTCCGGGCCAGCTCCAGCGCCACCGCGGTCTTGCCGATGCCGGTGGGGCCGACGATGACCAGCGTTTCAGCGCCGCCCAAAGCGACGCTCCAGCTCCTCGCGGGGGAGTTGCACGATCGTCGACCGGCCGTGCACGTCGTGCGGCGGGAGCGCGCACGCAAAGAGCCGCAGCAGCAATTCCCGCATCTCCCGTTCGCCAAGCGCCTGCCCCGCCTTGACCGCCGCGTGACAGGCATAGGTGGCCGTCAGGCGCTCCAGCGGGTTGGCCCAGCCGCCAAACCGGCCCCGCGCGAGGTCGGCGACGATGCCGCGGAACGCAATCGTCGCATCGAAGCGTGGATGCGGATTCGGCACGGCGTGCAGCGCGACGGCGCGGCCGCCGAACGGTTCGACCTCGAAGCCGAGGCCACGCAGCGCGCCCTCGTGCGCCGCGACGACATCGAGTTCCTCGTCGGTGAGCTCGATGGTGATCGGCAGCAGGAGGCGTTGTGCCGCCATCGCGCCGGTGGACAGGCGAGTCATCGCTTCCTCGTACAGCACCCGCTCGTGGGCGGAGTGCTGGTCGACGATCACCAGCCCTTCGGGCGATTCGTAGCAGATGTAGGTGTCGGCCAGTTGCAACAACGGCAGCTGCCACGCCGCGGCCGCCGGCTCCACCGGCGATCCGGCGACGGATGTCTCGTCGAGTGGCGCGAAGAGATCGGGCGGCGCGGCAATCGGTTCCGGCGCCCGCAAGCGGTCGACCGCCGGCAGCGGTCCCGCGCCGAGAAACGCCGTCGCGTCGAGACGTCCGAGGGCGTCACGCACCGCCTCCTCGACCACCCGCTCGATGCTGTAGCGGTCGCGGAAGCGCACCTCGAGCTTGGCGGGGTGGACATTCACGTCGACGCTGTCCGGTGCCACCTGCACGTCGAGGAAGAGCGACGGACGGTCGCCGGGGTGGATCGCCGAGCGGTATCCGGCTTCGGCGGCGCGCACCAGGAAGTTGTCGCGGAACGGGCGCCCGTTGACGAAGAGCTGGGTGCGCCGGCCGGTGGGGCGCGCGTCGGCGGGGCGTTGGACAAACCCGACTGACCCGCGCCGGTCCCGACCCGTAGTCTACCGGCAGCAGGGTGCGGGCGATGTCGGCGCCCCACACCGCCGCGAGACGTTCCTCACGCGATTGCCCGGCGGGAACGGCCAGGCGGCCCCGTCCGTCGAGCGTCAGCTCGAAGCCGATGTCCGGGTGGGCCAGCGCCAGGGTCGCGACCGCGTCCCACACCAGGCGGCTCTCGCTCGCGGCCGACCGCAAGAACTTGCGGCGGGCCGGGGTGTTGAAGAAGACGGCGCGCGCGGTGACCGTCGTGCCGCGTTGCCGGGCGGCATCGCTCACCCGCTCGATGCGGCCGCCGTTGACCTGGACCTCTGTCGCCTCGCCGTCGGCGATGGCGGTCACCAGCGTGAAGCGCGTCACCGAGGCGATGGCGGGGAGTGCCTCGCCGCGAAACCCGAAGGTGGCGATGCCGACGAGGTCGCCGAGCGTGCGGATCTTGCTCGTGGCGTGACGATCGAGTGCCAGCACCGCCTCGTCGCGGGTCATCCCCGAGCCGTCATCGGCGACTTCGATCAGCGTCTTGCCGCCGTTCTCGACCGCCACGCGCACATGTCGCGCCCCGGCGTCGAGCGCATTCTCGACCAGTTCCTTGACGACCGACGCGGGCCGCTCGACAACCTCGCCCGCCGCGATCTGGTTCGCGACGGCGTCGGGGAGCAGCGCAATGCGGGGAGCGGTGCCGGTCGGCATCCGCTCAATTTAGCGGGCCGATGCCCGCCAGCAGATCGCGCGAGACCCACCCCTGCTTGCCGTCGGAGGTGGTCACCAGGTACCAGCTGCCGCGCGCCGGTCCGACATCGACCCGGGACCATTCCGCCAGGTCGCCCAGCGACGGCGCGGCACCGGTGGGCGAGATGTACAGCGCCGCCCCGGGGCGCACCAACGCCTGGCGCAGCGTGAGCTGCTGCCAGCGCACCGCGGACCCGCCGGCCGCCAGCACGAACAGGGCGGCGCACGCCACCGCGCTGCGCCGGCGGCGGAGCGCCACCGCGACCCACACCCCACCCCAGCAGAGCAGTGCCACGAGGAGCAGCTCGTCGCGACTGAGCGGCAGCGTCGGCGCCAGCGCCCGGACATCGGCCGGCACCGCGTCGGCCTGGTTCCAGGCGAGTTCCGTCAGCGCGTCGCGAGGAGCAAGCTGCATCGCCCGGAGCCAGGCCGCCGCGGCACCAACATCGTCGCCGGTCATCCAGCGGGCGTTCCCCAGGTTGCGCCAGCCGTTGGCGGCGTCGGGGTCGGTGGCGACGAGGATCGCGAAAGCCCGGGCAGCACCGGCATAATCGCCGCCCCGGTACCGGCCCACCCCGCTCGTTTCCTGGCCGATCAACGGACGGGCGAGCAACAGCAGCAGCGCCACCGACGCCGGGCGGCGCAGCAGCGCGAGCACCCGGCGCAGCGCTCCCGGCGGCGCCGTCCCTTCGGGATGCTCCCGGCCATACCGGCGCGCGGCCGACGACGCGAGCCAGCGCCGGATCTGTTCGGCGTCGTCGCGATTGACGCCGCGGCGGCGCAGCGCCGCCACGACACGATCGGGTCCCGCCTCAGCGGGCGTCGCCAGCAGCCGGCGCAATTCGCCTTCGGCGTCGCGCGACAGCACCACCGGCACCGGCAGCCGCCGTTTCCGCCGCACCACCCAGGCGAGGAGCGGCGCCATGGTGAGTGCCGCCAGGAGCGCCGGCCACCCCTCCGCCACGATCGTCGTGGCCCACGGCACGCCGGCGCCGGCGCTGACCGGAAGGGCCTGCCGCGCCGCGACGTTGCTCGCCCCCGGAACCACTGGCAGCGTCAACGGAGCCGCCTGCGCCACGTCGACCCGCGCCCGCTGCGGATTGAAGTAGGGGTAGCTCACCGCCGGCAACGTCACCACGCCGGCACTCTCGGCGACGATCGTGAACCGGAAGTGCTTCTCGCCACCGACCCAACCATCGGTGGTGACCGAGTGGACCTGGGTCGGCTCGTCGTAGACCCGAACGCCGGCGGGCCAGTCGACCACCGGGGTGGGCCAGAGCGCGAGGTTGCCCTGACCGGTGACGACCAGGTCCACCACGGCCGGTTGCCCGGCGGCGAGCGCCCCGGTGGGACCGCGCCACGCCGCCGACGCCGTCCGGGCGGTCGGCCCGGTGCCGAGGGCCGACGACTGTGCGCCGGGCACCGCCCTCACCTCCAGCGTCACCGACCGCGACGACAGCGTCCGGCGTTCCTGCGGCGCGTAGTACGACGTCGACAGCGGCACCGCATAGGTAAGGACTGCTGGCGGAGCAACGATCCGGCCGGCGCCGAGCGGAAAGATGGTCTGGTCGGCCACGAAGATGTCGTAGTAGTAGCCGCCGACCCAGCGGGACTCCGCCAGCACCGGCACCACATCGCTGCGCAGGCTCCAGAGGCCGCTCAGGGCCGGCGCGCGCAGCGTGGGGCGATCGCGGAGCCGTTCCCGCAGGCCGCGCGGGAACCACGCCACCGTCACCAGTTCGACCTGTTCGCCGACCCACGCGGTGTCCTGCGAAAAGCGGGTCGCGATCGAGACCTGCCCCGGCACCGGCGGTGGAAAGCGGTCGAGCATCGCCATCGCGCGGGGGGAGACCGCCGTCCCGGTGGTGTCCTGGCCGAGGAGCAGCGCCAGGGCCGCGAGGGCCGCTACCAATCGGGCCCCCGCATCGGCGACGCGTGCGCCTGGCGCTGGTAGAGCTGGCGGCGGGTCTCCTGTTCCTGCCGCTCCATGGCGCTCAACACCTGTTCCGCTTCGGCCCGGGTCATGGTGCCATTGGGGGGCGGCTTCTCGCCGCCGTTGCCACCGCCGCTCCTGGGTTTCGGGGCCGACGACGGTGAGGCCGGCGGCTTCAGGCGCCGCGCCAGCTCGAAGTTGTACTTCGCGTTGACGTCACCGGGGTCGAGCAGCAACGCCTGCTGCAGCTGCTTTGCCGCGGCGTCGAGCAGCGTGTCACGCTGCGCCGTGTCGTGTCGCGCCTTCAGCAGGTATGCCGTGCCCAGGTTGTAGAGGGCCCGATGGCGCAGCGACGGATCGAGGCTGAGCGTCGCGCGCTGCAGCGCGTCGATGGCCGCCGGCAGGTTGCCACCGACCAGCGCCGACGTGCCGGCGTTGAACCACGCCGTGTCGCTCCCCGAGTTGCGGGCGTCGCGGAGGAACGCCGACGCCGCCCGCGCCGTGTCGCCGCGCCGCAGCAACGAGGTGCCGGGGCTGGGTCGCTGTGCCGCGGCCCGGCCCGCCCCGACCGCCAGCAGCAGCGCCGCCAGCGCCGCGCTCCGCCGCGTGATGGCGTGCGCCGCGAGCACCAGCGCGGCGAGGAGCGCCAGGATCCAGGCCCGCGGCAGCGGGCGCGCGCCGGTGCGGTCGGCGGCCGGCGCGCCCTGCAACCGCGCCAGCGCCTGGCGCACGTCACTCACCGGATCGGCCGACGACGGTGCCACGACGACGCCGTGGGCGGCGGTCACCAGCAGCTGCACCAGGTCGTCGCGCCGCACGGTGACGACCACGTTGCCGGCGGCGTCGCGATGCCAGCCACCGCCCGGCTCGGGAATCCGCGCCCCGGTGATGCTGCCGATCGGCACCGCGACCAGCGTGATGCCGGCCCGCGAAATGGCGCGACCGGCGGCCTGCAGCGCCGCGTCGCCGTCGAAACTCTCGCCGTCGGTGAACAGGACGATCGCCTTGTCGCCGCCCTCGTGGCTCGCCGCGAGCACCGAGCGCGCCACGTCGAGCCCCGCCGCCAATCCTGAACCGCCCTGGCTCGCCATGTCGGGATCGAGCGCGTCGAGCTGCACCGAGATCGCGCTGGCGTCGAGGGTCAGCGGCGCCAGCAGGTAGCCATCGCCGGCAAATCCCACCAGCCCGATGCGGTCGCCCGGCAGGTCGCTGAGGAGCCGGCGGGAGAGTTCGATGGCGTGCTGCAACCGGTCGGGCGCGACATCCTGCGCCAGCATCGACCGCGAGACATCGACCACCAACACGATGTTGCGCGCCCGCGACTCCAGTTGGCGGCTGCCGAGGCCCCAGCGCGGCCCCGCCATCGCCGCAGTGGCAACCAGCGCGACGAGGCCGAGCACCAGCGGACTCCGCCGCCCCAGTGCTGCCGCCTGCGCGCCGAGCGCCTGCGACCACGCCCGCGCCGCAGCGATCCGGTGGCGCCGCGCGTAGGCGGCGAGCGCACCGACCACGACGGCAACCGGAACCGCGGCCGCCAGCAGCACCGGATGGTCGAACGTCATGGCACCCGCACCACGACGGTCGCCCCGACGATCAGTTCCGCCGCCAGCGCCACCACCGCGAGGATCAGGAACGGCAGCGTCCGCTCGGTGTCGTGGGTGTATCGCACCGCGTTGGCGGGCGCCCGCGCGAGCTGGTCGATCCTGCCGAAGATCTGCGTCAGGGCATGGGTGTCACGGGCCCGGAAATACTGTCCGCCGGTGAGTTGCGAGATCTGCTGCATCAGCGCTTCGTCGATCTGGACCGGCATCGTCTCGTAGTGGTAGCCGTTGTCGTCGCGGGCGGTCGGGACGCGTGCCTCGCCCTGGCTGCCGATCCCGACGGTGTACACCTTGATCCCGAACGCCGCGGCGGTTTCGGCGGCGGTGCGCGGATCGATCAACCCGCGATTGTTGACGCCATCGGTCAGCAGCAGCACCACACGGCTGGCCGCCGGCACCTTCCGCAACCGGGCCACCGCGGTGGCCAGTCCCGAGCCGATCGCGGTGCCATCCTCCAGTTCGCCGATCTGCACCGACTGGATCGCGCGGGTCAGGGCGCCGTAATCCAGCGTGACCGGAACGACGGTCAGCGCTTCGGCGGCAAAGATCACCAGCCCGATCCGGTCGTCGCGCCGGCCGCGAACAAAGTCGATCGCCTCCTGCTTGGCGACTTCGATCCGGTTCGACGGCGCAAAGTCCTCCGACAACATCGAACTCGAGATGTCGAGGGCGATGACGATGGCAATGCCGTTGGCCGACACGGTGGTGCGATCGCCGGGGCCGTATGGCCCGGCCGCGGCGATCACCAGCGCCGCGATGGCGGTCGAGCGCAGCGCCACCGGCAGCCGCAGCCGCCAGCGGCCGCGCTGCGCCTCCTTGAACGGCGCGGTGTCACTGACGATCGCCGGCACCGGTACCTGGCGCCGGCGGCGCCACCACCACCACGGCAGCACCAGCAGCAGCAGGAGCAGCCACGGACGAAAGACGCCGATCACGAGCTGGTCACCTGTTGCAGGCGTTCCCAGCCGTCGCGTGCCAGCGCCTCCAGCGGCGCCGGATCGCCGCCGGCAAAGCGGAGCGCGTCGGCCTCTTCGCGCCACGCGGCAAAGTCGTCGCGATGCCGCACCTGCCATGCGATGTGATCGAGCACCAGGCGGACCTCGCCGGCGGCAATCCAGGCGTCGACGCGCGCCGCATCGAGGGGCGGCGCGGCAGCGGCAACCGGCGCCGGCGGGTGGGGCCGGCCGCGCCGGCGCCACCACCAGTGCAACGCACCCGCCACCAGCAGCACCGCCGGCAGGAGCAGCGCGAGGGGCAACGCCGTCGTGTCGCTGCGCGGCAACCACGGGCGGGCGGGACGCGGAGCAATGGCGTTGGCCGGCTTTCCCGCCGGCAGCACCGACGCCACCGTCAGCGGCACCCGCACGTCGGCCAGCGTGTCGACCCGTCCCTGCATCGTGACCACGATCGGTCCCGGAATCACCAGCTGCTGCTGGCCGGGCGCCCACACCGCGATCGGATATGCAATCCGCACCGCGTCGCCCTCGCGGCTGACCGCGGGGGCGGCGGTGAGGGTCGCGATATTGGAATCGGTCGGCACCCGCGCCTGCACCACGGCGCCTGCCGGCGCGGCGACATGGATCACCACCGTCAGCGTGTCGCCGACCCTCGGGGACTGGCCGGGCTGCTGCGCCATCACGTCCGGCGCCCGCCGCGTCCGAACGCCGACCGGAGTGCGACCATGTAGTCGCTATCGGTCCGGACCACCACCTCGCGCACGCCGGCGCTCGCCAGCGTGGCGCTGCGCCGCATCCGGGCGCGCTTGACCGCCGACTCGGCGCGGCGCCGCGCCAGCACGTCGCCGCTGTCGAACAACAGGTGCTCGCGCCCTTCACTCGCCGCCACCGTGACCCAGCCGCCCGCCGGGAGCGCCGTCTCCCGGCTGTCCTCCAGCGCGATCGCCGTCACGTCGTGTCGCGCCGCCAGCCCCTTGAGCGGCACTTCCCAGTCGGTGGCGAGGAAGTCAGACAGCACCACCACCAGGGCGCGCCGTCGCAGCAAGGCGCCGGCGGCGTGCAGTGCCGCGCCGAGGTCGGTCCCCCGCCCTCCCGGTTCGAGGGCGAAGAGTTGTTCGACGATCTTGTAGGCATGCCGCCGGCCGCGCGACGGTGGCACCACCGGTCCCACCCGGTCGGCAAAGGCGATCAGCCCGACCTGGTCGTGCTGCTGGTTGGCCACCAGCGCCAGGATCGCCGCCACCTCGACCGCCCGCGACTCCTTCGGTTCGGGGTCGCCGACGGCGGTCGAGCGCGAGCGATCGACGACGAGCAGCACCGTGAGCTCGTGGGTCTCGGTGTACAGCTTGACGTAGGGATGGCCGGTGCGGGCCAGCAGGTTCCAGTCGAGGTGCCGGAGGTCGTCACCCTCGATGTACGGACGAACATCGGTGAATTCCATGCCGGTACCGCGGAACACCGAGCGAACCTCCCCGCCCAGCAGGGTGTCGGTCGCGCGTCGCCCCCGCAGCGCGAGGGTGCGGACCCGTTTCAGCAGCGAAGGGGGGAGGCGCGTGGCCACGTCACGGCACCGGTACCGACGCGAGGACCTGCTGCAACACCGCGTCGGCATCGAGTCCCTCGGCCTCGGCGTCGAAGCTGAGCACCAGCCGGTGGCGCATCACGTCGGGGGCGAGGGTCTGTACGTCCTCCGGGGTGACGTAGTCGCGGCCCCGGAGAAAGGCGTGGGCCCGCGCGGTCTGCGCCAGGGCGATCGATGCCCGGGGCGAGGCGCCGAAGCCGATCATCGCGCTGAGGTTCGCCAGGCCGACCGACGCCGGCTCACGCGTCGCCCGCACCAGGTCGACGATGTAATCCACCAGCCGCGGGTCGAGATGCACCGCGGCGATCTGCTCCCGTGCCGCGAGCACCTGCTTCGGTTCGGCGAGCCGCTTCACCGGAATGTTCTGGTCGCTCGCGCTCATCCGCAGCAGCACCTCGCGCTCCTCGGGGCGCGTCGGGTACTCCACCCGCACCTTGAGCAGAAAGCGATCGAGCTGCGCTTCCGGCAACGGGTAGGTCCCCTCGCTCTCGATCGGATTCTGCGTCGCGAGCACCAGGAATGGCTCCGGCAGCGCGTAGGTGGTGCCGCCGATGGTCACCTGGTGTTCCTGCATCGCTTCGAGCAGCGCCGACTGCACCTTGGCCGGGGCGCGATTGACCTCGTCGGCCAGCACGATCTGGGCAAAGATCGGCCCATGGCGCACGGTGAATGCCTGATGCTGCTGGTCGAAGATCATGGTGCCGACCACGTCGGCCGGGAGCAGGTCGGGGGTGAACTGGATTCGCGAGAACGACGCGTGGAGCACGTCGGCCAGGGTCCGCACCGTGAGGGTCTTGGCGAGCCCCGGCACGCCCTCGAGCAACACGTGCCCGCCGGTCAGCAGCCCGATGAGCAGGCGCTCGATCATGGCGTCCTGCCCCACCACCCGCTTGCGGATTTCGGTCATCACGTCCTGGACCGGAAACGCCACTCAATCCTCCTCGGTCTTCATGTCGATCGCCCGGTAGATCGCCCGCACTTCGGTGGGGGTCAGCTCGCGCCAGCGCCCCACCGGCAGGTCGCCGAGTCGCACCGGACCGTACGAAATGCGCGCCAGCCGCTCCACCTTGCCGCCCATCGCTTCGACCCACCGCCGCACCACCCGATGGCGCCCTTCGGCGAGGGTCACTTCCAGGATGCTCCGCCCGGCGTGACCGCCGCGCACCCTCACTCGCTGCGGGACGACCGGCCGGTCGTCGAGCCGCACCCGTTCTTTCGCGCGTTGCGCGAGGTCGGCGGTCGCGATGCCGTGCACCAGCGCGATGTAGCTCCGCGGGATGCGGTAGCGGGGATGGGTCAGGCGGTGGATTGCCTCGCCGTCGGTCGACAGCAGCAACAGGCCGGTGGTGGCGACATCGAGGCGGCCGACGTAGGCCAGCCCGGTGGGATCGTCGACCAGGTCGAAGACGGTGGGACGCCCCGATTCGTCGGCGGCGGTCGTGATCACGCCCAACGGCTTGTGCACCGCCAGCCAGCGGCGCGGCACCAGCCGCACCGTCCGGCGGCCGACGGTGACCCGTGCCGTCGCGGGGTCGACCGACATGCCGAGGGTCGGCCGGGCGGCCCGTCGACCCGCACCTTGCCGGCCTCGATCAGCACCTCGGCGCCACGGCGCGACGCGACCCCGGCCCGCGCCAGGTATCGCTGCAGACGCATCAGCGGCATCAGCCCTCTTCGACCGACGCCAGCGTCTCGTCGTCGCCGCTCTCCGGCTCCGGACGATGGGGCTGCAACGCGATCACCAGTTCGTCGGCCCGCGGCAGGTCGGTCAGGTCGTTGAGCCCCAGCACCTCGAGAAAGAGCGGCGTGGTGCCGTACAGCAACGGCCGGCCCAGCGATTCGCCGCGCCCGACCACCTCGATCAGGCCGCGTTCCTGGAGGGTGCGCAACACGCCCCCGCAGTTGACGCCGCGGATCTCCTCGATTTCCGCGCGACCGACCGGCTGCCGGTAGGCAATCGTCGCCAGTGTCTCGAGGGTGGCGGCCGAGAGCCGCGGCTGGCGCTGGATGGCCTGGGCCCGCTCGACGGCGGCGGCAAACGCCGGCCGCGTCAGGATCTGGTAGCCGCCGCCGAGTTCGACGATCTCGATCGAGTGCCCCTCGAACTCGTAGTGCTCGCGCAGCTGGTCGAGCGCCGTCCGGCACTCGGCCGCCCCGGCGTCGGGCTCGAGACTCTCGAGTTCGTCGAGGGTCAACGGGCGGTTGGCGGCGAACAACGCCGCTTCAAGAAGCTGCGACAGCGGGGAGAGCGAGCTCACGGGCAACCACCAGGGATCCGAAGGAGCGCTCCTGGCGAACGCGGCAGAGGCCGCGACGCGCCAGTTCGAGGAGGGCAAGGAGCACCGACAGCACGTCGACGATGTTGGCCGATGGCCCCAGCATGCGAGCCGCCAGTCGAACTCCTCCTGATCGCGCCAGCAGCAGCTCGATGCGGCGCGACCGCGCCTTCGACATCGAGTGGCCGCGCGATCACCCGGTGCAGCATCGGCGACGGAATCGCCGCGACCACCCGCTCGACGGCGGGCAGCAGGTCGATCAGGTCGACCGTGCAGCTGCAGCGGCGGCAACTCGGGCGGCGGCGGCAGGTAGCCGCGCGCGAACCGCAGCGCCCGCCGCTCGGCGAGCCCCGCCAGTTCGCGTGCGATCTCCTTGATCTGCTGATACTCCAGCAGGCGCCGCACCAGCTCGGCACGCGGGTCTTCCCACTCGCCGTCCTCGCCGGGCCGCGGCAGCAGCATCTGCACCTTGAGCCGGATCAGCCGCCCCGCCATCTCCAGGTAGTCGGCGGCCTGGTTCAGCCCCAGCGCGTGGATGACCGCGAGGAACTGGTCGGCGATCCGCGCCACCGGAATGTCGGCAATGTCGATCTGCTGCTCCCGCACCAGGTGCAGGAGCAGGTCGAGCGGGCCGGTAAAGCCGTCGAGCGCGACGACGAAACCGGCACACCGTCGAGATCGCCGGGGCCCGGCTGGGAGGATACCGCGGTCATCCGCTGAAAGATGTTCCAGGCATCCCCGATGGCGAAGGGGACCACCAGCTGCAGGAGCATCCGCTCGCTCCACCAGGCCGGCAACATCAGGGTGTTGAGCAACGCCGACGGCGCAAAGAGCAACAGCACCAGCAGCGGCAGGAAGCCGAAGCGTTCGATCGACCGGTACCGTGCCCCCCAGGACGCCGGCAGCAGGTGATAGAACAGCCGCGAGCCGTCGAGCGGCGGGATCGGAATCAGGTTGAAGAAGGCGAGAATCAGGTTGAGGTGGATGCCCCAGACCAGCATCCGTTGCGCGGTGCCGACCGTGTTGCCCTCCTGGCCGATCACCAGCCGGTAGACCACGCCGACCAGCGCGAACAGCACCGCGCAGGCAATGGCGATGACCAGGTTGGTGATGATCCCGGCACTGGAGACGATCAGGTCACCCCGACGGTAATTGCGGAAGTTGCGGGTCAACACCGGCACCGGGCTGGCCCCGCCGAAGGTGAACTGCCCATGCGACAGGAACCAGAGCATCGCCGGCATCCCGATGGTCATGATCGGGTCGATGTGCGGCAGCGGGTTGAGGGTGAGGCGCCCGAGCTTGTATGCCGTGTCGTCGCCCTGCTGGTATGCGGCCCAACCGTGGGCAACTTCGTGGGCGACGAGGCCGAACAGCAGCATCGGCAATGCGAGCAGGAAATCGCTGAGCAGTTCGGACTCCGGCGGCTGGTGTGCCAGCTAACCTAACCGGGACGCTCTTGCCGCGCCCGCCGCACCCGACTATTGTCTCGCCGGGTTCCATCATTCGTCCCGAGGGGATATGCCGCGTATCAAGTCCGCCCGCAAGCGCCTGCGCCAGACCCGTACCCGGACGGCGCACAACCGTGCCGCGCGCAACGCGCTCCGCACCGCCGTCAAGAAGGTGCGCACCGCGAGCAGCGCCGCCGAGGCCACCGCCGCCGTCAAGGCGGCCGAAGCCGCCCTGGATCGCGCCGGGCGCAAGCGGCTGCTGCATCCCAATACCGCCGCACGCACCAAGAAGCGCCTCGCCCGGCTGGCCCGCGGCAGCGCCTGAGTTCGGCGGCTTCCGGAACGACCACGGGGCCGGCATCTGCCGGCCCCGTTTGCGTCTCCAGCCCTGCCGGCTACTGGATACGCACGAAGATCGGCGCCTGTTCGTGGACCGCGCGGGTCGCCGCGGCGGCAAATGCGGCCTGGAGTGCGGCCGAGTCGGCATCTGCCCGGACCGCAAGGTCCGGATGCGCCACGCCCGAAAACCCGGTGCGAGCCGCCGCACAGGTCACCTTGATCGACATCGGGGTGTAGATCCCGAACGTCAGCGCACTGACCAGTTGATTCACGAACGAAAGCTGGGTCTCGACCCGGGCGACTCCGCCGGGACACTTCGCCGCGGTGGAAACGGTGCTGGGCGGCACCAGGCCGTAGATCCATCCGGACGCGAACGGCTTCTCGATGACCTGCGGTGACGGCGTTTCACCGGTTTCGATGACGGCGTGATAACAGCCGGCGGTCAGGCCAAGTCCGGCACAGAGTGCGAGCAGCTGACGGCGCATTGACGGATTCCTCTTGCTGGCCATCGTCGGCGCGGGACCACGGAGTTGGTCGCCACGCCCGCCCAGCAGGCCCCGCTGGACGGTTCCTCGCGGACCGGATCGAGCCGGTCAGGCCGCCTGGTCGCGGGGCTTTGCTCCCACGGGAGTCTCCCGCACGACAATCTTCCACACGGCGCGTTCGACTGTCTGGCCCCACTCGACCTCGAACCGTTCGGCATTATCGGACAACAGGAAGAGTATGTCGTCCTGATCCCGTTCGGTGAGGTTCCAGCCCGCCACATGACGCAGCCAGGGGCCGAAGGGATGGTCCCGCCGGAAGCTGGTCAGGGTCAGTTCCCCGCCAGGAGCGAGCATTTCCACCAGTTGCGAGACGAGCCATCCGCCGGCGCGCGGCGGGAGCCGGTCGAAGAAGGTCCCGACCGAGACCAGATCGTATGGGCCCCGTGCGAAGAGGTCAGCAACCTGCCGGAAGGGGTCTCCGGGAACCGCCTGTACCCGATCGCCGAGAGGCTGGAAGCGCACCATCGCCAGGTCGAGCGCGGCCTGATCTGCCTCGGCGAGGACGACGTGGGCGAGGGAGCGGTCGAGCACCGGGACCGCCGCGGCGAGTGCCGCGGATTCGGCGCACCCGACCATGAGAATCCGCGCCCCCTGCCTGGTGCCCGCCTGGATCAGGCAGCGGCTGCGCCAGCGGGCCCTCGCCCGGAGGTGGAGCGCCAGCGGAGAGTCGACGAGGTGCCATTCCAGCGTCTGCCCGATGGGGTCGGTGGTGCGAACGGCGCCCTGGAGCAACCAGTCGATGACTTCGGGGTCATCGCGGTCTGCGGAGGTCGCCCGGATCTTCCTGACGAGGTCCGACCGGAGCCAGAGATCGCGGGCGTCGGTGGTCAGGTCAGCGATGTCGCGGGCAGGGCAGCCGGCCAATTCGGCACCGCGCAGACCCTCGATGAGGTCGTGAGACGCCGCGGCGGCTCGATGGTAGGCCGCCACGGCGTCGTCCGGCAACGCCACCAGCTGCCGGACGAAGCGCTGGCAGGCGCCCGCCAGGTCGTGCTCGGCCCGGGCGAGTGGTCGGCGCGCCGGAGCGGCGCGGCAGGCCTCGGTCGGAGTGGCGCGCCGGGTGGCGATGGCCTGCCGGACCAGAGCGACCCGCGACCGGAACTGGTCGCGGAGGTCGTGCACCAGGTGCTGCAGCTCCGGGGTCGCTCCGGGTGCCTCGGCAATTCCTTCGAGCAATTCGCCGCGAAGGAGGGTGGCGGCCTCCTCCAGCCGCCCCTGATCGACGAGGGCCGCGAACTGCAGGGCGTCGACGCTGAGGGCCCGCGCATCGATCCGCAACCGGGGGGCGCCACCGACCAGCTGCGGGGCGTTGGTGGCCCGCCGGAGGGCGTAGAGGTGCTGCTTGAGGGTGGCCCGGGCGCGGGTGCGATCGGTGCCGGGCCAGAGGGCGCCGAGGAGCCGGGGACGCGGAATACCGCCCGGGGTCAGGGCGGCGAGCGCCAGGATCAGGAGTGGCTTCGGCTGCGCGGCGGCGCCAGCGACGATGTCGCCGTCGGGGGCCGAGCGCAGTTCGAGGGCTCCGAATGTCGAGAGGTGCAGGGTCATTGCGTCGCGGGTAAGGACTCGACAGATATCGCAGACGCGGGAGCGCTGCCGCAAGGCAAAATGCAAGTCAATCGAACGCTTGACCCATTCTTTTCACGCGACCCCGCCGCCGCGGGACCTTTTCCCGCGACGCGAAACACCCGCCCCTCACTCGTCGTGACCCGCGCCCGCTCCGTTCTCCGCCACCCCGGTCACGCTCCCCCGGATCTCGGTGATGCCGCCCATTTCCGCCGGCCGGTAGCCCGTCGGCAGCGCCTCGATCGGTGCCCAGATCTCCCACGTCGCGACCATCCAGAGCCCCGACGGCAGCGGCACGAATCGCATGTCCCCCCCGGCGGCGTCGGGGGTTGCCCACTTCGGCAGGTTCTGGTGCGAAAAGCTGAATTGCAGCAGCGCGAGGTGATGCGCGTCGAGCAGCAGTTCACCGGCGACATCGACCAGCCCGGTCTTGTGCGCCGGGACGAACTTGATCCGCAGCGTGTCATCGCCCGCCTTGTACTTGTCGAGCGAGAAGCAGTGCCCGTCGAGGAACCATTCGGCAAACAGCACTCGCGGGTCCGGACCGTAGTACATCCGGGTGCTCGGGTCGCCCGGATTGAGTTCCCGGCTGAAGCCGTAGACTCGCAGCGAATCGGGGTCGATGCTCTGGACCGGCCACGACAGGAGCGGCAGCCGGGTCGTGTCGGCGATCGTGATGCCACCCATTGCGCCGTACCGCGTCTGGGTCCGGATTTCCATCACCGAGAAACGCAGCCGCCGGTCGCGGATCGTCTCGGCGATGATCTCCAGCGCCGATTGCGCGCTCTCCAGGAGCCGCCCGAAGATGTCGTCCGAGAGGCTCTTCCGGCCGCAGTAGCGGCCGTGCGAGACGGCGAGGAGGTCGGGGAGCCGCATCGCCGTCGGGGCAAGACGGATGTCGCCAACGGTGCTGCCGGCGGCGGTCACCGTGACGATCCGCGGCCCGGTGGGCTGGTAGCCGATCGCGGCGATGCGATACTGGTAGGTGCCCGGCTCGGGGGCGGTGAGGACGAAGATTCCCGACGGCGGCGTGAGGGTCGATTGCAGCATCCGGCCGGTGGCATCGCGCAGTTGGACCAGCGCACCGACCAGCGGTTGACCGGTCGCCGCATCGATGGTGCGGCCCCGCACGGTCTGGGCGGACAACATCAGCGGCGCCGCGCACAGCAGCGCCGCCCATACGCCGTGGACGCGGCGCGCCGATCGGCTCACGCCACCGTCAATTCGGCTCCACACTTCTCGCAGTACCATTCCAGCGGCCGGTTCATCGCGCCGCACTCACCGCACCGCAGCGTCCGACCCACCGACGACCCGGCCGGCTCGACCGCCGGACCGGTCGCGACGATCTCCGCATCGAGCAGCTGCGCCTCCGTTGCCGGCTCCGGCGCCAGCCGTTCGCCCGGGCGCACAAAGCGCGGCGGTGTCTGCCCCACCGGGATGCTGACCGCCGGCTCGCCATCTGCCGCACGCCCGGCCTGGCGCAGTGGCGGCGCCGCGGGCCGCGCCCGTTCGGCGCCCGGCGTCCCCCGTGGCCGGAACGACAGTGGCCCGAACTCGGCCGGCCGGTCCGGCCCCGATGATGCCGCGGCATCGGCCGGTTCGCCGGCCGGTTCGTCGAACACCGACAACAGCGATGCATCGACGTCGTCTCCGCCGTCCGCTTCGAGCGACTCGATTTCGACCACGGCGTCACCCTCGTCGTCGGCCCCTTCCACCATGTCCACCGCGATGACGACGGTCTCGTCGGCCGCTTCGGCTGCCTCTGGCGGAATGGCGACATCGTCGCCGGCGTCGTCGGGCACGTCGTCGTCATCGAGTTCCACCGGCGCCGGCGCCCGGGTCACCAGTGCGTGCACCTCCTCGAGGCGCGCGATCCGCTCCGCGACCGCCTCGAGCGAGAGCTCGTACGCCTGCAGGTCGCTGCCGTGCCGGGTCCGCTCCGACTCGAATCGTGCCTCGTCGTACTCCCCCACCGCATGGCGCAACTCGGCCTCGGCCAGCGCCTCGCGGGCCGCCCGGGCCTGTTCCGACAGCGTCGCGTGCTCGGCCCGATCGTCGTGCAGCTTGCCGCTGATGGTGTCGGCATGGGCCCGCAGCCCGTCGGTCAGTTCGTCGAGACGCCGCTCGTAATCGCCCCGGACCCGGTCGCGGACAGCGGCCGGCGTCGTCCCGGAGAGATGTTCGAGGCGGGTCAGCCAGCCATGCAGCGCATCGCGTTCAGCGAGCAGCTGTTCGACGGCGGCGAGATCGTGGACGGAGTCGGTCATGGCACTGTGCTCTGGAATCGGGGACAGGGCGCCCGGCACCCGGTCGGAATCTACTGCGGACCGCGACGAACGGCCTCAGCGGCCGCCGGAACGCCGCGCCGGTTGGACCAGCCGGCCCCCGACCAGGGTCCACCGCACCACGACCGGGAGTTCCTCGCCGGCGAACGGTGTATTGCGCGACCGCGACCGCAGCCGAGACGGGTCGACCGTCCACCGTCGCCTCAGGATCGAACACCACGACGTCGGCCGGCTCCCGACGCCGAAGCGTGCCGCCCGGGAGGCGCCAGATCCGGGCCGGCGCACTGCTCATCCGATCGATCAGCGTCGCCAGCGTCAGCAGCCCGGGCCCGACCAGCTCGCGCCACGCCAGCGAGAGCGCCGTCTCCAGGCCGATGATTCCGTTGGGGGCGTCGTCGAACTCCCGCTCCTTGGCGTCGTAGTGATGCGGCGCGTGATCGCGTCGCGATGCAGTCGAGCGTGCCGTCGGCGAGCGCCCTGCCGGATCGGCTCCACGTCGGCCGCTTCGCGCAGCGGCGGGTTCATCTTGGCCTGCGTGTCGTACCCTTCGCAGCGCTCGTGCGTCAGCGTGAAGTGGTGCGGCGTCGCTTCGGCGGTCACGTGCAGTCCCGCGTCCTTGGCCCGGCGGATCAGTCGCCACCGATCCGCGGGTGCTCATGTGACAGAGGTGGACGTGCCCGCCGGTGAGCTCGGCCAGGATGATGTCGCGCGCGACGTGGATCTCCTCGGCCGCGGAGGGAATGCCCTTGAGGCCGAGCCGCGTCGACACCAGCCCCTCGTGCATGGCGCCGCCCTGGCGCCAGCGCCAGGTCCTCGCAATGGTCGGCCACGGGAATGCCGAACGTCCGCGCGTACTCCAGCGCGGTGCGCATCAGGTGACTCGACATCACCGGGTGGCCGTCGTCGCTGACCGCCACCGCGCCCGCGCCGACCATCTCGCCGAATTCGGCGAGCTGCTCGCCCCGCTGCCCGACCGAGACGCAGCCGATCGGATAGACCCGCGCCAGCGCCGGCCGCCTCGCCCTTGGCCTTCACGAACCCGACCGCGCCCTGGTTGTCGATCACCGGGTCGGTGTTCGGCATGGCGCAGACGCCGGTGAAGCCGCCGGCCGACCGCCGCCGCCGCTCCCGTGGCGATGGTCTCGCGGTCCTCCTGCCCCGGGCTCGCGCAGGTGGACGTGCACGTCGATCAGGCCGGGCGCGACGACCAGCCCGGCGGCAGTCGAGCACCTCGGCACCGTCCGGCGTGCCGAGGTCGCTGCCCAGCGCGCCACGATCCGGCCGTCCTCGAGCAGCACGTCGGCCACCCCGTCGAGCTTGCTGCGACGGGATCGATCACCCGGCCGCCGCGAATCAGCACCGGCGCTCATTCGCCACCTCCCGCCTCCGCCTGCCGCCCAGTCCGGGCGGCCCGCCGGCCAGCAGATAGAGCACCGCCATCCGCACCGCCACCCCGTTGGTCACCTGCGGCAGGATCACCGAGTGCGGGCCGTCGGCCACGTCGGAGTCGATCTCCACGCCGCGGTTCATCGGGCCGGGGTGCAGGATCAGCAGGTCCTTGCGGCGCCGCGCGCCAGGCGCTCGGTGGTCACCCCGAAGACGCGATTGTACTCGCGCAGCGACGGGATGAAGCCCGGCCTTCATCCGCTCGAGCTGCAGGCGGAGCACGTTGAGCACGTCCGCCCACTGCGATCGCCTCCTCCACGCGGCGGAACACCGTGCACGCCCAGGTCGCTCGATGTCCCGCGGCAGCAGCGTCGGCGGACCGCACACCGCCACCTCGGCGCCGAGCTTCGTGCAGCCCCCAGATGTTGCTGCGGGCCACCCGGGAGTGCAGGATGTCGCCGACGATGCACACCTTGAGCCCCTCGATGCGCCCGAACTGGTCGCGCATGGTGAGCAGGTCGAGCAGCCCCTGGGTGGGGTGCTCGTGCGTGCCGTCGCCGGCGTTGACGACGTTGGACTGGATGCGCTCCGCCGAGGAAGCTGCGCCGCGCCCGAGGCGCCGTGCCGGATCACCACCATGTCGATGCGCATCGCCTCGAGGTTGCGCGCCGTGTCGACCAGCGTCTCGCCCTTGGCGACCGACGAGCCGGCGGCCTGCGACGTTCACCGTGTCGGCCGACAGCCGCTTCTCCGCGAACTCGAACGAGATCCGGGTGCGGGTCGAGCCTCGAAGAAGAGGTTGACGATGGTCTTGCCGCGGAGCGCCGGCACCTTCTTGATGGCGCGCTCGGACACTTCCTTGAACGGCTCGGCGGTGTCGAGAATCGCGCGGATCTGCTCGGCCGACAGCGGTCTCGAGCCCGACGAGGTCCTTGCCGAGCGGTTCGCCGCTCGTCATGCCGGCTCGCCCCGCACCAAGATCGACCGCGTCCTCGCCGTCCAGCTCCGTGACCGAGCACCGTCCACGCGTCGCCCGGCGTGGTCGTGACGCGTCGCCCGGTCGACGTCGGCCGGCGATCGGCAGCTCGCGGCCGCCGCGGTCGACCAGCACGGCCAGGAGGATCCGGCGCGGCCGGCCGAAGTCCGCGATCTCGTCCAGCGCCGCCCGGACCGTCCGGCCGGTGAACAGGACGTCGTCGACGATCACGACCGTCGTGCCGTCGAGGTCGGGGGGAAGCCGCGTCTCGCCGCACCACCGGCCGCGGCCCGATCGCCTGCGAGGTCGTCGCGGTAGAGGGTGATGTCGAGGGTGCCGCGCCAGCAGCGGCTCGGCCAGCGCCGGCTCGATCAACGGCGCGAGGCGCTCGGCCAGCTCCACGCCCCGCCGCTGGATCCCGACCAGTACTACACGGCCTGTCCCGGCGGTGCTGCTCCACGACCTCCGACGCCATGCGCGCAACACGCGCCCCATGGCGGGGGCGTCGAGAAGGTCGGGAAGTGGCGGGCATCGAGGCTGTAAGGTAAGAGTGCGGCAACGCGACCCAAAATCACCCGGCTGTGGCGGGGCGCTCCAGCGCGGCGAGGTGGCGGGCCCACCGTTTCGTGGTCCATACGCCATGCCCAGCTCCACCAGCCCGGCGCCCATGAACTGCCGCCGGAATGCCGTGGCAGACCTGCGGCTGGAACCCGGCGGTCGCCGACCATCGCGTCGCCCGGCACGAAGGCCGGGAGATACGCCACCGCGCCGGTTGCCGCGCAATGAGCCGCGCGGCGCGGCGCAATGAATCCGCCGGGAGGTAGTGGAGCACGTCGGCCGCGACCACCAGGTCGTACCGGCCACGGATGTCGACATGCGACGCCTGGTCGATCGCACCCAGCCGCAGGTTGCGCGCCTTGCCCCAGCGGCGCACCGCCCACTCACTCGAGTCGATGCCGAGGTACGAGGCGTCCGGCCGGAGGCGGCGGACCACCGGCTGCCAACGTCCCTCGCCGGCGCCCAGGTCGAGCACCGTAGCAATCGGTTGCGCCAGCACCATTTCGGCGGCGGCCACCGCGAACGTCACCTGACGGACCAGGTCGGCGCGCTGCCACACGGCATGGCGCCGACTCCGGTACCATTTGTCGAAATACGCCCGATCGTAGACCTTCGGCCGCGTCACCGGTGCGACGGATCGTCGCCGTTCGGGTCGTCGGAGAGGCCCTGTGCCTTGTCGCCGCCGGTGCCGCTCGACCGTTCGACCCGCACGACGGTCTTCGCCTCGTGAGTGCCGACCTTGACCGTCACGAGGTAGTCCCCCGCATCGACCGTCAGGTTGCCACCCCCGAACCCGCCGAACCCGCCGCGCCCGCGCCCCGCCGGCTGGGGAATCAACCCCACCACGACCTGGGCCAACGCCGAATCGGCGCCGGCGGCCGAAACATCGTACCCGCCTCGGCCACGACCGCCACCGAATCCGCCCCGCCCGCCGCGCGCGGCAAAGCTCTCGCCCGGCCGCTCCTGCCAGACATCAGGGTTGGCGCCGCGGCCGCGACCACCGCCACCGAAGCCGCCCCGACCACGCCCCCGGGCGCCGGCATTCTGCTGGTCGGTGAGCCACTTCCGCACCCGGTCGAGCGCGTCCGACGACCACGCCGCCTTGTGCAGCGAATCGAAAACGAAGTCGACCCGCTGCAGCGCCAGGATGCTGTCGCGCCGTTCGGCCGGTGTCTGCGCCTGCGGCGCCGCCGGCACCGGCGTGCGCCGGAAGTTCCACGTCACGTCCTGCAGGCCGTTGGCCGCGGAGCCGGTCAGCGACGCGACGGTGTCACCCGAGACGTCGAACACCGTGACGTGCGCCTGGCCACCGGTCGAGCCGTTCACCAGGTAGCGGATCGGCACGCCGTACGGGACCGAGGTGCCCCTGAAGGTCCCCTGCCCGACCGACTGCCCGTCGAACAGCGGCTCGCCGTACTGGTACGACACGGCCGGCTTGAAGACGGTCAACGGCGCCGCGACGGCCTGCGCCGTCATCTGCTCCAGCGGGTTGATGTCGACGATCCAGATCGACCGGCCGTGGGTCGCCGCGATCAACTCGTGGTCGCGCGGATGGATCTTGAGGTCGAACACCGGCACGGTCGGCAGGTCCGCCGTGAAGCGCTGCCAGTTGGCGCCATCGTCCGTCGACACGTAGCAGCCGACGTCGGTCCCGACGAAGAGCAGGTGCGGATTGAACGGATCTTCGCGCACCACGTGCACATAGTTGGGACCGCCCTTCGGGAGGTTGTTGACGATCGACCGGAAGGTGCGGCCGTAATCGTGGGTCACGAACAGGTACGGCGTGTAGTCGCCGGTCCGGTGATTGTCGAACGACGACATAGAAGGTGTTGGTGTCGAAGTACGAGGGTTCGATGCGCGACACATAGGTCCCCGCCGGCACGCCCGGGAAGCGCCCGGTGAGCTCTTCCCAGCTGCCGCCGTCGTTGCGGGTCAGCCAGGTGCGGCCGTCGTCGGTCCCCGCGTAGAGCAGCCCCGGCCGCAGGTACGATTCGGCCAGCGACACCACCGTCGCGTAGGTCTCGGCGCCGGTTGCGTCGTTGGTGATGCCGCCGGTGGTCCGCGTGCTGATCTCGCACCTTCATGGTGTCGTTGTAGCTCAGGTCGGGCGAGATCGGGTACAGGCCGTCGCCCTGCTGCACCGACTTGAGCACGCGGTTGCCGCCGACGTAGAGCACCTGAGGATTGTGGGGCGACAGGAGGAACGGCGTCTCCCAGTTGAACCGCAGGTCGAAGTCTGCCGAGTCCTTGGCGATCATCGCCTGGACCTCGGCAATCCGCTTCTTCCCGGCATTGGTCTTCGCCGTGGCCGAATCGTCGAGCAGCAGCGCCAGGGTGTCGCGTAGCTGGCGCGATCTGGGTCCGGGCGCTCGGCTTGGCGAGGTTCACGCTCTCGCCGGTGGCGGTGTTGACGCGCACAATGTCGCCGCCCTGCGACTCGGCGTAGACGATGTGCGAATCGGTCGGGTCCTGGGCGGTGTAGAAGCCGTCGCCGCCGTCGACCGTGTACCACATCGAGTTGGTGATCGAGCCGCTCTTGCGGCGGCTCGGGCCGCACCAGGCGCCGTTGTCCTGCAGGCCGCCGCAGACGTTGTACGGCACGGCAAAATCAAACGATACGTCGTAGACCTGCGAGATGGCGATCGAGTTGAGCACCATCCAGTTGCCGCCCTTGTCCCACGTCTCGCTGACACCGCCGTCGTCCCCGACGACAATGTGGCTCGGATCGCCCGGATCGATCCACATCGCATGGTGGTCGACATGCACGCCGATGGTGGTGCTACCCACCGTCTTGCCGCCGTCGTTGGAAACGTTCACCGGCGTCGAAGACCAGTAGACCCGGTTCGGGATCCCGCGGGTCGACCCGCACCTGCGAGTAGTAGAACGGCCTCACATCGTTGCTGTTCATCCGGGTCCAGGTGGCACCGGCGTCCTCGGAGCGATACAGCCCGGACTTGAGCTCCTGCCGGGTGCCGACCCCGGGCTTGCCCTTCGGATTGGGCATCGAATCGGCTTCGACCAGGGCATAGACGATCTTCGGGTTGCTGGCGGCCATGGCGAGGCCGATCCGCCCCTTCATCGTCTCGGGGAATCCGCCACCCTTGATCTCGCTCCAGTGTTCGCCGCCGTCGGTGCTCTTCCAGAGCCCGCTTCCCTTCCCCCCGCTGTAGAGGAAATAGGGACCGCGCATCCGTTGCCACGTCGACGCATACAGCACGTCGGGATTCGATGGATCGATCGCCACGTCGATGGCGCCAGTCGAGTCATTGACGAACAGCACCTTGCGCCACGTCTTGCCGCCGTCCGTCGTCTTGAACAGGCCGCGATCGGGACTCGGGTTCCAGGTCGGCGCCTTCCGCCGCCACCCAGACGATGTCCGGGTTGGTCGGATGGACCACGATGCGCCCGATCACCTGGGTCTGCGCCAGTCCCATCAGCGTCCAGGTGAGCCCGCCGTCGGTCGACTTGTAGACGCCGCCGCCGGGCGACACCGTGTTGCGCGAATTCGGCTCACCGGTCCCTGCCCAGACCTCCTGGGTATCGCTCGGGGCAATCGCCAGCATGCCCATCGCGACCACCGGCTCGTTGGTGAACAGCGGCCGGAACGTCACACCGCCGTTGGTGGTCTTGAAGATCCCGCCGTCCACGCTGCGCCACGTAGAAGGTCTTCGACGGCCAGGGAATCCCGGCGACGTCGCTGACGCGACCCATGGTGTTGGCGGGGCCGATGTTGCGCCAGCGGAACGCGGCGAGCGTGGCCGAGTCGAGCGGCGTGGTGAGCTGGGCCATTGCGGGGGTGCTGAGCGTCGCGGCGCCCAGGATGGCCACGGCACACGCGGACCGGAACGATCGGAGCATAGAGATGACTCGCGTCTGGTTGAGATCGGGGGCAGAGCGCTGGAGTCTACTCGCCCTGCCCCCGAGTGCAAAGTCACCGCCGTTTCACTCTGACCACTGGCCGGTCAGAACGTCCACCGAAGGCCCCCGGTCACCGTCCGCGGGGCGCCCAGCGTTTCCGACGACGCGCTCGTGGTGCCGTTGTCGGAGTAGGTCCGGTTGGTGAGGTTGACCACCGAGCCGTACCACTGCCATCCCCGGCCGGCATCCAGCGTGGCACTGAGCCCGAGCAGCAGGAACGCCGGCTGCGGAATCGTCTGGTTGACGTCGAGGTACATCGACCCGTTGTACCGGGCGGTGGCACTCAGCGACCACCGCCGGTGGGGCGCCCACCCCAGTGCCATCGTGGCCACGTGCTTCGGCACGGCGCCGAGCTGCACCCCGGTGGGGTCGCCGGTGGTCGTCGAGGTATAGTGACTATCGGTATAGCTGTACCCCACGTCGACGCCGACCGCCGGCACGAGTTGCCAGTGCGCGTCGACTTCCACTCCGCGCGAAACGGCGTCCTGGCTGTTGGTGTAGTAGCTGATGCTCGACGGGCAGTTCGACAGGTCCGCCCCGCAGACCGCTACCACGTCGGCTGGCGCGCCCGCCGCGCTCTGGATCTTGTAGGTCGCAATGAGGTGCTGGGTGTTGTACTGGAACCCGGTGACCCCGAGGCGGACCCCCGGCCGGTCCACGTCAACACCGAACTCGCCGCCGGTCAGGGTCTCCGGCGCGAGGTGCGGATTGGCGATCGAGATGAACGATGTCGAGGAGTACGAGCGGTAGAGATTGTTCAGCCCCGGCGTCCGGAACGACCGGTACGCGGCCCCGCGGAACGCGACCGCGTCCGAGACGGTCAACCGCGCCGACGCCGAGGGGTTGAACGATGCCTTGCTCGAGTTCGCCAGCGCGCCGCCGGTGGTGGCGCCGGCCACCCCCTTGTTGTAACGGGTCATCGTCGCGATGCCGTCCTCGTTCTGCCACGTGTCATAGCGCACCGCCACCGTCGCCTGCAGTCGCGAGACCGGGAAGACCGTCAGCTGGGTGAATCCGCCCACGAAGCGCTGGGCACCCTGGCCGTAGTTGCGCCGGTTGATGGTTGCACTGGCCGGACCGGTCGTGGTCGGCTTGTTGTACGTCGTGGCGCTGTCCTTCCCGGCGATGCGCCGCACGTCGAGCCCCGCCTGCAGCGTCGCCGCAATGGCCGGCAGCGCGGTCGAATAGGTCCCCGAGGCACCGACTTCGCTGTACGGGTTCCAGTCCTCCGAGTTCGCGTACTGCACCAGCGACCCGGTGGGCGTGGTGCCGCACGACGTGGCGCCGAGGAAACATGCCGCGCCGTTCTGCTTGTCGAACTGCTCGTGCTGTGCCCAGGCCTGCAGCGCCACCCGGCTGCTTCCTCCCACCTTGATCTGCACGCCGGCGGCACCGTCCGGGCTCTTCTGGATGTTGTTGCCCATCTCGTAGCCGCCGATCTGCTCGTTCTGCCGGTGATATCCCGCGCGAAAAAACCCGTTGACCGCCGACGACGGCGTGAAGTACCCGGCCAGCTCGAGGTTGAAGTTGTCCGCGCCCGACGCCGCCTTTCCGGGCACCGTGCTGAGATATGCCGACGGCGTCGTCTGGTACCCGTCGGTCGTGAAGACGTCACCGAAGGCGCGCATCGCGAAGCCGTGCGCCGCCGCCACGTCCTTTGACAGCGACGCGTGGACGGTGTGTTCCGAGGCATAGTTCACGTCCGCCTCGCCGCGCCCGTCGACCGGCCGGCGGGTGATGATGTTGATCACCCCGGCCACCGCCAGATTGCCCCAGATGCTGGAACTGCCGCCCCGCACGACCTCGATATGATCGATCGACGCCAGCGGCACCTTGAACCACTGGATCGTGCTGTAGAACGGATCGTGCACCGGGACGCCGTCGAGCAGCACCAGCACCTTGCTGTTCGTCACGCCCCGAAGCTTGGCCTGATGCCCGGTCGGATCGCTGACGTAATACGGCGCACCCGGCTGGTTCATTCCGGTGATGTCGCGCAGCAACTGGTCGACGGTCCGTGCCGGCGACCGCTCGATCTCCGAGCGCGTGATGATGGTGGTGTGCAGCGCCATCTGGTCGACCGTGGTCCGGGCCCGGGTGGCCGTCACCACGATGGCGCCGAGACTGTCGTGCGGCGCTCCCCCGGTGGCTTGCGCGCGCAGCGCACCGGCCGGCACCAGCAGCGCGATGAAGACGACGATCGCCCTGGCACGAGCCGCCGCGGGTCGAGGACCGAAATGTTGAACGTTGCGCATGGAATCTCTCTCCTGGACGGGGCGTCGCCCCGATGTCATGGCAGTGTGGCGGTGCGGAGCAGGACCTGCCCGTCTCCGACCGGGGTCAATCCCTTGTGAGTCATCGAACCACTGGATTCCTTCGCCGGGCCGGTCGCGGCGTCCGTGGCCCACGCGACCGAGACCTGGCGTCCGGCAATCGCGATCACCGGAAAGCCCACCCGGTGGGCCCGATCACTGAGCCACTCGGCCGGCGTGAAGGTGCGGCCGCCGTTGTGCGAGATCCGGAACGCGATCGCGGGGTGCGCCTGCACGCCGTCGTCCCACACCGCCGCGACGATCGAATCGCCGCTCAGCGCGAGTTGCACGTGCGCCGGCATCGACGACGCGCCGACACCGAGGGGAATCGCGGGGAGAAAGCTGCGGCCCCGGTCGGTGGACCTCGCGTACCACACACCGGCCGCGCCGGACTTTCCGGTCCACCAGGCGACATGCACCGTGCCCCGCTCGTCGACCTGCAGCGAGGGGCCGGCGTGGGGACAACCGTTGAACTCCCAGTTGTCGGCATGCACCCGAACCGACGGGCTCCATTCCCGCCCACCGTCGGTCGACCGCGCCACGACGATGTCCCGGATCTGCCCCGGGAAGACGTGTCGCCACGCGAGGTACAGCGTGCCGTCGGCGGCGGTGGCGAGTGCGGTCCGACAGCAGGGACACGCCAGCCCGGAATCGACCTCGACGGCCGGCAGCCACGTGGTGCCCCCGTCGTCGGAACGGGTAACCCAGCTGCCGGACTTTCCCGGGTCGCCGCCGAGCCACGCCACGTACAGCGTGCCATTGGCGGCCACGTGGAGCGCGTGGAAGTTGTTCACGCCGAACGTGCTGCCGCCGTTGACCGACACCGGATCCGACCAGGTCCGCCCACTGTCCCGTGAGCGGATCATCCGGAGTGCCGCGAGCGGAAAGCGGCGGTCCGGCACGTCCTCGACCACGACATACAGCGCGTACAACACGCCGTCCGGCCCGAAGGCCAGCTTCGGTGGCGACTCGCCGTGCGCTTCGACCGGGCCCAGGGTATCCGTCAGCTCGACCGGCCTGGCACCGCCGACCGACACGAACAGGCGCCCATCGGTCCCGCTGTCCGGCGCCGAAACCCACGCCACGGCCCGGCGCCCGTCAGCCGCCACCGCCAACATCGGCGCCGTGCCGACGCCGGTCGCGGTCGACACCGTCGAGGGCGGCGAAAACGCCAACCCACTGCCGTGGCAACCGGTCAGCGATGCAATCAGGGCGGCCAGCACGGCACCGGCCGTACCAACCCCCGTGGGCCGCTCGTGGCGGGCCCGGGATGTTGCAAACATTCCCGCGGTTCTCCCGTATGGAGAGCACCCGGAGAGCCGGGTGGCACGTTCCCCGCGCGCCGCGCAACGGCGCGGACGCAGGCAACGCAAGGCGAATTGTTCCTGCGGTTCAGCTGACGGGAGGCGCGGTCTGCGGCGGAAGGAGACGCGCGAGCGGTGCGCGCTTGATGAGGTGATCGGGACGGGGACGCGACGCCGCCGTCGGAAACGACTGCGCGGCGGCCGCCGCCACGGTTGCCGTGGGAGAGGCCGTGAACGCGGGAACCTGGCAGGCACCGGCGCAGGTGCAACACTGGTGCGACGGGACCGGAGCTGCCGGACTCGACGGCGCGCCATGCGGCATCGCCATCGGCATCGGCATGGCGCCCGGCGTCATCTGCCCGGTCATCATCGGGCAATCAACCGGGCAGTGCGTCAACGTCGCGATCAGCCCACCGGCAAAGGCCGGCGAGCAGACGATGAGCAGCGAAGCGAGCCAGGGATGGCGGCGCGAGTGGAATCGCACGAAGGGAGAACCTACCACACGCCGTGCGCCGACGGGAGGGGACGGGTATCGAAGCGGACAGGGAGGGATTCGAACCCTCGAGACGGCGTGAACCGCCTACACGCTTTCCAGGCGTGCCTCTTCAACCACTCGAGCACCTGTCCGGAGCGCCGCAAACTTAGCCGAGCCGGGGTCCGCGCGGCCAGTCGCATTAGCTTTGGCGGCGTGGCGCTCCCCGCACCCCGTTCCAGGCCCCATCCGTGACGGCCGTTTCACCCGTGAACCCGCCGCCGTTCGACGAAGCCGAACGCCGCGCCGCCCTTCGCCGGATGAAGCTCGTCGCCCTGGGGCTGCTCGTCGTGGCCCTGGCGGTGTTCGTCGCGACGTCGCTGACGCCCTCGCACGCCGCGTGGATCGGCTACCTCCGCGCCACCGCCGAGGCTTCCCTCGTCGGTGGCCTCGCCGACTGGTTTGCCGTCACCGCCCTGTTTCGGCGACCGCTCGGCTTGCCGATCCCGCACACCGCCATCCTGCAGACCCAGAAGGACCGTGTCGGCCGGATCCTCGGCAACTTCGTCCGCAACCATTTCCTCTCCCGCGCGGTGCTCGACGCGCGGCTCGCGGCACTCCATCCCGACCGCCCGCGCCGCCGCGTGGCTGTGTCGCCGACCACCGCCGGGACTCCTCGCCACGCAGCTGGCAGGCGGGCTGGCGCGAGCCGTCGAGATGCTCCCGGAGTCCGAGGTCAAGGGCTTCGTGCAACGCAGCGCCGTGACCCGGCTGGAAGTCGGTGCAGTTGGCGCCGCTGCTCGGCGACATCCTCACCGTCGCCGCCGCCGACGGCCGACCGCAGGAACTGCTCGACGCCAGCCGCGCGCCTGATCACGGCAGTGCCTCGACGACAGCCGCGACACGATTCGCGACAAAGTCCGGGCGAGAGTCCGCGATGGCTCCCGCTCGGGGTCCGCGACGCCCTTGCCGACCGCATCATCGACCGGCTGCGCAGCTTTCTCGCCGAGCTCGCCGCCGATCGCAGTCACCCGATGCGCCAGCGAAGTTCGAGCAGGTCGTGCACGACTTCATCCAGCGCCTGAAGACCTCGCCCGAGATCGATGGCCGGGCCGAGCGATCTCAAGCGAGACCTGCTGGGCCACCCGGTCGTCGAAGAGCCTGGTCACATCGGTGTGGGACCGGGCACGGCGCGCGGCAGAACGTATCGCGCCGACCCGGACGCACACCTCGCTCGAGCCGCTCGAAACCGCGCTGCACGCCGCGGCCGAGTCGCTGGACGCAGAGCGACGCGCTCCAGATGGAACTCGACGGATTCATTGTCTCGTCGGTGACATCGGCCTTCGAACAGAACCGCCAGGAGGTCGCCGACGTCATCGCCGACACGGTGCGCGACTGGGATCCGGTGGTCGCCGCCAGGCCGATCGAGCTCGCCGTCGGACGCGACCTGCAGTTCATCCGGCTTCAACGGCACGCTGGTCGGCGGAATGGCCGGCTTGGCGATCTACATCATGTCCAAACTGATCTAGGGTGCCTCCATGACGAACATCGCTCGCCTCACCATTGCGCTCGCCTTCTGGTCTCGGCATCGGCCTCCGGCAGTCGACCATCAGGGTCCACGCCGCCGTACCTGCCCCGCCCTACCGGCGCTCGATTCAGCCACGATCTGAACGACGCCTCCCGCCTGGCCGACGACTCCATGCGCGGCCGACGGCTCGGCACGCCGCGGACGCCAAGGCGCGCGACTTCCTCGCCGCCCGGTTTGACGCGCTCGGTCTCGGCCCTCGCCGGCGGCAAGCCGGATCCAGCTTTTCTCGGTGCCGGCCCGGCGATTCCGCCGCCAACTCGCGCGGCGCAATGTGCTCGGAGTCGATCAAGGGGACGCGACGCCCGAGCGAATACATCGTCGCTGACGGCGCACTTTGATCACCTCGGCGTCGGCCGGCCGGTCGACGGCGATTCGATCTACAACGGCGCCGATGACAACGCGTCGGGCGCGGCGGCGCTGCTGGCGTTGGCGGCGTGGTTCATGCGAGCACCCGCCAGGCACTCCCTGCTGTTCGCCGCCATGGACGGCGAAGAGGAAGGCGACCTCGGCAGCACGGCGTTCGTCGCCTAGCCGCCGGTGCCGCTGGAGGCGTGCTGACTCGACGTGAACCTCGACATGGTCGGCCGCAACGTGCGGCGAGAGCTCTATGCGGCGGGTCCGGACCGCTACCCGGCGCTGCGCCCGTTGGTGGAAGCGGCCGCGGCCTGTTCGCCGATCGTGCTGCGCATCGGACACGACCGGCGGACGCCGGCAGCGACGACTGGACCGATCAGTCCGACCAGGGGCCCTTCAATGCCCGGCACATTCCGTTTGTCTACTTCGGCGAAGAGGATCACCCCGACTATCACCGGCCCAGCGACACGGTCGACCGGCTGATGCCGGCGTTCTACGCCGGCGCGGTGCGCACCGTCGCCGACTTCATCCGCCGCTACGACACCACGCCGGCGCCACGGCGCTGAGCGGCGGCTCGCTCAGCGGTGCCCGTCGTCGTCGTCGTCCCGTTGGCTGTCCGGCACGTCGTGCGACATCGGGAAGAACAGCGCCTGCCGCACCCCGGGGAACGGCGTCTTCCAGCCCCGTGCGTCGTGCCAGAGAATCCGGTTGAGAGCGTCCGACGGTGCCGCATCGGGAATGTCGAACCGCATGTGTGACGACGCGACCGCGCCGGCCCGCTGCGCGCCGCGCAGCCCGGTGGTCCGGGGATTGACTTCGTAGATCGACTGCCTCGGCTGGATGGCGGTGAACGGCGCCAGGTCGGGCGCCTGCCCCGGCCCGATGAACGCGTGCCCCAGGTCGCTCGCCACCAGGTCGAACATCGACAGCGCCGGCAATCCCAGCATCAGCTCGATGGTCTTCAGCACCGACGGATGGTTGTAGAACGTCGAGTCGACCATCCCCCGCCGACTGTATGGCGAGACCGCGAGCAGCACCGACCGGTGCCCGTCGACATGGTCGACGCCGTTCTGCGCATCGTCCTCCACCACCAGGATCGCGGTCGATGACCAGAACCGCGAGTGCGACACCGCTTCGACGACCTGCCCGAGGGCCAGGTCGTTGTCCGCGACGCACGCCTTCGGTGTGCACCACCCCGGCGTGGTGCCGGCGGTGTGATTGCTGGGCAGCTGCAGCAACACCAGGTTGGGCATGCTGTCACCCGCCTCCCAGCGATGCAGGTGCGCAATGAAGATCTCCGCTCGCACCACGTCGGGCACGCCCAGCGTCCAGGTCGGGAAGTCCCGCACCAGCACGCGGTCGAGCGACGGGATGTCGGCGTGACTGTCGAACACCGGGAGCGGCGTCGACCCGCCGCCAGACGCTGCGCGGTACTGGTCCATGAACCGCTGACGCGACGCCGCGCCCGAGTCGGAAAGCTCGTGGGCGAATTCGCCGAAGTCCTCGACGCTCCTCCCCCGCGAGGCGGCGGCGTCCCAGATGAACCCGCCGGATGAATACGCCAGCGGATCGGTGCCGTCGTACGGGTAGCTGCGCCCCGAATAGAGTGGCCAGAGCGTGTACTCGGTCTCGTTGGCCTGGGTGAGCCACTGGTGCCCGTCCGCCGAATTGCCGCCCGACGCGAAGAACCGGTCGAAGGTGACGTACTGCTCCGCCAGGGCATGCTGGTTTGGCGTCACGTCGCGGCCGTACTGCACCAGCGCACTGTCGCCATCGCCCCGCGGCAGGTCGCCCAGCACCTGGTCGTAGGTGCGATTCTCCTTGACCACGTAGATCACGTGCCGGATCAGCGACGGTTCTCCCGGCCGCTCCGGCACCGCTCGCGCCGCCACGCCGGCGCGCGGCCCGCTCGGCGTCGCGCGGTCGGCGGCAAGGGTGAGCCGGTTGTTGGCGGCGACCGCCACGGTGAATGCCGCGAGCTGGGTGGCGGTGGGAATCTCCAGCACGTTGACCGCGCCCCGGTCGGCGTGGACGTACCGACCGGTCAACCCCGACGTCTTCCCGGTGCCCGCCCCGGGGCCGAGCAGCGTGCCGACAGCGAGGAAGCGACCATCGCGGCTCACGTCGAGGGTGGTCGGGTACCACGCCGTGGGGAGCAGGCCGCGAAGCTTCGCCGCTGCCGGTCGGCCACCGACATCGTAGATCGCCACCGCGTTGACGCCGCCCAGTGCCACGAAGAGCGTGCTCCCGTCGGGGCTGAGTGCCAGCGCCGTCGGCGCCAATCCGATGGCGCGGGGCCGGAACGGCGCGATGGGAATGGTTGCCGTCACCGTGTCGTGGCGGGTATCGACCACCGTCACCTGGTCGCTGTTGCCGTCGGCGACGAACAACAGGCTGCGGCGCTCGTCCCACGCCATGGCTGTCGGATGCAGCCCGACCGTGATCCGCCGCGCCACCCGCCCGGTGGTGACGTCGATCCGGCTCACCGAACCGCGCGCCGCGATCCCGCGCGCGTCGACCCGCACCGATTCGGCGTGGGGGTCGCAGCACTGCGCCACCGCCGGCTCGCCCGCCACCGGCTTGGCCCCCGCCATCTCGCTGACCCACGCCGTCGCACCGTCGCGCGAGACAACCGCCGCAATCGGCACCACACCGAGCGGCACCGAAGCGAGGGCGGTCCCGTCGTCGGCGTCAACCACGGCGAGCGCGTCATTGGCCGGCAGCGGCAGCACCGCCACGCGATGCCCCGACGGATTGGCAGTGGCGGCCGCGGCCGGTGCGCCGGCGATGTCGGTGCCGAACCCGCCGAAGTCGACCAGCGTGTCGCCGGCGACGGTCCCGAGTTGCGCCACCGTGCCCCGCGCCGCGACTCCGGCCGCGCGCGGCGCGCCGGCCCGCAACCTCCCCGCGAGCGAAAGCAGCGGCGCGCCGGTGTGCGGATCGAGCGTGATCCCGTAGACGCCGGCGTCGCCGGCAAAGGCGATCCGTGCCTCGACCTGATTGGTCGCCCAGCCCAGCCGGGTGAGCGACCCGGGCACCGCGACCCACACCGCGTCGCCCGACGGCGCGAAGCGCAGCCCGGTGACGCGCCCTACGAAGACGCTCTGCACGCCGGCCGGGGTGATCTTCTGGTTGGTGGCGATGACGCCGGGATCGGCGACGCCGCGAAGCGGCGCCTGGGTCTGGAGCAGCAGCGCGAGTATCAGCATGCCATGATGCTCGCGACCCGGTCCCCGCTTGGCAACCGGGACCGGGTCACGGATCGATCACACGACGCGCTGCCGTACAGCGGACAGGGAGGGATTCGAACCCTCGATACCGTTGCCGGTATACCGGTTTTCGAGACCGGCTCCTTCAGCCACTCGGACACCTGTCCTGGAGGGCGCCAACCGCCGTGGCGCCGGTGCAATAGTGGCGGAGGTCGGCAATGCGGGCAAGGGTTCTATATTGGTAGCGTGTCTGACCCATCCAGTCCCTCGCGACGGCAATCGAATTGGGCGCTCCGGGCCGCGAAATGGCTCGACGAACTGCGCCACGGCGAACAACAGGTTTCCCTGGTTCTCTCCCTCGTCATCGGTGCCCTGGTCGGCCTGGTGGTGGTGGCCTTCATCTTCATCACCAGCCGGCTCGCGGGCCATCTCTACCCCACCGGCGGCGCCGGCTGGCGTCGCGTGCTGGTGCCGGTGCTGGGTTCCCTGATCAGCGGCTACTTCCTCTACAAGTACTTTCCCGACGCGCGCGGCAGCGGCATTCCGCAGACCAAGGCCGCGATGTTCATCAACGACGGCAACATCTCGTTCCAGACCGCCGCCGGCAAGTTCGGCTGCTGCAGCGTGGCGCTCGCCAGCGGCATCGCGCTGGGCCGCGAAGGACCGTCGGTGCAGATCAGCGCCGGCCTCACCTCGGTCATCGCGCGGCACCTCGGCCTCAGCAAGGAACAGGTCAAGCAGCTCATCCCCGTCGGCTGCGCCGCCGCCCTCGCGGCAGCGTTCAACACGCCGATTGCCGCGGTCATCTTCACCCTCGAGGAAGTCGTCGGCGACCTGCACGCCAACGTCCTCGGCTCGGTGGTGCTCAGCTCCGCCACCTCGTGGATGACCCTGCACCTGCTGCTCGGCGACGAACCGCTGTTCCACGTCACGCCCTACCGGCTCGTCAACCCCCTCGAATTCGTCTTCTACGCCGCACTCGGCATTGTCGGCGGGCTCGGCTCGGTGGCCTTCGTCAAGCTCCTGCTTGGCCTCCGCGAACGCTTTCTCAGGTTGCCGGCGCGCACCCAGGCGTGGCAGCCGGTGGTCGGCGGGCTCACCGTCGGGCTGATGGGGTACTTCGCGCCGGACGTGATGGGTGTCGGCTACGGCGTGGTGGAACGGGCCCTCACCGGCAACATGCTGCTCAACGTCGTCGTCATCCTCGCGGTGCTCAAGATCATTGCGACGGCGACCTGCTATGCCTCGGGCAATTCGGGCGGGATCTTCGGCCCCAGTCTCTTCATGGGCGCCATGCTCGGCGCCGCGGTGGGGCATGTGGCGCACGCCATTGCGCCGGCTCACACCGCCGGAGCCGGCGCCTACGCTCTGGTCGGGATGGGCACCGTCTTTGCCGGCGTGATCCGGACGCCGCTCGCGTCGGTCTTCATGATCTTCGAGGTCACGCGCGACTACGCCATCATCGTGCCGCTGATGATCTCCAACCTCATCGCGTTCTTCATCTCCTACAAGCTGCAGCCGGAGGCGGTGTACGAAGCGCTGTCGCACCAGGACGGGATCCACCTTCCGACCACGGTGATGCGCAGTGCGCGGCTGATGGTGGCGGCGGCGATGCGGCCGGTCAGCGCACCGCCGGCTCCGGCGCCGGGCGAGGGCGGCGCCGACGTCAGCGAGAGCCCCCACGTCCATCCCGACCACAGCCTGGGGCTGGCGCTCGAACGGATGGGTGAGGCCCACCTCGACGTCCTCCCGGTGGTGAGCCGCGCCAACATCCACCTCGTGCTGGGCGAGGTGACCCTGCAGGACATCCTGCGGGTCTACGGCTTCGACGAGGCAAAGCAGAAGCAGTGACGCGACGGCGGCGTGACACGCCGCCGGTATATTCTCTTCCAGTGGCCGGGCGTGACGCCGGCTGCCGACAGCCGGCAACGCGCCGGCCGCCTCCCTCACCGCACGCCTCAATTTTCGTCTGCCATGGTCATGCGCCAGGATCGCCGGGAACTCGATGAACTCTTCAGCGTGGCCTACGAAGAGCTGCGCCGGCTTGCCGCGACCGTGCGCCGCAGCGATCCGGCCGCGTCGATCAGTCCCACGGCGCTGGTCAACGAGGCATGGCTCAAGCTGGCGTCGTCGCCGCCGTTCCGCGCCACCTCCCGGCTCCACTTCAAGCGCATCGCCGCGCGCGCCATGCGCCAGGTGCTCATCGAAGCCGCCCGGCGCCGCCATGCCGCCAAGCGGGGCGGCGGCGCGGCGCTGGTAACGTTCGACGAGGCCATTCCGGCGTCGGCCACCTCCGCCGACGAACTCCTCGCGCTCGACGCCGCACTCGATGAACTCGCCGAGCTCAATCCCCGCCAGGCCACCATGGTCGAGAGCCGGTTCTTCGGCGGGCTCGACGTGGCGGAGACGGCGGAGATGCTGGGCGTCTCCGAGGCCACCGTGCTCCGCGACTGGCGGGCGGCCCGGGCGTGGCTGGCGCACCGGATCACCCCATGACCCCGGACGGCGACCGCTGGGAGCGGGTGCAGGCCATCTTCCACGACGTCGCCGACCTCCCGCCCGACGCGCGCGACGCAGCACTTGCCGCCGCCTGCGCCGGCGATGCGGCGCTCCGCGACGAGGTCCTCGCCCTGCTAGACGGCGACGCGCAGCGGGCCACCGTCCTCGATCGCGGCCTTCCCGATGCCGCCGATGGCGCCTTCGGCAACACCCTGCCGCCGCGCTTCGGGCCGTATCGCATCGTTCGACTGCTCGGCGAAGGGGGCATGGGCGCGGTCTATCTGGCGCACCGCGACGACCTCGACGCCGCCGCCGCGGTAAAGATCCTCCGCGATGCGTGGGCATCGCCCGCGCGCCGGGAGCGCTTCCTCGACGAGCAACGCACGCTGGCGCAGCTCCGCCACCCGTCGATCGCGCAGCTGCTGCACGCCGACACCCTCCCCGACGGCACGCCGTGGTTCGTCATGGAGTATGTCGACGGGCTTCCGCTCACCGACTGGGCGGCATCCCGCAACCTCTCGATCGCCGATCGGCTCCGGCTCATCCGCCGGGTGGCCGAAGCGGTCCAGTATGCCCATCAGCACGCCGTGATCCACCGCGACCTCAAGCCGACCAACATCTTCGTCTGTGACGATGGCGGCGTGCGGCTGCTCGATTTCGGGATCGCCAAGCACCTCGAAGGCCCCGACGCCGCCGGCGACCCGACCCGCACCGGCCTGCGGGTGATGACCCCCGCCTATGCCGCCCCCGAGCAGCTGACCGGCGAGCGCCTCGGCGTGCACACCGATGTCTATTCGCTCGGCGTCGTGTTGTACGAGCTGCTGGCCGGCCGGCTGCCCTACGATGTCGCCGACCGGACACCGACCGACGCCGCCCGGCACATTCGCGGCCGCGCGGTCTCCCGGCCGTCGGTTGCCGCCCGGCAGGGGCAATTCGCGCCGGCGATCGGCGTGGGACGCGCCGCGTGGGCCGACCTCGATGTGCTCTGCCTCACCGCCATGCACCCCGATCCGGCCCGACGCTATCGCACCGTCGACGACCTGATCCGCGACATCGACCATTTCCTCGACGGCGCGCCGCTCGATGCCCGGCCCGACACGCTCGGTTACCGCGCCGGCAAGTTCGGCCGCCGCCACTGGCGCGGCCTCGCGGCAACCGCGGCCGTCGTCGCCACCGTGATCGCCCTCAGCGTGATCTACACCGTGCGCCTGGCCGGGGCCCGCAACGCCGCGCTGGCACAGACCGCGCGGACGCTGCGCATCCAGCGGTTCATGCTCGACCTCTTCCAGGGCGGCGACGCGCAGATCGCACCACCCGACAGCCTGCGGGTCACCGCGCTGCTGGCCTCCGGCGTCCAGCAGGCCCGCGCGCTCGACGAAGAGCCGATCGTGCAGGCCGAGCTGTACGGCACCCTCGGCGGCGTCTACCAGCGGCTCGGCAAGTACGACCAGGCCGACACGCTGCTCCAGCTTGCGCTGGCGCGACGCCAGCAGCTGCTCCCCCGTGGCGACCCCGATGTCGCCCGGAGCTATGTCGCCCTTGGCCTGCTGCGCCTCGAACAGGCCCGCCTCGACAGCGCCGAGCGGCTGATCCGGACCGGGCTGGCATTGGTCCGCGGGGGGCACCCGGTCGACCGCTCGGCCGAAGCCACCGCCCTCGGCGCCCTCGGCCGCCTCCTCGAGGAACGCGGCGCCTACCCCGCCGCCGCCGACACCCTGCTCGCCGCGGTACGCCTCGACTCGCTGACCCACGCCACCCCTGCCGACCGCGCCGCCGACCTGGCGGAGCTGGCCAACACCGAGTTCTATGCCGGCCAGTACGATGCATCCGATTCGCTCAATCGCTCGCTGCTCACCCTCTACCGCGACCTCTACGGCGAACGCCATCCGCTCGTCGCCGACGCACTCATCAACCTCGGCGCCATCCAGCAGGTCCGCGGCGACTACACCCGCGCCGAGCAATTCGACCGCCAGGCCCTCGATATCACCGTCGGCTGGTATGGCCCCGATCACCCCGAGACCGCGTCGGCCATGACCATCGTCGCGCGCGACCTCGACCACCTCGATCGCGGCGACGAGGCACTCTCGTTGCTCCACAAGGCCCTGGCCATCGAGGAACGGGACTTCGGACCGGTGCATCCGCAGGTCGCGTCGACTCTCAACGAGTTGGGCACCGTGGCCCTTTCCCACGGCAAGCTGCCGGAAGCCGAGGCCGACTTCCGCCGCATGATCGACATCTACCGCTCGGTATACCACGGCAAGCAATACCGCATCGGCGTCGCGATGTCGAACCTCGGCAGTGTCTATCTCGCCGAGCATCGCTACGTCGACGCCGAGAACGAGTTCCACGCAGCGCTCGCCATGCTGCAACAGACGCTGCCGGCCGGGCACATGAATATCGCGATCGCGCGGATCAAGCTGGGTCGGGCGCTGCTCCGTCAGGGGCGCACCCGTGACGCCCTGGCGCAATCGCTCGCGGGCTACGACATCGTGCGGCAGCAGGCGACGCCTTCAGCCAGTTGGGTGCGCTGGGCGCGGCAGGACCTGCACGACGAATACACCACCCTCGGTGACACGACGCACGGTGCGCAATATCGCGACGCCGCACTCCCCGATTCGGCGCGAACCTAGCGCCCGTCAACGCCTGTCGAGCACCTCGCGCACCTTCCGCGTCAACGCGCTCGGCGTATATGGCTTCTGCAGGAACGCGACGTTGGCGTGCAGCACGCCGTGGCGCACCACGGCGTCGTCGGTGTATCCGCTGGTATAGAGCACCTTGGCCTCGGGATGCAGCCGCTGCAACGTCTCGGCGAGCTGGCGGCCATCCATCACCGGCATCACCACATCGGTCACCAGCAGGTTGATGGTGCCACCGTCACGCGCCACCACGTCGAGGGCGACGGCACCGTTGGCCGCCGTCAGAACGCGGTACCCCCGGCCGAGGAGCACCTGCGCGGCGATCTTGCGCACCGCCTCGTCGTCTTCAACCACCAGCACCGTTTCGGTGCCGCCCGCCTCGGCTGGCCGCGCTGGTGCCGCCTGGTCGCGGGGCGGATCGGCCGGCAGCGCCGGCAGGTAGATCTTGAACGTCGTGCCGACGCCCACTTCGCTGTAGACCTGGACGTGACCGCCGCTCTGCCGGATGATCCCGTCCACCACCGACAGGCCCAGGCCGGTGCCGGATGCCGCGCCCTTGGTGGTGAAGAACGGCTCGAAGATGCGCTGCTGCACTTCGGGCGACATGCCGACGCCGGTGTCGCTGATGGCCAGCAACACGTGCGCGCCAGGGGTGACCGCCGCGTGCACCGCGGCATAGTCGGCGTCGAGCTCGACGTTGATCGTTTCGAGCGTCAGCCTCCCACCCCGCGGCATGGCGTCGCGGGCGTTGACTGCAAGGTTGAGCACCACCTGGGTGAGGTGCCCCGGGTCGACGTTGACTGGCCAGAGGTCGTGCCCCAGCGCGAGGTGCAGTTCGATGTCCTCGCCGATCAGCCGGCGCAGCATCTGCGCCACGCCAGTGACGGCCGCGTTGAGGTCGATCACCTGCGGATGGAGCAGCTCCCGCCGGCTGAACGCCAGCAACTGCCGGGTCAATCCCGCTGCCCGATCGACCGCCGCCGCCGCTTCGTCGAGCATCTCGTTGGCGGCCGGGTTGTTTACCACCACCTCGCGCAGCAGCTCGACGTTGCCGCCGATCGCCGTGAGCATGTTGTTGAAGTCATGCGCCACGCCGCCCGCCAGCCGTCCCACCGATTCCATCTTCTGCGCCTGGAGCACCTGTGCTTCCAGCTCGCGCCGCTTGGTGATGTCCTCGGCCACCCCCGCCATCCGGAAGACGCGTCCGTCGGCGTCGCGCACCGGGAACGCCCGGTCCCGGATCCAGCGGATCGTGCCGTCGGGCCGCACGATCCGGTACTCCTCGTCGTATGTGCCCAGCGCCTGCCGGGTCACCGCCGCGCCGCGGACGCGCGCGCGATCCTCCGGGTGCACTGCTTCCATCCAGTCTTGCGGCGACCGGTACAGACTCTCCGGGCTCCGGCCCCAGATGGTCCCGTACGCCGGGCTGATGTACACCATCTCCTGCTTTGACACGTCAGTGAGCCAGAACACCTCATCGATGGCGTCCGCCAGCTGCCGGAACCGTTCCTCCGACTCGAGCCTGGCCGCCTCGGCGCGTTCCCGCGCCGTCAGGTCCACAACGCTCACCAGCACCTGCGTCGATCGGGCGCCCGGGGCCGGAAACGCGATCCCCTTGGCGACGTGCAGGACCCTCCCGTCGACCGTGTTCATCCGCATGCTGGTCCGGAGACCGGTCTCGCCGTCGGCAAACGCGGCCAGTTCGTCGACAAACCCCGGCAGCGTGTCAGGCGTGGCAAAGACCGTCGCCAGCGACTGCAGCACTTCCCGCCTGGAGTGGGCCCCGAACAGCGACACGGTCCATTCATTCACATCGAGCACCCGAACGGCGTCGAGGGCCTGCTGGATGAATCCCGGATGTTCCGCGCAGTAGGCGCGCACCGAGGCTCCGCCGGCGACGCCGGCCTCGTCGAGCAGTGCCTGGACGGCACTCCAGTCCTCCTGCCAGATCGAGACCGGCGCGGTGTCGATGATGCCGCGGAGCCGCTCTTCACTGGCCTCGAGGGCAAGACGATCGCGCCGACGGATCCGCCGGCCGGCGGCGATGCCGGCTGCCCAGACGACGGCCGTTGCGATGACAAACCCCAGCACGGCACCGACCGTCGGCAGATACCAGCCGCGGTCGACCCCGCGGAGGACCACCCATTCCGCCGCCGCGATGACGGCACCCGCGGCACACGCTGCCACGAGGCCGCCGCCGGTTCCGGCGCGGCGAGCTGACTGTCGCTGGGGCTGAGTGAGGACGGGATCGGCCATGGCCCTCCCGCAGATGCAAACGCTATCGAGATTGCAATGTCAGGGGACAACCGGCAGGCGATTTCCGGTCCTTCGAATATCGTAACCGGGTCACGTTTCGCGCAACCGTAGCGGCCCGGACGCGAGTCTGTCCGCACCGTGGGAACGGTCTACGCCTTCCCCCAGATCAAGCCGTAGAGCAGCAGCACCAGGACGATGCTGGTCAGCACCATGTAGGTGCGGTCGCGCTGGATGGTGAACGCCCCCAGGGTCAGGGCGACCCGGGCAATCGGCGTGAGGATCAACAGCAGCAGTCCGAGCTGCACGATGGCATCGGTCTGGCCGTGCAACGCGGCGCGGACAATCGTGATCACCCCCCGCAACGCCGCCGGCTCGCCCCGGAAGGTGGCAAAGTCCGCCGGCGCCGAACCGTGCCCCAGCAGCAGGATGGCGCCGCCCACCAGGACCACCGCCGCGGCGAGCAGCACGCCCAGCTGCAGCAGCCGTCCGATGACCTGGTCCACCTGATAGTCGGTGAGCTCGCTCCGCTTTCCGCCGGTTTCGCTCATACGCCGCCCGTCAGCCCCTTGTAGAGCATCTCGACGCCGAGCACGATGACCACCGCCGTGAAGATCAGCCGCAGGTGGTGGGTGCGCGCCGCCGTCAGCAGCCGCGCCCCCAGCAATGCCCCGGCGAGGACACCCAGCATCACCGGTGCCGCCACCGCCGGGTCGATGTAGCCGCGATGGAGGTACACCCCGGCGCTCGCCGCCGCGGTGACACCGATCATGAAGTTGCTCGTCGTGGTCGACACCTTGAACGGCAGGCGCATGGTGCGGTCCATCGCGATCACCTTGACCACACCGGACCCGATGCCGAGCAGTGCCGACAGCATCCCCGCCGCGACCATCATCACGAAGCCGGCCGGAACGTGCTGCACGGCGTAGGGCTTGAGGCCGCTGGCGGTGGGATAGGTGGAATCGAGCCGCAGCCGGCGCGCCCAGCGGTCCGGCTCGACCGCCGCGGCGTGCTCCGGCAGCGGGCGCAGCGACCGGTACGCCGTGAACAGCAGCACCACGCCGAACAGCACCGCCAGCGCCGATGTCGGCACCACCCCCGCCAGCACCGCGCCAACCAGCGCCCCGGTGGTCGTCGCCACCTCCAGGAAGATCCCCACCCGGACGTTGGTGTAGCCCTCGCGGACGTAGGCGGCCGCCGCCCCCGACGAGGTTGCGATCACCGACACCAGCGATGCACCGATGGCATACCGCAGGTCGACGTGGAACAGCAGGGTGAGCATCGGCACCACGATGATGCCGCCGCCGAGGCCGGTCAGCGCCCCCAGCAGCCCCGCGGCGAACGCGCCGACCGCCACCAGCGGTGCCAGCCCGGCCAGGGTCATCGGATCGGGATTCGCCGCTGCGTGGTGGTCATCGTGCTCCCGGTGGTGGCGCGCGCCGCGTCGCCGCGGACTCGCGACAACTTAGCGCCCCGCCTTCCGCCCGGGCCACTGCCTCCGGTCACGCGAGGGAAAGCGCCAGCCGGGTCACCGATGCCGCCGGGAAGGCGTAACCGGCCGCCAGCGTGTCCACCGGCACATCGCGCGACACCGGCCGCACCACGTCGGGATGGTCAAAGCTGTTGACGTCGTGGACGCTGGCCGCCGCGAGCGTCGTGGCACGGGCCGCGGCTACCCGCGCGCCACGGACCACGACGTCGGCGACGCACCCGTCGGACAGCGACGCATTGGTGACCGTGAGCGTCAGCTGGTTGCCCGACCGCGATGCCGACCCGTTCACCCCCCACAGCGCCTGCGCCGTGCCGTCGTGTGCCGTCCAGTGCACCGTCGGCGCCGACCATTCGGTACGCACCGCGGTGCCGCCCTGGTGCGCTGCATACATCGCAAAGACATGATAGCTCGGCGTCACGATGAACCGGTCTTCGTGCGCAAAGAACAGCGAATGGATGCAGTTGATGAGTTGCGCCACGTTGGCCATCCCGATCATGTCGGCGTGGCGGTGGAAGATGTCGAGCGTCAGGCCGGTCACCAGCGCGTCGCGGATCGTCGATTGCGACTCGAAAAGGTGACTCGGATCGACCAGCGGGGCGTTGTTGTGCCACGCCCCCCACTCGTCCACCACCAGCTTGATGTGGTGGCGGCGGTCGATGGCGCGCATCGTTTCCCAGATCGAGGTCACGATGTCGTCCATCCGGTTGGCGCTCGCCAGCAGGTCGTACCAGCCGGTCGCGTCGAACGCCACCGCGTCGCCACCCGGTCCGGCGGCACTGCTGTAATGGTGCAGCGACAGTCCCCAGGCGTCGCCGATCGCGTTCCGCTCGCCGAGGGCGGTGAGCAGCCGCCGGGTCCAGTCGACATCACCACCGTTCGGCCCCGACGCCACGAACGCCAGGTCCACACCGAACGCCGGCACCGCCCACGTCGTGAAGCGCCGGAACTCTTCGGCGTACTCCTCCGGCGTGAAGTTCCCGCCACACCCCCACGACTCGTTGCCGATTCCCCAGAAGCGGACATCGAACGGATCCGGGTTGCCCTGGGCGGCGCGAACCTTTGACCAGGTCGTCGTCCCCGCCGGCGAATTGCAGTAGTCGAGCCACTGGTCGAAGGCGTTGGCCCCGAGGCTGCGGACGTTGGCGGCGAGATACGGCCTGGCGCCGACCAACTGGCAGAAATGGGCAAACTCCGCGGTGCCGAAGGCATTGCTCTCGTACCTGGCCGGGCCGCCGGCCACCTGCTTCAGCCCCGGGTCGTCGGCCCAGAAGCTGTTCCGGACCGGGCGCTGCGACCGTGGCCCGACGCCGTCACGCCAGTCGTACGAGTCGGCAAAGCAGCCCCCGGGCCAGCGGATCACCCCGGGCCGGATGGCGCGCAGCGCGTCGACCAGCGCCTTCCGGATACCGCCGACGTTCGCAATCGGGGAGTTCTCCCCGACCCACACCCCGTCGTAGATCACGCCGCCAAGGTGTTCGGTGAAGTGGCCATAGACCTCGGGCGCGATGGTGCCGATCGGCTCGTCGAGCAGGACCTCGATGTGCCCGTCGGCGCGGGAGCCGCCGAGCACCGGCCGGCGCAACGCGGTGAGGAGGTCGGGTACCAGCATCGCCGCCGAACCGGCCACGGCGGTGCGGACAAAGCTGCGTCGTGGGATGGACATGGAGACAATCTACGTTCGCGGCGTCGGCACGGCGTCGCACGGCATCGGCGCGGCGGGGGCACGACAGGGCCTCTGGCGCCGCGCTAACGCATCCCCGCTCGTGGTACTGCGTTAGACCTTGGCGTGCTAGCTCTCGCGACCGGCGCCTTGAGGCCCTGTCGTGTCCCCGCCACAAGAATCTGAAGGACGGCACGCGGATCTCGCCGCCCGCGCGCCCGGCCCGCTCCCTTGCCATCCTCCCGATCGCGCCACACCATATCCCCATGACCGATTCCAGATTGCCCCGCCGCGAATTCATGAAGCGATCCGCCCTCGCCCTCGGATCGCTCGGTGCCGCCGGCACCGTCGCCGACATCCGCGAACTCGACGCCGAGACACCCGGGGAGCGCGACGCCGCCAGACCGCGCCGCGCCACGTTGCCATCACGCCCGTATTCGGGAGTCTACCGCGGACCCCGCCTCAATCGGGTCGCCTTTCCGATGGGTGGCTTCGGGGCGGGCATGATCTGCCTCGAGGGTGTCGGCGCGCTCTCGGAGATCTCGATCCGCAATCACCCCGACGTCTACAACGAGCCGTGCCTTTTTGCCGGGATTCACGTCGCCGGCGCGTCGCCGGCGGCACGGGTGCTCGAGGGGCCCGTCCCCGGGTGGAAGGTGTTCGGTGCCCGCGGCTCGGCGCAGGGCGATGGCGGCTCGACCTTTGGCCTGCCCCGCTTTGCCGAGGCGGAGTTCGCGGCACGGTTTCCGTTCGGCACCGTCTCACTGAGCGACCCCGAGATGCCGCTTGCCGTCGAGATCACCGGCTGGAGTCCGTTCGTGCCGGGCGACGCCGACAACGCGTCGCTGCCGGTGGCGGCCCTCGAGTATCGCTTCCGCAACACGTCGCCCGCCCCGCAGCAGGCAGTCTTCTCGTTCAACGCGCGCAACTTCCTGCCCATCGACGGGCGCGACAAGCAGGGCGTGCGGAGCGCGACCAACGGCTTCACCCTCTGGTCGACCGGCCCCGACGACCAGCCGTGGCGCAACGCCGAGTTCCAGGCGACGGTCGACGACGCCGGCGTGCTGGTCAATCACGCCTGGTTCCGCGGCGGCTGGTGGGATCCGCTCACCATGGCGTGGCACGACGTGGCCCGTGGCGCCGCCTTTGCCCGACCGCCGATCACCAGCGGCGATCCCTCCCCCGGGGCGTCGCTCTTCGTGCCGTTCACACTCGCCCCAGGGGCAACGCGCACCATCGTGCTCCGGCTCGCGTGGTACGCCCCGCAATCCAATCTCCGCTTCGGGCGCGACGCCACGCCACCGCCCGACACCATCCCCGCCACCGAGAAGTTCTACCGGCCGTGGTATGCTGGCCGCTTCGGGAATGTCGACGCCGTCACCGCGTACTGGCGCTCGCAATACGCCGCACTGCGCGACGCGTCGCAACAGTTTGCCGACTGCTTCTACGACACCACGCTGCCGCCGGAAGTGGTCGAGGCGGTTTCCGCGAACCTCGCGATCCTCAAGTCGCCCACCGTGCTGCGCCAGAGCGACGGCCGCCTCTGGGCCTACGAAGGGTGCGCTGACGCCGGCGGCTGCTGCTTCGGCAGCTGCACTCACGTCTGGAACTACGCCCAGGCGCTTCCGCACCTCTTCCCGGCAATGGAACGGACCCTGCGGGAAACCGAATTCGGCCCCTCGCAGGACGACCGCGGCCACCAGGCGTTCCGCACCGGCCTGCCGATCCGCCCCATCGTGCACGACGAACCGGCCGCCGCCGATGGTCAGCTCGGCGGCATCATGCGGGTCTACCGCGAGTGGCGCATCAGCGGCGACACCGCGTGGCTTCGCGGACTCTGGCCCAGGGTGCGCGCCTCGCTCGACTACTGCATCAGCACCTGGGACCCCGATCACAAGGGCTGGACCATCGAGCCGCACCACAACACCTACGACATCGAGTTCTGGGGCCCCGACGGGATGTGTACCAGCATCTACCTCGGCGCCCTCAGGGCCGCGGTGGCGATGGGCACCGCGCTCCACGACGACGTATCGCAGTACCAGGCGCTGCTCACCGCCGGCACGGCGCTGGCCGACCGCGAGTTGTTCAACGGCGAGTACTACATCCAGCACGTCGAGTGGAAGGACCTCCACGCCGCGCAGGCCGGTGGCGACGCGTTCGGCCTCGCCGACTATTCGCCCGAGGCCCGCGCGCTCTTCGACACCGAGGGACCGAAATACCAGTACGGCAGCGGCTGCCTCTCCGACGGCGTCCTCGGCGCATGGCTCGCGCTGGTCACCGGCGTCGGACAGGTGCTCGACGCCGACAAGGTCACCAGCCACCTCCGCGCCGTGCACCGCTACAACTTCAAGCTCGACCTCGCCGACCACGCCAACCCGCAGCGCCCCAGCTATGCCCTGGGCGACGAGGGCGGCGTGCTGCTCTGCAGCTGGCCCCGCGGCGGCGCACTGTCACTGCCGTTTGTCTATTCCGACGAGGTGTGGACCGGCATCGAATACCAGGTCGCCTCGCACCTCATCCTCATGGGACGAGTCACCGAGGGGTTGGAGATCGTGCGCGCCTGCCGCGACCGCTACGACGGCCGGGTGCGCAACCCGTTCGACGAATACGAATGCGGTCACTGGTACGCCCGCGCGCTGTCGTCGTATGCGCTGCTGCAGGCGATGAGCGGCGCGCGCTACGACGCCGTCGACAAGGTGCTGCACCTCGACCCGGCCATCACCGGCGACTTCCGGGCGTTTCTGTCGACCGCAACAGGCTACGGCACGGTCGGCATCAAGGACGGCAAGCCGTTCCTCGAGGTGAAATCGGGGACGATTCCCCTCTCCGGCATTCGCTATCGCTCCTGACGCCGGACCGGCGCTTCGCCCGCCACGACCAGCTAGGTGTCCCGGTAGGTCGGCACCGGCGGCGACGGCCGGAACGCGGTGATCTCGTCGAGCGACAAGCGCCAGCGCCCGGTGCGCGGCGCCGCGGCCGCCGGAAGCCGGCGCACCAGCGCCTCGAGCAGCGCCGGATCGCTCTGCGCCCGCAGGTTGACCAGGATCACGCCGCGATCGATCGGCCCGGCAAGCCGCGACGTCGACTCGGGCCGTTCCGACACCGTGACGCACTGGCTCACGGCCGCGCCACCGGACGCCGTTCCCGCGGCGTGCAGGGCGAGCTTGAGGTGCCCGATCGACATTCCGTGGCCCAGCAACAGCTGGTGCAGCGTCGCCGCCACCTCATCGAGCAGCGTGTTGCCGTCGGCCGCAAGCGGAGCCAGCGCGGTGAACCGCGCGTTGACCCAGCCGAGTTCCGCTTCGCCCGAAGCGTAGATGGCGTAGTCGACATCCATCACCGGCCGTGCTGGCGTAGTGCCGGCCGGCTCCAGCAGCCGGGCAAACCAGCGCTCCAGGCCGTCGCCGCCGCGCACCGACACCCGGAACAGCTCCGCCGCCGGTGCCACGTCGCCGATCGCCGCTTCGACCTCCTCGATTGCGACCGACGGGAAGAGGTCGCACTTGTTGAGGGCAATGACTTCCGCCTCTTCGAGCTGCTTCCGGAAGACATACCGCACGTCGCCCTCCCACGGCTCGTGCGAATCCAGCCCCAGCATCTGGCGGGCACGTCCGACATCGACCACAGCCGTCACCGGGGCGACGGTGAGGTTGCTGCCCGCCAGGCGCCGCATCGGGGCGGCAACCGTCGCCGCCAGGTCGGTGCAGCTCCCCACCGCCTCGGCGATGATCACGTCGGGGTCGATCGTCGATCCAAGGCGTGACGTCGCGCCGAGGAGGTCGTCGAAGCGGCAGCAGAAGCAGCCGCCGGCAACCTCCTCGGCGGCGATGCCGCACGATCCCAGCAGCAGCGTGTCCACCAGGCCGTGGGCCTGGTCGTTGGTGATCCCCGCGACGCGCAGCCCCTGGTCACCCAGCCACCGCGCCAGCGCCACCAGCGCCGATGTCTTGCCGGCCCCGAGAAATCCCCCCAGCACAATGAGGTGTCGACGCTGCTTCACGGCTCCTCCATGCCATTGGTGTTCCATCGCTTCCCGGATACAATATGGGCGACCGTCTCGCATGGATGGTCTTCGGTTCCATTCCCCCGCCGTGCCGTTCGGAGGTTGCGATGATCGATCGCGACATCGTCCTCGTCGCCAGCGGCGATTCGCGCCTCGCCGCCAACCGCGTCTGCTGGCCGGCGCAGGCGCGCGCTCGAGGACGACGGTCCAGGCTGCGTTCGCCGACCTCGGCGCCGCGGGTGGTCCGAGGCCATCCGGTCGACGCCGCCGCCGGACACGGCTTCATCGACGGCCAGATCCGCGGCATCGAAGTCTTCCGGCAGATCGACCCCGAGGCGCCGCTGGTGGTCGCCGAGGCGGTCTGGCAGTACACCAGCCACGTCCTCCCCGGCCTCACCCGGCACCGCGGCCCGATCCTGACCCTCGCCAACTGGAGCGGCCAGTGGCCCGGGCTGGTGGGCATGCTCAACCTCAACGGCTCGCTCACCAAGGCCGGCATCCGCTACAGCACCATCTGGAGCGAAGACGTTCACCGATCACGTTCGCCCGCGACGGGCTCGCCGCCTGGCTCCGCAATGGCGTCGATCACCCATCGCCACGCCACGGTGACCCGGTTCGATCCCGCCGCGGTGGCCGACGCATTCGGTCCCGATGTCGCGCGCGGCTCGCAGCTGGGCGGCGACCTCCGCCGCGACCAGGCGGTGCTCGGCGTGTTCGACGAAGGGTGCATGGGAATGTTCAACGCGATCATTCCCGACCTCTGCTGCACCGGCTCGGGCTCTTCAAGGAGCGCCTGACGCCAGAGCGCCCTCTTTGCCGCGATGCAGCAGGTCGACGAGGCCGACGCGCGCCGCGCACTACGACTGGCTCCGCAATCGGGGCATGCAGTTCGGCTGGGCACCGACGAGGCCACCGAGCTGACCGAATCGCCAGGTGCTGGAAGGGCTCCGGATGTATCACGCCGCGGTGCAGCTGGCCGCACAGTATGGCTGCAGCGCCATCGGGCATCCAGTACCAGCAGGGTCTCAAGGACACCTGCGTCGCGTCGGACCTGGCCGAAGGGCTGCTCAACAATCCCGACCGCCCGCCGGTGTCGGGTGCCGACGGCACGCCACTCTTTGCCGGCCGCGCGGTGCCGCACTTCAACGAGGTCGACGAATGCGCCGGCGTCGACGCGCTGATCACCGATCGCGTCTGGAGCGACCTCGGCATCGACCCGTCCAACACGCTGCACGACGTCCGCTGGGGCGCGCCGATGTGCACGAGCAACGGCGTCGACGAATTCGTCTGGGTCTTCGAGATCTCCGGCGCCGCGCCCGCGTCGCACTTCATCGGCGGCTACGCCGGCGCAGTGGGCGAGCGGCAACCGCCGATGTACTTCCCGCGCGGCGGGTCGACCCTCAAGGGCGTGAGCCGCCCCGGAGAGATCGTCTGGAGCCGGATCTATCGTCGAACCGGGCGGCGGCGCGCTGGCAATGGACATCGGCCGTGGCGGCGTGGTCCGGCTCTCGCGACGGCGAGACGGCGCGGCGCTGGCAGGCCACCACCCCGCAGTGGCCGATCATGCACGCGGTGCTCTACGGCGTGAACCGCGACCAGCTGATGGCGCGTCACCAGGCCAACCACATCCACGTGGCCTACGCCCCCGACGCCGCCACCGCGCGACGTGCCCTGATGCGCAAGGCGGCGATGGCCCACGCCATGGGCATCGCCGTGCACCTCTGCGGCGAGCTCGACGATTCACTCGACAATCACCAGGCCGCGTCGTTCCGTGGCTGACGCCACGCCCGTCACAACCACCGCTGCGGACCTCGCGGCGCCACCGCCGCTCCTCAGCGCCCGCCACATCGGCAAGGCGTTTCCCGGCGTGCGCGCCCTCGACGACGTCTCGTTCGACCTTCACGCCGGCGAAGTCCACGCCCTGATCGGCGAGAACGGCGCCGGCAAGTCGACCCTGGTAAAGATTCTGGGCGGCGAGATCGCCGCCTACCAGGGGACCCTTCACTTCGCCGGTTCGACGCGACACTTCACGTCGCCGCGCGACGCGCTCGCCGCGGGGATCGCCGTCATCCCCCAGGAGCTGCAGCTGGTCACGTCGCTCACCGTGGCGGAAAACATCTACCTGGGACGGGAACCTCGCGCACCGTCGGGGCTCATCGATCGCTCGGCGCTCGAGGCGATGGCCCGCCGGCAGCTCGCCGCGATCGGTGCCGGCGCAATCGCCCCGGAGATGCTGCTCGGACAGTGCGCCGCCGCTGAACGCCAGCTCGTCGCCGTCGCCCATGCGCTCTCGCTACGACGCGCGCTGCCTCATCATGGACGAACCCACCGCGTCCCTCGGCGCGGCGGAGGCCACCCACCTCGAACAGTTGATCGCGACTCTCAGGGAACGCGGCGTGGCGGTGGTCTACATCTCCCACAAGCTCGACGAGGTGCTACGGATCGCGTCGACGCGTCACCGTGCTCCGCGACGGGCGCCGCGTCACCACGCAGTCGACCCATGGGCTCACCGAGGCGGAGATGGTCCGTCTCATGGTGGGCCGCGAGATTACCCGCGGGGCGCTGCTCGACGTTGCCGCGACGGCACCCGAGCTGCTCCGGGTCGAACACCTCGACGTCCCGGACCCCGCGCGCCCCGGCGGCTTCCGGCTGCACGACATCTCGTTTTCGGTGCGGGCCGGAGAAGTCGTCGGACTCGCCGGGCTGATCGGTGCCGGCCGCACCGACCTCCTGCTGGCACTGATGGGCGCGCTGGAGCGGCCGGTGCGCGGCACCGTGCGCCTCCTTGGCAAGCCGGTCCATCCCCGCTCCCCGGCCGACGCGCGAGCCGCCGGCATGATGCTGCTCCCCGAAGAGCGGAAGGCGAGCGGCATCTTCCCCGACCTGGGCGTCGGGCGGAACGTCACCATCTCGGCGCTCGAGCGGGTGAGCCGCTGGGGGTGGATCCGCCGCGCAGCCGAACAGCGCGACGCCGCCGAGCGGATGGCCGACGCCGGCGTGCGCGCGGCAAGCCCGGCGGTACCGATCGCCCTGCTGAGCGGCGGCAACCAGCAGAAGGCGCTGCTCGCGCGCTGCCTCTACGCCGTCGCCGCGGGTGCTGTTGCTCGACGAGCCGACGCGCGGCATCGACCTCGCCGCCAGGGCCGAGATCTATGCCGAGCTGCACGCCCTTGCCGCGAACGGACTCGCCATCGTCCTCTGCTCGTCCGAAATGGGAGAGGTGCTGACCCAGTGTCACCGCGTCCTGGTCTTCCGCGACGGGCGGATCACGGCAGAGTTCGACCGCCGCGATGCCACCGAGGAGAACGCGTGCTCGCCGCCGCGTCCGGACAGGGCGCAACGGACCCGCCTTCCGATGTCGCGCCCGGTGGCACCGGTGCTCCTCCACCGGAATCGCGACCGCCGCGACTTCCCGCCCTGCGCGGCCGACTCGCCCGCTATGCCGGGGCGTTCGGCCTCGCGCTGGTGCTGGTGCTCGCCATCGTCACCTCGCCGGTGCGCGGCGGGCGCCTCGTCTTCCTCGATCTCGGCAACCTCTCCGACATCCTCCGGCAGGTGGCCGAGAAGGGGATCCTCGCAGTCGGCATGACGGCGGTGATCATCTCCGGCGGGATCGATCTCTCGGTCGGGTCGGTGCTCGCCTTCGGCGCCACGCTCAGCGCGATCCTCTGGATGCGCGTCGGGCTCGGCTTCTGGACCACGGCGCTGATCGTGATCGCGGCGAGCGCCACGTGGGGACTGGATCAATGGCTTCGTGATCGCGCGTTGGCGCCTCCCGGCATTCATCGTCACCCTGGCCACGATGAGTGCCGCCCGCGGCGCCGCGCGCTACCTGAGCGGCGGCACCGCGATTCCCCTCGGCTTCGGCTCCGGCGGGGCGCCGGCGGCGGTCGGCACGCTGGCCGGGCCGCTGCTGCCCTACGTGCCGGCGCCGGCGCTGATCTTCGCGCTCACTGCCGGCGCAATGTGGCTCTATCTGGCGCGAACCCGCGGCGGGCGCTATGTCTACGCCATCGGCGACAACGAACCGGCGGCGCGCCTCGCCGGCATCCGGGTGTCGTGGCACAAGGTGAGCGTGTACGTCATTGCGGCGGCGCTCGCGGGGCTCGCCGGGCTGGTCCACTGTGCCCAGCTGCAGCAGGGCAACCCCAACGACGGCGTCGCCTACGAACTCGACGCCATCGCGGCGGTGGTGATCGGCGGCACCGCGCTGAGCGGCGGCGTCGGCACGGTCGGCGGCACGCTCATCGGCATCCTCATCATCGGGATCATCAGCAATGCCATGGGACTCAACAATGTCGACGCGAACCTCCAGCTCATTCTCAAGGGCGCCATCATCCTGGTGGCGGTCTGGTTGCAACGGCGCCGTCCGGCGTAGCGCGCCGTGGTGCACCGCCGCGCTGCTGGCGTTGACGGCCGGCTGCGCCCGGGGCCACAAGGGACAGTTCCTGATCGGCTTCTCGCAGGCCAACAACGCCGAGCCGTGGCGGCTGGCGATGAACGCCGACATCGATTCGGCGGCGAAGGCCTACCCTGACCTGGACATCGTCTATGCCGACGCGCAGCAGGACAACGCCAAACAGGTGGCCGACGTCGAGAACTTCCTGCAGCAGAAGATCGACCTGCTGATCATCTCGCCCAACGAGGCCAAGCCGCTCACCGCCGTCGTGGAGCGCGTCTTCAAGGCCGGCATCCCGGTGATCATCATCGACCGCGAGATCGAGGGCGACAGCTACACCACCTTCATCGGCGCCGACAACGGCGCCATCGGCCACGCCGCCGGCGAGTTCGCCGATTCGATCTGCTCCACGGCAAGGGCGACATCGTCGAGATCAAGCGGCCTGCCGGGCTCGACGCCGGCCCGCGAGCGGATGCCGGCTTCCGCGCGGCGATCGCCGCGTATCCCGGGATCCACATCATCCACGACCCGGTCGCCAACTGGCTCCGCGAAGAGGCGATGACCCAGATGGAAGCGGCCCTCGCGGCGCACCCGCACATCGACCTGGTCTACGGTCAGAACGATCCGATGGCCATCGGCGCCTGGCTCGCCGCCAGGAACGCCGGGCGCGAGAAGGAGATGAAGTTCATCGGCATCGATGGCCTCCCCGGGCTCGACGGCGGACGCCAGGCGGTCGACGACGGCAAGCTCGCCGCGACGTTCGTCTATCCGACCGGCGGCAAGGAGGCGGTGGAGATCGGCCGAGAAGATCCTGCATGGCGAGCAGGTGCCGCATCACATCACGCTGTCCAGCGAGCGCATCACCCCGTAACCGACAACCGCCGGCACCACCGGCAGGAGAGACTTCATGTGGCGGAGAGAGTTCGATGCATTCCGTGGTGGGCGCGGCCGGACTGGCCGGAATGTCCAACGTTCCCGGCGCGGCCGGCGCACCGGCCGGAACGCTGCCGCCCGGCGCCACCGACTGGGTGCCGCCGTATGCCCGTCGCCAGAGCTATCGCTCGCGCAAGCAGGGGAGCTATGACACCACCGGCGGCAACGGCGACGCCTGGCCCATCAAGGCCGGCGAGACCAAGGAGATCTTCAACGCCACCGGCGCCGGGGTGATCACCCATATCTGGTTCACGATCTCGGCCGATTCGCTGCACCTCAAGGAGCTGGTGCTGCGCGCCTACTGGGACGGCAACGCCAAGCCGAGCATCGAGACCCCGATCGGCGACTTCTTCGGCCTCAACCTCGGCGACTACGTGATCTTCCAGAGCGAGTACCTCGCCTGCTCACCGGGGCAGTCGCTCAACTGCTATTTCGCCATGCCCTATCGCAAGGGCGCGCGACTCACGGTCACCAACGAGAGCAGCCGCAACGTCGGGGCGTTCTACTCCAACATCGACTACCTCGAGGCCGACGCGATTCCCGATGACGCGATGTATTTCCACGCACAGTACCGCCAGGCGGCGCCCTGTGTGGCGCAGAATCTTCCGGGCGGCAAGAACCTCGACGGCCAGACCAACTACGTCTTCTGCGAGACGCACGGCCGCGGGCACCTGATGGGCGTCACCCTCGGCGTGATCCAGCGGGCCGAAGGGTGGATGGGCGAGGGCGACGAGATGATCTTCGTCGACGATCCGTCGAAGCCGGTCATCAACGGCACCGGCACCGAGGACTACTTTCTGGGGAGCTGGGACTTCGGCGGCCGGATGCACGCCGAAGCAGTTCTCGCACCACCAGTACGGCGCACCGCTGATCCAGAGCGCCGAGAAGGTGGGCGGGCGGTACTGCCTGTACCGCTTCCACGGCGACAACCCGGTCACGTTCAACACCTACCTCAGGCACACCATCGAGCACGGACACGCCAACGATCGCGCCGACAACTTCTATTCGTGCGCGTTCTGGTATCAGGACCAGCCGTATACCGACTTCCCGGCCTTGCCGGCGGTGGAGGAGCGGCTGCCGAGGGTGGACTGAGAAAGACGGCCCGGAGCCCGGAGCCCGGGGCCCGGAGGTAACCCCGAAGCGGTGGTGGAGCCGGTACCCCTGGGCTGTCATCGTGAGCGGAGCGCGACAACCAGCGGGTCCCTCGACTGCGCAGCCGCTGCGCGTCTGCTCCGCTCGGGATGACATCCGCCGGGCCCCGGGCCCCGGGCTCACCGACAATTCGTTATAGTGCCACTATAATCAATGTTCCACCGCCACCCGGACCGTCTTGTCCGCCCGGATGTCGGCCGACGACGACCCCACCTCCAGGCGGATCGGCTCACCCTCCAGCGTCCAGCCGCCTCCCGCAGCGTTCCAGTACGCCAGCGACGCCGCCGCGAGGCGCAGGTGCACCGTCCTGGTCTCGCCCGGCGCCAGGTGCACCCGCTGGAAGTCGCGCAGGTCCTCGCGTGGCCTCGGCACCGCCGACCCGAGGTGCTGCACGTAGAGCTGCACCACTTCGTCGCCGGCGCGGGTGCCGGTGTTGGTAACGTCGACCGAAACGCCGAGGGTGTCACCAGCAAACAGCGTGTCGCGGTCGGTGCGGAGCGAGTCGTAGGCAAACGTGGTGTAGCTCAGCCCGAATCCGAACGGGTAGAGCACCGGCCCGTCGTAGAAGCGATAGGTGTGGCCCGCCATGTCGTAGTCGTCGAACGGCGGCAGGTCGGCGACGCTGTGATAGAATGTCACCGGAAGCCGTCCGCCCGGGTTGTAGTCGCCGAAGAGCACCCGGGCGATGGCGGTCCCCCCCGATTCGCCGGGATACCACGCCTCGACGATCGCCGGGATGTGCTCGTTGGCCCAGTTGACCGCCAGCGCGCTGCCATTGAGCAGCACCAGCACGGTGGGCTTGCCGACCGCCGCCACCTGCCGCAGCAGCTGCTCCTGCGCGTCGGGCAGATCGATCCGCGTGCGATCGCCGCCGCTGAAGCCGTCGAGGTGCACGCCGCTCTCCTCGCCCTCCAGCTGCGGCGAGATCCCCAGCACCAGCACCACCGCGTCGGCTCGGCGCGCGGCGTCCACCGCCTGGCTCGCCAGCCACGATGCCGGTGGCACCCAGACCAACGAGAGGTCCGCCGGGCCGGTGGAATCCGTCGCGACGACGGTGATCCGGTAATGCCGGCCGCCGGTGAGCGTCAGCGAGTCGCTGCCGGTGAGGCGGGAGTCCTGGTACTCGTCGCCGTGACGCGGATCGCGCGAGCGGACGATGACGCTGTCGTCGAGCGCCAGGGTGTAGCGCATCGCCCCCTTGAGGCCGAGACGGTAGACACCGCTCGTCGGCGGGGTGAACGTGGCGGTCCAGCGGACGGCAAAGTTGTTCGAATCAAGCCCGGCGCGTGGTGCGCCGGCGCCCCAGTCGGCGGCGATGGCGGTGTCGGCTAACGTGGCCACCGGCTTCCCCACCGTGTCGCGTGACGCGAAGACCTCTTCCCGCACCGCGCCGTGGTTTCCGCGCCCTCCCAGGAACTCGGCCGGCACACCGTCCCAGATCGGCAATCCACTGACCAGATCGGAGCCGCGGGCGTAGATCACGTCGGTGTGCGGCCCCAGCGCCTCACGAACCCCGCGGAGCGGCGTGATCGGATTTGCCGGGGTCCCATGATAGTTCCCCGCCAGCACCGACGCCTGGTCGGCGTTGGGGCCGATCACCGCGATGGTCCTGAGGCCCTTCGCCAGCGGCAGCAGCCCGCCCTGGTTCCTGAGCAGTACGATCGACTCCTCGGCCGCCTGCAGCGCCAGCGCCCGGTGCGCGCTGTCGTCGATGATATTCATCCCGAGCTTCGACCATGGCACGCTGTCGGGCGGATCGAACATGCCGAGCTTCATGCGAGCGAGCATCAGCCGGTAGACCGAGGTGTCGATGGCCGACTCGCTGATCAGCCCGCGGTGCACCGCGTCGACCAGATGGCGATACTCGTCGCCGCAGCTCAGGTCGTCGCCGCTCCTGACGCCCAGTGCCGCGGCTTCGGCCACCGTGGCCACCACATGGTGTCGCTCCCAGATGTCGCTGATCGCGCCGCAGTCCGACACCACGTAGCCCTTGAAGCCCCAGCTGTCGCGGAGGATGTCGGTGAGCAGCAGGTCGCTGCCGCACGCCGCCTTGTGGTCGATGCGGTTGTAGGCGCACATCAGCGAGTACGCCCCGCCCTGTTCGACGCCGGCCCGGAATTGCGGCAGGTAGCTCTCGTGCAGGTCGCGGTCGCTCACCACCGCGTCGAAGGTGTGGCGGTCGGGTTCGGGGCCGCTGTGAACGTCGAAGTGCTTCACGGTGGCGACCACCTTGAGGTACTTCGGATCGTCGCCCTGCATGCCGCGGATGAACTGCACGGCCATCCGGCCCGAGAGGTAGGGATCCTCGCCGTAGGTCTCCTGGCCGCGTCCCCAGCGCGGATCGCGGAAGAGGTTGATGTTGGGCGACCAGAAGGTGAGGCCGTGGTAGGTGCCGTGTTCGTCATGGGCCTGCGCGTCGTAGTACTTGGCGCGCCCCTCGTCGGAGATCACCGTGGCCACCTGATGCATCAGCGAATCGTCCCAGGTGGCGGCGAGGCCGATGGCCTGGGGGAAGACGGTGGCCACGCCGGCGCGGGCCACCCCGTGCAGCGCTTCGCTCCACCAGTCGTAGCTGGGGATGCCGAGGCGCGGGATGGCGGCGGCGCCGTTCTGCATCTGGGAGACCTTCTCCTCGAGGGTCATGCGGGAGACGAGGTCCCGGGCGCGGACGGTGAACGGCTGGGAGAGGTCGCGGTAGGTGGGAGTCTGGGCGGCGAGCGGCAGCGAGAGCAGCGGGGCAATCAATGCCAGGCAGAACGGCGTGAAGCGGCGATAGCCGGTCAAGGCGGGGCCTCCGGGGCGGGAGCCGGTGTCGGGGATGACGAAAAGGTAGTCACCGTCCCCGCCTGGGGGACGATCTGCCCGCCGTCCCGCAGCGCGACATGGACGCCGCTATTGCCTCGTATTGGTCCGCCACTTCACCAGCGCCTCCACGCCATCCCCATCGCGCATCACCGCCCAGATCACGCGGCCGGAAAAACTGATCATGCCAACGCGGTCGCCGGAGAACTGCAGCCCCGGCGGCGCCGGAACGCTCACGGTTCCGAGATAGGTGCCGTCAAACCGGAACACGGCGAAGGCGAGCGGTTCCGCCACGCGAATCATTGGCGGCGGGCTCGCGAAGTGCCCCACCACCGCCGGATGTGCGGCGACGGGCATCGCAGCGGTGTGAAGCTGGAGCCAGATCGCTCCGGCTGGGTCGATTCCGGTGATCCCCCAGGTCGCCGCTTTGACCCGTGGAAGATCCGGCAGAGCGGGCATTCCGCGCATTTCCGTCGCCTCCCAGTTTCGCAACGCCGTGTACTCATCCCGCTCCTGATCGGAGACAGGAACACGGCGAAACGATTGCTCGGCTCGCAGCACTCCAAGCGAACCGGGCTGGCGGATCAGCAGCGCAAGCTGGTCCGTACCGGTCACGACAATCGCGCCGGTCGGCAGCACCGTCCAGGACGTGGTCGCGCCGAATTGACTCAGCGGTGCCGTCGCAAGCCATGAATGCTGCGGGGGAACGCTATCCTGAATTCGACCGGCCGAGTCCAGATGCACGAGGCCCGTCACTGACGGGTCGACCAACCATCCCTGATGTGGTGCTCCGAAGCGGGCGGCGACATAGATCGAGCCGCCGGGCCCGGCAAGAACCGGTGGTGAGCCGAGCGTATAGAACGGCAGGACCGCTGGCGGCGCGCTGATTCCCGCCGCATCCCACCGATCGACCCGGGCGTGTGCACGGTCAAGGAACACGAGGCCACCGCGAGGGTCGGCAACGAGATCACCGATAAAGGCACGGTCACCGTACTCGCCCGGCCCGCCGCCAGTGCGTCCCAGCTGCCGCCGGAATCGCCCGAGTGAATCAAACTCCAGCAACGCCGGACCAGATGCTCCCCGCGTGTCGAAAACCGCGACGCCGCCATCGCCGAGTGCTGCGATGCTCTCAATATCACCGAACGCAACGGTGTCGTGGCCGCCGCCGACCTGTTCCGACACTACCGCACGGGGGCCGGGGCCCCAGAGGCCAGCTCCCGTGCTTCGCACCACAACGGTGTCGGCACGCGCCGACGGCGATGGGGATTGAGCTGCTGCGCGCCCCCACATTACCATGAATCCGATACACCTCGCCCAACTCCGGAATGGGATCCCAGTCATTTCGCCTTCTTGAGCAATTGCGCCACGTCGTTCGCGAATTCGGCACTGTCTGGCGGCATCGCGTAGAGTGTGCCCTGGAGCAGGATGCTCGGCGTTCCGCTCAGCGCTAACGCCTGACTGGCCCGTACATCCGTTTCAATGGACTGATCGACGCTGCTATCAGCCAAACACCGCCGGAAGGCTGAAGTGTCGAGGACCCCGCTCTCTCGAGCGTAGCTCAAGTCACTCTTCCGGCCAAGCGAATCCTGTTCTGAATATACATGCCAAAAGAACGGCGCGAAACGACCTTGGCGATCGGCACAAATCGCCGCCGCCGCTGCCGATCGTGCGAAGGGATGGTAGCTCAACGGCCAATTTCTGAATCTGACGCTGACATCGTTGGGGTGGTCCGTGAGCACGCCCCTTAAAGCCGTCAGCGCGAACACTCGACACGCCGGGCACTCAAAATCACCGAATTCCACCACTCTCACCGTGGCGGTCGCGGGTCCGATGACGGCACCGCCGGTATCGAATACCCGCCAATTCCGCACGTATCTGGAACGGATGGATGGAGCGCTACTTCGAGCTGGTGGATATCCGACGAGGCGCGCGAGCCCCACGATCGTCACGACAATCGCCGCAAGGATGAGGACGGTATCACCGAGCGCCTCTGACCAGCGTCGCGGCACTGCGATCACCGGTTGCGGGTGGGCACGACCGTTCGCAGCCCAGCTATGGTCTTGGCGGATTGCAGAAGATACCGTCGGCTCCACCGGTGTTGGTACACACCTGCACACAGGTCGTGTCATCGCAGGTGTTGTGTGTCGGACACTGGCTGACGTCCCCGACGAATCCGGGGCAGTTCTGTCCTGTCGCGGAAGCCACGTCAGGTTGCGCCACTAGGGCGGAGCCGACCACCAAGATGTATATGCCTAACAACCGAGTCCGAGTTCGCATCGAGTTGCTCCTTGGTTCGAATTGACGCCTACCGCCGCTACAGCACCCCCACAAGACCAAACGTGCCGCCCGAAGGTGGCGTCAAATAAGATCCGTCTCTGCCAGGCCCGCCACCATCCCGAAAACGGCTCAGTTGTGCTCGTTCCCGCCCTGTTCGAGCGCCGCTTGCCGAATTGTGACGTAACCTCCGGCCCGGAGAGCAAGCTCCAGCGCCGGCTCCCAAGCCCCGAGCGCCACCAATTCCCGCCACCCCCGGCCGAAGTACCGCCGGCACCTCGTCGACAGTGTCTTGACGTCGACCCCGATAAATTGGGCAGCACCGGCCTCGGTGAGATCTTCGATGATTGCCTTGGCAACCCCGGTCACTGTCCGCTCTATCGCGAACCAGTCATGCGGCGACCACGCACCGATCCTGCGAAGCGGCCGCCGCAGTGCTCCCCAATCGCAATCCTGCTTCAACACGTCGAGATACAGCCCACCAAGTCGGAGCGAGTGGCGGTACGCCAGATAGGCCGCCTGATCGGTCGCGTCCGGGGCCCGACGCGAGCGGATTCCCGCCCGGAGGTCCGACGGACTGACACGATCGCGGCCAGCGAATGGAGTCACGTGCATCGCAAGGCGGAGCAACAGGCCGTCCCCAGCAACCTCGGGCGTCTCGATACCGACGGCGGCGATCGGGCACCACGGACTGGATCGCCAGTGCGCGACAATCTCCGCCGCGTCCACGGTGGCGTCCCCATTCCGGATCAGGACGAGCAATGTGCCGAGCGGTCGGACCTGCGGCGGCCCGGCCCTGACGATCGCCGTGGTATGCGGCAACAGGCAACATGCCGTCATCTTCGATTTCGCCTCCCGACGGGCGCCTCGCTGAAGCTGTTGCATCCGTCCACCCGCCCTCCCCACCCGGGCCGTCGAGGTCTGGCGTGGCGTGGCGTGGCGTGGCGTGGCGTGGCGTGGCGTGGCGTGGCGTGGCGTCCAACGATATCTCCGGGCGCAATGCCGGTCAAGCCGGCGCGAACGGGCGGCCCGTACGTTCGCTGTATGAGCCACCCGACTTCGGGACCCGCCGCTCGCAATGGGACATTCAGCATTTGGGCGTGGCCGGCACCCGCGCCCCACGCGCCGATCCACCGTTACCGCCGCGTTACTCGTGCACCCATTCCTGCCAGTTCGGCGCGCCGGTGCCTCAGCTCCCGGGTGTGCCGTGCAGCGCCTCGCTCCACCAGTCGTAGCTGGGGATGCCGAGGCGCGGGATGGCGGCGGCGCCGTTCTGCATCTGGGACGCCTTCTCCTCGAGGGTCATGCGGGAGACGAGGTCCCGGGCGCGGACGGCGAACGGTTGGGAGAGGTCGCGGTAGAGCGGCGTCTGGGCCGTGAGCCGCGCGGCGAGCAGTGGCGCGGCCAGGAAAACCAGGCGGAACGGCGGGAAGCGGCGGTAGCCTGTCACGGCGGGACCTCCGGGGCGGACGGTTTCGGGAGAACTGACGGAAACCTACTCGCCTGGCTTCATCCTGATTGACGAACCCCGCCGAAGCGCGCTCCGGCACCTACTCAGTTGACGATTCGATAGACCTCGAGAACAGCGTCCGCAACGGCACGCGCCAAGAAAGCGCTCCGGGCTGAACACGTCGGCATACGCTGAATCTCCGGCCGGGCCGACGATCCCGATACGGCCCATCGCATCCAGCCCCGTCGGCGCGGTATGCCAGAAGTGCGGGAGCGGGGTGGCCATCATCTCCCTCCGTTCCCTGTCAACGGTAGCAGAGCTGACGTGGCGAGCGGGGTTTGCCGCGGCACCACCGAGTGTTCGGTCCACGCGCTGGATGGTGTTGGCAGGCTGGCGATCAAATTACATCTCTACGACGTCTGAGAAGATCTGCCCTTCACTGCTTCGGGCGAGTTGTGCGCCAAGTGTGCCAGAAGACCTCAACGAGCGTGATCCCGACCACGATTGCGATGAATGTTGCGATAACGGCACCCGGTGAGCGAGTCGCCGGATCCGCCAGCCACCAGAGACCAGCGCCAGCGGCGGCCTCCACCGTCGAGCGCAGAACTGCCCCGAGTGATAACTGGACACGCCAACCCAAATCTGCATCATCCCTTCCGGCGGGTCACGACGGCTACGTGATCCCCATGGTGTCTGCCTCAATCCTACTGCCGTGCCGCATATTCCCTCGAGGTGCGCCCGGGCGGCGACGGCGGACTGACGTCAAACAGCAAAGCGATGAGGAGGAACGTGTACCCGTCCGCGAAGACGTCAGTAGCCAGTGCTACACCGGCCTCCTCCTCACCGGCAGCCGCGGCGCCTTCAAGTCCTAGGGTCGTCGGCTTCGTCCCGTTGGCGATCTTCGCGGCGATATGGGCAATTACCATCCCGACCGCATGGATGGCGACGTGAATGCACCATACTGGACAAGCCATGTAGTTTCCCGACCCCAACGGCGCCGGGCACGACGATACGACGCTGTACTCCGGCGTTCCACCATTTTCCCAGAATTCGAGGATTTCCGGCCAGACCTCGGCGACCGTAGTGTCGCCGATTTCCGTGGCCGAAACAAGACCACCCGTCGTCGTCGAATCCGGATCAAGGACGGCGACCGCCTCGTCGTAGGCGGCCCACCCTTCGCTGATCTGATCACCTGGGCCGTCGGTCGTTGAATCACTCAACGAATCGCCGATATTCAAGAGCGCCCCGACAATCGCGATCGTATCATCGGCGGTCAGGAATGCACCACCTCGTTCAACCTTCAGCGTATCGTAGAGGCGCCGGCCGGCAGCGAAAACACGTTGATCCCTTTCCAACTCGGTGCGAACCCCCGGGATTGCCGCGATAGAGTCAAGGAATTCCCCGTACCCCGCGACCGACTCCAGGCTTGGATCAGCATCAGCACCAAGCAGCAGGTCAATCCGGAAGTCCTGCTGATCAGCTTCTGCCTGTTGGTCACTAGCACCGGTACTGCGGTCGACATCTGCGATTGCCAACGCGAGCGCCGCTTGCCTTGCCCCGAGATCGTTGCGTCGGACCGCACTCAGAGCCGCCAGCCGCGAACCGAAATACGACTGCAGTGATCCTCGCCCATCGCCCGTCAGCGACGAGCCGCTCTCAAGCCCAGACGTGACACCAGAAGGGCTGACGTTTGCTTGAGACCCGCCAATCCCGCAGCCAGATTGATTTGCAGTAGGATCTGCAATCGGGCTGCACGCGCTGGCCATCACGACGGTGATGAACGCATACGACGCTGCATAGGCTTTGACTGCGGATTCCACTGTCATTGTTGTGTCGCTCCCGATGGATCCCCTGGAAGTCCGGTCGCTCATTGCCGGCAATCCAAGTGCCGCCCGGCCGGAGCACCAGTGATGTAATCGTACCATGGGAATAATTCAGCTCGCGGCCGTTCAACGCTATCCCGGAAACGGATCATTCTTGCTCGTATCCGCCCAGTTCGTGCACCGCCTATTGGCGTGCTACGTAGCCTCCGGCCCGGAGTGCCAGCTCCAGCACCGGCTCCCAGGCCCCGAGCGTCACCAACTCGGGCCAGGTTCGGCTGAAGTACCGGCGGCACCACCCCGATAGCGCGTTGACGTCGACCTGGACAATCTCCGCCGCCCGGGCCTCGGTCCGGCCTTCGCCGATGGCTCGGGCAACAACGGTTACCGTCCGCTCGATCGCCGACCAATCGCGCGGCGACCAGGGACCAAGCGTGCGGAGGGGCCGGCGGAGCGCCCCAATCGCGATCTGGTTGCAAGACTATCGAGAAACCGCTCGCCAAGTCGGAGCGAGTGGCGGTACGCCAGGTAGGCTGCCTGACCGGTCAAGTCCGGGCCCGACGCCCGCGGATTCCTGCCCAGAGATCAGACGCACCGACCCGATCGCGGCCAAGCAATGGAGTCACGTGCATCGCCAGGCGGAGTAACAAGCCGTCCCGAGCGACCTCGGGCCCCTCGATACCGACGGCGGCGACCGGGCACCAGGCGCTCGCCCGCCAATGGTCGATCAGCTGCGCTGCCGCTCGGCCCGGGTCGCCGTCGCGGGTGAGCACCAGCAGCGTACCAAGGGGACGAGCCTGTGGCACTCCGGCCGGGGAAAGGGCGCGAGCATCTGGCAACAGACAAGCCACGGCCATTATCCATCCGCCTCCCCGATGCTGGCGCCGCGCCGATGATGCTACTCCGTTCGCCGCCGCCCCGGCCGCAAGCAGCCGACGGACGCAGTGGCGCGGCATGGCGCACAACGCTATCTCCGGGCGCAATGCCAGTAAAGCTGGCGCGATCGCCGGGCGGCTGGATGCTTCGGTCGCCGCGGGGACATTCGGCGCGTGGGCTGGCCGGCACCCGGGCCCACCTCCCGATCCCACCGTTACTGCCGCGTTATTCGAGCCTCGATTCCGGTGGATTCTGCTCGTTGGTGCCTCAGCTCCCACGTGGGACGTGCAGCGGATCGCGAGATATTGCGAGTCCCGATCGCCATGATGCGCCGGCGGAGCGTCGGAATCGCGAGCCTAGGTACGGACCGGCTGGGGACGCGCCTCGGCGGGTCAGTGACTGTGGACGCGATTGCCGGAGGTTTACCCGATCAGCGAAGGCGTCGCATCGACGATGCCCGAAGTCAACGAGGGGACGGCGCGGAGGCTATCCCGATCCGGTGCGACCAATCACGGATCCCGGGCGCCCGCCAGACATTCGCGATCCCACCCCGGGTATGTCGCCGTCTCTCCGGCCACCAGCGTTGACGTGTCGTGGACCCAGCTACCGTCGGCCTGGGCTATGCGAAGATCGATCGCCAGCGTATCGCCGCGAACCGTGGCCGTCAGCGCGGCCTGCGCGTTGCCGAACCGGCCGCCGGCATCGATTGCTGTCGAGCGAGAGGTGAATCGCGCGGGCTCGCCGAAGTCGATCCGGACACACGGGTTGTAATGCACGAACACGCTATCCGGTCTGGCATCCACTTCCCGCACCGGATTCCCCCATTCCCCGACCAGGGCGCGCCGGGGTGACCCGGGTAGAACGATGCCGCAGCCCGCACTCAGCGTGAGGCCGAACGACGCGACGACGCGGCGCATTGTCACGTCGCCTTGCTCGGCTCGATGGCGCTCACTGCAGTGCGGAGGTGTTGCGGATGTCGATCCGCGCGGCGACACCTTGTTCGGGACACGACGTGCGAACGATTCCTCGTGGCGTTACGGTGACAACCTCTCCGACCTGCAGCTCCGCCGGCACCACGGCGCGGCCATTTTCCATCAACGCCGTTGCGCTGTCGATCCCGAACGATCCCTGCTTCTCGCACGCCAGGTCCCCGTCGCCCGGTGACGAGCCGTCGACGAATACCGCCGTCAGCGCACCCTGCGGCGAGGTGGAGATCGATCGCACGCCGCCCACCAGGGTTGGCGTGGGAACCCGGGCGGTCGGTCCCGGCCCGGAACAACCAGCTACGGCAAGCAGGCCAACGACCGTGACGGCGAAGCGCATGGGAGGTCTCCTCGAAGGCGGCAACCAAGCTTGCCCGCCGGGACGGCAAGAGTCAATGAATTCTCAGCCGACGGACCGGCGCCGCCCTTGTCACCGCGACGGAGTTGTTAATCTCACTGTTCGAATTCTATGCCCCGCCCTCTTCAGCAAAGGCCCGACCGATGCCCGACACCACCCGCGACCTCCTCGCCCACGCCCTCGACTGGCATGACGCCCATGCCGACCTCGACGCCGTACTCCGCGACCTGCCGCCCGCGCTCCGCGGCGCGGTGCCCGAGGGGCTCCCCTACTCGGCCTGGCAGCTCCTCGAACACCTGCGCCGGGCCCAGCGCGACATCCTCGACTTCTGCGTCGCGCCGGAATACCACCAGATGCAATGGCCCGACGACTACTGGCCGAAAGCCCCCGCCCCGCGCGACGCCGCCGCCTGGGACCAGAGCGTGGCGCAGCTGCACGCCGACAACGCGAGGCTGCAGCAACTTGCCCGCGACCTTGCTGTCGACCTCGACGCCGCGGTCCCCAACGGCACCGGCCAGACCTACCTGCGCGAGCTGCTCCTGGTGATCGACCACAACGCCTACCACCTGGGCGAGCTGGTGCTGCTACGACGCCTGCTTGGCGCGTGGCCCGGCTGACAGACCGCGATCACGGCGTCGACGTCAGCCTGAACAACCGCAACTCCGAGATATCGGGGTGGAACGTGTACCGCGCCAGCAGGTGGTCATCGGCTATCTGCAGCACATCTAGGTCGGGCGGAACAACGACCGTGCCGAGGAGTCGCCCCGACTGATCAAATACGTCCCAGGTGGCCGGGTCACCATCAGGCGACCAGATCCGGGCCCAAAGGCGGTGTGTATCGTCAACTTCGAGTGCGGTGTAGGCAGGCTCCCGCGACGGAAATGAGATCCATTCCAGGGCCAGACTGTCGTCGCGCCTGAGTACGGGATCACTCCGCTCCAGTCGCGCCATCTTGACGTGCCGTACAACAGCCGGGGTGGCCATTGGGCGCCGCCGCGCTATGCGGATCAAACCATCGAGGTGCCCAATGGGGTCGCGCCGCTGGACCTCGAACGTCGAGCCGTCGGTGTAGTACCACGAGTCGTCGTCGACCGCGATCGAAGCGTTGCGTCCAAGCGGTATCTGTCCGGCGACGCTGTAGCGTCCGGCGAAGCCGAAGCGCTCGGAGCCGAAGAAGGAACCCAGACTGGTCACCTTCCCCCTGCGATCGACACGATAGATGACCAAGGTGTCAGTGTCGGTCTGACGATTCCCCGGCAACAGCTGGTTGTGCGTCGTTCCGAGCATTTCCCCCGATGCGAACGCACCCTGCAAAGACAGCAACGGGCGCGACCATCCGCCTCGAGGGAGTCTCGACCGGACGTCGGGCGGGTTGTCGACGTGGCGAACGCGAAGAGTGGTGCCCTTGCCGTTCAGCTCCATGACCCGGTTGGCAACGCCGTCCCATTCCGCAATCACGCCGCCCGCCATCGGAAAGAGATTTCTCGGCCCTTCACGGCGCCCCGACACGCCGACAACATCAATGCCAAATCGATAGCCGCCATGGGCGTCGAAGTAGGCAACGCGCCACCGATCAAATTCCGCAACCACCAGACCGTCATCAGGTAGCAGCAATGCACCGACAACATCTCCGAGGTCCGCATTTCCCTTGGCGCCCGGGCCACCCAACGTCAGGACGGGGCTGGAATCGACCACACGCCAATGACGGGTTCCGGGCGCCGGTGCATCGTTTTCAACAATCCGTACTCCGCCGCTGTCGCGAACCGTCGGGACCTGCGCGCCAGTAGGGAGGCACCGGCCAGCGGCAAGCACAACCGCGCATGCCAGGCTGCTGACGATCTTCATACGGCTACGCCTCATCTAGTGGCCCAGGTGGTATGCGAAGATTCCTTCGCCGTCCTGCCCTGCGGCGAAGAGGAGCGTGTCGCCCGAAACCGCAATGGCGCTCATCTCGTGACCGAGGCCGATCACCCGGACCAGTCGCCCGTCCCAGTCCAAGATGTGCACATAGCGGGCTGCACGGATCCGCCCGCCATTCGGGCCGTCTGTTCGGTAGCCGGCAAACAGCGCGTACAGATACTCCGGCGTCGCATCGCAATCGATGTAATACATCCAATCAGGCTGTGCCCAGAGCGTCCCATGGCGCGGCGACATGACCCATTGCCCATTGGTGGCAAACGGAACCCGGGCGTGGGCCAGGACTCGACCGGCCGAGTCGAAGATGTCAATCCGCCCACCGAGCATATACAGCACGGCGAATCGCTTCATAGCAGGGCTGGAACAGGCGACGAAACCCTCCGATGCCGCACGGCGCGCCAACAGCGGTACCGAATCGGGCCCCAACAGATCTGCCCGGTGCACTGCAAACCGGTCACCCCCCGTGTCGGCGATGATGACACGGTTCGAATCCATGTCGCCAACACCAACAAGGCGGTCCCACCCAAGCCACAAGTATGAATAGACGTCGACGAACTGTTGCGGTGGATCGTCGATGACATAGTCAGTCGTCGGGTGGCCCGCTTCGCGGACGAGCCGTTTCAACACATCGTCGTACGCCCAGATCGCACCCGCGTCACCCGGCCGCCGCGTGAACTGCGGCGTGGCCTCGAAATCCCCGGGACCTTCGCCGTGCCGGCCGGTCGAGAAGATGATCCGGGCAGAAGGAATATCAACGACGTGGAGGTAGGGATTGCCCGAATGGTCGGCAACCCAGAGCTGCGTCCCTTGCACGGCAAGGTGCCATGGCTCGCCGAGAGTGGTGTCCGCGAGCAGCAGCCGGGCGTCGGGATATTCAGGGTGAAGCCGGGCGTGGGAAATCGCCGGAGTACCATCGGCGAGCCGATCCAGGGGCCAGGCCGACGGTTGGTGCCCGCATCCGTTGGCGAGGACCATCAGCAGCACTCCGGCGCAATGCCGTCTGTCCATCCCTGGCCCCTCCGGTGCCGGTTACGCTCCGGCCGGCTTTCCCCCGGCGGCAGCGGCAGCTTGAACAACTTCCGCGAGTTCTCGTACAGGATCATCTCGCGCGCTTCGGCCGGCAGCTCCAGCTGGCTCACGAACTCCAGGTACGACTTCATGTCGCAGATCGGCCAGTCGGTGCCGTAGAGGAACCGCCCCGGGTCGCCGGCGTAGCTGATCACGTCCTCCAGCTCGTCCGACATGTAGTCCTCGAACGCCTCGGTGAACTCGCCCAGCACCAGCCCCGAAAAGTCCGCGTACACATTGGCGTTCTTGTAGACCACCTCCATGCAATCCACCATCCACGGGTTGCCGAGGTGGCAGATGACGAACTTCACGTTGGGGTGGTCCACCGCCACCTCGTCGATCTCCAGCGGATGGGAGTACTTCACCTTCCCCTTGGGACTGTAGGTGTCGCCCGAATGGATCATCACCGGGACATCGAACTCCTCGGCGAGATCGTAGATCACCTGCAGGCGCTTGTCGTGCGGATAGAACGGCTCGTAGCCGGGATAGAGCTTGAGGCCGCAGACCAGCCCGTTCTCGAGAAAGTCGGCGAGCTCCCGGAGATCGCGCTGGCGATAGTGGAGATAGCTGATCCCCGCCACCACGCTGAGGTTGTCGCAGCGGGCAACGGCAGCCACCACTTCGGCGGTGCTGGGCCGGTGCGGACTCACCACATAGCTGGTGAGCACGAGGGCATAGTCGACCCCGGCGTCGGCCATGGCGCCCTGCAGCTTCTCGAGGCTCTCGTCGAGCGAGACGGCGATGTTCTCGTGGTAGTTGTTGAGGTGGACGTGACAGTCGATGATCATGTCGAGCGGACTCCCGAACGAGGCAGGTCGCGGTGCCGGCCGACGGACTTGCGGCCCTCCAGCGACCGGATCATGGTGCGGAACGCGGCGCGGTCGAGCGGCCGCACGATGCGATAGACTCGGCGCCAGATGGCGTAGAGGATCTTGCGCACCTCCGCGGCGGGCAGCCGGCGCCGGATGCGGCCGCACGATTCATAGTAGAAGATGAACGGCGATGGGCCGTCGGCAGGATAGAACCGCGGCTGGAAGTACGGCATGTCGAGCGGCAGCACGGCGGGGCGCCGCGCCAGGGTCCTGAGCCACGGATTGGCGGCACTCACCTCGCCGACGATGGCGCGGAGCGGCTCGCCACCCAGCCGCAGCGCGTCGCGATGGAACAGCTCGCGGAGCCGGCCGCGGAGCCGCGACCCGAGGCCCAGGCCGCGGCCGCCCCGCGCCACCGCGAGGTAACCGATCATCGCCACGTTGACATTGCCGAGATAGTTGCCCGACGAGAGACCGAGCACCGTGCCATCGCGCTCGGCAACGAGAAGGTGCCAGGTGGTGTCGGTCCAGAGCCCCGCATCGCGCTCGCGCATCGACTTGCGCCACTCGTCGAGCGGCATCAGCTCGTGCCGGGCAAACGACCGCTGCAGCAGCCGGTAGGCGGCGCCCAGCGCCGGATCCGACGCGTCGGTGAGCTCGCGGATCCGGAGGCGGGGGGCGCGGCGCCGGGTGGGTGACATGTTGCAACCTACACGGTGTGCGGCTCTCGAAACACCGCCCGCGCCTCAGCGGCAGGCGGGATCGGTGGCCGCATCGGTGACGTTGACGTGCCGGCGCAGCGGCGCCTTCTCGACCAGCCGGCGCAATTCGCCGATCGGATCAGGATTGTCGTCCACCTGGAGCCGCAGCACCACATCGTTGTGCAGCCAGACGCCACCGCACTTCTTCACGATCAGGATCGCCGCCGACTCGCGTCCCCGCTTGTCGCCGCCGGCGGCCTGCCCCGCTTCGAGCGCGGCGAGCAGCCGGAAGGCAAGGATATCGTCGGTATGCTGGTACGCCGAGAGCATCGAGTCGACCACGTCGGGGCCGGCGAGGATATTCCCCTGCACCGAGACGTGCGGCCCCTGGCGGTCGCCGGCCCACGGCGTGGCGCGCGGGCCGGTATACGCGGCGACGTTGCCGTGTCCATCGACCACCGCAAACTGGCGCCCGTACTTGCTCCAATTGGCCGAGTCAGGATCGGGGTCGTCGCCCCAGACCTTCCTCACCACATCCGCCGCGTTCATCCCCTGCCGCAGAAGCGCCAATGCCTGCGGGCCGTAGCTCACGTCGACCACGGCCTGTGTCGCCACCATGCCGACGTTTGCCTCACCCCAGAGCACGCCGTTGCCGACCGAAAAGACTCGCGATTGCACCGCGCCGCCCCATTCGCCGGATGCCGAGTCCCACGCGACGATCGAGAAGGTGCCGGGGATCGGCGCGTCGAGGGCTGTGGCGGTGGCCGGGGGATTGGCGGCGCATCCCGCCAGCGGGACGAGCGTCGCGAGGAGCAGCCAGCGGCGTGGCACGGAACCTCCGGAGCAGCGGGGGCGTGATCGCGTTAGAATATCGCCGATCGCCACCAGTCGGCCAGCCAGGCCAACACCGACGGCGTCGCGTCCCGTGCCCGGAGAACTCATGCGCAGTGTATCCCATCGTGCGGTCATCACCCCGAGCTGCCTCGCGTTGCTGTTCGCCGCCCCGGCGGTCCTTTCCGCGCAGGCGTCGCTCCCCGCCCCGATGCGGGCCGCCATCGACACCGCCGTCACCGCCACCCTCAAGGCCACCGGCGCGCCGAGCGCCTCGATTGCGGTGGTCCGTGGCGGTCAGATTGCCTACGCCAATGCCTACGGCCTCGCCGAGCTCGACCCGGCGCGACCCGCCGAGGCGTCGATGCGCTACAGCATCGGATCGATCAGCAAGCAGTTCACCGCCGCGGCCGTCCTCCTGCTGCAGCAGCGCGGCAAGCTGTCGCTCGACGACCAGGTCTCCCGCTGGCTGCCGCAGCTGACCCGCGCCAACGAGGTCACCCTGCGCCAGGTGCTGTCGATGACGTCGGGCTACCAGGACTTCTGGCCGCAGGACTACGTGATGCCGCCGATGCTCCACCCCACCACGGCGCAGGCGATCATCGACGACTGGGCGAAGAAGCCGCTCGACTTCGACCCCGGCAGCAAGTGGCAGTACAGCAACACCAACTACGTGATCGCCGGGCTGATCGTCGAGAAGGCGAGCGGCATGCCGCTGGTGAGCTTTCTCCGCCGCGAGGTGTTCACGCCGCTCCACATGACGTCGGTGTTCATCAGTGACAGCAACGCCCTCGGCCCGACCGACGCGCAGCGCTACCTCCGCTACGCCCTGGGGCCGCTTCGTCCGGCGCCGAAGGAAGGCCGCGGCTGGATGTTCGCCGCCGGCGAACTGGCAATGACCGCCAGCGATCTCGCCAGGTGGGACATTTCGGTCATCGACCAGACCATTCTCAAGCCCGCCTCATACCGCGAGCAACAGACCGAAGTGCGGCTCACCAACGGCGTCGGCACCGGCTACGGGCTGGGCGTCGACGTCGGCATGTCGAACGGGCACCGGTTGATCTCGCACAACGGCGAGGTGTCCGGGTTCACCGCCCAGAACAGCATCTACCCCGACGATTCGGTCGCGGTGGTCGTGCTGGTGAACCAGGACGCCACGCGCGACACCGTCAATCATCGCGTCGCGCATTGCCGACCTGCTCTTTGCCGCGACCGACAGCGCCACAATACAGGCCACCGCGCGGGCGCGGGAGATCTTCACGGGGTTGCAGCATGGCACCATCGATCGATCACTGTTCAGCGCCAACGCCAACGCCTACTTCTCCGCCCAGGCGCTCACCGACTTTGCCTCGAGCCTCGGCCCGTTGGGGCCGCCGACCGACTTCAGCCAGACACGGGAGTCGCTGCGGGGAGGGATGGTGTTCCGGGCGTTCCGGGTACGCTGCGGGCGCGCCACGGTGACGGTGACGACGTTCACGCTTCCTGACGGGAAGCTGGAGCAGTACCAGGTCGAGGCGCAGTAGGCCACGGGGCAACGGGGCACGGCCGCGGGATGCGGTCGCGCCCCGGCGCACACGCGATCAGAAGTAGCTGCTGTAGCCGATGATCCGGTTGGTCACGGCGCCGATGATCACGAAGACGATGATCACCGTCACGACAACCACGACGGTGTAGCCCATCGCCTTTTCCGCCGGCGCCTTCATCAGCACCGGCAACCCCAGATACAGCAGGTAGAGCGAATAGAGGCCGAGAATGCCGAGGATGCCGAGCGCCGGGATGACCATGAAGATGCCGGCCACCCACGCCGCGGTGCTCGAGTAGGCGGCAACCTTGAACGCCTGCACGCTGTTCTTGGTCCCGCCGAAGGTCGGCGCCAGCGCGTCGATGACCAATGCGATGATGTACACCCCGGCAAGCGTCAGGGCGTACCGGACGATGGCCCCTTCGATCCCGGTCGCGATCGGGATCCGGATCGACGTGCCGAGAAAGCTGGCACCGATGATCGACATGCCGACGAACGACGCCGCGGCCGGCACCGCCGCCAGCGGGATGACGTAACTGCTGTAGATCGACCCGATGGTGGCGGGCTCGGAATCGATGGTGGCCCACTCGGTCTTCGGGGCCAGCAGAATGGCTTTTGCGCGATCGACCAGACCCATGGCTGCTCCCTTGGTGGCATTGGAGAGGACGAGACGACGCTGGAACCGGCTGGTTGGGGCGGGGGGACGCCGGGAATCTACCCGTCCCCGCCGGATGCGATAGCCCGATCACTGATCCGTGACCGGACCGCCGGGTTGACCGGCTACGGGCGGCTGAAGCGCGAGGCGAATTGCCACGCCGCTTCGGACGCATCGACCAGGGTGGTTCCAGGCCCGAGGATCCGCTCCATCAGTGGACGCACGGTGGCACCCGGCCAGCCATGCCCGACTCCCCGCAACCGGAGGTGCACAATCTCGCCACCGGCCCGACACCCGCGATAGCGGAATTCGGTGACACTCTGCCCCTGGTTCCGGCCAGTCCCGGGGGTGGTGGAAATGGAGTCCGGTGTCGGGGCGCACCCGTTGCTGGCCGCCCATTGCGCCAGCCCCGCCATGACCGGCCGGTGCAGCACCCTGCTGTTCGTCCCGGGAAACGGCGGCCCCCAACCGCCGTTGTACAACGCTCGGGGATCGTCGACGCTGTGGATGTCGAGAATCGCCACCGGTCGCGACGGGTGGAACGACGCCACCGACATCGCGCCCGAAACCGGTACGATCGCCGCCACCACGTCGGCCTCCTCGGCCGCGAACCGGTAGGCCATGATGGCACCGTTGGAATGCCCCGTGACCCAGACGCGATGGCGATCGACCGGCGTCCTGCGGGCAAGATCGTCGATGACCGCGAGGAGAAAGCCGACGTCGTCGACATGGTGTTGCTCGGCCCAGCCACAGCAGGTGGGTCCGGCGTTCCAGGTAAGCAGCGTGGAGCGGAGCGGCCCGGTGCCGTCGGGATAGACCGCCAGGAAGGCATGGCGATCGGCGACGGCATTGAGGCCGTTGTCGCGCTCGAACTGGGCTGCGCTGCCACCGCCGCCGTGCAGCGCCAGCATCACCGGCAGCGGTCCGGTGCCGACTGGTGGCGGCACGTGTACGATGTAACGACGGTCGAGGCCATCGTAACGGATCTGGAAGACGTGATCGCCGGGAGCGAGCGGCGACGCCGGCGCCCGCGGCGCGCGCAGGGTGGTGCCCGGGGGCGGAGCCAATGGCTGGCGCGGCGCGACGATGGCTGCGACGGCGAGGATGGTCCGGATCATGAGTCGGTTCTCTCCTGGCGGCGGGAAGGACCGGCCTGTTGCGGCGGCGCGGCAGCTACCGTTTCCCTGCCCTCTTCCGATATGTTGAAAGATATGCGCGGGAGGGATGGCGCCGCCCCTCCTCCACCGCACCCCCGCCCCGACACTCGACGCCGCAACAACCGGGGAGCCCGCTTCCGCCATGGCCTCACGCGGCTTCGGACGCCAGTCGATCCAGTGGAAGCTGCCGGTGGCGATCTCGATCCTGCTCGCCGCCGCCGCCGTGCTGGTGCCCGCCCTCGGCTACTTCCGGGTCCGGGCGCTCGCCATCGAGACGGCCGACGAGCGCCTCGAGGCGGTAATGGGGCTGCTGGGGCGCTCGATGGCCCAGCAACTCGAGGGGCGGGCCCGTGCCGCACACGGCGAAGCCTCCGCGCCGGCAATCGTGGCGTACCTGACCCGCCCGGCGCAGCCCAAGCGTACCGCCCCGCTCGACTTCCTGCGCCAGTCGTTGGTGGATTCGTCGATCATCGCCGTCGAGGTGGTCGACGCCGCGGGGCATCGCCTGGCGGCCGTTCCGGCCCAGGCGCCGAATCTCCCTGCTCCCGACAGCGCCGGACTGGCGGCGATGGTCGCCAACGCCGACTCGGCGGGCGAACTACCGCTCCGGTTGGTCGATAGTGCGATGATCTACGGGACCGCGGCGCTGGTGACCGCGGGCGGTGCACCGGCGGGCTACGTCATCACCTGGCGCCGCCTCCGCCCCAATCCGCAGGCGAGTCAGTCGGCGGCGGCGCTGATCGGCACCGACGCGCAACTGTTCCTGGGGTCGCCAGACGGCATCTGGACCGACCAGGAGCGAGTGGTCTCGCCGCCACCGCCGGCGGTCACTACGGCAGGAAAGCCGATGTGGTACGTCCGCGACGGCGCCGGCCGGCGCCTCGGACTGGCCACCCGTGCAGACGCGAGCTCGTGGTACATCCTGATCGAGTTTCCCGAAGCCGCGGTCCTCGGCCCGGCCCGCGGACTGCTCCACCAGATGACCGCGATCGCGCTCGTGGTGATCCTGATCGGAGTGGTCGCCGCGTGGGCGTTCTCGCACCGGATGGTCACGCCGATCGTGGCGCTCACCGATGCGGTCGACGTGTTGGGAACCGGCACGCACCGGGTGCCGATGACGCCGCAGCCGGCACCGGCAAGGGATGAGATCGGCGTGCTGGCGACGGCGTTCAACCGGATGGCGGAGCGGGTCGACGAGGAAGCCGCGGCGCGTGCCGCGTCGGAGCGGCAGTGGCGGTTGCTGTTCGACGCCAACCCGCACGCCATGTGGGTCGTGGACCCGGCAACGCAGCGCTTCGTCGCCGTCAACGACGCGGCGTTGGCGCAGTATGGATGGTCGCGCGAGGAGATGCTGGCGCAGAGTCCGGACGCCCTCGATGCCGCCGACCAGGAGCCGGCGGCGACCACGCCGGACGGACGCGTGGTTCGCCGACACCGCCGGCGCGACGGCTCGATCATCGATGTCGAGTTGCACCAGCAACCGACGCTGTTCGAGGGGCACCCGGCAACGCTTTTCCTGGCACAGAACGTCACCGACCGGCGGGCACTGGAGACGCAACTCCGCCAGGCGCAGAAGATGGAGGCGATCGGCCGCCTCGCCGGCGGCGTGGCGCACGACTTCAACAACCTCTTGCTGGTCATCAAGGGCTATGGCGAGATGGTGCGCGACTCGATTCCCGCCGACGACCCCCGTCACGACCAGCTTGGCGAGGTGCTGGCGGCGGCCGATCGCGGCCGGGGGCTGACCGGGCAGTTGCTGGCGTTTTCCGCCGCCAGGTGCTGCAGACGACGGTGTTCGACCCGAACGGCGCGATCCGCAACGTCGAGGGAATGGTCCGGCGTCTCATTGGCGAGGATGTCGCGGTGAGCCTGGAGCTCGCTGCCGGCATCGGGGCGATCCGGGCCGACCCCAATCAGTTCGAGCAGATCCTCCTCAACCTGGCGGTCAATGCCCGCGACGCGATGCCGACCGGTGGCCGGCTCAGCTTCCGCACCCGGCTCGTCGATGTCGACGAAGGGAGCCAGGCGCTTCATGGCCTGGAACGCACCGGCCCGCACGTGATGGTGGCGGTGGCCGACACCGGCACCGGCATGACGCCGGAAGTGCGGGCACATGTCTTCGAGCCGTTCTTCACCACCAAGGAGCCGGGCAAGGGCACCGGGCTCGGGCTGGCAACGGTGTACGGCATCGTGGCGCAGACCGGCGGCGGCATCACGGTCTATTCCGAGCCCGACCACGGCACGACGTTTCATCTCTACTTCCCGCAGGTGGAGCCGATTGCGCCGGTGGCCACCCCACCGGTCGCGGCACCGCGCGGCGGCAACGAATCGATCCTGCTGGTGGAGGACGAGCCGGCGGTGCGCGCGGTGGCCGCGGCAATGCTTGGCAAGCTCGGCTATCAGGTGATTGTCGCGACGCACGCCGACGAGGCGCTGTTGCTCGCCAACCAACCCGGTGTCACCATCGACCTGGTATTGAGCGACGTGGTGATGCCGGGGATTGCCGGGCCGGAGATGATCCGTCGGCTCCGCGTGCAGCGGCCCGGCCTTCGCGCGCTGCTGATGTCGGGGTATACCGGCGACGCCGTGACCAGGAGCGGGCTGGATGAATCAGCCGATCCGATCATCCAGAAGCCATTCACCAACGCCACCCTCGCCGATCAGCTGCGGCGCATCCTCGACCGTCGCTGAGCCCGCCTCAGGCTCAGCCGCCCAGGCCGGCGGCGATGCGGCGCACCGTGTTCCAGTTCCGCGCCGTGGCCTTTGCGCCGAGGACGCGCTCGATGACGGCGTTGGTGAGCTTCGAGCGACCCTGCCCGTCGGGATAATGGGCGTACAGCTCCCGCCCGGTGCCCGCGACAGTCTCACGCCCCACGATGGCCGCCTGCAGCGAGGCAACTTCCCGCCGGCCCACGGCGCGGTCGAGCACCAGTGCCACCAGGCGCGCCGGATCGCGCCGGGCCGCCTCGGCAAACGGATTCCGCTCCACCATGCTGGCCCATTCGGCGGCGCTCCGCACCATCACCGTCGTCTCGGGCTCCAGTTCGGCGGCAAGGGCCGCGACAAGGTCGCTGGTCAATCGACCGGCGTCACGCGACGTCGTGAAGAGGAGATTGCCCGACTGCAGGATCGTCGCGACGTCGCGACAGCCGATGCCCTCGGCCACGCGTCGGAGCGCGGCCATCGGCACCATCCCGCGGCCGCCGACATTGACGCCGCGCAGCAGTGCGACGTAGCGCGTCATCGGGGCCCGCCCTGCTTCGCGCTTGGCGCGGTCCAGCCGTCGGTCAGCGTGCGGAGAAACGCAATGATGTCGGACATCTCGGCCTCGGTCATCGGTCGCGCCGCTCCGACGGCTCGATTGAAGGGTGCATCCTCGGTGTCGATGTTGGCGCGGTAGCGGGGCGGCAGGTCGTCGAACAGCTGCACGCGGCCGGCGGCGTTGCGGGGATACACCGCCGCCGGATCGACCGCCCGCTCGTTGTAGAATCGCAGCACCCGGGCCAGCGAATCATAGACGCCGTTGTGAAAGAACGCCTGCCGCGTCGCCGCGTTGCGCAACGACGGAGTCCGGAACAGGCCGCAGTACTCGGGGTGCCCCGCGAGGTCGGCGCGGACCGGGCCGCAGAGCCCGAGGTCGTAGTAGGTCGGAACCCGATTGGCGGCGATGCGGTCGTTCCGCGGCACGCCGAGCGCCTCGTACTCGTAGTCGGTGAAGAGCGGCGGCGAGCCGTCGGGGCCCGGACGGTCGAGATGACACGCCGCGCAGTTGCCCCGCGCCGGGTCGTCGAACGCCTGCAGGCCGCGCCACTCCGCGTCGGTCAGCGTTGCCTTCCCTTCGAGGTATGCGTCGTACTTGCTGCTGAACGGATGAAAGCTGCTGTCCTCGATCTCGAAGCGCGACACCGCGGACATTGCCTCGTCGACGAGGCGTGTGGTGTCGTCAAAGACCCCGTCGCCGTACAGCCGCCTGAGCTGCGTCGCGTACGGCGGCGCTCGCAGCCGCGCGGCGATCGACCCGATGCCCCGGTTGGCCATCTCGGCGGGGTTGAGCAATGGAACCAGCGCCTGGTCGACCAGTCGGCTGACGCGCCCATCCCAGAACAGTCCGCCGCGGGGCACCATCGGCGGAACCACTGGAGTGGCGCCGGCGCGTTTCGCCGCCGGAGTCGCGCTGGTGCGCGCCACCGGAGCGCCGCCGGGGCGATCCTGTTCGCCGACCTCAGGGCCGATCCCGAACGCCGGGACGCGATAGAGGTACCGTAGCGACGGCACCGCCCGCACGCCCGGCTGCTCGCCGTTCAGGCCGCCGGCGTGCGTGGCGCCCTGCTCCGGCGAGGCGTACGCGTGAGCCGGGTCGTGGCAGGTGGCACACGCCATCGTTCCCGAGCCGGAGAGCGCCGGGTCGAAGAACAGCTCACGCCCGAGCCGCGCCGCCGCCGACAGCGGGGCGTCCGCGGGGCGAACGAGGTGAATCGGATGCGGGTTGCGGTGGCCGCCGGGGCCGCCACAGCCGGCGCCGAGCAACAGCGCCAGCGGCCAGGCGCGCCGCAGTGTCACGCGCGGGGGCGCCGCGCCGTCAGTGCGGCGTGCGGCCCGACGGCGTCGTGACCGGCGTGCCCAGCGAATCGTCGAGGAAAAGGACCGGAGTCTTGCCACCGGTGGTGAAATCAAACATCCCCTCGATCGAACCGGCGCCCGCATCAAACGATCCCTGGCCGATCCGCTCACCGTGGAGCCAGTTGTCCTCGATGAACCGGGTCACCGACGACTGGGTGATTTCGGTGTGATCGACGTAATTGGCGCGGGCCCATGGGGAGATCACCAGGAAGGGTTGCCGGGCGCCGGGGCCGCAGCGGCCGTTGACCGGCCCGTTGCCGGCGATGCCCGGCAGCTGCGGTGTCGTGCCCTTCGTGCCGCACAGTCCGTTGCCGGTGAGCCGGTCCTTGCGCGGGTCGAACGACGCGTTGGTGACCTGCGCCATCTGGTGATCGTACCAGCCGTCCGAATCGTCGTACAGGATCAGGATCGCCGTCGAGCCCCACGATGGTTGCTGCTCGAGGAAGTTCACCACCTGGGTCACGAACATCTGCTCGTCGAGCGGATCGGAGTACCCGGCGTGCGCATCCTGATACCCGGAGGCCTTCAGGTACGACACCGCCGGGAGGTTGCCGGCGCGGACCGCGGCAAAGAAGTCCTTCAGGTCGTACTGATGGTTGGCGCCGCCGTCGTGCCCGGTGCCGACCACTGTCATTGACGCCGGGCGCAGGTGCTTCGGGTTGGCGGTCGACGCATAGTACTGGAACGGCTCGTGGTGCGGGATGTAGTCGTACGACGACCGACTGACCACACTGGAATAACTCGACCGCATGCATCCCGTCGACCCGTCGCTGTTCGTGTCGGCGGTGTCGAAGCCGCCTTCGAACCAGCCCCACGACACGCCGGCCGACGACAGCAGGTTTCCGATGTTCTTCCCACCAAGGGAGACCTGGTCGAGGGAATCGGAGCAGATGTCGCCGGCCGGGTCGACGTCACCCATCAGCGTCCTGCCGCCCTGGCCGTCGTCGACCCAGTACCACTTGCCGGTGGTGCGGTTGAGGGTGAGCCCGTTGTTCTGGCCCGAGATGAGGTCGATCGCTCCCGGCGTCGACGGACCGTACTGGTCGCCGTACGAGTTGTCGTTCATCGCGAAGTGCTGGGCATAGTTCCACAGGGCCGTGACCGTGTTGCCATCGAAATAGCCCATGACGATCCCCGGCGTCATGAACGATGCCGGCCCGCCGATCATCCCCTGCCCGGTGAACTTCGGGAACGCATCGGCCCGCCCGCTGTCGTACGCCATCTGCTCGGCGGTGTAGCTGTGGTCCTGACTCGACGTGGCGGCCTGGGTGCGATCGAACCGGAAGGGATTGCTCGCCGCCTTGCCGTTGACCGGGTTGGTGGCGTTGGGGTTGTGATGCAGCAGGTCGGCCGAGAGGCCGTTGACCGACGGCGTGCCGGCGGCGGCGGTGAAGGCCGGTTCCCCGGGAGGATTCTGCGCCACCGGGTACGTCGCGAAGTAGTGATCGAAGGAGATGTTCTCGTCGAAGATGATGACCAGGTGCTTGATCGGCGTCGCGGTGGCGAGCACTCCGGGGTCGCGATCGCGACCGCAACCGGCCAGCAGCGCCGCCACCCCGGCCAGGGAGAAGAGGCATCGCGAGAACGCCATCCGGGTATTCCTCGTGTCGCGGGTGGCCCCAGCCGCTCCGGGACGGCACCGGTCCTGGCGCCACCGGAACGATCCGTGCTGTGGGGGTACCGCAAATCTAGCGAGAGCGGAGCCCCGACCGGCACCGCGCCGGTAACGGAAGCGTGGGCGAACCGCTACGGCACAATCACGACCGCCACGTCGCCGGCATAGGGGTCGGCGACATGCGGCAGCCCCGGCGGCGCGGCCCACGGGTGGCCATCGATGCGGACGTCGACGTGATAGACGCCGGGCTCGACGGCGAGCACGGCATGCCACCAGTCGCCCTCGGCGCGCTGCAGCGTGACCGCCTGCCACCCGGTGAGGTCGCCACGCATCGCGACCCGCGCCGCCCCGGGCGCGCGGAACGCGACGGTCACGCTGTCACCGGAACGCGACGCCACCAGTGCGGCCAGCGCGGCATCGGGATCGGACGCCGGCGGATGGCGGGAGGGACGCATACCGAGCTTGACCCCGAACACCGCGTTGGTGACTGACGAACCGGTCACCGCATCGAGGATGCGGCGTGATGCGCCGAACGTGGCACCGACGTTATCGGAGAGCCAGCGGGTAAAGGTCAGCGACCCGAACGGCCGGGCACCCGCCCCGCCAACGAAGAAGGCGCCGACGGTGCCGTTGAGCTCCATTCCGGCGACGGTGCCGGTGGCGTTGATCATTGCGTCGGTGGCATAGACCACACGACGGGTCGTGGTGGTCTGGCCCGGCATGAATTGCGGCACCAGAGTGTCGGCGCCGAATTGCGCCAGGGTGTCGGAGGGCGTGCCGACGCCGGTGGTCGTTTCGGGAAGCGCCTCGTAGCCGACGCCGGCGTTGATGACGATGCCGAGCGGCCGCAGCCAGACTCCGGCGCGCACCGCCGGGCGAAGCACCCCGCGATCGGAGTTGGCGTGCCGGGCGAGCCCGGCCGCAAGGCGATATCCCGCCACCGAGTCACCACGCCGCACGCCGAACTCGAGGCTCGCGGCACTCCAGCGCGCGCCGGTCGGGGTCGGTTGCGTCACGCTGGCCGCCGCATTGACCTCGCCGCCCCACCGTCCCAGCCGGAGTACCGGGAGGCGCGCGGACACCGCGGCGTCCCGCAGCAGGTGCAGGTTGCCGCCGACGCCCAGGGTGGCGTTGGCACGGGCAACCAGCCGGGACGACCGCACGCCGACTTCCGGCGCCACGATGACCGCCTGCGTGCCGGCACCCGAGGGCCCCGGCGTCGACTCGCCACCGACCAGCACCAGCGGCGTCGCGACAGTCTGCGCCGCGAGGCCCAGCGGGACGAGCAACGGCAACACGGCGTGGAGCGCTCGGATTCGCATGCTCAGTGGCCCGGAACGAGGGTCATCGACCAGAGCCGCCGGACGTCGGCCGCGCTCAGCCCCGGCAGGTTCTCGAGACGGAGCACCGCGGCGGCACCCGGTGGCGCGCCGGAGCGGATGTCGCCCTCGATCTGGCGGCGGAGGTCCGACAACCGGTCATCGGGAATTCCCCGTGCCACGCCAACATAGATCAGGCGAGTCGCCGTGTCGACCGGAACGCCGCGCGCAGCGAGGTCGGCGAGCACCACCAGCGGGATCGTCAACACCGCCCCCGGCCGCGCCTGTCGCAGCGCCGCAAGGTTCGCGCGGCTGACACCGGAGAGGATGGCGGCGGCACCAGCGGCGAGTTCCGCCGGAGTCGCGTCGCGGCCGAGTCCGCTGGCCGCGCCGGTCAACGCCTGGTAATAGCTGCCGACGGCCGACACGATCCGGGCATCGGGGGCATGGCGCCTGGCGCCTTCGAGTGCCACGCCGACCAGGCCGTCAACGGGGAGCCGGGCGGCGCGCGCCGAGTCGATCCACGCCGTGACGGCGCCGGCGGTGGCTGCGTCGAGCACCGAGTCGAGTCGAGGCTGCTGCGCCGGCAGCATGCCCGGAACCAGCAGCGCCACGACAATGGCGGCCGACGCGGGGCGCCTCATCGGTTGGCCACCACCAGCACGGAGTTGCGGGCACCGAACCAGTCTTCCGGCGCCACCGGCGCCTGCGGATCGGCGACCCAGGTGGAATCGTCGACGACAAAGGCATACTCGTGACGCCCCGGCGCGAGCGCCACGGACGTCAACCAGACGTTGCTGTGTCCGTCGCGCCGCATCGGGGTGGCATCGGGGTTCCAGCCGTTGAATTCACCCACCAGCGCCACGGCCCGGGCAGACGGCGCGACGAAGACGAATCGCACCGGGCGCGCGGCGCCGCCGGGAGTCGCGTCGGCGGTGCCGACGGCGGCGCGTGACGCGGGCCAGGCGAGTCCGAGGCCGATCCCGGCGGCAAGCGCGATGCACGCCGTCACCAGCACCGGCACGCTGAACCAGCGACGCCAACCGGAGCGATCGGCGGCGGGGAGCGGCTCGCGGGCGATGCGGGCCAGCAGCGCCGTCACGCCATCGGTCGGCTGCGGAGCACTCCGCAGCCTGGCGCCGGCCCACCTGGCGAGTGCCTCGTCACGAGCATCGTCTTCAGCAGTCATCGGCGAAGTTCCTCCAGCTGTGGTCGCAACGCGTCGCAGGCCCGCTTGGCGCGCATCTTGAGCGCCGAGATCGACGCGCCGGTCGCGGCGGCCATGTCACGATAATCCATTTCCTCGACGTACTTGAGGAGAAACGCCTCGCGCAGCAGCGGGTCGAGCGCGTCGACCGCGGTCGTGATGCGATCGAGATCGCCGGTCGCCGGCGGCGCCGTGGCCGCCACCCGGAGCAGCGCCTCGTCATCGGCGGCATGGCGCTGTTCGTGGCGCGACCGTCGCCGCCCGAAGGTATGACATTGATTGAGGAGGATGCGGAACAGCCATGGCCGGAATGGCACCTCCGGGCGGTAACGCGGCATGGCGCGCAACGCCCGCAGGAAGGTGTCCTGCACCACGTCCTCGGCATCGGCGCGACGACCGAGCATCCGCGTCGCGACGCGCAGGCACGAAGGGTAGTGTTCGGTCACCAGTTCCGCGTAGGCGTTCCGATCTCCCGCTATCGCCCGGGCCAGCACGGAGGCATCGGTCATCCCGGTATGAAGACTCCCCGACCGCGCCGGGCGTCACATGACTCACCCGCCACCCCCGTCCGGTTCGGGGGGCGGCAGCACCCGCGGCACCGCGCGCACCGCGGCCGACGGCACGCTGATCCGGGCGAGCACGTCGTCGACCCGCTGTCGGACCGTCGCGGCCGACCAGGTGTAGCCATGACCCGCCTGATAGACCGCTCCCGAGAGCCAGAAGGTGACATCGACGCCGGCGGCGTCGACCAGAAACGTCGATCGGTAGATCACATCGGCGAACGCGGCGGTCACGCCGCGGCGCACCACCGGCGACGGCGCCGTCCGCCAGTGCATGCCGTCGGTACTGCGCGCCAGGTAGAGCGCGTCGGTGACGCAGGTCCCGCCGGCCGGATAGGTATTGTACAGCGCCCAGTACTCGGAACGGGCGGCAACCCACGCCACGTCGAGATGCCAGATCACCGTGCCGGGCTGCGCCAGGTCGGTCGCAGCCGGCGCGCTCCAGTGAACACCGTCCGATGATGTGCGACGCTCGACGACCGTCGCGCGGGCGGTGCATCCCGCGCCGCCGGAATTGACCGACCACATTGCCCACGGCACGCCCGGCCCCCCGCGCACCACCGCCGGAGAGACGATTTGATGATCCGGGGCAGAGGCCACCCGCATCGGGGTATCCCATGTCACACCATCGGCACTGCGCGCCATCCAGATGATGTTGTGTCCCGACGCCACCTGACGGTAGTAGAGCAACAGGGCTTGCGACGACGGATCGTACACCAGGTCCGGATCGGAGAGGTAGCCGCTGGTGGGGTGTTCAACGGGATTGTGTCCTCCGGCGGGAACCGTCCAGCGGCGCCCGTCGTCGCTGGAGAACAGCGATGGATTCTCGTAGGCGGCGTCGCCGCCGGGGTACGGCGTAATGGCGAGCCGGAACGGCTTCGCGTCGCCGGGCCACACGGCGATGTCGGGGTGAACCACCTGCCCCGACCCGTCGTAGGTCATCAGGTCGAGGGGCGCGATGCGATCGGCGCCGCCGGGCGACGGATCCGGCACTGCCTGCGCGGAAAGCGCCGTCACGACATCGTCGGAGTATGCGACCCGCAGCTGCTGCGGTCCCGGCACCGGGGCGAGGACCCAGGTGACCACGATCCGGCCGTTGGCCGCGGTCCGGGTCGAGGCGGTCGCGGCGACACCGCCCACCGGGTCGACCGACAACGTCACCGCCACGCCATTGACCGGGCGCCCGACGGCATCGTCGACTTCGAATACCGGGTCGACCGGGAGCGGCATGCCCGCCACGCCGGTCTGGCCGGCCCCGGCAATGACGGTGATCCGGGCCGGGGGGCCGGAGGCGCCGGAAAGCGGACCGGAACCCGAGCAGGCGATGGCGCCGGCAAGGGCAACGAGGGAGCTGACGGCACGCACGTCGCGAGACACATCTTCAACACCACTGCGGCGGCGGGCCCGTCACACACGCCGCAACCGCAGCACCCGGCCGGCATTCGAATGTGACCCGGCGAATGGTGCCGAGGTATACTGAAAGAGGCAGGAATCGCCGGATCCCTTCGGAGGACCTGAACGTGAATGCAATGAGATGGACGATTGCCGCGCTGCTGATCGCGGCGTGCGGCGGCCAGACCCCCACGACGACGACCACGGCACTCGCCAACGGCAGCGGCGCCCCCACCGACAGCACCGGCGTCACGCATCCGACCGTCGGGCCGGTGGCCCCGGTTCCCCCGGACACCTCGGCCCGGATTCCGGCGCCTCCGGTGCCCAATCCGCAGCCCAACAACCCGGACACGGCCACGACCGGCCCGTTGATCGACCCGCCGATCGGGTCGCCGCGCCCCGACTCGGTCCTTCCGCCGCCGATCACCCCGGCCCCGAGCCGGACCATCAGCGGCACCGTCCTCGGCGTGACGTCGTGGGTCGGGGCGGACAGCGGAGCAACCACCCCGCTGGGCGGCGCGACGGTCACGGTGACGTCCGGCCTGACCGCCGACGCCGTGGTCTACGGTAGCACCACCACCGACGCCAGCGGCCACTTCTCGATCGCCGGGATGCCGGGAACCACCGCGTACGTCAAGGCATCGGCGCCGGCTGGCTCTCCCGACCGTCCGGGTTACACGGTGGCGCCGTTGACGTCCCTCACCACCAGCACCGTGACGGTGATTCTCTACCCCTACTGACACGAGGGTGGGGGTTGTACCTCCGGCGGCGTCGCGTTGCGGCGCCGCCGGTTAGTTTCCGGGCATCCTCCCAACGGAGACTGCTCCGCCGTGAGCGATGCCCGCCGCCGTGAACACATCCCCGTAGAGATCTTTGCCGCGCCCGACGCGCTGGCGCGCGCCGTTGCCGACCGGATCGCCACCACGATTCGTGTGGCGGCGGGCCATGGCCGGCGCTGCGTGCTTGGACTCGCCACCGGGTCGACGCCGGTCGGCGTCTACCGCGAACTGGTCCGGATGCACCGCGACGAAGGGCTTTCGTTCGCCGGGGTCGAGACGTTCAATCTCGACGAGTACTGGCCGATGGCGCCCGACTCGATCCACAGCTACCACCGCTTCATGCGGGAGCACCTCTTCGACCTGGTCGATCTCGATCCGGCGCGGACCCACCTGCCGCCCGGCGACGTGCCGCGGGACGACGTGGCGGCGGCATGCGCGGCGTACGAGGCCGCGATCCGCGCCGCCGGCGGGATCGACCTGCAATTGCTCGGCATCGGCAAGACCGGGCACATCGGCTTCAACGAACCGGGGTCGGGCGCCGACTCGCGCACCCGGTTGATCACCCTCGACACCGTGACGCGGCGCGACGCCGCGGCGGACTTCTTCGGCGAAGAGAACGTTCCCCGCCAGGCGATCACCATGGGCGTCGCAACGATTCTCGAGGCCCGTGAGGTCCGCCTCATTGCCACCGGCGAGCACAAGGCGGCAATCGTCCGCCGCGCGGTGGAGGGCCCGGTGGATCATGAAGTCGCCGCGACGTTCCTGCAGCGCCACCCTTCGGCAACGTTCTTCTGCGACTCCGCCGCGGCGGCCGACCTGACCCGTGTCGCGACGCCCTGGCTGGTTGACGAAGTGTCGTGGACCCCGGCGCTCGAGGTCCGTGCGGTGGCCTGGCTCTCGCTCGCCGTGCAGCACGCCATCCTCAAGCTCACCGAGCGCGACTACGTGGAGCACCACCTGGCGTCACTGCTGGCGCGCCACGGGGCGCCGGGCGTGGTCAACGGCCTGGTCTTCAATGCCCTCGGCGGCAGGATCCGCGGCCGCTCGAAGCTGCCGCGCGGCAAGAACATCATCTGCTTCTCGCCCCACCCCGACGACGACGTGATCTCGGCCGGCGGCCTGCTGCGCAAGCTGGTGGTCAACGGCAACCATCTCGTGGTGGCGTACATGACGAGCGGCAACATCGCCGTCTTCGATCATGACGTGCTCCGCTACGTCGACGTCCTGGAACGCCTCGCCGCGGCGGGGCGGCTCGCGCCGGGAGACGTCTCGCCGCTGGCGGCCCGGGTGCGCGACTTCCTCGCCGGCAAGGCGCCCGGTGCGGTCGACAGCCCCGAGGTGCAGGAGTTGAAGCGCATCATCCGTGAGGCGGAGGCGGTCAGCGGCATCGAAACCCTCGGCCTCCGCCGCGAGGATGCGCGCTTCCTCGACCTGCCGTTCTACCGGACCGGCACGGTGAAGAAGGCGCCGATCGGACCGGACGACATCGCCATCGTCCGCGAGCTGCTGGTGCGCGAGCAGCCCGACCTGCTGCTCGTGGCCGGCGACCTCTCCGATCCGCACGGCACGCACCGGCTCTGCAAGGACGCCATCGACGCCGCCGTGGCGTCGCTCTACGGCGACGCCGCAACACCCCCCGAAGTCTGGCTCTATCGCGGCGCGTGGCAGGAATGGCCGGTGACCGAGGCGACGTGGCTGGTGCCGCTCTCGCAGGAAGAATTGCGGACCAAGATCCAGGCCATCTTCAAGCACCAGTCGCAGAAGGACTCCGCGCCGTTTCCCGGCACCGACGATCGCGAGTTCTGGCAGCGGGTCGAGAGCCGGAACAAGGAGACCGCGGCGCTCCTCAATCGCCTCGGGCTCGCCGAGTATTTCGCGATGGAAGCCTACGTCGTGGCACCACGGCCTGTCGCTCCGGCCGCTCCGGCCTGAAGACGCCGAACCCCGCGACCATCGGCCGCGGGGTCCGGTTGCTGCACGTGCCGGGGGGCGTTACTCCCCGCCGTCACCGCCACCGGACGAGCCGGTCTTGGGGTTGAGAATGTCCTGAATGCGGTGGTGCGCATCGGCGAGATGGGCGCGGGTCTCGGCGTCGCCCGCCCGCTTCTGCGCCGACAGGATGTCGCCATCGAGCGCCTGCAGCTCGACGCGGAACAGCGAGTGTACGTCGTCGAGCGCCGGCCCGGCGCCGCGACCACCCCGCCCCGCCGCGGCCCCCGCCGCCGGTGCCGGCGGATTGAGCTTCGCGGCAACGTCGTCGAGGTAGGAGTGCTGCAGCGCTCGGCGGAAGGCATCGATCTTCACCGACGGCGCGGAGAGCTCGCTCCAGATGCCGTGACGGACGTCGGCCAGCATCTCGGGGAGCGGATAGACATCGGCGGGCCGCGGACGCATTGCCTCGATCTCGATCATCCGGCTGAGCCGCGCATCCTGCAACAGCGACGCCAGCACCCGCGCCTGGGCGGCGTTGATCTGCGCGATCCCCGCGTTGTCCTCGATGCGGGTGGTGACCGCCGGCAACAGGAAGAACGTCGGCGTCTGGAAGGCGTTGTCGTTGAGGAACTTCACCGCCGCGCGCATCCGCGATCCCGCCACCGGGGTGTATACCGGCCCTGGCTGCGAGCCGTACTTGTCCTGGGTCTCGACCCCGCCGACGAGATTGGCGACGTGGCCGAGTTCGGTGGCCCACTGACCAATCAGCCGGCCGTAGAGCTCGTTGAGATCCGAGTTGTCCTTGGTCGGCTCGGTCGTGGCCGGCACCAGCATCGGCACCAGCCGCTTGATGTTCAGGATGCCGTAGCCGGTCGACTGCACCGGATTGTCGTCGCCCACCGCCTCGGTCTCACGCCGCGGATCGGAGGTGCTGCCGTCGGCGGCAAAGCGGAGCCAGGGAATGGTGTCCTGCTCCCGCGCCCAGGCGTCGAGCGTGGGGCGCTCGTCGTCTGGAGTCCTGGCGTCCGGCAGCGGCGAATAGCCCCACTTGATGGCGAAGATGTCGTACGGGCCCACCCGGGGAATGAGGTCCTCGAGGGCGATGTGATCTTCCGGCTGCGCCACGTAGTTGAATCGCGAATAATCCATGATCGACGGTGAGTGCCCCATCTTGTGCACCCAGGTCGCGCTGCGGACCGAATCGGCCGGGTACATGGCACTGCCCTTCATGTCGTGCTCGAGGCCCAGGGTGTGGCCGACCTCGTGGCTGATGACGAACTGCATCAGGCGGCCGGCGAGCGAGTCGGGCAACGGCAGCTTGCGGGCGCGCGGGTCGAGGTCGCCGACCTGGATCCAGTACCAGTCGCGATTGAGGTTCATCACGTTGTGATAGATCTGCAGGTGGGCGCTGATGATCTCGCCCGACCGCGGATCGACGGTGCTCGGCCCCACCGAGTTCTCGGTGGTCGACGGCAGCCAGTCGACGACATTGTAGCGGGCGTCTTCCGGCGACCAGTCAGGGTCCTCGGCCTTCGACGGCGCATCGCGCGCGACGATGCCGTTCTTGAACCCGGCGGCCTCGAAGGCCGGCTGCCACGCTTCGATGGCCTTCTTCACCCAGGGCACCAGCCACTTCGGCGTGGCCGGATCGACGTAGTAGACGATCGGCTGCTTCGGCACGCAGAGGTTGCCGACCTTCTGGTCGGAGCACTCCAGCCGGTGGCGGTTGATGAACGTCCGGGTTTCGGCCCGGTGCGCCGGATAGGAGAAGTCGACGGTGCTGGTGGAGAAGTAGCCGACCCGCGAATCCTCGAGCCGGGGCATCATCGGCGTTTCCGGCAGCTTGACCATCGACCAGTGCACCAGAAAGGTCGAGGTCGGCGGCTGTTCGGCGCCGCCCCGCCCGCCGCGGCCGGCGGCGGCAGCGTTCGGCTGCGCGTTGACCGTCACGTCGGAGCGCACTTCGATGTTGGTGGGGTACGCCGCCACGCTGTTGAGCAGGGTGCGGTTGGCGTCGACCTGGCCCCGGTACCGCTCGGTGACGCTGATCTCCGGCGGTGTCTGGGTGGTGTAGATCGGTGTCACGTCGATGACCGCCACCGAGTCCGGTCCCCAGGACTCGACCGGAAAGACGTGCAGGATCGGGGCGTAGTCGGCGTTGGCCACCGCTTGCGCAATCGGGTCGGTCGAATCCGATGCCCGGATGCTGTAATTCATGGCTCGGAGCAGGATGCGGTTGTCGCGGCGCTGCCAGCGCACCACGCGGGTCGCCACCATCTGCCCGCCGTAGCCGAGCCCCTCGGTGGTGCTCTCGATCTCGACCGTCAGCAGCATGTCCTTGTCGAGTTCGCTCGCGGGGATCTCGAAATAGAGCTTGGAGCCGATGCGGTCGGTCTTGAAGAGGCCGCTCTTGCTCTGGGCCTCGTGGGTGATCACCCGGCCGTAGGGCTGCGGATTCGGTTCCCCATTGGCCGCCGCGCCACCGCGCCCGCCCCGCCCGCCCCGGCCGCCGCCGCCGGTGGTGTCGGCCGGTTCGGCCGGTGCGGGATTGGAGGGAGCGGCCTGGGCGACTGTCGCGGCAGGCTGAGCAGCCGGTGTGGGCGCGGTTTTCGGAGCGGCCTGATGACAGGCGGCAACCACCAGGGTGGCGCCAGCCGCCAGGGCCATGGTCCAACGCAATGAGGTCATGGGTCCGTCGGGACGAGGGTGACGCCGGACGCCGCGATGGCGTCCGGCCGTGCCGGTCAACCCGGCCGCGGGGCGGCCGGCGTGGTCGAGAGAACCGCGAATACTACTGTCCAGCGGTCGCGCGTGCCATTCCCGGCCGCCTCACACCTCGAGGCGGTCGGTGGCGCGCGCCGTGGCGATGTACAGCACCGGCATCAGGAATACCGAAATGAGCAGCCGGGAGAAGAGGCCGCCGACGATCACCAGCGCGAACGGCTTCTGCGAGTCGGAGCCGACCCCGGTCGACAACGCCGCCGGGAGGAGGCCGAAGGCCGCCACCAGCGCCGTCATCATGATCGGTCGCAGCCGGTAGAGCGCCGACTCGCGGGCGGCCTGATGGATGCCGAGTCCCTGCAGGCGCAGCTCGTTGACGTACGAGATGTACACCACGGCGGTCTGCACCGAGACGCCGAACAGCGCCAGGAAGCCGATGCCGGATGAGACCGAAAACGGCGTGCCGGTCAGCGCCAGCGCGACGATACCACCGACCGGCGCCGACAGCACCACGCCGACCACCGTGATCAACGGAAACATGAAGTTGCGATAGAGCGCAAAGAGCAGGATGAAGATCAGTGCAATGGTCAGCGGCAGCACGAACCGCAGCTGGCTCCGTGAGGCGGTGTATTCCTGGTATTCCCCGCCCCACACCACATGGTATCCGGCCGGCAGGTGCACCGCCTGCGCCACCTTGGTCCGCGCCTCGCTCACCGCGCTGGCCAGGTCGCGTCCCACCACTGCGTACTGCACACCGATGTACCGCTCGTTGTTCTCGCGATAGATGTAGGACGCGCCGTTGGACACCTTGATGTCAGCCAGTTCCCGCAGCGGCACCTGCTCGCCGTCGGGGGTGGTCATCAGGATGGCGCCGATGGCCTCGGGCGTCTGGCGGAACTGGGGCTGCAACCGCACCACCAGGTCGAACAGCTCCTCACCCTGCACCACTTCGGTGGCGGCCGTGCCGCCCACCGCCGCCTCGACCAGCGCGTTGACGTCACCCGCCGCAATGCCGTACTGCGCCAGCTTGGCGCGGTCGAGCGTGATGGTGAGGCTGGGCTGGCCAAGTTCGTGGACGACCGTCATCCGTGCCATCCCCGGCACGGTGTAGAGCACGTGCTCGACCTGCTCGGCCTTCTGCTCGAGCACCGACAGGTCGGTGCCGAAGATCTTGACCGCCAGCGAACTCTTCAGCCCGGTCTCCGCCTCGTCGACGGCATCTTCGGCCGGTTGCGTGTAGTTGAAGGCGACGCCGGGGAACTTCGCCAGCTTGGCGTTGATCCGATCGATCAGCTCGTCCTTGGTGTGATAGGGGCCCTTCCATTCGCCGTAGGGCTTCAGGCCGACATAGAACTCCGCGTTGAAGAAGCCGGTCGGGTCGGAACCGTCGTCGGGGCGGCCGTGCTCGGACGCGACCACCGTCACCTCGGGAAACGTCTGGAGGATCTGGCGGATCTGCGGGACGATCTTCGACGATTCGTCGAGCGAGATCGTCGCGGGCATGGTGGCGCGCACCCAGAGCGCGCCTTCGTCGAGGTGCGGCATGAATTCCGCCCCGACCCCCGCCGTCAGCAGCAGCGCTCCGACGAAGATCACCACCGACACCACCACCGTCACGACCGGCCGCGCCAGGCAGGCATCGAGCATCGCGGCGTACCGGTCGCGGATCCATTCGTAGGCCGCGTTGCGCCGTTCGCGCACGCCGCGGCGCAGCAGCAGGGCGCAGAGCACCGGCAGCAGCGTCAGCGCCAGGGCGAGCGAGCCGAGCAGCGCGAAGATCATCGTGTCAGCCATGGGACGGAACAGCCGGCCCGACGGCCCGGAGAGGACGTAGATCGGCAGGAAGCCGGCCACGATGATCGCCACCGCATAGACGATCGGGCGGTCGACTTCCGATGCCGCCTCGGCGATCACCGTCATGAGCGAGTACTTCGTGCCGGATCGTCGCGCCAGGGTGCGGTGGATGTTCTCCACCATCACCACCGCGCCGTCGACCAGGATCCCGAAGTCGATGGCGCCGATCGACAGCAGGTTGGCCGGAATGTGGCGCAGGTCGAGGCAGATGAAGGCAAAGAGGAGCGCCAGCGGGATGGTCGCCGCGACGATCAGGCCGCTGCGGATGTCGAAGAGGAAGAAGATCAGCACCGCCACCACCAGCACGATGCCGCGCACCAGGTTGTCCTCGACGGTGCGGGTGGTGAGGTGGATCAGGTCGCTGCGGTCGTAGAACGGATGGACCTTGACGTCCTTGGGCAGCAACGTGTCGTTGAGCTCACGGGTCTTCTGCTCGACGCCCTTGAGCACCGTCTGCGCCTGCTCGCCGGTCCGCATCAGGATGACGCCTTCGACCGCGTCCGGCATGTGGTACGTGCTGTCGTCGTAGCCGAAGATGCCGGTGCGGGTGGCATTGCCGATCACCACCTGGCCGATGTCCTTCACCAGCACCGGGGTGCCGTTGCGCACCGTCAGGACGGTGTTGCCGATGTCCTCGGGCGTCTTGAAGCGCCCCAGCCCGCGGACGTAGTAGAACTGGCCGCCCTCGGAGTAGAAGCCGCCGCCGGCGTTGCCGTTGTTGTTGCCGAGGGCCGAGATCACGTCGGAGACGCCGAGGCCGGCGCCGGCCAGGCGGGTCGGGTCGATCAGCACCTGGTACTGCATGGTCGGGCCGCCGAAGCCCGACATGTCGGCAACGCCCGGCACCGCCTTGTACGCCTTCGACAGCACCCAGTCGTTCATCGCCTTCAGTTCCATCGGGCTGCGATCGGGACTGGTCAGCACGTAGCGATACACCAGCCCCGACGGCGAGTAGAGCGGCTCGACTTCGGCGCTCACCCCGTCGGGCAGCCCGACGCTGTTGAGGCGTTCGAACACCTGCTGCCGCGCGAAGTACGGATCGGTGCCGTCCTTGAACACCATGTCGACCGACGACAGGCCGAAGAACGAGATCGAACGCAGCACCTGCAGGTCGGGCGTGCCGTTCATCTCCGTCTCGATCGGCACCGTGATGAGCCGCTCGACCTCTTCCGCCGCCTCGCCGGGCCACTGCGTGGTAATGCCGACAATTGGCGGCGAAAGGTCGGGGTAGGCGTCGACCGGCAGGCGCTTGAATGACCAGACCCCGACGGCCGCCATCGCAAGGCTGGCGGTGACGACCAGGATCGGCTGGGCCAGCGACGTGCTGACGATGCGGTGGATGATCGAGCGCCTGGTGGTCGATTCCGGCGCCGCCGGCACCGCACCGTCTTCCGGCATCGGAGGTTCGACGGTCATTGCGAGGTCGCCTCTTCGAGGTACAGCGCGCCCTGGGTCACCACGGTGTCGCCGGGCGCGAGCCCGTCGTTCACCTCGTAACTGTCACCGCTCCGCGCCCCGAGCGTGATCCGGCGCCGCAGGAAGCGGGTCGGCCCGGCGGTGACGAAGACGAACGGCAGGTTCTGGTCGTCGCGCATGACCGCGGAAACCGGAATCGTCACGCCGACCCGCGGCGCCGACTGCCGGATGTCGACGTTGACCAGCATGTTGGCCCGCAGCTGGTGGCCGCGATTGGGCACCACGATGCGCACCGCGGTGGCCTTGCTGGCCGGATCGACCTCGGCGCCGACATAGTCCACCCGGCCCGGGAACGAATCACCGGCCGCTGGCACGGTGATCATTGCCGGGGCGCCCTTCGCGATCCCGCTGACGTCACCCTCGAACACGTTCGCCATCACCCACATCGTCGAGAGGTCGGCGATGGTGAACGCCGGCGTGGCGCCGGCCTGCAGCAATTGGCCGGGGGTGATGAGGCGCTCGACGACGGTGCCGCCGATCGGCGCGCGGATCGCCGGCGCCGGCGGCTTCATCACGCCACTGTCGGCCAGCGACGCGACGACGGTCGAGTCGAGGCCGAGGGCGGCCAATTGCGCCACCGCCGCATCGCGATCCGCCACCGCCTGCGACAGGTCGCTGTGGGCCTGGTCGAGGTCGGCACGCGCCAGCGCGTCGTTGGCAAAGAGCTTCTCGTCGAGGTTGGCGATCCGCCGGGCGTTGCGCCACCCGGCTTCGGCCTTGCGATAGTCGGCCAGTGCCGTGGCAAAGTCCGGTGACACCACCGTCGCCAGCTGCTGCCCGGGCGCGACCGAATCGCCGAGGTTGACCAACAACCGCTGGACCGGGCCGGAGAGCGACGAGATCACCTGGGTGGAGCGGTCACCGTCCCAGGTGACCGTTCCGGTGGTGGCGATCTCCGGGACGAAGCGGTGCCGGGCGACGGCCTCGGTGGTGATCTGGCCCCGCTGCGCCTCGGTGACCGTCACGGTGTTGGTGTCGACGGCATTGGTCGCCGCCTCGGCGGGCGGTGCCTTGTGGCCGCAGCCGGCCAGCACAGCCACGGTCGCCGCGGTGGCGGCGGGGATCCATTTCCCGATCATTGCGAAGCTCCGGTGGGGAACGTCGCCAATGGCACGGCGACGGCGCGTTCGAGGTCGGCACGGGCGCTGTTGGCCGCGGCCAGTTGGTCGGTGTATTGGCTTTCGGCGTCGGCGAGCGCGGCGCGCGCGCTGTTGACTTCCAGCGCCGACAACCCGCCCAGCGCGTAACTCGCCGCGGCAATCCGGTAGGCGTCGCGCGCCGCCGGAAGGAGTTGGTCACGCAGGTACAGCACCTGGCGCAGGGCGGTTGCGGCCGTGGCATAGGCGGCACGGACATCCTGCTCCACCGCCGCGGCCTGGTCCCGATACCCCGCCGAGAGTTCCTCTTCGTAGAAGCGGTCCTGAGCGATCTCGCCCTTGCTGTGATTCCAGTAGAAGAGCGGAATCGGGAACGAGAAGCCGGTGAGCAACAGCCCGGGCTGCGGCCCGGCAGCGTAGTCCTTGTAGAGTCCGACGGTGAAATCGGGGAGCCAGAATTCACGGGCCAGCGCGGTCGCGGCGTGGGCCCCGGACTGCTGGGCACGCATCGACGCAAGTTCGGGACGGTGCGCCGCGGCGGCTGCGATGAGTGGATCGAGTGCCGGCAGCCCCGGCGGCGGCGCCAGGGTGTCGGCGGTGGCCAGCGGGGCCCCGAGGGGACGCCCCATCAACCGGTTCAGCGCCGCCCGCGCGTTGGCGATGTCGCGCCCGTTGGCGATCAGGTCGTTCTCGGCCGACGCCAGCGCGACCTGCGCGTTCACCACGTCGAGCCGCGCCACGGTGCCCGCGTCGTAGCGCGCCTGGGTCTTGCGCGCAAAGTCGGCGGCGAGTGAATCGATCTCCTCGAGGTCGCTGCGGTGTCGCAGGGCGGCCAGCAGGGCGTCGTAGGCCTGTGAGGTCTGGGAGACGACCTGCTGCTGCACCGAGGTCGAGTCCGCCTCCGACGCGCGCACGCTGGCGCTGCCGATCCGGTGGTTGAGGCGGAACTTGTCGAAGAACGGAATCGTCAGCGTGGCCTGGTAGAGCTCCGAGATTGCGCCGCCGCCGGTCCCGAACGGACCGTGGGAGGCGTCCCACTCCACGCTGAACTGCGGATCGGGCATGGCGACGGTCTGCACCTTGCCAGCCCGGGCCTGCTGGGTCTGCGCCGCGGCGACAAGCAGCTGGGGATTGACCGCCAGCGCCCGGGCGATGGCCCCGGTGCGGGTGACGCAGAGGGTGTCGCCGGCACCGGCGGCGGGACGCGGCACGCACTCCGGTCCGGTGTCTACCGGCCTGGGTACGACCGCAGTGGAATCGGCGCGCTGGCCGACCGCGGGCGCGGCGCACAGCGCCAACGCCCCGAAGCACAGGGTGAATCGCATGCTGCCCCTTGGTGAACGACGCAGGCCGGCCTCACCGGAGTGAGGGGCCCGACAGGAACGCGGACGTCAGCCCAGCGTCGGAGGGGCGCGCGAAAACCGGAAGGAGAGTCGGGGTGCTTGCGGCCGGGTGGCCGCGGGAACCGGAGAGACGGTGCGATGGCACGCCACCACGAGGCGCAGCAGGTTGCCCCGCTCCACCCGCGCATGCAGCGACTGCACGATGCAGGCGGGACAGGTGGCGGGGTTGTGCGCCGGGGCGCGACCGTGATCGGTGCTGAGTTGCGCCAGATCCGGGTGCACCATGCCGATCGCCACGAGCGGACCGGGGTTGCAGGCGTCGCGCGCATCGATCAGCGGCGCGACCACCGTGCCGCCCTGCGCAACGAGCACCAGCGCGGTGAGCAACTGCCCCACCGCGGTGTTGCCGCCAAGCCACCGGCTTATACGCATAGGTGGGAACGGTACATGTGAGCCGCCGTTCCCGCCACCCTTGGCGCCGCGCCGTTGCCACGCGTTGCGCGGCGAAACGCCACGCCGCTCGAGGTATCCCACCGACCAGGACGTGCCGCGTCGTTGCCATCGCCGGTGGGCGCCGATAGAATCGGGCGTCGCTTCCCCCGGCGACCGTCCCGCAACCGACACCGCCCATGAGCCGCCGACCCGGAATCTTCGCCGCCCTCGCGACGGCCTTCGCCGCGACCGCCTTCGCGCCGTTCCACCCGACGCATCCGTCGCGCCTCGCGCCGGGCACGTTGCCGCCCGACTCGGTCCTGGTGCGCCCGCTGGCGTTCCGCTCGATCGGGCCGGCCTTCATGGTTGGCCGCATCGTCGACGTCGCGGTGGCACCCGCCACGCCCGGCAAGCGCCTCGGCACGGTGATCTACCTCGGGGCCGCAACCGGCGGCGTGTGGCGCTCGGAGAACGGTGGAGTCGACTGGTCGCCGATCTTCGACTCGGTCCGCACCGGCGGCGTCGGCGCGGTGGCGGTGGCGCCGTCAGATCCCGACGTGATCTGGGTCGGCACCGGCGAGCCGCAGAACATGCGCAGCTCGTCGTACGGCACCGGCGTCTACAAGTCGACCGATGGTGGCGCCACGTGGTCGGCCGCGATGCTCCCCACCTCGCAGCACATCGGCCGCATCGTCATCGACCCGCGCAATCCCGACGTGGTCTACGTCGCGGCGCTCGGCCCGCTCTGGGCGCCCGGCGGCGAACGGGGGCTGTTCAAGACGACCGACGGTGGCGCCAACTGGACCAACGTCAAGGAGATCTCGAAGTACACCGGCGTGGTCGACGTCGCGCTCGACCCGTCCGACCCCGACATCGTCTACGCCGCCGCCTTCGAGCGGGAGCGCCGCGAATACGGCTTCCTGCCGGCCGGGCCCGAGAGCGGTCTCTTCAAGTCGACCGACGCCGGCCAGACCTGGAAGAAGCTCACCGACGGTTTTCCGTCGTCCGGCGACATCGGTCGCATCGGCGTGAGCGTCTGCCGTTCCCGTCCCGCCACGCTCTATGCCGTGGTGCACGCCGCCCAGCCCAAGGGGGGTGTCTATCGCTCCGACGACGGCGGCGACAGCTGGCGCCAGGTGAGCGACAACAACGGCACCGCCTGGTATTACGGGCAGGTCCGCTGCGATCCCACCGACCCGGATCACGTCGTCAAGCTCAACGTCGGTTCGCAGGAGTCGTTCGACGGCGGCAAGACCTGGAAGCCGTTCGGCACCGGTGGGGTGCACAGCGACCAGCATGCGCTGTGGATCAACCCGGACGAACCGCAGGAAGAGATTCTTGGCACCGACGGCGGCGCCTACTTCACGTGGGACCGGGGAAAGACGTGGGACCACGTCGAGAACGTCTCCGTCTCGCAGTTCTACTCGGTGTCGGTCGACGACGCGCGGCCGTTCTACAACGTCTACGGCGGACTGCAGGACAACAGCACCTATGGCGGCCCGAGCCGGACCCGGAACAGCTACGGCCCGACCAACGCGCAGTGGTTCCGGATGACCGGCGGCGACGGCTTCTACGCCGTGCCCGACCCGCTCGACCCGAAGCTGGTCTATGCCGAGGCGCAGAACGGCGACATTGCGCGATACGACGAACGGATCGGGCAGAGTCGCAGCATCCGGCCGGAAGCGCCGCCGGGCACCACGTACCGCTACAACTGGAGCGCCCCGATCCTGCCGTCGCAGCATGACGCGCGCACACTGTACTTCGCCGCCAACGTCGTCTTCCGGAGCACCAATCGCGGCGACGACTGGACGGTCATCTCACCCGACCTGACCCGCAACATCGACTGGAAGAAGTTGCCGATGCGCGGCAGCGTCCCCGACTCGACGGCCCTCGGGCGCAACGAAGGCACCGCCGACTTCAGCAACATCACCACCCTCGCCGAGTCGCCGCGGCACGCCGGGTTCCTCGCCGCCGGCACCGACGACGGCGTCATCGCGGTGACCCGGGACGACGGCAAGCACTGGACCCGGGTCGAACAGTTTCCCGGCGTCCCCGACACGACGTACGTGAGCCGGGTGATCTGGTCGAACGCCGACGACGGCACGCTCTACGCCACGATGGACGGACATCGCAGCAACGACTTCCGCCCGTATGTGCTCAAGAGCAGCGATTTCGGCCAGACCTGGCACAGCATCGCCGGCGACCTCCCGGCGACCGGCTCGGTCAAGGTGATCCGCGAGCACCCCCGGCAGCCCGGGCTGCTCTTCGTGGGCACCGATTTCGACGTGTTCTTCACCATCGACGGCGGCAGCCACTGGACCCAGCTGAAGAGCGGCATTCCCGGCGTGCCGGTGATGGACCTCGCCATCCAGTCGCGAATGAACGACCTGGTCGCGGGAACCCACGGTCGCGGCATCTACATCCTCGACGACATCGGCCCGCTCGAACATCTCGCCGAAGCGAAGGCCGCCGGCGGCAGCTACCTCTTCCCGATCCGCGACGAGCTCGAGTACCAGCCTGACAATTCGCACAACTCGGGGATGGGCAGTCGTGGCTTCGCCGGCCAGAACCCGGAGCCGGGGGCGCGCATTGCGTACCTGCTCGATGGCGTGCCGGCCGGAGCGAATGTTGCGCTCACCATTACCGACGCGGGTGGCACCGTGATCCGGCGGCTCCCGGTGGATCGCGCGACGGGGCTTCACCTGGCGATCTGGGACATGCGGGTCGGCGCGCCGCTGACCGGGCCGCTGGCGCAGACCGACACCGCCCCGGCCCCGGAGGGACGCGGTGGGCGTGGAGGTCGCGGTGGCGGCGGACGGGGCGGCTTCGGCGGTCGCGGCGCAGCGCCGGCGGCGGCCACGTTCCTCGCAACGCCGGGATCGTACCGCGCCCGGTTGACGATCACGCCAACGTCCGGAGCACCGACCGTTCTCGAACGGTCCTTCACCCTCCAGAAGGACCCGATGGTGATGCTCTCCGATGCCGAACTCAAGGCGCTCTACCGCTACCGGCTCTCGGTCGCGGCCGCGCAGCTCGCGTTGCGGGCACGCGCCGAGGCGGCTGATACGGCACAACAGGCATTGACCGCGCTGCGCCGGACCATCGACGGCGCCAAGGCGACTGTGCCCGCCGCGGCGCGCGACACGATGGCGGCGCTCGAGAAGGAGGTCCGAGAGATCGTCGCACAGGTCGGTACCGCCGGTCGGGGCGGGCGGGGGCGCGGCGGGGCTGGCGGCGGTGGCGCCGGCGGAGCGTTCGGCGGTCGCGGCCGCGGTGGCCGGGGTGCCGGTGGCGCCGATTCCGCGGCCTCGGATTCCGCCGTCCGTGTCGCCCCGCCCCCCGAGGCGCCGCCCCCGCCCACCGAGCGGACCGTGCAGTCGCAACTCAATACGCTCACGGAACTGCTCAACGTGCAGTTCATGCCTGGCGCGACGCAGCAGCAGACGTTGAAGGGGCTGCCCGACGCCATCGCGAAGCAGGGCGACCGGATCGACCAGCTGCGGAAGGTGCGGATCCCGGCGCTGGAGCAGCAGCTGCGGAGTGCCGGGGTGCAACTCGACAACCGGGAATAGTCCCGCCGGAACGACAGAGGCGCCGGTCGCTCATCACGAGTGGCCGGCGCCTCTGCCGTGGGGCACCAACGGGCGAGCCGGACGGCGACGCGCTACCGCGTTCCGCCGCCGTCGCCCACACCGTCCGGTGCCGCGACGGCATCGTCGCCGCTGACCCGCTGGACGTGCAGCGTCTGCCGATACGTCTCACCACCGACCGTCAGCGTCACCAGGTAGTCACCAGTCCCCGCCAGCGAACCGAATCCACCGCGCCCGCCAAACCCGCCGCGCCCGGCGGCCGTCGGCACGTGCATGCCGATGATGTCGAAGATCTTCAGCACGTTGGCGGGCACCGCGCCGCGACCGAAACCGCCACCGCCGCCGCCGCCGCGCCCACCGCGGCCCGCGGGGCTCCCCTCGGCCGGCCGGGCGCAGAACGAATCCCACTGGGTCAGCGGCCGATTGCAGTTCGCGTCGCCGCGGCCGCCGCGCCCACCGCCGCCGCCACCACCGCCTCGTGCCCCGCGGCCCCGCCACGCCGCGGCGGCACTTGGCGGATTGAGCAGCTCCTCGGCGCGCGCCAGTGCGGTCGAGTCGTACCCGTGCGCCTTGCGCAGCGAGTCGATCACCTTCGGGGCACGCGCCTGCCGGAGGATGCTGTCCATCCGCTCCGACGGAGACAGCGCCGCGGGTTTGGCCGGAGCTTGCGCGGCGCGCGCTGGTAATTCCATGTGACGCTGTGCACGCCGGGTCCGCCCGGACCGGTGAGTGCGGCGATGGTATCACCGCCGACGTTGAACACGTCGAAGTGCACCGCTTCACGCCCGGCACCGCTGCCGAGCGGTAATCGATGTCGGCGCCATACGCCGGGTTCGGCACCGCGAAGAACGCCTGGGCATTGCCGTTGCCCGGGCCCATCAGCGTCGGCGCCCTCGCCCCACTGCAGGCCGTGGCGCGGCGCGAAGAGGATACGCCTTGGCGGCCAGCGACCGTGGAGTCGAGCTGCTCCAGCGGCGTCGACGTCCACGACCCAGAAGCCGCGCCCATGGGTCGCGGCAATGAGCTCGTGGTCGCGGGGCTGGATCTTCAGGTCGAACACCGGAACCGAGGGCATCCCGTCGGCAAACCGGCTCCAGCTGTTGCCCCGCGTCGATCGACGCATACACGCTGATCGACGTCCCGACGAAGCAGCAGGTTCGGGTTGTGCGGATCCTCGCCGAATCACGTGGACGTAGTCGCCCACGCCGTCATGCGGAAGGTTGCCGGCGATGGAGCGAGAATGACCGGCCGTCGTCGTGGGTGACGTAGAGGTACGGCAGGAAGTCGTTGCGACGTGTGGTTGTCGAACGCCACCCAGAACGTCATCGAGTCGATGTGCGACGGCTCGATCCGCGTCGACGTAGACTTCGTTGTCGGGCAGCCCCGGGAACCGGACGTGAGGTTCTCCCACTGCGCGCCGTCGTTCCGCGACATCCAGACGTTGCCATCATCGGTGCCGGCGTAGAGCAGCCCCGGGTTGCAGGTACGACTCGGCCAGCGACACCACCGTGCCGTAGTTCTCGGCACCGGTCGCGTCGATGGTGATCCCGCCGGTCCAGGTGAGCGACGTGTCGATCTTGGCCCATTCCTTCTTTGACAGGTCGGGCGAAATCAGCTAGAAATGGTCGCCGCGCTCGACTCGACTTGAGCACCCGATTGCCGGCGAAGTAGATCACCGCCGGGTTGTGGGGCGACAGGAAGAATGGCGTGTTCCAGTTGAACCGGAGGGCCAGGTCGACCGAGTCCTGCTTCTGGCGGGCGCGCAGCGCCGCGATGGCCGCCTTGTGCGCCTTGCTATCCGGCACCAGCGGGTCGCCCCGGACCGCCGCGATCGAATCCTCCCACGTCCGGTACTGCTCCTGCCACCCCGGCTTGCGGAACCGACCGCTCGCGCCGGTCTTCAGGTCGATGCGCGCCGGCGCCGCCGTCCTGCGACTCGCTGTAGATGATGTTCGGGTCGGTGGGTCCTGCGCGGTATAGAAGCCGTCGCCGCCGCTGAACGTGTACCAGTAGGCGTTGTTGATTCGACCCGTCCGGCGCCGGCTCGGCCCGCACCACGCCCCGTTGTCCTGCGCGCCGCCGCAGATGTTGTACGGCACGGCGAAGTCGTAGCTCACCGCGTAGAACTGGCGATCGGCAGGTTCTGCAATTGCCGGAAGTTTCCGCCGGCGTCGAACGAGATGTCGATGCCGCCATCGTCGCCGATCACCCAGCCGGGCCGGATCGGCCGGATCGATCCACATGGCGTGGTCGTCGACGTGCACCTGCAGCGCGGCCGGCCGCGGCGTCTTGCCGCCGTCGTCGGAGAGCTGGATCTCGGTCGAGGAGAAATAGACCCGGTCGGGGTTGCGGGGGTCGACGCGAACCTGCGAGTAGTAGAACGGCCGCTCGTCGAGCTGTTCATCTTGACCAGCTCTTGCCGGCGTCGGCCGAACGGTACAGTCCGCTGCCCTCCGGGGCCCGCGCCGGGGTGTACCCCCCATCCTTCTGCACCGCCGCCGCCTCCACCTCGCGCGTAGATGTATGTCGGGATTCGACGGCGCCACCGCAATGCCGATCCGGCCCTTGACTCCCTCGGCGAAGCCGTTGCCCTTATCTCGCTCCACGTGGCGCCGCCGTCGGTCGACTTCCACAACCCCGACCCCGGACCGCCGCTACCGAGTGAGTACGGCGTCCGGAACCGCTCCCACGACGCCGCGTAGACCACATCCGGGTTGCGCGGATCGAGTGCCACGTCGACAAAGCCCGCCTTGTTGCTGACGAACTTGACCAGCTTCCAGGTCGACCCGCCGTCGGTGGTCTTGTAGAGGCCGCGATCCGGCGACGGATTCCATGCCGCGCCAAGTGCTGCGACCCACACCACCTTCGGATCGCGCGGGTCGACCACGATGCGCCCGATGAACTGGGTCTGCTTGAGGCCCATGAACGTCCAGGTGAGCCCGCCGTCCATCGACTTGTACACGCCGGCACCCGGCAGGATCGTGTTGCGGGAGTTCGGCTCGCCGGTCCCGGCCCAGATCTCGTTGGTGTCGCTCGGCGCAATCGCCAGCATCCCCATGCCGATCACCCGCTTGTCATCGAACAGCGGGCGCCAGGTCTGCCCGTTGTTGGTCGTCTTCCAGATGCCGCCGCCCGCCGTCGCGATGAACAGCGTCTTCGACGGCCCGGGAATGCCCTCGACATCGGAGACGCGCCCGCCGAAGTTCGCGGGGCCGACGGTGCGCCACTTCATCCCGGCAATCGTGGCCGAGTCGAGCGACTGACCCGCAACCGGCGCCGCAAGCACCACGGTGACAACGCCGGCGAACAACGCGCGAACGCATCTGCGCAACATGAAGCACTCCCTGGGATCAGTGGGGGGACGGCAGTAATGATAGGCGCAACCGCGGAGGGCCGGAATGGCGCGGGGTTTCGACTCGAAACGACCTCAGCGCGTCGCCTGGAGCGCGGCGCGGCGCCGGCCGAACTTGTCGCCGGTCACCGCCAGGAGGATCACCACGCCGAGCGCGATCTTCTGCACATAGGGATCGACGTTGGCGAGGTTGAGGCCGTTGGTCAGCACGCCGATGAACGCCGTGCCCCACAGCGTGCCGCCGATGGTGCCGACCCCGCCGGTGAGCGACGTGCCGCCGACCACGCAGGCGGCGATGACGTCGAGTTCGTATTGCATGCCGGCGTCCGGAACCCCGGCACCCAGGCGCGATGCGAGGGTCAACCCGGCAAGCCCGGTCAATGCGCCGTTGAGCAGGTACACCCACCAGATCGCCCGCTTGGTGTTGATGCCGGCGAGCCACGCCGCTTCCGGGTTGCCGCCGATGGCATACAGATGCCTGCCATACACGGTGCGGCGCAGGACGAACGCCCCGGCCAGCATCACCGCCGCCATGGTCCACACCGGGGTCGGCACGCCAAGAAGCTGGCTGCGGCCCAGCAAGCCGAAGCGGTCGGGGAGATCGCCGTGGCTCCGCCCCCCGGAGACGATGAACGCCAGGCCGCGGGCAGCGGTGAGCATTGCCAGCGTGACGATGAACGCGGGGATGTCGAGGTAGGCGACGAGGGTGCCGTTGACGACGCCGGTGAGCAGGCCGACGGCGAGTGCCACCAGCAACGGAAGCACCAGCGCCGAGCCGGTGGCGGGAACCACCAGCGCCGCGGCAACTCCCGTCAGCGCCACCACCGAGCCCACTCCCAGGTCGATGCCGCCGGTCACCATCACCGCCGTCATGCCGACGGCAAGGATGCCGGTGACCGCGATGCTCAGCGCGATGTTGATCACGTTGGCAATCGAGAAGAAGCCCGGGGCGACCAGCGCAAAGATGCCGGCCTCCGCGACCGTCGCCAGCACCAGCGCGTATTCGGCGAGGCGCCAGCGCGAGACGCGGCCGGCCGTCACGCCGCTTCGCCCAGCATGAGGGCCGCAACGTCCTGCTCGCTGACGCCGCGCCGCCGCTCGGCAACGATCCGCCCGTTGCGCAACACCACCACCCGGTCGGCCATGCCGAGTGCTTCCGGAAGGTCTGACGACACCATGAGCACCCCGGCGCCCTGCCCGGTGAGCCGCCGCATCAGCGCGTAGATCTCGGCCTTGGCGCCGACGTCGATGCCGCGCGTCGGCTCGTCGAAGAGGAGCAATCGTGATCGCGCCAGCAACCAGCGCGCGAGCACCACCTTCTGCTGGTTGCCGCCGGAGAGGAGCCGCACCGGCTGGTCCTGCGACGGCGTGCGGATGGCGAGGGCGTCGACCCATTCGGCGACGGCGCGGCGCTCCGCCTCCCGATCGACGACGCCGCCGCGTGCCAGCCGAGCGTCCGACGCCAGCACGACGTTGTCCCGCACCGCGGCGATGAGCACCAGTCCCTGCCGCTTGCGATCTTCCGGCAGGAGGCCGATCCCGGCGGCGATCGCGTCGCGCGGCGAGCGGGGGCGATACGGCATGCCATCGAGGAACATCGCGCCGCCCTCCAGCGGCGCGGCGCCGAAGACTGCCTCGACCAGCTCGCTTCGCCCGGCGCCGACCAGACCGACAAGCGCCACGATCTCGCCCTGGTGCACCGTCAGCGACGCGCCGCGCACCGGCCCCGTCGCGACGTCGTCGAGGCGCAGCAACTCGGCCCCGGTCTGGTCCGCCGCCGGCGGATAGCCGGCCGACAACTCGCGCCCGACCATCTGCCGCACGATGTCGGCGCGGCTCAGTTCGCCGATCGGGGCACTCGACACCAGGTGGCCGTCGCGCAGGATCGTGACCCGGTCGGCAATCCGGAAGATTTCGTCGAGGCGGTGCGAGATGTACACGATGGCGACGCCTTCGTCGCGAAGCTGGCCAATCACCTCGAAGAGGACGTCGGTCTCGTCGTGGGCCAGGATGGCGGTCGGTTCGTCGAGCATCAGCACCCGGGCGTGCTGCGCCATCGCCTTGGCGATCTCCGTCATCTGCCGCGCCGCCAGCGGCAGCGAGGCAACCCGCGCGCCGACATCGACGTCGCGCTGGCCAAGCCGCGCGAGGGCCTCGACGGCCAGCGCCGCCTGCCGCCGGCGGTCCACGACCCCGCCCCGCGCCGGTTCGGCGCCAAGCGCGACGTTCTCGGCAACGGAGAGTTCCGGCACCAGCGAAAGTTCCTGATGGATCATGCGAATGCCGAGGGCGTGGGCGTCGTGCGGTGAGCGGAACTGGACCGGACGGCCGTCGACGACGATCCGGCCGGCATCGGGGCGGGTGGCGCCGGAGAGGACCCGCATCAGCGTCGACTTCCCCGCGCCGTTTTCGCCCACCACGGCGTGCACCTCGCCACCACGCACCGCGATGGACACCCGGTCGAGCGCCAGCACCCCCGGATGGCGCTTGACCAGCTCCTCGGCGCGGAGTTCCACGCCTAGTGCGCGGTCGCCGCCGCCATCGCCTTGACGGAATCGGCGTCGACGATCCGTACCGGCACCGCGATCACGGCCGGCGGCGGGGTCTTTGCGAAATAGTCGGCGATGGCGTCGATCGTCTTGACGCCGATCGAATCGGGTTGCTGCGCGACGTCGGCCTTGAGCTGGGTCCCCTGCCCGATGGCGCGCTGCGCCTCCGGCGACGCGTCGTACCCGACAATGTCGAGATGGTCGCGGTGCCGCGACTGCGCGCTCGACAGCACGCCGAGCGCCGACTCGTCGTTGATCGCGAAGATGCCCTTGAGGTTCGGGTGGCCTTCCAGCATGTCGTCGGCCGCCTTGAGCGACCGGTCGCGCTTCCCCTCGCCGTTGAGCGCCGAGACGATGGTGATGCCGGGGTACTTCTTCATCTCGTTGCGGAAGCCGGTCTCCCGGTCGATGGTCGACTGGACCTCGGGCTCCGTGATGATACCGACCTCGCCGCTGTCGCCGATGGCGTGCGCGAGGTAATCGGCGGCGAGCTGTCCGCCGGCCACGTTGTCGGAGGCGATGTGCGAAACGACCTGTCCGCCCTGGGCCGCAACGTCGGCCGTGAAGACCGGAATTCCGGCGCTGTTCGCCTTCTCGATGGCCGGCCCGATCCCCTTCGAATCAACTGGACAAACCACGATGGCGTCCACATGTTGCACCAGGAAATTGTCGATCTGCGATTGCTGCTTGGCCAGATCGAAATCCCCCGACGTGACCACGAGCTGATACCCGTGAGCCGCAGCCGCCGCCCGCAGCCCCGCCTCGAGTCGGCGGTAGAATTCGTCCTGGCGGGTCAGCAGCGTGACGCCGATGGTCCTGGTGCCCGCCGGGGCGTGCCGGCACGACGCCGTCGCGAGCAACGCCGGAAGCACGGCCGAGAGGGTCACGAATCGCAGGGGAAGTCGCATGATGATGTCGCCGCCGTCAACGGGTGGCCGCAAAGGTTGTCATCCGGTTCGGAAACTTCAAGAGGGTAGAACTCCCATGGCCCGTTCGTCATTGCACCAGCGCCACGTCGCCGCCGTGGTGGCCGCCGCGCTCCTTGCCGCCGCACCGCTCGTTGCCCAGGGCCCCCGGCCGGCCCCCGAACCACCCGCCGCCCGTTCCATCGAACCCGACCTGGTCAACACACCGACCCTCTATGTCGTCGGCTACGCGCACCTCGACACCGAATGGCGCTGGGAATACCCGCAGGTCATTTCCGAGTACCTGCTCCACACCATGGAAGACAACTTCACTCTCTTCCAGAAGTATCCCGCCTACGTCTTCAACTTCACCGGTGCCAACCGCTACCGGCTGATGAAGGAATACTGGCCGGCCGACTACCAGAAGATGACCGACTTCATCAAGGCCGGACGGTGGTTCCCCGCCGGATCATCGATGGAGGAAGGTGACGTCAACGCGCCGTCGGCCGAGGCGATCCTCCGCCAGGTGCTGTACGGCAACGAGTATTTCCGCAAGGAATTCGGAGTCGCGAGCGAGGAGTACATGCTCCCCGACTGCTTCGGGTTTCCGTGGTCGCTGCCCAGCATCCTGGCGCACGCCGGCATCAAGGGCTTTTCCACCCAGAAGCTGACCTGGGGCTCCTCCGTGCCCGACGACTCGACCACGCCGTACGGCATGGACGGCAAGGGCGTGCCGTTCAACTTCGGCCGCTGGATCGGTCCCGACGGCAAGGGCGTCGTCGCGGCGCTCAACCCCGGCGACTACGGGGCAAGGATCGGCTACAACCTGGCGCTGGCGAGCGCCATCGATTCGTCGGCGCGGCGCCGCATCGACGACACCACCGCCTACCTGCAACCGTGGCTGGCCCGCCTCGCGGAGAACAAGAAGCAGCTCGGCCTCGACGCCGATTATCGCTATTACGGCACCGGGGACGTCGGCGGCGCGCCGACCGACAGCTCGGTGATGTGGATCCAGCGCGCGGTCGATGACACCACCGCCGCGATCCACGTCGTCTCGGCGCGGGCCGACCAGTTCTTCCGCGACATCACGCCGGCGGAACGGGCCCATCTCCCGTCGTACACCGGCGAGATGGAGCTCCAGAACCACTCCGCCGGCTCGCTTACCTCGCAGGCCTACCAGAAGCGATGGATTCGCGAGAACGAGATTCTCGCCGACGGCGCCGAGAAGGCGTCGGTCGCCGCGATGTGGCTCGGTGGGCGCCAGTACCCGATGCAGCGCCTCAATGACGCCTGGACACTCATCATGGGGAGCCACTTCCACGACCTCGCCGCCGGCACGGCCACGCCGCGGGCGTACGAGTTTGCCTGGAACGACGACCTGATTGCCATGAACCAGATGAGTGACGTGCTGACCAGCGGCAGCGAGGCCGTCGCGTCGGCGATGAATACCACGACCACCGGCACGCCGATCGTGGTCTTCAATCCGCTCAACATCGCGCGGCACGACGTGGTGACCGCCGCGGTGCCCGACGCGAGCGGCTCGCGCGAGGTGCGGGTGACCGGCCCCGACGGCACCACGGTGCCGGCCCAGGTGCTGGCGATCACCAACGACAGCGCCCGGGTGTTGTTCGAGGCAACCGCGCCCTCGGTGGGTTATGCGGTCTACGGCGTGCGCACCGGCGTGGCGAGTGCGGCGTCGGTGCTGCACGTCTCGACCCATCATCTCGAGAACGCCCGCTACCGCGTCACCATCGACCCGAACGGCGACGTCTCCAGCATCTTCGACAAGCAGATCAACCGCGAGCTCCTCGCCGCCCCGCTCCGCCTGGCGCTGATGCGGGACATCCCGTCGCAGTGGCCGGCGTGGAACATGGACTTCAGCGACGAGCAACGCCCGCCCCGCGGCTACGTCGACGGCCCCGCCAACATCCGGATCACCGAAGCGGGCCCGGCGCGGGTCGCGATCACCATCACCCGAACGGTCGACAGTTCGCGCTTCGAGCAGACCGTGTCGCTCTCTGCCGGTGCCGCCGGCGACCGCGTCGACTTCCACAACGTGATCGACTGGCACATGCCGGCCACGGCGCTCAAGGCCGCGTTCGTGCTGACGGCGTCGGATTCCCAGGCCACCTACAACCTCGACGTCGGCACGATCCGCCGCGGCAACGCCTACGACCGGAAGTTCGAGGTCCCCACGCATCAGTGGATCGACCTCACCGACCAGAGTGGCACGTTCGGCGCAACCATCCTCACCGACGACAAGAACGGCTCCGACAAGCCCGACGACCACACCATCCGCGTCACCTTGATCCGGAGCCCGGGGCTGCCCAACGGTCGCGGCGGCTACGGCGACCAGACCACGCAGGACTTCGGGCATCACGAGTTCAACTTCGGCATCGCCGGGCACGCCGGCGACTACCGCGCCGCCCAGACCGACTGGACCGCGTGGCGCCTCAACACGCCGCTGCTGGCATTTGCCACATCGGCGCATGCCGGCACGCTGGGTCACACCTTCTCGCTGCTCTCGGTGAGCGATCCCCGGGTGCGCGTGATGGCGCTCAAGCGGGCCGAGGCCGACAACGAGGTGGTGGTCCGGGTGGTGGAACTCGACGGCCGCCGGCACCCGAGCGTGTCGCTGCGGTTCGCCGGTGCCGTCACCGCGGCACGCGAGGTCAACGGCCAGGAGCAGCCGGTCGGCCCCGCCACCGTGCGAGCCGGCGAGCTGGTCACCTCCCTCACGCCGTACCAGATCCGCACGTTTGCGCTGCGCCTCGCCCCGGCGGGCACGCACGCGGCCCCGGTCCGGTCCGAACCGGTCGCGTTGACGTATGATCGCGCGGTCGCAAGCAACGACGGCACGCCGACCGTGGGCGGATTCAACAATCAGGGCGAGGCGCTACCGGCAGAGATGCTTCCCGATACCCTCGACTACAACGGCATCCAGTTCCGGCTCGGACCGGCCCACACCGGCACCGCCGACGCCGTCACCGCCAGCGGGCAGCAGATCACCCTCCCCGCCGGCCACTGGAACCGGATCTATGTCCTCGCCGCATCGGCCGATGGCGATCGCCCCGAAACGTTCCGGGCCGGCGCCAGCAGCGTGAATGTCCTGGTGCACGCCTGGGACGGCTTCATCGGCCAGTGGGACGACCGGGTCTGGAAGCAGATCCCGGCGCCGCCACCGACGGCCGCCGAGGTTGCCGCCCAGCAGCAGCGGCAGGCGCGCTTCGACTCGTTGCGCCGGGCGCGGGTCGATTCGGTGCTCAAGGCGGGCGGGGACACGTCGAAGATCCCGGCGTTCGGCGGGCGCGGGGGCGGACGTGGCAATCGCGGTCCGCGGATGATCGACGTCGTCGATTCGATCACCCCGGGCTATGTCAAGAACGCGCCGATTGCCTGGTACGCCTCGCACAAGCATGACGCCAGGGGCGGGAACGAGTACTACCAGTACTCCTACCTCTTTGCCTATCCGGTCGACCTGCCGCCGGGCGCGACGTCGCTGACACTTCCCGACGACAGCAACATCCGGATCCTCGCCATGACGGTGGCGGCCGAGCCCGACCCGATCACCCCGGCCCACCCGCTGCACGACACGCTGGGGAGGACGACGCCCTAGCGGCGATCCCGGAAGAATTCACGGAGCACCGCGGCGCACTCGGCGTCGAGGACGCCGCCGAGGACTTCCGGACGATGATTGAGGCGCGGATGGCGGAGGAGATCGTCGATCGACCCCGCCATCCCGGCCTTTGGATCCCACGCACCGAAGACCACCCGCCCCACCTTGGCGAGCACGATCGCGCCGGCGCACTGGGCACAAGGCTCCAGCGTGACGTAGAGCGTGGCGTCGTTGAGGCGGTCCGATTGCGCGGCGGCAAGTGCCGCCTGGAGTGCCAGCATCTCGGCGTGCGCCGTGGGGTCGCGCCGGGCCACGGTCTCGTTGCCGGCGCCGGCCAGGCGCTCGCCGCCGCGAAACACCACCGCGCCGACCGGCACTTCCCCGCGGCCGCCGGCGACACGCGCCAACTCGAGCGCCGCTTCCATTCCCGCCCGGTCAGCGGGGCCCACCACCAGCGCCATCAGCGCGGGACAGCCGCTGGCGTCATCCCGCGACCGGTGCGCCCGCCGCATCAGCGGGAGCCGCGGCGGCGGGCGGCGCCGGAAGCCGTGTGAAGGCGAGCTTGTCGCCGGTGACATCGACCCGGATGGTGTCGCCCTCGGCGTAGGTCCCTTCGAGCAGTTCCAGCGCGATCGGATTCTGCAACTCGCGCTGCAGTACCCGCTTCAGCGGCCGCGCGCCATAGAGCGGATCGTACCCGGCGTCGGCCAGCCACGACATCGCCTCCGGCGAGACGTCGAGCACCAGCCCGCGCGCCGCGACCAGGGCCCGCAGTCGCGCCAGCTGCAGCGCCACGATGCGGTCAAGGTCATCGCGCGAGAGGGGCCGGAAGACGACGATGTCGTCGACCCGGTTGAGGAATTCGGGACGGAAGTGGCGCCGGAGCTCCTCGAGCACCTTCGCCTCGATCTCCGGCCACGCATCGCCGGTGCCGTCCATCTGCTGCGTCTCGAGGATGTAGCGGCTGCCGATGTTGCTGGTCATGATGATGACCGTATTCCGGAAGTCCACCACCCGGCCCTGCGAGTCGGTCAGGCGCCCGTCGTCGAGCACCTGCAGCAACAGGTTGAAGACATCGGGATGGGCCTTCTCGATCTCGTCGAACAGCAGCACGCTGTAGGGCCGGCGGCGCACCGCTTCGGTGAGCTGCCCGCCCTCCTCGTACCCCACGTAACCCGGCGGCGCGCCGATCATCCGCGCCACGGCGTGCTTCTCCATGTACTCCGACATGTCGAGCCGCACCAGGGCGCGCTCGTCGTCGAAGAGGAACTCGGCGAGTGCCCGGGCCGTCTCGGTCTTGCCGACCCCGGTGGGGCCGAGGAAGATGAACGAGCCGGTCGGTCGCGCGGCGTCCTGCAGCCCGGCGCGAGCGCGGCGCACCGCGTTCGACACCGCCGCCAGCGCCTCCGGCTGCCCCACCACCCGGCGGCCCAGCTCGTCTTCCAGCATGGTCAACCGCTCGCGCTCCGACTCCAGCATCTTGGTGACCGGAATCCCGGTCCACTTCGCGACGACGTTGGCGATGTCCTCCGCTTCGACTTCCTGCCGGAGGTACTTCGACGCCTTCTGGATCTCGTTGAGCTTGCGCTCGTCGAGCAGCAGGTCGCGCTCCAGCTCCGGGATCCGGCCATACCGCAACTCGGCGGCGGTCTGCAGGTCGCCTGAACGGGTCGCCTGGTCGACTTCGGCGCGGAGTGCCTCGACCTCGGCCTTCTTCTTCTGCAGCGAGTCGATCAGCTGCTTTTCGGTCTGCCACCGGGCTTTCATGCCGGCGCTGCGCTCGCGGCTTTCGGCGATCTCCTTCTCGAGCGCCTTGCGCCGTTCCACCGACGCGTTGTCCTTCTCCCGCACCAGCGATTGCCGTTCGATCTCCAGCTGCAGGATGCGCCGCTCGACCTCGTCGATCTCCTGCGGCAGCGAATCGATCTCCATCCGGAGCCGCGACGCCGCCTCGTCGACCAGATCGATCGCCTTGTCCGGCAGGAAGCGGTCGCCGATGTAGCGGTGCGACAGCGTTGCCGCCGCCACCAGCGCGTTGTCGGTAATGCGAACGCCGTGGTGCACCTCGTACTTCTCCTTGAGGCCGCGGAGGATCGCGATGGTGTCCTCGACGCTCGGCTCGCCGACATAGACCGGCTGGAAGCGACGCTCGAGGGCGGCGTCCTTCTCCACGTGCTGGCGGTATTCGTCGAGAGTCGTGGCCCCCACCACGTGCAGCTCACCCCGCGCCAGCGCCGGCTTGAGAAGGTTCGACGCGTCGACCGCGCCCTCGGCCTTGCCGGCGCCCACCAAGGTGTGCAACTCGTCGATGAAGACGATGTACCGGCCTTCGGCGTCGACCAGCTCCTTGACGACCGACTTGAGCCGGTCCTCGAACTCACCGCGGTACTTGGCACCCGCCAGCAGCTGGCCGATGTCGAGGGCCACGATCTCCTTGTTGCGCAACGAATCGGGCACGTCGCCGTTGACGATGCGCTGCGCGAGTCCCTCGACGATCGCCGTCTTGCCCACGCCGGGCTCACCGATCAGCACCGGGTTGTTCTTGGTGCGGCGTGACAGCACCTGCATCACCCGGCGCACTTCCTCGTCGCGACCGATCACCGGATCGAGCTTCCCGTTCCGCGCCTGGTCGGTGAGGTTGCGGGTGAATCGATCCAGCGCCTGGTACTGCTCCTCCGGCGTCTGGTCCGTGACGCGGTGCGAGCCGCGGATCTCGTCGAGGGCGCTGCGCAGCTCCTTGGCGCCAAGACCGGCATCCTCCAGCAGCCGCCGCGCGCCGGTGCCCTTCTCCTCCGCCAGAGCGCCAGCAAGAGATGCTCGGTCGACACGTATGCGTCGCCGAGGTCCTTGGCGATCTTCTCGGCCCGATCGAAGACCTTCGGAGAGCGTCCGGTCAAGCGTCGGCGTCGCTGCCGCCCGCCTGCTGCGCGGGTAGGAGGCGATCTCGCGCTTCGGTCCGGTTGCTCAGCTGCGGCACCACCACGCCGGCCTTGGCCAGCAGCGGCGGACGATCCCCTCGTCCTGCATCAGCAGGGCGGAGAGCAGATGGGCATCGTTGACGACCGGATTTCCCCGCTGGCGCGCCTGTTCCAGCGCGTCGCGGACCGCCTCCTGCGCCTTGATGGTCAATCGTTCGGGTCGAAGCATACCGGGGAAGATGGCAAGGGGCGGGCCGATCCGCGACTGCCGAAGCGGCAGGGCCCGTGGTGCGGGGGCAAAACGCCGAGAGGGACGCCGGGGCGCCCCTCAGGGACGAACGAGGACCTGGCGCGCCGTCCGCCGGTCGTCCACGTTCAACTGCAGCCAATACACTCCCGGTGGCGCTACCCGCGTTTCCTCGTCGATGGTGCCGTCCCACACCGCCACGTAGTCACCGCACTTGAGCGGGATGCTGTCCAGCACCTGGTCTCCGTGTTGTCGCAGCCGCAGCGTCGCGACCGCCTGTGCCAGCGAGTTGTACACCCGCATCGTGACGATGGGAACGTGCCCTCTGCGGCACGCTCCGGACGAGATGGTGAACGGGATGAGCGCCGCCGGGAGGACCGGGCTGGGCCGCGGCTCGCTGATGACGATCGGCGCGGAATCCGCCGGCCGTTGGGCCGCGGCGTGTGCGGCCGTGACCCCCGCGAGCAGCACGCCCAGCACCGGCCCCAGTTGCCGGCACATGGGCACTCCTTCACGCTGCTGACGAAACGAGGATCGCAACAACCTCCGCGGAAACAGTAGCGAACCGCCCCGCCTCGGTGCGGGATGCGGCGGCAAGTTGCCCGGCGGTGGTCCCGCGTGTCAAGGCGAGCGGCGCGCCAGCCGGCGCCCCTCGCCGGTGCGCCAGGTGACCCCGGAGCGGTCGGCCCACTCCAGGGCCGGGAGGAGATACCGGCGCGAGAGCCCGGTGCGGTCGCGGGCCATGGCGACCGTGATCTCGCCGCCATGGGCCATGGTCCGGTCGATGTCGGCGAGCACGGCGGCGAATCCCGCCAGCGCGGCGGCGGTCACCCAGCGCCCCCGCTCCACCGCCACCAGCAGCCCGCGCGCTTCGGCGAGTCGGCACACTGCCGCGACGTCGACCCCTGCCAGTCGGGCTGCCAGAATTGCCGCTGGAGGGGCTGCCAGGCCGTCGGCGGCGAGGGCCGCGACGACCTGGTCGATCTCCTCATCAGACGGCCCCGCCGGCAGTACCGCCCCGGGCAGCATCACCCGGTCGCCGTCGCGCGCCACCTCGCCAGCCGCAACGAGTTGCTCGATGACGGCATCGGCAAGAGCGCGCTGGCCACGTGACGCCACTCGCCGCCGGAGCGTCTCGACCGACAGCGTGCCATCGGCACCTCCCGGCTCGGGGTGGCTCAGCGCCGCCAGCGCCGCCTGGCGTGCACCCTGCCACGCGTCGGGCGCAAAGCATCGCCCGTGCGTCACGTGGACCCCGGCGGTAGCGCAGAGGGAGGCGATGCTCGACGGTGGCGCACCGACAAGGATCGGCAGTGCGGCGACCGGCAACCCGCTGCGCCGACGCGCCACCAGCGCGCCCAGGCGCGTCGCGACCTGGTCCGACTGCAGGTCGCCGGGCACCGGTGAGCGCCGCGGTGGATCGGGATCGAGCACCACTGCGCCGCCGATCGTCGCCGCCGGCGACGGCGTGCGGAGGATGATCCGATCGCCACCACGGAGCACGACCGGCCGATCGAATCGGAGCCGCGCAAGGCTGTGACCACCGCCGGCGATCTCCTCCCTCGCGGTGATCCGGGCGGGAACTGCCGCGGTGCCTGCGTGTGCCACCACACGCCGGGTGCGGCCGATCGGCGCGACACCCGGGTCGAGCCCGACCTCGACGTCGGCGGCGATCGTGGCAAACCACCCGGCGTCCGGATGCACCACGGTCTCGCCGCGGGCAATCACCTCGTGAGGCACGCCGGTGAGCGCGAGTGCAACGCGTTGTCCCGACGTGGCCGCACCCGCCGGCCCGCCATGCACCTCGATGCCGCGCACTCGTGCCTCCCGACCGGAAGGCAGCAACAGCAGATGATCGCCGGTGGCAACCCGCCCCGACCACGCGGTGCCGGTGACGATGGTACCGAACCCCGGGCGATGGAAGATCTTGTCGATCGGCATCCGGAAGAGATCGTCGCCCGGCGACGCGCCCGCTTGCCCGGCAAGCACCTCGAGTGCCGCGCGCACGCCGGCAACGCCGTCACCACGGGAAGCGCTCACGGCGATGGGCCCGTCGAAGACAATCGGCGACGCGGCGCACAACGCCGCAACCTCTTCCGTCACCAGCTGCAACCAGTCGGCGGCGGCAAGATCCGACTTGGTGATCACCGCAATGCCGCGCGGCACCCCGAGCCGCTCGGCGATCTGCAGGTGTTCCCGGGTCTGCGGCATGACGCCGTCATCGGCGGCAACCACCAGCAGGATGGCGCCGACCCCGGAGCAGCCGGCCACCATGGCGCGAACGAAGTCCTCGTGGCCCGGCACGTCGATCAGCGCCGCGATCGGCTCGCCGGCACCGTTGCGCAGCGCGACGGCCTGCAGGTCGATGGTGATGCCGCGGCGCCGCGCCTCGGGGGCGCGATCGGTCGCCACACCGGTGAGTGCCGTGACCAGCGTCGACTTGCCGTGGTCGACGTGCCCGGCGAGGCCGACGATCATCGCGCCGCGGCCCCGCCACGATGCCAGAAGTCGAGCGCCGGCATGTTCGTCTCGCCGAGGTGATTGTGCACCCATCGCACCAGCAGCCGCCGGTGCGCCGCGGCCTGCACCTCGCTGAGCACCGGCAGCTCGCCCTCCGGTTCGATCAGCGCGACGAGCGCGTCACGATCGTCGGCGCCGAGGCGCGTGGTGGCACCGACCACTCCACAGCGAGCGCAGAGAAAGCCGCCGTCACGCACCGAGAACGCCGCCGCCCCGGGCGGCAGCGGCACCCCGTCGCGGGCGCAGTCGTGCAACACCGGCCCGAGGCCGAGTTCGCCGATCAGGCGCCACAGGGCACGCAGCGCCACCACGCCGATCGCCGACGGCGGCGCCAGTTCGAGCAGCAGCACGTCGTCGCGGACCACGTCGAACAGCTCCGGATTGGCCAGCGGCGGGACGAAGCGCGTCGCCAGCTCGGCCAGTGCCGACGCGGCGGCGAAGCGATCGAGTTCAGTGGCGAGGCCGTGGTGCAACGCGACCAGGTCGAACGCCGCGAGAGTGTGCAGATCGCTGGATCGCGACGGAATGAGGTGGGCTTGTCCTTCGCTGAACAACTGCAGCGCCGCACCAAAGCGACTTCGCGGCCGGAGCGCGCCCTTGGCGATGGCACTGACCACGCCCTGCTCGCGAGTGGCCAGGCGGACAATGCGCGACGTCTCGCCGTACCGGAGCGATCCGAGCACGAGCGCCGGGGTGATCAGCGCGGCGCCCGGCATCGGTCAATTCCCGGTGAGGAACGCGCTGGCGGGCAGTTCGGTGGTGGCGGCGGCGACCGGGCAGATCCCGGCAGGGAGCGGCTGGCGTTCCACGAGGTCGGTGCCGAACACCCGGATCCGCCCCGAGACGCCGTTGACCTGGCAGGAACCCCGCTCCACCACGTAGGCGCGACCGATGTCGTCGGCCACCAGCGCCACCGGATTGACCGGCACACCCGGCGGCCCGAGCGTCACCGCGTGGCTCGACGTATTGAACACCATCAGTCCGTTCAGCGTGCTGGCAACGTAGAGCTGGTTGACACCGTCGGACGCCAGGAACTCCGGATCCTTGCCGAAGCCGCTGAACGACCCCTGCTCTACCCGGGTCACCGGGTTGACCTGGGAGAGTTGGCCGTTGGTGGAGCCGTTGCCGGGATTCAGGACGTAGAGGAAGCCGTCGGGGCCGAAGACTGCCGCCGACGCGTTGCCCTCGCCGATCAGCGGAATCGTGTCGAGTTTCCCGTTGACCGGCAGCGGTATCAGGAAGCTGGGCAGCGGGTCGCAGTTGGTCGGCAGCTGGTCGCACTTGTCCCGGTTGCCGGCCACCACGAAGACGTTGCCACGGGCAAAGCCGAAACCCTGCGGGCCGCCGGTCACGTCGTACGAGCCGATGGCCCCGCCGGGCTGCAGATACGTCACGATGTTGGTGGCCCGGCGGCCGGCGTACAGCGTGCCGTCGTCGCCGTAGGCGAGCGCCGTGATCGACCCCTCGGCGCCAGTCCCCATGCCCTGCAGCGCCACGTCGCCGGTGACCAGGTTGACCAGGGCGACCGAGTCGGTCGTTGCGAACCCGACCGCCGCCACCTCGCCGTGCACCGCCAGCAGCGTCGGTGTCGGATACGCCGACGACAGGGTGATCGTCCGGGTGGCCGCGGTGCTGTCGACGTCGTAGAGGCGGAGGTCCTTCTCCACCCCGTCGAGCACCACCACCGCTTCGGTGGGGAGTTCGACCGGCCCGATGGTCGGCGCGCACGCCAGCGACGCGAGCGGCAACAGCAACCAGGCGGGGTGCAGGCGCATACGGCCCTCCGGCCTCGGGTCAGAATCGCAGGCGGGCACCGGCCAGGAGCGTCCGTCCGCGACCCGGGAATCCCACCGTCTGCTGGTAGTGCGCATCGAAGAGGTTTTCGGCGCGCAGGGTCAGCTCGGTGCCCGGGAAGCGACTGCCACGGCCGACCACCGGCACTGCCACCGCCGCGTCGACCGTCGTGTAGGAGGGTAACGTAATCCGGGCCGCAGGAGAACGGTTGTAGTCGACGTCGTCGCGCCGGCCCACCCAGGTTCCCGCCACCGAGAGCGTCGCGCCGCCCGACCGGTACTCCACCACCGCCCCGCCGCTCGATGCCGGCCGCCGCAGGAGCCGTTCCCCCTCGGCAAAGGCGGGCGAGGCGGCGGCGCCGGTGTCGGTCACCGCGGTGGCAAGCCAGGTCCAATGACCGGTGACCGTCCAGCGCCTGCCGGGCGACGCCGTCAGCGACCCTTCGATGCCGCGGCTCCGGGCGCCCCCGAGGTTGAGGTAGGTCGGATCGCCCGGCGCGGCGCTGACGTACTGGATCAGGTCGCGGAACCGCTGGGCGAATGCCGTCACCCTCACCGCCAGCCGGCCCCCGGCAACGCTGGCCTCGGCTCCGAGGTCGCCGTCGAGGCTGCGCTCAGGCGCGAGGTCGGGATTGCCGACTTCGAACGCGCTCGACGCAAACAGCTCACCGAACGTCGGGGCCTTGAACGCCGTCCCCACCGCCGACCAGAAGCGCAACGCCGGGACCGGCTGCCAGGCCACCCCGCCCCGCCAGGTCGCAAATACTCCGAAAGCACTATTGTCGTCGACCCGGGCGCCGAGTTGCAGCGACCACCCCGCGGCCGGTGCCGCCAGCAGCTGCGCATAGCCATTGGTGGTGGTGCGCGCGCCGGCGAGCCCCGAACTGTCATGCTCGATACCGCCGCCGAAGTTCGAGACGTCGACGCTCCGTTCCGCGTCGGTTTCCCGTTCGACCCCGGCGCCGAGCGACACCAGCAGGTCGCGACGCGCGCGCCAGTCGGCGCGTCCGTCGACGCCCTTCCGCCAGGTGATGACGGCGCTGTTGCCCGCAAAGTCGAAACCGGTGGTGTCGGCCGGCGTGTCGGAACTGTTGCGGTAGCCGGAGTTGGTCCGCGCACCATAGGGATGCACATCGAGTGTCACGGCGTGGCTCAGCCGATGGGCAAGGTCGACGCCGAGGTCGAAGGTCTGTTCGGTGGTGAATTGATTGTGGTCAACCGCGGCGCCGGCCGCGTCGGTCGGGAAGTGATCGACCGCGTCACCGTAGCGCCCGACGACCGTCACGCTGTCGCCGCCGTGAGTCCAGCCCACCCGCGCCGTGCCGACCGCGTCGCGATAGGCGCTGTTGAACGGATAGAGCCCCGCGCTGGTGAATCGCGTACCGGTGGCGCTGAACGACCATGCGTCCGCCGCGCCATCGACGTGCCCGGAGAAGTCACCGGTGCCGAAGGTGCCACCGCCACCGGACACTTCGCCTCGCAGCGCGCCGACCGGCGCACGGGTGAAGAGCTGCACCACCCCGCTCATCGCGTCGGCGCCGTAGAGCACGCTGGCCGGCCCCCGGGTGACCTCGATCCGGTCGAGGCCCGCCGTCGAGAGGTTGGCAAAGTTCTCGGCGCCTCCCGGCACGTTCAGCGGAATGCCGTCGAGCAGCACCTTGACGTAGTCGCTTTCGCCGCCGCGCAGGAAGAGCGACGTCGGCGCGCCGTACGAACCGGTCTGCACCACCATTGCGCCCGGCACCTCGCGTAACGCGTCGGCGACGAACGCCACACCGCGGCGCCGGAGGTCGCGGCCGGAGAGCACCGTGGCGGCCATCGGCGCGGTCGCCAGCGGATCGGGAGAGCGCGTCGCCGTCACCACCCGCGGGGCGAGGACGACGGTGTCGGCGGCCGCCTGGGCCGCAACGGGAGACACCGGCAGCGTCGCGGCAAACAGCATCAGCACGGCGGCAGGGAGAGCGAGTCGGCGCATCACGGTATCCGGGGGTCAGTTGTCGGAGGAATGGATGGCGGCGATTCCGGCGTCTGCTCGTCGCGGCGCAGCGGCACGATCAGCGGGGAGCCGTCGTCCCAGTGACTGACGGCAACCGGCCAGGAGAAGACGCTCGTCACGACGGAGCGCTGCAGCACGGTGGCGGGCGGCCCGTCGGCGGCAACGCGGCCATGATCCAGCAGCACGATCCGTCCCGCGTAGCGTGCCACCAGGTTCAATTGGTGGGTGATCACCAGCACCCCGATGCCATCGGCGACGAGCCGGCGGAGCAGCTCGAAGAGGGCCATCTCGTGGCTCAGGTCGAGCGCGGCGGTCGGTTCGTCGAGCAGCAGCAGGCGGGGCGACGACGCCAGCGCCCTCGCCAGGCGGACCCGTTGCCACTCACCACCCGAAAGCGTGTCGATGGTCCGCCGCTCAAGGTCGCGCACGTCGCAGCGATCGAGCGCCTCGGCGACGGCCCGCTCGTCGGCGGCACCGACCGGTGCGATCGGCCCGAGCCTGGCCCAACGACCCAGCAGCACCGCCTCACGAACCGTGAGCGGGAACGCCGGTTCCTCGCGCTGGGGCAGCGCCCCGATCGCCTCGGCAAAGGCGCGGCGGCCCCACGCCGCGAGCGGCCGGTCGTCGAGGCACACCGTGCCACGAGCCGGTGGCACCAGCCCCAGCAGGGTCCGCAGCAGCGACGTCTTGCCACTGCCGTTGGGCCCGACGACGGCGACGAACTCACCGGCGTCAAGCGTGAGCGAGACACCGGAGACGGCCGGCCGCTCCGCTCCGGGATAACGCACGTCGACCGTCGTCGCGACGAGCTTCATGCCAGGCTCCGTCGCAACAGCACGGCAAAGAGCGGCACGCCCACCAGTGCCGTGATCACACCGACCGGAATCTCGGCCGGCCGCAACACGGTGCGCGCAACGGCATCGGCGAGCACCGTGAATGCGCCGCCGGCGAGGAAGACCGCCGGCAGCAACCCGCGATGCAACGGACCGACGATCCGGCGCAGGGCATGCGGCACCACGAGCCCCACAAAGCCGATCACGCCGGCGGCCGCGACGGTGGCGGCGGTGAGGATCGACGCCGCGGCAATCACCAGGCGCCTGGTGCGATCGACATCGAGCCCCAGCGTCGCCGCCGGCTCGTCACCCATCGCGAGCAGATCGAGCGAACGGGCCAACCACCAGAGCACCGCCAACGGCACGACGGCGACCGCGACGAAGTGCCCCAGCGTGCTCCACGACGCGCGTCCAAATCCGCCGAAGAGCCAGATCGTTGCCGAGTAGAACGTGAACGGATTGCTGACGGAGAGGATCGCGGTGGTGATCGCGCCGCAGAACGCCCCGGTAACCACGCCGGCGAGCAGGAGGATCCGGGGGTCGAGCCGGCGCCCGGCCACCACGCTGATGCGGTAGACCAGCCAGACGGCGGCGAGCGCGCCGACGGTGGCCGCCCCGGCGACGCTCCAGCCGGCGGGGAGGCCGATCACGACGGCGATCACCGCACCGAGCGATGCGCCGCCCGAAAGGCCGAGGAGCCACGGCTCGGCCAGCGGATTGCGCAGCAGCGCCTGGAGCGACGCGCCGGCGACCGCCAGCGATCCGCCGACGCCGAACGCCAGCAGCACGCGGGGGAGTCGGAGGTTGCGGATGATGTCGGCGTCGGGCGCCGCGCCATGGCGGAGTGCGGCGAGGATCGCCCCGGGCGAGAACGCCACCGCACCGGTGCCGATGCCGATGGCCGCGGCAGCGAGCACCGCGACGACGAGCGTCGGAACGACCAACGGAGACCTGACGGTGCCGGTACGGCTCAAAATCGAATCGCCCATTTCCGGCGGGAGCGGAAACGGGCGAGGAAGGCAACGACCATCCGCATGCGCGGCGTCGGGCTCAGCCACGCCACCGTTCCCTCCCCCGAGGGATTGCAGGTGGCGCGAACGGAGAGGTCTCCTGGCTTCGGGCAGACCGCTCGCCTTCCCGGGATCATCCCAGTGGCATGGTGAGCGGTCGGTACGACGAACTGCCCGTTACAGTGGCGGGGCCGCGCCGGTATTGCACCGGACTTCCGAGCGTCCCCATTCGCAAGTTGTCCAACAGTTGTCGCCGGGAACCTAGGGGAGCCGCATCACCCCGGCAAGAGCCGCCGCAGTTGCTCCTTGAGCGCGGCACGTTCGGCGACGTAGGCCGACCACGCCTCGGGGGTGAACGCCGTCGCGCCGGCGGCGTGCACCTCGTCGAGCATCGCGATCCGGTCGATGATCGCCGCCGCGCCGGGATCGGGTTCAGGCGCGTAGCCCGCTGGCGGCATCGGTTCGGTGGCCGGGGCGTGGGCCGGGCGCTGGGTCAACGCCAGCACGCCGATCAATCCGAGCGCGAGGGCGCCCACCAGCATCGGCAACAGCCACGGTGCCGCGCCCGGGTGGTCGGGAAGCGAGAGCACCAGCGGCTGACCCGCCTGCAACGCCCCCGTCCAGCGCGAGAACGATCGCTGCTGATCGACCACCGCGGAGTCGGCTCGCGTCAGCAACCCCACGACCCGCGCCGCCGGCTCTTCGAGCAGCACATTGACGGCCGGGATCGGGTGAGTGATCGGGATCACGAAATGCGGGTTGTCGGGCGGGATCTGGTAGTCGAGCACCAGGTTCCGTTCGCCCGGCGGCACCGGCGCAAAGAGCGCCAGCGTGTCGCCGGCGCGCTCCAGCGCATCGGCCGCAAAATCTCCCTCGCCCAGCTGCAGGTTGGCGATGTACGCCGGAAGCGCCAGCATGAACGTCGGGTGGGTGGAATCGGCGGCGACGCGCGTCATCCCGCCGGCATTCTCCAGCACGATCAGGTCGAGCACATCGCGCGCGCCTCCGGCGCCGGGCGCGCTCACGATGATGTGCCGGGCCGCGACCGTCACCACCGCGCGTGACGACGTGTCGGCGACCACCAGCGTCGTCGTGACGTCGTGGGCCGGCGGCTGGGTCACGAGCGGAACAGCGAAGTACTCGACGCCATCCCACCGGGCCGAGACGAGGTAGACCACCCCGGTGTCAGCGTCGAAGTGAAACGTGAAGCGGCCCTGGGCGTCGGTCATCACCGAATCGATCGGCCCCTGGCTGTCGGTGGCGACGCGGTGCAGCACGGCGCGCAACGGCCCGACCGCGACGGTGTCCTTGCCGGTGCCGCGCCGGATCCGGCCGGTGACCACGATCGGGTGACTGGTTCCGGTGAACGGACTCTGAACCGCCGCCGCGGGCCGGGCCAGCAGGGCGACGAGGGCGAGCGTCGCGATCACGGTTGAAAGCGTCCGAAATCCTGCGGGTCGAGCCCCTCGAGGTATTCGCGCAGCGCCTCCGCCTTGAGCGGCCACGGTGCGTCGTGGTCGCCCGCTTCGACCGGGTGGAGCAAGGCATCGGCAACGAGGATCGGCGCCCCGGCGCGCAGCGCGATGGCAATCGCATCGCTGGGCCGCGCATCGACGGCAGCCAGTTCCTGGCCGCCGCGGCGCAGCAACAATTCGGCAAAGTAGGTGTTGTCGCGCGCCTCGGTGACGACGGCGCGCACCACTTCGCCGCCGAGGCCGTGGAGGACGTGGAGCAGCAGGTCGTGGGTCATCGGGCGGGGCACGGTGACCTTCTGGAGCGCAATGGCGATGGCGCTCGCCTCGGGCACGCCGATCCAGATCGGGACGGCACGATCGCCCACCGCCTCCCGCAGCAACAGCACCGGAGTGTTGGTGGCACGATCCAGTCCGATGCGCGCCACATTCACCAGGACCAGGGTCTCAGGTGCCAGCGTCCCAACTCGCGAGATAGGTGACCTGTTCGGGTGTGAGCGTGTCGATCGACGCACCGAGCGCCGCGAGCTTGAGGGCGGCGATCTCGGCATCGACCTCCGGCGGCAGCCGATGCACCGCCGCGGTGAGGTCGCCCTGGTGCTCGCACCAGGTACTCGGCGGCGAGCGCCTGGTTGGCAAACGACATGTCCATGACCGACGCGGGATGGCCTTCGGCCGCGGCCAGGTTGATCAGCCGTCCCTCGGCGAGCACCAGGATGCGCCGTCCGGGCAGGGTGAACTCTTCCACAAAGCGGCGCACCTCGCGATGCGACGACGCCAGTCCGGCCAGCGCGTCGAGGTCGAGTTCGACGTTGAAGTGCCCCGAGTTGCACACCACCGCGCCGTCCTTCATCGCGCCGGAAGTGCTCGGCGCGGATGACGTGGATGTTGCCGGTGAGGGTGCAGAAGACGTCGCCGAGCGGCGCCGCGTCGTGCATCGGCATCACCTCGAACCCGTCCATCCGGGCTTCGAGCGCCGCGAGCGGCGTCGATCTCGGTCACGATCACCCGGGCACCCGCGCCGCGGGCCCGCATTGCCAGTCCCCGTCCGCACCAGCCGTAGCCGGCCACGACGAAGGTGCTGCCGGCCACCAGCACGTTGGTGGCGCGCATGATGCCGTCGAGCGTCGACTGCCCGGTGCCGTACCGGTTGTCGAACATGTGCTTGGTGCGCGAATCGTTGACCGCGATGATCGGGAAGGCGAGGATGCCTTCGGCGGCCATCGCCTTGAGGCGGATCACGCCGGTGGTGGTCTCCTCGGTCGAGCCCTGCACCGCCGACGAGCAGCTGCTCGCGCTCGGCGGGCGACCGCCTCGCCACCATCTCGCGGATCGGCGCGGCGAGGTCGTCGAGGCGTCCCAGCTTGATCAGGTGGAGCGAGCCGACCAGGTCGGCGCCGTCGTCCTGGGTCAGGTCGGGACCGAAGGCAAGCGCCTGGGCGATGTGGGTGTAATACGTCTCGTGATTCTCGCCCTTGATGGCATACACATGCACGCCGTGATCGCGCACGAGGTGCGCCGCGACGTCGTCCTGGGTCGACAACGGGTTCGAGGCACAGAGCGCCACCTCGGCACCGCCGGCCCGCAACGTCGTCATCAGGTTGGCGGTTTCGGTGGTGACGTGCAGGCAGCACGAGATCGCGGCGGCCGGCGAGGGGCCGCTCCTGCGCAAAGCGCTCGCGGATCTGGCGGAGCACCGGCATGAACCGCTCGGCCCATTCGGTGCGGCGCCGGCCGGCGTCGGCCAGCGCGAGGTCGCGAACATCGTGCGGTGCGTCGATCGAAGTGCTCGTCATCGGTCCTCTCAAGCGCGGGACGCCCGGATGCAGGTCGTCGGTGCGGTCGGTGCGTTCCCAGGTGAAGCGCTGCACCGGTTGCGGCGGCGAGCGCGTCATCCTGATAGGTGGCCGCCTCGGGCGTCGCGCCCGAAGTGACCGTAGGCGGCGGTGGCCGAGTAGATCGGCTGCCGCAACTGCAGTTCGGCGATCAGCCGGCCCGGGCGGAGGTCGAACACCTCGCGCACCGCGCGTTCGAGGCGCTCGTCGGGGACCTCGCCGGTGCCGAAGGTGTCGACGTAGATCGAGACCGGACGCGCCACACCGATGGCGTACGCCGCCTGGACCTCGCAGCGGCGGGCGAGTCCGGCGGCGACGATGTTCTTCGCGACGTGGCGAAGCGCGTACGCGGCCGACCGGTCCACCTTGGTGGGATCCTTGCCGCTGAACGCGCCACCGCCGTGCCGCGCCATGCCACCGTAGGTGTCGACGATGATCTTGCGCCCGGTCAGGCCGGCGTCGCCCTGCGGGCCGCCGATCACGAAGCGCCCGGTGGGATTGACGTGGACCTCGATGCCGTCGCGTTCGTAATCACCGGCGGCGAGCACCGGGAGGATCACGTCGGCGAGCATCGCATCGCGAATGTCGCCCTGGCTGAGCGCCCGCCCACCGGCGCGTCTCGTCGTGCTGCGTCGAGACCACCACAGCGCGCACCGCGACCGGCCGGTCGCCGTCGTACTCCACCGAGACCTGCGTCTTCCCGTCGGGGCGGAGCCAGGCGTGCCGCGGCGCACCGTCGCAGCCACGCCGCACCGCTGCCAGCCGCTGCGCCATCCGGTGCGCCAGGACGATCGGGCGCGGCATCAGTTCCGGCGTCTCGTCGGTGGCGTAGCCGAACATCATCCCCTGATCGCCGGCGCCCTGGTCGTCGGCCTGCTCGCGATCGACGCCGCGGGCAATGTCGGCTGACTGCCGGTCGATGGCGGAGAGCACCGCACAGGTCCGGTAGTCGAAGCCGTATTGCGCGTCGGTGTAGCCGATCTGCTCGATGGTCCGCCGGACGATGTCGGGGATGTGCACGTATGCGGCGGTGGTGATTTCACCCGCCACGACCGCCATGCCGGTGGTGACCAGCGTCTCGCATGCGACGCGGGCATTGGGATCGCGCGCCAGGATGGAGTCGAGAATGGCGTCGGAGATCTGATCGGCGACCTTGTCCGGATGGCCCTCGGTCACCGATTCGGATGTGAAAACGTGGCGCATGTGCTCGCCGTCAGGGCGTCGTGAAGGAGGGGGAGCGTTATCGGACCCGTGGCAAGGTAGTGCCCGCCGATGGGCGCGGCAACGCGCCGGACGGATCGACCAGCCGCAGGTCGAGGTGGCATGCCCGAGGGCCTCGCGCAGGAGCACGTCGGTGCACCGCGGTCGTCGATGTTGCCTTCGCTGGCCGGCCGCGGCGGCGGCACGCGCGGCGTCGAGCGGCACGCTGGCGCACCACCCACTTGACCATCGGCAGCGCCGGCGGCGCCACGCTGAGCCGCGTCGAAGCCGAGGCCGAGCAACAGCAGCACCGCGAGGGATCCGACGCCATCTCGCCACAGATCGACGCCGGCACGCCCGCCGCGTCCGCCGCGCAGCTGCACGTCACCGAGCTGCCGCACCATCGCCGGATGCAGCGGCGAGAACCGCTCCGCCAGCCGGGCGTTGCCGCGGTCGACCGCGAGGGTGTACTGGGTCAGGTCGTTGGTCCCGACGCTGAGAAACGCCGATGCCGCCGCCAACTCGCCGGCGAGGCGTACCGCCGCCGGCGTCTCCACCATCACGCCGATCGGCACGTCGCTCGCGGCGCGGATCCCCTGCTGCGCGAAGGTTCGCCGCCTCCTCGAGGAAGAGGCTGCGCGCCTGTTCCACCTCGTCGAGCGAAATGACCAGCGGCAGCATCAGCCGGATGTCGCGGTCGGCCGCCGCGCGCAGCACGGCGCGGAGCTGCGGCCGGAAGATCTCCGGATGGTCGAGACAGACGCGGATCGAGCGCCAGCCGAGAAACGGGTTCGGTTCCGATGTCGTCGCGAAGGCCGTGGGGAACTTGTCGCCGCCAAGATCGTAACTGCGCACCACCACCGGATGGCCGGCAAACGCCGCCCCGACCCGACGGAAGTACTCGGTCTGTTCCTCTTCGGTCGGGAGCGCGGCGCGGCCGGTCGACCAGGAATTCGGTGCGCAGCAACCCGACCCCCTCGGCGTCGTGCCGGACCGCCACCTCGATCTCTTCGGGGAGGTCGACGTTTCCCTGCAGCACGATGTGGGTGCCATCGGCGGTCTCGACGCGCGATCCTGGGCGATTCCCTCCAGTTGCAGCGCCAACTTGTGGCGGCGCGACGCGACTGCAGCCGCGCGTCTTCCAGCTCGTCGGGCATCGGGGTCGAGCACCATCGCCCCGCTCTGCCCGTCCATCAGCACCACCATGCCCTCGTGGATGCGGTCGAGCGCGCCGGTCAGCGCCCATCACGGCGGGAATCCCCAGCGAGTGCGCGAGAATCGCCGCGTGCGACGTGCGGGTCCCTTCTTCGCTGATCACGCCGACGACGATGTCGCGATCGAACTGCACCGTCAGCCCCGGCGACAATTCGTGGGCAACGATGATCACCTGCTCGCGAATGTCGCCCAGCCAGGCGTCTTCCGGGTTCCGTCCCATCAGGTGGGCCAGCATGCGGAGGATGATGGCGTTGAGGTCGGCGAGGCGGTCGCGCAACGTCGCGGCCCGCGAACCCTGCCAGGTGTTGCGCAGCTCCAGGGCCTTGAATTCGTAGGCGCTCTCGGCGGCGAGGCGGTTCTTGCGGATCAGCGCCTCGACACCGGCCAGGAAGTCGGGATCGCTCGCCATCATCATCTGGGCGTCGAAGATCCGCGCCGCATCGGGCCCGGCGCGCTGCGCGGTGCGGTCCCGCAGCTGCCGCAACTGGTCGACCACCGCGTCGCTCGCCTCGCGCAGCCGGGTGATCTCGCCCGCCACCTCTTCGGCGCCGACGGTGCGATCGGCCACCTCGGGGATCGACCAGCGCACCACCATCGCCGGCGCGATCGCAACGCCGGGCGAGACGCCGATGCCGTGCATCGTCCGGTCGCTCATGCCTCGCCGAATCCTCCGCCGATCAGCGCGCTGAGCGCCGTCGCGGCCGCCTCGGCGTCGGGGCCCTCGGCGCGGATCGTCACCACCGCCCCCTGTTCGGCGGCCAGCGTCATCACGCCCATGATGCTCTTGGCGTTGACCGATTGCCCGTCGCAGCTGACGTGCAGCTCGGACTGGAACGTCGACGCAAGGCGCACCACCTGCGCGGCGGGACGGGCATGCATGCCCAGTGGATTGATGATCGTTGCCTGACGCTCGGTCATTGCGACACCGCCACGGCGATGATCGCCAGCGTCACGAGGCCGAGGCCCATCCGCAGCGCCGACGCGTGCGCCCGGGTCCGGGCCGCAAGCGTCAGCGCGGTGGCGAGCACCACCGCGGCGAGGGTCGCGACGATCACCGCGCGCGCCATGCCACCAAGCAGTGCAACCGTCACGATCGGCACCGCCAGCCCGATGGAGAAGGCAGCGGCACGCTGGGCCCGGTCGGCGCCGCGGGGGAGCCACGACTGATCGAGCGCCCGCCCGACCTGCAATCCTTCGCGCAACCCGAGGTCGAGTCCCCAGCCGGTCACCGCCAACCGGAAGACGTTGTGGACCACGACGGCGGCAAGCACCACCCACGCGCCGCACCAGGGAGCAGCCGCGAGTGCCAGCCCGATGACGGCGGGTACTTCGCCGGCCCAGATGAGCTGGTCGCCGAGCGCGCCGAGGGGGCCGGAGAGCGCGGTGCGCAGCCGGAGCACCGCGGCACCGGGCATGCCCTGCTCCTCGGCGCGCACTGTGGCACCGACGGCGACGCCGGCGAGATAGGGATGCGAGTTGAAGAACGCCGCCGACCGGATCGCCGCGTCCCGCCGCCCGATCGCGTCACGATCGTGGAGCCGTTCGTCGAGCAGCGGAGCCGATGCGTAGCCCACGCCGATGCCTCCCATCCGTTCGTAGGTCCAGGCCGCCTGCACCGCAAGCAGGCGGAACAGCGCCCGGGTCCGCGCCTTCACCGCAGCACCACGATCAGCACGCCGCAGGCAATGCCGACGACGAACCAGCGGCGCCGGGCGCCGGTGCCGCTGCGTCGGATGGCGCCGCCGAACGCCGCCGCCAGCCCTCCCGCCACCGCGCCCGCCGAGATCCATCCGGCGTGGCGCACCGCGCTCCACGGCACCGCGGTCGCGGCAAACGCGGCGACAAGACCGACGGCGGCCACCAGCAATGAACGCAACGCGTCGCGGGCCAGTCCGTGCTGCTGCAATTCGGCGAGCGCGGTGGTGTCGCCCGATTCGAGGCGCTCCAGGCGCCGGTCGACCGAAATCGCGTTGCGGCGGCGCAGCCGTTGCAGCGACCAGCCGCCGAAGACCGCCATCGGCAACCCGACCAGTCCCGCGATGCCGGGCACCAGGCTCAGCGGCACCCGGGTGGCGGCGAGGCCGGCGGCGACGGCGGCGATGCTGTAATCGGGGTACCGGGACGCCCCGACCGGCAGCACGTCGAGCGCGTACAACTCGAGGGTGATTCCCGCCATCAGCCCGGCCGCCACGTTGCCCGCGATGAGCCCCGCAACCGTCGCCGCAACCAGCGGGCGCGACCAGAGCCCCTGCGGCACCGTCACCAGGTCGACGCCGACCACCACGCTCCAGCCAACGATCGCCGCGACCATCAGCACGGTGGACATCACCGGAGCAACGCGTCGAGCGAAACGGCGGCGGTCGTCGGCACGTCCTGCGCCACCACCTCGACACCTTCGTTGCGCAGGCGGCGCACGAGACCTTCGTCGTCGGAGCCGAGATAGAGGTAGCGCAGCAGCTCGCGCCGGTCGGGCCGATGGTGCAGCCCGCCGAGATTGATGCGGCGGATCAGCTCCGGGGCCGCATCGTGCAGCGCGCACCATCGTCGCGAGGTCGCCGGTGAGGAGGATGCCCGGGCGTCGGTCGGCCGCCCAGGCATGGATCCGGGTCACCGCTTCGGCGGTGCTGGCAAACTCGATGTCGACGCCCTGGGGAACCGCCATCCGGTACAGGTCCTGTTCCCAGTCGCTCGGCGCGCACCGCGTCGTCGACCAGTGCACGAACCGCACCCCGAGGGGACGTCCCCAGCCGATCACCACCTGGCCGTGCACCAGTCGATCGTCGACCCGGCAGAGGACGAGTGGCATCAGCGAGCCATGATCGCGCCTGCGCGCCGACCGCGCCACGTGCTCGGCCACCTCGGCGACCGGGCCATCGCGGTGGAAGACGAACTCGAGCAGCATCGCGAGGTTCACGCCGGTCACCACGCCGCACGTCGGCGAGCGACTTGCAGCCGCCGCATGACCGCCAACGTGGCACGACCCGCTCGGCATGTCGATGAAGACGATGGCGGGGCGGCTCGCCGACCGCGGTGAGCATCCGCTGCTCGAGCGAACCGCGATCGCAGTCGGCGTTCGACACCGCCACCAGGCCGCTGCCCGGTGCCGGCGATCTGCCTCGACCGCTTCGATCAGCGCCGCGGCGAGCCGGGCATGCCCCACCACCACACCGTGCAATCGGCGTCATTCGTAGTCGTCCCGCAGGTATTCGCGCACGCCGCGCTGTCTCCCGCATCCGCCGGATCAGCCGCTCGTTGAACGCCGCGGCCGACGTCCACGCCGCTGTACCGCAGCAGGTGCATCATCGCCACCACCTCGGCGATGACGGTGATGTTCTTGCCCGGGTTGAGCGGCACCACCACCTTCGGGATCGCGACGTCGAGAATTGACATCGTGTCGCGCAGCAACCCGGTGCGGTCGGCATCCTTGGCCGTCTCCCAGTCTTCGAGCTGCACCACCACCTCGATCCGCTTCTGCTGCCGCACCGCCCGGACGCCGAACAGCGCCGGGATGTCGATCAGCCCCACGCCGCGGATCTCCATGTGATGCGCCGCCAGCTCGTGCCCCTGCCCGATCAGCACGTCGTTGCCGCGGCGGGTCACCTTGACGACATCGTCGGCGACCAGGCGGTGGCCCCGCTCGACCAGGTCGAGCACGCATTCGCTCTTGCCGATGCCGGACCGCCCCATGAACAGCAGGCCCACCCCGTAGACGTCGGCCAGCGAACCGTGCAGCGTGGTGCGCGGCGCGAAGGCGTCCTCGATGATCGGCTTGATCGCGCTTGTAGAACTCGGCCGTCTTGAGCGACGTGCGCAGCACCGGGATCTGCCGCGCCCGCGCCAGCTCGAGCAGCGGTTCGGGCGGGTCGAGGTGCTTGGTGATGAACACCGCCGGGAGGTCGTAGCTGGAAGAACCCCTCGAGGGCGGTGCGCCGGGTGGCGGGGTCGAGCGACGCGAGATAGGTGATCTCGGTTTCGCCCAGCACGTGCAGCCGGTCGGGAATGAACCGGCCGTGATAGCCCGCCAGCGCCAGTCCCGGCGACGCAATGTCGGCCGCCGGGACCAGGCGGTCGAGCCCGAGTTCCCCGGTGAGCGGCTCGAGCTGGAGCTGCTCGGCGGCGGTCAGGAAGTCGCGGAGGCGCAGGGTCGGCTCAGGGTGCTGGAAGTCGGCGGGTGGCGCGGTGCTCACGCCCCTCGGCGGTTGCGACGACGGTGCGGCCCCGGCGGCGGCGCAGCGCGGCGTCGAGCGTCCGGTGTCGGGCGGTGATCGTGGTTTCCATCACGCGCTCCCTTCTGCAGGATTTCCGATCAACGATGGCAGCGGATCGCGCCCCGCCGCCAGGTCGAGGAGGTGCCGTTCGACCGCCTCGCGCGGCGGCATCCCAGCTGAGTCGCTCGGCAAACCGGCGCGCCGCCGAACCGAGGCGCTCGACCAGCGGCGGGATCGCCGGCCAGGCGCAGCATCGCGCGCGCCAGTGCCGCCGCATCGCCGTGCGGCACGAGGAGCCCGGTCTCGCCGTCGCGAACCGAGTCGCGCAGCCCCGGCGAGTCGGAGGCCAGCGACGGCGTGCCACACGCCGCGGCCTCCATCACGGTGATCCCCCATCCCTCCTTGGGGGAAGGAAATACGTTTGCCACCGCCCGCCGCAAGAGCGACAGCTTGGTCGGCTTCGTCGACGAAGCCGTGGAAACGGCACCGCATCCCGCACGCCGCGGCGTCGCGCGAGCGCTTCGAGCCGGGGCGGTCGTCGCCCGTCCCGGCGATGTCGACCGTCGAGCTCGGGCCGCTCGCGGCGGGCGAGCGCGAGGGCGTCGATGAGCACTTCGACCCCCTTGTACCGCTTGCAGTCGGCCGATGTAGACGAAGCGCGGCGGGTTGGCGCCTGGCCACGGCGGGGTCGGGGCGATAGCGCACCGCGTCGACGCCGGGGTAGATCACCGCGATCCGTTCGCGGGGCACGCCGCGAACCACGAGGTCGTCCCGGGTCGAATCGCTGATCGCATGAAACCACGCCCGCGCGATAGGCGCGGGGAATGGCCCGCTCCGCGCGCCAGACCACGGCCGCCATCGGCCACGACACCTCGGCAAACGCGGTCGTCCCGAACAGATGCGGGACGATGGCATACACCGGGCGATCCGGTCAGCGACGGCGGTGAAGAGCGGCAGCTTGTTGATGTCCTCGACCACGACGTCGGGCCGGACGCGGGCCCAGCGCCCGCCGCACCGCGCCCCGCCCCACCAGCGCGAAGCGATGGCGGCCGCCGCTGCGATGCACCGTCGATGCCGTCGACCGTCGCCTCCGGCGATGCGCCGCGATATCCCGAGCAGACCAGGTCGACCCGGTGCCCGCGCGGCCGCCAGGCGCGAGAACAGCTCGAAGAGATGGATCTCCGCCCCGCCGGCGTGCGGGATTCCGGAGGTCCTGCCAGTTGACCAGCAGCATCCTCACGGCGCGGTGGCGGCTACAGTCGCCCGAGGTCGCGCGCCACCCGGTCGAGCACGCCGTTGACGAACGCCGGCGGCGCCGGGGCCCCGCAAAGCGGTGCGCCAGCCAGAGCGCCTCGTCGATGACGACCTGCGGCGGGGCCGGCGACGCGTCGAGCTCGTGGATGGCGATCCGGAGGATGTTGCGCTCGATCACGGCGATCCGCTCGAAACGCCAGTGCTCGGCGGCAGCCGCCGCAGGCCGTCGAGCCGCTCGCGATGCTGCAGGATCCGCTGCGCCAACGCCGCGCGGCCCGGGCCAGCAACTCGGGCTCGGGTCGCCGGTGAGCTGCGCGAGCCGCGCCGCGGCGCCATCGATGTCGGTCGCCCGCCGCCGTCTCGACGGCGTAGAGGAGCTGCAGCGCGCGGGCCCGGCCGCGGGTCTCCTCGCGGAGCATCATTCGCCCAGTCGCCTGGCGCAGCAGGTCGGCGGTGCGGATCGCGGCGTCGGCGGCTTCGCGGCCCTTGTTGCCCGGCGTCGCCGCCCGCCCGCGCCATCGCCTGGTCGAGGGTGTCGCAGGTGAGCAGTCCGAATCCGACCGGCACCAGCGACTCGGTCGCCACGCGGCCCAGCGCCGCCGCGGCTTCGCCGGCGACGATACGTCGAAGTGGGGCGTCTCGCCCCGCACCACCGCCCCAAGGGCCACCACCGCCGCGTACTGGCCGTGATGCGCCGCGGCGGTGGCCGCCACCCCGAGTTCGAACGCGCCGGTGCACCCACAGATAGTCGACGGCGTCGTCGGCCAATCCGGCCTCGCGGCAGGACTCCTGCGCGCCGCGCAGCAGCCGGGCGGTGACCCGCTCGTGGTAGCGCGAGACCACCAACGCGATCGCGTCCGGCGGCCACGCAGCCGGCCGTCGAATTCGGTCATGGAATCAATGCGCCGAGCAGGTGACCGAGCTTGTCCCGCTTGGCGGCGAGATAAGCTCCGTTGTCCGGGGTCGTGGCGGCGATGAGCGGCACCCGTTCGACGATCTCCAGCCCGTAGCCCTCGAGGCCGACCAGCTTGCGGGGATTGTTGGTCATCACCCGCAGCGACGAGAGGCCGAGATCGCGGAGAATCTGCGCGCCGATGCCGAAGTCGCGCAGGTCGGCCTTGAAGCCCAGCCGGCGGTTGGCCTCGACCGTGTCGTGTGCCGGCGTCCTGCAGCTCGTAGGCGCGCAGCTTGTTGAGGAGGCCGATGCCGCGGCCTTCCTGGTCGAGGTAGACGATCACCCCGCGACCCGCTTCGGCGATCAGTTCCATTGCCCGCCGCAGCTGCACCCCGCAGTCGCAGCGCAGCGAGTGGAAGACATCGCCGGTGAGACACTTCGAGTGCATCCGCACCAGCACGTCGCGCTGGCCGGTGACATCGCCGTACACCAGCGCGACGTGTTCCGCCCGGTCGACATCGTTGCGATAGCCGATGACGCGGAAGTCACCGACAACCGTGGGAAGCCGCGCGTCGGCGACCCGGTGCACCAGCCGCTCGGTCCGCAGCCGGTAGGCCACCAGCTCGGCCACCGACACCAGCGCCAGCCCGTGTTCCGCGGCAAAGGCGCGCAGCTGCGGCAACCGCGCCATCGTGCCGTCGGCGTTGAGGATCTCGCAGATCACGCCGGCCGGCTTCAACCCCGCCAACCGCGCCAGGTCGACGCTCGCCTCGGTGTGGCCGACCCGCTGCAGCACGCCCCCCGGGCGCGCCTGCAACGGCGGAACGTGCCCCGGGCGCCGGAGGTCACCGGGCACCGTGTCGGGGGCGATGGCTACCTGGATGGTCCTGGCGCGGTCGGCGGCCGAGATGCCGGTGGTCACGCCGAAGCGGCGTTGCGCGTCGATGGTGACCGTGAACGCGGTGGACATCTCTTCGCTGTTGCGGTCGACCATCTGCGGCAGGTCGAGGCGCGCGCAATCCTCCGGCGTCAGCGCAAGACAGACCCAGCCGCGGGCAAACCGGAGCATGAAGTTGATGATCTCGGGCGTGACACGTTCGGCCGCGCAGACGAGGTCACCCTCGTTCTCGCGGTCCTCGTCGTCGACGACGATGACCATCTTCCCCGCGGCCAGGTCGGCAATGGCCTGCGGAATCGGCGCCAGGGTCATGGCGCGCTCCCGGGCCCGATGCCCGCCGCGAGGAAGTGCCGCACGTACTTGCCGATCACGTCCCCCTCCAGATGTACCGCGTCGCCGGGGGCGCGTTCCCCCAGCGTGGTGTGCTGCCAAGGTAAACGGAATCAGACTCACCTGGATTCGTCCCGCCCCGGGCAGGCCCTGAACGGTCAGCGACACGCCGTCGACGGTCACCGAGCCGAGCGGAACCGAAACATCAGCCACCACGGCCGGGGCGTCGATCTCGACCAGGCGGCCGTCGCCCCGATCCGACACCGCGACCACCCGCCCCACCCCGTCGACGTGGCCCTGCACGAGGTGCCCGCCGAGGCGGTCGGCGGCCCGCGACCGCGCGCTCGAGGTTGACCCGGCGTCCGGCGCGATAGCCACCGAAGGCGGTCCGGTCGAGCGACGTGGCGACGACCTGCACCGTGAAGCGGCCCGGCTGCCCGGCAACGACGGTAAGGCACGCGCCGTCGACCGCCACGCTCTCGCCCGGCTCCAGGTCGGTCCACCCGGTGGCAATATCGAGCGCGAGGTGTTCGGCACCCGGTTCGGCGTGCAGGACAGTTCCGACGTCGGTGACGATGCCGGTGAACATCGCTCAGCGCTCCAGCGTGAGGAGGGTGTCGTCGCCAAGCGCGACCCGATCCACCGTGTGCCAGTGCGTCGCGCCGGCAAGCGGAAGTGCGCCGAGCCCGGCCCACGCCGGAACGCCGTCGCCGAGCCAGACCGGCGCCTGCACCTGGTGGACCCGGTCGACGAGCCCCGCGGCGAGGAGCGCCCCGGCGAGCCGTCCGCCACCCTCGACCAGCAGCGCGTCGATATCCCGGGCCGCCAGCGCGGCCAGCGCACTCCGAAGGTCCGGCGCGCCGAGCTCGAGCCAGCCGTCGCGATGGCGCGACGACTGCCCCGCGGTCGCCCCGACCCGCAGCACGATTGCCGGCTCGTCGCCGCCACGGGCCAAGAGATCGGCCGGAAGCGCCGCGCCGTCGCGCGCCACGACGATCCGGGCCGGCGGAACACGGGGCGTGACCGCACCCCGCACCGTCAGCCGCACCCGGTCGGCGACGGCCGTGGCGGCACCGACGGCGATCCCGGCGTATCCGGCGCGGAGGCGATGCACCCACTCGCGCGCCTCGGGCCCGGAGATCCATCGCGACGCGCCGTCGCGGTCGGCCACCTTGCCGTCCATCGAGACGGCCAGCTTGACCGTCACGAACGGCAGGCCGCTGGCGCGGAACCGCTGCAGGAACCGGAAATTGAGCCGTGCCGCCTCTGCCCCGCACCGGCCCGATTCGACCGTGATACCTCGGCGCTCGAGGTATGCGGCGCCGCCGGCGGCGGCGGGGTTCGGGTCGGGCATCGCCATCGCGACATGGGCGATGCCGGCCGCGACGATGGCATCGACGCACGGCGGCTGCTTGCCATGGTGGGTGCACGGTTCCAGCGTGACGTGCAGCGTTGCACCCCGCGCCGCGTCCCCCGCCTGCCGCAGCGCGACGACCTCGGCGTGCGCGTCGCCGAACTCGGCGTGCCACCCTTCGCCGACGACCTCGCCTTCGCGAACCACTACGGCACCGACCAGCGGATTGGGATGCACCCGTCCCCAGCCGCGCTCCGCGAGCTGGAGCGCGCGCCGCATCGCGGCTTCCGCGGTCACCGCGTCAGAGGCCGAGACGGAATCCAACGCTGCCGAAGAGCCGGGTTGCGGTGGGGTCATTGCCGACAAACGTCGTGGGGAGGCCAAGGGGTTTCCCGCGCAGGGCGCCGAGCTCGGCGATCAGGTACATCCCGCCGAACTGGGCGCCGCCGTCGACAAACGCCAGGGCCCGTCCGTCGCCGAGGCGCACCGGCACCGGCGGCTCGGGCTGGCCGGTCAGCGGGCTGGTGAACATGATGGTTGCGTCGCCGCCGTGGTGGTCCCACCCGCCGCCGGCAGCGAGCACCACCAGGCCGAGTTGCTTTCCCACCGTCAGGCGGTAGTTGACGGCGGTGAAGTTGGCGGCAAAGGCGAATTGATCGCCGTCGAGCAGGTTGCCGACACCGATCGTAGGCAGCGATCGCCGCATGACGCTCGCGGCAACCGCCGGTGTCGCGCGCCCTTCGGGAAGCAGCGTGACGCGCGCGCCGAAGCCGAACCCGAGCACGATGCTCCCGATCCGGTCGGCGTTGACGTCGGCGTGCAGCTTGTCGCTGACACTGGTCGGGATCAGCTCGGCCGATCCGAGCAGGTCGACCGCGAACGCCCCGTTGCGGAGCCCGGGCAACGCCCCGAGCGCCAGTTCGACCAGTGGTGCCGGCACCAGAAGCGACCTGCCCGCCGGCACCGTGGTGCCGCGGCCGTCGTAGCCGAGGTCGGGGAGCACTACCCGCGTGAGGTTGGCGCGGAGGGTGACGCCCAGGTGCGGAAAGCCGCCCAGCCCTCCCGGGGCGCCAACGAACGGATTGCCGGCCCCCATCAGGACACCGACCACCGGCGTGAAGAGCCGCGCCCCGTCGACCGCCGCGTCGCAGAGACGGACTTCCTGCTGCGTGATCGGTGGAGCGAGGCCGCCGCCAATCCCGTTGCACTCGGGGTCCTGCTGCGCGTCAGCGCGCGAGGCGAGGGTTCCGAACAACAGCAGCACGCCCAGCCAGGGGGACCGGCGAATCAATCGGCGCCTCATCACACGAAGACGACGCGGCCGCGCCCGGCCCGCACGGTCCCGGCGACCCATGTGGTGATGCCGGCGCGCGACGCGGCGTCGCGCACGCCGTCGACGGCGTCGGGCGGCACCACCGCGATCATCCCGACGCCGAGGTTGAAGACCTGGCGCATTTCGTCGGTGCCGATCCGCCCGCCCTCCGCCAGCAGCCGGAAGAGCGGCGGCCATTGCCACGACGTCGTGTCGATCACGCCGTCACATTCCGCCGGCAGGATGCGCGCGAGATTGCCGGCGATGCCGCCGCCGGTGATGTGCGCGAGGCCGTGGATTGCCGGCAGCGCCGGGCGGATCGCCGCGGCGTAGCTGGTGTGCACCGCGAGCAGCGCGGCGACGACGGAGGTGCCGAGATCCGGCACCTCCGCGTTGAGCTGCAGGTGCATCTCGTCGAAGAGGACCCGGCGGGCCAGGGTGTAGCCGTTGGTATGCAGGCCGTTCGAGGCGTACGCCACGAGCGCGTCACCGGCGCGGACGGCGTCGCCTTCGATGACCTGTTCCGCCGAAACGACGCCGACGATCGTCCCGGCGAGGTCGAACGTGCCGCTTTCATAGAGTCCCGGCATCTGCGCCGTCTCGCCGCCGGCCAGCGCCATGCCGTGCGTCCGGCAGCCGCGGGCAATTCCCTCGACGAGGGCGAGGACCGCGTCCGCCGGCACGCGATGCCCGGCGATGTAGTCGAGAAAGGCGAGCGGCGCGGCACCGTGCACCAGGATGTCGTTGACGGAGTGGTTGACGAGGTCCTCACCGACAGTGTCGAGCCGGCCGGCCTCGAGGGCCACCAGGACCTTGGTGCCGACGCCGTCGGTGCTCATCACCAGAAGCGGGTCGCGCACGTCGGGCGGCACCCGGACCATGCCGCCGAAGGCGCCAATGCGCCCGCGCGAGAGCATCGTCCTGGTCGACGCCGCGAGCTCGCCGATGCGCGCCTTGGTCCGCTCACCGTGCTCGATGTCGACGCCGGCCGCGGCGTACTGCCCGCCGCTCATTCGACCCGCTCGGCGGCGGGAATGTGGGTCAGGTCGACGAAGCGGCGGACCCGCTCCTCCACATCGTGCGAGGTGACGCCGTCGAAGCCGCGAATGCCGAAGCCCGCCACCGAGTACGACCCCATCGCCGAGCCGTAGACCATCGCGCGGCGCAGGTGGTCGGTGTCGATCTGCCTGGCGTGGGCCAGGTAGCCCATGAAGCCGCCGGCAAACGCATCGCCCGCGCCGGTGGGATCGAAGACCTCCTCGAGCGGATAGGCCGGCACGTGAAAGGTCCGGCCGCCTGCCTCGAGCAACAGGGCCCCGAACTCTCCCTGCTTGATGACCACGCGACGCGGGCCGTGCTCCAGAATCCAGCGCCCGGCCCGATGGATGTTCCAGTCGCCGGAGAGTTCGCGGGCTTCGGCGTCGTTGACCATCAGCATGTCGACGCGCCTGAGCAGCGCCAGCAACGCGTCCCGCTTGGACTGGATCCAGTAGTTCATCGTGTCGCACGCCACCAGGTCGGGGTGGCGCATCTGTTCCAGGATGTCGAGCTGCAATTCCGGATCGATGTTGGCCAGGAAGACGACACGGGTCTCCTCGGCGCCGGGCGGCAGCTTGGGGCGGAAGTCGGCGAAGACACCGAGCCGCGTCTCGAGGGTCTCACGGCTCTGCAGGTCGTACGAGTACTTCCCCTTCCAGCGGAACGACTGGCCCGGGGCCCGTTCCACCGCCGACCAGTCGATGCCGCGCGGCGCCAGGCGTTCGAGCTCGGCCAGCGGGTAGTCCTCGCCGACCACACCGACCACCCGGACCGGGTGGACAAGGGAAGCGGCCACCGCGAAATGGACCGCCGAGCCGCCCAGCGCGTCGGCGGTCTCGCCGAACGGCGTGAAGATCGAGTCGAGGGCGATGCTCCCTACCACCAGCAGGCTCATCGGATCACATCCGGTCCGGGGCGTCGATCGCCAAGCACGTCGAGGGCATTGCCGCAGCACCTGGCGCGTGGCGCGGGCAATCAGCAGGCGGGCGCGTTCCAGCTCCGGCGGCTGGCCCAGCACCCGGCAGCTGTGGTACCAGCCGTGCACCATCCGGGCCAGCTCTTCGAGCCAGGTCGTGACCCGGTGCGGCTCGTGCTCGCGCGCGGCGCGCGTCGACAATCTCGGGAAACTCGGTCGCCTTCCGCACCAGCTCGCGGTCGGTGTCGGTGAGCACGGCGGTCTCGAGGGCGCCGTCGACGTCGCTCGGGCCGATCCCCGCCGTGCGGAAGATGCCGCTCATCCGGGCGTGGGCCATCTGGACGTAGAACACCGGGTTCTCGTCGGTCTGGGACTTGGCGAGGTCGATGTCGAACACCAGGTGCGTGTCGCCACGCCGCATCAGGAACCAGTAGCGCGCCGCGTCGACACCGACTTCTTCGTAGCAGGTCGCGCAGCGTGACGAATTCGCCGGAGCGCTTCGACATCTTCACTTCGTCGCCGCCGCGCACCACCCGCACCAGCTGCACGATCGCGACGTCGAACCACGCCGCCGGCAGGCCCAGCGCGGTGCAGCGCGGCCCGCATCCGGGGGATGTAGCCGTGATGATCGGCACCCCAGACATCGATCGCGCGATCAAACCCGCGAGCGAACTTGTCGAGATGGTAGGCGATGTCCGGCACGCAGATAGGTGTAGCGTGCCGTCGGACTTGCGGAGCACCCGGTCGCGATCGTCGCCGAAAGACGAGTGCGCAGCCAGAGCGCGCCGTCTTCCTCGAACGTGAGTCCGGCGGCGGCGAGCCGGTCGATCGCGGCCCTCGACCTTGCCGGCATCGTAGAGCGCCTGCTCGGAGGCAATGACGTCGAACCGGACGCCGGAACGCCTCGAGGGTGGCGTCCTGCTCCGCGCGCTGCAGGTCGAGCACCGCGAGACGGCACCGCGCGATGCCTTCGGCGGCGGGAAGGTCGGCGAAGCCCGGCGGCTCGCTGCGGCGACAATCGCCGCGGCGTTCTCGCGCAGGTAGTCGCCGTGGTAGCCGCCCTCGGGAATCTGCAGCGGCCGACCGGCGAGCTCCTGCACCCGGGCCCAGACCGATTCCGCCAGCCGGCCGATCTGCACGCCGGCGTCGTTGACGTAGAACTCGCGCGTCACCTGATGACCGGTCCATTCGAGCAGCGCCGCGATCGCGTCGCCGAGCGCGGCACCGCGCCCGTGACCGACGTGCAGCGGGCCGGTGGGATTGGCCGACACGAACTCGACGTTCACCCGGCGTCCGGCGCCGATCCGCGACTGGCCGTAGTCGGCGCCCTCGCGGAGGATCCGCGCGAAATCGTCGGCCGAGCGCATCGGCGGCGAGGCGGAAGTTGATGAACCCGGGGCCGGCAATCTCCACCGCCTGCACCACCGATGGCGGCAGCTCGAGTGCGCGACCACCTGCTCGGCGATGGCGCGCGGCTTGGCCCGCACACGCCGGCCAGCTGCATGCGCGAGGTTGGTGGCGAGGTCGCCGTGCGCCGGGTCGCGGGGCCGCTCGAGGGTAAAGCTGACCTCCGGCGCCCCCAGCGCCGCCGCGACCCGCTCGCAGTTCGGCGCGGACGCGCTCGCTCACGCGACGTCCGCCTTGTTCGCTTCGGCTTCTTCGCCTTCGGCCCGGTCTCGGCGTGCGGGGGCCGCTGGCTTCGACTTCGGCCGCCGGCGCCCCCGACTCTGCCGACGACGTGGAGGGCGCGTCGCGATCCTTGCGCGGGCCCTTGCCGTCCTTGCCGTAGTCGGTGATGTAGAAGCCGCTGCCCTTGAAGATCAGCCCCTGCCCGCCGGAAATGTTCCGCTCCGCCTTGGCGCCGCATATCCGGACACTTCCCGACCGGGCGGGCGGTCATCTTCTGGACGCGCTCAAAGCTGTGGCCGCTGGCACAGCGGTATTCGTAAGTCGGCATCGCTCCCAGTCTGTGGCTAACTCCAAATGCAAGCGAAAGATACTACGCCGGGCCAGGGTCCGCCGCGAACGCCGTCGGCAGGATGCCGTCGTCGATCCGGTGCCCGCCGACGAAGCGGTGGATGGCGACCGGCTGCCCCTGGGCCCGCAGCCGCTCGGCGTCGGCGGCCATCCGGTCGGGGCTGACGTAGATGTCCTTCTCGCCGATCACCATGTGCAGCGGTTGGCCGCCAAGCACCCGCACCAGCGCCGCGCCGTCGACGTCCTCCGGAAAGCCCCGCCCCAGCAGACCAGCCGCTCGATGCCACGGGCGGTGTGGGCCACCCACCGGGCCGCCATTCCGACGCCCTGCGAAAAGCCGTGCACGTCGAGGCGCAACTCGGGACCCACGCAGGCTCGACGGCGCGATCGAGGTAGGCGAGGGCGTCGGCAATCTCGTGGTCACGATCTTCGCGGGTCATCCACGACGCGCCGACGGTCGCGATCCGAGCACCTCGGTGTAGAATCGCGACAGCGCCTCCGGTGCCACCAGGAGACGATGGGGCCGCTGGGCGCTCCGGAACCAGTGCAGGATGCCCTGGGCCAGCATGCCGTGGCCGTGCAGGATCAGCCACGCCTCTTTGGCAGTTTCGGGATCGCCGGCGAGCGCAATGCGCGCGTGGCGATACGACCACCAGCGAGCGGAAGCTCGGGCGGTCATTCCAGCGACGCTCCCGCGTGGTAACTCCCCCAGACGTCGCGCATCGCATCACTGATCTTCGCCGAGCGTGGCGCGGGCGCGCACCGCGTCGATGATCACCGGCATCAGCGGATCGGAGCCGGTCGCGGCACTGCGCACCGCCGCGAGCGCCGCCGACCGACCCGGGTGGCGTGCCCGCCCGGCGCGGGCCTCCGCGAGTCGCTGGCGCTGGTCGCGCTCCAGCGCCGCGTAGTCGGGCGCCGGAGCGACGGTCGGCGCCGGGAGTCATCGGTGAATCGGTTGACACCGACCACCACGACATCGCCCGCTTCCTGCGCCTGTTGCATCGCCCACGCGCTGTCGGCGATCGCCCGCTGGAAGAAGCCCTGCTTCGATCGCGGCCGCGGCACCGCCCAGGGCCTCGACCTCCTCGATCAGGGCCCGCGCAGCGAGTTCGATCCGGTCGGTCAGCGCCTCGACGTACCAGCTGCCGGCCAGCGGATCGACCGTGTCGGTCATGCCGCTCTCGAACGCGAGGATCTGCTGGGTGCGCAACGCCAGCGTCGCCGACGCTTCGCTCGGCAGCGCCAGCGCTTCGTCGAAGGCGTTGGTGTGCAGCGACTGGGTTCCGCCCAGCACCGCGGCCAGCGCCTGTACCGTGACGCGGACGACGTTGTTCATCGGCTGCTGCGCCTGCAGCGTGACGCCGCCGGTCTGGGTGTGAAAGCGGAGGCGGGCGGAGGCGTCGTCGGCCCCGAACCGCTCGCGCATCAGCCGGGCATAGAGCCGCCGCGCCGCGCGGAACTTTGCCACCTCCTCGAAGAGGTTGTTGTGCGATGCGAAGAAGAACGACAGCCGCGGCGCGAATGCGTCGAGCGGCACGCCGGCGGACACCCCCCGCCGCACGTACTCCATGCGCATTGGCGAGGGTGAATCCCACCTCCTGCACCGCGGTCGCCCCCGCTTCCCGCATGTGATAGCCGGAGATGGAGATCGGGTTGAAGTTCATCCGGTGCGTCGGCGACAAAGCGGAACATGTCCGTGGCCAGCCGCAGCGACGGCTCGGCGGGATAGATGTAGGTTCCCCGCGCGACGTACTCCTTGAGGATGTCGTTCTGGACCGTTCCCCCAAGCGCCGCGAGCGGAACGCCCTGCTCGTCGCCCACCACGATGTACATCGCCAGGAGGATCGCGGCGGTCGCGTTGATGGTCATCGAGGTGGTGACCTGGTCGAGCGGAATGCCGGCAAAGAGCCGCGCCAGGTCGTCGACGGTGTCGATGGCGACGCCGACCCGGCCCACCTCGCCGGAGGCCATCGGATGATCGGAGTCGTAGCCCATCTGGGTCGGCAGGTCGAACGCGGTCGACAACCCGGTCTGTCCGGCGGCGAGCAGCGCGCGAAAGCGCGGTTGGTTGCCTCGGCGGTCCCGAAACCGGCGTATTGCCGCATGGTCCATGCCCGGCGGGTGTACATGCCGGGATACGGCCCGCGGGCGAACGGGAACGCTCCCGGTTCGCCGAGGTCCCGCTCAGCGTCGCCCGGCCAGTCGGCCGGGTGAGACACGGCCGGGCCGGTCGGCTCGCGGTCGCTCACTCGCCGCCCTCCCCGCCGATTCGAGCAACCGCGACGGACGTAGTCGACGTCGTCGGCGGCGCCGATCACGAGCGGGTACCCGCTGGTGCAGTGCGTCGGGGCCATGTCAGGATGCGATGGCGCCCGTCGGTGGCCTTGCCGCCGGCCGCTCGGCAAGAAACGCCATCGGCATGCACTCGTAGAGCAACCGCAGCTTGCCGTTCGGATTGCTTGGTGTCCGCCGGGTAGATGAAGACCCCGCCGCCGATCAGGTTGCGATGGAAGTCCGCGACGAGCGAGCCGATGTAGCGGGAGTTCTTGCCCTGCATCTGCGCCGGGTCCTCACCGTGGAAGCCGCGCACCGCCAGCTGCATTCCCTTCGACCAGCGGAAGAAGTTCGACTCGTTGACGCTGTAGTACCTGCCCGTCTTCGGGGTCGTGAGATCGGGGTGGGACAGCAGGAACTCGCCGATGGTCGGGTCGAGGGTGAACCCATGCACGCCGTGGCCACCGGAAATAGACCATCATCACGCTCGAGCCATACATGACGTAGCCCGCGCGCCACCAGCCGGTGCCCGGGCTGCAGCACGTCGGCGAGCGTCCCGGGGCCCGACGTGGTCACGCGCGAGTGGATCGCGAAGATCGTCCCGACCGCGGCGTTGACATTGATGTTCGATGAGCCGTCGAGCGGGTCGAACACCACCGCGTAGCTTGCCCGGCGGGTACCCGGCAGGAATCGGGATGAGCCGCTCGTCCTCCTCCGAGGCCATGGCGCACACCCGGCCGGTGTGGTTGAGGGCGTTCTTCATGGTCTCGTTGGCCAAGACGTCGAGTTTCTGCTGCATCCTCGCCCTGCACGTTGTCGGCCCGGCGCTGCCGAGCACGTCCGAGCAGTCCGGCGCGGCGGATCTGGCGGCGATGATCTTGGCGCCCGAGCGCCATGTCGTAGAGCAGGTTGGTCAGCTCGCCGGTGGCATCCGGATGCGACCGCTCCTGGTCGAGAATGAACCGCTCCAGTGTCGTCACCTTGGTGAGGTCCCATCGCTTCATCCCCCGGGTTCGTCAACCGCGCCGTGGCGTAAACGCGCCTGCTGTCCTGCCCGTCCGCGACCGTGAATTGCCGCCGTCCGTCACGACCGGCACGGTTCCCTCGCGGTCCGTGCGCCACACCTTGCCCGCGGCGCGCCCCAGTCGATCAGCGTCTCCGCGCGCGGGATGACCGTAGACGTTGGGGCGCCCACACTCATCACCGCGGCCTCGGGAGGCGTTTCGGCGAGAAATGCGCCGCTCGGCGCGGTGCGAACCGTGATGCCCCACCTTGAGGACGTCGACGCTTCCCACCATGCTTCCAGCGTCGCTTCGGCCACAAAGCCTGCATCACCCATAAGCAATGCCCGGAACCGGCCGTACCGGACGTCGAGCACAATGGAGTCCTCGTTGAGGTCGTCACCCCAGTGGACCCGCCCCTCGGTGGATGCAGCACCAGGAACCGGACGCTGTCGATCACCCAGCTGTCGCCCGCCGCCGCCGGATGCCAGCGCGCCTGCCGCGGCCAACGCCCCGAGCCACTCCTCGTATGCCGTGTCGGCAAAGCGCTCGCCCGGTTCAACCGCCAGCCCGACCGGCCACTGCTCGGTGATCGCGGTCGCACCGCCGACATGGTCGCGATGCGCATGAGACAACACGAACAGGTCGATCCGGCGGACACCATAGCGCCGCAGCGCCGGGGCGACGACGCGCTCACCGGCGTTCCATTCCGGTGTCACCGGCCCGGCGTCGATCTCGACCCAGTGCCCCGCCGGCGTGCGCAGCAGCGCACCATCACCCTGGCCGACATCGAGGAAAACTAGCGCCAGCTCGTGGCGACCGAGGGGCGACGCGGCGACAATGCCCGGCACCAGAGTGATCCAGCAGGCCGCCGTGGCGGTCCACAACAACCGTCGCGTCGCCTCGGCCGTCGTGCCCGCGCGCCGCACGACCCAGGCCGCCACGCACGCCACGGCGATCCATGGCAGCGCGGCGGCGATCCCCCCGGAGCTGCCGGAGCCGGCTCCCGGCGCCATCGCGCCGAGACGCGCCAGCCCGACCAGCGCCCGTAGCAGCAGGCCGGCCGACACCGCGAAGGCGCCGGCGACCGATGGCAGCCACGGCACCAGCAGCACCGAGACCAGCAGGCACGGCATCGCCAGCGCGAGGAGCGGCATCGCAACCGGAAAGAGCAGCACGCCGATCGGCGCCACACGTCCGAACACCAGCGCGGCAACCGGCGCGGTCGCGAGCGTCGCACCAACCGAGACCAGCACGGTGCGGGCCCACGCCCGGCGCACCCCGGCGCGATCGCACCACCGCAGCGTGGCGAGGACGCCGCTGAGTCCCAGCACCGAGAGCCAGGCCCCCGGGTCGACCACCGCCCAGGGGTCTTCGCACAACACGATCAGCACGCTCACCGCCACGGTCGCGTCGACCCGCGGTTTGCGCTGCCGCCAGTCGGACCACGCCGCGACCGCCAGCAGCGTCACGGCGCGGAGCGCCGGGGCCGGCCAGCCCAGCCACGAGACATAGGCGAGCGCGACACAGACGGCGGTGCAACGCGCCGCGGTGCGCGGAACCCGCGCGGCGCGGAGCAGCAGCAGGATCCAGCCGGCGATGAGTGCAATGTGAAAGCCGGAGATGGCGAGCAGCGGCATGAGTCCCGCCGCCGCGAACTGCCGGCGCACCTCCGGCTGCAACGCGCCGCGCCAACCGATCACCAGGCCGGCGGCGACCCCGGCGTCGCGGCCGTACAGTCGGCGCGCCGCGGTCCACGCCGCCTCTCGGAGGCCGGCCGCCACGCCATGGCCGCGCCCCACGACAAGGACCCGTCGCACCGCGAGCACACCGCCTGGGCGATGCAGTGGCCCGAACCGCGGCTCCCAGCGCGCCTGCACAATGGCGACGGCACCCGCCGCAAGCCGGGTTCCGGCGGGCCAGGCGGCCGTGACCGTCCCCCGGCAGGCGCGATCGACCGGAACGACCTTGCCGCTACCTGTGCCCGGCTCCACGAGCCGCACCGTGTAGCGGTTGTCGCCGAGGGGGAGTGTGGCGGCGCAATCGGACCCGGCGCGCGCCTGGCTCAGCCATCCGATGCCACATCCCGCGACCGCCGCGAGCAGTGCCACGGCAAACCACTCGTCCCGCAACAGGCACCAGACGGCGAGGAGCGCCAGGGGAACGAGCCACGGGTCCGGAAAACGCGCGAGGCCGGTCACCAGACCGGCCCCGTATCCCGCCACCAGCAGTATCGCGCCGGGCGGTTTCATCCCTCCCGGCGGTGCGCGGCGGCGCCGGCCGCGCGCGGCGCCCGGGCAATGTGTTGCAGTGCGTCGAGCACCTGGACGTCGATGTCGGCGCGGTGCTGCGGCATGTCGAGCGCGGCCTCGGTCACCGCCTTCCCTTCGTTGGTCACCACGTAGCGCGGCGGCAACCGGTTCAGGGCGTAGACGATCACGTCGTCACGATGCTGCGGCGTGTCCTGGAACTCCTTCACGTTGCGCTTGAGGCGGTCGAATGCTTCAGCGACGTGGCGTTCCATCAGGTTGACGATCATAGCACCGCCAGGGCGGGGGTTTCGATCCGACCGAGAAAGGTCGAACCGGTGGTTCCGGTCAGACGCACGTCGAGGTAGCTGCCGGCCTGCGCCGCGGGAACGTCGACCAGCACCATGTGATTCCGCCGGGTGCGGCCCAGCATCATGCCGCCACGCCGCGCGGGGCGTTCGACCAGCACCTCGTGGCGCTCGCCGACGTGCGCCATCCGGCGCCGCCGCGCCTGGAGCCGCACCAGCGCGATCAGCCGGTCGAGCCGCGCCGCCGCGACACCGTCGTCGATCGGCTCCTTGAGCCGCGTGGCCGGCGTGCCGTCGCGCGGCGAATACCGGAACGTATAGGCGTCGTCGAACCCGGCCGCGGTGACCATGTCGAGTGTCTCGGCAAACTGCTCCTCGGTCTCGCCGGGAAACCCGACGATGATGTCGGTTGACATGGTCAATCCCGGCATGGCATCGCGCAAGGCGGCGACCACCTCGAGATAGCGCTCCCGGGTGTAGCGACGCAGCATGCGCCGGAGCACGGCGTTGGAACCACTCTGCACCGGCAGGTGCACATGTTCGCAGACCGCCGCCGTGGTGGCCATCGCCTCGATGACCCGCGGGGTGAAGTCGGTGGGATAGGGCGACGTGAATCGCAGCCGCCGCACGCCATCGACCGCGCCCACCGCGCGGAGCAGGTCGGCAAAATCGTGCTCGCCGTCGTGGTACGAATTGACGGTCTGGCCAAGCAGGGTGACTTCGGAGACGCCGGTCGGGACGAGGGCGCGGACTTCGGCCACCACCGCGTCGAGCTGGCGGCTCCGCTCCGGACCGCGGGTGGTCGGCACGATGCAGAACGTGCACCGATAATCGCAGCCGCGCTGGACCGTGACGAACGCCGTCGGACCCGCCTGACGGGCCTGGGGGAGGTCCTCGTAGTGCTCCCATCCCCGGTACGCGGTGTCCGCCGTCCGCTCACCCTCTGCCGCATGCTGCAGCACCTCCGGAAGCCCCCGGTAGCCGTCCGGGCCGACGACGAGATCCACCGCGGGAACCTGCTCGAGCAGTATCGGCCCGAGCCGCTGCGCCATGCACCCCACCACGCCCAGCACCCGGCCGGGGGTCTTGTGGCGCTGCAGCTCGCCCACCCGCCCGATGACTCGTTGCTCGGCGTGGTCGCGCACCGCACAGGTGTTGACGAGGATGACATCGGCTTTGGCGGGATCGGCTTCGGCCACGTAGCCGTGCTGCGCCAGCACCCCGAACATCAGTTCGGAGTCGGCCACGTTCATCTGGCATCCGTAGGTTTCGATATAGACCGACTTCAACCAATCTCCCGCGATGGCGCTCAGGGCGTGACGCCGCCGGCGCGCACCGAAATTCCGATGGACAGCTGCCACCCGCTCTCGGTATAGAGCGATCCCGCGGCCCGGTGGACCCGCTCGAGCGCGAGGTCGAAGCCGCCGCGATCGGCGGCGAATCGGAAGCCGGTGCCGATCGAGGCGTCCCACTCCGACGGCTGCGTGTCGCCGTCGAGCAGGAACGGCAGCGACGCGTGCCGGTATCCGAGGCGGAGCGGGAGTCTGGTGGCGTGGGCGGGATTCCGGAAGTACTCCAGGCCGAACGAGTACTCCACGGTGTTGCGGGCCCCCGGCGCGCCCTGCGCCACCACGCCCGAATCCGCCACCGACCAGTTCCGCGACACCACGTCGGCACTCAGCGACCAGCGCCGGTGGACGGTGTATCGCACGGCGGCGCTCAACGTGGTGGGGAGCCGCACGGTTCCGACCGAGAGCGACTGCGAGATGACCCCGGCACCGGTGGAATCCCGCCTGACCCGCAGCGCGCCGTCGTGCCGGTAGACGCCGGCAAATTCCAGCCCGGGACGAGGCTGCCACATCAGCCCCAGCGACACGCCGGTGGCGGCATACGACAGTTCGGCCGTCTGTTGCGGCGCCAGGTAGTTGGTGTCTTCCCAGTAGCGGCGGCTGGCGAGGCGATTCGAGCCGGTCAGGAAGTGGAACGCGGCGCCGATCACCAGGTGATGCATGGCGCTCCACGCGCCGCCGAGCCGGATGTCGTCGATGCCGCCGCGCGAATTCAGCGTGTCATGGACCGCCACCGCGGAATCGCGCGGCGTCGCGATACCGTTGCTGACCACCGTGAAGTCGCGATCGGTGTACAGCGAAAAGCTCACGCCGACCGCGAGATTGTGCGGCACCGGCCCGCCGACCATCATCTGCGGAAAGCGCGCATCGCGCGCCGAGCGGCTTCCCGCCGGGTCGCTGGTGGTGCGGAAGCTGGTCATCGAGGTGAAGGCGCTGCTGGCGATGGTCAGCCCGATCAGTGACGCCGGATTGTCACTCGACTCGGCGTCGAAGAAGCTGTTCGACCCCTCGGTGCCGATGCTGCGCGCCGACCAGGGCCGGCCCGGAATGCCGAGCCCGCGCACGCCGAACTCCGACGCCTGGGCGTGGAGCGTCCCGACCACCGTCGTCGCCAGCAGCAGCACCCCGATGAGGCGTCGCATCGTCACAATCCCTGGAACGCGAATGGCGGGCGGTAGGTGATGCGCAGCGTCGGTTGCAGCGATGCCGAGCGCGTCGAATAGAACAGCGGGGCGAGGAACGTGCCGCCTTCGGCCGCGAGCGAGAGCCGGATGATACTCGGGTACGGCGAGGCACCCTGCCAGAGCGCCACCAGTCGCGCGACCTCGAGGTCGACCACCGAGTCGCCGGACAGCAGCACGCTCGTGGAGTAGGTCACGATCGATACCGGCGACTTGGCGCCGAAGTCGGCCAGCACCGGCAGCGCCAGCATGTCGGCGGTGTCGGCCGGGATGCCGAACAGCGGTGCCGCGGTGTGCAGTTCCAGCGTCGCCCGGATGATGGTCGCCGAATCGCGCAGGTACGCCGGCAGCGCGAAGCGCAGGAACGAGCGGGCCACCGGGTCGCCACCGACTGCCAGCAGGTCAGGTGGCGGCGGCGCACCGGCGGGACGCACGGTGAAAGTCTTCGACGGCACCCGGGAGATCGACACGCGGTTGATCGTGGTGTCGGAGACGCTGTCGGCGGTCACCCAGGTCGCAAACGCCGGCTCGAGGGTGCCGGCCGCGGCGGTCCCGATGCGCGCTCCGACCGGTCCGTCGGCGCGGATCCGGACACCGATCTCGAGCTGGGTGCTGTCGGTCGGCGTGAACGCCAGCTTCGCGAGCTGGTCGCCCGACAGCGCGAGGTCGATGGTGCCGGTCCGGAACGACTGCGCCGCGGCGTATTCACCCAGCAACTTGTCCGGCGTCATCAGCGAATCGAGCTGGTCGATCGTGACCGTCGAATCGACCGAGAGCGGCAACCGGTAGACATCGAAGAAGATGTTCGTCGCGGTGGTGTCGAGCGCCTGCACGCCGAGTTCGATGATCGCCGAGTCGACCCGGAAACTCCGGTTGGTGTCGGCGACGAGCACCGAGTCGCCGCGCTGCGTGAAGCGGATCACCGCGCGCGCCTGGCCGTACCCGCCGCCGTTGGCGACCAGCACGGAGAGTTCGTTCGACGAGGTGATGTAGCCCGAGAAACTCGAATCACCATCCGGCACCGGCGTCAGCGTGGTGTCACGGAAGACAGCCGGCCCCCCCGGGCAGAACGTCGGGCACGAGCCGGGGGTGGTGAGGTTCTCGGTGCAGGCCGTGGCGCACACCGCCAGCACGAAGACGGCGACGAGCCAGCGAGTCATGGCAGGTCGGCGGCGCTGAAGCCGGCGGGAAGAAGTTCGCGCATGGTCCAGCTGCATGCTCCTGTCGCCCGCATAACTGTCGATCCGCAGCGCCGGCCCGAACTCCGCCAGCACCTGCCGGCATGCCCCGCACGGCGCGACCGGGTCGGGCGCGTCACTGACCAGCACCAGGCGCACGAAGTCGCGGTGCCCCGCGGCGACGGCGGCGGTCACCGCGCTCCGTTCGGCACAGATCGTCAGCCCGTACGAGGCGTTCTCGACGTTGCACCCGGCAAAGACGTCACCCGATGCGGTTTCGAGCGCCGCACCGACCCGGAAGTGGGAATAGGGCGCATACGCGTGTTCCCGCACCGCTTCGGCGGCCCGGCGCAGATCCATCAGCGGCTCCGGATGTCGGCGAGGAAGGAACGCCGGCGGCCAGCGGCGCAACGCCGAGCCACTCGGCGACGGTCTGGCCGAGGTCCGCGAACGTCTGGCGCTCGCCGATCGACACCGGCCGGATTCCCGGGCCGGGAATCAGCACCGGCACGCGTTCGCGGGAGTGATCGGTCGATGGCGTCGTCGGATCGTTGCCATGGTCGGCTGTGAAGATAACCAGGTCCTCTGCCCGGATCCTGCTCGAGGAGACGCGGCACCCAGGCATCGAGTTGGCGGAGCCCGCCGACAAAACCGGCAACGTCGTTGCGATGCCCCCAGCTCTGGTCGAACTCGATCACGTTGGCGAAGAGGAACCCGTCCTCCATCGTGTCGAGGGCCCGCTCGATGAGGGCATAGGCCTCGGGGTTCGTCGGGGTATGGATGCTGGTCGATGCCCCGGCCGGCGAAAAGATCGTCCACCTTCCCCACCCCGACGACGCGGCACGCCCGCTCGGCGAGATGGTCGAGGAGGGTCGGGCCGGGTGGCAGGACCGGAGAAATCCTCGTCGGTCGGCGGTCCGCTGCCAATGCGCCCGGTGTTCCCCGGAACGGGCGGGCGATGACCCGCGACACGCCGTGCTCACCGGTGAGCAGGTCGCGCGCGATGCGGCACGCGGCGTACAACTCGCTCGAGCGGGATGTAGTCTGATCGTGCGCCGCGACCTGGAAGACCGAGTCGGCCGAGGTGTAGACGATCCACTTGCCGGTGGCAATCTGTTCGGCAGCAAGTTCGTCGAGAATCGCGGTGCCCGAGGCCGCCCTGTTGCCGAGCACGCCGCGTCCGGTCTGCTGGACGAACTCGTCGATGCACGGCGGGCGGGAAGCCGTGCGGGTAGGTCGGAAAGGGCCGCTCGAGAATCAATCCGCAAAGCTCCCAGTGCCCCGTCGTGCTGTCCTTGCCGGCGCTCCGCGGCTGCGCCACGCCGTGCGCCGCCGTCGGCGCCGCGAGGCGCGGCAGCGCCGTGTCGCCGCAATACCCGAGACCAAGGCGTTCCAGGTTGGGGAGCGACAGTCCGGGCGTCGCGCGCACCACGTTGCCGAGGGTGGCGCTGCCGCTGTCGCCATACGCCGCGGTGTCGTGCGCCTCGCCGGCACCGACGCCGTCGAGGACGATGATGGCCGCGCGACGGCTCACGGCGCCTTTCCGGTGGCGAAGCGGAACCGGAGCGTGGTCAGGGCCTGGGTGACGAGCTGCGCCTCGTCCGGTTCGAGATTGCCGCGGGTCTTCAGCTCGAGGGCGCTGAGCGTTTCGATCAGCGCCTGGGCCAGCTGGCGGGCGTCGCCCGCGCCGGCATCCTCCGCGCCCGGCGGCAACTGGCCGTCGAGTGCGGCGTTTGCCTGCGCGGCAAGACCAACGACGAGCGAGGCGAAGTGCTGGTTCATTCGTGTGGCAGGTAGCGCCGGGGGAGGCGATCGCCCAACGAGGTCAACATCTCGTAGCTGATGGTGCCCGCCAGCGCGGCCTGCTCCTCCAGGGTGACCAGGCCGCCGAAGAGTCGTCGCCACGTCGCCGATCTGCACCGGCAGGTCGCCGACGTCGACGGTGATCAGGTCCATCGAGACGCGTCCGATGATGCGCACCCGCTGGCCGAGCAGCTCGGCGGAACCGCCGTTGGAGAGCCGGCGATGCACGCCGTCGGCGTAGCCGATGCCGAGCGTGGCGACGGTGGTGGCGTTGGGCGCCTGCCAGGTGGCGTCGTAGCCGACGGTGCCGCCGGGGGCAAGGCGCCGCAGCGCCACCACCCGGGCCCGCAACGCAGCGACGGGAACCCCGTCGAGCCCCGCGACCCGGCCACCGTAGAGGTGGATCCCGGGGCGGACCAGGTCGCCCGAGTAGGCCCGTCCGTAGGCCCCGGCCGCCGACGCCGCGGCATGCACCAACGCCGGCCGGCGGCCGAGCTGCTCGATGGCCGCCTGCAGGCGCCGCCATTGCTCCGCCGTCGCCGCCGGATCGCGTTCCGCGGAGTGGAGCGCCGTGAACACCCCCTCCCATCCGGCCGCGGCGGCGAGCAGATTGCGCGCCTCGGCCAGGGTTGCCGCGTCGTCCCAGCGGAATCCGCTGCGCCCCATGCCGGTGTCGATGTCGACGTGGAACGGTCCGACTCCGCTGGCGAGCCAGGCCCGCAGCGCGTCGAGGTCGCCGATCGCGGGACGCGCGGCAATGGCGTTCATGTACTCGATCATCTGCGGCACCAGCGGCGTGAAGACGATGATCGGCCGCACGATGCCGTTGAGATGGAGTTCCCGCGCTTCTTCGACGGTGGCCACGCCGTAGCCCCAGGGATCGACTTCGGCGAGGGCACGCGCCACGGCGACCGCGCCGAGGCCGTAGCCGTTCCCCTTGACCATGGGGAGCAGCGGGGCGGCGGTGGTGGCCGCAAACGACCGGGCGTTCCGGAGCAGCGCATCGAGGTCGACGTCGACCCACGCGCGCGACGTATCGGGCGTCAGACGATTTCGCACGGCCGGAGACTAGGACCCCGGAGGAGCCGATGCAAGCTGATTCGCCACTGGACCGGGCCATCGCGATGGTGGCCGATCTCCGGCAGCGCTGTGAATGGGACCGGGTGCAGACCCGCGAGACGATCCGCCCCTACCTGGTGGAGGAGGCGCACGAACTCGACGCCGCCACCGCCAATGGCGACCCGGCGGCGATCCGCGAGGAGGTCGCCGACCTGATGCTGCACCTCGCCTGGCAGCTGCAGTTCGGCCTGGAACTCGGCGAGTTCACCCCCGCCGACATCGCCGACGATCTCGTCGCCAAGATGCAACGCCGGCACCCGCACCTCTTCGGCACCGGTCCGCGCCAGGAATGGGATGCGCTCAAGTCCGCGGAACGACGCGCCGACGCGGCGGGCCAGGGGGCGGGGCGGCAGTGCTCGACTCGGTGCCCGCGACGCTCCCGCCGCTGCTCGGCGCCGTTCGCCTCCAGGAGCGCGCCGCCGGCGTCGGCTTCGATTGGCCGGATGCCGCCGGGCCGCTGGAAAAAGTGCGCGAGGAACTCGGCGAGGTCGAACGGGAGCTGCCGGCAACGCCGGACACGGCGCGCCTCGGCGACGAGATCGGTGACCTGCTCTTTGCGGTGGTCAATCTGGCGCGCAAGACCGGCATCGACCCCGACACCGCGCTGCGCGCGGCGAACGCCAAGTTCCGTCGCCGGTTCGCCACGGTCGAGGCACTGGCCGCTGACCGCGGAATCGACGTCACCCGCGCCGGGCTCGCGGTGCTCGACGGATTGTGGAACGAGGCCAAGCGGCGCCCCGGACCCGGCCCCGCTCAGGGATAGAGGCGGTGGATCTGCCGCGGGAAGGCGATCGTCTCGCGGATGTGCGGCATGCCACAGAGCCACGCCACGGTGCGCTCCAACCCGAGCCCGAAGCCGGAATGGACAAAGCCGCCGTACTTCCGCAGGTCGAGGTACCAGCCGTATGCCGCCGGATCGAGGCCCTGGCCACGGATCCGGGCCAGCAGCCGGTCGTAATCGTCCTCGCGCTGTGAACCGCCGATGATCTCGCCGTAGCCCTCCGGCGCCAGGCAATCGTTGTTGAGCACGGTGCGCGGATCGTCGGGATTTTCCTTCATGTAGAACGCTTTGACTTCCTTCGGATAGTTCGTCACGAACAGCGGGCGGTCGACCGCGCTCGCCAGCGCCGTCTCGTCGTCGGCGCCCAGATCGGTGCCCCACCGGATGTCGCTGCCGGCCCGTTGCAGCTGCGCGATTGCCTCGCTGTAGGTGATGCGCGGGAACGGCGCCACCACCCGCTCGAGCGGCGCGGTGTCGCGCTCGAGTTCGCGGAGCTCGGCCCGGCACCGGTCAAGCACCCGTGCCGCGAGGGAAGAGAGGAGCGCTTCCTGCAGCACCATGTTGTCGTTGCTGTCGGCAAACGCCACCTCGGGCTCGCACATCCAGAACTCGGTGAGGTGTCGCCGGGTCTTGGACTTCTCGGCGCGGAAGGTGGGGCCGAAGCAGTAGACCTTGCCGAGTGCGGCGGCAGCGGCCTCGACATAGAGTTGGCCGGTCTGCGCCAGGTAGGCCTTGCCGAGGTCGAAGTAGTCGGTCGCAAAGAGCTCGCCGGCGCTCTCGCCGACGGCGCCGGTGAGGATCGGCGTGTCAACGCGGGTGAAGCCGCGCTGGTAGAAGAACTCCGCTATTCCCTGCTCCACTTCGTTGCGGACCCGCGCAATGGCGACCTGCTTGCGCGAGCGCAGCCAGAGGTGCCGGTGCTCGAACAGGAAGGCGGTGCCGTGCTCCTTGGGAGTGATCGGGTAGTCGACGCTGGGCGCCGTGACCACGACGTCGGAGGCGGTGAGTTCCACGCCTCCCGGAGCACGCGCGTCGGCGCGCACCGTCCCGGTCACCGTGACACAGGCCTCCTGCGTCAGCGTACCGAACCGATCCCAGACCTCCGCGGCAACTTCCTGTTTCGGAAAGACGGCCTGGAGGTAGCCCGAGCCGTCGCGCAGCACGAGGAAGGCAATCTTGCCCGACGAGCGGGTGGTGACGACCCATCCCCGGACCGCGACGACGGCGCCGGCCTGCGTGCCCAGCTCCGCAATGGTGAAAAAAGGCATCGCGGATTCTAGGCCGGGTCGGCTCCCGTTGCCAGCCGGTCGGCAATCGCGGCGACCATCTCCGCCTCGCGCCACTGCCTTTCGAGGAGCTTGAGTTCGCCCTCCAGGGCGCGCCGCTCGGTTTCCTCGTGTGCCGCCATCTCGAGGGCGAGACGCACCTCCTCGGGCACCTCGCGCAGCTGGTAGGTCCGTTGCGTGGCAAAGTGGAGTGGCCGCCCCGCCACGTAGGCAAAGAGGCCCGCCGGGTCGGCGGCGGATTCGATCAGGTGCACCGCGTCGCTCACCTGCCGCTCGGCGGCGTGGCCGGCGCCGAGGGCCGGCAGCACCCGGCCCAGTGCCGGCAGGAGGTGCTCGCCACTGAACAGCCCCCACGACGGCACATCGCGAATGCTGGGCAGCGCCGGGATCGCACCGACCTGGGCCTCGTCGGCGGCGCGGTACGGCACTTCGAGCCGCCACGTGCCGTCGCGGTCAAGGGCGAGCACGGCGTGGATCAGCGCCACATAGGGCACTTCCACCAGCTGGTCGGTCCACGGATCGCGCAACTCGCGATGGCGCCGCAGCGCCCGGACGGCGCCGGTGGTGACGTCGCGCAGCGGGAGCGACCCGAGCGGGCCCTGTCCGAGAGCGGCGAGCAACCAGCGCCAGACGCCGACCCCGTCGGCGGCGCCGGCCGATTCGCGGCGCCGGCGCCGGAGCCGCTCGCCATAGCGCCATGCGGCGAATTCGGGACGCAGTGCCCGACCGATCCGGATCAGGTCGAGCCCGGCGACATGGCGCGCCAGCCCGATGTTGTCTGTGGAGTAGCGTCGTGCGGTGATCGCGAACAGTCGCTGGCAGGCGTCGATGGTCTCGAGGCGGGTGTCGAACGGCACGAGGTTCCACTGCGCGCACGCCGGGCACACCACCCAGAGACGCCCCTTCGCGCCGTCGAATGCAACCCGCCGCCCGATCGGCAGCGTCTCGAGCAGCTGGTTGGCGCCGAGCCCGCCGGCACAGTAGAGACAGGTGTGGTACATCGCACCCCCATCCCAACTTCCCCGCGCGACCTTACACTCGGCTGGCGCGAGGGTTACACCGGGATGACAGGCCGATGACAGTTGGCGCCCGGCGGCTAGTCGGGCTCCTCGCCGCCGTCGTGCAGCCGCGCGACCGCGTCGTCGACCGCCTCGGGGACCGCGAGTTGATCGGCGATTGCCGCCAGGCGGTCGGCTTCGCGCCACTGGTGCTCGAGGAGCCTCAACTCCCCTTCCAGCCAGCGCCGTTCGGCGTCTTCGTTGGCGAGCATCTCGAGGGCAAGGCGCGGTGCCGCGGCGAGCTTCGTGAGCCGCGCGGTGTTCGGCAGACGCCTGGTCCAGTGGGCGCGCCACTGCTGCACCATCGTCTCGAGTGAGGGATGTTCCTCGACGAGGTCCACCGCATCACTGACGTGCGTGACGGAACCGGCGGTACCGGCAATCGCCGGCAGGACGTGACTCAGCCCCTGCACCGCGTCGCGACCGGTCAGGGTCACGAAATCGTCGACCCGCCGGGGAAAGGTCCATCGCCCGACCACGCCGTAACGGGCCGGCACCGAGAGGCCCCACGGCACCGCCTCGCCGTGCTCGCGCTCGATCGGCCCGACTTCGAGGCGCGCGGCCTCGAGATCCTGGCGCGTGAGGGTGAGCGGCTTCTCACCCGACTCGGGAACGAACCGCGACGCCACGCGGAAGCGCCGGTAGAGACCGGATCCGCCCTGGAAGAAGAACTGCATGCCGACCATCGAACCGAGGAGCACCTGCAGGCCGACCATTGCGCCGATCCCCACCACGCCGACGGAGGTGCCGATGATGATGTTGCGGCGCCGGCGCGACGCAAACCGATCGCCGTAGCGCCAGGCGGCGTACTCCGGGCGGAGCGCGGCGCCGATCCGCACCAGCTCGAGGCCCTCGCGCAGCCGCGCCAGGCCGATGTGATCGGTCGAGAACCGCATCCGGGTCTCCCGGAAGTGGCGCTCGCAGGCGTCGATCGTCTCCAGCCGGGTGTCGAACGGCACCAGGTTCCACTTGGCGCACGCCGGGCAGATCACCCACAACCGGCCCTGCGCCGCGTCGAACGCCAGCCGGCGCCCCACCGGCAGCGTCTCCAGCACGTCGTTGGTGCCGAGGTCGCGGGTGCAGTAGAGACAGGTGTGGTACATGGAACGAAAGCTAGCCGCCTCCGGCCGAGCGCGCGGATCACCCGACGCGGAACAGCGCCTCGCCGCGGGGATACCGCGCCAGCGCCCGCTGCCGCAGCGCGCGGTTCTCCCGCCGCTCGAGCGCCGGGTCGGCGTCGAGGATGGCCTGCGCCAGGACGCGGGCTTCGCCGAGCAGGTCGGTGTCGTCGGGAAACCGGGCGATCCGGAAATCGACGCCACCGGATTGGCGCGCGCCGAGCAGGTCGCCGTGGCTCCGCTCTTCGAGGTCGAGTTCGGCGATGCGGAACCCGTCGTCGATCCGGGTGAAGGCTCGCAGCCGCTCCGGCATCTGGTCACCCGACGCCAGCAGGATGCAGTGCGACTCCTGGCCACCGCGCCCGATCCGTCCCCGCAGCTGGTGCAGTTGCGCCAGGCCGAAGCGTTCGGGATGCTCGATGACCATCACGCTGGCGTTGGGCACGTCGATCCCGACCTCGATCACCGTCGTGGCCACCAGCACCTGCACCGCGCCGTCGCGGAACTCGCGCATCACCTTGTCGCGCTCCGGGCCCTTGAGGCGTCCGTGGACCAACCCCACCCGGACGTCGGGCCACTTGGCTTCCAGTGTCGTCGCCATGGTCTGCGCCGCCCGCAGGTCGGCCCGCTCCGATTCCTCGATGACCGGCAGCACCACGTACGCCTGGGCACCCGCGACCACCGCGTCGTGGACGAACCGGAAGACCCGCTCGCGATGCGCCGGGGTGCGGAGCGCGGTGCGCACCAGGCCGCGTCCGGGGGGCCGGACCCGGAGCACCGAGATGTCGAGGTCGCCGTAGCGGGTGAGCGCAAGGGACCGCGGAATCGGCGTGGCACTCAGCAGCAGCACGTCGGGTGCTTCGCCCTTGCTCATCAGCGCCGCGCGCTGCTCCACGCCAAAGCGATGCTGCTCGTCGATCACCGCCAGGCCGAGATGCCGGAACACCACTTCATCCTGCAGCAGGGCGTGGGTGCCGATCACCAGGCGAGTCTCGCCGCTGGCAAGCCGCGCGCGCGCGGCGCGCTTGTCGGCGGCGCTGAGCCGGCCCAGGAGCAGCTCCGGCACCAACCCGAGCGGGGCAACCAGCCGACTCACCGTGGCATAGTGCTGTTCGGCGAGCAACTCGGTCGGCGCCATCAACGCCGCCTGATAGTCGTTTTCGAGCGCCAGCAGCATGGCGAAGAGTGCGACGACGGTCTTGCCGGTGCCGACGTCGCCCATCAGCAGCCGGTGCATCCGCTGGTCCTGCGTCATGTCGTCGAAGACCTCGCGAGTCGCCCGCTTCTGGTCGGCGGTGAGTGGCCAGGGCAGCTGCTGCCGGAGCGCAGTGGTCAGGGTGCGCCGCACCTCGAACCTGGTGCCGCGCTGGCCACGCCGGGCCAGCACCCGCGCCCGCGCCAGCATCAGCTGCAGGTCGAGCAATTCGTCGATGGCGAGCCGCCGCCGGCCGGCCTCGGCGTCGGCGATGGTCGCGGGACGGTGCACCGCATCGAGGGCGGTGGCGAGCGGCGGCAGCTTGAAGCGGCGGCGCAGGGCGTCGGGAAGGATGTCGGCCAGCAGCGGAACCATCCCGTCGAGGTGCATGGTGATGATGGCGCGGATCTGCTTGTGCGACAGCCCCTCGGTGGCGGGGTAGATCGGCAGCACGCGGCCCCGCGGCAGCAGGTCGTTGCCCTCGCCGAGCAACATCGTCTCGCGGGGCGCCATCTGGCGGCCGTGATAGAACCGGATCGGGCCGGCCACCAGCAGCACCTGCCCGACCTCGATGGTCCGGTCGAGGAACGCCTGCCCGGGCCACGCGCACTCGAGCAGTCCGCTCTCGTCACGGAGCAGCGCGTGAAAGATCCGCAGCCCTTTCCGGGTGGGGAGCACGCCCTTGCTCACGACGGTGCCGACACAGGCGACGTCATCGCCGATCCGCGCCCGGGCAAGCGGCGTGATGGTCGACGCGTCGAGGTAGCGATGCGGCAGGTGGAGGAGCAGGTCCTGCACGGTGTGGACGCCCAGCCGCGCCAGGGCGTCGGCGCGACGGGCGCCGATGCCCTTGAGGTACTGCACCGGGGTGTCGAGACGGAGCGGAGGCACGCTGGAAGTTAGGTCGGCGCCGGCCCGGGTGGCCCGGGTTCGGCTATTCCAGCATCAGCATCTCGGCTTCGCCGTCGAGCACCAGCTCGCCGCGCTGGTTGGTGCAGGTGGTGTGCAGCGTCACGCGCCGCTTCTCGGGGCGCAACGCCACCACCTCGGCGCGGGCCGTGATGGTGTCGCCGGGGTAGACCGGCGCGGTGAAGCGCAGCAGCTGGCTGCGGTAGATGGTGCCCTTCCCCGGCAGGTGCATCCCGAGCACCGTCGAGAGCAGCGACGCGGTGAGCAGGCCGTGGCCGATGCGGCCGCCGAACCGGGTCGAGGCGGCATAGGTCTCGTCGAAATGCATGGCGCTGTAGTCGCCACTGAGTTCCGCGAAGTGGTGGATGTCGTCGTCGCGAATGGTCCGGGTGATCTCGGCGGACTGCCCCACCGCCAGGTCGGCGAACCGCATCAGACCTCCATGATCCGCCGGATGTCGGCGGGGAGATCGCCGGCGGCGCGGTCGCGGGTGGCCCAGGAGACCACCACGAACGTCAGCAGCGCCACCACCAGCATCAACCCCGACGCGGCCACCCCGGCGGGAAAAGTGTAGACCTTGAAGTACGCCAGCGATTCGAACAGCAGCGTGCCCCCGAGCCCGACGGCGATGGAGGCGACCGCCCCGGTGGCCGTGCCACCGGTCCAGTTGTAGCCGATCGCCAGCGACGGCACCAGCGTCGTGGCGAACAGGCCCCAGCCAAAGATCCCGAGGAACGCCACCAGCGCCCCGCTGCCGAGCGCCACGGCGGCCGCGACCGCCGCGACCGCCAGTGTGGCGAGCCGTCCGGCCAGCAGCTCGTTGCCGAGCGGCCGTCCCAGCGCTACCGGCAGGTCGTGGGTCACCGCCGCGGCGCCCACGCTCATGAAGCTGTTCACCGTGCCCATGATCGCCGCCGCTATACCACTGAACACTATACCGGCCAGCAGCGGACCGGCATCGTGGAGCAGGAACGCCGGCGTCGCGTTGTCGGGCGAGGCCAGTGGCGCCATGCTGCCGCGAAGGACATCGGCCTTGACGCCGATTCCCACCCCGAAGAACAGCAGCAGCGTCAGCACCAGCACCACCGTCATCAGCAACGGGTACCAGCGCAACTGCCGCGGGTCGCGGAGCATGTAGTACTTGGAGATGACGTGCGGCTGTCCCAGCGTACCGAGCCCGAAGACCACGAACAGCGACAGCGCGGCGAGCGGCGGCATGGTGCCCCACGGCCCGAGAAATCCGGGCTCCCGCGCCAGGATGGTATGGGCGATGCCGCCGAGTCCGTGTCCCTCGCGGAGCACTGCGGCAAAGACCAGCAGCGAGGCCACCGTCTTGACCGCGCCCTGGAAGAGGTCGGTGTACACGCCGGCCAGGATGCCACCCGACGTGGTGTACGCCACCACCACGGCGGCACCGGCGAGCACCCCGATAGTGAGCCCGGTGTGGAAGATCGCGTCGACGACGAAGCCGAGCGCCAGGAAGTTCGTGGCGACATAGCCGATCGTCGCCACCAGAATCGCTACCGCGGAGAGCCCCTGGGCGGCCGGCGACCGGTACCGGGCACCGACTGCGTCGGGCACCGTCAGCACCCCGCGCACCTCGCGCAACAGCCGGAGACGCTTGGCGAGCGCCCAGGCGCTGAGCGGCGTGGTGATCGACGCCGACAACGAGATGAACAGCGCCCCGATGCCGTTGGCATAGAGCAACCCGGGGCCACCGATGAAGATGAATCCCGACAGCGTCGCCGCCATCGCCGAGATCGCCAGGGTCCATACGCCGATGCGGCCACCGGCCACGAAGAAGTCCGCCGCGTCACGGGTGCGCCGCGTGGCCCACACCGCAATCGCGCCGCAGATCACGAAATAGACCAGCGCCACGACGATGATCACCGGGGTCGACGGCGTGGCGAGCGAGTGTTGCTGCAGCGTGGCGAGCACCGGCGGGGTCATTGGCCGCCCGGGGGCGGATCGGCGTCGCGCAGCCGCCGGCACTCGTCGCGAAATGCCTCCAGCGCGGCCGGGTCGAGTTCACGGGGGTCGAACTCCCGCGCATAGACGAACGGCAGCACCAGCATCGGCAGGAGCCCGACGCCGTAGACCTCCAGGGCGGCGCGCAACGGCAGCCCCAACAGCAGCGGCTCGCCGGCACCGCGGGCGGGGAGCAGCAGCGGAGCGCCGAGCCCCGCGACGATGACGACGAAGAGGAACGCCGCGGTGGCCAGGATCCTTCCGCGGCGCCCGCTCGATCCCAGCGCCCCGAGCGCCAGGGTGGCGGCGAGGGTGAGCGCCGCACCGACGATCATCATCGCCACGCCCCACCGCGGCGCGCCGCCGGGAAGCCACGCCGTGGCGTATGCCAGGCCGATCAGCGATACGCCAAATGCGCATATTCGAAGCGCCATTTGGCGCATCGCCTGGTTCACGCCTCGTCCGACTCGAGCAGCAGGTCGACCATCCGGTCGGGGTCGAACGGCTCGAGGTCATCGACGCCCTCGCCGACGCCGATGAACCGGATCGGCACCGCCAGTTCCCGCCGCAGCGCCACCACCGCGCCGCCACGGGCCGAGCCGTCGAGCTTGGTGATGATCAGCCCGGTCGGGGTCACCACTTCGGCAAACAGCTTGCCCTGGCGGACCGCGTTCTGCCCCACCGTGCCGTCGAGCACCAGCAGCACTTCGTGCGGCGCGCCGTCGAGCTTGCGCGCCACGACCCGCGCCACCTTGCCCAGCTCGGCCATCAACCCTTCCTGGGTGTGGAGCCGGCCGGCGGTATCGATCAGCAGCGTGTCGACCTCGCGCGCCACGGCCGCCGTGACGGCGTCGAACGCGACCGCCGCCGGGTCGCCACCCGGCGCGCCCGCCACGCACGGCACGTCGATGCGCCGCGCCCACGTCTCCAGCTGTTCGATGGCCCCGGCGCGGTAGGTGTCGGCGGCGGCGAGCAGCACCCGCTGGCCCTGGCGCGCCAGGCGGTGGCCGAGCTTGGCGACGGTGGTGGTCTTTCCCACACCGTTGACGCCAACTACCAGGACCACCGACGGCCCCGCCGCGGGGCGCCGCAGCACACCGGGATCAGGCGGGCCGGCCAGCAACTCGCGCAGGCGCTTGGCGAGTGCGTCGTGGAGATCCTGCTCGGTGCGCACCTTGCCTCGGCGCACTTCGCCTTCGAGTCCTTCGACCAGGTCGAGTGTCGCCGGGACGCCGAAATCCGCTTCGATCAGCAGCGCTTCCATCTGCTCGAGCGAATCCGCCTTGAGTCCGCGCGCCAGCGCACCGACGTCGGTCAACGCCAGCCGCTTGACGCGCTGCCACAACCCGAGCCGGCGGGAGAGACGGGCCATGGACTATTGCATCCCGGCGCGCCGGCGCAGCGTCCAGTCGGCGGCGAACCCGGCAACGACAACGCCGAACAGCCAGAGCCAATCCCGCAGCGGACGGCGGGCACCGACCGCCGCGACCGACGCCTGGCGCGCCGGAAGGGTCACCGGGCCGGGCACGAACTCGTCGCTGTACGGCTCGACGCCGAAGCTGCCGGCCCCGCCGTGGTCGAGGGTGTAGTGGTATCGCCCCACCGTCAGGTCGAGCTGTGCCTCGCCGGTGCCGTCGAAGCGGAGGGTGTCGGTGCCGACGCCGTCGAGGTGGATCGCGAGCGCCTGCGGCGATCCGCTGCCGGTCCAGCGGAAGCGCACCGGCAATCCCTGCTGTGTCACCATCGCCACCGGTTGCGCCGCCGCCGTCTCCGATTCCGGTCCGGTCAGCAGCCAGGCCGCGACCTCCGCGATCAATGCGCGCCAGACCTGTTCGGTGACGCCGCCGCGAAATCCCCAGCGGAAGAGTCCGGCCGCACCGATCGAGACACTGCGCCCGGCCGTCGTGTCGCCGGTCACGACCGGTACCGCGCCGCCTCGGCGTCCCTGGCGCGCGACCACGCCGACCCACGCCGCGTTCGACGACAGCGGCGTGACCGCGGTGGCCGGGGGGAGCGAGTCGGCATCCACCCCGGCAAAGGCACCCGCAACCGGCGAGAGGCCGGACGGCGCGAGGTACCAGTCGCCGGCGTTGGCCGCAGCGGGCCAGAGCAGGCGCGCCTTGCCGAGCGTCTTCCAGTTGGCGATGTCGCCATGGACCGCAACGAGGTCTGCCGCCCGCGCCGCGGCGACGACGGTGGCGGCGCTGACCGGCGCGAGATCGTCCATCCGGCGCCAGGCACCGCGCGTCAGCTGCGCGTAGCCGCGCACCGGCGCATTGGCGACGTCACGAAGCGCCTCGTAGAGGAAGCGCGCGTCCCAATCCGGTGTCTCGGCCACCACCACGATGCCCGGTGTCGGCGTCACCTCCAGGGGCCACCAGCGCAGGTCGTCGCCGGCGACGGCATCGGGTGCGCCGGCACGCAGCACGTCGAGCCACTCGATGCCCCGGGCCGACGCCGGCAGCACGATCCGCAATGTCACGATGGTGCGCGCTGAGCCGCCGAAGTGCGCCGTCGTGACGGCGAGGCGCGCCGAATCGCGTCGGACCTCGACGGTCGCGGTGTCAGGCGCGCCAGCGGTGCGCTGTACGCCGACGCGGAGCACCAGCGTGTCGCCCGCCGAGAGGCGGTGCGCGCCGTCGACGGTCGTCACGGCGATGTCCGGCGCCGCCGGATGCGGCGCCACGCGCACCGTGGTCTCCGCCAGGAGGTCCGGGGCGATGTCGGCGGCATCGTCGATCTCGCCGTCGGTGACCACGTCGACCGGGCGCCCGGTGGCGAGGGCTGCGTCGAGCGCAGTGGCCAGCAGTGACCGCCCGCCCGGCAGCCCGGCGGCAAGTTCACCGAACGCGACGGTGTCGCCGAGGCTGCCGGCGAGCGAGTCGGCCGCGTGCGGGTTGGCAACGCGCATCGACAGCGAATGGTCGAGCAGCACGATCGGCCGCGAGAGCGGACTGCGCGCGCGGACGGCGGGGTCGAAGAGCAGCAGGAGGAGGGCGGTGATGGCGGCGGCGCGGCATGCGGCGCCGAGAACGGCGGCGCGCCCGGTCAGCCGTCCGCGCCAGCTCCACCACGACAGCAAGGCCGCGCCCGCAACGGCGAGGAGAGCGACCGGCACGAAACGACTCGACTACTCGTCGGCGAGCGCAGCGCTGACGTTGGCGGCGCCGGGGTGCAGCAACGCGGCCAGCGCATTGCGCACCTGTGTAAAGCGCGTGCGTTCGTCATTGGGCAGTGGCGGCCCCGACTCGCTCTTGACCGTCGCCGGATCGCGTGCCACACCATCAACGCGGAACTCGTAGTGCAGGTGCGGTCCGGTCGCGAGCCCGGTCATGCCGACATACCCGATCACCTCGCCCTGGGTCACCCGGGTACCGACGTGGACCCCGCTGGCGATGCCGCTCAGGTGCCCGTAGCGGGTGCTGATGCCATTGGCGTGGCGGATCTCGATCATGCGGCCGTACCCGCCGTCGAAGCCGGCGATGTCGACGGTGCCATCACCGGTGGCGTGGACCGGCGTGCCGGTCGGCGCGGCGTAGTCGATCCCCTGGTGCTTGAGCCACTTGCCGAGAATCGGGTGCATCCGGTACGAAAAGCCGCTCGAGATGTAGCGGAATTCCAGCGGCACCTTGAGGAAGGCGCGGCGGACCGCGTTGCCGAAGTCGTCGTAATACGCCGATGTGCCGCTGCTGGCGGTGTAGCGGTAGGCGTCGATGTCCTTGCCACTGATCGTCAGGTCGCTGGCGAGGATGTTGCCGAGGCGCACGTCGCCGCCGTCCGACGTCTGCCGCTCGACCACCGCCACGAACGCGTCACCCGGGTGGATATCTCGGGTGAAGTCGACACTCCAGGCATTCTCGTCGGCGAGCGAGTAGGAGAGCTTGATGCGTTCATCCTCGCCGAGGCGCGCGTCACAGGTGGCGCCGTCGATGGCATCGTACAGGGTGCTCGCGATCTCTCCGGCGCAGCGGATCGTGTCGGTGCGACCACCGGACCGGCACCGCCTCGCCGCGCCAGTCGCCGCTCGACGTCCGGATCAGCCGCAGGCGCTGATCCTGGTCGGGGCGGAACTCGACGTTGGTCGGCTGGTCGGTGGACGGGTCGCGCTGGATGGAGAAGACCAGGCCCGGTCGCAGCTGGCGCGGATCGAAGCCGAGGGACACCGCCAGCGCGTGGAGGTCGATGCCCCGCACTCCCTCGCGCTGCAGCAGGGTCGAGACCGCTTCGCCCTGCTGCAGCGTGTCTTCGACGATCCGGAAGGCGCTGGTGACCAGGATCGGTCGGGTGGTGGCAACGTCGGAGAGCCGCTCCCACGGCCATCGGCCCTGCGCGGCGAATACGGCGGCGACCGCGAGGACGCCGAGGGCGAGGAGGAAGCGGAGTGCGCGTTGCATCAATCCATTTGCCGCCTGATGAAGGTTGGAATCTCCAGATCCGAGACATCGGGTGTTGCCGGCCGCCCGGGGGCCGGGGCCCGCCGCACGAACGGTTGCGCCACCGGCCTGGTCGGCACAGCCGGCGCCGGAGTGGCCGCGGGTGCTGGCGCCGGGGCGGCCGCCACGGTCCGTCGTGGGGTAAAGGGTAACACCTGGGACGTGCCGCGTTCCACCACCGGCTCGCCGGTGACCGCGCGATCGAAGCCGGTGGCGATCACGGTGACCTGAATCTCGCCGGTCAGCCGCGGCTCGCTACCCGCGCCGAAGATGATCTGCGCGTCGTCGCCCACCGCGTCGTGGATGATCTCGCTGATCTGCGGTCGCCTCGCCGAGGGTGAGATCGTCGCCGCCGAGGATGTTGATCAGCACCCCGCTGGCACCCTGGATCGAGACGTTGTCGAGCAGCGGCGACGAGATGGCCTGTTGCGCCGCTTCGAGGGCCCGATTCTCGCCGCGCCCGATGCCGGTGCCCATCAGCGCCGCGCCGCCGTTCTGCATCACGGTCCGCACATCGGCAAAGTCGACGTTGATGATGCCGGTGCTGGTGATCAGCGACGCGATGCCGCGGGTGGCGTTGAGCAGCACCTCGTCGGCCTTCTTGAGCGCGTCCTGGAAGGGAATGCCCTTCCCCACCACCGCCAGCAAGCCGCTCGTTCGGCACCACGATCATCGTGTCGACGTTGCGGCGCAGCTCGGTGATGCCCATTTCGGCCTGCTTCATCCGCTTGCGTCCCTCGAAGAGGAACGGCTTGGTGACGATGCCGACGGTGAGCGCACCGACGTCCTTGGCGATCTGCGCGATGATCGGCGCCGCACCGGTGCCGGTACCGCCGCCCATGCCGCAGGTCACGAAGACCAGGTCGGCGCCCTGAAGCTGCTCGCAGCACCTCGTCGCGATTCTCCTCGATCGCCTGGCGGCCGATCTCGGGGCGCGCGCCGGCGCCCAGCCCGCGGGTGAGCTTCCTGCCGATCTGCACCTTGAAGTCGGAGCGCGAGTGCGCCAGCGCCTGGGCGTCGGTGTTGACCGAAATGAACTGGACACCCTGCCAGCTTCTCCTCGATCATCCGGTTGACCGCGTTGCCGCCGCCACCGCCGACGCCGACCACCTTCATCCGGGCGTTCTGCGCCGATGATTCTTCCATCTCGAAGCTCATGCCGTCTGCCATCGTGCTGCCCCCCGAGAGGCGGTCAGAAGAAGTCCTGCAGCCATCGCTTCACCGGCCCGAGTACCCGCTCGACCGCCGGCGAGCGTCCTGCCGCCGGCGCCGAAACCGCCGCCGAGCGCCACCTGCCGGGCGCCGTACAGGGCCAACCCCACCGGGACCGCGAATCCCGGAGACGCTACCCGGTCCACCAACCCGCGCAATCCGTCGGCGGGCACTCCGACGCGCACCGGCGACGCGAAGACATCACGGGTCAACTCCACGATCCCCGGCGTCGCCGCCTCGCCGCCGGTGAGCACCACCCCGGCCGGACAGCCCCGCCATCGCCCAGCCCGCCCGGGTCGACTTCGTCGCTGGCCAGCTCCAGAACCTCCTGAAGCCGCATCTGCATGATGTGCGCCACCAGCCGCCGCTCCGCCCTGGCGCGCCGGTACTGCCCGGCCGTCGGCGGCAGCTCGATCACCTCGACCTTCCGGGACCGAGCGCCTCGTCGGCGGCGCCCCACGTGATCTTGATCCGTTCCGCATCCGGCCTGGGTCACCTGAAGCCCGTGGACGAGATCCGCTGGTGACATGCCCCCCCGCGAAGCGGAGGGTGGCGGTGTGTCGGAGCTTGCCGCCCTGAAAGATGGCGACAGAGGTACTCCTTCCGCCAAGATCGACAAGGACGCACCCCGTCATGCCGCTCGTCGGGGGTCACCACCGCGAGCGAGGCGGCGAGCGGCTCAAGCACGAATTCGCCGACATTCCAGCCAGCCTTCTCGATCGCCTTGCGCTGGTGGGCCGTGACCTGCGATCCGCACCGTGACCAGGCAGCACCTCCGCCTCGACCCGCTCGCCCGCCATTCCAATAGGGTCGCCGTAGTCCCGGCTCGCCATCGACCCGGTAGTCGTACGGGATCGGCGTGCAGCAGCTCCTGATCATTGCCGAACGAGATGCTGCACGCCACGTCGTTGACGCGGGCCAGGTCGGCGGTCCGGATCTCGCTGCCGGTGACGCTCGCCACCCCGTGCGAGAGGTCGCTGCGCGACGTTGCCCCCGAGACACCGCAGTAGACCGTGCCGACCTCGAGCCCGGCGATCCGCTCAGCCGCTTCCATGGCCCGCGAGACGGCGCGCACCGTCTCCTCGAAATCGCGGATCACGCCGCGCCGCACCCCGCTCGATGGCTCGGCACCAACACCGAGGATCCGCAGCCCCCACGAGCGCGCATCGCCGGTCACTTCGCCGATGACGCCGACCACCTTGGTACTGCCGAGATCGATGGCGGCCACCAGCCGCTGAACCGGAACGGTCACCCGTGCGCCTTTGTGATGAAGATCCTGGAGCGGTACCGCGCGTCGATGGTGCGCCACGGGATCTCGTGCGACTCGAGGTAGCACCGCACCGCGGCGACATCACGCAGCAGCGCGGGATCGGCGTCCGGCCGCAACAGGATCTCGCGGCTGCCTTCGGTCAGGACGACATCGTTCGCCCCGGCACGCGCCGATGCAATCAGGTCGTATCCGAGCGAATCGGCAACCATCAGCCGTGCCACCACGGCCGCAACGGTCGAATCCCGCTCGATGACCGGCAGGCTCCGCGGCGCGCGGGTCGGATCGAACGGCAGCAGATGCCCGCGCCGGTCGATGAGCACCAGTTGGTCGGGCGCGGCGGTGAGGCCGACCGGGGTCGACCTCGACGACTTCACACGCAGCGTGCCGGGGAGGCGGCGCTCGACCCGCGCCGAAAGGACGCCGGGAATCGCCGCGGCGGCGCGTTGGACCGGCGCGAGCGGATCGAAGACGCTGGCCTGCCGCGGCAGGCCGAGCCGGGCCACCACGGAATCCTGTGTCGAGATAGCGGTCACCGACCACTTCGACGTTGCGGATCCGGAAGAACGCCACGCGGCGCAGCAGGCGCGGCCCGGCGAGTGCCACCGCAATCACCGCGGCCACCACCAGCACCGCGCCGGCCACCCAGCGGACGATCATCGGGCTGGCGAGCAGGGCGCGCACTTCGGGACCGACCTTCGTCACGTCGCCGGCGCCGAGGGTGATCAGACGTCGCCGGCCCGCAGTTGCGACAACACTTCGGCGGCGAGGTCGGCGCGGACCGGCGCGTACAGCACCATCGCGCCGGCCGCCACCGCGGCGTCGGCCACCATCTTCCGGACACGCCGGGCTGCGGCGCTTCGCGGGCGCCGTAGACATCAGCCACACGACGGCCAGGTCGGCGGCGGCGAGTGCCCGGCCGAGGGCCGCCCCGTGGGCAACGGTGCGGGAATAGAGGTGCGGCTGGAAGACGGCGACGAGGCGGCGATCGGGAAACGCCTGTCGCGCGGCGGCAAGCGTGGCTTGCAGCTCGGTGGGGTGATGCGCGTAGTCGTCGACGAAGGTGATGCCGTCGACGTCGCCGAGCGTTCGAACCGGCGGCCGACGCCGCGAGAACTCCGTCAGCGCCTCGAGCGCCGGCTCCAGTGGCGCGCCGAGAGCCGCGACCACACCGATTGCCGCGGTGGCGTTGCGCAGGTTGTGGAACCCCGGAGCGCGGAGCCGCAGCGTCACGGTGCGGCCATCGGGAAGGACGCACATCGGCCATCGACCCTTCCGGCCCCAGCGCGCGCGGCACCAGGCGCAGGTCGGGGGCATCGGTGCCGAAGCGCCACGTCGGCGCCGCCAGCATTGCGGCGACCCGGTCGCTCCCCTCGTCAGTCGTCCCGATCAGGACCCGCTCGGCGTGACCGGCGAATTCGACGAACGCCCCTTCGAGCGCGTTCGACCGAGCCATAACACTCCATGTGGTCGGGCTCGACGTTGTTGATGACCGCGATCGTCGGACGGAGGGTGAGAAACGCCTGGTCGTACTCATCGGCCTCGACGACGAAGAGGTCCGAGCCGTCGAGCAGCGCATTGCCGTGCCACGCGGCGAACCCGTCCGCCGGCAAGCCCGGAGGGGTGACGCCCCGCGGCGCGGAGCGCCTCGGTGGTCATCGCGGTGGTGGTGGTCTTGCCGTGCGTTCCGGCAATGGCCACCAGCGTGGTGCCATTGACCAGTTCGGCGAGCGCCTCCTTGCGCGGCACGACGGCAACACCGGCGGAACGCGCCGCAAGCACCTCGGGATGGTCGGCGGCGGCAGCGGCGGTCACCACCAGCGCTCGTGCGCCGGCGATGTGCGAGGGGTCACTTACCTTGATCGGCCGCGCCCCGGCGGCGACGAGGTCGGGAAACGCGGTGTCGTCGAGGTCGCAGCCGGTCACGGCCACGCCTCGGCGCCGCGCAGCCAGGGCGAGCGCGCTCATCCCGGCACCGCCGATGCCGAGAAAGTGGAGGGGTCTGGGATTGCTGGGGTCGAACAGACCGGGCACGTGGGGAAGATAAGGGGCAGGCGTGGACCGGGCACGCCGCCCGGTGTCTCCCGGCCGCTACCGCAGCTCCAGCGTAGTACTCCGCTCGGTCAGCGCCGCCGGGCCGGCGTAGATCCGCACCTGCAGCCGGTAGGTGCCCTTCTCCAGCCGGGAGACGTCGACGGTGTTGTCAACCTCGTTGAGTCCCCGGCGGATCGCCCCGTGAAAGACAACCTGCAGGGCCGGCGCCGCGCTGACCGTGTCGCCGGCGACGCGATAGAGCACGACGGTGGTGTTGGCGGCGGCATGCGGAACGGTGGACCGCACCTGGTAATACAGCGTCATCGGCTGGTGCAGGTCGATGGCGTCGAGCGGCGCCAGCACGACGCGCTGCCCGCTGCTCTGCCACGCCACGCCCTGCGCGGCCGAGCCGAGAACCAGATCGGAGATCATCAGCGGACCCGGCTCGAGCCCCTCGCCACCCAGGTGATAACTGCGCCCCAGCCGGTCCGGCTGCGACGCGACGACGCTCCAGTCGGTCACCGCCGGCGACGACGGGGTCACCAGAAACCCGGTGACTTCGGCGTCCTTGCCGTGGCCGCGAGGCAGCGACAGGTGGCGCGTGACATTGGTCTCCGACCATGAGCCGGAATCGGCCACGAATTGCCGGATCGCAAAGGTCACCGTTGCCGCGGTGACGCTGTCGGCCTTCGCAGTGGCCAGGTCACCCAGTCGCATGGCATAGGTGGCCAGCGCGATCGGCGCGCCGGTGGCCGGATCCCACAGCCGATGAAGATGGGCTTCGGTGGCAATGGCCTTGTCGCCACGGACCGAGTTGTCGTCGGTGGTGGTGGCCAGCCGGATGGCCGCATAGTCGTCCCGACGTAACTCCTCCATTGCTGCGCGCATCCCGGGGCTGGGCTGCTCACCTGGATGGTTCTCGAGTATCATCGCATTCAACTTCGAACGTTCGGTTAACCCGCACCGCCTGACATCTAAGTCGCAGAAATAGGATCCGAGCACGCCGGTAACGAGGCGGGTTGCCTCGACCGTGCCACTGAATGCCTCGTTTTCGAAGCTCAGTATCCACGATCGACCGCCGATATCGTAGCGCCACGCTTCGCGAACGATCGGACACGGGGGCGGACAACTCCACACAACGCGCTTTGTAGGCGCACCGTAGCGCATCCAGACGACACCCCGGTCGTCGATCACGGTCTGCCAGCGTTGATAATCGCGCCACATCCGCGCTGCGACCGCTCCTGGATAGGGCGATGCAAGAATCGCCTCATCCGTATTGACCGGCTCCAGGCCCGGCGGCATTGCCGGCATTTGCCTCGCAGCCGCTTCGTATCCCCGACGGAGACTCAATCGGAAGTTGGACCAGACATAATCGAAGCGTTTGAATTGCTCAGCCAGCCGTGAACCCTCAGGCTGTCCATCGCGCACGTCTCGTTCGAGCAACTGATTCCGAACCCACTCGACCTGATCGTCATCCGGCAACGAATCCCAGATTTCCATTTGCTCGGGGCTCACGAACCACTGCAACTGCCACGCGATCAGCTCTCGCGCGAGGCTGTCGCCAGCTGCACCAACTGAAGCGAGGAAGCGCTCCAGCCCGCCGACGGTATCCGCCCGTCGAAACGCAACCCGGGCGAGCATCAGTTCGTGCCACGTCGAGTCAACACCCGCTCGGAGCGCACGACCGCTGCAAGCCGCCGCGAGGCTGTCCAGACCTTGATCCAGGTCGACTTCGGAGCAGACTCGAAGCACGGCACTGTTCGAATCTCCCAATGCGACAGCACGGTTGATGGCATCGACCACATCGGTGGGCGGTGAACCCTGCGGCTCCTGGTTGAGCACCAGTGCTGCGAGTCCGCCGACCGGGTCGAGGTTCGCCGAGTCCGCTGTCAGCCCGCGAAGAAAGGCACGGGAGCTCCCAATTGCCCACGACTCGCCCGTGCCCATCACCAGGCCGCTATGCGCCAAGGACCCGATGAACGCGAGCCGCGCCCGGACACAGCCGAGGCCCAGCCAACCGTGCGGGTCTGTCGGCCTATCCCGGGCTACCTGCTCAAGTGAGTCCTCGGCCTTGACCAAGCTCGCCCGGGCCGTGCTTGTCCATGCCGGACAGGCGCGCGCCAGCGCGCGGTCCGCTTCGGCCCCTGAACCAGGAAATGGAAGAGGCGCGAACGCCTGCCGGGTGGAAAGCTGAGTGAGAAGTGCCAGGAATAGCATACGACGCACCTTGCTCCCGGCCGGTGATCCCGCAAGATATCAGCAAGCACAGAACCATACGCAAGCCGCGGACGGAACGCACATCCGGACGCGGCCATGACCCCGGATTGGCTGCACCGCCGGCACACAGCGACGAAAAGCTGCGGTTAGCTTGCCACATCCGAATCTACTTGGAACGCTTCGCCAACTCCTTGGTGATGAGGTCCTCGAGCTCGCCGCTGTCCGGAACGAAGTTCAGCAGTCGCCCATCAATCAGGATGGTCGGTGTACCGATTGACTTCAACCTCACCGCCGCCGCGGCGTCGGAGTCGATCGCCGGCACACGGGCCGTGTCCCGATCACACGTCGCGAAGGCCTCTAGATCCCGGACACCGGCTTCAGCCGCGAAACCGCGGAACGACTTAAGCCCCAAGGAATCCTGCTTGCCGTACAGGACGGCATACATCCCCTCGAAGTTGCCCTGCCCGGCGGCACACTCTGCTGCCCGTGCCGCCGGGTAGGCGAATCTGTGGTAATCCAGCGGCCAATACCGGTAGATCAACGCAACATCGTCGGGGTGATGCGCGAGAACGCCCTTGACGGCGCGCACCGCAAAGGCTCGACAGCTTGGGCACTCGAAGTCCCCGAACTCCACCACTGTAACCACAGACTTGGTCGTGCCGATCCGATGCCCGCCGGCGATCAGTGCCTGCCAGTTGTCTACCGCGTGCATAGAATGGTGCGGAGATCGCGACGTCGGCGCCGGAGCGAATGCACGATATACAACGACTCCGGTTGTGACCACGGCACACACGGTGATGATCCCTGTTAGCAGCCTCTCGGCGTGCCGCATCGCGCCTCCCCGGGCTCTAAGGTCTGCCGGCGTGAGCCAAACACACGTCGTCAGTCGAAAATCGCGCACTCCATGAGCGATCCGTCGTTCGACGGCCCTTGCGGGTCGTAGTTACACCCGCCATCCGTGCATGCACCGTAGTTCGCCCCAGGACAGCCGTGACTTTCACACCAAAGATAGAAGTTCCCCGGGCATGACATCAGGCACTGCGATTCACAAATGGTATCCTGTTGAGCGGCGGCTGGTCGATACAGAGCGCCGACCCCGATGACAGCGCAACCAAGAACGATCCTGGTACGGAACGACATACGTGCCTCCAGCCGAGAAGGAAGAATGACCACAACCTCGCCATCCGCACTTGATAGTCTACCTTGTGTACACCATTCTGCAAGATCAACAACTTGTTGATGGACTGGGATCAGGGAGGAAGTCGCCTGCGCGCTGCTTGCGCCAGTCGTAACTGACCCATATTCTTTCTCGCTCCACTTCAATGGACCGCGTCAGCTGAGCCGCCAGAGCGGCCCGGCAGGACCCGACACGGGAGAAGGGCATGGTTATCGACGGGGCGGATCGGCGCCACACACTAGATCTCCGTCTTGGGCGTTGGTCCTTGGTCTCAGCCCGAATCGTGGGGGGGGGGGCGTTGAGGACGCCCGTTCCGTGTGCTCTCGCGATAGACCCCAGTAAGGTCTCCAGGCTCCGGGTGGCGTATGGGGTCAGCTACCGAGAAGCTCAGGTGCTGGCCGGGTACTACGACCGGCTCCGACCCGCAGAGATCGCGGCTCAACTGCGAATCAAGGAGCTGACAGTCCGGCGATACAAGCACATCGCGTGTCGCCGAGCTGGGCTCCCACGGCCACGGGACGAATTCGAGGCCCGAATAAGAACCGCGCTTGACGCGCCGGCGTCGATTCCACCGGCACGCGATTGTGAAGCGGTGGATCGCTAGCTTCTCTCCCGCAGCTCCAGGGTGGTGCTGCGCTCGGTCAGCGCCGCCGGGCCGGCGTAGATGCGCACCTGCAGCCGGTAGGTGCCCTTCTCCAGCCGGGAGACGTCGACGGTGTTGTCAACCTCGTTGAGTCCCTGGCTGATCGCCCCGTGAAAGACGACCTGCAGGGCGGGCGCCGCGCTGACCGTGTCGCCGGCGACGCGATAGAGCACGACGGTGGTGTTGGCGGCGGCATGCGGAACGGTGGACCGCACCTGGTAATACAGCGTCATCGGCTGGTGCAGGTCGATGGCGTCGAGCGGCGCCAGCACGACGCGCTGCCCGCTGCTCTGCCATGCCACGCCCTGCGCGGCCGAGCCGAGAACCAGATCGGAGATCATCAGCGGACCGGGCTCGAGCCCCTCGCCACCCAGGTGATAGCTGCGTCCCAGCCGGTCCGGCTGCGACGCGACGACGCTCCAGTCAGTCACCGCCGGCGACGACGGGGTCACCAGGAATCCGGTGACTTGTGCGTCCTTGCCGTGGCCGCGAGGCAGCAACAGGTGGCGCGTGACACTGGTCTCCGACCATGAGCCGGAATCGGCCACGAATTGCCGGATCGCAAAGGCCACCGTTGCCGCGGTGATGCTTTCGGCCTTCGCAGTGGCGAGGTCGCCCAGTCGCATGGCATAGGTGGTCAGCGCGATCGGGGCGCCGGTGGCGGGGTCCCACAACCGATGAAGATGGGCTTCGGTGGCAATCGCCTTCTCGCCACGGACGGCGTTGTCGTCGGTGGTGGTGGCCAGCCGGATGGCCTGTTCATCTTCGGCACGCACCCGCTCGACGGCCGACGCCAGTCCCGGATTGCCGGTGACCGAACTGTCGCCCATCGACAGATGGCGCTGCTGCACGATGGCTCCCATGTGGGAGCGCTCGGCGAGGAGGCAGCGCTTGACGTCGAGGCCGCAGAAGTACTCCCCGATCACCCCCGAGACGAGCCGTGTCGGTTCGGAACTTCCGACGTTCGATTCGTTCTCGAAATTCACGATGAACTGCCGATCGCCGAACTTGTACAGCCAGGCCTCGCGCGAGATGAAGCACGACGCCCCGGGGCACATCCAGCTGACCCGCTTGTCGGGCTTGCCATAACGCATCCAGACCACGGCCCGGTCGTCGAGATCGGCCTGCCAGCGGAGGTAATCCCGCATCGGGCGAGCGGCGACCGCGCCGGCATCACCGCTGTCCAGCATCAGCGAGTCGGTGTTCGGCAGACCCGCAAACGGATCGGGCGTCGCCGGCATGGTCTGCACCGCGGCGCGCAGCCTGGCCGGTACCTCGAGACCGAAGTTGGCTTCGGCGAAATCCAACCGCTTGAAATGCTCCGCCAGCGTGGCACCCAGCGGCTGCCCGTCGCGCACGTCGCGCGCAATCAACTGCTGGCGGACCCACACCACACGCGCGACATCGCTGAGCTCGCTCCAGTCGTTCACCTGGTCCGGGGTCAGGAACCACTGCAGCTGCCAGCCGACGGCGTCGAGTGATGCGCTGTCGTGCGCGGCACCCACCGCCGCGAGAAAGAGCTTCATGCCACTCGCGGTGTCGGCGTGGCGGAACGCCAGGCGGCTCAGAGCGATGTCATTCCAGGTGGAGTCTCGCCCCGTGGCGAGGTCGCGCTCGGCGCAGCTCCGGAGGCGGGCGTCGTTGCTTACGCGACGAGCGAGCGTGGTGCACGCGTCGAGCACGGTCGCATCGCTCACGCCGGCGTCGATCGCACCGAACAGCGCGCTGTCGACCGGCGCCTCTTCCCGGCCCAGGTCCTCTTGATCGAGCGCCAGGAGGGCCAGGGTGCGGGCGGCCACGGAATCGCCCGGGGCGAGTTGCAGCGCCTGCATCAGGCTGCGCAGCGCCCCTTCGATCCAGGAATTGCCGGCGATCATCAACGGCCCGGCGTGACTCAGCAGGTTCCGTTCGCCGAGCAGCGCCCGGGTGCAGCCGAGGCGGGCCCACGCCCCCGCCGAATGCCCCGTTGCAGCGGAATCCGCCTCATGGACCTCAAGCCGGAGCAGTGCGTTGTCGCCGAGGGACGCCGCGGCCGGACAGGCGGCGGCGATCGCCGAGGTGACACCGGCCCCACTCCCCGGACGGTCGACGGCGGGGAGCCGCGCGGCGGATCCGGTCTGCAGCAGCAGGGCCAGGAGCAGCATTGGTCAGCCTTGGAAACGATTACCGGCGGCGTCCCGCCGCGGTGCACGGCGGGAACCCGGCCGGTCAGGGTCAAATCAGCCCCCGTGGCGCGGAATCGTCAACCGCTCATCGGCCGAGCAGTCCCTCGATCCGCCGCACGATTTCGCGCGCCGCGTCCGGTTTCCCCCGCCGCAACGCCGCCGCGGCGATCGCCCGGCGCCGCGCATTGTCGGCCAGCAGCCCGCCGATCGCCGCACCAAGTTCGCCTCCGGTCAGCTCGCCCTGGGGCAGCAGGATGCCGGCACCGGCGCGTTCCATGGCGAGCGCATTGTGGGTCTGGTGGTCTGCGGCAGACGTGGGGAGCGGGATCATGATCGCGGCAATCCCCCAGGCGCAAAGCTCCGAAATGGTCATCATGCCGCCCCGGGTCACCGCCAGGTCGGCCACCGCCCAGGCGTCCGCCATCGGATCGATGAACGGCATCACGCGCACCGCGGGCCGGTCGTCGAGCACCGCGTACTGCTGGTAACTCGCGTGCCCCGTCGACCAGATGATCTGCACGCCGCGACCGCCACCGCCGCGCAGCCATTCGGCGACCAGCCCGTTGACCGCCATCGCACCCTGGCTGCCGCACATCACCACCACCACCGGCTGGTCGGAGCGCAGCCCGAAGCGTTCCCGCGCCGCACCGGCGCCGGCGCGGTCGGGCGGCACGATCGGCGCGCCGGTCACCACGGCCCGGTCGCGGGCGGCGGCCGGAAGCGCGGCGATGGCTTCCGCCGCCGCAACCCACACCTCGCGCACTCGCCGCGCCAGCCAGCGCGTCGCAATCCCGGGACGGACGTCGAGGTCGATGATGCCGGTGGGAATTCCGCGCCGCGCCGCGCGCCAGACCACCGGCCCGCTGGCGTACCCGCCGGTGCCCACCACCACGTCGGGGCGTTCGACATCAAGGACGGCGTCGACTGCCCGCAACACCGCCGGGATGCGCACCAGCCATCGCGCGTTCTTCCACCACTGTTGCCGGTAGATCGGCTCGAGGGGCAGGAGATGGTGGGGCAGCCCCCGTTCCGGCAGCAATCGCGACTCCACTCCGCGGAGCGCCCCGGCGTGCACGCAATGCCAATCGGGGTGCTCGGCGCGGACCGCGGCACCGATGGCCAGCGCCGGCATCAGGTGCCCGCCGGTGCCGCCGCCGGCAATCAGCACGGTGGTCATCGTGACCGCGCCAGCCGCCCCCGCTGCCGGCCGATGGAGACCAGCACGCCTGCCGAGAAAAGCGACAGCAGCAGCGAGACCCGTCCCACCGACATGAATGGCAGCGTGAGGCCGGTGGTCGGCATCAGGTTGGTCACCACCGCCCCGTGCAGGAACGCCGTGACGCCCACCGCCGTCGTCAGCCCCGAGGCGAGATAGGTCCCGAACGGGTCGCGCGCGGTCCGGGCAATCCGGTAGCCGATCCAGCAGAAGATCGCGAAGCCGATGGCGATCAGGACGACGCCGACGTAGCCCCACTCCTCGCCGATCACCGACAGGAGAAAGTCGCTGTACGCCTCGGGCTGGTGACCGAGCTTCTGTGTCCCGCGGCCGTATCCGACGCCGAACAGTCCGCCGTTGCCGAGGCCGATGAGCGACTCGCACGCCTGCCCGCTCGGCGCGCAGTCCACCGACGTGCTGAAGAACTCCTCGGTGCGGCGGGCCCGCATCGGTGAGAGCTTGAGCGCGGCGACGACGCCGACCACGCCGACGAGCGCCACCAGCGCCAGGTGCTCGACCCGGGCACCGGCGGTGAAGATCACCGTCAGTCCGATCACCGTGAGCACGATCGACATCGACAGGCTGGGCTCGACGACGACGAGCACCACCACGACGCCAAGGGCCACCATCAGCGGCACGAACCCACCCCGGAAGTCGCGGACCCGCTTGCCGAGCTCGGCGGCGCGGGCCGCGAGGTAGGCCGCGAGGGTGAACCGCGCGATCTCCGACATCTGGATCTGGATGCCGACGCGCAACCAGCGGTGAGCTCCGTTGACCACCGGCACGAACCGGTCGACCGGTCCGGGGCCCGCGCGGTGGCGCCAGATGACCGCGACGACGGCAATCACGCCGAGGCCCGCGAGGGTCGCCAGGAACAGCGGCCGGGCGACGCGCCGCCAGACGTCGTAATCGACATACGCCGCGACGACGAAGATGACACCACCGGCGAGCGCCGCGACGGCCTGCTGGGTCGCCTCCTGGTACCAGACGGCAAAGTACGTCGCCGACGAATAGCACGCCGCCACGCCGATCGCGGTGAGGATCAGCGTCACCATCGCGAGCAGGTGGGTCTCCCAGCGCCGCTCGCCCGGATGCCGGATGGCGGGTGCGCTCACATCGCCTCCACCAGCGCGCGGAACGTGGCACCCCGCTGCTCGTAGTTCTCGAACATGTCGTAGCTGGAGCACGCCGGCGACAGCAGCACCGCACCGCCAGCGGGCGCCAGCACCCGTGCCTTGGCAACGACGTCGTCGAAGTTGCCGCCGCGCACCACGCGCAGCGCGTGCGACAGGTCGCGGTCGATCTCGTCGGCCGCCTCGCCGTAGGCGATCACGGCGATGCCCTGGCGCAGGAACGGCCCGATCAGCGCCTCGTACGGCTCGCCCTTGTGCCGCCCGCCAAGGAGGAGGACGAAGGGCCGGGTCATCGCCTGCAGCGCCACCCGCGTCGATGCGACATTGGTAGCCTTCGAGTCGTTGATCCAGAGTACGCCGTCGACCTCGCGCACCGCCTCGAGCCGGTGCGGCAGCCCGCGAAAGTCGGCGAGCCCGCGGGCGATGTCTTCCGGCCCCACCCCGGTCACATGAACCGCCAGCGCGGCGGCGAGGGCATTGGCGACGTTGTGGTCTCCGAGCAGCGGGAAGGCGCGGCGCCGCAGCAGCGGCTGGCCCGCCAGCATCAGCTGATCGGTGGTCCGGTCGTACCAGGCGTCGGCCCGCACGTCACGCGCCGTGGTGAACGCCAGGTGGCGGCCCGGCACGCCGGCAACCATCCGGCGGGAATCGGGGTCGTCGAGGTTGCTTACCCACACCGACCCGCTGGTGGCATTGGCGAAGAGGCGCGCCTTGTCGGCATAGTACGCCTCGAGGGTCGGGTAGTGGTCGAGATGGTCTGGCGAGAGGTTGGTGAGCACGCCGACCGACGGCGCCACGTCCGGCGCATCGTGCAATTGGAACGACGACAGTTCCAGGGCAATCCACTCGGGCGGCTCGGACGCCAGCGCCACCTCGCAGAGCGCGGTGCCGATGTTCCCGGCCGCCACGCTGCGCCGGCCGGCGGCGCGCAACAGGTGATCCACCAGCGCGGTGGTCGTCGTCTTGCCGTTGGTGCCGGTCACCGCCACGTACGGCACCCCCGGCAGCGCGTCGAGGCCCACCTGCACCTCCGCCACCACCGGCACCGCCGCATCGCGCGCCGCCCGCACCACCACCGCGTCGTGCGGGATTCCCGGCGAGAGGACCAGCGCCGCGCTGCGGCCGATCCGCTCGAGGTCGTGGTGCCCTATATCAACGGTTACTATAGCTGATTCGCGGTCGAGCGCCGCACCGCCCTGCTCCGCCGCGGCACTGTGGCCAAGATCAGAGAGGTAGACCGGAATGCCCCGCGCCGCGAGGAGCCGCGCCGCCGCCGTCCCGCTGCGCCCCGCCCCGGCCACGCTGACCTCGCGTCCGGCGGCCTGCCAGTCGTCGATCCGGCTCATCGCAGCTTGAGGGTGGCGAGCGCCACCAGCGCGCAGAAGATGCCCAGGATCCAGAACCGCACCACCACCGTCGATTCGGCCCAGCCGAGCTTCTCGAAGTGGTGGTGCAGCGGCGCCATCCGGAAGACGCGATGGGACTCGGCGTACTCGCGGCCCCGGGTGCGGCGGTACCACCGGAAGACCCCGGTCTGCAGCATCACCGACACCGCCTCCGCCACGAACACGCCGCCGATGATTACCAGCAGGAACTCCGACTTGAGGAGGATGGCCACGCGTACCGAAGGCGCCGCCGATCGCGAGCGACCCGGTGTCGCCCATGAAGACCTGGGCCGGATGCGCGTTGAACCAGAGGAAGCCGAGGCAGCCGCCCATCAGCGCGGCGCAGAACACCGCCAGTTCACCGGCACCCGGCAGGTAGAAGAGGTTGAGGTAGCCGGTGACGTCGACGCGCCCGACGATATAGGCGAAGAGGGCGAAGGCCGCCGCCGCGATCATCGAGAGCCCGGCGGCGAGCCCGTCGAGGCCGTCGGTCAGGTTGACCGCGTTGGAGAAGCCGGTTTCGACCCCGGTGACGAACACCACGTAGAGCCACGGCGCAAACACCACCACGAGGTACTTGAAGAACGGCACGGTGGTACCGGACTCCGGAATGGTGGCCGGCGAGACCACCGGCCAGACCAGCAGCATCACGCCGAGGCAGACGCCGAACAGCACCTGGGCGGCAAGCTTCCACTTCGCGACCAGTCCCCGGGAACGCCCCTCGATGACCTTGAGGTAGTCGTCGACGAACCCGATCGCGCCGGTCCACAGCGTGGCCGACCACCGCCACCAGCACGAAGCGGTTGTTGAGCGGCGCCCAGAGCAGCGTCGGGACGACCGTCGCGGCGATGATGATGATGCCACCCATGGTGGGCGTGCCGCGCTTGTGCTCGTGACTGGCCGGGCCCTTCGGCGCGGATCACCTGCCCGACCTTGTGCGCCTTGAGTCGGCGGATCAGCCCCGGCCCCATCAGGAACGCCATCACCAGCGCGGTGACCATCGCGCCGGCGGCGCGGAACGAGATGTAGGTGAAGAGGTTGAAGAAGAGGTGCGTCTTGCCGAGTGGCGCGAGCAGCAGATAGAGCATCGGGCCTCAGGCGGACGGTGCGAAACGGGCGAGGATGACCGGAAGAATACGTTCGAGGGCCACGCCGCGCGACGCCTTGAGCACCAGCAATTCATCGCCTGTCAGCCGGTCCGCCAGCGCCGGCGCGAGGTCGTCAGCGGTGGCGGCTTCGAGGAGGCGTCCGGTGTACCGGCCACGGTGCGGCGCGAAGGCGGGTACGAAGTCTCCCACCAGCGCGAGGAGCTCCGGTTCCAGGGCGGCAAGGCGGTCGGCCACCTCGGTGTGCAGCCGGGCGGCGTGTTCACCGAGCTCGCGCATCGAGCCGGCGACGAACACCAGGCGCCGTCCGGCGCGGAGCGACTGCGCCATGGCGATGGCGCTGGCGAACGACTCGGGGTTGGCGTTGTAGCAGTCGTTGAGGACGGTCAGCGCACCGTGCTGCACCAGCTCGCCCCGGCCCGAAACGGTCGGCGTGGCGGCCAGCGCATCGGCGACGCGGTCGAGGTCGAGGCCAAGCTCGCGCGCCGCGGCCCAGACGAACATCGCGTTGCCGGCCTGATGGCGGCCGCGCGCCGCAAGGGTAAAGGTGCGGCCGACCATGGTGACCATTGCACGCCCGTCGGGCGAGAGCGCCACCGCATCCGGCACGACGTCAGCACCTTCGAGTCCGGCGGTGATCACTCGTCCGGCGAGCTGGCGGGCACCGTCGGCCAGGCCCGCGGGCTGCACGCCGACAATCGCGAGCGGCACGTCGCGGGTCAGCGACAACTTCTCGCGCATTACCCCTTCGACCGAACCGAATCCCTCGAGGTGTCCGGACCCGGCGTTCAGCACCACGGCGATGTCGGGACGGATGATCTCGCGGTAGCGGCCGATCTCGCCGGGGAGGTTGGCCCCCGCCTCGACCACCATCGCCTCGGTATCGTCGGGCGCCTGCAGAATGGTCAGCGGCACGCCCACCAGGTTGTTGAGGTTGGCGCGGGTGCGATGCGTCTTCCAGCGCGTCGCGAGCGCCGCCGCCATCATCTCCTTCGTCGAGGTCTTGCCGTTCTGGCCGGTGATCGCGATGACCGGGCCGGTGATCCGGCGCCGATCGGCGGCCGCCAGGTCGCCCAGGGCGCGCAGCGGTGTCGACCACCTGGTAGAGCACCAGGCCCGGTAACACGCGGGTGTCCCCTGCCGCACCACCGCCCCGGCGCGCTCCGGCGTCGCGCGCCGCGTCGAGAAAGGCGTGGGCGTCGAAGTTCGGTCCGGAGAGCGCCACGAAGAGGCGCCCCGCGGCAGCTGGCGCGTGTCGCTGACAATCGCCGAATAGCCGATCGTCCACGCCGCCGGGAAGCTGCAGCGCGTCGCGCACCATCCGGTCGCTGAACCGGGGCGTCACCGGGCGAAGCAGCTCGAGCACGATCTGGCGCTCGTCGAACGGGGGTACTTCGCTGCCGATGACCTGGTAGGTCTCGTGGCCCTTCCCGGCAAGCAGCACCGTGTCACCGGGACCGGCGTGGTCGAGCGCGATCCGGATGGCCTTCTCGCGGTCGGGCTCGCGGGTGTAGGCATCGGCCGGCAATCCGGAGACGACGTCGTCGATGATCCGGTCGGGATCCTCGTGGCGGGGATTGTCGGACGAGACGATGACATCGTCGGCACCGGCCACCGCCAGGCGCCCCATCATCGAACGCTTGCCGTTGTCGCGCTCGCCGCCGCAGCCGAAGACGATGATCAGCTTTCCCGGCGTCAGCGGCCGCAGCGCCGCCAGCGCCCGCTCGATGGCGTCGGGGGTGTGGGCGTAGTCGCGCACCACACGGAACGGCGAATCGACGATGCCGCTCCATCCGCCCGGGCACCTGCGGCGCGGTGCCGAGCCGCGCTCCACCACGGTCGCCAGCGGCACGCCAAGGCCCAGCACCGCGGCGGCGGCTCCGGCGGCGTTTGCCACGTTGAATTCGCCGGGAATCGGCAGCGACGCTTCGAGGGTGCCGAACCGCCCGGCGAGCGTGAACCGGCTGCCACCCGCGGTGATACTGGATCCCGCTGGTGACCCGCAGCTGGGCGCGGGGGCAGTGCCCCATGCGATCGTGCGGCCGTCGCGGAGCAGCGACGTCCACGCCGGATCGTCCGCGTTCACCGCGAGCACGCCGTCGGACGCCACCAGGTCGGCGAGCCGGAGCTTGGCGCACCGGTAGTCCTCCATGGTCCGTGGTAATCGAGGTGATCGCGGGTCACGTTGGTGAACACGGCCGCGGCGAAGTTGATGCGCGTCGAGTCGTCCCTGGTCGAGTGCGTGAGAGGACGCCTCCATCGAGACGGTTCGGACGCCGGCATCGACCAGGCGCGCGGAAGGTCGCCTGCAGGTCGACCGGACCCGGTGTGGTCAGCGACCCGGCGCTCGACGACTCGACCGGGCGCCCGCCCCGTCGAACGCACCCAGCGTTCCGATGCTGCCGCGTCGCGACTGGTCGTTGAGGAGGTGGCGCACCAGGCGCGGTGGTGGTGGTCTTGCCGTTGGTGCCGGTGATGCCGATGACCCGAGCTCGTGGGCCGGATAGCCGTACCACTGCTCCGCAATGGCCTGCGCGGCGCGCCGGCCGTCCTGCACCACCACCACCGGCACGCCGGCCGACCGTCGCGCTCGGCGCACACCGCGACGGCACCGGCCGCCACGGCGCGCGGAATGTAAGCGTGCCCGTCGGTCAGCGCGCCGCGCATCGCGAGGAACAGCGCCCCGGGCTTCACCTCGCGCGAATCGACGGCGAGCGAGGTGATCTCCGCATCCCCGGCCGGGGGCGTGACCACCAGGTCCTGGCGGCGGAGCGAGCGGAGCAGTTCGTGGAGTCTTCATGGCATCGTGTCTGCCACGAACGGTCACGGTGGCCCCGCGGACCAGGGTGTCGCCCGGCATCGGGTCGGTGCGGCGGACCGTGCCGCGTCCGACCAGCCGCACCTGGAAGCCGACCTCGTGCAGCGCCATGGTGGCCTGACGCACCGGAAGGTCAACCACCGTGGGCACTGCCCGGCGCTCCGTGGTGGTATCGGCCGCCGCCTGCAACGGATAGGCAACCTCGGCCACCGACATCGGCTGCCGCGGGGGCGCTCCGCGCGGGGCCGGAACGTCAGCGGCCGCCAGCGCCGGTGCATGGCCCAGGTCGATCGGCGGATGTTCCAACGCCAGCGCCTGTTGCAGAATGCTCTTGACCACCGGGGCGGCCACCTTGCCGCCGAAGACTGGGCACCGCGGGGCCGGTCGATCATCACGTAGACGATCCAGCGCGGATCGCCCGCCGGAAAGACGCCGGCGAATGACGAACGGTACCCGGCGCCATGCACGCCGTTGCCGTAGCTGACCTCGGCCGTGCCGGTCTTCCCGATCACCTTGTAGTCGGTCGAGCTGCGCTCCGGTCCCGGTACCGCCGCTGTCGGTCACCATCGCGAGGTAGGAGATCAGCTGGCTCGCCACGCTGACGGCGAGATCGCCTGGCGCACCTCGTCCGGGCTGGTGTTGCCAGGTGATGTCGCCGGCACCGTCACGGATGGCCCGCACCAGCGACGGCGCGAGCAACCGGCCGCTGTCGGCAATGGCGCCGTAGGCCGCGGCCAGCTGCACCGCACTGGTCATCCACTCATAGCCCATTGCCAGCGATGGCTGGGTGTAGAGCGGGTTGGCCCAGGTAGCGGGCCGCGGCAGTCGACCCGGCGCCTCGCCCGGGAATCCCAACCCCGGCGCCGTCCCGAAGCCGAAGTTCCGGATCGTCTCGAACTGCGCGTCGGGGGTGATCCGTTGCGAGAACTTCGACATCGCGATGTTGCTCGAATGCGCAATGGCGCTGCCGAGGGTCACCGGACCATCGAGCTTGTCGACGTCATCGATGGTCCGGGTGCGGTTGTGACCCACCGGCATCTTCCAGTGACCGTTCTCGCCGTACACCGGCGAGGTGTCGGCGTGCTGGGTCAACAGCGCCGCCGCGGTGAACAGCTTCGACGTCGATCCCGGCTCGAACGGTTCCACCAGCGCCGAAGCGGTTGCCGCCAGCACACCGGTCGACGAATCGGTGCGCAGTGACGCGACCGCCCAGAGTTCGCCGGTGCGGGCATCGGCGATCACCACGTCGCCGCCCCGCGCGCCGTCGGCGTCGACGGCCTGCCGCAGTGCCGACTCGGCGATCCCCTGGAGGTCGTGGTCGATGGTGAGGTAGACGTCGTGGCCGGGCACCGGATCGCGGAGCCGCGCGTTGGGAATCGCCAGCCGGTCGCCGTGCGAATCGATGGTGTAGCGGTCCAGTCCGGGGTCGCCGGCGAGCACCGTGTCGAGGGTCCGTTCCAGCCCGCCCACCCCCGAGTCGCCCTCGGGGCCCAGGTGCCCGAGGATCGGCGCGGCCAGCGCCTGCATCGGATAGGCCCGCACGTAGAGGACGTCGAGGTGGACGCCGCGCACCTCGCGCAGCGGCTCGACCTGGGCGGCGGAGAACGGCCCGTAGAAGAAGGCGTAGTTCTTCCGGAACGCCCGCGCAACGCGCTCGGGCGAGATGTCGAGCAGCGCGGGGAGGCGCCGTTCGATGGCCGCCGTGTCGCGCAGCTGGTCGAGCGCGATGCCGACGCGATACTGCGGCTGGCTCTCGGCCAGCACCACGCCGTTGCGATCGTAGATCGTGCCGCGGCGCGCCGGAATCGGCACCGTCTCGGTCCGCAGCGCCTCGGCCCGCGCGGCCCACTGGCGATGCTGCAGCACCTGCACCGTGAAGCCGCGCACCAGCACCGCCCCGCCGGCGACGGCGAGGACGGCTTCGAGGAAGAGGATGCGCGCGGCGGGCTTGGCCATTCAGCGTGGCGGCAAGGGGACGAAGAGCAGTTCGGAATCGGAGGCAAAGCGGAAGCCACGCGATTCGAGTCGGGCACCGAGAGCGTTGCGACTCGACAGCGTGGCGATGTTGCCCTCGAGCCCGGACTGCAGGCTCTGCATCGCGCGGACGCTGTCGTCGAGCACTTCGAGGTGATGGCTGATGGCAAAGCCGCGCTTGTCGCGCACCGCGATCAGGACGATCGCCGCGAGAAACACCGCGGTCCACGCGAGGACCAGGTAGCGGCCCCTAATCTGCATCGCGGACCCGGAAGAACCGCAGCCTGGCGCTGCGCGCGCGTGGGTTCACCGCCACCTCCCCGACCGGCGGCACGATCGCGCGTCGCGGTTCGGCCACCCCGAGCGGCACGTGCCCGCAAACGCACTGCGGCAGGCCGGGAGGACAGGTGCACCCGACACCCCACTCCCGAAACGCCGCCTTGACCAGTCGATCCTCGCCCGAATGATAACTGATCACGGCCAGCGTTCCGCCCGGCACCAGCGCCTCGCGGAACGCCGGCAGGGCACCGGCCAGCTGGTCGGGCTCGTCGTTGACCACCATCCGCACCGCCTGGAAGATCCGGGCAAAGTCGCCGGGGCCGCTGCGGGGGCCCAGCACGGCACGAATCGCGTTGATCAGGTCGTCGCTGACGCGGAACGGCCCCCGATCGCGGCGCCGGGCAATCTCCCGGGCGAGACGGCGAGCATGGCGCTCGTCGCCGTAGTCGCGGAACGCCACCGCCATCGCGTCGACCGACGCGTCGGCAAGCCACTCGGCCGCGGTCATCCCTTCCCGCCCCATCCGCATGTCGAGCGGCGACGCGGCGCGGAAGGTGAAGCCGCGCCCGGCCTCGTCGAACTGCCGCGACGAGACGCCAAGGTCGAGGAGCACGAAGTCGGGCCGGAACGCCGCAACGCGCCCGGAGCGCGGTGTCGCTGCCGAACGGCGCCTCCAGGTAGGTGATCCCGGCGTCGCCAAGCCGCGCGCGGGCAATGGCGATCGCTTCGGGGTCGCGGTCGATGGCAAGCACCGCGGCACCGGCATCCCGGAACGCCCCGGCGTGGCCCCCGTCGCCGAGGGTCGCGTCGACCACCCGGCGGGCGCCACGGGCCCGGTCGAGAATCGTCTCGAGCAGGACCGGCTGGTGGAAGGGGCGATCAACAGGGTCATCGGGGAAATGAAGCACCCCGCCGGGAATCGGGCGGGGTGACAACGGGGCTGACGGGGCTCGAACCCGCGACCTCCGCAGTGACAGTGCGGCACTCTAACCAAGCTGAGCTACAGCCCCCGATAGGCCGGACGCGAAGCTAATCGCGTCCGGCCGCGTATGGGAGGCCCCTTACTGCTCCTGCGGCTTGCAGAAGGCCTTGGTCCAGTTCGGAACCGCCGCCTGCTCCTGCTGAATCGTCTGCAACAGAATACCGGCATTCTGGACGATGGACTGGGAACTGCTCGATTGCGCCGCCGTCAGGTCCTGCGTGGCCGACGCCGCCACCGAATCGATCTGCTTGGTCAGGTCGCAGGACTTGGTGTCGTATGCCTGCTTGACGATGTCGCCCAGCTTGAAGTACGTCGCGAGGCCGGCGAAGAAGTGCGCCGTGGTGTTGATCTGGTCATTGGTCGAACCCACCGCGAGCGAGGCCCGCGCCAACATGCCGACGGTCGACCAATCCTTGACCTGGGTGCTGTCCTTGGCGTTCTCCGCCACGTAGGCACTGTCGGTGGCCTGGACCAGCAACCCGGCGTAGTTCTGCTTCGCCTGGTCGTCACCGACCTGTTTGACCAGGGTGGTGAACGACGCCGCAGCGGGATAGCGCTTGGCGTTGATCAGCGCCTGCACCACGAACATCAGCGCGTCTGTCTTGGTCGGGTCGGCCTGCATCATCCGGTTGGCCACCGCAACCGCCGAATCGTCCTGGCCGGTCATGGCGTAGGCCCGCGCCAGCGCTTCGAGGATGTCACCGTTGTTCGGGTACTTCTTCGCGCCACGCTGCGACCAGCTCATGTACGCCGAGGTGTCCGCCGGCGGCTGTGACGCGGCATAGAGAATCTTCGCGTAGAACGTCGTGTCGGCCCGCGTCGAATCCATGACGTAGACCTTGCTCAACGCGTCGACGACGCACTTGAAGTCGCTGTCGGCAATGCAGTAGTTGCTTTCGAGGTCGAGCCAGTCGGGGTTGTTCGGGTCGTTCTTGAGCTGTTCCTCGACCACCTGCTTGGCGGCATCGCGACGGTTGTACATGATGAAGTACTTCCGCGCCGTCTCGGCCAGCTTCTGGTTGGTGGGGTCGATCCGCAGCATGTGCTGGAAGTCGGCCACCACGCTGTTCGAGTCCTTCAATCGGCGGTGGATGTCGGCAATCTGGGTCCACGGAACGATCGAGAGCGAATCACCCTTCGCCGCGGCCTGGTAGTCCGCCAGCGCCTCGGCCGAATTCGAGTCGGTCGCCTGGGCAATCTGTGCCAGGCAGTACTCCGCCAGGGCGTAGCCGGGGACGTCCTTCAGCACCTTCTTCGCGTCGTCGGTCGCCTTCTTCGGGTTGGTCGACGCGAGGTCGACGCACTCCTTGGCCGGCAGGAAATCCTTCACCAGCGGCGTGATGGCGTCGCCGAGCTTTGCCGCGTAGTCGGGGAGGTTCTGCCCCGGCGCCTGGTCGACCGATGCCGACGCGCCAAGGTCCACCTGGCCCTGGGCGTTGGTGACCCGGATCACCGCGGTGTACCCGCCGGCGCCCTTGTTCATGTAGGTCGTGACCATGGCGCGAACATTGAGGTTCGAGGCCATGCTGTGCGCCAGCGACGGCGTGAGCATCGCGTCGGCCGGATAGCCCCACTGCACCAGCGCGTTGTTCATCTGCAGCCGGGTGATGACCTGCCAGTCGGATCCGAGCTTCTGCGTCAGGCGATTCCGCACGTTGGTGCCGACCGTCACCGAGTTGGTCGAGTCCGTCGGGTTTTCCGCGTCGGCGCGGCCCACCAGGAATGGATTCGTCACCAGGAGCTGAGGCGCCGCGACCGCCACCGACGACCCGGTGTACGACGAGCCCGGCGGGATGCCCTGCGACATGACCGGGGGGACCGCGGTGACCGCCGTCAGCACGACGAAGGCATTGAGCTGGTAAACCATTCAAGAGGCTCCCGAAAGGATGACCGAACCTGGCTCCATAGTATCAGACGGGGTACGCCGGATTCCTCGCACGCCGACCATGGGCGAAGAGGGATTCGAACCCCCGACATCCTGCGTGTAAAGCAGGCGCTCTGACCAGCTGAGCTATTCGCCCGAGTCTCCGGCCGTCAGACCACCAGAGCGACTGGAAAGAGGATGCAATACCCGACCACCAGTAGCACCGATGCCGCGCCGGCCGAACCTGCGACCAATACTGCATACCCCGCGCCGATCGTCGCGACCGCCACGCCAAGCGCGATGTAGTTGCGGCGCCCGAAGAGCGCCGTGCGACCGTCCTGGGTGCCTGTCGATGGCATCTGAGGAGCCTAGCGACTTTCGCGCGGGTGGTCAAGTTGCTGCGGGTAAACGTCTTGAACCGTTACGTCCCCCTCCGGCTCGACCGGAATGGTCCATCCTTCGTCGAGCGCCCGCCGTCGCCCGGCCTCCCGCCGCCGGCGCGAGGCAGCGGCCCAGATCAGCAGGAATGAAAGCAGCAGCCAGGCGCCGCCGGTCATGACCCAGAGCATCAGGTTGTAGCGCTGGCGCACCGCCTGTCGCCAGGCATCGTCGAACCGCCCGTCATGGAGCCCGGTGGTGATTTCGACCGCGTCGTCGAACGGTGTCCCCTCCTCCAGCTGTGCCAGGAGCGGCTTGAGGGTGTGGGTCGGGTTGCGCCGGGACAACTCGGAGACGGCCGACGCCGCCAGGGCGTATGCCGCCTCGGCGTCGTCCGCATCGCCCCGCAGCTGGGCGTTGAGTTCGTCGAGCGACTCCGGAATCCGCCCCACCGCCACCGAGAGGTTGAGCCGCAGCGCCGCCATCCGGTCGTATTCGCCCGATGCCAGCACGGCGTAGCCTTCGTCGAACCAGAGCGGAACCCGTCCCGGGACTTCGCGGTGCAGCACGACATGCGCCAGTTCGTGGCGCAGCGTCTGGAACGGATCGCCGGCGTCGAGGCGGATGATCACCACATGGCTGCCGGGAAAGGTGACGCCGGCGCCCCAGGCCGGCACGCGACCGTGCGACCATTCACTGAACGCCGCGCGATTGTCCGCGATGACCAGCACGAGCCGCCCGGCGTCGACGCGCCCGATGCCGAGCCAGTCGTGGGGCACCGACGCCGCCTGCGCCAGCGCGGTGCCGAGTGCCGCGTGCTTGGAGTCCACCATGCACGGCAACATCGCCGACCTGAATGCGTTCCGTGGGGACCTGTGGTGGACGGCCGGCGACGCCGCCGGCCGCCTGCATCACTGCGGCGAGGCAAACGGCGAGCGTGGTGGCGTCCCTCCGGCGGCGACGAGGTCGAGCAGTTCCGCGCATCGCGCCGCGTGCGGGGAATGACGAATCCGCGCGCCGACGCCCCAGGCCTCGGTCGCGTCGGCCTGGTGCCCCTGGAGCCACAGGGCGCGGCCGAGTTCGGTCCAGCCTTCGCCGAGGTTGGGGCCCAGCGTGACGGCGCGGCGCAGGAATTCCACCGCGTCGCCGTGCATCTCCCGCTCCAGGTATGCCACGCCGAGCCAGTAGTTGGCATAGAGCGTCGCACGGGGGTCACCGCCGGGCCGGGTGACGCGCGTCAGGTGCTCGATCGCTTCGCCGACGATCCCCTTGCGGAGACACATGGCGCCGATCGCCACCCGGGCCAGCCCGTACTCCGGTTCGCTGCACCAGCACCCGCAGTGCCAGCTGCAGCGCCTCGTCGCTGCCGCCCCTGATGCAGCAACGCCCAGCCCAGCAGCGATTGCGCCGTGGCACTGGTGGCGTCGAGCAGCAGCGCCTCCCGCAACAAGCTCTCGGCGCGTTCCCATTCGCCGGCCGCCAGCGCGCTCCAGCCGCGCTCGATGTAGGTCGACGCGCCAACGTGATCGTGGCGCACCGACGCCGGCCGGTCGAGTCGGCGGCAACGCCTTGAAGCGCGTCGACGAGGTCGCGGATCGTCTCCTTGAACTCGGCCAGCTCCACGATGGCCGATTCGGTGCGCTTGAACAGCGCGACGATCGCGGCCTTCGCGGCGGCCCGCTCGTCGGCCGTCGCGGCGGTGCGGATCGCCGGCGAGATCCGGTCGAATTCGGCCGCGCAGCACGGCGAGCGATTCGGTCGCTCACGGCGCGGCACCCGATCCGGCAAGGTTGGCGCGCGCCAGGGCGTGCTCGGGATTGTGGACCAGCGCCTCTTCCCAGTGCGCCGCGCCGCGGCGAGGTCGCCGCGGCGGCAGGCGAGGTTGCCGAGCTTGAAGTAGATGTCGTCACCCAGCGCCGGGGCCAGGCGCGTGGCGCGCTCGTAGGCCTCCTCGGCCTCCTCCCACCGCGCCGACCGATACAGCAGGTCGCCGAGATTCTTCGAGGTCTGCGGGATGGTGGGATCCTCGCCGAGCGCATGCCGCAAGTGAGCCTCGGCCTCGGAGACTTCACCGGTTCCCTCCAGCAGCACCGCCAGCGTGGTGCGCAGCACCGGATGATCCGGGTACGCGTCGACGCCGGCGCGCAGGTCGCCAGCGCATCGCGGCCACTCCTCGCGACAGCGCCTGCGCCCAGCCGTAGCCCCAGAACCAGCGGCCGGCGGCGGTGTTGTCCCCCAGCAGTTCGCGCGCCCGGACGAACCGTTCGAGCGCCGACCGCCGGGTCGCCGCGGCTGCAGCGCGAGCAGGCCCCAGCGCGGTCCAGAGCCGGCTGTCGCCGGGCTCGCGCTCGACGGCGTCGGCTCAGCGCCGCTTCGGCTTCGTCGAGGCGACCGAGGGCTTCGAGCGCGAGCGCCAGATTGTGCAGCACGGCGGCACGCGGACCGGCTGCGATTCGGCCGCGCTGGCGGAACTGTTCGACGCCTCGAGCCAGCGCGCCTGACGCAACGCGATGAGGCCGAGCTGAAATGGCGCCGCGGCATCGCTCGGGCGGAGTTCGGCCACGCGCCGGAACTCGCGCTCGGCCTCGGTCAGCATGCCGGTGCGATAGAAGGCGATGCCGAGATTGCGGTGCTCCTCGAGGCGCGCAACGTCCTGGCGCGGCGCCGGCGGCAGCGGCCGTGGCGATCCGCCGCAGCCGCCCGGCCGACAGCAGGCGAAGAGCACGCGGCAGACTTCGAAGTCAGTCAGCCCGGTTGCATCGACGATCGCCCGCACCGTAAGCGCGCCGTTCACCAGCGGAAGGACGCGCTGCTCGATCTCCACCAGTTGGGCGTCGGCGTCCGGCCGGTCGACGCGCGATTCGCCGTCGAGCGCGTAGACCGCGTCGAGGGAGGTGATCTTCTTGGCGATCACGCTCCACTCGTCGACCCGCCGGGCGCCCTCGAGCAACAGCCCCTCGGGGTTGAGCCGCAGCATCGCCTCCGACTTCGTCGGGGCTGACTCCCGCCTCGAACGAGAAGGTGCCGCTGGTCCAGGTGAAGAGGGTGTATACCGTTTCCTCGATCTGGCGCCGCAATTCCGCCTCGAGCTCGCCGCGCGTGAGATAGCCGAGCTGCACCAGCACGCCGCCGAGCGCTTTCCCGGCACCGCCCGCTGTGCCGCGATCGCCTGCTCGAGTTGCGCGGCGGTGATGCGTCCGGCCGCCACGAGCCGTTCGCCGAGGCGGTCGCCGCGCGACACGCATGCCGGCAAAGACGATCCAGCCGTCATCGAACCAGATCGACGCGAAGTTGCGATCGTTGGCGACCGAGAGGCAGCCGGTGCGGCGGCCCGAGAAAGAGCAGCTGCACCACGTCGGGAAGCGACGCCTCCTTGAGCGACCCCTTGATCGCCATCAGCGCCAGTCCTCGAGGAGGCGTTCGGCGATGTCGGGCCAGGTTTCGATCATCTTCTCGCGCGAGCGGATCGGCTCCGCTGCCGGGCGCCACGAGCCCGCTGCCGCGCCGGTGGCTGCGCGGCACGCTCGCCGGCGGCGCCCTCGAGCATATTGCGGGCCGACCGCCACGAGAGCGGCGTCTGTCGCGCATTCCGCGGCCTGCCAGGCAGCCGCTGCACCAGCTGCTGCACCTCGCGCAGCGATCCGGCGGCGCGCGATGCCGAGGTAATCCACCAGGTCGCGGTCGTCGGCGCCGCCCGCCGAGCAGCCGCTCGACTTCGCGCACGCGCGCCTCGCGTTCCGGCACGCCCGAGCTCCAGCACCAGCCCGCCGGCCAGCCGCGTCGCAGGCGCGGCTCGAAGCCGGTCAGCTGCGCCGGGCGGCAGTGTGCGACGTGAACGCCATCTGCCGCCCGGATTCCAGCAGCAGGTTGTACAGCAGGTACAGCTCCTCCTGGCTTCGTTCCTTGCCGGCGAGCAGCATCGCACATCGTCGATCAGCAGCGCGTCGGCGCGACGCAGCCGCTGGCGCCAGCTGACGTGCGGTGCCTCGCCGGTAGCGCCGCAACGAGGTCGTCGACCAACTCGACGGCCGTCGAAGCACCGCCACGCGCGCCACGTCCGGCCGCCTTGAGCGCGTGCCCGAAGGCGTGCAGCAGGTGAGTCTTCCCGACGCCCGGGCGGCCGACGATCACCAGCGGGTTGTAGCGCTCGCCCGCCTGGTCGCGCCGCCGCGCGCACCGCCTCGACATCGGCCGCGCGGGCGCCGGCCCTCGGCAAACGTCTCCAGGGTAAAGCGGGCCAGCGGCCCGGGCAGCGGCGCGCCCGCCTCGCGCGCGTCAGCTCACCAGCAACTCGGCCTCGGCCACCCGATCGGGGTCGTGCAGCGCCGCCTCGCCAAGCACTGCCGGGGCCAGTTCGGCCAGCTCTGCCTGCAGCTCGCGGAGCCGCATCACGTCCGGCTCGAACGCCGGGAGAGCAGCTCTCCGGATCGGCAGCAGTTCGCCGACGAGCAGCGCGTCGAGTCGCGCGGTGCGGAATCCTTCGCCACCGTAGCGCAGCGCCGCTTCGGTGACCCGCTGCCGCCAGCGGTCGACCTGCTGGGAAACCGCCGTCGAGAGGTCGGAGAGAAAGTCGCCGAACTCTCGGTGCGCCAGCCGTCGCTCGGTTCGGCAACCGGCGGTATCGCGCTCACGACGGTCGTCGCCGGCGGATATCGCCGGCCGGTCACTGCCTTCGATGCCCCAGGGCCGGCAGGAGCCGGCGCGCGTCGGTGCGCCGACAGCGCAGCACCTCTGCACCGCCTGCTGGGCGATCAGGCGATTGAGCGCGCCGAGCAGTTCGCGCACCGTCCTGATCGGCATCTCGGCGGCGGCCGACAGCACCTCGGGCGCGAACTCCACCTGGCGTTCGTCGGCGCGCCGCGAGAGGATCGCGAGCCGCGTTTCGTAGTCGGGAGCGCCGATGTCGATCACCAGCCCGCCGGCGAAGCGCCGGATCAGTCGCTCATCGAGCGACTGGATCTCCTCCGGCGGACGATCGCCGGCGAGGACGATCTGCCGGTCGGCCGCCATGAGCACGTCGATCAGGCGCAGCAGCTCCGACTGCAGTTCGCGCTGGTCGGCCAGCAGCTGCGCATCGTCCACCAGCACCAGGTCGGCATCGGTAAATCGCCGGCGATACGCCTCGGCCTGCCCGGCGGCGAGCGCGGCGTGGTATGCCTCGACGAAATCGTCGACCGTGACGTATTCCACCGTCCGCGAGGGATCGATCGCCTTTGCCTCGTGGCCGATCGCCATCAGGAGGTGGGTCTTGCCGAGTCCGGGGCGGGCGTAGAGGAAGAGCGGGTTGTACGCCGCGGCCGGCGTCTCGGCGACCGTCTTGGCGGCGGTGGCGGCGAGGCGGTTCGACGACCCCACCACGAATGACGCGAAGCGCGCGTGGGGATTCAGCATCGCGGCCTCACGGCGCGGTCCGCGACGGTGCCAGCCGCCGCATCATCAGCGAGACCGCGGTGTGCAGCGCCTCGAGCACGCCGGTGCCACGCGCCGCGTCACACGGGAAGCCCGGCACGTCCTGCATCTCGAGCGCCTCGATCAGCGCCGTGTCGTCGAGCCGCAACTCCACCGGGAGATCGCGCTTGGTCAACAGCAACACCAGCGGCACGTCGCGCGGCGTGTCTCGGTCATCGCGGAGACCGGCGCGGAGCGCGGCGACGGCGGCCTGCGAGTCGGGCAGCGCGGCGGCCTGCGAATCGGCGACGAACAGGATGCCGTCAGCGCGCGCCAGCAGCACGCGTCGCGTTGCGTCGGCATGCGGCCGCCCCGGCACGGCGTAGAGATGCACCCGGGTGCGCCACCCGCCGATGACGCCGAGTTCGAGCGGCAGCCAGTCGAGCAATGGCGCCTCGATCAGCTCGGCACCGAGCGGCGTGACGGCACCGCGCCGCTCCGGCGAAACGCGATCGCGGATGGCGTGCAGCAGCGTGGTCTTGCCGGCACGCGGGGCACCGAAGAGGAGGAGCGACGCCTCCAGTTCGCGACGTTCCGGGGCGAGCCGCGCCACGGTCAGGCCCCTCCGAACAGCGCGCGCAACGATTCATCGAGTTCCCGCTCGAACCCTTCGGCGAGCACCTCGCGCGACGGCCGAGACCGGCGCGGCGCCGCCGCGCGAACCTGCGCCACGAAGCGATCGAAGAAGAGGCGGACCAGGCCGACCGACGATTCCTGCCCGAAGACGGCCAGCAGGATCCAGCGGCCTCGGGCGGTGTCGAACCCCGCCAGCCAGATGCCCTGCCGCGCCCCCTGATGCACCACCGCACCGAAGTCCCGCGGCGCCTGCACCAGTGCCGCGAGTTCGCCGGTGGTGGCCAGGATGCCGGCCCCGAGCGCCGCCGCCGACATCACGTCGAGCGAGCGGGTGAACCCGTGCTGCGCCATCACCTGCCCCGCGCTGGTCGTCACCAGCGCGAGCCGGGCCGACGACTCGCGGAGGAACTCGCTCAGCGGCTCGCGGACCCACGGTTCGAGTACCCGGATCATCCGAGCGCCGCCGCAAAGTCGCCCAGCAGCAGTCGCAGCCGGCCCAATTCGGCATCGGGGTCGGTCACCGCGACGAGCCAGAGCGGCGCGGGCCCGGCGACGGCGAGCAGGACTCCTTCGTCGGCCGTCAGGTGCACGCAGCGCGGCGCGCCTCCTGCCGATGGCAGCCGCGGTCCGCGCTTGCGCGAACGACCAGGGCCGCCGCCAGCGCGGCGACATCGCCGGTGGCGAGGTCCGCCATCGCCGATTCGGCCACGACCAGGCCGTCGTCGGCCGAAACGCACCAGCGCGCCCCGCACGCCGACGACTCCGGTGACTTCGCGCAGGATCTGCTGCCACCGTTCCAGACTCATGCCAGCTGCTCCAGCCACTGTCACGGGCCGCGTCGACGGCGCGGTGTCGCCAATGCCAGCACGCGTCCCACCGGCGTGGCCGCCGGCCGATGAATGAGCAGGGTCGTCGCGGCATCGACCGGCAAGAGCGGCGAAGCCGGGAATCGCCAGTTCGACCACCACGTGGCGCAGCGCGCCGAGCCACGAGCAGCCGCGACCGCGCGGTCGGCTTCGCGCGCAAACCCTGCCCCCTCGGCGGCCACGGCGTCGGCCGGCTCCACGTCGTCGTGCCCCGTCCGATCCGCCCAGCCAGTCGCATCCCCTGGGCATCGACCAGCAGCACGCCGCTCGCCAGATCGTCGATGCGCGGGGCCGCCTCGGTGACCGTCGCCGGGCGCGCCCCGCGCACCCGGTCGAGCGCCGCGAGCACCGTCGCGTCGTGCGGCGCTTCGCGCGTCGGCCAGTTCGAGGTGTCGCTCGGCGGTGGCAAAATCGCGCGCGCGGAACGCCACGAAGGCGAGACCCTTGCGCGCGCCGACATGCGTCGGCTCGCACTCGATCGCGGCGTGCCATGCCGCGATCGCCGCGGCGTCCTGCCCCTGATCGGCGCGGATGCGCCCAAGCAGGTCGTGCGCATCGGCGAGCGCCGGATAGTGCGACCAGGCCGGCCAACGCGACGGACGCCGCGGCGTCGAGCTGGCCCCGCTGGCGCAGGCGCTCGCCAAGTTCGAGAAAGGCGAGCCCGGGGGCGCGGGGTGAGCACGTTGACGGCAGGTCAGTCACGGGTTTCGTGCAGGGCCTCCAGCATGGTGCGTGCGGCCTGGATCAGCGAGGCGGCCGTCGGTGGTGCGCGTGCCGTCGGCGGTCTGCCAGGCCTGCCACGCCTCGATGGCCCGATCGAATCGTCCGGCGCCCACCTCGGCGAGCCCCAGCGCCCGCCACGCTTCGGCGTCGTGCGGTACCCCGGCCACCCGCGCCCGCAGCAACTCCGCGGCGTGCTTCGTACCGCCCCGCCTCGAGCGCGGCACGGGCCTCGATGGCGATGTTCGCCGGCGCCGTCCGCAGCACAAGTATAGTCGCGGCCTCGAGGGCCTGGACCCGTTCGCCGACATCCTCCAGCGCCTCGCCAAGCGCCGCGGCGAGCGCCCCGACGTCGCGCACCCCGTCGACGGCGTCGAGCAGCCGCCAGTCGAGCGTCGACAACACCACCGGACCGCCGCCGAGCAATCGCTCGGGCGGCGCGAAATCCGGCACGGCATGGAAGTCGTGCAGCGACCGGGCAAGTTCGACGCGGCGGGTTTCGGCCGCGACCAGTTCGAGCACCAGTTGATCGATCGACAGCGACAACCGGCCGCCGTCGACCGGCCGTTCTTCGAAGTCGAAGCGCCCCCGGCTCCAGTGCAGCATCGCGCCGAGCGCGCGCGCCGCGAGCCGCCGCCGCACCTCCTCACGCACCGCCGGCGACACCGCGTCGGCACCGTCACCCGCCGCCAGCAGGTGTTGCGCCAGCGAGCGCCCGTTCCACCGCGGCGTCGCCGGCATCGGGATCGAGCGCTACCACCTGACCGGCGGCCAGCGCGAGGGTGCGCACCGCCGTGGGGTCGGCGCCGACCACTCGCAACACACCGCTCCGGCGGCCCCGCTCGAGCAGCTGCAGCACCTCCACCAAGCCCGATTTCGCTGAGCGGCCCGTGCATGACGGCTATCCCCGGCGCGAAGAGGGAGGCGAGCTGCCGCGCCGACCGTGCATGGCGTCGGCTCATGGCGCCGAGCGCGCCCGACGGGTCGGAGCGCTCCACGGCCGCCCAGTCGTCGAGCGCCTCGTCGTAGCGGCGCAGCTTGGCGAGCACCACGCCGCGATGGAACAGTGCCGCGGCCTGCGACGGCTGCTGCATCAAGCACCTGGTCGAAGACGGCGAGCGCCTCGCCGAGATGGCCCCGCTCCAGGAGCGACCGTCCCAGCGACAGCAACACCTCGTCGGCCGGGGCGGAGTGTCCCTCCGCCGCCGGATCGGCCGGCAGCTCCAGCCACGGCCCGCCGCCGACCGCGTTCCAGCAGCCACACCTGCGGGACGTACCACGGCGACAACAGCAGCGCGTGGCGCGTGGCGCCGACCGCGCCGAGATGGTCGCCAAGGCGCTCGCGCGCCAGGCCCAGCGTGAAGTAGCCGCGCGCCAGGTCAGGATCGATCCGCACGGCGCTCTCGAGCAACGCGGCGGCGGCCACGGCATCGTGCGCGGCGAGTGCCATGTAACCGCCGAGGTAATCGAGCGCCGCGATGCCGCGACCGGCCGCCGGCGCCACCAGCTCGCGGGCCCGCGCAATGGCCCCGCGGCGCATCAGCGCCAGCGCCGGTTGTGCCTCGCCGCGGCGTGCGACGCGACACCGGCCTCGGCCCATGCGCGGTCGGCCGCCGGGCGCTCGCCGCGTTGCTCGTGCAGCACCGCCAGCCCGTTCCACGCCGCGGCCGCGGTGGCCGGGATCGGCAAGCGCCGCGCGATAGCAGGCCTCGGCCAGAGACCACTCGGCGTGCTGGTGCGCCGCGACCGCGGCTGGCAGCGGGTGGCCGACGGCGATTGGGGCCGCGGCGGATCGTCGTGGGACTCGACCGCGAGCAGCATGCCGTCGCTGCGGCCGGCGGCGAGCCGTTCCAGTGCGCGATACGCCGCTGCCGGGGCGTGTGGCAGGGCGACCGCTCGGCGGGCCGCCTCGAGGGCGGCGGCGAGCTGGCCGCGCCGCGCCGCGAACCACGCGAAATTCGCCAGCGTTGTCGCGCTGCCGGCGCCGCAGCGCCGCCCCAGCGCAGCCACCACGGAGGCATCGCGCGGTCGGGGCGCCGGCATTCAGTCGAGGCGCATCGCCTCGAGGATCGCCTGCACCGCCGCCTTGTCGGGAATCAGCAGGAACGCCCCCGTCAGCGAATCCTCGGTGGCCTCGGCAGCGAAACGCGGTATCGACGCAGAAGACGAGGTCGCTGTCCCGTTCGCCGGGGTCGACCGACTGGGCGATCGCCGCCGTCGTCGGCCCCGTGATGAGCGAGGGAACCGACGGCAGCAGCATCATCCGCATGAAGTTGCTGAGCGCGGTCAGGTAAGCCGAACAGACGATGTTGCCGACCTCCTTCAGGCCCGACTGCTCCATTTCGCCGAGCGCGCGAGGCGGCCCCACCGGCCGGCGCAGGATCAGGTCGCAGAGCCGGCCGGCGTCGAGCTCGCTGAAGGCCAGCAGCGCGCGCCCGGTGAGATCGCCGAGCATGCGCATCGCGATCGACCGCGACATGATCGCCGAACGTCCCGAGCATCGAACCGACCTCGCCGAAGGGAATCCGTCCGACGTGCGGCACGGAGATCATGATGCGCCGGTCGGTGAGCTGGGACAGCGCGGTGGCGGCGTGTCCGGCACCGATCGTCGCCACTTCGCGCAAGCCGTCGTCGCGCAATGTCTGCAGGTCGTCATCGTGCTCCTGGTCGCATCATTCCTCCCGGTCAGACCACACTCGCCAGATCCAGCAGCAGCGCGGGCCGGCCCTCGTCCAGCACCGCGGCGCCGGTGATCCAGCGCGGCATGCCGTGGGCCGGTCGACCGGCTGCACCACCGCGTCGACCTGGCCGTGCACCGCGTCCGCCAGCAACGCCACCCGCTGCCCGTTCGCCTCGAAGATCACCGCCGGCCGGCGGCGCGGCGGCGTCCCCACCGCGATACTGCAGCAACCGGCGCAGGTCCACCACCGGCACCGCGCTCCGCGGACTTCCAGCACGCTCGCGTCCGCCGACCGTCCCGCGCCGCGTCCCGGCTCCCACGCCACCAGCTCGATGACGTGGGTCAGCGGCATCATGTACCGCTCCGTCCCGATCACCGTCACCAGCGCGCGCACGATGCCGAGCCGCGTCGGCAACCGGATCGTGAAGACCGTCCCGCGGCCCGGCACCGTGGTGAGCGCCAGCGCCGCGCCGACGCTCGTGCAGTCGCGCGACCACGACGTCGAGCCCCACGCCGCGGCCCGAGACATCGGTGACCATTGGTCGCCGTCGTGAACCCCGGCCGGGCCAGGATCGCCAGCAGGCCGTCGTCGCCGAGCTCGGCGTCAGCGGCAAGCAGTCCCCGCTCCCGCGCCCGCGCGCCACCCGCTCGCGATCGATGCCGCTTGCCGTCGTCGCTCACCTCGAGCACCACCGCCTCGCCTTCGCGGCGTGCCTCACGCTGATCCGTCCGCTGGGCGCTTCCCCGCCGCGCGCCGGCCGCCGCGGTCTCGATCGCCGTGATCGACCGCGTTGCGCAACAGGTGCATCAGTGGCTCGACAAGCTGGTCGAGAATCGTGCGGTCGACCTCGAGCGCCTCGCCAGTCATCCCGACATCGACGTCCTTGCCGAGCTGCCGGGCCAGGTCGCGCACCATCGGCGGCACCCGCTCGAGCACCTCCGCCAGCGGCGCCAGTCGCACATCGAGGATGCGCTCCTGCAGGCGGTCGAGCCGCGGCATCAGGCGCGCGGGCCGCGCGCGACAGCGGTGACAGCGGATCCTTTGCCGCCTGTCGCTCGAGTTCCTGCCGCGCCATCACCAGCCCGCCCAGGTCGCCGAGCATCGCGTCGAGGCGCTCGCAGGTCGACCCGGACGATCCGGCTGCCGCCGTCAGGCTGACCGGCGACCCCCGCCGTGCCCCCACCGCGTGGCGCCGTCGGCCCCGGCCGCCGTCACGGCGTCCTCGCAGGCCGCGGTCACGCCGTCGAGCGACCGTCCGAGTCGCGCAGCCACCGGGCGCTCGCCGAGCCGGGTGCCCGCGACGCACCTCGCCCAGCTCGACTCTCGGTCTCGTGCACCATTTCGGCAGCCGCGTCGAACGCCAGCGACGCCGCCATCCCCTTGATGGTGTGGAGCGCGCGGAACATCTCCTCGGCCGGCGTCCTCGCCCACCGGCCATCATCCGCCACTCGTGCGAGCGCCCGCCGTGCCGCCGGCGAGCAGCGTGCGCGACTCCGCGGCGAACAGGGCGACGTATCGCGCCCGCCGCGGCTCGGTCATCCGCCCAGCACCCGGTGCACCGCCTCGAGCACCCGCGCCGGCTGGAACGGCTTGACGACGAAGTCCTTCGCGCCGGCCTGGATCGCCTCGACCACCAGCGCCTGCTGCCCCATCGCGCTGCACATCAGGATCTTGGCAGTCCGGGTCGACCGCGATGATCGCCCTGACCGCATCGATCCCACCCATGTCGGGCATCACGATGTCCATGGTGACCAGGTCGGGCTTGCAGCGCCTTGTACCGCTCCACCGCCTGCAGCCCGCTCTCGGCTTCGCCGGCGATCTCGAATCCCGGCCGCGGTGAGGATGTCGGCGATCATCGTCCGCATGAAGATCGCGTCGTCGCAGATCAGAATCCGTTGCGCCACACACCCCTCCGGCCGTTGAGTCATGCAAATATCGCCGCGGCGATCCGCGCCAGGTCGAGTTCGGCCAGCCCCGCCCGCGGCTCCGCGCGTCAATTCAATCACCGCGTCCACCGCCACCGCAAACCGCTGCCCGGCCGGACTGTCGACCACCACCAGGTCATTGCCGTCGGCGGATGCCCCCGGAAGCTCGAGCGCCCGGATCACGTCGGCCACCGGTATGATCCGTCCGCGGTGGTGGACCAGCCCCTTGACCGCCGGCACTGCCCCGGGAACCCGGATCACCTCCGGTTGGCGCAGCACCGCAACCACACCGGTCACCGGCAGCAGCCATCGGGTCCCTGCGGCCCCGATGACCAGCCCGCCGGGGCGCCGCTCCGCCTCACTCACCGCGCGGTCCGCCGCCACGCCGCGGCCCCGCAGCACCCCGCCAGAACCCCAGCGCTTCCAGCGCGCCGACCCGGTCCGGCAGGTCCCGGCACCACCGGCGGCGGTCTGCAGCAGCGGCCAGAGGTCTTCCGGCCACGGCGCGACCAGCTCCAGCGGCGTGCCGCGGATCGGGTGTCGGAAGATCAGCGCGGTGCGCGTGGAGCGCCTGGCGGGGCGCCAGCGCCTCGAGCGCCCTCGCCGCGGCCCGCCCCTGTCCCGAGATCCGCTGCCATCCGCCGCCGCCGTAGACCGGGTCGCCGACGACGGGGTGCCCGACCGATTCGAGGTGCACCCGGATCTGGTGGGTGCGCCCGCGTCTCCAGTTCGAGCCGGGCCAGCTCCATCGGGCCCAGCCGGGCCACCGCCCACGCGTCGGTGCGCGCCCGGCGACCCATGGGCAAGTATCGCCATCCGCTTGCGATCGCGGAGGGAACGGCCGATCGGAGCATCGATTATCACGTGCGGTTCGTCGAAATGCCCCCAGATCAGCGCCGCGTAGATCCGCACCACCCGCCGGGCGGCAATCATCGCCGCCAGCTTCCGGTGCGCCTGCTCGGTCTTGGCCACCAGCATCAGCCCCGACGTGTCGCGGTCGAGCCGGTGGACGATCCCGGGACGCCCCTCCGCGCCGCCGGCCAGCGTGGTCCCCCGCGCCACCAGGGCATTGACCAGGGTGTCTTCCCAATGCCCCGGCGCGGGGTGCACCACCAGGCCGGCCGGCTTGTTGATCACCGCGAGGTCGTCGTCTTCGTAGACCACCTCGAGCGGGATGTCGTGCGGCGCAAAGGGCCGCGGCGGCTCCGAATCGGCCAGCTCCACGACACCGATCTCGTCGCCGCGCACCAGGGTGCGCGACGCGCGGGCGGTGGTGCCGTTGACGGTCACCGCACCGCCGGCGACCAGCCGGGCGGCCTGGGTGCGCGACAGCTGCAGTTGGTCGGCGAGGAAGCGGTCGAGGCGCTCGGCGTCGGGCGCCGCGACGCAGAACGTCAGCGCCCCCGCCGGCGGCGCAGGCCGCGGCGGGTCACTCGGCGGCGCGGCGCGGCCGCGCGGCGCTCATCCTCGCGCCAGAGGGAGAAGGCCAGCGCGACCGCGCCGCAGGACACCGCGATGTCGGCGACGTTGAAGGTCGGCCAGCGCAGTGCGCCGACGCCGACGTCGATGAAGTCGATCACGCCGCGCGCGCTGACATCAGGCGATCGACCAGGTTGCCGGCCGCCCCGCCGGCCACGAAGCCCAGCGACCAGCGCCGCAGCCGGTCAGCCAGCGGCGCCTGCTGCCGACATCCGATGCAGCAGGACGATCGCCACGATCGGCAACGCCGTGAAGATCCAGCGCGACCAGGGCCCGAGGTTGCAGGCCGAAGGCCGCGCCGGTGTTGTAGACCAGACGCAGCTGCACGCAGTCGCCCGCGACCGACCACGCCGGCGTGGCGCCAGCAGCGCGCCGCAGCACCTTGGTGACGCGGTCGAGCGCCACCACACCGCGACCACCAGCTCACGAACGGCGCCCGCAGGCTCAGCGCCGCTTGGCATCCTCTTCCTTCTCCTTGCAGGAGATGCAGAGCCGCGCGTGGGGCAGCGCATCGAGCCGGTCGAAGTCGATCTGCACCCCGCACTGATGACAGTGGCCGAACTTGTCGGGCTGGTTGTACAGCCGCCGCAGCGCCTCGTTGATGTGCCAGAGGTAGCGCCCTTCCTGCGACGCGAAGAGGAACTGCTTCTCGCGCTCCATGGCATCGGTCCCCTGGTCGGCCATGTGGAACGAGTACGACGACAGGTCGCCGTCCGATGATTGCAGTGTTGCGTTGAAGGACTCGTCGTAGTAGCCGAGCTCCTTCATCACCCGGGCGCGCTCCTCCAGCAGCCGCGTCTCGAGGTGCTTCAGTTGCGTTCTTGGTCACATGCCGTCCGCCTGTGCTGGGCCGGAAAGGGTCCGGCCGTCTCCCAACCGCCGCGTCGACAGCACTGCGGCACTCCCATCGATATCGACGCTTCCCGCGGTCCGCTCCGGCAGCGCCATGCCCACGTGATACTCGCGGGCCAGCGTTTCGCCGGCGATGTACTCGTGCGTGCCCGCGGGCCGCGTCCTGCACGGCGGCATCGCCCTCGATCGCGACGGCGATGCGGGTCGTCACCTCGTAGCCCGCGTCCTTCCGCAACCGCTGCAGCCGGCTGACCAGCTCCCGCGCCATCCCTTCACGTGGCGAGTGCCGGCGTCACCACCGGGTCGAGCGCCACGACGAAGCGCCCCTCACTGGCCACCGGCCAGTCGGTGACCACTTCGCGTTCGACGATCACGTCCTCCGGCAGCAATTCCGTCATCACGCCATCGCGCAGCCCGCCAACGGCTCCCCTCGCTCGAGCTGTAGCAGTCGCCCGGGGCGAGGCGCGTCACGTCCGGCGCCACCGCCTGCACCTCGGCGCCGAACCGCTTCCCCAGCGTCGCGGAATTCGGCTTCCCGCGCAGCCGCACCAGCGTCGGCGTCGGAAGCCTCGACCTCGATGCGCTTCACGTTGGTCTCCTCGGCCAGCAGCGGAAGCAGTGCCTCGAACGCCGCGCCCCGCACCGCCGCGGGAACCGCGACCTTCATCATGGCCAGCGGCTGGCGGACCCGCAACGAGGCCTTTTCGCGCGCCGCACGCCCCAGCGACGCGAGCGTCCGCACCGCCTCCATCGCCAGATCGAGCTCGGCGTCCAGCCGCCCACCGTCGGACCGGGAACGGCGCGAGGTGCACCGAGCTGCCGGCGAGCGCCCGGTGCAACCAGTCGCTGGCGAACGGCGCTCCCGGCGCGAGCAGTCGCGCCGTCGTCACCAGCGCCTCGTGGAGCGTCGCCACCGCCGCCGGGTCGGCGCTGGCGTCCGGGGCCCAGAAGCGCGACGCGGTTGAGGCGGACGTACCAGTTCGACAGGTCGTCGACGAAACCGACGATCGCCCGCAACCGCGGCCGTGACATCGTAGTCGTCGAACGCCGCGCGCACCGCGGCGACCGTGGCGTCGAGCCGCCCGAGGATCCAGCGGTCGGCCAGCGCCGGCTCGGCGCCCGTGCCGCCAGCGTCACGCGGCCCGGCAAAGAGGGCATAGAACTGGTAGCGTTGCGCAGCCGGTTGAGGAATCCGCCGGCGGTCTCCAGCAGCTGGCGCCGGGTCGAAGCGCTTCGGTTGCCACACCTGGCTCGCGGCCAGGAGGTAGAGCCGCACCGCGTCGGCGCCGTGGCGGCGATCACCTGCCACGGGTCGACCACGTTGCCGCGACTCTTCGACATCTTCTGGCCCTGCGGGTCGAGCACCAGTTCGTTGACGATCACGTTCCGGTAGGGCGCCTCGCCGCGCACCGCGGTGGCGATGGCGAGCAGCGAATAGAACCAGCCCCGCGTCTGGTCGACTCCCTCGCAGATGAAGTCGGCCGGAAAGTGGCTGGCAAATTCGTCGCGTGCTCGAACGGATAGTGCCATTGCGCGTATCGGCATCGACCCCGAATCGAACCAGGTGTCGATCACTTCGGACACCCGGCGCATCGTCCCACCGCCGGGCGCCGTCCAGGTGATCTCGTCGATCCACGGCTTGTGAATCTCGAGGTCCGACGCCGGCACGATAGCCCGTCTTCTCGCGCAACTCCTCGAGAGAGCCGATCACCACGACCTGCGAGGGATCGCGATCGTTGACCCAGATCGGCAACGGGGTGCCCCAGTAACGCTCCCGCGAGAGCGCCCAGTCGACGTTGCCGGCAAGCCACTCGCCGAAGCGACCCGTGCCGGTCTCCGGCGGATGCCACGCGATGCCGGCGTTGAAATGCAGCATCCGGTCGCGGATCGCCGTGGTCCGCACGAACCACGAATCCCGGGCGTAATAGATCAGCTTGCTGCGGCACCGCCAGCAATGCGGGTAACTGTGCAGGTGCTGCTCGGTCCGGAGGTGACGGCCGGTCTCCTTGAGGCGGCGGATGATGAGGTCGTTCGTCTCCGGCGCGGTGACCAGCTTCCCTTCCAGCTCGGGCCAGTTGGTGCCGCTGAACGTCCCATCCGGCGCCACCGGCCGCAGCAGCGCCAACCCGTGTTCCTGGCCGGCGGCATAGTCGTCGGCACCGAACGCCGGCGCCATGTGGACCAGCCCCGACCCGTCGCCGGCGGTCACGAAGTCGCCCGGCACCACCACCGAATGGCGCCCGCCGTCGGGCAGCGGCACCACGTCGAGCGGCCGCTGGTACTCGAGCCCCACCAGGTCACGCCCCGGCACGGTGCGGACCAGCACCGCATCCTCGCCGAGCACCGCCGCACCCCGACTGGCCAGCAGCACCAGCACCTTGCCGGGCCGCTGCGGCGTGGTGAACTCACCATATTCCAGCTCCGGATGCACCGCCACCGCCACGTTGCTCGGCAGCGTCCACGGCGTGGTGGTCCACACCACCAGCTCGCGATTGCTCCCGTCGAGCAGCGGCAGCGTGAGGTACACCGACTTGTCGCGGACATCTTCGTAGCCGAGCGCCAGTTCGTGGCTCGACAGCGTGGTGCCACAGCGTGGGCAATACGGCAGCACCCGGTGGCCGCGATAGAGCAGCGCCTTGTCGTGCAACTGCTTCAGCAGCCACCACACCGTCTCGATATAGTCACGGGTACAGGTGACATAGGCGCGATCGTAGTCGAGCCAGTAGCCGATCCGGCTCGAAAGGTCGACCCACTCGTCGCGATACGTGAAGACACTGTCAAGGCAACGACGATTGAACTCGGCGACCCCGAAGGCCTCGATGTCCTTCTTGCCCTTGAAGCCGAGCTGCTTCTCGATTTCCAGCTCGACCGGCAGGCCGTGCGTGTCCCACCCCGCAATGCGGGTGACCCGCTGGCCCTGCATGACGTGATAGCGGCAGATCAGGTCCTTGATCGTCCGCGAAAAGACGTGATGGATCCCCGGTCGGCCGTTGGCGGTCGGCGGACCCTCGTAGAACACCCACGGCGCGCCTGCCGCGGTGGCGGCCTGCACGGCGGCAAAGAGCCCCTCGGCCGACCAGCGCTCCAGCAGGTCGCGCTCCAGCGCATCGGCGGGGCCCTCGGGCCACGCCGGCCACCACGCTGCGGCGGCCGCAGGCGCCTCGCGCGAGTCGCTCATGGCGCCGTGCGCGCTCCGAACAGGATCGTCCCCAGCCGAATCATCGTGGCTCCCTCGGCAACCGCGGCGCCGAAATCTCCCGACATTCCCATCGACAACTCCGGCAGCTCGTGACCAGCGGTGCCCATCGTCTCCCGCAGTTCGCGCAGCATGCCAAATGCCCGGCGCTGCACCCGTTCGTCGCCGGTCTCGGCCGCCATCGTCATCAACCCCCGGACCGCCACTCGCGGAAAGCTCCGCAGCGCATCGAGCAGGGCGGCGAGCCCGTCGGGGGCGACCCCGTGCTTCTGTGCCTCGCCGGAACAATTCACCTGCACGAGGACCGGCTGGACCGCGGCGGCGCGCCGGTCGAGTTCAGCGGCCAGTTCCACGCGATCGACGGAGTGGATCAACGCGAAGCGACCCACCACCTGCCGCGCCTTGTTGCGTTGCAGCGGCCCGATCAGGTGCCATTCGACACCGAGGTCGGCACACTGCTCCTGCTTGGCGAGGGCCTCCTGCACGCGGTTCTCCCCGACCCGGTCCAACCCGGCGGCCACCGCCTCGCGCACCGCGGTCGCATCGTGGCCCTTGGTGACGGCGACGATCGTGACCGGATGCGTCCAGCCGCCCTCCCGCTGTCGCTCGCCGACGATGCGCCGTACGTCGCGCAACCGCTCGCGGAGCGCCGTTTCCGACATAGCTGAGAAATATAACGGCGCCGTGCCGCGCGCCGCACCGGCCGGAGGTGCCGTCACTCCCCGCCGTGCCGCCGCGAGGCGATGGCCGCGAGCATCGCGGTGGCCGCCGTGTCGCCGCTCAATTGCACGGCCCGCCGCAGCAGCGCCACCGCGTGGGTCGTGTCGCCCCGTAGTGCCCAGGCGATCCCCGCCTGGGTGATCGGCGTCGCCATCGTCCCCGCCATCCACAGCACGTCGGGATCGACCGCGTGGTGATCGCCGCCGAGCATGGCGCCGTAGTGCCAGGTGTGCTCGATGAGCGCGGTGGTGGTGGCAAGATCCAGCGGCACGCCGCCGGGCCCCTGGGTGCCGGCTCCGGTTCCCGCCAGCGCCGCCCGGTCGACCGGCGTTGCCGGCATCACCAGCGCCATCCCCTGCTGCACCAGGCGCGGCCCCAACCCGTAGAGCGCGTTTGCCGCGGTGACCGACCACGCCACCGGCCGCCGCCCCGCGTTCTCCTCCAGCACGTGAAACAGCACCAGGTCCCTGAGGTAGACTGCGGTGCCCGCCGGTACCGCCAGGGTGTCGCCGTTGGGCAACGTCAGGCGCAATTCCCGATCGGCGCGAAACGGTTCGAACGCGGCGATGGTGGAATCGCTCAGGTCGTGAACCGGCCATGTCACGCGCGGCACCGGCGCACCCCGCCAGACCGGCGGGAGCGCCGACAGGTCGACCCCCACGGGCAGTTCCCGGCGCAGCTCACCGGCATACCACGGCGTCTCCGCCAGGGCGAGGCAGACCACCGTGACGTCGCGCCGCACTCCCTCGACCGCCTGGGCATACCAGAGCGGAAAGGTGTCGTTGTCGCCCCACGTGAAGAGAATCCCCTCCGGCGGCACCGACTGCAGCAGTGCCACGGCGTAATCCCGGGCAAAGGTCGCGTCCGGGGTCTGGCGCCGGGTTGCGGCGCTGAAGTTCAGCACCGCCGGCAGCAGGGCCACGCCGAACAGCGTCAATGCCGACACCCCGCCGTCCGGCCGCGAGCCGTGACGCCCAGCGTCGCACCAGGTCGGCCAGACCGATCGCCACCCACACACCCCACACCGCGAAACTCGCGACGAAGAAGTAGTCCCGGTCGCGCACTTCGTGCTGTTCGAGACCGGGCCAGCGCTGCCACGCGATCGACGGTCCCGGCTTGAAGTTCATGTACAGCACCAGCCCCAGCCCGGTCACCAGGAACAGCGCCGCCAGCAGCCGGAACCCGCCTCGGTCGGCGCGACGCTCCGCCACCGCGCCCCGCACGCCGAGCAGCGCGATCAGCGCCGTGACTGCGATGCGCAACGGCGACGCCTCGTAGAGCGGTCCCACCGCCCGCGCCCACTGCCAATCGAAGTACTGCCCGTAGTTGGCGAGCTGGTACCCGAGGAGGTGAGGGTGCGGCCCGGGTTGCCGGCACCGTGCACCACCGTGGGGTCGTCGAACGGCGTGCGCACCGGGTACTGCGCGCGGCGGATCACCGCCAGCAGCGCATGCCACGTCGACGGGTCGGCCTCGTTGAGCCAGGGTCCCTGGCGCGCCCGCAACAGCAGGAAGAGGTAGCAGGTAATGCCCAGCGCCACGACGGCCAGCGTCCCTCCGGCAAACGCCGTCTGGCGCCGCGCCACGGCAACCACCGCGAACACCACCACCGCCGCCCCGGCCAGCGCCAGGAGCAGGTCGCTCCCCAGCCCGATCGCAATCAGCAGCAGCCAGGCAACCGCAAACAGCGCCAGCTGGGCCGTTTCGCCCCGCCGATCGGCGGCATCGGGGAGTGGCCGCGACGCCGCCTCGTGCCAGAGCAGCACGATCACCGCCGGGCCGGCGAGGAGCGCCATCAGGTGAACGCCCACCGCCAGGGCGCCGAGCGCCAGCATCAGCGAGCAGCCGGCGAGCGTTCCGGGGATCGGCGCGATCGTCGCGCCACCGCAGCGCCAGCCAGGCTGATCACGGCGATCAGCAGCATCGCCGCGGAATAGACTTCGGTTTCGGTGCTGTTCTGCCAGGTCGTGAAGCCGAATGCCACCAGCAGAGCGGCGGCAAATCCGCCTCCCCACGCCATCGGGCGCCGCGCGCCGTCGCTGTCGTCGTCGTGGAGCCGCTGCACCGCGTCGTGCCCCACCAGGAACCAGCACCCGGCGCCGGCGGCGCCGCACACCGCGCTGAGCAGGTTGATGCGCCACGCGTAGGCGCCGAACGGGACGACCGCGCCCCAGACGTGCGCCAGCAGCACGAACAGCGGCGTCCCGGGCGGATGCGGGATGCCGAGCGTCTTCGCGGCCGCAATGAACTCGCCCGCGTCCCAGAAGGTGACCGTCGGTGCCAGCGTCAACAGGTAGCCGGCCAGCACCACCAGGGCCGCGAGTATCGCGCCGCCGATCGGCGCGCGGCGCGTCATGCCACGGCGTCGCAGGCGGCCCCGGCGACGGCCAGCGCGTCGCGCACCGCGGCCGGGTCGTGAACCCTGAACAGCCGGCACCCCGGTCGTGCGCCAGCACGCATGCCGCCGCCGTGGCACGATCGCGGTCGGCCACGTCACGGCCGGTCGCCTCGCCGAGAAACCGCTTGCGCGACACCCCTGACCATCACCGGCCGCCCCAGCGCGGCCAGGGCATCGAGCTGGGTCAGCAGCGTGAAGTTCTGCGCTGGCCGCTTGCCGAAGCCAAAGCCGGGATCGACCACCACCTGCTCCGGTGCCACCCCCGCCCGCTGCGCCGCGTCGAGCGCGTGCGCAGCTCGCGCGCCACCGCACCGGTGACGTCGCCGTCGTAGTCGGCCTGCGTCGTACGATGCGATCCTCGCCGAGCGGCCCGCGCGAATGCGACAGACCACGCCGGCCCGCGCCGCACGCCGCAATCACGCGGAGGATCTCCGGCTCGTGCCGCCCGGCGGTGACGTCGTTGACGATCACCGCCCCGGCGTCGAGCGCCGCCGCGCCGTTGCGCGTGCACGGTGTCGACCGACAGCGGCATTCGCCGGTGCGCGCCCGCCAGCGCCGCGATCACCGGCAGGATCGCGTGCCAGTTCCTCGGCGTCGTCAACCGGCGCCGCCCCGGGTCGGGTGGATTCGCCGCCGACGTCGATGACCGTAGCGCCGCCGCCGCGCAGCGCGTCGGCGTGCGCGCAGCGCATCGTCGACCGTGAACGTCGCGCCCGCCGTCAGAGAACGAGTCGGGTGTCACGTTGAGGACGCCGACCATTACCGGCCGGTCGACCTTCACCTCGCCGCCGCGATGGCGCCAGCGATCGCCGGACGTCGCCCGGCATGGCCAGCCCGATCGCCTCCGCCAGTTCGCGGACGGTTCCGGCTGCAGCCATGGACGCGCCAAGGCGCCGAGGCGCGAGCGTGGCCGCGGCAATGATCAGCCAGTCCGGCCCGCTGATCACCTCGAGGCCGAGCCGCGACGCCGGCCCCCACCATCGCCTCGATGGTCTCGGTTGCCGCGACGCCGGTGACCTCGAACGCGCCCGCGGCTCGATCCCGCCGGCGGTCAGGCGCGACGAATCGCCCTCCCAGCCATGGGACAGGAGGGCGTCCCGGATCGCGGCGGGGCCGCGCTCCGAGAGCGGCGTAACGATCACGCGCCGGCGGGCTCGGCGGGCGGGGCACCCAGGCACCGGGGTGCGGAGGCCGCGGGCGTCCTCTCGCGGACGACCGGCGGCGCACCGCCGACATGCGGCGGCGGCGGCGGTCTCCACGATCCGTCGGCGGCAACGGCATGTCCCGCGCGAGCAGGTCGAGCTCTTCGCGATCGATGCGTCTCGCGCTCGAGCAGCGCCGCGGCGATCCTGCTCCAGCAGGTCGCGGTGCTCGTTGAGGACGGCGCAGCGCGGTCGGCGTACGCCTCGTCGATGAAGCGCTTCACCTCCTGGTCCACCAGCTCGGCGGTCTGCTCCGAGGTCTCGCGCCGGCTGCCGAACTCGCGGCCCAGGAAGACCTCGTGCTCGCGCTCGCCCACCGCCATCAAGCCGACCACCTCGCTCATCCCGAACTGCGTCACCATCCGCCGGGCCAGCGTCGGTGGCCCGCTCGATGTCGTTGCCGGCACCGGTGGTGACCTCGCCCTTGCCGAAGACGATCTCCTCGGCCGCGCGGCCGCCGAAGAACATCGCCAGCGATCCGATCAGCCAGTCACGGGTGTAGTTGTGCCGATCCGTCTCCGGCAGCGAGGCGGTGAGTCCCAGCGCCCGGCCCCGCGGGATGATGGTGACCTTGTGCACCGGGTCGCTGCCCGGGGTCCTCATCGCCACCACCGCGTGCCCGGCCTCGTGGTAGGCGGTCAGCCGCTTCTCCTCTTCGGTCAGGACCAGCGACTTCCGCTCGACGCCGAGCATCACCTTGTCCTTGGCCTCTTCGAAGTCGGCCATCGTCAACCGCGCCTTGTTGCGCCGCGCCGCCAGGAGTGCCGCCTCGTTGACGAGGTTGGCCAGGTCGGCGCCCGCCATCCCCGGCGTGCCCCTGCGCGATCGTCGCCAAGGTCGACGTCCGGTCGCCAGCGGGATCTTGCGCGATATGGACCCGCAGAATTCCCTCGCGTCCCCGCACGTCGGGCGCGTCGACCACGATCTGCCGGTCGAAGCGGCCCGGCCGCAGCAGCGCCGGATCGAGCACGTCGGGACGGTTGGTGGCCGCGATGAGGATCACGCCGTCGTTGGACTCGAAGCCGTCCATCTCCACCAGCAGCTGGTTGAGCGTCTGCTCGCGTTCGTCGTGCCCGCCGCCCAGGCCGGCGCCGCGATGACGCCCCACCGCGTCGATCTCGTCGATGAAGATGATGCACGGCGCGTGCGCCTTCCCCTGTTCGAAGAGGTCGCGCACCCGCGACGCGCCGACCCCGACGAACATCTCGACGAAGTCCGAGCCCGACATCGAGAAGAACGGCCGCCCGGCCTCGCCGGCCACCGCCTTGGCCAGCAGCGTCTTGCCGGTGCCCGGCGGGCCCACCAGCAGCGCGCCCTTCGGCAGCCGCCCGCCCAGGCGGGTGAACTTCTGCGGATCCTTCAGGAACTCGATGACTTCCTGCAGCTCGACCTTGGCCTCGTCGGCGCCGGCCACGTCGGCGAACGTCACCTTGGGGGTGTCGCCGGTGAGCAGGCTTCGCCTTCGACTTGCCGAACGCAGAAGGCGCGGTTGCCGCCGGCCTGCAACTGCCGGAACAGGAACCACCAGAGCAGGATCATCCCGATCCACGGCAGCGCGCCGAGGGCCAGCATCGCGAGGCTGCCCTTGGCCTCCTTGGCGGTGATCGCGACGCTGGCCTGTCTGCATCCGGTCGATGATCGCCTCGGAATTGGCCACCGGCAGCAGCACGCTGAAGCTCTTGACCGGTTGCTGGTCGATCACGCACCGGCGAACGGAACTGGCCGTGCACTTCCTTGCCGTCGACGATCTCGACCGACGCGACGTTGTGCGCGTCGAGCTGGTTGCGTGAAATCACTGTAGCTGAATTCGCTCGGCGACTTCTGGCTGGCGAGATACCGGACTGCCGGCCAGCACGATCAACGCGGACCAGCAGCCAGAGCGCAGATCTGCTTGCTGACAGTCTGCCAGCCGACTTGGCGGGCGGCGGGGAGCGTTGCGGTCAGGCATCAGGTCAGGTCACCAATGAACGGGAGATGGCGATAGTCTTCGGCGTGGTCGAGGCCGTAGCCGACCAGGAACGCCGGTGGCGCCGGAAAACCCACCCAGCGCACCTCGGGCAATCGGTTGCGGGAGCATTTGCTTGTCGAGCAGGGCACAGACCGCGAGCGACGCCGGATGCCGCGTCCGCCAGCATGCGCCAGCATCTGTCGCATCGTGCGCCCGCTGTCGATGATGTCCTCGACGATCAGGATGTGCTTCCCCTCCAGCGGCGTCGCCGGATCGTAGAGCAACGCCACGTTGCCGCTCGACACCTTGCCGCGCCGTACGAACTGCGACGAGAAAGTCCAGCTGCAGCGGTCGGCGGATCTGCCGCACCAGGTCGCTGAGGAAGATGAAGCTCCCCTTCAGCAGCCCCAGCACCAGCAATTCACCCTCCGGATACGCCGCGGTGATCTCGTCGCCGAGCTCACTGCACGCGACGCGCGATCATCCGCTTCGTCGAACACGATGCGGATATCGCGGCCGCCGGTCCGGCGCCTCATCTCAGGCGAAAGCGCACTCGACATGCCAGGCCTCGCTCCCCGAGTCGGGCAATCCGCGCATCCGATCGACAGATGCCCGGAACCCACACGATCGTTGCGTCGTCCGCGTCGACCACCACCGGCCACCCGGCGCGCCGTGCGGGGCGACGCGCGCCTCGCGCAACAGCACCGCGACGGACGCGACCCGCACCCATTCAAGGGACGAATCCGGTCACCCCGCCGCCACGCCCGCGCCACGTACCGACCCGGCGCCAACGTGGTCTGCCATCCGCCTCGGGTCGGCGATGTCGCCGCGCCGGCACGGGCCTCGAATCGCGCCCGGCCCAGCGTCCCCTCACGGCCCGGTTCCACCGTCACCGGCCGAGCCTGCTCCGTCGGCACCAGATAGAACGCGAGGCGGTCGGCGTGAAGTTCCGCTTCGAGACGTCGCGCCAGCCGCCGCCGACCGCCCACCGCGTCCGTCCCGAGCAGCCCCTCGAGCGTCTCCAGCCGCCGGCGCCCGAGCGGCACGCCGAACCGGCGTCCCAGGGCCGCGAGAATCGCGCGCCGAACCGGAGAACGATATCCCCGCAGCGGAGCGACAGCAACGGAAATGCCATGAAGTTCGTTGCGACATTGCAACGCCGGAATCAGCTCCGGAACGCCATCCCACGCCGAACGGGCCGCCGCCGCCTGTGCGGCCACGGCGCAAAGCCGCTCCCGCACGCCCGGCAGCCGGCGCTCCAGCGCCGGCAGGATCTCGTGACGGAGCCACGACCGGAGGTGCCGGGGGTCGGCGTTGGCGGGGTCGTCCCAGACGTCGAGCCGTTCCGCGTCGATATGCGCCCGCAGCTCACTGCGCGGCACCGCGAGCAACGGACGGAGCCACACTCCGCGTCGCGCCGCCATCGCCGCGAGCCCCGCCGGTCCGCTGCCATGCAACACCCTCAGCAGCACCGTCTCGGCCTGGTCGTCGGCCTGATGCGCCAGCACGATCCCGGCGGCGCCGGCGTCGCGGGCCATCTGCCGGAGCGCCCGGCGTCGCCCGCGACGTGCCGCTGTCTCGCCGGCATCCGGCCCGAGCGAGAGCCGCACCGCGACATACGGCAGCCCGCGCACCCCGGCCGCGCACGCCACCAGTTCCGCCACTGCACCGCTCGCCGGAGCGATCCCGTGATCGACGTGCCCGACCAGCAGCTCACGGCGGTGCAGTGCCACGCCGCGATGCAGCAGGTCGAGCAGCGCCATCGAATCGGGGCCGCCGGAGACGGCCACCAGCCATCGCGAGCCCGGTGCCGTCAGCGCCACCATCCGGGCGGCGACGAACTCAACGAGCGGCGGGTTCGCCATCTGGCGCCTCCGCGTCGTCATAGGGCTCCATGTGCACCAGGACGCCCTCCACCGCCGGCACCGCGGTACGAATCGCTCCCTTGACCCGGCCGCTCAATTCGTGCGCCTGATGCAGGGTCAGCCGGGGATCGGCCTGCACGTGCAGGTCCACGAGGTACCGGGTGCCGAACTTGCGCGCCTTGAGCTGTTCGATCAGCTCCACCCCGTCGACCCGCCGCGCCGCTGCCGCCACCCGCGCGATCAGCTCCGGGTCGGGGGTGCCGTCCATCAACTCGTGCACTGCGCCACGGAGGATGTGCCAACCGTTCGCAAAGACGATCAGCGATGCCGCGATGGCCGCCGCGCCATCGCACCATTCCCACCCCGGGCCGCCCCAGAGCGCCGCCGAGATGCCGACGAATGCCGCGCCGGAGGTGAACAGGTCGGCGCGGTGGTGCCACGCGTCGGCCGCCATCGCGCCGCTGCCGCTTTCCCGCGCGGCCCGGGCGACGACCCGCGACAGGGTCCATTTTGTCGCCACGACCACCACCAGCACGATCAGCGTGAACGCCGCCGGGGCTTCGTGCGGCGTGATGATCGCTTGCACGGCGCGGAGCATGATGCCCGCTGCACCACCCGCCAGCATCAGCCCCACCGCGGCCGCGGCCAGCGGTTCGGCCTTGCCGTGGCCGTAGGGGTGGGACGCGTCCGGCGTGCGGGCCGAGACACGCAGGCCGCCCCAGACCACCAGCGAGCCGCCGACGTCGGCCGCCGACTCCACCGCATCCGCCAGCAGGGCGTACGAATGCCCCAGCATGCCGGCGATCCCCTTGATGACGGCAAGCGCGGCGTTGAGCAGCAGCCCCAGCCCCGCGAGCCGCACGCCCTCGGCGGTTTCGCGGTCCGGCTCGGCCGCGCGCCCCGCCGCCAGCCGGGGACCGGTCACGGCGACAGACGAATCCGCCGCCAGGCGCCGTCCGGCTGCAGGCGGTACTCGACCCTGTCGTGCAGTCGATCGGGGCGGCCCTGCCAGAATTCGACGGCGTGCGGCACCACCCGATAGCCACCCCAGTACGGCGGCAACGGAATCTCCTGCCCCGAGAATCGCTCCCGCACCGACTGCAGCGCGTTGTCCAGCACGGCGCGCGACGCCAGTTCGCTGCTCTGGCGCGAGGCCCAGGCGCCAAGTCGCGACCCCTCGGGCCGGGAGCCGAAGTACTGCCGGGACTGCTCGACGTCGACCCGCTCGGCGTGCCCCCGGACGCGGACCTGGCGCTCCAGTTCGCCCCACCAGAACACCAGCGCCGCACCGGGATTCGCATCGAGCTCGGTCCCCTTGCGGGAGCGGTAATCGGTGAAGAACACCCAGCCGCGCGCGTCGAGGCCCTTGAGCAGCACCACCCGGGCGCTCGGTTGGCCGTCGGCGTCGACCGTCGCCAGCGTCATGGCGTTCGGTTCGAGCAGTTGCGCCGCGATCGCCTCGTCGAGCCAGCGCCGGAACTGTCCCAGCGGTTCGCTGGCCAGCCCGTCGACGTCCAGGGCCGCGCGGCGGTAGTCGCGGCGCATCGCTTCGAGGTTCATGCCGGCAGCTCCCGTCGCTGATGTTCCCGCCTGACAATCCGGAATCCCCGCGCGAGGTAGTTCGGCAGCGCGGCGGGATGGTCGAGCGTGCAGGTGTTGACCACGACCCGCGCCACGCCGGGACGCCACGAACGCCGGACCGCTTCGGTCAGCATCCAGCCGCCGAGGCCGCGTCCGACCTGGTCGGGCATGATGCCGAAGTACTTGATCTCGACCGTGTCGGCGGCCCGCTTCAGCTCGAAGTAGCCGAGCGCGTCGTCGCCGCGGCGTGCCGTCCAGAGCTCCACCGCCGGGTCCGACAGCAGCGCCGACCATTCCGCCGTCGACCATTGGCCACGATCCCGCCAGTGATAGGCCGCACCGACCGATCGGTACAGCTCCGCGGCGAGCGGCGCGGCGGCGGGACCGGCTTCACGACACATCGTCACGCCGTCCGGAGCGTGCCCACCCGGCACCAGGGCCTGCGGTCCGTCCATCTCGAGGTACGTGACCGTCACGTCCGCCATGGTCACGCCGGCAGCACGGTCCCGCGGCATTCGCCGAGGCCGATCGGCACCGCGCCCGGGGCGTGGCAGTGTCCGCGGAAGATCACTTCGTCGCCGTCTTCCAGGAATCGCCGGGTCTCGCCGTTCGGCAACGACAGCGGCTCGCTGCCGCGCCAGGTGCGTTCCAGCAGGCAGCCCCGGCTCGTGGCGTCTTCGCCCGAGACGGTGCCGGTGCCGAGCAGGTCGCCGGGCTGGAGGTTGCAGCCGTTGCTGGCATGGTGCGCGACCAGCTGCGCCGGGCTCCAGTACATCGCGGTCGGCAAATCCGACCCGGCTGACCGGCGCCGGTGGCGCGCCGCCTGGCGCATCGCCGGCGTGCGCAGCAGCACTTCGAGTGTCGAGCGCCACGGTCCGGTCGTCGGCCAGGCGGAGTAATCGGCAGCGGCGGCGGATCGTCCGGGCCGCGTTCCGGCATCGCCGTGCGGAACGGCACCAGCGCGTCGGCCGTCACCACCCACGGCGAGACCGACGTGGCGAAGTTCTTGGCCAGAAACGGCCCCAGCGGCTGGTATTCCCAGGCCTGGATGTCGCGCGCCGACCAGTCGTTCAGCAGCGCACACGCCGAACGATCCGAGCCGCGGCATCGCGGTCGGCACCACGGTTCACCCAGCGGATTGCTGCCACCGAGGAAGAGCCCCAGTTCGAGTTCGTAATCGAGTGAGCGGCTGCGCCGTCACGGTCGGTGCATCGGCATCCGGCGCCTTCACCTGACCGCGAGGCCGCCGCACCGGCGTCCCGCTGACACGACAATCGACGACGCCCGGCCGTGATACCCGATCGGCACCCACTGGTAATTCGGCAGCAGCGGATTGTCGGGACGGAACATCGCACCGACGTTCGTGGCGTGATACCGTGACGCATAGAAATCGGTGTAGTCGCCGATCCGGAACGGCACCAGGAACTCGAGCCCGGCGCGGGGACGCAGCGCCGGGCGGAGTCGCTTCTCCCACGCCGGGTCGGCGAGCGCGTCGCTCAGCGCCAGGCGCAACGCCTGCCACTCTTCGGGTGGACGCGCCGCGAGTTCGTTCAGCACCGGCCCCTGCAGCGGCGTCGGGTCGATCTCCGGGTTCCACCCCGCGGCGATCGCTGCCGGGAGCAGCAACGCTTCGTCACCGATCGCGACCGCGAGCACGCTCTGGTTCCCCTGCCGAGCCCGCCCCACCGGCAGGTTCTGCACCGGGAACTCGGCATGGCCGTTGGCACTCTCGACCCAGCTGGTGCGCGCCGGATCGTGACTGCGATCGGTGTCGCTCATGCGGCAAGCCCCGCGAGTTCGTCAACCGGTTCCCGGAACGAGCACGAACCGAAGCTCGTGAACCCGCGCCGGCGCAACGTCGCCAATTCGGCTGACTCGAAGCGCGTGTCGCGCCAGTCGATGGAGTCGGCCGTCACCCGGATCGCGGCCGAATCGGTGTCGAGGAGTGCCGCGCGCGCCGCCATCCGGTCACCGTCGCGGTGCAGCAGCGCCGCCGCCACCGTCAGGTTGACGAATCCGTACATCGGATGCCGCGGCGCGCCGTCGTCGTAGGTGAGTGGATAACTGCCGCCAACCGGGTGGTGCAATCCCGCGGTCGCCTTCCACGACACCCCCGCGTCGCGGGCGTCGGCAATGAACCCGATCACCGCATCGGCAGCGGGGAACGCGGCCGCCGTCACGCCACCGGTCCGCAGCTTGGCGCGCGCCCCGGCAGAGCGGATCGCGGCCAGGAACGGCGCGAACGGCCCGGCGACCGGCACTTCAACATATGCCTCGACACCTGCCGGCAACGCCGCCAGGACGCGCGCCACGTCGTCCGCCGACGCCACCTTCACCTCCACCGCCTCGACCCGGAACGCCGCGGCATCCGGTCGCTCCACGAACGCCGCCACCGCATCGCCCGCCGCACCGATGTCGCCACTCAGCACGACGCTCAACGGCCAGCGATCGTCCGCGCCGGGGCCGTCGCCGATCCCGCGGGCAATCTCCAGCAGTTCGTCGAGGCGCCCGGCGCCGACAACGAAACGCCCCAGCATCCACTGCTCGGGCGAACGCCGGTATGACGCGAACCGTTGCAGCGAATCGGTCATCGAACCGGCGGTGGGTGGGAAGAGGCCCGCATAATCGACGATGCGGTCGAACGCGGCGTGCAGGACGGAACCGGCGGTCAGTTGGGGCACCATCGGAATCTAAGGCCGCCGCATGCCGCCAGCAGCCCCGGAACAGCGGCTATTCGTTGACGCACTCCAGCATCGGCGACCGGCGCAATCGCGCCAACGCCTGGGCTCGCAGCTGGCAGACCCGCGATTCGGTGACGCCCAGCTCCGCGGCAATCTCCCGCAACGGGCGCTCCTCGAAATAAGACCGCGAAACCACCAGCCGCTCGCGCTCCGGCAACGCGTCCAGCGCCGCCGCGATCCGGCCCCGCCGCTCCGCCAGTTCCACCGCGCCCACGACGATCTCTTCGCCGTCGTCTCCGAGGCAGTCGGCAAGGGTCCGTCCGCCGCCCTCGGCCTCCAGCGAAACCGGTCCCGCCGTGGCGGTGCGCGCCTGCCACCGGTGCAACGTCGCGCGATCGACGCCCAGATGCTGCGCCACTTCGCCGGCGGTCGGGGCACGACCCACCTTCTGCTCGAGCTGCGCGACGGCGGCATCGAGGCGCCGCACGTTGGCGCGGTCGGCTCGCGACAGCGGATCGCGGGCCCGCAGTTCGTCGAGAATCGCGCCGCGGATCCGGCGCATCGCAAAGGTCGAAAACGCCAGGCCGCGGTCGACGTCGAATCCGTCCATCGCCTGCAGCAGGCCGAGCGACCCGGCGGAGACCAGCTCGTCGAGCGACACCGCGTCGCGGACCCGCGGTGCCACCTCGCGCGCGGCATGGTGCACCAGGCCGAGGTAGCGCGACAGCAGTTCACGACGCGCCTCGGCGTCGCCCTTGTCGCGCCAGCGCCGCCAGAGGGCGTCAGTAGTCGTTTGCTGCGTGATGGTCTGTGGCATTGGTGGATCAGCCCATGACGCAAATCCCGCTCCACGCCGGAAGGCAAACGCAATGCCACGCAAGGACTTGCGTGGCATGCTCGCAACGGTCGACCGAGCCGGATCCGCGGCTCCGGTGTGTCGCGTTTACCGCACCGCCGGCGCCGGTCGGGTGTGGCGTCGACGCGCTAGTGCGGCACCGAGTCGGGGTGGGCCAGCGAGCGATAGTACTGCTCGACCATGGCGCGGAACTCGGGCGGCACCTGATCGGCCGCTCCCAGCGCGGGCTTGGCCGACGCCCCCGCGTTGAAGCGCCGCCAGAGGTCGAACTCGTATGACTTGAGCCCGGTGATGATGGCGTCCTCGAGACCGTCGATCTTGCCCGGGTTCGACGTGCCGCTCCGTTCCAGTTCGCGCATCTGGTCGATCACCCGGTCGAGCGCCGTCACGTCGACGCCCTGGGCCGCGAGCTGCTTGCGGAGCGAATCGGCCTGGGCTCGGCGGACGCCCACCTCGCGCCCGAATTGCCGCGGATCGCTCCACATCCCCGCCGCCGCCCCACCCGGGGTGCCGTTCGCGATTCCGCCGCCGCCCATCGGGACCCCACCCGGCGCCCCGCCGCGCGCGCCAACCTGTTGTCCTTCTCCCCGCCCCTGGCCCTGCCCCTGTTGCCCCTGTTGCCCCTGTTGCCCCTGTTGCCCCTGTTGCCCCTGTTGCCCCTGCTGCCCCTGCTGACCCTGCCCTTGCTGCCCCTGCTGACCCTGCTGTCCTTGACCCTGCCGGCCCTGTCCTTTTTGTCCTTGCTGTCCTTGCTGACCCTGCTGCCCCTGTTGCGTCTGCCCCTGTCCTTCCTGGCCAGACTGGCCCTGCTGTTGACCCGCTCCGGCCTGCGTCCGCTGCCGCAGCGATTCAAGATCCCGAACCAGGTTTCCCGCCGCGGCAAGTGCCCGCTGCTGCTGTTGGGCCTGCGCCGCGCGCTCTTCGGCGCGAGCCTGCCCACCAGCGGCGCTCGCCAGCTGCCGCGCCACGTCGTCGAGGTCCTGGCCAATCTCGTCCTGGAAGGTGTGGGCATACTGCGGCGTGCCGTTCTGGATGACACCTTTCGCATAGGCAATGCGGTCCGGCAGCTGCTTCTGGCGGATCTCTGACGCGGCGCCCTGCAGACCGGTTGCGGCGGTGGGATCCTGCTGGCGCGCTTCGGCGGCCAGCTTGTCGGCATCGGTGCCGAGCTGCTGCACGGCATTGGCCAGGCTGTCGAGCCGCCCGTTGAGCGCCCCCATCTGCTGGTTCCGTTCGGCTGGCGACGCGCCGTCGAGCTTGCCAGCGTCGCGGGCAATCTGCTGCTGTGCGTCACGCAGCCGGGCGCCACGGTCGGCGAGCTGCTGCGCCTCGCGCGTCACGCCGGACGTCCGGGCGTTGTCGACGCTCCGGGCCGCCTGTTGCAGTTGCTGCAGCGCCTGCTGGCCCGCCCCGCTCTGCCCCGCCGCCGCCTGTCGCATCTGGTCTGCGGCCTGCTGCAGCTGCTGCGCGGTCGCTGACAGGTCGGGCGAGCGCTGCTCCCGCGCCAGGCGCTCCAGCCGCCGCGCCTCGTCTTCGACCTGCTGCGCCAGGGCGCGCTGCTGACTTCCCATCGCACCCGACGTCGGCGACTGTTGCTGGCCGCCGCTCTGCCGCGAGAGGCTCTGCGAGCCGCTGCGGCTCGCGCCCCCGCCCCCGCCACTCGACGATCCGCCCGACTGGTTCGGCAGCCGGCGCTGCAGTGAGTCGAGCAGCTGCTGCTCCCGTTGATTCTCCTGTTGTTCCCTGGTGGCGAGTTCGCGCAGCTTTTCCGCCGTCGAGTCGAGCGCCTGCTGCGCCGCGTTCGAACTCTGGCTCTGCAGTGCCTCGTACTGGTTGCGGAGCTTGTCGGTCTGCAACTGGAAGAGGTCGGCAAGGTCCTGGGCCCGGCTCTGCTGTCCCCCGCCGCCGCCACCGCCCCCGCCGCCACCCATCTGCACCTGGACATCACGATACGCCTCGTCGGCACGCTGCAACATCTGCAATGCGCGCTGCTCCGGTGGCAGTGCATCGTGCATCACGTGGCGTCCGAGGCCGTCTTCGGCCGAGACCATCGCCGTTGCCGCGGTGTCGAGCGCCGCCTTGATCACCTGGAAGGTGGTGTCGGTCGCCGTGACACCGCGCGCCGCCATCTGGCTCGCCAACCCCGCCACGTCCTGCCGCAACTTGCCTTCGGCAATTGCAAGCGTCGTGGCGTTCTCGCCCCGTTCCCGCTCCGGCGTGCTGGCGCTGTCCCGCTCCCAGTTGAACGTCCCGACCACGACCTGGCGCTGGCGTTCGGTGAGCGATCCGGGACTCTGCCGCTGCGACGCGCTGTCGCCACCGCCACCACCGCCGCCGTTCGACTCCGCCTGGCGATAGTCCTTGTCGAACGCCCGGATCTCGATGAAGTAGATGTCGCTCGACCCGGAGTTGCCGGCACCGTCACGCGCCACGGCGTGGTACGACACAAGGTCGCCGGGCTTGAGGGAGAGGTCTTCGAGGAAGATCGTGTGGGCCGCGCGCACGTCGGTGGCCGCGCCGTGCAGCGAGTCGCTCAGCGTGATCCGGCGCTCGGCGCCGCCGTTGACCGACACGCGCAACTCGAGCCCGGTCACCCCGAAGTCGTCGGTCGCGCGCACCGCCACCGGCGCCTCGTCGGTCGACGTGGTCCGCGTGTCGTGCCCGGGCGACTCGATCTGCACCACCGGCCCCCGGTCGGCGAGTGCCTCCACCGAATGCTGCACCGTGCCGGCGACCCGCGTGCCGTCGCCCGCGACGAGGTCCACCCGATAGAAGCCGTCGTGACGCACCCGGAACGACCCGGTCAGTTGCCCGTCGGCCGTCAGCGTCAGCGGCACGGTAGAGCCGTCGTCAAACCGGAGCGCTCCGCCGCGCACCGGCAGGGTCGCCGCGATGCTCAGCAGCGCGGTGGTCCCGGTGACCGCGACCACGTCGCCGCCGTTGTCGATCTTCTGTGGCTTGAGGCCGGTATACGCCGGAAAGTGCAGTTCGACACTGAGGCGCTGCACCGCGGGCAGGTCGGTGACCCGGATGTGGTACACCGGCGAACGCGCACCGTCGGTCCGGACGTAGTAATCGGTATTCCGCGCCAGGTCGAAGAGCCGGGTCACAAAGCCGCTCCCGGTCGAGTCGCGCACCATCGGTACCGAAGTCCACTGATCGGAGCTGTCACCGCGCGTCAGCACTTCGGCGCCGGCGGCGATGGCGTTGCGCAACTCGGCCCGGATGTCGAGTGCCGCGCCGCGCGGCACCGCGATGTCACCGGGCGCGACCGACAACTGCGGCACCGGTGCGGCGGCGGCCTCCGCCCAGGGGACAAACAGGAACCGGGCCATGTCGCGCAGCGCCGCGGGGCCCAGCGCGACGATCAGCACCGCGGCCACACCCGCGACGCCGAGCCGCGCCAGTGCCCGGCGACGACGCGGCCGTTCGAACGCCCCGGCGTGCGCCTCGACCCGGCGAATCTCCTCGACAGCCCGGTCCACCACCCGCCGCGCCAGCGCCGGCGACGTCCCCGGCGCGTCCGGCGTGTGCAGGTGATGCACCGCGCTCAGCACCGTCTGTCGCAACTCCGGAACCTGTTCCTCGATGTACAACGCGATCCGCTCGTCGTCGATGCGCCGCAGTGCCGGACGGAGCAGCAGGCGCGCCACGGCATACAATACGATCGCGTACGCCACGCCTCGCGCCGCCACCGCCGCCAGCGTGCCACTGCCGAACGCGTCGCGCACCAGCGTGGCGCAGATGATCGCGACGAGCAGCGCCACCACCACGCCCACCGCGCCGTCGAGCAGCACGCGCCGCCGCCAGTGACGGCGCACGGCCGACACCGCCTGTTGCAGTTCGTTGTGCTGTTCGGATCGGGGAGCGCTGGAGATCGTCTCGGTCACGACTCACTCCTTTCCGGGGCCGCGCCGACGAATCGGGCCGCGGTGCCGCGCCAGCCGACGGCGGCGGTGATGGTCTCCACCAACAATAGTGCGATGGCCAACTCCAGAAGGATACGCCAGAGGCGCTGGCGCCGTTCGGCCTCGGTGAGCGTCACCGTTGCCTGTTGAGACGCCGTCAACGTGTCCTCGCCCACGCCGAGAAGGAGATCCTTCGGCGGCATCCGGGAGAGGTCCGATTCGCGGGCCGGCGGGTTGACCGCTACCGTCGCGGCGGGATCGCCCGACGGGCGGGTGTCGTACAGGCTGTAGAAGCCCGCTTCGGCAAGCGCCACCGCATCGCCGTCGCGCTGCCGATCGACGCGGATCACGCTGTCCGACGGCGACCGGATCACCGGCTCGCGCACCGCCGCCGGGAGGAGCCAGCCGTCGCCGGTGTTGTGCCAGAGCGGTGCCGCGGCCTGACCGGCAACATAGAGCGCCGCATCGCGGAGGAACGGCAGGTAGGCCGGTTGCAACGGGAAGTTCCCCGACGTCGTGTCGAGCGGCATCGCCGCGAGCAGGATGTGGCCCGCTGCGTCGTGTCGCTCGAGCAGCGCCGGGTTGCCGTCGTCGAACCGCGCCAGCACCTGCGCGTCGCTGTCGGCGGTGACCCGCGGGTATCGGTAGAATCGCGGCCCGCCCAGCGCCGCGTTGCCGCCGCCGCGGAACGGCGACCAGATCGGATGGTCGAGCGCCACGTCACCCAGCATGCCGCCCCGGTCGTCAAGGCGGTCGACCATGCCGCGAATGGTGCCCGGAAGGACCGGCGACCCATTGGCCACCGCGTGCCCCGCCGCGCCGAGGCGCGTTCCGGCGGCGATCACCACGCCACCGCCGTCATGGACCCATCCGGCGAGTGCGCTGCCCACCGCCCCTCCCGGCGGAGCGACGTCATAGAACCACACCGCCGCCGCCGCGCGCCACGAACCGGCGTCGAGCGAGCCCAGCGGTTCGCGATCGACCAGGAACGCCGGGTCGTCGCCCGTCATCAGGGCCCGCTCAAGGTAGAACGTCTCGGCGGCCGCGGCGTCGTTCGGCACCACCAGCAGGATCCGTCGCGTTGCGTCGGCGGGAATGACGGCGCGGAATGTGTCGTCTGCCGGCAGCGAATCGGGATCGGCCGCCACCACGATCCGGGCACTCCCCACCGGCAGCGCCACCGGATCGAATCCCACCGCCACCGTGCCATTGGCCGGAATCGTCGCCAGCCGGGTGCCGGCGTTGCGTCCGTTCACCATCAGGGTGACGTGGGCCTGGCGCGGTGCCGCGAGCCCGGTCGCCGCGAGGTGTGCCGCCACGACCAGCCGGCCGCGATCCGCCGCGCCGCCCGGCAGCCGCTGCACGTCGACCGCGGTCACCGCCGTGTTGCCGTGCGCCCGGGGCGATGCATCCACGGCACGCACCACGAGGTTCGGCGGCAGCGACAGGCCGGCGACACTCGCCGCCCCGCTCCGCTGCAGGTCGGTCACCACCAGCACCTCGCCGCCGGTGGCGTCACCCTGCTGGGTGAAGAGCTCCCGCGCGGCGCGAAGGCCCGCGCCGAACCGTGTCCCTCGCGCGCCGGGGTGAATCCGGTCGAGTGCGGCCAGCGCGGCGTCGTGGTCGAGGGTGAACGGCTGCACCACGGTGGCCTCGTCGTCGAAGGCAATGACGGCGATCCGGTCGTCACTCCCCAGCCCGCGGATGATCCGGCGCGCCGAATCGACCGCGGCGGGCCACACCGCGGCGTGACCCATGCTCATCGACCGGTCGATCAGCAGCGCCACGCGGCGCGCCCCCTTGACGACCGCGCCGGGCTTCGGCCGCACCACCGGCCGCGCAAACGCCAGCACCAGCAGGGCGAGAATCGCCAGGCGCAGCAGCAGCAGCGGCCAGTCGGTGACCCGCCGCCGGCGCGCCGTGACAATCGGCACCCGCTGCAGGAACATCAGCGACGGGAACCGGGTCGGCTTCTCCCGCTCGCGGCGGCGCAGGTGGATCAGCACCGGCACGAGCAGCGCCGCCAGGCCGGCCAGCATCGCGGGAACGAGGAACGTCAGCGGCATCAGCGCGCCCGGCTGCCCATCAGGCGGCGATCGAGGTAGTCCCGCAGTGCCCCGTCGAGCGGCTGGTCGGTCTCGATTGCCGCGTAGTCGATGTTCTCGCCGCCGAGCTGGCGCTGCAATCCGGCGCGGTGCTCACCGAAGAGTTCCTGGTAATGCTCCCGCAACGCGTCGGGGCGCAGCGGCAACCGGGCACCCGTCTCGGCGTCCTCGAAGTTGCCCGGCCCGGTCCACGGCAGGTCGCGCTCGGCGGGATCGATGAGGTGGAAGACCAGCACGTCGCTGCCCCGCGCCCGCACCGCGCCGAGCGCGCGCCGCAGCACCGCCGGGTCCTCGTAGCAATCCGAGATCAGCACCGTGATGCCCGAGCGGCCCCGCAGCCGCGCCACCCTCTCCACCATCGCCGGAATCCGCCCCGGCCCGCGGGCCCGCGCCCGCGCCAGCGTGTGCAGGCTCAGGTCGAGGTGCCGGGTCGACGGCGGCACCACCTCCACCAGGTCGTCGGCCATCGTCACCAGCCCGACCCGGTCACCCTGGCGCTGCGCCAGCCAGAGCAGCGACGCCGCGAGCATCCGGCCGTAGACGAACTTCGTCACGCCGGTCGAGCCGAAATCCATCGACGCGGATGCATCGAGCGCCAAGATGACGTCGGCGTTGGTGTCCGCCTCGTACGTCTTGAGATAGAAGCGGTCGGTGCGCCCGTACACCCGCCAGTCGATGCGCCGCAGGTCGTCGCCCGCCTGGTAGGGCCGGTGCTGGGCAAAATCGAGCGACAGCCCGGGCCGCAGCGACCGGTGCAACCCGTGCAGGTAGCCGTCGACGACGGTCCGCGCCAGCAACGCGAGGTCGCCGATCCGCGCCAGGATCACCGGGTCGAGCAGCGCCTCCGGGGCGGTGCGCGGCACGCTACATCCCCGACGACGGCAGCGGCAGGAGGTCGAGCACCCGGGCGATGATCTCGTCGGTGGTGATCCGTTCCGACTGCGCCTGGAAGTTCCGCAGCAGGCGGTGTCGCATCACCGGACGCGCCAGGGAACGGATGTCGTCGAAGGTCACGTGGGTCCGGCCCTGCAGCAGTGCCCGCGCCTTGCCACCCAGCACCAGCGCCTGCGCCGCCCGGACACTCGCGCCGTACGCCAGCCAGTTGGCCACGAAATCCGGCGCCCCGGTGGCCCCGGGACGCGTCATCCGCACCAGCCGCACCGCGTAGCGCACCACCGCGTCGGCCACCGGCACCCGGCGCACCAGCTGCTGGTACGCCACGATCTCCCGCTGCGAGATGACCGGCACGATCGCATCCGGTGCGACCGCCGTCGTGCTGCGGACGATGTCGACCTCTTCTTCCTCCGGCGAGTACTCCATCACCAGCTCGAACATGAAGCGGTCGAGCTGCGCCTCCGGCAGCGGATAGGTGCCTTCCAGCTCGATCGGGTTCTGTGTCGCGAAGACAAAGAACGGCGCGTCGAGCTCGAACGTCTTCCCCTGCACCGTGACGCGCTTCTCCTGCATCGCCTCCAGCAGCGCGGCCTGGGTCTTCGGCGGCGTCCGGTTGATCTCGTCGGCCAGCACCACGTTGGCGAAGATCGGCCCGGGCAGGAATGTCAGCCGGCGATGCCCGGTGTCCGGATCGTCCTGGATCATGTCCGTGCCGGTCACGTCGGACGGCATCAGGTCGGGCGTGAACTGGATCCGCGAAAAGGTCAGGTCCAGCGCCCGGGACATCGAGTGGATCAGCAGCGTCTTGGCCAGCCCCGGCACACCGACCACCAGGCAGTTGCCGCCGCCGAACAGCGCGATCAACGCCTGCTCGATGATCCCCTGCTGCCCCACGATCACCTTGCGGAGTTCGCCGCTGATCCGTCCGGCGGCCGCGTGGAGCCGTTCCGCCAGGGCGGCATCGTCGAGCTGGTCCAGGTCCGGAGTCGAGGAAGTGGCGGTCACGCGAAATCCTTTCGGGTCAGGGATTGCTGCCGTGGATCTGCAACAGGAGTTCCTGCGCCTTGACGTAGTTGGGCGCGTCTTCCAGCACGCCGAGCACCTCGGTCCGTGCCTGGGTCTTCTCGCCGGCGCGGTAGAGCGCCCGCGCCAGTTCGTACCGCGCGTCGATCCGGTCCACCGGCGCGAGCGCCAGCACCGCGCGGCGCTCCACCACCGCCGCGGCGTATTCATGCAGCGCGTCGGCGAGTGCCGCGGTGCGTTGGTGCAGCGCGACGTCGTAGGGGGTGATCCACTGCAGGCGCCGCAGCGCGCCGAGTGCACCGGCCGAGTCGCCCAGCGCAAGCCGGACGGTCACCTCGAGGTCGTTGGCGCTCGCCGCGGTCTCCTCGCTCGAGGTCACCACCTCGACCTGCGGCAGGGCATCGCGCAGGCGGCCCTGTGACTGGTCGAGTTGAGCCAGCGCCCACGCCGCACCGTCGGCCCCGCCGTACCCCGGAAAGAGCTGCTCGGCCCGCAGCAGCAGGCGGCGCGCCGAATCCGGGGCGCTGTCGACCAGGTTGCCGGCGTCGCGGATCAGGCGCACGTAGCTCCCCTCCGGCGGCTTGATCCCATCGGACGGATCGATGGCCGCCAGCGGTTGTGCGTAACGGTTCCGCACCCACGCATCGAAGTGCGCATCGAACTCGGCCGGCGTCATGCCGAACACGTCGTGCAGCACGCCCGGCGTGTCGCGGCCGTGGGCGTACCCCTGCAGCATGGCGCGGATCGCCGCCACGCCGTGCTCGTCCTGGATCATCCGGCAGACCAGCGACGCTTCGAAATAGGTCAGGCCGATCTCCGCCGGGAACTGCGGCTCGTTGAGGCCGCTGTTCAGGCTCATCGCGCGCGGCAACCGGCCACCCTTGAAATCGGCGAGGAACGACAGCGAGACCGCGTCCCCCCACCCGTCGCCGGCGTCCTGCTCCTCGAGCACCGACAGCCCCTCCGAAAACCATCGCGGCACCCGGTGCGCTGACAAGCCGAGGGTGAAGGTGTGCGCCAGCTCGTGCCACACCGTGGAGCCGTAGTTGTAATCACCGCTGCGCCGCGCCGGTGGGGCGTCGAGCGCAATGACATTGCCGAAGCTCACGCCGAGAATGTCGTCGAGTCCGGTCAGTCCAAGGGTCCGCACCGAGAAGTCGGCATGGTTGTCGAACAATTCGATGCGCACCGGCTGTCCCGGTTCCCAGCCGTATCGGACCCGGTAGCGGTCGTACGCCTTCTCGAGCAGCGGCACGAGGTAGAGCTGCAGGTACGCCGCGTCCGGGGCCGGAGCGACAATCTCGAAATGCGCACTCGTCACCGTCCGGTAGGTGCGCATCGAGTCGAGCAGGTTGAGGGTGTTCAGGTACCACGCGTTGTAGGGGTCGCGGGCAAAGGCGCGTTCCAGGTCGGCCCGGCCCCGGCTCATCTCGCCAAGCCGCAGTTCGTTGCTGCCGAGCACGCCGAGGGCCCGCGGAAAGAGCGAGTCGACCGCGACCGCCTGGCCGGCGAGGCCGACCGCCTCCGCGTAGCGCCGCTGTGCCGCCGCCGCCTCCGCGACGCTGACGAGAAAGTCGGGCGACGGATTGCGCACCCGGCCCGCGCCGGCGCGCGCCCACCGGAATCCGGCCGAATCGCCGCGCAGCCAGGCGACCGATCCCAGCACCCCCCACGCGTCGACCGCGGTGGAGTCGACCGCCAGCGCCCGGCCGGCGAGGGCTGTCGCGGAGTCGTAGTCCGCGCGGCTCAACTCCAGCCGCGCCAGGAAGACGAGTGCCGGTACCAGCACCGGATCGCGGTCGAGCGCGGCGCGAGCCGACGGCACCGGATCGCTCTGCCCGTCAAGGGCGGCGACTTCGGCGAGCCCCAGCAGCGCCCGCGGATTGTTGGGCGCGCGCGCCAGCACCCCGCGATAGGTGTCGCGTGCATCCGGCCCGTTGTACTTGCTGACCAGCAGGTCGGCTCCGCGCAGCTGCGCGTCGATGTCGCCGCTGTCGGCCGCCGCGGCGGCATCGAATGCGCCGAGCGCGTCGTGCAGCGCCTGCGGATCGACGGCTCCCAGCACGATGTCGGCGCGCCCCGCTGCCACCATGTCGTCGGGGAGCCACCGCCCGCCACTACCGTATGCGGCGCGCACCTGACGCGCCATCGCCACCGCCGCCGCGACGTTGCCGCGGCGAAGCGCCAATTCGGCGCGACCGGCGAGCGCCGCCATCGCCTCCGGCAACCGGCGCGCCACCGCGTCCGCGTAGATCGAATCGGCGCCGGCGAGGTGCCCCCGCATGGCGAGGATGTCGCCAAGCACCACGGCCGTCGCCGCGCCACCGGCCCGTGCCATCCGCTCGGCGTCGTCGAGCCTGCCCCGGTCGATCAGCGCCTCGACCCGCCCGATCGCAGCGGTGTCACCCTGCGCCAGGGCGGGACGCGCCAGCAACGCGCCCGCCATCACCAGCAGCGTCCCCGGGCCCGCGCGGCGGCGGTTCACTGTTGCTTCCCCTGCAGCGCCTTGATTGCCTCGGTCTTGCGGGCAATGTCGAGCAGCAGCGCCTCGAGCCGGGCCTGGTACGTCACCGAATCCATCGTTGACTTCTCCCGGCGCAGCGAATCCACCCGCGCCTCGAGTACCCGCTGCTCGGCCAGCAGTGCCGCGATGCGCGGATCGGCCACCGCGGCACTTCCGCCGAAGGCGATGCGCCGCGCCAGCAATCCGTCGCCGCCACCCGCCGCGCCGGGATCGTGACTGCCCCGTCCATCGCCGTTGTCGTCGAGTTGAGCGTGCTCGGTCTGCAGCAGATGGCGCGACTGGTAGCTCCGCGCCACCGCGGCCACCGCATACTGGAACGCCTCGAGCACGGTGATCTTCCCGTCCTTGTCGGCGTCCGCCGCCGAATCGGTCAGAGCGTCGGCAAACAGCGGCCCGAACAGCGATTCGTTGCGCTCGTAGGCTCCCGTGGTGGCGGTGATCACCACCCGGTTCGACGCCGAGAGCACCGGCAGGAAGTCGCCGCTGCCACTCGAGGCGTTGACGAACACCACCGTCGCCGCCGAAAGCGGCGCGAGCCACGCCGCGTACTGGCTGGCCGACGCGTCGGGGCCCGGCAGGTTGACCACCTCGTTCGCCCCTTCCCCGCCGCCGTGACCGAGCACGAACACCAGCACCACATCGCCCGCCGTCACGCGCTTTGCCATCGTGGCGAATGCCGCGCCGATTGCCGCACTGGTCGAGCGGCCCCGGATCCGCGACGGGTCCGCGCTGGTGTCTTCCGCCAGCCAGACCAGTGCGGAGTCGGGAACATGCCATGAGCGGCGCGCCGTGTCGAAGATGGTTCGCGCCGCCCGCTCGTAGAGCGCCGCAAAATGGGCATCGCCCGACAGGCCGGTGATCAGCAGCACGTCGGTGCGGCTGCCTTGCGCGGCGAGCGCGGCCGGCAGCAGCAGCGAAAGCGCCGCGGCAATCCGCAACCGGCCAATCACGCCAGCCCCCGGCGGCGGCGGTAGATCCATTCCGCCGCGAGCAAGGCCAGCAGCAGCAACACCACCACCGGCATGTCCCACAGGTCACGGGTCTCGTGCGCCACGATGCCGCTCTCCGTCAGCACGACGTCGTCGGGAAGCTGCGAGAGGTCCGCCAGCGGATAGTAACGGCCGCCGGTCTCGTCGGCGATCCGCTTGAGCAGCGCCGTCCGGAGTTCCGGACGTTCCATGTCGGCGCCCCGGAGGTCCACCAGCACGCCGCCCTCGGCGGCCCGCGCGGTATCGGCTCCGCGCGCCGCAAACGCATCGATGCGATAGGTGCCGAGTTCTGCCGGCACGAAGCGCCCGGCGTAGGTGCCATCGTCGCGCAGCGTCCAGTCGAGCGGCACGTCGGTTTCCGTTCCCGACGGAGCGGTGCCTCGTGCGACGACCGTGGCGTCGTTCATGTCGGCGTACGCGGAATCGACCGCCCGGGCCTGGATCGTCACCGCCTCGCCGGGTCCCACCCGCGCCGGCACCGGCGTGACGTCGAGTCGGTCCGGCACCTGGTCGAGCGCCCAGCGGATCAGTTGACGCCAGAATGTCTCGTAGCTCCGATCGGCCACCGGGGCCGCGGGGTTCATTTTCCAGAGCCAGGTGTCTTCCACGCCCAGCACTGCCGAGACGCCCCGGCCGTAGCGCTCCACCGCGAGCACCGGCACCTTCGGCGCCGCGCGTCCCGGCCCGCCCCGCCAGCAGCTCGGTGGCTCCCGCGCGCAGCGTGCCGAGCCGATTGACGGCGGTCACCGGCGGGAGCGAATCCCAGCGCGCGGTGTCCTCCGCCAGTGTCGCCCCGAGTTGCAGCGCGGGATGCAGCAGGCCCGCGCGGTGGGCGTCACGCGGAGCGTCACCAGGCCGGTGTCGGCCATCGCGCGGTGCCGGCAGTGTGAACGGCAATGCGTCGGCCACCGGCGTGCCGCTGAAGCCGCCTTCGGCCAGCGCGCCGCGCCCGCCGAGGGCAATCAGCGCGCCGCCGCGCTGGTCGACGAAATCCGCCAGCATTCGCAGCTGCGCCCCGGTGAACGCCGACGCCTCGATGTCGCCGAGAATCACCGCGCGGTACTTGAACAGTTCGTCGCGGCGGGTGGGAAACCCGCCCAGCAGGTCGAGCGAATCATCGACGTTGAGCCGCAGATACTTGTCCTTGGCGCTGCGCAGCAGGCCTACCAGCTGCAGCGCGCTGTCACCATCGAGTGCGCGCCGGACAAAGGCAAACTCCGGACGTGGCGTCCCCTCGAAGTAGAGCACCTTCTCGCGCCCCGGCCGGACCCGCAGCAGCGCTTCCGCCTCGTTGTTCTCCGTCACGACTTCGCCGGCGAGTGGCGTGGCGCTGACCGAGATGACGTGGGTGCCCGGTCCCAGGGCCGGCACCCGCATCGGTACGTCGACCACATCACGCCCCACCGGCAACGGCACCCGCTGCCGCGCAACCACCTGCCCGTCGGACTCCAGCGTCAGCGACGCCGAATCGCCGCCCACCCCCCGCACGCCGAGCGACACGGTCGCCATCACGCCGGCGCCGGTGAGCGTGGTGCTCGGCAATTGGAGGCGGTCGATCGACAGATCCCGCGCAAAGCGCTCCTCGCCGACGCCCACCGTGTACACCGGGACGTGCCGGGCCTTCAGGATCGCCAGCGTCGCGGAGAGGTCGCCGGTGCCGTTGTCGGCTCCGTCGCTGACCACCACCACCCCGCCCAGCGGCAGGTCGGCGAGGTCCTGCCGCGCGGTGGCGAGCGACGTGGCCAGGTCGGTCCGTGTGCCGTCGGCGCGCAACCCCGCGGCGCTTCCCACCGGATCGGCATCGGCCGCAAACCGGAAGAAGCGCAACGCGAAGCGATCGGCAAGCTGTCGCACCAGCCGGGTGGAATCGGCAAAGACCCGCTGCACCGCCGCCTCGCGCCGCACATGATCCACATCGGGAATCTGCATGCTGCGGGAATCGTCGAGCAGCACCGCCAGCACGTTCCGTTGGGGAATCGCGTGCGACAGCGCCAGCGCCGGCCGCAACAGGCAGGCGGCCAGCACCACGAACAACAACCCCCGCAACGCCCCCAGCACCACCCGGTCGCGGATTCGCTCCACCCGGAGCCGCCACGCGAGGGTCACGACGACCGCCACGACCACCACCGCACCAGCCAACAGCAACGCGGGCGGCACCACCGGGGTCAGAATCAACTGACCTCGCTGGAATACCCTGAGCGGATATTTGAACAGGAACGTGAAGATGGATTGCAGAGCGTCACATCCCGGTCACGGATGGCAGCCAAGGCGGGAGCAACACGCCTTCGAATGCTAATAGTACGCCACCCCGTGCCGGAGCGTTGCCGGGCCCGGGTCGCAGACGGAAACGCTAGATGCGCGCCTCGACGAGCCGGGCCAGGCTGCCGCCCCGGAGACCATCGTCACGATCGGCGAAGTAGCGGGCGTTGACGGCATCGCCGTCGAGGTCAGTGACCGTGCCGAATCCCGCCCGGGCCAGTTCGGCGGCCAACGCTTCCGGTGTGAAGTGCGACCGCCACGGCTCACCGGCCGCGGCCACCCGGTCGGCCATCCGCCGCCGGACGGCACGCGCCATCCATCCCAGCGTCTCCGGCGCCACGGCGTAGTCGAACACCACCGCGCTCCCCGACGGATATCGCGTCCCGATCGTCCGCAGCACGTCGACCACCGTCTCGCGGGCCAGGTACATCGACACGCCAAGCCAGGCGAACACCGTCACCGCCGCCGGATCCGCCACCTCCTCGAGGCGGGCGCCGAGGTCTTCGTGGTCGAAATCGATCGGCAGGTAGCTGACCGTGTCGGGAACCGCGATCGACGCCTCGCGGAGCAATCGCCGCTTCCACTGCTGCGTCGCCGGATAGTCGACCTCGACGACGTGCAGCCCGGGAAACGGATTCCGGTAGGCGAAGGTGTCGAGGCCCGCGCCGAGGACGATGTAGCGCCGCGCGCCACGGGCGATCGCCGCCGCCAGGCAGTCCTCGGCAAATCGGCTCCGCGCCACGAGAAACGCCCGCAGGTAGCGCGCCGTGACGGACTCCGGCGCGCGCCGCTGGGCGTCGACTTCGGCGCGACCCTCGGCGCCGATGATCGCCGCGGCAACCGGGTCGTCGAACACCACGGGGCGATCGACCAGTTGATGCAGTGCGCGGCGCAGCGCCACGCGCCACGCGGTGCGACTCGGGGTATCATCACGCATCGGGCGGCCCGGAATCTATCCCGGGCCGCCCGATGCAGCGCGCGTACTGTCGACCGGGATCAGGCCCGGCGCCGGCGCTTCCGTCCTGCCCCGGCCAGCCCGACCAGTCCGGTCGCGAGCAGCGCCATGGTTCCCGGTTCGGGGACTTCCTGCGGACCACCGGCCTGTACCAGGAATTCCTGGCCACTGCAGCTCGACACCGGTTGGCCCGGCGCCGGCGCACAGGTGATCAACGACCAACCGGAGGCGTTGAAGCCGCCGAACGACGGGGCGACGCCAAAGTCGGTGCTCGGACCGATGCCGAGGCTGGAGGCCAGCGTGCTCGACTCGAATGTCGACAGCCGCGACGCCGCGTTCGCCCCTTCACCGAGCAGCGCCCAGATGGCGTCCTGCAGCGCCACCGTCTGCGCCTGGTCCGCCGCAAAGTTGGGATCGCCACCAACGCCATTGCCGAGCATCCAATCGTAGTTGATCTGGCTGGCCAGATACGCCGCCCAGGCGTACTCCGACTGGTCGCCGGCCCCGAGGCGGGTGTGCGAGAAGTCGCTGCCGCCGACATCCGTGATCCATGCGAGATACTGATCGCCGATGTGGGCGTCGTGCATCTCGTCCACACAGTAGACCTCGAACAACGTGAAGTCCGGATCGCCGCTGGCCATCAGGCCGCCGACATACGGACTGCTGTACGCGTGAAAGTCGCCCGACCCCTGGTTGACCACCATCACGGGATCATGCGGCAGCAGGCCGACGAGCTTGAACGTCTCTTCGAACGGCGTCTGCGCCACGAGCGGCGCGGCACCGACGGCAAGGGCGAGAACGGCGAACGACGCGGACAGCTTCATCGACGGCTCCTGGAGCGCAGAGGTCTCACCCCGGATGGAACAAGACCCGTGCCGGATCGTCGGCACGAGCCGCAAGCCCTTGTCTCACCTGAGGTTGACCACCGACGCCGGGAGCCGGCTCACCGCACCTGTCGCGGTGTGACGACGGCGCCCTGCCGCGCCATCGCCACACCGCCCAACAGCCGTGCCACACCCTACTTCTTCTGGATCTGGCCCCTGATCTCGCCGCCCGGGTACTCCTTGGTGTGGACATTCACGTACGCATGCCCGTTGCCAAGAAGGGTCTTCAGCGAATCGCCGCTCACGCCGTGACCCATGTCGCCGGACAACATCACCGAGCCGCTGTCGATGACGCCGCTCGCCTTCGGGTACTTGAGCGGGAAGGTGTAGATCGGCGGACCCGAAGCGCCCACCGCCCCGACATGGATGTGGGCCATGGTCGGCGTCCCGGAGAGATCCATCACGCTGATCCGGTAGTAGAGCCGGTTGCCATCGAGGCGGAACGTGGCGGTTCCGGTCCCCTTCACGTCGTGTGCCGGCGTCTCGTTCGTCCCCATCATGCGTGCCACGTACGTAACCCCCTGCTGCGGCGTGGCGGGTCGCGGTGTTGCCGCGGCGCCGACCAGCGTGACCGACCCGGCCAGCAGGATCAGACGGAATACCATGGTGCAACCTCCAGAGAGAATCGGACAACCAAGCAGCACGACGAACATCGGCCCGCGGGCCGCACATCCCGGGTCGGCCCTGCCGGGCTTGTCCCCGCGTCGCCGGGCCGGCAGGATTCCCCTGTCGGCCGGCGAGCGCATCCCCCGGGAGCCGACTCCTCACCCTCTGGAGGACCATCATGTATCGCCGATTCCCGCGACTTTCGCCAACGGTCGCCGTGCTCCTCGGCCTTGCCGCCGTCGCGTGCGGTGAGTCAGAGACCCAGCCCCTCGGACCGGGACAGACCCTGACCGGCCACTGGAAGGCCGACAACGTCGCGTTCGATGCCACCGCCTCCGGGGCGACCCTGCGCCAGCCCTGCGCCGAGGCGGACTTCGGCCCGCTGGTCCTCGACGACAGCCTCCACATTGCCGCCGTCTCGACCCGCTATGTGATCACCGGCAACGCCCGGACCTATCCCGATGAGGAGCTTTCGCTGAGCGGAACCCTCGACAGCTCCGGCGATCTCCGGCTGACCCTCTTGCCGGTGAGCGACTCACTGCAGGGCGTCGATCCGTACGCCCTCGACCTCGCCCCCGGCACGCTCCCCGGCACTCCGGTCTGCACTGCGGCCCGAATCCCCTGAAGTAGCCGTCCCACCAGCCCGCTCAGGGCCACGTCAGGCCGATGCCGAACTGGGTCATGTTGATCTTGATGTTCCTGCCCGGCGGCACCTGGAGCCCGTTGTAGGTAAAGCGCACCGGGTCGGTCGCGAAGAAGTTCAGGAACGGCGTCAGCGAGAGATTCGGGCGCACCCGGAAATCGTACCCGATGCCGAAGGTGCCGGCTGGCGCCGTCGCGGTGATCTCGTCGCCCTGATCGTCGGTGTATTTGTACGACATTCCGCCCACGCCGACCTTCAGGAAGAAGGCCCCCGCCGCGCTGGGATAGATGGTGGCGATGAAGTCACCGAATCCGAGGCTCTCGTGGTATCCCGGCCCCGAATGACCCCATCCCGACAACTCGCCGCCCAGCAGCACGTGCCGCGACACCGTCCCACCCGCCTTCAGGAATCCGGAAAAGCCCGAGTATCGATCGGTGTTGCAATCGTAACACGTGACGCCCACCGATCCGTCACCGATGCCGCCGCCGATCCAGAACCCCCGCCGGCTGTTGGGATATTGCGCGGCGGCCTGCATCACCACCGCCGACGCCAGCACACCGGTCAGCACGAGTGCATGTCGCATGGTGTCTCCTGGTGAGAGGGTTTGCACCGTCCGATCCAGGGAGAATGACCCGATTCCGGCATCCGGTTGCACACCTGGGCGGCGACCCCGGCCCGCGCCCGGGCCACAACCTGCATCAGAACGGCAGCGCGACACCCACGCCGATGGCCACCGGATCGATGCGCAGCTTCGCGAAGCGGGCGCCACCGTTGCGCACGTCGCTGGTCAGCGTGTTCCATCGCAGATCGATGTTGACTGCCGCGCGCCGCCCCACCCCGATGTCGACTCCGCCCTGCAGCGCCGGCCCGAGGTGCGGTGCCACGTCCATCGAGTCGAGCACCCCGCTCTTCTCCCATGCCAGCGTGAGGTTCAACCCGGCGCCGAGATACGGCCGGATCGCCGCGCCGTTCCGGAACCGGTATTGCACCGTCCAGGTGACCGGCAGCAGTTCCAACGCGCCCAACCGGATCGCCGGACCGCTGCCCGGGTCGAAATCGACTTCGCGCGACTCGGTGCGCACACCGAGTTCGGAGGCGACATGCCCCCACCGGCGATTGACCGCCACTTCGAGCGCGATGCCGCTGTAGACGGCGTACCCCGGCGGTTCCGACTCGGTGGAATTGCCGGAGAGTTCCAGCCGGGTGCGCAGCGTCCAGTCGGCGGGTACCGCCTGTCCCGGTGCGGCGAGGGTGCGGCCCAACAACAAGAAGGCAACCACCACTCCGGCCCCGTAACATTGCGGGCCGGGCGGCGTCAATCTCGAAGGCGTCACGCTGCGCTCCCGCGTGGGATGTTTGTCGGTCAACAGGAACACTCGGCGGCGCCGGCTGAAGAAGTGGTGAAGGACCGGCGAACATATCTTCAGGACGACCGCCACCGATGGAGGAACCGTTGCCCCGACACCTGTTGATGCGTGCCGCCGCAATCGCTGCCCTGCCAGGCCTGCTCGGCGGCAGGCTGCCGGCGCAATCGCTGCCGCTGGGCGATGGGCACGTCACCGACCATCCGGCGGCCGGCAACGTGTACTCATGCAGCGCCACCTTCCGCGGCGGCGGTGCGCGCCACGATGGGCCGTGGTTTCACGGTGACAGCTGGAATCCGCTGGAAAAGCCCCATGTCGCCGGCACCGTCTTCTGGCCCGACGCCAGCTACACCCTGACGCTCGACGGCGACCTTCTCGCCTTCCGCGGCAACGGCCTTCCGGTGCACGAACCGACCGGCATCTTTCCGATCGCCCCCACCGATTCGGTCTATCGGTACGACACCAACCCCAACCACATCGCCGCCCAGCACCTCGCCTTCTCGATCCCTGCCCATCCGGTGCTCGCCGCGCAGCCCAGCTGCCTGCCAATGGGCATGATCGGCTTCACCGTCACCGGCGTGGCGTTCTACAATGCCCTCGATGCCGCGGGGCGCGACGCCGCGGCGCACGAGATCCAGGACAACTGCGACGGCCATCCCCAGGCCAACGCCCAGTATCACTACCACAACGCCTCGCCGTGCATTCCCGGCGTCGACAGCGATTCGCTCGTCGGCTGGGCGCTCGACGGGCTGCCGATCTTCGGCGAACGCGACTCGACCGGCGCCCGGAATCGGAACGCCGATCTCGACGTGTGCCATGGACGCCGCGGCGCCGTCACCGTGGACGGCAGGGTATATCCGTACGGCTACCACCTGACGCGGGAGTATCCCTATACACTTGGCTGCTACGCCGGTGAGCTGCTCGAGTCGACGCTGCGCGACGCCCGCGCCGGACTGGAACCGTCACGCCGCGGCGGACCTCCCGGGCGCGGCGGGCGGGGGCGCGGCGGGCGCGGTGGAGACGGCGGCGGCGGGGGCGGCGCCATCCGCTAGGCTCCCATCCTCGCGCCGGCCGGCGGACGCACTCCCACCGGAGACCGCTGGACGATGACGATCGAGTCCTCCTTTGTCCTGATGTTCGTGGTGGCCACGGCGGTGGCGCTCGTGGCGCGCCGCCTCCGGCTCCCGTACACCGTCGCCCTGGTCCTCGCCGGCCTCGCCCTCGGCGTAGTGCCGCTCTTCCAGCCGCCGCACCTCACCCGCGAGCTGGTCTACTCGGTCTTCCTCCCCGGCTTGTTGTTCGAAGCGGCATTCCACATCGAGTTCCGCGACTTCTGGAATGACCGCGTCGCAATCAGCGCCCTCGCCGTCCCCGGGGTGGTGATCGCGACGCTGCTGACGGCGGCTCTCTTCGAACCGATTGTCGCCGCGCTGGGCCTCGGCGCCGGCGTCGGCTGGGCGCACGCCATCGTCTTCGGCGCGATTGTCGCCGCAACCGATCCCATCGCGGTGGTGGCGATGTTCAAGAGCCTCGGCGCGCCGCGGCGTCTCTCGCTGCTGATCGAGGGCGAGAGCCTGCTCAACGACGGCACCAGCATCGTGCTGCTGGCGCTGGTGCTCGATGTCGTGGCCGGCCGCCACGTCACGCCGGCGGGATTGACCCTGGAGTTTGCCCGCATCGTCGGCGGCGGCCTCGCCATCGGCGTGCTCATCGGCCTCGGCATCGCGCAGATCATCCGGCAGATCGACGACCCGATGATCGAGATCACCCTCACCACGCTCGCCGCCTACGGCTCGTTCCTCGCCGCCGACACCATGGGCTTCTCGGGCGTCATCGCCACCGTCTCGGCCGGGATGCTCTGCGGCAACTACGCCGCCCGGATCGGGATGTCGCCGTCGACCCGGATCGCCGCCGAAACGTTCTGGGACTACATCGCGTTCGCGCTCAATTCGGTGGTGTTCCTTCTGGTCGGCGTCCGGGTGCGGCTCGACGAACTCGCCGCGTCGTGGAAGATCATCCTGGTGGCCTATGCCGCGGTGACCGTCGCCCGGGCCGGCGTGGTCTTCGGCGTCTCGCTGCTCACCCGCACCAGCCGCGAGAAGGGCTGGCCGGCGTCGTGGAGCGCGGTGCTGACGTGGGGCGGCCTCCGCGGCAGCCTCTCGATGGTGCTGGCGCTGGCCCTCCCGCCGGCGCTGGCGCAACGCGACCTGCTGATCACGGTGACGTTCGGCGTGGTGCTGCTGTCGATCCTGGTGCAGGGCCTCACCATGGGGCCCCTGCTGCGCCGCCTCGGCATCATCGGCCGCGAGGAAGCGCGCCGCAAGTATCAGCTGCAGCGCGGCACGCTGCGCATGGTGCAAGCCGCCCTCAACGAGATCGAGCACATGGAGCGGTTGCACCTCGCGCCGTCGGCGGTCCTCCAGGAGATGCGGCAGGACTACGAGGGGCGTTACCACGACACCGCCGCCGCGGTGGAGGAACTCCGCATCGAACAGGAAGACCTGCGGGCCGAGGAGGCAATGCGGGCCCGGCGCCAGGTGCTGCTGGCGGAAAAGGAGGAGGTCCTCTCCGACTATCATCGCGGCACGCTGACCGCCGACGCCTACAACACCCTGCTGAGCGGTGTCGACGCACGCCTTGCCGCGATCGATCGCGGCGAACCGGTCACGCCGCGCGACGATTCTGCCGCGAACCCGCCGTCGACGACGGTCGACGATCAACGCTCCGACGCCGCCGGTTCGGTGTCGGACACCGCCCCGGCACCGCCCGAACACGATCAGGTCAACAAGCGATAGCCGAAGCCGAGGATCGCGCCGTAGAGGATGTGCCCCGTCAACGTGAACAGCGGGGTGCGGCGGCCGTAGTTGAGCGCCATGAAGCCGGGCGGTTCGAGCCCGGTGGTCGGCTCCGGCCCGGAATGCTCGTCGGCCATCCGGGGATGCACCGCCGGCAGCAGCGGCATCAGCACCACCAGCACCATGAGCCCCTGCAGCAGGCCGAGGATCGCGCCCAGCCACCAGCCGGTGCGATGCAGCGTGTCGAACACCAGCGCGTACAGGAGTGCAAACGCCCACCCGTCGACGAAGTGCACCACGAAGCCGATCGGTTCGGCCAGGTCGTAGTTGGCGGTGAACATCGTCCCCATCATGAACGGCAGGCTCATCCGCGACCACCCCAGCCCGCGGCTCCCCTCGGTGACGATCGAGAGCACCACCGTGGCGACGAAGCCCCACAGGACGATGCTGGGAAGGTTCATAGCCTGGCCTCCGTGAGCGCCGCCGGGGCGCCCTCGGCCGGGCGGACCTGCGCGCCGGTCTCGTGCGCCAGCTGCAGCGCCGCGTCGATCAGCCCGACGTGAGTGAACGCCTGCGGAAAGTTGCCCAGTGCCGCACCGGTGGCGGGATCGATCTCCTCGGCAAAGAGGCCCAGGTCGTTGGCAAAGCCGAGCACATGTTCGAACAGCGCCCTGGCGCGGTCAAATTCGCCCGCCTGCGCCAGGTACGATACCGCCCAGAAGGAACAGATGCCGAATGCCCCCTCGTCCCCCGGCAACCCGTCGTCGGACCGGTACCGGTAGACCAGCCCGTTGACGCTCAGGTCGGCCTTGATTCGCTCACCGGTCGATCGCATCCGCGGCGAATGAGGATCGACGTAGCCGTACCGCGGCAGGAGCAGCAGCGCCGCGTCGACGCCGTGTCCGTCCAGGGTCGAGACATAGCTGTCGAGCGAGGTATTGAACCCGCGACGTTCGACCGCTTCACGGATCCGGTCCTGCACCGCGCGATACCGCGCCCGCGGCAGCTGCACATGGCCGGCGTCGACCAGGCGGCAGAGCCGGTCCAGCGCCACCCAGCACATCGCCTTGGAATAGGTGTTCTGGCGCCGGCCGCCGCGCGGCTCCCAGATCCCCTCGTCGGGGTCCTGCCACTGCTGGCAGACGGTCTCGCCGAACCCCCCGAGCATCTTCCGCGTGGCCCGGTCGAGTCGCCCGCCGCGCAGGGTGAAGGCGTAGACGGCGTCGATCACTTCACCGTAGATGTCGAGTTGCAATTGGCCGTGCGCGTCGTTGCCCGTCCGCACCGGGCGCGAATCGGCGTAACCGGCCAGGTGATCGAGCTCGTGTTCGGACAGCCGGGTCTCGCCGTACACGTTGTAGAGCACCTGCAGGCGCGGCAGCGACATCCACGTCGCGTGGAGCAGCCACGACAGGAACGCCTCGGCCTCGGCGCCGTAGCCCAGGTCGAAGAGCGCCTGCACCGTCAGCGAGCTGTCGCGGAGCCAGCAATAGCGGTAGTCCCAGTTGCGCACGCCGCCGATCCATTCCGGCAGTGACGTGGTCGGCGCGGCGACCACCGCGCCCGACGGCGCAAACTCCATCAGCTTGAGGGTCAGCGCGCTGCGCAGCACCGCGTCGCGATAGCGCCCTTCGTACGTGCAGCGCCCCGCCCAGTTCCGCCACCAGGTGATGGTCTGGCGGATGCGCTGTTCCGCCGCCTCCCCCAGCCCCGGCAGCACGGCCGGTTCGCCCACCGCACCCACCAGCGAGATGTAGTGCCGATCGCCGGCGTGGAGCGTCGCGCGCACCGCGAGGGCCGAGCGATCGTCGGACAGCTCCAACGGCAGGTCGCAGCGCAACGCCATCGCCGCACCGTCGTGCTCGTACCAGACGCCAAGGTTTCGCCGGGCGCGGAGTCGCGGCACGATCCGCCCGTAGTCGGGGCGCGGATCGCAGAACACCTCGACATCCACCTCGCCCTCGATGCATTCGACCCGCCGCAGGACCTCGCGCGGCGCGCGGAGTGCGGCACGTCGCTGCTCGGGCGTCGCCACCGGCATCAGGTCGGTGACGCGCAGCAGCCCGCGGTCGGTGCGGTAGGTCGTCTCGAGGACGTTGGTCTCTTCCAGGTAGCGGCGCGTGATCTCGGCGGGCCCCACCGCGGTGACGACAAAGGAGCCGCCCCGCTCGGCGTCGAGAATCCGCCCGAAGACCGCCGGGCTGTCGAACCGCGGCCAGCAGAGCCAGTCGAGTGACCCGTTCCGCGACACCAGCGCGGCGGCCCGGCAATCGCCGATCACGGCGTAGTCGGCGATCGGGGGCACCGGGCGGCGGTGCGGCGGGGGCGGCGGAGCCGCGGGTCGGGTGGCAGTCATCTCGTCCCGCCCAACTTGCGCAAACGCCGCCGACCGTTCAAGGATGCGAGGTCTCATCACCCCGGGAGAAGTCTGGCAATGTCCGACACGCACATCTCGCTCGCCGGCCAGGTGGCAATCGTCACCGGCGCCAACTCCGGCATTGGCGAGGCGATCGCCCGCGAACTGGCCGGCGCCGGCGCCACCGTCGTGGTGAATTACGTCACCCATCCCGACGCGGCCGACGCCGTCGTGCGCGCCATTGCCGCCGCCGGTGGGCAGGCCGCCGCCATCGAAGCCGACGTCTCCGACGAAACACAGGTGCGCGCCATGTTTGCCGAGGCCATCCGGCGGTTCGGCACCGTCGACATCCTCGCCAGCAACGCCGGGCTGCAGGACGATGCCCCCTTCGTCGACATGTCGCTGGCGCAGTGGAACCACGTGCTCGGCGTCAACCTCACCGGCGGGTTCCTCTGCGCCCGCGAGGCGGCGCGCGAATTCCTCCGCCGCGGGGTCCGTCCCGAGGTCTCGCGCGCGGCCGGCAAGATCGTCTTCACCAGCTCGGTGCATCAGATGATCCCGTGGGCGGGGCACGTCAACTACGCCACGTCCAAGGGCGGCATGCTGCAACTGATGAGCAGCGTGGCGCAGGAACTGGCCCGCCACAAGGTGCGGGTCAACAGCGTGGCCCCCGGCGCGATCCGGACGCCGATCAACCGCGCCGCGTGGGACACGCCCGCCGCCGAACAGCGGCTGCTCGAGCTGATCCCCTACGGCCGGGTTGGCGATCCCGCCGATGTCGGCCGCGCGGTGGCGTGGCTCGCCTCCGACCAGGCCGACTATGTCACCGGGACGACACTCTTCGTCGACGGCGGCATGACGCTGTTTCCCGGCTTCTCCACCGGCAGCGGCTGATCGACGCGCGTCGCTCCGGCGCCGTGGCGCATCGAAGTCACAGATTTGACACCGTAGCAGAGGACTGGTCCCCTTCCCCCGCCGCCGTCGCGGGAGGAGACTTCGGCGCATGACGACCCCGACCCTTCCGCTCGCGATCCCGCTGGCACTGGCCCTGGCCGGCCCCGCGAAGCCCGCGACGCCCCCGGCGGCCCCCAGCCCGACCGCGCCGACCTTCTCCGGCCGCAACGGCCAGGTCAGCGTGACACCGCCCCGCCTTGCCGGCAGCGCGGTCATCGACGGCTCGCTCGACGAGCCGCAGTGGCAACAGGCCGCGGTGCTGACCGGATTCTCCGAGTTCACCCCGGTCGACGGGGTGCCGGCGCCGGACACCACCCAGGTGCTGGTGTGGTATTCGCCGACCGCGCTCTACGTCGGCATCCGCGCCCGCGATCCGAGCGGCCTGGTGCACGCCACGGTGGCGAGCCGCGACCAGATCGGCAGCGACGACAACATCCAGCTCTTCCTCTCGACCTTCAACGACGGCCGCCAGGCAACGGTGTTCGCCGTCAACCCGCTCGGCATCCAGGCCGACGGCGCGCTCAACGAGAACGGCAGCATCAGTTGCAACGGCATGTCGAACTGCGCCATCCAGACCCGCCAGAAGCCCGACCTCTCGCCCGACTTCGTCTGGCAGTCCAAGGGGCGGCTCGTCGCCGGCGGCTACGACGTGGAGATCCGCATTCCGTTCCGGAGCCTGCGCTTCCAGGAGGCGGCGACACAGTCCTGGGGGTTCAACGTGCTGCGCGTCGTGCAGCACACCGGCGAGGAGGAGACCTGGGCGCCGGTGCGGCTGGCGGGCGCGTCGTTCCTGGCGCAGTCCGGCCACCTGACCGGGCTCAGCGGCCTCGATCCGGGACACGTGGTGGACATCATTCCGACCGTGACGTCCCGCGTCGATCACACGCCGCCGGCCGGCGGCTCGGCGTGGAAGTACAGCGGCGGCGCGCCCCAGTTCGGCGGCGACCTGCGCTATGGCGTGACGCCCAACCTGACCCTCAATGCCACCGCGCACCCCGACTTCTCGCAGGTCGAGAGCGACGTGACCCAGTTCGCGTTCGACCCTCGCCAGGCGGTGTTCTATCCCGAGAAGCGGCCGTTCTTCCTCGAGGGCGCCGAACAGTTCGACGCGCCGTTCGGGATGATCTACACCCGTCGCATCGTCCAGCCGGTGGTCGCGACGAAGATCACCGGCAAGACCTTCGGCACCCAGGTCGGCGCGCTCGCCGCGGTCGACGACCAGGCGGCGTCGCACTACGGCGACAATCCCGTCTTCGGCATCGTGCGGCTGGCCCGCGACCTCGGCCCCGGATCGCGGGCGGGGTTCACCTGGACCGAACAGCACGACGGCCCGGAGAGCAACCGCGGCGTGGCGGTCGACGGGCGACTGCTGTTCGACGGCATCAACACGGTGAGCTACGGCCTGGGCTTCATGCACGACGCCGTCGGCGACACCGTCCGCAGCGGCCCCGCCTGGAACGTCAGCTACCGTCGCGCCGGGCACCACGTCCGGCTCAACTACCAGTTCAGTGCGACGTCGCCGGACTTCGTGACCCGCGCCGGATTCCTGTCACAGACCGGGGTCGGCAACGTGCAGCTGAGCACCAGCTACAACTGGTACTGGCAACACGGCCCGGTGCAGTCGCTCAACTTCGAGGTGGCGCCGGCCGCCCACTGGGTGTATCGCGACCTGATCCACGGCGGCCCGATCCAGAACCGCTACCTCCACTTCAACGCCAACGCGCGGTTTGCCGGCGGCTGGAGCGGCGGCGTGTCGTATTTCCAGGAGAGCTTCGGCTACGATCCGTCGATCTATCCCGGTTACGGGCTGTTGCATCCCGATGGCGCCGTGTCGTCGTTCACCGGCGGCAGCGATCGGTTGCCGAACCACGACTACGTCGTGTCGCTCGGCACGCCGACGTGGCGGCGGTTCGACTTCAACGTCTTCGTGCTCGGCGGCCTCACCGACGAGGACTACCTCGAATGGGCACCGGCGCGCCTGGTGACCGGGACGGTCGGCATGGACTATCGCCCCACCGAGAAGCTGCGCTTCAACCTGGCGTACAGCCACACCCAGGAGTGGCGCCCGGAAGACGGCTCACTCCTCTCCACCCAGATCGTCCCGGTGTTGACCACCGTCTACCAGGCAAGCCGCGCGTTCCAGTTCCGCGTCATCGCGCAGTATGCCCTCAACCAGCAGGATTCACTCCGCGACGCGTCGCGCACCGACCTGCCGATCGTCTACCTCAATTCCGACGGGAGCTACACTCGCGCCGCGGCGTTTACCCATGCTTCGCTGCAGGCCGACTTCCTCTTCACCTACCTCCCCAACCCCGGAACGGTGGTCTACCTCGGCTACAGCACCATCGACCGACGCCCCGACCTGCTGGGACGGCCGCATCTCGGCGCGGCGCGGAGCGACTTCTTCCTGAAGGTGTCGTATCTGTGGCGGATGAATGGATAGAAGAGCCGCGGTGAGCCGGGAGCCAGGAGCCGTGAGGCACGCACCCCGAGCTGGCAACTAGCCTCATTCCGGCAGTCGAGCCGGGCCCAGGTAACGGGAGGCGAACCGCTCGTCCATCGCGGCGGAAGCAGGCGCCCCCAGTTCATGCGTCGTGCCGTCGGTGCACCACACCACCCGGCTTGCCAGGCCGAACAGATCCTCCACATCGTGACCGCTGACCACCACAGCGCACCCCTTCGCCGCCAGCAGTCGCAGCGCGTCGCCAATGACGGCACGGTCCAGCGGGTCGATGTGTCGAAGCGGTTCGTCGGCCAGCAGGCAGTCGGGCTGGCGGGTGAGCGCTACCGCCACTTCCGCGCGACGGCGCTCACCGGTGGAGAGCTCGTCGGGGTAGCGATCGAGCAGGCCGGCGAGTCCGGTGACCGCGACAGGATCGCAATCGGTTGGCGCGCCGAATTGCCGGACCATGATGCGCAGGTGCCCTCCGACGGTGCGGCGTGGTGACATCACGTCCCGATCGGGGAGAAAGAACAGGCCTCTCGTGGCGAGCACTGGCCATCGCGCGCGCAGGTACGACCGCCCCTTGAAGTGCACCGTGCCCTGATCCGCTTCGAGCTCCCCCGCCGCGATCCGCAACAGGGTCGACTTGCCGGCGCCGTTCCGCCCCAGGAGCGCCACCACCTCTCCCGGTTCTGCCCGGAGTGTCGCCGACGTCAGGATCTGCCGCTCGTCGAACCGTTTCGCGATGCAGTCGGCCCGGAGTACCGTCATCGGCGGGTGAGTATCTGGATGGCTATCTCCAACCCGGCGCCCGGCAGGACGGCCCACGGCCACGCCAGAAATAGCGGCACGCCCAGGTTGGCGAGGAACCGGTGCTCATGCTGGCGAACGGTGTCGAGCAGTGAAAGCCCACCGGTGAGGGCGAGGAGGAAGATCGCCGCGGCCCCGCTGATGCGGAGCGGGCTGGCGTGACCGCCGGGTACCGCGGCGGCGAGCCCGGTCGTGATGGCGCGGAGCGGCACCCAGATTGCCGTGCCGCGCACCAGCTGCGTGACCACCATGGCCCGATCGGGAAGGCGGAACGGGAGCGGCGTCACGCCGTCAATCGACCGGCAGCAGCCGAAAGAACCGGATGCGTCGCGCGCCGTCGGGATCGAGGTCGGCGATCACCACTTCGTCGTTGCCGAACCCCACCACGCGCGGGTGCGCATCCTTGGCCGGCGGCGGCAGCACCAGCGTGCCAATCAGCCGCCCGGTGGAATCGAACGCCACCCACGCCGAATCGTCGCCGGCGTTGAGCTTCTCCCAGAGCCGCCCGGCTCCGTCAACGTGCATGTCGTAGTAGGCCGGCCAGGTGGTCGCCCTGGTCGGCACCGGCGTGCACTCTCCGGTGCGGCGATCGGGGGTACACATCATCGGATGCGCGTTGAGCGACGCGTCGGTCACCGGCAGCAGCCGGTCGTCGGTGCGAATGATTCCGATCTGGTGTCCGGCCCGATCAAATACTCGCGCTCCGAACGTGATCTCGTCGCCGAAATAGACGCGGCCGGCACGGATGGCGACCTTGGCTTCCCGCATGATGCCGCCGTACATCGTCGCGGGAAGCGCCCCGAGGTGCGCGCTGGCAACGCCCGTCGGCGAGAGGATCAGGTAGTCGGTGAGCGGCACGTCGTCGCGGTCGGACGGAACATGTGGGCCGTCCGCCACGACCGAGCCGTTGGCCAGGCAGCTGCCGCCGTGCACGAAGGCCCCGCCGGAAGGGTACTCCCGAGCCAACCGCCCGTCCGGCGTCCACACGGAAACGCGCCGGTTGCCCACATCCCACACCAGGATGGAGTCGCCGCCGAAGAGGCAGGCGCCCTGCAGCTCACGAAACTCTCCCGGACCGGCGCCGGCCCGACCCATCGTCCGGATCAGCTTGCCGGCATTGCTGTAGATCCGCAGATCGGTGCCATTCGGCACCAACACCCGGTCGGTCGACAATCGGACCGCCGACGGATAACTGACACGTTCGTTCAGTTCGTCGGCGGGATCATCACGGATTCCGCCGATGACGGCGACCGGTGTTGCGGCAAGCCTGAACCGCACGCCGGCCGAGACCACCGGCCCGTTGGCGACAACGTGGATACCCGCGCTGTCGAAGCTGCGCGTTGCCTGTGCGGCCACGGCCCCCGGCAGCGCCACGCAGCAACACCACACAACGGAGAGACCCCCGGCCAGTTGTCGCTGCATCGGGCACCTCGGTGGAAGACGCCGGTCGGAACGCACGCCTGCGGTGCACGCTTCGCCCCAAGTATGCCCGCCCGGCCGGCGGGGCGACAGGGCACCGCCGTTCCGGACAGCAACCCGCCACCGCCGCATTGCGCCGCGCCGCTCCCCGCCGCAGATTCGCTGCCATGCAAACCCTCATTACCGCGTTGCGCATGCTGCTGCGCCTCGACTTCCTGGCGCTCCTCGTCGTCGGCATCCTGCTCTGGATGGGCCACGCCGGACTCCAGCAGCTCCACGTCTCCCTCGGCTTTGCCTTCGTCGCCCTGGTGATCATCGAGGCGCTGGTGGCCGCGGCCAACAAGGTGAGCCTCGGTCTGGCGGCGATTGCCATCGTCTGGGCGCTGCTCCTGCCGGTGGTGGGCTTTGGCCAGCGCACCGTGATGGTCGGCGGGATGCACTGGCTGGTGCGCGTCTTCCACCTGCTCTTCGGTATCGGGATCATGGGCGTCGCCGAGACGATGGGACGGCGCGCGGCGGCGAACCAGCCGCTCTGAATTGCCGGGGCGCGCGCCACTCCATCAACCGCGCTCGCTACCGGATGTTGAACTCCGTCGCGGTCGACAACTGATCGTCGACACCCGGACGCGACTCCAGGTCGAGCAGTGGTGCCGTCGCAAGAATCCCGGCGAGCAGCATCGATGTGGCGCCGAGATCGGCATCGCGGGCCCCCGACGGCTCACCCGCCCGCCTCGAGGTCGAAGCGCCGCCGCCCGCAGATGGCCAGCGCCGTGAACGTTCCGATGACGGTGGAAAAGGTGATGAACAGGGCGGGAACTGCCCACGCCAGCCACCACCAGAGGCCCAGGAGCGCGCCGGTGGCACCGGCGGCCATCGTCAGGCCGTACAACCAGAGCATCTTGCGGGTCCGGGTGCCACGGCCGGCCGGAACGAATGACGCGACGCCGGCGAGCGCCACAATCCAGGTCCACCGCGGCATCATCGGGCGGGTGTAGCCGGTTGCCCTGAGCAGCGCGGTAAACAGCACGATGGCACCGACCACCAACGCACTCATCCGGAACCAGTTCACCACGCCGCCCGCCAGCGTCGCCAGCAGGTCACGCCGGCCGGCGTGACGGGCAAAGCGCAGGTACTCGTCGAGTGGCGGATCGCTGCGCACCCAGGCGATCGTTGCCGCGGGGAGACCGCCGCTCCGCCCGTCCGCCCCACCAGCATCCTCCACCATGCGCCCTCCCGGTGGATGTCCGCCCGGCGGCCCCCTCGCTCCGGCCGCATCTGCTGCACCCGAAGTATCGCACGACCGCCCCGCCACCGACAGGCCCGGCTACGTCGTCGCCTCGCTCCCCGGCACGCAGTCCATCCCGGCATTCTTCTCCACCGACACCGTGTACGATCCGTCGCGGGTGATCCGGACGGTGATGTTGCCGTGGACGTCGGTGCAATAGGTCCGGTTGCCGGGATAGCCGAGCAGCGCGCCGAGGGCATGCAGCCGGGGGTGGGTGGTGCCGTTGCCCGAGATCAGCGACACCGCCGGATCGGTGACCGAGAGCCACGTCGACGTGCCGTCGTAGCCGTTGTCGAAGATTGCGTTGTTGGCGCCGTGGTGCCCCACCTTGAGCACCGTCACGTGGCGCACCAGGGAATCGTAGTGCGCCATCCAGTTGGCGTTGGCCTCGACCTCCGCGTCGCCGGTGAACAGCATGCTGAAGCTCCCCAGCACCAGCCGCGCGCCGACCGACCCGTCATTGATCAGCGTGCTGCTGTCGGTGGTGGTGCCGAGGTAGCTGGCGAGCGGCGGCAGCAGGGTGAGCCGCGCCGGCTCGGCGGCGTACCCCAGCGTGTAGTAGCGGAGCGCATGCACCACGATGACGCTGTCGGCGGTGCCCTCGGCCTGCGCCACCACGCTGTTGTACGACGAGAGGTTGCGCACCTGCCCGTTGTAGAGGAACCGCCGCACCGTCGTGCCGGAGAGGATCGGCGCCATCCCGCCGTAGTGGTCGCTGTGAGCGTGGGTCAACAGCAGCAGTTGCAGCGTGTCGATGCCGAGCGACTGCAGCTGCTGCTCCACGAAGCCCGGGTCACTGGCGTTGGCGCCGGCCGGACCGGCGTCGATCATCACGTTGAACATCCCGGCGGCGCTCGAATCGGAGACCAGGATCGCGTCCCCGCCGCCGCCGGCATCGTTGGCGCCGAGGTTGAACATCCGCACAATGAGCTCGCCGCCGGCCGGCTGCTGCAGCGAAAAGTGGATCGCCTCGCTCGACGTGGCGAGGTTGACGCGTGCCACGACGTTCAGGGTGTGCGCGCCGGGGGTGCGGACCGTGTCGCCGGAGGAAAACGGCAGCCCGTCGAGTGTCGCCTGATAGGAGCCGCGATCGATGGCGATCGTCACCGCCACCGGCCCGGCATACATTCCGCCATCGGCAACGCCGGCCACGGTGATCACCGGCGGCGTGTCGGTCACGGTGGGGCCGCTCCCCGTTCCGCACGCCGCAAGCAACGCACTCGCGCTTGTCAGCGCGAACCACCGCCGCTTCCGATTCCATCGCATCGCCGCAAAGCTCGACATCACCACTCGTTTCGACAAGTGAGGCTGTCACGAATCTGCAACGCCACACCGGCCGTCGCCACCCGACTGCTTGACACCCGGACGTTGGGCCGGTATTTCGGGAGGCGGCGCACGCGTCGCGCGTGCCCGGAACCACTCGAAATGACGTCTTCGCGATCGAGGAGCTGCCATGCTGCGCAGGATTCTCCTGGCCGGTACCGTTGCGGCGCTCGCCGCCGCCGCGGCCTGCACCAACAACGACACGGCAGGCACCGCGGGCACGGTCACCGTCCGCGCCTATGTCGACGCCGACGGCTCCGGCACCTACTCGACAGGTGACATTCCCATCGCCGGTATGGTCACGCTGGCCATGTCGGGAGGGTCTTCGCAACAGGCCGCCACCGGCTCCGACGGCACCGCCACCTTCGACAACGTGGCCCCCGGGAGCTACAGCGCCACCCTGCAGGGCACCGTCCCCGGCGGCGCCGAGCTGGCGACCTCCAGCACACCGGTGGTGGTGGTGCCGTTCCAGGGCGGGACGGTCACCACCCAGTTCCGCTACGTCCTCGATCCCGGCACCGTCGCCGGGGTGATGTACCGCGACAACAACAGCAACGGCAGCTACGACGCCGGCGTCGACACCCCCGCCCCGGGCATCCCGGTGGCACTCTACACCGGCACCGACACCACCGCCGCCCCGGTGGCGACCACCACCACCGGCTCGGCCGGCGACTTCGCCTTCCACACCGTCCGGCCCGGCGCCTACACCGTGCTGGTCACGCCGATCCCGACCATCAGCGTGGCGGGAGGCGACGCGCAGCCGGTCAACGTGGCCGCCGCCACCACCGCGCAGGCCAGCTTCCTCTTCACCGGCACGCTGCTGTCGCCGCTCGCCGAGGTGCGCAGCCAGCCGTCCGGTACCGTCGTGGCGTTCACCGCGGTGGCCGCGGTCAATGGCAACACGCTGACCTACAACAACATCTACGTGCAGGACAACAGCAGCGGCACGCTGATCTACGGCTCTCCCGGCAACACCATCATGGCGGGCGACACCGTGCGGGTCGTCGGCGCCACGTCGTATTACAACAACGAACTCGAGATCGCCGCACCCAGCGGCGGGGCCCTGAGCATCGCGGTGGTGGGGCACGGCCCGGTGCCACAGCCCCGCACCGTCACCGTCGGCCAGCTCAACGACGTCGACGCCCTCGGCACCCTGGTGCGGATCACCAGTGCCCGCGTCACCAGCGTCGCCAGCACCGGTTCCACCTCGTACAACGTCAACCTGCAGGGCCCCACCGCCGCCGACACCTTCCAGATCCGGATCGGCAACATCGCCAACATCGGCATTCCGATGGCGTACTGGGAGGTGGGCCGCAGCTACGACGTGACCGGCCTTGACGGCAACTACAAGGGCGAGCCGCAGCTCAAGCCGCGCTCGGCCGACGACGTCACCGCCGGCCAGCTGGCGCTCACCATCGCCGAGGCACGGGCGAAGCCCACCGGCGACACGGTCACGGTGATCGGCGTGGTCTATGTCGGCACGGCCACCTTCACGGTACCGACCGCGAGCAACTACAACATCTACATCCAGGACGCCACCGGCGGCACGCAGGTCTACAACGTGCCGACCAGCGACAGCTGGCTCCCCGGCGACAGCGTTCAGGTCACCGGCCGGGTCAGCCCGTTCGACGGCGAATACGAGATTGCCCGGTTCTCCTCCAGCAGCCCGCCGGTGATCCAGAAGCTCGGCGCCGGCGCCACCGTCGTGCCGCGCACCATCAGCGGCGCCGAGCTCGAGGGCAAGGTGTACGACGGCTCGCTGGTGCGGGTGCTGGGCCTCACCGTGACCGGTGTCGGCTCGGTCAGCGGCTCCGGCGGCTACAATGTCAGCACGACCGCCCCCGACGGCACGGCGATGACGGTCCGGATCGACGCAACCCCGGTGAACATCCCGAGCACCTTCTGGCAGGTCGGCACGATGTACGACGTGGTGGGCGCCTCGCTCAACTTCTCCACCAACGGGACGACCTTCACGCCGGAGATCAAGCCGCGGTCGCCGGATGACGTCACCACCTCACCGGCCAACGTGGTCTCCATCGCGACGGCCAAGGGAAAGACCAACGACACCACCACCGTCGAGGGGGTGGTGACCGCGACGCGCGGCACCTTCCGCACCGACAACGGCTACATCGAGGACGCCACCAGCGGCATCCAGATCTTCAACCTCCCGTCGACGCTGAACCTGTCGCTCGGCGATCTGGTGATCGTCCACGGCAAGGTCGCGGTGTTCAGCGGCGAGAGCGAACTCGAGAACAACGGCTCGACCGACTCGATCCGGGTGACCGTGGTGGGTCACGGCGCGCCGCCGGCGCCGCGGGTGACCACCGGCGCCGACTTCCTGGCCCGGACCTTTGAAGGCGAGCTGCTCACCCTGCAGAACGTGACTGTGCTGACCGTGGGCACGCCGAGCGGCAGCGGCACGTATACCGTCACCGGCACCGCCGACGACGGCTCCGCGGTGACCATCTTCATGTCGGCGCCGACCGGCGCGGTACCGGGCCCGGCGCTGTTCACCGTCGGCAGCACGTACGACATCACCGGCATCGCGACCCCGTTCAGCGGCTCGGCGGAATTGAAGCCGCGCGGGGCCAGCGACGTGGTGGCCCGATGAACCCGCCGAATTCACCCGTGAGGAGCGTCATGCCTCGAGCGTTTCCCCTCCGGCGGCCCGGCCGCTGGCTGATCGCCGCCGCCGGCCTGCTGGCCGCCGCCGCCTGCAGCATGAAGCTGGCACCGCAGTTCTCGGTCAACGGCACCGGCGACCTCTCCGGTCTGGTGTTCCTCGACCGGGACGGCAACGGCCTCTACGATCCGTCGGCGGGTGACAGCGCCCTGGCCAACGTCCACGTCGTGGTCTACAACCGCGGCAGCACCGACGTGCTCGCCAACGGCGACGCCCACACCAACGCCGACGGGCGCTTCAGCATCACCGGGCTGCCGGCCGAGACGGTCTCGCTGCACGTCGACACCACCGGGTTGAGCGGCGTGGTGTCGTTCTGCACCAACCCGCTGCCGGTCAGCGTCTACCTCGACGAAACGTCGTTCGTGGCGGTCGACGGACGCACCGGTTGCGTGGTCACCATCAAGCAGGCCGAAGCGATGCCGCTCGGCTCCCACGTGACGGTGCGCGGCACGGTCACGTCGAGCGTGGCGCAGATCTCCACCGGCCAGGCGTACCTGCAGGACGAGACCGGCGGGGTGCAGATCTACAGTCCCACCGGCCCGAGCTTCACCATCGGCGACATCATCGAGGTCTCGGGGACGCTGTCGAGCTACAGCAACGAGACCGAGATCTCCCCCGCCACGGTCAATTCGGTGACACCGGGCACACCGCTCGCGCCGACCGTGGTGACCAGCGCCGAGGCGGCGAACGCCGCCGGCGACATCACCGCCGAGCTGCAGGGCGAGCTGATCACCATCAAGGCCGCCCGCCTGATCGACGTCTTCACCACCGGCGGCGGCCGCAACGCCGTCATCGACGACGGCAGCGGCCCGGTCGCGGTGCGGTTCGACAGTCACGTCGTGGCCGACACCACCACGCTGAAGACCACCTTCACCGCCGGCAAGTGCTACGACTGGACCGGGATCCTCAAGGCATTCACTGCGCCGCCGGTCGAACTCTTCCCCCGCACGCTGAGCGAGGCCACGGAGGTCCCGTGTCAATCCTGAACGCCGCCGCAAGCCGCCTCGCGGCCGCGCTGACCGCCGTCTCGCTGGTGCTCGCCGCACCGGTCGTGGCCCAGAACTCGACCACCACCGGCGCCATCCGCGGGCGGGTGATCCGCAACGACTCGCTGCCGATGCAGCAGGCCACGGTCACCGGCCACAACGAGAGCACCGGGCTCGATCGCGAGGTGCGCACCAGCAGCAACGGCGACTACCTGCTGCCGCTGCTGCCGCCCGGGGTCTATACCGTGCGGGTGCGGGCCATCGGCTTCCACATGGACTCGCTGATGGGCATCGTGGTGGTGGTGGGCCAGACCGCGACGGCCAACTTCACCATGCAGCCGCAGGCGGTGCAGCTCACCGCCATCCAGGTCAACGCCAGTCCGACCCCGCCGATCGACGTGACCGACGCGGCGGTGTCACAGACCATCACCCAGAATGAAATCGAGAACCTGCCGTCGCTGGGACGCGACTTTACCGACTTCATCAACCTCTCCGGGCTGGTCGATCCCAACCCGGAACGGACCACCGGCGGGCAGTTCTCCATTGCCGGCCTGCGCCCGTCGCAGACCAACATCCAGATTGACGGCGTCGACGCCAACAACTCGTTCTTCGGCGAGAACCGCGGCGGCTCGCGGATCCCGTTCGTCTTCTCGCTGGAATCAATCCGCGAATTCCAGGTGATCACCAACGGCTTCGACGTGGAGTACGGCAACTACACCGGCGGCGTGGTCAACGTCGTGACCCGCGGCGGCACCAACAAGTACGAGGGGGAGTTGTACGGCAACTACCGCGGCACCGGGCTCACCGCCAACGACTTTGCCGGCGCCGCCGCCACCAACTACAACGTGGAGCAGTACGCCGGCCGGTTTTCCGGGCCGATCAAGCGGGACAAGGCGTTCTTCTTCTTCTCGGTTGACGGCCAGCGCCGGCGCGAGCCGCAGCTGCCGCTCCGCCCCGACTATTTCCTCGGCAAGCTCGACGCCAACGGCAACCCGGCGCCGGACAGCACGGGGTACCAGAACCTGCAGCAGTTCGTCTCGGTGCTCGGCAGCAACTACGGTGTCACCAACGCCGCCGCCGACTACCAGCGGTTCCAGACCAGCAACGATGTGATCACCCTCTTCGGGCGCATCGACTGGAACCTCGACAACCACAACCGGCTGTCGGTGCGCGAGAACTTTGCCAACCACAACAACGACAACCTGTTCGACCCGAGCTACGACTTTCTCTACGGCCTGCAGCGGGCCGAGAAGCTGAGCGACCGGACGTCGTCGCTGGTGGGCGAACTGCAGTCGGTGGTGGGCGACCGGTCGTCCAACGTGCTGCGGATGCAGTACTCCTACGAGAACCGCCCGCGGCAGGGCCACGACCTCCGCCCGGCGCTGCTGGTCACCAACATCGGCAACGGACAATCGGCCGGCTACGGCGGCACGTTCGTTTCGTTCGACAACGACCTGCTGGAGCGGAAGTACCAGCTGGTCGACAACTTCACCCACGCCGCCGGCACGCAGACCTTCAAGGTCGGCGGCAACGGCATCCTGGCCCACGAGTTCAACACCTTCGTCGGCCCCACCGGCTCGGTCGACAACACCGCCGGCGCGTACACCTTCAACACGCTGGCGGACTTCGAGGCCGGCAAGCCGTCGTCGTACACCCGCAGCGAGACCGCCAGCGGCAACGTGCCCACCAGCCGGTTCAACGTGCTGGAGTGGGCGGTCTACGCCCAGGACGAGTGGCGCGCGACGCCGAAGCTGACCGCGACCCTCGGCCTCCGCTACGACATGGAGACCTTCCTCGACAAGGCACCGCGGGTCATCGACGCCGAACGGGCGTTCGGCATCCAGACCGGACTGGCACCGAGCGACAAGAACAACATCTCGCCACGCCTCGCGCTGGCGTGGGACGTCAACGGTGACGGCCGTTCGGTGGCACGGGCCGGCGCCGGGTATTTCTATGGTTCGCTGCCGTTCGTCGAGGGCGGCAACGTGGTGAGCTCGGTCGATCCGGTGCTGACCCTCACCTGCACCGGGTCGTCGGCCACCGGGGCGCCCGACGCGCCGCCGTCGCTCGCCGACTACGGCAACTGGAACATCGATGGCAGCAACGACCCGACCACCTGCGCCGGGGGCCAGGCGGGCACCGGCGTGCCGACCTACACCTTCTGGACGCCGGGGTTCCAGTTCCCCGAGAGCTTCAAGGCCAACGTCGGCTACGACCGGCTCATCGGCGGCAGCACCAAGCTGTCCACCAACATCGTCTTCTCGCGGTCGTACAAGCTCTATACCGTCCGCAACATCAACCTGCGGCCGGTGCAGTTCACCCTCAGCGACGAGGGCAACCGCCAGATCTTCGTCCCGCAGGCCCAGTTCGACCCGTCGAGCGCGGTGTCAACCGGGGTCAATTCCCGGCTCAACACCGACTTCGGGCCGGTCTACGTCAATTACAACGACGGCCGGGCGCAGTCGATTGCGGCCACCGCCGAGCTGACCCACAACTTCACCCGCACCTCGTCGGTGCGGGTCTCCTACACCTACACCAACGCCTACGACAATTCGTCGTACACCTGCTGCACCGCCACCGAGGGCTTCACCAATCCGGTGGTGGGGCAGTACGGGCCCAACGACATCGGTGGCGTCGGGGCGACCGACAAGGCGTGGGGACCGTCGAACACCACCCGCAATCACGTCATCGTGATCTCGGGGAACATGAACATCCCGCTGGGCTTCCGGGTCAGCGCCATCTGGCGGATGGAGTCGGGCAACCCGTGGACGCCGGAGCAGAGCGGCGACCTCAACGGCGACGGCGTCAACTACAACGACCGGCCGTTCATCTTCGCGCCGGATCAGCTGCCGGTGGCGACGACCGACCCGACCCAGGCCGCGGCGGTCCAGGCCCGCTACGCCGGATACCTCAACGCCTATCCGTGCATCGCGAAGTACCAGGGGCAGATCATTCCGCGGAACACCTGCCGCGAGCCGTGGTTCAACCGGCTCGACATGGAGTTTGCCAAGTCGATTCCGGCCGGCGGCTCGCACAAGGTGGAGCTGGAGGTCAACCTGTTCAACGTGCTCAACGGCCTGAACAAGAACTGGGGCCGCTACATGGGGGTCTTCGGGTCACACACCGACCTGCTGTCGCCGTCGAGCTACGACGCGGCCCAGGGCAAGATCCTCTACAACGTGCCGACCACGTTCGGGGGACTTGGCGTGACGGGGACCAACCTGCTGCTGCAGTTCCAGGCACAGTTCGGCTTGAAGTACGACTTCTGATCGCGGCCGGGTCCGGGGCGCAACCCCCGGGCCCGGAAGCCGAGGGGGAGTGCCGGAAGCCTGATCGAATGGCCGGGGGGGGAGGTCATACCCGCCGGCCCCGGGCCCCCGACCACCGCGCCTCGGCACCCGCTCACCGCACCGCGGCACCAGCTCACCGCACCGCGGCACCAGCTCACCGCAATTCGGCCACCGGCCGCCGGCGCGACGGCACGGCCGAGCGGAAGCCGAACCCCGACGACATCCCGGCCGGCCGCGCCCGTGCCGCGCCCGCCCCGCGCACCGCCCCGGCTTCCGCACGCAGCGGAGTGCCGCACCCGCCCGCCGGAACCGCCGACACGAGCACCGGAGCGTCGCCCCGACCCGCCGGCGGCTGGTCACTGGGCAGCGGACCGCCGCACCCGAGCACCGCAGCCGTTCAACTGCGCGGCGGCGTCCGGCACACGACCACCGGAACACCGCGCACACTCGCCGGCGTGCCGCACACGAGCGCCGGAACGTGGTACACGCGCGCCGGCCTGCTGCACCCGACCGTTGCAATACCGCACCGACATACCGCCACGCGGCACGCAACCACCGGAACGGTGCACCTGACCATCGGCGTGCGGCACGCGACCTTCGGAACGGCGCACTCGGGTATCGCCGCGCGGCACGTGAGCACCGGACCAGGCACCACGACCTCCGGCGTTCCGCACATGAGCGTCGGAATGGCGCCCGCGACCCTAGCAACGCCGCACCGGCGCACCGGAACGGCGCCCGGGATGCCGCACAGCCGCACCGGCCCACCGGCACGCCGTCCCCGGGCTCCGGCGCCCGGCACACGACCACCGGAATCGCGTCCCCGGGTACCGGCACGGCTGCCCGGACCCCGGGAATGCCGCCCCCATCCGGCGGCACCGCGTCCCGGACCTCGGGAGCGACGCAACGGACCACGGGATTGCCCGCCCCGGTCGCCGCTGCTCCGCTTGACGCCGCCGTGACCGGGCGGAGATTCATTCCGACACGACCCACAGTCATCCACCGGAGATGCCGATGTATCTCGTGCGCGAAATCATGTACTGCAAGCCGGGCAAGGTTCGCCCGATGGTCGAGAAATTCACCGCCATGGCAAAGTTGAGCGAGCGGCTGGGGATGCCGAAGATGCGCATCATGACCGACTTCTGCGCCGAGCAGTACTGGACGGTGGTGGCGGAGATGGAAGTGGAGAGCATGGAGAGTTTCGAGAAGATAATGAGCAACCCTGCCGGTTCGGCCGAGGACATGAAGAAGTTCGAGGAGATCATGAAGGGCTACCACGACCTGCTGGAGCGGGGGCGACGGGAGGTCTATCGCATCGAGGGGTGACCGGGTGACGCGCCGGAGGGGGTCAGCCTGCGGGGGTCGACTTTTCGACGCCGACTCGCCGCTGGCAGTTCCCCCGGAGCACGGATAGCTTGATGCCGCGGGTTCCCCACACTCCATCCGATACGCCAGGACAGACCATGTCGAGTCGCTCCGCGCTTTCGATCGCGATCCTTGTCGCAGCCCTTGCCGGATGCCAGAAGGCGCCGGCGCCGCCACCCGCCACGACCGCCGCGCCTGCACCGGCGGGCCCGATCCGGATCATCGCCGCCGATTATGCCTACAGCGGCGCTCCCGACACGGTCCAGCCGGGGTGGCACGACCTCCGGATGGTCAACCAGGGGAAGCAGCCGCACATGGCGGCACTGATGCGAATCGACAGCGGCAAGACGGTCAATGACCTCGTCGCGGCCATCAAGAACCGCAAGCCGGTGGGGTGGACCACCGAGGTGGGCGGCGTCAATGCCCTGCTGCCCGGTGACAGCCTGATGACATCCCTCGACCTCACTCCCGGCCGGTACGTCGTCGGCTGCTTCGTCACCGACTCGACCGGCAAGCCGCACCTCTTCGATGGGATGCTGGCGTCGTTCGTCGTCGCCGATGCCGGGCCGGCCGCGATGTCGGAGCCGGTTGCCGACGATTCGGTGCAGCTGACCAGCTACCGGATCACGTTCCTGACGCCACCCACCGCCGGGATGCACGTGATCCGGGTGCAGAACGTCGACACCACGGCGACGAACCACGACTTTGTCATCGCGCGCATCGACGACGGCAAGACGGCCGCCGACGTGAAGGCGTGGCTGCTCAAGGCATTGACGAAGACCGCGGATTCGCCGCCGCCGTTCACGGTGGCCGGTGCGACGACCGGACTGCCGCCGGGGGCGCACGACTACGTGCATGCCAACTTCACGCCCGGCAACTACCTGGTGATGTGCCTGATGCCCGACAAGCAGAACCGTCCACACTTCACGGACGGGATGGCGGAGACGCTTACGGTGAAATAGCCCCTGGCCACCCGCCCGGCGCATGGGCGGTGATGGGGACCAACGGTGTTGGCGAATGACAATCGCCGGCCCGTGACGCAAGGGTCACGGGCCGGCGATGATCCCGACCTTCCCGGGTTGCCTCAGGCCGCGCGCCGCTTCCTCTGGCGCATGCCGGCGAGTCCAACCAGGCCCATGGCGAGCAACGACATCGTGCCCGGTTCCGGTACCTGCGAATACTCGATATTGTCGATGAGCGCGGCCCCCCCGGTACCGCCGGCAGTGATCTCGATCTGATCGAAGGCGACTCCCTGGAATCCATACCACGCCGACGGGTCTGCTGTGCTCGTTCCGGCATTGAACGAATAGACCGACGTGCCGTTCAGCAGTGCTTCGAAGCTCGACGTCCCCTCGTTGGTCAGAAAGTTGAACGCCGCCCCATACACCGGCGCATTGAAGTAGATATCGATGGGATTGAAGTTGGCACCGCCGACATACGGGAAGTTGCCCCCGCTCGGCGTTGAAAAGAAGCCCGGCTCCGGATCCTGGAAGAGATTGAGGAACGTCATGCCATAAGCCGAGTACTGGGTCGTCAGCGTGGTCGACTGCGGGACGGAGCCTTCGGAGAAGGTCAGGGTATAAGCCGGGCTTGCAAGACCGGTCGCCGCGCCGCTGATTGCCTGCGCGTGGAGGGCCGGAACGACGCCCAGCGCCAGAGCGACGACGAAGGCACCGCACGACCCAGCTGCACCACGGTAGCGTGTGAACATCGACCGATCCTTGATGGAGGTGGGGAGGGAACTGGAGCAGAGGTCTGCAAGAACAGGGCCCGGTTTCGGGACCAGGATCTCAGGCAGGCCGTGGTCGATTGATGGCAAGACGGTAACGACTTATCACCCAGATGCGGTGTATCGGCGACGGTGTGGGATCCCTACCACACGCAGGTCCCGGGCGCAGTCACAGGAGGGACGCAGATGCAAGGCGGTCGGCTGGTAATGCTTTTCGGATTGCTCTCCGGCGCCTGCAGCCGTGGAGCGGCGCCCCCGGCCGCCGACAGCGCCGCGGTCGCGAGACACCTCGCCGACTCGGTGCTCAGCGCGCACCAGGAGGCGGCGCCAGCGCTGCTCGATACCGCGCGCGAGACCATGGTGCAGCTCCTCGAGCACCCCGCAACCGCGATGTTCGACTCGCTCCGCGTGGTGCAGCCCGCGATGAAGGACGGCGTGTGGCCGGCACCGGCGGTCTGCGGACGCCTCGGCGGCAAGCCCGGGGTGAAGGGCGCCACCGGCATGACGCCGTTCATCTATCTCAATCGCGTCACCGTGTTCGTGCTCGATCCTTCCAACGGCGAGGCGTTCGGGAAACTATGGGCGGATGACTGCGGCGGGCCGGGGACGCGGGTGTTGGGGAAGTAGCGCGCGAGATCCCTCGCCGCCGCGCGGCTCGGGACATGGCTGGGGCGGGACTCGAGCCGGAAGATGGAGTGGTCCACGCACGGCGAGATCCCTCGCCGCTGGCGCGGCTCGGGACAGGGCTGGGGCGGGACTCGAGCCGGAACATGGAGTGATGCACAGCCGGCGCCGGAACCAGGCGAGCGCGCCGCCTGCGGCGCGCTCCACCCTTCGTCCGCTTCGCGGACTCAGGGCAGGCTCCGCGACAACCCGCGGGTCGGGATTCTGGTGTAGCCATAGCTGGGGCGGGACTCGAGCCGGAACATGGAGTGATGCACAGCCGGCGCCGGAACCAGGCGAGCGCGCCGCCTGCGGCGCGCTCCACCCTTCGTCCGCTTCGCGGACTCAGGGCAGGCTCCGCGACAACCCGCGGGTCGGGAATCTGGTGTAGCCATGGCTGGGGCGGGACTCGAGCCGGAACATGGAGTGATGCACAGCCGGCGCCGGAACCAGGCGAGCGCGCCGCCTGCGGCGCGCTCCACCCGCGACCCGTCGCGCGTTCGCGATACCAGGGCGCGAGGTCTCACGGAGCCATAGCTGGGGCGGGACTCGAGCCGGAACATGGAGTGATGCACAGCCGGCGCCGGAACCAGGCGAGCGCGCCGCCTGCGGCGCGCTCCACCCGCGACCCGTCGCGCGTTCGCGATACCAGGGCGCGAGGTCTCACGGAGCCATAGCTGGGGCGGGACTCGAACCCGCGACCCCGGCATTATGAGTGCCGTGCTCTAACCAGCTGAGCTACCCAGCCTTGAACTGCGCCGCAGCTTACCCGGGGCACCTCCCGAGGTCAAGCAGCGCTCAACCCCCTGCACCGCTCACAACTGCAGCATCCTTCCCAGCCAGATGCCGACCCCCAGCGTCGCCGCGAATCCCGCCAGCCCTGCCCCGGCCCACTTCCGGAAGCCGCCCCGGCCCACCAGCAGCGACACCACGAGCTTGAAGATGGTGCTGGCCACCAGCCCCACTCCGATGCCGAGCGCCGCCAGCTGCACCATTTCGCCGCCGGCGCCGCCCTGGAGTCGCTGCGTCATCGACACCGTCAACGCGTCGGCGTCGACCACGCCAAGCACGACCGCCGAGCCCATCACACCGCCCCGGCCCCACATCGTCTGCGTTGCCTGCACGATCCACATCGCGATCTGGAAGACGATGGCCATCTGCACCGCCGACCAGAGGCGCAGCGGACTCTTCGGCATCGGCGGGTGGGACTCCTCTTCGGCCGGGCGCCGGATGGAGTAGATCACCAGGGCGGCACCGAAGAGCACCGACGGCAGCAGGTACGGCAGAAGCGCACGCGCCACCGGCGCGTTGAGCACCAGGCTCACCACCGCCACCCGGAGCGGCAGGATGGTGCACGCCGCCGCAACGCCGAGGCCGAGGGCGGCTCCGTGCTTCGGCTCGCGGCGGGACGTCTCCGCAAAGCGCACCGTCACCAGGGTCGACGACAGGATGCCGCCGAGCAGGCCGGTGATCGGATAGCCGCGCTGGGCGCCGATCAGCTTGCGGGCGAGAAAGCCGGCAAAGTTGAGCGCCGAAAAGAACAGCACCACCATCCAGAGTTCGCGCGGCCGGAGTCCGCCGAGGCTCGGGTACGGTCCCTTGGGGAGCAGCGGCAGCACCACCAGCGCCAGCACCGCGAATTGCAGCGCAGCGCGGAATTCCTCATCACCGATCCGGTCGACGAAGGCGTGGAGCCGTTCCTTTTCCGCCAACGCCAGCACCACGATCGCCACCGCTCCCCCGGCAAGAGCGAGTTGGCCAAGCCCGGCGAGGGTCCCGAGGGCGAGCACCACCAGTGCGGCTTCCTCGGTGGTGCCGTCGAGCGGTGCTTCGGCCCGGCGCGTCGCCATGACATACGCCGCCACCGCGAACGCGCCGCCGGCCGCGAGAAGCATGGCGCTCATCACCAGCAATCCGCCCTGCGCCAGCACGCCGGCGACGCCGCCGAGCAGGCCGATGAGCAGGAAGGTGCGCAAGCCGGCAAAGCGCTTGAGCGATCCGAGGACGTGACCGGAGCGTTCCCGTTCGGTGCCGACGGCAAGGCCGACCAGCCCGGCGATGGCGAGCCGCCTGGCGGCCTCGAGGGCGGTCAGCGGCGCGAGGTCGTGAAACGGGGCCTGCAGCGCCACGACGAGTGACCCGCTACCTGGGAAGTGAATCGGAGCCGACGCTGTCGGGCGACGGAATGGTCACCACCAGTTCGCCGGGCCGCAGCATGCCCCAACGCTCCCGCGCGACGCGTTCCTGCACCATCGGATTGTTCGCCAGCGAATCGCGGAACGCGCGCAGCGAGTCGACGCTGTGGCGCAACTGGACCAGCTGCGCTTCGGCGTCGCGCTCCTGGCTGCGCAGCCGGAGGTAGTTGGCCTCGGAGAACTGCCCGCGCTCGAGGGCGAACAGCGCCGCCAGCAGCAGCGCGGCGAGGGAGATCCACCGGGCGGTGGTCACGCCGGATAGACCTCGGCGCCGGGGTAGTGGGCCGCCGCGCCGAGCTCTTCGTCGATGCGCAGCAGCTGGTTGTACTTGGCGACGCGATCGGTGCGGGAGGCGCTGCCGGTCTTGATCTGCCCGACACCGGTGGCCACCGCGAGGTCGGCGATGAAGGTGTCCTCGGTCTCGCCGGAGCGATGCGACATCACGGCGCCGTAGCCGCCGGAGACCGCCAGCTCGATGCACTGCAGCGTCTCGGTCAGGGTGCCGATCTGGTTGACCTTGATGAGGATGGCGTTGGCCACGCCGGCCTCGATGCCGCGTTCGAGGCGCTCGACGTTGGTGACGAAGATGTCGTCGCCGACCAGCTGGATGCGGTCGCCGAGCTGCTCGGTCAGGAGCTTCCAGCCGTCCCAGTCGTCTTCGGCGAGGCCGTCCTCGATGGAGACGATGGGATAGCGGTCGCACCAGCCCCGATAGAGGTCCACCATTTCGGCGGCACTGCGCCGGCTGCCGTCGCCCTTCTTGAACACGTAGCTGCCGTTGTCGAAGAATTCCGACGCCGCCGGATCGAGCGCCAGCGCGACGTCTTCGCCGGGGCGGAATCCGGCCTGCTCGATGGCCTCCATCACGACGTCGAGGGCCGCCTCGTTGGACGGCAGCATCGGCGCAAAGCCACCCTCGTCGCCGACGGTGGTGGTGAGCTTGCGGGCGGCGAGCACCTTCTTGAGGGTGTGGAAGACCTCGACCCCCATCCGGAGCGCCTCGGGAAAGGTCTCCGCGCCGACCGGGACGATCATGAACTCCTGGGCGTCGACGTTGTTGCTGGCGTGGGCGCCGCCGTTGAGGATGTTCATCATCGGCACCGGCATGACCCGCGCCATGGGGCCGCCGAGGTAGCGATAGAGCGGCTGGTCGAGTTCGGCGGCGGCGGCGCGGGCGGCGGCGAGCGAGACGGCGAGGATCGCATTGGCGCCGAGGTTGGACTTGTTGGCGGTGCCGTCGGCGTCGATCATCACGGCGTCGAGTTCGATCTGGTCGAAGACCGACATCCCCTCGAGACGCGGGCCCAGCACGTCGTTGACGTTTGCCACCGCCCGCAGCACACCCTTGCCGTTGTAGCGCGCCGGATCGGCGTCACGCAATTCGACCGCTTCGTGCTCGCCGGTCGACGCGCCGCTGGGCACGGCGGCCCGCCCGCGCGAGCCCGCCGCGGTGACGACCTCGGCTTCGACGGTCGGATTGCCGCGCGAATCGAGGATCTCGCGGGCGTGGACATCAATGATGGTGCTCATCGGATTCCCGGGGTGGAGAGGCAGCACGAAGCTAGGCGGCGGCGGGGCCGGCGGTCAATCAGGCCGGTGCCGCGGTGAGCGGAAGCTACTTGACGCGCCCCAGGTAGCTGTCGAGCCACGCGAGCACCGCCGCGTGCAGTTCGGCCGGCCGGGCCGAGACGTCGTGCGGCGTATCGAGCAGCACGTGGCGTTTGTCGGCCGGTGGCGTACCGAGCATGCGGAACAGCGGCAGCTGCGATTGGTCGAGCGGAAACGAGAAGTCGTACCGGCCGTTGACCATCAACACCGGAATCGTCAGGCGCGGCGCGAAATCGGCCTGGTCGGCGCCCGGTGCCGGTTGATCCAGGAAGAAACCGCCGTCGAGCAGCACCGCGGTTCGCAGCCGGTGCTGCAGGAGCGTGGCGTTGATCACCCCCTGCGCCGCTCCCATGCTGACGCCCAGATAGGCCATCCGCGTCGTGTCGATGTCGGTGCGCGTCGCCAGGTAGTCGATGGATCTGGCGAGGTCCTTGAATTGCTCCACGGTGAGCTCGAGGTCCTGGGCCGCGCTCGGGAGGACGTCGCGTTCGGTGCGCTCATAGGTGTTCTGATAGACCGGATAGAGCACGGCGCGGCCGCTGCGGACGACGAAATTGAAGAACGCGGTGTCGCCGAGGCGCCGGCTGTCGGTCATCCCGAGCACCCGGGCGCTGGGAAAGAAGATGGCAGCCTGGTAGGGCGGCCGCACCCGCCGCGGCAGGAAGAGGTACGCCGCCATGCGGTCGTGGCCATACGCGACGTTGAACGTGATGCGTTGTTCCTGCCAATCGGGAGTGGACCCGAGCGTGTCGGTGATTCGGGCGTCGAGCGGCGTCCGGCCATAGGAATACAGCTGCTCGGTGGCATGAAACGCCGCGTCGGAGGCGGGGTGGACCGCGCTGAAATCGCGGGCAAATCGCCGGATCGGGGCGGCGGCCGCCGCCGGGACCGGGCCGAGGTTGCGAACGCAGCGCAGCCCGTTCTGCGGCGACCGGTCGAACGACGACAGTGCTTCGGGCTCCGCGAAGAGGTAGGGCTGCGATGTCCAGGCACCGCCCAGCAGGATGCGCTGATCGCCTTCGTAGGCATTGACGACCCATTCGCGCACGTTGCCGGCCATGTCGTAGGTCCCGTACGGGCCGACGCCGGCAAAGCTCCCGACCGGGGCGAGGTGATCGCGCCCGATGTTGCTGACCTGGACGACTTCGCTGGCCAGATCGGGGTGCGCCGCCCGGTACCACTCGGAAAGTGTGGGGAGTTGCGCGTGCACGAACTCGGCATACGCCGCCGCCTCGTACCAGCTGATGCCGTTGACGGGGTCGTTGCCGTGTCCGAACGGGAAGTGCCCGCCCTCCCACGTCGCCGGCCCCGGCCGCCCGCTCCGATCACGGAACCGGGGCATTGCCGCGTCCCATGCGAGGGTACGCCCGCTGTCGACGAACGGCTCGCGCCACAAGGCGCGATCGGAATAGCCACCGCTGTCGACAAAGACCTGGAATTCCCGGTTCGTCACTTCAAACCGATCGATGTCGAATGCCGGCAGACGGAACGGGCCGACCCATCCGAGGAACGCGATGAAGTTCAGGTAATTGCCGGCCGGGACGCGCACCATGCCGGCGGGTGCCGCGGCGGCGGAGTCGAGGGCGAACCATACCGTGTCGGTCGTGGGTGGAGCCGCGATGTACGGGGCCTCACCTCGCCGGACCAGACGCCAGCGGAGGTAACCGGTCGGCATCCGGACGGCGGCCATTGGTGTCGTACCGAGACGATACCAGCCGCTATCGGGCGTCACGTAGTCCTGCACCTCGACCGTCGCCCCGGGGGGCGAGGACTCGATCGTCGCGGTTCGTGTCAGTTGCCGTCCGATGCTCGCCAGGCCCGTGTCGGACGGCAGATAGCGCTCGGCGCGTTGCCAGACCAGGAACGCCGCCAGCGTCCGGTCGCGGCCAACCAGGCGATCGACCTCGGCCCGCGCGTCGGCCCGGGCCCACGCGCGGTGCCGGAACCCGACCCACGACCAGGCGGCCACACCAAGCAGCAGTGCGACGACCGCGATTGCGGCCACCAGCACCCCCCGCGGAGCGCGGAATCCGCGCGGCGCGGCGGCGCCCGACGCTGCTCCGGCGATCGTAGCGCGCAGGTCGTGCGCCATGTCGACCGGCGACTGATAGCGCCGTGCCACATCCTTGCTGAGGGCGCGGTCGATGATCTGCGCCACGGCCGGCGGCACCTCGGGCCGGATCGCCCGGACCGGCCGCGGCTGCTCCTCGGTAATCGCGTGGATGACCGCCCACTCGCTGGCACCGACGAACGGCGGGGCCCCGGTGAGCAATTCATAGAGGACCACGCCGAGGCTCCAGAGGTCGGAGCGGCCGTCGACCGCTTCGCCGAACGCCTGCTCCGGCGACATGTAGAACGGGGTGCCGACGGCGCCTCTGGTGACGGACTGCGACGGGCCTGAGCCGGCGGGGGCCAGCAGTTTGGCAAGGCCGAAATCGAGCACCTTGGCGTGGCCCCGCGGCGTGACGATGATGTTGGCCGGCTTCAGATCGCGGTGGACGACGCCGTATTCCTTCGCCTCTTCGAGGGCGTCGGCGACCTCCGCGCAGAGCCGCACCGCTTCGTCGACCGGGAGCGGTCCCGCATCCAACCGGCTCGCCAGCGATTGCCCCGGCACGCACTCCATGACCAGATAGTCGACGTCGTCGTGCCGGCCGATATCAAAGAGTGCCGCGATGTGGGGATGGCTCAGCCTGGCGAGAGCGAGCGCCTCCTGCCGGAAGCGGCGATCGCTCCCCTCCGTGGCGAAGACGCTCGGCAACAGCACCTTGATCGCCACGTCCCGCTGCAGGCGGTCGTCGCGGGCCCGGTAGACGGCGCCCATGCCGCCCGCCCCGATCAGCTCGACGATCCGGTACGGCCCCAACCGGGACCCGGACGGCAATGGAGTCACACGGCACCGGAAACGTCGAAGATCGGACGCATCGGACGTCCTGTAGGTGGAAGAGCCCGTGCAAGGTACGGCACGGCGGCTGAGCCGGTCAACCGGGACGTCCTGGGCTGGAGGGCCGGTTCCCCGGACCCTAGACTACGGCGGTCCCGCCCCCCTCGGCATGCCACCGGAACACAGGAAGGAGGATCGGATCGTGGCAACCAACTCCACCATCGCCACCATCGCCAGCACCAGCGCCCGCGCGCAGCGCCGGGAGACCCGTTGGCTGCACATCGCCCGCCGGATCGCTGAGCTGGTGTTCGGGCCACCGGCCGAACGGGATTTCACGTTGCGCTACTGGGACAGTGGCACCACCGAACGGCCGACGGAGCGGCCGTCCCGCTTCACCCTGGTGCTGACCCATGCCGGCTCCCTGCGCCGGATGCTGTTCGTCCCGTCGCAACTCCATCTCGCCGAAAGCTTCGTCTATGGGGACTACGACGTGGAAGGCGACATCGAAGCGACGGTGGCCAGCGCCGGTGCGGTGCGGAAGCGTCTCGCGAGGCTCTCGACCCTGCTCGAAGTGGAACGCCTGGCGCTCCGGCTTCCGCTCGACGCCGCCCGGCGGCGTGGCGCCCGCCGCCGGCTCGGTGCCGCGCGGGCGCTGCCGAAGCATTCGCTGGAGCGTGATGCCGCCGCGGTGCGGTCGCATTACGACCTCGGCAACGACTTCTACGCCCTGTTCCTCGACCCGCGGATGATCTATTCGTGCGCCTACTACGACGAGGGCGTGACCACCGTGGCCGACGCGCAGACCGCCAAGCTCGACCATATCTGCCGCAAGCTGCGGCTGCAGCCGGGTGAGCGGCTGCTCGACATCGGCTGCGGCTGGGGTGGCCTGATCCTCTACGCCGCGCAGCGTTACGGCGTCTCCGCGCTCGGCGTGACATTGAGCCCGCCCCAGGCCGAACTGGCACGGCAACGCATCGCAGAAGCCGGGTTGGAGGATCGCTGCCGGGTGGAGGTGCGCGACTACCGCGACCTCGACGACTCGCAGCCGTTCGACAAGGTGGTGAGCGTCGGGATGGCGGAGCATGTGGGATGGAGCCAGCTGGGACGGTACTTCGGGCACGCCTGGCGATTGACCCGGCCCGGCGGGCTCTTCCTCAACCACTGTATCACCAAGGACGCGGCGTTCCGGTTCCGGCCGGGCGCGCTGCTGGCGTGGCGCGACGGCGCCTTCACGAAGAAGTACGTCTTTCCTGATGGCGGACTGGTGCCGCTCAGCACGCTGACCCATCGGGCGCTGAAGGCGGGCTTCGACGTGCGCGACGTGGAGTCGTTGCGGGAGCACTACGCCCGCACGCTGCGCGCCTGGGTCCATAATCTGGAGGCGCACGAGCCGGAGGCGACGGGGCTGGTGGGACGGGAGACCTATCGCATCTGGCGTCTCTACATGGGCGGCGCGGCCGAGGGCTTTGCCAGCAAGCGCCTCAACCTGCACCAGATGCTGCTGGCGAAACCGGACGCGCACGGGCGGGTGACGGTGCCAGCGGCGCGGCGGGATCTCTACCAGCGCGCTGCCAGATGACCCGCCACCACGGAGCGACAAGGATACCCGGCGCCAGCCATTCGGTCGCCTTGCCGGTGGAACGCAGCAGCGCCGTCCGCGCCTTTCGTCCGTACCCCGCGCTGAAGATGCGCAACGCGCTCGTTGCCGAGTCTCGGGCAAGCAGATGCCTTGATCTTGAACGGCACCAACCGACCTGCGGTCGCACGCGCCTGACATCAGTCGCGCTCTGACTCAGACGATCATCGGGGGTCCAGGTCAAATTAAGCCGGCAGAATGGGCCACCGGATTGACTCCACGGTTCGCCTCACGTGCCGGCACGCGGGCGCAATCTACCCAACTCGAACGCGACCACCGTGTCCAGTGTTGCGAGCGGCAAAGTCTCCGACGATCCGGACGCCATTTATGAAGGAGGTCGGAGTCCCGGTCACGCGCAATGCGCCAGCTTCTTCGATAGCTCGGTCGATGCGGTCCCTGTGTTGTTCGCTCTTCGTGCACGCCACAAATCTCGTCATGTCCGGGACCCGCGCCGTATCAGCCAGTTGCATCCAGCCGTCTCGGCTCCCTGCCAACATGGGGTTTCCAAATGCGGCCGAAGCGTATGCCAGGTAACGGCCTTGGTCGCCCGCACAATCGGCCGCAAGATCCAGCCGGAGCGTACCGCCAGTACCGGCTGGTGAGAAGTGCTTGTAAATGAGCAACACCTCGTCAGGAAATCGCTTCATGAGCGTCTCAAGCGTCGATTGAAATGCCGCACAGTGCCCACAGGTGAAATCCGAAAAGACGACAATGACCACGTCAGCATCGGACTGTCCGACGCTATCACCGCTCGAAGTGAGCCTGAAGAAGACACCCGGGCTCACCGCGAGCGCCCCAAGTTCCCGAGCGAATGATGCCACACGGCCACCCCTGTTGCTTGCGTCGGATCCGGTGATGTTCGCACTGGCCACGGGCCCGTGATCGAATCGTCTCACGAGCAGACCGAGAACACAGATGGCGGCGACCACGAGCAGCAATATTGTCAGCCTGTCAAGGCCGTTCTTGGCATTTGTTGTTCTGTTACGCCAACCCATTCTAGCGCCCACTCCGAATCGCGGATGGAATCCGGTAGCTAACCACTCCTTCTATCGCGTCTCCGCCGGCATACAGAACGGAATCACCGTCGACTGCGATCGTCTCGGCGAGTCGATCGAGCTGCAGTACTCCCACCAGCTTTCCCGACCAGTCGAACACGTGGACGAACCGCGCATCCCATTTCATGGTGCCCGTGGGCCCAGCTGTCGCAAGTCGTCCGGAGAAGAGCGCGTAGAGGCGATCGCTGGTCGCCGCGCACGCTCGGTAGTACCAGCGAGGTTCCGGAGCATGCCAGTTGCCGTTCGGATCTCGACCGAAATCGCCGGTGGGGGAAACTCGAATGGGGACGCGAAACGCGCCCCGGTACGACCCGTTGGCGTCAAACAGGTCGATTCGCGACGCCCCGTCGTAGGTTATCACAAATCGGTCACCGGATGGGCGAGCGCAGGGATGGACACCTACCGACAGGTTGGCACGGATCGCGGTGGGCACGCTCGCGGTACCCAACAGCGGACCGGGCCGGACCGAGAGGATCCGCCCCGTCGAGTCGGCAATCATGATCCGATTGGTATCTGCATTGCCGATCAGGATCAGACGATCAGCGTCGAGCCAGAACATTCGGAGAACTGTGGGCATCCGAGCACGTCCCTGACCCGAAAGACCTGGGTGCGCGATGGTACGAGGCTCGCTCTGCAGTTCGTGGGTTGTAATCCTGGTCAGTCGCTGGAGGTCACCATCGTACGCCCAGACGGCGGCGGAGTCATCTGCGCGGATGCTCAACTGCATGATGTACTGGAAATCGCCGGGGCCCTCGCCCCGGCGCCCAAAGGACATCACGAGCTTGCGCGTCGCCAGCTCGAAAACGTGTATATAAGGACTCCCCGATCCATCTGCGACCCAGAGGCGACCGGAGCCAATTGCCATTTGCATTGGTCGGCCAAGGATAGGATCGATTCGAGCAATTGGGTGCCAGCCAACAGGACCGGATTGAATGCCGCCTCAGACAGAACGGCGGGGAGTTCGTCGGCTGGCGTACTGATGTGGCGCTCACGGGTAGACTGGGCCTTGCCCGCGAACGCAGCCACAACGGTGACCATGCCGGCTACGGTGCACGCCGTCCGCGTCCTCTCCAATATCCCAACCCACTGCCGCGACCGCGGATGGCTCATTCCGGACCCCCAGACTTCCACTCGGCCGTATCTCGTGCACAGCACGGCAACTGACATGTCGGCACCCCGGCGTCAACTCCCACATGACAGGATCGACACGCCCCGCCGCCCGGCAAATCCAACGCTACCGCGATCGACGCTGCCGGTCCTCGGTCAAGAGCCGTACCAACCTCCGATCCCATTGCAAAATTCGTCGGGCGAGTTTGCGCACGTGTAGCACGCTCCGCTCTTGCATGACTCGTCCAGCGCCACGATGCCTATCCCGGCGGAGTCGTAGGCGCATCCGTGATTCGGGTCAGATTGGCATACGTGCCCCTGAGTTACAAAGGGAACCGCGCCAGCCCGACTGGGGGCCAGCACGAACACTGCCGCACAAGCCACTATTGCTCCGATCGCAACAACCCGGAGACCCGCCGCTCGGTTCGGCATCGCTTGTTCCTCCCTTTGGCGTGGTGACATCGATCACGATCCCGCAGGCAATCAGCCTGCCCGACTACACAATACCGCAGCCATCGTACGGTCGCCATCCCGCCAATGGACAGTTTCAGCGCGTGGGCGACTAGTTCTGCAACGGAACACGAACTGATACATACCTGCCCGTTCGCAGCGCAGCCTCGACAGCTGGCTCCCAGGCGCCGAGCCGCCGAAGCGAACGCCACTCACGGCCGAAGTAGCGTCCGCACCTAGCCGATACCGTCTTGACGGACACACACGCTTTACGCGCGGCCTCGGCCTCTGTCCACCCTTGAGCGGCCGCCCGGCTGAACATCAGGACGCACTGGAGCACGGCCGCCCAATCACGCGGCGACCATACTCCACGCTCCCGGAGCGCCCGCCGCAAGTACCGCCATTCGCGTTGTGCAACCATTGCTGAATGTACGATGGCGGCAAGATGCCGTGACGTGCGGAAGGCAATGTACGAGCCTACGTCAGTCGCATCAGGAATCCGACGCCGCCTTACCGCCATTCGCAGATCCTCACCGGGCGGGACCTGGACTGCAACAATGGAAGCAACCTGCATGGCGGGCGGCAGCAAGGCATCCAGTGCCACCTGCGATATCGGGTTGGGCCCGACGATCACGGTCGGGCACCACGGACTTTCACGCCATTGCGACACGGCGTTCCCGAGTACCTCCACTCCATCACCCGAGTGAGCTACCACCAGCAGCGTACCTAGTGGCCGCAGCGTCGTCGGACCGCTGACCGACACATCTGAAGCACCGGGCATCAGGCAGAACACCTTCATTGGGGCAACCCGGCCGTCGAGTGACGCGTCTCGCACCGTCGTTTGGTGACTGGCCTTGAGGGCGATTCTGGCCGCATGCACCATTCGCCGTGGCTCACGAGGGACGGGCCACCCCCTTGCCGGGCGCGCGCGGTCGCTCCGCGAGCCGGAAATGACCACTTGTCTGCTGGGATGCTCCACATGCGCGTTCACCGGTATAGTTCGACACACTCATTCCTCAACCCGGCGCCGAGCGGATCCCGGTCCGGCGCCGTCCATGTCGCGTGGCGTGGCGTGGCGTGGCGTGGCGTGGCGTGGCGTGGCGTGGCGTGGCGTGGCGTGGCGTGGCGTATAACGCTACGGTCCGGGGTAATAGCTGTCAATGAGGCCTCGCTGCAGTGAGGATCCGCGGCGTGTAGGGTTTCATTGCTTCGATGCATTACGCCGGGCGGGTCCCGGCCCCTCCCCCGATCCAGCACCCGGTACTGGATCGCTTCCCCCACATGCTGCGGTCCCACCTCGGCTGCGCCCTCCAGATCCGCCAGCGTCCGCGCCAGTTTGAGCACGCGGTGGTACGCCCGCGCCGACAGCCCCAGTGACGATCGCCTGCTTGAGCACCGCATCCGTTGCCGCATCGGTCCGCACGAACCTGGCCGGCTCCCTCGGCCCCATGTGCGCGTTGGCATACACCCCGCGCACTTCCCGGAACCGCTCCAACTGCCGCGCCCGCGTCGCTTCCACCCGCTGCCGCACCACGGTACGCGATTCCGCCGCCTTGCGCGCCGTGAGATCGTCGTACGCCACCGGCGGGACACTCAGGTGGATGTCCACCCGGTCGAGCAGCGGCCCGGAGATCTTCGCGCGGTACCGCTGCACCGCCATCGGCGAACAGCTGCACTGCCGCGTCGCGTCACCCAGGTAGCCGCAGGGGCAGGGATTCATTGCCCCCGCCTACTCCGAAACAACCCCGCCGAACCGGTGCCGGTACCCGCGTAGCTCCACCGGTGCGCCGCGCAGCGTGGCGGTGACGCCTGATCCCGTGTCGACCGTCCCGATCCGGGTCATTGAGACGCCGGTGTCTCGCGCGCACCCGTCCGCGGCAGCGAACGCCGCCGGAAGCGTCACCAGCAACTCGTAATCTTCCCCGCCCTCGGCGGCGAATTGTGCCGACGACGTCCCCACCCGCTTCGCCACCGGACTCACCGCCGGGTGGATCGGCAGGTGATCGAGCTCGAGGCTGAGTGCCACGCCGCTCGCCGCCGCCAGGTGCGGCGCGTCGCCGCCAAGACCGTCGCTGATGTCCATCATCGCCGTGGCACCGCGCGCAGCAAGCCAGCCGCCGACGGCGATCCGCGGTTCGGGATGCACAAAGGCCCAACGCGCGTCGGGAGACGGCAGAGTCCCATCGCGCCACATCTCGAGCGCGGCGCGCGCGCCGCCGAGCACTCCAGTGACCCAGACGCCGTCGCCGGGACGTGCTCCGGCGCGCGACATCTTCCGTTCGGCATGGCCCAGCACGGTGATGGCCAGCGACCACGCCGGCCCTCCGCTCAAGTCGCCGCCCAGGACCCGGCCACCGACCGACTGCACGGCGTCCGCCACACCGCGCATCATCGCTTCGAGTTCTCCGGCCCCGGCGTCTGCCGGCACGGTGATGGCCGCGAGCACGCCAACCGGCGTCGCCGCCGCCGCCGCGAGGTCGGAGAGTGCCGCGGCCGTTGCCCGCCAGCCGATCTCTTCGGCACCAAGCCACTCGCGGCGGAAGTGCACCCCTTCCACCGTCACATCGATGCTCGCCAGCAGTGTCCCGCGCCCCGCCGGCACAACGGCGGTGTCGTCGCCGAGGCCGATGGCGGCGGTGCCGAGGGCGGCCGCGATGGCGCGGATGCGGTCGAACTCGCCGCCGGGCCCCATGGCGATGTCGGTCATTGCAGCTGCAGCTGGAAGCGCACCAATCCCTGCGCGGTGCCGATCCAGAGGTAATCGCCGTCACCGGCGATGGCGGTGACCTGATCGGGGAGGTCGACTCCCACCACGAGGCGGCTCAGCACGGCGCCCTGCGGAGCGACCAGCGCCGCCCCGCGATCGCCGCCAAGCCACGCACCGTGCGGCGTCACCCAGAAGCCGCGCAACGGCCCGAGCTGATCCGACAGCAGCGGTCCTTCACTCCACGCACCAGTCGATGGATCGCGCCAGAGCAGGCGTTCGCGGGTCATCGCCACCAGCGTGTCGACGATGTAGCCGATGCCGACAACCGGATCGGCGTTGCGCGCTTCGGGGAGCAGCGCGAATCCCGCCGACATGCGGAGCACGCTGTCGCCGGCCAGGGTGGCATACAGGCCGCGGCGCGTTCCCACCCACGCCGTGTCGCCATGCACCAGCAGCGCGTAGACCGGCTCGGTCATGGTGCGGTCGCGCAGCGAGAAACTGCCGGTGGTGTCGCGCTCGGCGAGTCCTTCCATGGTGCCCGCGAGCAACTGTCCGCCGAGGCGCGCCAGCGCCAGGACACGTTGATCGAGGAGCCCCTGGGCGGCACCCCATTGATGCACGTCACCGCCCCGGCCGACCTCGACCGCCACGCCGTGATCGCTGGCGAGCCAGAGCGAGTCGCCGTCGACGAGGATGCCGCGGACCGCGTCGAACGGGAGTCCGGTGGCGGTGGCGGGCGCCAGCGGCTGCATCGCCGAGAGGTCGCGCCGCACCGCGGTCAGCCCGGCGGGAACGACGCCGTCGGCATCGGTGGCGACATCGATGGCGTCACCGTCGAGGGCGAGCGCGCCGACCACGGTGCCCTGCAGGCCGAACGGCATGGGCTGGATGTCGGCTCCGGTGCGCGGAACGTAGACCAGGCCACGGTTCGAGGTGCCGAGGTACCAGCCACGGTCGGCGATGTCGGGCACCGCGGCGGTGAACTGGCCGAAGTTCTGGCGCGGTCCGGTGAGCAGCTGCGCGGTGAGCGCGCGCAACTGCGGCAGGTCCTGCAACGCCTGCTGGGCGGTCGGCGGGTAGCGGAGCGTGTTCGGCGGCGTTCCCGGCACGCCAGCGCCGCCCACACGCGGCACCAGGAGCCAACCGGCGGCGCCCTCGATCCAGACACCGCGCTCGGGATGGGCCGGGTCGGTGGCGATGGCGCCGACCGGACCGGCCACCGCGCCGCCACTCCATTGATCACCGAGTGGGTCGTAGTGCAACCAGCCGTTGCGAGTGGCGAGCCAGACCGACTCGTCGAGCGGATCGGCTACCGCGCCGACGACGTCGCGGAGTGCCGCCGGGTTCGGCGGCGAGCGTGGCACGTCCCAGCGCTGCTGGAGCGGCTGCCAGATGGCCAGCGCCCGCGGGTAGGCGACATAGATCCGGTTGAAGGTGGCGGCGAGCGCGGTGACGCGGCTGAAATCGGAGAGCAGCACGCGGTCTTCGGGACGGAAGCTCCGCACCGGCACCGGCACCTGGGGCCCCGCTGTCCCTCCGCACGCTATAGCAAGCAGTACTATAGCTGGCGCGGCGCGCATCACCCCGCCTGGGGTGCGGGAAGCTCGATCAGGACGGGGGCGCGGGGTATCTCGCCGAGGCGGCGCCGGGTCCAGGCCCGCCAGACGTCGGGGAGGCAGGCGACCACATCCATGGGGCGCATGGCGCGCGCGGTGCCGCGCCGGGCGGCGTGATCCGCCGCTTCGCCGAGGGCCTGTGCGCCGACGGCGGCAGCATCGGGGAGGGCCATGCCCTGGCCGAGCAATGCGCCGATGATGCCCGACAGCACGTCGCCGCTGCCGCCGGTGGCGAGACCGGGATTGCCGGCCGCCACGGTGAGCAGCGGGCCGTCGCCGCCGGCCACGATGGTCGGCACGCCCTTGAGCAGCACGGTGACACCGCTCGAATCGGCGGCGCGTTGCGCGGCTTCCCACGGCGCCACTTCAAGGTCCTCCGCCATGTCGCTGAAAAGCGTGCGGAATTCGCCGACGTGGGGTGTGCAGACGATGCCGTGTCCGGCGGAAAGGCGGCGCAACGCCGGCACCTCGCCCTTGAGCATCACCAGCGCGTCGGCGTCGACGACGGCGTTGCGGGCGCGCGCAAGCACCTCCAGCACGAACCCGGTGCGCTCGGCGGTGCGCCCCAGACCGGGGCCGACGATGACCGCGTCGGCGCGGTCGAGCAATTCCACCAGCGCGGGCTGCAGCGGCGCGGAGAAGGCGTGGGCCAGGGTCTGCATGTCGGGTTCGGCGAGGCGGATCGTCGCGAGCGATTCTTCCGGTGCAACGACGTGCACCAGTCCGGCGCCGGCGCCGAACGCGGCGCGCGCCGACATCCGCGCCGCCCCGGTCATGGCCGGCGACCCGCCGACGACGACGACGCGGCCGCGGGTGCCCTTGTAGCTGTTGGCGGCGAACGGTTCGAGGCGGTCGGCCGCCCAGTCACTGCCGATGAGCACCGGCCAGTCCGGTTCCGCACAGGGGAGTCCGATGTCGACCACCACCAGCGCACCGACTTCGTCGCGTGCCAGCAGCTGGCCCCGGCGCGCGCCACCGAAGGTGACGGTCAGCACGGCCCGGAGCGATCCATGGTGCACGCCGGTGCCGAGGTCGAGGCCGGTCGGCGCGTCGACGGCGACAATGGGCCGCGACAGCTCGGCGAGGCGTTGCGCCAGCGACGCGATGGCGCCGCGCGGTGCGCCGCTGGCGCCGGTGCCGAGCAGTGCGTCGACAATGAGGGTAATGCCGGGCCACGGACCATCGGCCGGAACGGTGCGCACGCCATCGGTGATTGCCGCGGTGCGAGCGGCAGCGGCCAGGTCGTTGTGCGGCGCTTCGACTTCGGTGGCCCAGACCGGGACGCCGAGCACGTGCAACGCCCGGGCGGTGACCCAGCCGTCACCTCCGTTGTTTCCCGGACCACATGCGACGAGGGTGCCCTGTTGTGCCTCGACGCCGTAGCGCTCGAGGAGCAGCTGGGCGACGGCGCGGCCGGCGCTTTCCATCAGGGCGCGTTCGGGCCGGGCATGCGCCCGCGCGGCACCGTCCCAGGCGCGCGCCTGGTCGGGAGTGAGAACCGGGACGTTACGCATGAATGGGAATAATGCTAGCGCGTTCGAGGAAAAACGGGGAACCGCGGCGCCATCGACCCGGCGACGCGTCGCCGGGCGGTGGCAGGGTCACTGGCCGGCCCAGCGCAGCGGATAGCTCTCGTCGAACGCCGCGGCAAACTCGAACACGCCGCTGAAGTCGGCTTCGTGGTCGGTGGGTTGCGTCGCGAGGAGTTCTTCGTCGACCAGGGTGAAGACGACGCGACCGATATCGGCGGTCGACGCGATGCCCCAGTACTCGAGGACGGTGCGCGCCAGCAGGCCAAAGCGCTCCAGCGCGAGGTCGCGGCAGGCCCAGGCGAGTTCGGGTCCGGTGACATGCCGCCGGGCATCGAGCCGGGTCTGCAGGTATTCGATGGCGGCGAGGATGAAGAGGTAGGCCCGCTCGTCGAAGCGCTTGCCGCTGCGGGCGTGCAACCGGGCAAGGATTCCGTCGGCGATCTGCAGTTCGGGAGGCATCGCGGTCGCCCCGGTCAGCCCGCCGCCAGCGAGGCGTAGAGCGGGAAACGCGCCGCCAGCTCACCGACGGCACGATGCACCCGCGTGATGGTGGCGTCGTCGCGGCGGGTGAGGACGTCGTCGATCAACGCGGCGATCTGCGTCATTTCGGCGACGCCCATGCCGCGGGTGGTGACCGCCGGTGTTCCGATGCGGATGCCACTGGTGACGAACGGCGACTGCGGGTCGTCGGGCACCGTGTTCTTGTTGACGGTGATGGCGGCGCGGCCCAGCAGCCGCTCGGCTTCCTTGCCGGTGAGTTCACGGGACCGCAGGTCGACCAGCATCAGGTGCGAGTCGGTGCCGCCAGAGACGATCGCAAAGCCACGCTCGATCAGCGCCGCCGCGAGCACCTGCGCGTTCTCGACCACCCGTGCCGCGTAGCGCTGGAAGTCGGCGGTGAGCGCCTCGCCGAACGCCACCGCCTTGCCGGCGATGACGTGCTCGAGCGGGCCACCCTGGCCGCCGGGAAAGACCGACTTGTCGATGGCCCGGGCGTGGTCGGGTGGGTCAGGATGAAGCCGCCGCGCGGCCCGCGCAGGGTCTTGTGGGTCGTGCTGGTGGTGACGTGCGCGTGGGGCACCGGCGACGGGTAGCACACCGCCGGCGACCAGTCCGGCGACGTGCGCCATGTCGACAACGAGGAATGCGCCGACTTCGTCGGCGATGGAGCGGAACGCCGCAAAGTCGATGATCCGCGCGTAGGCCGACCCGCCGGCGACGATGACCTGGGGCCGCACCTGCCGGGCCTGGTCGCGCACCGCGTCGTAGTCGATGAGCCCGGTGTCGGCACGCACACCGTACCCGTGCGCCTTCCAGACCTGCCCGGTGTGGCTCACCGACGTGCCGTGCGAGAGGTGGCCACCGTGCGGCAGCGCCATCCCGAGCAGCGTCGCGCCGGGCGGCATCAGCGCCATGTAGGCGCAGAAGTTGGCCTGCACGCCGGAGTGTGGCTGGACGTTGGCGTGCTCCACCTGGAAGATCGCCTTGACGCGGTCGATGGCGAGCTGCTCGACCTGGTCGACGACTTCGCAGCCGCCATAATAGCGCTTGCCCGGGTAGCCTTCGGCGTACTTGTTGGTGAGGCACGAGCCCATCGCTTCGAGCACGGCGCGCGACGTGAAGTTCTCGCTGGCGATGAGCTCGAGGCCGTCGCGCTGGCGCGCCAGTTCGGCGCCGATGAGGGCGGCGATGGTGGGATCGGCGTCGGCCAGCGGGGCGTCGTGCCGGAGCTTCGTCGTGGCGTCGAGCATGGCAGGAAGATAGTCGAGGGGTGCTACCGGTCTCCCTCGAGCCACATCTTCTTCAACCCCGCGACCGAACGGATCCGCTCCTCGGCCAGGCGGTCGGCGGCCTCGAACGAGGGAATCTTGTCGCGGCTGGCGATGGCGAAGACGCGGAGCATGGTGTCGTAGATCTCCTGCGCCTTGCGCTTGGCGCGCTCCATGGTCCAGTGCTGCAGCTCGCCGTAGACGTTGATGACGCCACCGCCGTTGATGACGTAGTCCGGCGCGTAGAGGATGCCCTTCTTTTCCAGCTCGAGCGCCGTGGCGGGGCTCGGCGAGTTGATTGTTGGCCCCGCCGGCGACGATCTCCACCTTGAGGCGTTGGAGGGTGTCGTCGTTGATGATGGCGCCGAGCGCGCAGGGCGCGAAGATGTCGGCCGGGCGTCGTACATCGGCGTCGGTGGCGACCGCCTTGGCGCCGAGTTCGTCGACGGCGCGCTCGACCTTCTCCTTGTCGATGTCGCAGGTGACGATCGGCGCGCCTTCGTCCTTGAGGTGGGTCATCAGGTAGCACGCCACCTTGCCGGCGCCCTGCACCGCCACGGTGCTTGCCGGCGAGCGAGTCCTTGCCCCAGCGCACCTTGGCGGCGGCCTTCATCCCCATGTAGACGCCGTAACCGGTCACCGGCGACGGATCGCCCGAGAGGTTGAGCAGCCCGGCGACGTGCTTCGTCTCGCGACGGACGAACTCCATGTCGGTGGGCGACGTGCCGACGTCTTCGGCGGTGATGTAGCGGCCACCGAGCGATTCGACGAACCGCCCGTGGGCGCGGAACAGCGACTCGCGATCCATCGCGCTTCGGGTCGGCGATGATCACCGCCTTGCCGCCGCCGAGATTGAGCCCGGCGACCGCGGACTTGTAGGTCATGCCGCGGGAGAGGCGCAGCACGTCGCGCAGCGCCTCCTCGGTGCTCGGCGTAGGGCCAGACCCGGGTGCCGCCCAGCGACGGACCGAGCGTGGTGTCGTGGATGGCGATGATCCCGAAGTAGCCGCACGACGGTTCGTGCGAGAACACCACCTGCTCGTGGCCCCACTGCTTCATTTCGCTGAACGCGTCCATAGGGAGTCGATCGCCGGTTGAGTTGGGTGGTCAGGTGTCGAGGGTCGACACGTCACTTCTTCGGGTATTCGTAGAAACCCTTGCCGCTCTTGCGGCCGAGCTGTCCCGCCGCAACCATCTTCTTCAACAGCGGGCACGGGCGGTACTTGTCGTCGCCCAGCCCGTCGTGCAGCACGTTGAGGATCGCCAGGCAGACGTCGAGGCCGATGAAATCCGCCAGGGTGAGCGGCCCCATCGGGTGCGCCATGCCGAGTTTCATGACGGTGTCGATCGCTTCCGGCGTGCCGACCCCTTCGAAGACGCAGAAGATCGCCTCGTTGATCATCGGCATCAGCACGCGGTTGGCGACGAACCCCGGATAGTCGTTGACCTCGACCGGGGTCTTGCCGAGGGCGCGTGGCGAGGTCGAGCACCCGGGTGGTGGTGGCGTCGCTGGTGGCCGTGCCCGCGGATCACCTCGACCAGCTGCATGACCGGCACCGGGTTCATGAAGTGCATCCCGATGACCTGTTCGGGGCGCGCCGGGTGCGGGAGGCGATTTCGGTGATCGAGATCGACGACGTGTTGCTGGCGAGGATCGCCGCCGGATCGGCAGAGGCGGTCGAGCTCGGCGAACAACTCGAACTTGAGGTCGCGGTTCTCGCTCGCCGCCTCGACCACCAGCTCGGCACCGCGGACGGCGTCGAGCGACGTGCCGGTGCTGATCCGCGCGAGAATCCCGGCCGGCGCCTCGGCGGCAAGGGTGCCCTTCTTGACCTGACGCTCGAGGTTGGCGCGGATGGTGCCGAGCGCGCGTTCGAGGGCCGCCGGCGCGACGTCGATGAGGGCGACCGGATGGCCGTGCTGCGCAAAGACGTGGGCGATGCCGTTGCCCATGGTGCCGGAGCCGATGACGGCGATCTTTTCGCTCACAGCGCCTCCACCGAGAGCGCCACCGCGTTGCCGCCGCCGAGACAGAGCGTCGCGAGTCCGGTCCTTGCCTTGCGATCGCGCATCGCGTAGAGCAGCGTGGCGAGGATCCGCGCGCCCGACGCGCCGATCGGATGACCGAGGGCGATGGCGCCGCCGTTGACGTTGACCCGATCCCAGTCCCAGCCCAGGGCACGGCCGTCGGCGAGGGCCTGCACCGCGAACGCCTCGTTCGCCTCGATCAGGTCGTAGCTGCCGATGGTCGCGCCGGTCTTCTTCATGAGGTTTTCGACCGCCATCACCGGGGCGAAGAAGAGGTCCTTCGGTTCGCCGCCGCCGGTGGCGTAACCGGTGATGCGCGCCATCGGGGTGAGGTGGTGCTGCTTTGCGTAGGCGAGGGACGCCACGATCACCGAGGCACCGCCGTCGTTGAGTCCGGGAGCATTGCCCGCGGTGACCGTGCCGCCCTTGCGGAAGACCGGCTTGAGTTTCGCGAGGGTCTCCGGCGAGGTGTCGGCGCGGGGTGACTCGTCGGCGGTGACCGTGGTGGTGCCGCCCTTGACCGGCACATCGACGCCGACCATTTCGGCGTCGAACTTTCCGGCCTGCTGTGCGGCGACCGCCTTCCGGTGCGACTGATAGGCGAACTGGTCCTGTTCTTCGCGCGAGATGCCGGCCTTCTCCGCGGTGTATTCGGCGTATTCGCCCATGTGATTGTTGCCGAACGAGTCCCAGAGGCCGTCGTGGATCATCCCGTCGACCATGGTCTGGTTGCCGGCCTTGATCCCGACGCGATAGCCGTAGACGTAATGCGGCGCACCGGACATCGACTCCATGCCACCGGCCACGACGCACTGCGCGTCGCCGGCCTTGACGGCCTGGGCGGCGAGCATCACGGCCTTGAGGCCCGAGCCGCAGACCTTGTTGATGGTGACGGCGGGAATGACCGGCGGGAGGCCGGCGTGGATCATCGCCTGGCGGGCCGGCGCCTGGCCGGTGCCGCCCTGCACCACATGGCCCATGATGACATCGTCGATGGTGGCCGGATCGACGCCGGCGCGGCGGACCGCTTCCTTGATGGCGATCGCCCCGAGGCGGGGCGCGGAAACCGAGGAGATGGCGCCGAGGTACCGACCGATCGGGGTGCGGCAGGCGGCGAGAATGACGGGAACCAGTTCATCCGACATGTGCAACACGCTCCGACAGAAGCCGCGCAAAGATAGACGGATCGCGCCGCCGATGCACGTGTTGCGTTTCGCCTCGCATCACACCGTCACGGGGCGCCATCGGACCGCCGCCACGCCGAGCGTGATGACGACGAAGATGCCGAGGGCGCGCAGATCGGCGCCGCCCAACCCCTCCAGCACCGCCGCCACCACCGCCACCGCCGCCAGGGGAATCAGCGGCCCGCCGGGGACGACGAACGGCGGCCGCTCGGCCCGGACGTCGGCGGCGCGCAGCTTGAACAGGCCAAGCACGCACAGCAGGTAGAGCAGCAGCGTCGCCGCCGCCGCCACCGACGCCAGGGCCCGGAAGGTGCCCGACAACGCCAGCGCCGCACATACCACGCCGTACGTCACGATCGCCACGCCGGGCGCGCCGTGGCGATTGGTCCGCGCGACGACTCCCGGCAACGCCCCGTCGCGACCGAGTGCAAAGAGCACCCGGGGCGTGACCAGGAAATCGGCGGCCACCAGGCCGCCGGTGGAGAGGACCGTTGCCACCAGCACGATGCGGCCGCCCACCGACCCGAAGAGCGTGTCGGCGACGGTGCGCAGCGGCGCTTCGCCGGCGTTGGCGAGCATCGGGCCGAGCACACCCTGCGAGACGAGTTGCAAGCCGATGTAGAGCGCGCCTGCAACCAGCACCGTCATGGCGATGGCCCGGGGAATGGTGCGTTCCGGAGTGGTCACCTCTTCGCCGACGTTGAGCCCCGCTTCGAATCCCATGAAGGCGAAGAACAACAGCACGGCGGTGTTCCCCAGCGCATGGAACGACGGCGGCAGGGTGAGATGGAGGTTGGCGGCATGGATCCGCGGCAGGCCGAAGACCACCAACGCCACCAGCGGCACCAGCTTGATCCAGCCGGTGACCTGCGACAGGCGCGTCCCGTGGCGCACACCGCGGATGTTGACGGCGACGAGGATCAGGTAGTAGGCCAGCAACAGCACCGTCCGCCACACCACCGACCCGAGTGCCGGCACCAGCAGGCCCAGCGTGTCGACCATCAGCACCGCGACGGCGGCATCGGAGGCGGCGCCTTCGCCGAACCAGAGCAGATGGCCGGCAACGGTGCCGACGTAGCGCCCGAAGGACCGCTCGACGATGGCGTAGAGTCCGCCCTGATGCGGCACCCGTGACCCGGCTTCGGCAAGGCAGAGTCCCACCAGCGCAACCAGCAGGAGGCAGGTGAGGTAGGCGAACAACGCGGCGGTCCCGAGGGCATGCGACGCGAACGCCGGCAGGCCGAAGATGCCGGCGCCGATGACGCTGTTCAGCATGGTGATCGTCAACGCGTTGGTGCCGATGACGCGGTGGAGCGCGGAGGGATTGTCGGACATGGATGCGAAAAGATAGCCCAGGGCCGAGAGCCCAGAGCCGAACGCCGGACTCGGCGTATGCGGGAAGCGCCATCTGGCATCAAGAACGAGCAATGGCGGTGCGCGTGCCGAATCGGATCTGCGGGGCCCTCGGCTCCGGGCTCCGGGCCCCGGCTCTGGGCTCTGGGCTCCGGGCTCCGGGCTCCGGGCTCTGGGCTCCGGGCTCCGGGCTCCGGGCTCCGGGCTCCGGGCTCCTTGGTTTTCGGTTTTTATTCGGTACATTCAATACCCCATGTCCCTCCCTGCCCTCGACCTCCGCCAGCTGTTGGCGCGCCGTTTTCCCGACGCGGTGCCGCTTCCGGCCCGGCGCGACGCGGGATTGGGGACCGGTGTCGCGGCATTCGATCACATTCTCCCCAACCACGGCCTCCCCCGGGGGCGGCCCACCATCTGGACCCTCCCTGCGCCGGGGGCGACCACCCTGCTGGCGGCGGCGTGCCGGGCGGTGCAGCAGGCGGGGCAGCGGGCGGTGTGGATCGACGGCCACCGGGTGCTGGGGCCGGGGTGGCTCGACGGGCCGCTGGTGCTGCGCCCCCGCACCGCCCTGCTCGCCCAGCGTTTCGCGGAGGTGCTGATCGCCTCGGGGGGTTTTGCCCTGGTGGTGTTGAGCGGGGCCGGGGCGGTGACCGATCGCACCACGCTCTTTCGCCTGGCCCGCGCGGTGCATGACGGCGGCGGCGCATTCGCCATGACGGCGGCGGCGACGCTGCCGGCGGCGCTGCGGCTCACCTCGCGCTATCTCCCCGACCGATACGACTACGTGCCGACGCCGTTCGGCGACCCCGCCCAGCTGCGGCGGGTCACCCTCGCCGTCGACGCGGTGGCGTCGGGATGGCGGGCGGCGACCACGCTCACCCTGCCGGTGTATTCCCATGACATTCGTTGCGCTCTCGATCCCGGACTGGCCGACCGGCGCGGCGTCGACTGAGCTGCTGGGGCGGCTCCTCGCCCTCGCGCCGCGCGCCGCGATTGCCGCCGTCGAACGCCTCGCCTGGCTCGACGGGCGGGGGACTCGACGCCGCTGCGCTGGCGCGTCACGCCATCACCGAGCTGGCGGCGCACGTTCGCATCACCGGGGCGGGCATTGCGGCCGTGCCGGTCGTCGCCGCCATCGCGGCCCGGCGTGCCGCCGACGGAGGCATCGTCGTGGTGCCCGCTGGCGCCGAGCGCGCCTGGCTGGCGCCGCTGCCCCTGGACGTGCTGGCGCCGGCTGACGAACTGGACACGCTGTTCGTGAGTGTCGGGCTGCATCGGTGTGGCGACCTCGCGGCGCTCGACGCCGAGGCGGTGGCGGTGCGCTTCGGCCCGCGCGGCGTCGACTGCTGGCGACGGGCGCGCGCCATCGACCCCCGCCTGCTCTTCAGCGCGCGGCCGCAGGAGTGGCCGACGGCGTCGTTCGACTGGACCGACTTCACCGTCGCCAGCCTGGAGCAGCTGGTGTTCGTCGTCAACGCGCTGCTCACCTCGGTGTGCGACGCGCTGGCGCAGTGCGGACTCGGCGCGCGGCTGCTCGGCGTGACGCTGGCGCTCGAGGGCGGCGGCACGGTGGCTCGCCAGGTCGGCGCGTCGCGCCCCACCGCCGATCGCCGCACCTGGCTGCGGCTGGTGCGGCACGCCCTGGAACAGCTCACCCTCGACGATCGCGTGGCGGGGCTCGCCGTGCAGGTCGACACCGCGATCGCGCCGCCGGTGCGGCAGGGCGACCTCTTCGACGCCGGCTTTGCGACCGAGGCGGCGGCTGAACAGGCGCTGGAACAGGTGCTCGACATGCAAAGCGACGCGGTGGTGGCGTTGCGGCGGGGCGGGCATGTGTTGCCGGAGCGGGCGGGACGGTGGATGGCAGAAGGCGCCCAGAGCCCGGAGCCCGGGGCCCAGAAGAGCGTTGCGGGACGCTTTTCCAGCAGTTCTGGGTCCTCGGCCCTGGGCTCTGGGCCATGTTCTCCCGTCCTCGCCCCGCTCCTCCTCCCCGCGCCCCGGGAGATCTCGGTGTTCACCGAGCGCCGCCGGGGGTTCGACGTCCCGGTGCGGTACCTCGACCACGGCGAGGTCGTCGTGTTGCGCCAGGCGCTCGGCCCGCAGTGTCTCTCGGGCGAGCAGTGGGCGGGGCGGTTTGCGCGCGAGTACTACCAGGGCATCCGCCCCGACGGCGTGATGGTGCTGCTCTATCGCGAGTGGCGCGACGACCGGTGGTACCTGGCGGGGTGGTGGGACTGATGCCCGCCGAACTCCGCTGCCATTCAGCGTACTCCTTCGGTGACGGTGCCGTGACCCCCGAAGCGCTGGCCGCGCGTGCCGCCGACCTCGGCTACCGCGCCGTGGGGCTCACCGACGCCGGCGACCTTGGCGGCATCGTCCGTTTCGCGGTGGCGTGTCGCGAACACGGCATCCAGCCGGTGGTCGGCGCGGAACTGGTCGTCGACGGCCGGCCGCTGGCGCTCCTGGCGCGCACCGCGGCCGGCTATCGCCATCTCGCCGCCCTGGTGACGCGGGCCCGCGCCGGCGCGCTGCGTCACACCGACGACACGCGACCGTCGCGCGGCCGGGCACGCCTCGCCTGGAACGACGTCGCCGAACGCGCCGACGGGTTGCAACTGCTGACCGGGCCGATGTCGGGCGAGGTCGCCGTACTGGTGGCGGCGGGGCGCCGTGCGGAAGCGCTGACACTGCTGCACGGCCGGCGGGAGGCGTTCGGTGACCATGTCGCGGTCGAAGTCCACGACCACCACACCGGTGGCGCCGAAGCGGCGCTGGCGCAGGCGCTGATCGAGGTGGCCGACCGGGCCGGCGTGCCGTGGGTGGCGGCACAGGACGCGCGCTACCTCGACCGGGGCGGGCGGCTGGTGCACGACATGCTCACCGCGCTGCGCCACGGCACCACGCTCGACCAGCTCGCCGAACGGGGGCTGGGACATCCCAACGGCGACTGGCGCCTGCTCGCCCCCGAGGAACGCGCCGAGCGGTGGCGCGGCAACGCACGCGGCGTGGCAGCTGCCGACGAGATCGCGGCGGCGTGCGACTTCGACCTCCGCTGGGTGCGGCCACCGCTGCCGCACTACGACGTGCCGCCGGGCCACGACAACGATTCGTTCCTGCGGGTGGTGACCGACGCCGGCGCGGCCGGGCGCTGGGGGGCGCTGTCGCCGGCCCAGCGCCGCCAGGTCGATCACGAACTCGACGTGATCCGGCGGCTCGGCTTTGCCGGCTTCTTCCTGGTGATGTGGGACGCGGTGCGCTTTGCCCACGACCGCGGCATCCTCTGCCAGGGGCGCGGCAGCGCCGCCAATTCCGCGGTGGCCTACTGCCTTGGCATCACCGCGGTCGATCCGGTGCGCAACGGGTTGCTGTTCGAGCGCTTCCTCTCCGAGGCGCGGGTCGACGGCCAGACCGAGGCGCCCGACATCGACGTCGACATCGAGCACGACCGGCGGGAAGAGGTGCTCGACTACATGTACGGCCGGTACCGGCGCAGCAACTCGGCGATCACCGCCGTCACCCAGCTGTACAGCGCGTGCACCGCGCTGCAGGACGGGATGCGCGCGCTGGGCTATCCGGCGGAGCTGGCGTTCCGGCTCTCGAAGCGGCTGCACCACGACGGCTGCCTGGTGGGCGTGGAGCGGCTGGTGCACGAAGTGGCACCGGCGCAGCATTTCGACCTCGACACGCCGCGGGCCCGCGCCCTGCTGGCGATGATGCGCGCGTGTGACGAGATGCCGCGGCTCCGCTCGACGCACCCGGGCGGCTTCGTGCTGTCGTCGCAGCCGCTGGGCGACTTTGCGCCGATCGAGTGGACCACGATGGGGCGGTCGATCATCCAGTTCGACAAGGACGACCTCGACCTGGTGGGGATTCCCAAGTTCGACTTCCTGGGGCTGGGCGGCCTGGCGGTGGTGCGGCGGGCGTTCGACGCGATCGCGGTGCGCACCGGCCATCGGCCGGAGATGTATCAGCTCCCCTACGACGACCCGGCGACGTACGACCTGATCGGGCGCGGCGAGACGATCGGGATGTTCCAGATCGAGAGCCGGGCGCAGATCGCGTCGATCCTGCAGACGCGGCCGGAACATCTCTACGACATCGCGGTGCAGGTGGCGCTGATCCGCCCGGGGCCGATCACGGCGCGCTTTGTCCGGCCGTACACCGAACGCAGGCGCGGGCGCGAGGCGGTGACCTATCCGCATCCGGCACTGCAGCCGATCCTCGAGCGCACCCAGGGGATTCCGATCTTCCAGGAGCAGGCGATGGCGATCGCCATCGCGCTGGCCGGCTACACGCCCGCCGAAGCCGACCTGCTGCGCCGCACCATGGGGCACCGGCGCAAGGAGCCGAAGCTGATTGCGGCGCTCGCCGAGTTGCGGCGGCGGCTCATTGTCGAAGGGGTGGCCGATGCGGTCGCCGAACGGATCGAGACCGACCTGCGCAGCTTTGCCAACTACGGCTTTCCGGAATCGCATGCGTGGAGCTTTGCGCTGATCGCGTACGCCACCGCGTGGCTCAAGGCAAATCACCCGGGCGAGTTCTTCCTGGGGCTGTTGAACGCGCAGCCGATGGGGTTCTATCCGGTGAGCACCCTGCTGCACGACGCCAGGCGCCACGGCGTGCCGCTCCGGCCGCCGTGCCTCAAGGACGGGCGCGCCGAGTGCACCATGGAGCCGGGCGACGATCCGGCGCGGCCGGCGTTGCGGGTGGGGTGGCGCTTCATCCGCGGGCTGGGAGGGACGGCGCTGGAAGCGCTGAGTGCCGCGCAGGAACGGGCACCGTTCCGCGGCATCGACGACGTGGTGCGGCGGGCGGCGCTGGAGCGGCAGAACGCCGTGGCGCTGGCGCGCGCCGGAGCGTTCGGCGCGTGGGAAGCCGACCGGCGACAGGCGGCGTGGCTGGCGTTGCGGGTGGTGGGCGACCGGCTGCCGCTGGCCCCGGCGCAGCCGTCACACATCACGCCGCGGCCGTTGTCCCGCTCGCAGCGGATCCTGCTCGACTACTTCGCCAACGGCTTTTCGCTCGACGGCCATCCGATGGAATCGCTGCGGCCGCGGCTGGCCCGGCTCGACGTCGACGACAGCCGGTCGCTCATGGCGGTGCCGCACGGCACGTCGGTGCTGGTGGCGGGGCTGGTGATTGCGCGGCAGCGGCCGGAGACCGCCAACGGCACGGTGTTCCTGCTGCTGGAAGACGAGCACGGCTACATCAACGTGATCGTGCCGAAGGGGGTGGCGGGGGCGGACCGCGACGCGGTGCGGAGCGCGCTGGTGATCCTGGCGCTGGGGCGGCTGGAGCGCGACGGCGCGGCGATCCAGGTGGTGGGGACGCGCTTCCAGGCGATGCGGGTGAACGGGCTGACGCACCGGAGCCGGGATTTCAGATGAGATGACATTCAGAGCAACGCCCAATTATCACGGAGAAACGCCACGATCCCGACACCCGGGGAATACCGTGAATAACGAGCCGTGAAGCCACTGGCCGCAGAGGCAAACGTGTCGACCGGAACGACAGCAAGATCCTTCGCAAGAAACAGCAACGCAAGCGAGGGCGCCCTCGACTCTCCCCGATTGCAGTGGATGACAAGATCCCGGCCCGCACGCCACTGCTCCGCCGCAAACGTCCGGAACACACGAAAGGATTCCAGCTTGAATAGCGGCGCCGGCGGGTCGATGAGGTTGAGGTAAAGATGCTCGGCCCGACGCAAAGCGAGATAATTTGGATGCGAATTCGCCAAGCTACCGCGGTAGCCGACCGCATACTGATGGCAGGGAGTCTTGCAGGCGTGAACATGTGCCCGGCCATCGGCGCCATGGGCACAAACTTCCATTCCACCGACATACACGCGCTCGTACACCGCGATCATCCCGGGAGCGGCTCTCAGCGCTTCGTCAACGCAGCGACCACGCCCGCAACCGAGTCCTCGCCTGTGAGGCGCCGCAAGGTATCCAGCCGGGCGTCGCTTCGGACGCCCAGATCAACTCCATACTCTCGCTCCAGCGTGCCCGCCAGCGTATCACCGCGCTTTTCGCGGAGCCGCCCGTTGCCATCGTTCCGTGACCGGCACCCGGCCATTCCAGGTGCATCGTTGGGTCCGCATTTCTCCGTCATGGCAATCCTCCAAGGTTTCAGCATCAATCCATATCTTGACAATGAATGTAAGAATATGCCATGTTCCATGTCAACCCCGGCCTGCCCGACTGGACCACCCTATGCCCATCTCGTCAGAGGACCTCTGTCGACGCCTGAAGACGGCTCGCGAAGCTGCCGGCCTCACCCAGGCGGACGCGGCAAAGCATGTGAATCTGCCGCGCCCAGCCATCGTTGAAATCGAGGCTGGCCGCCGGCGCGTGACCGGGCTGGAACTGGCGCGGTTCGGGACGCTGTATGGCCGCGAGCTGGCAGAACTCCTTGCCCCCGACTTCGCCAACGAAGACGAGCTTCACGCCCTCTTCCGCGCGCAGCCGGATTTCCAGCTCGACACCGATCTTCGCGGCAAACTGATGGATTGGCGGCGTCGAGTTCGTTCTCTGACCAATCTCGAGGCGCTGCTCGATGCCCCGCGTCGCGCCTGTACGGCGCGGTCCTATCGTGGCTCGCCGCTATCGACCCGGTGGAACGCCATCCAGCAGGGGGAGCGGCTCGCCGAGGACGAGCGCGGCAGGCTCGGCCTCGGCCGGGCCCCTGTTCCCGACCTGCCCACCCTGCTCGAATCGCAGGGGATCCGGACGGCGGTCGCGCCGCTCCGTGATGACATCTCCGGGCTCACGCTGCAGGATGGGAACGGCGACATCCTCATCATGGTCAACGGCAACCATGCGCCAGCGCGCCACCGCTTCTCTTTTGCGCACGAGTACGCTCACGTCCTGATCGACCGGGATCGCGGCAGCATCGTGAGCCGCGCCGAGGACCGCGACGAGCTGATCGAAATGCGCGCCAATTCGTTCGCCGCGGGCTTCCTCATGCCGCTCGAGGGGGTGCTCGAATTCGTCCGGGATCTCGGCAAGGGACAGGGGAGCCGGGAATCGGCGGTCGTGTTTGACGACTCCGCGGACGAACCGCTCCGAGTCGAGGGTCGGGCGGCGCCGGGAAGTCAGGACCTGCAGATGTACGATGCCATCCAGGCGGCCGCCTATTTCGGCGTGAGCCGGATTGCGATGATCTATCGGTTCAAGACGTTGGGCCTGATCAAGCAGCGCCAGCTTGAAGAATTGCGGGCCGCTGAAGAAGCGCGGTGGGCAGACGAGCTTGCCAAGCTGGTCGGCGACGGCGTGGCAGATCCACCTCCGTCGACGCCGTCAGCATTTCAGCGTCGCTTTGCCGCAACGGCGCTGGAAGCATTCCGCCGGGAGTTGATTTCCCGCGGCAAGCTGCGCGAGATGGCAGAGCTGATCGAACTCGACGCCGAGCAGCAGGAGCGACTTCTCAATGCGGCGGCGGAGGTCGACCATGATCCGGGCGCCGGTGCATAGCCGCGATGTCCAGCGCGGGCCTGACGGTTGTCGTGGCTGATACGTCGGTCGTGATCAACATCATTCACACCGACCGCTTTGCGATGCTTCGAGCGCTGCCGGGCCTGCGATTTGTCTTCCCGGAAGAGGTGATTGCCGAGGTTACACGGCCCGAGCAGGCCGCGGTGTTGCGCGGGGCCCTGAACGACGGCGGCTTTGATCGCTGCGAACTTGATCCGCTGGCCGCGTCGGAGCTGTTGATCGACTTGGGAAGTGTGCTCGGTATTGGCGAATTGGCGTGCCTCGCGTTCGCCGAGCAGCACGGCTGCCTGATTGCGGCGGACGAGGGCGGCCGATTTCCCCGTGAGGTGCGTGAGCGGTTGGGGCCGGACCGGCTGCTCACGACGCCGGATCTCTATCTCCGGGCGATCCGGGCTGCAATCCTCACGGTCGAGGAGGCGGATCGGGACAAGGCCGTGCTGGCCACGAAGCGCTGCGTCATGCAGTTGGGATCGTTCAGAGAATTGTTGAACATTGACAGAAGGGGTACGGATCATGCCGAATAGAGACGTTCATGATGTGACTGGCGCGCTGGCCGGAGAAGTCACGGCCCTCTACAGGAGCAACGGCCAGACCGATGGAGCCCGATTGCTCGAAGCCTTCGGTGGCATCGGGGGTGGAATGGCGGGCAGCCGACTTCCGGACATTCTTGACCCGCCAACTTCACCGGCGCACCGCAAAGGCGCCCATTCGGTCGTTGCCGCAGCGCTCGTGCAGCTATGCGCCGCCCGAGTTCCCGAATGGCAGCAGAAATGTCGTGAATTGGCTGACCGATTCGCCGTGCGCCGCCGAGAGTGCGTTGCCGGCTCGCTGGACGAGTTTGTGTTCGCGCTCGCCGAGATGTTCTGCCGGATGGCCGCCGGTTTTCTCGCAGGCCTCCCCGCCGGGCACGGCACCCATCTTGGGTTGGATGCGTTCACGCCGGCGGGCATCAATCTCATTTGAACAGACTTGGCCGATTGAGCCCGGCTGGCAAACGGAGCAACTGATGGCAACGCCCAATGTTGTGCTGCACGATGCGTGATCCGGATCCCGCTCAACGCCAGTTCGTGCGTCAGCTCATTGACTGGGCAACCGTGGAGCGCCGCCTCAACCAGTTTCCGGCGATAGCCGGTGCGTTCCCACTCGATCACCTGAAATCCGGGACCGAGACTCCGCCCTACTACTGTCACTATATGGCGTGGCGGCTCGGGACCTGGAAGAATGAAAGTCGCTTCAGGCACTTCAACAAGCTGCTCGACCATGCTAAAGCCCTGCCGGGTTGGTCCGGCCAGAAGTCCCTGTTGACATCTGCGGATTTCGCGGAATTCTGGTCGCTCGTTTGGCAACTGCAAATAGCCGAGTATCTGGGCGGGGTCGGGTCGGACGTCAGGTGGGAGATATCTGGCCCCGACCTGTCGGTCAACGTCGAATCGGAACGATGGTTTGTCGAGTGCTACGCGTATCGCAAGTCCTTCGGGCTGATGCTCTTCCTAGAGGAGGTACTGCGACAAATCGATCCCTCCATCCGCGTTACATACGACCTCTGCATTCCCTTCTGCCTACCCACGGACGGCGACCGATCAGAATTCCTCGATTCAATGCTGTCCCCTTTCAAGGACTCGACATTCATCGAGGATGCACGATTCACCGCGACACAGACGTATCCAGTCGTACTCAGGCGGCACAACAGCGGCCTCGTCGTGTACATGGAGGGCTCGGACGCCAACGCATACGTGCCGGGCGTTGTGCCAAACCACACCGGCGACCCACAAGGGTATCTCGCCGTTGCGTTGCGCGAGGCAATCAGTGCCAAACGCAACACCAACGCGCTCGCCAAGCACCATCCAAACTTGGTCGCCGTCAACTACGTCCTTAGCATGGACTTTCAACTGGCAATTGGCCGCGCCGACGACATCGGCCTGTCGCTACCAGAACTCGATCTCGGCGCCAACATCGACGCTCTTGCTGTTGCTGCAATGGGAATCGACGAGCGCCTTACGCACCGCAAGCTGATGCGCGTCGCATCGGGTGTCGGCGAGCCTTTGGCGTTGAGGCGGATAACGTCTGCCAACGGAGACGACGTTTGAAGTGGGGATGAAATAGAGCAGCGTACAATCAGGCGAGGATCGAACGATTCGGACGCTGCTTCGGATGACAGACGCCGATCAGGCCGTTGGGCGAAAAGCCATTCCCGTCAACGCGTCCATGAGCGCGGTCGCCCTGACGACCCCGCGTTCAATCCCGGCGGCTGCAGCTTGTGCGCGGTGGCGGATTCGGACAAACCGCCATTGCTCCTCAACAGGCGGAAGCGGAACGGGCACACTTGCGACCTGCGATGCGTTAACGTTGAACTGAATTGCTGTCTGCCCGCCACGCTTAAGAAACAGGTGTCGGCCCCCTGAAGTCTGGAGCCATTGCCACAGAAAAGAAGCCAAGAGATGGCTTGGCTTCGGACGTAACCGCATCACGTGTGAATCAAAAACAAGTCGAGGCGACGATGCACCAACAACTGAGCTCTTTCCGAGATGAGCCGCACTGCCTATTGCCCGTGCCAAGAGCAAATCTCCTTCGCGAGCTTCACACCTGCGCGCCTCGTCCTCGGTACTCATGTGGACCCTGCTGCAACGCTCAACGGCGATAGCGTGGCCGCCGAGCTCGCCCACTCGCACGACTGTGAACTCTCCATTGCTGACAGCCGGGGTTATCGTTCCAATCGTAGGCTTGATCAGCAGACAGTCGCCCAACGTCACGACCTTCCACCCCTTCTCATTCCGCACCGGATCCCCGAACATCTCGAGGAAAACCGACTGCAGTAGCTCGTCCAGCAGCCGCAGGCTCTCCTGCCGCTTCAGGTGGACTTCGTCCGCCTTGTCGAGCAACGCCGCGATCCGGCGCTGCTCGGCCAAGCTGGGAAGGGGAATCCGGAGGGCTCGGACAAGTTTCGCGGAGATGTTCTGTTGCGTCACGCCACTGGCGCTGAACGCAAGCTTCGACTGAATGCTGTCGAGCCACCGGCGCAAGTAGTCAGCGTCCAAGCGGCTCCCATCCCGCACTTGAATCCCCAGAATTGCCTGATTCGTCGACATCTCAGTTCCGGCCGTCGCCGTCTTTCCCACCGATCCGTACATCGCCAATAACACGGTTCCCGGCGGGAAGAGTCGCCCACGAATCGCGTTCAGTCCCTTTTCAGACAGATACTCCTCAGTGCGGGAGACCACCGATTTCGGAGCGTCAAGATCCGAAATTGTCAGCCCACGGGATTGAACCCCCAAAGTTCGCCGGGTCAGCACGTGAGGGAGTGCCGCCGCTTTGGATATCGCACAACTCATCGAGTCTGCCTGTAACTGTCACCGCAACATCCCCTCGATCTCATCCAGGTCTCTTGTGATCTCTGTCTCCAGCTCCCGCAGCTTTGCCAGGATCACCTCCGGCTTCTCGTACTCCACCGGCTCGTAAGGGATCTCCTTGTACCGGTTGATCGCCAGGTCGTAGCCGTTCTCGCGGATCTCCTCGACCGGTACCACGAACGCCTGCCTGGTCCGATCATCGTTCTTCTTCGTGGTCCGCGCCTGCCATTTCGCAATTACATCGGGGATGTCATTCTCTTCGACCTTGCGGCGATGGTCGTCTAGCGACAGCCCGTCGGCATGCATGTCGTAATACCACACCCGCTCGGTCCGGCCACCCTTGGCAAAGATCAGCACCGCCGTGCTCACCCCGGCGTACGGCTTGAACACACCCGCCGGCAGCTTGACGATCCCCATCAACTCACACTCGTCCACCACCATCTTCCGCAGCGCCTTGTGGGCGTTGCTGGAGCCAAACAGCACGCCGTCGGGCACGACCACCCCCGCCCTGCCGCCCACCCGCAGCAGGTCGATGATCCGGTTGACGAACAGCAACTCGGTCTTGGTGGTCTTGAGCCGTAGCTCCTCGTTGATGTCGCCCTTGTCGATGCTCCCCTTGAACGGTGGATTGGCCAGCACCACGTCATACCGGTCCCGCTCGGTGAAACGCTTCGAAAGCGTGTCCATGTAGTCGAGATCGGGATGATCGATGCCGTGCAGCAGCAGGTTCATCAACCCGATCCGCACCATGGTGGTGTCGAAGTCGAAGCCGTGAAAGGTCTGCTCCCGCAGCGCCTTCCATTGCCGCGGATCGGTGAGAAGGTCGCCCACCAGCCCCCGCTCGATCCCGTCATCGCCCATGAACCTGAGTTCCGGCGAGGTGAACGTCGTCAGGATGTGCTGCCAGGCGCCGAGGAGGAATCCACCGGTGCCGCACGCCGGATCACAGATCGATTCGCCGAGCTTCGGATCGACCAGCGAGACGATCATCTGGATGATATGCCGCGGCGTGCGGAACTGGCCGTTCTTTCCTGCTGCTGAATCTCGGCGAGGAGGTACTCGTAGAGGTCGCCCTGCACGTCCTGGGCGCTCTGCCCCGCTTCCTGCCGCTCCCGCTCCAGTTCGGCGTAGAGGTCGTCGATGATCCCCACCGCCTCCACCAGCAGCGACGCCTTGGGGATCATGAAGACGGCGTCCTGCATGTGGCGGGCGAAGACCTCGCCGCCACGGTCGAGCGTCTTGATGAACGGAAAGACGTGGTCGCGGACGTGCTCAAGCATCTCCTCGGCCGGGAGATGCTTGAAGCTGCTCCAGCGCAATTCGGACTTCGGATGCCGCGTCCGATCGCGCCGCTCATAATCGCCGTCGAACAGCGACAGATACGGCTGGCCGGTGAACTCGGCGTCGCCGCGGCGCTTCTCGTCCAGCGCGTCGAGCCGCCGCATGAAGAGCAGATAGGAGATCTGCTCGATGGCGGTGAGCGGATTGGCAATCCCGCCCGACCAGAAGCGATCCCACAGCGCGTCGACGCGCGACCGGAGTGCAGCATTCAGCATGGCATTCCTTTCATTCAGCCCGGCGAATCCAGCGAGCGGCGGGCCCGCGACCTACCTGCTCGACTTCGCCGGCATCGCGCATCTTTCGCAGCACCTTGCGTACCCAGTCGCGGGTAATACCGGGGGCCTCGTTCTCGATGTCGGCGATGCCGAAGGCCCCGGTACGCCGGCGAATAGCCGCCTCGACCGCCCGCGCCTTGGCCCCCTTGCCGGTGCGCACGGTGCCGACCCGTTCCTCGAACTCGCCGTAGGCGGTGATCAACATCCCCCAGAAGTAGCTGAGCCAGGGCAGCGGATCGTGGCTGCCGTCGTGCCACCCCTGCGAGCTCCGCTCCAGCGCCTCGTAATAGGTCTCCTTCGATTCCTCGATGACGCGCTCCAGCGAGATGTATCGCCCGACATCGAACCCGGCCCGCGTCAGCAGCAGCAATGTCAGCAGACGCGCGGTGCGGCCGTTGCCGTCGCTGAACGGGTGGATGGCGAGAAGATCGAGAACGGCCAACGGGATGATGATCAGCGGCTCCCGCCCTACGTCAACCGCGCGATCGTAGTCCTCGACGAGGGATTGCATCAGCGCGGGCGTCGCGGCCGGTGGCGGGGGCTTGAAGCGGACCCGCCGGTTCCCCGCGCCGTCGCGTTCGATGATCTCGTTCGGCGTGAGCTTCCATTGCCCGCCGCGCCCCGTCGAGCGCCGATAAAGCATCGAGTGCAGTTGCAGGATGACATTCACCGAAAACGCCATCTGCTCGGCGGATTCGAAGATCAGCGCCAGTGCGTCGCGATAGCCGGCGATCTCCTGCTCGGAGCGATCGCGAGGGAGACTGTTCTTGAGGACCAGCGCTTCGATGCGGAAATGCGGCGCGGTGACGCCTTCGATGCGATTGGACGACTCGCTCGACTCGACCGCCGCCGCCTCGCGGAGCGCGGCGAGCACCTCCGGCGTCTGCCGCGCAAAGAGCTCCTGGCGTCCCCGGTATGCGCCGAGCCTCGCCAGCGATGCTCCGTCGCCGGCGCCAAGCTTGATCCCATCGAGATAATCCGCAGCCACCGACGACACAGCTTGTCCCGGTTCGTAGTGGGACCATCATAATAATGATGGTATTATTTTGTCAATAGTACCACTATTTTTGTGGTCGTACCACCATTCTAGGCCGCCAGCCGCCCGGCCAGCTCCAGAACTTCGCCGATATCCCCGGGCCCGAAGAGCCCACGGATGCCGTTGGGGTGGAGCTGGGTGAAGGGAGCCTCGACCAGCGCCTCCCGCGTCACTGCGCCTCGCCGGAGGATGAACGTTCGGAGCGTCTGCAGGAAACGGATCTGGAGGGCGCTGTAGGTGGTGTGGTGGGCAATGAACTCCTCGAACTCCCGGGTGACCCTGGTCGACCACCGCTCCAGCGGCTCCGCCCCCAGCGCGTGCCGTACCAGTTGAACGAACGATGCCGATCGGACGTCATAGGCGGCTCGGAGCCGTTCCGCATCGATTCCCGGCTCCTGTCGCCGGAGCAGGTCGGCCAGCTGCCCCAGGTCAGCTTCGTTGATCGGCTCCCCGCGCTCCAGCCGCTGCAGGACCGGATTGTCGGCCAGCAGGGCGCGGATCGCCGCCTCGACACGCTCACGATAGAGCGCCACCGGGAGATCGCGCCCGTCGGCCGTGGCGATCCGCTCGCGAAGCGCGGTGAGGTCGGCCAGGTGGAGCGAGAGCATCGCCTGCCGCGGTGCCCGTCGGAATTGCATCAGCGGGCCGAGGCGGCGCGAGAGCTCGGCGAGCCGGTCGGCGCTGAAATCTGCCCACCAGGATTCGCCGAGTACAGCGTCGATCAAGGCGCGTTCACGGGCAACGAGATTGACGCCGAGCGGCAGCTCATCGACCTGTTCACAGATCGACGCGCGCAGCAGACCGAACGCCTCCGCGTTGTCGGTGAGGTACGCCGTTGCCAGGTCGTTCAGATCGATCTCGAACCGCAATGCCTTGGCATCTGTCCCCGACTGCGCCCGCATGATGGGCGCGATGGTCTGCCGCAACAGAGCGAGACGGGGGCTGTCGAGCCGAGCCCAGAACCCTTCGGTGCGTACGGTGGCGAGATCGCGCTGGCTCTCCTGCACCACGACGTTGTTGGCGGGGAGCGCGGCGATCGACTCGCGGAGGGCTTGCTGGGCGTACCGCACCCAGTCCGGCTGTTCCCCGGCGCCCGCCGCCTGCAGCAGGTCGACACGAGCCCGGAAGAGCCGCACCGGCATCGGGATCTGCACACCTGGTTCGCGACCGCGAGGCGTCATCCGGAAGTAGTCGAAATTCCCCCAGCAATCGATGATCAGGAACCGATCCTTCTCCGGGCACCACGGCTTGCGGAGTGCGGGGTCGGCGTCGAGCACGCGGGTGCCGCGACCGATCATCTGCCAGAACTTGACGTAGGAGAACACCGGCTTGGCGAACACCAGGTTGACCACCTCGCGGATATCCACGCCGGTGTCGAGCATGTCCACGGAGATCGCCACCCGGGGCATGTCGCGGTGCTTGAACTGGTCGAGCAGACCGCCCTTGCCATGCACCCGCGAGTCATCCGACACGATCACCCGCGCCAGTTTGCCGGCGTATTCCGGATAGAGATCGTCGAAGAGGTCCTGGAGCCGCCGCGCATGGCTCACCGACGAGGCGAAGATGATCGACTTCCCCGGCAGCGTCCCGGTGGGATCCTTGACCGACTCTTCCATGAACTCGCGGACGATCACGGCATTCGACCCGCTGTTGGTCACCTTCTGCTCAAGATCGGTCCCTTCGAAGTCGACTGATTCGGGATCGAGGCCCTGGAGCTCCAGCTGCTCCTGTTCCTGCTCCGGCAAGCGGGGGCCCCGGATCCCTTCCAACTGGAACTTCGAGCGGACGTTGAGGACCTCGAAGTCACAGAGGTACGGTGGAGCGTGATGGATCGCTTCGTCGTACGTGTAGGCAAAGGTCGGGTGGCCATCATCACAGGCAAAGACCTCGAAGGTGTTGTGATCGACGTGATCGGTCGGTGTGGCGGTCAACCCCAGGGTCAGTCCGTAGAAATATCGGATGACCTGTTGATACTCGTTGTAGATACTACGATGGCTTTCGTCGGCGATGACCAGATCGAAGAAGAATGGCGAGATCCACGTCGCCGGCGTGGTGCCGGCGTGGATCAGGTTCAGCATCGTGGGATACGTCGTCACATAGATCCGCCGATCGGTCGCGAAGCGCTGCTCGCCCTGTTCGGGCCATCGCGGTTCGCTCGGCAGGAACTCCTTGAATGCGTCGAGCGCCTGTTCCTGCAAGGCGATTCGGTCGACCAGAAAGAGCACTCGCTTGACCCAATGGGCGCGCTGCAGCACATCAACGAGCGCCGTGGCGACACGGGTCTTTCCCGTCCCGGTTGCCATCACCAGCAGGAACCTCCGGCGCCGGGACTCGATGGCGTCGAGCACTGTCCGGATCGCCTCGACCTGATAGTCGCGGCCGGCAATGCTGGTGTTGATCAGCTCGGTGGAAAGCGCCCCAGCGCGATCGGCGCGCTGCAACAACCAGTCGAGATCGTCGCGGGTCGGGAAGCCGGTTACGGGCTGCGGGGCGTAATTCGCCGAGTCCCAGAAGTAGGTCTGATGCCCGTTGCTGTACATCACCAATGGGAGCGGCCCGCCGTGGACGCGCTGAAGGTTCTGGGCGTACTGCAGTGCCTGTTCCTGACCGAGGCGGGCGTCACGGCTGGTGCGCTTGGCCTCGACCACCGCCATTGGCCGGCCCCGCAGCAGCAGGCCATAGTCGACGAATTGGTGGCCAGCATAAGGCGATGGGTCCCGCGGCGACCGGACCAGCCGGCCGGCGACCGAAAGATCGATGTCGAGCTCCTCGGTGACCTGCGAGGGGTCGGAAAGATCCCATCCGGCAAGGCGGAGGCGCTGATCGATCAGCTGCTGCCGAGTGTCGCGTTCGGAATACGGCTCGGTCATCGCGGTCGGTCCGGGGTTCAGACCGCGTAAATATGGCACGAGGACCCCCGGGTCGCACCGCTGCAGACTGGCGAAACCCGCTTCCGTTGGCCCCGAGCCGCTGCGCCGCGCACTGAACGCCGCTGACTCACCGCCTGCGCCGCGTCGCACCAACGCAACAACAACCGCGCTTCCCTTGCGGTAACCGACCGCAACGGCCCAAGGTTGTCTCATGACGCCGCGACACGACCCCGCCCGTCCGCACCCGACTCCTGCGGAACTTCGAGCCGCCCGCAACCGGACCATTCACGACGTGATCGCGCCAGAACTCGACGTGCTGTTCTGCGGGATCAATCCGGGCCTCTGGTCGGGGGCCACCGGACATCACTTCGCGCGCCCCGGTAACCGGTTCTGGGTCGCCCTGCATCGCGCCGGCTTCACGCAGCGCGAGCTGGCGCCGTGGGAGGAGGGTGAGCTGCTGCGCGACGGCTGTGGCATCACCAACCTGGTGGCGCGCACCACCGCCGCGGCCGACGAACTGCGGCCCTCGGAGCTGGTGGCGGGACGTTCACGCCTCGAGCGCAAGGTGGCGAAGTTCCGGCCTCGCTGGCTCGCGATCGTGGGAATCGGTGCCTACCGGATCGGCTTCGGGCGGCGCCTGGCGACGGTGGGACCGCAACCGGAGTGGATCGGCACAACCCGCATCTGGCTGCTTCCCAACCCCAGTGGCCTGAACGCGAGCTACCGCGCGGCAGACCTGGCGCGGGAGTTCCGGAAGCTTCGCAAGGTATTGGAACGGCCCTGACCGGCACCACCGTGGCCGCGCCGAGCACGCGTTGGTCCCACAGGCTCCACCGTCGCCGTCGGTCTCACGGCTCCCGTCTCACGCCTACCCCAGCGCCCGCGTCTTCACCTCATTGACCAGCCGCGCCGCAAACTCCTCCACCGGCACGATGTCCTGCTTGTTCCCCGCCCCGCGGCTCCGCACCGCCAGCGTGCCGGCTTCGACCTCGCGCTGCCCCACCACCGCCATGTATGGCACCTTCATCAGCTCGGCGTCGCGAATGCGGTAGTTGAGGGTCTCGCCGCGGTCGTCGAGGTGCGCCCGCAGGCCGAGGTCACGCAGGCGGCGGGTCACCGCGCCGGCCGCGTCGTGCTGGTCGTCGCTGACCGGCAGGATCCGCACCTGTTCGGGGGCGAGCCAGAGCGGGAACGCGCCGGCAAAGTGCTCGATGAGGATCGCCATGAAGCGCTCGAACGACCCGCTGACGGCGCGGTGGATCACCACCGGGCGGTGCACTGTGTTGTCCTCGCCGACGTAGGTCAGGTCGAAGCGTTCCGGGTTGTTGTAGTCCAGCTGGATGGTGCCCAGCTGCCACTTCCGCCCGATGGCATCCTCGACGTCGAAGTCGATCTTGGGCCCGTAGAACGCGCCGTCGCCGGCCTTGAGTTCGTAGGGCTGGCCGGTGGCTTCGAGGGCATGGCGCAACGACCGTTCGGCTTCGTCCCACAGCGCGTCGCTGCCGATGCGCTGCTCGGGGCGGGTGGCAAACTTGAGCGTCGCCTTGAGGCCGAAGGTGGCGTAGTACTTCAGGATGAATTGCGTCAGCCGGTGCACCTCGGCCTGGATCTGGCGATCCATCAGGAAGATGTGACAGTCGTCCTGCTGGAACTGCCGCACCCGGGTGAGGCCCGACAGCGTGCCGGACACCTCGTTGCGATGCAGCACGTCGTAGGTGCAGTAGCGCAACGGCAGCTCGCGGTAGGAGTGCTTCCGGGCCTGGTACATCAGGTAGTGCGACGGGCAGTTCATCGGCTTGAGCGAGAAGTCGTGCTCGCCGGTCTCGTTGTCGAGCACCAGGAACATGTTGTCGCGGTACTTCCCCCAGTGCCCCGACATTTCCCACAGCGCCTTGTTGAACAGCAGCGGGGTGCGGATCTCCTGGTAGCCATCGCGCTGCAGCTCGCGGAGGTACGCGTTGATCTCGTTGATCATGACGGTGCCGCGATCGGTCCAGAACGCGGCGCCGGGCGAGAACGGATGGAACAGGAAGAGGTCGAGCTGCTTGCCGAGCACGCGATGATCGCGCTTGCTGCGCCTCCTCCAGCCGGGTCAGGTGCTGGGTCAGCTCGTCCTTCTTGAAGAACGCGGTGCCGTAGATGCGCTGCAGCATCTGGCGTGACGAGTCGCCGCGCCAGTACGCCCCCGCGGTGGTCAGCAGCTTGAAGTACTTGAGCCGCCCGGTGCTGGGAACGTGCGGCCCGCGGCAGAGATCGACGAACGGCCCATCGGTGTAGACGGTGATGGTCTCGTCGGGGCCCAGTTCGCGGATCCTTTCGAGCTTGAGCGGATCGTCGGCGAAGCGCGCGTTGGCCTCGTCGCGAGTGACCACTTCGCGCAGGAACGGATAGTCCGCCTCGACGACACGCGGCCATCGCCTCCTCGATGGAGGCGAGGTCTTCGGGCGTGAACGGGCGCGGCACCTCGAAGTCGTAGTAGAAGCCTTCGTCGATGGCGGGGCCGAAGCCGATGCCGGCGTGCGGGAAGATCTCGCGCACCGCGGTGGCGAGGATGTGCGCCGCCGAATGACGCAGCACCGCGAGGGCGTCGGGATCGCGTTCGGTGAGGATCGACACGCGAGCGCCGTCGGGGAGCTCGCGGGCGAGGTCCTGCACCGGCGCCGTTGACCCGCGCGGCCACCGCGGCGCGCGCAAGCCCCGGCCCGATGGCGGCAGCCAGCTGGGCGCCGGTCGACCCGGCCGGCCAGTCCGCGCTCGGAGCCGTCGGGCAGGGTGACCCGGATCGCTGGTCGGTCTGGCGTCGCTCACGGCGATCCTCCTGCACAGTAGTGTGCCGCGGGTGGCGCGCCGGAAGGCATAGGCCCGAGCCGCCAAAGCCTTGTAGTTTATCACCATTGACGACGCCTCGCAGTCCGCCGCCTTCCGCCGGTCGACCCCTCCCCGGTGCCCTCGGGGTGCGCCGCCGGCTCTGGCCTGCCGGGGCGGCGCCCTGGGCTTCCTCCTCGGCGAGCTGGTGATCGCCGGCGATCGCGGCCGCCGGGTGCCCGCGACGGGCCGGCCCGGCGCCCGAGCGCGCCGTCGCACCGCGGGTGGCCGAGGCGCAACGCGCACTCGACGACGACCTGCTGTTGCACGACGGCATCTGGAGGTCGTGCCGCTGGCGCCGGGGCGGATCGAGCTCCACGGCTGGGTCGGCCGATCGCGCCGCCCGCACCCGGGCCGCCCGGCTCGCCGCCGACGCGGTCCCGACCGCCACGTGGTCAACTGCATCCTGGTGTACGGCGAAGACGATGCCGACCCCGACGCCGACGGCCATCCGACCACGACGCCGACGCGGTGCCCTCCCGGCATGATCGAACCGCTCGCGCCCCAGTACGATCCCGCCGCGATCGAGGCGCCGCTCTATCGCCTGGTGGCAGGAGCGTGACCTCTACCGGGTCGACGGCCGACGGACCCGGCGAAGCCGTATGTGATCCAGATGCCGCCGCCCAATGTGACGGCCGTGCTGCATGCCGGGCACGGGCTCAACAACACCATCCAGGATGTGCTGATCCGCTTCGAACGGATGCGCGGCCGCCGGGCACTCTGGGTGCCGGGCACCGACCACGCCGGCATCGCCACGCAGAACGTGGTGGAGCAGCTGCTCGCCAAGGAAGGGAACGACCCGCTTCGACCTCGGGCGCGAGGCTGTTCGTCGACCGAGGTCTGGGACTTCGTGCGGGAAACCGGCGGCACCATCCTCGAGCAGCTCAAGGCGCTCGGCGCCAGCTGCGACTGGTCGCGCACCTACTTCACGCTGGACGAGGACCTCTCGCGGGCGGTGCGCGAGGTGTTCGTCCGCCTCTACGAGAAGGGGCTGATCTACCGCGGCAAGTACATCATCAACTGGTGCCCGCGCTGCCTCACCGCCCTGTCGAACGAGGAAGTCGAGAAGGAAGAGACGGACGCGCAGATCTGGCACCTGCGCTATCCGCTCGAGCGATGGCAGCGGGCACCATCGCCGTCGCGACCACGCGCCCTGAGACGATGCTCGGCGACACCGGCGTCGCGGTGCACCCGGAGGACGAGCGCTACCGCGACCTGGTCGGCCGGTCGGTGCGCGTTGCCGCTCACCGACCGCCTGGTGCCGATCGTGGGCGACGCCGCGGTCGATCCATCGTTCGGCACCGGCGCGGTCAAGGTCACCCCGGCACACGACCCGACCGACTTCGAGATCGGCCGACGCCACGACCTGCCGGCACATCGACATCATGACCCCCGACGCGCACCTCAACGACGAGGCGCCGGCACGTTCCGCGGGCTCGATCGCTTCGAGGCGCGCAAGCAGGTGGTGGCCGGAGTTCGAGGCAGCTCGGCCTGCTGGACGGGTCGAGCCCCACCGGCACGCGGTGGGCCACTGCTATCGCTGCGACACCGTGGTCGAGCCGCGGCTCTCCGACCAGTGGTTCGTGCGGATGGCACCGCTGGCCGCACCGGCGCTGGCGGCGCTACCGCGACGGGCGGCTGACCTTCATCCCCGAGTTCCAGGGCGACAACTACGCCGCCTGGCTGGAGAACATCCGGGACTGGTGCATCTCGCGGCAGCTCTGGTGGGGTCATCGCATTCCGGTGTGGTATTGCGATGCCCGGGCTGCGGCGAGATGACGGTGCGCCCGCGAAGCCCCGACGCATCGTGCCCGGACGTGCGGCGGCGCGGTGCGCCAGGACGAGGACGTGCTCGACACCTGGTTCTCGTCGTGGCTGGTGCCGTTCTCGTCGCTCGGCTGGCCCGACGACACCGCCGACCTGCGGGCGTTCTATCCCGGCACGACCCTGGTCACCGCCCCGAGATCCTGTTCTTCTGGGTGGCGCGGATGATCATGTCGGGGCTCGAGTTCATGGGCGACATCCCGTTCGCACGATCTACCTCCATGGCACGGTGCGCGACACCCAGCACCGCAAGATGTCCAAGTCGCTCGGCAACGGGATCGATCCGCTCGAGGTGATCGAACGCTACGGCGCCGACGCCCTGCGCTACACCGTGGTGAGCGGCATGTCGGTCGGGCACCGACCTGATCCTCGACCCCGACGACCTCGACGCGTCGTTCGCGCCCGGGCCGGCACTTTCGCCAACAAGCTCTGGAACATCGGGCGCCTGCTGCTGGGCTACCTCGACGAACGACGACGCCGCGCGCTTGCCGACGTCGACCGCCGCGACGCTGACCCTCGCCGACCGCTGGATCCTGTCGCGGGCGCACGAAGCGATCGCGCAACGCGACCCAGCATTACGAGCGCTTCCGGCTCAACGAAGCGGCGGCGGCCGTCTACCACTTCCTCTGGAGCGACCTCGCCGACTGGTACCTCGAGCAGATCAAGCCGCGGCTCTACGGCACCCAGCCGGGCGGCGACGCGGCGCGCGCCGTGGCGGCGCAGGTCTTCGACATCGCGCTGCGCCTGCTCCACCCGATCATGCCGTTCATCACCGAGGCACTCTGGCAGCGCCTCCCGCATCACGCGGTCGACGCGTCGGTGAGCACGGCATCGTGGCCGGAGCCCGCCGACGCATGGCACGACGCCGACGCCGAAGCTGAGTTCGCCAGCGGTGCAGGCGATGGTGACGCCGTGCGGGCTCTGCGGGCGGAGTACGGCGTCGCACCGGGCCGCGAGGTCCATGTCACCATCAGCGAGCCGAGCGACGTGGCTGCGGCGCGCGATCGTCGGCCGAAGGCGACACGATCCGCCGGCTGGCCAAGGCGGCAGCCGTCGCGGTCGGCGACGCGCCGCGCGAAGCGAGCGGCACCGTGGTGCTCGACGACCGCACCACCGTCCTGATGCCGCTCGGCGACTTGGTCGACGTCGACCAGCGAATGCACCCGGCTCGGCGCCGAGGCGACGCGCTCGACCAGCGCGTCGCGGCCCAGGAAGACGAAGCTCGCCAATTCGCAGTTCGTCACCCGCGCGGCAGCCGGCGGTGGTCGAGAAGGAACGGGAGAAGCTCGCGGCGTGGCGCGCGCAGGCCGAGGCGTTGCGCGCCAAGCGCCGCGCCCTGGGATGTCCCGGCTGATCGCGGCGGCGACCGCCGCCTGCTGGTTGGCCGCTTGCGCCAACCCCGGTGCACGCCCCCGGCGGCCCGCCGGACCAGACGCCCCCCCGATTGCTCTCCCGGATCCCGGACACGGTGGTGGTGCTGCCGGCGTTCCACGGCGCCGCACGGTTCCGCTTCGACGAGATCGTCAACGAAGGCTCGGAACCCGATTTCGGGCTCGGCAACGGCACGCTCGAGAAGCTGGTGCTGATGTCGCCCGATACCACGGTGCCCGACGTCGCGTGGCAGCACCGCTGCATCGGCGTCAAGCCGGCAAAGGGGTGGAAGCCGAACACCGTCTACCGCATCGAGCTGCTCCCGGGCGTCGGCGACCTCCAGGACCGCCCCAACCTCACCACGCGGACCTATGTCATCACCTTCGCCACCGGCGGCCCGTTGCCGACGGCGTGGCTCCGCGGCCGGGCGATCGACTGGAGCGCCCGGGCCGGGGTGAAGAACGCCCTGATCGAAGCGACGCATCTCCCCGACAGCGTGACGTACCGCGCCGTCGCGGACAGCACCGGGCGCTTCAACATCGGGCCGTTGCCCGCCGGCACGTACCTGGTGCTCGCCGCGGTGGACAAGAACGCCGATCACCTGCTGCAGCACGACGAGGCGTGGGACACGGTGCGCGTCGCGGCCGGCAGCGACTCGGCCGGCGAGATCTGGGCGTATGCGCGTGACACGCTGCCGCCGAAGGCGCAGGCGATTGCGCGCCGCGACTCGACCGACATCACGCTGACGCTGACGCTCCCGATCGACCCCGAGCTCCGCCTCCCGGCCGACTCGCTGCGGGTGTTGATGCTGCCCGACTCCGGGACGATCACGCCGTCGTTCGCGATGGCGGAAGCGGCGTACGATTCGCTGTACAAACCGGTGAAAGCCGCCGACACCACCAAGCAGGCCGCCGACTCGACGCAGGCAAAGGCCCCGCCGCCGCAGGCCGGACCTCCGGCACCGGGCGCCGCTCCCGCGCCAGCCGCTACGGCCGGGCCGGGCACCGGCGGGCAAAAGGACTTGCCGACGGAGCACCGGCCGGTGCTCGGCACGCAGCTCGTCGTTCGCACGGTGGGGCGAGTGCGGGACGGCACCAACTATTACGTCGAGGTGCGCGGCGTGCGGATGGCCAACGGCGTCACCGGCACGGTGAGCAGGGTGCTTGCAGTCCCGAAGGCGCCGCCGATCGACACCGCCAAGGTGCGCGCCGACTCGATCAAGAAGGCGCAGGCCGCCGATTCGCTGCGCCGGGCCCGCGGCGACACCTCCGGTGGCCGCAGCCGTGCCGATTCTGCCGCCGCTCCAGCAGCGCGTCCCGATACGGTTCGACGCGGCGGTGGCGGCGCCGGTGGTGGTGGTGGCGGTGGCGGTGGCGGCCTGGCGCACAAGGAACTGATCGACGGCTGGTGGCGGTGAGCGACCCGCGGCGGCAACTCCCCTCGGTTGACACGCTGCTGCGCGACCCGGAGGTGCAGGAGCTGCTCGCGTCGCATCCCCGCCAGCTGGTCGTCGACGCCGTGCGCGCGGTGCTCGAAGCCGCCCGCGCCGGGGGAGCAAGCGGAACCGGTGCCGCCGCGGTGCGCCACGAGGTGGAGCGCCAGGACGCTCCCACCCTCGCGCCGGTGCTCAACGCCACCGGCGTCGTGCTGCACACCAACCTTGGACGCGCGCCGGTGGCTGCCGTGGCCGCCGACGCGATGGCCCGTGCCGCCGCCGGGTATGCCACGCTGGAGTTCGACCTCGACGCCGGCACCCGCGGATCGCGCCTCGACCACTGCCGACGGTTGCTGGCGCAGTTGGCCGGGGCGGAAGACGGCATGGCGGTCGTCAACGGTGCGGGTGCACTGGTGCTGGCGTTACACGCCGCAGCGGCGGGGCGCGAGGTGATCATCTCGCGTGGCGAGCTGATCGAAATCGGCGGTTCGTTCCGCCTCCCGGAGATCGTCGCGGCCGCCGGCGTCGTGCTGCGCGAAGTCGGCACGACAAACCGGACCCGCGTCGCCGACTACGAGCGCGCCCTCTCGCCGGCCACCGGGGCGATCGTCACGGTGCACCGCTCGAACTTTTCAGTCGACGGCTTCACCGAAACGCCGCGTCCCGCCGAGGTTGCAGCGGCGGCACACCGCGCCGGCGTGCCGTATCTCGTCGACCTCGGCAGCGGCCTGTTGCAGGATCTCACGCCGTGGGGACTCGGCGGCGAGCCGACCGTCGGCGACCTGGTCGCCTCGGGCGCCGACGCGGTGATCTTCAGCGGCGACAAGCTGCTGGGCGGTCCCCAGGCGGGCTGCATCGTGGGGCGCGCCGACATGCTGGCGCGGTGTCGGGTCGACCCGCTTGCCCGGGCGATGCGGTGCGACAAGGTGGCCCTGGCGGGGCTCGCCGAGACGCTTCGCCTGCACCGCGACCCGGCCACGGCGCGACGGGAGATTCCGGTGCTCGCGATGCTGACGCTCACCCCCGAGGCGCTCGCCGCTCGGGCATCGGAGCTCGCGGCACAATTGGGTGAAATGGCGGTGCCGGCGCGGCTCGCACCGGGATCATCGGTGGTCGGCGGCGGCGCCTTTCCGGGGCACCAGCTGACCACGACGCTCGTCGTGATCGACATCGACACGCCGGCGGCAGACACGGTGGCACGGCGACTCCGCATCGGCAGCCCGCACATCGTGGCCCGGATCGAAGACGGTCGAGTGGTGATCGACTGCCGGACGTTGCCGGCGGAGGCGCTGCCGGTTGTGGCGCGCGCGGTGGCGGCCGCGGCGGCGCCGTGAGCCACCCGGCGGTCTTTCTCGATCGCGATGGCACGCTGATCGACGACCCGGGATACCTGCGTGACCCCGCCGCGGTGCGGCTGCTCGACGGCGCCAGCGATGCGCTGGGGCGCCTCTCTGCCGCCGGCTACCGCCTCGTGGTGATCACCAATCAGTCGGGGATCGGCCGGGGTCATCTCACCGTCGCCGAGGTCGACGCGGTGCACGCCGAGCTGCGGCGGCACCTCGCCATGACCGGCGCACCGATCGATGCCGTGCTGTCGTGCCCGCACGCCCCCGAAGCGGGCTGCCTCTGCCGCAAGCCGATGACCGCGCTGTACCGCGAAGCGGCGGCGCAGCTGGACCTCGACTTCGACCGCTCGTGGTACGTCGGCGACCGCCTCAGCGACCTCCTGCCGGCCCACGAACTGGGCGGGCGCGGGCTGCTGGTGCGGACCGGCCACGGCGAGGGCCACACGGCGGCGGCGCGACGCGATGGTTTCGCGACGGTGGCCGACATCCGGCAGGCGGCGGCGCGGATCACGACGCCGCGGCGCTATCGTGTCGCGGTCGCGGTTTCCGGCCGGGGCAGCAACCTGGTGGCGCTGCATGGCGCGCTGGCTGACGCGCCGGGGGCCGAAATCGTGCTCGCGTTGGCGGACCGCGATGCGCCGGCGCTGGCGCGCGCCGCCGAGCGTGGCATCGCAACCCGCCGGCTCGGCGACCATGCCGACCCGGCCGAGTGGCTGGAACAGCTGGTCGACGCCGACGTCGACCTCCTCGTGCTGGCCGGGTATCTGCGGCTGGTTCCGGCGGCCGTGGTCCGCGCGCTGCGGCACCGGATCATCAACATTCATCCGGCGCTCCTCCCCGCATTCGGTGGCGACGGGATGTACGGGCGACGGGTCCATGCGGCGGTCCTTGCCGCCGGAGCGCCTGAAAGCGGGGCGACGGTTCATCTGGTCGACGAGGCGTACGATCGCGGCGCCATCCTGGCACAGGGGCGGGTGCCGGTACGCCCGGACGACACGCCGGACCGTCTCGCCGAGCGTGTGCTGGTCGTGGAGCACAGCCTGCTGCCGGCGGCGGTGCGCGCCGCGGCACGCGCCGGCCACCCGGTGCCCTTCTCCTTCGACTGATGCGGCACCCCGCCACCGTCGCGCATCACGGGGGACAGAGGCTCCGACGCCGGTGGCCTCCGTTAGATTGGGGCGGCTTCAGTCGACCGTGTCTTCTTCCGGACTAGGGCGGGACATGCCGCGTGCGTTGATCTCTGTCAGTGACAAGCGGGGAATCGTCGCCTTTGCGCAGGAACTGGTGCGCCTGGGCTGGGAAGTCGTCTCCACCGGCGGCACCGCCACGGTATTGCAGCAGAACGGCATCCCGGTCACCCCGGTAGACCGGGTCACCGGCTTTCCCGAAATCCTCGATGGCCGGGTCAAGACGCTGCATCCGGCGGTGCACGCCGCGTTGCTGGCCCGTCCCGACCGCGCCGAGCACATGCGCCAGCTGGCCGAACACGACATTGACCGGTTCGAACTGGTGGCGGTCAATCTCTATCCGTTCCAGGCGACGATTGCCGATCCCGGCGTGACCTTCGAGGACGCGGTGGAGAACATCGACATCGGCGGCCCCTCGATGCTCCGGTCGGCGGCGAAGAACTTCGAGTTCGTGCTGCCGGTGGTGGACCCGAAGGATTATCCCCAGGTCATCGAGCTGCTTTCGCAGGGAGCGATCGACTTCGAGACCCGGCGGGAATTCGCCGCCAAGGTCTTTACCCACACCGCCGACTACGACAACTCCATCGCGGGCTACCTGACGCCGCGGCAGGAGACGCTGCCGCTGCGGTTGACGGCTGTCGATGGAACGGCGCCAGGTGTTGCGTTACGGCGAAAACCCGCATCAGCGCGCGGCGCTCTACGTGACCGACGAACCTCGCGGCATCGGCGACCTCGCCCAGCGCCAGGGCAAGGAGCTGTCGTTCAACAACCTGCTCGACATCGACGCCGCGATGCGGGCAGCGGGCGCCTGGACGGCCCAGGTCGCCTGCGCCGTCATCAAGCACACCACGCCGTGCGGCCTGGCGCTGGGCCGCACCGCGGCCGAAGCGTTCCGGCGCGCGCGGGCCACCGACCCGATGTCGGCGTTCGGGTCGGTCGTCGCCTACAATACGGTGGTCGACAGCGCGGCCGCGAACGCGATGGCCGACCTGTTCGTGGAGGTGGTGGTGGCCCCGGCGTTCCACGCCGACGCCCTGACGCGCTTTGCGGAGAAGAAGAACCTGCGAGTGGTCGAGCTGCCGGCGCAGCAGGGCGGCGGCGGGTTTGACTGGAAGCGGATTCGCGGCGGCTTCCTGCTGCAGGATCCGTTCGCTGTACACGCCGCACGAAGACGAGTGGCGGGTGGTCACCCATGCGCGACACCGACGGCCGCCGAATGGCGCGACCTCCGCTTTGCGTGGGCGGCGGTGAGCACCGTCAAGTCGAACGCCATCCTGCTGAGCCGCGAGCGAACAGCTCATCGGGATCGGTGCCGGACAGATGAGCCGGGTCGACGCCTCGTTCCTGGCGGTCCACAAGGCGCGCCAGGCGGGGCACGCGACCCGTGGCGCGGTGCTCGCCTCCGACGGATACTTCCCGTTCCCCGACGGCATCGAGGAAGCGGCCCGCGCGGGGATCTCCGCCGTCATCCAGCCCGGCGGTTCGGTGCGCGATGCCGGAAGTGATCGAGGCGGCCGACACGCCAACGGCATGGCGATGGTGATGACCGGCGCGGATGTTCCGGCATTAGACGCTGACGATCAGCGAGTGACATCGATCGTCGATCAACTCGGAGCCCGACTGCAGACATCACGACGATCAACCGCCCTACGGCTGGGCCGCGGTCGCCTTCGTGGTGATCTTCGGGATCTACGTGCCTGACGCTGGCGCCCGACGACGGCGTTCTGGGACACCTCGGAGTACATCGCCGCCGCCAAGGTGCTCGGCATTCCGCACCCGCCGGGCAACCCGCTGTTCACGCTGATGGCCCATGTCTGGGGCCTGCTGCCGCTGGCGGCCGACTACGCCATGCGGATCAACTACTTCGCGGCGGCGACCAGCGCCGGCGGGTGCGGCGCTCTGGTTCCTGGTGGCGGAGCGGTGGCTGCGGCCGCTCCGTGCCGGCGCGCTGGCCCCGCCGGGGAGCGGCGTTTGCCGGCGTCTTTGCGGCGCGATGGCGTGGACGGTGTGGAACCAGTCGACCGTCAACGAGAAGGTCTACACCGTCTCGCTGCTCTCGATCGCGCTGATCGCTGGTGCGTCGGTCCGCTGGGCGGACCAGCCGCCGCGGCGAGCGGCGCGACCGCTGGCTGGTGGCGGCATCGTACCTGCTGGCCTTCACGTCGACCAACCACCTGATGGGCGTGCTGGCCGCTCCCGCTGGTGGCGGCTCTACGTGCTGCTCACCGACTGGCGCGTAGTGCTCCAGCCGCGGCTGCTGACGGCCGTGGTGGTGGTGGCCGCCGTCGGGGTCTCCCTCAACTACCTCTACCTGCCGCTCCGCGCGGCACAGTACCCGCCGATCAACGAAGGCGAGCCGATGTGCCGCGCCTGTTCCAGGCGGTCACGCTGCAGTGCCATCCGCTGCATGGACGTCCTCAACCGGGTGCAGTACGGCAAGCCGCCCTGGTGACCCAGCGGATGCCGCCGTTCGGCGCCCAGCTGGCGATGTACTGGCAGTACTGGAGCTGGCAGTGGGCGCGCGACATCGGCTCGGCTGCGCGGCGCTTGCGACCGGGCGTCTTCTCCGCGTTCTCCCTGGCGGGCTGTGGCGCTGATCAAGCGTGATCCGCCGCGCCGGCATCGCGGCCGCCGCCGCGCTGGTCTTCACGCTCACGCTGTTGCTGATCTATTACCTGAACTTCCGTACGGCTTCTCCTACCATCGCGACGATCCGCGGTCATTACCGGCGACATGCGCGAGGTGCGCGAGCGCGACTACTTCTTCCTTGCCTCATTCGCCTTTGCCGGCGTGCTGATTGCCGCCGGCTTTGCCGCCGCGATGCGCGGCGATCTACGAGTGGCTCGGCGACCGCGGTACCGAGCGCAGTCGCTGGGCCGTGTCGTCGAGCCGTGCTGCTGCTGGGGCTGGTCCCGCTGATCGGCAACCGGATCACCGCGCCGCGCAATCATGAGACGCTGGCCCGCGACTTCGCGATCGACATGCTGCAGTCGGTGGAACCGTACGGCATCCTGATCACCGCCGGCGACAACGACACCTTCCCGCTCTGGTTTGCCCAGGAGGTGCTCGGTGTCCGGCGCGACGTGACCCTCGCCAACCTGTCGCTGATGAACACCGACTGGCACCTGCGCCAGATCCGCCGCCGGCAGACCCCGGCCTTTGCTCCGGCCGGCGCACCGCCGCTCTGGCAGCGCAACACCGACACCAGCGCCATGCCGCTGGGCGGCCCGCCGGGGCCCGGTGGCTGGCGCCAGCCGCAAACGCCGGCGCTGCTGGAATCCCTTGGCTGGCTCGACTCGCTGCAGGACGAATATCCGGTCGGCAGCGACACGATGACGATCGGCGACCTCAAGCTGCACTTCGGCATGAGCGTGCTGACGCGCGCCGACATCGCGACGATTCTGCTGATCCGCGACAACCTCGGCAAGCGGCCGATCTACTTTTCGCTCAGTGACGGCGACTACCCCGACAGCGCCTTCGGCCTCGAGCCGTACCTGGTCGACCAGGGAATGGTGCGAAAGCTGATGCCGGGCCCCGTCAAGGCGGGCGGCCCGATCCTCAGCAGCCCGTACTTCAACTTCATCGACGGGCCGCGAACCAGGACCCTGCTCTTCAACGTGTACCACCCGGAGGCCGCCGATCATGCCCGCCCGCGCGGCTGGTTCGACCCGCCGTCATCGTCGATCCTGACGCTCTACCAGATCGTCTACAGCGGCGCCGCGCCGACGCTGCTGCAGATGGGTGACACCACGCTCGCCGCCCGCGCCCAGCGCATCGCCGATTCGGTGGCGCTGTCGCTGCCGCACTGATGACGACGGCCGCCACCACCGACCGACGCGATACCGCCCCGCCGTACGGCTGGGCCGTGGTCGCCTTCGTGGTGATCTTCGGGATCTACTGCCTGACGTTGTCCCCGACGACGGCGTTCTGGGACACGTCCGAATACATCGCCGCGGCCAAGGTGCTGGGCATTCCGCACCCGCCGGGCAACCCGCTCTTTACCCTGATGGCCCACGTCTGGGGCCTGCTACCGCTCGCGGCGAGCTATGCCAAGCGGATCAACTACTTCGCGGCGGCGACCAGCGCCGGCGGAGCGGCGCTCTGGTTCCTGGTGACCGAGCGGTGGTTGCGACCGCTGGTGCCGGCCCGCTGGCCCCGCCGGGGGGCGGCGTTTGCGGGGGTCTTTGCGGCGGCGATGGCGTGGACGGTGTGGAACCAGTCGACGGTCAACGAGAAGGTCTACACCGTGTCGTTGCTGTCGATCGCGTTGATCGCGTGGTGCGTGGTACGCTGGGCGGACCAGCCGGCCGAGGGTGGGCGGCGGGACCGATACCTGGTGACGGCGGCGTACCTGCTGGCGCTGACGTCGACGAACCACCAGATGGGACTGCTGGCCGCCCCGCTGGTGGCGGTCTACGTGCTGCTGACCGACTGGCGTGTGGTGCTCAAGCCGCGGCTCATCGCCGCGGTCGTCGTCGTCGCGGTCATCGGCGTGTCGCTCAATTATCTCTACCTGCCGATCCGCGCGGCGCAGTATCCGGCGATCAACGAGGGTGAGCCGGTCTGCCGCAGCCTGATCCAGGCGGTCACGCTGCAATGCCACGCCCTGCAGGACGTGCTCAACCGGGTGCAGTACGCCAAGCCGCCGGTGACCCAGCGGATGTCGCCGTTCGGCGCGCAGCTGGCGATGTACTGGCAGTACTGGAGCTGGCAGTGGGGCCGCGACCTCGGTTCCGCCGCGGCGCTGGCCACCGGGCTCTTCTCGGCGTTCTCGCTGGTGGGGCTCTGGGCACTGATCAAGCGGAACCGCCGCGCCGGCTGGGCCGCCGCCGCGATGCTGTTCACCCTCACGCTGTTGCTGATCTATTACCTGAACTTCCGCTACGGCTTCTCGTATCACGCCGCCGACGCGGCGATCACCCGCGACATGCGCGAGGTGCGCGAGCGCGACTACTTCTTCGTTGCCTCGTTCGCCTTTGCCGGGGTGCTGATTGCCGCCGGCTTTGCCGCCGCCATGCGGGGCATCTACGATTGGCTGGGCGATCGCGGCACCGAGCGGGGCCGCTGGGCCGCGTCGTCGACCGTGCTGCTGCTGGGGCTGGTCCCGCTGATCGGCAACCGGATCACCGCACCACGCAACACCGAGACGATCGCGCGGGACTTCGCCATCGATACCCTCGAATCGGTGGAGCCGTACGGCATTCTGATCACCGCCGGCGACAACGACACCTTCCCGCTCTGGTTTGCCCAGGAAGTGCTTGGCATCCGGCGCGACGTGACGCTGGCCAACCTGTCGCTGATGAACACCGACTGGCACCTGCGCCAGATCCGCCGCCGCCAGACCCCGGCTTTTGCCCCGGCGGAGGCCCCGCCGATCTGGCAACGCAGCAGCGATACCAGCGCCATGCCGCTGGGCGGCCCGCGAGGTCCCGGGGGCTGGCGCCAGCCGCAGACGCCGGCGCTGATGGAATCGCAGGCGTGGATCGACTCGATGCAGGATTACTACACGCTGGGACAGGACACGGTGCGGATCGGCAACATCCTGATCCACACCAGCGGCAACGTGATCACCAAGTCCGACGCCGCCACCCTGCTGCTGATCCGGGACAACGTCGGCAAGCGGCCGATCTACTTCGCGATGAGCGATGCCGACTATCCCGACCATACCCTGGGCCTCGGGCCGTACCTCGTGGCGCAGGGGCTGGTACGGAAGCTGATGCCGGATTCGGTGCACGCCGGCAACGGCATCTACCGCAGTCCGTATCCGTACATCGGCTGGATCGACGGCCCGCGGACCCGGTCGTTGCTGTTCGACGTCTATCATCCGCAAGCCGCCGACCATTATCGGCCGCGCGGCTGGGTCGACCCGCCGTCGTCGACCGCCCTGACGCTCTACTACATGGTCTACGGCGCCAGCGCGCCGACGCTGCTGCAGATGGGCGACACCACCCTCGCGCTGCGGGCACAACGCATCGCCGACTCCATCGCCCTCTCGCTGCCATCCCGATGAGCCGGCTGGCGCGGTGGGTGCCGTGGATCGGATTGGCGGTCGCGGCGCAGCGCGGCGTGGCGCAGCATCCGGCCGTCACCGAGCAGGTGAGCGGCACCCGGATGTTGCTGCAGGCGGTGGACGCCGTCGACCCCAGCACCGCGTGGACCAGCGGCAGCGGCGGCACGGTGCTCCGGACGGTGGACGGCGGCACAACGTGGCAGGCCCGGCCGGTGCCGGGCGCATCGCGGCTGCAGTTCCGCGGCCTCTTCGCCGCGAGCCGTGACGAAGCGTGGATCATGAGCGCCGGCAACGGACCGGATTCGCGCATCTATCACACCGCAGACGGCGGCGCGACCTGGCAGCAGCAGTTCGTCAGCACCGATTCGGCGGCGTTCTTCGACTGCATCAAGTTCTTCGACCGGCGCCACGGCGTGGCGTTCAGCGACGCGTCACACGGACGGACCAACATCCTCCGGACCGACGACGGCGGCGCGCACTGGGCCCTGCTGCCGGCCTCCGACGTACCGGCGCCGCTGGAGGGCGAGGGAGCGTTCGCGTCGAGCAACGGCTGCATCGCCATGCTCGACAAGTCGCACGCCCTGATCGGCGCCAGCGAGCCGGGGGCGCGGGTCTTCGCCAGCGGCGACGCCGGGCGTCACTGGTCGCTCCTGGCGGCGTCGACGCCGCTGGTCCACGCCACCGATGCCGGGTTCACCGGACTGTCGTTTCGCGACCGGCGCCACGGCATGGCGGTGGCGGCGACCATCAACAGCGCCATGGCGCACGACACCTCACCGAACGCGGTGGCGGTGACCTCCGACGGCGGGGCAACATGGGTGGTGCGTGCCCGGCCGGCGCCGCCGGGGGCGCTCTCCGGCGTCGCCGAGGTGCCGCGCGTCGACGGCCGCACCGCGGTGATTGCCTCGTACGGCGGGCTGTTCGTGACCCGCGACGATGGCGCGACGTGGGATGCCGCGACCACCTACGGCTACTGGGCCGTGGCGGCAACCGGCCGCCGGGCATGGGCGGTGGGACCCGGCGGACGGATCACCCGGCTCGACTTCTGACCGGCGCCCTTCCCCGCGGCGGCGGTCAGCGCTGCTGGAGGAGGGCCCTGGCGAGCGCCACGTAGTCGGCCACTCCCTGTCGCAGCGCCGCCTTGTCGATCCGTTCGTCGGCGGTGTGCGCCACGTGGATCGCCCCCGGTCCGAGCTGGTAGCCGACACCCCACGGCGCGAGAAACGGCAGGTCCGACGCGAAGGCGACGGTCGTCGCCGGCCACCCCGGCAACGACGGCGCCGTCACCGGCGGAATCTCCGCCGGGAATTCCACGTCGACCGTGCTGCCCGCCGCCGCGATGATCGCCTCGCGCAACGCGCCGCTCGGCGCCACCAGGCGGAAGAGCAGCTCCGCGCGGGCCGCCGGGGCGACGACGTTGGCGGCGGCGCCGCCGTCGAGCACACCGATGTTGAGCGTGCACCCGCCAAGAACCGGGTCGGTCGGCAGCGGAATGGCGCGGATCCGCTCGAGGGCATCGAGCAACTTGTCAATCGCGGAGTCGCCGAGCTGCGGATAGCCGGAGTGCGCGGCGCGGCCGGTGGCACGCAGGGTCACCCGCAGGGCGCCCTTCTGGGCCGTCACCAGGCGCCCTTCGGTCGGTTCGCCGTTGATGATGAAGCGACCCTTCGGTTCCAATGCCGCCGCCGCGCGCGCGCCGTGCGAACCGTCTTCCTCACCCACCACGAAGAGGAGGCCGATCCGCGATTCGCCTTCGGCCACGAGGGTCTCGGCCGCCGCGAGCATCGCCGCCGCAATCCCCTTGGCGTCGCAGGTGCCGCGGCCGTACAACGCGTCGGCGTCCTCCCGGATCGGGAGCTCGGGCGGGACGGTGTCGAGGTGGGTCGAAAAGACGACATCCGGCGTTCCGCGCCGGGCGTAGAGGTTCTCGCGCCCGGCGTCGACCGGCTGGCGGGTGACCGACCAGCCGAGGGCCGCGAGGCGCTCGCCGAGGAACGCCGTGACGGCGTGCTCCCGGCCGGTCGGCGAGGGAATCGCGACGAGGCGTCGCGTCAATTCGACAGGATCGAGCGTCACGCGGTCTCTCCCGGGTGGTGCCCATTCCGTAACCGGAGTGGTGGTCATAGCTTAATGGATCGAGGCGTGGTGGCAGAGTGGTTGAATGCACCGGTCTTGAAAACCGGCGGGCCTCCACGGGCCTCGTGAGTTCGAATCTCACCCACGCCGTCGAGGCACTGCTTTTCCTCCATCAGGGATGACCGCCATGCGCCGCTGTCTTGCTCTCCTGCTGGTGTCAACGCTGGCCGCGGGTCCGGCCGCCGCCCAGCAGTTCGAAGGCACCGTTCACATGAAAGTGACCGACATGAGCGCCGGTTCCGGGACCGGTGACATGAACATCACGTACTACTTGAAAGACGGCCAGATGGCGATGGCGCTGGTCATGCCGGCGGGCAATCCGATGGCCGGCCAGACGATGCGGATGGTCTACGACCAGAACGCAAACCGGATGACAATGCTCATCCCGATGTCCGCCGAATTGGCCGGGCGCATGGGCGGCATGGGCAACGGTATGAAGGGCCTCAAGATGGTCATCGACATGGACAAGGTCATGGCCGACAGCGCCACGGCCGACGCCACCGTCAAGAAGCTCGGCACCAGCGAAACGATCGCCGGCTATTCCTGCGACGATTTCGCGGTGACCAGCAAGGACGAGACGACGATGGTCTGCGTCACCCAGGCGCTCGGGAAGTTCGTCTATCCGTCGTCGGGCTTTGGCCGGAGCCGCACCGTCCCGCCAGCGTGGACCGAGGTGTTCGGCAAGCGGGGCTTCCCGCTCAAGGTCACGATGCCGAACAAGAAGGGCACGATGGAGGTCACCTCGGTCGCCAAGGGCGCGGTCCCCGACAGCGTATTTGCCATCCCGAGCGACTACATGGACATGTCGGGCATGATGGGCGGCCGGGGCGGCGGCGGGCACTGACGTCCACCCGGTGCAACGCTCGGAGCGGCCATCCTTCGGGGTGGCCGCTATCTTTTCCGGGGTGGCATCAACTCATGCGGGGTGAGGCAACGGTGAACAAGCGCGCGTGGTCGGGGTGGGCAGTCATGCTGGCGTTCGCGGCGGCCCCCGCCGCGGCCCAGGGGTTCGAGGGGACCGTCGACGTGCGGATCACCTCGGTCGCGCCCAACGGCACCACCGGTGCCGGCGCAATGATCTTTGCCATCAAGGACGGACAGACCCTGGTGCTCACCAGGATGTTCGGACAGGAAGTGCACATCCTCAACGATTTCGCCCACGGCACCCGGACGGTGTGGATGCCGACGCCGCCGGGCGTGGCGATTCCGCCGCAACTGCAGGCCGCGGGCGCCACGAAGGGGCTCAAGTTCGAGATGCCGCTGCAACCGGCGCCGGGGCGGTCGGGCGATTCCGCGCCGGGCGCCGGGCCCCACAGCCTCAAGTCGCTCGGGACCACGGAAACGGTCGCCGGCATGCGGTGCCACGACTTCGAGGTCGAACCGGCGCAGGCCGGTGCGGCGACGCGGCTCTGCCTCACCACCTCGCTGGGCCGCTTCTCGTTCCCCGGCGCACCCACCGCACCCGGCGCGCCGTCGGCCACGCCGGAATGGTCGGGCGCGCTGGGGACCGCCGGATTCCCGCTCCGGGTCTGGACCGTCGACGGCCGGAACCAGTGGGAGGTCACTCGCATCGTGCGTCACACCATTCCCGACAGCGTGTTCACGGTTCCGGATGGCTACCTCGACATGGCGAAGCTCCAGAAAGGCGGCGGACATGGGCCGTAGCATGGGCATCTTCCGGGGCGCGGCGGCGTGCCTCGCCACATTGCTCGTGGCCGGGACGGCGGCCGGGTCGGCACAGCAGCCGCCGGTGGGAACGGTGGCGTTCGCGTTGCGGGTGCACCTCCCCGATTCGCTCCCGATGCCGCAGATGGCCGGCGACACGTTTGCGATCCGGGCGCAGGTGGCGAGCGACGGGCAGCGCTACGCCGTCGAACTGGACCCGGGACACATCTCCGCCGTGCCGACGCTGGCCGGCGCCCGCATGCGCCTAGTCTACGATCCGGCCTCGGATTCGCTGCACGGAGCGCTGATCATGTCTCCCGCGGCTACCGGCGGCACGACGGGCCCCACCGGGTATCGCATCGACATTTCCCTCAAGTCGCTGCACGCGCTGCAAACGCACCTCACCGACACACTGCAGCACATCACCGCGCCGGAGCAGACCTACCAGGACCTCGGCACCACGGCGGTGGTCGCGGGAATCCGCTGCGAGAACTGGCGCGAGACCAGCCCGACCGATACCGTGAACCTGTGCGTCACGCCGATCCCGGCGCGGCTGCAGGACTTCATCACCGCATGGCAGAAGAAGATGGGCCTCGACACGCTGGTGAAGCGGATGACCGGCGGTGTTATGCCGTTCGGCGGCCAGCACGTGGTGCCGCTCTCGGTCGACGACGCCAACGGGCGGGTCCACATGGAGGTCACCAGCGTGTCCGGTGCGGCACCCGACCCGGAGATGTTCACCATGCCACCGGGGCTGATTCCGTTCCCGCTCCCGGCATTTCCGTCGGATTCCGGCGGCCATTGACCGCCGCCCGCCGGCGGCTGCTGGTCGGTGTCGCGTTGTGCGCCGCCTGCCGGAACGCGCCGCCGCGCGGCGGCGCCACCGGGTTGGTCGATCCGGAGGGCCGCCCGGTCACGGTGACGCACCTTCCGGTGCGGCGCGTCGTGTCGACCATGCAGTCCGCCACCGAATGGCTGGTGGACCTCGGCGCCGCCAACCTGCTGGTGGCGCGCACCGACTACGACCGCGAACCGGCGCTCGCGTCACTCCCGTCGATCGGCGGCGGCCTTGACCCTTCCGCGGAAGTGGTGGCGAAGCTCCGGCCCGATGTGGTGATCGGCTGGCGGAATCGCGCGTCAGTCGACCTCGAGCACGCCCTGGAACCGTTCCACATTCCGGTGATCTCGATGGAGACCACCGACACCGCCGACGTCTTCCGCAACCTGGCGCAGCTCGGACAGCTGGTGGGGCTGGAGCGGCGCGCCGATTCTGCCGGCCAGGCCCTCCGCACCGCGCTGCATGACATTGCGCGCGACGCGTGTCCCGACGGGCCGGCCCACGCCCCGACGGTGATGCTGGTGCTGTGGACCGACCCGCCAATGACCGCGGGCGGCAACACCTGGATGAACGACGGTGCTGCAGTCGGCGTGCCTCCGGAATCGCGTTCGCCGACCTCTCGGCACCGTGGCCCACGGTCTCGATGGAAGCGATCACCGCGCGCCAGCCCCGGCTGGCTGCTGGTGTCGTCCGGGCACGCCCGGCGAGCGGCTTGCCGAGCTGCGCGGCAAGCCGGGATGGCGCGACCTCGCACGCGGTCAGCGCCGGGCGCATCCTGGAGATTCCCGCCGACCTCTTCGCGCGCGCCGGTCCCACCATCCCCGATGCGGCGCGCGCGATCGTGCGCGGCACTATCGGGCCGCCGTGGCCACGCAGCACGCGGCCCGGCTCGGGATGACAGCGGCACGCGGCGGCCGTTATCTTCCCCGCCCCGGGAGCGATGGCCGAGTGGCTGAAGGCGGCGGTTTGCTAAACCGTTTTAGGGGGGAAACTTCCTAACGAGGGTTCGAATCCCTCTCGCTCCGTCGTCATGAGTCGTGAGTCATGGATCATGATTCACGACTCATCGATTTTCCTCCCATCGACTCCCAATGACCGCACCGCGCGTCCGCTTCGCCCCGTCACCCACCGGGTTACCTGCACGTCGGCGGCGCCCGCACCGCGCTGTTCAACTGGCTCTATCGCCCGCCACACCGGCGGCGTCTTCGTGCTGCGCATCGAGGACACCGACAAGGAGCGCAGCACCGACGCCCACACCCAGGTGATCCTCGACGGCCTCCGCTGGCTGGGAGTGACCTGGGACGAGGGGCCGTTCTTCCAGGGCGCCCTTGCCGAGCGGCACCGCGCCGACGCCGACCGGCTCCTTGGCCGCGGGCCGCCTACCGGGACTACCACACCGCCGAGGAACTCGAGGCGGAACGGGCCAAGGTCAAGGCGGACCGGTGGCGTCTTTCGCTATCACCGCGCACGGATGGCGCTGCCGGCCGACGAACAGGCCCGGCGGGAGGCGGCCGGCATGCCGTTCGCGATCCGCTTCGCGATGCCCGACGATGAGATCGCCTGGGACGACGCGGTGCACGGCCGGATCTCTGGCACGGCCACGACCTCGACGACTTCATCATGCTCCGGTCCGACGGCTCGGCGATCTACAACATGGCGGTCGTCTCCGACGACATCGCCATGGGGATCACCCACGTCATCCGCGGCGACGATCACGTCTCCAACACGCCGAAGCAGATCGCCCTCTACCGCGCGCTCGGGCACGGCCGCCGGTCTTCGCGCCACGTCCCGATGATCCTCGGCACCGACGGCAAGAAGCTGTCGAAGCGGCACGGCGCCACGGCGGTGGGCGACTATCAGGACATGGGCATCCTCCCCGACGCGATGCGCAACTTCCTGGCGCTCCTCGGCTGGTCACCGGGCGGCAACGCGAGATCCTGCCGCAGGCCGAGATGATCGGCGCTTTTCGCTCGAACACATCCAGAAGAAGCCGGCGGTCTTCGACACCGTCAAGCTGGAGTGGATGAACGGGCAGTACCTGTCGGCGATGGCGGCCGAGGCGCTGCTCCCGGCGGTGGAGCGACAGCTCGACCGCATGGGCGTGAGCCCGGTAACGGCCGCGACCTCGCGTCCGCTGATCGACGCGGTCAAGACCCGGTCGCGCACCATCCTGCAGCTGGCCGAACAGGTCGCGGTGCGGCTCGACGCCAGGCGGATCGTGCGGGACGCCAAGGCCGACGCGCTGGTGCAGAAGCTCGGCGACCGCTTTGCGGCAAACCTGGCGGCCGCGGCGGAACGGCTCGGCGCGCTGCCCGGCGTGGACCGCGGCCGACGCCGAATCGGCGCTGCGTCAGCTGGCGGAGGCGAGCGGCCAGAAGCTCGGTGACGTGATGCAGCCGGTTCGCGTCGCGCTGACCGGCAGCACGGTATCGGAACCGGTGCACGAGCTGCTTGAGGTGGTGGGGCGCGACGAGACGCTGGCGCGGCTGCGGCGCGCGGCCGCGGCGACGTGAGCCGCCGGCGCGCGCACTGCCCCCGCGGGATGCCCCGGTAATTTCGTTATAGTAGCGCTATATCGAATTCTGGCGACCGGGGAGCGTCAGGCAAAGGCCCCGGCACGGAAGCGCCAGCAGCGGTCGAGAAACTCGTCGAGCCAGCCCCGGGCAATGAACGCATCGACGGCGGCGGTGGTGGCCTGGCCGTCCATGCCCCACAACGCGGCACGCTTGGGCCCTTCGTTCATGTCGGCCTGGATCACGACGCGGTCGTTGTCGGTCCAGACGGTCGGCAACTCGCCGCTGAAGCGCCCGGCAACCGCGTTCACCCCGGCACCACCCACCGAAATTGTCGGGCTGTCGTGCAGCATCGGGGTCTCGAACCAGGCGAGGTCGGTGACGATCACCGCTCGCCGGTAGGGATGGCCGGCGCCGCGCTGGTCGACGGCGCCCTTCAGCACCTCGGCCGACATCCGGTCGTGGGACGTCGGCGCCAGGTCGGCGGCCACGACGACGACCACGGTTTCGACCCGGTCGATGAGCTTCATGGCCGGAGCCCGGAATCGGCCGGCGCGGTGCGTTGCGCCTTCTGGAATTCGCGGCGCCGCTCGGTCTCGGTGCGCAGGTCCTTGACGGCATCCTTGAAGTCGTCGTAGGTGGCCGACCGGCGTGCCGCCTCGAACAGGTCGGACCGCATCTGCTGCAGGCGCTGGTTGAACTGGTATTCGGTCGGGTTGGCCTGCAGGTGGAGCGGCAGCAGCGCCAGCAGCGCGGCCGGAATCTTGATCGGTCCGAGGTAGATCCAGCGCTGGTCGAGGCCCACCGTCTTGCCGCCGATGGTGGTGGTCCAGCGCGGTGGGCTCTGCATGTTGATGCGATTCTCCTCCGCCATCTCGTCAAGATAGGTCTGCACGATCCGGCTCACCACGCTGTCGTCGAGCTGGGCCCGGCTCTTCCCCGCCAGCGCCCGGGCAATCTCGTCGGGCGTCATCGGCAGCGGCTTGATCCACAACCGCCCGCTGCCGTACGACGGACGCAGGTACGACGTCGCGACCGGCGCCGATCCGCCGGTGTCGGTCGAGGCAACGCTCACCGGTGGTACCGGCGGCGGGGCCATGACCGCCGGTCCGGGCGTGGGATGGTCGGCCGCCGGCGTGGTGTGCGGCGCACGGCGCGGCGTGGCCGAGTTCCCCACCAGTGGTGCGCCGTTCGGGGCCTCCGCCGGGAGTTCACCGCGCCGGAAGGCGGGCTGGAACGCCACGGTGGGCGGTTCACCGTGGGTGGTCGTCATCCCGTGCCGGTGAAACTCGATGACCACCAGCGCGATGAGCGGCACATGGAGTGCCGCAACCAGCAGCCAGAGCCACCATGGGTCGCGCGGCCGGTGCGGCAGCCGGAACTGGCGTTCAGGCCGCTCCGGCACGCACGCTCCCCCGGCACGCCGCCAGGGTGCGGCCGAGCCGCGTCACGGCCTCGCGGAGCCGTTCCGGCGACACCGTCAGCGCCACGCGGAAGAACCCTTCGCCGCCGGGCCCGAAGCCGCTGCCGGCCACCACCACCACGCCCTCTTCTTCGAGGGCACGCTGCGCGAAGGTCGCCGACGGAATGTCCGGCGGGAGCGGCACCCAGACATACATCGCCGCTCGCGGCGTCTCCACCTCGAATCCGGCGGCGCGCAGTGCCGTGACCGCGGCATCGCGACGTCGCGACATCTCCGCGACGATCGGCTGCAGCAGCGTTTCGGCGTGATCGAGGGTCAACGCCGCGGCCTGTTGCAGCGCGAGGAACGGTCCGGTGTCGATGTAGCTCTTGATCTTGGTGAGGGCGCCGATCAGCTCGGGCCGCGCGACGGCAAAGCCGAGGCGCCAGCCGGTCATCTGGAACGACTTCGACATCGAGAAGAACTCCACCGCGATGTCGCGCGCACCTTCGATGTCGAAGATGCTCGGCGCGACGTAGCCGTCGAAGGTGATGTCGCAGTACGCATTGTCGTACGCCAGGACGATGTTGTAGCTTGCGGCACGCGGCCACCAGTCGCTCGAGATAGTCGCGCGGCGCGATGGCGGCAGTGGGGTTGTTGGGATAGTTGACGTAGACCAGCCTGATGCGCCGCAGCGTCGCGTCGGGCAGCTGGTCCAGCTCGACCAGGAACCGGTTCTCGGGGCGCAGCGGCATGATCACCGGCTCGGCGTCGCCGACTGACCGCCCCGCCGATGTAGGCCTGGTAGCCCGGTTCGGGGACGACCACCACGTCGCCCGGATTGCAGACCGCCATCAGCAGGTGGGCCAGCCCCTCTTTCGAGCCGATCAGCGGCAGCATCTCGGTGTACGCGTCAAACCGGCTGGCCGAACCGGCGCTCGACCCAGCGCACCGCCGCCTCGCGGAACGCCGGAAGCCCCTGCTGGAAGCCGTACTTGTGCATCGCCGTCACGTTCAGCGCCTGGCGCAGCGCCTCGACGGTCGCCGCCGGCGGCGGCCCGTCGGAATCGCCGGCGCCGAGGTCGATGACGTCGACCCCGGCGGCGATGAGGCGCCGCTTGATTGCCGGAATCTTCGCCAAGGGATAGTCCGGCAATTGCCCGACGCGATCGACTGATGGTGATCATCACGCCTGAAACTCCATTGACCGGATTGCGGAGCACGCCGACGCCGGGAACCTCCACTTCGACGACGTCGCCCGGCGCCAGCGGCCCCACACCCTCGGGCGTCCCGGTCAGGATCAGGTCGCCGGGCTCCAGCGTCATGATGTGACTGATGTACTCGATCAGGACCGGGATCGGGAAGATCATGTCGGCGGAGCGGCCGTGTTGCCGCTGCTCGCCGTTGACCCGCCCGATGACCTCGAGGGCGGCCCAGTCGAGGCCTTCGGCCACCCGCGGCCCGACCGGACAGAAGGTGTCGAACCCCTTGGCACGCGCCCACTGGCCATCGGTCTTCTGCAGGTCCCGGCAGGTGACGTCGTTGGCGCAGGTGAAGCCGCGAACGTGCTCCATGGCGTGCGCCGCGTCGACCCGCGACGCGCGCCGACCGATCACGACGCCGATCTCCGACTCGTACTCGACCTGGTGCGAGACGCCGGGCAGCACGATCGCTTCGCCCGGGGCGATGATCGACGACGGCGGCTTGAAGAACAGCAGCGGCTCCTTCGGGACGTCGTTGCCCAGTTCGCGGGCGTGGGCCGCATAGTTGCGGCCCACGCAGACGATCTTGCTCGGTTGCGCCACATTCATGTCGCCGCTCCGATCCCGTGGCGCGCGAAGAAGTCCTCGCACTTGGTCCGAACCTCGGCCCACGGCCCGATCACCCGCTCCGCCGGTGGCAGCCCTTCGAGCAGCATCGGGCCGTAGCCCCTGGTCACCACCCGGCGATCGAGCAGCACCACCACGCCGACATCCGCCGCGCCACGAATCAATCGGCCGAACCCCTGCTTCAGTTTGAGGGCGGCGTGCGGCAGCAGGTAGCCGAAGAAACCGTCTTCGCCCTGCTCCGCCAGCCGTTCCAGCCGGGCCGCGGTGAGCGGCTCCGACGGGACCTTGAAAGGTAGCTTGGCGAGCACCAGCCCGCGGAGCGCGCGGCCCGGCACGTCGACACCTTCCCAGAACGAATCGGTGCCGAGAAGAATGGCATTGCCCGCCTCGCGGAAGCGCCGCAGCAGGTGGTCACGCTGCCCCTCGCCCTGCACCAGGAGCGGAAACCGGCTGCCGAGTTCGCTGCGGAGCGCCGCCGCGGCGCGCCGCAGCGCGGCGTGCGACGTGAACAGCACGAAGAGCCCGCCGTCGCAGGCCCACGCCAGGTCGTGCACCACGCGCACCACCGCGGCGTCGTGCGCGGCGGGATCGTCGCGCGGATCGGGCGTATCGTCGGGTATGCCCAGCAGGCAGTGCTCGGCGTAGGGAAACGGCGAGGGAAAGATCGCCTGCACCGCCGCCGGAGCGCCGTCACCGACAAGGCCGATGCGTGACGCGAAGAAGTCGAACGACCCCCCGGCGGCGAGCGTCGCACTGGTGAGTGCCACCGTCTCGAGGCGGTCGAAGAGCAGGTCGCGGAGCAGCGGCGCCAGGTCGAGCGGAACCGCGGCAAGGTGAATCCCCTGACCCCTGGCGCCGGAACGTTCCAGCCACCGCACCTCGGGAGGCCGGCCGGCCGCCGGCCGCAGCGTCGCATTGAGTCCGTCGATCGCCGCCTCCATGCGGCGCGTCACGCCGCGGCACTCCTGCAGCAGCTGGCCACGCCGCTCGGTCAGTTCCGTCGTGGCCAGCCGGTCGCTGACGGTCCCCATGATCTCGACGATGGTCCCGAACGCGCCGATCACGGCGTCGAGCTCGCGTTGCAGCCCTTCATCCCAGACCGGCTGGCGCGGGAAGTCGTCATCGAGCCGCAACTGGATGGTACCGGTGGCGGTGAGATGATCGAGTCAGGCGGACGGTGAGCGCTTCGACCGCGAGCCGGGCCGACGCCACAGCGGGCACCAGCCGTTCGCGGATCAATTCGAGCGACGCGCGGCTCAGCAGGTCGGGCGACGACGACAGATCGTGCTGCAACGCCGGGATCAATCCCTTCCCGTTGCGTTCGAGCCGCCCGATGAGCCGCCGCAAGCCGCCGCTGGTGACCTGCACGCCGAGGTGCCCGGCGGCGACGTCCTCGAGGTGGTGCGCCTCGTCGAGGATCAGGCGGCGATACGGCGGCAGGACGGCCGCCTCCTCCCAGTTGTCGGAGGCCTGGCGCACGGCGAGATCGGCCGCGAGGAGGTGATGGTTGACCACCACCACGTCGGCCTGCGCCGCGCGGCGCCTGGCCTGGAAGACAAAGCAGCGATCGAAATGGCGGCAGCGGAGCCGGGTGCAGAGATCGGGCTCGGCGGCGACCTCGTCCCAGACATCGGGTGACGGCGGCACGGGAAGGTCGGCCAGCGTGCCGTCGCCGGTATGGGCCGCCCAGCTGATCAGGTCGGTCACTTCGCGCAGCTTGTCTTCGCCCAGAAGCAGCTGCTGTGTCGACGTGGCGTGTTCCAGGCGCGCCCGGCAGAGATAGTTCCGCCACCCCTTGAGGAGGGCAAAGGTCGGTTCGCGCTCCTCCGTCGCGAGCGCGTCACGGAGCAGCGGCAGGTCCTTGCCGACCAGTTGCTCCTGCAGGTTGATGGTGTTGGTGGAGACGACGGTGCGTTCGTCGTTGGCGGCAGCCCAGGCAAGGGCCGGCACGAGATAGGCAAAGGACTTGCCCACGCCGGTGCCGGCTTCGAGCATCAGCACGCCGCCGTCGTTGTATGCGTCGGCGAGGTAGGCCGCCAGGTCGCGCTGGCTGGGGCGGTCTTCGAACCGCTGCAGCAGCTCGGCGATCGGCCCCCTGGCGCCGAGGGTCGCGACGACATCGAAGGGATCGATGCGCACCACAACCCGCGGCGCGGGCACCTCGACCACCACGTAGAGCCGCGCGCCGTCGTTGTCGACGATCCCGAAGCCAACGCCGTCGTCGTGCGCGCGGGCGGCAATCGAGAGGTCGGCCATCGACGGCTCCAGCACGCCGCTGGGGTGGTTGTGGAGCCACATCTCGCCGCGTCGCGCCACGCCGGGAAGCGCTAGCACCATGTCGACGGTGCCGCGCGCGACGGCGCGGACCGCGGCGACCATGCCGTCGGCATCGAGGGTGGCGACGAACGACACTTCGAGACCCCCTGCGGCGGCGATCTCGCCGCGCAGCGTCTCGCGCGCGGCGGCCGAGATGCGGTCGGTCAGGTCTTGAGTTCCTTCTTCTTGGCGGCCGGAAACAGCACGTTGTTGAGGATCAACCGGTAGCCCGGCGAATGCGGATGCAACGACAGGTCGGTCGGGGCGTTGCCGATGGCGTGCTCGGGGTCTTCCGGGTCGTGCCCGCCGAGAAACGTCCAGGTGCCCTTGCCGCGCTCGCCGTGCAGGTACTTGACCCACGGCGCGCCGGGTTCGTAGGCCAGGATGACGTCGTCGGGTTTCAGGCGGTCGCGCCGGAACGACGTGGTGATGCCGTAGAAGTCCGGGATGACCTGGCGGTGGTCCTGGACCAGCATGGTGGCGACCGGATCGATCTTTGCCGAGAAGTTGAACACCTCGAAGACGCCGAGCGGCTGGCGGTTGACGGTGTTCACCTGGTGGCCGTCGATGTCGCTGAAGCTGGCGAGCGACGGCGACAGCACCAACTGGGCATCCTGGAACGCCAATGCCTGGTCCCAGTGCATCTTCGCCGACGCATCGGGATCCATCGGCGTGCCGTCGGCGTATGCGGCGGCGATGTCGACGCCCTGGCTGGCCAGCGCCAGGTCGAGGGTCTCGGTGGCGGTGCACATCGCGAACAGGAACCCGCCCCGTTCGACGAACGCCTTGATCTGTTGCGCCACGGCGCGCTTGAGGTCGGGGCCGTTGGCAAAGCCGAGCCGGGCGGCGGTGGCCTGTTGCAGCGCGATCATCTGCTGGAGCCACGGCGCGCCGGCAAAGTTGACCGCGAACTTGGAATACTGGCCGGTGAAGTCTTCGTGGTGCAGGTGCAGCCAGTCGTAACGCGCCAGCGCGTTGCCCATCACCTCGACGTCCCAGAGCCGATCGTATTCGATGCCGGCGTATTCCAGCGCCATCCGCACCGCGTCGTCCCAGGGCTGCGCATCCGGCGGCGCGTAGACCGCCACTCGCGGCACCTTCTCCAGCGGCACCGCGTCCATGTTGCTGTTCTGGATCTGGCCCATGATGTCGGCGATGGCGCCGGCGTCCACCGCCTGCACGCTGACGCCGGTGAGGGCCGCGTCGCGCTGCAGCGCGTCAGATGCCGCGAGGAGGAACGACCCGCCCCGATAGTTGAGCAGCCATTGGCCCCGTTCACCACGCGCCAGCGACCGGAACGCCACGCCGTAGGCCTTCAGGTGATCCTGCTGGATGTCGTCCATCGGGACCAGCACCGACGGATCGAGTTGCAGGCGGGGCATCCGGCGCCCCAACCAGAGCGCCCCCGTGGCGGTGGCGCCGTTCCGCAGGAAGGTGCGTCGCGGAATCATCGCAGCACTCCCCCGCCGTCGGCGCTCGGCACGGCGCCGCGCAGCACGTCGAAGAGCCGCCGGGCCGCGGGTGCCACCGCACTGCCGGGAAAGGCGACCAGCAGCCGCTCCAGCCTGCTGCTGGCCGAATCCTTCTCTCCGCGCGCGACGTCGATGCGGGCCAGTTCGAGCTGGGCCGCGGCGGCGCTGGCGGGTGCCCCCGCAACGTCGGCGCGCTGCAGCATCGCGGTGGCGGCCGCGGTGTCGCCACGCGCCAGGGCGATCCGGCCGGCGAGGAGCCGCACCTCGGCGGCGGCATTGCTGTCGAGTGCGGCGGCGGCGTGATCGAACGCGGTGAGCGCCCGGGCCGAATCGCCGGAGTCGAGGAGCCGGAAGGCGTCGCCGAGTTCGACGAGGGTGTCCTTCGGAACAACCTGGAGGAGGGCGAGGGTGGCGACGCGGCGCGTGGCGCGGGCGCGGTCGTCGTCGAACGGCCCGGCGGCGGTGAACAGCCGGGTCGCGCCAGCGAGGTCGCCGCGATAGAGCCGGAGCCAACCGCGCAGGTCAAGCCCCGCGGTGCTCGAATCGTCGCTCACCAGCGCGTCGGCACGGTCGAGGTTGCCGTGGCGCGCCCATGCGATCGCCAGGCGTCGGGTGTCGTCGGCGCGCTGCTCCGGTTCGAGCGTCGGGCCGACGGTCTTGAGCAATTGTTCGGCGTCGGCTGCATTGCCTTCGGCAAGCAGCACCTCGAGGCGCGCCGACGACTCCTGTCGCGCCAGGGCCGGCAGCTTCGCGTTCGCGGCGCCCGATGCGTCGAGCAGGCGGCGAGCGTCCCGCTGGTCGCCGGCGTCGGCGTAGGCACTCGCGGCGGAGAGGCGGGTCCGGGTGGCCTGGGCATCGGGCTCGCGCTGCGCCATGGCCTCGAGCGCACCGGCGCGGATCAGCTGTGCCGCATGGTCCTGGCGTCCGTGCAGGGCGCCGATGACCGAACTCAGCAAGGTCAGTGCGTCGGTCGCGTCGAGGGGCAGCGCGCCCTGCACCAGGCGCGCCCCTTCGTCGAGATCGCCCCACGAGAGGTCGATCAATCCCAGCAACTGGCGCGCCTCACGGGACGAGTCGGCGACGAGCGCCTTTCGCACGACATCGTGCTGCGCCGGCGGCACCTGCGTCAGTTGGTTGACGGCACCGTCGCGCATCTGCGGCGTGCGTCGCACCACGCCGACCCATTCGCTGGTGGCGGCGGCGACCTCGCCGCGTTGCTGCAGCAGCTGCGCCAACTCCAGCCCGAGGGCACCGTGGCCGAGGTGCTGGCGGCCCACCTGCAGCGCCGCCTCCGCCTGCGCCGCGTCGCGCACTTCCAACGCCGCCATCGACCATTCCCGGAACGGCGATTCGTCGCCCGGGGTCTCGGCGGACCAGCGCTCGGCGTACTTCGCGGCAGAATCGGGATGCCCGAGCATCGCGTAGCAGCGCAGCGCTTCGAGCAGCACGCCGGTAGAGGTCGAGTCGACCGCGAGGGCGCGCTGGACGAATGGCAGGAGGTCCTGGCGGCGCTCGAGGCGGCTGGCGACGCGATCGAGTCCCATCAACGCCGGCACGTTGGCCGGCGATGACCGCAGCACGGTGATGAACGCCGAATCGGCGGCCGTGACGTTGCCGGCGCGTTCGGCGTCGAGGGCGCGAGTCAGCGCCGCGGTGTCGTACGGCGCGGCCGCGGCCCGCGATCGCTGAGCGGCGAGTGGCCCCGGGAGGGCACCGAGTGCCGCGAGGAGCCACGCCGCTCCGATGCGCGCCGTCACGGTCCGCCGCCTTCGGCGAGGCGCTGGAAGTAGTCGAGAACGCGACGGCGATCACCCGGCGAGAGCTGCTGCAACGCTTCCCAGCTCGGCAGGCGGATCGCACCGCCCTGCAGCGCGCGGGCATCCAGCGCCGGCGGGAACGAAATCGGCCCGTCGCGCGCGGTGGTGGCCTGCCGGTGGGTGTCATCGGTCTCGTCGCCCTGCAGGGTGCGGCCGGCGTCGAGCATGTGCCGGAAGAGCTGCTGCTGGCGCTGCACCACGTCGGACGAGAGGTCACCGGTCTCGAGGTGCTGGGCAAGGTCCTTCGCCTCGTCGGCGAGCGCGCCGGCGCCGGGCAGCTGCCCCATGGCCTGGAGGCGCTGCAGTTGCTGCGCAATGGCGCGTTGCTGCGCGGCGAGCTGCAGCAGGCGCTGCATCGGCGATTGCCCGAGTTGCAGCATCCCACCGGCTTCCTGGGTCAGCTGCCCCTGCTTGCCGGCGAGCTGCTGCATCTGCGCCAGCGCTTCCTGCAAGCCGGTGCCGGACTGCGAACCCTGCACCTGCTGGCGCGCCCGCAGCAGGCTGAACGCGGCGACATTCAGTCCATCGAGCGCGTCACCCTCGCGGGTGACGGCATCGGCAAGGTTGGGCGTCGCCGATGCCAGATCGTGCACCGCCAGCTGCATGGCCTGGCGCGCCGCGGCGAGGGCGTTTGCCGCGCTGGGCGAGATGAGGGCGTTCTTCCCCGCCAGCGCGATCACCTGCTCCATCACCTTGGCGGCGCCTTCTTCGATCAATCCCTGATCGATCCGGGCGGGCGCCAGCGCGGCCCCGGACTGCAACCCGTCGAGGGTGGCGAGTTGTCGCCCGCCCAGGCGAGTGGTTTCCGCCAACGCCCGATCGAGGCCGTCGGTCACCTCGGTGCGCATCTGCTGCTGCATCTGCTGGCGTGCGGTCCGGATCTCGCTCTCGAGCGGATCGAGCCGGGCCTGCGCCTGCTGTCCCGCGCCCTGCGCGGCGGCCGATTGGCCCTGCTGCGCGGCCTGAGCCGCGTTGGCGATGTCGCCTGCCGCCGCCCGGGCCTGGCTTGACGCGCCGCGCAACGCCTCGGCGGTGGCGCGCGCCGGCACCTGATCGGCCGCCTGGCGCAGCGCGTCGCCGAGCGAATCGGTGCGCGCCCCGAGCGATTGCTCCTGTGCGGCGCTGCGGCCGCTGTCGGACGCCGCGAGTTGCGGCGTGACCCGATGCTGATCGGCGGCGAGATCGCGTGCGGTCTCGGCGAGATTGGCGAGTCGCGTTTCGAGGGCCGCCCGCTTGAACAGTTCGGCGGCCTGATCGAGGGCCTGCTTGAGCCGCGCCTCGTCCTGCGCAAGGTTCTGCAGCGCGGTGCGGGTGCGATCCGGATCGAGACTCTGCAGCGCGGCCCGCAGCGAATCGAGTCGCGCCCGCAGCTCGGGCGTCAGCGCCTGGTCGAGCAGGTGCCCGATCTCGGCAAGCTGCCGCGCCAGCGCCGAGTCGGCGAGGCCGTGTTCCTGGGCCGTCTTTGCCAGCTCGTTGACCGACTGCTGCAGCTTCGCCGCGGCGTCGAGCACCTTCTGCTGCGCCTCCGCGGTGGTCTGGGCGCGCTGCACCGTCTCACGCGGCAGCGTGTTGGGCTGCGCGCCGGTGCCACTGTTGCCGGCCCCGCCCGACGCACCATTCCGCAATTGTTCGCGGGAAAGATCATCGGCATCCTGCTGGACCCGGGCCGCGGCATCGCGGACCGAGTCGAACGATGTGACCGTGGCGGCGGTGGCAAGTTGGCGGGCGGCACGCTGCTCGGCTTCGGTGGGGATGCGCACCTGATATTCGCGCGACCGCGCGCTGTGGCGCGCCGGGGCGTTGTCGGTGGCAACGGCGTCGTAGCGCAGCGTGTCGCCGGGACCGAGTCCCAGCGCCGCGAGATTGATCACCGCCGGGACCAGGGCGCGATCGCCGCCGCCGGGCGCCAGCGGCAACGGCATCCGGGTGATGGCGGCGCTGTTGCTGCGATGCACCTCGATGACGGCACTGGTCACCCCGTGATCGTCGCGCGCGGCGACGACCACCGCGAGCCGGAGCGACGCCGGTGCCACGGTATCGACGCCGGGAATCGGAATGTCGACGGTCGGCGCACTGTCGGGGACGATCCGCACCGCGAAGACGGGCAGGTCACCACCGAGGGCGGCACCACCGGCCGCCGCCGCCGCGAGGTGCCAGGTGCCGGATCGGGCCGCGAATGACCCACTGAACGTCGGTCCCGAGACCGTCAAGGAGCGCGAGCCGTCGGGCCCCGCGATCGCGGCGTGCGCCAGGGGAATCGTGGCGCGTCCGCTGACCCGCAATTCGGTGCCTTCCGGCAGCACGAGAGTGTCACCGCCCACCGGCAACGCCTCGTCGTCCATGGCGAGGTACGCCGGGTAGTGTGCCTGGAGAGCGAATGCCCCGAGGAAGGCCGGCAACCGCAACGCAATGCGCAACTCCGCCGACTGGCGGGTGCCGATCTGGGCACGGGCCACGAGGTCGGCGGCGAGGGGCGCGGTGGTGATCCGCGCGGTACCGCGGGCATCGAGCGGCACCTCCTGATAGCGCCAGCTTTCGCCCGGCGCCCGAAGCGCCAGCACGGCGTTGCGCCATCCCGGTGCGATGACCTCGAGTTGAGCGGGTTGGCCGCGATCGACCGTGGGCGTCGTGGCGACCAACCGGATCGGAGTCGTGATGGCGCTCCACGCCTCGCGCGGGCTCCAGAGCCGAGCCATCGCGGCGGTGGTGGGCTGCGCCGCCAGCAGCACCACCAACGCGGCGCCGCCGGCGAACAGGGCCCGCCCGCTGACGCCACGCTGCGCTGTCGCCGCCGGGGTCAGCGCCTCACCACCGCGCGAGACGACCTCGGCGGCGCGGTCGGCGACGGCGCGCTGGTGAAGTGCCGGGCTGGTTCCCGGCGCCTCGGCGTCCAGCACCGTCGTCAGGGCGCCGTGCCGCCATGCGCCGGCCGATTCGAGCGCCGCGCCGATCGCCGGCGGTCCCAGGCGGACCACCGCGACCGACGCCACCGCGACCCCGGCGAACAGCACCACCGGCACCACCAGCCAGAGCGCGAGGACCACTTCGGGCGACGCGACGCCGAGTCGCAGCAGCCATGCCGCCAGGGCGACACAGGTCAACGCCACCGCGCCAGTGGACGACAGCAACGCCACGACACGCCACCGCCGCCATTCACCGGCGACCCGGCGGAGCGCTGCGCCAAGCGGCGCACTCGCGGCGTTCATCCGCCGTACCCGACGGCATATGCGAAGAGATTGACGCCCATTCGCAACGCCGCCTCGTGCTTCGCCGGCGGGTCGTGATAGACCGTCGTGTCCTCCCACCCGTTGCCGAGATCGCTCTGGTACGAGTAGTAGAGGACGAGGCGCCCGTCGATGAAGATGCCGAATCCCTGTGCCGGCTTGCCGTCGTGCTCGTGGATCTTGGGCAGTCCCTTGGGGAAGTCGTAGATCAGGTGATAGATCGGGTGGTCGAGCGGCACCTCGACCAGCGGGCGGTCGGGAAAGAGGCGCTTGACCTCACGGCGGAACGACGCGTCGAGCCCGTAGTTGTCGTCGACGTGAAGGAATCCCCCCTGCAACAACCACTTGCGGAGGATGGTGATCTCCTCGTCGGTGAAGTGGATGTTGCCGTGGCCGGTGGCGTGAAGGAACGCCACGTCCCAGAGCTGCGGATCGGTGATCTTCACCACCATCTCCTGGGGAGCCACCGGGAGGTTGGTGCGGGTGCGGATGGCGTCGATCAGGTTGGGCAGGCTGGTGCGGTTGGCGTACCAGTCACCGCCACCGCCGTAGTGCAGCCGCCCGACGATCAACGTCGGCTGGCCGGCGCCGGGCCGCCGCGCCGTCACGCTGCTGTCGGCGGGCCCCTGGGCGCACAGCGCCACCGGCGCCAACAGCAGCGTGGCACAGAGACCGCGTCGCCATCCCGCCGACATCGTCACGTCGCCACCACCCAGCGATATGCATCGTTGCGCGAAAGCCCGAATCGGGTGGCCACCGCGCGCACCACATCCTTCCGCGAGTCACCCGCCGCGAGCCGCGCGCGGATCAGTGCGGTGACCTCGGCGGGGTCGGGGCCGTCGTCACCGGGCGCTTCCTGCGCGGGGAGGCCGGAGAGCACCACGGTCACCTCGCCGCGCGGCGGTGTTGCCGCATAGTGATCACGCAACGTGGCGAGGCTGTCACTCCGGAATTCTTCATGCAGCTTGGTCATTTCCCGCGCCACCATCGCGAGGCGCGCACCGCCGCAGGCCGTGGCGAGGTCGTCGAGCAGTTCGGCGAGCCGGCCGGGTGCCTCGAAGAATACGATGCTCCACGGCTCGACGGCGGCACGCTCCAACAAGCGACGCCGGGCCGAGCCCTTTCGTGGCAGGAAGCCGAGAAAGAGGTATCGATCGCTGGGCAGGCCGGACGCCGACAGGGCCGTTGCCACCGCCGACGGACCGGGAATCGGCACCACCGTGGCCCCGGCGTCGCGCGCCGCCCGGACCAGTTCGCTCCCCGGGTCGCTCACCCCGGGGGTGCCGGCGTCGGTGGCGAGGGCGAGGTCCTTTCCCTCTTCGAGGAGGGCAACCAACTCGGCGAGGCGGCGCGGCGCCGAGTGGGCGTGGTACGAAACGACGCGGGGATGGGCGTCGATGGACGCGAGCAGCCGGCGGGTGCGCCGGGTATCCTCGGCGGCGACGGTGTCGACGGCGCGCAGCGTCGCGGAAGCGCGCGGCGAAAGATCGCCGAGATGACCGAGTGGAGTTGCCACGACGAACAAGGTTCCGGGCCCCATCACTGGAAGAAAGCAGCGACCGGCTCCGGCGTCATCCCGCCGGGGCCGGCCGATCAGGTTCCCGCTTGCCGATCCGGTGCCGGCAGCGCCGGCCGCGGAGCCGGGCGTCAGGCGAGGTGCTTCTGGATCCTGGCCTCGAGGGCCGGCCGCGGCAGGGCGCCGACCAGCGTATCGACGTGCTTGCCGTCCTTGAAGAACATCAGGGTCGGAATCGAGCGGACGTTGTACTTCATGGACGTCTGCTGGTTCGAGTCGACATCGAGCTTGGCGACCTTGAGCCGGCCGGCGTATTCCTTGGCCAGGGCGTCGAGCGTCGGGGCGATGATCCGGCACGGACCACACCAGGTGGCCCAGAAGTCCACCACCACCAGCCCGGGAGCATTGCTGACTTCCTGCTCGAAATTGGCATCGCTCACCGCCACCGTGTGCTCACTCATGTTTCCGACGCTCCTCGTTGCCCGTTATTGTAAGGTCCATGAAACCCGCGCTTGCCCACATCGGTATCGCCGTCCCGGACGTCGACCACGCCCTGCGGTTCTATCGTGAGGTGCTCGGCCTCGAACCCTCCGGCATGGAATCGGTCGACGGCGCCCGGATTGCGCATCTCGACCTCGACGGCTCGGCCGTCGAACTCCTCCAGCCCGAACACCCCGACTCACCCATCGGCCGGTTCCTCGCCAGGCGAGGCCCCGGGATTCACCACGTCTGCTATCGCGTCGCCAACCTCGATGCCGCGCTGGCCGCCTGCAACCAGCGAGGCTACACCCTGATCGACCAGACGCCCCGGACCGGCGCCGGCGGCCGGCGGATTGCCTTTGTCCATCCCAAGGCGACCGACGGGATCCTCATCGAACTGACGGAATAACCCGCCGGCCACTGGAACGCCGGGTCAGCGGAGGAGGTTCCCGTCGCCGCCGTTCCCCTGACAGGGGCTGTGCAGTGACTGCACCTTGCTGAGGTCGAGGTTGCGAACCAACCAGCCGTCGTCCTTGCTGTGGACCGCCAGCACCGGAATCACGACCTTGCAGCTGCCGAGGGCAATCTCGGTGGTCACGGTGCGCTCGCCGGACTTCGACCCGTTGACTTCGCCCAGGGTACGGACCTTGGTGTGCAGGAGGTAGAGCGACGTGACGACCATCCGCTTGTCGAGATCGGTGATCTTGATGCGGACGGCGTTGCCCTTCTCGGTGCCGAAGAGTTGCGCCATCCGCGTCAGATTGCTGTCGGAAGCCGCGCGGATATACTCCTGTACGGCATTCGAGGCGCTCGAGACCGTGTCGCGCTGGGCCGAGAGGGGCGCGGTGGCGCCAGTGAGGCACACCGCGGCGAGTATCGTGATGGACAAGGCACGCACCTGAACCTCCTGCGGGAACGACGGAAGCAACCTAATCGGGCATCGGGGAATTGTGGCGCTTCGCCTCTATGTAAATATCGACCATGTCGCCACCCTCCGACAGGCACGCCGGACCGACGAGCCCGATCCGCTCGCCGCCGCCCGGGAGGCGCTGGCGCACGGCGCCGACGGGGTCACCCTTCACCTGCGGGAGGACCGCCGGCATGTCCAGGACCACGACGTGACGGCCATCGTGGGTGGCGGGGTGGACGGTCCATGCAACCTGGAACTCGCCGCGAACGACGACATCATGGCGATTGCCTGCTCGGTCCGACCGTACCAGGCCACCCTGGTGCCGGAGCGGCGGGAGGAGATCACCACCGAGGGGGGGCTCGACCTGCGCCGCACCGGCGATGGGGTGGCGCGGGCGGTCGAGCGACTCGGCCAGGCCGGGATCCGGGTGTCGCTGTTCATCGACCCCGACCCGGACCAGATCGACGCCGCCGCCGGGCTCGGCGTGCCGGCGGTCGAGCTGCACACCGGCCGATACTCCCACCATTGGCATGAGAACGGCGACGCCCTGGCGCAACTGCGCCGCGCGGCCGAATACGCCGCCGGCAAGGGGCTGGCGGTGCATGCCGGTCACGGGCTGACCTACCGGAACGTCCAGCCCGTCGCGGCGATCCCGGAGGTCGAGGAGCTGAACATCGGACATTCCATCGTCAGCCGCGCGATCTTCACCGGCATCGCCGCCGCCGTGCGCGAGATGCGCCGGCTGATGGACGAGGCGCGGGCGTGAGCACCACCGGCCGGCGGGCCGAGTTCTTTGCGCTGGAGGCGAACGAGTATCTCGCCGACCTGACGCCACTCGCCGCCGCACCCGACGCGCCGGACGCCGAGCGGCTGGTGCGGGGCGCCCGGGCGCTGCGAGGGGCGGCACTGATGGCCGGGCTGGGGACGTATGCCCGCGCCGCCGCGGGGCTCGAGGCAATCGCCCGCCAGGTCCGGGAGCACGCCATTGCCTGGCAGCCGCACGCCCGCGACGCGTGGACCGATGGGCTCGTGACGCTGCGCGGGCTGCTCAACCGGGCGCCGTCGTGGGAGGCGGCCGACGACCGGCAGGCGTTGGTCCTCGCCGAGCGGCTGGAGCGGGTGGCCCATGGCAGGATGGACGAACCGCCCCGCCCCGCTCCGCCGGCTCTCACCCCCGGCGTGCGGGCGTTCATCGCCCGCGAGTCGGCGCTGATCGCCGGGTCGCTGGAAGAGGCGGCACGCGCGCTGGCACCGATTCCGCCCCCGGCGGCACTCGCCGCGGTGCTGCAGCGGATGCAGTCGCTGCGCGGCATCGGCACCGCTGCGGAACTCTCGCCGCTGCCCGAGCTGCTCGACGCAATGGAAGTCACCACGCGATCGCTGCTCGCCAATGTGACGGTACCCCCCGACGTCGCCGCGGTGTTCACCGACGCGGCCCACGCCCTGGCGACGATGGCGCGAACCATTGGCGATTCGGGGCGCATCGTGCCGCCGGCGGAGCTCGAGCGGATCGCGGCGCGGCTGCTGCAGAGCTTCGTCGCCGCCGCCGAGATCGTGCCGATCGAGGCGTTGGCGCCGGGTGCGCCCGAGCCGGCGGCGCCGCGCGGTGGCGTGCCGTCGACCCTCTATCCCGAGCCGGCGGACGGCGCCGACGACGCGGTGCCGGTGGAGCTGGTCGGTGTCGGCGACCACCTGCTGCTGGTGGCCGACGCGCTGGCCAACCCGGCTTCTCCCGCGGCCCGGGACCTCCGGCTGTTCGTGCTCTACCGCACGCTGGCCACGATGCCGGCGCGGACCGGGACCGGCCGGTTCCTGGCGCCGCTGGCGCGGGCCATCACGGCGGCGATCGCCAGCGGCACGGCGGCGGCCCGATCGGAGGGGTTCGTCGCGATGCTGCGCGATGCCGGGCACTTCCTGGTCGACGCCGGCAGTGCCGAGGATCGCGCGGCGGTGGCGCGGCAGCGCGACCAGCTCGCCGCAGCGTTTGCTCCGCACATCACGCCGGGCCCGGCCACCGAGGCACTCCCGATCGTTCCGATCGAGCAGCTGGTCATCGGGGGGCCGAGCGCGCCGCGCGACGAAGCGCTGCCGGTGGTTCCGATCGAGACACTCCTGTCCGAACCGGACGCCGAGCTTCCGATTGTCGCCATCGAGGAGCTGTCGCCCGCCGACGAACTCGACATCGTCCCGATCGAGGCGCTGGCGTTCGATGCGCCGCCGATCCCCGAGATTGCGCCGGGCGAGGCGACGGTGCTGGAGCGGGCGTTCGTGCGCCGTCGCGAAGTGGTTGATCAGCGCGGCGCGGAGGAACCGGCCCTCGCCACGCTGATCGGCGCCGAGATCGTCGCCATCGAGACCCTGCTCTATCGGGGTCGCGCGGCCCTCGAGCGGGCCGACGAAATCCGCACCGAGATCCTCCGCATGCTCGAACAGGCGACGGTGTCGCTCCCCGGCCTGCACCCCTACATCACCGAGCTCCTCGACCTCGTACCGCTGGCCCGTGACGTCGCGTAGCGGATTCGCCCGCATCGCGCAGCTGGTTGTCGGGCTCGTCGTGGCGGCGGGCCTCGTCTGGCTGGTGTTCCGGCACGAGGACTTCGGCTCGGTGTGGCAATCGATCACCACCGTTCGCATTGTCCCGCTGGTGTGCGCCGTCGCACTCGCGACGCTGCCGTTCGCGCTGCGGGTGCCGCGCTGGCGCCTGCTCCTCGGCCGCCGCGACGATCCCACGCTGTCGAACGGCTCGCTCTGGCATGCCATCGCCATCGGATTCACCGCCAACAACATCCTGCCGGCGCGCGCCGGCGAACTGCTCCGGGTCGTCGCGATCAACCGCCTGGCGCGGGTACCGTTTGCCACCGGGCTGTCGAGCGTTGCCGTCGAACGGGTGCTCGACGCGCTGGTGGCACTGGGACTCTTCGGCGTGGGCCTGGTGGCGGCACACTTTCCCGCGGCAGTCACCGTCGGCGGCAAGCCGGCGGCCGCGGTCGCGACGCGCCTCGGGGTGATCTGCCTGGTGGCGCTGGTGCTCGCGGTCGTCGCGGCACGGCATCGTGACGCCGTGGTGCGCCTGGCCCGCCGGGTCCTGCCGAAGCGTCCGTTCAGCGAGCACATCGTGGCGTTCATCGATCGGGTGCTGGAGGGGCTTGGCGCCTTCCGTGACCCGATGCATGCCGCCCCGGTGCTGGCATGGTCGCTGGCGGTCTGGCTGGTCAACGCGTCGGCGTTCTACGTGGCGTTCTTCGCGTTCGGGTTCCACCTGCCGTTCACCGCGGCGCTGGTGGTCCAGGGTTTCCTGCTGATCGGCATCGCCGCGCCGCAGCTTCCGGGGTTCGCCTTCACATTCGAAGCGACCATTGCCGGCGCACTGTATCTGTACGGCATCGACCGCAACGCCGGGCTGGCCTACGCCGTGGTGTATCACGTCACCACGTTCGTGCCGATCACCGCACTGGGCGTCTGGTCGGCGGTGCGCACCGGCGTGGGGTTGCGCCCGCCGGAAGTCATCACGCCGTGAACGACGTCACGCTGCCCTGCCCGGCCAAGGTGAACCTCTTTCTCCGGGTGCTGGCCCGTGAAGCCGACGGCTATCACGGCATCGAGACGCTGTTCTGCCGGTTGGCGCTGGCGGATGCGCTCGAGGTGCAACGGACCGAGTCGGGCCTCACCCTCGAGGTGGAGGGCGCCGAGCTCGGAGAACCGCAGGACAATCTTGCCTGGCGCGCGGCGCAACAGGTGCTCGACGCCACTGGCCGCCGCTTCGGCGTGGCGATGCGGCTCGTCAAGGCGATTCCGGCCGGCGCCGGGCTTGGCGGCGGGTCGAGCGATGCCGCGACGGCGCTCCTCGCGGTCAATCGGCTGGCCAACAATGCCGTGCCGCGCGCCGAGCTGCTGTTGATGGCCCATCACCTCGGCGCCGACGTGCCGTTCTTCGTCTCGGGCGCCGGACTGGCGATGGCGTGGGGTCACGGCCAGCGGATGATGCGGCTGCCGCCGCTGCCGGCGCACCCGGTGTTGCTGCTGGTGCCGCCGTTTGCGGTGGCGACGGCCGAGGCGTTCCGCTGGGTCGACGCCGCAATGCCGGCGGGAGGGCGCGGCGGCGTCGCGATGGACCTCGACGTGCTCGGCAACTGGAGTGACGTGGCCCGGCTGGGGGGCAACGACTTCGAGTCGGCGGTGTTCGGGCGGCATCCGCCGCTGCGGGAGGCGTTCGAGGCGCTGGCCAGGACCCATCCGCTGGTCTGCCGGATGACCGGGTCGGGGTCGGCGCTCTTTGCCGTCTACCGCAACGCGCGGGAACGCGACGACGCCGCGATGCAGCTCGGCAACCGGCACGGACGGTTGATCCCGACATCGACGGCGTGACCCCCGCGCGGGGCGGATTGCGGGCGGTTCGCCGGTTATCTTCGATGCCAGCGGTCGGGCCGCTGGAGCGGGCCCGCGCTGCCCCGTCGTCCAATGGCAGGACCCCAGACTTTGGATCTGGTTATCGTGGTTCGAATCCACGCGGGGCAATCCGCAGTTCACCTCACCGCGGTCAGAATCTCCAGCTCAATCCGGCGTAGGTCTGCGTCGTGGCGGTCGGGCCGCCGTGTTCGCGGTAGGTCGACAGCGTCAGGAACAACGACCGTCCCACCGCCCAGTCGACGTCGGCGCCGATCCAGGTGAGACGGCTCCCGATGGCGCCGACGCCGGCGGCGCTGCTCCGCACGCCACCATTTGCCGACAGGCGGAGGAACGGCGTCGGGGCCATCTCGAGGGTCGCCGAGGAGAGGCTCCCGCGGCTCGCGGGACCGCGGTATCCGGTGGCACGGAGGCGCAGCGCCAGATGCAGCGCGGTGATCCGTTCCAGCGCCACGCCGCCGGTGCCGCTCGCGGTGTTGCCGTCCGAGCCGCCGAAGCTGTTGCGGCCGTCGGCGCTGACGCGCAGGTGCCGACCGACGCGCCACGAGAACCCGGCCCAACTCCCCTGGCGCATGGCATCGTCAAAGACCGTCTCGGGGTTGACGAAGTCACGGTAGAGTCGGACGCTCCGCCGAGAATCGAAGCCGCCGGTCAGCTCGAAGGCGTCCGATACGCTCCATTGCACGGTGGCGAACGTCGAAGTGAAGGTGAGCAACGACCCCTCGACGCCGCGGCGCCAGCCCCGGTTGACGTCGACCTCTTCGGCGGCATACAGCGACCAGCGGCGTGAGGTGTAGACCCCGCGCGCATAGAGATACTCGCGGTTGATGGCGCCGCGATCGTACGACCCGACGGCACCGAGGGTGGCATTCCACGGCGGTGACGTGCCGACGACGTTGTGCCGCTGCAGGTAGACGCCGTACTCGGTGGTCCCGAGCGACGGCGCGACGGTGGCCGCATCGGGCTGCGTTCCGGCGAGGATCCCTTCGTTCCAGCGCCGTCCGTGAATGTCGAGCGCCATCCCGTCGAAGATTCCCACCGGCGACAGCGCCGAGGCAAACTGCCGCCCAAGGGTCCATGTGGTGCTGGCGGCCGCGGGCTCGAGGATCAGGGCGGCCTGATAGACCCGGGTGAGCCCCGCCGGCGCGCTTCCCGCGTTCACGCCCGAGACCATGTTGTGCTGGGCCCTGACGTCGACCGCCAACCCCAGGGCGCTGCCGCCGATGCGGCTGCCGTCGAGCCGCACGTCGAACGCCGGCTGGGTGAGCGTCGACCCGCCGGCGTCGCGAAGCGCAAGATACTGCACCCCGATCCGGCCCCGGATCGGCGCGCGGTGCCAGCGCCGTGCCGCCGGCGCCGCTGCGACGGTGGCGGCAGCGAGGTGTTGCGGCACGAAGCGCACCGAGTCGCCGATCTGCACCGCCGAATCAGACCGGGTGACGGTGCATGCGGTGCGGTTCGACGCGACGTACCTGGCCGCGAGCACCGCGACGACGGCACCGTGACGCACCACGTCCATCGGCGTGCCGACCGTCACCCCATCGTTGGCGCCGACTTCGAGGTAGACCGATGGACCGCTGAGGTAGGTCACGTGCGTCCAGGTGACCGGCGGCGCCGGTGACGCGGGACGCTGCGCCGCCGCTGTCACCGGCGCCAACGCGGCCAGCCACACCGCCACGGCGGCGCGCATCAGTCGGACTTCCCCTTCGGGTGGCACGAGTAGCACGCCGTCGAGACGTACTGGTACCCGCCGACGCCCTTGTGGTGCGAGTCGGTGCTGCCCTTGGCGTGACAGCCGGTGGTGCAGCTGAATACCGCGTAATCGCTGGACGATGTGTGGCAGGTGGAGCACGACGACCAGAGGCCCTTGTGCTTGCCGGAATAGATCGGGAAGTACTGGCCGTCGTGATCGAACGTGGCACCCGACCAGGTCGCCGTGGTGTGGCACGACTCACAGGTCGTGGGGAACCGACGCGGCGGATGGTTCGGATCGGTGGTGGCGTTGTAGTCCGTCTGGTGGCACGACACGCAGGTGGTCGGCTTGCCCTTGTACACGCCGTCGCCGTGGCACGCTGAGCACGCCACCGCGATGTGCGCGCCGGTGAGCGGGAAGAGCGTGGTGGTGTGGTCGAAGGTCGCGCCGGCCCACGCCGTCGTGGTGTGGCAGTCGGCACAGGTCGGTGGGAAACCCGGCTCGCCGTGGGGCGGATCGGTGGTCCTGTGAAGTCGGCCTGGTGGCACGAGGCGCACGCGGTCGGCTTGCCCTGGAAGACGCCGTCGGCGTGGCAGCCGGTGCAGGCCACGGCGAGGTGGGCGCCGGTGAGCGGGAACGGCGTGGTGTTGTGGTCGAACGTCGCGCCGCTCCAGGTGGCGGTGGTGTGGCAGGTCGGCGCAGGTCGGTCGGAAAACCCGACGCCGCGTGCGGCGGGTCCGTCGTCTTGTCGAACTCGGGTCTGGTGGCACGCCACGCACGCCGTCGGCTTTCCCTTGAAGACGCCGTCGCCGTGGCAGCTGCTGCACGGCAGCGCGAGGTGCGCCCCGGTGAGCGGGAACTGCGTGGTGGCGTGGTCGAAGGTCGCGCCGGTCCAGGCCGTCGTGGTGTGGCAGGTCGGCGCAGGTCGGTCGGGAAGCCGGCCGCGGCGTGCGGCGGATCGTTGGTCGCTGTTGTAGTCGGGCTGGTGGCACGAGGCGCACGCCGTCGACTTGCCCTGGTAGACGCCGTCGGCGTGGCAGCCGGTGCAGGCCCGCCTGCGGTGCGCGCCGGTGAGCGGGAAGGGCGTGGTGTCGTGGTCGAAGTTCGCCCCGTGCCACGACGCGGTGGTGTGGCAGCTCGCGCAGTCGGTGCGAACCCGGCCGCCTTGTGGTCGGGATCGGTGGTCTTGTCGAAGTCCGCCTGGTGGCAGCTGACGCACGTGGTCGGCTTGCCCTTGTAGACGCCGTCGGCGTGGCAGCCGCGCAGGCACCGTCTGGTGGGCGCCGGTCAGCGGGAAGAGCGTCGTGCTGTGGTCGAAGCTGGCGCCGGTCCATGTCGTCGTGGTGTGGCACGTCGCACACGTCGTGGCAAAGCCGGCCGCGCCATGCGGCGGGTCGGTGGTCTTGTCGAAGTCGGGCTGATGGCAGGCGACGCAGGCGGTCGGCTTGCCCTTGAAGACGCCGTCGGCGTGGCAACTGGCGCATGCCACCGCGAGGTGCGCGCCGGTGAGCGGAAACTGGGTCGTGTTGTGGTCGAAGCTGGCGCCGGTCCATGTGGCGGTGGTGTGACAGGTCGCGCAGGTGGTGACGAATCCCGACGCGGCGTGCGGCGGGTCGGTGGTCTTGTCGAAATCGGGCTGATGGCAGGCGACGCAGGCGGTCGGCTTCCCCTTGAAGACACCGTCGCCGTGGCAGCTGGCGCAGGCGACGGCCTGGTGCGCACCGGTGAGCGGAAACTGCGTGGTGGCGTGGTCGAAGCTGGCGCCGGTCCATGTGGCGGTGGTGTGACAGGTCGCGCAGGTGGTGACGAATCCCGCCGCGGCGTGCGGCGGGTCGGTGGTCTTGTCGAAGTCCGGCTGGTGGCAGGCGACGCACGCGGTCGGCTTGCCCTTGAAGACGCCGTCGCCGTGACAGCTGGCGCAGGCAACGGCCTGGTGCGCACCGGTGAGCGGAAACAGCGTGGTGGCGTGGTCGAACGCGGCGCCCTGCCACGTCGCGGTGGTGTGGCAGCTGGCACACTGGTTGGAGAACGCCGCCGCGGCGTGGGGCGGGTCGGTGGTCTTGTCGAAGTCCGCCTGATGGCACGCGGCGCACGCGGTCGGCTTGCCCTTGAAGACGCCGTCGCCGTGACAGCTGGCGCACGCCACCGCCCGGTGAGCGCCGGTGAGCGGAAAGGCGCTCGCGTCATGGTCGAACGTCGCACCCTGCCAGGTCGTCTCGGTGTGACAGGTTTCGCACGCGGACGGAAAGCCGGCGCTGGCGTGCGGCGGATTCGCGGCGTGATCGAAGTCGGCGCGATGGCAGCCGATGCAGCTGGTGGGGAGTCCGCGGTATTGCGCCCGCCCGGCGGCGCCGGGAATGTGGCACGACTCGCATGGTGCGGCCGCGTGCGCCCCCCGGAGCGGGAACCGGGTCTCCTCGTGAATCCGCCCCAGGCGTGCCTGATCGACGAAGCTCCGGGTGGTGTGGCAGCGGGCGCAATCGACACCCAGTTCGCCGCGGTGCACGTCGTCGTGACACGACGCACAGGCGGTGGGTGCCTTCGAGAAGTCGAGCGACTTGTGACAGGTGGTGCATGGCGTCCCGACATGGGCGCCGTCGAGGGGGAACACCCGCTCGGCGTGGCGGAACGTCGGGGCGATGCGCACCGGCCGCCAGCCATCGGCACTGTGGCATTCAGCGCAGGCGCCGACCGATGTGCCGTGCGGGTTGGGCGGGACCTGAGCCCGGGCCGGACGGGCCAGCACCAGTGCGACGGCGGCAACCGCCGTGACGACACGACGCCAGGTCATGTCCTGCCCCCCGAGCGGCCGTGGCAATCCTCGCAACGGCGGGAGAGCGGACGATAGGTCACCACGCCGGCCGCGGCGGCGCCACTTCCCCGCCGGTGACACGCGCCACACGCCACCCTGGCATGGGCACCTTCGAGCGGGAACGCGGCATCAGGGTCGTGATCGTGATCGAAGCGCGCGGCACCGATGAAGGTGTCGGTGGCGTGACATGCGTCGCACCGCCCGCTGTCGGCGCGCGGCCGGAACTGGCCACCGTGCGGATCGGCGTGGCAGCCGGCGCAGCGTCGGGCGCGGACCGCCGCAAGCGCCACCGGGCGCAGCGGCGTGACGGCGGCAATCAGCGTCGCCCCGGCCGTGTCGTCGCCGCGCCGAGCCGACCATTGCGTGTGACAATCGCGGCACGCCGCCGCGCCATGCGCGCCGTCGAGCGCGAAACCGAATCGCGCGTGCGCCTCGGCCGACACAGTGGCGGGAAAGAACCCCGCGGGTGAGTGGCAACCGGCGCAGTCGCCCGTCGCGATCGAATCTCCCCCGCCGCGGTGCGGATCGGCGTGGCAATCGGCGCACCGCGATTCGCCGATGCGGAACTGCACGCCGGCGGTACCAGCCGCGGGGGCCGCGGGCGCCGGCAGGCCGGGGCGGCGCACACCGTGACACGCGGCACAGGCGATCGCCGCGTGACGCCCGGCGAGCGGAAATCCGCTGCGCGCGTGGGCCGCACTGTCAAACGTCACAGTGTTCCACGCGGCGTCGGTGTGACAGCCGTCGCACGCCGGCGTCGTCACCTGTCCGCCATGGGGATCGGCGTGACAGGTGGCGCACCCCGCCACCGCAATCCGGAGCGGGACGATGGTCGCCGTATCGCCGGCGACGCGGGTCGGGATGTGGCACGCGGCGCACGCAACATCGCGGTGCGCGCCGCCGAGGGGAAAACGCGTCTTCGCGTGGTCGGCGCGCGAGAATGTCACCGGCACGAAGCCGTCGACCGTGTGGCAGGTCCGGCAATCGACCGCCGCGCCAGCCACCGTCGCCTCCCCGCGATGGACGTCGCGGTGGCAGTCGGCGCACGCCGCGAACGCCGGCCTGGGCCGGGCCATGCCCGGGCCGTGACACGCCTCGCAGGCCACGCCGCGATGCTTGCCGAGCAGCGGGAACGCCGTCGCCGCGTGGTTGAAGGTGCGATGGTCGATCACGTCAAACCCGGCCGTCACGTGGCAACTGCTGCACCGCGAAGACATCGCGCCGCGGTGCGGATCGGCGTGGCAGGCACTGCACTCGCCGAAATCCAGCGGCCGGAACCGCGGCACCGGCCTGCCGTCGGCCGCGGTGTCGGGTACCATGCCGGCACGCAGGTGGCACTGCGCGCAGATGACCTGCCGGTGCGCGCCGGTCAGCGGGTAGCGGCTGCGATCGTGGTCGAAGCGCGACGCCGGCGACCACCCGCCGGTCGTGTGGCAGTCGGCGCACCCCGACCCGAGCGCACCACGATGGGCGTCGTCGCGCGCGTGGCAGGAACTGCACGTGGTGTCGAGTCCGACCCACCCCGCGCCACTCCGACGCGGCGAGAGGGCCGCGACGGGGGCCGTCCGGAACGCCTCCTGGTGGCACCGGCCGCACGCCAGCGCCGCGTGCTTGCCGTCGAGCGGCCATCCCGCCGTCCGGTGGTCGAAGCGCTGCGGCGAGCTGTCGGGCCACGCAATCAGCGCAAAGTCGCGCCCGGCGTGTTCGGGGTGGCAGGTCGCGCAGCGCTGCGCCGCCGCCGGCCGGCCTGCGAGCTGCCCGTGATACCCCTGTCGCCGCGCCATCAGCGACGCGATCTCGCGATGACAGTCGAGGCAGAGCCGTTGCATGACGTCGGGAGAACGGCCATGACACTGGCCGCACTGCGTCGGACCGTCGAGGGCCTGATGCGCGCGGGAGAGCGGCCCTGGCGACAACTGTGCCGCGAGGTGCCCCGGCAGGAGGAGCGCCACGGAGGCCGCGAGCGCACGCCACCGCAATCAACTCACCTGCGCTTGTTCCCGAACGAGCGGCACGTCCTTCTGCACCATCCGGACGCCGATTCGTTCGAGAAACGCCTGGGGCGCATCACCACCGATCCGGATCACCACGTCGTCGTTGGGCCGGATCGTGCTGCCATCCTTTCCGTCGAGAATCACCACGTCGTCGCGGATTTCCCGCACCCGGGTCTCGAGCAGCAGCTCGACACGACGCCGGCGCACCACGGCATCGAGCTTTTCCCGGTTGCGAGCCTTGATCCGGGAGAACCCGTCGCCGCGATACGACAGGGCCACCTCGGTCCCCGCCTGGTTGGCGAGGCCGACGACCGTCTCGATGGCGCTGTCGCCGCCACCGACGACGAGCACCCGGCGGCCGGCGAACTGCTCCATTTCGACGACGTCGTAGAACACCTTGCCGAGGTCCTCGCCGGGAACTCCCAGCCGCCGGGGCGTCCCGCGCCGTCCCATGGCCAGCACCACACGGCGCGCGCGGTAGGTCGCGCTGCCGGTCTCGACGTCGAACGCGCCGTCGACGGCGCGGACGGCGGTGACCATCTCGCCGGTCTGCACGACAAGCCCGGCACTGGCGACGACGGTTTCCCAGATCCGGAGCAGTCCCTCCTTCGACGTGTCCGAAACCCACAGGTCGCCGTACAGCGGAATGCTCACCGGCTCGGCGAGCAGCAGCTTGTGACGCGGGTACTTGCGGACGCTGTCGGCCAGCGAGCCCTGCTCGAGGAGTCGATAGCTGAGTCCGGCGCGCTGGGCGGTGATCGCCGCGCTCAAGCCGGCGGGACCGGAGCCCACCACGAGCACGTCGACCGCGGTGGCAGCGCCGCCCTGGCGTGCCCCGGGAGCAGCCAGCGCGGCGGCGAGATGCTCGACGGCGAGCTTCCCTTCGTTGATCGCGTTCTTGATCAGGCCGCGGCCACCCAGTTCGCCGACGATGTAGAGGCCCTTGACGTTGCTCTGGAAGTGCCGGTCGACGAGCGGAACGGTGACCCGATTGACCGCGGCACCGGTCGTGACGGCGATCGCACCGACCGGACACGCCGCAACACACTCGCCGTGGCCCCGGCAGCGTGCATCGTCGACGACGGCAAGCTTGCCGCGGAGCGTGATCGCCTCCGGTTCGGGGCACGCCGCCACACAGGCACCGCAGCCGACGCACATGTCGGCACGCACCAGTGCGCGCGGCTCGCCGGTGCCGGGCGCGTCACCGGCGGCGGCCGGCGCCTGCACCAGTTCGTAGGCCTGTTGCGGCACGCCGCAGCGCGGGCACGACATGGCCCCGGCCGGTACCCCGCCGCCGCAGCGGGGACAGGGGCGGGTCGCGTCGTCCGACGCATGGCGCGGGACGCGGCGCATGTGGCGCCACATCACGAGGCCGGTCAGGGCCAGGAAGCCGACGGTGGTGAGCAGCATCGCCATTGGCCGGCCCTACCAGCGCACCGCGCCCACCGCAAACACCACGGCGACGTGGATGACCACCGCCACCAGCGCGGTGATCGCAAAGGGACGATGGGCGACATGCCAGAACCGGAAGACCCGCTGTGTTGCGGTGAGCATCCTGGCCTGCTGCTGCAGCGAGATGTCCTCCGAAGCGAGCCGGACCGCCTCCCGGAGTGCCGGACCCGCCAGGCGATGCCCATCGGGGGCCACCGCCGCCCAGCGTCGGCGCAGCTGCGCCCGGCGACGCCAGCGGAGCAGGTCGTCGCCGAGCAGGTGGAGGACGGTCTGGAGCAGGCCGGGGGTCGCGCCGCCGAGCGGTTCGACGGCCAGCGTGCCCTCGATCAGGTCGGGTGCCAGGCCGGTGGCTTCGACCAGCTGTCCCACCAGCGCGCGCCGTTTCGCCGCCACCTCCTCGCGGGTCAATTCGACACCGTTGCGGGCGCGGGGAATGCGCACATAGAGGTAGCGCCCGACGACCCCGCTCGCGATCACCACCAGCATGGCCAGCAGGCCCAGACCGATCAGTCCGTCGGCGTGCCACGCGCAGTGGATTGCCAGCAGCAGCGGCAACGCCAACGCCGTCGCGACATGAAAGTCCATCCAGCGTCCCAGCGACCCGAGGAAGGCGAGCCGCCGATACTTCTTCCGGAGCGGATAGAGCCAGAGGAAGACGAAGATGACCGCAGCAGCAACGCCGGCACTCAACCCGATCCGACCGGAGGGGCGGAACCACGCATGGTGCGTGTCGCGTGCCCGCACGGCGAGCGGTGCGAGGTAATACGGCATGCCGATGACGTTGATGGTGGCCAGCGGGACGCCGATCCCGGCGATCCAGGCCCAGAATGCCCAGCGCCGCTTGCCGGCCGCGACGGCCCGGGCACCGGAGCGCTTGACGACTTTCGGCTGCGCCACGGCCGCGCCCCGGTCCGGAGCCGGACCGGCGATCACCCTTGCACTATCGGTCACATGACCCCTCGACAACTGCGGCGGGAGCCGCGGGTACGCGTGCACGCGTACCGACGCTCCACCGTTACCGGGAAAGTCCTGCGGGAAATCGCTCTTCAGTATCGGTCGGGATGCCCGTACTATAACGGACGCTCTGGACGGCCCGATTGTGACATCGCAATCGGAGGACGGAGCGACAACGGCACTCGGGGCTGGTCTCCGGGGGGTGCGCGATGACGGGATCGGCGGGGGCGAGGTGCCCGGCCTGCGGCAGCGAAGCAAGCGGCCAGTTCTGCGCGGTGTGCGGCAGCCGGCAGCCGGCCGCGAGGTGCCCGGGCTGCGGCGGCGAGGTGGCCGCTGGCGCCCGATTCTGTGCCGTTTGCGGAACAGCGGTTCAGGTGACCGCCGACGCCGCTCCGCGTCGACGCAGCACTTCGACCATCACGTGGGGTCTCACCGCGCTGGCGGCCATCGGCATCACCTGGGCCGCCCTCGCCCGGCGGGCACCGGCCGCGGCGCCGGCGGGGACCAACGCCGCCGCGACATCGGCGGCGCCCGACTTGAGCTCCCTCGCACCGCGGGACCAGTTCGCCGAGCTCGCCGACCGCGTCGAGACGGCGATGGAGGCCAACGACACGGCGTCGATCGTCCGGTTCTTCCCGATGGCGGAGGCGGCGTACGCCCGGCTCACGCCGTCAGACCGGGACATCGACTCCCACTTCCACATCAGCCTGCTGCGCGCCAGGATCGGCCACTTCGGCGCGGCGGACGCCCAGATCGACACCATCGTCGCGGCCGCACCGACGCACCTCTTCGCCGACTACCTGCGGGCGATCATCGCCGACTTCCAGGGCGACACCGCGGCGGCGCGCCGGGCGCGAATCGCGTTCCGCGCTCATTACCCGGCGGAGATCGCGCGCAATCGCCCGGAATACCGGCTGCACCGGACCATGCTCGACAACTTCTACAAGGCCGCCGCCAACTAGCGCCCCCGCTCCAGCCAGGGCCGGATCGCCGACGCGAGCCGCTCGGCGCACGCGTCGATCGACAGGGCGGCCAGCGGGTCAGGCTGCTGCGCGGCGGGAAGCGGTCCGTCGCGCAGCGCCGTTTCCGTGGCCGCGACCAGCGCGTCGTCGTCGTCGAGCGGAAAGAGCCGCGCGAGTGTGCCGACGAACTCGCGGTGCGGCGCGATGTCCGACGCCACCACCGGCACGCCCATCGCGACGCCCTCCATCGGCGTCAACCCGAACCCCTCGAACCGGCTGGGACAGACCACCACCGACGCCGCGCGGTAGGCCTGCACCATTTCGTCGTCGGTCTGCCACCCCTCGTCGAGCCGAAGGGTGACGCCCAGGTCGCGCGCCAGGGCGAGCAGCCGCGGCGCTTCCGGTCCGCGCCCGATGATGTGCACCAGCGGGGGCGAGGCAAGGCGCGAGGCGGCGCGGAGCACCGCCGCGTGGTTCTTGTACTCCACCAGGCGCGACACCGAGAGGACAACGGGCCGCGCCCCCGGGCGACGGTGCCGCTCGCCGGGACCGAGCCGGAAGCGGTCGCTGTCGTAACAGAACGGGAGCTCGGTGACGTCCAGGTCGAAGCGGCTGGTGAGTTCGTGCCGGGCGTCGGCGGACGGACACCAGACCGCATCGGCCCGGCGGGCAATGAACCGGAGGCGGCTGTGATACCCGGGCCGCTCCGGGTACCCGCCGACGAGCCGGGGAATCTTCTGGACCCGTCTCCCCAGGGCGACCACCCAATCGGGGCGTCCACCGTCCATCTGCCACGGCTTGAGGTCCCAGAGGTAGAGCAGCAGGGGGCAGCGATGCCGGCGGGCAAAGGCGAAGCCGGCCCGCACCATCGAGCCGTCGGCCACGAAGGCGAGCCGGGCCGGGGCGTTGCCGTCGAGGGCGATCTCGAATCCGCGCTCCCGCAGGCGCCCGACCGGCAGGGCGCAGTAGCGGTTGGGGGCGAACCAGCGGATCGAGGAAGGCAAGGAGCCAGGAGCCGTCAGAGGTGAGACGTGGGCGAAGCTTGTCGGACCAGCGGAACCGGTCAAGCGGTGGGGGCGGACGGCCGGGGATTCACGGCCGGTCGGTTTGACCGCCGATGCCGCCCGTAAGTATATTGCCGGGCTATCGTTATGGCCGAACTGCCCGTCACGTCGAAGCCCATGCTCCTCCTCAGCGGGACGGCCAACCGGCCCCTCGCCGAAGAGATCGCGGAGCAGCTCGATACCGAGCTGTGCCGGGTACAGGTGCGTCGCTTTGCCGATGGCGAGATCTTCGTGCGGATCGACGAGAACGTCCGCGGGCGCGACGTCTACGTCATCAATCCGACCAATCCGCCGGCGGAGAACTTTCTCGAGCTGCTGCTGCTGATGGACGCGGCACGGCGGGCAAGCGCGGCGCGGATCACGGCGGTCATCCCGTATTTCGGGTATGCCCGGCAGGACCGCAAGGACCAGGGGCGGGTGGCGATTTCGGCGAAGTTGATGGCGAACATGGTGTCGGCGGCGGGAGCCGACCGGGTGTTGGCGATGGATTTTCACCAGCACCAGCTGCAGGGGTTCTTCGACCTGCCGGTCGATCACCTCTACGCGGCACCGGTGTTCGTCAACCACTATCGCCAGAAGGAACTCGAGAACGTCGCGGTGGTCGCGGCGGACGTCGGCTCGGCGAAGATGGCGCGCGGGTTTGCCAAGCGGCTCAACGGCTCGCTGGCGATCATCGACAAGCGCCGGTCGACGGCCAACGTGGTCGACTCGGTGAACGTGGTCGGCGACGTGGAAGGCAAGGATTGCATCATCCCGGACGACATGATCGACACCGGGGGAACGATGGCCGAAGCGGCCCATGCGCTGAAGGCGCTCGGCGCCAACGACATCTACATCTGCGCCACCCATGCCCTGCTGTCGGGGCCGGCGGTGGAGCGGCTGTCGAAGGCACCGGTGACGGAGGTTGCCGTCACCAACACGATTGCCCTGCCGCCGGAGCGGCGGTTTCCGGCGCTGACGGTCCTGTCGATTGCGGGCCTGCTGGCCAAGGCGATCGGTCGCACGCACAGCGACCAGTCGGTCAGCGCGCTGTTCGAATAACGACGAGGAGGATGAAGGCATGCAGCAATTGAGTCTCGCCGCGACGTCCCGCCCGGAAACCGGCAAGGGCGCCGCCCGCACCCTGCGCCGCGCCGACCGCATTCCCGCCGTGCTCTACGGCCGCGGGGTGGAAAGCCGGTCGCTGAGCGTCGAACGCTTTGCCCTGAGCAAGCTGCTCGAGGTCATCGGTGGCGAGGCGGCGCTGCTCGACGTCTCGATCGACGGCGCCGAGCCGGTCAAGGCGCTGGTGCGCGAGGTGCAGCGCAACCCGGTGCGCCGCAACGACGTCATTCACCTCGACCTCTACGCGGTGACCGCCGACCAGGCCATCACCGTCGACGTGCCGGTGCACATCGTCGGCACCGCCGAAGGGGTTCGCAACCAGGGTGGCGTGCTGGATCACCACCTGCACCGGATCACCATCCGGGTGCTGCCCGGTGACATCCCGGATCACGTCGAGGTCGACGTCACCAACCTCACCCTGGGTCACGCCATCCACATCGCCGACATCAGCGTACCGAAGGCGGAGCTGATGCACGACTCCGACGTCTCGATCGTGTCGGTCGTGGCCTCGCGCGCCGAGATCTCGACCACGCCGGAGGCGGCAGCGACGTCGGCCGAGCCCGAGGTGATCAAGAAGGGGAAGGCCGAGGAGGGCGAGGCGGCCGCGGAGTCGGCACCCGAGGCGCCCGCGAAGAAGTAGGTGGCCCGGGCGATCGTCGGGCTCGGCAACCCCGGGCCCGAGTACGCCGCCACCCGCCACAACGCCGGGTACCTGCTGGCCGACCACCTCGCCGAACGGTGGCGGTTCGCGCCGTTCCGGCGCAACGGGCATGGCGTGGCGACGTCGGGAACGGTCGGCGACGTGGCGGTGCGGATCGTCAAGCCGACGACGTACATGAACGCCAGCGGCGACGCGGTGCGCGACCTGCGCGGCCCCGGGTTCGACCCGGCGGCGGACCTGCTGGTGCTGGTCGATGACGCCGCACTGCCGCTCGGGAAGTTCCGGTTGCGCGGCGCCGGGTCGCCGGGCGGACACAACGGGCTGAAGAGCATCGAGGCGGCGCTGCATCGCCAGGACTATGCCCGGCTGCGGATCGGCATCGGCGCGAGGCCGCCGGAGTACGACGACCTCGCCGACTGGGTGCTGGGCCGCCTGACGCCCGATGAGCGCGCCACGCTGGCCGCCGAGTGGGACCCGATGGCGGACGCCGTCGAGTGCTGGATCGCGGAGGGAATCGAGACCGCGATGAACCGGTTCAATCGCTGAGGAGTTGGGTCGTGCATCTCGAGCAACTTGCCCGCTACGCCCCGAGTTCGGCCTGCTCGGCCTGCTCATCGCGCTGGCGATGTACTTCTCGATCAAGCGGCATCCGGTCGGCACCCCGCGCATGCGCGAGATCTCCGGCCTGATCGAGACCGGCGCGATGGCGTTCCTGCGCCGCGAATACGTGGTGCTGGTCCCGGTGGTGATCGCGGTCACCGTGCTGCTGGCCCTCACGGTCGGCATCCGCATCGGCCTGGCATATGTCTTCGGCGGCGTCTGCTCGGTGGCCGCCGGGTTCATCGGCATGAAGTCGGCCACCAAGTCGAACGTGCGCACCACCGAGGCGGCGCGCACCCTCGGCCTCGCCCGCGCGCTCGAGGTCGCCTTCGACGGCGGCGCGGTGATGGGCCTCGCCGTCGCGTCACTCGGCCTCCTCGGCCTCGGTGTCATCGTCAACTGGATGATCGACCTCGGCGCCGTCGGGATCACGCCGAAGCAGTTCAGCGACTTTGCCGAGACGATGAGCGGCTTTGCAATGGGCGCGTCGTCGATCGCGCTGTTCGCCCGCGTCGGTGGCGGCATCTACACCAAGGCCGCCGACGTCGGCGCCGACCTGGTCGGCAAGCTCGAAGCGAACATCCCGGAAGACGATCCGCGCAACCCCGCGGTGATTGCCGACAACGTCGGCGACAATGTCGGCGACGTCGCCGGCATGGGCGCTGACATCTACGAGAGCTACGTCGACGCGGTCGTCGCGGCGGTGGCGATCGCCGCCACCAGCGCGCTGATTCCCGGCGCCGACCGGGTCAACGCCATCGTGCTGCCGCTGGGGCTGGCCGTCGCCGGGCTCGTCGCCTCGGCGGTCGGCATCTTCTCGATGAAGCTGTTCAAGTCGGGCTCGCCAGCCACAGCGCTCCGGCTGGTGCGAACTTCCTCGGCGCGGTGCTCTTCCTGATCATCGCGTGGTTGCTCGTTGGCATGCTGCCGATGTCGCTCGACGGCATCACGGCGACCGGGCCGTTCTTCGCCGTCCTCGCCGGTACCGTTGCCGGGGTCGTCATCGGCCTCAGCACCGAGCACTACACCTCGGCGGGGCCGGTGCGCGAGATCGCCGACGCCTCGCTGACCGGTCCGGCGACGAACCTGATCAGCGGCCTCGCGGTCGGGCTCCGCTCGACGGCCGTTCCGGTGCTCGTGGTCTGCGCCGCGATCTGGCTGGCCTACTCGCAGGCGCACCTCTACGGCATCGGGCTCTCCGCTGTCGGAATGCTGGGCACCGTCGGCATCGTGATGACGGTCGACGCCTACGGGCCGATCGCCGACAACGCCGGCGGCATCTCCGAGATGAGCCACCTCGGCCCCGAGGTGCGCAAGATCACCGACCAGCTCGACTCCCTCGGCAACACCACCGCGGCAATCGGCAAGGGCTTTGCGATCGGCTCGGCGGTGCTGACGGCGCTGGCGCTCTTCTCGGCGTATGCATCGGCCGTCTCCAGCCGCACCGGCCAACCGCTGACCCTCGACCTCACCAACCACATGGTGGTGATCGGCCTGTTCCTCGGCGGCACCACGCCGTTCCTCGTCGGCGCCATGACGATGACGGCGGTCGGCCGGGCGGCCGGCGCGGTGGTGACCGAAGTGCGCCGCCAGTTCCGGGAGATCATCGGGCTGATGGAGGGGACCGCGACCGCCGATTCCGCACGAGTGGTGGACATCGCCACCCGCTCGGCACTGAAGGAAATGGTTGCCCCGGGGCTGCTCGCCGTGTCGATGCCGATCCTGGTCGGCGCCCTCCTCGGCGTGCAAGCGCTTGGCGGGTTGCTCGCCGGGACCACCCTGAGCGGCGCCCTCCTCGGCCTGATGATGGCCAACGCCGGCGGCGCCTGGGACAACGCCAAGAAGTACATCGAGGCCGGCGCGCACGACGGCAAGGGGTCGCCTGCCCACAAGGCGGCGGTGGTCGGCGATACCGTCGGCGATCCGTTCAAGGACACCTCGGGACCGGGAATCAACATCCTGATCAAGGTCACGGCGGTGGTGGCGCTGGTGTTTGCGCCGTGGTTCGCACGGCTGGGGAGGTAGGCCTCCGCCTGATGCTCGCGCTCGGCATCGTCGGCCTCCCCAACGTCGGCAAATCGACGCTGTTCAACGCGCTGACCTCGGCGCAGGCACTCGTCGCGAACTATCCGTTTGCCACCATCGAGCCCAATACCGGCGTCGTCGAAGTTCCCGACGAGCGGCTGCAGCAACTCGCGGCACTGGTGCATCCGCAGCGCATCGTGCCGGCCACCGTCCAGTTCGTCGACATCGCCGGCCTCGTCAAGGGCGCTGCCCAGGGTGAAGGGCTCGGCAACCAGTTTCTCGCCAACATCCGCAACGTCGACGCGGTGGTGCACGTGGTGCGTTGCTTCGCCGATCCCGACGTGCAGCACGTGATGGGCGATGTCGACCCGGTGCGCGACCGCGGGGTGATCGCCACCGAGCTGGCGCTGGCCGATCTCGCCGCCGTCGAGAAGCGCCTCGACAAGGCGCGCCGGGCGGCGAAGAGCGCCGATCCCCAGGCCCAGATCGAGTACCGGCTGCTCGAGCGGCTCGCTGACGCGCTCGGGCGCGGGCAACCGGCGCGGGCGGTGCAGCCGGCAGACGACGAAGCCGTCATCTTTCGCGGCTTCGGGCTGCTGACCGCCAAGCCGGTGCTGTATGCCGCCAATGTCGCCGAAGACGAGCTCGCCGCCGGCAACCCCGCCGTCGACGCGCTCCGCGCGGCCATCGCGGCCGACGCGGAACCCGCCGAGGTGATCGTCTTTTCGGCCCGTGTCGAGATGGAGCTGGCCGAGCTCCCGCCCGCCGACCGCGCGGAGTTCCTCGCCGCGCTGGGCGTGGGCGAATCGGGGCTCGATCGACTGGCCCGCGCGGCGTACCACCTGCTCGGGCTGCAGAGCTATTTCACCGCCGGCGAGAAGGAAGTGCGTGCCTGGACCATCCGCCGCGGGGCGCGCGCCCCGGAGGCCGCAGGGGTCATTCACAGCGATTTCGAGCAGGGGTTCATCCGGGCCGAGACGGTCGCCTTTGCCGACTTCGTGCGAACCGCCGGCTGGAAGGGCGCCCGCGAAGAGGGGCTCGCCCGGGCCGAGGGCCGCGACTACGTGGTGCAGGACGGCGACGTGATGCTGTTCCGATTCAGTTCGTGAGGCAGACCGACATGACAGCTGATGCGATGCGACGATGGATCCCGGCGCTGGCGTGGATGGCGGCAGCGTGCGGCCACCCGACCCCTCCGGCGCACCACGCGCTGACCAGCGCGGGATTCGATTCGCTCCCGGCCTACCAGCTGTCCGATGGAAGCATGGTGTGCCTCGGCACCGGCTACACACTCTGTCCGGAACATGTCGCGATCGCCAACTGGGTCAGCGACACCTCGTTTGCGATGTGGGAACCGGGACGCACCGCCGGTGTCTGGCAACCGCGTGACACCAGCGGAATGGCCCTCGGCAGGAGCGGCGACGGCGCCGGCCAGTACCGCTACGTCGTCGGGGTGGCACGCTCCGGCTCGTCGTACCTGGTGATCGACGCCGACGCCAACCAGGAGCTCCGCTTCGACCGGACCGGCCGTTTCGAACACGCGACACCGATTCCGGCCATCAGCAACGCCGTCACCCGCGGCTTCATCGGCGAGCAGCCCGTGGTGCAGCGCCTTGTTCCCCAAGGCGTCATTCGGGTCGCGGACTTCACCGTTCAGCTGTTGGGCGACCTCACGGACTCGACCGGCCAGACGGTGCTCGACACGCCGGTCGACTGGCTCTGGTTGAACAGTGCCGGCAACGACGTCGCCCCGGCCCGCCCGGTACCGTTCTTCCCGCCACTGCCGGTGTACACCCTCGAGCGCAACGGCGACCTGATCTGGAGCCCCGGCGACCACCTCGCCATCACCCGCGTGCGCCGGCCCGGCGACACCGTCTGGACGATCACCAGCGACATCGAAGGCCCCGCGGTGACACCGGCGGAGATTGCGGCACAGCGCGCCGCGCTCGACTCGCAGGTGCCGCCCAACGACACCAGCCGGGCGACGATCGATTCGATGGCCGCGCGGACCGCGAAGACGCACCCGGCGGTAGTAGCCCTGCTCGCCGCACGCGACGGCCGCGCCCTCGCGGTGGGCGGCTCGGGCCCGGCAACGGATTCGATCATCGGCCTGCTGATCGCCGCCGACGGTACGCCGTCTGGCCGGCTTCGCTTTGGCGCCCGCGACCGTCCGCTGCTCTTCGACGGCGACTCGGTGCTCGTCTTCCGGCCGACCGCCAGCGAGCCGTGGGAGGTCCGCTGGCTCCGGCTGGGGCTTTCGCGCTGACCGTGGCGGCCGCCGGGGTCCGCCACGCCGACGCACGCCGGCTCTGGTGGGTGATGACGGCGCTCGCGGCGTCGGCCCCGGCAGTCGCGGCCCAGCAGGTCGGCCGGCCCGACACCGGCACAGCACGTCCCCGGGATGATTCGGTGCTCCATATCGGGGCCACGGTACGAGTCACCTCCCCCGCGTGGGGCCCCGACACCGTCCCCGGCCGGGTGGTTCGCATCGTCGCGCCAGCCGGCTGCCTCGGCATACTTCTGGTGCCCCACGACGAGAATGGCCGCCAAGTGATCCTCTTCCTTCCCGGCCTCACGTCGTTGCAGGTGGACTGGCGGACCAACCTCGGAGCGTACAGCGCCGGGATCTCGCTTCCCGGCGCCAGCGACTGGCGAACCGTGCCATCTGCCGACCTCGCCCGCGCCGAGCCGGGGTGCCAGCGGCGCGGTGGCGGCCGTCTGGCGCCGGGGCCCCGCCCCGACTAGCTTGCCGCCCGAACGCCAATCATCCTCCCCGGCTGCCGCACCAGCGCCGGGGCGATTCCCGAGACCAAAGGAAGGTGCGAATGACCCGCCTGTATGAGGTGGTGTACATCTTCGATTCGGCCCTCGAAGAGGCCGCAATCACCGAACGACTCGACCGCTTCCATGCCCTCGTCGCGCAACCCGACGGCGCCGCGCCCACTGTCGATCATTGGGGCAAGCGGACCCTCGCCTACCCGATCGCGGCCCACGACTCGGGCTATTACGTCGTCGCCAAGTTCGAGGCGGCCGGCGAGCAGCTCCCCGAGTTCGAGCGCGCGCTGAAGCTCGACGAAAGCCTGCTGCGCCACCTGGTGGTACTGGACGAAGGCGCCCAGATGGCGCCGACAGCCAACGCCAAGGACGGCGAGGAGGAGGAATAACATGCCCCGCAGCCAGAAGAGTTGCGCCATCTGCGAAAGCGGCGTGCGCGTAGTCGATTTCAAGGACCAGCGGTTGCTGGCCCGGTTCCTCACCGAGCGCGGCAAGATTCTTCCCAGCCGCCTCTCGGGCACCTGCTCCCGGCACCAGCGGCAGCTCAGCCGCGCCATCAAGCGCTCCCGCCAGCTGGCGCTGCTTCCCTACATCAAGGGATTCGCCGGCTGACCGCCCCGATGACGGCGCCCCTGCCGGCGGCGCGCCGTTCGCCGTGGATTCCGCTGCTGCTGGTCGCGGCGTTCCTGCTGACCGGGCAGCTGATCTTCTTTCTCGGTCCGCTGGCGGCGCTGCTGCTCTTCTCGCGGCCGACGACCGGCCGCGAATGGGTGTGGATCGCGATCACCGGGGCGGCATTTGCCTTTACCCTCGCCGGCAAGCCGTCACTGGCTCAGCAGACCATCCGGGCCGGCGTCGCCACCTTCACCGGCGCCCTCGTGGTCGCCACCCTCGCCGGCATGCGGTCGCTGTTCAATCGCGCCGCCTGCGCCGCCGCGATCGCGACGGCGGCCACGGCAGCGTGGTTCGCAACGTTCCGCCTCACCTTTGCCGGCCTGCAGGCCAACCTGAGGGGCGACCTCTGGCAGCAGTACCGGTCGGTCCTTCCTGCGCTGCCATCGGTCCCGCCGGCGGTGGGGCCCGACCTCACGGCGGCGGCCTCGGGCGACACGGCGATGCAGCTGGCCGAGGCGGTGCACATCCTGGCGCGCTATTTCCCGGCGTTGCTCTTTCTCAGCGCCATGGTCGGGGCGTGGCTGGCGTGGATCTGGTACTACCGCATCGCTCACGCGCCGGCGGGGCTGCCACCGCGGCCGTTCCGCGACTTCACCTTCAACGATCACTACATCTGGGCTGTCGTCGTCGCCGCCGCGATCGCCCTGCTCGCCCATGCGCCGCTGGTCCAGCTGGCCGCGTACAACGCGCTGGCGGTGCTGTTCGTGTGGTACCTCGCCCGTGGTTTTGCAATCGTGGTGACGATGCTTCATTCCGCGCCCCTGCTGCTCAAGGTGATCCTCTTCGTCATCGGCATCGTCGTGTTACCATTTGGCTGTGTCGCCCTGGGGTTGGCAGACACATGGCTCGATATCCGGCGGCGCCTCACGCCGCACCCAGGAGTCCCGAAATGATCGAACTGATTCTCCGGCAGGATGTCCCGTCCCTCGGCCGGGCCGGCCAGGTCGTCCGCGTCAAGCCGGGATACGCCAGGAACTTCCTGCTCCCGCAAGGCCTCGCCTTCGAGGCGACCGAGGGGAACAAGAAGCGGATCGTGGCCGAAACCCGCGCCCGCGACATCCGCGTCGCAGCCGAGCGCGCCGATGCCGAATCGGTGGCGGCCCAGCTGCGCGGGGTGGTGCTGGTCTTCACCGCCAAGGCGGGCGAGGACGGCCGACTCTTCGGCTCGATCACCGCGGGCGACATTGCCGAGCAGCTGGCCGGCCGCGGCATCGAGGTCGACCGCCGCAAGATCGAACTGGAGCACGCCCTCAAGCAGGTCGGTCCGCACGTCGTGCGGATCCGGCTGCCGCATGACGTCCACGCCGAAATCCAGGTCGACGTCAACGCCGAGGCGTAGCCGTGCAGGGAGGCGGTGGCCCCACCGTCTCCCGGACGTGCCGGGTGACTTCGGAACTGTTCGCGGCCGCTGGCGCGTTCCATCTCCGGGTGGTCAGGGACGGCGTGCATCCGTCCCCGAACCCCGGTCGTGGCGGGCTATCTTCCCCCTGAGGTGGTCGCCGCGTGGCTGACGGCAAGGTGCCGCGCCTCCCAGGCGCCGTTCGCACGGCGGTGGGCGCGATCGAAGACCGCAAGGGGCGCCGGGTGGCGGCGCTCGACCTGCGAGGCCTCAACGATGCGACCGATTACTTCGTCGTGGCATCCGGTACTTCCGATGCCCACGTCCGCGGCCTCGCTGACGGTGTCATCCAGGCCATGACGAGGGCCGGATACGACGTGCACCATGTCGAGGGATTGCCGTCCGGCCGCTGGGTGCTGTTGGATTTTGTCGATGTGGTGGTGCATCTGTTCCACCCGGAAACGCGTGCCTTCTACCGGCTCGAACAGCTCTGGCAGGACGCTCCGGTGGTCCACTTCGACCAATAAGAGTTCCCCTGAGGATGAGAGGGTCGACCATGCGTCCCGTCGTGCGGCTGCTGCTGCCGGCCGCCTTCTTCGCGCTCCCGGTGGCGCTGCCGGCGCAGTACTTCGGACAGAACAAGGTCCAGTATTCCAACTTCCATTTCAAAGTGCTGCAGACCGAGCACTTCGACCTCTACTACTACCCCAGCGAGCGCGAAGCGGCGTTCGATGTCGCGCGGATGGCAGAGCGCTCGTACGCCCGGCTCTCGCTGATCCTGAACCACGAGTTCCGGGAACGGAAGCCGATCATCCTCTACGCTTCCGAGGCGGATTTCCAGCAGACCAACACCACGCCGGAAGAAGTCAGCGAGGGCACCGGCGGGTTCACCGACTTCCTGAAGCACCGCATCGTGCTGCCGATGACCGGCTCGTATGCCGACGTGGAGCACGTGCTGCAGCACGAGATGACGCACCAGTTCCAGTACGACATCTGGTCGGGCGGCCACGCCGGCGCCGGGCTGCAGACCCTGATCGCGGTGAGCCCGCCGCTCTGGTTCGTCGAGGGGATGGCGGAGTACATGTCGCTCGGCGGGGTCGACCCCAACACCGCGATGTGGTTGCGGGACGCCGCGGTCCAGGGGAAGATCCCGACCATCCACCAGCTCGAGACCGATCCGCGGATCTTCCCGTACCGGTTCGGGCAGGCGCTCTGTGCGTACATCGGGCAACGCTGGGGCGACCAGGTCTTCGGCGCCATCCTCAAGGGTTCGCGAGCCGGCGGCCTGGAGGCGGCGTTCCGCCGGAACATCGGCCTCGACTACAAGCAGCTCAGCGATCAGTGGCGTGACGCCGTGGCCAAGGAATACCTGCCACAGCTCAGCACCGCCGATCGGGCCAGTGTCATCTCGGAGCTGGTGCTCAACAAGGACCGCAGCAACGGGACGCTGCACCTCGCCCCCGCCCTGTCGCCGGACGGCAAGCAGGTGGCCTACTTCTCCGAGGGGAACTTCTACTTCGTCGACCTCTGGCTGGCCAACGTGGCCGACGGCAAGCCGGTGCACCGGCTGTTCAAGTCCACCTGGAGCTCCAACTACGAGACCTTCCGCTTCATCAATTCGTCGGCCAGCTGGTCGCCCGACGGGAAGTTCCTGGCCTTCGCCGGCCAGCGCGGCTCGCGGGACGACATCATCATCCTCGACGTGGCGCGCAACAAGGAAGTCGGCCAGATCAAGCTGAAGCTGAGCGGCGTGACCACGCCGGTGTGGAGCCCGGACGGAAAGCGCCTGGTGTTCACCGGCTACGACGGCGGCATGTCGGACCTCTTCGTGGTCAACCGCGACGGCTCGCACCTGACCCGGCTCACCAACGATCGCTACGCCGACCTCAACCCGTCGTGGTCGCCCGATGGCGCGAGCATCGCGTTCACCACCGACCGCGGGCCCGAGACCGACTTCAAGCTGTTGCGCATCGGGAACTATCGCATCGCCCTCTACCACCTGGCGACGAGGCAGATCGAGTTGCTTCCCGGCATGGACCAGGGTAAGAACGTCGATCCGCAGTGGTCGCCGGACGGCAGCGAAATTGCCTACGTCTCCGACCGCACCGGCGTGAGCAACATCTATCTCTACGACCTCGGCGACCGGCAGTCGTACCAGATCACCAACTTCTTCACCGGCGCGCAGGGCATCACGCCGCTCTCGCCGGTGCTCTCGTGGGCGCACGACGCCGACAAGCTGGCGTACGTCTATTACGAGGACGGCGATTTCGACGTCTATGTCCTGAACAACCCCGAGAGCCGGAAGAAGGCCCCGTGGAGCGCCGAGGCGGCCCTCGCGATGGCGAGTGGCAACGCGGCGCCGACCGCGGCGGCGGCGGCTCCGGTCGACACCACGCCGGCCGCACCGGGCAGCACCACGCTGTATCGCTCCTCCACCGGCCTCCGCCGCGCCGATTCGATCGGCCCGATTCCCGACACGGTGCGCCTGACCGAGATGACGATGGCGCACCTGCTCGATTCGGCGCGCATCGGCCTGCCCGACACCAACACCTTCGTGGTGCACCCGTACAAGACGGTCTACACCCCCGACTACGTGGCGCGGCCCAGCATCGGCTACGCCCGCAGCAACTTCGGCCAGGGGGTCTACGGCGGCACCGCCATCCAGCTCTCCGACATGCTCGGCGACCATCAGCTGCTGTTCAGCGGCTTCGTCAACGGACGCATCGATGAAGCGCAGGTCCTCGCGGCCTACGTCAACCTGACGCATCGGGTCAACTGGGCGGCCGGCATTTCGCAGGATCCGTACTTCTATTACGTCGGCGATGCCATCATCCAGGGCCAGCCGAGCGCCGCGGAGGACACCTACATCCAGCAGGTGCGCCGCATCGTGCTGCGATCGGGCTTCGTCACCGGCGGCTATCCGCTTTCGCGCTTCGAACGGCTCGAAGGCGGGCTGCACCTGACCAACGTCGAAGACGCCGTGCTGACGTACAACGAACCGTTCGACCCGGCGTCGGGCCTGCTGACGGAGAATCCCAGCACCACCAAGGACGTGCTCTCGGAGACCGGCCTGGTGCAACCGTCGCTGGCATGGGTGTACGACAATTCCATCGACGGCTACACCGGACCGTTCCTCGGCCGGCGGTCGCGGTTCGAGATCGCCCCCGCGATCGGCGGCTGGACCTACAACCAGGTGACCGCCGACTACCGCCGCTACGACCGGATCGCCGGCCCGATCACGCTGGCCACCCGGCTGCTCTACTTCGGCCGCAGCGGGCGGGACGCCGGCAAGTTCTCGGTCTATCTGGGCTACCCCGACTTCATTCGCGGCTACACCTCGGGGTCGTTCATCCGCAACGAGTGCACCAATCCGGTCAACGCCGCCGACTCGACGTCGCAGACCGGCTGCGCCGCACTCGACCAGCTGATCGGCACCTCCTTGGCCATCGGCAACGCCGAGATCCGCTTCCCGATTCTCGAGCCGGGGATGAAGTTCCTGCCGAGCATCTTCCCGCCGATCGAGGGGGCGCTGTTCTACGACGCCGGCGTGACGTGGACCGGCCAGAGTGATGTGCGCTGGTCGCGCCCGGCCGGGGCTTCGCCGTCGATCGTCCGCACGCCGCTGACGTCGGTCGGCGTGTCGCTGCGGATCAACCTGCTCGGCTACATGGTGCTGCGGTTCGATTACGCGAAGCCGCTGTCGCGACCCGGCATTCACCCCTACTGGACCATCTCGTTCGGTCCCGCCTACTAGGGTGATCCGCCGCCGCTCCCACCTCGCCGCGCTGGCCGCCGCGCTCGTCGCCTGCGGCCACTCGGCGCAGCCGCCCGCGCCGCTCGCCGAGAGCTTCTCGGTCGACGCTTCGGTGCTCCAGTTCCCGCCCAACGGCGGCACGGCGATCCTCCGCTCGCCCGACCGGTTGCAGCCCCGCCGGTGGGAGATCAGCGGCGTACCGGCGATCGGCCGCACCCTGGGCACCGACCTCGACGACCAGATGGTGTACGTGGTCAGCCACGACGGCCGGCTCGTCGCCCTCGACCTCCTGGCCCGGCGGGCCCGGGTCTTCCCGAATCACCTGCGAGAACTGGCGGGGACCCCCGACGGCGTCGTGATCGGCCTCGACTCGGCCCACCGCCCGATGCGGCTGGCGAACCGCACCATGTCGGTCTTCCACGCCGCCGTCAAGCAGGCCGAAGGGCGCCTGCTGCCGGGCCCGGGAACCTCCGTCATTGCGGTCAACGCCGGGGTGGGACAGGTCATCGACGAGCAGGGCGTCCTGCGACAGCTGCAGCTGCCGACCGGACCCGCCACCACAACGTGGTACGGCGACCTGATCGCCGTGACCACTGATTCTGGCATCGTGCTGGTCAATCCCTCCGGCAAGACGCAACCCCGCTTCGTGCCGGTGCGCGGGACGCCCACCGCCGCGGTGTTCTCGCCGTCCGGACACCAGCTCTATGTGGCCCGCAAGGACCGGCCGATGTTGATCGTCGACCGCTTCACCGGCGAGCAGCTCGGTACCATGGCGCTGCCGATTGCCAGCAACGCCCTGCGGGTCGACCGCACCGGGCGGTGGCTGATGGCCGGCGGCGCCGGTGCGGATTCGGTGGCGGTCGTCGACCTGTCGACGTCGCACCTCCTCGCGACGGTGGCGGCGCCCTGGGGGCCCGACCTGCCGATGGTGCCGGACGGAAAGACGCTGCTGGTGCGGGACGGCAAGGACGTCGTCAGCCGCTCGCTGACGGATTCGCTCCACGAGTTGGGGCGGATCGGCGGCGGCGCGTCGAGCCTCTACCTCGCCGTCGACTGGTCGCCGCAGCTCACCGTTCCGGAGGTGACGCCGACGGTCCTCGCGACCACCTCGGCGCAGGTCGACACCACCGTCGCCGTCCGGCCGGTGTCGGCCGGCGATTCCGCGGCGGCGGCGGCGGCCCCGGCGGCGGTCTACCTGCAGGTTTCCTCGTCGCAGAACCAGGACTGGGCGGCGGCCTTCGCCAAGCAGCTCAAGGACGGCGGATTCCCGGCCCAGGTACTCTCGCCCCAGAGCGCCGACGAGGGGTACCGCGTCGTGGTCGGGCCCTACCCGACCCGCGACCAGGCCGATTCCGTCGGCAAGCGCCTGGGCCGTCCCTACTTCATCCTGACACCCGGCGCGACAGACCGCTGACGGGGCTATCTTATCGGCATTCGACGGTGCGCCGGCTCGCGGGCCGGATACCGTTCATCGCCCCACTCTTGCCCTCGGCACGATGAAGCTGACCAAATTGGAGCTCTCGGGCTTCAAGTCGTTTGCGGATACCGTCACGCTCACGTTCGACGACGGCGTCACCGCCATCGTCGGCCCCAACGGCTGCGGAAAGTCGAACGTCTCGGACGCGGTCCGGTGGGTGCTCGGCGAACAGTCGGCCCGCCTGCTCCGCGGCGGCAAGATGGAAGACGTGATCTTCCAGGGCGCCGCAACCCGCCGTCCGGTGAACGTCACCGAAGTCTCCCTCTACCTCGACAACAGCGCCGGCGAGCTCCCCACGCCGTACACCGAGGTGGTCGTCACCCGCCGCCTCTCGCGCTCCGGGCAGAGCGACTACCTGCTGAACAACGCGCCGGTGCGGCTCCGCGATATCCAGGACCTGCTCCGCGGTACCGGTCTCGGCAGCGACGCCGGAGTGGTCATCGAAGCGAAGATGATCGACCTGCTGCTCTCCGACCGTGCCGAGGAGCGCCGTTCGCTGTTCGAGGAAGCCGCCGGCGTCGGCCTCTACCGCGACCGCCGCCACGCCACCGCGCGGCGCCTCGATGAAACCGCCGCCGACCTGCAGCGCCTCGAGGACCTCATTGCCGAGGTGCAGTCCCAGGTCCGCTCGCTGGCGCGCCAGAAGGGCAAGACCGAACGGCACACCGCGCTCCGCGAGGAGCAGTTCGCGGTCATGCTCACCCTGGCGCGGCGGCGCCTCGAGCAACTCTCGGCCGATACCGCGCAGTTCGAGGCGCGGCATGCCGAGGTGGCCCGGCTGCTCCCCGACGCGCGCAATCTCCTCGCGTCGCGCCAGGCCGAGCGCGAACACGCCGCGCAGGCCCGCACCACCGCGGAACGCCATCGCAACGCCGTCACCGAAGACCTCGCGGCGGCGCGGCTTGCCATCGGCCGGATCGAGGGTGACCTCGCCGTTGCCGCCGAGCGCCTCGCGAACGCCACGCAGCGACGTGCGCGCGCCACGGCCGAACGCGGCGAGCTCGAACTCCGGCTCCAGCTGGCGCATCGCGAACTCGAAGCGGCGCGCGAGGAACACCAGACCGCCGAGCGGGATCACGCCGCCGTGCAGCAGGAGCTGGCCGGCCGGGCGGAAGCGGAAGAGGCGGTTCGCCAGCGGCTCGGCCTGCAGCGCGACACGGTGCGGCAGCACGAGCACTCCCTGCAGGAACTTGCCGAGTCGCTGCGCTCCCTGGAGGGCGAGCGGACCGCGCTCGACGGTGAACTCGCCGCGCTGCGCGATCAGATCGGCCGCGAAGAAGCCCACGTCGCCCAGCTCACCCAGGAGCGGGAAAGCGCCCAGCTCCGGGTGGCCGAAACGACGGCCGCCGCCGAGCGCCACATCGAGGCGATGCGGCATGCCGGCAGCGCCGCCGAACAGGCGCGGCTGCGGCTCCGCGAAGTCCGCGACCGCGAAGCCCGCGAAACCGCCGAACTCCGCGCCTTCGAGGAAGACGTCGCCGTGCTCTCGGCGCGGCGCACCGCGCTCGAGACGCTCGAGCGGGATCGTGTCGGGCTCGCTCCGGCCGCCGCCGCCCTGCTCGGCCATCGCGACCATTTCGGCGGCGGCGTGCTCGGCCCGCTCGCGGACTTCATCAGCACCGATGCCGACCACGCCGAACTCGCCGACCAGTTGCTCGGCGACTTTGCGCATGCGGTCCTGGTGCGGGATCGCACCACGGTGGCGGCGATTCGCGCCTGGCACGACAACGAGCAGCCCGGCAACCTCGTGCTCCTCGCGGTCGACCCCGGCCCGACCGCGCATGGCGGGACGATCGACCCGCGGTTGCGCGTCGAGCCGGTTGCCGAGCCGTGGGCCGCCGCGCTGCTCGGTGGGTCCGAAGTGCTCGATGCGTCGGGACGTGCGCTGCGGCGCGCCAGCGGTGCCGTCTACCTCACCGCGCCGGCCGGCGGCGGCCCGATCCGTCGTCGCGCCGAGTTGCAGTCACTCGGGGGCGAGATCGACTCCGCGCGGGGCCAGCTCGAACAGGCCACCCGGCGCCGCGACGAAACCTCGGCCGAGCTTGCCGGCGCCGAGTCGGGCGCGGCGGAAGCCCAGCAGACCGCCGACCGGCTCCGCGAAGTGGAGCACCAGGCGGTGGCGGCACGCGAAGACAACACACGCCGGCTCGCCGCGGTCGAACGAGAGCTGGCCGAAGCCACCACGCAGCTCGACCGGATGCGCGAACGCCTGGTGCGCGCCGAGCAGCGGCGGCGGCAGGTGGATGACGAGACCGCGGCCGGCACCGCCCGCCGGGGACAGCTCGACGAATCGCTGCAGGTCGCGCGGAGTGACCTGGCCGGTCTCGAAGCCGCCCAGGAGCAGGCGCGGGAAGCGCGGTCACAGTGGCAGGTGCAGGAAGCTCACCTGGCGGCGCGGCTGCGGGCCACGACCGAGGCCATCGAGCGGGCCGACCGGGTCATTGCCGAGGCCGACAGCGCGCTTCGCCAGCGCGCCGAGGAGATCGCGCAGCTCGATGAAGCCGCCGCCGAACTCGAAGCGTCGCAGCTGCGCGGACGGAATGACCTCGAGGAGCGCAGCCAGCGGCTGGCCGCACTGGAGCAGGCGGCGGCCGAGGCCGACGGCGCGCTGGGGGCGGCCGACGCCCGACTCGCCGGCGAGGAGACCGCCCTCGCCGCCGCGCGCACCGACGTCGAGTCTCTCAGCGAGGAGCACCATCGTCTCGAACTCGGCGTCGCCGAGGCGGCCGCGCAGCGCCGCAGCATCGTCGAGCGGGTGGAAGGCGAATGGAAGCGGCCGTTCGAGGTGCTCGCCGAGGCCGCACCGGCGCTCGACCTCGACATCGAGACCCTCGAGCACGAAGCGGAGCGGATCAACTCGACGCTCGAAACGATCGGGCCGGTCAACCCGCTGGCCCTCGAGGAACACGCCGAAGAAGCCAAGCGCGCGCAATTCCTCATTGCCCAGCGCGACGACCTCGTCGCCGCGCGCCAGGCGTTGCTCCAGGCCATCAAGGAGATCGACGAGACGGCGCGTGCCCTCTTCATGGAGACGTTCACCGCGGTCAGCGCCAACTTCGTCAAGGTCTTCCAGACCCTGTTCGGCGGCGGCGAATGCGACCTCCGGCTGAGTAACCCCGACGAACCGCTGGAAGCGGAGATCGAGATCCACGCGGCACCGCGCGGCAAGCGGACTCAGCGGATCCACCTCCTCTCGTCGGGAGAACGGACCCTGGTCGCGGTCTCGCTGCTCTTCTCGATCTACCTGACCAAACCGAGCCCGTTCTGCCTGATGGACGAGGTCGACGCGCCGCTCGACGACGCCAATGTCGGCCGGTTCCTGCGCCTGCTCGACGAGTTCAAGGCCCAGACCCAGTTCCTCGTCATCACCCACAATCCCCGGACCATGCAGGCCGCCGACACCGTCTACGGCGTGACCATGCAGGAACCGGGGGTCTCGACCATCGTCGGGGTCCGGATCAGCGACCACGTCGCCGCGGCGTGACGGATCGGCGCGCCTCCATTACGATTCCATCATGCTGATCGTCATGAAGCCCGACGCCACCCCGGCGCAGATCGCCGGCGTCGTCGACACCATCACCGCCATGGGCTACGAGGCCCGCCCGATGCCGGGGCGGCAGCGGACCACCGTCGGGCTGGTCGGCAACGACGGACGGGTGGACTCGTCCACCCTCGAGGGCCTCTCGGGCGTGGCCGAGATCATCCACGTTTCCAAGCCCTACAAGCAGGTGTCGCGGGAATGGAAGCCGGAATCGACCAGGATTCCGCTCCCCGACGGCTCCGCCGTCGGCGGCCGCGAGGTGGTGGTGATGGCCGGCCCCTGCTCTGTCGAGGGCCGCGACCAGATTCTTCAGGCGGCGCGTGCGGTCAAGGCGGCCGGCGCGACGGTGCTGCGGGCCGGGGCGTTCAAGCCGCGTTCGTCACCGTACTCGTTCCAGGGCCTGGGCGAGGAGGGGCTGCGGTTGCTCGCCGAAGCGCGGGCCGAGACCGGGCTGCTGATCATCACCGAAGCCATGGACACCGACGCCCTCGACGCGGTCGCCGATGTCGCCGACATCGTGCAGATCGGCGCCCGCAGCATGCAGAACTATCCGCTGCTGAAGGCGTGCGGCCAGCTGCGCAAGCCGATCCTGCTCAAGCGCGGGCTCGCCGCGACGATCACCGAGTTGCTGCTTTCGGCGGAGTACATCCTGGCGGCGGGGAATCCCAATGTGATCCTCTGCGAACGCGGCATCCGCTCGTTCGACACCGCCACGCGCAACCTCTTCGACCTGACCGCGATCCCGGTGGTGCATGAGCTGTCGCACCTGCCGATCATTGCCGATCCGAGCCACGGCACGGGGCACCGCCACATGGTGCCCCCGATGGCGCGCGCCGCCATTGCCGCCGGCGCCGACGGGCTGCTGGTCGAGGTCCACCCCAACCCGGAGCGGGCGCTTTCCGACGGCGGCCAGAGCCTCTTCCCCGATCAGTTCGAGCGGATGATGCAGGAGGTCGCCGCGATCGCCGACGTGATCGGGCGGAGCGTCGCCGGGGCCACCGCCGCCATCTCATGAAGATCGCCGCCGCGCTCACCGGCATGGCCCTGCTGGCCGGCGCCGGACGATCAGTCGCGCAGACCGGCGGCGACCCCGGCATTGCGATCATCCGCAACGCGTCCCGGGTCTACCAGGGGCTCAGCAGCTTCGAGGCCGATTTCCGGCTCCACACCGAGGATGCCCGCCTCGGCAACAGCGACGGCAAGGGCACCCTGGCGCAGCAGGGCAAGGATCGTTTCGCGTTGCGCTTCACCGATCCGCCGCACGACGCCATCGTGATCGATGGCAGCTACATGTGGGTCTACACCCCGAGTTCCAATCCGGGGCAGGTCCTGCGGATGTCGATGCCCACCACGCCGGTCTATTCCAGCAACCTGCTCGGGTTCTTCCTCGACAACCCGATCGAACGGTATCGCATCACCTTCCTGCGCACCGAACAGGTCGACCACGAATTGACCGACGTCGTGGCGCTCGACCCGACCAGCAAGGAACTGCCGTTCCGCCACGCCACCATCTGGATTGCCCGCGCCGACGGGCTGCCGCGCCGCATCGACACCGACGAGCCGGACGGCATCAAGCGATCGCTGGAACTCTCGGCGGTGCGCACCAACCGGGTCATCCCGCCGTCGATGTTCCAGTTCAACAAGCCCAAGGGCGTGCGGGTCATCGCACAGTAGCGAGGACCGCCTCCACCAGACGGGCCGCCGCCGGGTCGAGCCCCGCGCGGCGCGCGATCACCAGCGCTTCACGCGCCAGCGCGGCATACAGCACGCGATCATCCCCCGACAGCGCCGCGAGGTGCTCCTGCACCGCCCCGGCGTCGCCGCGCCGCGCCGGTCCGGTCAGCAGCTCCCATGGCGCGCTGCCGGCAAGGAGCCGCGCCATCACCCGCTCCATCATCGGCTGGTACAGCGCCGCGGCGGCGCCGCCGGCCCCCGCCGACGCCCCGAGCCGCTGGCAGACCTCGGCCACCACCAGCAGGTAGCTCGACGCGAAGACGGCGGCGGCGTGATGCAGCGCCTTCCGCTCGGCCGCGATCTCCACGATCGGCGCCATGGCAAGCTGTTCGGCCAGGCGGCGGGCGGCCGCTAGTGCCCGCGGGTCGCCTTCGATGGCCGCACCGGCCCCGGCGAGCGCCTCCGGCTCACCGTCGGTGAGCACGAACGACTGCACCGGGTGCAGCGAGCCGAGGGCGGCGCCGGTCGCCTCCAGCGGCGCCAGTGCCGACCGATCGCGAAGGCCGGAGCAGTGCAGCACCGTGTGTCCCCTGCCGATCGCGCCGTCGCGGGCGAGCACCTCGGCGACACCGGTGATCACGCTATCGGGCACCGCGACCAGGACGACCTCGGCGGCGCCGAGCGCCGGGTGCCAGTCGACCACACCATCGCCGAGCGGGCGCGGCAGTCGCCGCGCCGATCGTGTCAGCACCGAGACCCGGGTTCCGGAATCGAGCAGGGCGCGTGCGAACGAACGTCCGACGCGCCCTGCCCCGACGATCGCGACGCTGCCCGCGCTCACGGCCTGCCCGGACCGCCGGTCAATTCGCCGATCAACGCCTTGGGCGTGGTGGCGTGCTGCAGCAGGTCGACCGCCACCTTGACCTGCGGATCGTCGGCGTCGCGACGACCGAGTTCCGCCTGCCGGCCGAAGACGTAGCGCTCGATCTCGTAGCTCAGCTGCTGCGCAACCAGCCGATGTCCGTCCGCCTTGTCCTCGGCCGACAGCCTGACGTGCTTCGTGGCGAGATCGTCGAACACCGCCTGCACCATCGCGTCGGTGACCGTGAAGTCGGGCGACGTGACACCCCGATGCGCCTTGATGCTGAGCGCCTCGGCGGTCAGCGCGTCACGATAGTCGGCGACGTGGTTTCCGAGCGCCTTGACGAATTCCTTCTCGGCGTCGGTGAGGGTGTCCTCGGGGACGATCCGGTCAGGGACAATCCCGCCGCCGCCCTTGACGACCCGCCCGCTGACGGTGTGATAGCTCGGCAACGAATCCCAGTGGGCCGAATCGCTCGCGAGGGCCTCCCGCTCCGCCTGCAGCACCTGGTCCTGCTGGCTCTTTGCCGAGCGCTGGATGGTGCGGCCACTGGGCGTGTACCAGCGGCCGGTGGTGAGCTTCAACCCCTGGCTCGGGCCGGTCTGCCACAGGGTCTGGACCAGTCCCTTGCCGAACGTCGCGGTGCCCACGACGGCGGCGCGATCGTTGTCCTGCAACGCGCCGGAGATGATCTCGGCGGCACTGGCGGTGTACTCGTTGACCAGCACGACGACCGGGAGGTCGGGCCAGAGCTGCGGCTTCTGTGCTGTGAACAGATGGTTCATGTCGGGCATGCGGCCCCGGGTCTCGACGATCCGGTCACCGGGATTCAGGAACAGGTCCGACACCGCCGCGCCCTGGTTGAGCAGCCCGCCGGGATTGGTCCGCAGGTCGAGGATCAGCCCCTTCATGCCCTGCTTGAGCAGCGTGTCGACCTCGCGGGTCAGCTCGTGCGCCGAGCTGTCGCTCACCGTCATCAGCGAGACATAGCCGACATCGTGATCGAGCATGGTGCCGGGTTGCACGGAGCGGTAATGAATCGTCTCGCGGACCAGCGGGAAGCTGATCAGCTGCGACAGCCCGGGGCGATGGATCTTCAGGGTGACCTTGGTGCCGGGGAGGCCGCGCAGCGTCTTGACCGCCTGGTCCTGGTTCAACCCCTCGGTCGACTTGCCGTTGACTTCCACGATCTGGTCGCCGGCTTCGATCCCGGCGCGTTCGGCCGGTGTCTGCGGCAGCGGTGCCACGATGGTGATGTAGCCGTCGCGCACGTCGATCTGCATGCCGAGCCCGCCGTAATTGCCGCTCGTCGACTCGGTGAGCTCGCGGAAGTCCTGTTCGTCCTCGACCGCCGAGTAGGGATCGTTGAGCTGCTTGACGGCGCCGACCGCGGCCATGTCGTAGATGCTGTCGGTAGGAATCGAGTCGACGTAGTCGGCACTGATGCGCTGGAGGACTTCCTGCAACAGCTCCGGCCCGGCCGGGTTGGCTCGCGTCCGCACTCCCGACAGCAGCCAGCCGCCGCTCAGAAAGGAGATCACCGCCACCAGGGCGATCAGGCCCCAACGCTGCTTCATTGCTCCCCCATTCATCACTCGAATCCGCTTGCGCCGGCAGGTCCGGCCGACCGCGGCCGGAACCACTCCGGCCGTGCACTCGCCAGATGCTCCCATGCCAGATGGAACACCCGGTCGGGAGACGCCGTCGCGTCTATATGATGCACCCCCCGGCCACCCGCGGCCAAGTAGGCAGATGCTACACGTTCGTGAAACGTTGCGGGTTCCCGCTCCATGCGGTCAGCCGCGCTCCCGGTGGCGCGCTTCCGTGCCAGGCCCGCATCGGGAGGCAGGTCGAGCACCAGCGTGATATCCGGCGCCAGCCCTCCGGTCGCCGCGGCGTTGACCCAGCGCACCTGGTCGAGCGGCAAGCCTCGTCCGGCGGCCTGGTAGGCAAGGGTCGAGAGGTCGAATCGATCGGAGATCACCGCCTGCCCCGCGGCGAGAGCCGGCGCGATCACCCGCGCCACCAGGTCGGCCCGCGCCGCGGTCATGTAGAGCAGTTCGATGCCCGGACTCCACTGCTGCGCGGGATCGAGCAGCGCCGACCGCAATGCTTCGGCAAGCGGCGTCCCGCCGGGCTCGCGCACCATCACCGGCTCGACGGCGTCGTCGTGCAGCCGGGCCGCCAGCGCCCGCGCCAGCGTACTCTTGCCGGCCCCCTCGGGGCCCTCCAGCACGACGAAGACGCCGCGGCGCATCAGAGCGTGATGATGCCGCTGGTGGCGCCGCGCTCGATGCCCTCGCCGATCGCCTTGTTGACCTGCGCCATCAGCTTGTCGACATTGGTGCGCGCCACCAGGTAGCTCTGCCCGACCGGCGACAATTCGAACTCGCGCAGCGTCGTCTCGTACTCCTGGGCGGCGGCCTCTTCGGGCGACTGGCCCTGCATCATCAGCTGGTCGAATTCCCGGGTCAGCCGCGACACCGTTTCGAGTCGCTGCTGGGCCTCGGCGTCGCCACGCAACGCGTCTTCGGCGCGCCGCAGCGCCTTGTATTCGTTGGACTGGCCGATCAACCGTCCGAGTTCCTGCGCCTTTTCGTCGATCATCACCAACTCCCCCGCCGCGCCGCGACCACTCGCGGCCGGCCGAATAGGTCATCGTGCACCGTGACTTCGTCCCATCCCGCCTCGCGGGCCAACCGCGCCGCCAGGTCGGCGCGCCGCGCGTCGGCCTCGAACACCAGCCAGCCGTCGTGAGCCATCACGCGGCGCGCCTCCACCACCAGGCGACGGGTCGCCGCCAGTCCATCGTCGCCGCTCCGCAGCGCCCCCTCGGGCTCCCAGTCGCGGACCGAGCGGTCGAGCGAATCATATTCGGCAGCCGTCAGATACGGCGGATTCGAGACGACCAGGTCGACCGACTCCGTCGTGAGCGGCGCGACGAGGTCCCCGTGGCGCCAGTCGACCCGATGTCCGGTCGACAGGCCGTTGTCACGCGCCAGCGCCAGTGCGTCATCGGAGATATCGATGCCGACCACGTCGCGGAACGCCGCCTTCGTCGCGCAACGCCAGCGCCAGCGCCCCGGTACCGGTGCCGACATCGGCGGCAACCCCGTCGTGGCGACGGGCGAGGGCGACGTCGATCACCGATTCGGTCTCCGGCCGGGGAATCAGGGCACGGCGGTCACACACCAGCCGCAGCCGCCGGAACCCGGTCCAGCCAACGACGTACGCCAGCGGCTCACCCGCCGCACGGCGTGCCACCGCGAGCCGGAAGTCCGCCGCTGTGACCGGTTCGACGGCCTCCTCGCCGCGGAGCAGGCCGCCGGCACCGTGCATCGCGGTCCAGAGTCGCCCGGCTTCGCGCCGCGGCTCGGCGCAGCCCGCGCCGCGCAGCGCGTCGGTGGCGGCGGCGAGAAGGTCGCTGCGCGAGAGGGCCACGTCAACCACGCTCCCGCTCCTCGCGCGCCGCCAGGCGCAGCGCATCGACCACCTCGTCGAGGCTGCCGTCCATCACTTCGTCGAGGTTGTGGACCGAAAGCCCGATGCGATGGTCCGTCACCCGGCTCTGCGGGAAGTTGTAGGTGCGGATCTTGGCCGAACGATCGCCGGTGCCGACCATGCGCACGCCGCCGTGCCGCCCTCGACGCCTCCTGTTCGGCGATCATCCGGTCCAGCAGCCGCGCGCGCAGCACTTCCATCGCCTTGAGCTTGTTCTGCAGCTGCGACTTCTGATCCTGCTGCTGCACCACGACGCCGGTCGGCAGGTGGGTGATCCGCACCGCCGAATCGGTGGTGTTGACGCTCTGGCCGCCGGGCCCCGACGAGCGGAAGACGTCGATCTTGAGGTCCTGCGGGTCGATCCGGATGTCGACGTCCTCGGCTTCCGGCAGGACCGCCACCGTCGCCGCGGAGGTGTGGATCCGGCCCTGGGTCTCGGTCTCGGGCACCCGCTGGACGCGATGCACCCCGGATTCGCGCCGCAGCAGGCCATAGGCGCCGCGCCCCCGCACCGCGACCACCGCCTCCTTGATGCCCCCCACGCTGCCCTGGTGCACCTCGATCGGCTCGACCTCGAAGCCCCCGCCGCTCGACAAAACGGGTGTACATCCGCAGCAGGTCGGCGGCGAAGAGCCCCGCCTCGTCGCCACCGGTGCCGGCACGCACCTCGACGATCGCATCGCGCTCGTCGTGCGGGTCGGGGGGAACCAGCGCCTCCTGCAACTCGGCCTGGAGCGCGTCGTTCAGCGCGGTGAGGCGGGCCACCTCTTCGTCGGCCAGGGCCGCCATTTCCGGGTCGTCGGCACCGGCCAGCCCGCGCGCCGCCTCGAGTTCCGCCGCAATTCGACGCAACGAATCGGCCGCGCGCACCACCGGTTGCAACCGGGCGTGCTCGCGGCCAAGCATCTTGAGCCGCTCTGGATCGGCGGCAACATCGGGATCAGCGAGTTCGCGCGCGACCTCCTCCGCCCGCGCGAGCGCCTGGCGGAGCCGTGCTTCCACGGATCAGGACTGGTCCGCTGTTTCCGCTGCCGGGGCGGGGCTCGTGGCGTACTTCCGGCGGAAGCGGTCGACGCGTCCGGCGGTATCCACGAAGCGCTGCTTGCCGGTGAAATACGGGTGGCACTGGGCGCAGACTTCGACGTGAATCGACTTGGCCGTACTGCGCGTCTCGAAGGTGTTGCCACACTGGCAGTGCGCCGTGATGGTGTCGTAGACGGGATGAATGTTCGGCTTCACGGTGTCCTTCCTGATTCGGGTCGTTCGTAGCCATCCAATATAGCGAAACGCCCCCGCCGATACAGGGTTCCGCGCCGGCCGCCCCGGATCAGGCGAGGCCGGCGACGTCCCCCGTCCCGGCCGGGGGCATGGCCCCCGCCGGCATCGCCCCCGGGCTCCGGCTCCACCCCCCCGCCGAGAGCCAGGCCGCGGCAATGGTCATCGGGGCAAAGAGCTCGGCCATGTCCCAGTTGCGCTGGACGCCGATGGCCGGGAAGAGCGCCACCAGCGCCCCCAGGATGGCCAGGATCGCCGCGGCGGCCGCCACCGCCCGCCCGGTCGGCCCCGACCGGCGCCAGCAGCCGCGAAGCAGCAACAGCGCCAGCGGATCGAAGAAGAGCAGGTTGTGGTTCCACGCCGACGTCACGTGGCGGGTGAAGAGCCAGAGGAAGAGCAGCAGGAGCCCGCCGAGACCGGCAGCCAGCAGCCAGACCGTCGCCAGCACGCGCCCCGGCACCCCCCGCCCGCCGGCGAGGCCGCCGCTGACCATGACCGCGCCGGCCAGCAGGCCGATGAGCGCGAGGGCCCAACCCCAGTGCGGCGGTCCCGCCAGCACGTGATAGACGTTCGGATCGAGCAGCTTTGCCTCGCCGATCACCAGTGGCAGGGTGTTGCCGTCCGGCCCCGGCACGCGCAGCTCCCGGACCCGCTGCTCGAGCTTGGCGGGGAGGAACATCTCGCCCCACTGGTCGAGCGGCTCGTCGACCCGTGGCCCCAGCCCCGCGTCGATTCCCACGTAGAGCAGCTTGTTGTTGGCGATGGACCGCAGGGTGTGGAACCGCAGCGTCCCCTCGGCCGGCCGCCCCTGGGTGGCGCGACGCAGCGCGCCGCCCAGCACCGCATCGAGCAGGTCGCGCACCCGGGTGGAACAGTTGGCACTATAGTAATTATAGGTATAGATGCGATGCGCCGGCTCGACGTTGACCGCCAGGTCGTTGGCGATCTCGACCCGCTGCGCGGGGGTGAGGCGCAGCTCCTGCACGCTCACGCTGCGCTGCCGCTGCTGGTACTCCGCCAGGGTGTTTTCGAGGTTCTCGACGTCGAGCCAGTACTGCGGCACGCCGAGGGCAAAATTGCGATAGAAGCCCGGCTGACTGAAATCGAATTCGCCGTAGTTGTAGATCAGGTCGCGATGCGTCGCGGTGTTGCGGATCCAGATGGCGTTGTGGCCGAACCGCTCGTACAGCGCGGCACCGGGCCCCATCGTCATCAGGAAGACCTGCAGTTCGTCGCCGGCAACGGGTGCCGCGGGCTGCTGCGCCGTGGCGGCGGCGGCGCCGACCAGCAGCGCGGCAAGTGCGGCCAGCGCAGCCCGGGCGGCACCGGAGCGCCCGCGCCGCCCAGCGGTCACAGCGTCACGTCCCGGCCCGCCTCCGCCGACTCGTAGATCGCCTCCATCACCTTGAGCAGCGTCACCTGGTCCTGCAGTGGCGGCGCGGTGGCGTCGCCCCGCGCGCACGCCACGAAGTGGGCCCATTGTGCCCGCAGCCCCAGGGCAAACGGCGTCTCCCGCGAATGCGCCCCGGACGACGCGACGTTCTGCGCCGCACCGTGGAAATCCTTCCAGATCTCCAGCGGATTGATCCGCGCGGAGCCGCGCGAGGCGCGCACCGCCATCCCGAACCGTTCGCCCGGTCCGACGAAGCGCCACGAGGTATCGAGATGGATTGCGGCACCGCCCTCCAGCGCGATCATCGCGGCTCCCGACGGCTCGACGCCGCGTTCGCGGCCGCGATCGGGGAAGACGGCCGAGACCCGCGTCGGCTTCGGGAATCCGCCCAGCCACATGGCCATGTCGAGCAGCCCCAGGCCGAGGTCGAGCATTGCGCCGCCACCGGCAAGTTCCTTCTTCTGACGCCACCCCAGCGACACCCGTCCGGCCCGCGCCACGAACCACCACGCCCGGATCGATTCCAGGTCGCCCAATTCGCCGCTCTGCACGAACGAGCGGATCTGCTGCACGTCGGGACGGTAGCGGTGGTTGGCGCCCACCATCACCACGCGGTCGCGGCGCTGCGCCGCCTTGGCGAGCTTGGTGGCCCCCGCCGACGTGAGTGCCAGGGGCCGTTCCACGAAGATGTGCAACCCCGCCGCCACCGCGGCCTGGATCTGCGACTCGTGCAGATGGCTCGGCGTGCAGATCAGCACGCCGTCGAGCGATTCGTATTCGAGCAGTTCGCTGATGTCGCTGAACGCGTCAGGGACACCGAAGCGGTCGGCCAGGGCGCGCGCCTTCGGCAGGTCGTTGTCGCAGATGCCGACGACCTCGATCTCCCGCACCCGCTTGAGGGCCGGCAGATGTCCCACCTGGGTAACGGCCCCGGCTCCGATCACGCCGAGGCGCAGCCGATCGACCATGTCGGCGGATCCTTTCGTGGTCAGTGAATACGCTGCATCGTCGTGCCCGGAAAGTAGCTCCCCAGGATCGTCCGGTAGTCCTGCCCCGCCCGGGCGCGCCCGATTGCCCCCCACTGGCACATCCCCACCCCATGGCCGCTGCCATGGCCGGAGATCTCCACCGACGCGATCTCCTCGCCACGCCGCGAGACGCGGATGGCAAACCGGGTGCTCCATAGCAGGCCGCCGTGCACCGGCGCCAGCACCCGCCGGATCGCCTGGCCGGTGATGGTCGTGGCACCGTTGGCGCCTTGCAAGGTCACCGCGGCGGCGCGCCCGCTGCCGGTGGTCGCCGTCACGGCAACGTCGGTCAGGTCTTCGGCGCGGTCGGCCGGGTAGCTGTTGGCCGGCAGCGTGGCGGCGAGCACCTGTCGCAGTGCGTCGCCGCTCCATTCCTCGGTCCATGAGTATCGGGGCGAGATGGCGCACCACGCACGGCCGTGCGGATCGAGGTCGGACACCGAGCGGAGATAGGGCCGGTCGGCGCCGGCAAAGACCGCGCTGCCGTCTTCGGTGCGGCCGCCGCAGGTGGAGAAGAAGAATGCGTCGATCGGCATGCCGTGCCAGGTGAGGACCTCGCCGGCGGTGGCGCGGGTGGCGCGCAACGCGAGCCGATCGACGGCGCCGGCACCGGTGAACACCTGATCGTCGCGGGCGGCGACCAGGTCGTAGGGCCGGGCGCCCGAGAGTTCGCGGTGCCGCACGGCGTAGGTGCGCGAGACGATGGCCTGTGCCTCCAGCGCCGCCAACTCGTTCGCGGCGCGATGGCCCATTTCGGCCGTCACCACACTGGCGACGTAGTCTTCAAGCGGCACGCGATCGACCACCACCAGCCCGCTTGCGGCGCTCGTGACGACCACCACCCCGGGATACTCGCGCCCGCCGAAGTGAATCGTGCCGTTTCGCGTTGCCGGGCGAACCTCCCACCATTCGGCACGCACCGGCGCGGTCCCATCGCCGAGGGCAATGCCGCCACCGCCCTGCGTCAACGTCATGCCGGTGTTCCCGCCGATGCGCAACGGCTGGCGAAGCGCCGACCCCGTCGCGACCAGGCCATCGTCGCCGGACAGCGTGGCGGTCGGGACGCCACTGGCAATCGCCACTCGGATCTCGGCCGGAAGGAGCGGCGTGGCCACGGGACGCGGCGCGGTGCGCGGTGCGCACGCCGCCCACGACAGCAACAGCCCGGTGCCGACGAGAAGCGCTGCCCCGCGCCCGTGACGCCGCCGCGGCGTCATCCCCGATAGTTGCCGAAAGTGAGCTCGATGCCGAAGTCCTCGCCGCGCAGCATCGCCATCACCCGCTGCAGCTCGTCGCGGGACGGCGACGTGACGCGGATCTCGTCGCCCTGGATGCTGGCCTGGACCTTCTTGAACCCGCCGTCCTTGATGGCGCGCTGGATCTGCTTGGCGATGTCGCCGGGAATCCCCTGGGTGAGCGTCATGGTGCGGCGCACCGCGCCGCCCGCGGCGGCTTCCGGGTCGCCCAGCTTGACGTTCTTCACCGGCACGTTGCGGCGCACCAGGCGCCCCTGCAGGACGTCGACCAGCGCGTTCATGCGGAAGTCGTCGTCCGCCTGGAGGTTGATGCGCGCCTGCGGTCGGTCGAACTCGATGGTGCAGTGGGTGCCCTTGAAGTCGTACCGGCTGCCGATCTCCTTGAGCGCCTGGTGGACGGCGTTGTCGACCTCCTGCAGGTCGGCGCCGGTGGAGATGTCGAACGACGCGGTGGCGGCCATCGATGGTCAGCCCAGGAACGATTCGAGGGCGTGGGCGTGGCCCGCCTGGCGGAGCCGGAGCAACGCCTTCTCCTTGATCTGGCGGACCCGTTCGCGGGTGATGCCGAGCATGTGACCGATCTCCTCGAGGGTGCGCGGTTCGGGGCTGTCGAGGCCGAAGTAGAGCCGCAGGATGTGCGCCTCGCGGTCCCGCAATTCCTTGAACACCCGAGCGATGCATTCGCTGCGGGCGTGGTCGATCGTCTCCGCGTCGGCGCCGCGATCGAGCGCGTCGGGGAGATAGTCGAGCAGGCGATGATCGTCGCCGCCGGTGATCGGCGCGTCGAGCGAGACGTGCACGCGGGCAAGCGCCAGCCCCCATTCGACCTCTTCGACGTTGAGGTCGGTCCCTTCGGCGATCTCGCTCGGCGTGGGCTCGCGGCCGAGTTCCTGCTGGAGCATCGAACTCCGCTTCCCGATCCGGTGCAGCGCGCCGGCGCGGTTGAGCGGCACCCGGATGATCCGGGACTGTTCGGCGAGCGCCTGGAGGATCGCCTGGCGGATCCACCAGACCGCGTAGGAGATGAACTTGATGCCCTTGGTCTCGTCGAACTTGTGTGCCGCGCGAATCAGGCCGAGGTTCCCCTCGTTGATCAGGTCGGCGAGCGCCACACCCTGATTCTGGTACTTCTTGGCCACCGACACGACAAAGCGGAGATTGCTGCGGACCAGGGTGTCGAGGGCCTCCGTGTCGCCGGTGTGGATGCGCTGCGCCAGCGCCACCTCGTCGGCCTGCGTGATGAGCGGATAGCGCGCAATGTCGCGGAGATAGAGGTCGAGCGAACCTTCGTCCGCTCCGCCATTCCCGCTGCTACCGACCCGCAATGGCCGCATCCGACTACCGTCGACTGTTGGAAGAGGAGGTCCCGCGACGAGTGAAGCGTAGTCCCGTCCCGGAGCCGACGCAACCGCCGACGGCGCCGCAATTCCGCGCCGTACGGCGCCGCCTCACACGTCGTAGGTGTCGATTTGCGCGCGCTGCAGCACGCCGGAAAAATCGGCGTAGCAGACCTTCTGCTCGGTATAGAATTCGTACACTGCCCAGCCGCCTTCGCGATGGCCGTTGCCGGTCTGCTTCACACCGCCGAACGGCAGGTGCGCCTCGGCGCCGATGGTCGGCGCGTTGACGTACGTGATGCCGTTCTGGAGGTCTTCGAAGGCCCGGAACGCGAGGTTGACATCCTGGGTGTAGATCGAGCTCGACAGGCCGTACCGGACGCCGTTGTTGAGGCGCACCGCCTGCTCGTAGCTCGCCACCCGCAACACGCTGAGCACCGGGCCGAAGATTTCCTCGGTCGCCAGGCGCGACGTGGGGCGCACGCCGGCAAAGATCGTCGGACGGTAGAAGAAGCCGTCCTTCAGGCGCGGGCTCCGGGGCCGCGCGCCGCCGGTGACCAGCTCGGCGCCTTCGGTGCGGCCGATTTCGACGTAGCGTTCGACCTTCTCGCGGGCCGCCTCGTGGATCAGCGGGCCGACGTCGGTCTTCGGCTCGCGGCCGTCTCCGAGGCGCATCGATTCCGCCGCGTCTGCCACCCGTGCCAGAAAGCGATCGTGGATGCGACGATGGAGGATGAGCCGCGAGGTGGCGGTGCAACGCTGGCCGGTGGTGCCGAATGCGCCCCAGAGCACGCCGTCGAGCGCGAGGTCGAGGTCGGCGTCGTCCATGACGATCATGGCGTTCTTGCCGCCCATCTCGAGGGACAGCCGCTTGTGCATCCGTCCGCAGACCTCGCCGATCCGCGCGCCGGTGTCGGTCGACCCGGTGAACGAGATCGCCGGCACGCCGGGGTGCGCCACCAGCGCCGACCCGGCGGCCTCGCCGCCGTGCACCAGCTGGATCACCTCGGGCGGCAGCCCCGCGTCAAGCAGGATCTCGACCAGCAGGTGGGCGGTGTGCGGCACGTCTTCCGACGGCTTGAGGATGACGCTGTTCCCCGCCAGCAGGGCCGGAAACGTCTTCCACGTCGGAATCGCCATCGGGAAGTTGAACGGCGTGATCAGCCCGCAGATGCCAATCGGCCGGCGCACGCTCATGGCCCACTTCCGGCGCAACTCCGACGGCACGGTGCGACCGTACAACCGCCGCCCTTCCGTGGCGGCAAAGTACGCCGTGTCGATCCCCTCCTGCACGTCACCCCGGGTCTCGGCGAGCACCTTGCCCATCTCGCGGCTCATCGCGTCGGCGATCTCCTCCTTGCGCGAGACGAGCAGGTCGCCGACCCGGCGCAGGACGTCACCGCGCAACGGCGCCGGTGTTCGCGACCAGGCCTCGAAGCCGGCCTGCGCGGAGCGCACCGCGGCGGCGACGTCGGCCGCCCCGGAGTCGGGAAAGCGGCCGATGACATCGGTGGTGTCGGCGGGGTTGCGGTTGACGAAGTAGCGGCCGGTTTGCGGAGCAACCCAGCGGCCGGCGATGAAGTTGCGGAAGGTCTTGGGCATTGTTGGTCGATTACGGTGAAGGACAGGTCCAGGTGGCCGCGGTGCGGGCGTAGCCGACCCGCGGCAGGATTTCGGCGGTGGCAAGCCACAGCCCGGCGAGGAACACGGCGAGGCCGACGAGGAACGCCGCGCCGCGCCGGTGCACCCATGCGCCGCGCATCGCCCAGGCGCCCGCGGCGATGACCGCCAGCACTCCGACCAGGTAGACGTCGAGCAGCACGCCGCACGCCTTGCCATAGGGCCAGATCGCCAGCGCCCCGGCACCGAGCACACCGAGGATCACCTTGAACCAGACCGCCGCGAGGTCGCGACGCCGGGTGGGACGCGGCCCGACCGCCGTCGGCGGCGATTCGGCGGGTGCCACGGCGGGTGCCGCCCCCCGGCGGGCGGGCGGACCGGCCGGCGCCGGAGCCGGGGCCGGCTCGGCGCCCGGCTTGCCCCCCGCGGCGATCAGCTTGTCGATCTCGGCCAGTTCCTTGTCCCAGTCGCGAGGGCCGGTCATGAACGCTCCTTCTCGAGTCCGTACTTCTCGATCTTGTGGTAGACGTTCGATCGGGGCAACCCGATGGCCCGCGCCGTCTCGGTGATGTTCCAGCCGTGGTCGCGCAACCGCGCCTCGATGAAGACCCGCTCGGCGACGTCGCGGAATTCCATGAACGTCTGCCCGGCGGACTTCTTCGCCAGCGCCTGCAGGTCGATGGCGGTACCCGACTCCGGCGGCAGCACCTGGTCGACATCGGCCGCGGTCACCTCCGCCCCGGGCGCCAGGATCAGCAGCCGCTCCACGGCGTTGCGCAGCTCGCGGACGTTGCCCGGCCAGCGCCGCTGGCGGAGCCGGTGCAGCGCGTCAGCCGTGAACGTCTTCGGCGTCATGCCGGGCCCCGATCCGAGCACCGCGACGAAGTGCGCCACGAGGACCGGGACGTCGTCGAGGCGATCGCGCAGCGCGGGCACTTCGATCGGCATCACGTTGAGGCGGAAGAAGAGATCCTCCCGAAAGCGACCGGCGGCAATCTCGTCGCCGAGGTCGCGATTGGTCGCCGCGATGACTCGCACGTCGACCGGAATCGGGCGCGTTCCGCCGACCCGCAGGATCGTCTCCTCCTGCAGTGTGCGCAGGATCTTGGCCTGGGCACTCAGGGCCAGGTCGCCGATCTCGTCGAGGAAGAGCGTGCCGCCGTCGGCCGCCTCGAACTTGCCCGGCTGGTCGCGCACCGCGCCGGTAAAGGCGCCCTTGACGTGCCCGAACAGCTCGCTCTCGACCAGCTCGCTGGGGATCGCGGCGCAATTGACGTCGACAAATGGTGCATCGCTCCGGGGCGACGCGTCGTGGATGGCGCGCGCCACCAGTTCCTTGCCGCTGCCGTTCTCGCCGCTGATCAGCACCCGCACGTTGGTCGGCGCGACGCGGGCCACGAGGGCCCGGATTTCCCGCAGCCCGGCGCTGTCGCCGACCATCGCGAAGCGCGCGTCGGTGGCGCGCGCCAGGCCCTCGCGCAACCTGGCGTTTTCCCCCTCGAGCCGCCGATGCTCCAGCGCCCGCCGCACCGTCACCAGCAGCCGGTCGGAATCGAGCGGCTTCTCGAGGAAGTCGAACGCCCCTTCCTTCACCGCCTGGACCGCGGTGGCGATCGTCGCGTGGCCCGAGATCATCACCACCCGCGCCCCGGGGTCCTGCTGGCGGAGCTGTTGCAGCGTTTCGATGCCATCGATCCCCTGCATCTTGACGTCGAGCAGCACCAGGTCGGTGGGGCGGGACCGATAGACCGACAACGCCTCGCCGCCGGACGCCGCCAGTTCCACGCCGTACCCCTCGTATTCCAGAACCTGGGCCAGGACCTCGCGGATCGACCGCTCGTCGTCGACGACGAGCACCCGCCCGGGTCGGCCGTTCGGCATCATCACCGGGCCCTCGGCCGGCAACCTCATCCGCCCGCCCGGCGCCCGCTGCGGTAGACCGCCACGCCCTCGGGACGCACCCGGAAGCCACTCATGCCGGCCGGCAGCGCCACCACGATGCGGCCGTCGCTCTCGCGCCCGGTCATTTCCCCGAGGATGCGCGTCACCGCACTGCTCGGCGCCGGGATGCCATCGATGCGCACGTTGTCGAGGTCGAGTTCCGCCACGCCGTCGCGGACCGGCGTGACCGTGGCGTTGGCCACGACTTCTTCGTAGGGGCGCGGATGGCCGGGGATGAAGCGCCGGATATTGTCGGGAAGCCGGGCGACAGCGACCATGGTGCGCACCCGGATGGAACGGTTGCCAAGTTCGACGGTCACGGAGTCGGCGGCGCTGTCGGGAAGCAGGTTGGTGCCGTGCGCCACGAGGGCGGCAAACTGGTCGGCGGAGAGCACCACCGAATCGGGACGGTACCGCTGCAGCGAATCAATGGCCCGGACGGCGCTCCGGTAGGAGGCCGCCGACGGACGTCCGGTGCTGAGCTCGGCCGCCCCCGGGTGCATCCAGCCGCGCACCCACCGCGACACGTCGTCGCGATACAGCCACGCCGCGCCCAGCAGAATGACGAGCAGCACCAGCATCACCAGCCGGCCCAGGCATCGCATGGCTCAAACGTAATCACCCCGGCCGGCCCGCCGGCCTTGGTGGCGACGCGCCGGCGAGGTAGTCTCCAGCATGCCACCCGATGACCGCAGCATCGCGGCGGGCCCGCTCCGCATTCCGCGGGCCGAACTGGAATGGCGGGCCACGCGCAGCGGTGGCCCCGGTGGGCAACATGTCAACACGTCGTCGACGCGGGTCGAGTTGGTATGGGACATCGCCGCATCACCATCGATCGACGATACCACCCGCCAGCGGCTGCTGACCCGGCTCCGCACCCGCCTCGACGCGCGAGGCCGGCTGCGGATCGTGTCGCAGGGCGAACGCAGCCAGCTGCGCAATCGCGGCGCCGCCGAGGAGCGGTTCCGCGACCTGATCGCCGGAGCCATGATCGTCCCGAAGCGGCGCCGGCCGACCCGTCCCACCGCCGCGTCACGCCGCCAGCGCCGCGACACCAAGCAGCGCCGCAGTGCGCTCAAGCGCCTGCGCCGCAGCGCCGACGAGGACTGACCGTGGCATCGACCGGGCGCATGGCGGCGGGCGCGGGACGGCGGATCTTCTGGTGCGCGGCCGGCGCGCTGGCGCTCGCCACCGCTCCGAGGCCGTGCGCCGCGCAGCAGCATCCCGACATTGCACTCGGGGTCTGGCACGGCTGGCTGGTCCGCGGCGAAGACGACAGCACCCGGGTGTTGTTCGACGTCGAGACCGACCGCAAGCAGCACCTCTACATCACCATGCGGGCGCGAAACTCACCGGATTACGGGATGAGCGGCGTGAAGCTCAAGAACGATGTGCTGACATTCGACTGGTACGTCGGCCTCGACGCCGTGCTGCAATGCCGCCTGTCGCGGCGTGGCGGGCCGAGCTTCGACGGCACCTGCATCGACCGGACGCCGGGCGAGGATGGCCAGCCGATCAAGGTCTGGCTCGACATGAGCCCGCCGGACAGCACCAGCCACTGAGCCGCCACGCGGGCGGCACGTCGATGCGCCAAATGGCGCCCTGAAATTACCCAATTGGCGCGGCTCGATCCGCCCCGCCGCCGCGCCTAGTGACCGCCTCCCGCATCGAGATGATTCCAGTTGACGATCGCGTTGAAGCCCATCGCGAACGTTCCCTGGGTCTGCCAGCGCCAGTAGGGCCGGAACGCGAACATCACGATGTGCCCCTTCCCCACGGATTCATCGACCAGCTGGGCGCGGTTCGCAAGGGCTTCGCCGCCGTCCAGCGCGCCGGACAACAACATCTCCGACGCGGCGGACGGGAAGCGCATCACCACCCGCGCGTGGGCGCCGGCCGGTGCCGTGACGCCTTCCAGCCCGGCGCCCGGAGCCGCCGCGCCACGTCCCGCCCCCCGCCCGCCGCCGAAGCCGCCGCGGCCCCGCCCGCCCCGGCCGCTGGCGTTGAACGCCGAGTCGGTCGCGAGCTGCGTCGCGTCGAGCGGCAAGCCGGTGTGATCGGGATCCCAGGGCGACAGGTCGAGCAGAGTGGCGTTCGGCACCGTGTTCTGGCTCACCCGGCTGCCGCGTCCGCCGCGCCCCGCGCCGGCGGCGGAATCCTCCGCCAGCGGCGGATTGCCGGCGTTGAGCACCGGGCCACCGTTGAAGTACACCGGCACCTGGTCGTGGACGTAGCCATACACCAGCGGACTGGTCGAGTCGGTGATCACGCCGCGAAGAATCGAGCCCCAGGCGAAGAGATCCGACGGATGTTCCACCGTCACGCCCGGCGTGAGGCCGAAGTCGGGGAAGACCGGGGTCGTCCCGCCCTCGACGATCAGCGTGCCACCGTCCTCGACAAACTGGTAGAGCGCCTGCATCGCCTCCGGGCCGGCCGTCTCGTAGAGGTTGTCGGTCGAATCCGGGGTGCCGAACGACGGAAACTCCGCCGTCTTCCGGTACGGCACCGGTTGCGCCGTGCCAGTAGCCGCACCACCGCCACGCCCGCCACGTCCACCCGCCCTGCCGCCGCTCCCGCCCGAGGGATAGATGATGACGTCGTACTTGTCGCGCAGGTGCCCCTGCTTGAGCACCGGTTCGCCGAAATAGCTGTAGGGCACGCCGTAGTGATCCAGCGCGCCACGGACCCACCCTTCGTCCTGGGTACTCGACCAGCTGTGGACAAAGGCGATGCGGGGGACATCGAGCGCATGGGTCGCCACCGACGGCACCGCGTCCACCGCGTAGCCGGTGAGTCCCGACCCGGCGAGCGCCGGGCCGAGCACCGCGGCGTCGGCCTGCGGCACGATGAGCGTGCCGGCCCCGAAGTGGTGGCCGGCGGCGTCGAACGGCGCCTCCGCGGCGAGCATCGCCACGTCCTTGAACCGGAAGCGGAAGGTGACCAGCGCGTTGTCGTGGTCGTTCTCCACGATCACCACCGGGCCGTGGCCGCTGATGCCGCCCGCCGCGGTGACCGGCGCGGTGATCGGTGTCATCGGCTGGCGCAGCAGCGACGAATCGGTGACCTCCTCGACGGTCAGGTCGCGCATCAACGGGAAGGTCCAGCCGGTGTCGTCATACGGTGACGGATTGTCGGCCGGGTAGTTCTGCAGCGCGAAATACATGTCGGCGAGGGTGCGGTAGGGCTGGTCGCCGCGCACGATGTAGTCACCGGGCTTGACGGCAAATCGTCCCCCGGCGAATGCCACGGTGAACGCGGCGGTGGCGCGGTGGAATTCCAGCCCCTGGGCCCGCAGGTCGTTGACCGCCTCGGCGGCATTCTGCCGGGCGTGCTGCCCGGCCGGAATCACCCAGCCGAACACCGGGCCGGTCTTCCCCTTGTTCACCGCGTTGCGAGTTCTTGATCCAGTAGTCCTCCAGGAACATCGTGCGGTCCCGCGCAAACCGGTTCAGCGCGAAGAGCAACGCCGATTCCTGGATGTTGGTGTTGGCGCGCGGGCTCCACTTGATCGAGCGGCAGCGGTGGATTGGGCCGGATACCATTCGCGGCTTGTCGTCGACGGCGGCGGGGTGACCCAGTTGGTATCGGTGTAGCTCTGCACCTCGTAGAACCGGCCGGTGGCGTTGTGGCGGTGCGCGATGAAGAACATGTAGTTGGGCACCCAGCCGTCGTAGTAGTCGTAGGTCCACACGCCGGGCACGCCGCGCTTGGCCATCTCCATCACGTCGTTCTCCGCCATCAGCCACCACTCGTCCACCGTGATCGGATCGAGCTCGTGTTGTAGGGCCCGGTGCCGGTGGAGACATAGAGATAGGTCACCGACTCGTGCAGGTCGTGCAGCGATCATGGGATGTCCACTCGAGGAACGCCGCGGATGTTGTTCTGCGTCAGCGGCAGCATCTGGCCCATGCCGTCGCGATTGTTGTCGTGTTCGACGTATTTCGCCCCAGTACGGAGGTTGCAGCCGCCCCGCGTGGCACCGTACTCCTTGTTGTAGTCGAAGGCATCCACCACGCGGTCGCGGCCGATCGGCTCCACCACCGGCGTAATCAGCATGATGACGTTGTTGCGGATCTCCTGGATGAACGGCGTCTCCTCCACCGCCAGCCGGTAGGCCAGCTCCATCAGCATCTCCGGACCGCCGGTCTCGGTGGAGTGCATCCCGCTGGTGATCCAGTAGATCGGCTTGGCGGTGTGCAGCAGTTGCTGCGCCCGTGCCTCGGTCGTCTTGCGCGGGTCGGTCAGCTCGTGGAGCTAGCCGCGGTAGCGGTCGAGGTTGGCGATGGTCGCCGAATCGGCGATCGCCAGCATCACCATCTCCTCGCCTTCGTCGGTCTTCCCGATGCTCCAGTACTTTGCCCGCGGCGACGCCTTGGCGATCGCGGCGAGGTAGCCGTGGATCTGCGCCACATGGTCGAGCACCCCGGGCGCCCCGATGATGTGCCCGAGGTACTTGAGCGGCGTCGGCACGGTGGCCGATGCCGGCAGGTGGTCGACGAGGTCGGTCGAGATGCGCGAGTCGGAGAGATCCGCCGCGATCAGGGCGGTGTACGCCGAATCGTTGTGCTGCGCCGGCCGCGCCGCGCGCTGCGCCACACCCGCGACGGCGTGCCAGGCCATCAGCACCACTGCAGCCCCGCCGATCCGACGCACCAGTGTGCCACGGTTCGCCCGCATCCTGCCTCCATCGCATGTCGCAAGGGGAAACGCCGGGCCGCGGGGTCCCGCGGGCGGCGCGCGCACAATGAATACGCCACTCCGCGCGCTTTGACCAGCGGCCAGCGAGCGCGTCAGCGCGACGTGGGCCGGCGCCGCGCTGGCCGCCGCGATGCCGCCCGACCCTTGCCGCGGCCCGTCTCGACCGGCACCACCAGTACGTCGCGCGCCAGCGCCGGGCCGACCATGCGTGACGCCCGGCCACGTCCGGCCCCGACCTGCACCGTCAGCGGCCCCTCGTACGGCGCGCGCTCCACCACCCGGACCGTTGCCCCGGGCTTGAGGCCGAGTTTGGCCAGGTACCGGAGCCGGGCGGGGTCGTCGTCACTCACCCGCACCACCTCGAATGGCTCGTCGAGCGGCATGTCGGCCAGCGACGCGCCGGCCGTCTCGGCAATGACGCCCTCGCGCGTGGGAATCGGAGCGCCGTGGGGATCGACCGTCGGTTGATCCAGCGCCGCCGCCATCCGGTCGATCAATTCGTCGCTGGCAGCGTGTTCCAGCCGTTCGGCCTCGTCGTGCACTTCGTCCCACGGATAGCCGAGCACCTGGGCGAGAAACGTCTCGATGACGCGATGGCGTCGCACGATCCGGAGTGCCGCGCGCTGCCCCGCTGCCGTCAGGCGCACGCCACGGTAGCGCTGGTAGGTGAGCAAGCCGCGCTCCGCCAGTCGCTGCACCATCCAGCTGACCGACGGCGGCGCGATGTCGAGCCGGCGCGCAATCTCGTTGGTCGCGGCGGTGCCGGTGGTCCGCTCGAGATCGTAGATCGCCTTGAGATAGTCCTCGACGGGACCGGTGTAGTTCGGCTCGACCGCTGCCGCGCCGGACTTGCGGGTGGGTGCCATCATCGGTCGAAGCTACCGGCGACCCGGCAACGCGTCCAGCGGGAACGGCTCCCGGGCCGCGGCGCCCCCTTACCCTGCGCCGACCTCGACCCTAACGTTACCGGCGCACTTCGCCGCCGGCGTGGGCACCGGTGGCTCAGCAATCCAGGAAGCCGAATCGCTCGTCCGCCCGCGCGCGTCTCACCATCGCCACCGGGGAATCCGGGAGGTCCTCCATGCACGACACGAACAGCTTTTCGACTCACCGCCGCGGCTTTCTCGGCCGCCTCGGCGCCGCCGTCGCCCTCGGGATGACCGGTCTCGGCCCGGTCCGCCTTGCCGCCGAGGCCGCCGCCCCCGACGACACCGGCCGCCGCGCCGATCCGCTCGAGGACTGGTTCAATCGCATCAACGCCAAGCACCGAATGCTGTTCGACGCGCCGGCCGCAAACAACGGCTTTCCCGCCGTCTGGCCGCGGATCTACATGAACACCATGAACTCCACCTATCACACGACCGACGCCGACGAGAGCGTCGTGGTGATCTTCCGGCACATGGGCGCTCCGGTGGCGTTGAACGACGCGATGTGGGCGAAGTATCCCTTCGGCGCGCAACTCGGCGTCAATGAGAACGGCAAGCCCGCGACGCGGAACATCTATGCCAAAATCACGGACCTGCCGATTCCCGGCATCGGGGTCACCGAGCTGCTCAAGGCGGGGGTGCTCGTTGGCGTGTGCAACATGGCGCTCACCGTGATGGCGGGACAGATCGCCCAGAAGACCGGTGCCAACGCCGACGCGGTGCACTCGGAGTTCCGTGGCCAACATCTTTCCCGGCGTCCAGGTCGTGCCGTCGGGCGTCATGGCGGTGGGCCGCTGCCAGGAGAAGGGATGCAATTACTGTTTTGCCGGCTGACCTCCGCCGGCTGACCGTCGACAGGCGGGACCGCGCGGCTGCGGTCCCGCTTCGTCGTTCCATCTCCTCTTCACCGCCGAGGTCCCGGTTTCGCGCAACATCCTGACGCTGAACGCCGGATCATCGAGTCTCCGGTTTGCCGCCTTCGAGTTGCCGTTGTCGCCGGACGGACGGCGCCAGGTGGACGGCGGCGTCGAGCGGATCGGCAGTGGTGCCGCGAGCGGGCGCTGGCGGGTGGCGGGCCACGCCGCTCGCGAGGAGCCACTCGTCGTCTCCGATCACGCCGCGGCCCTGCACTGGCTGCTCGATCGGCTCGACGCCGCCGGAGGCCGATGGCCGCCGGACGCCGTCGGCGTGCGCGTCGTCCACGGCGGGCCGGGCCATTCCTGCCCCTGCCGCGTCGCGCCGGGAACGATCGCGGAGTTCGCCGCGATCGAAGCGTGGGACCGCGATCACCTGCCGCAACAGGTTGCGATCCTGTCGCTGCTGGCCGGACGGTGGCCGGACGTGCCGGTGGTGGCGTGCTTCGACACCGCGTTCCATCACGCCATGCCGGCGGTCTCGCAACGACTCACCATTCCGCGGCGGCTGCAGGGCGACGGCATTCGCCGCTACGGCTTTCACGGCCTCTCCTACACCTACCTGCTGGAAGCGCTCGCGACCCGCTTCGGCGCGCCGACCGCCCGCGGTCGCGTGATCCTGGCGCACGTCGGCGCCGGCGTGTCACTCGCTGCCGTGCACGACGGCCAGCCGCTCGACACCACCATGGGATTCACCCCGACCGCCGGCGTGATGATGGCGACACGCCCCGGCGACCTCGATCCGGGGCTGCTGCTTCACCTGATCCGGACCGGCCCGCTCACCCCGGACGCGGTCGACGACCTGATCAATCGCGAGAGCGGCCTGCTCGGCGTGTCGGGAATCTCCGGCGACATGCGGCGCCTGCTGGAACTCGAAGCGACACGACCCGAGGCCGCCGACGCCATCGAGCTGTTCTGCCATCAGCTCCGCAAGGCGATCGGTGCCATGGCCGCCGTCGTCGGCGGCGTCGACACCCTGGTCTTCTCCGGCGGAATCGGCGCCAACTCCGCCACCATCCGGGCCCGCTGCACGGACCGGCTGGCGCACCTCGGCGTGATGCTGGACGAGGCACGGAATGCCGCCGGCGGCCCGCTGATTTCGCCGGACACCGCCGGCTGCGCGACATATGCGCTGCCGACCGACGAAGAAGTTGTCATTGCACGCGAGACGGCGGCGACACTCGGGTGGGCCGGTCCGGCGTCGCCGGCCGGGGATTGATCAGGGGCGTCGCGTCGGGATCGCGGTGCCGTGGCACGTGATGCAGAGCTGCGGGTTCTTCTTGAGCATCTCGGTCGGGTTGAACCCGGGACCGTGCGGATCGAACCCGCGCCCCTTGACGACCGAATGGCACGTCAGGCAATCGCGCTCGGTGTGACACGAGACGCAGCTCTCCAGCGATTGCCGGGCGGCCTGGCCGTGTCCCACGAAGAACTGCCGATTGCCGTCGTGATATCCCGCCGCGCCGAGCACCGTCCGGCGCGAGGTCAATCCGGACAGTTGGTGGCAGGTCTGGCAGAACTGCCCGGTGTTGTGGCAATCGGAGCAGGAACTCGCCCGCGAGTAGGCGTCGGACGGATGGCTCGCCAGGTAGCCCGGCGGATGATAGCCGCCGCGGTCAGCGGCGTTCGGCTTGTGGCAGGTCAGGCACTCCGACCGGACGTGGCAACTGGTGCAGCTCTTCAGCGACGCCGACGCGACGGCACCGTGCTGCGTTGACCAATGCGGCGCGCGGTGGCTGCCTGGCGCGGCCCGGGTGGTCACCGCACCGATTCCCCGCCCGGGGCCCGCGAGATAGAGCGCCAGCACGGCCCGCGGCGCCTCGCCCTGGTGACAGACGGTGCAGCTCTCCCGGGTGTGGCAGGTGCGGCACGACGTGGCGCTGGTCCCCGCCAGCGAGCCGTGGCGCGTCTCGAAATCGGTTCGCGCGTGACTCGGCGGGGCCGTCAGCTGATGGGGCAGCAGCAGCGACCTGGTGTCGGGCTGCAGCGCCTGGATCTGCGGCACCTCCGGTGCATCGACGTGACAGCTGACACAGAATTCGCGGGCGTGACAGGTGGCGCAACTCTGCGCCACTCCGCCGTTGGCCGCGTAGCGCTTCGCCAGGGTGCCGTGCTCGCCGGCCAGGACGAACCCGGGGTCCTGGTGCGACGGCGGTGCCGGGAAGCGCCGGATCGAGTCGACCGGCAACGTCTGCGCGGGAAACGGGACGTGGCAGGTGGCGCACGCCGTGTCGGGCAGCGTCAGGTGCTCGCCGCGCCCCTGGGTGTGACAGCTGACGCACTGCGCCGGCTGCGGGCCGTGCACCTGCATCCAGAGCAGCGGCCGGTTCTCATGGCAGTCGCTGCACGGACTGGAGTCGCCGCGGGCACGGCGCAGCGCCGCATGTCGCACGTGGTCAAAGCGGAGATTGGTGGGACGCGGCAGCTTCGGCGGGGTGTACGCCACCTGGGGCTCGACCGTTCCGTTGTGACAGCTGGCGCAGGCTGTCGGCGCCGGAAAGACCGCCGCACCCGGCTGCACGATCCCGACGTGACACGTGGCGCAACTGACGAACAATCGGGCGTGCCGGGCGTGATCGAACGTCGCCGGCTGCTGCCGGCGCGCCAGCCCCCACGCCGCCACCAGCATCGCCGTGGCCAGCGTGGCGCCGACCTTCACCACGCGCGGCATCATGGCGCCTTCCCCATCGGCGCCGCCGGCGGCAGCCAGCTGTCCGCCGCCGACCGGAGGGTCAGCGTGACACGGGCGCTGACCCGCCACTGGTTGAAGTCGAACGATGCCGCGTCGGGCCGGCTGGCGGACTGCCAGTAGCGGTCCACGTTGACGCCGATGCGCCATCGCTCGGTGGTGTGATAGTCGACGGATGCTCCGGCGTAGTCCACCCCGTCATTCTGGTAGCGGAACTCCAAGGGGCTCTCGAGACTGCCACCTTCCGCCCCCAGCTCCCACCGGACTTGTGGGCGCCACGACACCCGCCCGTCAATGCCGCGGGTCGACGCACCGGGAAGCAGCGAGCCGTGTCCGCTCACGTCGACGCTCCACGCCGGGCGCGGCGTCAGCGTCCCCTCCACCGACCAGCGCCATCCGCGATCCTCCAGCGGCACCGCCGGGACACTCACCCCCGCCGCCTCGTACTTGAACCATTCACCGCTGGCCCGCAGCTGCAGCTCCCGCACCGGGTTGAAGGCGAACGATCCGTTGATCCCGTTGTACGGCGACGGCGAGAACACGCCCCACACCGTCCACAGGTCGAAGAACGGCCGGTAGTGCTTGGCGCCCAGCGTCGCCCAGACGCTGCGGCCGGTATACGACAACGTGGCGTCGGCGCTGCCCCATTGGGCCTGCGCCAGGTCGTAGTCCGCTCCCGCCGTCAGGTGGAGGCGTTGCGGCAGTTCCGCCTGCAGGCTCGCCGCGGCGCGCTCGGCAACGATGTAGTCGGTCACCGGATCGAGTTCGCGCCGATACTCGGTCCGGATGTCGAGAGCCGGCAGGTGTGCCGACGCAATTGCTCCCACGACGATCTGGCGAGTCGACGGCTGATACTCGGCCAGCGGGTCGACCGCCGGAGAGGTCACCGGCAGGATCGTTCCGCGCGCCAGCCCCCAGCCGGCGTATCCCCCGACTTCGAACACCCCGTCGTGGAACAGCCAGTTGCCACGCAACCCGTCCAGCCCGCTGGTTCCGGCCGTCGCGAGTCGCCCCTGATCGAGCAACCGTCCGCCCTGCACGGTCAGGCCACCACGGATGTATTGGGCGTAGCCGTCGAGCAGTTCGAGCGACGGCGAGGTTCCGGGCCAGACCCGGCCGCCGTTGAGATCGCCAAGCGCGCGGGCACTCACCATCACCGACAACCCCTGCACGCCGAGCCCCCAGAGCGACATGTCGACCCCGCCGCTTGCCGGAACGCCGGTTTCGACGCTGCCGGCCCGGAAGTAGTAGCAGTACGCCGTTCCGTTGCAGCTGACGGCGATGCCGCCGGGTGTCTCGAGGCCGCCGGTCGCTCCGGTCACCGCGTCGCCCTGGGCGATGCTGTCCTCACTCAGCCCGCGCAGCTGGATGCGCTGCGCCGAGGCGTTGAAACGCAACCACCACGACTGCGCCGCCAGCGGCGGCGCGACGCCGCACGCCAGCAGCACGAACACGCCGAGCCGCACCCGCGTCACGGCGCCCCCCGGGCCAGCAGCGCCGGCCGGTATTCAGCCGGCGTCTTCAGGAAGTGGCAGGCGGTGCACTCGCCGCCCGGCTGGTGGTTGCGCTGCGCCGCGTGACACACCAGGCAGAAGTTGCGATTCGGTACCAGCTCCGCAATGTGCGCCGTGGTGTGACAATCATTGCAGCCGGTATGTGTGGTGCGCGAGTGCGCCGCCGGGATGCCCGGCAGGTTGTGGCACGCCGAGCAGTTCCGGGCCGCGTCGTGGTGCTGCGCGTGGCACGCCTGGCAGCTGCGCACACTGTCCGGCGGCAGGATGTTCGGCGGCTGGTGACAGGTGGTGCACGCCAGCTGCTGGTGCACTTCGTGGCGGAACGCCACCGTCCTGGGAACCGGCGCCCGATCGTCCACCCGGATTGCCACCGTCGTCGGCCGCGGTGTCGCCACCGCACCCTGATGGCACCGGGTGCACTGCTGCGGGCTCATCGCGCCGCGGAAGAACGCCTGATGATGACAGAGGTCGCAGCCGCGCGGGACCTCGAAAACCAGGCCGTACGGCGTGTCGGGCTTGTTGACGGTGTGGCAGGTGAGGCAGGGGAGCGACTTGTGCAGGGCGTGCTGGAAGGTGTCAAGCAGGGGACGGACCGGCCACGCGGCCGGTGAATCGCGCATCGCGGGCAGCGCCGCCGGCGTGGCGTCCCCCTTCCCGTCGTGCTGTGGCAGCCGGTCGATCAGCGGCGCCAACGGCACCGCGGGCCGGCGGCCGGCGGCGGGCAACAGCGAAATGCCGCGATGGACCACGGCCGAGGTGTCGAACGGCAGCGGCGGGTGGAACTTTCCCCGCTGCTGCACCGCCGTGTGGCACCCCACGCAGTCGGAGGCATCGAGCGACGCCGCGTGCGGATTGTGGCACAGCAGGCAATCCTTGGCCACGGCGCGGTGGTTTGCCCCGGAATGGAACGCGGTGCGATCGAGATTGGTGTGGCACGTCGGGCACCGCGCCGCGGCATCGCTCGGCCGCGTGTCGGCATGCACGTCGTGGCAGAGGCCGCATTCCCCCTGATGAGGATCCTTGGCCAGCACGTACCCCGGCGGACGCCCCTGCATGCCGTGACAGCTCAGGCACTGCCTCTGCGACGGGATCAGCGCGCGCACCGCCGAGTCGTGCGTCGCCAGCGCCGGCAGGTCGGCCGTGAAGGCGTGGCAGGTGACGCAGTTGATCGTCGGCAGTGCGGCCATGCCGGCCAGCCGCACCGACTGCCCGGCATGGCATCCGCTCTGCTGGCAGGTGCGGACTGACGGCACGAAATGGTGGATCTCGGCGCCGTGGCAGGTGACGCACTGCAGGTCCTTCAGCGGCGCGGAATCCGACTCGAAATGGGCCTTGTGACCGGCAAGCTGCAGCACGTGACGCCACGGCTCTTCTGATCCGACCACCTGATGGCAATGCTCGCAGCGCTCGTTCGGCACCTTGGCATGGGGGCCGATCATGCTGGGACGCTCCGCCACCCAGAGCACCAGCTGCCGGATGTTGGCGTACATCGACTGTTCGTGACAGTCGTGACAACGAAGATTCTCGTGCTTGCCGGCCCCCACCTGGAAGCGCCCGAACGGCCGCTCCATGATGTGGCAGCCGGTGCAGAATCCGTTGTTGTTCTGGATGTAGTTCCAGCTGGTGGCACCGGCAAAGACGGCCACCACCACCACCGCAAAGACGCTCCCGCCCATCGCCAGCTGGATGCCGCGACTCCGGGTGACCAGCCAGTGCCAGATCTCGCGGCGCCGGACCCACGCCAGCCGGACGATCCACGCCGCCACCAACACCGCCAGCACCGCGCCGCCGATCTGGATCCATTGCGGCACCTGGAAGACGAAGCGCACGAACGCCGCCACGCCCCCCGGGAGCGGCACCGGGCGCAACGTGTCGCGCACGATCCCGGCGGCGGCGGCCAGTGTGTCCTGGGCCTGCGACACAACCGCCCCCGTGGTGCCGCCGGCGCCACGGGGGAGCTGATGAAACACGAGTGACAGGGCGGGCAGGTTCACGCCGGCGCGATCCCCGTTACTGCTTCATCGTCAGGAAGCCGGGGGCCTGTCTCCGCGCGTCCTCGAAGGCCTTCTCCATCACCGCCTGCACCCTGCCCGACGGCGAGGTGTAGCCATAGGTCTTCTGCAGTTCGGTGATGTTGGCCGACAGCAGTGCGCGGGCCAGGAAGGGGTTGTGGACCCCGAGGGACTTGTCGCCATTGGCGTAACGTCCCTCGCCGAACAGGTCGACGTTGAACTGGGCGCCCTGGGCCGGTGTCACCTGCGTGGTGTTCGAGAGGTCGCCCGGGTGGTCACGCTGGATCAGCGCCAGGTAGCCGGAATCGGTCGGGAAGGCATCGATTGCGCCGTTGTGGTTCGCGTCGATCCAGATCTGGTCGGCCAGCGTCGCGATGTCGCTCCGCACCTGGGCCAGCAGCGACGCCGCCACCGCCTGGCTGCCGTGGCAGCCCGACTTGGTGCAGGTCGCAAAGGTGCGGTCAGAGGGGCTGAACGCGCAGGTGGTGTCCGACGTCGGCTGCCCGTTCGCGTCGACGCACGGGATCGGCCGGAAGCTGTGGCCGGTCGAGTGGAAGACGAACGCCCCGCTGCTGGCGTCGGTCACGTCGAACGCGTTGACGTGGCAGCCGGCGCAGAGGTTCGGGTTGGCGATGCTGGCATGGGTCGTCAGCGCAATCATGGTGTCCACTGCCACCCCGCTCGGACGGTATCCCGCGGTGCCCAGCAGGACGAAGCCCTGCGGCGCATGCGGCGTCACGCCGTGCGCCCCGGGCACCGGCTGGCCCCGGTTCAGGTGGCACTTCATGCAGAGATTCTGCTCCGGGTCCGGATTGTCGATCGGGAACCGCAGCTGATGCGCGTTGGGCGAGCCGTGCGGGTCGTGGCACACCGGGCAGGTGATCGGCGAATTCCCCGCCGAGTCACGCTCGACGTAGTTGGTGTTCACGCCCCACGCCGCCAGCACGCCCTTCCCTTCGTGGCAGCTCTTGCAGGTGCCGCTGGTGTTGTTGACCGCCGCCGAGACCAGCTGGGCGTGGCCGCTCATCTCCCATTCCTGCGTGAACGGCTCGTGGACGCCGGTGTGACACGCCGCACAACTGGCGGCCGAGTCGTACAGCGTCACGTGCGCCAGCGGGATGGTGCTCTTGTTGTCGGGATTCGAGACGTGGTTCATCCCCGGTCCGTGGCAGCTCTCGCACTGCACATCCTGATAGGTGCTGTCGGGCGTCTTGTTGTAGCCGGCCGGGCCGGCAAGGCTGTTGCCCGCCTCGTTGACGCTGTGACAGCCGTAGCACGACGGCCCGGCGTGGCCGCTGGCCATCAGGTCGGCCCACGCGTTGGCGTGGTGGGTCTGCGCCCACCGCGCCTGGTAGTCGACGTGGCAGTTGCCGCACGTCGTCTGCTTGGTGCTGACCGTGTAATAGCCGAGCAATCCGCTCACGCTGTCCGCCGAGGGATTGAACGGTGCGCGGTCGCGATAGACGATTTCGGTGGAATTGCACGCGGCCAGCGCCGCCGTGAGCACCCCGAGAACCACCCAACGAGACGTCCTCATCGCAACACTCCTCTGGGCCGGTGGCCGAGAGACATCCGGGATTGCTGCGCGGCGCCATGCCGCTTCGAAGCTCCCGATTTATACCGATCGACGGCCACGTACACAATAGTCGCCCGGTCAACGTGAAGAAATCTTCATGAATCTCTTAACTCCGCTTCGCGAAACGCCCTTCCGCCTCCGGCGACGGGGCGTTTCCTTCTACGGGCAGAGCTTTCCCTCCCTCTCCGGGTTGCGGCCATCGGCCGCAGGAAGGACCGCGCCGTGTTCGTTCCGACCCCGCATCCATGGACCGAGGGCGACACCCTCGGCCAGACCCTCGAACGACGCGGCGTCTCCCGTCGCGACTTCCTGCAGTTCTGTGGCGGCATCTGTGGCGTCCTCGGCCTCGGCGAACTCGCCGCGCCGCGCATGGCGCGCGCCCTGGCGACCATCAAGCGCCCTTCGGTCATCTGGCTGCAGCTGCAGGAGTGCACCGGATGTGTCGAGAGCACGTTGCGTACCGCCGATCCGACCATCGGCCACCTGTTGCTCGACCTCGTGTCGCTGGACTTCAGCGACACGCTGATGGCGGCGGCGGGGCACCAGGCCGAGGCGGCGCTGCAGACGTCGATGAAGGAAAACGCCGGCAAGTACCTGCTGGTGGTGACCGGCTCGGTGCCGCTCAACGATGACGGGATCTACTGCACCATCGGTGGGCGCACCGCCAAGGCGATCCTCGAGGAAGCCGCCGGCGGGGCGGCCGCCATCGTGGCGATCGGCGCCTGCGCCCATTGGGGCAGCGTGCAGGCGGCGCGCCCCAACCCGACCGGCGCGGTGGGGATCAGCGAGGTCATCAAGGACAAGCCGGTGATCAACATCGCCGGCTGCCCGCCGATCGCCGAGGTCATCACCGCCACCATCGTCCATTTCCTGACCTTCGGACGCATGCCGGCGACCGATGGCGACGGCCGGCCGCTGTTTGCCTACGGCGCCCTGATCCACGACCAGTGCCCCCGCCGCGCCCACTTCGACGCCGGGCAGTTCGTCGAGACCTTTGACGACACCAATGCGCGCGAGGGCTACTGCCTGTATCACGTCGGATGCAAGGGGCCGGCGACCTTCTCCCCCTGCCCGATCTTCCAGTGGAACGACGGGACCAGCTGGCCGATCGGCGCCGGGCATCCCTGCATCGGCTGCACCGAACGCCACTTCTGGGACACCATGACACCGTTCTACGGCCGCCTCCCCGACATCGGCGGCTTCGGCGTGGAGCGCAGCGCCGACATCATCGGCGCGGCCCTCGCCGTCGGAGCCACCGCGGGCGTCGCCGCCCACGCCGTGGCGACGGGCATCCACCAGTCACGCCTCAAGCGGCAGTTGCCGATCGTCGAATCGCCCGGCGGATCGCCGCCCTCGTCGCCTCAGCCCAGGGAGTAACGCGCCATGGCCGTCACCAAGGTCGTCGTCGATCCGATCACCCGGATCGAAGGGCATCTGCGCATCGAGGCGCAGGCCGAGAACGGCAGGATCAGCAACGCGTGGTCATCGTCCACGCAATTCCGCGGCATCGAGATCATCATGCAGGGCCGCGACCCGCGCGACGCCTGGGCATTCACCCAGCGGATCTGCGGAGTCTGCACCGTGGTGCACGCCGTCGCGTCGTGCCGCGCCGTCGAGGACGCGCTCGACATCACCATCCCGGCCAACGCCCGGCTGATCCGCAACCTCGTCCACGGCATGCAGTACATCCAGGATCACGTGATCCACTTCTATCACCTGCATGCCCTCGACTGGGTCGACGTGGTCAGCGCCCTCAAGGCCGATCCCGCCGACACCAGCCGGATCGCCCGCAGCATCTCGCCGTGGCCCAACAACTCCGAGACGTACTTCGCCGAGGTGCAGAGCCGGGTCAAGGATTTCGTCGCCAGCGGCCAGCTCGGCATCTTCGCCAACGGCTATTGGGGCCACCCGGCGTACAAGCTGCCGCCGGCGGTCAACCTGCTGGCCGTGGCGCATTACCTCGAGGCGCTCGACTGGCAGCGCCAGGTCATCCGCCTGCACACCATCTTCGGCGGCAAGAATCCGCACCCGAACTTCCTTGTCGGCGGCATGGCGTGCGCCATCAACCTCGACAACGATTTCACCATCAACGCCGTCCGCCTCAGCGAGATCAGCAGCATGATCGACCAGGCGCGGGCCTTCGTCGAGCAGGTCTACTACCCCGACCTCGTCGCCATCGCCGGGTACTACAAGGAGTGGGCGGCAATCGGCGGCGGCGTGCCGAACTACCTCGCCGTGGGCGAATTTCCCGAGGGCGACCTCAGCGATATCGACAAGCTCTATTTCCCCCGCGGCATCCTGCTCGACAACGACCTCTCGACGGTCCACCCCTACGACCAGCAGAAGGTCAAGGAGTACATCACCAGTTCGTGGTACGAGTACTCCGGCGGCGACGGCGTCGGCCTCCACCCGTACGAAGGCGAGACCAAGGCGAAGTACACCGGCCCCAAGACGCCGTGGACCTACCTGCAGGGCGAACAGAAGTACACCTGGATGAAGGCGCCCCGGTACGAAGGCGAGCCGATGCAGGTCGGCCCGCTGCCGCGGATGCTGGTGGGCTACGCCTCCGGGCACCCCGACATCAAGCCGCTCGTCGCCGACACCCTCGCCCGGCTGCAGGTGGGTCCCTCGGCGCTGCTGTCGACCCTCGGCCGCACCGCCGCGCGCGGCATCGAGACCGTGATCATCGCCCGCCGCATGTCGGTCTGGTTTGACGAGCTCGTCTCACGGATCAAGAGTGGCGACACCAGCACCTTCAACAAGACCAAGTGGGATCCGTCCCATTGGCCCGACAAGTCGCAGGGCTACGGCTTCGTCGACGCGGCGCGTGGCGCCCTCGGCCACTGGGTGCAGATCGAGGGCGGCAAGATCTCGCGCTACCAGTGTGTCGTGCCGAGCACCTGGAACTGCTCGCCGCGCGACGGGGCCGGCAAGATGGGCCCCTACGAAGCGGCGCTGACCGACAACCACCCGCTGGCGATCCCCGATCAGCCGCTGGAGATCCTCCGCACCATCCACTCGTTCGACCCCTGCATGGCCTGCGGCGTGCACGTCCTCGACGCCACCGGCGAGCCGGTGGTGGAGGTCAAGGTCCAATGAGCGCCTCCGCCCCGCCGCGGGCGGGCGACGCGCCACCCGCGCCGCTGCCGCGCAGCGGCAACTATCGATGGATCACCCTCTGGGGTGTCCCGCTGCGCGCCATGCACTGGCTCGCGGCGCTCTGCATCGTCGTCCTTGCCGTGACCGGCCTCTACATCGGCAAGCCGTACTTCATGACCACCGGTCAGGCCAGCAATCACTACCTGATGGGCTGGATGCGGTTCCTCCATTTCGCGGCCGCCGGCGTGTTCGTGATGACGGCGATCGTGCGGGCCTACTGGCTCTTTGCCGGCAACCGCTACGAGCGGTTGAAGGCCCTCTTCCCGATCCGGGCGCGCGATTGGCGCAACCTGTTCCGCCAGGCGTGGTCCTACCTCACGGTGCGGCCCGAGAAGGCGCCGGCCTACCTGGGCCACAACCCGCTGCAGCAGCTGAGCTACACCGGGCTCTACGCCGTCGCCGCGCTGCAGGTGGTCACCGGCTTCGCCCTCTACGGCCAGTATGATGCCACCAGCATCTTCTACCGCGCCTTCAACTGGATCGGGCCGCTCTTCGGCGGCATGCCCAACGTCCGCTTCGTGCACCACGAGATGACGTGGGTCTTCGCCATCTACGTCCCGATCCATGTCTATCTCTCGCTGCGGGCCGACATTCTCGAGCACAACAGCACCATTTCGTCGATGGTCAGCGGCGGGCGCATGGTGCCGGCCGACGAGCATTTCGTCGATGACTGACCCCGGACGGACCGTCGTGATCGGGCTGGGCAACCCCCTCATGGCGGACGACGGCATCGGCCTCGTGGCGCTGCAGCGGCTGGCCGACGCGTGGGGCGAAACGGACGGCGTCGAGTTTGTCGACGGCGGCACCTGGGGCATGAACCTGCTGCCGCTCCTGGAGAGCGTTGACGACGTCATCTTTCTCGACGCGGTCCGCACCGGTGCCCCGCCCGGCACGCTCGTGGTCCTCGATCGCGACCAGCTGCCCCGGCGGTTCATGCACAAGATGTCGCCGCACCAGATCGACCTCCGCGAAGTGCTGGCGTTGCTCACGCTGCGCGGCACGCTCCCGGCCCGCCTGGTGGCGCTCGGCATCGAGCCGGAGCGTATCGAGATGTCGACCGAGCTGAGCCGTTGCGCAGAGACCGCGCTCCCGGCACTGCTCGAACGGGTCACGGCGATGCTGACCGCGCGCGGCCATCCCCGCCCGCGGAGCGCCGCCCCGTGCACGAGCTGAGCCTCGCCCTCGAAGTCTGCCGGATCGCGGAGTCGCGGCTCGACGCCGCCGACCTGCCGCGGATCCGCGCCGTCGGCGTCGTCGTCGGGCGGGACGCCAATGTCGAGGTCGAGAATTTCCGCTTCTGCCTCGAAGCGCTGCTGAGCGCGCCGCCGTTTGCCGGGGCGCGCCCCGATCTGGAACTGTCGCCGGGCGACGACCTGCGCCTCGCCTGGCTGGAGGTGGACGATGGCCGTCCGGACCATTGAAGTCCGTGAGCGCCTCATGGCGCGGAACGACGAGATCGCCGCCGACATCCGGCAACGGCTCGCCACCGCCGGCGTTCCCGCCTTCAACCTCGTGTCGTCGCCGGGGTCGGGTAAGACCACCCTCCTGGAGCGCACTCTCGACGTCCTCGGCGACGAACTGGGCATCAGCATCGTCACCGGCGACGTCCAGACCCAGAACGACGCCGACCGCCTCGCCGCGCGCACCACCCGCCTGGTGCAGGCAGTTGTCACCAACGGCGCCTGTCATCTCGACGCGCGCCAGGTGGAGACCGCGCTCGACGCGCTCGACCTGGCCCAGACCGGGCTGCTGTTCATCGAGAACGTCGGCAATCTGGTCTGCCCCGCCAACTGGGACCTCGGCGAGCGGGCCAAGATCGTCCTCTTCTCCGTCACCGAGGGCGAAGACAAGCCGCTCAAGTATCCCGGCATGTTCCGCAACGCCAGCTACGCCGTGCTCACCAAGTGCGACCTGTTGCCGCATGTCCCGTTCGCGGTCGACCGGGCGCTCGACGCGTTGCACCAGGTGAATCCCGACCTCACCCTGTTCCGTCTCTCGGCGCTGAGCGGCGACGGGATGCCGGCATGGTTCGACTTTCTCCGGGCCACTGCCCGGCGCCCCGGAAACCCGGGACCGTGACCACTCCCGGACCCGACGCGGCCGCGCGATTCCTGCGGGTCACCGGTGTCGTGCAGGGCGTCGGCTTCCGTCCGTTCGTCCATCGCCTCGCGATCCGGCACGGCATCACCGGCTCGGTGCGCAACGTCGGCGGCGAGGTCGAGATCGTCGCCGAAGGGCCCCCAGCCGCCCTCGATCAATTCACCGCCGAGATCCGCGCCGACGCGCCTCCGCTCGCCCGCGTCGAACGTGTCGACGTCCGCGACCAGCCGGTCGCCGGCCACGCCACGTTCGCCATCGCCGAGAGTCTCGATCCGGTCGGCCGCCGCCAGCCGGTCTCGCCCGATGTCGCCGTCTGCCCGGCCTGTCTCGCCGAACTGTACGACCCGGCCGACCGCCGGTATCGCTATCCGTTCATCACCTGCACCGACTGCGGACCGCGCTTCACCGTCATCGAGGCGATGCCGTACGACCGCCGCCGCACCAGTATGCGGCACTTCGTCCAGTGCGCCGCATGCGAACAGGAATACCGGTCGCCCGGTGACCGGCGCTATCACTCCGAGACCAACAGCTGCGCCGCCTGCGGCCCACGGCTCTGGTTCGAGCCGGCCGGGGCCGGAAGCGACGACCGCGACCCGATTGCCGCGGCGGCGGTCCTCCTCACGGCCGGCGGCATCGTTGCCGTTCGCGGGCTCGGCGGCTTCCATCTTGCCGCCGACGCCCGCAACGAGACGGCGGTTGCCCGCCTCCGCGAGCGGAAGCACCGCGACGCAAAGCCGCTGGCGATCATGGTTCGCACCCTCGACGAGGCGCGGCAAGTCGGCGCGGTCGATGACACCGACGCCTCCTGGCTCGAGTCGCCGACCCGGCCAATCGTCGTCATCCGGCGGCATGCCGACAGCGGCCTCGCGCCATCGGTTGCCCCCGGCCTCGATTCGGTCGGCGTGCTGCTTCCCTCGACACCGGTGCACCACCTGCTGCTCGACGCATTCGGTGGCCCGCTGGTGATGACCAGCGGCAACAGCAGCGAGGAACCGATCGCGATCGGCAACGACGAGGCGCGGGCGCGACTGGGCGGCATCGCCGACGGCCTGCTGCTCCACGATCGCGACATCGTGTCGCGCTACGACGATTCGGTGGTCCGCACCGCCGCCGGCGCACCGATCATCCTCCGCCGCGCGCGCGGCATGGCCCCGCTGCCGTTCACCCTGCCGATTCCGGCCCCCGAACCGCTGCTCGCCACCGGTGCCGACCTCAAGAACACCTTCGCCCTCGTCGAGGACCGTCGCGCCTACCTGAGCCAGCACGTCGGCGACCTCGAGCACTTCGAGAGCATCGCGGCGTTCGAAGAGACCCTCCGGCGGTTCCGGGCGCTCTTCGAGATCGCGCCGCGCGTCGTGGTGCACGACCTGCATCCCGGCTACCACTCGACGCGGCTGGCGCACGAGCTGGGGCTTCCGACCATGGCGGTGCAGCACCACCATGCCCACATCGCCGCGGTGATGGCCGAGCACGGCGTCACCGAACCGGTCATCGGCGTGGCCTACGACGGCACCGGCTATGGCACCGACGGCGCGGTGTGGGGCGCCGAGATCCTGCACGCCGACCTCACGCGGATGGATCGCCTCGCCCACCTCAGCTACGCGCCGTTGCCGGGCGGCGACCTCGCCGCGCGCCAGCCGTGGCGCGCCGCCCTCGGCTACCTCTCGCTCGCGCCCGACGCCGAGGCTGCCTTCGCCGCCGCGTTCGAACCGGTTCCCGAGCGGGAGCGCCAGCTCGTCACCCAGCAGATCCGTGCCGGCATCAACACGCCGCTCGCCTCGTCGATGGGCCGCCTCTTCGACGCCGCCGCCGCCGTGCTGGGCGTCCGGCACTACGCCCAGTACGAGGGGCAGGCCGCCATGGAGCTCGAGGCGCTCGCGGCGGGGCACGACGGCCGCGAATGCGACGTGCACTTCCGCCTCGCGCCCGACCGGACCTGGCTCATCGAACCGCTGCCGATCCTCGTCGAACTCGGCGAGCGGCGCCGGCGGGGCGACCCCGTGAACCAGCTGGCGGCCGATTTCCACGCCAGCGTCGTGACGCTGACCGCCGCGCGCGGTCACGATGGCCGCCGAAGAGACCGGCTGCACCACCGTGGCGCTCGGCGGCGGCGTCTTCCAGAACGCGCGTCTTGCCGCCACGCTTCCGGTGCGGCTCGCCGGCCTCGGCTTCCGGGTGCTGGTCGCCCGCGCCCTCGGCCCCAACGACGGCGCCATCAGCTTCGGGCAGGCCGCCATTGCCGCCGCGCGTCTCGATGCCGGTGACATCACCGATCACTTTCCAGGAGGACTGGCGACATGTGCCTAGGAATTCCCGGCCGGATCGTCGAAATCCATGACGATCGCGGCCTGCCGATGGGCGTCGTCGACTTCGGCGGCGTGCGCCGCGATGTCTGCCTCGCCTATGTCGCCGACCAGGTGGCACCCGGCGACTACGCCCTGGTGCACGTCGGCTTCGCCATCTCGGTCATCGATGAGGCCGAAGCGAAGCGGACCTTCGAGGCGCTCCGCGAGATGAGCCAGCTCGACGAGCTCGAATGGATGAGCGACATCGCCCAGGCCGGGCTCGACGGACTCGGCGGCGGATCGACGCCATGAAGTACCTCGAGGAGTACCGCGACGGCGAGATTGCCCGCGGCATCGCGGCGCGCATCCGGCAGGCCGCGACACAACGCTGGGTGCTGATGGAAGTCTGCGGCGGCCAGACCCACACCATCGTCAAGCAGGGGATCGACGAACTCCTCGGCGACGCCGTCGAAATGATCCATGGTCCGGGCTGCCCGGTGTGCGTCACGCCGCTGGAACAGATCGACAAGGCGCTCGCCCTCGCCGCCCGCCCCGAAGTGATCTTCACCTCGTTCGGCGACATGCTGCGGGTGCCCGGCAGTGCGTGCGACCTGCAGCAGCTCCGGGCCCGCGGCGCCGCGGTGCGCATCGTCTACTCGCCGCTCGATGCCCTCGAGATCGCCATCCGCAACCCCGATCGCGAGGTGGTCTTCTTCGCCGTCGGGTTCGAGACCACCGCGCCGGCCAATGCCATGGCGGTCTGGCGCGCACGGCAACTCGGCGTCACCAACTTCAGCGTCCTCGTGTCGCACGTCACGGTGCCCCCGGCGATGACCGCGCTCCTCCAGGACCCCGCCAACCGCGTCCAGGCGTTCCTCGCCGCCGGCCACGTCTGCACCATCATGGGCTGGTCCGAATACGAGCCGATCGCCGCGGAATACAAGGTGCCGATCGTGGTGACCGGCTTCGAACCACTCGACATCCTCGAGGGGATCCATCTTGCCGTCCAGCAGCTGGAATCGGGCCGGCACGAGGTCGAAAACCAGTACGCCCGCGCCGTCACCCGCGACGGCACCGTCCCGGCCCGGTCGCTGGTGGAACAGGTCTTCGAGCTCGTCGACCGCAAGTGGCGCGGCATCGGCGAGATCCCCGCCAGCGGCCTGTCGCTGCGCGACGAGTTCGCCGCGTTCGACGCCGAACGGCGCTTCGGCCTGGGCGACATCCACGTCGACGAGCCCGCGGAATGCCACGCCGGCGAGGTGCTGCGCGGCCAGCTCAAGCCCCACCAATGCCCGGCGTTCGGCACCCTGTGCACGCCGGAGCATCCCCTCGGCGCGCCGATGGTGTCGTCGGAGGGCGCCTGCGCGGCGTACTACAACTACGGCCGCTTCCGCGCCACGACACCGGTTGCCTCATGACCGATCGCATCCCCCTGCACGATCGCCTCGCCTGCGCCACCCCGGTCACCGACCCGGCGCGCGTGCAACTCGGCCACGGCTCCGGCGGCAAGATGAGTGCGGCGCTGCTCCGCGATGCCTTCCTGCCCTACCTCGGCAACCCGATCCTCGGGCAGCTCGGTGATGGCGCCGTCCTGCCGCCGCTCGACGGCGAACTGGTCATCTCCACCGACACGTTTGTCGTCAATCCGGTCGAGTTTCCCGGCGGGAACATCGGTTCCCTTGCGGTGCACGGCACGCTCAACGATGTCGCGATGATGGGTGCGGTACCGCGCTACCTCTCGGCCGGGTTCGTGATCGAGGAAGGACTGGAGATCGCGCTGCTCGAGCGCGTGGTGCGCGCCATGGCCGAGGCCGCATCGGCCGCCGGCGTCCCCTTCGTCACCGGCGACACCAAGGTGGTCGAACGCGGCAAGGCCGACCGGCTCTACATCAACACCACCGGCATCGGCACCCGTGACGGCGCCTTCCGCCCGGCGCCCGACCTGGCGCGCGAGGGTGACGTCGTGCTGCTGAGCGGCCCGATCGGCCGGCACGGCATGGCGATCATGGCGGCCCGCGAGGGGCTCGCGTTCGACAGCGAGATCCGCAGCGATTCCGCCACCCTCTACCCGGTGGTGGCACGACTGCGCGAGGCGGTGGGCGACGCGGTGCACGTGCTCCGCGATCCGACCCGCGGCGGCGTCGCGAGCGCGCTCAACGAGATTGCCGCCGCGTCGCATGTCGGCATCGCCCTCGACGAGCCGCCCATCTGCGTGCCGCCCCAGGTGGCGGCGGCGTGCGAGCTGCTCGGACTCGATCCGCTCTACGTCGCCAACGAAGGCGTCTTCGCCGCGGTGGTCGCGCCGGACGCCGCCGACACGGCGCTCGAAGCAATTCGCGGCCATCCGTTGGGCCGCGACGCGATGCCGATCGGCAGGGTCGTCGCGGTACATCCCGGCATGGTGATCCTCCGCACCCGCATCGGTGGCAGCCGCGTCGTGGACATGCTCCCCGGCGACCAGCTGCCGCGGATCTGCTGAGCGGCGCGATGGCTCCCGGCGACGACACGCCCCCGGCCGCGCCGGCCCCCGATGCGACGTCGAACGACCTCGGCCGGTTGATCGCCGCGGAACAATCGAATGACGCGCTGCTCCAGCGGGCCCGCGAGGAAGCGGCGGCGACCATCCGCCGCGCGCAGGAGCACGTTGCCGAACGCCGCGCGGCCCTCGCCGCCGAGGTCGAACGCGCCGCCGACGAAGCGGCACGGACCCTCGCCACCGAGCGCGACACCCGGATCGCCGCCCTCGAAGCGGCGGCCCGGCGTGATGTCGCACGCTACCGCGAGGTCACCGAGCCGCAGATCGCGCGGGCCGCGGGCGCCGTCGTCGACCAGTTGATCCGCGGCGGGTCGGTGTGATCCTCCCGATGTCGCGGGTCCGCATCATGGGGCCGCGGCCCCGTCTCGGCGAGGTACTCGCCGCGCTGCAGGATATCGGGCTGCTCCACCTTGGCACCCCGGAGACTGCCGCATCGCTCGGCACCGTTCCGCTCGACACCCACCAGCTCCGCGCGCGCGACCACATCCGGGCCGCAATCGCCGACGCCGACGAGGCAATCCGGCAACTCGCCGTGCCCGATGACGCCGCCGGCGCACCGGCTGGCTCCGCTCCCGCTCCGACGGCACCGCCCGATACCGCGCAGCTGGCTCATTGGGCCCGCGTCAGCTGGCAGGCCCGCCGGGCCGCCGAACAACTGGCGCATCGCCGATCGGCACTCGACGACGAACGGGCACTGATCCAGAAGTACCAGCATTTCTTCGCGGCGTTCCGCTCGCTGCTCGAAGGTGAACATCGCTGGCCGGACGCGGTGGCGTATCACGTCCTGGTCCGGAAGGGCGATGCCGCGACGATTCCCGCCCTGCGGACTTCGCTCGCCGCCGTCATCGGCGACGAGTTCGAGATCTTCAGCCAGGTCATTCCGTCGGGCGAGACGGCGGTGCTCATCCTGGTGTCGGGCAAGGCGGCGCAACGTGTCGAGCAACTCCTTGCCGATGCCCGGGTGCAGGAGATTCCCGTCCCGGCCGAATTCGGCGGCGGCACCCTGGCCGATGCGATTCCCCGGATGCTCCAGCGGCTCGGCGAGATTCCCGCCGACCTCGCGCACGTTGACGAAGAGCGTGCCCGGCTTGCCGCCGAACGCGGCGCCACGCTGCTCGAGGCACGCGCCGGGCTTCGCGACCAACTCGCGACCCTCGCCGCCCTGCCGCAGTCCGGTGTCACCGCTCGCGCGTTCGTGATCGAAGGGTGGGTGCCCTCCCGCGCACGCGACGACCTCGAACGCGGCCTGCGCCGCCAATGCGGCGACGACATCGTGGTCAGCGAGATCGCGCGCGAGGAGTGGCGCGCCGAGGACGCCCCGGTGGTGCTCTCCAATCCCCGCCTGTTGCGGCCGTTCGAGACGCTGATCCGTCTCCTGCCGCTGCCGCGTTACGGGTCAATCGATCCCACGCCGTTCATCGCCGTCTTCTTTCCCGCGTTCTTCGGCCTGATGGTCGGCGACATCGGCTACGGCATCGTCCTCGCCATCATCGGCCTGGTGCTCCACGCCCGCACCCGCCCCGGCACGGTCTGGCGCAGCGTGGCCGAAATCGCCGGGCCCTGCGCCCTGTTCACCATCCTCGCCGGCTTCTGCTACGGCGAGTTCTTCGGCGACCTCGGCACCCGGTGGTTCGGCCTCCGCCCGTGGCTGTTCAGTCGCGAGGATGCCGTCATTCCGTTCCTGCTCCTCGCCATCTCCCTCGGCGTGGTGCACATCCTCCTCGCGCTGATCCTCGGCGCTATCAGCGCCCGGCGCCGCCCGCGCGAGGCCGCCGGTCGCGGCGTCTCCGCCCTGATGGTGGTCCTCGTCGTGGTGGCACTGCTCGCCGCCGTCAAGGTGCTGCCGGCGCGGTTCTTCACGCCGGTGGTGATCGCGCTGCTGGTGGCATTTCCGGTCCTCATCGCGCTCGAAGGTCTCGTCGCGATGATCGAGCTCCTCACGACCCTCGGCAACATCCTCTCCTACGCCCGTATCATGGCCCTCGGCGTCGCGTCGGTGATGTTGGCGGTCGTGGCAAACCGGATGGTCGGTGCGATGGGCAGCGTGGCGGTGGGCATCGTCTTCGCGCTCCTCTTCCACCTTGTCAACTTCGGGATCGCGATGTTCTCGCCCGCGGTTCACGCGTTGCGGCTCCATTACGTCGAATTCTTCGGCAAGTTCTACAGCCCGGGAGGGGTGCAATACCAACCGCTCTCCCGGTTCGAGCGGGCCGGCGGCGCGCCGGCGGCCCCGGTCACCACGTCCCCCCACACCGCGAGGCAACACGCATGAATCCGGTCGCTCTCACCGCCCTGGCCGCCGCCCTGGCCGTCGCGATTCCCGCGCTGGCCACCGCGTGGGCCCAATCCCGCATCGGCCCGGCGATTGCCGCCTCCATGGCCGAGAAGCCGGAACTTTCCACCACCGCGATCCTCATGATCGCCATCCCGGAAACGATGGTGATCCTCGGGTTCGTGGTTTCGATGGTGATCCTGGTGCGCGCCGGATGACCGGGCTCCATGCCGCTTGACCAGCTCCTCGCCGCGCTGCAGCGCGACGCCCGGGCCGCCGCCGACGCGATCACCGCCGACGCCGCCCGAGAAGCGGAGCGCATCGTCGCCGCCGCCGACGCGGAGGTCGCCGCGCAACGCGACGCCGCCACACGCGCCGCCCTGGCGCGCGCCCGCGCCGTGGCCGACCAATCGGTATCGGAGGCCGCCCGGGCGGTCCGTCGCGAGGTCCTCGTCGCGCGCGACGCCATGCTCGAGCGGGTCTTCGCCGCGGCGGTCGCACGGCTTCCCGAGGCACTCGGCCGCGCCGACTACCTGGCGTCGCTCGACGCCCGGGTCGCCGAAGCGCTGCGCTGCGTCGGCGACGCGCCCGCGGTGGTCCGCGCATCACCGCAATTGGAGCAGCCGCTCCGTGCACTCCGGTCGGCGCAGCCCCGGCTCAGCCTCGAGGTCGATCGTGACGGCAACGCCGGCTTCGTGCTCATCGCCAACGATGGATCGGTCACGGTGGAAGACACCCTGCAGAGCCGCATGAGGCGCGACCGACCTTCGCTCGCGCGGCTCGCCCTTGGCGCGGTGGATGCCGCGTGACACCACCCTGGGACGATCTCACCGCGCGCTCCCGCGGACTCGGCACCCACCTGCTGCCCCGGGCGGAGCTCGAAGCACTCGCGCGCATCTCCGACCCGGCCGCACTCGCCGCGGCGCTGCGTCGTGCCGGTGTGCTGACCACCGCTGAGCGGGAAGTTCCGGGCTGGGCGGACCTCGAGGCAGGTGTCCGCCACTGGGCCGCGTCGCTGCTGGCCATCCTCGCCCGCTGGGCCGGCCCACGCTCCGCGGCACTGCCTCTGGTCTACGACGACGAAGATCGCCGCAGCCTCCGCGCCATCACCCGCGGCGCGATGGAACACGCCGCGCCGGAGCGCCGGCTCGCCGGCCTCATCCCCACGCCGGCACTGCCGGAGCGCGCCCTGCAGACCCTGGCGGCGCTTTCCTCCGTCACCCGAATCGCCGCCCTGCTCGCAGCCTGGCGCCACCCGTACGCCGCCGCCCTCGCCCCTTTCACGGCGGCCGTCGACGTCGACCTTTTCGCCGTCGAACTGGCACTCGACCGCGCCGCCGCCGCCGCGGCGGTCCGCGCCGCGCGACGGGCGCGCCACCGCGCACTTCGCGACCTCGTTGCCGCCGACATCGACCTGCGCAACGTGGTAACGGCCCTCGTCGTCGCCGGCGGCGGGCACGACACCTCACCCGACGCCTGCTTCCTTCCCGGCGGACATCGGATCGACGCCGAGCGCTTTCACCGTGCCGCAACCGCCCCCGACGCCAGTGCCGCCGCCGCGATCCTGGCCACGGCGTTCGATGCACCGGCTGCCGCACTGCTCCGCGCCGGCGGCGGTGATGCCGTCGTCACCGAGCGCGAAATGCGTCGCCGCCAGCTCGATGCCCTGCGTCGCGCGGTCCGGCGCCAACCGCTCGGGCCGTCGAGCGTGGTCTGGTTTGCGCTCCGGCTCCGCGCCCAGGTCATCGACCTCGACCGCATCATCTGGTCGGCGGCACTCGGCGCGCCGTCAACCCGCGTGACCGATCGGCTGCTGACGGTGTCCGCGTGAAGACCACCGTCCGCATTGTCGCCCGTCCCGCCATCGCCGCCGGTTTCCGGCTCACCGGCTTGCCGGTGCTCGAGGCGCCGGACGACGACCACGCCTTTGCGCAGCTCCGCGAGCTGCTCGCCGACCCGTCGATCGGCGTGGTCCTCGTCGAGGAACGCCAGCTCGGGCGGCTTCCCGACGACATCAACCGGACCATCGCCCGGCGGGCGATGCCGATGGTGGTGCCGTTTCCCGGCCCCGCCTGGGAGGCGCAGCCCGAGCTCGCCGAATCGTATATCGTGGCACTGCTGCGCCAGGTGATCGGTTACCGGGTGCGACTGCGGTGACCTCACCCGCGCTGGTGCGGATCAGCGGCGCACTCGCCGAGGCGGAACCGTTTCCGGCGGCGGCACTCTACGAACTGGTGCGCGTTGGCGAGCGCGGCCTGTTCGGCGAGGTGGTGCGCGTCAACGGTTCGCGCGCCACCATCCAGATCTACGAGGAAACCAACGGCCTCGTCATCGGCGAGCCGGTCACCCCGACCGGAGCGGCACTTGCCATCGAACTCGGCCCCGGCCTCCTCGGCGGCGTCTTCGACGGAGTGGGCCGGCCGCTGGCGCGGGTCGCCGCGGCGGCGGGAAACTTCATCGCCCCGGGAACGCAGGCGCCCACCCTCGACCCCGATCGCCGCTGGCGGTTCGTCCCGACCGTTGCCGCCGGCGCCACCGTGGCCGCCGGTGACCAGCTCGGCACCGTCGACGAGACCACCGCGCTGCCACATCGCATCATGGTGCCACCCGGCGTCGCCGGTCGCGTTGCCGACATCGCCACCGGTGAATTCCGCGTCGCCGACCCGATCGGCCGGCTCGACGACGGCACGCCGCTGATGCTCTCCCACCGCTGGCCGGTGCGGCGTCCCCGCCCGGTGGCGCGCCGCATGCCGCTCGACGCGCCGTTCGTCACCGGCCAGCGGATCTTCGACTTCCTCTTTCCTGTCGCGCTCGGCGGCAGCGTGGCGGTGCCTGGCGGATTCGGCACCGGCAAGACGGTCATCGAACAGTCACTCGCCAGGTACGCCGCGGCCGATGTGATGGTGTATGTCGGCTGCGGCGAGCGCGGCAACGAGATGGCCGAAGTCCTCCAGGAGTTTCCCGCGCTGGTCGACCAGCGCACCGGCCACTCCGTCATGGATCGCACCGTGCTGCTGGTCAACACGTCGAACATGCCGGTCGCGGCGCGCGAAGCATCGGTGTACGTCGGGATCACCATTGCCGAGTACTACCGCGACATGGGCTACACGGTGGCGCTCATGGCCGACAGCCTCTCGCGCTGGGCCGAGGCGCTGCGCGAGATCGGCGCGCGGCTGCAGGAAATGCCCGGCGAAGAGGGATATCCCACCTACCTCGGCAATCGCCTCGGCACCTTCTACGAACGGGCCGGCGGGGTGGTGGCGCAGGGGCAGCCGGAGCGACAGGGCGCACTCACCGTCATCAGTGCCATCTCGCCCCCCGGCGGCGACTTCTCCGAACCGGTCACCCAGGCGGCCCTTCGCGTCACCGGCGCACTCTGGGCGCTCGACGCCGAGCTCGCCCACCAGCGCCAGTTTCCCGCCGTCGATTGGGAAACGAGCTATTCGCTCTACGTCGACGCCACCGCCGCGTGGTTTGCCGCCAACGCCGCACCGGAGTGGCCCGCGCTGCGCCGCGCCACCCTCGAGCTGCTGCAGCAGGACCGCGAGCTGCGCGAAGTGGCGGCGCTGGTCGGCGCCGATGCGCTGCAGGACGCCGACCGCCTCGTGCTCGAAGTCGCCCAGGTGGTGCGCGACGCGCTGCTCGGCCAGAGCGCCTACGAGCCGGCCGATGCCTGGTCACCGATCGCCAAGACCGCCCTCATCGCGGCGCTGGTGCACGAAGTGCATCGCGCCGGGCAGCGGGCGCTGGCGCGCGGCGCGTCGTTCGAATCGCTCGACTTTGCCCTGCCCCGCCGCCTGCTGCTCGGCCTGCGCGGCACCGCGCCCGACCAGTGCGAGGCGCGCGCTGCCGAGGTCCGCGCGGCCCTCGAGGCGTGGGCGGCATGAGCACCCTCGAACGCCGCTATCACGGCGCGCAGAGCGCCGGCGGACCGTTGCTCTACCTGCGCAACACCCGCGTGGTGGCCCTCGGCGAATGGGTCGAGCTGCACCTTCCCGGCCAGCGACCGTGGCGCGGGCAGGTCATCGATGCCGGCCGCGACATCAGCGTGATCCAGGTGCTGGAGGACACCGGCGGACTGGCGCCGGCCACCGTCGAGATCACCTTGACCGGTCGCGGTGCCACCACGGAAGTCGGACGCGAGCTCCTTGGCCGGACCTTCAACGGCATCGGAGCCCCGATCGACGGGCTGCCCGCGCCGGTCGGTGACGCCACGCGCGCCATCTGGGGCGCGCCCCTCAACCCGATTCGCCGCGCCCGCCCCGCCGAATTCATCGAGACCGGCATCTCGGCGATCGACGGCATGAACACCCTGGTCCGCGGCCAGAAGCTCCCGGTCTTCTCCGGGCCCGGCCTGCCGGGGCTCGACCTCGCCGCGCGCATCGTGGAGGACGCCCGCGCGCCGCACGGCGAGCCATTCGCGGTGGTCTTCGTGGCGATCGGCATCACCTCGCGCGAGATGGACGGCTTTCTCGCCCATTTCGACCGCTCCGGGGCCCGCGATCGGTCGGTGCTCTACCTCAACGAGACCCGTGACCCCACCATCGAGCGCCTCCTCGCGCCGCGCGTCGCGCTGACCCAGGCCGAGTACCTCGCGTTCGACCTCGGCATGCACGTGCTGGTGGTCATTGCCGACATCACCCACTACTGCGAAGCACTGCGTGAACTGGGGACGGCGCGCGAGGAGATTCCCGGCCGGCGTGGCTACCCGGGCTACATGTATTCCGATCTTGCCAGTCTCTTCGAACGGGCCGGCATCGTCGCCGGCGGCAGCGGTTCCGTCACCCAGCTGCCGATTCTCACCATGCCTGACGACGACATCACCCATCCGATCCCCGACCTGACCGGCTACATCACCGAGGGGCAGCTGGTGCTGTCGCGCGACCTGCATCGCCGCGGCGTCTTTCCGCCGATCGACGTGCTGCCGTCGCTGTCCCGCCTGATGCAGGCCGGCATCGGCGAGGGAAAGACCGATCGTTGGCACCGCGAATGGTCCAACCAGCTCTACGCCAGCTACACCCGCGGCCGCGAAGCCCGCCTGATGGCCGCCATCGTCGGCGAGGCCGGTCTCGCGCCCGCCGATCGGCGCGCCCTCGCCTTTGCCGACCGGTTCGAGACCGGCTTCATCGGGCAATCGGGCCGCCGCACCATGCCGGAAACCCTCGCCGCCGGCTGGCAGCTGCTCGAGACACTTCCCCGCGACGACCTGCACCGCGTCAGCGACGCGGCGTGGCAGTCACGTCCCGGCGCGGTGCCGGCATGAGCGCCGCGCGCCTCCCCGCCACGCGGCTCAACCTGCTCCGCTCGCGGCGCCGGCTCGAACGCATGGCCCGCGGAGCCGAACTGCTGCGACGCAAGCGTGAAGCCCTCGTCACCGAACTCTTCCGCCTCGCCCGTCCGGCGGCCGACGCCCGGGCCCGGATCGCCGAGGCGGCCGGCGACGCGTGGCCGCGCCTGGTCGACGCGCTCGCCGACCGCGGCCTCGCATCGCTCGACGTGCTCGGATGGCCCACCCGTGACTATCCGGTCGAGGTGGAACCGGGCACCGTCTGGGGCGTCGTCGTCTCGCGCATCGTGGCGCGCCCGCCGGTGCCTCGCACGCTTGCCGCGCGGGGCACCGCGCCGGGATCCGCGGGAGCCGCCGCCGTCGCCGCCGCCGGCGCCTTCGAACAGCTCACCGAATTGCTCCTCGACGCCGCAACCCAGGAGATGCTGCTGCGGCGCGTCGGCGAGGCGCTGGCCCGCACCTCACGCCAGGTCCAGACCCTCGAACGCCGCGTCACGCCCCAGCTGTCCCGGGACATCGGGCGCATCCGTCAGGTCCTCGACGAACGCGAACGCGAGGAGCGCCTCCGCCTCGGCAACCTGCTCCGTCGGCAACATCGCACCATGTCGTAACACCCGTTCGAAAGGAGTCACCGTACCATGGCATTCCGTTCCGGCATCTATATCGTGCCCACCAACCGGTGGTACATCGAGCGCACCGTCTGGCTGATCGCCGGCCTGGTGCTGCTGGTCAGCACCGCACTCGCGGCGTGGGTCGATCCGTGGCTCGTCCTGCTCGTCGTCGCCACCGGCGCCGCGTCGGTCACCGTCGCGCTGACCGGCTTCTGCGTTGTCGGCAACATCCTCTACCGGCTCGGCTTCACGCCGATGCTGGGCCGGCCCTCGCCGGCCAGGCCGCGCTGGTATTTCATGCAGACCGATCGTTGGTACCTCGAACGCCGGATCTATCTCGCGGTCGGGATCAACATTTCGATCGCGTCGGCGCTGTCGCTCACCATCAGCCCGCTCTGGCTGATCTTCCCGGCGTTCGTCGGGGTCGCGATGGTGTGGTTTGCACTGACGGGATTCTGCATCATGGCCAACGGCCTCTACTGGCTTGGCGCCGAACCGCGCCTCAAGCCGCAGGCGGCGCCGGCGCCGCCGCCGGTCGTGTCGCATGTGACGTCATGAACCGGGCGCCCGGTGGCCACTCCGCCGCCGGGTCCGTAGCTTTCGCGGCCGGAGGCAAGCCGATGCAACCACACGCCAGCGCGGCCCCTGCCACCGCCGCTGAACGGCGCATGATGCAGACAGTCCGGGTGCCCGATTTCACCAATCGGGCGCTCGAATGGCGGCGCGTCGTCGCCGAAGCCTGGGGCACCTTCCTGCTCACCCTCGTTGCGGCGGGCGGCGGGGTGGTCGCCGCGCGCACCGGGGCCGTCACTCCGGCAATGCAGGCGGTCGCACCGGGGCTCATGGTGATGGTGATCATCTATTTCATGGGGACGGTCAGCGGCGCCCATCTCAACCCCGCGGTGACGCTCGCCTTTGCCGTCCGGCGCAACTTCCCGTGGCATCGCGTTCCCGGCTACATCGTCATGCAGTTCGCCGGCGCGATCGCCGCCGCCGCCTTCCTCCGCACCCTCTTCGGAACGGCCGGCACCCTCGGCGCCACGGTGCCGCTCGCCGGGTTCTCGCCGCTGCGTGCCGTGGTGCTCGAAGCCGTCCTCACCGCGGCCCTCGTCAACACCATCCTCGGCACCGCGACCGGGGCGCGGAACATCGGCGCCAACGGGGCCCTCGCCGTCGGGGGATACATCGCGCTGGCCGGGCTCTGGGCCGGACCGATCACCGGCGCGTCGATGAATCCGGCCCGGTCATTCGGGCCGGATGTCGTCCGCGGCAACCTGCACACCGACTGGATCTACCTGGTCGGTCCGCTGGTCGGCGCAATGGCCGGCGTGGCCCTGGAGCGGATACTGGTCGGCCCGCCAACCGCGGCCGGCGACATCGCGGCGCAGGGCACCCTCGACGACGAGACGCAGTAGCCGATCGGCCACCCTGGCGGCGGCCGGCACAACCGATTCCGCCACCACCACATCAGCGCGATCGGCGGCGCGTCGTCGCCGGGCACCGCCATCATTCCGGCAATGCACCGTCCGGCACCGGTCCCGACGATCCGGTGTCGAACGTCACCCGCCACACGCCGTCGGCCTCCTTTCGCCAGACGGTGAAATACTTCCCTTCATCGAGCAGCTGGACAGTGCCAGCGGCGTCGCGATGGGTCCAGCGGTAATAGCCGAAGGTGTATCCGAGGTCATGGCTGGCGGAGATCGCCCCACCAGTGGGACGCCAGACCACGTGCACGCTGCTGTCGGAGAAGACCGTCGCCATGCCCTCGCGGATCACCGCGTGACCGCGGAGGATCTGGTGGTCGGCCCGGAAGATCACCGCACTGTCGGAGAACGCTGCGACCCACGCGTCGAGCCCACCGCGGGCGACCGACTGCATGAACCGGGTTTCGAGCTGCTGCATCTCGGGAGGTACCGGCTGTTGCGCACACGCCGGGAGGGGTGTCACGACGGCCAGCGACAACGCGGCGAGCGTGGTAACGACAACGCAACGCGCGGCGTGACGCATCGGCGCAAGCGCCCTGAACCGGCCATCGAGCGGCATGTGCAACGATACCCGTCGTCGTCGCGTCACGACAGGGTGCCCCGCTACTCCTCCCGCATCGCGATCAGCGGATCGACTCGCGCCGCCCGACGCGCCGGAACCCACGTCGCGACGATCGCCACCACCGCGAGCACCGCCGGGACCGCGCAGAAGGTCACCGTGTCGTGGGGTGTCACGCCAAAGAGTTCGGCACTCAGCAGCCGACCGAGCATTGCCGCGAGAACCAGGCCGACCACTACCCCGACCGCCACCAGCGCCACCCCCTGGCGGAGCACCATCCCGACCACGCGGCCCCGCCCCGCGCCGAGGGCGATGCGGATACCCAGCTCGCGGGTGCGCTGGGAGACGCTGTAGGCGATCACGCCGTAGAGCCCCAGCCCGGCCAGCAACAGGGCGATGACCGCAAACGACCCGAGCAGCAGGGCGTAGAACCGCGGCTCGGCCACCGCCTGCGACAGCGCCGCGTCCATCGTTTCCACGCCGAACACCGGCAGGTCCGGGTCGAGTGTCCGGATCGCGGCTCTTCCCGCGTTCATTACCTGGCGTGGATCACCCCGCGACCGGACCAGGAGCGAGACATACGTCACCGGCACCTGTTCAAAATCGACGTACACCGCCGGCACCGGCGGCGCCGCCGGGCCGCGCTGCTCGATATCGGGGACCACGCCGATGATCTCGCCCGACGTGGCCACCTGCTGCCCCGCCGCCGACGTGTCGCGGGTCCAGCCGAAGGTGATGTGCTTGCCGAGCGGCGATTCGTTGGGGAAGTACTGCTTGACGAACGCCTCGCTCACCACGACGCGCAGCGGATCGCCGCCGCGCTGCTGGTCGGTGAAGGCATGACCCGCCAGGAAATGGACACCGAGGACCCGGAAGAAATCCGGCGAGACCATCCGGATGTCGGAGACGTCGGGGTGCCCCGGCGGCGTCGGCGGTTGATCGTCCCGATTGAAGGTGAGCCGCATCGCGTTCGGATCGAGCGGACGCCCGAAGGCGACCGCGGCGGCTTCGACGCCGGGCACCGCCCGCATCGCCGCCACCAGCTGGTCGCCGAACGCGCGCGCCTGCTTGTCCCACGGGTAGCGCTGCCCCGGCAGCGAGACCGACATCGTCACGACCCGATCGGGCCGGAACCCGGGGTCGACGTTCACCAGCCGGATCAGGCTCCGGGTCAGCAACCCGGCGCCGACCAGCAGGGCCAGCGCCATCGACAGCTCGATGACCGCCAGCACCGACCGCACCCGGTGGCTGCGCCGCTGCACCGTCCCGCCGCGGCCGCCGCTCCGGAGGGTGTCGGCGACGTCGGTGCGCAGCGCGTGCCACGCCGGCACGAGGCCGAAGAGGACCGCCGTCGTCACCGCAACCGCCGCGGTGAACAGCAGCAGGCGCCCGTCGATGTGCACCTGATTCAATCGCGGCAGCCCCGGCGGCCCGGCGGCCTTGACGATCGCAATCGCCCAGCCCGCGAGTGCTGTCCCCAGTACCACGCCGCCCAGCACCAGCAGCGCGCTCTCGGCCAGCAGCTGACGCACCAGGCGCCACGCCCCGGCGCCCAGCGCGCTGCGCACCGCCATCTCCGCGTCGCGGGCCGCCGCCCGGATCAGCAACAGGTTGGCCACGTTGGCGCACGCCAACAGCAGCAGGCAGCCGACACACGCCAGCAACATCTCGAGGGCCGGCTTCACCTGCTGCACCATCAGCGCGCGCAGGTCGCCGGCTCCGGCGGAGAATTCTGCGTCGGTCTGCGGATACGCCGCGGCCAGCCGGGCGGCGATGGCCCGCAATTCGGCGTCGGCCCCGGCCGCCGTCGCCCCCGGCGCGAGCCGCCCGATGCCGGCGAGGTAATGCGCGCCGCGCGCACCGGGATCGAGGTCGTCGGGCGACGGCACGGCGGCCAGCCAGAGTTCGGTGCCGGCCGGCGTGATCACCGAGCGCGGTGCCACGCCGACCACCGTCACCGGGCGGCCGTTCAGCACGATCGCCCGGCCGATGATTCCCCGGTCCGCACCGAATCGGCTCCGCCACAACCCTTCGGAGAGCACCGCCGTCTCAGCGGTACCGGGGCGGTCGGCGTCCGTCGCCAGGCCGTTGCCCAGCACCATCGGCACGCGCAACACCGAAAAGAAGTCGGCGCTCACCCGGGCGGCACTCAGCTTCAGCGGCGCGCCGCCGTCGCCGGTGAGGTTCTCGGTCTCCGGGTCGATCGAGGCCATTTCGGCCACCGCGTGGCTTCCGGCGCGATAGTCGATGAAGTCGAGGTACGACATCGGACGCGGATTGCCGTCCCGGCCGACCGTGAAGATCCGCACCAGGCGGTCACCGTCGGGATACGGCAACGGCTTGAGCAAGACCGTGTCGACGATGCTGAAGACGGCGGTCGTCGCACCGATCCCCAGCGCCAGCGTGAGCACCGCCACCAGCGTGAAACCGGGGGCGGCAGCGAGTTTCCGGGCGGCGTAGCGCAGGTCAGTCCAGAGTCGGGGCATCGGAATTCCGCTGGCGGTCAGGGTCGGTCGGGTTCGCGGCGCGCCGCACGGATACGACCGGTGGTGCGGGTCACATCACTGGATGCGCCGCCCCGCGCCGGGGTCGCCGGAGCCCCTCCCACCCAGCCCCGCGGGCCCCCGATGTCAAGGGGGGGACTGGCGCTGACGCGGCTGGCAGTCGATCTTTTACACCTGCACAGCGGCGCCGCGACCCGGTGTGGCTGGTTCGTCGATGACAACCTTGAACGCCTTACTCTCGGAGCATAACCTCGAATGCCGCGACCGACACCACAGTCTCACCCGGGCGACCAGCTCGCCGAACTCCTGCGGATGCTCGACATCAGCCAATCGCAGCTCGCCGACGAGATCGGCACCACGGCCGCGTCGGTTTCCCGCATCGTTTCCGGCAAGCAGGCGCTGACGCTCGGCATGGCGGAATTGATTGCGTCACGGACCGGCGCACGGGTCGGCTGGCTGATGACCGGCGAACTGCCGGTCTTCCCGAACCAGGCCCGCGACGACATGAACAAGGCCGCCTATCAGGCCGGCTGGCGCGCCGCCATGCAGGCGGTGCTCTCCGATGTCACCGCACTCCGTGACAGCGTCAAGCCCGCCAAGCCCGCAGGCCGGGGGCGGAAGGCTGCCCCTACCTCACCATCCGCAACGGTGGCCGCGGCTCGGCGTCATCGGGCGGAACTGGCGCAGCGGGGACTGCTCGGTGGAGGTCGAGCTCGGGCGTCGCGTCGTCGGAAACGGGCGTAACCGCGCCGGCCTGCACGGCGCGCCAGAACGCCCCGACGCTGTCCTCCCCCAGCGGCCGGTAGATCTCCACCGGGTCTTCGCTGCCGGGTTCGTACCGGATCACGTCACCCGGCTGGACATGCAGGGGAGGATACGGGGCCGTCACGTGATACCACGTGGCCATCGGCGGTCTCCACAAGAGGTCGTCTAGGGTACGCCACCCCGGTGGGGCTGTCAATTGCATCGGGATGGTGGCAACGGGACAGGAGTGGTACGGCGTGACCGGGGAAAGGTTTCCGCTTCTCCCGTCTCCGGCAAGGCCCACAGGCATGGCAGCAGCATCCCTGATCAACGCGCTCGTCGCCCTCGCGGCGAGCGCCGCCCCGGCCCAGCAGATTCCATCAGCGGACACCGCCACCGCGGTGATCGTCGGCCCGCGGCACACCGCCGAGGTCCGCCTCATCGTCCCGGTGGTTGCCGTCACCGCACCGGCCGATTCCCAACCTGCCGAATCGGAATGGCAACCCCTCGTAGGCCGCCGCCCACTGAATCGCGCCGCGCCCCCGCGGCCGGCCCCTGCGTCCCGCTATCGTTATCCGCCAGCGACCCCACTCAAGTCCCATACCCACCGAGCCGCAGATGCCGATTCCCCGCCCCGCCGCCGACGAACATGCTCCGTACTACAGCCGCTACATCGCGCTGGTCCCCGACGGCGACCTCCTCGCGGAGCTGTCGCGGGCCGGTGCCGCGACGGCGGCGATGTTCCGCGCCATCCCGCCGGAGAAGGCCCACTTCCGCTACGCCCCGGGCAAATGGAGCGTGCAGGAAGTGCTCGGACACATCATCGACACCGAGCGGGTCTTCGGGTATCGCGCGATGTGCTTCTCGCGCGGCGACACGACCCCGCTGCCGTCGTTCGACGAGAACGCCTACACCCCCGAGTCGGGCGCCGACCAGCGGACCCTCGACAGCCTGGTGGCCGAATTCGCCGCGGTGCGTGCGGCAACGGTGGCGCTCTTTGGCGGAATGACCGACGCGCAGCTTGCCCGGCGGGGCACCGCCAGCGGCAACCCGATGTCGGCCCGTGCGGCGGCGTACGTCATTGCCGGGCATGAACGGCACCACACCGGGCAGCTTCGCGAACGGTACGGCGTCTGATCGGCGCTCGCGCGCACCACGCCGCGTTGTCATCGTAGTGAAAGGTCGCCGGTCCTATCTTGGCCGGACGATGACCACGCGCTCTGGATTGCACCGCGGCTGGTGGTGGATTACAGGAACACTCGTCGCGGTCGCGGTGCTCCTGTCGGCACCGGGGCGACAGCTCTTCGAACGCTTCCTCGCCTCGCTGCGCATCGCGCGCCCACAATCGGTCGCCGTGAACCTTCCCGCGGCCCCGGGCGCCACGTACCACATCCAGGAGCTCGTCGCGGGGATGCTCGCCGACAGCGCGTCCAGCGAGCACAACGGTCCCAACCGGACCGCCGCCACCACGGCAGACGCCGGTGCCATCGCGGGATTCGTCCCGCAGCTGCCACGGGGCCGCCCGGATACCCCATCGATCAGCATTACCGGCGCCCACGACGTCACCGTTGCCATTGACCGGCAGCGTTTCCGGACCATTCTCGCCGAAGCCGGCCAGAGCGGTGTCACGGTGCCCGCGTCGGTCCAGGGCGCCGCCGTGACGATGCACACACCGCCCGCCGTCGAACTGCGTTATGGTCACTGTCCCGGCCCGGCGCCGGCCACGCTGGCAACCCAGGTGCAGGGTCCACCGCCGCTGCCGGCCAATGTCGCCGACTGCATCGAACTGACCGAAACACCGCAGGTCGTCGCCACCGCACCACCCGGCGTCGCGTTCGAACAACTGGTCGAGATCGCCCTCGAACTCTCCGGCCTCAGCCCCGACCGCGCCGCCACATTCCAGCGCCGGCTCGATTGGCGCTCCACGCTTGCGCTCTCGCCGCCGCGCTTCATCCGCAGCTTCGACACGGTGACGGTCGCCGGCGCGCCGGGACTGCTCTTCGGTGCCGGCGGCCGGCGCGGTCCGGCGTATCTGCTGGTCTGGGCCCGCAACGGCATCGTCTACTCGCTGACCGGCTACGGCAATCCCGCCGACGGCGAGTCCATCGCCAACCGGATCGACGGCCAGTGAACCGGGACGTCCCCATCCATGGCTGACCTCGCGATCCGGACCGAGAACCTCCGCAAGGTCTACGGCGCGCACACCGCCGTCGGCGGGCTCTCGCTCGAAGTCCGGCGGGGCGAGATCTTCGGCTTTCTCGGTCCCAACGGCGCCGGCAAGAGCACCTCGATCAAGATGCTCCTCGGCCTCGTCCATCCCACGTCGGGGCGCGCCGAAGTCCTCGGCAGCGCACCGGACCACGCGGCGATGCGGCGCCGGATCGGTTTTCTTCCCGAGGACTTCCGCTTCTACGACTGGCTGACCGGCCGCGAATTGCTGGAACTGCACGGGCAGCTGGCCGGCATGCCGCGGGCCGCGCTGCAGCGCCGGATCCCCGAGGTCATGTCGCAGGTGGGGCTCGAGGGTGTGGAACGCCGTCGCATCCGGGGCTACTCGAAGGGGATGCTGCAGCGGATTGGCCTGGCGCAGGCCATTGTCCATGAACCCGACCTGATCTTCCTCGACGAACCGACCTCGGGACTCGACCCGATGGGACGCCGGCTGGTCCGCGACATTCTCCGTGCCGAGCGGGCGCGCGGCGCCACGGTGTTCCTCAATTCCCACATCCTCAGCGAAATCGAGGTCACCTGCGACCGGGTCGCGTTCATCCGCACCGGGCAGCTGGTGACGTCCCTCGACCTGCGGGCCGAACGGACCCGGGATGTCCGGGTCGTGATCCGCGCCGTCAACATCTCCCCCGCGGCGCTCGCCGCGATGGACCGCTGGGCCGGCGACGCCACCCTCGATGCCGGCCTCCTGCGCTTCACATTGCCGACCGAAGACCTGCTGCCCGAGATCGTCCGGCACCTGGTCACTGCCGGCGCCGACGTCTTCGGGGTCACTCCCGAGCGGCAATCCCTTGAGGAGTTGTTCGTGCAGATCATGGGCAAGGACAGCGGACAGTGACCCCGATCTGGATCATGGCCCGCATGACCTGGCGCGAAGCGGCGCGTCGGCGGGTCCTCTGGACCGCGCTCCTCGCCGCCGCCATCCTGCTGGCAATCTTCGCCATCGCGCTGCACCTGCAGGTCGCGGAGTTCCGGTCGCGGGCCATGTCGCCGTTCGTGCGCTATCAGGTGGAAAGCGGCATGCTGATGGTGGGGCTCTACGTCTGCGACCTGCTGGCGGTGGTGATGACCATCCTCACGTCGATCGACACCCTCGCCGGCGAAATCAGCTCGGGCACCATCCACGCCATCGCCACCAAGCCGGTCGCCCGCTGGCAGATCCTGCTCGGGAAATACCTCGGCTTTGCCGCCATGGTGGCGGCCTACGTTGCGGTCACGTTTCTCTGCACCGTTGCCGTCTCGCACGCGATCACCGGGGTGGTGCCCCAGCGCGCCGTCGTCGGCGCCCTGCTGATCTACTTCGAATGCCTCGTGGCGCTCGCGGTGACGTTCGCCCTCGGCACCTGGTTCACGACCCTGACCACCGGCGTCATCGCGCTGGGACTGCAGGCCGTGGCATTCCTTGGCGGCTGGCTGGAGCAGGTCAGCGGCTTCTCGCAGAGCGTCCACATCGTGACCCTTGGCGTTGCCTCGAGCCTGATCATGCCGGGCGAGTCGCTCTGGCGCCGGGCGGCGTACGAAATGCAGACACCGCTCGCCGGATCGCTGTCGTTCTCGCCGTTCGCGAACGTGTCCATTCCGAGCGGCGTGGCGGTGGCGTATGCCGGCGTCTATCTCGCCGTGGTGCTCGGCATCGCCCTCCGCCACCTCCACCAGCGCGACCTCTGAGGCGGCAGTCCCGGCCCCGTCAATTCATTAAAGCGACACTATAACGAATTCCGGGCGCGACGGCGGCCGGTCACGGCGCCTTCTCCTCCGCCTCGTCCTCCACCCACCGCTGCCTGGGAATCCCCGACGCTTCCGACAGGCGCCAGACGAACTTCATCTGCCCGCCGCCCTTCTTCGGATCCTCCGGCTCGAGGTCGATGGCATCGATCGACTGCCCCGACATCCGCCGCACCAGCTCACGCTGCTCGGGCGTGAGCACGATCCGCACCGGTCCCTGCTGTTCCATGCGACGCTCCGTGTGAGTCGTTCCGTGGCGGCGCCCCGGCACCGCCCCGTCGCGCGTCATCCTACCCGCCCCACGTCACGGTCAAGTCACGGTCCCCGGACGCACGACCCCGGGGGCCCGCCCCGCGAAGGCTGCGCTTCGCCACGAGCGAGACGCATTGCGGATGCGTTGTCATCATCGCCAATCCCGGTGCCGCGGCGTGGGCCCCATCGCCCGCCGGGCGTCCTACCCCTCAGACGGCCGCCAGGCGACGGCCGGCACGGCTCGATTCACCCTTCGCCCCAAGGACCCATCGATGCGAAACATCCTCATCTCCGGCACCGCCACCGCCGTCACCGCCGTCGCATTCCTCACCGCACCGCTTGCCGCGCAGGCGCGGGTCGGTGTCATCGGCGGATTTGTCAGCTCCAACATCACCACCAGCGGGACCAACGGCACCTTCTCCCCCAGCGCGCGCAGCGGCTTTGCCGCTGGCGTCTCGGTCCAGGGGCAGCTGTCGCCCAACCTGTCGCTCGGGCCCGAGGCGGTGTTCATCGAGAAGGGCTACCGGTCCACCGTGGGCGGCGTCACCGGCACCTTCAAGCTGAACTACATCGAGGTCCCGGTGCTGCTGCGGCTGGGAGCCGGGGCGGGCACCACACGCCTGTTCGTCCTGGGCGGCCCCAGCATCGCCTTCAAGCTGTCGTGCTCCAGTGACCTCAGCACCGGTTCGGGGTCGATCGGCGGCGATTGCAGCAGCTCGACAAACAACAACATCAAGAGCGCCGACTTCAGCGTGATGTTCGGCGCCGGGGTCAGCGTGAACGCCCTGTCGCTCAGCGCCCGGTACGACCTCGGCCTGACCGACGTCTACAACAACACGTCGGACAACGTCAGCTACCGCAATCACGCACTGCTCATTCTCGGAGGGGTGCAGCTCGGCTGGTAGGCCCCACCGGTCACCATGCAGACCGCCGTCGATCCGGGCAGGATCGGCGGCGGTCGTGGCGTGCCGGGGCGGCGGGATTGCCTCAGCGCTACCGGTGCTTGCCGGGTGACGGCCCAGGTTCGTCTTCCGCGCCGCCACTCCCCGCCGCACCGAACTTCGGTGCCGTCAGCGGACCCGTCGTGGTGAACGGCGGATCGTCGCGCGGCGCAAACTTGGCCGGATCGGCGTCGAACGACTCCTTGCACATCGTCGAGCAGAAGTACCAGGTCTTTCCCCGCCATTGCGACGATCCGGCCGCCTCGGCCGGCTCGACCATCATGTCGCAGACGGGGTCTCGGACTTCAGCCATGATTCCTCCCGGGATCGGATTCCATGCATCATGAACCGATCCGGGCGACGACGCCAGCGGGAAATCCCCCACACGCCCTCACGCAGTTGCCGCGGCCTGCGCCGCCCGCACCTCCTTGAGCCCCGCCTGGATCATCCCCAGCACCAGCAACCACGCCGCCGCGCCGAGCAGGATGTACTTGCCGTCGAACGGGAGCGAGAGCCCGTCGAAGTTCCACAGCATGTGCATCAGCATGCAGATCACCAGCACCCTGAGGAACCGGGGGTCGAACCACATCTCCTTCCGGAACGGCCGGTCGCCGCGCACCCGCCAGAGCGCCGCGCCGACCAGCCCGGTCCACAGCACGTGGCCGCCCAGGATGCTGAGGAAACCGCGCTGCTGGATGTTGGCCAGCATCGCGGGGCCGCCGTTCTCGAGACCGATCCGCAGCGCATATCCCGCCGACTCGAAGACGGCAAACCCGGTGCCCACCGTGGCACCGAGCAGCAGGCCATTGAGCGTCCAGCGATAGCGCGGCTTCCGCACCACCAGCAGCAGCGTCAGCGCCTTGGCGGTCTCCTCGATGATGCCGGCGCTCGCCGCGCCGAGCCAGTTGTCGAGGTGGGTCACGTCGAAGAACACCAGTGCCACCGCGATCGACAGCAGCCCGCCCACCAGCAGCAGCTTGATGACCTGGTAGAGCGAGACGTTGCGAGGCACGTTCACTTCGAAGAAGAACACCAGCAGCGACAGCGGCACCGCCACCGCGCCGATCATGATCAGCCCGGGAATCAGGTTCTCGTTGTCGAACTTCTCCCAGGTGTACACAAAGCCGAGATAGAGCACCAGCGACAGGGCAAAGACGCGCAGGAACATCCATGGCCTGGGCCACGACGCGTCGATCTGCTGGAGGCTCGGCGTGGTTTCCGGCGTGCCGACCGTGAAGTAGCGCTCGACGTCCTCGTCGCTGTGCTTCTTGGTGGCGTCGGCGAACATCTCGCGGGCGTTCCATTCGCCGGGCGTTTCGATGCCCGCGGCGCTCGACAGCTGATCGCCGATCCGGCTGACAAAGTCCATCACGCCGCCGGCGTTGGCGGCGTGCGGCGCCTCGACGCGCCAGACCGACGTGCCGAGACGCAGCTGTTGCGAGCCGGTGACGGTCAGCTCGGCACCGGAATGGCCGTCGACGAATGGCAGCGACTTGCCCAGCGCCTTGACGTGCAGCACGGCGCCATCCCAGTGGAGCGTGGCGAAGCGCTCAGTGACGCCGGGGTCGGCGCTCAGCAGGTTGGACTCGTGGGAGGTGCCGACCAGCAGCGCGCCCGGGGTGAGCGCCAGCCGCTTGCCGAGGTCGGCGCCGCCGATGCAGACCAGGAAGAACGGGCCGGCGGGTGCGGCGGAGGCGGCACCCGGGGTCGAGGGAGTGGCAGCCGATTCGGACATGGCGGGCTCCGGGGGGAGTGCCGCGGGTTGCGGCGCGTTCTCAGGCGGTCAGGCGACGGTCGGCACGACGATACGGCGGGAGCGGCACCGCGCGCAAGGCGGCAGGGGCGAGTTCACAGCTGGCACCGCAGCAACGTCTGGAACCCGTCATCCTGCGCCGCCCGGAGATAGAGGAGATCGTCGCGCGCGGCGAGCAGGTGCATCGCTGCCGGCAGGGTCATTGTACGGACCACCGCGCCGGTCGGTGACAACTCGGTCCAGACCTCGGGACGTTCGCCGAGGGTGGACCGGAGAACCCAGAAGCGATCGTGGTTGTCCATCAGGGCCTCGAACGCCGCGGCAAAGAAGGGCGGCCTCGGGGTATCGGCCCGCAGCCTCGCCGCGGCGATGGGATCGAGCCCCTTGACCATCGAGGCCATGACTGTGTCGTACTCCTCCTGTGTGACCGCCCTCGGCGGAAGCGTTACGGTGGTGTCGAGTACCGCATTACCGGCCGGATCCAGGCACTGGAGGTGCAGGTCGGATGCCTGCCCCGGGACGATGACGCACCAACGCGCTCCGTCCGGCGTCCATGCCGCCAGGGCGAGCCGCATCGTGAACGGCCCGGCGTTGTGCGGATCGCCGGCGCGAAATGTGTCGGGTGCTGCGACGTCGGCGAGCGTATCGAGTCGTTGATCCGGACCGAACGCCAGGATCCGGACGTCGGGGATGGACACGGATGTCTGCGCGACGCCCACCGATCGTCCGGACGCGGTGCGGACCCAGCTTCCCGGCATCGGTGGCGTCAGCGTGCCGGCGTACCGTCCGTCGGCGGTAAAGGCAACGGACCGGCCCAGCCGATAGTCGCTCACCCAGAGCGTATCACCGACCCACCACGCGACACCGATCGAACGGAATTCGCCCGGCCCCTCACCGTTACGGCCCGCCGTGGCGTCATGTCCGCCGGCGTCGAGGTGGATCGTCGCGGGGCGCCTGCCGGCGCTCCATGCCAGGACGCCGTGGGGCCCCGGGGCGGCCATCCCGATCATTCCGTCTTCGGACCGTCCGGAAGCCACGGCGGTATCACAGCGGGCTGCGTCGAATGGCTGAAACGCCTGAGCGTCGGTCGGAGTGGCGCGGTGGCAGCCGACGACTAGCGGCGCAACGGTGCTGACGAGGCCCCGGAAGAGCTGCTTTCGCATCGGGTACGGTACGCCGCGGTACCGTACGGGTCAATTGGCGGGAGGAGAAGCGAGGGGCCGTAGCGACCGCTGGCTGGTGCGGCACCGGCGGCGTTGGAGGGGTGGCGCTACTCGCCAGGATCGACTTCCAGTCTTGAGGACTTGACCAACCGAGGCTCCGGAAGGGGCAGCGTGATCCGACACCAACGCGCTAGTTCCTGACATGATGGACAGCGTACGACCTGACCTGTTCGGCCGTGTCGTTGCCACCCTCGCGGACGCATAACATTGCGCTATCACCGACCTGCACCACTTGACAAGACGGTGGCATTTCCACAGATCCCAAATACGTGCCATCACTCTGAAATACGTCCCACTCCGACGGACGATTCGGCCTCGTCCACAACTCCGCCCAAATACGACCATGGGTGTCGCCAAGCAAGCCCACATATGCGGGCACGGTCTGTTCCCGGGGTATCCATGCCAGCGCTCGCTCATACAGCGATCTCCGGGGCGGCGCCACCGAATCGAGTAGGTCCGCACTCACCTGCCTCCACAAGTCCGTCCGCAGTCTCTCGATCGGTCGAGTAATTCGGAACAGCGAGACAAGCCTTCCGTTCGCCGACCACTTTTCGATTTCCCATGTTGTGCCGCGTGTCAGATACCATGACTTCTGACTGACTGCAACATGGCCGAGATGGGCGAGAGGTACCGGTCCGCTGATCGCTGCGACATTACCCGAATCCCTGAATTCGAAGTATTCTCCGAACCGTAGGTGTTGATCGGTTCGGATCCGATGCCCTTGCTTGGTCAACAGCACGATTGCGACACTGTCGAATCCGACTCGCGTCGTCGTCTTGTCGCGATACGGCACTTCTACCGCAGCCACGTACCGGTCGGCCGTAAGCTGCCCCACTATCAGGTATCGGCTGCGCATCGGGCCAATCGGTGTCGCCCCCATCGGCGGCGCACCAAGATATTCGCGATCCAGCACCGTTCCTCTCGCATTCAGTACGGTCAGACGGTTTCGCGCTGCGTCCCATACCGCAGCCGCTCCGGGGCCAGCCGCAACCACTCCCATTATGGCATCGAACGACCCGGCACCATCCGCTGATCGTCCATTGCCTACCACAAATTGCCGTTTGCCCGCTGAATCGAAATAGATTACACGTTCCGACGCACCGTCAGCCACCAAGACTCCGCCGCCCGCAAATTGGAACGCTCCACGGATGTCAGAAACGTCGGTTGACAAACGGAATACCGCAGCGGGCGCCTTGGCGACCTCAAACGCCGGCGCCATGCCGTCGGCAGCAACATGGTTCACCACGATCTCCACCCCAGCGCTGTCTTGCCGGACTAGGTCTTGCGCCACCAGCGCCGTAGGAATCACGATACAAAACATCGACATGCAGGTGGTGCGCATCGCCAGGGTCGGCGATGTCCGGATCCCGGCCACCCGGGCACGTCTACGTCCCACCATCGTCGAGAGCCTGCGATTCATGTGGCGTTCCGCCCGACCCGATCCAGGGCCGCGGCGATGACCGTGTCGTAGACGGCTTCCGCTTGAACTCCGACGATGCGTCGCCCGTTGACGAACTCGATTGGCGTCCGATCGACGCCAAGCCGGGCCGCCTCGCGCGTGTCTCGCACCACCGCCGCGAGATGTCGTTGCGACCGCACGCATCGGTCGTATTGAGCAAGATCGTGGATGCCGATGTCCACGCCGATCCGACGCCACTCGTCTGGCAAGCCCGATTTGGCGCCGTACGCGAAGAACGCACGGTCGAATTCTGGGAACTTGCCTTGATCGGCGGCACACTCGGCCGCGAGGTCTGCTGTCAATTGCGCACGAATCGCGATCGGCACGAAGTGCTTTATGACTATCGCCACCTGATCCGGATACCGCGTCACGAGATCCCGCAAGACCGGATCGAGATCCGCGCAATGGCTGCAGTAGAAGTTTGCGAACACGGTGATTGTGACGGGCACACCATCGGCACCCAACCGTAGCCGCCCAGCCAGCATCGTGTCATCACCAATCGGAACCTGGCTCTCAGACGCGTACGCCGAGGGGAGCGCCTGGGCTGGGCCGGCCTGCACCGTAGGCATGCCATTGCTGACGATCCGTATCGCGATTGCGCCTGCGGCGACGCATAGAATCACCGTCGTCCAATCGAGAACTCGCCTGAGGTTCGTCATCGCTCTTTCACTCCGTACGAGGGTAATGCGACAGCCCCGCAACCATACGCTCCTGTGGGCTCAACGGCCATCGCGCACTGGAAGCCGATACCGATAGACACCCGGAGTGATCATGCTGGCGGCGTATAGCAGCGTGTCGCCCACCACTGCGATGTTTCCCATTGGCCTGTCAAGATGGTACTCCCCGCGTAGGGCGCCGTTCCAGTCGAACACCTGGACATGTGTCGCCGCGACGTCGCGAGAGGCACCAGGAACATCGGTCCGATAGCCCGCAAAGAGGGCATATAGGTATCGCGTCGTGGCAGCACAATCGGCGTAATAGCGCCATCGCGTGCCGAAACTGTAGCGGCCGTCCCGGTCCCGATGGAACTCACCGTCAGATACAAACGGCACGTCGGCGTGTCGGACAAGCGCGCCCGACGTGTCGTGAATGTCGATGCGCCCCGCCCCCACAAATAGAACGGCGAATCGCCCACCTGCCGGATCCACACACGCAACAAACGCACTTGAGAGACCCCGACGTACTTGCCATGGCATTGAATCAGATCCCAGCAGCGGCCCGGACATCGTCCTCAGCAGATTGCCGGATGTGTCGAACACCTGGAATCGGTTCGTGTCCAAATCGTTGATTCCCAACAGCCGGTCCCGATCGAGCCACAGAAGATCGTACGGCCGCCGGCCGCCACTGACCGTGATCGTACGGCCACGAACCCGGTTTCGATTTGGCGTAAGTTGTGTCAGCCGCCGGAGCTGAGGATCGTACGCCCACACGCCCGAGGTGTCGCCGGGGCGGACCTGCAGACTGGCAACTGAGGCGAAGTCGCCTGGCCCCTCACCAGACCTGCCATATGACACCGCGATTCGATGGTGAGACAGATCGATAAGGTGGAAATAGGGTTCGCCGACCCTATCGTACAGCCACATGAAAGCGCCGTTGGTGGCCATGTGACGCGGCATTCCGATGATGGGCGCCGTGACCTCCAACGCCCCGACCAGATCGACCTCACCAGAATCCCGTATCAGCCGAGTACCGGTGGGATCCAAGCTGTCCCGGAGTCTGGCCGAGGCTCTCATCCCACAACCAATCAGGCCAAGCACAAGAATGACACCCGAAATGGCTGTTGCCTTTCGGCTCGCCGACGCCAATGCGGGCGACGGGTCACAACAAGCCCTTGCCTCTGCCCACGCGCTGCACGTGCTCGCCCGTTGATCCGCCACCGTGGTCAATCCCTCTTCCACTCGCCCAGGAGAAGATCGCTACCGAACCCCTCGAAGTCGGATCCGGTCGCCAGAACACACATCATGCTGCCGCTACCGGCGAGGGACCTTGCGCCCAGCGCGAACAAAGTGCCGGACTCCGCACTGTCGAATGAATGTTGCTCGGAGCAGGAGCCAGCTGTGTGACGCACTCCAGAACCCAAAGTGATCCGGTGGTGTCGTACAGCACTCGGTCGCAGCAACTCGTTGGCGGGCTTCGCCATTGCCGCGCAATGCGGCGGACTCCGGCCGGTGGTGATCCGAATGCAGGCCGATTGGCCCGGCTGCGGCGACGGGCGCACCGATACGCGGCCGGTACACAATCGCTCGGCCGCGTATCCGTAGCGTGACTCAACGCCTGATCGGTCAATCCCAGTCCATCTTCCAATCTTCCTTGAATACGCCGCTACCATAGGGGTCACAATTGTACCCGGTGAGCGGTTCACATGTTGTGCAGCCCGAGTGCGAAGAGCACTGGTCGCCTTGATCAAAGGTCGTCTTGACGCAGGCATGCGAAGGGTCCGACGCATCGCAAGTTGCGCCCGTTTCGGCGCGCAGTCGGCTCGACTGACCGGAAATGGCGGCGAGCGCAACGACCGTCGCGGCCATTCCCAAACACCGGATAGCACTCTTTACGATAATCATCATCTGCCTCCTTGATAGGGTTTCCGCCACGAAGCCGACGACGGCATTCTGACCCGACGACGCCCGCTCCTCCGGAACCTTGACCTATTGCGCCGGCCTGTGGTCGACCGGCAGATCATGGCCCCACGGGGCCACGAGATGTCCCGTGTTCTACCTCGAGCCCCCGTATTCTTCAAACTGTCGCGGCCTCGCACCCTCAACACTCACCCATCCCCCGTATTCCGCCATACCAGAAAACAGTGCCTTTCGCTGCTTTTCGCCCAGTTTCGCCCCGATCAGCGATCTGTTACATATCCACCCGCCCGCAGAGCGGCCTCCAGCGCCGCCTCCCAGGCGTCCATTCCCACGAGCTCCCGCCAGGTCAGCCCGAAGTACCGACGGCACCACCGCGAGACCGTCTTGACGTCCACGCCCGCCAGCTCCGCCGCCCTGGCCTCCGCATGCCCGGCCGCGACCGCCCGTGTGATCAGCTTGAGGCAACTCCCGAGTGCCCGCCAATCGTGCGGCAGCCATGCTCCGTACCTCCGGAGCGATCGGCGCAGCAAGTCGGCGTCGCCCGCCGAATCGCGTATGTCGCAGAACAGGTTGGCCAGACCGAGCGACGTCCTGAACGCGATGTAGGCGGCAACATCGGTGGCGTCGGGAATCCGGCGCTGACGGATCCCGTTCCTGATTTCGGCGGCTGGTTGCAAGACCTCACCGCGAAGCGGGGTTACATGCATTGCAGAGGGAACCAGCAGGTCGAGCGTCCGAGGCGCAACGTTATCGGCGCCGACCAGCACCGTCGGGCACCACGGACTGGCGCGCCACTGGTCGACGGACTCGGCGACTCGCGCCAGATCATCATCGCCGCCCGGAACCACGAACACTGTGCCCAGCGGGCGCGGTGCAGGCGGCCCCGCGTCAATCGCCGTCGGTTCGCCGGGTAGCAGGCAGCACACAGTCATCGGTCGACGCCTCGGCTTAGCGCCACCAACCTCCCGCGAGCGCATCACACCGCTGCCGGCGGGGCGTGGCGTGGCGTGGCGTGGCGTGGCGTGGCGTGGCGTGGCGTTCAACGGTACCGGCTGGTGCAACGCGTGTCAACCCGGCCTCACAGCCAGGTTGCCCGACAGTCAAGCGTTGATCGGTGGCCCCTGTGCCGCCCCCGCCCTCACCCCTCCCCCCGATCCAGCACCCGGTACTGGATCGCCTCCCCCACATGCTGCGGCCCCACCTCGGCCGCCCCCTCCAGATCCGCCAGCGTCCGCGCCAGTTTGAGCACGCGGTGATACGCGCGCGCCGACAGCCCCAGCTTGACGATCGCCTGCTTCAGCACCGCATCGGTCGCGGCATCGGTCCGCACGAACCTGGCCAACTCCCTGGGTCCCATGTGTGCATTGGCATACACCCCGCGCACCTCCCGGAACCGCTCCAGCTGCCGCGCCCGCGCCGCCTCCACCCGCTGCCGCACCACGGTACTCGATTCCGCTGCCTTGCGCGCGGTGAGATCGTCGTAGGCCACCGGCGGGACACTCAGGTGGATGTCCACCCGGTCGAGCAACGGCCCGGAGATCTTCGCGCGGTACCGCTGCACCGCCATCGGCGAACAGCTGCACTGCCGCGTCGCGTCACCCAGGTAGCCGCAGGGACAGGGATTTGTTGCCAAACTGCCGTTGCGGCTGACGGCACCCACCCCGAAGCCGGGTTACCCCAAGCAGATCAAACACTTAGGGGACGAGATCAGGGCTCGGCGGATTGATCTTGAGCTACTGCAACGAGAGGTGGCGGCCCAGATCGGCGTGGACACGGCCACGGTGACGAACTGGGAGTTGGGCCACACGACCCCGATGACGGCCGCCTATCCCGCGATCGTCGCGTTCCTGGGGTACGACCCGTTCCCCGCCCCCGCGACGCCCAGTGAGGCCGTACGCCGGGCTCCGGCTATCCAAGGGTGGTCCTTGACCCTGAAGGGTCAACCGCTCAACCCGTGGGAGAGGCACCGGACGCGAGGGACCGTCCCGAGACAGCTGTGGTCGCGCCAAAGATCAGCCCGCTCATCGATCCTTCCGCCCAAGGTCTCTTCGCGTCCCGGTGCCTTCGGTGCAGGCGGATGGACGATCGGGACGCGCCGACACATCCAGTCGACATTCCGTGCCCCGTCAGATCGTCAAGACTGGCGAAAGCCCCATTCCGGGACACGCCCGGTAACCGAGGCCGAGTCCGGCACCTGACCTGTGCGTTTACGGCCGGATGAGATACAGCTCGCCGTTGGCACGACCAACCACGCTGTTCGCCACCGGGGCGAGCGCCGCCTGATCCAGGCGTGGCCCGCCGGGCAACTCCATCAGCTGCTGCAACGCACTCCCGTCCGCCGACACCGACCAGATCCAGGAGCGTGCGACCTGCAGCGCATTGCGCCCCTCCACGGTATCCACCGTCTCCTGCACGAGCAGCCGGCATCCATTGCCCGTGCATGCGATATCGAGAATCGATCGGTGGGCCATGGCGGGGATGGTGACGAAGGGGACCGGCATCCCGCCATCGAATGCCGCTCGCCAGACCTGCAACGTGCCGTCGGTGAAGATTGCCGCCCTCCCGCCCGGCGCGATGGCGTAACGCTGTATCGCCGCAGTTCCGGGAATCAGCTGCAGGTCGGCGCCGGCGTCCGTGATCCTGCCGACTCCCAGTCCAAGAGTCGTCAAGGCACTGTCGGGAAGGATGTGCCGTCCGATCACCAGAAACGAGTCTGCTCCGAGCCACTGCGCCTGCTCTACCCAGTTGACGGTGGTCGGGGGCGACCTCGGAATGCCGGACGAGTCGGTATACAGCGCCAACAAGCGCCGACGCGTGAACGGACGCGACGTGTCCGCCAGCCAAAAGTCGACGTGGTAGTCGACCGGCAGCGGATAATCGGTACGCCCGACCGCTTCTTGGTAGAGCAACCTGCCATTGGGTGCGATCGCTGTGGTGCCGAACACGTTGACAGAATCCCACTGCAGATCGCGGGTGTCGCACAGCGTCCAGTGCCGATTGCCGCCAGTGGCGGGAAACATCCCGACACAGACATCCATGCTGTCCTTCAGCACGAGCTGGACTCTGGTGCCGAATTGGATTGCGATCTTGACATCGTTGATGAGCGGCGGCCGGATCAGGAAATGATACAGGAACCCCTGACCGTCCGCGTTCCATGCCGGGTCCGATGTTCCCTTGTCGTCGGTCAAGAGGGCGAAGGGGCCGGAGACGCGAACGCTGTCGGTCAAATAGTTGCCGGTGACAAATGGCGCCGAATGGCTACAACCGGACACCCAAACGAGAAGCCCAACTGCTGCCGTTGAAAACGCAGCTGTCACCATCCCAACTACTCTATTGGTATGCCCAGCACGCTGTGGCCTACTCAACAGCCTCTCCCAGGACGACCATCCTTACCGGAATTGCAGTTCCACGCCATTGGCGAGCTAGTACGCCTGGGTAAGAATAGTCTCGCCGACCAGGGACAGCCAATCGCAGCTGCACTGCCGCGTCGCGTCGCCGAGGTAGCCGCAGGGACAGGGATTTGTTGCCAAACTACCGTTGCGGCTGACGGCACCGACCCCGAAGCCGGGTTACCCCAAGCAGATCAAGCACTTAGGGGACCAGATCAGAGCGCGGCGGATCGACCTTGGGCTGCTGCAACGAGAGGTGGCGGTCCAGATGGGCGTGGACAAGGCGACCATAAGGAACTGGGAGTTGGGCAATACGGTCCCGGCGACAGCAACCCGCCAGGCGATCTTCGCCTTCCTGCGCTGCGACCCGCCACCTGCCCCCCAGGTGGCCAGGTGACGCCCTATCCTGAGCTCGATGAGCCCGAGATGGTCCCTGGATGATCTGGCTTGCCTCGGCGGACCTGGACCGTGCAAGCGGCGCGCGAGCCGAGGCAGACAGATAAAGGGACACGGCGCGAGTCGGGCAAGCAGTCCGGCGGACGCTGCGGCTAGTCTCGGTCAGACCGCCGACGTGGCAGTCACTTTGCGGTCATCGGCGTCTGAACTAGCACCCTGTGCGCGGCCAGTGAGCGGGGCATTGACCAGAACTGCCCACGACGCTTGATCCACGCGATCACGCACCGCGGCGATCGCTCAGTACAATTCGAACTTGGTAATCGCCCGCGCTCCCGGAGACTTCGGGTCCTCGCCGATCTCGATGACGAGCCGATATGAGCCCGGACGCAAGTGTCGCAAATCGACAGCTGTTGCAACGGTCGTTGTCGTCGCACCAAGCGTGCGTGACGTCCTGATCGCGACCGACGGATGCGACCCACCCGTCGTCGCCATCACCGTCTCAGTAATTGCGATCGCGATCGGCACTTGTCTGCTGCGGACCTGATAGCACACCGTCGCGCCAGCGTTCCGGTCAATCCGCGGCCTTACAACGAACGTCTCACCGCAAACCGCGCTGGACGGTGCCACAGCAGATGCCGGGCCGATCGCAACATCCGACAACGCGATGGCGCCGGACGTACCGAGCGCGTCCTGGCTCTCCTGGAATGTCATCGGTGCGTCAGTTGACGCCGTTGGCGCCAACACGACACTCCAATGGCGTTCGTTCGGCAGACGGCGCACGATCAGATCATTCCCGCTCGCCGCGTCATGCCCGGCGGCGAATGACGAGACCACAATCGTATCCAGCAAGGAATCGCCAGGACCATTCCACTGGCGAACCTCGATGCTATCAGATTCACCGCGGCCTTGCGACGGCCTGACAAAGCGAACCAGCGAAATCGGGGCCTCGGTGGTCGGATCCCAGCCCCGCCAACGGGCGGCAACAAGGTCACGGGGAAGGGCTTTGCCGCGTCTCACACAGACCGCCACCGTGTCACGGTCAGGGATACATGGCCGGAAGTCGCCGCCATCTCCGAGTGTCAACGACATGAAGAAATGCAGACCGACGGCGCGCGGATCGCTCCATGTTGCCTTTCCCTCACTGGTGCCAAGTTGGCCAATTACCCATCTGGTCAGCTCGGAATCCGGAAGGGCAAGCCACTCGCGCTTCTGCAGGAGTTCCGTTCCTGCCGCTCCCAGATTCGGCCGCACGCTCAATGCAATATCAAACGGCGAATACGCCGCATGTGGATCATGCTCTCGTTCCCAGAGCCATCCGATCTGCGTCCGGCTCGCGGAATCGTGCGCCGCCGCCACCGCGGCGGCAAGTTCCGCATCGCCGCCAACGGAATCCGACTCGTGGTACGACAGCCACGCCAGGCGCAGGAGCTGCCAGGTGGAATCCTGGCCCGCGAGCAACGCGCGCGTCCCGCAATCGCGAGCGCCGCCGAGATTCCCCTCGAAGATCATCCCCACGAGACACGCCCGGAATACGAGCGGATCGACAACACCCGCCCGTACCGCACCATAGATCGCGGTCGTCTCCGGCTCAAGATTCACACGGCCGCCGGTCTGCGGATAATCAACAATCTGAGAACTCCAATCTGGCAGCATCCGCGGGACGACAGGTACGTCCCCTGGTACGCTGAGCAGTGTTGCGAACGCGAGGGATCGCCACGCCTCGACCTCCCTCGGGGCAGCGAAGGCAGCCTTGAGAAAGGCCCGCCGTGCGCCGGTCTGCCACGACGTTCCGCGGGGCATGAGGATCTCCGCGTTCCTGACCGCGCCACCCAGCGGAAACGCCAGTCGGAGGCGAACGCAACCGACCAGCAACCATTCCCGCCACGCTCCGCTGCGTTCCGCGCTGGTCGCACCGTCGTTCTGGAGCGTCAGGAGCGAGTCGGTACCCATCCCATCGATGTCCGGCTGATTGATTCCGCCGCCGACACACGATGGTGCAGCGCGGCGACTCGGCCCCGACCAACTGACCTGCCGGAACCAACCGCCGCGGGGGTCAATCACCGGATTATTGGGTTGCCCACCGCGGGCCGGCGCAGCCTGTAGCGCCAGTGCCATATACAGCAGCGCCGCTCCGATAGGCATACGACTACTGCCCGGAACGGTGAATCACCCAGTGCACTGGCACACTCCCGCCATTGAGGTGCTCCTCAATACCCCACATCGTCGCAAGCCCCACAAATTTGGGCCGAATTTCTCTCGCGAGCGTCGACCGTCCCCATTCGACGCCGCTCGAGTCGAGCACAATCCATGTTCGCCGGCCTCGCGCCGCTACTTGCTCGATCCACACGGAACCATCTGCGCCGACCACCACCGACTTCAGTCCAGAATACGACGCGGGACACAATTGGCGAAGCGCTGCGATCTCCGCCGCAGTCTTGCCTCGACCCATCAGCGTCACTTCACTATCTCTTGCCTGGGGCGTGACCGGCACGGCACGAGCCCTAACGTGACTCACAAAAACCGTATCACCGCGAGGCGCAAGCGAGGTAGTGACGAAATCCACGCTATCCCTTCCGGTCATTATTGCCTGAACTATTGCGGTAACGTGACCTTCGGGGCCAACGGCCCTGATGGGTTGTACACAAAATGGCATCCGTGTGTGGATCGGCTCATCATTTGCGACGTTCACCGTCGTGTCGCACCGGACGAACGGTGTCCAGGCGACCACGTTCCGAATCATCCCACCGGAAGACGCATTTACCAGGATTTGAACGGCACCTGCTGGGCGCCGCCACGTCCGCGGGACCGAGGCCTCGGGCCCAACCACGCTGCTCACAAGGTATTCGCCCGTCCACGGAATCGCCGAGACGTATGTGAATGGTCCGTTTGGGATGTCGAATGATGCGTCCGACCCCGAAGGCGCGGCCTTAAAGGTCGGCACCGAAACGCTTCGAACCACCGATCCATTGAGCCTAAAGAGCGTGACTCTGGTTCGAAGCGCATCATAAGCCCAGAAGCCGTCGGGTGCGGGACCACCCGCGCTGAGTCGTATGAACTCACCCTTCCCTTCGCCTCGACCCGGCGTTTCCGCCAGTTGATGACCTGAGGCGTCAAAAACGATGATGCGGTCACGTTGCGGCTGAAAGAGGACAACTTGCCCATTGGATTGGAAGACGCCTCCCGCGATGGCAGAGTCAACCACGGGGCTATCGATGGTGAGAACGGGGACAAGCGCAAAGTGCCGCTCGACCTGCGCAATACCATGCATGGGCACCACAGAGGGCAGTCCAATAAGTGCAACTGTGGCCCGCACACCGATCATCGGTCCCTCAGTGGTAGACTTCGTCTAATTCCAGCGACAAAGAATACTGAGGTTTCGTCGAATCGCAACACGCAAGACCTCTGAAAGGTGTTCGCTCAGCCGGCCTTCTTCAGTTGAGCCGCGACTATATCATGAAGATCCGCGCTGTCGGGCAGTCCAAGAAGCAACAGCCCGTTTACGATCAGCGTCGGCGTGCCGCGGCCGCCAAGACGCCTTGCTGCGGCGACATCGGCATCGATTGCACTAACAGCACCGGGGCGTGCATTGCAAGCCGCAAATCGCGCCGTATCGGGGATACCGGCTTCGATGGCAAAGTCCACGAAGCTTAGTAGGCCCAAGGAGTCTTGCTTAGCGTACAGGAGATCGTGATACTCTTGGAAGCGACCCTGCTCTCCCGCGCATTCAGCCGCGCGCGCGGCCGGATACGCGAGGTGGTGTTGGGCGAGCGGCCATTCGCGAAATACGACCGATATTGTGTTCGGAAATTCTCGCCTCAACCCCGGCAGTACTCGGTTTTCAAATTGACCGCACACAGGGCACTCAAAATCAGCAAACTCGACAATCGTCAGCTTGGCTGCTTGCGGGCCTATTCGGTGTCCCCCGGTTTCATATTGGGTCCAATCTGCGACGACCTTCGGCTTGGGAGCCCGAAGATTGATGCTGTGCGATCCACTCCCTCGGAGGCTCACAACCGTCGAGACGACGGCGCATGTGACCGCAATCAGGACGAACCCCCTCGACACCCATTCACCGATGGCCGTCTGAATTCTCATGTGGCGTGGACCTCCAGATCAACTGGGGCGGCTACCAGATCCGCTGGGACAGAGCGCTCAGGGGTGCATTCGGGCAGCTGCCAGGAGCCGCGTCATCGACACTGACCGTGACATGACGCGACTCCTGACCCTATCGAAGTTCAGGACCAAGGATCCCAGTCGCAAATGGCAAGGGTACCGTTGCCATTGCACGCCGCACTGTTATCGTCGCACTCTTCACCGTAGTCGAAGGAACCTTGCCCGGCGCACTCCGTGTACTGCTGTAGCTGTGTACAGTACACTGATGCATCACCGCCCGAATCTTCACACGAGGTGTAATCGCCATAGACACAGTAGGCGTTGGGTCCGGGGTCGCAGCCAGGCAACGCCCAGGCTGGCTTGTTGCGTGCACCAAGCAGTGCTACGCCAGCCGATAGGGCAACTGAGCTGACCCCGAGTTCGTGGACACCTGCCTAAGCTACTTCTGCCTGTCGTTCATACATCACCGGACTGAGATAGCCGAGCGTCGAATGCCGACGGACCGGATTGTAGAAGCGCTCGATGTAGTCGAAGATGTCGGCCCGGGCGTCGGCCCGCGTGCGATACTGGCGACGCGCGGTGCGCTCGGTCTTCAGGATCGAGAAGAAACTCTCCATCACCGAATTGTCCCACACATTGCCCGCCCGACTCAGACTGCACGTCACCCCCAGATCGCGGAGCAGGCGCTGGAAGTCGTCGCTCGTATACTGACTCCCCCGGTCCGAGTGATGCAGCACCGCCTGCGGGTGTCCGCGCCGCCATACCGCCATCATCAGGGCGTCGGTGACGAGCTGCGTCGTCATGGCCGGCTGCATCGCCCAACCCACCACACGGCGCGAGAAGAGATCCAGCACGACCGCGACGTAGAGCCAGCCCTCGCCCGCCCAGATGTACGTGAAGTCGGCGACCCATTTCTGATTCGGCGCCGTGGCGACGAATTGCCGAGCGAGCAGATTCGCCGCCGGCGCCGTGCTCGGCCGCACCCCGCGATCCACCGGCACCGCGCGGCGCCGCGGACGGGCCCGCAGCGCCTGGGCCCGCATCAGCCGGGCGACCTGATGCCGACCGCACGCGTGCCCCAGCTCGCGCACATCGCGGAGGATCTTGTGGGCGCCGTAGGTGCGATCGCTCTGCAGAAACGCGGTGCGGATCGCTGGCATCAGCGCGGCATGCCGGCGGGCGCGCGCACTTGGCCCGCGCCGAAGCCAGGCGTAAAAGCCGCTTGGCGAGACCGCCAAGGCCTGGCAGATCGCTCGCACTGGCCACGTGGTCCGGTACTTCGCCACGAAGCGGAACTTCACGTCGCTTCCTTGGCGAAGTACGCCGCGGCTTTTTTTAGGATGTCACGCTCCATCCGCAACTGCGCCACCTCGCGCCGCAGCCGGGTCACTTCCGCATCGTCGGGCTTCTGGCGCCCCTCGCCGGGGAACGCGTGCGCCGGATCCTGCTTGAAGTCGTCAATCCATTTGCGCAGGGAATTCACGTGGATATCCAGATCGCGAGCCGCCTGGGCGATACTCACCCCGCGCTCCAGCACCAACCGTACTGCCTCGAGCTTATACTCCCGACTGAACTGCCGCCTGGTCCGCATCCTGACCTCCCAGATGAAGGAAAACACCTAAATGGTGTGTCCTCCAAACCGGGGTCAGCTCACACCGATCCTCTAGGATGGTTCAATGCCACCTACGTACTATTTGGCAGTCGCCGATTATCCGCCACTCGGTATTCGCTGCGGCGATATCATCCTGCGTGACCTAAGTCACCGGTTTCCTATCGTGATCGCACGGCAAGTGGACAGTTCCCGACAACTATGGCTTGCGGTGTCGAAAGGGGCTGCAGTTCCGATCAGTTATGAATCGCCAACGGGGTTTCGCCCTATGGAAGCGAGGCGCTTACGCCTAGACCGTCGCCAGAAGCATGTACGAGCCGTCGCTCCGGACTCCACGTGCGATTCAATTCAGCGGCCAATCCCAAACGACCCGGGCCAGCGACCCGTGAGGGCCTGATGCTGGCCCACTAGGGGCATCCACCAATTCTTCTCAGGCTGAATTCCGGCGCCGCTGGGAGGAGCTTTTCGTGAGACGACGTCGGATCAGATTGATGAATTCAGGTCGTTGCACCTCGAGTTGCGCCACGAAGTCAGTGATTTCAGGCGAACCGGATCGACCCTTCAATCCTCTCAAAGCTTTGAAGGCGCCTTCCAAAACACTTGTGGCATCGAGCCAGCCCGTTTCATATGAATTCGTGAGCGCGACTTCCAACGCTTCGTCCGGTCTAACGGGCGGTTCGCCACTAAGCAACCAGCCAACTCGAACTCCGGCGACATCGGCAATTCGTATTGCCAAGTCAACAGACAGACCCATCTTCCCCGAGACGACACGGCTGATGGTCGATTGCGTCGTGCCGACCAGCCGGGCCAAATCGATCTGGCCCATGGCCTGATCTCGGAGAATGCGCTGCAGCCTCGACCCTATCTCGCTCCTATTCGTGCTTGGCATAAGGTCCCGTCAACGATCAAAGGACTCTCGACACCGGTCATGATCCCGGCCGGTCAACGTTCGCATACACGACCACAGATTCCAAGGTGAAGTTATAATGCGGTAATCGTTCTAGTCAAGAACGTTCCACAATATCCTTGACCGCCTAGCGCCCCCGGAGAGAGCACTGCACCACAAAGCCAGCGACCAATGTCGCTGGCTTTCACGACCTCACTCATCGATCGATAGCGAATCCGGCTCGACTCCCTCGAACTTCTGCCGCAGATGATGCGCCACGCCCCAATCGTCTCGCGGCCAATGGATCGAAGCCCGTCCAGACCGGCCCATTCGGCAGCACCAACGCCGCAAGGAACCGATCAAGCATGACGTTGAATGGGAACCGGCACCGAAACTCACTCCCAGTCACTCCAAGACCGATTCGGAGATGGCGCCCGAAGGACTGTGGCGAGGCGAAGCCGAGACGATAGGCCACCTCCGCGATTGTCGCTTCGGTCTCATCAAAGAGGGCTGCTGCGTACGCAAGCCGGATCATTGCCAGGTACGTCTTCGGCGTCGGCAGTCCGGCACGGGCAAACCGCGAGTTGAGGGTGCTGCTTCGGACCCTGAGGACGCCGGCTAACAACGTTGCGGTCCAAATGCGGGGCGCAGAACGTACCATCGTGTCGAAGAAATGGCGCGTACCGTCAGTGGTGTCTCCCAACGCCGGCAGGACCTTGGCCAGGATGGCCGTGGTCGTGCGACCTCCGGATTCTGCGACCAACCGCCGCAACCTAGCCCACCCGCCCTCCTGCCCAACGTCTACCAGATAGCGCACACCGCAGCCCCCGAGGCCAAACAATCGTGCGCTCCCCGATGAATCGTGGTCCGCCACGACAGCGACTGTCAGGAGCCAAGGGCATCGGGCCGGATACCGTCCCACGCCCGACAGTCAAGCGTTGATCGGTGGCCTCTATGTCGCCCCCGGCCCTCACCCCTCCCCCCGATCCAGCACCCGGTACTGGATCGCCTCCCCCACATGCTGCGGCCCCACCTCGGCCACCCCCTCCAGATCCGCCAGTGTCCGCGCCAGTTTGAGCACGCGGTGATACGCCCGCGCCGACAGCCCCAGCTTGACGATCGCCTGCTTGAGCACCGCATCGGTCGCGGCATCGGTCCGCACGAACCTGGCCAGCTCCCTGGGACCCATGTGCGCATTGGCATACACCCCGCGCACTTCCCGGAACCGCTCCAGCTGCCGCGCCCGCGCCGCTTCCACCCGCTGCCGCACCACGGTACTCGATTCCGCTGCCTTGCGCGCGGTGAGATCGTCGTAGGCCACCGGCGGGACACTCAGGTGGATATCCACCCGGTCGAGCAGCGGCCCGGAGATCTTCGCGCGGTACCGCTGCACCGCCATCGGCGAACAGCTGCACTGCCGCGTCGCGTCACCCAGGTAGCCGCAGGGACAGGGATTTGTTGCCAAACTGCCGTTGCGGCTGACGGCACCCACCCCGAAGCCGGGTTACCCCAAGCAGATCAAACACTTAGGGGACGAGATCAGGGCTCGGCGGATTGATCTTGAGCTATTGCAACGAGAGGTGGCGGCCCAGATCGGCGTGGACACGGCCACGGTGACGAACTGGGAGTTGGGCAAGACGGACCCGGTGCCAGCGACCCGCCCGGCAATCGCCGCCTTCCTGGGGTGCGAACCGCCGCCTGTCCCCTCGGTGGCCCGGTGACGCCCTATCCCGGACACGGATAAGCCCAAGGTTGGTCCCTGGATGATCTGGCTTGCCTCGGCGGAACTGGACCGTGCAAGCGGCGCGCGAGCCGAGGCAGACACATAAAGGGACACGGCGCGAGTCGGGCAAGCGGTCCGGCGGACGCTGCGGCTAGTCTCGGTCAGACCGCCGACGTGGCAGTCACTTTGCGGTCATCGGCGTCTGAACTAGCACCCTGTGCGCGGCCGGTGAGCGAAGGGTCGACCCGACAATCGAAAGCGGCGCTCCGATCGACGAGCTTGGCATCGTTCCGCGCCACAATGCGCTTTCCCACGTCAAACCGCTGTCCTCCTGAACTGCCCTACCTGTCGCGGGGAACGTCAGCATCTGTTCAATCGTCCGGACGAACCCCCTCCACATTGGACGGCCAGGTCTTGACGGGAGACGTCAGTGTCAGCAGAGCGCCCGATGATCAGTGCTCTCTGTCAATCCGGTACCGAACGACGAAGGGCACATCGTCATGGTCGAGCGCTACCGTGTAGTATCGTCCTTGGGAAATCACCAAGATCCATTTGGCGAGAGTCCCCGGCGGTGCATTGAGCATCGCGATGCGTGTGCCGTCCGGGGACCACACATCGATCTTCGGACCACGTTCCGTTTCGTACGTGACCCACAACTCGTGTTTATCATCGACGGCGAGCCCACCGACCGGCGGGTACGTCTTCGGGATCGCATCCAAGTCAACCGTACCACGGGGAACCGACGACATGATAGCCGCAACCGCCGTCATTGCGGAATCGCGCACGGACCGTCCAATGTCATACCGTGCAGCTTTCTTTCGAATGCTCGCGATGACATCACCATTGTCTATGTCAACGAGCCGAACCTGATATGATGTCGCGGCGCTGCACCACCAAGTCCCCGCCGGGTCAAAGACGCTCAACGATTGAGGTGCAAACGGTATTGCAATCGTACCGCCCCCAGAAGTATTGCGATAATGCCAGCGATTTCGATCCGAGCTCACTTGGAAGTCAGAGAACCACGGCAGCGCATGTACACTCCACGCTAACGTCTTCGGGTCCAATCGAAGGGCAGCCAGTACCGCAGATCCCGCGGAATCAACCGACGGGATAACCTCCATGAGGCGACCGAGCGTGTCAAATCGAGCATGCCATACAGCACTGAATCCGTTGTAGCGCCTCAACACCTGTCGATAAAACGAACCGTTCGAGTCGAATACCACCAAACGGCCGTGTTCCGCATCGTTGACCCACAGCCGCCCGTCGGGAGCGGTACGAATGCCATGGACTCGCTGACCGTATTCGCCGGGGCCAGCACCAACGCGACCAATCGTGCGTACAAAGCGGCCGACCGAATCGAATTCGCGAATCTCGCTAGCCTTATAGTCCAGAACAAAGATATCCGATGCCCCGTCAACCGCGACATCGCCCACCTCGGCGAACGAGGCAGGGCCTGCATCAGCGCCACCAATCCGCAGGTCCTCCGTCAGCCGCCATACCTGCTGACCAAACACAGGACCAGGATGCGACCATACCCGCACACAGGTGAAAAGCACGACTCCCAACAGGCGCCGAAGAGTCATGATGAATCGCCCCGGCTTTCTCGGAGACTCGGTTAGTTGAGTGCCGGGACCGCGATGTCGGTCCGGGCCCGATGAAACTGCTCCTCATATTCCGCCGGCGGGAGATAGCCCAGCGGTTCCATCAGCCGCTCACTATTGTACCACGCCACCCATTCGAGGGTGGCGTACTCGACCTCCTCCAAGCCCTTCCGCGGGCCGAGTTGATGAATCACTGCCGCCTTGTAGAGCCCATTGACCGTTTCGGCCAACGCATTGTCGTACGCATCGCCGCGACTGCCGACCGAGGACTCGATCCCCGCGGCAAGCAGGCGTTCGGTGTAGCGGATGGCAAGTTATTGCGATCCACGGTCGCTATGGTGGACGAGCGGGGCGTCGGTGTCCCGATCGTACAGCGCCTGCTCCAGCGCGTCGAGCGCCAGGTCGGTCCGCAGCGACGTGCTCGCCCGCCAGCCCACGATGCGGCGCGAGAAGGCGTCGGTAACAAGCGCCACGTACACCATGTCCCGCCACGTCACGACGTAGGTCAGATCCGAGACCCACAGCTGGTTGGGCCGCGTGGCGGTGAAGTTGCGTTGCCCCAGGTTCTCCGGCCGGTCGGCTAGGAGATCGGGGACCGTGGTGAAGCGGCGTTTGCGGCGCACCACGCCCCGCAGTCCGTGCGCCTGCATCAGGCGCTCGACCATGCAGTGCGCCACCCGGATCTGTTCCCGATTCAATGGCTTCCACACCTTGTCCGCGCTGTAGCGTCGCCGCGTGCGCTGCCAGACCCGGGTGATGGCTGGGATCAGCACGGCATCGTGCTGCGTGCGTGCGGGGAGCCGGGCCGGATCGCGCTCGCGCGCCTTCTGCTCGAAGTAGGTCGACGGAGCGATCGGCAGCTGGGCTCAGATCGGCTCGACTCCGTACGTCGCACGGTGCGCGTCGAGGAACGCCACCATCACGTCCCGCGGCGGTCGAGCTCCGCCTGCGCAAAATACGCCGACGCCTTGCGCAGGATTGCATTCGCGCGCCGCAGCCCGCGATTCTCCCGCACCAGTTCCTTCACGCGCTGCTGCTCACTCGTCGTCAGGCCGGCCCGGCGGCCGGTGTCGGTTTCCGCTTGCCGCACCCAGCGGCGTAGCGACTCCGGCGTGCAGCCAATCTGGTCGGCCACGGAGCGAATGGCCTGCCACTGCGAGCCGTGGGCCGCTTGCTGCTCCAGGACCAGGCGGGTGGCGCGCTCCCGGACTTCAGGCGAATATCGGGTTCGTTTGTCCATGCCTCCAACCTCTCACAGATTGGAGCCTCCGGCAAACCCGGGGCGATTCATCATGCAGCTACCGACGGTGTCTGTGCGAGTTCCAGACTGACCATCCTCCCCAGACATTTGCAACTCCCCCGCCGCCAAAGATGAACCACGCGAATGGTGCAGCCCGAAGAGTCCACGTTATCGACCCCCCTGGAACTAGCCATGCAACGAAGGCAACGACACATAGCCCGATGCTTAGCAACGACTCGATCGTAGCCCAAGTGCCCAATCGGCTGCTCGGCAACTGCCTCCGGAGGAATGCTCCTGGTCGGGTGAGCCAGAACACGACAGCCAAACCGAGAAAGACAGCGGCCATGATAAGATCCGGCGGACTCTGCTTCATCGAACACCTCAACGGCCAACGAGTCGCAATTCTCAAGTGCCCGACAGCCTACGTGCGCCAATCCGAGCTCGGCCCATGCTGTCAGCGCAACTATAAGCACCCGTTCTTGTGCGCAGTGTAGTAGGATGCTCCAGCTAGCGCCAGCGACTGCACCGCCTGCTTTCCAGCCCAAACCGCGAATTCCGGTTGATCTCCAAGCGACGCGATCGCCAACACACCAAAGAACACGGTCTTCGCCGCTGCGAACCCTAGTGTAATCCTGGCACCCTGGCAGAGTGTCAGGAAACCAACCACGCCTGGCGACGCCAACTCCGTGCCAGAGGCCCCCGCAGAACTTCCACCGGTGCGCAGATAGCCCGATTCGGCGGTGTCAGTTGTGAACTCGGATTGAGCTTGCACGATCGCGCTGTCATCTGGATCAATCTCCACGAAGTCGCCAGCATCGTCGGAACTGTCAGGCGACACCATGACTAGGTCGACGCTATTGCTGCCAACCGCAAGGACGTTGTAGATATTGCTTGAGTCGACCGCGAAGAAATCGCCCTCAAATGGCGCATACGGATTCGAGGCGTCTCGGGTCGGATTCACCCACGCACTCGGCGTGTCGGTCCACGTCGAATCAGTGACGCTGAGCGGCTCACCGCCGAGTGTCGTACTGAACGAGTAGGTGCCAACGGGGGCGCCCACGATGAGCGACGCCATCTTCGGACCGGGTGCGGGCGTTTCCCCATTTAGAAATGAGGACAGTGGTTTGCGCATCAACGAGTCAGGGATCGATGGTGTTCGACGAATCCATGTGCCCGACGAATCCACTATCTCGCTCAGAGGCTCACCGTTCCTGTCATAGGTGCGAATCACAGATTGAGTCGGTCGCAACGTTCCGCGTGCGATACGACTCCGCGTCAAGATCGCGGTCATCATTTGCTTCTTCGATAGTCCACTAGCTCCACTTACCGTTTGGCCCTGATAGCCGCTCGTTGTAGCCATCGTATCCGACCGACAGCCCACTGCTGAGAGAACGCATACAAGAAGCATCCATCGGGGCATCCGAAAGAGCATAGGCATCGTGTTACCCTCAGTTCCTATAACGTGAGGCGGTGAACCGCTCCAAACCGTTTCAGAGACCCGAACCGTTGAGTCCCACGTCTCGACGACGCGATGGGATTCGGCGGTTCTCGCGCCCATCAATGCTCACCTTCGTCCCGGAAACCGCCATACCAGAAAGCAGTGCCTTTCGCTGTTTTTCGCCCAATTTCGCCCCGATCAGCGGTCTGTTACATATCCACCCGTCCGCAGAGCGGCCTCCAGCGCCGCCTCCCAGGCGTCCATTCCCACGAGCTCCCGCCAGGTCAGCCCGAAGCACCGACGGCACCACCGCGAGACCGTCTTGACGTCCACGCCCGCCAGCTCCGCCGCCATGGCCTCCGAATGCCCGGCCGCGACCGCGCGTGCGACCAGCTCCAGGCAACTCCCGAGTGCCCGCCAATCGTGGGGCAGCCATGCTCCGTACCTCCGGAGCGATCGGCGCAGAAAGTCGGCGTCGCCCGCCGAATCGCGTATGTCGCAGTACAGGTTGGCGAGGCCGAGCGATGTCCTGAACGCGATGTAGGCGGCAACATCGGTGGCGTCGGGAATCCGGCGCTGACCGATCCCGTTCCTGATTTCGGCGACCGGGTGCAAGGCCTCACCGCAAAGCGGGGTTACATGCATTGCAGAGGGAACCAGCAGGTCCAGCGTCCGAGGCGTAACGTTATCGGCGCCGACCAGCACCGTCGGGCACCACGGACTGGCGCGCCACTGGTCGACGGACTCGGCGACTCGCGCCAGATCATCATCGCCGCCCGGAACCACGAACACTGTGCCCAGGGGGCGCGGTGCAGGCGGCCCCGCGTCAATCGCCGTCGGTTCGCCGGTTAGCAGGCAGCACACAGTCATCGGTCGACGCCTCGACTTAGGGCCACCAACCTCCGGCGAGCGCATCACACCACCATGGCGTGGCGTGGCGTGGCGTGGCGTGGCGTTCAACGGTACCGGCTGGTGCAACCCGTGTCAACCCGGCCTCGCAGCCAGGTTGCCCGACAGTCAAGCGTTGATCGGTGGCCCCTGTGCCGCCCCCGCCCTCACCCCTCCCCCCGGTCCAGCACCCGATACTGGATCGCCTCCCCCACATGCTGCGGCCCCACGTCCTCCACCCCCTCCAGATCCGCCAGTGTCCGCGCCAGTTTGAGCACGCGGTGATACGCCCGCGCCGAAAGCCCCAGCTTGACGATTGCCTGCTTCAGTACCGCATCCGTCGCCGCGTCGGTCCGCACGAACTTCGCCAGCTCCCGCGGTCCCATGTGGGCATTGGCATACACCCCGCGCACCTCCCGGAACCGCTCCAGCTGCCGCGCCCGCGCCGCTTCCACCCGCTGGCGCACCACGGTACTCGATTCCGCTGCCTTGCGCGCGGTGAGATCGTCGTAGGCCACCGGCGGGACACTCAGGTGGATGTCCACCCGGTCGAGCAACGGCCCGGAGATCTTCGCGCGGTACCGCTGCACCGCCATCGGCGAACAGCTGCACTGCCGCGTCGCGTCACCCAGGTAGCCGCAGGGACAGGGATTCATCGCCGCCACCAGCAGGAACCGCGCCGGATACGCCAGCGTCATCGCCGCCCGCGAGATGGTGACCTGCCCGTCCTCCAGCGGTTGCCGCAGTACTTCCAGCACGTTGCTCGACAGCTCGGCCACTTCGTCGAGAAAGAGCACCCCGTGATGCGCCAGCGACACCTCACCGGGCCGCGGAATCGCCCCACCACCGATCAGCCCGGCGTACGAGACGGTGTGGTGCGGCGCCCGGAACGGACGCCGCGTCACCAGCGCCTGCCCCGCCGGCAACAACCCCGCCACACTGTGAATCCGCGTCACGTCGAGCGCTTCGGCCAGCGACATCGACGGCAGGATCGTCGGCAGCCGCCGCGCCAGCATCGTCTTGCCCGCCCCGGGCGGACCGATCAGCAACAGGTTGTGCGCCCCCGCCGCCGCCACCTCCATCGCCCGTTTTGCCGCCCCCTGCGCCTTCACCTCGGCAAAATCCACATCGCTCTGCGGCAATTCCGCCATCAGTGCCGCCGCGTCGGTGCGCACCGCCGCCAGCGGCGCCTCACCGGTGAGGTGCCGGCATACCGCCGTGAGGCTCGCCGCCCCGCGCACCGACACCCCGCCCACCACCGCCGCTTCGGCCACGTTGGCCTGCGGCAGGATCAGCTCGTCGCACCCGAACCCCCGCGCCGCCAGCGCAATCGGCAGCGCGCCGCGGACCGGCCGCAGGTCGCCTTCCAGTCCCAGCTCGCCCAGCAGCAACGAACGATGCAGCCGGTCGTCGGAGATCTGGCCGCTCGCGGCGAGGATCCCCACGGCGACGGCCAGGTCGAACGCGCTGCCGCGCTTCTGCACGTCGGCCGGCGCCAGGTTCACGGTGATCCGCCGCAGCGGCAGCTGGAAGCCGGCGTTCTGGAGCGCCGCCGCGACACGCTCCCGCCCTTCCTTGACCGCGCCCACCGGCAACCCGACCGTGGTGAACGACGGCAGGCCGTTGGCAATGTCGATCTCGACGTCGACGGCGAGCGCCTCGACGCCGAGCACCGTGGCGGAGTGGATGCGGGAGAGCAATGCGGCCTCCTGTCGGGGAGGCCGGGAGAATCAGCGCGTCAGCGGAGGCGGGGACAAGGAACCAACGCCAGCGGGTACACGAAAGTGCAGCACGCTGAGACCGCTACCGGCAATCGCACACCGGCGTCGCGCCTTCACCATGCGCCCATGCGACAATCGCCTCGTCCGCCGTCGCCAGCGGCGTACCGGTGAGCTTGGCGGTGGCCACCAGCATCCGGTCGGCGGGATCGCCGTGCATCGTGTCGATCCCCGTGCTGGTCACCAGCACGTCGCGGTCGACGGCGAGATAGTTCACACCGGGTGCCATCGCGGCCCGACGGGTCCAGGTGGAAACCGGCATCGTCAGCCGCAGTCTTCCCTTGCCGACCTTCTGGGCCACTTCCCAGAACGAGATCTCGCTTACGAACAGCCGACCATCCCGCGCCGCGGCCCGGACCAGCGGCACCAATGGCAGCGGCAGCCGGCTGGTGTCGCCGTCCAGCATCCACACCCAGAGGTGCGTGTCGAGCAGCAACGGCCCGATGTAGTCGGGACGGCTTCCCACTCGCCAGACCAGCTCGGGGCGGCGCCATCCTGCCACGCCGCCCCGGCGGGACGCCCGCGGAGTCACGGCCGGCCGGCGAGCGGATCGCTGCCGCTCGCGCGCCAGCTGGCATGATCCGCCGACACCAGGTTGCCGGCCATCACCACCGTGCCCTGCATGAAACCGATCGGGTCGGCGGTGAACCCGTCGCACGGCACCACCTGGACAAAGGGGCGGCCGTACTTGGTCACCACCAGCGGCTGACCGGTCTCGTGCACCGTGTCGAGCCGCTCGGCGCACTTGGCCTTGAACGTGGCCACCGGCACCGCCGGCGGCTGACTTGCGGTCTTCGTCATGACGATCACTCCCGGCAAATAGGTCATAATATTATGACCATGTCGGTGGTCCGACGCAAGCGGCCAATTCGCGCCACGCCTGACCGTAGTGGCGACCAACGACATCGAGAATACCTGGAGATGTGGGACGTACCAGAAAAACGCGGCGAGACCTACGGCAGCTTCACCCCGAACAGCGCCAGCAGTTGCTCCGCTCGCTGCATGACCGCGGTCTCCTGCGCCATCACCTGCGCCTGGGTCACGTCCTGGCGCGGGTCGAACGCCTGGTCGGTCCAGAGCAGCATCTTTCCGGCGTCGAAGGCGAAGAGGTCGGCCGGCTCCTGCACCACGCTCACGTCGCCGCCAACGAACCAGATGGAGGTGTCGGGAGTCATTCCGGCAAAAGCATTCGAATCACTCACCACCAGCTTGCGCGGCACGCCGTTGACGCTCCAGAGCGACACCCGTTGCGGCACGGTGTCCGGCGGCGGCGGGACGACCAGCGTGTCGCGGCGCACCATCTGGTCGAGCGCCGCGTCGACCGTGGACATGGTTCGCCGCATGATGTCGAGCACCGCGCCGGTGTCGCCCGGGGCGACGTCCTCATAGGTGAGCGGTGCGGCGGTGTCGCCCGGCGCGGCACCGTTCATGGGCGCCAACGAAGCGCCGGGTGCCGGCGGAGCACTCCCGCGCCGGCACCCGGCAAGCAATACGATACAGAGCGCGAGCCGGCGAATGGTTCCCCTCCCTCAGAAGCCCCGGGCACCGCGGCCGGTCAGCGCCGCCACGGAATCGAACTTCGGCCGCTGCACGTCGGTGAGCATGCTGTCGATCGAGCTCCTGAACGAATCGAACACGTCCTGCTGCTTCCTGGTCGAATCGGCCGAGACGACCGCACCGGCCTGGCGCTGGTCGCGAGTGTATTGCTGCAACGGCTGCACCAGCTTGTTGTATGTCGTGAGCGCGGCCTGATACCGGGTCTTCTGCTGCGACGACAGCTTGAGCAGCGAATTCATCTGATCGTAGTTCAGGACGCCGGTCGGTCCGAACCCGCGACCGCCGCGTTGAGCCGCCAGGGGGGACACCGCCACCACCAGCAATGCCAGCAGTGCAAAACGGGACTTCATAGAAGGAGACTCCGGTCGACTGGTTCGGCCCGCTGGAATCGTCCGGGAATCGGCGCGCCGCGGGTTGGCCTTCCTACGCCCCGGGGCGACCGCAGGTTGAAACGTGGTCCGTAGCAGGCCGGATCATGCTCCCGTCGCACCCGGTTCGTCTCCGTCGGCGACGAACCGGATCACGAACGCCGCACCGCGCCCCGGCGCGCTCCGGGCGCCGATCGTCGCGCCCCACCCCTCCACCAGCCGCCGGACAATCGCCAGGCCCAGCCCGGTGCCACTGGTCCGGGTCGAGAACGACGGCTCGAAGATCCTCCCCAGCTGGTCAGGGGGAATTCCCGGGCCGTTGTCCTCTATATGCAGTGTCCCGCCGTCAACCGCCAGCCGGATCCGGTCGGCCCCCGCCTGCCGGGCGTTGTCGAGGAGGTTGAGCAGCACCTGCACCAGCTCCTCGCGCCGGGCCCGGACCGGGTGGGTGCCGGTGCCGGTCACCTCGATCTGCAGCCCCTCCGACGCGAGCCCGTAGAGGCCGGCAATCTCGTCGCTCACCATCCGCAGGTCGATCGCCTCCAGCGGGGCCGCCGACTGGTCGGGCGGCGCGCCGTAGCGGGCAAACGACCGCGCGATCCGGTCGAGCCGTTCAATCTCGGCGAGGAGCCGCGCCACCGTCTCGTCAACCAGCCGGCGCACTCCGGGGTCGACATCGTCGCCGGCGCCCTCGGTCACCCGGCGCAGATGCTGCAGGCCAAGCCGCATCGGCGTGAGGGGGTTCTTGATCTCGTGCGCCACCTGCCGCGCCATCTCGCCCCACGCCAGCACGCGCGCCGCACGGGCCGCTTCGGTGATGTCGGTGATGGCGAGGACCAGTCCGCCGTCGGCGAGCGGTGCCAGCGTGACCTCGTAGCGTCGCTGTTCCACGGGAAGCTCGAAGCTCTCCGGCGTGCGGGTATGGCGGCCCAGCAGCCGGGTCACCCCGTGGGACACCGGCGCCCAGGCTTCCGGCAGTTGACCGCCGATCGGCGCCCCGACCGCGATCGCGTTGCCGAGCAGTTCGCCGGCGCGCGGGTTGGCGTGGGTCACCGTTCCGCTGCCGTCGACACCGATCACGCCGGTGGCCACCGTCGCCAGGATCGCCGCGGTGCGCGCCCGTCCGGCCCGCAGTTCCGCTTCGCTGTCGCGGAGGTCGTGCTCCATCTGGCTGATGGCACCGAAGACCGGGACGAATTCGGCGGGGATCCGTTCGGCGAGCGGCGCGGTTTCCCGCCGGCCGATGGCGAGCGCGGTCCGCCGCAGCATGTCGATTGGCTGACCCAACCCGTCGGCAACGCGCCCCGCGACGAAGATCGCCGCACCAGCACCGGCCAGCGTGGTCAGCACCAGCAGCATCGCGAGGTCCACCTGGCCGCGCTCGAAGTCGGTTTCGCCCCCCGGCAGCACCGCGGCAATCAGCGTGGCCGGGCGCGCCGTCGCCTGCACGCCGACCCTCGCGCGGCCGCCGGGGAGCGCGTTCGAGAGGTTGACCGGCCCCAGCACCGCGGGGCCTCGTGACGGCGGGTTGATCACCGCCGGCAGCAATCCCAGCTGCTCGAGGATCGGGTTGCTCGCCGCAATCAGCCGGCTGTCGCGGTAGACCCCCAGCTCGGCGCTGGCGTCGTCCGCCACCAGTGCCAGCGAATCGTGGCTCGGCTGCCGGGCGTCGGCAATCGACAGTCCGCCGCGCACCGTCACATCGCGCAGCGTCGCCTCGAGTTCGTCGGCGCGCTGGTCGGCGGCGCTCAACCGCAGCCGGTACACCGACCAGAGGGTGAACAGCGCGGCCGGCACGATGAAGAACGCCATCAGCGCCGTCGCGATCATCCGGCGATACGAGCGCCGGAACACCCGGCTCCCCGGCGGGCGCCACTGCCCGAAGATCCACTGCAACCCGAACCACACGGCGCCCACCAGCAACAGGTCGAGGATCGTCACCAGCAGCGCGCGCACGATGTATTGCGCCGGCTTGTCGATCTCGATTTCGGCCCGCACGGTTCGGGGGTAGTCACCGCGAGTCACCACCCGGTCGGTCCGGATGAAGCGATGGGTGCGGTAGAACGCGGTGTCACTCGACGCGGCAGCGGCGGGAATCACGTCGACCCGGTACGACGGCGTGGTGGTGCTCCGCCAGCCGGTCAGCTGGCCGAAGACGGTCGGGACCAGGAGCCGCGAGCGGGGACCGACCATCACGGTCGCGATCGTATCGGGCGTCAGCGGCAGCACGAGAACGTCGTGGTGCCCCGCGCCGCGGGCCAGCGGCACGATCTCCGGCTCCGAGTCGACACCGCGCACCAGCGGCGCCAGGTCGAACCAGCTCACCGACAGCGAATCCAGCGGCACCTCGTCGAACTGGTGGCCGGTGCTGTCCCAGAGCGAGAGGTACGACGGAAAGCCGTCGCGCCACAACGGCGAGTTGCGCCACGCGGCGTAGAGCCGGTCGAGGCGGGTGGCGTGCACCGCCCGCGCCGAATCGGCAAAGGCGTCGAGCGCGCCGACCGCCAGCGGATCGCTCCCGGCGTCGAGTCGCGCCAGGTCGGCACTCGCCAGCGACATGGTGCGGTCGAGCGACGTGCCCCAGGTCGCGAGCGCCGCGAGCACCACCGCGCAACAGGCGAGCGCGCCGAGGCGGAGGCGCGCCGGCATTCGCGGCAGCAGCAGCCCCAGGGGCACCACCCAGAGCGCCACGTACCACGCGCTCCACCCCGCCGGCGTCCACCCTTCCACACCGATCGCGCCGATCACCAGCGCCGCGACGGCCGCCAGCCATCCTGCCCAGCGCGGCGCGGCATCGTCATCGGCGGAGCGGAGCGGCACGTTGGCAAGGGCGAGGTATCCCGCCGCCGCCACCGCGACCACCGCCTCCCAGAGAAACCAGCTGCGCGAAGCCTGCAACTCGCCGACCGGAATCACCGCCCGGGCACCGAAGACGATCAGCGCCGGGGCACCGGCAATCAGGATCGCCGCGACCACGCCGCCCGCGATGCGTCGTCGTGGCCCGCGGCGCCACGCGATGATCGCCAGTTCGGCGACGGCCACCGTGACGAGGAGCGCTTCGATCAGCCTGGCGTCGGTGATCCCGGTCGCCACGCCGGAACGCAACACCGCCCAGAGCGGCACCAGCAGTGCGCCGGCCCGCGGGCCGACCTGGCTCGCCGACAGCAACACCAGCAGCGCGAGCGCAATGAGCCCGGCCGCCACCACCCAGCGCGCCGTCGCCGCTTCCCGTGCCACGTATGCCGCCGAATCGGGAGCGATCGGCACCATCGCGCGCTCGACGCCCGCGATGGCGGCCGGGACGCTGGCGAACGCAACCTCGGAGTCACCCGGCGCATCCCACCTCCAGCGCACCCCCTGCCACTTCCCCGCTCGGCCGGCGAGTGACGGCCCCGCCGACGGCAACGACGGCAAGGCGTCGAGCAGCAAGGTGACTTCGGCGATCCGGTTGCCGAGCTGCTCGCGGAGCGCCAACGCGTGGCTGAACGGGGTGATCACCAGACGGGCCGGCGCGCCGCCGGGCCTTGGCGGCGTGCGCTGCGGCCCCGCAACGGCGATCACCGTGTCGCCGCCGAGGACCGCGAGCGCCTCTTCGAGCGGCGCCCCGCGCACCAGGTCGGCGAGCGGCGGCACTTCCTCTGGAGGGCTCTTCCCCGCACGTTGTAGTGCTGTTCGGGCGACATGGATGGCGCCGTCGACGGCGGTGGCGAGGTCGCGGTCGCGGGCCGCGGTGGCATCGCGCACCGCTTCCGCCACGAGGATGCGGGCGTGGACCACGACGTGCGCCAACCGGACGGTGGCAACGCCGAGGCCAAGGAGGAGCAGCACGAGCCCGACGGCGGTTCCGCGGGCACCGGCCACCCGGTACCATGCGTACCACGCCACGACGGCGCTGAGCACTGTCGCCGCGGCAAGCCAGGGCCAGGTGGCGAGACGGGCGGCCTCGCCGGCCAGCACTACGTTTCCGGCCACGGCGATCCAGAAGGCGGTGGCCGGCCGATCGGGAGCGGATGTAGCACTCTGAAACTTCATTGGCTGGTCACCGTAAGTGGCCACGGCATCATCCATTGACCGGTAAGGACGGAACATGACGAAGCGTCGGTTTGGCTGCACTCTGGCAATCACCCTGGCGGCGTTGGTCGCCCCGCTGGCGGCCCAGACGGGGGGCCCGCAGGTTCCCCGGCAACTCTCGCTGGCGGACGCGATCCGGCTGGCGAAGAGCTACAGCCCGGTCTACCGCACCGCCGAGAACAATGCCGACCCGGCGGCCGTGGCGGTACGGCAGGCCCAGTTTGCCCTGCTGCCGACGATCGACGCCGGCGGCTCGGTGGGCTATACCGGCGCCGGCAGTTCGACGTTCGGCGGCACGACATTCAACCAGACGTCGCCGTCGCTCACCTCGGGGTACCAGCTCTCGGCCAGCTGGTCGCTGTCGCCGTCGACCTTCCTCGGTCCGGCGCAGGCAAAGGCCAACGAGCGCGCCGCCGAATCGAATGTCGGTGCCGCGGCGGTCTCGGTCACCAACGACGTGACCAGCCAGTACATCACGGCGCTGCGCGCGGCGGCGACGCTCAAGGTGGCGCAGGACCAGGTGGCGATCTATCAGTCGAACTCCGATCTCGCGCAGGCGCGCTTCCAGGTCGGCCAGGGGACGCAGCTCGATGTCACCCAGGCGCGGGTCAACCTCACCAACGCGCAGGTGACGGTGGCGCAGGACCAGCAGGCGCTCACCCAGGCCAAGATCACCCTGCTGCAGCACATCGGCGTGCCGATGATGGCCGACGTCGATTCGCTGCAGCTGACGGAACAGTTCCCGATGACGGCGCCGGACTTCGACCTGCAGAACCTGCTGGCGATGGCGCACCAGTCCAACCCCAACATCCAGGCCGCCGGCGACCAGGCGCACGCGGCGCACATCGGCGTCCGCGCCGCGCAATATCACTACTTCCCGTCGTTCAGCGTGAGCACCGGGTTCCGGGGCTACACCCAGCAGTTCACCAACGAGAACGTGCTGCTCAACAATGCACTGCGGAGCGCCCAGGGCTCGGCGTCGAACTGCAATTTCCAGAACGAGATCATCCAGCGGCTCACCTCGCCGCTGCCGGAAGCCAACGGCGGCATCATTGCCGACTGCAACAGCTTTGCGGGGCTGAACAGCAACGGCACGGCGCTCGACGCCAGCCGGGTGCAGTCGATCAAGACGGCCAACGAGGTCTTCCCGTTCAGCTTCTCGCAGCAGCCCTGGAGCATCTCGCTCGGCGTCTCGCTGCCGATCTGGGACGGCTTCTCGCGGTCGCTGCAGATTTCCCAGGCGCGGGCCCAGGCCGACAACGCCGACGAGACGCTGCGCCAGCAGCAGCTCGCCACCGACGCACAGATCCAGCAGCAGCTGGTGGCGGTGCGGACGTCGTGGCAGACGGCGCAGATCCAGGATTCCAACCGGGTGCTGGCGCATCAGCAGCTGGAACTGGCGCAGGAGAAGTATCGTATCGGCAACGGGACGGCGATCGACGTCGTCACCGCCGAGGGAGCGGTGGCACAGGCCGAAGGGGCCTATGTGACCGCGGTCTACAACTATCACCTGGCCATCGCGGCGCTCGAGGCGGCGGTGGGCCGGCCGTTGCGGTAACCGACCCGAAAGGAACGTCACACCAACATGACTCGCGGAGCGAAAGTCGGATTGGGCGTCATCATCGTCGGCGTGGTGCTGGCCGGGGTCTCGGTCAGGACCCGCGCCAGCCGGGGCCAGGTCGTCGCGGTCCGGATGGAGCCGGTCGCGCGCCGCGACCTGGTCGCGGTGGTCACCGCCAGCGGCCAGATCGAGGCGAAGAGCGACGTCGACGTTTCCTCGGACGTGCAGGCGCGGATCATGAAGATCCACGTCAAGGAAGGTGACTACGTCCACAAGGGCGAGCTGCTGGTGGAACTCGACCAGTCGCAGTTCAAGGGCGCCGTCGACCGCGGCAAGGCGGGGCTGCTGCAGGTGCAGGCGCTGCAGGCCCAGGCGCTCGCCAACCGCGACCAGGCCAAGCGATCCCTCGACCGCACCCTCGAACTGAAGAAGGTGCAGCCCACCCTTACCTCCGACGAGGCGGTGGAACAGGCCCAGGACGCCTACAAGGTGGCGCAGGCCAACTTCGAGGCGGCGGTCGCCAACGTCGACAACGCCAAGGCGACGCTCAAGGAGGCGCAGGACAACCTCGACCGCACCATGATCATCTCGCCGATCGACGGCAAGGTGGTGGAGCTGCCCAAGAAGGAAGGCGAAGTCGCGGTGCCCGGCACCTTCTCGTCGGAGCAGGCGCTGCTGATGCGGATCGCCGACCTCTCGACGATCATCGCCAACGTCAAAGTCGACGAGACCGACGTGGTCCGGCTCGCCCTCGGCGATTCGGTGAGCGTCGCGATCGACGCCTTCCCCGACACCAGCTTTGCCGGCACGGTGACCAAGATCGGCAACAGCGCGGCAACCACGTCGACCACCGCCTCGACCGGGTCGGGCGACCAGGCGGTCGACTTCAACGTCGAGGTGACGCTCCGCCGTCCGCCGAAGGACATCCGGCCCGACCTCAGCATGACGGCACGGATCGTCACCGACACGCGGCACAACGCGCTGAGCATCCCGATCATCGCGCTCACCGCGCGTCCGGCCAACCAGGTCGGCAGCGACACCAGCAAGTCGGCGGCGATCACCACCACCATGAAGCCGGGCGACACCGCCGAGGTGACCAAGGTGAAGGAGACCGACGGCGTCTTCGTGGTGCGCAACGGCGTGGCGTACTTCACGCCGGTCACGGTGGGCATCGCGGGCGACGAGTACTTCGAGGTCCTCGGCGGCCTCACGCAGGGCGACACCGTGGTCTCGGGCACCTACCAGGCGATCCGCGACATGAAGGATTCGACCAAGGTGAAGCTCGCGCCGCAGGTGAAGACGCCATGACCGACGCGATCATCCGCCTGCGGGGCATCACCCGCGAGTACCTGATGGGCTCCGAGCGGGTGCAGGCGCTCAAGGGCGTCGACCTGGAGATCGGCCGCAACGAATACGTGGCCATCATGGGGCCGTCGGGGTCGGGGAAGTCGACGATGATGAACGTCCTCGGCTGCCTCGACACGCCGAGCGGCGGCAGCTACTGGCTCAACGGGCACGAGGTGTCGCGGATGGCCGACGACGCCCTCGCGATGGTCCGCAATCGCGAGATCGGCTTCGTCTTCCAGACCTTCAACCTGCTCCCCCGGGCGTCGGCACTGGCCAACGTCGAGCTGCCGCTGGTCTATGCCGGGCTGCCGGCCCGCGAGCGGCGGCGGCGCGCCGAGGCGGCGCTGCGGCGGGTCGGCCTTGGCGAGCGGCTGCACCACAAGCCCAACGAGCTCTCGGGCGGCCAGCGGCAGCGGGTGGCGATTGCCCGGGCGTTGGTCAACGAGCCGTCGATCCTCCTCGCCGACGAACCGACCGGCAACCTCGACTCAGCCACCAGCGAGGAGATCATGCGGGTCTTCGGCACGCTCCACGACCAGGGCCAGACGGTGGTGCTGGTGACCCACGAGACCGACATTGCCGCCCACGCCCACCGCATCATCGTGCTGCGCGACGGGCGGATTGACAGCGATCACCCCGGCGCGCCACGCGGTGGTGCGGCGGCCGCGGCCTGATGCCGTTCTTCGAGGCGATCCGCCTGGCGCTGTCGTCGATCCGCGCCCAGAAGCTGAAGAGCTTCTTCTCGCTGGTGGGCGTGATGATCGGCGTGACGTTCCTGATCGCGGTCGTCTCGATCGTGCAGGGCATGAACGTGTACATGACCGACAAGTTTGCCGGGGCGCTGATCGGGCTGAACACCTTCCAGCTCCGTTCCCGCCCCGACTTCGTGATGGGCAACGTCACCGAGGACCAGTGGCGGGCCTGGCAGCGCAATCCGCGCATCACCCTGGAAGACGCCGCCTACATCGAGGCGCACCTCGACGTGCCGGCGCGGTTTGCCCGGGTCGGCTATGACCAGTTGGGCGTCGAGTACAACGGCCGCACCGCCACCGGCATCCAGGTGATCTGCGCCGACCCGAGCATCTTCGCGATCAAGAGCTACAACATCGCCGACGGACGGATCTACACCGAGCAGGAGCAGGAGGCCGGGTCGCACGTGGTGGTCCTCGGCTGGGAACTCGCGCAGCGCCTCTTCCAGGGGCGCGATCCGCTGGGCCAGGCGGTGCAGATCGGCGGCATCCCGCACACCGTCATCGGCGTGGTCGAGAAGCAGGGCGACCTGTTCGGCTTCTCGCTCGACAAGTTCGCCATCGTGCCGATCACCTCGCCGGTGCGCAACATGGTCAACCGCCCCCATGTCATCGACGAGCTGCAGGTGCAGACCGTCGATCCGAAGATGATGCAGAACGCCGTGGAAGACGTCACGGTGCTGATGCGCGACCGGCGCGGCCTCAAGCCCGAGCAGCAGGACAACTTCTCGGTGGAGACCGCCGAGGCGGCGCTGTCGGAATGGGACAAGATCGCCAACGTGCTGTTCCTGGCGCTGCCGGGGCTGGTGGCGATCTCGCTGGTGGTGGGCGGCATCGTGATCATGAACATCATGCTCATGGCGGTGGCGGAGCGTACCCGCGAGATCGGCATTCGCAAGGCCCTTGGCGCGCGCCGCCGTGACATCATGTCGCAGTTCGTCGTCGAGTCGGCGGCGCTGTCGTCGACCGGTGCCCTGTTCGGGATCGGCGCCGGCATCCTGCTGGCGTTCGCTGCTGCGCGCCACCACGCCGCTGCCGGCGGCGGTGGCCCCATGGTCGATCGGCGTCGGCGTCGCCCTCGGCATCCTGGTCGGGATGATTGCCGGCGTGTATCCGGCGCGCCAGGCGTCGCGGCTCGACCCGATCGACGCGCTGGGCCACGAATGAACCCGATCCTCGGACGCGGCAATCTCTTTGCCCGGGCGGGCGAAGGCATCTGCGCTTGCCGTCGACGCCCTCCGCGTCAGCAAGACCCGCGCGGCGCTCACCATCCTCGGCATCGCCATCGGCGTGATGGTGGTGGTGGGCATGGCGTCGATGATCACCGGCATCCGCGATTCGGTCACCGAGCATCGTCGAACAGGCCGGGCCGAAGACGTTCATGGTGCTGCGCTACTTCCAGGCCGGCGTGGTGATCAACGACGGCCAGAATGCCCCGTGGCGGCACCGGCCGCCGCTCGCCGAGGCCGACGCGAAGCTGATCGCCTCGCTCCCGGACGTGGCCGCCGTCAACGTGCACGAATCGGCGAATTCCGAAGTGTCGTATCGCGACAAGCGGCTCAGCTCGGTGCGGCATTGACGGCAACAGCGCCACGTGGATGCAGGTCGAGGGCGGCGAGCTGCTCGAGGGCCGCAACTTCACGCCGACCGAGGCCGATGGCGGCGCGTTCGTGGCGGTCATCAACGACAAGGGGGTCAAGCAGCTGATGCCGGGGCTCGACCCGATCGGCAAGCAGATCCGGATCTTCGGGCTGCCGTTCACCATCGTGGGCGAATATCGCGACCCCAAGGGCGTCTTCGGCAACAACACCGCGGTGCGCATCGTCATTCCCCATGGGACGCTGGTGCACCACGGCAACTACCAGCGCAACTGGATGGACATCGCGGTGTTCCCCGCCGCCGCCGCGACCCAGGCGGACGCCATGGACCAGGTCACCTCGGCGCTGCGGGTCAAGCGCGGACTCCGACCGGAACAGGACAACACCTTCGACCTGGTCTCGGGGAGAAGTTCCTCGAGAGCTTCAACAGCATCACCAGCGGATTCTTCCTCGTCATGCTGGTGCTCTCGAGCGTCGGCCTGATGGTGGGCGGTGTGGGCGTGGTGGCCATCATGATGATCTCGGTGACCGAACGCACCCGCGAGATCGGCGTACGCAAGGCCCTCGGCGCCACCCGGGGCGAGATCCTCTTCCAGTTCCTGGTCGAGGCGGCGACGCTGACGGTCATCGGCGGCCTGGTGGGCCTCGCCGCCGGCGCGCTGATCGCCTTCGCCATCGAGCACCTGACGCCGATCCCGGCCGCGATTCCGCTCTGGGCGGTCTTTGCCGCGATCCTCGCCTCGGCGATCACCGGGGTGTTCTTCGGGCTCTATCCCGCCAACCGGGCGGCGAGGCTGGATCCGGTCGAAGCGTTGAGGTACGAGTAACGCAGCCCGGGCCCCGGGCCCCGGGCCCTCGGCTATCTTCTCCCCATGCCCTACCGCGAAGCGCTCCGCCTCGCTCTCGCCACGATCCGTGGGGCCAAGCTCCGCTCCTTCTTTACCCTCCTCGGCATCATCGTCTCGGTCGGCTTCCTGGTGACCGTCGTCTCGATCATCCAGGGAATGAACTCGTACGTGCAGACCAACCTGACCGACGCGATGATCGGCACCAACGCGTTCCAGGTGCGGCGGACGCCGATCACCGTGGGACTGCTGAGCGACGAGGAGGTGCGCCGGCTGGCGCTCCGCCCGATCATCTCGCGGAGCGACGCCGACGCGGTGGAACGGGCCCTCCCCGACGCCGAAGCGGTGGCGCTCCAGAGCGGCTGGCCCACGCCGGTCACCACGGTGGTGAGCGGCAACCAGTCGCTCGGCGGCGTGATGATCTTCGGGGTCACCCCGCCCTACCAGACGGTGCAGGACTACCGCTTCGCCGCCGGCCGGCCGCTGGTCGACCCCGACGTGCGCGAGCGGCGCCCGGTGATCGTGGTGGGCTACGACATTGCCGACAAGCTCTTCTCGTCGCCGGCGGCGGCGGTCGGACAGAAGGTGCGGATTGCCGGCGAGGAGTTCACCATCTCGGGCGTCATTGCCCAGAAGGGCAAGACCCTCGGGCAGTCGTTCGATGCCTTCGCCCTGATGCCGATCAGCACCTTCGAGGCCATCTGGGGCCGGCGCCAGACCACGGTGGTGTCGGTCAAGATGCGGAGCGCCGCGGCGATTCCGGACGCGATGGAGCGCGCCGAGGAGGCGATGCGCATTGCCCATCACCTGCTGCCCACGCAGGAGGACAACTTCACGGTCGACAAGGCCGACGCGCTGGTGGCGTTCTGGAAGCAGCTCACCGCGCTGCTCTTTGCCGTCATCCCGGCGGTGGTGGGCATCGGCATCGTGGTGGGCGGCATCGTGATCATGAACATCATGCTGATGTCGGTGAGCGAGCGCACCCACGAGATCGGCATCCGCAAGGCGGTGGGCGCCAACCATCGCGACATCCAGCGGCAGTTCCTGGTCGAGACCGTGATCCTCAGCACCCTCGGTGGTCTGCTTGGCGTTGCCAGCGGCTGGGGGCTGGCGCAGCTGGTGGCGCGCTTCTCGCCGCTGCCGGCAAGGGTCACGGTCTGGTCGGTCGCGGTGGCGCTGGCCCTCGGCGCCGGCACCGGGATCATCTTCGGCGTCTATCCCGCCGCACGCGCCGCGCGGCTCGACCCGATCACGGCACTGCGGCAGGAGTAGCCGATGGCCTTCCGCGTCCGCAACGTCGGCGAGGGCGTGGTGCTGGCCTTCGACGCCATGCGCGCCAGCAAGCTCCGCTCGGCGCTGACAGTGCTCGGTGTCGTCATCGGCGTCACCACCGTGATGGTGATGGCCTCGCTGGTCGAAGGAATCCGCAGCCAGATCTTCGCCTCGATCGAGACCGCCTCGCCCGAGACGTTCTACGTCATCCGGTTCTTCTCGTCGACACCGCTCAATCCGCAGAACCTCCCCCCGGAGGTGCGCGCCCGCCCGGTGGTCAACGAGCGCGACGCCGCCGCCATCGCCGCCATGCCCGAAATCGCCCACGCCGGCCTCTGGGTGCAGGTGCAGCAGCGCATGGAGTACTACGGCGTCCACTCGCAGACCGTGCTGGTGTGGGGGCGCCGACCAGCACTATCTCGACGTCCAGGGCGGCAACCTGCTCGAGGGGCGCTGGTTCTCGAACGCCGAACTCAACGCCGGCGAACAGGTGATGGTGATCGAGACCCAGGTGGCGCAGCACCTCTTCGGGTACCTCGACCCGCTCGGCAAGGTGGTCCGGGTCGGTGGCAGGTCGTTCACCATCATCGGCGTCTATGCCCGCCCCGACAACATCTTCCAGGCGCCGGGGCAGACCGACGGCGGCGTGGCACCGTTCCGCGCCATCAAGCAGCTGTTCCCCTACGACGACACCAATGCGCTGTTCATCGTCGTCCTGGCCAAGCGTGGCGTCGACATCGACATCGCCAAGGACGCCACGGTGGCGGCATTGCGGCGCGTCCGCGGGCTCACGCCCCGGCGCGCCGAACTCGTTCGACGTCCTGACCCAGGACCAGATCCTCGCGATCGTCGACAAGCTGACCTCGGCGTTCTTCCTCGTGATGATCGCGCTGTCGAGCGTGGCGCTGCTGGTGGGCGGGATCGGCGTGATGGCGATCATGATGGTGTCGGTCACCGACCGGACCCGGGAGATCGGCGTGCGGAAGGCCCTCGGCGCGACGCGCGGCGAAATCCTCTGGCAGTTCCTGGTGGAAGCCGCGACCCTCACCGCCACCGGCGGGCTGATCGGCATCGGGCTCGGCATCCTCGGCGGCGAAGCGCTCAAGGCACTGCTGCACATCGACGCGGCGCCGCCGCTGTGGAGCGCGCTGGTGGCGACGGCGGCGTCGATCGCGATCGGGTTGGTGTTCGGCATCGTGCCGGCGAACCGGGCGGCGCGGATGGATCCGGTGGAAGCACTGCGGTACGAATAGAGCGGCCCAGAGCCCAGAGCCCAGGGGCCGCAGATCGGACACGGAATGTCCGTGCTGACGTCGACGTGATATTGGAGGCGACACGTGGCGGGCTGTGGGCCGCCTCTGGGCTCTGGGCTCTGGGCTCTGGGCTCGGGGCTCTGGGCTCTGGGCTATCTTCACCCCATGCCCGTCGACCTTCTCGCCATCATGGCCCACCCCGACGACGCTGAACTCCTCTGCGGCGGCACCCTGGCGCGCGCCGTTGAGCAGGGGCACCGGGTCGGCATTGTCGATCTGACCCGCGGCGAGCTCGGTTCGCGCGGCACGCCCGAACTGCGAGCGCGCGAGGCGGCGGAGGCAGCCGAGATTCTCGGCGTCGCCGAACGCCGCAACGCCGGGCTGCCGGACGGCCACCTCGCCAACGACGACGCCAGCCGCCGGGTGGTGGTCGAGCTGCTGCGCGAACTCCGCCCGCGGACCGTCATCCTGCAGTACATCACCGGCCGCCACCCCGACCACCGCATCGCCTCGGAGCTGATCCGCGACGCGAGCTTTCTCGCCGGCCTGAAGAACTATCCCGGCGCCGGCGAACGCTTCCGGCCCAGCAAGCTCTGCTATGCCCTCAGCTTCCGCGAAGATGTCGTCAAGCCGACGTTCGTGGTGGACATCAGCGAGCAGTTCGACAAGAAGCTCCGCGCCGTGGCCTGTTTTGCGTCGCAGTTCGAGGGCGTGCGCCAGGCGGGCGAACTCTACCCCACCGGGCAGCCGTTGCACGACCTGATCGCGACGCAGAACGGGCACTACGGTTCGCTGATCCGCGCCAGGTACGGCGAACCGTACTGGACGCCGGAGGCCATGGCGGTCGACGACGTGGTGACGCTGGGGGTGGCGAGCCTCTAGAGCTTCGCCGGCATTCAGTTCACGATCCGTCCGGCATCGAGCACGGTGCGGACCATCGCGGCAAGATCCGCCCCACTGAACGGCTTGGCGAGAAACGGCTGCTCGCTGCTTGCGATGTCGGCGGCCAATTCGCTGTACCCGGACATGAAGATCACCCGCAGCACCGGCTGGGTCTTCCGCAGCTCGGCGGCCAGATCGACGCCGCTGATGCCCGGCATCCGCAGGTCGGTGATCAGCACGTCGATCGGCACCGCCGCGCGCCGGAAGGCGTCCTGCGCCGCGGCAGCGTCCGCAGCCGCGATCACCCGATAACCGTGCCGCTCGAGGGTCTTGGTGAGGTAGGCCCGCACCGCCGGTTCGTCCTCGACCAGCAGGATCGTCTCGTTGCCGCCCACCGTGACCTGCTGGCGTTCGCTCTCCGTTTCCCGTTCACCCGTCTCGTCGGCGGCGGGGAGGTAGATGCGGAACCGCGTCCCTTCGCCCCGGCGGCTCGACACTTCGACGGCGCCGTGCATCTGCGTCACGATCCCGTGGACGGTGGCCAGGCCGAGGCCGGTGCCGTGACCGGCGGGCTTGGTGGTGAAGAACGGTTCGAAGATGTGGGCCAGCACTTCGCGGCCAATGCCGGTGCCGCTGTCGGTCACGTCGATCACGACATACCGGCCACCGTCGAGCGGCATCTCGCGCGGCCCGGCGTCGGGCGGCAGTAGCGCCTCACCGACCGTGATGTCGAGCTGGCCGCCATCCGGCATCGCATCGCCGGCGTTGATGGCGAGGTTGAGGATGATCTGCTCGAGCTGCGTGACGTCGGCCACCAACTCCGGATCGGCCGTCGTGTCCGGCGCACTGATGATGATGTGCTCACCGAGCACGCGGCGCAGCATCGGCAGCATGTCGCGGACCACCTCGCTGACGCGGGTGCGTCGCGGCATCAGCACCTGGCGCCGCCCGAAGGCCAGCAGCTGGCGGGTGAGGCGTGCGCCGCGCACCGCGGCGGTGCGGATCTCGGCGGCGGAATTGCGCTGGTCCACCGTCGCCGAGGCATCCTCGATCAGCAGCTCGGCGTTGCCGAGGATCGCGGTGAGGATGTTGTTGAAGTCGTGCGCAATGCCGCCAGCCAGTTGGCCCACGGCCTCCATCTTGCCGGCCTGCCGTAGCTGATTCTCCAGCTCGCGGCGCTCGGTGACGTCGATCGCGACACCGGTGGCCTTGAGCGGGCGCCCGTCGGCGTCGTGCACCGGGTGAATGGTCGAGACGATCCAGTGGACGGTGCCGTCGGGCCAGCGAGTCCGGTATTCGATCTGGGCGTCGGCGTGCGCGGCAATCGAGTCGGCCACCCGCTGCGCGATGATCTCACGGTCTTCCGGGTGGATCAGATCGATGAACGCCCCGAGGCGGCCGCCGAACGTTCCCGGTTCGAGTCCGTGCATCGCCTCACACGTCGCCGACCACGTGGCCGTGTCGCCGACAAGGTCAGCCTCCCAGAACCCCACCGCCGACGCCTCGAGGGCAAAGCGCATCTGCTCTTCGGTCCGCACCAGCGCCGTCTCCGCCTCGCGCTGTGTGGTGATGTCGCGGGCCACACCGGCAATCCGCACCACCGCTCCCGCGCCGTCACGCACCGGAAAACCGCGCCCGTGAATCCAGCGGACCTCACCGTCGGGCCGCACGATGCGGTAGGTATGCTCGAAGGGCCTCCCGCCGCGGCTCGCGGCGTAGGTGGCTGCCACTGCCGCGACGTCGTCGGGGTGGACGGTGTCGAGGAGGCCGTCGCGACCGCCGGTCACCGCCATACCGGGCCGGCCCCAGATCCGTTCGAACGCCGGCGAGACGTAGAGCGGCGCCAGCGTCTCATGGTCGGCAATCCAGAAGACATCGTCGATCGCACCGGCGAGTTCCCGGAAGCGGGCCTCGCTGCTCCGGAGTGCCGCGGTCGCGCGGCGTCGCTCCTCGAGAATTGCCGCCGGCACCAACCCGGTCAGCGTCGTCAGGGCAAGAAAGCTGTAGAGGCCCAGCACTTCCTTGAGTTCCGACTCGCCCGGCGCCACGAAGGGCCCATGCCCGGCTGCGCCGTAGCCCAGCGCCGCCATCCCGACCCCGAACGCAGCGACGGACGCGCCAACCGGACCGAAGGCCAGTGCGATCCACAGCACGAACGGCAGGACGAGGTACGGCGAGGTGCCGATGAAGCGGCCGCTTCCGCGGGGATTGGCAAGGGTGAAACCCGCCACGACAATCAGCGCCACAACGGCGACCGCCCCGTGGACGACGCTTCGCCAGGCGACCGGCTCGCCGCCCCTCGTCCGATCGACAAAGGTCAACAGAAGCGGCGTGATCAGCAGCATGCCGGCTCCGTCTCCCACCCACCACGTGATCCACGACCGGTTGAAGGCGGCGCTACCGGCAAGGTGCATCACCAGCGCGCCAAGCAGTGACGTCACGGCGTTTGTTGCCACCACGACGCCGAGCAACAGCCAGCCGAGTTCCCTGAGGCGCCCGAGGGAGATCTTCCGACCCAGCTTCTGGCGCAGCACCAGCGCCCCGACGAATGACTCGGCGACGTTGGCGAATCCGGCCGCCAGGGCAACGAGGAGCCGCGAACCGTGATGCACGTCGGCCAGCATGTTGCCCACGACGGCCCCGGCCATCGCGGCACCCCATTCGGAACCGTCGAGCAGGAGCAGGAAGGCGAGCAGCAAGCCAGCGGGGAGCCACGCCGCCACGATCTCGGTCCCCAACAGCGGGATGGCGTAGCTCACCGACGCGAGAAGCAGGTAGCTCGCTGCCGTGCCGGCGGCGATCAAACCGGGCCGGACCAGGCGTCCGGGTCCATCTCCTTGCGATGCGGGCATTGCCCTAATCTGAGCGCAAGTACCATGCTCGGCGACTCCCGAGCGGGCCATTCACCGATGCCACCCAGGTGGCACCGGTGCGACCACGGTATCAACCTTGTAACTCCTTGCGGCACAGCACTTTCCATCGGCGCGCCGAGGTGCCATTCTTGACCGGTGATCGCCGCCGTCGAGTCGCTCCCCCGCCCAGTGACGGCTAGATTGAGCGCCATGGAACCGATCTATCTCGACAACGCCGCCACGACGCCGGTCCGGGGGGACGTCCTCGAGGCCATGCTCCCCTTCTTCAACGCCTCGTGGGGGAACCCCTCGTCATCGCACCGCTTCGGCCGGGCGGCCCGCGCCGGGTTCGAGCAGGCCAAGCGGGAGGTGGCCGAAGCGGTCGGCGCCGAACCGAACCAGGTGATCTTCACCTCGGGCGGGACCGAGGCCGACAACCTGGCGGTGATCGGCGCGGCACTCGCCGCCCGGCACCGGGGCCGGCCGATGCACGTCGTCACCACCGCCATCGAGCACAAGGCGGTGCTCGCCGCCGCCCACGCCGTCGTCGAACTCGGTGGCGACGAGACGATTCTTCCGGTCCGCCCCGACGGCATTCTCGACCTCGACGCACTCGACGCGGCCCTCGCGCGGCATCCCTCACTCGTTTCGGTGATGTGGGTCAACAACGAGGTCGGCGTGCTGCAGCCGGTGGCCGACATCGGCGCGCGGTGCGCCGCGACGGGCGTGCCGTTCCACAGCGACGCGGTCCAGGCGTTTGGCAAGGTGCCGGTCGACCTCGACGCCGCCGGCGTGCAGCTGCTGTCAATCAGCGGCCACAAGCTCGGCGCGCCCAAGGGCATCGGCGCGCTCATCGTGCGCAACCGCCACATCATCGAGGCCATCATCCACGGCGGCGGCCAGCAGTTCGGCATCCGCCCCGGCACCGAGAACGTCGCCGGTGCCGTCGCACTGGGACGCGCCGCAAAGCTCGCCCGCGCCGAGCTCGACGGCGAGATGACCCGCCTGCGGCAGCTGCGCGACGACCTTGCGCGCCGCCTCGTCGCCGCCATTCCCGACGCCGTGGTCCACGGTGCGACCGCCCCTCGCGCTCCGCACGTCCTCTCGCTCGGCGTGCCCGACGCGGAGGCCGAGGCGCTGCTGATGCACCTCGACCTTGCCGGTGTCGCCTGTTCCGGCGGTTCGGCCTGTTCCACCGGTTCGGTGGAACCGTCACATGTGCTGGTCGCGATGGGGGTCGCCCCGTCGGTCTCGACCAGCACGATCCGCTTTTCGCTGGGCCACGCCACCACGCCGGCCGAGATCGACCGGGTCGTCGAGCTCTTTCCGGGCATCGTCGGCAAGGTGCGCGACCTGCACCGGAGCCTCGGCCGTGCCTGAGAACGGTCGCGCGCGGATTCTGGTCGCGATGAGCGGCGGCGTCGATTCGTCGCTCGCCGCCGCGCTGCTCGTCGAGCAGGGCCACGAGGTCATCGGCGCCACGATGAAGCTGTTCTGCTACGGCGAGACGTCCCCGACCGGCCCTGTTGCTCGCTCGACTCGATCGCCGACGCCCGCGCGGTGGCGCACCGGCTCCGGATTCCGCACTACGTGCTCAACTTCGAAGACCGCTTCTCGGACCGGGTGATCGACAACTTCGTCGACGAATACTCGCGCGGCCGCACACCGATTCCCTGTGTGCGCTGCAACTCGTTCACCAAGTTCCGCGACCTGCTGGCGCACGCCGACGCGCTCGGCTGCGACGGGATTGCCACCGGACATTACGCCGTGGCGCGCGACGGTGCGCTGTTCCGCGGCGCCGACCGCAACAAGGACCAGAGCTACTTCCTGTGGGGCATCGACCGGGCGGTGGTGCGGCGGATGTGGACGCCGGTGGGAGCGCTCACCAAGAGCGAGACCCGGCGGCGCGCCCGGGCGCTGGCGCTGGAGACCGCCGACAAGCCCGAGAGCGTCGAGATCTGCTTCGTCCCCGACGATGACTATGTCGGCGTGCTGGAGCGCCGCCTGCCCGCCGACGCACCGGCCCTCGCGCCGGGGCGCGTGGTGACAACCGCTGGCGAAGTTGTCGGCGAACACCAGGGCTTTGCCCGCTACACCCTGGGACAGCGGCGCGGACTGCCCGGCGGGCGCTCGCTGCCGCTCTACGTGGTGGCGATCCGTCCGGAGAGCCGAGAAGTGGTGGTCGGCGACGAATCGGAGCTGTTCGGCGATGCGGTGACACTGGGCGAATGCAACTGGCTGTCGGCGCCGCTCGCCGCGGGCGACCGCTGCTTCGTGCAGTTGCGCTACCGCGCCGCCGCCGTTCCCGCCCGGGTGCGCGAGGTGGCACCGGGCCGCGTCGCCCTGGCGCTCGACACACCGGTTCGCGCCATTACCCCGGGGCAGTCCGGCGCGCTCTATTCCGCCGCCGACCAGCTGCTCGGTGGCGGGGTCATCGAGGCGGCAGCGTGCAATCCCACCGCGTCGGCGGTCGACCTGCACGGCGTCGGCGGCGCCGGCGGCCAGCGAACCGGCGCCCGACCTGCGCGATGCGTCGCTCTATCTCAATCGCGAGCTGGCGTGGCTGGAGTTCAACCGGCGGGTGCTGCACGAGGCGCTCGACGCCCGCACCCCGCTGCTGGAACGGGTCAAGTTTCTCGGCATCTTCTCGAGCAACCTCGACGAGTTCTTCCAGGTGCGGGTGGCGGGGCTCCGCGAGCAGGTTGCGGCGCGGGTGCTCGAGCGCGCCGCCGACCGGATGCCGCCGGCACAGCAGCTGAGCGCCATCCGCACCACGGTGCGGAGCCTCGTCGACCAGCACTCGCGCTGCCTGATCAACGACGTCGTCCCCGCGCTGGCGGCCAACGGCATCCGGCTGCACGACCGCTTCGACGCCCTCTCGCCCCTGGAACGGGAACACCTCACCGGGTACTTCCGGTCGAATGTCTTTCCGGTGCTGACGCCGCTGGCGGTCGATCCGGCGCATCCGTTCCCGCACATCTCCAACCTGTCGCTGTCGCTTGCCGTCTCGCTCGCCGACGCCGACGGCCACGCGCACTTTGCCCGCGTCAAGGTGCCCAAGCTGCTGCCACGGTGGGTGCCGCTGACCCGGCCCAACGAGTTCTTCCCGCTGGAATACCTGATCGGGGCGCACGTCGAGGCGCTGTTCCCCGGCGTGCAGATTCTCGGCTGGCACCTCTTCCGCATCACCCGCAACACCGAGCTCAACCTCGAGTTCGGCAGCGGAAGCAACGACGAAGCCGAAGACCTCCTGGAGCTGATCCAGGAGGAGGTTCGCAACCGCCGCTTCGGCGAAGTGGTGCGTCTCGAGGTGCAGAAGTCGATGCCGCCGTCGCTCCGCGCGCTGTTGATCGAGGAGTTCAACGCCGCCGACGCCGACCAGGGGCTGCCGCTCACCGACGACGACGTCTTCGAGGTGTCGGGGCCGCTCGACGCCAGCGACCTGGCGACCATCGCCGCCCTCGACTTCCCGCCGTTGCACGACCCGCCGTTCATCCCGGCCACCCCGCGGCGCCTCGCCGAAGACCACGACCTCTTCGCCACGATCCGCGAAGGCGACATCCTGCTGCATCACCCCTACGACTCGTTCCAGACCTCGGTGGAGCGGCTCATTGCTGTCGCCACCGAAGATCCCGATGTCCTCGCCATCAAGATCACGCTCTACCGCACCGGCGGCGAGATCGCGCGACTCCTGGCGCTGGCGGCCGAACGGGGCAAGCAGGTGGCGGTGCTGATCGAACTGCAGGCGCGCTTCGACGAGGAGAACAACATCAGCTGGGCCAAGCGCTTCGAGGACATCGGGGTGCACGTGAGCTACGGGGTGGCGGGGCTCAAGACCCACGCCAAGGTGCTGCTGGTGGTGCGCCGCGAGGGCGACGCCATCCGGCGCTACGTGCATGTCGGCACCGGCAACTACAACCCGCGGACCGCGCGATTCTACACCGACTTCGGGTTGATCACCGCCGACCCCGAACTCGGCATGGACCTGAGCGACCTCTTCAACGTCCTCACCGGGTTCGCGGCGCCGGCCGGATACCGCAAGCTGCTGGTGGCGCCGCGCTGGATGAAGGAGCGGATGCTCGAGCGGATCGGGCGCGAGGCCGAACATGCCCGCGCCGGACGGCCCTCGGGCATTCTCGCCAAGATGAACGCGCTGGTTGACCAGGAGGTGATCGAGGCGCTCTACCAGGCGTCGCGCGCCGGGGTGCCGATCGACCTGATCATCCGCGGCATCTGCTGCCTCCGCCCCGGACTCCCCGGTGTCAGCAACAACATCCGCGTCATCTCGATCCTGGGACGGTTTCTGGAACATTCCCGCGCGTTTGTCTTCACCAACGGCGGCGAGGAAGAGGTCTGGATCTCGTCGGCCGACTGGATGCCCCGCAACCTGGTGCGACGCATCGAAGCGGCGGTGCCGATCGAGGACCCGCGGCATCGGGCGGAAGTGCGGCGGGTTCTGGAACTCATGCTGCGCGACAATCGCCAGGCCTGGGAGATGCGGCCCGACGGCAGCTTCGAACAGCGCACCCCGGCCGCGGGCGAGCCGGAACGGGGGACCCATCGGGTGTTGATCGAGCGGCGGAGATAGCAGGCTCCGGGCCCCGGGCCCCGGGCTCCGTGGGCCGTCAGCGCCTTCGCAGCACCAACCCTCAACTCGTGGCCGGATGCCCACCGAAGGCTTTTTCGATCGCCTCCTTCTGCTCCTCGCTGAGCTTCTCCGGAATCTTCACCTGGACCGTCACCACCTGATCGCCGGTGTGGCCGCCCTTTTCCAATCCCTGCCCCTTGATGCGGAACTTGCGACCCGGCTGGGTGCCGGCCGGAATCTTCAGGCGCACCTTGGCACCGCGGATCGAGCGGACCTGCACCGTCGCGCCGAGCAGCGCCTGCGAGAGCGAGATCGGGACCTCGCAGAGAATGTCGAGGCCGTCGCGGGTAAAGAAGCGGTCCGGTTCCACCTGGAAGGTCACCAGTACGTCGCTGGGGCGCCCCCCCGCCTTGGCGCGCGGTCCCTGGCCCTTGAGCCGCACCCGGGTGCCGCTGTCGGTGGCCGCCGGCACCGTCACCAGCAGGTGCTTCTCGGCGCGCACCTCACCGGTGCCGCCGCAGGTGTGACACGGCTTGCTGGGGATCTTGCCACGGCCGCGGCAGACCGGGCACGGCCGGTTCACCGCAAAGCCGCCCTGTCCGAACGAGATCGTGCCGCTCCCCTTGCACTCGGGACAGGTGGTCAGCGAAGTGCCCGGTTCGGCGCCGGTTCCGCCGCAGGTGGCGCAGACATCGTTCATCGCCAGCGTGATCGGCACCTTGCCGCCGTTGGCCGCGGTGCGGAACGGCACCGTCACGGTGACTTCGACGTGGTCCGGCTGCGCTTCTTCGGTGCCACTCCGGCGCCGCCCGAAGATCGAAGAAAAGATGTCGCCGAGTCCGAAGGAACCGATGTCGCCGAAATCGAACCCCTCCGGCTCCGGCCCGCCCGGGCCCGGACGCCGCGCGGTGCGCGGCCCGGTGTCGAACGCGCCGAGGCGCCGCATCCGGTCGTACTTGCTGCGCTGCTCGGGGTCTGACAGCACGGTGTTCGCTTCGGAGATCTGCTTGAAGCGCTCCGCCGCCTGCGGATTGTTGGGATTGGCGTCGGGATGGAACTGCTTGGCCAGCTTGCGGTAGGCCTTCTTGATCTCCGCGGCTGACGCCGACTCCGGCACGCCGAGTACGGCGTAGAAGTCCTGGCTCGCCACTCAGTTGCCCTGGTCGGAGTAGACCTGGACCCGGGCCGGCCGCAGCACCGTCCCCTTGAACCGGTAGCCGGTCTGGAAGACGGCCTTGACGGTGTGGTCCTGCCCCTTCGCCTCCGGCGCGACCACCGACACCGCCTCGTGCTGCGTCGGGTCGAACGGCTTGCCTACCGCGTCGATCGGTTCCAGTCCCGCCGCCTGCAACTCCTTCCAGAGTTTCCGCTGGATCAGCAGGAAGGCGCTCTGGAAGGTGTCGGTGGGCTCGGGGTGGCTTGCCGCCAGGCGGTCGATGTCGTCGAGCACGTCGAGCAGCCGCAGCGCAATCGCGGCGGCGCCGCGGTCGAACGCCTCGGTCTTTTCCCGGTGGGTCCGCTTCCGGTAGTTGTCGTATTCGGCGGCGAGGCGGAGAAAGCGATCCTCGGCGTCGGCGACTGCCTTGGCCGCCTCCGCCGCCGGAACGCTGTCTTCCGGCCGCCACTCCTCCTCGGGAGGCTGGGGCTCGGTCATCGGGAGGTCGTGGTCGCGGTTTCCCGCAGGGTCTTCCATGGGATCATCAGCCTTCATGAGGGGGCTCGATTCGGCATCCGGTGAAAGGAAGGCAACCCGTGTGCCGGAGCGCAATGCCAGAAAGGCAGCCCGGAGCCCGGGGCCCGGGGGGCGGGACGGCCACTGTCATCCCGAGCGGAGCGAGGGATCGGCCGGCCACGCAGCGATGTCATCCCGAGCGGAGCAGCCGCGGAGTGGCTGCGAAGTCGTCCCTTCGACAAGCTCAGTGCAGGCGTTCGACTGCGCGGTGGCTTCGCCACCGCTCCGCTCACAATGACAGTGCCCACGCTCCGGGCTCCGGGCTCCGGGCTCCGGGCTGCCGCTCAGTACCTCCACCCCTTCACATCCGCCCCGGCCGGCGCATGGGCCACCATCTGCGCCGCCATCTTCTGCAGCAGTTCCGGCATTCTTGGCCCCCAGCAGTGCGGCGCCATCGGCTGGAAGACAATCTCGCCGGTCCATTTCGGGTCGGTGGCCGAGGTGAGGAAATCGTCGAGCATGTGGACGCCCATGTTCAGGTAATAGGTGTCCATGGCGCCGACGTAGACGTTGATCTTGTCGGCCACCTTCGGCCCCAGGGTCGACCAGTTGGTCTGCAGGATGTTCCGCAGGTCGTAGTGCTGCTTCCAGTAGTCCGCCACCTGGTGGTCGATCACTCCGGTGCGCTTGTTCCAGATCGGTGCCGGGTAGCCGCCGGCGCCCGCCGGACCGTAGGTCGCCTGCCAGATGTCCCATTGCCCGCCGCTCCGCCCGCTGTCGCCCACCGCCAGCTCGTACCAGTTCTCGTCCTTCATCATGGTGGTGATGTTGCCGTCGGGACGACGCACGTCGGGGCGCTCCACCTTCATCCAGCCGTGGTCCACCCAGTACGCGTTGCTGTCGCTGTAGATGTTGACGATCTGGTGGTACCGGAAGTCCACCGCGTCGGGACAGAGCGCCCAGGTGCCGCCGTAGAAGTCGGGGTAGAACACCTGTTGCGAGAGGGCGATCCAGCCGCCGGTCGACCCACCGGTGAGCAATCGCGCCCACGGCTGGCCGATGACGCGGAAGCGCTTTTCGACTTCGGGAATCAGCTCCTGCATGATGGCGTCGCCGTACGGGCCGTTGTTGGCCGAGTTGACGCCGTACGAATCGTCGTAGTAGGGCGACGGATGTTGCAGCGACACCATGATCACCCGCGGCGTGCTGTCGGCGAGCCATTGCGGGTTGGCGCCGCCGCCCGGCGGGCGCAGCGAGAAGTGGCCTTCGTCGTAGACAATCGGGTACTTCACGTCGGGGTGCGTGTCGTAGCCCTTGGGGAGCAGCACGATGGCGCCGAGCCAGATCGGCTGTCCCCACCACTTCGACAGGATCTCGCTCTTGATCCTGATGTGCTTGACGTACTGGTCATCGGCCGGTTCGGTGATCGGCGGAATCACCTGGTCGGCGACGAGGCGGACCGGTGTCGACGACTTCGGATCGAAGGTGATCTCCACCGGCTTGCCCCAGATGTTCCCCGGCGAGCGCTTCCAGTCCTGCCCTTCCCATTGGTCCATGTGGAGCCACACCACGTGCCCGTCGGCCCGCGCAAAGCGGGTGTAGACGTTGACGAACGGTTCCACCCAGTAGGTGCCGGCGGGAATGTCGCGGAGCGAGCGGGCCGGGTAGCCGAAGGTCGACGCGTCGATGGTGGCGCTCTGGCCCGGTTTCAGGGCGTCGACGTTGACGCCGAAGAGCGGCACGCCGTCTTCGCCGGTCTGGTCAATGGGCGTGCGGCGCGCGTCGTTCACCTTCGTGATCGCCACGTACACGCGCCCGGTGATCGGGCCGGCGTGGGCCGAGGCGGGAAAGGAGATCTCGAAGCGCGGGCCGGACGTGCTCTGGCCGGGCAGCGCGGCGGGAAGAACGGCGGCGAGTGCGATGCCGCACGCAAGGACCCCGAGCAGTCGACGTTTGGAATTCACACTACCTCCTGGAGGCGTGAACTATAGCCCCCGCCGGGGTCCGCCGCCCGACCGCCCGGGCAACCGCCGTGCCGACCGGCCGCCCGCGTGGCTGCCAAGGGGATCGTGCCCCTGGTGTACCTTCCGCTTGACATCCGTACGCTCCGCTCGTATTACCTTGCTCGTACACCAACAGGACGCGGTTGCCCGTTGACCGAGCCGGCCTTCGACCGCATCGCCGAACTGCACCAGCAGCTGCTCGCCGGAGATGACAACGTCGGCCAGCGACTCGCGGCCATGGTCCATCCGTGGCTGGTTACCTACCTGACCGCCCATCGGCCGCGCATTGACGCATCACTCGCGCAGGACGCCGCGACTGACGCCGTGATGGCGTATATCCAGCATCCGGCCGGCGCGAACGCGTCCGATGGCCGAATGGTGATGGCCCACCTGCGGCTGGCCGCCTGGCGGAACCTGCTCAACGGCCTGCGCCGCGAGGGCCGGCTCAAGCGCCGGGAGTGGCGTTACGCCGCGGAACACGCCCGGCGTCGGCGGGACGCTGACACCCGGGTTGTTGCACTTCTCGGCCCGGCGGGGAAGGTATTACAGGAAGTGATTACCACCGGCGGGACTCCCACCGTCTGCGCGGAACATCGAGCCAACTGGAGTGCCGCCGAGCACAGGGTCTGGGAGCTGATGGGTGAGGGCGAGCGAAGGACCAAGGTCTACGCCGATGTGCTGGGCATCACCGACCGTCCGCCGGCCGAACAGCGCAGGCTTGTCAGGCGGGTCAAGGAGCGGATCCGGGCCCGGGTGAGGCGGGGGGGGGGGGCACGATGGCTCGTCCAGATCCGGGAGAACGGCCGCGGGGGGAAGACGATGAAACCTGGTGAGGCCGTCCAACAGACGTTCATGGTAGTTGCGGTTGCCTGCGCCGTCGTGGTCACCACCCTGCGGGTCCGTGACTCCCTTCACAAGCCGCCGGCCGGCGACGCTACACGGGGCCCAACGACGCCCGTTCAGGTCCCCGACTGGCGCCAATATGCGGCGGTCGGCCATCGGATGGGCCCGGCCAATGCCCCGGTGACAATCGTCGAATTCGCGGACTTCGAGTGCCCGGTGTGCAGGAAGTTCGAACTCGGCCCGCTGCGGTATATCCGGAACAAGTATCCAAACGACGTTCAGGTCGTCTTCCGGAACTGGCCACTTTCCTATCATCGGTTCGCCTACCCGGCTGCCCGGGCGGCAGAATGTGCTGGAGCGCAGGGGCAATTCGAAGCGTATCACGACGCGCTCTACCAGAAGCAGGATTCACTGGGACTCAAATCATTCATGAGTTTCGCGCGAGATGCGGGCGTGGCTGATACCGGAGCCTTCGCAACATGTGCCTCCCGAACCGGGCCCGTGATTGCCATCGACATCGACTCTGCGGCGGCGCGCAAGCTCGGTGGGCGCGGCACACCGACACTGTTGATCAACGGCCTCCGACTTCCGGGGGCGCCCGATTCCGCGTCATTGAACCGACTGGTGATCGCCGCAATTAAGTCCGCCACATCAGCGTAGCCCTACATCGGTCGCCGGGCCGGTCTGATCCGAGTCACCGGCATGACCGCAACTGAATACCGGAACGGCGCACCCCATTACTCCACCAAAAGGAGGACAACATGTCGAAACGCTCCGTCGTCACCATGCTTAGCGCCATCGTAGTGGCGGTCGGTGGGCTGACCCTCCCCTCTCGAGCCGTCGCGGCTTGGCCGTCCTGCGATTTTGGCTTCTACTCTGCATGCGTGAACGAAGACGACTCCGTGGCGTGGGAAGCCTGCGCAACCGATGATCCTTACGACGCTTGCGTTGCCATTCTCGCCGAAGACTATGGCTGCGGTGGTGTCAGCCGCGACGACGTCGAAGCGTCTTGCAACGCCGGCGGGCCAGGTTGCGACTTCGACGTTCAATGCTGGGTGTTCTGACGCGGCGTGAGGTGACTCATCGATCAACGACTCTTGTCGCCGAGCGTCGCATCGTGTATCGTCGGCCCGTGGGCAGCGCCGGAGCTTCGATGGAGGTCAGGTGTTCGTCGTCGCTTGCTTGATAGCTGGCTGCGTCGGTCACGGCACAGCCCGGGACGGGGCTGCCGACACCACGTTGGACGCGCTGATCACCATGGTCTTGCACGGTGACACCGCGGCACGAGCCGCATTGCAGCCAATCGCCTCGCGGCTGATCGAGGACTCTCAACGGAACTCCCGGGATGCGCCCCTGGATAGCCTCGCGGCACAAGTCGCACTCGCCATGGCCGCTCCGATCTCACCGCCCGAGGCGTCCCGCACCGGGCGCGAAGCCCTGTGGCGCGCACCGGCCGTGCTCGCACTTCGACAACTGCTCGCCAGCGACAGTGGTAATTCCTGGAGCGCGGAACAGCTCGAAGCGATTACACCGTATCCATACATTTGGTTGGCACCAGCTCGCGAATTGACGCAATTGCGCGCGCTAACCGCCAGGAGCGCCGTGCTCCCGACGTCGCTAGAGACGACCCGGATCCGCCTGGAGATCGAGGTGGGTTCGATCGACTCCGCAGATGTGGCATTGGAACGGATCGATACGGCTTCCCTCAGTCCGGCCCAACGGGATCACCTCATCGCGGAGATTGCATTTGCAAGAGGCGACACCGCGTTGGGCCGGACAGCGTACTACCGGGGGGCAGCGACCATCCAGGATTCGGCCGATCGACGAGCCTACACAGAGGATCTGATATGGATCGCCAAACCCGCAGAACTTACCGCGTGGGACTCGATTCCTATGGTGCCCGCTGCCCACCGCGTCTGGCTCGAGCATTTCTGGGCACGACGCGACCTCGACGACGGACAGTTGCCAGGCACCCGGCTTCCGGAACAATTCCGACGGTGGCGCGAGGCGTTGCACGACTATCGGTGGGATCATGCCGGGGATGTGGCCCTTGGCACACCGGATCTTGGGTTCGCCGAGGAAGATGGCATCTGGGCGGGCGAAGGCGTCCAAGTGCTCTTCGGAACCAACGCAGTATCGCGTTGGAGAGCCCGAAGCCGGATTCTCGATGACCGTGGCTTTCTTGTAATGCAACACGGCGATCCCATTCACCTTTCCTTGCCTCCGGGGCGATCCTCCGTCACCGAGGAGAACCTCGCGTGGGCTGCTCCGGGCGGTGAGTTGGTCGTCGGGTTTTCCCGGACCGATAGCGCAAGTGAACGGTTTGGAATGGTCGCCCGAAACGTCCCCATGGGAGATCCGATGACCAGCTGTGCCTTCGATGGCCGGCTTTGCAACTTGCAGCAGTACATGCAGCAGCCCTTTCAACCTCCGGTGCCGAAGGTCGATCCGACGGGAACGCGACCGCTGCCCCCCTCACTCCGGATGGTCGTGGATCACTTCGCGAGCGAACGGCAGTTGGCTGAGACGACTGACGGGAATCCAACAACATTTGTCAATGCCCTCGGTGCCATCATCCAGACCTTCGGCATCCCCGACCGCGGCGTCTTGCTTGTCGTCGCCGTACCCGCCGGACGCCTCGAAGGATCGGCTGCCGCTCGCACCTTCGACGCTGACCTCCGCGTCATCATCGGCGACTCTGCCGCGGGTAGCATCGTCGCCGCATTCGACACCGTGCGCCACTGGCATAGTGCCTCAGCGGTCGCCCCGAACGAATGGCTCAGTGCCTATTTCACAGTCCCGGCCCCGACGGGCACCTGGGACGTGGCCATCACCGTCTCCGACACGGCGAAGACGAAAGGCACTGGCGTACGGCTCGACGCCATCCCGGTGGTCCCGTTCGACGGGAAGACCCTCCGGCTCAGCGACCCCATCCTGGGCCGCGGCGATGCCGGATTGATCTGGCACCACGACGGTGTCGCCGTACCACTCAATCCCACCAACGCCTGGCACACCACCGAACCGATCGAATTGACCGTCGAGGCCGACGGCCTCGTCCCCGGCCGCAGCTACGGCACGCGGTTCGAGTTATGGGAGGTGGCCGGGCACCAGAAGACACCCAGCATCACGGTGGCCTTCACAGCGAAGGCCGACAGCGTCCATGAGGTGTTCCAGCGAGAATTGTCGGTGCGCGAGCTCGATCCGGGCGATTACCGCCTGGTCATCCGGCTGCAGGATCCTGTCACAAAGCAGGAAGTAACCCGCGAGCGCCGGGTCGCCGTGCGACGCTGATGCCGTCCGAGGTCACACCCAAGGCTCGCGAAACCGGCCGAGTCCCGGGTTCGGGGCCTTGGGCCGACGGCGCTCTGCTAAACCCTGGGCGCTGGGCGCTCTTCTCAACTTCACGACTTCACCCGCCCCCACCCATCCACCAACGCCGCCTGGCACGCCCGCGACCGGATGTCGTGCCGCGTGCCGACAAAGCTCCGCCGCACCGCGTCCACCTGCCCGCGCACACTGTAACCAAACCACACCGTCCCCACCGGCTTCTCCGGCGTGCCACCGTCGGGGCCAGCGATGCCGGTAATCGCAATCGCCACCTCGGCTCCGTTCCGCCGGGCTGCTCCAGCCGCCATCTCGCGCGCCGTCTCCTCCGACACCGCGCCGTACCGTTCGATGGTCTCTTCGCGCACATCGAGCAACTCGACCTTGAGCCGGTTGGCGTAGCAGATCACGCCACCGAGAAAGACATCGGACGATCCCGGAACCTCGGTGATCCGCGCGCCGAGCACCCCGCCGGTACACGATTCGGCCACCGCCAGGTGCAGCCCGGCACCCCGCAGCGCGCCGAGGAACACCGCCGCCAGGTCGTCGTCGCCTTCGCCGTAGACCCACCGCCCCGCCGCGTCACGAAGCCGCGAAATCCCGGCCTTGAGCGCCGCGTCGGCGGTGGCCGGCGCCATCCGCCATGCCGTCAGCCGCAGGTCCACGCCGCGCAGTCCCGGCAGGTACGCCAGCGTGAGCGGCGCCAGCTGCGCCTCGACCGTGCCGACCGCCTCCGCCAGCGTCGACTCGGCAACCCCCGTGGTGCGCAACGTCGCCGATCGCACCACCGTGGCGCCGAACCGCGGCCCGAGCCGGGGAATCACCTCGTGCTCGGTGAGCATCCGCATCTCGTGCGGCACTCCGGGGAGCATGATCACGATGCCGCGCGGCGTCTCGATCCAGAGGCCGGGGGCGGTGCCCCACTGGTTGACGAGCACCTCGGCGCCTTCCGGCACCATTGCCTGGGTGCGATTCGACGCCACCGGCACCCGCCCCAGCCGCGCAAAGCGCTCCTCGAGCCGGTGCCAGACCTCGTCGTCGAACTGCAGCGGCAGACCCAGCAGGTGCGCCACCGTCTCGCGGCTGCGGTCATCGCTGGTGGGGCCGAGTCCGCCGGTGGTGATCACCACCGCCGCGCGCTCCAGCGCCGCACCGACCGCGTCGCGAATCTGCGCCGGGTCGTCGCTCACCGCCGTGCGCCGCAGCACCGGCATCCCGGCGGCGGCGAGGGCGGTGGCGAGAAAGGCCGAGTTGGTGTCGACGGTAAAGCCCAGCAGCAACTCGGTGCCGATGGTCACCAGTTCGATGGCGGTGCCGGACCCCGGGGTGCCGTCCATCCGGTCAGGAGTGGAACAGCTGGCGGTAACGCACCAGGTAGGCCACGAAGGAGTAGATGGTCAGCGTAAGCGCAATGCCGAGGGTCGCCGCGACAAACCCGCCGTGGAACTGGTGCCAGTAGGCCGCCCACTGCGAATGCTCCCACCCCATCGGCTGCACCGCGTCACGGAACGCAAACCACGTCAGGGTGCCGCCGATGAAGACGTTCTGCAGCACCGCCTTGATCTTCCCCTCCGATTCCGCCGCGATCACCACGCCGCGGGTCTGGGCCCACGCCCGGAGCACCGTCATGGCAATCTCCCGGCCGATCAGCAGCAGGCAGACCCAGAGCGGGATGCTTCCCCAGATCGGGATGTCGTAGGTCTGCTGCCGCTGGGTGGAAATCCACCAGATCGGCCCGAGCGTGGCAAAGAGCAGCAGCTTGTCGGCAATCGGGTCGAGGTACTTGCCGAGGTCGCTGACCTCGCCGCGGCGCCGCGCCAGGCGGCCGTCGATCACGTCGGTGACGGCGGCCGAGACGAAGATCACGAAGCAGATCAGCTTGGGCCAGTAGCCGTGGATGAAGGGCAGCAGGGCGACGATCGGGGTGATCCCGATCCTCGCGATGGTGAGGATGTTCGGCAGGGTCCAGATGGTGCTGCGGGTGGTCATCCGAGCGACTTGAGCACCAACTTGCTCACCGCCTTGAGGGTGTCGAAGACGCCCTCGCCCCGCACCGCCACCGCCTCGAAGGTGGGAACCCGTTCCACCCAGACGCCGTCGACCTCGCGGATCAGGTACTCACCGGCGCGATACGGGTCGGGGGTGAGCTTCTGCTTCTCGGCGTCCTGCACCGGCCAGCCGGGGTTGAGCGCCGCATCGAGCGCCGGCACCGGGGCGGCGGTGGGGAGGTCGCGCTTGTTGTACTGGATCACGAACGGCAGCCGGGTCAGGTCGTAGCCGTGCTGCGCCATGTTGTCGTAGAGGTTCTGCATCGCCTCGAGGTTGGCCTCGGTGCGGTCGATCTGCGAATCGGCCACGAACACCACGCCGTCGACCCCCTTGAGGATCAGCTTGCGCGAGGCGTTGTAGTACACCTGGCCCGGCACGGTGTAGAGGTGGAACCGGGTGCGGAAGCCGCGGATGGTGCCGAGGTCGACCGGCAGGAAGTCGAAGAAGAGGGTCCGCTCGGTCTCGGTGGCCAGCGAGATGAGCTTGCCCTTCGACGACGGGGCGACCTTCTCGTAGACGTACTCGAGGTTGGTCGTCTTGCCGCCCAGCCCCGGGCCGTAGTAGACGATCTTGCAGTTGATTTCGCGCGACGCGTAGTTGATCAGGGACATCGGCCCGCCCTCTCAGCCGCCAAAGAGCTTGTCGAGTTCATCTTCTGCCTCGCCCACGAAGCCGGCATCAACGCCGTCGCGGGTGCCGGTGTCCCGGGCGAACATGCCGGTGAAGATCTCGCTCAGTTCCCCGACCGCACCGCGCATCCGCAGCTTGACGAGGCCCAGCGTGGTGCGATTGTCGAACAGTACCACCAGGATGACCCGCCGGGCGATGTCGGCAAGGTAGAGCGATTCGCGCTCGCCCTGGTGGAACAGCGTGCCGAACTCGCCTTCGCCAAGGAGCCGGGCCAGCTGGTCGTTGGCGGAAAAGTCGGCGGCGGTCAGCGACGCGAACGCGGTGGGATCGAACGCCGGCGGCTCGCCGACGGTGATCAGCATCTGCCCGGCGCGATCGACCAGCAGCGCGGTGCGCGCCGCCGCGTCGCGCAGGAAGTCGACCAGCACCGCGCGGATCCGGTGCGAGTCGGCCTCGCCGAACGACCACGATGCCGCCTGGCCGCCGCTCACGCCGCCCCCAGGCCGGCCGGCTGGTGCCCGCCGTGCCGCAGCATGCCGACGAGCTTCCACGCCCGCAGCCGCAGCGCCGGCACCTCTTCCCACGCGAGGTAGTCGTGGAGCAGCGGCAGCCGCTCCGGGTTGCGTTCGCGGAGCAGCCACCCCAGCGCGGCGCGGCGGTGCCGCACCCGGGGCGAGAAGAGGTCTTGCCGGTGCAGGGCGTCGAACCGGCGCGCCACCAGCCAGCCGGCGGCAACACCCGCGGCGGCGGCCAGCGCGATCACGCCCGCGGTCTCCGACCGGCGGCTCATCGGACCTCTTCGCGCGCGTTCAGCGCATGGGTCAGCGTCATTCCGTCCACGTATTCCAGTTCTCCCCCCACCGGCAGCCCGCGGGCCAGCCGCGAGATCCTGATGCCGCCGCCGCGGCGCGCCAGCTGCTGCTGCACGAAGGTGGCGGTGGCCTCGCCTTCCAGCGACGAACTGGTGGCGAGGATCACCTCGCGCACCTCACCCTGGTCGAGGCGCCGCTCCAGGAGGTCGAGCCGCAGCGCGTCGGGGCCGACGCCGTCGAGCGGCGAGAGCCGGCCGCCGAGCACCAGGTAGCGGCCGCGGTACGCCCCGGCGCGCTCGATCACCGCCACTCCCGACGGCTCCTCGACGATGCACAACAGCCCGGCGTCGCGGCGCGGGTCGCGGCAGATGTCACAGACCTCCTCCTCGGTCGGCTGCCCGCACTCGCCGCAGGGATGGACCCGTTCGGCGACCGCGGTGAGCGCCGCCGCCAGCGCCGCCATGCGTTCGCGAGGCTGTTGCAGCAGATGGAAGGTCAGGCGCTGCGCCGTCTTCCGCCCCACCCCGGGGAGCCGGGCGAACTCGGCGATGAGCGTCTCGAGGGCGCTCACGCGTCAGCCGGTGGCCGGCTCAGGGTTGCGCGCGGTGCGCACCGATTCCACTGCACGTTCATCAATGCGCCGCTGTGCCTCGGTCACCGCCGCGACGACCAGGTCGGCCAGCAGGTCGGCGTCGCGCAACGCGAACGCCTCCGGGTCGATCACCAGCGACTTCAGGTTGCCGTGACCATCAACCCGGACCTTCACCATGCCGCCGCCGGCGGTCGCCTCGGCGCTGGTCTGCGCCAGTTCGGCGTCGAGCGCCCGCAGCTCCCGCTCCCGGGTCCGGAGCTGGGCAATGGTCATCGAATCAGCCAAGCGTCTCCTCTTGCGTCCCTTGCGCGGTCGTCAATTCTCGTCGACAAGTTCCAAATCTAACGCGTCCGCGGCGGCATCCAGGGCGGGATCGAGGTGCCGCAGGTCGGCCAGCCGCTGGCGTCGCGCGTCGTCGGCCGAGAGCCGCTGGGGCCGCGCGGACGCCGCACCGTCGGCCGGCTGCAGCGGCTCGGTCCGGACCGGCACCGCGCGCCCCGCCCAGCTCCGCACCACCGCCTCGATGGTCGCCAGCTGCCGCTCCGCCCCCTGCCGGAAGAAGTCGTGTTCGGCCGCGAAGCCGAGGACGACGACCCCGCGCTCGTCGAGGCGCGGCACCGCGTGGCCGATTGCCTGGCCCACCACCTTGCCGCGGCCGGCGACGGCGGCAACGAGGTCACTCCATGCGGCGGCCAGCGCGTCGTCGGTGAGCGGCCCGCCCAGCGCCGCCAGGGCCACCGCTCCGTCGTCGGCCGGGGGCGCGGCATCGTGCTCGGGCGGCGGGCCACCCGCCGGCCGGGCCGGCTCGGAGCCACCGCCCTGCCGGGCCCTGGTCTGTAGTGTCGGCTTTGCGCCACCGCCGCCAGAGGCCGCCGGAGCCCCTCGGCCGGGTCGCGATCCGCCCGCCCCGCCGCTCGGGCGCGGAGCCCCTTCCGGTGCGGCGCCGCCATCGCCGCCCCCCTCGCCGGCCAGCAACGCCCGGAGGTCGGCGGCGCGATCCATCATGGTCCAGCGCAGCAGCAGGGTCTCCAGCGCGATGCGCGGGTTGGCGCTGCGCCGGATGGCGGTTTCGGCGTCGGCCAGCACCTTGAGCATCCGCACGCCGTCTTCGGCGGCGATCCCCTCCGACGCCGCCAGCACCATCGCCCGGGTCGACTCGGGGAGCCCCTCGGGCTCGGCACCGTAGTGGTGCATCACCACCGCCCGCACCGCCTCGGCGAGGCCGCCGGCAAACTCGGCCAGGTCGGCGCCGGAGTCGGCCACCCGGTCCATGATCGGGAAGATGTCGGCGGGGCGCCGGGCGGCCACCGCGGCAAGCACTTCGGCATAGGCCTGGTCGTCCATCAGGCCGAGGACGTCGCGCACCCGCCCGGCGGTGAGCGGACCGTCGCCGAACGAAAGGCACTGGTCGAGCACCGACAGCGCGTCGCGCATGCCGCCGTCGGCGTGGCGCGCAATGAGCCGCAGCGCGTCGTCTTCCGCCGCGAGGCCTTCGAGGTCGACCACCTGCCGGAGCCGCTGGTAGATCGCTCCCGGCCCGATGCGCCGGAAGTCGAAGCGCTGCAGCCGCGACAGCACCGGTGCGGCGGTGTTGGCAATCTTCTGCGGCTCGGTGGTGGCAAAGACGAACACCACGCCGGGCGGCGGCTCCTCGAGGATCTTGAGCAGGACGTTCCACGCCTCGCGGGTGAGCATGTGCGCTTCGTCGACGATGTAGACCTTGTGGTGCCCGGCCTGCGACGCGGCGTACATGGCGCGTTCGCGCAGGTCGCGGGCATCGTCGACGCCGCGGTTCGACGCCGCGTCGATCTCCACCACGTCGAGGTCGGCCGAGCCGTTCCAGATCTTGCGGCACGAGGCGCACTCGCCGCACGGTTCGCCGTCGGCGCCACGATGCTCGCAGTTGAGCGCCATGGCGAGGATCCGCGCGGCGGTGGTCTTGCCGACGCCGCGCGGCCCGGTGAGCAGGTAGCCGTGCCCGACGCGGTCCTTGGCGACCGCACCACGGAGCGCCGCCGCGACGTGATCCTGCACCATCAGGTCGGCGAATCGGCGGGGGCGGTAGCGACGGGCGAGGGCGATGGGCATCAGGGTCGACGACGTGTCCTGGCGGAGCGAGGGATCGCGGAGCAGAGTCGAGCGAAAAGAAGTGCCCCAGGCACCCCGAAGCGACACCGGACATCGCTTAGCGCTGCTACCGGCGAGGTCCTGACGCGGTTCGCGCGCCAGCGCCCTTCGGACCTGGGGCACGCGGAATCTAATACCGCAGAGAAGGCAGGCAGGACAAGAACCAAAGGCGCCCGGAGCCCGGAGCCCGGAGCCCGGAGCCCGGAGCCCGGAACGAAAGGCGCCCAGAGCCCAGGGCCCGGAGCCCAGGGCCCGGAGCCCGGAGCCCCTCAAACGGAACTCGGTGTGTCAGAGGAGGGCACAGCGGCATCCGAAAGCCGGAGTATCCGGAGTCTGGCGGTAGCGCGCACCGTGCCCCGCGACCGGTTTGGGTTCTGGGCCCTGGGCTCTGGGCCCTGGGCTCTGGGCGCCTTTTGCTCCGCGCATCACCCCAGCGCCGACTCCTTCAACGCCCTCGCGTGTTCCCACACCTCGGCCAGCGCGGCGCCGAACAGGAACACCAGCGACATGTACCAGAGCCAGAGGATCAGCAGCAGCGCCGCGCCGAGGTCGAGGTCGACGGAGAACTCACCGTGGTTGACCGCGGCGACGAGGTACCAGCCGTAGAGCCACTTGGCGACCTCGAACGCGATGGTCGCCACCGCGCCGGCGAGGAGCGCCGACGACCAGCGCAGCCGCCGCGGGCTGGCGTAGCGGTACAGCGCCGTGAACAGGATCAGCCCCAGGCCGATGGCCACGGCGTGCCCCGCCAGCACGCCCACCGTGGTGACCAGCCAGGTCCACGGCGGTTGCAGCAACACACCCTGGCTCGCGATCAGGTGCGCCGCCGTCGAGAGCGTGAGGTTGGTGATGATCAGCACCAGCACGAACACCACCATCAGCAGGTCGCGGCCCTTGGCGAGCAGGTAGCCCAGGACATAGCTCAGCACCAGGTGAGGGTGCACCTGCCGCTGGCGCACCGAGTAGATGCGCGAAAGGCAGATCCGGATGGCGCCGAAGAGCCGCGTGCTGAACCAGAGGAACGCCGGCACCGCGAACCACGTCAGGTGGGTGCGGTAGCCGCGGATCTTGGTGAGGACGTCTTCGATGACGTTGAACGGGTCGTTCTCACCGCCGTGGATGTGGGCCGGGAGAAAGCGGAAGATCAACTGGGTGGGATCGGTGGTGCTGAAGTAGCTGCTCGACGCGAGGATGTGGCCGATGCCGGCGACCACCAGGATCGCCAGCGGAATGATGGTCAGCAGCGCATCGAACGTAAGCGCCGACGCGAGGAGCGGAAAGCTGGCGCGCTCCAGGACGTCGGCGATCTTGGCCCGCAGCGAGAGCAGCGGCGCCACGCCGGGGATGCCGTGCGACGCTCCCTGCGGCGCCTCCGTCGGCATCACCCGGAAACGCGCTTACTCGTCGCTGTCCGAGGCGTCGCCGGCAACCGCCGTGCGCCGCCGCGACCGGGCGTCGCCGAGGCGCCGCTCCATCTCCTCGCGCGCCGAAGCCGCGGTGCGCGTCACCCGCTCGCGCCCTTCGCGCACCGTGTCACTCACGTCGTCGACCAGGTCGCCGACCGAATCCTTGAGCCGCGCGCCGCGCTCCTGCAAGTCGGCACTGAGGTCCTCGAGCTTCTCGCCAGCCTGCGCCTGGAGGCGCCGCGCCCGGCGTTTCAGGTCGTGCCGGGTCCGTTCACCGGCCTGCGGCGCAAACAGCAGCCCGATCGCGGCACCCACCGCGGCGCCGACAATGAACCAGCGGAAGCCCGACCCGCGCTCCTCGATGATGTACTCGCGCTCGTCCGTCATGTCATCCTCGCTCTCGTGTCGCATCGTCATTCGCCGGCGTCCGCGTCGTCTTCGGCGAGCGCGCCGGCGTGGGCCAGCACGCCCCACCCCAGCCCCGGCGCGGTCACCATCCGGCGCACCATCCCGGCCGTTCCGGTCACCTGCAGCTGCCCGAACAGGAACGCAAAGGTCTGCTCCAGGTCGGCCCCGATCTGTCCCCGCACGTCGGCCGGGAGGTCCCAGACAGCCGCCTTGAACGGCCCGATCGCCTTCTTCCGCGTCTTGTAGTAGAACTGCTCGTCGGTGTCGGCGGGCTTGCGCTCCGACGCGGCATTCTCGTCGAGCCAGCGATACATCGTCTCGCGCAGCGCCGCCGGAAACGCGGCGTGATCGAACACCATGTTCTGGAAGTTGGTCGCCAGGTGAATCTCGGCGGTCTCGATCCGCGGAAAGTGCCCGAACGCCGAACTCGGCAACGTCGACGCGCCGTGCTGCACCGCGCCCGCCAACCCATACCGCTCCCGCGCCACCTTCGACAGTGCCTCGAGGGCCTTGAGGTCGAGCTTGACGTCGGCAATCGACCCGTCGGGGAGCACCACGCCGCCGTGCGACGTCCCGGTCTGGACCGAGATCTTGCTGATCCCCGGATAGTCGCCAAGGGCGTCGAGGGCGCGCTGGTAGCCGGTCATGAACGCGTCGAGCTCCTCGACGGTGGAGTTCTTCTGCCCCACCTCGCCGATCTCGGCCCCCACCGACACGGTGATCCCCTCGGGCTCACGATCGCGGATGAATGCGGTGATCTCCGCCGCCCGCTCATAGTTGTCGCGCTGCTGCTCGTCGAGCGTGGCACGCGAGAGGTCCACCAGCGTTGACGTGTCGACGTCGATGTTGAGGAAGCCGGCGGCGATCTCTTCGGCAATGAGCTTCCGGACCTCGCCCACCTCGCCCTCGGGGTCGGTGGCGTACTTCTTCGCGCTGACCTGCGAGTGGTCGCCCTGGACGAAGAGCGGCAGATGGTAGCCCTCGCGCAGCGCGGCGCCGATCAGCACCGCGACGTACTCGGCGGGACGCTGCGAGGTGTAGGCGATCTCCGAACGCGCGATCTCGAGGATGATGGCGCCACCATCACAGCCGCGCGCCGCCCGGAACACCGCCCGGGCGGTGTCGTAGGCCAGCATCCGGATGTTGATCGCCGGCACGGTAAAGCCACCGCAGAGGCCCTTCCCCCGCGCCATATAGAGGTCGTTGATCGACGCCGGGCGCACCCCGACGTACTGCCCCAGCTCCCAGAGGAGGGCCCGGGCAGCGTCGCGCAGCGGCTGGTTACCGAACACCGCGGTCCGGACCAGGGCATCCATCCGGTCGCTCTGGAGCACCTCCGGCCGGGAGATTTCCACACGGCCGTTCGCAACCGAGACCGCCCCATCGAAAACCGCCGCCGCGGCAGCCAGATCAACTTGCATCGTCACTCGTAGCCCCCTTGTGCACCGCAATTTACGCCTCGCCGGCGACCCCGGCAACGCGACCCGCGACTGTCACGCCCCGAACCCCGTCCGGCGCTGTTCGCAAGGCGGAATTTTGTTCGTGAATCGAATCAGCAGCTGAATTGCGGCAATTCGACCCGCCCGAGATTTTCCACATGGTCCTGTCGTGTGCAGCGGTTGTGGAGTGAATCCGCCGGAAACGGCCTAGAAGTGGAAACCGATGCCAATGCCCATCCCGATATGGGACAAAGGGTTGGCGGGTTGAACTGATGTTTTCCCCGAACCTTCCCGTGGAAAACTATTTTCATCCACAGATGTGCGGACTGCGATTCGGCGCGGTTTTTTGGCCATCCCCGCGTGTGGATCGTTTGTTGTTTCACGGCCGGACACTTCGCAACGATGGCGTCACAATGCCCCCTCCGGCCGGTCAGGGGCATCCCGGAAGGATTCGTCCACAATCCCCAGCCGCATGTGGATTTCCATCAGTCCACATTGGCCGGTCGGCCACCACCGGTCGGGTAGGGTCGGAGCCCGGCCGCGAGTAGCTTCCCGATGTGGAAACTGCGCAATCCCGCGGAACAACCGGCTTTCTCCGCGCCGGTCGGCTCATGACCCTCGCCGCCGAGGTCGGCGGCGACGCGATCTACTGGCGCGACGGCCGGATCGTGGCAGTGGGACCGGCCGGCGAAGTCGCCCGACTCCTGCCCCCCGGCACGCCGGAATACCACGCCCCCGGCGCGATGGTGACGCCGGGGATGGTCGACTCCCACACCCACTTCGGCCCCTGGGCGCTCGGCCGGCTGCGGGTCAAGCTGGCCGGGTGTGACCGGGGAGAGGCGCTCAGGCGCATCGCGGCCGCCAACTGGGAAGACGGCTGGATCCTTGGCCAGGGCTGGGACGCCAACGACTGGGACGCGCCCCCCGACCGGGCCATGCTCGACGCCCTCCACGCCGGCCCGGTGTGGCTCGACTCGCTCGACGTTCATGCCGCGTGGCTCAACAGCGCCGCGCTCCGCGCCGTCGGGATCGACCGGACCACGGCCGACCCTCCGGGAGGGCGGATCGTGCGCGACGGGGCCGGAGAGCCCACCGGCGTGCTGCTGGAGCACGCCGTGGAGCTCGCCGCCACGCGGCTCCCTTCCCCGGACCCGGACCGGCTGGCGGCCGCGCTGCGCGACGCCACGGCGCACCTCCACCGGCTCGGCGTCACCGGCATCCAGGACATGTCCGATCGCCCCACGCTGGCGGCGCTGGAGCGTCTCGACGCGTCGGCAGGGCTCAACCTCCGGGTGCTGACTTTTCCCCCGGCGGCGATGCTCGGCGAGCTTGCCGCACGCGGACTCCGCACCGGTGCCGGCTGGGAGATGCTGCGCTGGGGCGGTGTGAAGCTCTTTCTCGACGGATCGCTCGGTTCCCGCACCGCGTGGATGCTCGAGCCGTACCGGGGCAGCCGCGACCGGGGCATGCCGCTGCTTTCCGGCGCCGAGGCGGCCGACACGATGCGTCGCGCCACGGCGGCGGGGTTTGCCGTGGCGGCGCACGCCATTGGCGACGCGGCGGTGCGCCGCGCCCTGGAGCTGATGGAAATGCTGCCGTCGCTGGCGGTGCCGCACCGGATCGAACATCTCCAGTGCGTCGCCCCGGCCGACCTCGACCGCGCGGCGCGCGCCGGCATCGTCGCGTCGATGCAACCGGCCCACCTGCTGGTGGACATCCCCCTGGCGGAGCGACATTGGGGGGAGCGGAGCGCGGGGGCCTATGCGTTCCGCTCGCTGATCCGGCGCGGGACGGTGGTGGCGTTCGGCAGCGACACGCCCGTTGCCACTCCCGATCCGCGTGCCGGTATCTTTGCCGCACTGGCTCGCACCGACCTCGGTGGCAAGCCGGCCGGCGGCTGGTACGCCGGCGAGACCATCTCCTTCGCCGAGGCGCTGGAGGGGTACACCGTGGCGCCGGCGCTCGCGGCCGGCGTCGCCGATCGTCGCGGCCGGCTGGCGCCGGGGTACGACGCCGATTTCGTGGTCTGGGACGCCGATCCCGACCTGGAGCGGAACCGCGGCGAGACCATTCTCTCGACCCGCGCCACGATGACCGTGGTGGGCGGGCGCATCGTCTGGAGTGAACGACCTGATGCCTGGTGATTCGATTCGTCGTACCAAGATCGTGGCCACCCTCGGACCGGCGTGGGATACCGAAGACCGCATGGTCGCCCTGCTCGACGCCGGCGTGAACATCGTCCGCATCAACGCCTCGCACGGCACGCCGGAGATTCGCGACGCCTGGATCCGGCGGCTCCACGACGTGCGCGACCAGCGCCGCTCGGCCACCGGCATCCTCGTCGACCTGCACGGCCCGCGGATCCGGGTCGGCAAGCTCGACGAGCCGCTGACGCTGGTCCCGGAACAGCTGGTCCGCTTCGCGCCGGAAGCGATCGCCGAGAGCGACGACATCCCCACCACCTATGCCCAGCTGGCGCAGGACGTCGCCCCCGGTTCGCTGATCCTGCTCGACGACGGCCTCCTGATGGTCGAAGTCACCGCGGTCCGCGGCGACCGGGTGGAGGGGCGGGTGCGCTACGGCGGCGTGCTCAAGTCCAACAAGGGGATCAACCTCCCCGGCTCGATGGTGAGCGTGCCGGCCGTGACCGAACACGACAAGGAAGAGATCGAGCGGGTCGTGGCACTCGGCATCGAGTTCATCGGCGTGTCGTTCGTGCGCCGCCCCGAAGACCTGCAGGACGTGCGCCGGATGGTGCCGGCCACCGTCAAGCTGGTGGCAAAGATCGAGAAGGACACCGCGCTGCAGCACCTCGACGCGATCGTCGAGGCGGCCGACGCGGTGATGGTGGCGCGCGGCGATCTCGGCGTCGAACTTCCGTTCGAGCAGGTGCCGCTGGTGCAGAAGCGGCTGATCCAGCGCGCCAACCGGCACGGCAAGCCGGTGATCACCGCCACGCAGATGCTCGAATCGATGGTGAGCCACCCCCGCCCCACCCGCGCCGAAGCGTCCGACGTGGCCAACGCGATCATCGACGGCACCGACGCGGTGATGCTCTCGGCCGAGACGGCGGTGGGCGAGTATCCCCTCGAGGCGGTGCTCGCGATGGACCGGATTGCGCGCGAAGTCGAGTCGCATCGCCACCGTCCGTCGGAAGGGGAACGGCGCCGCTGGCAGATCTCCACCCACTTCGGCCGCACCGAGGAAGGCGAGACGCCGACCGAAGACGCCATCGCCGTCGCCGTTTCGGCCGCCGCCGACCTGCTCGGCGCCCACGTCATCGTCTGCTTCACGTCGAGCGGCTTTACCGCGCGCACCGTCTCGTCGTACCGGCCGCGGGTGCCGATCCTGGCGTTGACCCCGGAGCCCGAGACCTTCCGCCAGCTGGGGTTGGTGTGGGGCGTGGTGCCGGTGCTGATTCCGCACCTGCGCCACTACGATCCGATGTGGGCCGTGGCGCGCACCGAGATCCTGACCCGCTCGCTGGGACGCGAAGGTTCGCGGGTGGTGGTCACCTGCGGCGTTCCGTTCGACATTCCGGGCACGACCAACCTCCTCAAGGTCGAGACGTTGTAGGCGATGCGCCTCCTGCTGCTCGGCACCGGCACCTCGATGGGCGTGCCGCAGATCGGCTGCGGCTGCGCGGTCTGCCGCTCCACCGACAGCCGCGACCAGCGCACCCGCGCCGGCGCGCTCATCGAAGTCGGCACCACCCGGCTGCTGATCGACACCCCGCCGGAGCTCCGCATGCAGCTGCTGCGCGAGGGAATCCACCGGATCGATGCGGTGCTCTACACCCACGCGCACGCCGACCACGTGCACGGCATCGACGATCTGCGGAGCTTCTCGCTGCAACGGCGCGGCAACCTGCCGGTGTACGGTTCGCCGGAACTGCTCGAACACCTGCGCACCACGTTCCGCTACATCTTCGACCCGGAACACCGCCCGGTGGAGGGCACCTCGAAGCCGCGCCTCGAGCTGCACGCCCTCGCGCCCGACGTGCCGGCGCTGGTCGCGGGGGTCTCGGTGCTGCCGCTGGCGTTCGAGCACGGCCCGATGACGGTCTACGGCTACCGGATCGGCCCGGTGGCCTACATCACCGACGTCAAGCGGATCCCCGACGCGGCGTACGCCGAGCTGGCCGGCGTGAAGGTGCTGGTGCTCAACGCCCTCTGGTGGCGCGCGCATCCGACCCACCTGTCGATTGACGAAGCGGTCGCCGCGGCCCAGCGGATCGGCGCGGAACGGACCTACCTGACCCACCTCACCCACGAGACTTCCCACCGCGAATTGCTCGCGAAGCTGCCGCCCGGCATCGAACCGGCCTACGACGGGCTTCGCGTGGAGATCGAACCATGACCATCCGACTCGACGACTCCCTGATGTTCCGCGACGCCCTCGACGGGGTGCACGGCCTCGACCCCGCCGCCCGCGCGACCATCGCCGCGCGCTTCCCCGATGTGGCGGCCGAGGTGAAACGCCGCACCGCGGCCGGCGAGTACGGCTTTGCCGCGCTGGGCCGCCAGCCGGAGCTGCTGGCCCGGCTGCAAGAGTGGGGCGGCGCGATCCGCGGGAAGTACGACCACGTCCTGGTGCTCGGCATCGGCGGGTCGGCGCTTGGGACCAAGGCGCTGATGGCGGCGCTGAAGAGCCCGGACTGGAACGAGTGGAGCGCCGAGCGGCGCAAGGGGCTGCCCACGGTGACGGTGCTGGAGAACGTCGACCCGGTGACGGTGACGGAGACGTTGAGCCGCTTCGACCCCAGGCGCACGCTGGTGAACGTCATCTCCAAGTCGGGCGGCACCGCCGAAACGCTGGCGCAGTACCTGATCGTGCGGCACTGGCTGGAAGAGGGCGCCGGCGGCGACGGGGCGCGGGCGCAACTGGTGATCACCACCGATCCGGAGAAGGGGGCGCTGCGGGAGATTGCCCGGACCGAGAAGATCACGGCGTTCGACGTCCCGCCCGGCGTGGGCGGCCGCTACTCGGTGCTCACGGCGGTGGGCCTGGTACCCGCGGCAACAGTAGGGATCGACCTCGCGGCGCTGCTGCGCGGCGCGCAGGATGCGGTCGACGCGGCACAAGGCGATGCGCTCGACGCCAACTCCCCGGCGCGGTGGGCGGCGTGGCAGTGGCAGGCGCAGGCCACCCGCGCGGCCAACGTGCACGTGGTGATGCCCTACTCCGACCGGCTGCGGCAGTTTGCCGAATGGTTCCGGCAGCTCTGGGCGGAGAGCCTCGGCAAGCGGAAGGACCGCGCCGGCGAGGATGTCTTCCGGGGGCCGACACCGGTGGGCGCGGTGGGCACCACCGACCAGCATTCGCAGGTGCAGCTGTTCATCGAGGGGCCGTTCGACAAGACCATCACCTTTATCCGCGTGGCCGACACGGTGGACCAGCTCGAGATCCCCGGACGCAGCGGGCTGCACGCGTCACTGTCGTATCTCCCCGGCAAGAAGCTCGGCGCGCTGCTCGACGCGGAGCTGCACGCCACGCGGGAAGCGCTGCGGCAGCAGGGGCGGATGAGCATGCTGCTGGAGCTGGAGACCGTCGACGCGCGGCACCTGGGCGAGCTGCTGATGTTCTTCCAGCTGGCCACCGGCTACGCCGGCATCTGGTACGGCGTCGATCCGTTCGACCAGCCCGGCGTCGAACTCGGCAAGGTCCTGACGTTCAAGGCGATGGGGAAGAAATAGCGGAAGAGCGAAAGGCGGAAGACCGGAAGAGCGAAAGGCGGAAGACCGGAAGAGCGAAAGGCGGAAGACCGGAAGAGCGCCCACGGCCCACGGCCGAGAGCCCAGGGCCCAGAGCCCAGGGCCCAGAGCCCAGAGCCCAGGGCCAAGTGCCCTCGGCCCACGGCCCACGGGACCGGATGCCGGCTCCACGGGACACGCTGACCGCGATGCGGCACACGACCACCGCGCTGCGGCACACGACCACCGCGCTGCCGACCACGGGCCGCGGCATGGCGCACACGAACGCCCCACAGCTGACCACGCGCGGCGGCCTGGCGTACATGACCACCGGACCGTTGGCCCAGCGGACCGGCCTGCCGCACACGACCACCGCGCTGCCGCCCCGGTGGACCGGCATGGCGCACTTGACCACCGCGCCGCGGCCCCGGTGCACCGGCGTGGCGTCCACGACCACCGCACCGCGAGCACCCTGCACCGGCGGTCGGAACGCCAGCACCGCACCGTGGCACGCCACTACCGGCCGGCGTACCACGAGGAGGTCCGCCCGGAACGCGTCCACCGCACTGCTGACCACAGCGACCGGCCTGGCGCACGCGACCGCCGCGCTGCTGACCACGAGGAGCGGCGCGACGGACGCGCCCACCGGCCGGCGGCAACCGGGCTCCGGTGCGCTGCACGACGTTGACTGTTGCTTGCGCAACCGTCGTGAAACTGTCCGGCCGCGAGCACCGTACCGCCGCCACGCTCACCGCACTCCGGCACGCGAGCGGCGCGCTTGTCCCCCCGGGGAGTCCCTCGGCGCCCCGGATTCGGTCCGCTCCCGCCGCGAGCACCGGAACGCGGCACGCGCCCGCCGCACTCCGGCACGCGAGCGCCGCACCTGTCCCCCCGGGGTGTCCTCGGCTGCCCGGACTCGGTCCACTCCCGCCACGAGCAGCGGAACGCCGCACGCGCCTACCGCACGCCGGCACACGGGCACGGCACCGACTGACACGACCCGCACGACTGCGCGAGCAGTCTTCCGGCGTCCCGACCTGTGTCCAGTCAGCCCGTGATCGGCGGCGCTCCGCTACCGCGCGCGCCCTCGCCCCCCGGAACGACCGGACCCGCCGGAAGCAACGATCGCTTCACGACGGGCCCGGTTCCGCGGTGGCAACGACGGCTATCCCCGGCTACTGCCCTGCAAAGGGATAGTCCGCCGCGATGGCGCGGAGGTTCATGGTCGATCCGCTGGCGGCGGCGCCGCTGAAGGTGCCGTCGACCAGGGCATCGAGGGAGATGGAGTAGATGACCGCGCCGGTCGGGACACTGGCGAGCGACAGCGACGCCTGGCGCGCCGTGCCCGCCACCCGGGTGTAGACCGCCGAGACCGAGCTATCGGAGAGGCGGTAGTTGACGGCCACCGCAAACGAGTCGGGCGACGCGACGCTGGTCCAGCCGATCACCACCGGAGCGCCGGGCGAGGCGATGGTGGCCGAGGTGATGGTGGGCGTCGGCGGCAGGGGAGCGTCGGCCGTGGCGGTGTCGGAGCCGTCGGTGACCACCAGGTGCACCGCCCCGCCGCTCGACACCGCGGTGGTGAGCCGGCCGCTGTACTGTCCTGCCCCCTGGTCGCTCATGGCGTCGCCGTTGACCAGCACCGAGAGCCCGGCCCGCCCCGCCCCGTCGACCGTGACGCGGATGCTCTCGTTGTAGCCGCTCATGTCGTTGCCGACCACCTTGAAGCGGGTGCCGCCGCCGGTGGTACCGGTGGTGGGGGTCCCGCTGGAACACGCCGCTCCACCGAGGAGCAGCAACAGCACCGTGGCCCGCGCGGTCATCGTGGGTCTCCGGAAAGAGTCAATGCAGGAGTATCGGCCGGGGGGGCGGAAGCTTACCCCCGGCCTGGCAGCTGGAGCGCCGCCGCCGGGATTGCCGGTTGGCTACTTCCGCATGGCGTAGAGGAGCCCGGCCAGCGCCACGGTCTGTCCGGTCCCGAACAGGAAGAGCCAGCGCACCAACCCCGCCTTCAGCTCGGCCAGCCGCTCGCCCTGCATGGCATCGAACCGTGCGAAGTTCAGCTCGTTCAGTTCCCGCAGGGTAGCGCGGGACTCGGCTTCGATCGTGTTCATCCAGGTCACCAGTTCGTTGGTTGCGTCATCGCCGAACCGCTGATAGAAGCGATTCGAGAGTCGGGCGGCAGCGGGCATCGTGGTTCCTTGTGAGGTCCGCAACCACTGCAACGGTAGGGAGGCGGAGTGCTGTCATCAATCACGCGCGGACCGGGGACAATCAGGCGCGCCACCAAACGGCCCTTCGCCCTGGATGCCGGGTCCGAAAAACGCGGGCAACCGGCCGTTCCGACTCCGGCCCTTCGTACTGCACTCCCGCCGGCCGGGGCACCGGTTCCGGGCTCCGGCCACCGCTCTCCCCTTCCCCACAAAAACCAAACGCCCCCGTCCGAAGACGGGGGCGCTGGTTTGAAGCGACTGCTGTGGGCGACGACTACTGCATCGTCACCGAACGAGTGGCAAGGGCATCGCCGTTCGACAGGACGCCGACCGCGATGATCTTGTCGTTCGCCGCGATCCCGGCCGCCGAAGTGCCCGCCCAATCCTTCAGGAGCGAACCATTCGAGATGCCGTAGACCCACGACCGGTAGGTGCCCTGGTCCGACGAAACCGCCGCCGTGCCCGGGACGCTACCGAGGTAATTCCACCACGCAAGACCCGCATCGAGGCGGTAGAAGTCCACTCGCGTGAACGGAGCGTTCGGCGAGTTGGACGGAGCCGCAGCCTGCGCGCGGAGGATCGACGTCGAACCGAAGAAGTTGACGTCGGTCGTGGCGCTATCGATCCGGAAGTGGATGATCGACAGCGTCGGGTTGGCCGTATTCCACGCCGCCACGCCCGAGCCGTTCTGCACGTTCAAAGCCGGCAGAGTGATTTCGGTCGAGGCGATGGAGTGACCGCCCGGGTTCCACGACCACGCAGTCACCTTCGTCGGCTTGACGTCCGCGGCGTAGACCGCCGGAACGTTGGTGGCCGGGAAGGCCGCTGCGGTCACCGTCTCGACGCTACGGACATACGGAGCTCCGGTCGCGGGAGAGACGTTGTTGGCGTACGGCGACGTGATGCAGTCGTCGAACGCGGCCGCGGTTGCGGTGCAGAGCGCCGCCGGAGTCTGCGGCAGCGGGGTCTGCGAGTACCGGAGCGAATCAATTCCGGCACCGGCGTTGTTGATCTCAGGATAGACCAACTGCAGGGACGACTTGATCACTTCCGCCGAGTCGGCGAAGGTGGCGAAGAAGCCCATGTTCGCCGAGGTCTCGACCTGCGTGATGCCGAGGCCGGTAGCGAACGGATTGTTGACGTTCACGAGCAGGCGACGAGTCACGATCGAAGAGGTGTTGCCCGCCTCGTCGGTCACCTGGCTGCGGTAGAAGTAGTAGCCTTCGCCCGTCGGAACGGCCACGTTGTTGCCGGCCTGCCAACCGTCGAGACGAAGCGCCCCGAGCGTGGCAGTGGTCATCTTGCAGGTCGCGTTGGTGACAAAGTTCGCACCCGGACCATTGGCGTCACCGCCGATGATGCACGCGCCGGTCGGATTGACGTGGTTGGAGACATCGAGCGCCTGCTTCTGCGCGGTCGAGCTGAAGCCCGACGTGACACCCGTCACGCCGTTCAGGTCGAGGAATTCTGCACGGAAGAAGTCGCCGAGCGAAGCGCCCGGCTTGACCGTCTTGTAGATCGTGTCGACGGCACCCACCGTGTCGCCACCCTGGTCAACAGCGGCCAGCGTGTACGTCACATCGCCACCCATGCCCCAGCGGATCGACGGATTGGTCTTGTCGACGCCGAAGGTGTTGGTGGTGTTCGACGTGCCGAGGTTACCGAGCAGATCGGCTTCGGTCATGAACGCATCGTACGGACCGGTGCCGTTGGTCACCGCCGGGGTACCACCGATGGTGTTGGTGGCGCACTCCGGGATGTCTGCGCCGGTGCCGGTCGGCATGGCAACGCCGGCGGCCCCACCGCAGTTCGGAGCATCATAGAAGTACAGACGGCTGGCCGAGTTCGTCCCGACGCCGGCATCGAACGAAGCCGACGGCTTGAACGAGAACGACGCATTGACCCAGCCGGTGACTGCCGGCGCCGAGCGAGCGATCGTCGGCGTAGTAACCGACGGCGCAACCCAGTCGAACCGCAGCGAGTCCGGAGTGCCGCCGAGCCAGACAATGTTCGGAATCAGCGGAGTGCCGGCGTTGACCAGCGCATAGGTGTTGCTCTGGTTGTCCAGCGCGTTGGTGACCGCGATGTTGTCGCGGACGCCACCGGCGCCGGTGGTGTTCTCGTACGGCTGGAGGCCGTTGTCGCTGCAATCGACCGTGGCGCTCGGCGAGTAGCCGAAGGTCGCCTTGAACGGCAGCGCCGTCTGGGTCAGACCGCAGGCGAGCGTGCCGCCGGGCCCGACGCCCCAGGTGACCGTGCTGACCGAGCGGCCCGGGGTGTAGATGACCGGGTAGAGCTCGATCGTCGCGACACCCGCAGCACCCGGACCACCCCAGAAGGTGACGCCAGCGGCGCTGTTGGCCGAGTGCGGCAGGGTGCCGGCAGCTGCATTGACGTTGGCAAAGGTGTCGCCACCGATGTCAGCCGCCCAACCGTCCTGATTGGTGAGCACCATCTGCACGGTGTTGTCGGCGTTGACACCCGTCTTGCCGTGCGGGAACAGCACCGCATAGACCGTCACCTGACCATTCGGGAAGGCAACCGTCGTGGTGCCGGCAGCGGGATTCTTGGTGAAGCGCTGCGTCGAAACGGAGAGATCGATCTCACCGGCCGACGGGTTGGTCGCATAGACCTGCTGCGCCGCCGCCACCGTGGTGCTGGTCGGCGCCGACGTGCCCGGCATCAGGTAGACGTTGACCGAGTCAACGACCTGACCACCCGGGTTGAAATTCATGTTGATTTCGATCTGACCATTGACGTTGGTCAGGTTGACCGGGACCGTGGTGGCACCCTGTGTCACGCCCTTGATGGAGACCGAGGCGGGCAGGATGTTGTTCACGGTGACCGCGATCGACGCGCTCAGGGTCTGACCACCGAGGGTGATCGAACCACTGATGACCGCCGTGCCGCCCGCGACGGCCGTGATCAGGCCGCTGGAGGAGACGCTGGCGATGGCGCTGTTACCGCTGGTCCACGTGACCGCCGGCGCCGCAACACCCGGATCGGTCACGATGTTCGCGGCGGCCTGAACGGTCTCGCCGGGGTTCATCGTCACCGAGCTCGGCGTCACGCTGAACGAGCGCAGGCCGGTGGGCGGGGTCGCGACGGTCACCGAGGCCGCACCGGTCTTGCCGGTGTTGGCCGTCGAGGTCGCCACGATGGTGGTCGTGCCGGCAGCGACTGCCGTCACGTTGCCGCTGGCATCAACAGTTGCGATGGCCGAGTTGCCCGAGGTCCAAGTGACCGTCGTGGCATACCCGGAGTCCGCGTCAACCGTCGCCACGAAGTGCACCGTCTGGCCGATCGTCATATTGGCGTTGTTCGGGACGACCGTGACCGTATGCACACCTGCGGACGGCGGAGACACGGTGGTGACCTTGTCGCCGCAGGCCGTAAGGCCCACCGCGATGGCACCAGCCGCGAGAACTCTCCGGTAGAGCTTCTGCATTACTCCCCCTGAATGATGTGAACTCACCTACGGAAAAACCCCACGAACCTGCTCAAAATCCGCGTCGATTCGACAACGGCCCCCACCCGGTGATCCCGGCCGGAAACCCGCCCATCATCGCGACGCGCCTGGGCGATGCGCCACCAGCTAACTGCTTGTACTGCAATGTGTTGCTGACACATACCGCCGGCCGCGCGGTGCGCCGCCCGAGTCCTCCCGGTACGGCTGCACGCCCTGGGCCGCACCTCCCAGTAGCAATGTCCGTGCACAGACGCCACAGCGACTAATGCGCCGTTGCCTTCTGGAACGTCAACGACGCCGCCCCACCCGCTTCCCACGGCCCGACTTCCCGGATCGGCGAGGATTTCAGCGCCTTTGCGAGGGTACTCGTCCCGTCGATCCGGAGCGCCCCGACCATTGGCCGAGACGAGTCCGGGGTGGCCTCGAGGGCCACCGACCAGTCCGTCGACCGCTCTCCCCTGTATCCGAAAGACATCGACCGTGTCGTTCCGACACTGGCATCGCCGAAGGGGTGTCCGCTCCAGGTGATGTCGGTGCCCGAAATCCGGACGGTAATGTCGGGATCGCGGCCGGGATCGCTGGGATGGACCGTGAGCCTGGCGTCGGCGGTGGCCACCCCGGCGTCTCCCGCGTCGCTGGAGAGGTCACGCCGGTCGGTGCCGATGTCGAGCAGGAGCCAGTCGGCCCCGTCGGCGTGGCGTGGGGCACGGGCCCTGACCGCGTCGTAGACGACCAGTACCGGGCGGCCGGGCTTTCCCCGGCTGGCGTGCCTGGCGACCACGACGGAGTCGTACATCCCGACGCAGACGACTCCCGGCACCCACTGGGCGAATTTCGGCTCGTCGCGGATCACCTGGACCAGCCCCCGGGGGAGGCCTTCGCCGGTACCCGCCATCGACGGCGTCTCGTGATCGGCAAGCTTGTCCGCCAGTGCCGGATCGGAGAGGTACCAGACGCAGAAGCTCCCGCGGGAGCCATCGAGGGCCCAGTGCGACTGGTCGGGCCGCTGCGCGCCAAGCGGCAGCGCGGCGCCGGCCAGGAGCACCGCCATCAAGGCCGCGGCTGCCGACAGACTCCGGTCCCGGCGCGATTGGCCCCGATCTGTCACGGTGACTCCTTCCGAGCGGACTGGACGGCGGCGGCGAGATGAACGTAGCTCTCCGGGTCGAGTGCCGCGAATCCGGCGTCGACATAGCGCACCGTGCCGTCACGGCCGACGACCACCGCCAGCCGCCCCGCCCGCGGCCCCTCGGCGGCGCCGAACTGGCGGCTGGCCAGGAGCCCCGGGTCGCTGAGCAGCTTGCACCAGAGGTCGAGGGCCTGCGCAAAGCGGACCTGCGCCGGGAGCGAGTCGCCCGAGATGCCCGCCACCACCACGTCGGGGCCGTCGAGGTCGGCGCGCCGGGCACTGATCATCCGCCATTCCTCAGCACTTACGGCGGAGGTATCGCCGGGATAGAAGATCAGCACCACCACGCGGCCCAGTTCGCTGGAAAGGTCGAACGGCTGGTTGGCGGGGCCGGTCCCGTCGCGGGTGGCGTACGGCAGCACCAGCGGCGGTGCCGCGCGCCCGATGCGGGCGTCACGCTGCAACGAGAGGCCGATCCGGACCGCTCCGGTGTCGGCCTGGGCGGCCGCCGGGGGCGCCACGACGACCCACACCGCCGCGGCCACGAGCAGGCGATTCATCGCGCCACCACCTTTGCCAGCTCGCCCGGGATGTCCTGTGACGAGCCGGTGCCGATGTAGCGCACCGTGTCGGTGCGGTCAACGATCACCACGTATGAAGTGGTCATGGCGCCGAAGGCCCGCACCGCAGCCCCCTTGCTGTCGTAGACCGTGACGTACGGTGGGTGCTTCTCGGCGAGGTAGCGCCGCACGTGCGAGACCGGATCGTTGACGGTGACATCGACGCCGAAGAAATCGACCCGGGCACCGTACTGCTGATGCGCCTTGACCATCGTCGGCATCAGCGCCTTGCAGATCTCGCACCAGGTGGCCCAGAACTCGACGACCACGGGACGGCCGGCGGTGACGCCGACCCGCACCGGGTGGCCGTCGAGGTCGGCGACGGTGATGACCGGCGCCTTGTCGCCCACGGCAAGGGTCTGCGCGGGGAGTGGGGCGGCAGCGAAGGCCAGCGGCAAGGCCAGCCCGAGACTTATGAGCTTCATAGCGACTGTCCGGCTTTGACGAAGTAGTACTCGGCCATGACCAGCATGATGGCGGCAGCGGCCCGTTTGATCCAGAGGAGCCAGCGCCCGCTGCGCGGCAACGCGGCGACGCTGCCCGCCACGAGGCCGACCACCGCGAGCACGGCGGTCATGCCGAGGGAGAAGACGAAGAGCGAGATGAAGCCCCATACCGCGTTCTGGGTGCTGGCGACCCAGGCGAGCACGGTGGCAAAGACCGGCGCGCCGCACGGCGCGGCAACCAGTCCCGACGTGGCGCCCAGCAGGAACGCGCCACCCGCCGAGTCGGCGCCGAGGCGCCCGGCCCACGCCAGCACCCGTTGCGGCGCCTGCACTGGAATGACGTCGAACATCGCGAGCGCGGCGACGACCAGGATGTTGCCGACGACGATGTTGGCCCAGGGTGACGCCGAGATGGTGCCGAAGAGCGACCCGGTGAGGCCGGCGACGAGGCCCAGCGCGGCATAGACCAGGGCGACGCCGAGAATGTAGACCAGGGTGATGAACGCCGTCCGGCGGCGGGAGCGCGCCGCCCCCGCCGCGGTTCCGCCGAGCACGCCGATGGTGATGGGAATCATCGGATAGATGCAGGGCGTGAACGAGGTCGCGACGCCGGCGCCGAACAGCACCGGGAGTGCCGCCAGCGGCGCGGCGTGCAGAGTGCTGTCGGCCGGCGCGATCAGCACGTCGGCGCCGCCGCTCCGAACCGCCGGGCGACGTAGTCCTCGAGCATGGCGAGGAATTCGGCGACGATCGCGTCGCCGCGCAGCGTGGTGACGAGGCGCCCGTCGATGAACACCGGCGCCACCGGCTCCTCGAACGTTCCCGGCAGCGAGATGCCGATGTCGGCGTGCTTCGATTCGCCGGGGCCGTTGACGACACACCCCATGACCGCCACCTTGCAGCGCCTCGACGCCGGGGAGGGTGCCGCGCCATTCGGCCATGCGCCGGTCAAGATGGCGCTGGATGTCGCCGGCCATCGACTGGAAGAAGGTGCTGGTGGTCCGGCCGCAACCCGGACAGGACGAGACCTGCGGCGCGAAGTGGCGCAGGCCGAGCGACTGGAGCACCTGCTGCGCGACGCGCACCTCCTCGGTGCGGTCGCCGCCCGGCTCGGGGGTGAGCGACGACGCGGATCGTGTCGCCGATCCCTTCGGCGAGGAGGATGCCGAGTGCCGTGGCGGTGGCGACGATGCCCTTCGTCCCATGCCCGCCTCGGTGAGGCCGAGGTGGAGGGGATAGTCGCAGCGGCGCGGCGAGCAGCCGATAGACGGTGACGAGATCGCTGCACGCCGGAGACCTTGGCGCTGAGGATGATGCGGTCGTGGCCGAGGCCGCAGGCTTCGGCGAAGCGCGCCGAGCGGAGCGCCGATTCGACCATCGCGTCGAGGGTGACGTCGCGCGCTCGAGCGGGGCCGGGCCAGCGCGGCGTTGGCGTCCATCAGCTCGGTGAGCAGCGCCTGGTCGAGCGAACCCCAGTTGACGCCGATGCGCACCGGCTTGTCGTGGGCCACCGCGACGTCGACGATGGCGCGGAAGTGCTCGTCGTGGCGCTTGCCGCCGACGTTGCCGGGGTTGATGCGGTACTTGGCGAGCGCCTCGGCGCAGGCCGGATAGCGGGTCAGGAGCAGGTGGCCGTTGTAGTGGAAGTCGCCGACGATCGGCACGGCGATGCCGCGGTCGGCGAGGCGGCGTGACGATGTCCGGCACCGCCGCGGCGGCGGCTTCGTTGTTGACGGTGACGCGGACCAGTTCGCTGCCCGCCGCGCGCCAAGGCGGCCACCTGCTCGGCGGTCGCGGCGACGTCGGCGGTGTCGGTGTTGGTCATCGACTGCACCACCACCGGATGGCGCGAACCCGACGGCCACGCCGCCGACCAGCACGGTCGGCGTCGGCGCGACGCGGCGCGAGCGGCATCAGCGGCCCGGCGTCAGCCGAGGCCGAGCTGCGATACGAAGCGGGTCCATTCGGCCGGGGTGACGGTCCCTTCGCGGCGCAGCGGCTCCAGGGCCGCCATGATTTCGGCGCGCGTGCCGGAGATGCGGCGGTCGCGCAGTTCGCCGATCATGCGGGCAAAGCGGTGCTCGTACTCGTCCTTCTTGATCTCGCCATCCTTGTGGGCCTTGGAGAGCTTGGCGAGTTCCTGCGCCGCACGCGCGGGGGCAACCGGGGTGAGAGGGGCATCGGGCATCGCGTACTCCGTTGGGTGGTGTGGTCCGGCCGGAGGAAAAGTACCGGAAGGCGGGGGAGTTCCAAAGGCGGCCCAGAGCCCAGAGCCCAGAGCCCAGAGCCCACAGCGGCCCACGGCCGACGGCCGACGGCCCGGCAGGTATGGCTCGGCATGCGCTACCGCCGGGCGCCTGCAAGGTCGACACTCGACGGGTTGCTGACCGTCGTCTCGCGCGCCGTCCTCCGTGCGCCGGGCCGTGAGCTGTGGGCCCTGGGCCCTGGGCCCTGGGCCCTGGGCCGCTGTGGTCTGTGGGCCGCCGTCGGCTGTGGGCGCCTTTCGGTTTACGGGCCGACGGTGAACGTGTATTGCCAGATCCCGGTGACCGGATCGACGGCGGCGGCAAGCACCGCCGCGCTGATCTTCGGCCCGGTATGACCCGAGTCGTTCCGCGCGTACGCATCGACCGTGGAGTTCGGTGCCAGGAACCAGTAACCGAACTGGTCGTGCACTGATCCGTCATCGGCGAGCGAACATCCGCACGGAAGTGCCCCATTCACGATCGGAATATCGAGCTGCAGCGTGGCCCCGCTGGTGTTGCTCAGGTAGGGCGTGAAGATCCGGTGGCCGTCGGTCAGCTCGCTCGTCACGTCGAACTTGAGCACGCCGCCGGCGTGGGTCACGGGCGGGAGTGTGTCGAACACCACTTCGCCGACTGGCTGGCCGGTCCGGTCGAGGGGGGTCTTCAGAGTCCACGAAATGCGCAGATCGGCGATCGAATCGGAGACAAGCGCGAGGACGCTGCCAGGCCCGGCAAAACCCTTCGCACTGCCGTTGACGCTGACCGAGATCGGGTAGACGAGGTGATTGGTGATCTCCAGCTCCAGGCCATCCGGCGGGGGAGGCTGGATCACGACCTGGAGCGAATCCCGTTCGCCTTCGCTGGTGGCGACCACCCAGGTCGTCCCGGTCCCCACCGCAGTCACCAGCCCGGTGTCGTTGACCTCGGCCACGAACGGATCACGGGTAGCCCACGTAACGGTCCGACCGGTAAGCACCGCGCCCCGGGCGTCGTACAGGGTGTCACCGATCTGGACCGCTTGAGGGGGGACGAGGGTGTCCACGTGCCGGTCGAGCACGATGCTCGCCACCGCGGCGGGAACAACGGCAACGGTGGCTGTTCCAAGCACATTTTCACGAGCCGCGGTAATCACCACCTGGCCGGTTGCCAGGCCGACAACTTCACCCATCGGTGAGACCGTTGCGATATCGGGGTCGGAGGATGTCCACGTCACCGTTCGATCCAGCACATGCCCCGAACCGTCGTAGACCGTGTCGCTCAGCACGACGGCAGCACCGAGCTCGATGGAGGCGCTCGCCGGGTGAATCGCGATCCGGGCCGCGGGGAGCAGCACGACGGAAATGGTGACCGTTGCCGACTTGCCTCCGAGCGTGGCCGTCACAACCGCCGTCCCGACACCGACGCCGGTGACCCACCCGGCAGAGCTGACGGTAGCGATAGTGGCCGAATCAACGGACCAGGATACCAGTGTATCGGGGGCCACGGCGCCGGTCGACGTGATGCCCCGGGCGATGAGGCGCGTCGAGTCCCCGACGAGGACGGTGGCCGTTGATGGCGTCGCGACCACGTGATCGACCGCGGCCGACTGGCCCGACGAGGTCGGCGAGCTGCTGCAGGCCGATGCGACGACTACCGCGAAGACAGCGAACAAACGCGGGCCCGAGGTCCGATTCATGCCATGGATGATACACTGCGCCCGCCGAGATCGAAGCCCCGGCGGGCGCAGTCACTCAACTTGCACCGTGCTCAGTGTTGCGACGAGCGTGGCGCTCCCCGCGGAAGCTTGGGCCCGAGGGTAAAGACCTGCGGGCCATCCGCCGTCCGGAGGGCCGGATAATCGGATGGGGTGAAGTAACCAGGTTCGGCGACGACGATCCGGTCAACGATCCAGCCTCGATGGGCATTGTCCCCGGGGTCTCCGGTGTTGAATTCGAACTGGAGGCGCCAATTGTGACCGGTGTAACCGCTCAGATCCATCGCGATGGTGACATAGCCGGATGTCTGATTGCCGGTAAAGCCGACCATGCTGTTCAACTCACCGATGAAGTAGCGGTTCTCCGTGTCCGCATCGACGAGATACACGTCCATGAAATCGAAATCGAACGGCGCGTCGAGATACTCCGTCTCGTACCAGGTCCGGAACTTGAGGACCGGATCGACGGCGCCGCTCGGAATGGTGAACTCCGGCGAGGTGGCATCGCCCGAATTCGGCACGCCCGGCGTATCGTAGTTGCCGGTTTCTGGGTTGCCGTACCAGAGCGCCCAGCTCCCCTCGTCAGGATTCGGGAGGCAGCCTTCGGGATACCCTCCCTCATCGTAGGGGACCGGCGGCGTGCAGATATCGCCGCCAAGCATGCTCCGGTTCCACAGCCCGGTGTAGCTCCAGCCAGTCCCGGTCTCCAGGCCGTCAGCGAAGTACCAGCCGTTGACGAAGGTCACGCGCACCGGCAGCGGCGAGTTGTTGGTGCCCGGCACCTTGACAGTGAAGGTCGCGGTGTAGGCGCCGAGCGGGAGATCGTTCCGCGTGACCCTCATGGTGATGCTGGCGGTGAGGCCGAGAATCTTCGGCGTGACCGAGAGCCAGCCGCCGTGGAGATTGTCGGTATAGACTGTCGGCCCGACCTGTATGCCGGTTGACGGGATCAAAGCGGCGGCGTTCGACGCGATGATCACCTGAGGTGCCGGCAGCGGCCCATCAGGGACCTGAACGAACGTCGGGCTGGTCGTCGAGAGCACCAAGGTGAGGACCCCGGCATCAGCCGACGTCGCCCCACTGGTGGTCGGTAGCGACGAGTTCGGGCCGCAGCCCGCCATTGCCAACAGGGCAATGGTGGTCAGCACGGCCATGCCGCGCGAGGGTGTCAACTTGGTGTCGAGCACGAGCGCCTCCAGCGAGGTTTCGGAAAGGACCGCCGCGAGCGGCCGATTTGCACCTGAGACGGGGGAAATGTCGCGCCGGAACGCGATGGGCGCAAGCGGAAGGGGGAAAAGGAGATCGGCGGGCCACCGGGGTGCGAACCGGAGAACCAGCCCGGGGCCCGGGGCCCGGAGCCCGGGGCCCAGAGACCAGAGTCCGGGGCCTGGGGCCCGGGGCCCGGAGCCCGGGGCCCCCCGGGGCGCCGCCCGGCGCCTGCTACCGCCGCGTTTCGGCCCCTGTCGGGAACCGGAGCGCAATACCGCCGGCCGCCTCGTCGATCCGCCCGCCGTGCGCCTCCAGCACCCGCCGCGCCAGCGCCGTGTCCGGGTCGAGGGTGAGGGGGCCAGCCCCCGAGACGGCGACGGTGACCTCGCCGGCGCCCGCCGTGAGGGTGATACCGACCGCCGCCCCGGCCGTGGCATGGTGCACCAGCCAGCGGAGCAGCAGCTCCAGCGCTTCATGAAGGCGGACCCGGTCGCCGGCGATCGGGGCAACGCCGGGCGGGATATCGAACGAAAGCGCCACACCGGCGTGGGCGGCGTCGGCTTCGAGCTGCGGAACGAGGCTCCGCAGCAGGTCGCCGAGCGGGATCCGGTCGCGGCGGATGCTGAGCATTCCCTGGTCGATCCGGGCCACCTCCTCGAGGCGCCGCGTCTCGACTTCCGCCGCCTCGGCGGCACGGCGCGCGGCTTCGAGCATCTCCTCCTGGTTCTCGTTGAGCTCGCCGAAGTGGTTGTCGAGCAGGATGTGGATCGGAATCCGCACCTCGTCGATCTGCCGGGAGACCGCCGCCGACGCCTCGGCGAGGAGCACGGCGTACTCCTTGACCCGCCGCGCGGCCGCTTCGACCCGCGCCTGGCTCCCCGCCTCGGCGGCCGTGACGGCGTTGCTGAGGTGATCGACGACGTCCTCGATGGAGTCGAATTCGTCGGGCGCCGAGCGGTGGCCCGGCAGTGCCGCGCTGCGGATCACCCTGAGCGGCGCGAGGAGGCCGCCGGGAAACTCGCTGTCCTGATGCGGCGCAAGCCGGGCGATGCGACGCGCGACGTAGCGCGTGTTCTGCCACGCCAACACCAGCGACACGAGGGTGGAGACCGCGCAGACCACCACCAGCCACTCCGGCGCGGCGCGGCCGATGTCACCCCAGTAGGCGAGCGACGCGACCGTGAAGAGGCCCACGATGGCGGGGACCACCGCGAGGTAGAGGCGCTGCGAGATGTTCATGGGGCCTCCTGCGCGCGGCCGACCGACACCACCAGGATGTCGATGTCACCGGCGTGGCGCAGCAGCCCGCGCACCACCGAACCGTACCGGAGGTGATGCCACCAGCCGCGGCGCGATTCGCCGACGATGATCACCGTGACGCCATGCTCCCCCGCAAAGCGGAGCAGTGTCGCGGCGATGTCGCCGCCGTGCAGCGTGACCGTTTCGGCGCCGAGCGCCTGGGCGCGCTGCAGGTTGTCGACCAGCTTGCGCTGGACGGTGGCGTCGATGCGGGCAGCGCTTTCGTCGGGCGTCTGGACATAGACGCAATACCAGTCGGGGTTGAGCCGCCCGGCAATGCGGCTCGCCTTGCGGAGCAGCACGGCGGTGCGCTCGGGGTGGCTCGACATCGCCACCATGCACGCGGTCGACGGTGCGGCGCGCGGCGGGCCGGGGTGCCTCGCCGCGAACGGCAATCACCTCGCGGCTGCGGTCGACCGAGTTGGCCACCTCGCGGAGCGCCAGCTCGCGGAGGGTGGTGAGGTTCTCGTCGGTGAAGAACGATATCGAGCGCCGCCGGCACCTTGTCGGCGGCGTAGATCTTTCCTTCCACCAGCCGCTGCCGGAGGTCCTGCGCCGAGATGTCGAGGTTGACCACCTGGTCGGCCAGCGCCGAGCACCCAGTCGGGGATCGTCTCGCGCACCGTCACGCCGAGGGTGGTCTGGATGACGTCGTTGAGCGATTCGAGGTGCTGCACGTTGAGCGCGCGAAATGACGCTGATTCCCTCGTCGAGGAGCTGCGACGACGTCTTCCCAGCGCTTGGCGCGCCCCATGCCGGGCACGTTGGTGTGGGCGAGCTCGTCGACGAGGGCCACCTGCGGGCGGCGGGCGATCGACGGCGTCGACGTCCATCTCCTCCAGCGCGACGCCGCGGTACTCGATCCGCTTTCGGGGCACCACCTCGAGGTCGCCGAGTTGCGCCTCGGTCTCGGCCCGCCCGTGCGTCTCGACATAGCCGATGACCACGTCGACCCCGCGGCCCGCAGCTGGTGGGCCTCGGTCGAGCATCCGATACGTCTTGCCGGTCCCAGCCGCGGAGCCGATGTAGATCTTGAGCTTGCCCCGTTCGCGGGCCTGGGAGCAGGTCGGCGAACGACGAGTCGCGCGCGACTTCGCCGAGGAGCTCTGACTCGTCGCTCCGCTGAGGACGAAGTCGCCGAGCGCGTTCGGGCCGGCCCGCTGCTCGGTGGCAACCATCGCCCTGCCATGGAATCGCCGTGTCCAGGTGCCGGTCAGGGTGACGATGGTATCTCGGCCCGGGGCGAGAGGCGCACGGTGACCGAATCGCCGAGCACGGCGGCCCAGACATCCGGCGGCCCCGGATAGGGACGCGACGCTCGGGCCGAGGGCGTCGAACGGGATATGTCCCAGCTCCGTACGCGTCCGGCGAGCGAACCGGAGAGCGACGTGGCGCGCTCGTTCGCCGATTGAGCACCAAGGCGATGCGGCCGTCGCCAGCGCGACCCGGTTCGGCGGTATCGCCGGCCGACGTCCAAGTCGACGTCCCGATTCGCCCTCGAGCCGGGCCACCGCGGGCGTGCGAGTCGCGCCGACCAATCGCCCGGTGTGGCCGGCAGCCCCCAGCAGCGCCAGGGCGGCGCAGGCGACGCCGACACGGCGCGCGGTACGCCCGGCTGCGGCGATTCACCTGAAGAGCACCGACAGGCCCAGCGGCAATCGACGCCTGGTCCTGATGGCCGCCGAAGACCGGCAGCGAGGAATGATCATAGGCGCACCTCGGGGCGGACCAGGCATGTCGGCCGACGGGGCGAGGTTCAGCGTGACGGCGAGGCTGGAGAGCTGCTGGCCGCCGTTCACCGGAAACCCGAGCACGCCGGAGGTGCGCGCTCCGTCGCGGTCGTCGACGTGATCGCCGCGCAGCGCGAGGGTCACCTGCGCGTTGATGCGCGCCGTGGCCCAGAGGCCTTCGGCAGACCAGCTGCGCGGCACCGCCGTTGGCCGCGAGCCCGGCTTCGCTGACCCAGGTCGAACTTGACCGGCGAGCACGACGGCGCTCCCGACGCTGCCGCGACGCGACGACGTTCACGCCGCGGCGCGCGGGATGATTATGGTCGGGCTGTTCGGGGCCGCTGTAGCCGGTGACGGCCAACGATGTTGCCGCGTCGGGAGCAAATCCAATCCGCGCGATGACGCTCTTCGCGCCGTTGAGGTCGGTTACCTGGTCCCAGCCGTTGCTGACCCGCAGCTCGGCGTCGAGCCGCGCGCCGAAGCTTGGCCGTCGAGCTCGGCGCCGGTCTCGGTGAACGGCTCGAGGAAGACGTCCTGCAATCCCACGTCGAGATTGCCGCATTCGGCGACGTCTTCGCCGGCCTCCACCCCGATCAGCGTGGCCATCTTGCCGGCCTTGAGCTGGAAGTGAAGTCGGTGCCGATGCGCGGGTCATGTTGAGGGTGATGTACGCTTGCCAGAGGTCGGCGTTCGGCGCCGAGGTCGAGGCCGGTCGATTTGACGACTTCGGCGTCCTGGCCGAAGAATAACTCGACGTGGCATCCGGCGCCGAAGCGATCGGTCGGGGCCGCGCGGTCGACGGATATGTTCGCCACGTTCGAGCATGAACTCGTTCTCGCGCCGGCCGTAGAGCCGGCCGGCGATGATGCCAAGGGCGGCGTGGTTGGCGGAGGTGTACTGACGTGGTGACGTAGCCACTCACGGTGACCGGGCGCGGTGCCGGCCGGATCGGGGGCCTGCGCCGCAAGCGCCGTCACGCCAAGGGAGGCCGCCACCACGACGCATGCAACGGACTTCACGACTTGCCTCCGCGGGCATGATCGGCGCTGTCGAGGGCGATGTTGAGCAGCAGCACGTTGACGCGCGGTTCGCCGAAGAAGCCGAACTGGCGGCCGTGGTGTGGCCGTCGACCAGGGTCGCGCACCGTGGCGCTGTCCATGCCGCGCGCGCGTGGCGACGCGCGCCACCTGGAGCTCAGGCGTTGGCCGGCGAGATGTGCGGATCGAGGCCCGACGCCGGATGAGGTGACCATGTCCGACGGGATCTGTCCCCTGCACCGCGCCATCCTGTGCAGCCACCTCGGTCCACCGCCCCGCGCGACGAGCGTGTCGGCGAGCTTGCGGCTCGGTCGGACCCTTGTTGGTGCCGCCCGAGGCGGTTGCGTCGTACCCGCTGCCGGCGGCCGAGGGCCGCGGATGGAAGTATCCGGGCCGGGTGAACGGCTGGCCGATGAGTGCGCTGCCGACCACGCGGCCGTCGACCGTCACCAGCGACCCGTTGGCCTGGCGCGGGAAGAGGAGCTGGGCGAGTCCGGTGACCACGCCGGGGTAGACCACGCCGGTGAGCAGGCAGAGCACCAGCGGTCAGCACGATTGCGGGACGGAATTGCCGTCGAGAGCATGGTCACACCAGCCTCAGCACGACGAGGAGCATGTCGATGAGCTTGATGCCGGCGAACGGCACCACGATGCCGCCCACGCCCATAGAGGACCAGGTTGCGCCGCAGGATCGCGGCGGCCCCGGCCGGGCGGTAGCGCACGCCGCGGAGGGCGAGCGGGATCAGCGCGATGATGATGAGCGCGTTGAAGATCACGCTGGCGAGGATCGCCGACTCGCGGCGAGTGGAGCCGCATGACGTTCAGCGCATTGAGCGCCGGATAGGTCACCGCGAACATCGCCGGGATGATCGCGAAGTACTTGGCGACGTCGTTGGCGATCGAGAAGGTCGTCAGCGAGCCGCGGGTCATCAGGAGCTGCTTCCCGATCTCGACGATCTCGATGAGCTTGGTCGGATTGGAGTCGAGATCGACCATGTTGCCGGCTTCGCGCGCCGCCTGGGTGCCGGTGTTCATCGCCACGCCGACGTCGGCCTGCGCGAGCGCCGGGCGCGTCGTTGGTGCCGTCGCCGGTCATCGCGACCAGCCGTCCGCCCTGCTGTTCCCGGCGGATCAGCGCCAGCTTGTCCTCGGGCTTCGCTTCGGCGAGGAAGTCGTCGACGCCGGCTTCCTGGGCGATCGCCGCGGCCGTGAGCGGATTGTCGCCGGTGATCATCACGGTGCGGATCCCCATGGCGCGGAGCCGGTCGAAGCGCTCCCGCATGCCGCCCTTGACGATGTCCTTGAGGTAGACCACGCCGAGCACCCGGCGTGCCGCCGCTGCGCTGCTCGGCCACCACCAGCGGCGTGCCGCCCAGCCGGGCGATCCGCTCGACGATCGCGACCGATCTCCGCCGGGACCGCGCCGCCGCCCTCGCGTGACCCAGCGCGTGATGGCGTCGCCGGCGCCCTTGCGCAGCTGCGAACTCGCCCATGTCGACGCCGCTCATCCGGGTGGTGGCCGAGAACGGCACGAAGCGTCATCTGGTGATGCTCGGGCGTCTCGCTGACGGGGCGGCCCGCGGAGGTTGAACTGCTCCTTGGCGAGCACCACGATGCTGCGCCCTTCGGGGGTCTCGTCGGGCAGCGAGGCGAGCTGGGCGCGGTCGGCCAGCTGCTCCGGCGTCACGCCCGGCACCGGCAGGAACTCCACCGCCTGGCGGTTGCCCAGGGTGATCGGTGCCGGTCTTGTCGAGCAGCAGCGTGTTGACGTCGCCGGCCGCCTCGACGGCGCGGCCGCTGGTGGCGATGACGTTCTGCTGGATCATCCGGTCCATGCCGGCGATGCCGATGGCCGAGAGCAGCCCGCCGATGGTGGTCGGGATGAGGCAGACCAGCAGCGCGATCAGGACCGGGATCGCCACCGGCGCCGCCGGAGTAGATCGCAAACGGCTGCAGCGTGACAACCGCGAAGAGGAAGATGATGGTGAGACCGGAGAGCAGGATCGTCAGCGCGATCTCGTTCGGCGTCTTCTGGCGCTAGGCGCCCTCGACCAGCGCGATCATCCGGTCGAGGAAGGTCTCGCCGGGGTTGGCGGTGATCCGGATGACGAGCAAGTCGGAGAGCACCTTGGTGCCGCCGGTCACCGCCGAGCGGTCGCCGCCCGACTCGCGGACCACCGGCGCCGACTCGCCGGTGATCGCCGATTCGTCGACCGAGGCCACGCCCTCGATCACTTCGCCATCGCCGGGGATGAGGTCGCCGGGCAGGCACACGACCATATCGCCCGAGCGCGAAGCTCGCTGGCCGGCACGGTCTCGAACTGTTCCGCGGTGGCGCGCGGTTGGCGAGCCGCTTGGCCTGGGTCTCGTGCCGGCTCTTGCGGAGCGCGTCGGCCTGCGCCTTGCCCCGTCCTTCGGCCATCGCCTCGGCGAAGTTGGCGAACAGCACGGTAAACCAGAGCCAGAGGGCGATCTGCAGCGTGAAGCCGAGCCGCCGGCGCGCCGGCATGAGGTCGCGCGAGCAGCGCCACGGTCGTCATCGACGCTGCCGAGCAGCACGACGAACATCACCGGATTCCGCACCATGTGGCGCGGGTCGAGCTTCATCACGGCGTCGCGCATCGCGCGGCGGACGATCGGCGGATCGAAGAGCGGCCGCTTGGTGACTGCCATTCAGAACAGCCCTCCCTTGAGCATCATGAGGTGCTCGACCACGGGCCCGAGCGAGAGCGCCGGGAAGAACGTCAGCGCGCCGACGATCGAGGATCACCGAGATCAGCAGCACGACGAAGAGCGGCGTGGTCACGGGGAAGGTGCCGGCCGAATCCGGCGCGGTCTTCTGCTCGGCCAGGAAGCCGGCGAGCGCCAGCATCGGCACCATCATCGCGAACCGGCCGATCAGCGTGTTGAGCCCGAGCAGCGGTGTTGTAGTAGTAGCGTCGACCCGGTCAGCCCGGCAAAGGCGCTGCCGTTGTTGCCCGCCGTCGACGAGAAGGCGTAGAGGATCTCCGACAGGCCGTGGGGCCCGCCGTTGTTGAGGCCGGCCAGCCCCGGCTTGAGCAGCACCGAGATGGCCGTGAGGGCCAGGATCGCGGCCGGGAAGATCAGCACGTAGAGCATCGCCATCTTCACCTCGCGCGCCCGGATCTTCTTGCCGCAGGTACTCCGGCGTGCGGCCCACCATGAGGCCGGCGATGAAGACGGTCAGGATGACCATGATGATCATCCCGTAGAGCCCGGCACCGACGCCGCCGAAGATCACCTCGCCCGAGCTGGATGTTCACCAGCGGGACCAGCCCGCCGATCGGCGTGTAGGAGTCGTGCATGCGAGTTGACCGACCCGTTCGACGCCGCCGTGGTCGCGACGGCCCAGAGCACCGAGTTGGCAATCCCGAAGCGGACCTCCTTCCCCTCCATGTTGCCGCCGGGGTTGCCGTTGCCGCGGCGTGACGTCGACGCCCGCGCGCGGCATGGATCGGATTGCCCCGCGCCTCCGCCCAGTACGCCGTGGTGACGCCAGCCGCAAAGAGCACGAACATCGCCGCACCAGACCGCCCAGCCGTGGCGAATGCTTCCCCACCATGCGCCCGAACATCCAGACCATGCCGGAAGCCAGCGCCAGCAGGGCGAACATCTCGACGAAGTTGGACCACGGCGTCGGGATTCTCGAACGGATGCGCCGAGTTCGCGTTGAAGAAGCCGCCGCCGTTGGTGCCGAGCTGCTTGATGGCGATCTGGCTCGCCGCCGGCCCCATCGCGAGGACCTGCTTGGCGCCCTCGAGCGTGGTGACCGTCGAGGTAGTTCGCGAAGTTCTGGATGACGCCCTGCTGCACCAGCACCAGCGAGACGACCAGCGAGAGCGGCAGCAGGATGTAGAGTGTGCCGCGGACCAGTGTCGACCCAGAAGTTGCCGAGCCGTTCCCGCGCTACCGTGACGGGCGATGCCGCGGACCAGCGCCACGGCGCACGCCATGCCCGACGGCGGCCGAGACGAAGTTGTGGAACGCGAGCTGGGTCATCTGCGAGAAGTACGACATGGTCGTCTCGCCCGCCGTACGACTGCCAGTTGGTGTTGGTGGTGAACGAGGCGGCGGTCTCGAACGCCTGGTGGTCGGTCACCGCGGCCAGGTGCTGCGGATTGAGCGGCAGCACCTCCTGCAGGCGGAGCACGAGGTAGGTGAGCAGCATGGTGACCAGCGCTGAAGAGCAGCATGGCGCCGGCGTACCGGGTCCAGTGCTGGTCTTCGGCCGGATCGATGCCGCAGAGCCGGTAGATCGGTCGCTCGACGGCGCCAGCCAGCGCAGCGAGCCGTCGTAGACCCGCACCAAGTACGCGCCCACCGGCTTCGCCACCAGCAGCAGGCAGACCGAGTAGAAGAGCATCTGGAGCCAGCCTTGCGTTGTCATCAGAATCGCTCCGGGCGGAGCAGCGTGTACACCAGGTAGGCCGAGGGTCAGCGACCGCGACGACCGAGCGGCGATGGTGCGTTTCGAGGCTCATCGCGCCGCTCCCCGCGTCGTCGCCGCGACCGAGCGCGCTCGCATGCCCGCACATAGGCGACCATCAGCCCGAAGAAGGCAATGTGCCGAGGACATAGAGCAGGTCAGGCATCGATCCTCCCGCGTGGAGACCGGCACATACGGCACGGCTACCGGACGGCGGCGTGAAGTCCGCATCAAAGAACGCGGGCCGCGGCACAAGGTTTCATAAGGATCCCGCGGCAATCGCCGGGCGGGTAAGCGGTCGGACGGCCTCGGAAGTCAGCCGCCAGGAGACGCAGCGTGAATTGCGCTGCCGCCGCCCGGGCGCGGGGCCGGTATTGCAGTGTGCCACCCTGGGCTTCGGCGAGGCCACGGGCGATGGCGAGCCCGAGCCCGGCGCCTCCGGCATCGGGGCGGCTCCGGCGCCCCGCAGGAACGGCTCGAAGACCCGGTCCCGCATGGCCTCGGCAACGCCGGCGCCACGATCGGCCACGACGATCTCGATGGTGTGCCCGGTGCGGTGCGCCTGCAGCTCGATCGGCGTGCGCCGCCGGCGAGTATCGATCGCGTTCTCGAGCACGTTGACCAGGATCCGCAGCGATGCGGCAAGATCGAAGCGGCCAACCAGCATGGTACCGCCGTCCGCGAGCGAGGTCCGGATGACCCGGGCGCCGAGCGCGTGGGACACCCGCTGCAACGCGGCCCCGACCAGATCGTCGACGGCATTGAGCTCGACGGCAACCGGCAGCGCGCCGCCCTGCAGGCGGGAGAGGTCGAGCAGGTCGGCGACGAGACGGTTGAGGCGGTCGGCCTCCTCTTCGATGACCACGGCGCGGACGTCCCGGCACGAGCTCGTGCGCCAGCGCCTTGATGGTGGTGAGCGGGGTCCGGAGGTCGTGCGACACCGACGCCAGCAGCGCGCTCTTGAAGCGGTCGGCCTCGCGCAGCGCGTCGGCGTGGTCGGCTTCGGCTTCGAGGCGCATCCGCTCGACCGCGAGGGCGGCGTAGTAGCCGAGCGCCTCGAGGAATCGCCGCTGGCTCGGCCGACAGCGTGATGGCCGGCGGGGTTCGACAGCTCGAGCACGCCGAGGGTCTCGTTGCGGACCCGGAGCGGCACGAGACGCTTCGCGAGCCGGCAGCGCCGGCAACTGCCCGGATCGGTGGCATCGGTGAGCCGGGTAGTGTGGTCGTCGAGCCGGAGCGCCACCGCGCCGTGCGCCGCGACCCATGTCACCGAGCGGATCGCTGGCGGTGGGCATGCCGCTGCCGGCGTTCGCAACGGTGGATCCGGCAGGCGGCGATGCCCAGCGTGTCACGAATGACGTCGGCGATGCGGCTCAGGGCGTCGCCGGCGCGGGCGACGTTGATGGTGCCGGCGCCGAGGGTGGCGAAGTGGTCGATCTCGGCGGCGCGCTGCCGTGACGCCTCGGCCTCGCGCTGAAAGCGGAACAGGAGCCGGGCCGCAACGACGCTCACGATAAGGAACGACACCAGCACGAACCAGTCGACGGCGTTGCGGACGTAGAGGGTGTTGTAGGGCGGGACGAAGAACCAGTCGAAGAGGAGAAACGACGCCACCGAGAGTGCCAGGCCGACCCGGCAGCCCGGCGCGGGCACTGCCAGCGAGCACCAGCAGCAGGTAGCGCCAGCGCGACGTGGGTCTTCTCCAGGTCGGGCGCGCAGCAGGAGGAGTGCGGCGGTGCCGGCGATGGTGACGACAAGCCAGACGTACCACCGCTCGGCGCGCCGCTCCGTCACCGGGCCGGTCACGGCGCGGACTCGAGCTCGCCGGCGGTGACGAAGCGGTAGCCGACGCCGGGTTCGGTGATGGATGTAGCGCGGCCGGAGCGAATCCGATTCGATCTTGCGCCGGAGGTGCGCGACGTGGACCCGGAGGTACTGCTGGGCGTCGCCGAACTGGCGGCCACTCCAGACGTCGTGGAAGAGCTGCCGATGGGTAAGGGTGCGCCCGGCGTGGCTCATCAATGCGCGGAGCAGCTCCCACTCGATGGGCGTGAGGTGGACGAGCACCCCGCCCTTGCTGAGGGTGCGCGCAGCGCGATCGAGGGTCGAGGTCGCCGATGGTGATCACCGGGTCGGTCGAGCCGCGCCGGGCGCGGCGCAGCAGGGCGCGGGCCCGCGCCTGGAGTTCGGCGGTGCTGAACGGCTTGGTGACATAGTCGTCGGCACCGGCGTCGAGCAGGCGAACCTTTTCGTCGTCGCCGTGGCGGGCCGATAGCACCAGGATCGGCGCCGTGGTCCAGCTGCGCAGCTCGCGGCAGACCTCGAGGCCGTCACGATCGGGGAGGCCGAGGTCGAGGACGATCAGGTCGGGACGGAAGGCGGCGGCGAGGTCGACGCCGGCGCGGGCCGTCGCCGCCTCGACGACCCGGGCAGCGGGCTCGAGGGCGTGCGCGACGGCGCGGCGAATCTGCGGTTCGTCGTCGATGACGAGGACGGTGTGGTCCGGACGGGCTTCGGGCAGACGGCCTCGGCGGCGGCGCCGCGGGCGAGAGTCGAGCGGAATATATGGAGAGGGGCGGCGCGGCCCGGATCAGAGCCAGCGCCCGAAACGGCGGGCGTAGACTCCCTTGGCCAGCTGCATCACCACCATGTATCCCAGCAGGCAGGCGGCAACGAACAGGAAGTAGGACACCGGCAGGGCGGTCATCGCCAGGTCGCGGCCGGCCGGTGTGAACGGCAGGATGACTCCCACCCCCATGATCGCCGCGGTGGTCAACAGTACCGGCATCGCGGCGCGGCTCTCGATGAACGGGATCTTCCGGGTCCGGATCACGTGGACGATCAGCGTCTGCGTCAGCAGCCCTTCGACGAACCATCCCGACTGGAAGAACGCCTGCCGGGCGGGTGTGTCGGCGCCGAACGCGAACCAGAGCACGGCGAACGTCACCAGGTCGAAGATCGACGACAGCGGGCCGATCCGCACCATGAACCGGCCGATGTCATCGGCGTTCCAGCGGCGGGGCACCGCGAGATACTCGGCGTCGACGTCGTCGAACGGGATGGCGGTCTGCGACAGGTCGTAGAGAAGGTTCTGGGCGAGGAGCTGGATCGGCAGCATGGGAAGAAACGGCAGCACCACGCTGGCAATGACGACGCTGAAGACGTTCCCGAAGTTGGACGAGGCGGTCATCTTGAGGTACTTCATGATGTTGGCGAAGGTCCGCCGGCCCTCGGCGGTGCCGTGCGCCAGCACCAGCAGGCTTTTCTCCAGCAGGATGATGTCGGCCGACTCGCGCGCGATGTCGACGGCCGTGTCGACCGAGATGCCGACGTCGGCCTCGCGAAGCGCGCCGGCGTCGTTGATGCCATCACCGAGGAAGCCGACGGTGTGTTCGCGGCTCCGGAGCGCCCGGACCACCCGGACCTTCTCGTCGGGCGACAGCTTGGCGAACACCGTGGTGCGCTCGGCCACTTCGGCAAGCTGGGCATCGTCGAGTTTCGCGATGTCGGCGCCGAGCAACACCTCGCCCGGGTCGAGTCCGACGTCGCGACAGATCTTCCGGTTCACCAGGTCGTTGTCGCCACTGAGAATCTTGATGGCGATGCCCTGCGCCCGGAGCGCCTCGATCGCGGGCGCGGCGGTCTCCTTGGGCGGATCGAGAAACGAGATGTAGCCGGCAAACACCAGGTCGGTCTCGTCGGCGGCGGTCCAGGCGCGGAGGCCGTCGGGAAACTCGCGGTAGGCGACCGCCACCACCCGGAGCCCGTCGTTGTTCTGGGCGCGCGCCAGGTCGAGCACGACATGACGGGTGGCTTCGGTCAGCGGTATGATCGCCTCGCCGTCGCGGAACATGGTCGAGGCCGCGACGAGCTCCTCGACGGCCCCCTTGGCGATCAGCGTGGCAACGCCACCGGGCCGCCGCACCACCACCGACATGCGCCGCCGGGAGAAGTCGAACGGGATCTCGTCGAGCCGGACATAGCCGGCGTCACCGTGGAGGTGACTGAATCGGTCGCAGAAGCGCAGCACCGCGTCGTCGAGGAGCGACCGCAGGCCGGTCTGGAAGGCACTGTTGAGGTACGCCAGTTCGAGCACCCGGTCGTCCTCTTCGCCGGCGGCGTTGACGTGGTGCTCCAGCACGATCCGATCCTGTGTCAGCGTGCCGGTCTTGTCGGTGCAGAGCACGTCCATCGCGCCGAGGTTCTGGATGGCGTTGAGGCGCTTGACGATGGTCTTCTGGCGGGACATCGCGACGGCGCCCTTGGCGAGGTTGGCGGTCACCACCATCGGCAGCATCTCGGGGGTGAGTCCGACGGCAACCGCCACACCGAAGAGGAACGCCTCGAGCCAGTCACCTTTCGCCAGCCCGTTGATCAGCACGACGCAGGGCACCATCACGAGCATGAAGCGGATCAGCAGCCAGCTGACGCGGTTGACGCCGATATCGAAGGCGGTGGGCGGCGTGCGGCCCAGCAGGCTGCGCGCAATGCCGCCGAACATGGTGCGCGGGCCGGTCGCGACGACCACGGCCGTGGCGGAGCCGCTGACGATGTTGGTGCCGAGAAAGGCCACCGTGGGCAACTCGGGGAGCGGCGTGACGGGGGTGAGCGCCGCCGCATCGGCGGGGACGGCATCGCGCTTCTCCACCGGGGCGGATTCGCCGGTGAGCGCCGACTGCGAAACGAAGAGGTCCTTTGACGCGAGGATCCGCACGTCGGCGGGCACCATGTCGCCGGCGGTGAGCTGCACGATGTCGCCGGGGACCAGGGCCGCGATGTCGACATCGACGCCGCGGACGACGGCGGTGGCAACCGCGACGTCGTCCGGGACACGAACCACCGTCGCGCGGGTCCGGACCATGGCCTGAAGCGCGAGGGCGGCGCGTGAGGAGCGGAACTCCTGCACGAACCGGAGCAACGTGCTGAGCGCCACCATGGCGAGCACCACCACCAGGGCGGCCCGGTTGCCGCTGACCGCCGAGAGCACGCCGAGCACGACGAGGATGTAGTTGAACGGGTTGTTCCACGCGTGCCACAGCCCGGCGTACCAGGTGGGCGGCTTCTCGCTCGCGACCAGGTTGGGTCCCGATTGCTCCAGTCGCTCGGCAACCTCGCCGGACTGCAGTCCTTCGCTCCGCGAGGCCATGCGGGCAAGCGCTGCCGGCGCCGGGAGCGGCGCCACCTCCCGCAGCAACGCCTCGCTCTCGCGTGACCGCCCGGCCCCGATCCGGATGAGTGCCATGCGCCGCTAGATCATCAACTCGAGCCGCGCCTGGCACCCGTGCGAGTCGGTGCGGTCCTGCAGCGATAGCGTACCGTGATGCGCCTCGGCAATCTGCCGCGACAGCGCGAGGCCGATGCCGGTGCCACCGGGCTTGGTGGTGAAGAACGGCACGAAGAGGTTGGCCGACGCCGGCAGCCCCGGTCCGTCGTCTTCGACGACCAGTTCGAACGCCCCGCCGCGGACCGTCCACCCGACCCGCACGCCGCCGCCGGTTTCGCGCGCGGCGTCGACGGCGTTCGCCAGCAGGTTGATGAGCAGCTGGTCGAGCTGGTCGCCGTCGGCCGACAGCGTCACGTCCGGTCCCGGAACGATGTCGACCGCCATGCCGGTCTCGAGGCGCACGACGCGCTCGACCCATGACCGCACCGCCACCGGGCGGAGACGTGGCGACGGCAGGCGGGCCAGCCGGGTGTATGCCGCCATGAACCTGATGAGCGCCTCGGAGCGTGACGCGATGACGTCGAGCCCGCGCTGAAGGTCGTCGCGGAGCGGTTCGGCGCCGTCCTCGCGCGCGAGGAGTTGCCGGAGGCGGTCGGCGAGCGAGCGGATCGGGGTGAGCGAGTTGTTGATCTCGTGGCCCAGCACGCGGATCAGCCGCTGCCAGGCGAGGCGTTCCTCTTCGCGCAGCGCGCGGGTGACGTCGGCGAGCACCACGAACTGGTGAGGCCGCCCGCCCTGCCGGAACGCGCCGCGCCGCAATTCCCAGCGGCCGCGCCGACCGCTGATGTCGAGCTCGATCAGTCGCGGCGCCTCGCCGTCGAGCACCGGTGCCAGGCCGAGGTCGTCGACCCGGCGGCCGAGGAGGCGCTCGGCGGGTTGATCGAGGAGCCGCTCGCCGGCGGCGTTGACGACTCGCAACGCGCCGCTGTCGTCAAACGCCATGACGGCCACGTCGATTTCTTCCATCACCCGGCGCAGCAACGCTGTCGCTTCGAGAGCGCCAAGACGCCGTTCGCGGAGCTCGCTCATGAGCGTGTTGAGTTCCAGCATGGCGAGGCCCAGGGCGTCGTCGGGCTGCGACCGGCGGGCGCGGAGGGAATAGTCCTGCTCGCGGATGGCGGCGAGCATGTTCGAGAGGGTCTGCAGCGGCCGCACCACCTGCTCGCGCAGCGACAGGGTGATGGCGACCGCAAAGAGGACCAGGAGGATGGTCAACGTCCATTGGGTCCGGGCCGGGAACGCCCCGGTCCACAGCAACACCAGAGCGACCGCCAGCGCGGGAGCGCCGGCGGCGAGGGCGAGGACGGTGATGCGGCGTTCGTGGGAGGGGGGCATGGTCAGGGGAGCCAGGAGCCCAAGGCCCCCAGCCCAAGGCCCAGAGCCCAGAGCCCAAGGCCCAGCGCCCGGAGCCCAGCGGCCCACAGCCGGAGCATGGCAATCCCGCCCCCGGAATCCGAGGATCGTCCTGGGCTCTGGGCCCTGGTCTCTGGGCTCTTCCTACAGTCCATGCCGCTGCAACCGCCGGTACAACGCGCTCCGCGACAGTCCGAGCGCCTGCGCAGCGAGCGAGACATTGCCGCCGTACCGCGCCAGAGCCTTGGTGACCAGCAGGCGCTCAACCTCTTCGAGGCTCATCTCCTCGAGGGCCGGCGCGGAAGCCGCCGGCCGCGCCGAAGGAGAGGTCGGCGGCGGCGGACCTGCGCGCCTTCGGCGAGCAGCACGGCGCGCTCGATGGCGTGCTCCAGCTCGCGGACGTTGCCGGGCCAGCGGTACTCCAGCAGCGCGCGCATCGCCTCCGGGGTAAAGCCGGTGAGCGGCCGCTGGTAGCGGCGCGCAAACTGTTCGAGGAAATGTCCGGCGAGGAGCGGAATGTCCTCGCGGCGGTCGCGCAGCGGCGGCAGGTGGATCTCGACGGTGTTGAGGCGGAAGAAGAGATCCTCGCGAAAACGGCCGGCCGCCACCTCGGCGCGCAGGTCGGCGTTGGTGGCCGCGAGCACCCGGACGTCGGCGTGGCGCGTCTTGCGAGCTGCCGACCCGCTCGAACTCGCCGGTCTGCAGCACCCGCAGCAGCTTGGTCTGCTGGCGGCAGCGACAGCGTTGCCGATTTCGTCGAGGAAGAGGGTGCCGCCGTCGGCGAGCTCGAAGCGCCCGACCCGTTCGGCCTTGGCATCGGTGAACGCGCCCTTGACGTGCCCGAACAGCTCGCTCTCGAACAGCGCCCTCGGAGAGGCCGCCGAGGTTGACGGTGACGAGGCGGCCGTGACGCGCGCGGCGACGCGGCGTGGAGCCAGCGCGCGACGACCTCCTTGCCGGTGCCGTGCTCGCCGGTGATGAGGGCGGTCGCGTCGGAGGGGCCGACCCGCTCCATCAGGCGGAGCACCGGCTGCATCGCCGCCGACTCGGCGATGAGGTCGGGGACTCCTTCGGCGCGCAGCGCGAGGTTCTCGCTTTCCAGCCGCTGGCTGCGACGGATCGCCCGGCCGAGTTCGATCTGGGTGCGCAGCACGTGCAGCAGGCGGGCGTTGTCGAACGGCTTCTCGATGTAGTCGCGGGCGCCGCGGTGCATCGCCTCGACGGCGCCCTCGATGCTGCCCCAGGCCGTCATCACCACCACCGGCAGGGTGGCGTCGAGCTGCTGCAGGCGGGCGAGGAGGTCGAGGCCTTCGCTGCCGCTGGTGGTGTCGCGGGCGTAGTTCATGTCGATCAGGGCCGCGTCGAAGTCGCGCGCCGCCACCGCGGCGAGCACGCCGGCGGGCGACGCGGCGGTTTCGACCTCGTAGGGCTCGTCGCGCAGCAGGAGGCGGAGGGCCTCGAGAATGTCGCGATCGTCGTCGGCGAGGAGGAGGCGGGGGGACATGGTGGAAAGCTAGCCCAGAGCCCAAACCACAGAGCCCAGAGCCCAGGGCCCAGAGCCCAGAGCCCAGAGCCCAGAGCCCAGAGCCCAAGGCCCAGGGCCCAGAGCCCAGGGCCCAGGGTCCAGAGCGACGAGCGGGTGATCGCATTGGAAGAATCCGTCTCGCGGCGAAATCTGCCGCTCGCCATCGCGATTCCAGCAGATGTTGTCACCAACAGGAGCATCACCATGGGGGAATTCAAGGACCTTCACGTCTGGCAAATGGCGCGCCAACTTTCTGTGGCGATCTACCGAGTCACCTTATCATTCCCGGCCCATGAACGCTTCGGCCTCGGCCTGCAAATGCGCCGAGCCGCGGTCTCGATAGCGGCAAATGTCGCGGAAAGCCGTGGCCGCTTCGAACCGCGGGATCAGCGTCGCTTCCTTCGCATCGCCCAGGGCTCGGCGCGAGAACTCGAATCACATCTCATCATCGCGACCGATCTGGAACTGATGCCGGAGCCCGTCAGCGATGAAGCCATAACCATGGTGAATGCCATCGAACGAATGCTTTCGAGCCTGATCCGATGCTCGGCGTGATGAATGGAATCTGTCCCGGGCTCTGGGCCCTCGCCTCTGGGCCCTCGGCCCGGGGCCGTGGGCCGCCGGCCGTGGGCGGGGCTCATTCCCTCAACGCCTCCACCGGCTCCATCCGCCCCACCCTCCGCGCGGGGAGATAGCACGCCACCGCGGCGGCGCCGACCAGCACCACGGTCATCACCGCGAAGGTCGCCGGATCCCGGGCCGTGACGCCGAAGAGCAGGCTCGCGGCGACGCGGGTGAGCGCCATGGCGCCGACCAGGCCCAGCGCGACCCCGGCGACGACGAGGCGCAGGCTATCGGCAAGGAGCAGCCGCATCACGCCCGCGCCATCGGCGCCAAGCGCCATCCGGATGCCGAACTCGCGAGTCCGTTGCGCCGCCGCATACGCCGTCAGGCCGTAGACCCCGATCGCCGCCAGCAGCAATGCGCAGGCGGCAAACCCGCCCAGCAGGTACATGTCGAAGCGGGACCCGGAGAGGTCGTTGCGCAGCACGTCGTCCATCACCGCAAACCCGCCGAAGACGCCGCCGGAGAGACTGGTGGACGAATCGACCGCCAGCATGGCGCGGCGCAGCGAGGGAATCAGCGCCGCGGCGTCGCCGTCCCGGGCTCGCGCCACCACCACCATGTGACTCCACGGGTTGCGCGTGTAGGGGATGTAGATCTCCGGATACGGCGGCACCTGCGGGCCGTAATGGTGCACGTCGGCGATCTCGCCGACGATGACACCCGGCAGCGGCTCGCCGAGGTCGGGATATCCCTGCGCCGACTTGTGCAGCATCACCGCGCGGCCGACCGGATCGGTGCCGGGGAGATAGTCCTTCACGAAGGTCTGGTTGACAAGCAGTGCCGTGCCCGACGTGAGGTCCGCCGCGGTGAAGTTGCGGCCGCGCACCAGACGGATGCCGAGGGTCCCGAGGTATTCCGGCGACAAGGTGCGGAAGAGCACCGCTGGATCGTGCTCGGGGTCGGCGGGGCGCCCGGCAACGGCGACGGCGGTCGGCAGCGATGCGCCACCGAGTGGCATGTGATTGGTGAGCGCGGCGGACGCCACGCCGGGGACCGCCTGCACCGCCGCCAGCATCCGCCCGTAGAACGCCGCCGCCTGCGCCGGCTGGTCGTAACGATGGCCAGGCGGCGCAACGTCGATCGCGACCAGGCCATGGGTGTCGAATCCCGGATCGACCTGGCGCAGGCGCCAGAAGCTCTTCACCAGCAAGCCGGCGGAGATCACCAGCATCAGCGCGAGCCCCAGTTCGCTCACCACCAGCGCGGCACGCACCCGTTGCTGATGCCGGGTGGAACCGGAGCGGCCGGATCCTTCCTTGAGCGGCGCACCGAGGTCGGCACGCACGATGCGCCACGCCGGCAGCATCGCCACCACAAGTGTCGACAGCAGGGCGACCGCGGCGGCGAACAGCCACGCCCGCGTGTTCACCGCGATGTCGGTCGAACCGGGCGCGCTGCCGGCAAAGACCCGGACGAGGCCCACGAACCACCCCGCGGCGAACCCACCCACCGCAAGGGCCGCCGCGGCCAGCAGAAGGTGTTCGGCGGCGAGGCGCGCGACGAGCCGGATCCGCGACGCGCCGAGACTGGTGCGGATCGCCAGTTCGCGCAGCTGCCCGGCGGCGCGGACCAGCGAGAGGTTGGTCACGTTGACCCACCCGATCAGCAGCACCAGCGCCATCGCCACGGCGAGCAGGCGGAGGTTGGAGGGTGCGTCGCCGAGGAGTTCGTCGCGCAGCGGTGCCACTGCGACCGCGGGCCACGCGCCGTCGGCCGCGGGATACGTCCTGGCGAGGCGGGCCGCGATGGTACTGAGCTCGGTACGGGCCCGTGCCACGGTGGCGCCGGGGCGGAGCCGGCCGATGGCGCGGCTGTCGGCGTGGAAGTCGCGCGCGTCGAGCACCGTCTCGGATGCGGCGAACGCCTCGGCCGGGAGATAGAGCTGCGTCCAGTCGGGATAGACCGCGGGATAGCCGGGAACGACGCCGACCACGGTGAACGTGCCGTTGTCGATCGTGACGGCGCGGCCGATGACACTCGAGTCGCCATGGAACTCATCGCGCCAGACATTCCGGGTGAGGACCACGACGTGCTCGCCGGCCGCCTCTTCGGCCGGCGTGAAGTAGCGACCGAGGATCACCCGGGGCCGCAGCACCGCGAAAAAACCGGGTGACACCAGTGATGCCAGCACGGTGTGATCGCCGTCGGCCAGGTGCAGCGTCGCCCCCCGGCCGCGCACCCAGGCGAGATCGACGAACGCGCCGTGGGGATCCATCGCGCGCCAATCGCGGAGATTGGGGTACGACACCGCCGCGCCGCCGGTCGAGCCGTTCGATTGTGACAGGGTGACGATCCGGTCGGCATCGCCGTACGGGAGCGGCCGGATCAGCACGGCATCGACCAGCGAGAACGCCGCGGTGGCCAGCGCGATCCCGAGGGCAAGCGTGCCGACGACGGTGGCAGAATAGATCGGCGCGCGCCGGAGGGAGCGGAGGGTCAGGCGGATCATCGATCAGGGATCATGTTGAAGGCCCAGAGCCCAGAGCCCAGAGCCCAGAGCCCAGAGCCCAGAGCCCAGAGCCCAGAGCCCAGAGCCCAAGGCCCAGAGCCCTGCACGGGACGTTCGGCGCAATATCTCGAGCGGGCGGTCGTGCTTCCCCCGCCACTGGGGTCTGGGCTCTGGGCCCTGGGCGCTGGGCGCTCTCATTCTCTGAGCGCCTCCATCGGATCGATCGCCGCCGCGCGCCGCGCGGGGAGCCAACAGGCGAACAGCACCACCGCGAGCACCGCGACCACCGTGACGGCGTACGTCGCGGGATCGATGGTGCCGACGTGGTAGAGCATGCCGTGCAGCAGGCGCGTGGTGAGCAGCGCGCCGACCAGCCCGACGGCCAGGCCAAGTGCTCCCACCCGGAGCCCCTCCGCAATGACCATCGCCGCGATGCGGCGACGGTCGGCGCCAAGGGCGGAGCGGACGCCGATCTCGCGCACCCGCTGCGTCACCGAAAAGGCAATCACGCTGTAGAGCCCCACCCCGGCGAGGACGATGGCGAGCACCGCGAATCCGGCGAGCAACTCGAGATCGAAGCGTCGGTCCGCCAGCGATGCCGCGAGCAGGTCGTCCATGGTCCGCTCGGCGTAATAGGCCTGATCGGGGTCGACGCTGGCGAGGGCGTGCCGCATCGCCGGCAGCAGCCGATACGGATCGCCACGAGTCTGCACGGCGAGCGAGATGATGGCCTGGGGATCCTGCGCCGCGGGGAAGCTGACCTCCGGATGCGCCGCCGAATCGAGCGCCACGCCGTGGACGTCGGCGACGACGCCGACGATGGTCCGTGCCGAATCGTCGCCGTCCATCAGGCGCAGCTGGTGCCCCACCGGATTCTCGCCCGGGAAGTAGCGACGGGCGGCGGCCTGATTGATGAGCACGACCTGCGCGACGTCAGCGGTGTCGCCCGCTCCGAAATCACGCCCGGCCACGATCGGAATTCCCATCACCCGGAAATAGGGGCCCGCAATCGATCGGTAGTCGACATTGAATTGCTCGCCGGGCCCGGGCGGGGCATGGCCGACGATCTGGATGTCGGTGGAGTTGCCGAGGTTGCTGAGCGGCAGGGTGTTGATGGCGGCCGCCGCCTGCACCCCCGGAACCGCGTCGAGTGCCGCGAGCACGGCGGCGTGATAGCGGCGGAGTGCGGTGTCGGTGCCATAGCGGTTCGGTGGCAGGATGGTGAACATCGTCATCACGTTCGGCGCGTTGAAGCCGACCGGGACCGACGCGAGCCGGGCAAAGCTGCGAACCAGCAGGCCGGCGCCAGTCAGCAGCACCAGCGCCAGCGCCACTTCGCCCGCCACCAGCGTGGTGCGCAGGCGGCGCGACACCGGGCCGCTGACGGCGCGCGAATCCTGGCGGAGCCGTGTCGCCAGGCCACTGTCGCGCTGCTGCACGATGGGGGCGAGTCCGAAGACGAGGCCGGTGACGATGGTGACGCCAATCGCGAACAACACCACGCGCGCGTTCACCCCGACGTCACCGATCCGGGCGATGGAATTCGGTGCCGCAATGGCCAGCAGCCGGGTGGTCCACACCGCCAGGAGCAGTCCGGCAGCGCCGCCGACGCCGGCCAGCACGAGACTCTCGACCAGCGACTGACGGATCAGTCGCGCCCGCGAGGCGCCGAGTGCGGTCCGGATCCCGAGTTCCCGGGCCCGTCCCGCGCTGCGCACCACCAGCAAGCCCCCGACATTGGCGCAGGCGATGAGGAGCACGAGCACCACCGCACCGAACAGCACCTTCATCGGCGTGGCCGCGTCACCGACGACCCGCTGCTTGAGCGGCAGCGCGGCCAACCCGCGGCCGGTGTTCTGGTCGGGATAGTCATGCGCCAGGGTGCCGGCCACCCGGCCGAGATCGGCGGTGACGCGCTCGGCCGTCACACCGGGGACCTCCCGGGCAAACACCCAATAGTTGCTGTTGCCCCTGGCATCGAGATCGTACCACGGCTCGTCGCCCACCGGCATGAACAGATCGGGGGCGCGCGCCGGCAACGGGATCTGTGAACCGAGCACGTCGGGAAAGGCAAAATCACGCGGCAGCACGCCGATGATGGTTACCGGCCGGCCGTCGATGTCGGCGCTGCTGCCGACGACGCCGGCACTTCCCCCGAATCGCCGCTGCCAGAGGCGATAGCTGATGACCGCCTGAAGCGGCGCTCCGTGCTGCTCGGCGCCGGCGGGCAGCAGGCGCCCGAGGGCCGGCCTGACGCCAAGGACCTGGAACAACGAGTCGCCGGTCCAGATGCCGAGCACGCCCTCGGGGTGGTCACCGCCGCCGACAGTGAACAGCCAGTAGCGGAACGCTGCCATCGAACTGAACGATTGGTTCGAGGCGCGCAGGTCGCGGAAATCGGGAAAGGAGAGTTGCTGACTGATGCCGCCCGATCGGGTGTCGACGGTTTCGACTTCGACCAGCTGATCGGCGTCGCGCAGGCCGAGCGATCGGAACACCACCGCGTCGACGACGCTGAAGATGGCAACGGTGGCGCCGATGCCGAGCGCCAGCGTGCCGACGACGGCGAGCGCAAAGCCCGGCGAGCGGCGGAGGGAGCGGAAGGTCAGGCGAAGGTCGTTGAGCATCAGGGATCCTCGATATCAGCCCAGAGCCCAGAGCCCCGGGCCCAGAGCCGAGAGCCCAGGGGTGGCGGGCCGAGTTCGGAGCGCATCTGCCAATGTCAGCCCGATGCAGGAGCCGACACTCGGAGTGATGAGTTCGGCCGCTGGGCCCTGGGCTCTCGGCCGCCTTCAAGCCACAATCCATCCATCCTTCAAATTGATGATCCGGTTTCCGTACGCCGCGTTGGTCTCCGAGTGGGTCACCTGGATGATCGTCGTACCGGCGCTGTTGATCTGCTTGAACAGCTCCATGATCTCCCGGCCCTGGGCAGAATGGAGATTCCCGGTCGGTTCGTCGGCGAGGATCAGGGTGGGCTTGTGGATCAGCGCGCGCGCCACTGCCACCAGCTGCTGCTGCCCGCCCGACAGCTGGCTGGGGTAGAGGTCCTTCTTGGCGACGATGCCGAAGCGGTCGAGGGTGTCGGCCACGATGGCCTGCCGCTCCGACTTCTTGATGTCGCGGTACGACAGCGGGATGTCGAGGTTCTCCGCCACCGTCAGGTCGTCGAGCAGGTGGTACTGCTGGAAGACGAAGCCGACGTACTGCTTGTGGAGCGCCACCCGCTGCTTGGCGTTGAGCCGGTGCACCGGGTGCTCCTCGAGCTGGTACTCGCCGGTCCAGGCGCCGTCGAGCATGCCGAGGATCGCCAGCAGCGTCGACTTCCCCGCCCCGGACGGCCCCATGATGGTGACGAACTCGCCGCGCGCGATGTCGAGCGAGACGCGGCGCAGCACGTAGCTGCGTCCGCCGGCGATCGGGTAGCTCTTTTCGACGTCGTGCAGGGCGATCATGGGAGCAGCCCGGGGCCCGGGGCCCGGAGCCCGGAGGGGAATGGCCTGGAGCCCGGGGCCCGGGGCCCGGAGGGGAATGGCCCGGAGGGGAATGGCCCGGAGCCCGGCGCCCGGAGCCAAGGCGCAAAAAAAGCGTCCGGGTTGCGGCAAAAGGTTTGGATCTTCAGCATCGAACCAGCCATCGTGTCCTCACAGGGGGCGGGATGGGTGACTTCAGGAAGCTCGGAATCTGGCAACGTACCCGCGGCATGGTGGTCGAACTATACCGTGCGACAGCGGCGTTTCCCGAATCTGAACGCTTCGGCCTCACGTCGCAGGTTCGGCGCGCGGCGATCTCGATCGCCGCAAACATTGCGGAGAGTCGGGGACGCACCGGACACCGCGACCGACTGCGCCTGCTCCAGATCGCCTGCGGCTCGCTCCGCGAAACCGAATGCCTGCTGCTGCTCGCCCGCGACCTCGAGATGCTCAGTCGCGTGGAACACGATGTACTCACGGCCGATCTCGATCGAATTGCCCGCATGCTCATCGGACTCATGCGATCGGACCAGACGAGTCTGGAGACGAGCGAATGATTCGGCGCGGAGCGCGGAGCCGGGCTCCGGGCTCCGGGCCCCGGGCCCCGGGCCCCGGGCCGCGGGCCGCACATCCTGCCACCAGCGGTGCATCATCGACTCCTTCCTATTCCACCCGCAGCGCCACCAGCGGATCGACACCCGCCGCCCGGCGCGCCGGAATCCAGCAGGCCACCGCGGCCACGACGACAAGCAGCAGCGACACCGCGCCGAGGGTCACCGGATCGGTGGCACTGACGGCGTAGAGCTGGTTCCGCAACAGGCGGGTGAGCGCCGCCGCGCCGACGAGGCCGATGACCGTGCCGGCCAACGCCAGCGCCAGTCCGCGCCACATCACGCCGCGAACCACATCGCCTCCGCGCGCACCGAGCGCCAGCCGGACGCCGATGTCCCGCGTGCCCTGGGCCACCACATACGCAATCAGGCCATAGATGCCGACCGCCGCGAGCACGACGGCGAGCGCCGCAAAGATGCCCAGCAGCAGCATGATGAAATGGCGCAGCGCCAGCGATTGCGACAGGACACTCGACATGGTCCGGACCTGCCCGATCGGGACCCCGGGATCGACGTCGCGAATCACCCGCGACAGCTGCGGCACGGCGGCGGCCGGATCGCCAGCCGTGTGCACCAGCAGGTGCACCGGAAACCAGCCGCCGAAGATCTCGGTGAAGCCGATCGGGGTCTGCGCCTCGGGAATGAACACGGTGGGCTGCGCCGGTGAACCGATGAACGACCGGACGTCACCGACGATGCCGACCACCGACCGCAACGGTTGATCGGTGCCGCCGACCTGCAGCTGCCGACCGATGACGGCGCCGCCGGCGAGAAATTGCCGCGCGAAACTCTGATTGACGAGCATCACCGGCTGCCCCGCCGCGCCGTCCGACGCGCCAAAGAGCCTGCCCTCCCGCGCCGAGACGCCGAGGGTGTGGAAGTATCCCGGCGTGACCGCCCGGAAATCGGTGCCGTACTGCGACCGGATCACCTCGCCGTCACGCCAGATCGGCACGTTGCCGCCGCGCTCGAGCGGGGAACCCGCCTCGACCACCGTCGCCGACGTCACGCCGGGGATCCGCTCCGCACGCTGTATCAACTGTTGATACAGTTGGCCGACGGCCTGGGTCGACGTGTAGCGGGTGCCGGTGAGCCAGAACTCGGCCGAGGCAACATGGCCGGCATCGAACCCGGGATCGACATGGAGCAGGTTGCCGACAGTGCGGATCATCAGCCCGGCGCCGGCGAGGAGCAACAACGACAACGCCACTTCGGTCACCACCAGCCCGTCGCGCACCCGGTGCTGGCCACGGGTGCCGGTGGTGCGCGCCGCACCGGCCTGCAGTGCGGCTTGCGGATCGGCGGCGGTGGCGGCCCACGCCGGACCGATGCCGAACACCACGCCGGTGAGCAGGGCCAGCCCGATGGTGAACGCCAGGGTCCAGCCATTGACGCCGATGGCGGCACCGCCGAGATCGCTCGGCAGCGCGGCCAGCAGGAGATGCAGACCCCAGGTGGCCACGACCAATCCCAGCGCCGCGCCAGCGAGTGCCAGCAGCATGCTTTCGGCCAGCAGCTGGCGCATGACCTGGAGCCGCGACGCGCCAAGCGCGATGCGCACCGAGAGCTCACGCTGGCGCGCCGCGGCCTTGCCGAGCAGCAGCGACGCCACGTTGGCGCAGGCAATCAGCAGGACGAATGCGATCGCGCCGAACAGGATGCGCACCGGCGTGCGCACGTCCTGCACTACCAGATCGTGCCACGGCGCGGCGCCGAGGCGGTAGTCGCCCGACACCATCTTCGGAAACGCCTCGCGGTACGGCACGGTGAGGCCGTTCATGCCGGCGTTGGCCTGCGCCACCGACATCCCGGGCTTGAGGCGCCCGATCAATTCGAGGTTCTGGCCGCTGCCGACGGTGTGGGCCGCCTGCGCCAGCGTGGTCCACACCTCGGCGTCGGGCTGCGACCGGAAACCGGCCGGCATGACACCGACCACCGTGAACGGCTGCCCGTCGAGTCGCACCGCCTTGCCGATCACCGCGGGGTCGCCGCCGAGCAGGCGCTGCCAGACACCGTAGCTCAGCACGACGGCATCGGGGCCGCCCACCTGGTCCTCGTCGGCGGTGAGGGTGCGGCCCAGCAAGGGATGGACACCGAGCACGTCGAAGTACGGCGCCGAGACGCGCAGGCCGTCGACCCGGTCGGCTTCGGTGCCGGTCATCAGGTTGAAGCCGACCGACGTGGAGGCGGCGAGCGACGAGAACGCCGTGTTGTGCTGCTCGAGGAACTGCGCCTCCGACCAGGTCACCCCGACGAGACTGGGGTTGGTGCCATAGACCGCGGTGACACCGACGATGCGTCCCGGATTCGGATACGGCAACGGCCTGAGCAGCACGCCGTAGGCGACGCTGAAGATGGCGGTGTTGGCGCCGATGCCGAGCGCCAGGGTGAGCAGGATGACGAGCGTGAACGCCGGCTGCTTGAGCAACTGGCGAAGGGCGATGCGGAGGTCCTGGAGCATGGCGAGGTCCTTGGTGGAAAGGCGCCCGGCGCCCGGAGCCCGGAGCCCGGAGCCCGGAACGCTGGGCTCTGGGCTCTGGGCCGCTCTTGCTACGGCAGCTGTTCCGCCGCCGCCGTCTTCTCGTCGATGACGCGGCCGTCGAAGAGATGAATGCTCCGATCGGCGTGCGCCTCATACCGGGGATCGTGGGTGACCATGCAGATCGTCGCGCCGTTCCGGTGCAGCTCGCGCAGCAACTCCATCACCGCCTCGCCGTTGACCGAATCGAGGTTGCCGGTGGGTTCGTCAGCGAGGAGAATGGCCGGATCGCCGGCGACGGCGCGGGCCACGGCGACTCGCTGCTGCTGGCCGCCCGAGAGCTGCGCCGGGAAGTGCTTGATGCGGTGCGCCATGCCGACCCGCTCGAGGGCCGCATGGACCCGTTCCTTGCGCTCGGCCGAACTCATGCCGCGATAGGTCAGCGGCAGCTCGACGTTCTCGTAGACCGTCAGGTCGCCGATCAGGTTGAAGGCCTGGAAGATGAAGCCGATCTGCCGGTTGCGGACCCGGGCGCGGTCGGCGGCGTCGAGGCCGGCGACGGGGCGCCCGTCGAGGACGTACTCGCCGCCGGTGGGCGTGTCGAGCAGCCCGAGGATCGACAGCAGCGTCGTCTTGCCGCACCCCGAGGGGCCGGCGATGGCGACGTATTCGCCCTGGCCGATCTGGAGGTGAATGTCGGCCAGCGCGTGCGTCTCCACCTCGTCGGTGTAGAACACCTTCTTGATGCCCGTCAACCGGATCAGTGGTTCGGCTTCGTTGGTCATTGCCCGCTCCTTGAGAGTGTCACTTGAGGCGCACCCGATCGACGCCATCGTATTCCGACATGTCGGAGAGAATCACCTTGTCGCCGACGTTCAACCCGCGCTGGATCTCCACCGCGGTCACCGAATTCTTCCCGAGCAGCACCTGCACCCGCTCGGCGTACTTGCCGCCGTCGGTCAGCTTGAAGAGGCCGACCAGGCCGGTCGGCGAGCCGTAGGCGGGACGGCCGGTGTAGAGCACGTTGTGGAGCTTCTCGATCTCGATGGTGCCATCGACGCTGAGGTCGGGCACCGCGCCGGCCGGCAGCGGCCCGTCGAAGGCGACGTCGACGCCCACCGTCCCCTGGTTGGCCGACGGGTCCTTGCGCGAGACGTGGCCGGGGATGACGCCCTTGCTGCGCGTGTCGATGGACGCCGACTGGCCCAGTTGCACGTCGGCGGCCTGCGCCTCGGGAATCTGCAGCGTCGCCTTGAGCTTGCCCGGCTGCACGATCTTGAGCAGCAGCGTGCCTTCGGTGACGTACTGCCCGGGCTGCAGCGAGAGGTCCTGCACCACGCCGGGGCCGGGGGCGCGCAATGTGAGCGACGCCAGCTTGGCGTGATAGAAGTCGGCGATGCCCTTCAGCTCGTTGACGTTGGTTGCGAGGGCGGCAATCTGCGAGTCGGCCGACTCCTGCATGATGGTCAGCAGCTGCTTTTCGTTGGCGAGGCGCTGGGTCATCTCGGACGCCGACGCGTGGGCGTTGGCGACGTCGAAGCTGGCGGCCAGCCCGCGCCGCGCGAGGGTGTCGGCTGCTTCGGCGTTCTGCATCGCCTGGACATAGGAGGTGTGGGTCGTCGCCACGGTGTTCTGCTGCGTCAGGATCTGCTGCTTCAGCTGGCTGCGGGTGGTGATCAGCGTCGACTGCGCCTGGCTCAACGACTGGTCGGCCTGGATCGCCTGGATCTCGGCGTCGGGGCTCGACATCTCGAGGAGAATGTCGCCCTGCTTGACGACCTGCCCCGACTGCACGTCGAGCTTGTCGATCCGTGCTCCGGTCTGGGCGGGCACCTGGATGATGTCGACCGGCACGAGGGTGCCGGGCCCGCGGACCTCACGGACCATGTCGCCGCGACGCACCGAGTCGATGATCAACACCGAGCGGTCGACCGATGGCGCCGCCGGCTTGAGTTGACGGACCCCCCACATGGCAATCAGCACGACCAGGCCGACGGCACCCCAGAGGATGTATCGGCCGGTCTTCTTCTTTGGCGGACGAGCAATATCCAACGACGACTCCTCGGATCCGGTTGCACCAGTGGAACATGTCGCGCCTCTTCAAGGGGCAATCGGCGTGCCGTTCGCCGTGGCCGCCAACTCCATTGTGCACAACGACTTGCAACCTGCCGCCGGGGACCGCCGCCGGGGCGCCTGTGCGATCGCGAGAATCGGCGTCCCACAACCGGACAGTGATCCCGCATCTTCAGACACGGATGCGCCGCCAAGGGTTGCCGTCGCCGGGCTACTCCTCGCGCAGCGCCACCAGCGGATCGATGCGCGTGGCACGAAGCGCCGGGACCAGCGTCGCCGCCAGCGCCACGGTGAGCAACAGCGCGGTCACCGCGCTGAACGTGACGGGATCGGTGGCCGGCACGGCGTACAACTGGCTCGAGATCAGGCCGGTCAACTGCAACGCGGCGGCGATCCCGACGGCAATGCCGATGGCGGTGAGGACGACGCCCTGGCGGAGCACCAGGGTGAGCACGTTCCGGCGACTCGCCCCGAGTGCCACGCGCACGCCGAGTTCGCGGGTGCGCTGAGCCACCGCAAACGACATCACACCGTAGATGCCGAGCGACGCGAGCAGCAGCGCCAGGCCGGCAAAGCCGCCCAGCAGGATGGTCGACAGCCGGCGGGGGCCGAGCGACGCGGAGACCAGCGCGTCCATGGTGGTCACGCGGGACATCGGCATCTTCGGGTCGACACCGCGCAGCGCGGTGCGGACCGCGTTGACCACGCTCAATGGCTCGCCGGTGGTGCGGACCAGGATCGTCGAGTTCCGGATTCCGCCGGCGAATGCCGCCGCCTGGAGGGTGTTGAAATAGACCTGGACGCGGGGCGCGGCGTCGAGGCCGTCGCTCGCGACGTGTCCGACGACGCCGATGATGGTCACCAACTGCGTGGTGCTGTCCGGTGTGAGCGGGCCGAACCAGATCCGCTTGCCGATCGGATCGACGCCGGGCTGGAAGAACCGGCTGACGAGTCCCTGGTCGACCACCGCCACCACCTGGCCGTGGGCGTCATCCTGCGGACCGAAGGTGCGCCCCTCGATGAGCGGAACCTGCAACACCTGGAAGAAGCCCGGCGTCACGACGCGGATGTCACCCCACGGTGACGGCGCCTTGGGTGCCGGGGTGAAGCCCTCGACGTTGAAACTGCCGGTGGAGATTCCGCCGCCGAACGGCTGGAGCGTGGTGGCGCCGACCGCGCGCACACCCGGCACCCGCGCAATGGCCGAGGTGGCTGCCTCCCAGAACACGGTGCGCACGGTGTCGTCGGGATACTGGGCCGGTGGCAGCGCCAGGGCGAACGACAGCACATGGCCGGGGTTGAAGCCGGGATTGACGCCGGTGAGCCGGGCGAAGCTCCGGATCAGCAGCCCGCCGCCGCTGAGCAACGCCAGGGCAAGCGCGATCTCGGCGACCACCAGCACGCGGCGCACCAGATGGCTGCGCCCGTCGGATGTCCCGCCCCGCGCGCCGTCCTTGAGCGAATCCTGCATGCCGAGCTTCCAGGTCTGCAGCGCCGGGACGAGCCCGAAGAGGACGCCGGTGAGCACCGCGACGAGGAAGGTGAAGCCGATTACCCGGCCGTCGACGGTCACGCCGGCGAGACGCGGGAGCGTCGCGGGGTTGGCGGCGATGAGTGCCCGCACGCCGCCATACGCGAGCGCGAGACCGAGCACGCCGCCGCCCAGCGCCAACAGGAGGCTCTCGGCCAGCAACTGCCGCACGATGTGCCAGCGCTTGGCACCGAGGGCGGTGCGGATCGCGACTTCGCGGGCACGGCTCGCCGCGCGAGCCAGCATCAGGTTGGCGACGTTGGCGCAGGCAATCAGCAGCACCACGCCGACCGCCGCGAGGAGCAGCAGCAACTCGGGACGCACCGCGCCGAAGGTGACGGTATTCATCCCCACCAGCTTGAGCGTCCATCCGGCGGTGAACTGGTTGGGATAGGTGCGCTTGAGCTGCTCGGCGAACCCGCGCATCTCGGCGGCCGCCGTCGCAAACGGCACGCCGTCCTTGAGGCGGGCGGTGAGCGCGTAACTCTCGTTGGTGTAGTTGGTCACCGCCAACTGCGCCGGCGTGAACAGCAGCGGCGCCCAGATGTCCGTCGCCGGCGTCCACGGGTCGACGAATCCCGCCGGCATGACGCCAATGACCTGGAAGGACTGGCCGTTGAGCTCGATCTGCTGGCCGACGATGTCGGCGCGGCCACCGAAGTCCCGCACCCACAGTCCGTGGCTGATCACCGCCACCTGACCATGCCCCGCTTCGGTGTCACCGTCGTTGATGGGGCGTCCGAGGGCCGGCGCCACCCCGAGGGTGTGGAAGAGCTGCCCGCTGACATGTTCACCGCCAAGCCGCTCCGGCTCGCCTGTGCCGGTCAGGTTGACGTTCCAGACCTGTTCCACCGCGACGGAACTGAACGAGTGCGTCTTGTCGCGGTAGTCGACGAAACCGGGCGCCGACACCGAAGCGTCGAGGTTGAGCTCCGGATAATGATGGTAGATGGTGACCAGCTGTTCGGGCTGGCGATATGGCAGCGGCTTGAGGAGCACACCGTTGACGACGCTGAAGATCGCCGCATTGGCGCCGATGCCGAGGGCCAGAGTGGCCACGACGATCGCCGTGAAGGCCGGCGCGTGGCGCAGGCGGCGAAGCGCGTGCCGAATATCATCGACGAAGGCCTGCATGGGTTGCTCCAGGTTGGCGGAACCGGGAATTGCGCTGCCGGAGGATGGCGGCAATCGGCGTGCCGCGACCCGGGTCGCGGCTAAGTCGCACGGTGGTAGATGCTTGCATCCGGCGCGGGGTTGGCGTCGGCGTTTCAGAGTGTGCGGAGGCGCGACTCGTCGTCCCGGAACCGGACAGTGCGCCGACGGAGTCAGCGACTGCCGGAGGGCACCGTGAGGATGACGATCGTGCTGCGAACCGCCTGCTCCGCGCCGGCGCGGACGGTGACGGTGAGCCTATAGGTTCCGGGGACGAGCCGGTCGGTGCCGACGGCTCGGCGCACGTAGTTCATCGGCAGCGTGCTGCGATCGGTGGTGGCGATGCGGAGCGATGGCCCATGGGTGGGTTCGAGCGGGGTGACCTCGACCGTGCTGCGGTACGAACCGCCGACCGGAACGCCGCCGACCTCGTAGAAGAGCTCGACCGAGCTGCCGCGAGTCCACGTTCCCCCCACGTCGATCGGGAACGGATCGCCGTCCGGCGCCGTCACCGACGGCGCACCGGTCACTCCGGTCACCAGGTCGCTCAGCGTCAGTCCGGGACCGCGATCGACGCGGACATCGCGCCGCAGAGTGTAGGCCCCCGCGTGCCGGTCCTCCCCGGTGCCGAGGACGGCGATCTCCCAATCGCCGGCGCCGAGCGGCAACGCCTGGCTGATCATCAGTCGCTCGCCGGGCGCGAGCGGCCGGCGCGCGTGGAAGACCCGCGTGGTATCGACCGTCACGGCGCTGTCGGTCTGGTGGTTCCATGCGGAGAGGCGCAGGTGCACCGGATAGGTCACACCGCCGTCGGCAGCGGGTCGGGCGTGGAGCGAGTCGCCACCGACGGCGAGGACAATGAACGCTTCACCGGTATGGTCGACGGCGCGCCCGAGCCCGAAGATGGCGCTGTTGAATTGCCACGGAGAGCGAATCGGCGGCGAATCGGTGTCGTTGTGGATGGTGGAGTCGGCGTCGATCCGGGCTCGCGCGATGGCGGCCTGCATCGGCTTCTCGCAGGTGGGTATGGTCGGCACCTTCCCGCCGAGCGGATGTTCGAGACGATCGGCGATCCGGAGGCCGGCGTCGTGCCAGACGTCGAGCGTCCCGGAGAGCTGGAGCCAGAAGCGCGGCGAAAACGGCGGATAACTGACCATCGTGGTCGCGTCGTAGTCGCCGATCGCCCGGCTCGGCCGGAAGGCGATCACCCGGAAGTCGTTGGCGATCAGATAGACCCACGCCTCGATCGTCCACGCCGGCTCCATGCGAATGACCCCGGTGCCACCCCGGCGCATCGGCGTGTCGCGGTCCAATGGGAAGAGCCAGGGAGACCAGACGCCGGTCAGGTCCGGCGTGTCGGCCCCGGGGCCGTCGGTGAAATCCTCCGGCCCGAGACGCGCATCGACGCCACCGATCCGCTCGATGGGCTCGCCGTGGCGCAGGTAGATGACGCCGCGTTGATCGAGCAACCATTCCCGAAACCGGGTGTCGCCCGGGAGCCATGGCTCCATCGCCCAGGTCTGCTCGTAGAACTTCGTATCCTGGTGCACGCAGTCGTCGTTGTCGGCGAAGATGTCGATCGAATGATACGCCTCCCGCCGCCAGGGAGATCGCGCCCGGTAGCGCGCGTAGGCCACGTCCCAGCGCCGGAGTTGCTCGCTCAGGCGGCTGAACGGCGACATCAGCGCCGCCGTGGCGCGCTCGTTCCAGAACCGGTGTAGCCACCACGAAACGGAATCACCCGGCAGCCGGTCGAAGGCGGCGAGAGAATCGCGGCCCACGATCCAGGCAAGGTCGAACCGGTAGAATAGCCGGCCGACTGGTGTGAGGTGCGCCACACCGTCCCAGTATGCCGCGACGGCGGCGGTGGAGTCGTGGAGGGCACGCAGGGTGCGGGCGCGTTCGAGATCGAGCCGCGCGGTGTCGCCGCCGGCGGCAAGCGCGGCACCGAAGACGGCGAGCGCGCTGTCGTAGTCACGCTCGGTGCGCAGGTACCGCCCCCACACCAGCAGCAGGTCGGGGTCGGCGGCCGGTTCGGTGCGCAACACGGCGCGGCGCACCAGGGCAAGCTGGTCGGGGCGCAGCAGCCGGTCACCGCCAGCCACCAGATATGGCGTGATCCATTGGTAGACGCCGGGAAATCCGGGATCACGATCGAGAGTCTCGCGGACGCTGTGCCAGAAGGCGTCCTCGAACTTCTCTCCCTGGGTCACGCCGGCGTCTGCCACCGGAAACCACCCGGCGGTGTCCATCACGAGCGCGGCGCGGGCGGCGATGTACCTCGGCCATGCCCAGTCGCGGTGCACATTGCCGACCCACGCCGCGACCGTCAGCGCCTGGTCGAGCTGGCCGCGATCGAGTGACAGTTCGCCGCGGCGCAATGCCAGCAATGCCTTACGGAGCCCCTCGACCCCGGGCCCCTGCCCGGCGCGCGCGGCAACCGCGCCGAGGGCGGCGGAGGTGGGCGCCGCCCGGAGCGAGTCGTTCCACGCGGCGAGGGCGGCCGACGCGGCGGGGGCCTGCGCCGGCAGCACAATTGGATATAGTGCTACTATACCCAATAGCAGGCGCACCGAGGCCCACCGGCGGGCCGCAGGGCGGCGCGACGCCAGGGCGGGCGGGACGGTCGACGATACGAGGGCGCTGCCGCGGGCCACGAAGACTCCGGTCGGTCAGGTGAGGCGGATCCCTCAACATATAACGCGGCGGGAATGGCGCGGCGAGTGGCGGCGGGGGGGGGGAGCACCAGCGGCAGCGGCAGCGGCAGCAGCAGGTCGTAATCGCCGCCTCGCCGCGCAGAGCGTGACACGACGACGCCGGGGCCATCAATTCGACCGATGGTGCCCGGCGTCGCGAGTTGCCGGCACGACCGGCGTCGGGGAGCAACTGTGATGCGCAGCGAATCTCGAACGTCAATGGCCGTCGTTCTGCACTCCGGGCAGTCTCGGCCAGGCCCGCCAGGTCAGATGAGGGGAACCGTTGTCATCGAACCACCGCACCACCACCGACTGCGAGCCCACGCCAACGATCTCGGCTCGTCCACCATCAAGAGAGTCGATCGGAACCCGGCCGAGAGGGTTTCCCAGCGAGTCGAATACGTTCCAACCGCGAGGATTTCGATTGAAGTAGTCCTCAATCCACAAGCGCCCCGTTGCATCGACCAGGAGCTGAGCGAACGACGGCCAGTAGGCGCGGTGCGGTTCATCACCCAATTCGCGGGCAAGTGTCGGATTGGCCCTGGCGCCACCTGGCACCAGCTTTTCAATCTCGCGCTTCACATCCTGATCGGTGAATCGCTCCGGACGTGCACGAGCCCGGATGATCTCGTCCAGATGTCCGTTGAGCTCGTAGCGGCGGACCTCACCCTGGCCCGGGTCCGCGACATAGATCTTCGTTGCCGCAATGATGACGCCAATCGTGACCGCCGGGATTCCATATTCCGGGGGACCAGTCACCATGCGCCCCGGGCCGTCCTCGACCACTCCGCTCAGGGTCATGTGCGAATACGACGACCGAGGATCGACACTGGCCATTCCTTCGGGTTGCTTCCACGGACGGAAGAGAAAGGTACCGTCGGAGAAGCAGCCAGAACCCGCACTGATACCTGGCACCGGGATGGTACGAATCAGTTTGCCGGTCGAGTCGAACAGCGTCACCCGATTGCCATTCGCCTCGAAAGCCAGCACCTTGCCGTTGCCGACGTCGCAGAGCTGGCTTATCTGCCTGAATTCCGCTGGGCCACCGCCGGCGCGGCCCGCCATGTTCAGCAGCGTCCCGCGCCGGTTGAAGTATTTCAGGTGCACATCGTCCGCGACCACAATACGCCCGTCACCAAGCATCACGCCGCCCAGTGTCGGGTTCCTGCTGTCGAATTCCAACGCCGCGGTGTCATGCAGGCCTCCGAGGTCCACCTGAGTTCTACCCAACGGCGTGGTTGGTCCCGATAGAACGAACGACGGCACCGTGACCAACCGGATGCCGTCGCTGTCCCGTACCTCAGCTGCTTGGGCGTGCGCACGCCCCGAGATGACGACCGCGGCCAGCACCAGCCCGACCCAGGATCGAGACGTCACTTGACGGCGGCCTCCTTCGTGACGATTGCGTGGGCAATACTGTCGAGAACCGGCTCCGTCGGGGCTCCGCCGAACAATATGCCATTGACTATGACCGCCGGAGTCCCCATTGCGCCGAGTCGCTCGGCTGCTCCGAAGATACGCCTCTTGCACACACCACGCCATCCAGCATCGCCACGCCACTGCGGAAGCGTTACATGGTATAGTCGATCCCGCCGTAGACCGCCCGGGGCTGGCCCGGCGACACGAATCCTCCGGCCCGCAGTTCGGGATACTTCTTGTTGAAGAGATTGCGCACGCCAAGGCGCAGCGTGGTGTTGCTGCCCACCAGCAGGCGGCCGCTGATGTGGAACAGGGCGTAGGCCGGCAGCTCGACGCCCGGTTCGTCAAACGGCGTGTAGGGGCCGAGCACGTCGCTGGTGAGCCGCACCGCCCACGGCGCCGTCACGCGGCCCACGTCGAGGGCAAGATCGCCGACATACTTGGCGGTGTTGGCCACCGGCATGCCGGCGAGGTTGCTGCCGTCCGGCGTCAGCTGGTCGAGATACCTGGCGCGGGTGAACGTCCAGCGCCCCGAAAAGCGTGCCAGTGGGCCGAGTGCTGCGCCGAGCGTCACCTCGACGCCCTGGCGACGGCTCTTGCCGCCGTTGGTGGTGGTGAGCAGCACCGGATCGAAGGTCTGCTCGTTGCTGACATCGGTCCGGAAGAAGGCTGCACTGGCGTTGACCCGGTGGATCACCGCGTGCAATCCGGTTTCATAGGCCCATTCGGTGATGAACGGCAGCGTGGGATCTTCGATGACGCCGTCGGTGCTGCGGAAACCCCGCGAGACATTGGCGTAGACATCGCCGATGCGCGGCACGTGCACCAGCGCGCCGAACTTCGGCGAAAAGATGCCGTGCGAGGCGCTGGCAATGGTGTCACCGACCGGGTTGTCGCGGGTGCCGAGTTCGTCAAATCGGCCGCCCAGCGTGAAGCGCAGGTGGTGCCCGACGTCTTCGGTGGACTGAAGGAACGCCGCACCCGAGGCCTGACGGGCATCAATCAGCGCGTCGGGTGTACCCTGCACGCGGTTGGTGGTGATCCAGCGCTGATAATCGGAGTAGTCGAGCCGACCTTCGGCCCCCACGGTCAGCTGGGTGCGCGAACCGATCCAGGTGAGCGCGCTGGTGGCGCCGTACCCGGTGCGATGATCGACTTCCTGCGTCTGGCTGCCAGACCCTTCGCCGGAACCCGGTTCCGGCGGAATCGTCAGGTAGAAGTCCCAGGCACCCTGCGTGGCGTACGCGGTGGTGCGCCAGACCGCGGAGCCGCCGAGCAGGACCCGCAGACTGGCCCGCTCGATGCCGTGACGCTTGTAGCCGCCGTCGGTGGAGTTGGTCACATTGTTGTAGTCGCTGGCAGCGAACTGGTCTGCGGTCAGGAATCCCGGCGAATCCCACCCCGCGGCGTAGAGCTGGGTACCGAGGTCGAGCGCCACGTTGGGCGAGAGCTGCTGCACCAGCCGTCCGTAGAACTGGCCGAGGTGCTGCTCGCTGTTGGGGCGCCAGCCGCCGTCCCGCATGCCGCGGATGCCGATCACCAGGCCGGTGTTGGGCCGGTCGAGGCCGGTGAAGAACGTCCCGTCGACCCGTCCGTTGGCGCCACCGTTGAGGGTGAACTGCTCACCGCTCATCCGCTCGCGTTCCTGCACGTTGACCACCCCGGCCATGGCAAAGTTGCCATAGAGTGCGCTGGTCGGCCCCTCGATGACCTCCATTGACGACACCGCCTGCGGCATCAGCAGGCTCCAGTCGTTGTATCCCTCGGCGTGGCCGTTGACCGGCTCGTTGATCGGGATGCCGTCGACCCAGAGGGCGATGTCGGTGGAGTGGTCGGACGAGAAACCGCGGATCGAGGCGTCGGAAGCGAAGCCCGGCCCCTGCCCCTGCTCGTGGATCTCGACACCGGCGGTCTGCCGGAGCAGGTCCCAGTTGTCCGTCGCCTGGGTCGTGGCGATGACCGACGGGGTGATGCGGATGACGTTGACCGGGGTTTCGCGCGGCGTCGACGACGCCGTGACGGTGATGGCCTGCAGTGCCGCCGGGGTGCGCGTCAGGGTGTCACCCGGCGCCTTCGAGGTGTCCTGCTGGGTTGGAAGTTGTGCAGCGAGGGCAGCTGGTGTGCACACCAGCGCCAGGAACAACAAACGGAACGACACGATGGACCTCCGCGACCGATGAACGACGTGGATGAACGGGGAGAAGACCCGGCCGGGGGCCGGGTTCGTTCAGGCGTCGCTAGGCGGCGGAAGCGAGAAGGGAAGGCGGTGCTCGACGAACTGCGGCGCGGCGGCACCGGCCAGCGCGGCAACCGGGGCGAGCACCGCGAGATGGAGCGGCACGATGCCGAAGGCGGCCGGCGACGGAAGCACCACCGCCTCGACGCAGCAGCTGCAGCAGTCACAACAGCAGCCGTGATGCTCGGCGTGCTGCTGCTGCGGCCCGGAGGGTGCCGGAGCGGAGGCCGGCATCGGCATCACCATGGTGCCGTCGCACGGCATCATGCCCATGCGCACCATCATCTCGGCGTGCGCCAGTTGGGCCGCCGGGAGGGTCAGGACGCCGAGCGTCGCCAGGGTGGCAAGCGTCCGGCGCAGGCCGCGCAGTTGTCGCATCATTGCCGCGGAACGTGGCGTCGCGGGTTCGTCACGTCAAGGTATCGGACGGGAACCGCCCGGCGTTCTTACCTTTGTGGGGAGCGATCCACCGCGGGAGCCAATGCATGAGTGATGAACACGTTCCGGGACGCGGCGCGCTGCCGCTGGCCGCCGCCGCACCCCGGGTCCGGGATCCGGTGTGCGGCATGATGGTCGATCCGTCGACGGCAAAGGCACGGGAGTCCCATGGCGGCACCGACTACTTCTTCTGCTGCGCGGGATGCGCCACGAAGTTCCGCGCCGATCCGGAGAAGTACCTCACGCCGGCGCCGCCGCCGACCACCGCAATGGCTCCGGCCGAACCGGTCGCGGCCGGCACCCGGTGGACCTGCCCGATGGACCCCGAGATCATCCGCGACGAACCCGGCCCCTGCCCGATCTGCGGCATGGCGCTGGAACCGATGACGGTCACCGCCGACGAGGGGCCGAACCCCGAACTGGTCGACATGACGCGACGGTTCTGGATCTGCGCGGTGCTGACGATTCCGGTGATCGTGGCCGGGATGTCGGACCTCGTGACGACGTCGGGTGCGGCGCTGCGGCCGTGGATCGGGCTGGTGTTCGCGACGCCGGTGGTGGTCTGGGGCGGCAAGCCGTTCTTCGAGCGGGGATGGGCCTCGATCGTGTCGCGAAACCTCAACATGTTCACGCTGATCGGCATGGGCATCGGCGTGGCGTATCTCTACAGCCTCGTGGCGACGCTCTTTCCCACCCTGTTTCCCGCCACGATGCGCACGGCGGCGGGAACGGTGCCGGTCTATTTCGAGGCGAGTGCCGCGATCACCACGCTGGTGCTGCTGGGCCAGGTGCTCGAACTCCGCGCGAGGAGCCGCACATCGGGGGCGATCCGCGCGCTGCTGAAGCTGGCACCGACCACGGCTCGGCGGGTCAGCGGCGACGGCAGCGAGGTCGACGTGCCGCTGGAGCAGGTGCAGGTGGGCTGGACGCTGCGGGTCCGTCCCGGCGAGAAGATTCCGGTTGACGGCGTGGTGACCGACGGTCGGAGCACCGTCGACGAATCGATGATGACCGGCGAGTCGATGCCGGTCGCGAAGACGATCGGCGACCGCGTCACGGGTGGCACCATCAACGGCACCGGCTCCCTGCTGTTCCGGGCCGAGCGGGTGGGACGCGATACGTACCTGGCGCGCATCGTCCAGCTGGTCAGCGAGGCGCAGCGCACGCGGGCGCCGATCCAGCGCCTCGCCGACCGGGTGTCGGCGTACTTCGTGCCGGCGGTGGTGCTCTGTGCGGTGGTCACGTTCGTGGTCTGGAGCATTGCCGGACCGGACCCCCGCCTGCTGCACGGCCTGGTCAACGGCGTGGCGGTGCTGATCATCGCCTGCCCCTGCGCCATGGGGCTCGCCACGCCGATGTCGATCATGGTCGCCACCGGGAGGGGGGCCACCGAAGGGGTGCTGTTCCGCAACGCCGAAGCGCTCGAGATCCTGGAGCGGGTCGACACCGTGGTGGTGGACAAGACGGGGACGCTCACGGTGGGGAAGCCGCGAGTGACCGCCATCGAGCCATTGGGAGGGACGTCGAAGGACGAGCTGCTGCGGATCGCCGCCGCGCTGGAACAGGGGAGCGAGCATCCGCTGGCGGCGGCCGTGCTGGCGGCGGCGCGAGAGGCCGGTGTGACGCCGCCGGCGGTGAACGGGTTCGAAGCGGTCACCGGCCGCGGGGTGCGCGGCGAGGTGAACGGCCGCCCGGCGTTGCTTGGCAACCGCCGCATGCTGGACGACGCAGAGGTGGACGTCGCTGCCGCCGACGCACGCGCCGACGGGCTCCGGGCCCAGGGCGCGACGGTAATGTTCCTGGCGGTGGACCAGCAGCTGGCGGGATTGCTGGCGGTGCAGGATCCGCTCAAGCCGTCGACGGCGGGCGCGATTGCAGCGCTGCACCGCACCGGGCTGACCGTGGTGATGGTGACCGGCGATCACGCCGACACCGCCCGCGCCGTGGCAAAGACGCTGGGCATCGACGACGTCGAGGCCGGTGTGCTCCCCGCGGGGAAGAGCGACATTGTGCGCCGGCTGCGCGACAGCGGGCGGATCGTGGCGATGGCGGGCGATGGCGTCAACGACGCGCCGGCCCTGGCGGCGGCGCAGGTCGGCATCGCGATGGGTACGGGCACCGACGTGGCGGTCGAGAGCGCCGGAATCACGCTGGTGAGCGGCGACCTCACCGGGCTGGTCAAGGCTCGGCGCCTGAGCGAGGCGACGATGCGCAACATCCGGCAGAACCTGTTCTGGGCGTTCGGGTACAACACCATCGGGGTGCCGGTGGCAGCCGGAGTGCTCTATCCGTTCTTCGGGCTGCTGCTGAGCCCGATCATCGCGAGTGCGGCGATGACGTTCAGTTCGGTGTCGGTGATCACGAACGCGTTGCGGTTGCGGCGGGTGACACTGGGAGGTCGCTAGTCGTCGGTCGTGAGCACCAAGCGTTCTGTCAGCTTCGCCGACCCCGCCGTCAATGGGGCACCGGCTCGACAATCGCGAAGCGCTCGACGGATTTGAGGCCGTCGCTGTCGGCTACGGTGGCGAGAAAGTGGTCTCTGGTGCCAGTCTGGATGTCGACATTCGGCGCCGTGGACAGCGTGCCTATGACCCTGCCATCCGGCGCGAGCACGAACCACCGGCGGGCGTCGCGCGGCTGGTAGATGGCGATCCAGATCGTGCCATCATGGCCAACGATGACGTTCCGCACCGGCGCGAAGTGCCTGGGAAACGCCGCATGCGTCCAATAGGCGATGCTCGCGGGGCTGCCGTGGCGGCGAACGTCGTCAAGGATGCTGTCGACATGTTGTCGCGGATATGGCACGACCGGGACCTGCAATGTGCGTTCGAAGATGACCTGGCCGGCACCGTTCCGGGAGACGACTTCGGCGTGCGCCGTACGCTCATTGATGCTGCGTGTAGTGACCAGCACGGTCGGTGTACCATCCGTGCCGACTGCCCATTGGGGTCGCGGGCACTCGCTTTGTTTCACCGGTTCGCGGCCACAGACTTGGACTGCAACTGGCTCGCTGTTGATCAGCTTGTCGATCCTGCCGCTAGCGCTGACCCAGAAGACCGCATTTTCGTTGCCCTCCATTACCTGTCTCCAGGCGGCCGGCAGGCCGGCGAGATTCGGGAGAGACTCCTCCATCAGCAGCTCTCCGTTCGGTGCCAACGCTCGCAGGAATGGTATGCCTGATATCGCCCTCTCGAGCGACAGCGTCAGGGCAACCGGCGCGCGATCGACGCGCACCAACTTCCCCTGACTCGTGACGAGCGTATATCGCTGTTGGGACCCGTCCATCACCCAGAGTGAGTCGCCCACGAAGCCGTGCCGCCAGCCGATGAGGCCGAACTCACCGGGGCCACCACCCTGCCGGCCGAACGCGGCTATGAAGCGGCCGTTCGGCGAAAAAAGCCGCAGCCGGTAGTCCTGGGGCTCGGCGATCACGATCGTACCATCGCGAAACTCATCAGCAAAGCGGATATCACTCATGTTGTTGGCCACGGCATCGATCCGGAGCGTCTCCGTTGCACCGAGATCAACGCCGCTTTGCGCGGCGGCGATGGCCACCATGCCGCACAACAGGCATATCTGGCACGACATTGCCAGCGCGCCGGCTCGGCTTGTATGTAGGGTCGTCAACAATCCCTCACTCAGGTATCGTTCCGCTGGATCCGACGTCTGTGTGGATAGGCCGACATCGCGAGGGCCAGCAAGAGCCAAGGCTCGCACTGACCCCCACTCTGCCATGCGGGAGTCCATCGGAGCTACGCCAAACCGCGGTCTAGTCGCATTGCGATGCGCTCATGAAGCAATTGTAGTTGCCGAGAGCCGAACAGTGTGCGCGTAGCGCGGTGCAGCCCTGGCCGTAGTCTGAGGTCCCTTCGGTTTGGCAATTAGCCAATGCGTTATCGGCCGGACATCCGTCACCGAGCGCCAGGCCGTCGGGACATCGTGCGTTCCCGGGCATTCGACGCACGTAATCGGACACGTGCCAACGAGCTGTCAGACGGCCTTCAGGCGGGTCTGACAGTTGCGGCATCCCGCTGCACTGGCTCCCTCAGCCGTGACGCACAGCAAGGCGCCGTGCGTCACGTTGCGGGTGAGTTATCAAAGGGCGCGCAGGGCGACACGGCGCAGCGAGAATTGCGCGACAACCTCGCCCGTGCAGTTCATTACCTGAACGAGCCTTCGGGCTCGATTAACGTAGATCGCACCGAGCTTCCCCTTGACGGGGACGCGGTACGAGGCATCGCTCGACGCCAGGCCGCCTTCACCTGCCGCCTGCTTCGCGTGATCGATGAGGCCTTCGGTCACCCCGCACGCGAGGTGGTACTGCCAGCACTCACCTGGCTGGCCATTTCCGTGACAGGCATTGAGCGCGTGACAATCGTAACAATCGGGACCCTCAGTGCAGCCGAAGACATTCCAGAAGGAATGGAGGCCGTCGATCACGCCACATGCATCACACGCGAATTGTTCAGTCAGCGGCTGGGCCTGTCCCAGCATCGCCTTCGGAGCAACCGCTCCGAGCGTTACGACCGCGGCTGCAACCACCGCGACCCACGGCCACCTGCGGCAAATGATTTGCATAGACCCTCCTTTTCCTGGTGAAGTGCCTGAGGCTCGATCTGCCTTCGGCGGATCGGTTCGGGGGACGCTATTACCTGCTGACACCGAGGTGGACCTCGTCGATCCGTATCGACAACCGACCATCCGGGCCGGGAACCAGCTCAACCAGAAATTTGTTGTCGATCAACTGGGCGTAATACCCCGGCAGTGTGACGCCGCCGATCACGGTGCCGTCCGCCGCCGATATCACGACCAGTCGGAACTCCACATAGCGCAACGTCTCCGCCACATCGAAGGCACCCCGCTCACCGGTCCCGCGGCGAGTCGCCATCGCAGACGGCGACCAATCGGCCCGAGCGCGCCGGACAAGAACGAGCAGGTCGGACCCGTTCCGACCGAGTCCGGCAACCCATGGAATCGGGCGGTCCTGATCGATCATCCCGCGACCAGCGACGTTGCGATCGGCTACGGTCGGAACGGGAAACCATTCGAGTCGGAGGTCAATGTCGCGCAGGCGGCGCCCAGAGGTAGTCCACTCACTCAGGGTTGGGTCCAGGCGACGAGCGATCCAGAAGGTATCATGGACGACGGCAGAGAAGACGCGCGACATCGCGATCGAGCCTGATCGCGCGCCATCGGCACTCTCATCGAAGCTCGTGAGCATGGTGCCAGCTTCACTCACCATATGTGCGGCGTACCCGAACCGGTCGGGAGTTCCCACCGTCGCATTGATGAGCAGCCCCGCAGCGCCATCGGTTTCGAACGCATCCCCGAACGTCAGATGCGGAACGGTGGCGGTTCCCAAGAGACGCCCGGTCGGATCAAACAAGGTGATCCGGCGCAGGAACAGATCGGCGGCCGCAACGATTCCGGCGGAATCGACTGCAACGCCGACAATCCACTGAAATTCTCCCGGTCCTTGCCCGCGCCGACCCGCGACGTGGGTCAGACGCCCGGTACTATCGAACACGAACAGGTGAGCCCTGTCCAATGACGGTGCGACCACATAACCGCCATCCGGAGTCGTGGCAACCCTGAGAGGATTGAAGAAATCGAGAGTGTCGTTGGGTGGACGTAGCTGCACCCGGCGGGTCAACCGCACGGTGCAGTGCGGACCGCACGTCAGGTTCCTGTTCCCGTCAGATACGGGCCCCGCTCCGCCAACCGCGTCGGAGCTGCCCGGCATGACCTCCCGCGACCGACCGCCGCAACCCGCCAGTCCGCCGACGAGCAGAGCGAGCCCCAATTCGAGCAACGGCCCCCGCGATCCGAGCCAGCGCATCTCATATCCTCCAGACCCAACCCACTACATCGCCGGGCTACGATGTCCGTTAGTTCGGCCGAATAGATCGGGGCTCCCGCAGAGCCAACCATCGGAACTGCGCTCGGCAGCCTCATGCCAGCGGCACCGCCTCGGACCGTTGGACGGTAGCAACAGGCGGAAATCACGGAACGCAACAGGCACACCACGAGTGTTTGATGCTATAGGCGGATTCAACTCGATGATTTGAAGATATGACCTACCCAGTGTGAAGGGCATCACCCGAACGGGTGATGTTTCGCGATGGGCTCCGAATTCACCCGTTCGGGTGGTCCGCTGGTCCTATGACTGGTCAGTGCCGTTCTGGGTCTCGCCATGGAGATCGGCAGCTGTACTCGGCCGTGAACGCCGACGTGGTCGCATATCTGCCGGATACGACCACGGACGTTGTGCGCGGTCCGGCCGACTGCCGCGGCGATCTAGCGGTTGTGCAGGCCATCGGCGAGACGCTTTACGATCTCCCGCTTCGGTTCCGACCGGACCAACAGCGCGTGCAGCCGCCGGCGGGCAGTGGCCCGGGCCGTTGCGGCCGCCTCGTTCGGCCTGTCCTGGCCAGTCCCCATTGGCGCTCCGCGACGCCCGCCGCGGGATGGCGACTCGTCCGATCGGCCCCGCCCGGCGTTGCTCGGCAACCGCCGCATGCTGGATGACGCTCTCCGGGCCCAGGGCGCAACCGGCGTGCCGGTGGCAGCGGGAGTGCTCTATCCGTTCTTCGGGCTGCTGCTGAGCCCGATCATCGCGAGTGCGGCGATGACGTTCAGCTCGGTGTCGGTGATCACGAACGCGTTGCGGTTGCGGCGGGTGGAGATCTGGCAGGGGCTCGCTATCGGGGAATCAGGTACAACTCACTTCCAGACCGGCCGGCGATTGCCTTGCCGATCGGGGCGAGGCTCGCTTGATCGAAGGCACGGGTACCAACGAAAGTGCTGGTCAGCGAAGCGGCGCCGCTGGCAATTTCAACCGACCAGACGTGTTCGACGACCGCCGGTGTCGGCTTGCCTCGGGCGAAGACGCTATCGATCACCCGCTGGGTGAGGATCCGACAGGTCGCTGGACCGCAAGAAATGTCCAGAGCCGTGGCGTTCGAGTCCTGTATGGTTGCGAGCAGCACCGCAGTTCCGGCCGTCGACGACGCGCGATAGATCGTCGATGATGCGTTGACGAACGCGGCATCACCGGAACCCGGTATGGTCGAGAAGCGCCGAGCTGCGGCCGTTCCGGGTATTAACGTCGGCATGCCGCCGGATGGCGCGGCGGACCCCACGACAAGGCCGAGCGGTGTGAGTGTGCTGTCGGGGTCCAGATGGTAACCCATCGCGATCCAGCGATCAGGACCGCTCCACGCCAGGCCGTCGAGCCAGTTGATCTGGCCCTGTTGCGAGTGCGCGATGCCGGCTGAATCCGAATACAAGGTGAGCAATCGGGTCCGCTGAAATGGGCGGGCGGTATCAGCCAGCCACAGTTCGATGTGGTAGCCGACGGGGAGCGGAAAGTCGACACGCCCGGTTGCCTCCTGATAGATGAGCCGACCATCAGGAGCCACAGCGACCGCGCTGAAGACGTCGGTAGAATCCCAGTGAGCGAAGCGGGTGTCGCACAGTGTCCAGACTCGACTCCCGCCGCTCCCCGGGAGCAACCCCGTGCACCAGTCCTGCCTGTCGAGCAGCACGGTGTCGACATGAATGCCGACTTTGTGGAATATCCAGATATCACCCATCAGCGGCGGCCGGAGACGGAACTGGTATTCGATACCCTTCCCGTCCGGCGTCCAGGAAGGCTCAGCGGTCATCGAATCGGCTGTCAGCAGCTCCATGGCACCCCGCACCCGGACCGTATCCACCAGATAACCCGTGGTGGTGAATGCTGTCGAATGACAGGACGACACGGCCGCGACCCCGGTTGCGCAACCCAGGATCGCGGCGAAGCCGATCAGGCGGCGGATGTTTGCCAACACACGCCTTGGTTTCAGACCGCGTCGCAGCGTCATCGTGAGGACTCCAACACCCGAGTCGGCACGAGACAGGCGGTAAGTCCATGCGCCGACCAAGTCTCGTGCCATGCGGCTGCTGGCCACGCGCTCGGAGGCCGGTTCAAGACGACCCGCTTCATGATATCCTCGATTGTTGGCGGTTGACGTTCTGGAAGTACCGCCAACAAGGTCGACGTTTGAACCGGTCCTCGCATCGCCCGAACGGGTGTTCTTCCGCGATGCGCTCCGAATTCACCCATTCGGGTGATCCTCGCAACTCAGACGCGGCCACTACCGTCCTGCAATTCCCGGAACAGTCGCACCAGCATGACCCGGCTGTGCACTCCGACGGCGTCGTACACCTGCTGGACGTGGGAATGAACGTTGTGCTCGGTCCGACCGGTGGCCTCGGCGATCTGGCCGTTATGCAGGCCCTCCGCGATGCGCGCGACGATCTGTTGCTTGGCTTGCGACCGGGCGAGGAGGCGTCGCAGCCGCTCCCGGGATCCAGCCCATCGATCACGCCCCTCAGGGCCCGGATCGTCGTGAACCATACCCATCGGCGCCTCCTCCCTACCGGCCTGGCCGCGGCTCCATCTCGGGCACCACCAGACCATCCGTGGCGTGGCGTGGCGTGGCGTGGCGTGGCGAGAACCAACGTACTCCGGAAGCAAGGAAGGCGGAAGTCGGTACGGCCTCCGCGTCACGGAAAGATTACGCATTGCAACCAGATCATGCGTGGCGCCGGGGCGCCATGATCGTGGGCACGAATCCACCACCGCCAGACCCCAGACGCAACGAAGGGGGACCCGCCGCGAGCCGGATGCCCCCTTCGTGCGTTGGACAGTGGTCCAACACGTACATGACCCTGGCGATCGCCGGCCGGGTCAGGCCAAGGCGCCCCTCAGCCGCACTCGCTGTAGCCGCAGACGTGGCACTTGACGCACCCTTCGGCGAATTCCAGCTGCGAGCCGCAATCGGGGCAGGCGCCGGCGAGCGGCTCCTGCCGGTCGCCGAGCACCAGCTCCTGATTGTCCTGCGTGACGAGGCGCGGTGCCACCTCGACCGGCGCCTCGTCGCTCGGCTCGTCGGTCATGGCGGACGAAGTGCCGAGCAGGTCCTGCTGCACCCCCTGCTTGTCGGCAGCGTACTTCTCGAGGGCGATGCCGACGGCGTCGGGCACCGAGAGGACCTTGTTGGGGCCGAGGCCGATGGCGCGATCGGAGGAGATGCCGCGGAGCTGGCGGTGGATCTCCTTGAGCGGAATGCCCGAGCGGAGCGCCAGCGAAATGAGCCGGCCGATCGCCTCGACGTCGGCCATCAGCGCGCCGCCGGCCTTGCCGAGGGACATGAAGACTTCGAACGGCTGCCCCTTGTCGTCTTCGGTGATGGTGACGTAGAGGTCGCCAAGCGGTGTCGCGATGCGCCGGGTGGTGCCGCGGAGCAGTTCCGGCCGTGAGCGCTTCTGGCGGCGCTGGAGGTTCTCGCTCTCGAGTTCGTGCACCAGCTGGCGGAGGCGGTGATTCTCGGCCTCGACCTCGGAGAGCTGCGACGCGAGGTCGGCGGCGGCGACACGACGCTCTTCGACCGTGGCGGCGGGCGACGACATGGTGGCGAGGTCGGCCCGTGCTTCGGCGGTCCCGCCGGTGGTGGCCTGCTCGGCAACCTTCCGGGCGGTGGTGCCGGTGGAGAGCACCTGCAGGTCGCGCGAGCCGTCACGGTAGACGGTGACGCCCTTGCAGCCGAGGTCGTAGGCGAGCCGGTAGATCTGCTCGACGTCGTCCTCGCGTGGCCTGGTGGCGAAGTTGCAGGTCTTGGAGATGGCCGAGTCGTTGTGCTCCTGGAACGCCGCCTGCATCCGGATGTGCCACTCGGGGGCGATCTCGTTGGCGGTGACGAACACCTGCTGCCACCGGGTCGGCACCGCGTCGAAGTGGATGTGCCCTTCTTCGGCGATGCGCTGCATCAGTTCGTCGGAGTACCACCCTTCCCGCCTGGCGATCGCCACGAAGTCGTCGTTGACGTCGGGCATCAGCACGCCGGCCTGGTTGCGCATGAACGCCACGGCAAAGAGCGGCTCGATGCCCGGACGAGCAGCCGGCGATGATCGAGATGGTCCCGGTGGGAGCCACGGTGGTGACGTTGCAGTTGCGCAGCTTGCGCATCGGGCGGATGCGGTTGCCGTCGGCGTCGCGGGCGCAGGTGGCGTCGGGGCCCCAGATGCTCCGCTCCCACTCGGGGAAGACGCCCCGCAGCGTCGGCGAGCCGCTCCGACTCGTTCTTGGCCTCGTCGTCGACGAACTGCCTGCATCTGCGGCCCAGCTCCACCGCCTCGGCGCGAATCGTAGGGCATCGCCGAGCGCGGACGAAGAGGTCGGCGAGTCCCATGACCCCGAGGCCGATGCGCCGGATGCGCTGGGCCAGCTCGGTGATCTCCTCGAGCGGGTAGTGGTTGGCGTCGATGACGTTCTCGAGGAAGTGGGTGGTGAGGTGCACCACCTCGACGCAGGTGCTCCCAGTCGATGCTCGGCGGTCTCGGTGACGAACGCGCCGAGGTTGATCGAGCCGAGGTTGCAGACGTCGTAGGGAAGCAGCGGCTGCTCACCGCACGGGTTGGTCGCCTCGTACGATCCCGAGGTGCGGCACCGGGTTGAAGTGGTTGGCGCGGTCGATGAAGAACACGCCCGGCTCGCCGGTCTTCCAGGCGCCATGGACGATCTTCTGCCAGACCTCGTGGCGCGTCGAGCCGGCCGGTGACCGTGCTGGGTGCGCGGGTCGACCAGGTCGTATTCGTCGCCGTCCGCCAGGGCCTCCATGAAGGCGTCGGTGATCGCCACCGAGATGTTGAAGTTGGTGATCTGGGTGATGTCGTCCTTGCAGGCGATGAAGTCGAGGATGTCGGGGTGGTCGACCCGGAGGATGCCCATGTTGGCGCCGCGCCGGGTGCCGCCCTGCTTGACGACGTCGGTGGAGGAGTCGTAGAGCGACATGAACGACACCGGCCCGGAGGCGACCCCCATGGTGGAGCGGACGATGTCGTTCTTGGCGCGGAGGCGGGAGAAGCGAGAAGCCGGTGCCGCCCCCCGACTGGTGCACCAGCGCCATGGAGCGGAGGGTGTCGTAGATGCCGCTGTGGCCGTTGGAGAGGGTGTCGTCGACCGGCAGGACGAAGCAGGCCGAGAGCTGGCCCAGCGGCCGCCCCGCGTTCATGAGGGTGGGCGAGTTGGGCATGAAGAGCCGGCTTCGCCATCACGTCGTAGAACGCCTCGGCGAGCTCCCGGACCGCGCCGGCCGACGCGCCGTATTTCGCGTCGGGTGCGGCGATGGTGGTGGCGACCCGCCAGAAGAGGTCCTCGGGCTGCTCGCACGGCTTGCCGGCGTCGTCCTTGAGGAGATACCGCTTCTCGAGGACGGTGACCGCGTTGGGCGACAGTTGCACCGCGCCTCGGCCATGAGACGTTTCCATGGAACCTCACTACGACCACAAAGAGGTGATGATTGGAGCTTGACGCCGGCAGGGCCGGCGGTCTCGCGCGACTGCAGGACGGCGGCGATCGGAAGAGCAGCAAGGGGACCGAACCGGAGCGTCGTCGAGGAGTTCCAAGCTAGGACCCGGCATCCGGCAGGGCAATCACCGAAAAGCACCAACAACGGCCGGGGCATATTCATTCCACATCACAAAGCTATCACATCTGATAGTTATCCACAAAGACTACCGCACCACCAGCCCCCGACGCCGCACCACGCTCCGTCCACCACCGCTCATCGTCACCTCCAGCGCGTAGGTCCCGGGCGCAAGCCCGGCCAGATCGAAGTCGCGGCGCACCGTCGTCACCCCGGTGGCCACCGGCACCCGCTCGCTGAAGGCGATGGCGTCGCCGTGCTGCCCGAAGAGCCGGGCGAGGAGCCCGTGGCTGACCTTCCGGAAGGCGAAGCGGACGGTGTAGCCGGCGCGCGGCCTGGCGCCGTAGGCCTCGAAGTACACCGCGACGGTGTCGTGGGGGGCGTAGTGGTTGGTGGCGTCGAGCCAGACGGTGTCGCCGGGGGCGACCTCCCAGGCGAGGGAGCGGTGCGGCGCGCCGATCATCAGCGACGAGAGCGACAGGGTGTCGGCGTGGATGTCGGGGACGACCAGGGAGTCGACCGGGTAGACCGCGCCGATCGACGGGTCGGCCTCGACACCGAACCGGATGACATGCTTGCCGGGGGGTGCCGCGAGTTCGGCGTGCATCGCGATCAGCTCGCTGGTGCCATCGGGACGCGGCACGCGCTGGACGGTGTCGAGGGTCGCCACCGGCGCCCCGGCAGTGTCGAACATCGTGGCCCGCACCACCAGCGGAATCCGTCCGGTGCGGGCGAGCACCGGGAGGGCATGGAGCAGGGTCGCGTCGACCGCGTAGACGATGTGCACCAGCGGCTCGCCATTGCGCTCGCCGGCGGCGAGCCATTGCACCCGGCCGCCGAGGACAATGCCGTAGCTGCGCGGCCAGGCGGTGGTGCTGGTGGCGGCGGCGATGGCGCGGCGGCCCCGGATCTCGTCCTCTTCCACCGAATGTTCGCGCACGATCGGTCCGGCGGTGAGGAGCGCGGCGAGGCCCGGAATGAGCCGCTCCGCTTCGATGAGGGCGTCGAGCGAGACGTCGAGCTGCATGACGCTCGCCACGAGGCGATAGTCGGACGGGTCGTCGCGCGCGATGAAGTGGAGCACGAGGTCGCCGCCGCGCCGCCGGTAGCGCCACGTCTCGTTGCCGTAGCTCCCCTCGTCGGCGTCGGGATGGGCGTCGAACATCGGCCCCGGGGCCTGCGCGATGGGGGTGAGGATCGCGGCGAGGCGAGCGATCGAATCGGGGTCGACCTGCAGCGCGGTTTCGGTCGCGGCAAAGCCGGCGTGGGGCGTCAACTTCGGATCGGGGGGCCGGCGCGGCTGCGAGCGGGGCCAGACGATGCGGAAGGTCGGTGCCCCCTGCCGCAACCAGACCACGCCGCGGTCGTCGAGTTCGTCGCTGCCGCTCTGATAAACCTCGATGCCCCACTGGTACGAGCGGCGGAAGGGCGGCAGCCGGAAGTGCTGCAAGGCGAAATTCAGGCGCCGGAAATGCTCGGCGAGTCGCGCGGCCGGCGTGCGGAGGTCGGTGGCCGCGGTTCGCGCCCAGAAGCGGTGCAGCCAGTCGACGCGGCCCGCGCCGCGCGTCGAGTCGAACGCCACCAGTTCGGAGTCGCTGAGGATCGGGGCGATGTCGCGACGGCATTGCGCGACGATGGCGGGGTCGTCGCTGCCGGCGGCGGCGTAGTACATCTCCTCGACCGGCGTCACGCCGTCGGTGCGGTGCGAGACGGTGTCGGCGGTCAGCGGCAGGGTGCGCGCAAGCTCGAGCTCGGCGGTGGCCTGGTCGAAGCCGAGCACCAGGGCGCGCCGGAACGCGACACGGGCAGAATCGGGATTGCCGACGAGTCGCTCCAGCCGGCCGCGCTCCAGCAGCAGTTCCGGTTGCCAGCCGAGCGGCGAGGCGGTGACCCGTCGCACCACGGCGAGCGCCTCGGCGAGCGGTGCGCCGATCCGCTGCTCCCGCGCGGTCTCGGCATAGCCCAGCACGGCGTCGGTGAACGACGGGTCGGCCTCGATGGCGCGGAGGAAGGCGTTGCCGACGCGGGTGTCGCGATCGAGGCCGAGCATGGTCCAGAGGCCGCCGGCGAACTTGCGGCTGTGGTCGGGGAGGCGCGATTCGGCGAGCCCCATCCCGTACCAGGGAAAGGGCCATTGCGGGCGGAGGTCGCTGGCCCACTCGAATTCGCCGGCGGCGTCATCGGCGTGCGAGGTGCTTGCGCCGAGATCGACCAGCCGGAGCGCGATGAAGCCGAGACGGAGATGAACCATCGGGTCGTCGCGGCGGGCCCGCGCGGTGTCGATGGTGCGCCGCTCGAGGGTAAGCAACGGCACGGTGTCGCGCGCCAGCTCGAGGGAATCGCGCAGCAACTGCAGCGCCTGCCGCTGAGCGGGGGCCTGCGCCGACATCGGGGCGACGACGAACGCCAGCGCGACGATCGCCGACTGCGGACGGGAGAGCTTCACTTGATGACGGTAAATGGGCGGCGCCGCACGGCTCGACCACCAGCCGGCGACGTGATCGCGACCTCCAGAATGTAGTCTCCCGGTGCGAGCTTTTCGAGCGACAGTTCACGGTGCACGTCGACCACGCCACCGGCCGCGGTCCCGGCAAGGGCGATGCGCATCATCGCCTTGCCGCGGAGCGCCGGGGCGGCGAGTTCCCCGGCGACGTCCCGTGCCGAGACCCGCACGACGGTGAGCTCGGTGCGGTACCCCGCCCCGTTGCCGAGGCCGCCGATCAGGAAGCCGAGCTCCATCGGATCGCGACGACTGAATGTCGCCGACGGCGCGATCCACGACGTGTCGCCGCGCGGCGAAGTCCACCAGAGCGGGACATTGCGGGCGCCGAGGGCAAGGTCGGAGAGCGCCAGGCGATGGTCCGAGAGCGCGGCGACCGCCACTGCGTGGCCCGGAAAGACGATGCCGCGCCCCGCCGACTCGAGGGCCACCGTCGCGGTGTAGTCACCGGGCGGCACCGGGACGGCGACGGTGGCGAGGAGCGACGCCGCGGGGGCGATCCAGGCGGGCGTCACGAAGCCGCGGGTGGTGTCGACCACCGCAACCAGTGAGCTGTCGGGGCCGAGAACAGCGATGCGGGTTCGCACCAGGTAGAGCCAGCGGGTGCCGAGCCGTCGCGGCACCAGCGATGCGCCGGGGATGGCATAGGCCACCTGGACCTCGGACCCGCCGCGGTCGGCGGCGGTGGCGACCAGCTGCATGTCGGCGGTGAGCGCGAGTTCGTAGCCGGTGTGCCAGCTGTCGGTGCTGAGGCCGATGGCGTCGTCGCGCCGGCCGGTGGCGCGTTCTTCCGCCTGGAGCTTGCGGGCACCGCCGATGCCTTCGCCGAGCATCTGCTGGTAGATCGGACTGATCGGCTCGCGCGAGCGAAGCAATTCCTGGGCGGTCTGGGCGATCAGCCCGGCGCCGTAGGTCTCGATGCGCGCCTGGTCGCCGGTGTCGATCCGGCCGATGCGGGCCTGTCCGCTGGCCGCAAGGATGTCGAGCACGCTGGGAACGAGGCGGAACGGGGCGTGGCCATTGGCCGCGAGGAAGTGGAAGACGAGGCCGCCGGCGTCGGGACCGTAGCGCCACGATTCGTTGGGCGGCACGCCGCTCAGGTCGAGGCTGCTGGTCTCCTCCGGCGGACCATGCCGCAGGTAGATCAACCCGCGGTCGTCGAGCGACCCGGCCGGGTCACGAGGGTCGCCGTGCCAGTGCACGGCATAATGCGCCAGCGCGTAGGCGAGGCGCTGGTAGTGGGCCGCGAGGCGGTCGGCGCCGGCCCCGAGCGCGTCACGCGAGGCCCAGAAGCGGCGCAGCCGGACGACGCGCTGGGCCGGCGTGTCGCGGTCGAGGGCGGCCAGCAGCGTGTCGGCGAGCAGTGGCGCCAGGTCGGCGCGGTATCGTTGCCAGATCGCGCTGTCGGCGAGGCCCAGCCCCCGGAACCACTGGGGCGCGCCGGTATTTCTCCCCATGAAGTAGTTGCTGCGGGCATACGCCAGCAACGCCGCCGCGTTGCCGGGGTCCCGCTGCAGCAGGCGCGTCGCGACGGCAACCGCGGAGTCGGGCTGGCCGACGTCGTTCTCGACATCGATGCGCGCCAGCATCGCGGCGGTACTGGCGCCGGCCGTGGTGGCCGCCGCCGAGCGGAGCACTTCGAGGACGGCGCGCAGCGAACTCTCCTTGCCGCCCTGCAGCGCCAGGTCGGCGACGTCGACCAATCCCTCGGGAAACGCCGGCGCCAGTTCGGCGCTGTGCACCAGGTCGTGGCGAGCCTCGCCGTACGGGTCGGCGCCGTAGAGCGCCACGAACGTGACGTAGAACGGTGGCTCGGCGGCGACCCGCTCCAGCGACGCCAGCCCGGCGCCGAACCAGGCGTAGGGCCACTGGGACTGCAGCTGGCGGGCCCAGTCGAATTCGGTCTTGGCGTCGCCGTAGTGATCGGACGAGCCGGTGACCCTGCCAAGGCGGAGCGCGAGGAAGCCGAGACGCATGTGGAGCATGGCGTCGTCGCGGTCGGCTCGCGCCGCCGCGATCCCCCGCTGTTCGGCGGCGAGCAGCACCGCCGAGTCGGAGACCGACCGGAGCGAATCGCGGAAGAGATGGAGTGCGACGCGCTGGGCCGGCGCCTGGCCGGCCAGGCGGGCCGTCGCGGCGACAGCGGCAAGCAGCGAGACGACAATGCATCGGCGCGGCGTCATGGATCGATCCGGAACTCCTGGCGGCGCACGACCTTTCGATGCCCCGGCGTCGTGACCGTCACCTGCATGACGTAATCGCCGGGCTTGAGTTTCTCCAGCGAGAGCACCCGGTGGACCGGCTCGACGGTCTGGTGGGCGGTGGCGTCGGTGCTGATGGCGATATGCGACGACCCACCGCCGAAGAGGTGACGGATGGCGCGCCAGACCCCCCAGCCGCCTTCCTGGCGGCGGATGTCGAGCTCGGTGCGGTAGCTGGAGTCGGGCGTCAGCCCCATCACCTCGAAGTAGAGGTCGAGGGGGTCGTTCTGCGCAAAGCGGTAGTGGGGATTGAACCAGACCGTGTCACCACGCGGCGTGGTCCATTGCAGCGGCACGCGGGCAGCGCCGAGGGCCAGGTCGGAGATGCCGACGGCGGGCCCCAACGGCGACGCCACCTCCAGGGTGTCGACGGGCCAGACCTCGCCGGTGCTGTCGACGGCGAGCGCCACGCGCACGGTGAACTTCCCCGGCGGCACGACGATCGGCAGGTGACCCAGCAGTTCGGTGCCGGTGGTGGCGGCCGCGCCGATCGCCATGGTGGTGTCGAGCGACGCGACGAGCGAACCGTCGAGACCGAGCAACGCGGCGCGAACGGCGAGGCTGTCGTGCGACGCCGGCAGCGTGGACGTGGGGATGGCCCACGCGAGTTCCACCTCGGGACCGGCGCTGTCGACACCGACCGCCGCCGACGCGAGGGTGGCCGGGAGCACCCGCGGGTAGCGCAGCGGCCAGCTGTCGGTGCGAGTGCCGATCCTGATGCTGCGGCGGCCGAGGGCGCGTTCGGCCGCTTCGAGCCCGGGGGCGGCGCCGCGGCCCGAACTCAACAGGCGCTGATAGATGGGATCGAGCCCGACTCGCGACCGGAGCAGCGCCGCCGCCGCCCCTGACAGCTCCGCGTTGTGCGCCGCCCGCGCGAGGGAGTCGGCCGCCTGCGGCGTGAGCGGCCGGTTGCCGAGGAACTGCGAACCGGTGGGACCGAGGTCGTTGCCCTGCACGTCGCCGGTGCCGCCGAGTTCGATGGCGTTGTCGTTGCCGAGGACGTCGAAGAGGCTTTCCACCAGGCGATAGTCGTCGACGCCGTGGCGGGCCACGAAGGTGAAGAGCAGGTCGCCGCCGGCGCGGTGGTAGGACCATGTCACATTGGGCGCGAGCGCCGGCACGTCGAGACGCCGCACGTCGTCGGGCCGGCCCTGGCGGATGTAGACCGCACCACGGTCGTCGAACTCGGTCCGGGCCGGCCGGTAGCGCTCGACGATGTCGTAATGCCGGTTGGTGGCGACAAGCCGATAGTTGCGCTCGGCGAAGTCGAGGCGGCGGTAGTGCTCCATGAGGCGTTCGCCGTCGTGGTGCAGCGAGGTGCGATCGCGGGTGGTCCAGAAGTCGCGCATCATCGCGACTCGCTCCGACGGCGACGCGGCATCGAAGGCGTGCAGCGTCGAATCGGGAAGCACCGGCACGAGATCGCCGCGGTATTCCGCCAGGGCGCTGCCGCTGGCCAGCCCGAGCCCCCGGTACCAGGGCGCGTTGCCGCCGACATCGCCGAGGAAGAACCGGGTCCGCGCCAGTTCGAGCAACCCGGCGGCGTTGTCGGGTTCGCGCGCGAGGAGCGCGGTGACGGCCGCGAGCGCCGAATCGGGCGAGCCGACGGCGCGCTCCACCCGGCAGCGCGCCAGGAGCACGTCGGGATTGCTTCCGGCCGGCGTTCGCGCCGCGCGCCGCAACGCGGCAAGTGCCACGTCGAGACGGACGTTGACCCGCTGTCGCAACGCGATGCTGCTCAACTCCACAAGGCCCTCGATGAACGACGGATCGGCTTCGGCGCTGCGGGCAAAATCGATCGCCGAGCGGGTCAGGGCGTCGCGGCCGAGCATGGTCTGCAATCCGTGCAGCACCGGGTTGCTGAAGTCGCCGACCCCCAGCTCGGCGAGCCCGAGGCCGAAGGCCGGAAAGGGCCACTTCGGCTCGAGTTCCGAGGCCCACTGGAATTCGCTCGCCGCGCCGTCGTAGTGCTCGTGGCCCGCCACGTCGCCGAGGCGGAGTTCGACAAAGCCGATGGAGAGGTGGAGCAGCGCGGCACGGGCCGAGTCGGCCGCCGAACGGGGGGAATAGAGCGCGGGTTGCTTGACGACGCCGATGAGCCGCGCTTCCAGTCCGCGCAGCCCGGCGGAATCGGTCACCCCGGCAAGTGAATCGCGGAGGGCGTCGAGCGAATCGCGCGCGCCGCGGGCCTGCGCCGCCAGCGGCGCGGCCAACGCCACGGCCGCCGCCACGGCCGCCGCCGTCGCAACCAGCGCGCGGCGCAGCCACCGTCCGAATCGGGGGAAACCGGCCATCCTGTCGAATCTACTCGGGCATGGGGAATGAGCCGCCGCTACGGGAGACGATGCACGGCGGCATCCGTGGACACCGCCCGGCCGACGTCACGGAAGAACGCCGTGATCCCTTCGACGACGCCCGCGGCGTAGCGGGAGCGCCCGGCGACGGTGCGGAGCGCCGCTTCCTGGGCCGGGATCATCATGAACAGTCCCTCGGCAAGGATCGCCGGAAACCAGGTGGGGCGGCAGAGCGCCAGGTCGCCGCGGGCCACGCCAAGGTTCCGCAGGCCGAGGTTGGCAACGAGTCGTTGCTGAACACGCTGGGCAAGGTCGAGCGCCTGCAGGTGATTGAAGAAGGTGCTGGTGCCGTTGTTGGTGAACGGGTTGACGCCGTCGGGCAAGCCGTTGTTGTGAATCGACACCAGCAGGTCGGCATTGACCGAGTCGGCGAGCGCCACGCGCGGCCAGAGGTCTACCGGATTGCTGTCACTCCGCGTCATCACGACGCGCGCGCCGAGGGCAATGAGCCGCTGCCGCACGATCCGGGCGATGCCGAGGTTGGCTTCCGGTTCGCAGAGGCCGGTGGGGCCGCAGGCGCCGCCGGGCGGATGGCCCGCGTCGACCACGATGAGGCGTCCGGCGAGGGGGCGCGCGGGATTGATGGCCGGCGCGCGGCGGAAGTCGACCACCAGGTCGGTCCCTTCGATCCGGCTTCGCCACCCCCAGAGCGGGCCGGCGAAGCTGGCGTCGAGGGTGATCTCGTCGGCGGCGCGCTGGCTCCAGGTGAGCACCCGCACGAACTGCTGGTCGGCACCGTAGCGAGTCCAGTTGGCGTCACTGGTGGCGTCGTAGAGTGTGAGTGTCAGGCCATCCGCGTGCTCGTCGACCTGCAACGGCACCGGCCGCGACAGCGGGATGCGGAGCTCGGTGCCGAACGGCCTGGCGGTCATCGTGAGGGTTCCCATCACGGCCGGCCGCGGGTCGTCGGCCACGGCGGTGGCGTGAACATCGGCGGCGGGAACCCACGCGATGTTGTCGCGCGAGAGACGCAACCGGATCAGGTCGCCGTCACGGGCGTCGGCGCGGGTGCGGGTGCCGAGCGGGAAGAACCAGGTGTAGGTACCGCCGGGCATGGCGCGGCCGACGGTGAGGCGATCGGTGCCGCCGTGATCGAGGGGGTCGTCGTCGAGCACGACGCTGACCGGTGGGGTGTCGAGGCGCGTGACGTGGAGCGGCCATGGGACGCGGGTGGTGTCACCGCCGAGCGCCACCTCGAGTGTTGCCCCCGACGCGGGCAGCGAGGCGGCGCGCGGCGCAAGCCAGTCGCTCGACGCCGACGGTGCGACGGCACCGGTCACCACACCGACGTAGCGATCGCGACGCACCACCCGCTGCAGGTTGCCGTCGTCCCGGTCGAAGTCGCGGATGCCGCTCGGCACCGGCGGGCGGATCGAATCGGGATGCAGCGTGATGCTGCTGCCGTCGGGGAGTCGAAGGCGGACGGTGGCGCCGGGGGCCGCGCGGACCGAAACCGCCAACGGCTCGGCGGTGGGAAGCCAGACCGGTTCGGCGGGCACGAGCGAGTATCGATCGACCCACGCGCCGGTGGTCCGGACCCATGCGGTGTGCACCAGCGGGAGGTCGGCGGTTGCCGTGTCGCCGCCATGGCGTGCGACGAGATGCAGGGTGAAGCTCGAATCGGGGGGGATCGCGATCCAGGCGATCCAGGCGCCGTTCCGGGCAACCCGCGCCGGCTGGCCGTCGATGGCGAGGGTCGCCCGGCCGTCGCCGACGGTCCCGTAAAGGAAGGTGGAATCGCCGGCGGCGACCCGGCCGGAGTCGGGATAGGCAACGTGAATCGCCAGCGGGCCGTGGACCACCGGCACCGGCGGAAGGCCGCGAGATGCGCCCTGGGCCGCCAACGGCGCGGCGGCCAGGGCGGTGGACAGCAGCGGCGCGCTCCATCTAAGCTCACACCATCGCATCACTTAGCTCCACTTCGGGTTGCCGGTGCAGGATCGGATTCCTATCTTCCCCGCACTCCTTGGACGCTGCGTCCCCTCTTCGGGAGCCCGGCCACGCCCCAGATTCGCGCTTCCTTCTACGCTATCACCGATCGAGGCCGGACGCGGGATCACAACGAGGACACCTTCCTCGTGGCCGATCTGGCGACCCCCGACGCGGTGCGGGCCACGCGCCGCCAGACGTACGACGTCGGCCCGCAGGGCGTGATCTTCCTGGTGGCCGACGGAATGGGTGGCGCCGCCGCCGGCGAGGTGGCGAGCGACATGGCCGCGGAGTCGATCCACCGCTACCTGGTCGATGTCTGGCGCACCGACTCCGAATTCACCCCCGAACGATTCGCCGAGCGGCTCCGTGCCGCGGTCGAGCTCGCCAACGTCGAGATCCACAATTATGCCCGGGAACACCCCGAGCTGCGCGGCATGGGGACCACGGCGACCCTTGCCGGGGTGTGGCGCGACCGGCTCTACCTGGCGCAGATCGGCGACTCGCGCGCCTATCTGGTGCGCAACGGCGAGGCGCGCCAGCTGACCCGCGACCAGTCGCTCACGCAGCGGCTGGTGGAAGTCGGTGAGCTCACCGAGGAAGAGGCCGAGGCGAGCGAACGGCGCAACATCATCCTGCAGGCGCTCGGTCCCGACGCCCTCGTCAAGGTCGACCTCAGCTGGCAGTCGCTGCAGCAGGGCGACATCATGGTGATCTGCAGCGACGGATTGTCGACGGTGGTGCGCCGCGACGACATCAGCCAGGTGGTCACCGGAAGCGATGACATCGAGAAGATCTGCGAGCAGCTGGTGAACATGGCCAACGATCGTGGCGGCCCGGACAACATCACGGTGATCGTGGCACAATTCGAAGGCGACGGTCTCCCCGCCGCGCTGCCCGAGCCGCCCGGTTATCACGAAGTACCGACCGCGAGCCGGCCGGCGCTGCAGTCGACGCTGGCGATGCCGGCGGTGCCGACGCGACCACCGGCGGCGACGACGGTGGGCACGCTGCCGTCGCGGCGGATGGGAGCGCCAAGCGGACGGGTGTTGTTCTGGCTCGCGGTGCTGATGGGAATCCTGGCACTGGGGCTGTACTTCGCGACGTAAGCCGGCGCGCCGTCGTCTCCGAAGATCATGATGAGCGCGGACGCCAATGGCGTCCGGCCTAGGGCGGGGTGATCGCCCCGAGCACCCTGGGGCCGATGGCGCCGGTGGCGCGGGGGAGGTTGCCCGGCTGGCCGTGCACGGTGAGCCACGCCAGCAGCGCGAACGCCGCCGCCTCCTTGGCCTCACCGGCAAAGAAGAGGTCGTCGAATCGGCGCAGCACGACGCCGCGCGCCGCAAATCGCTGCTCCAACTCCGCGAACAACACCGGATGCCGGGTACCACCCCCGGAGGCGACCACTTCGGCGGCCGGCGGCAGCTGCGTTTCACAGCAGCGCACCACGCTCTCGACGGTGAGTGCCACGGCGGTCCGGACGCCGTCGGCGCCCGGCGCGGCACGATGCAGCCGGAGGGCATGGTCGGCGCCGAACCGCTCGCGGCCGGTGCTGCGTGGCGGCGCCTCGGCAAACCAGGGGTCGTCGAGGAGGGTCGCGAGCAACGCGGCATCGACCGTCCCCTGCCCGGCCAGCGCGCCGTCGACATCGAATGGCAATGACGGATCGACGTGCCGCGCGACGGCGTCGATCACCGCGACGCCGGGACCGGTATCGGCCGCCACGACGTGCTCGAGGTCGCCGCGGCGCGCCACCCAGGTGACGTTCGCCATGCCGCCGATGTTGAGCAGGATGCGGGGATGGTCGCGCGCGCCGAAGCAGAGCGCGTCCGCCATCGGCACCAGTGGCGCGCCTTCGCCGCCGGCGGCGACGTCGCGGGCGCGGAAGTCATGCACGACCCGGACGCCGAAACGTTCCGCCAGCACCGCCGGTTCACCAAGCTGGAAGGAGACGAGGGGCGGTTCGTGCCAGATGGTCTGCCCGGGAAAGCCGATGGCGGCGAGGTGATCGGGGCGGACGCCGCAGGTTTCGAGCGCGACGTCGACGGCATCTGCCGCCCAGTGCGCCAGCGCGGCGTGGAGTCGCGCCGTCTCGGCGGCGCCGGCACCGGCGAGGACCGCCTCGATCCGCCCCCGCTCCGCTGCATCGTAGGGTCGATGCGCGAAGCCGACGAGTTCGATGTCGCCCGGCCCGGCGATCCGCACCACCGCCGCGTCGGCGCCGTCGAGTGACGTCCCCGACATGCAGCCGACGACGAGTTCGGGAACGCCGGTCATTGCGGCACCGGTGGCGGCGGCCCGATGATGGCGCGAAGCCGGCCGTCGGCGGCGGCGAGGCGCGCGTCGGCGGCGGCGCGGTCGAGGCCGGCGTGCAGCATGACGATGGCGGTGCGCACACTGCCGCCGGCGCGCTCGATGGCATCGCGCGCGGTGTCGCGATCGACACCGAGAATCTCGATGACGATCCGCTCGCCACGGTCGCGCAGCTTGGCGTTGGTGGCCTGCAGGTCGACCATCAGGTTGCCGTAGGTCTTGCCGAGGCGCACCATGGCGGCGGTGGTGAGGGTGTTGAGCACCATCTTGGTGGCGGTGCCGGCCTTGAGGCGGGTCGACCCGGTGACGACCTCGGGGCCGACGTCGACCTGGATCACCAGGTCGCAGATCTCGGCGAGCGGCGCGGGGGGAATGGCGCAGGTGACCAGGACGCGGGTCGCACCGAGCACCTGGGCGTGGCCGAGCGCGGCGCGGACGAACGGCGTCGAACCGCTGGCGGCAATGCCGACGACGATGTCGGCGGGTCCGATGTCGTGCCGGTCGATGGCGGCGGTGGCGGCGCCGACGTCGTCTTCGGCGCCCTCGACCGAGCGGACCAGTGCATCGGCACCGCCGGCGATGATGCCCTGCACCATGCCGGGTGGCGTGCCGAAGGTCGGCGGGCATTCGGTGGCGTCGAGCATGCCCAGGCGGCCCGACGTGCCAGCGCCGACATAGAAGAGGCGGCCGCCGCGCCGGAACGCCGCTTCCACCAGGTCGACGCCGGCGGTGATGGCGCGACGCGCGTGCGCCACCGCGGCAGGCACGGTGGCGTCCTCGGCGAGCATCAAGTCCACCAGCTGGCCACTGTCGGCGTCGTCGATGGCGGCCGACCGTGGATTGCGCCGCTCGGTGGCGCGCAGCGCGGCGTCGTGGTGCGGGTGATGTCGGGCGTTTCGTGCGGCATCATTCATTACGGCACTCACTCACACGACGGGTAGCTGGGTCGAGGCGGCGGTGTAACTTACCCCTGACCGCGCCGGCGGCGACACGCCGCGCGGGTCCTCCCGTCCCCGCACCGCGAGGCACCATGTCGCTGAAAGACTCCGGATCGAAGCTGCTCGCCCTTGCCGTCCTGCTCGCAGCGACCGCCGCCCCGGTGGCCGCGCAGGACGCCGGCATCCCGCCGACCTGGCCCGACCTCGGCCAGGCGCCCACGGCCGAGGGAACCCACGGGATGGTCGCCACCAGCAGCCCGATCGCGAGCGATGTGGGCCGCGACATTCTCGCCGCGGGGGGCAACGCCATCGACGCGGCGGTCGCGGTCGGCTTTGCGCTGGAAGTGGTCCACCCGGCGGCGGGCAACATCGGTGGCGGCGGCTTCATGGTGTTCCGCAGCAGCCGCGGCAAGGTCTACACCCTCGACTACCGCGAGACGGCGCCGGCGGCGGCATCGCGGAACATGTACCTCGATTCGACCGGCCATCTCACCAACAAGAGCATCTATGGTGCGCTGTCGGCCGGGGTTCCCGGTTCGGTGGCGGGCATGCTCGAAGCGCACCGGCGCTTTGGCCGGCTGCCGCTGGCCCGCGACATGGCGCCGGCGATCGCGCTGGCGCGTGACGGCTACATCATCGACAGCGCCCATTCGCGGGCGATTGCGCGGGAAGCCCGGACCTTCACGCAGTACTCGCCGGCGGCGGTGGCGTTCTACCTGGTCGACGGCAAGGCGCCGGCGCCGGGCGCCCGCGTGGTGCAGCCCGACCTGGCGCACACCCTGGAGGCGATCCGCGACAAGGGTCGCGACGGCTTCTACAAGGGGTGGGTCGCCGAAGGCGATCGTCGACGAGATGCGCAACGACGGCGGGATCATCACCGCGAAGGACCTGGCGGGGTATCGCGCCCGCTGGCGCGCGCCGATCGCGATCGACTACCGGGGGTACACCATCTACTCGATGGCGCCGCCGTCGTCGGGCGGAGCGACGCTGGCGATGATCCTCAACATCATGGAAGGCTTCGGGCCGCTGCCGCCGTTCGGATCGGTGGCGCTGCTGCACCGTGAGGCCGAAGCGATGCGCCGCGCCTTTACCGCGCGCAACGCCTGGCTCGGCGACCCCGATTTCGTCAAGCTGCCGCACCTCGAGCAGATGCTCTCGAAGCGGTTTGCCGACAGCGTGCGCGGCACGATCGATCCCGACCACGCGTCGCGGACGCCGGCGTTCCAACCGGCGGCCAACGACGGACCGAACACGACACACTATTCGATCGTCGATGGGGACGGCAACGCGGTGTCGATCACGACGACGCTCAACAACTCGTTCGGCTCGGCCGTGGCGGTCACCAGCGCCGGATTCCTGCTCAACGACGAGATGGACGACTTTGCCTCGGCGCCGGGCCAGCCCAACATGTTCGGGCTGGTGCAGGGCGAAATCAACGACATCAAGCCGCACAAGCGGATGTTGTCGTCGATGACGCCGTGCATCGTACTCGACCCGGCACACCAGCTGTTCATGGTGGTCGGAACGCCCGGCGGATCGACCATCATCACGCAGGTATATCACGTGCTGAGCAACGTGATCGACCATCACATGTCGCTGCCGGACGCAATTGCCGCACCGAGGCTGCATCACCAGGGCCTTCCCGACCGGATCGAACTGGAACAGAACGGATTCTTCCCGGCGGTGATCGACTCGCTCCGGGCGATGGGCCACAACGTGCGGTTCGGCGGTGGCGGCGATGTGCAGGCGATCATCCGCACCGCGACCGGATGGCTCGGCGCGAGCGATCCGCGCGACGACGGCCGGCCGGCGGGATACTGATGCCACGCACCGGGAGGGACCGCCGGATGGCGGCGGCGGCGCTGGTGGCAATGACGTTCGCGGCGGGGCGGCTGCCGGCCCAGCGCACCGTGGCGACGTGGCCGGTCGCCGCGCGGCCGGCGGTGGTGATCGGCGGCGCCAGCGGCGGGCCCCACACCGAGTTTGCCGGCATCACCAGCGCACACCGGTTCCGTGACGGCGGGATCGTCGTGGCCAACAGCGACCCGGCCGAACTGCGGCTGTTCGACGCGCATGGGCAATACCTCCGCACCATTGGCCGCGCCGGCAACGGTCCCGGTGAATTCCAGGGGCTGACGATGGTGGTCGACGCCGGAGGTGACTCGGTGCTGGCCTACAGCAGCGGCAACGACCGCTGGGAATATTTCGACCGCGCCGGCCACCTGCGCCGTGAATGGAAGGGCTCGACGACGGTCGCGCCCACCGACCTGCTGCTCTATCAGCACCTCTTCGCGACGCGACGGCGCGGTGTGCCGTTTGCCTGCGTGCGCGCGCTGGCCGACCACCTCCCCGACCGTGGCCGGGGCGCGCTCGGTGAAGTCGTTCCAGGTGCCCGGGGGAGCTTCTGGGTGTCACGCCTCGGGATGCCGGTGTGGCTGGTCTACTCCCAGACGGGAAGCACGCTGGCGCGGGTGAGTCTCCCACCGCACACCCGCCTGCTGGAAGTCGACGCCGATGCCGCGGTGGTGATGGCGCGTGACGCCGACGACATCGAGCGGGTCGAAGTCTGGCCGGTGACGATGCCGGCGGCGGCGCCGGCGCCGAGGGCACCGTGCCTGCAGGTGCCCGACAGCGTCGATCGGTCGCCGCATGGCATCGCGCCGGCCCGGCTCAAGACGGAGTTGCGCAACCTGCAGGCCGCCGCGGCGCATTACGACGCCACGCATCAGCGCTATCCGTCGACGCTGCCGGACTTCGGGATGCCGCTTGCCCACGACCTCGTGCCGCTGATCCTGTTCAGTGGCCGCACCGGCTGGAGCGGCGCAATGGCCGACCCGAAGAACCGGGTCTACTGCATCACGAGCGTCGGCACGTCGGAACTTCCCGGCTGGCCGTCGGGTGCGGTGGCGTGCGCGCCCATCGTGCCTGGTGGCGTGGCGCCGTAACGGCGCACCGCTGAGCTAACGCGAAAACTCCCGCCCGACCGTGAGGGTCAGGGCGCTGCCGGCATGCACCACGACGTCGCGATCGACGGTCTTGGCGGCCACCGCGGCCCCGGCCGCCGCGCCCGCCGCGGCCCCGACGATGGTGCCGGTCTTGTTGCCACCGATGAGGCGCCCGAGGATGCCGCCGGCCACCGCTCCCGCACCGGTCTTGGCCACTTCGCCGGCGCCGACACCCCGCGCCTTCATTTCGTATTCGTAGTCGGTCACCGTCGCTTCGAGCGGATACGCGGTGCCGTCGATCTCGACGCTCCGGGCCGAGAGGGCGAGGTGCGGCCTGGCACCGCTGCTGCGAACCGGCGCGATGTCGTCGATCACCAGCGTGACGACCGAACCGGCCGGGATGACGACGCGGCCGTTGTCGGCGACATCGTGCGCCACGCTCACCCGGACGGAATCACCGACCTGATCGACGTGAGAGTGGATCGAGTCGATGGCGGTGGCTTCGATGGTGGTGCCGGCGGCGACAACGGCGCGGGGCGCCGGCGCGGGCGCGGGCTCCCGATGCGTCGGCGCCGATTCGGCCGCCTGACTCGGGGCACCCGCTGCCGGGTGCCGCGGCTTCGGCGTGGCGTGGTGGACGACCGGCGCCGGAGCGGGCGGTGGCGGTGGCGTGGTGGCGGTCGCGCCGGTGTTCAGGGTGTCGCCGGGGGCCGCCGCGTCAGCGATCGGCACCAGCGAGTCGCCTGACGCAGCCGCGGACGGCGGTGGCGCGTGGCTGCGACCGCAAGCGGCCACGACGAGTGACATGATGAGCAACTTTCCCCGGTGTGACATATCGAATCGCTCCTGGTCCAGGTCGGACCGGTTCACGGCTACATTCCCCGCCGATGCGCGCACTCTACGGCCTGCGAGGGTACTTCCGGCGCTACGCCGCCGCCTACCTGCTCGGCTTTGCCTGTCTCACCGGATCGAACCTCCTGGCGACCTTCGGCCCGCGGTTCGTGGAACGGGGCGTCGACGCGCTGGTCGCCGGTTCGCGGAGCGGCGTCCGCTCGGCGGTGGTGTGGATCGTGGTGCTGGCGCTGGGCGGCGGCGTGCTCCGGTTCGGCATGCGCCAGACCCTCAACAGCGCCTCGCGCCGCATCGAGACCGATCTCCGCGACGACCTCTTCGAGCACCTGTTGTCGCTGTCGGCGCCGTTCTTCCAGACCCATCCGATCGGCGACCTGATGGCGCGCGGCACCAACGACCTGCTCGCGCTCCGGATGTCGGTCGGTCCGGCGGTGATGTACCTGGTCGACACGACGGTCCGCACGCTGATGATCCTGCCGATGATGGCGCTGATCTCGCCGTCGTTGACGCTCTACGCGCTGCTGCCCACCTTCGGCCTGCCGATCGTGATGATCATCGTCGGCGGCGAATACCATCGGCGATCGCTCGCCGTGCAGGATCAATTTGGCGACATCTCGTCGTTCGTGCAGGAAGACCTCTCCGGTCTGCGGATTGTGCGCGCGTATGCGCAGGAGCGCGCCGAGACGGCGCTGTTCCGCGAACTCGACAGCGGCTACCAGCAACGGAACATGGCGCTCGCCCGGGTGCAGGGGCTGTTCGAGCCACTGCTGATGCTGCTGGCCGGCGCGGGCGCGGTGGTGGCGCTGGTGCTTGGCGGCCAGGGGGTGCTGGCGGGGCGGATCTCGATCGGCGGCTTCGTCGCGTTCGGGCTCTATCTCGCCACGCTGGTCTGGCCGATGATCGCGCTGGGCTGGGCGATCTCGCTGCTGCAGCGTGGCGACGCGGCGTGGGATCGCGTCGCCGCCGTGTTCGGAGTGACGCCCGACGTCGCGGCACCGACACACCCCACGCCGCTGCCGCCGTCGGCCGGCGCGCGGCGCGTCACGTTCGAAGGGGTCTGGTTCCGCTATCCGACGGCGGTCGACCGCGGCTGGGTGCTGGAGGATGTTTCGTTCGACGTGGCGCCCGGCGCGGTGCTGGGGCTGGTTGGGGCCACCGGCAGCGGCAAGTCGACCATCGTGGAGCTGCTGGCCCGGAGCTACGACCCCGACCGCGGCCGGATCCTGATCGACGGGGTCGACCTCCGGGAGCTGGCGCCGGCCGAATTGCGGCGCGCCGTGGGTGTCGTGCCGCAGGAGACGTTTCTCTTCTCCGAAACACTGCGCCAGAACGTGCTGCTCGGCGCGCCCGACGACGGCCGCCTGGAGCGCGCGGCGGCGGTCTCGCGGCTCGACGCCGCACTCCCCGACCTCCCCAACGGCTGGGAGACGATGCTGGGGGAGCGTGGCATCAACCTCTCCGGCGGCCAGCGGCAGCGGGCGGCGATTGCCCGGGCGCTGGTCCGCGATCCCCCGGTGCTGGTGCTCGACGACGCGCTGAGCGCCGTCGACGCCCACACCGAGACCGAGATCCTCGCGGCGCTGCGCGACGCCATGGCGGGACGCACCGCGCTGATCGTCTCCCACCGCTTCTCGGCGGTGCGGGACGCCGCGGAGATCCTGGTGCTCGACGAGGGCCGGGTGGTGGAACGGGGGCGGCACGACGCGCTGGTGGCGGGCGGCGGCCGCTACCTCTCGCTGCTGATGCGCCAGGAACTGGAAGAGAGCCTCGAGGGCGGCGACGGCTGAGCGTTTCTATGGTACTCTATACTATAGTATCATTTACTATAGCTTCGGCGCGCCGGCCAGCGGACCGAGGTCGGCGTCGCGGCAGGTGCGGCAGAGGCCCATGATCTCGACGCGGTGGCGGTGGGGCTGGAAGTCGTACTCGTCGGCGACGATCGGCAGCAGGCGCTCGAAGCGTTCGGTGGGAAACTCGGTCACGCCGCCGCAGCGGACGCAGATCAGGTGGCCGTGCTGCCGATCGGGCTCGACCGCCTCGTAGCGTCGGAACCCCTCACCGAAGTCGTGGGCCCGCACCAGGCCGCTTTCGCGCAGCAGCTCGAGAACGCGGTAGACCGTGGCGACGCCGACCGGCGGGCCCTCGGCGGCGAGGCGATGGACGATGCGCTCGGCGGAGAGGTGCTCGCCGCCGGCGAAGACGACGCGGGCGACTCGCTCGCGCTGGCGGGTGACCGGCAGGTGACGCTCGCGGAGCCAGCGCTGGAAGCGCTCGACGAGCGCGGCGGCGGCGTCCGGCTCAGGCATCGCCGCCCGGCACCTCGGCCGGCGCGGGCGGGAACCAGCGGTCGAGGTCGACGGGGAGCGGCGGCTCTTCGTCGTCGCTGCGCACCGGCACCAGGGCGAAGAGTTCCTGGAGCGCCTCGATGGGGCCGCTGCCGACTTCGGTGAGCACCGGCTCGAACGCGCCGCGCTGTTTCCCCTTGACGGTCGCGACGAAGCTCGCGGTGTAGATGCGGCGCCGGTCGCCGTCGATCCGGCTCAGCACCGCGGTGCCGAAGTCCTTCTGGTCGCGGCGGAGCGTGCGGAAGACCCACACTCCGTCGACCTCGGCGACCGGCAGCTGCTCGCGGAGCCAGGCGGCGAGGCGTTCCCAGTGCGGTCCTTCACCGGGCGCGAGCGGTTGCGGCGTCAGCATGCTTCGAGTGCCAGGCGCAGGATGCGCACGAAGTCCTGGGCGTTGGTGACCGCGCCGAACGCCTGGTGGGTGCCGCGATCGCGGAGCTTGTGGACCACGAATTCGGTCTGGTCGACGCAGATCGTCATGAGGGGCTCCGGTCGGCCGTCGCTGGTGTGGGTGTGAAAGGCGGGCAGCATGTTGCCGACGGCGATGGCGTGCAGTGCGGTGGCGATCATCACGGCGCCGGTGGCGCGAACGGTGTGCTCGCGCATGGCGTCCTGCGCGTCGCGTGCGTCGGTGATCACGCCGGGGAGCGGGCCGTCGTCGCGGATCGAGCCGGCCAGCACGTAGGGCACCCGCTCGGTCACCAGGGCGTGCATGATCCCCGACCGGATGACACCGGCGGCGACGGCCGCCTCGATCGACCCGGCGGCGCGGACCGCGTTGATGGCGCGCATGTGGGAGCCGTGCCCGCCGGCGGTGGGGTGGCCGCTGTCGTCCATGCCGAGGGTGGTGCCGAAGATCGCCGCTTCGATGTCGTGCACCGCGACGGCGTTGCCGGCCAGCAGCGCCTGCACGAAGCCGTGCCGGATGATCCACTCGAAGTCGGCGCGGGCCCGCGAATGCACCAGCGCCGGCCCGGTGACCCAGATCAGGTAGCCGCCGTTCCGCTTCTGCTCGCAGAGGCGGCGGGCGAGTTCGTCGTAGTTGACGGGCCGCTCGCGCGACACGTCGGTGCTCATGAAGGTGAACTCATTGCCGCTGTGTCCCTCGCCGAGAAATCCCTCGGCGGAGACGACCACGCCCTCGGCGCCGTGTTCGTCGCGAGCCACCAGCACCGGCTCGCCGTGGCGGACGGTGCGGGGTTCGGCGGCGACGAGATCGGCGCCGCGGCGGACCACGGCGCAGTCCATCCGCGGGCGGAGCGGCGCCCGCCATCCCGAATCGAGCCGGACGTAGGTCGGCAGGTTCGATGTCGAGAAGAAGCCGTCGGGGAGGACGCCGTCGGCTGGCGCGGGGGCAAAGCGCGCCACCGGCGCGGCGGCGAACGGCGGGCGGGTCAGATCAGGAAGCCACGGCATGGGGCCGGAAACCTAGGCCGCCCCAGCGGGCGACGAAAGGCGGAGCGCGCACACCGGCGGGCGCGCGACGCCGATCAGAGCAGGCTCACCGGATCGCGATCGATCGCAACGCGGGTGGCACCGTGGCCACCACCGACCGAGCGCGCCGCGGCACGCACCCAGCGCCCGAGGTCGCGAGAGGCGCCCTTGAGGATCAGGTGCCAGCGCCAGCGGTCGCGAATCCGCTCGATCGGCGCCGGCGCGGGCCCCAGCACGACGATGTCGAGCTCGTGGCGCGCCACGACTCGAATGCTCCAGTCCACCAGCGCCGCGGCGCGGGCCTCCACCGCGGCATGATCCGGCCCGGTCACGACGACATGTACCAGCGAGGTGTGTGGCGGGTAGGCCGGCGTCCGGCGGGCCGCCGACTCGACGCCAAGGAATCCGGCGACGTTGTGCTCGATGGCCCAGGTGAGCGCCGGATGCTCGGGACGCCGGGTCTGCACCAGCACCTTGCCGCCCTTCGGCCCCCGGCCGGTGCGCCCGGCCACTTGCGCGGTGAGCTGGAAGGTGCGCTCGGCGGCGCGGAAGTCGGGGAGGTGCAGCGCGGTGTCGGCATCGATCACACCGACCAGCGTCACGTTGGGAAAGTCGATTCCCTTGGCGATCATCTGGGTGCCGAGCAGGATGTCGACCGCGCCGCTCGCGACCCGGTCAAAGATCCGGTGGTGCGACCACTTGGCCGACGTCGTGTCGAGGTCCATCCGCGCGATGCGCGCCTCGGGGAACCGACCGGCAACGAGGCGTTCCAGCTGCTGCGTTCCGGCGCCCACCGATTGCATCGTGGCCCCGCCGCAGAGCGGGCACGCCGACGGCAGCGGTTCGCGGTAGTCGCAGTAGTGGCAGCGCAGCAACTCGGGCTGGCGGTGCACCGTGAGCGAGATGCTGCAATTGGGGCACTGGAGCACTTCGCCGCAATCACGGCATTGCAGGAACGACGCCCAGCCGCGGCGGTTGAGCAGCAGCAGCACCTGCTCGCGGCGGGCCAGCGTGGCGGTGACGGCGGCGTCGAGCGCCTCGCTCCACGGCGGCCCCGCGACCCCGCGCACCAGCGGCGCGTGACGCAGGTCGATGAGTTCCACGGGCGGCATGGGACGGGCGTCGATCCGGTCGGGCAGTTCGACGATCCGGGCGCTCGCGGTGGCACGGGTCCAGGTCTCCAGCGACGGCGTCGCCGAGCCGAGAATCAGCGTCGCGCCTTCGAGCCGGGCCCGCATCGCGGCGACATCGCGCGCGTGGTAGCGCGGGGTCTCGCCGTTCTTGTACGTCGCCTCGTGCTCCTCGTCGACGACAATCACGCCGAGCGACGGCACCGGCGCAAAGACCGCGGAACGCGCCCCGACCGCAATCCGGCGCTCGCCGTTCCGGAGCGCGCGCCAGGCGTCGGCACGCTCGCCGTCGGAGAGTCCGCTGTGGAGCACGGCGACCTGATCGCCGAAGACGCCGCGCACGCGGCTCACGGTCTGCGGCGTGAGGGCGATCTCGGGAACGAGGATCAGCCCGCCGCGCCCCGCGGCAAGGGCGTGCCGCAGGCGTTCGAGGTAGACCAGCGTCTTGCCGGATCCGGTGACGCCGAAGAGCAGCATGGTCTCGCCCGGCGCCATGGCGTCGAGTCGCTCCACGACGCGCCGCTGATCGGCCGACAGCACCGGCGGCGGCGTGCTGGCCAGTGACGCAAACGGATCGCGGACGGTCGCTTCGTCCGAGGCCGCGATGAGCCCGGCCCGCTCGAGGGCCTTGAGCACTCCGGCGCTGGCGTCGGCCGCCTGGAGGAGGTCGGCAGCGGGAGATTCGCCGCCACGCTGCTCCAGCGCTTCGTACACCCTCCGCTGGGCCGGCGCCCGCGCGAAGCGTTGTTCGCGGGCCAACAGCGGCAGCGGGTCGCCGGCAATCCGCACCACCCGCACGGTGGCGACGTTGCCTCGCACGTCGGGCGGCACGAGGTGTACCGTCACCGCCCCGACGCGCTGCAGGCGATCGATGACATCCCAGAGCGGGCGCTTGAAGGCGCGCGCCGCGGCACTGACCGCGCCCCGACCACCGTGTTCCAGGAGCCAATCGAGAAGGGCTTCGGCGGTGCCTCCGACGGCGGTCGGTCCGCCGGCGGCGACCTCGATTTCGACGCGGGACTGGCCCCAGAGCGGCCCGGGGAGCATGGCGCGGAGGGTGAGGCCCAGAGGGGCCGCGTAGTAGCGCGACACCTCGCGGGCGAGGGCCAGCAGGGGGAGTGGCACCGCCGGCGCGGGGTCGGGGGCGCCGAGGAGGTCGCGGGCGACCATCGCCGGAGGCGGGACGTCGACCGCGGTGACGACACCGACCAGCTCGCGGCGACGGACCGGAACGACGACGCGCGCCCCGGGGAGCGCGCGATCGGTGAGCGTCGGCGGAATCCGGTAGGTATACGGTTCTGCCAGCGCGAGCGGCAGCGCGACTTCCGCGAACCGCTCGGTCATGGTCGCGTGACGCCGAGCCCCGGGCCCGCCGGGAGGACGACCTGCCCACCACCGATCGTGGCGCCGCGGAACGGATCGTCGCGCAGCAGCGCGGCGCCGTCGAGATCAACGATGTCGACCAGCGGCGTGAGGTGTGCCGCCGCGGTGATGCCGAGCGACGATTCGATCATGCAGCCGACCATCACCGTCATGGCGTGCGCCCGGGCAATCGCGATCATCCGCAGCGCTTCGCGGAGCGAACCGCACTTGGCCAGCTTGATGTTGATGCCGTCGACCCGTCCCACCAGCCGGGGAATGTCGTCGGCCACCACGCAGCTTTCGTCGGCGATGATGGGAATGCGGGCGTGGCGCCGCACCTGGGCCAGCCCGTCGAGGTCGTGCGGAGCAACCGGTTGCTCGAGGACCGTTACGCCGAACTCGGCGAGCACCGGCAGCATGGCGACCGCGTGGGCTGCCGTCCAGGCGCAGTTCGCGTCGACCCGGATCTCGCGATGGGTTGCGTCGCGCAGGGTGCGGAGAATCGCCACGTCATCGGCGGTGCCGAGCTTGACCTTGAGGATGGGATACTCGGCGGCCTCCTCCACCTTGCGACGGATCACCTCCGGCGTGTCGATGCCGATGGTGAAGGTGGACCGCGGCGCGCGCGTCGCGTCGAGGCCCCAGAGCCGCCAGACCGGGAGGCCGAGGCGCTTGCCGACCAGGTCGTGCAGTGCGGCGGAGATCGCCACGCGAGCCGCGGCGTTGCGACCGAGCGCCCGGCGCAACCGCTCGTCGATCGCGTCGAGGTCGAGCGGATCGCCGCCGAGCAACGGCGCATACACCTCGAGCGCCGCCAGCACCGTCGCGGCGGTCTCGCCGTAGAACGGCGAGGCGGCCGCTTCGCCCCAACCCTCCACCCCGTCGCCATCGGTGATCCGCACCATCACGGTGCGGTACTCCGACTCGCCGCCACGTGCGATGACGAAGCGGTGACGGGTGTGGAGGGTCAGGATTTCCGTCGTGAGCGTCAGCGGAGTCATGGGGCCCGAGGGTCGAAGGTCGAAGGTCGAAGGTCGAGTAAGCCGGGAGCTTACATCAGCGCGCGGACCGTGGCCACCACGCCATCGGCGAGGCGCGCCGGGATGTAGCCGCCTTCCATTGCCGCGACGACCGGGACACCGGGGAACCGCTCGCGCAGGCGGGTGGTCCACGTGGCGTAGTCCTCGGGCTCCAGCGTGAAGCCGCCGAGGGGGTCGCCCCGCATGGCATCATAGCCTGCCGAGATGAGGATCACTCCGGGCGGCCGGCGCGACGTGGCGGCGAGCACGGCGTCCCAGAGGGCCGCAACGTAGACGCCGCGGTCGAGTCCCGGCCCCAGCGGCACGTTGAAGCAATTGCCGACGCCGCGCTCATCGGCAGCACCGGTGCCGGGATACCACGGCCACTGATGCATCGACACGAAGCGCGTCGACGGCTCGCGCTCGACCAGTGCCTGGGTTCCATTGCCGTGATGGACGTCCCAATCGACGATGAGGACTTCGTCGATGCCGCGCCGGTGCGCCTCGGCGGCGAGAATGGCGACGTGGTTGACGAAGCAGAACCCCATGGCGCGGTCGCGCAGCGCGTGGTGCCCGGGCGGGCGGATCGCCGCGAAAGCGTTGCCGGCACCGGAGAGCGCGAGCTCGAGCGCTTCGAGCGCGGCGCCGGCGGCAAACCGGGCGGCATCCCACGAGGCGGCGTTGGCGATGGTGTCGGGATCGAGCATGCCGCCGCCAGCGGCGGAACAGCGGGCGAGCGATTCGAGGTACGCGGCGTCGTGCCGCAGGAGAAGGGCCGCCGGATCAGCCGCGCCCGCCTCGACGATGGTGCAACCGGGCTCGGCGGCGAGGCGCGCGAGCACCGCGGTCAGCCGATCGGGGCGCTCCGGACGGCCCGGCCCCGGGTCGTGGGCGAGCGAACGGGTACTGGTGAAGACACGCACCGCGCCATGCTTTCCGCTCAGCGGACCGGGGTCCGGCCGCGCCGCATCACGATCAGGGCGCCTTTCGGCGGCACACCGACCTGGGCCAGCGTCTGGCGCTCGTCGCGTATGGCACCGCCGCGGAACTTGACGAGGAAGAGTGCAGGATCGGCGCCGCTGTGGGTGCGGAGCAGCGCCTGGCGCTTCACATCACCGATGGCGGTGTCCGGCGCGAGGTCGAAGCGGACGTCTTCCCAGAGCGGCATGACCCGCACGCGGACCGGCAACGACGCGGTCACGATGTCACCTGGTTCTCGCCCGGCACATCGCCGCTCGGCGGCAGGGTCGACATGAACCGATCGACGGCCTGGTCGAAGAGCAGTGTCGAGCCGCGGACCCAGGTGGCGCCGTCGCGCGGGACGGCGACGAGGACCGCCTCTTCGCCACCCTGCCCGCGGAGCAGCAGGTACCCCTCGGCCTCCCGTTCCGGGAAGGCCGCGACGCTGGGGACCCGCTCGGCAAAGAAGCGCTTGGCGCGGGCGATGATTTCCGCCGGGACCAGCGAGGTCGTGCACTCGAACACCATGGAAGTTCCTCGTCGTTCGGAGAACGGGCCGCGGGTCGCGGCGCGCCGCGCCTACTGGTCTTCGCGCAGGCGGTCGGTCAGCCAGCGGCGGACCTCGCCGACGGCCACGCGCTGCTGCGCCATGCTGTCGCGATCGCGGATCGTGACGGTATCGGTCGACGCCGTCTCGCCGTCGATGGTGATGCACCACGGGGTGCCCACCTCGTCCTGGCGCCGGTAGCGGCGCCCGATGGCGCCACCGTCGTCGAAATCCGCCGGCAGCACCCGGCGCAGGTCGTTGTAGAGCTCGCGGGCCCGTTCCGGCATGCCGTCCTTGTTGACCAGGGGCAGCACCGCCGCCTTGATCGGAGCGACCGCGGGGTGGAACCGCAACACGGTGCGCGTCTCGTCGTTGACGGTTTCTTCGCGATAGGCGTCGGCGAGCACCATCAGCGTCACGCGATCCGCGCCGGCGGCCGTTTCGACCACATAGGGAAGGAACCGTTCGCCGGTGGCCTGCTCGAAGTATTCGAGCTTCTTGCCGGAGAACTCCTGGTGGCGCGCCAGGTCGAAGTCGGTGCGGTTGTGGACCCCTTCGACCTCCTGCCAGCCGAACGGGAACTCGTACTCGATGTCGTAGGCGGCCTTGGCGTAGTGCGCCAGCTCGCCGGCCTGGTGCTGGTGCCAGCGGAGCCGGGCGGGGTCGAGCCCCAGCGCTTCGTGCCACGCCATGCGCAGCGCGCGCCACCGCTCGAACCACTCGTCGTCGGTGCCGGGCCGCACGAAGAACTGCATCTCCATCTGCTCGAATTCGCGGGTCCGGAAGATGAAGTTGCCCGGGGTGATCTCGTTCCGGAACGCCTTGCCGATCTGCGCGATGCCGAACGGGATGCGCTGCCGCGCCGAGTTGAGCACGTTGAGATAGTTGACATAGGTGCCCTGCGCCGTCTCCGGGCGGAGATAGATGGTCGCCGCGCTCTCCTCGACCGGCCCCATGAAAGTCCGGAACATGAGGTTGAACATCCGGGGTGCGGTGAGGTCGCAGGCGCTGAACTCGCCGGGGATCCGGCTGGGCTTCTGCGGGCAGCGGGCGTCAGCGAGCTTGTCGGCCCGGAAGCGCCCCTTGCAGGTGCGGCAGTCGACGAGCGGGTCGGTGAAGCCGGCAACGTGGCCCGACGCCTCCCAGACCCGGGGGTGCATCAGGATGGCGGCGTCGAGACCCTCGACGTCTTCGCGCGCCTGGACCATGGCGCGCCACCAGCGGTCCTTGACGTTCCGCTTCAACTCCACGCCGAGGGGGCCGTAGTCCCAGACCGAGCCGAGACCTCCGTAGATCTCGGACGACTGAAACACGAAGCCCCGCCGCTTGGCGAGCGAGACCAGCTTGTCCATTAAAGACGCATCAGGCATCGGGCGATACTGGCTGGAGTTGAAGTCCGCCCGGCGGGCGGGGCCGGAAACGTAAACCGGTCCGGCATCCTGCTCCATCGGGGCCGCCAACGGGCACCGGTGAGGCGTGGATGCGACTCGTCTTAGAACACCCATGATACGCAAGTCCTTGTCATTGCGACAGTTCACAAAATGGGCCGGACCGGCAGGATTCTTGCTGCCATATAGAGCGGGCGTCCCGGGATCGGCGGCGCGGACGCGCTCCGGTCCCGGCAACGGCCCCCCCGCACGAGGCGGTGGGGCCGCCGGACCAGACCGCCACCCCGGGGTGGCAGCGAGTCGAATGATGGGCAAGCGCGGCGGTTTCACGATCATCGAGATGCTGGTTGCCGTGGTGATCCTGGTGGTCATCGCGACCGGCGTGGCGCGGTTTGCGTCCAACTTCTCGAAGGGAATGGGCAACTCATCGCTGCGCCTGGTGGCGACCGGGGTTGCCGACAACCGCCTGCAGCTGATCCGGGCCGATCCGCGTTACACCCGCCTGACGACGCTTTACGGCTCCGGGGCCGGCGCCGACACCACCGGCTTCGCGGGGTATCCCCGGATGCACCGCAAGACCACGGTGGTGCGGGACCAGTCGGGGTCGCCGGCGCGGGACCGGACCACGGTCACGGTGCGGGTAACCGACCCGGCCATGTCCGACACCGTGTCCGTCACCGCCATCATCGCGAGTCCGTGATGCCTCACTCCATGCCGTCGTCTTCGCGCCGGTCCCAGGCCGGCTTCAGCCTCATCGAGCTGCTCATCGTGATGGTGATGATGGCCGGCCTCGCCGGGGCGGTCGCGTCGTTGTTCCGCTCCCAGAGCCGATCGTTCAGCAACAACGCGGCGCAGTTCGACATGGTCCAGAACGGCCGGGGCGCGGTCGAGGAAGCCGAGCGGATCATCCGGACCATGGGCGCCGGCGCGCCGGTGGGCCAGCCGGTGCTGGTTTACGGGGCCAACTCGGTGCTGGCGTTCAACACCGACTACGTCGAATCGGACACCACCAGCATGCGGTGGGCGGCCTACTGGGATCCCGACGTGCCGACCGGGCAGACCGAGGCGTGGTCGGCGGGCACCGCCGGGGTGATCCCGAATTCGTCGCCGGCGTACACCTATCCGGACCAGACCTACGAGCTGGGCAACGGGACGGTCTCGCCGGCCGAGACGTACATGTTCTACTTCGCATCGGATTCGAGCACGGCGCGAACCGACGACTACGTCCTCTACGAGCGGGTCAACGCCGGCACGCCGTCGGTGGTGGCGCGCAACATCCTGGCGGCATCCGACGGGTCGCCATTCTTCCAGTACCTGATGGAGCGGACGCTGACCACCGGCGACACGCTGATCACGGTGACGTCGGGGATGCTGCCGATGATCCGGCGGCCGCTCGACGCGAGCATGACGGCGAGCGACAGCCAGGCGGCGGTGCGGCCCGACTCGGTGCGGGCGGTTCGGCTCAACTTCCGCATCACCAACGGCCGGACCGGCACCGAGGAGCGTCTTCGCGACGTCTCCACGACCATCCAGGTGCCGAACAACGGCATTCCGCTGCCGACGGTCTGCGGCCGCCCACCCCTGGCGCCGGCGTCGTTGGCGGTGACGGACACCGTGCCGGGCAGCGGCGTGCTGTGGCTGACGTGGCCGGCATCGGTGGACCAGGAAGCGGGCGAGCACGACGTGCTGCAGTACATCCTCTACCGGCGTCCGGCCGCCAGCACGGTCTGGTCGGACCCCCTCGAGGTGGTCCGGGTGGTCAGCGGCCAGTCGTCGTACACCGTGCAGATCTCGGACAATGTTCCCGGAACCGCCTACACCTTCGGCGTCGAGGCGCAGGACTGTACTCCGTCGGTATCGACGGTCACGACGCACAACATCACGGTGAGTACCGGACCGTGACTTCCAGGAGTCGGAGCATGGCGGGCCAGCCACGAATCACCGAGCGCCGCGGTGCGGCGGTGTTGATGACGCTGATGATCGTCTCGATCGCCATCGCCGCGATGGCGATGGGCGGCATCCTGATGTCGTCGGGCGCGCAGCTCACCACCAAGTTCGCCGCGCGGGAGAACGAGTTGCAGGCGGCCGCCGACGGCGGGCTCGCGATCATCCGCGACTCGCTGAACCGCGGCATCTACGACTCGTTGCTGCCCGACAGCGGCTACACCACGCTGGCCAGCAACTCCGCGGTGAAGGACGCCAGCGGCAACACGGTGCCGGGGATCACCCGGTCGCTCTATGTGGGGCACACCGGCGGGCGCACCGGCGGCGCGGCAACGGCCGGGCAGTACGGCAGCAACTTTGCCAGCGGCCTGTCGATCATCAGCGACCAGAGCGGCGCCGTGGCGGCGCGGCGGCTGCTGATGACCCAGGAGTCGTGGTCGAAGTTCGCGGTGGCGATCAACAACTGGAGCGGCAGCTCGATGTACGGCTGCGGCGAGTCGGTGAACGGGCCGTTCTTCTCGAACACCGGGCTGATCCTGCAGACCGGGTGCGGCAGCGGCAGCGGCACCTACTTTGCCAGCTCGGTGAATGTGGTCGGTTCCATCAGCGGGGCGTCGTCGGGGCGCTTTGCCCAGGGCTACAAGACCGGCGTCTCGCCGGTGCCGTGGCCCACGCCGGCCCGCATCAACCTGATGCAGAAGTACGCCCAGGACGCGGACGGGGCAAACGGCGACTACGACATCGCGGCCGATTCCACCAACCCGACGATGCCGCGGGTGCGCATCGAGTTCGTCACGATCGACGTCAACGGCAACGGCGTGATCGACTGGGACGAAGGGTTCATGCGGGTGTGGATCTCGAACTACTCCGGAAGCACCACCAGCGACACCGCCCTGGCGTACGCCACCGGGCGCCGCTGGCCGTACACCGACGGCACCACCTCGACCCCGCAGCACCTGACCAACGCGGCGGTCTCGACCAATTCCGACCCCAACATGTATTCGCGCAATTGCGGCGCGAAGGTGTCGATCCACGGGACCGACACCCTCGAGTTCCATACCGCCGACAGCGTCTACGTCGAGACCTACGCCGACTCCGGCAACGCCGGCGCGGCACGCCGGGCGGTGCAGACCCTGCTGTCGACCAATGCCACCCGGCGCTGCTACCTGGGCGGCGACCCGCACCTCTTCCCGTGGGCCACCGGCGACACGCTGACGCCGGATTCGACCATCACCAGGGTGTTCGGGTGGTGGAAGAAGCGGCACCTGACCTACACCGGGCTGAACAGTGTCCGCTCCGGTGATGCCCAGTACCTGATTCCGCTCGGCGCGAACCCGAACTTCAAGGGCGTCATCTTCGTGCGCGGCAACGTGGCGCTGAGCGGCCGCCTGCGCGGCCGGGTGTCGGTCTTCGCCACCGGCAACATCGTCATGGCCGACGACCTGCTCTACCAGAATCCGCCGGGCACCAACTGCACGTCGACCGGTGACATCTTCGGCGCCATCGCCACCAACAACGTGGTGATCGAGGACAACAACCTGCAGACGCCGTTCCGGGTCAACAACAAGATCTATGGCGGGTTCGACGACACCAACGACGCGAACTACAACATGTTCCTGATGGCGGCGGGAAGCGGCGGCAGCACCGGCAACTGGTACGGCGAAGGGGTGGTCGGCCCCGGCGACGGGACGTCCAACTACTCGATGCTCAGCGGCGAGCCGTCGTCCCCCAATTCGTCGTGGGACATCTCGGCGATCAACCAGCGCTGTGCGATTGCCGACCCGGGGACCAACGGCTGCGTGCGGGTCACCGGCGGGCTGGCGCAGGGGCGCGTGGACTACGCCACCTACTGGGGCTCGGGCTACTACGGCTGGAACGAGGCGCACACCTACGATGCCTGCGGCTCGGTGAATCCACCGCCGTACTTCCCGACGACGGGCCGGTTCATCGCCAACCGCTACTACGAGGTCGACCCGGTCTGGCTGCGGACCCTCTCGATCGCGTCCTATTTCAATCGACTGCAGGCGCAGTGATCACGGCGGGCGGCCCGGACGGACGCCGCGCGGCAGGCTGAGCCGGCCGGGTCGGACGACCCCGGCCGGTTCCGGCCGTATCGGGAGCGGCGACCGAGGAGCAAGATTATGATTGGCAGCATGGCAGATCCGCGAGGGACGCGGCCGACAGCGTGGAAGCGCCGCGGGGTGACGCTGATCGAACTCCTGATCGTCATTGTCCTGATCGGGATTCTTTCGGGGATCGCGGCGTCGCGGCTCGACTGGACCCGCTACCGGGCGGATTCCGTCTCGCGCGGGGTCATGGCCGAGCTGGCGCTGGCCCAGCGCCGAGCGGTTTCGCTCCAGGAAGACGTCCACGTGACCATCCCGGACAACGGCCGGATGCAGGTCCACGAGGACGCCAACGACGACGGTGTGGTCGAATCCGGGGAGCGGGTGGTTACCTATCCGCTCGACCACAACTTTATCTTTGGCAAGGGGTCGGCCCCCGACCTGTCCCTGGCGGAAGATCCGACGGCACTGACGTCCCTCACCTTCCGTCGCGACGGTTCGGCGAACCGGAGCGGCACCTTCTACATTACCGGTCCGGGGTACGACCCCAATTGCAAGCACTGTCGTGCTGTGGCGGTCTCTCGCGCAACCGGACGGGTGACGTGGTACTCCTACGCAACCGGGAGCTGGCTCAGGGCCAACTGAGGTCGGGCACCGGTTTCACGCTGATCGAACTGCTCATCGCCATCGTGATCCTGGTGGTCGTCGCCACCGGAGTCGCACGCTTTTCCGCCAGTTTCTCGCACGCCATCGGCGACTCGGCCCTCCGGGTGGTGGCCACCGGCATCGCCGAGCAACGCCTCGAACTGATCCGGGCCGATCCCCGCTACCCCGAGTTGACGGCGGTCTACGGCAGCGGCGCGAGCGCCGACACGACCGGGTTCCCCGATTACCCCCGGATGCACCGGGTGACGACCGTGGTGCGCGACCAATCCGGGTCGCCGGCCCGCGACCGCACCACGATCACCGTGCAGGTCTCCGATCCGGCGCTGCGGGACACCGTCGCCGTCACCGCGGTGGTGTCGGCGCCGTGACCGGCCGGGTGACATCGCGCAGGGGATTCTCCCTTGTCGAGCTGCTGATCGCGATGGTCATGCTGCTGGCGATCACCGCCGTGGCGTGGTCGCTGTTCCGATCGCAGAGCGCATCGTTCCGGGCCAACATCGACCAGTGGGAAATGGTGCAGAACGCCCGCGCGGCAATGGAAGGAAGCGCCCGGATGATCCGCACGATGGGCGCCGGGACGACCCCCGACCAGCCGATCCTGGTGTACGGCGCTGACAATGTGCTCGCATTCAACAGCGATTACGTCGAATCCGACACCACCGACCTGCGGTGGGCGGCGTACTTCAACGCCGACGCACCGGCGGGCGAGACGACCGCGTGGGACGCCGCCCAGGCGACGGTGATTCCCAACTCGGCGCCGGCCTATACCTACCCCGCCGAGACCTACCAGCAGGCCAACGGTTCGGCGTCGCCGGCCGAGACGTACATGCTGTACTTCACGCCGGACGCGTCGACGTCGCGGACCGATGACTATGTGCTCTACCAGCGGGTCAACGACGGCCAGCCGGAGGTGATTGCGCGGAACATCCTCCCCCACCCCGACGGGCGTCCGTTCTTCCAGTACCTGCTGCAGCGCACCGGCAGCAGCGGTGATTCGCTGGCGATCGCGACAGCGAGTGACCTGCCGCTGATCCGCCGCGAGCTGGTGGCGGGAATCTCCGGGAGCGACAGCGCCGCCTATGTCCGCCCCGATTCGGTGCGGGCGGTCCGGATGAATTTCCGGCTCAGCAACGGGCGCACCGGCGCCGACGAGCGGGATCGCGACATCAGCACGGTCATCGAGGTCCCCAACAACGGCGTCGCGCTTCCGACAGTATGCGGCCGGGCGCCACTGCCGCCGACTTCGCTGACAGTGGCCGACACCGTGCCCGGCAGCGGGCGGCTCTGGTTCACGTGGAACGCCTCCGCCGACCAGGATGGCGGTGAGCAGGACATCCACCAGTACATCCTGTACCGGCGCCCGGCGTCGGCCACCAGCTGGACCGCGGGCGGTCCGGTCGAGGTGGTCCGGCCCATCGCCGGACAGTCGTCGTACAAGGTGGAGGTCGCCGGCAACACGCCCGGCACGCCCTACCTGTTCGGCGTCGCCGCCGAGGATTGCACTCCGGCGCAATCGACCATTACCAGCCTCAACGTGACGCCGTCGTCATGAGCGCCCTGACGGCGATGGTGCGGCGGCATCCGGCCCGGAACCGGCGCGGCGCGGCACTGCTGATGGCGATCATGGTGTCGATCGCGATCGCGGCGATGGCGCTGGGTGCGGTGCTGCTCGCGTCGAACGCCGAACTCTCCACCCACCTGACGGCGCGGGATGCATCGCTGCAGGCCGCGGCCAACGGCGGACTGGAGATCATCCGCGACTCGCTCAACCGCGGGACGTACGACTCGCTGCTGCCCGACAGCGGCTACACCACGCTGGCCAACGACGCGCCGGTGCTGAATGCGTTCGGCACCGCGCTCCCCGGCGTGCAGCGGTCGCTCTACGTCGGCCGGACCGGCGGGCGCACCGGCGGCGCCGCCACCGCCGGGCAGTATGGCAGCAACTTCGCCAGCGCCATCGCGGTGGTGTCGGACCAGCGTGGCAACGGCGCGGTCCGGCGCCTGCTGCTGACCCAGGATTCGTGGTCGAAGTACGTCGTCGCGGTCAACAACTGGAGCAGCAGCACCACGTATGGCTGCGACGAGTCGATCGACGGCCCGTTCTATTCCAACAACAAGCTGATCCTCTCGTCGGGGTGCGCCTCGGGGACCGGCACCCTCTTCGGCGGCCCGGTGCACGTCGTCACGTCGATCGTCAATCAGTCGTCGGGACGCTACACGCAGGGCGTCGAGGTCGGGGTGTCCCCGCTGCCGTGGCCGACCCCGGCGCGGATCGACCGGATGCAGCAGTATGCCCAGGATGCCGACGCGGCCGGTGGGGATTACGACATCACGTCGCCGTGCACCACCACGGGCCTCACCAGCCCGGCGGTGCGCATCGAGTTCGTGCCGATCGACGTCAACGGCGACGGGAAGATCGAATGGGACGAAGGCTTCATGCGGGTATGGGTGGCGCATCGCACCACCTGCGCCACCGCCAGCGACTCGACGCTCGCATACGCCACCGGGCGGCGCTGGCCGACGGTCCCGACCGGCGTGACGCAGTCGGCCGATCCCAACATGGTCTCGCCCAACTGCGGCGCGGTGCGCACCATCGGCGGCAACGACGACTTCCATACCGCGGCAGAAGACTGGGCGGCATACGGCAATGCCGACTCGGTGCGCGCGCTGCTCACCAGTCCGACCCGGCGCTGCTTCCTGGGCGGCGACCCGCGGCTCTTTCCCGGGGCAACCGGTGACACGCTGACACCGGATTCGACCCTGACCGACGCGCCGGGGGCGCCATTCGGGTGGTGGAAGCGGCGCCGCTCGGGGCCCTGGACCTCGCTGAGCGGCGTCCGGTCGGGTGACCAGTCGTACCTCATTCCGCTCGGCGCCAATCCGGACTTCAAGGGCGTGATCTTCGTCACCGGCGACGTGGCGGTGAGCGGCCAGCTCCGCGGCCGGGTCACGGTGGTGAGCACCGGCAACGTGGTGCTTGCCGACGACCTGCTGTACACCGAGGCGCCCGGCACCGACTGCACCGACCAGGGCGACATGCTCGGCGCGATCGCCATCAAGAACGTGGTGATCGAGGACGACAACCTGCAGACGCCGTTCCGGGTGGGCAACAAGGTGTACGGCGGGTTCGACGACACCGGCGACGCGAATTACAACGGGTTCCTGATGGCGGTCGGCAACGGAACCAGCGACGGCGACTGGTTCGGCGAGGGCGTCGTGCCGCCCTACACCTATCCCTACTTCAGCCAGCTGGGGTTCGAGCCGATGTCACCGAATGCCGGCTGGGACATTTCGGCCCTCAACCAGCGATGCGGGACGGCAATCAACGGCTGCGTGCGGGTCACCGGCGGCCTGGCGCAGGGGCGCCTCGACGACGCCACGTACTACGCGGCGAATGCCTACGGCTGGGCCGAAGCGCACACCTACGACCGCTGCGGCGCGGTCGATCCCCCGCCCTACTTTCCCACAACGGGCCGTTTCACCGCCAACCGGTATTACGAGATCGACCCGGTCTGGCTCAAGCAATTGACGATCGCGGAATACTTCCGGCGGCTGCAGGCGCAGTAGTCGGCGGCACCCGGCGCGAGCCGGCTCACGCCCGGCGGATCACGACGGTGCCACCTCGATGATCTGGTCGCGGCGGGTACCGACGCTGACGTACCGGATCGGCGCGCCGGCGAGTTCCTCGAGCCGGTCGAGGTAGCGGCGCGCGGCGACGGGGAGGTCGTCGAGGCGGCGCGCTCCCGCAGTCGACCGGTTCCATCCCGGCAGCGTCTGGTAGGCCGGCCGCACCCGCTCGAGCACGGCGATGTCGCTCGGCAGCTCGGCGCAGGTGCCGCCGTCGAGCTGATAGCCGGTGCCGATCGGGATCTCCGCGAAGCTGTCCAGCACGTCGAGCTTGGTGACGGCAAGGCCGGTGAGTCCATTGACTCGCACCGAGTAGCGCACGACGGTGGCGTCGAACCAGCCGCAGCGGCGGGGCCGGCCGGTGGTGGCGCCGAATTCGCTTCCCAGCTCGCGCAGGCGCTCCTGCAGCGGCGCGTCGGCCTCGGTGGGAAGCGGCCCGTTGCCGACCCGCGTGGTGTAGGCCTTGACCACCCCCAGCACGCCGTCGATGGCGGTCGGACCGATGCCGGCCCCGATCGCGGCGCCGCCGGCGGTGGTGTTCGACGAAGTCACGAAGGGATAGGTGCCGTGATCGAGATCGAGGAGCGCGCCCTGGGCGCCCTCGAGGAGCACCCGGTGGCCGTCGCGCAACGCCCGGTCGACGAGCAATCCGGTGTCGGCCATGAGCGGAGCGAGTCGCGCCGCACAGGTCGCGGCGAGTTCGACATGCGCGTCGAGGTCGGCCCGCAGCTCGGCCCCCATCATTGCCAGCAATGCGTTGGCGCGCTCGACCCGCGGGGCGAGGAGGGCGCGGAGGTCGGCGGCGCGGCAGAGATCGGACACCCGCACGCCGCGGCGCCCGGTCTTGTCCTCGTAGGCGGGTCCGATGCCGCGTCCGGTGGTGCCGATCTGCTGCTGCTTCTCACTCGCCTGGTCGAGCAGCTTGTGATATGGCAGGACGAGGTGGGCGCGTTCGGAGATGAACAGCCGGCCGGCGAGGGCGATGCCCTGGCCGGTGAGCGCATCGGCCTCGGCAAAGAACGTCTCCGGGATCGAGCACCACGCCGTTGCCCACCATGCAGCGCGCCCCGGCGTGGAGAATGCCGGAGGGGATCTGGTGGAGGACAAACTGGCGGTCGCCGACGACCACGGTATGCCCGGCGTTGGCGCCGCCCTGATAGCGGACGACGAGGTCGGCCTGCTCGGCGAGGACATCGACGAGCTTGCCCTTCCCTTCGTCGCCCCACTGGGCGCCGACGACCACTACGCAATATGATGCTTGATCGAACATCGGACGGCCCCCTCGGTCCGGTGCCCGGCACCAGACCCGCAAACGAAACGGCCCCTGACGGGGCCGTTCATCCGACTCCCCTGTAAGCTAATGGTCGGCGGCGGCCTCGTCTACCGCGCCTGCGGCGCGTGAGGCCGTTTCGCCCTTGCCGTCCTTGACGGCCTTGTCGATGACGCGTTTGAGCGACGCGGCGTCGCTGCCGCCCGCGACAGCCTCGCGGAGCGCCGGCGTGGCCTCGACCCAATCGACGACGAGGTGCTTGCCACCGCGGCCCTTGGTGACCAGCCGTTGCGCCACGACCGCCCGCAGCGCGCCGGCGAGGCGAATGCACGCCACCTCGCGGGCATCGACGGCAAAGCTGGCCAGCAACTGCAGCAGCGCCGAGACGAGGTCCGGCAGCGCCGACGGCGGCGAGGACGAGGCACTCCGACTCGGCGGCCCGGACGGCGCGCTCGATGGCGTCGGCGTCGCGCAGGTCACTGATGCACGATCACGTCGGGATCCTGGCGCTGCGCGGCCTGCAACCCCGCCGCGACGCCATCGGTGTCGGTCCCGATCTCGCGCTGCGCCACCGAGCTGGAGATGTCGCGGTGCAGGTACTCGATCGGATCCTCGAGGGTGAGGACTTCGCGCTGCTGGCTGCGGTTGATGTGATGGACCATAGCGGCGATGGTCGACGTCTTGCCCGATCCGCTCGGGCGCCGGCAATCAGCACCAGGCCGTCGGGCGCCTCGGCAAACGCGGTGAGTACCTCGGGAAGGCCGAGCTCTTCCGGCGTGGGGACCGAGAACGGAACCACCCGCAAGCATCACCATGAACGACGATCGCTGCCGCGAGACGTTGACGCGGAAGCGCCCGACGCCGGCGATCGCCCCAGGAACAATCGAAATCGCGCAGCGTGGCGAGGCGCGGATCGTCCAGCCCATGCCGGCGAACATTGCCGCCAGCGCGCGCGGTCTGCGCCGGCGTCAGGCGCTGCTTGGTGAGCGGCACCAGCTTGCCGTCGACCCGGGCGCGGAAGACGTCGCCGGCCTTGGCGTGCACATCGGACGCGCCGCGCTGAATGGCGGCCTTGAGGACCCGGGTGAGCATCGGCGATGTGGTCATGGCCCCTCCGGAGGAATCCCATCTCGGTCGGTCACTCAGCGGCATCGTTTCACCGGCGCCAGTCCGCGGGCGCGGGCCGCACCCGTCGGCAAGGATGGCGTCGACCTCGTCCCGGGTCGGGCGGCGAGCTCCGCCGCGCGCTTCGCGGATCGGCGCCAGCGTCCGCGCCATGTTGTCCGCCAGCACCTTCTTGCAGTCGATGCATCCCCACCCGGCGGTGCGGCACTTCGTCGCCACCTCCGACGACTGTCTCCGGCGGGGAGAAGTGGCTGGTGGAGGGCGTAGAGGTTGCAGATCTCCGGCGTGCCCGGGATCCTGCTTCGTCTTGCGGGCCGGGATCGGTCATCGGCCGGACGCAACTTCTGCCAGATCTGCTCCGGCTCTCGAGCACGCCGATGGTGTTGCCGAGGCTCTTCGACATCTTGGCCTGGCCATCGAGCCCCACGATCCGCTTCGCGCCGGCGAGAGGATCGCCTGCGGCTCGGGAAAGAACGGAAACCCGGCAGCGAACTCCGCGTTCCACTTCCGCGCCATTTCACGAGTGAGTTCGAGGTGCTGCACCTGGTCCTCGCCGACCGGAACCCGCTCGGCGCGGTAGAGCAGGATGTCGGCCGCCATCAGCACCGGGATAGCAGAGCAGCCCGGTGAGCACCGATTCGAACCGTTGCGACTTATCCTTGTACTGCGTCATCCGCTCGAGTTCGCCGAGCGGGGTAATGCTGGTCAGGAACCAGGCAAGGAGGGCGTGGGCCGGAACGTGGCTCTGGACGAAGAGCACCGAGCGCTCGGGATCGATTCCCGACGGCGAGCAGCCCGACCGCCATCTCGCGAGTCCGCTCCGCCAGCCGTGACGCGTCGTAGGGCGTGGTGATGGCGTGCAGGTCGACGACGCAGTAGATGCATTCGTACTGGTCCTGCAGCGCGACCCAGTTGCGGACCGCACCGAGCCAGTTGCCGATGTGCAGTTCACCCGAGGGCTGGATGCCGGAGAAGATGCGCGACATGGCGACAAGCTACCCGCCCACCGGAGAGGCGGCAATATGAGCGGCGATGCCGAACGGCTTGCCCGCCTGGCGGAACGCGCGGCCTGCCGGGCAGCAACCTATCTCGCGCGGGTGGCGCGCCCTCCGGTCGCCGAGTGGGGCCGGAAGGGGCCGGCCGACTTCGTCACCGTCGTCGACCGCACCGCCGAGGCGATGATCCGCGACGACCTGCTCCGCGCCGAGCCCGACTCCACCGTGCTGGGCGAGGAGCTGGCGCCATCGGCGTCGCCGGACGCGGGCCTGGTCTGGATCGTCGATCCACTCGACGGCACCACCAACTTCCTGCATGGCTATCCGGCGTGGTCGGTGTCGATCGGCGCGGCAATCGACGGCGAGGTGATCGCCGGCGCGGTGCTCAACGTGGCCCCACGCGCCTGCGCCATCGGGTGGCGCAACGGCGGCGCGTGGTCGGCGCCGAGCGACTGCGGGTCTCGGCCATCGGCGACCCGCGCGTCGCCCTCCTCGGCACCGGATTTCCGTTCAAGACGCCGGACGAGATGCCGCGTTTCCTTGCGCTGCTGCCCCGGGCACTGGGTGCCACGACAGCGGCGTCCGCCGCGCCGGTTCGGCGGCGCTCGACCTCACCGATGTCGCGCGGGGACGCCTCGACGGCTTCTGGGAATGACCGCTGGCGCCGTGGGACATGGCGGCCGGGCTGATCCTGATCCGCGAAGCCGGCGGCGTGGTGACCGACCTCGACGGCCATCCGGCACGCCCCGCGCGCGGCGGGGTGGTCGCCGGCAATCCGGCAATTCACGAGTGGCTGCTGGAACTGGTGCGAAGCGTACCGGGCTGAGCGACGCCGGCGGCGGCCCGGCATGAGCCGTGGCGCGGGCGCTACCCGGGGCGGGTGAGGATTCGCGGCTCGCCGCTCTTGACCACCACGGTGTGCTCGAAATGCGCGGCGAGCGATCCGTCCTGCGTGACGACAGTCCACTTGTCGCGCAGCGTGCGGGTGGCGGGATTGCCGGCGGTGATCATCGGCTCGATGGCGAGGGTCATCCCGTTGCGCAGCTGCGGCCCGCGATGCGGCGTGCCGATGTTCGGCACCTGCGGCTCTTCGTGGAAGCGCGTGCCGATGCCATGGCCGACCAGCTCGCGGACGACGCCGAACCCGGCGGCCTCGGCGACGCCCTGCACCGCGTGCCCGATGTCGCCGACGTGGTTGCCGGAAACCGCCGCGGCAATGCCGGCAGCGAGGGCCCGTTCGGTGACGTCGAGCAGGCGCTGCGCGTCGGGGCTGATGACACCGACCGGGATCGTGGTGGCGGCATCGGCATGCAGGCCGTCGACGCAGACGCCGACGTCGACCGAGACGATCGATCCCTCCTCGAGCACGCGCTTCGTCGACGGAATGCCGTGGACGATCTCGTCGTCGATCGACACGCAGAGGGTCTTGGGAAAGCCGTAGAGGCCGAGGAACGACGGCGTGGCGCCGGGGTGGGAGCGGATGAACTGTTCCGCTTCGCGGTCGAGGTCTTCGGTGGTCAGGCCGGGGCGGGCGATCCGGCGCATCAGCGCCAGCGTGTCGCCGACGATCCGCCCCGCGCGCGCCATCGTCTCGATCTCGCGCGGGGACTTGATGGTGATCATGCCGTCGCGCGGCGGCGCGCCGCCACCGCCTCTCGCACCCGGGCCGCCACGTCGTCGACGCTGCCGACCGCGTCGATGCGGGTGACACCGCCGTGCTGCTCGAACCAGGCGATCACCGGCGCGGTCTGGCGCCGATACGCCTCCAGCCTGGTGCGCACCGCGGCGGGATCGTCATCGGCGCGGCTCTCGACCTGCCGGCGGCGCTCGAGGCGCTCGAGGAGTTCGGCATCGTCGACATCGAAGAACAGCACCTGGTCGATGCCGCGGCCCAGCTCGGTCTCGATGGCGGAGAGCCCTTCGGCCTGGGGAATGGTCCGGACCACGCCGTCAAAGATGACGCCGCGCGCCGCCTCGGGCCTGGTGAGTTGCTCGCGGACGATGCCGAGGATGATGTCGTCGCTGACGAGGTGTCCCGCTTCCATCACCGCGCGGGCCTGGCGCCCGAGCGGGGTACCGCCCGCCACCGCCGCGCGGAGCAGGTCGCCGGTGGCGACCTTCGGGACGCCCAGGGCGGCGGCGAGCCGCGCGCCCTGCGTCCCCTTCCCGGCCCCCGGGGGCCCCAGCAGCAGCAGGTCCCGGATCACATCCCGTACCGGCTCTGTCGCCCGCGGAACTTGATCCGTCCGGAGCGCATGAAGCCGTCGTACTTGCGGAGGGTCCGGTGCTGCTCGATCTGCGCGATGGTGTCGAGCAGCACACCCACCACGATCAGGATCGACGTCCCGCCGAACTGGAACGAGGTGACCCCCACCGCCTTGGCGGCGGCAATCGGAATGATGGCAACGATCGCGAGGAAGATCGAACCGGGGAAGGTGATCCGGCCCAGCACGCCGTCGATGTAGTCGGCGGTCGCCGCGCCGGGTTTGACCCCGGGGATGAACGCGCCCTGCTTCTTGAGGTTCTCCGACAGGTCGACCGAACTGAAGATGATCGACGTGTAGAAGTAGCTGAAGACGACGATCAGCAGCGCAAAGAGGATGTTGTACGACCAGCTGCCGACGGCAAGGAAGTCGGCCACCACCCGCAGCGACTCCATGTGGGTGAACTGGGCAATGGTCGCCGGGACGATGATGACGGTCTGGGCAAAGATGATCGGCATGACGCCGGCGGTGATCAGCCGGATCGGAATGAACGTTTTCTGCCCTTCGCGAATGCGCCCTCGTCCCATCACCTTGCGGGGGATCTGGATCGGGATGCGGCGCGCCGCCATGGTCATCGCGACCACCGCCGTCACCATGATCAGCAGCACCACGGCCAGCACGATCGCACCGGTGGGCGTCACCGCCCCGACCCGGATCGAATCGCCGAGCTGCAGCAGCGACGGCCAGACCCGGTCGAGGATCGAGATGGTGATCAGCAGGCTCATGCCGTTGCCGATGCCGCGTTCGGTGATCTGCTCGCCGAGCCACATGATGAAGATGGCACCGATGGTCAGCGTGGAGACCATGATGGTGCGGGTGAAGAAGCCCGGGTTGGGCACCGCGCCGGGGATGCCCTCGACGAACAGCGTGAAGGTGTAGGCCTGCGAGAACGAGATCGCCACCGTCAGGTAGCGGGTCCACTGGGTGAGCTTCTTCCGGCCCTCCTCGTCCTTCTGCATCTTGCTGATGGACGGCATGACGCCGCCACCAAGCTGGAAGACGATGGACGCGGAGATGTACGGCATGATGCCGAGCGCAAAGATCGTGGCGCGGGACAGCCCGCCGCCAAGCGCGTCGTACAGGTTGAACAGCGTCTGGGCGCCCGAGTTGGCGGAATTGTTGATGAAGTCCTGCAACGCCTGCACGTTGACCATCGGCGACGGGATGTGCGCACCGACGCGGTAGATGACCACCGCCAGCAACGTGAAGAGGAGTTTGTCCTTGAGCTCCGGATCGAGGCCGAGGCTGGGGACCTTGGGGTTGGTCATTCGCTCTCGACCCTGCCGCCGGCCGCCTCGATCTTGGCGCGGGCCGCGGCGGACATCGCCACGCCGCGGACCGTCACGGCGCGCTGGATCTCACCGGTGGCAAGGAGCTTGACGGCGTCAGCGATGTTGCCGATCAGCCCGGCGGCGGCGAGCGTGGCGGGAGAGATCTCGTCGCCACTGACCCGTTCGAGGTCGCGCAGGTTGATCGCCTGGGCGGTCACCTTGAAGGGATTGGTGAAGCCGCGCTTCGGCAGGCGCCGGTACATCGGCATCTGCCCGCCTTCGAAGCCGGGGTTGGTCGAACCACCGGTGCGGGCCTTGTGTCCCTTGTGGCCCTTGCCGGAGGTCTTCCCGAGGCCGGAGCCGGGGCCACGGCCGAGCCGGCGCCGGCTGCGGTGCGAACCGGCGGCCGGGCGCAAGGTGGCCAGCGTGATGGGCTGAGGCTTGGTCTCGTCGGTCATGTTACCGTCCCTTGATCGGCGTCACTTCCACCAGGTGACGCACCTTGTAGAGCATGCCGCGCAGCGTCGCGGTGTTGTCGACGTCGACCGAGGCCTGGTGATGCCGCAGGCCGATGGCGCGCAGCGTGCGCCGCATCGTCTCGGCCCGCCCGATCGACGAGCGGATCTGCCGCACCCGCAGGCGCTTCGCTTCTGTTTCGGCGGGGATCTCGGCGGCGTGATGCGCCGGGCCCTGCCGTCCGATGGCCGGATTGCGACCCATCGTTACACCTCCTGCCGGGCGCGATAGCCGAGCATGTCGACATCGATATCGCGCTCCCGCGCCACCTGCGCTGCCGACACCAACCGGGTCAGCCCCGCCATCGTGGCCCGCACCATGTTGTGCGGATTGTTCGACCCGAGGCTCTTGGTGAGCACGTCGGTGATGCCGGCGCACTCGAGCACCGCGCGCACCGGACCGCCGGCAATGACGCCGGTGCCGCTGGCGGCGGGCTTCAGGAGCACCCGGCCGGCGCCGTGCTCGCCGATGATCTCGTGCGGAATGGTGGTGCCGGCACGCGGCAGCTCCACCATGGCGCGACGCGCCGCCTCGACCGCCTTGCGGACCGCCTCGGCGACTTCGTTCGCCTTGCCGGTCGCGACGCCCACCTTGCCCTTGCCGTCGCCGACGGCGACGAGGGCATTGAACGAGAAGCGCCGGCCGCCCTTGACCACCTTGGCGACACGATTGATGGCGATCACGTTCTCGACAAACTCGCTGCCGCCGTCGCCGCGATCGTCGCGCCGGCCGCCACGGCCACGACCGCCGCGGCCGCCACGACCGCCGCCGTGCTGGCCACCATGCTGGCCGCCGTGCTGGCCGCGCCCACGCGGGGCGTGCGCCGCCGGCGCTTCGGCGGCCGGCTGGTCCGGCGTTGCCGGAGTCGGGGTTTCGTCGGCCATCAGAACTCCAATCCGCCCTCGCGGGCGCCTTCAGCCACGGCCTTCACGCGACCGTGATATTGGTAACCCCCGCGATCGAAGACGACGCGCGAGATGCCGGCGCCGCGGGCACGCTCGGCCAGCAACTTGCCGACCGCGTGCGCCGAGGCAACCTTGCCGGCGCCGTCGCGGGAGAAGCCTTCGCTGGTATCGGTGACACCCAGCAGGGCCACGCCGCGATCGTCGTCGATGAGCTGGGCGTAGATGTGCTTCAGCGAGCGATACACCGCCAGGCGCGGCCGGGCCGCGGTGCCGGCCACCCGCTGCCGCAGGCGGAGGTGCCGCCGGTAGCGCCGGTCCTGGCGCCGTTTCGGTCCATGAATCGTCCGCATTACTTCGCTCCCGTCTTGCCGGCCTTGCGCCGCACCCGCTCCCCCAGGTAGCGAACGCCCTTCCCCTTGTACGGTTCCGGCGGGCGAATGTTGCGGATCTCCGCCGCAACCTGGCCCACCAGTTCCTTGTCGATCCCTTCGACCCGCACCTCGGTCGGACTCGGCACGACCAGCTTGATGCCGTCCGGCGCCTTGATCGGGACCTGGTGCGAGAAGCCCACCACCAGGTTGATCCCGTACGGCTTCGACTCCGCCTTGTAGCCGACGCCCTGGATCTCGAGCTGGCGGACGTAGCCCTCGGTGACCCCCTGGACCATGTTCGCGACGAGCGTCCGGGTCAGGCCGTGCAGCGCCTTGTGGCGCGAGTCATCGCTCGCCCGCGCGACGGTGACCACGTTGCCGTCGACGGCGGCGGTGATGCCCGCCGGGAGGCGGCGCGCCAGGGTGCCCTTGGGCCCCTTGACGGTGACGCCGTCGCCCGAAACCGTCACCGTGACACCGGTGCGGAACGGAATCGGTTTCTTGCCGATGCGCGACATCGTGACCTCCTTACCAGACGACGGCGAGCAGTTCGCCGCCGAGATTCGCCGAGCGTGCTTCGCGATCGGTCATCAGCCCCTTGGGGGTCGAGACGATGGCGATGCCCAGCCCGTTCTTGACCCGCGGCAGGTCGCGGCACTTGACGTACCGCCGCAGCCCGGGCGTGGAGACCCGCTTCAGTTCGCGGATGACCGGCAGCTCGTTGTGGTACTTGAGATAGAGCCGCAGGGTGCCGGCCTGCCCCTCATCGAGGACCTTGTAGTCCGCGATGTAGTGGTTGTCGCGCAGCAGCCGCGCCAGTTCGTGCTTCAGCTTCGACGCCGGAATGTCGACCCGCCGCTGCCCCGCCGAACAGGCGTTGCGAATGCGAGTCAGCATGTCCGCGACTGGATCCGTCATGCTCATGCGATGCCGTCCCTCCGGCTCTCGATCGTCGTCATTCTGCCGTCTCTTCCTCAGGCCACGCGCAGTGCGCGCGGGGTTTCGCCGCGGAACGGCCAGCCGAACTCGCGCAGCAGTGCCATGGCCAGATCGTCACGGTCTGCGGTGGTGACCAGGGTGATGTCCATGCCGTGGATGTGCTCCACCTTGTCGTAGTCGATCTCGGGAAAGGTGGTCTGCTCCTTGATCCCGAAGGTGTAGTTGCCCGCGCCCATCGAAGCTCCGGGTCGGCAGGCCGCGGAAGTCGCGGATGCGCGGCACGGTCAGCGAGATGAACCGGTCGAGAAACTCGTACATCCTGGCGCCGCGCAGGGTGACGGCGGCACCGATCGGCAGCCCGGCCCGGAGGCCGAAGTTGGCGATGGCCTTCTTGGCCCGGGTGATCACCGCCTTCTGGCCGGTGATCTGGGCCAGCTCCTCGGCGGCGGCGTCGACCAGGCGGGGGTTCTTGGCCCCTTCGCCGAGGCCGACGTTGAGCACGATCTTGCTCAGCCGGGGCACCTGGTGCGGGTTCGCGAGCCCGAATTCCTTGGCCAGCCGGGCGCGGACGGTGTCCTCGTAGTAGCGCTGCAGGCGCGGCTTGCCGACCCGCGCCTTGGGCGCCGGATCGACCGCGGCGGCCGCCGCTGCCGCGCCGCTTCCCCGTCCGCCCGACGAGCGGCTGGTGGTCTTGCGCTGGGCCGGCGCGGCCTTCGCGGCCGGCGCCTTCTCCTCGGGAGTGTTCGCCATGTCTACCGTTTCCTCGGAATCGCCACGCCGGACCGCACGCCGATCCGTTCGATCATCCCGTCGTCGTCCTTGCGGCGCCGGATCCGGGTCGGAGCGTTGGTCTTCGGGTCGATGAGCATCACCTTCGAATGCGCCATCGGCGCGGGGAACGTCACGATCCCCGCCTCGGTCGTCTGGGTCGCCTTGCGGTGCCGCTTGACGAGGTTGAGCCCGTCGACGGCGACCCGCCCGGTCTTGGGATAGACGCGCAGCACCGTGCCGCGCTTCCCCTTGTCGTCACCGGAGATCACCTGCACCAGGTCGCCCTTGGCGACATGGAGCTTGATCCGCTTCGGGGCGGCATGCCGCACCCGCCTGGCCTTGCGATGCACCAGCGGCTTCATCTCAGAGCACCTCCGGCGCGAGCGAGACGATCTTCATGTACCGCTTCTCGCGCAGTTCCCGCGCGACCGGCCCGAAGATGCGGGTGGCCCGCGGTTCGCCCTGGTCGTCGATCAGGACGGCCGCATTCTCGTCGAAGCGGATGTACGAGCCGTCCTTGCGGCGGACCTCCTTGGCGGTCCGCACGATGACGGCCTTGGCGACGTCGCCCTTTTTCACCTGGCCGGTCGGGATGGCGTCCTTGATCGCCACCACGACGCGATCGCCGAGCGACGCGTAGCGCCGCTTCGAGCCGCCCAGCACCCGGATCACCAGGGCTTTGCGCGCGCCGGAGTTGTCGGCGATCCGCAGAATGCTTTCCTGTTGCACCATCGCAGTCTCCTCCGGGGCTCAGCGCGCCCGTTCGACCACGGCAACCGTCCGCCAACAGACGGTACGGGCCAGTGGCCGGGTCTCCATGATGCGCACCGTGTCGCCCGCCTTGGCGTCGTGGTCGTTGCGCGCCTTGACGTGTTTGCTCCGCGTCACCTGCTTGCCGTACTTCGCATGCGCGAACCGGCGGTCGAGTCGCACCGTGATGGTCTTCTGCATCCGGTCGCTCACCACGATGCCGGTGCGCGTCTTGCGCGTGGCACGCGGGGCCGCCGCAGTCGTTTCGTCGGTCATCGCCCAGTCCTCTCCGTCGTTCCCTGCATCACGCCTTGCGGCGCAGTTCGGCCAGGATCATCAGGATCCGGGCGGTATCGCGGCGCAAGGTGCGGAACCGCATCGGGTTGTCGATCGACTCGGTGGCCGACCGCACCCGCAGCTTGAATTCCTCCTCACGCAGCTCGGCGAGCTTCGCCTCGAGCTGGTCGATCGGCAGTTCGCGCAATTCGGCCGCCTGCAGACCCTTCATGGCTCAGACCTCCAGCCGGTGGACGACGCGCGTCCGGACCGGCAGCTTGGCATCGGCCAGGGCCAGCGCCTTGTGGGCCAGCGCCTGGTCGACCCCGTCGACCTCGAAGATCATCCGCCCCGGCTTGACCACCGCCACCCACCCCTCGGGATTGCCCTTCCCTTTGCCCATGCGGGTTTCGGCCGGCTTCTTGGTGATCGGCTTGTCCGGGAAGATCCGGATCCAGACCTTGCCGCCACGCTTCATCTCGCGGGTCAGCGCGACACGCGCCGCCTCGAGCTGGCGGTTGGTGATCCACCCCGGTTCGAGACTCACCAGGCCCCACTGGCCGAACGCCACGGTGTTGCCGCGGGTGGCGATGCCGGTGGTGCGCCCCTTGAATGTCTTGCGGAACTTGATCCGCTTCGGTGCCAGCATGGTCCTCAGGCCCCCGTGCTATAGGTCTTGCCGGTCACATCCTCGACCAGCTCGCCCTTGAACACCCACACCTTGATCCCGATCGTCCCGTAGGTGGTCTTCGCGGTGCCGGTGGCGTAGTCGATGTCGGCGCGCAGGGTGTGCAACGGCACCCGCCCCTCGCGATACCCCTCGACCCGCGCGATCTCGGCGCCGCCGAGCCGGCCCGCGGCGCGCACCCGGATGCCCTGGGCGCCCATCCGCATGGCGCTCTGCACCGCGCGCTTCATGGCGCGCCGGAACGAGATGCGCTGCACCAGCTGGGCGGCGATGTTGTCGGCCACCAGCTTGGCCGAGAGTTCCGGCCGCTTGATCTCCTCGACGTTGACCGCCACCTCGCGCGCGGTGTGCATCTCGCGCTGCAGCACCACGGCGATCTCCTCGCGGAGCTTGTCGACTTCCGCGCCGCGCTTGCCGATCACCACGCCGGGCCGCCCGGTGTGGATGGTGATCGTCACCTTGCCGGGCTTCCGCTCGATGTGCACCTCGGCGATGGCGGCGTGACCGAGCCGGCGCTGGATGTAGTCGCGGATCAGCCGGTCCTCGGCGAGCAGCGACGGCATGTCCTTCGAGGCGGCGTACCAGCGCGACTGACTCTGCTTCGTCACGCCGAGCCGGAACCCGACCGGATGTGTCTTCTGACCCATTACTTCTTCTCCTTCGGGGCCACGGCGATCCTGACGTGGCTGGTCCGCTTCCGGATCGGCGTCGCCCGCCCCTGCGCGGCGGCGGTGAACCGCTTCAACGGCGGTCCCATGTCGATCTGCGCGTCGACGATCACCAGCTCGTCGACGTCGAACGCCTCGTTGGCGTTCAGCGCCTGCTGCTCCGCGTTGGCCACCGCCGAACGCAGCGTCTTGGCGATCTGCCGCGCCGCCAGTTTCTTGTTGAACTGGAGGATGGCGTACGCCTCGTTGACGTCCTTGCCGCGGATCAGGTCGACGACCAGCCGCATCTTCCGCGGGGACTGCCGCACCCCGCGCTGAATCGCACGTCCGGGCATGTTCACTCCGCCTTTGCCTTCTTGTCGACCACCAGCTTGCCGCTGTGGCCGCGGAACAACCGGGTCGGGGCGAACTCACCCAGCTTGTGCCCCACCATGTTCTCCGAGACGTAGACCGGAATGAACTTGTTGCCGTTGTGCACGGCAAAGGTGTGGCCCACGAACTCGGGGATGATGGTGCTCGCCCGGCTCCAGGTCTTGATGACCCGCTTCTCGTTCTTGTCGTTCAGGACCGCGACCTTGTCGAGCAGCGCATGCTGCACGAACGGGCCCTTGCGAATGCTCCGCGCCATTACTGGGTCGCCTTCCCGCGCTTCCGGCCGCGCACGATGAGTCGGTTGGACCGCTTCTTCCGCTTCCGCGTCTTGGTGCCCTCGGGCTTGCCCCAGGGCGACACCGGCGGCCGGCCGCCGGAGGTCTTCCCTTCGCCGCCGCCGAGCGGATGGTCGACAGGGTTCATCGCCACGCCGCGCACCTTGGAGCGCCGCCCCAGCCAGCGGGTCTTCCCCGCCTTGCCGACCGACAGCAGCTCGTGCTCGGAGTTGCCGACCTCGCCAATCGTGGCGAGGCAGCGGCTGTGCACCAGCCGGGTCTCGGTCGACTTGAGCCGCAGGGTGACGTAATCCCCTTCGCGGGCAACGACCTGCGCGCCCTGACCGGCCGAGCGCGCCATGGTGCCGCCCTTGCCGATCTTCAGCTCGATGTTGTGCACCATGGTACCGAGCGGCACCTCGCCGAGCGGCATCGCGTTGCCGATCCGCACGTCGCTGCCCGGCCCGCTCGTCACGGTATCACCCTGCTTGAGCCCGTTCGGGTGCAGGATGTAGCGCTTCTCGCCGTCGGCGTAGACCAGCAGCGCGATCCGCGCGGTGCGGTTGGGATCGTACTCGATCTCCGCCACCCGCGCCGGCACGCCGAACTTGTCCCGCTTGAAGTCGATCCGGCGGTACATCCGCTTGTGCCCACCGCCGCGATGCCGCGACGTGAGGTGGCCGAGGTTGTTGCGGCCACCCGACTTCCGAATCGGCTCCAGGAGGCTCTTCTCGGGCTCGGAGCGGGTCAGTTCGTCAAACCCCGAGACCGAGCGGAACCGCGTGCCGGCCGTCATCGGCCGGAAAGGACGAATTGCCATGTCAGCCCTCGAAGACGGGCAACGTCTCGCCCGGTTGCAGGGTCACGATGGCCTTCTTCCACCGCGCCGTGACGCCCCGGCTCTGGCCGCGCGCGGCGGCCTTGCGGCGCACCTGCATGGTGCGGACCGACAGCGCGGTGACGCCGAAGCGCTCCTTGAGCGCCTCACGGATCTGGTGCTTGGTCGCCTCGGGGTGGACGCGGAAGACGTATTCCTGCCGCTCCTGCCACGCCGCCGAGCTCTTCTCGGTGATCAGCGGGCGCACCAGCACCTCGTGCAGGCTGGCCATCACTCACTCCCCTTCTTCTTCGGCGCGGCGCGCTTGGTGCTCTTGGCGCCCTTCGCCTTGGGCGCCGCCTTCCGCGGTGCCGCCGCCTTGCGCGTCGCCCCGGACCGGGTTGCCGCGGCGGCGCCCCGGGTCCGGCGCGGCTTCCTGGCGGTCCCGGCGTCATCCGCCGTGGTGGCCGACGCTTCGGACAATTCGGCCCCCAGCGCCGACTGCTCGATCAGCAGCGCGTCGGCCAGGATGATGTCGTAGGCCGAGGCATCGGAGAACGGCAGCACCTCGACCAGTGGAATGTTGCGCCCGCTGAGGTAGACGGCGGGGTTGTTGCCCGCGGTCAGCACCAGGGTGCGCTGCCCCGTGAGGGCGAGCTTCGCCAGCAGCGCGGCGAGCGCCCGGGTTCCGGGCTTCTCGAACGCGAAGGCGTCGATGATGTGGATCCGCCCCTCGCGGGCCCGCGCATTGAACGCCGAGCGGCGCGCCAGCTGGCGCACCTTGCGGGGAACGTCCTGGCGGTAGCTGCGCGGGATCGGCCCGAAGACGGTGCCGCCGCCACGCCAGTGCGGGGCGCGGGTCGAGCCCTGCCGCGCCCGGCCGGTGCCCTTCTGCTTCCACGGCTTCTGGTTGCCGCCCGAGACGAACGACCGCGTCTTGGTCTTGGCCGTCCCCTGGCGCTGGTTGGCCAGGAACGCCTTGACGGTCTGGTGCAGCACTGCCTCGTTGACCGTCCCGTCGAAGAGATCGTCGGGAAGGGCCACGGTCCGCGGATGCCGCCCGCCGGCGGCGCTGTAATGCGGGGCCTCAAGCATGACGGCTCGCTCCTCCCTGCTTGGCGACGGTCACGATGCCGTTGCGGGCCCCGGGAATGGCGCCCCGCACGAAGAGGAGGTTGCGATCGGCGTCGACCTTGACGATCTGCAGCCCCAGCTCGGTGTGCCGCTCGGCGCCCATGTGTCCCGGCATCCGCTTCCCCTTGATGACCCGTGACGGGTCGGTGCCCGGCGAGATCGAACCCGGCTTGCGGTGGCGCGTGTTGCCGTGGCTGGCCGGACCGCCGCCAAACCCGTGGCGGTGCACCACGCCCTGGAACCCGCGGCCCTTGGTGGTGCCGGTGACCTTGATCAGGTCGCCCTCGGCGAACATCGCGACCGTCACCGTGGCACCCTGCGCCACATCGGCGCCGTCGAGCGGGAACGAGCGCACCACCTGCGGCGCGTAGTCGAGGCCCGCCCCGCGGGCGTGCCCGAGTTCGGCCCGCGAGGTGCGGGTGGTCTTCTTGCGGCCCCAGCCGAGCTGGGCGCGCGCGTCGCGCACCTGCAGCACGGGACAGGGTCCCGCCTCGATGACGGTCACCGGCACGGCGGTCCCGTCCTCGCGGAAGAGGCGCGTCATGCCGACTTTGCGGCCGATCAATCCGGTGCTCATGGCTATTCGACCTTGATCTCGACGTCCACGCCGGCCGGCAGATCGAGCTTGGTCAGCGCGTCCATCGTCTGCGGCCGCGAGTCGTTGATGTCGAGCAGCCGCTTGTGGGTGCGGAGCTCGAACTGTTCGCGGCTCTTCTTGTCGACGTGCGGCGAGCGCAGCACGGTCCACCGCTCGGTCTTCACCGGGAGGGGAATCGGTCCGGACACCTGCGCGCCGGTCTTCTCGGCGGTCCGCACGATGTCGGCGGCCGCCTGATCGAGCACGACGTGATCGAACGCCTTCAACCGGATGCGAATCTTTCCTGGCATCACTCCGCTCCTTGGATCACGTACCGACCCCTCGTGCGGTGCACTCGGGACGACCGCGCGGCCCGCCGCGAGGTCACTTGAGAATCTTCGTCACGACGCCGGCGCCGACGGTGCGGCCGCCCTCGCGGATCGCGAAGCGCAGCCCCTCGTCCATCGCCACCGGCGTGATCAATTCGATCGTCATCGACGTGTTGTCCCCCGGCATCACCATCTCCACCCCCGCCGGCAGCTCCACGTTGCCCGTCACGTCCGTCGTCCGCAGGTAGAACTGCGGCCGGTACCCCTTGAAGAACGGCGTGTGCCGGCCCCCCTCGTCCTTGCTCAGCACATACACCTCGGCCTCGAACTTGGTGTGCGGCGTCACGCTCCCCGACTTCGCCAGCACCATCCCCCGCTCGATGTCCGTCTTCTCGATCCCCCGCAGCAGCAACCCCACGTTGTCGCCCGCCACGCCCTCATCCAACAGCTTCCGGAACATCTCCACCCCGGTCACCGTCGTCTTCTTCTCCGCCCCGAATCCCACCAACTGCACCTCTTCCCCCACCTTCACCCGGCCCCGCTCGATCCGCCCCGTCGCCACCGTCCCCCGCCCCGTGATGCTGAACACGTCCTCCACCGGCATCAGGAACGGCTTCTCCGTCTCCCGCACCGGCTCCGGGATGTAGCTGTCCAGGGCCGCGTACAGCTCCTCGATCTTCGCCACCCACGCCGGGTCGCCCTCGATCGCCTTGATCGCGCTCCCCCGGATCACCGGCACCTCGTCCCCCGGGAACTGGTACTGGCTCAGCAGCTCCCGCACCTCCAGCTCCACCAGGTCCAGCAGCTCCGCGTCGTCCACCAGGTCGCACTTGTTCAGGAACACCACGATGCTCGGCACGTTCACCTGCCGCGCCAGCAGGATGTGCTCCCGCGTCTGCGGCATCGGCCCGTCCACCGCGCTGACCACCAGGATCGCCCCGTCCATCTGGGCCGCCCCCGTGATCATGTTCTTCACATAGTCCGCGTGCCCCGGGCAGTCCACGTGCGCATAGTGCCGCGCCGGCGTCTCGTACTCCACGTGGCTCGTCGCGATCGTCAGGATCTTCGTCGCGTCCCGCCGCCCCTGGCTCGCCGACGCCTTCGCCACCTCGTCGTACGACACGTACTTCGTCCCGTACCCCTTGTCCGCCGACACCTTCGTCAGCGCCGCCGTCAACGTCGTCTTCCCGTGATCGACGTGCCCGATCGTCCCGACGTTCACGTGCGGCTTGGTCCGCTCGAACTTGGCCTTCGACATGTGTCCGCGTCCTCGTGTGGTTCGGTTCTACTTCCCGGCCTTGCTGATGATCTGCTCCGCCACGTTCTTCGGCACTTCCTCGTAGTGGTGCGGCTCCATGGTGTACACCGCCCGCCCCTGCGTGGCGCTGCGCAGCGCCGTGGAATAGCCGAACATCTCGGCCAGCGGCACCATCGCCGCGACGACCTGCGATTCACCGCGCTGGGCCATCGACCCGATCTTGCCACGGCGGCTGGAAAGGTCGCCGATGACCGTGCCGAGGAAGTCCTCGGGGGTGACGACCTCGACGTTCATGATCGGTTCGAGGAGGATCGGCCCGGCCTGGCGCGCGGCTTCCTTGACGGCCATCGAGCCGGCGATCTTGAACGCCATCTCGCTGGAATCGACGTCGTGGTACGACCCGAAGACCAGTTCGACCTTGACGTCGACCATGGGATAGCCGGCGAGGATGCCGTTCTCCAGCGCCTCGCGCATCCCCTGTTCCGACGGCCGGATGAATTCGCGGGGGATGACACCGCCGACGATCTTGTCGACGAAGACGAAGCCGGTCCCCGCCTCGCCCGGTTCGGCGTTGATCACCACATGCCCGTACTGGCCCTTGCCGCCCGACTGGCGGATGAACTTTCCCTCGACCTGTTCCACCCGGCGGGTGATGGTCTCGCGGAACGCCACCTGGGGGCGACCGACGTTGGCCTCGACCTTGAACTCCCGCTTCATCCGCTCGACCAGCACCTCGAGGTGCAGCTCGCCCATGCCGGAGATGATGGTCTGCCCGGTCTCGGCGTCGGAGCGGATGCGGAAGGTGGGATCCTCCTCGGCCAGCTTCTGCATGGCGATGGAGAGCTTGTCCTGGTCGGCCTTCGACTTCGGCTCGATTGCGACGGCAATGACCGGCTCGGGGAACTTCATCGCCTCGAGCACCACCGGCTTGTCCTCGTCGCAGAGGGTGTCGCCGGTGCGGGTGTCCTTGAGGCCGATCGCCGCGGCGATGTCGCCGGCGAGCACCTCGTTGATCTCGTCGCGCTTGTTGGCGTGCATCTGCAGCAGCCGCGCCACCCGTTCCTTCTTGTCCTTGGTGACGTTGTAGACGTAGCTGCCGGCCTCGAGCTTGCCCGAGTAGACCCGGAAGTAGGTCAGCCGCCCGACGAACGGATCGGTCATGATCTTGAACGCCAGCGCCGAGAACGGCTCGCCGTCGTCGGCGTGGCGCGCGATGATCTCGCCGTCGGTCGGCGAGTGGCCCTCGATGGCGGGCACGTCGACCGGCGCGGGCAGGAAGTCGATGACCGCGTCGAGCAGCGCCTGGACGCCCTTGTTCTTGAACGACGCGCCGCAGAGCACCGGCACGAACTCCATCGCGAGGGTCGCCTTGCGAACCGCCCGGCGGATCTCCGCGTCGGTGAGGTCGGTGCCGTGCAGGTACTTCTCGAGGAGCTCGTCGTCGAACTCCACGGCCGCCTCGATCACCTCGTGGCGCGCGGCTTCGACCCGCTCCCGGAACTCCTCCGGCACCGGACCGACCGTGAAGGTCTTGCCGAGGCTGCCTTCGTCGAAGAGGTACTGGCGGCGGGCGATGACGTCGATGTGGCCGGTGAACGTCTCGCCGGTGCCGACCGGAAGCTGGATCGGATAGGCCCGACGGCTGAGCCGGTCGCGGATCATCGACACGCAGCGATCGAAGTTGGCGCCGACGCGATCCATCTTGTTGGCGAAGATGATCCGCGGCACGTGGTAGCGGTCGGCCTGCTTCCAGACCGTCTCGGTCTGCGGTTCGACGCCGGCCACCGAATCGAGCACGGTGACGGCGCCGTCGAGCACCCGCAGCGAACGCTCCACCTCGACGGTGAAGTCGACGTGCCCGGGGGTGTCGATGATGTTGATGCGGTACTCGGGACCGGTCCCCTCGGTGTCGCTCTCGCCGTGGCGCTTCCAGAACGCGGTGGTGGCCGCGGAGGTGATCGTGATGCCGCGCTCCTGCTCCTGCTCCATCCAGTCCATGGTGGCGGCGCCATCATGGACTTCACCGATCTTGTAATTCTTGCCGGTGTAGTACAGGATGCGCTCGGTCGTCGTCGTCTTCCCGGCATCGATGTGGGCCATGATGCCGATGTTCCGATAGAGTTCGAGCGGCGTAGCGCGTGCCATGATCGTTCCGTTCACCCTCAGTGTGTGTCGGGGCGGCGGAACCGTCCGCGCGCCCGTCCCAGCGAAAAAGCGGGGCGACCGGTCCGGGCGGCTGCCCGCGGTATCGCTCCGCGCCACGTCCGGAGCACCAGGCCCCGCGACAGGGATTCTCGTGGAGAATCCCGGCGATTGTCCGAAGGATCAGAGGTGGGCCGACGTCCCGCGACTCACGTGATCCCGATGTGTCCCGCAGGGAGGTCCCGAACGCCCTCGGCGCGGGGAGACTCCCGGTCAGGGGCCGTCGGTCGTTGCCTCACGACCACGGCCCGTGACGACCTACCAGCGATAGTGTGCAAACGCCCGGTTGGCTTCCGCCATCCGATGCGTGTCTTCCTTCTTCTTGATGGCGTTGCCTTCACCCTTCGACGCCAGGATCAGCTCGGCCGCGAGCCGCTCGGCCATGGTCTTCTCGCCTCGGAGCCGCGAGAAGGAGATCAGCCAGCGCATCGCCAGCGCAGTGCGCCGTTCCGGCCGCACCTCGACCGGCACCTGCAGTGACGCACCGCCGACGCGCCGGCTCTTCACTTCGACCGCCGGCTTGACGTTGTTCACCGCCTGCTTGAAGACCGCCACGCCGGGCTGGCCGGTGCGTTCCTCGATCATGTCCATGGCCCGGTAGAAGATCCCCTCGGCCAGCGATTTCTTGCCCTGGTTCATCAGGTTGCTGACGAACTTCGACACGGTCTGCGAGTCGTAGCGCGGATCGGGCGGAACCGGCCGCTTGACGGCGTTCTTGCGGCGGCTCACTTGCCCTTGCTCCCGGCCGCCTTGGGCCGCTTGGCGCCGTACTTCGAGCGGCTGCGACGCCGGTCATTGACACCGGCGGCGTCGAGCGCGCCACGGAGAATGTGATACCGCACGCCCGGCAGGTCCTTCACGCGGCCGCCGCGGATCATCACGATCGAGTGTTCCTGCAGGTTGTGGCCCTCGCCGGGGATGTAGGCGATGACCTCGATGCCGTTCGTCAACCGGACCTTCGCCACCTTGCGCAACGCCGAGTTCGGCTTCTTGGGCGTGGTGGTATAGACCCGCGTGCAGACCCCGCGCTTCTGCGGGTTGCGCTGCAGGTGCGGGGCTTTCCCCTTGAAGGTCGGTTTGCGCCGCCCATGGCGGAGCAGCTGGTTGATCGTCGGCATCGTTCCCTGACTCGATTGACAACAGCGCCATGGCCGGGGAAATCCCCGGTCATGCAGAGCCGGGAATTATAGGGGTCTGATGTGGGGTGGGTCAATGGGGTGGCGTACCCCACGAGAGCGGGCATGCGCCCCGGCGGTCGTCACGAACCACGAGACCGGCCGGGATATCCGGACCGCCACGTGAGCGAGGAGGTGGCCAGCGCTCCCAGGCCCGAAATCACACCGCCCCGATCGCGATGGCAACCGGGGCGGCGGGGTATGTCGTTGGTGCAGGCCGGTCAGCTGCGACGGCGGCGCTTCGCGGCCCCGGCAAGGCCGACCAGGCCGGTGGCGAGGAGCGCCATGGTGCCCGGCTCCGGGACCTCGGTGGGGTTGCCGCTGTTGTCGACGGTCAGCGACTGGACGAGATAGTCGCCGTTGTTATACGCCGGCTGATCCTCGTATCCATATTCCTTGCAGCCGCCGTTGTGGTAGTGTTTCGTGCAGACCTTGACTTTCTGTGTCCCCAAGACCGGATCGAATTCCAAGCACCGGTCGGTGCTCGCCAAGGACCCGAAGACATAGGGCTCCCCATCGTTCGGCCCGGTGCCGCTGCCGCCGGCACCCAGCGAACCGCAGGTGCCGCCGACCTTGTAGCTGTAGGCGTCGCCAGGCGACGGGCTGCTCTGGACCGACGCCAGCTCGAACGAAATCGGGACGACACCGGCATCGAGCCCGGTGAAGTCAAGCGTGATGTAGCCCGCGCTATTGCCGATCTCCTTGTCGGAGTTCGATGAGCAGTAGCTGCTGCTGGTGGTGTACGGGCAGATCCCCAATCCGGTCTCGCCCGTGCCGTCGTTCTTGGCCCAGAGCACGTAGCCATTGCTCGCCGTTGCCGTCACGCTGCCATAACCGGCCAGGGTGAAGACCTCGGTGGTGCCGAGATTGCCGGTGCCATTCATCGTTCCGAAGTTGAACACCTGCGCCCGGGCGCTGCCCGGAAGCGCGACTCCGACGATTGCGGCAAGAGCGAGCCCTGCCAGGGTCGAACGATTCAATGCGACGCGCATACATCTCCCCGATTGCGGTGTGATTCCAGTTGGCGCAGGTGTTCAGCGGCCCACGACGCACCCTTCCGTTGCAAACCGGATGCCGCGATGCGGCGCCTTGGAAGCAGCACTGCGCCGGCCCAGACCGTTGCATCAACGCCACACTGTAATAACAATCGCAACTCATTGCAGTAATTGCACTTACGGACATAGATCGGGATCCTGGCAATGCCGCTATCGGGGTCGGATCCTGTCCTGTGCGCCGGTGCAACATGAGCCACGACCCGGCTCCCGTAGCGGCGACTCAACATCAGGTGCGTGGCACCCACTCAACGGTTCCGGCTGCTGTCCAATCCCGGCGGGTACGGCCTGATGGCGCCCGGAAGCCAAACGGGCCCGCCGCAATCTCGGCGGGCCCGTCATCGGCCAGCTGTTGTCGACCGGCGCTTGGCTCAGGCGCGCCGACGCCGCCGGATGCCGGCGAGCCCCACCAGCCCGGTGCCCAGCAGCGCCATCGTTCCCGGTTCCGGCACCTGGGTGCCGTTGAACGTCACGTTGTCCATCACCCAGAAGTCGGGCGACGGCGTGTCGATCTCGACCCGATCGACGAGCCCCGCATACCCGCTGGAGAGGAACGTCGGCGTATCACTGGGGCTCAGGACGCTCGAGGATCCGACCGGGTTGCCACCGAGGAAGAGGAGAAACTGCACAGTGGCTTTGGAGGCCCCCGAGAAATACGCCCCGTCGAAGACGGTGGGAGCGGCAAAGTCGAACCCGGCGTCATTGGCCAGCGTGAACACGCGATCGGGATCCGATTCCGGGTTGTATGGCGTCTGGGCGTACCCGTAGTAGTACCACCCGGAATCCCACGTCAATCCGCCGTAGTTGGTCGGAAGCGGCGCGACTTCCGTTCCGGGCAGGTCGTCGAATGTCAAAACTGTCTGTGCCGAGACGCGATTGGCCACCCCTGATCCCAATCCGAGCGCCGCAACCAGCAGAGCCGACACCCAGAATGATGCACGCATCATGAACCTTCCACGGAGAATTTCGGAGAGCCTGTCAGGACCTGCAGACGATCGATTCGGCCACAGATGCGCGAGAGTCGTGCCGAGCGCAGCGAGGGCGAGACCACCTGCCCAGCCAGCCACCCAACGCGTTGCATCCCAATTGGTTGGCTGCCACCGGCCGCTGCCCTTGGCACGCCGGGTCTGCGCTCCCTCACAGTCGGGGCTGTGGCGCCGACGCCGCACTACGGGCCCCGACGCCACGACGGGGCACCGAAACCGGTGCCCCGCCGCGCCTGCCATCTGCCACCTGCCGAAGAGAACCGACTACGCCTCGACCTCTTCCGGCACCACCGCCAGGAGCGCGTCGGGGAGCAACGGCTCCTCGGGCAGCTCGGGGGCCGGCGGCGGCGGTTCGAAGCCCGCCGGCGGCTCGATCTCCAGGTCGACGTACCGGTAGTGCCCGGTGCCGGCCGGAATCAGGTGCCCGATGATGATGTTCTCCTTCAACCCGCGCAGGTCGTCGCGCGCGCCCCTGATCGCGGCATCGGTCAGGATCCGGGTGGTCTCCTGGAACGACGCCGCCGAGATGAACGACTGCGTTGTCAGCGACGCCTTGGTGATGCCGAGCAGCACCGGTTCGGCGGTGGCCGGCTTGAGCTTCCGCTTGAGGATCCGCTCGTTCTCCTCGCGGTACGTCAGGCGGTCGACGGTCTCGCCGTCGAGGAATGACGTGTCGCCCGGATCGGTGACCCGCACCTTCTGCAGCATCTGGCGCACGATGACGCCGATATGCTTGTCGTTGATGCGCACGCCCTGGAGGCGGTAGACCTCCTGGACCTCGTTGAGCAGGTATTCCTGCACCGCGCGGGGCCCCTTGATGCCGAGGATCTCGTGCGGCGACACCGGCCCTTCGGTCAGGCGGTCACCGGCCCGCACCCGATCGCCTTCATGCACCCGGAGGTGCTTGCCGGCCGGCACTTCGTACACCCGCGCCTCGCCACCCTCCAGCGGCAGCCCTTCGGGGTCGGTCGGGTGGACGAAGATCTCCCGCTTGCCGCGCTTGATCTCGCCGAACTTCACCACGCCGTCGACCTCGGACATCGTCGCCGGGTCCTTGGGGCGCCGGGCTTCGAACAGCTCCGCCACCCGCGGCAGGCCACCGGTGATGTCGCGGGTCTTGTACGCCTGGCGCGGGATCTTGGTGATCGTCACGCCCTTGCTCACCTTGACCGCCGGCGAGAGGAAGACGGTCTTGTCCTTGCTCTCCTTCTTCGACTTGCCGGGCCATGCTTCGTTGATCGGGCGCTCGACCACCTTGAAGTGCTCCGACCACGGATTGGCCTCGGGCGGCAGCGTCATGGCGCGCGACACCGGATCGGTGGGCGAGCCGAGGATGATGCGGGCGCCCTCGGCCAGGGTGTACTCCTGCGGATCCTTCCGGTTGCTTTGGTAGACCAGCACCGACGGATGCAGCTCCCGGTCGGGGTCGGCCATGACGACGACCGATCGCAGGCCGGTGCCCTCGTCGAGTTCCTCGCGCAGTGTGACGCCGGGGACGAGATCCTTCCACCGCAACTCGCCGTCGACCTTGATGATGCTGGGGTCGTTGTACGGGTCCCAGGTGTAGAGGATCGAGGCGCGCTTCTCGTTGTCGCCCTTGCTGACGGTGTCCTGCTCCTTGACCTGGATCAGGGCGCCCTCCGGCACCGGGTAGCGGTTCAACGGCCGCTTCGGGTCCTTCGGGTCGACCAGCACGATGCCGGCCTTGGTCTCCTCGGTTGCCGACTCGGTCTCGCGGGTGAGCGCGATCCGGATCGACGACTTGACGCCGTCCTCGTATTCCACCGGCACGTCGGCCCACTCGAGGTCGTCGGTGTAGGTGACGAGGCCGTCGGTGCGCGCCCGCCGCTCCGCCTCTTCGGCGATGCGTGACGACGTGCCGCCGATGTGGAACGTCCGCAGGGTCAGCTGCGTCCCCGGCTCGCCGATCGACTGTGCCGCCAGGATGCCCACCGCCTCGCCGAGGTCGACCATCTCCATGGTCGCCAGGTTGCGGCCGTAGCACATCCGGCAGACACCGCGCTTCGACTCGCAGGTGAGCACGCTGCGGATCCGCACCCGCTCGATCCCGGCGTCGTCGATCCGCTGGGAAATCTCTTCGTCGATCAGCTGCCCGGCCTGCACGAGCAGGCGCGGATCGCCGAATTCGTCGAGTTCGTGCGGATCGGTGACGTCCTCCGCCGCCACGGTGCCGAGAATCCGGTCACGCAACGGTTCGATGACATCCTCGCCTTCCTTCAGCGGCGACATCTCGAGCCCCATGACCGTGCCGCAATCCTCCTCGGTGATGGTGACGTCCTGCGCTACGTCGCAGAGGCGGCGGGTCAGGTAGCCGGCGTCGGCGGTCTTCAACGCCGTGTCGGCCAGCCCCTTCCGGGCGCCGTGCGTGGAGATGAAGTACTCCAGCACCGTCAGCCCCTCGCGGAAGTTCGACTTGATCGGCGACTCGATGATCTCGCCGATCCCGCCGGTGAGCTTCTTCTGGGGCTTGGCCATCAGGCCGCGCATGCCGGCCAGCTGCCGGATCTGGTCGCGCGAGCCGCGTGACCCGGAGTCGTACATCATGAACACCGGGTTGTAGCCACCGCGCGACAGGCGCATGTGGTTGAGCATCGCCTCGGCCACGTCGTTGTTGGCGTGGGTCCAGGCGTCGATCACCTTGTTGTACCGTTCACCGAAGGTGATCTGGCCGGTGTTGTAGGCCTTCTGGAACCGCTCGACGCGCTTCTGCGCCTCGCTGAGCAGCTCCTGCTTCTCGGTCGGAATCTCCAGGTCGGCGATGCCGATCGAGACGCCGCCGCCGGTGGCGAACTCGAAGCCGATCCGCTTCAACCGGTCGAGGAACTCCACCGTTTCCTTCAGCCCGGCCCGACGGTAGCTCTGCAGCACCGTTTCCGACAGCTGCCGCTTCTTCATCAGTTCGTCGCGGAAGCCGAGCTCCGCGACCACCCGCCGCGGCACGATGTTGTTGAACAGCACCCGTCCCACGGTGGTGCGGATCCAGCGCGGCCGCGGCTCCGCCGAATCGGCCGGCGGAATGAACCAGAAGTGGATCGCGCTCTGGTGCTCGACGGTGCCGTGCAGCAGCGCCATCTCGAGTTCCGCGATGGTGCTGAAGTGCGGCGCGCCCTTCCAGAGGCGGGCCTTGGCGTCTTCCACCTTCGGACCGGCCACCCGCAGCTCCTCCTCGAAGCCGGGGGGGAGCTTGGTGAGGAAGTACGATCCCAGCACCATGTCCTGCGACGGCTCGGCAATCGGCCGGCCGTCGGACGGCTTGAGGATGTTGTTGCTCGACACCATCAGCACCCGCGCCTCGAGCTGCGCCTCGAACGACAGCGGCACGTGCACCGCCATCTGGTCGCCGTCGAAGTCGGCGTTGAACGCCGCGCAGACCAGCGGGTGGATGCGGATCGCCTTCCCCTCGACCAGCTTCGGCTCGAACGCCTGGATGCCGAGGCGGTGGAGGGTCGGGGCGCGGTTGAGCAGCACCGGGTGGTCCTGGATGATCTCCTCCAGGATCTCGTACACCTCGGGGCTCTCACGCTCGACGATCTTCTTGGCCCGCTTGACGGTTTCGGCGATGCCGTTCTCCACCAGCTTGTGGATGATGAACGGCTTGAACAGCTCGACCGCCATGGTCTTGGGGAGGCCGCACTGGTGCAGGCGGAGCTCCGGACCGACCACGATCACCGAACGCCCCGAGTAGTCGACGCGCTTGCCGAGCAGGTTCTGCCGGAAGCGCCCCTGCTTGCCCTTGAGCATGTCGGACAGCGACTTGAGCGGCCGCTTGCCCCGGCCGCGGATCGCCTTCGACCGCCGGCCGTTGTCGAACAGCGCGTCGACCGCCTCCTGCAGCATCCGCTTCTCGTTGCGCAGGATCACCTCCGGCGCCCGATGCTGGATCAGCTTCTGGAGCCGGTTGTTGCGGTTGATCACCCGGCGATAGAGGTCGTTCAGGTCGCTGGTCGCAAACCGCCCGCCGTCGAGCGGCACCAGCGGCCGCAGGTCGGGCGGGATGACCGGAATGACGTCCATGATCATCCACGCCGGGTCGTTGGGCGTCTCGCCCGCATCGCCCGAGCCGAGGAACGCGTCGACGATCTTGAGCCGCTTGAGCATCTGCTTCTTGCGGTGCTGGCTGGTTTCGACCGCCACCGACGCCCGCAACTCCTCCGCCAGCTTCTTGACGTCGATCCGCTTGAGCAGTTCCCGCACCGCCGGGGCGCCGATCTCGGCCCGGAACGCGCCGTCGCCCTCCTCACGCGCCTTCAGGCGGAGGGTGAGGTATTCGTCCTCGTCGAGCAGCTGCTTCTCTTCGACGTCCTGCTTGCCCGGCTCCAGCACCACGTAGCTGGAGTAGTAGATGATCCGCTCCAGCTCCTTCAACGTGATGTCGAGGAGGTTGCCCATCGGCGACGGCAGCGTCTTGAAGAACCAGATGTGCGCCACCGGCACGGAGAGCTCGATGTGGCCCATCCGCTCACGCCGCACCTTCGAGAGGGTGACCTCGACGCCGCAGCGATCGCAGATCACGCCGCGATAGCGGATCCGCTTGTACTTGCCGCAGTGACACTCCCAGTCCTTGACCGGACCGAAGATCCGCTCGCAGAACAGGCCGTCGCGCTCCGGCTTGAACGACCGGTAATTGATGGTCTCGGGCTTGGTCACCTCACCCCACGACCACCAGTAGCGCTGCCCCTGCAATTCCAGGCGCTCGCGTTCCTTGGGGTCGCGTGGGCCGCGGATTTCCTCGGGCGACGCGATCCGGACACTGATGAAATCGAATGTGGAGCTCTTCGGCTCCCGTCCGCTGCGAAAGTCAATCATCTCCGCCTCACTCCTCGCCTTCGGCGGTCACACCCAGGGTCACTTTGAGCCCCAGGGCCTGCAGTTCCTTCACGAGCACGTTGAACGACTCCGGGATCCCCGGATCGGGGAGGTTCTGTCCCTTGACGATCGCCTCGTACACCCGGCTGCGGCCGTTGACGTCGTCCGACTTGACGGTCAGCATCTCCTGCAGCACGTGCGCGGCGCCGTAGGCCTCGAGGGCCCACACTTCCATCTCGCCGAACCGCTGGCCGCCGAACTGCGCCTTGCCGGCGAGCGGCTGCTGGGTCACCAGCGAGTACGGCCCGATCGAGCGGGCGTGGATCTTGTCGTCGACGAGGTGGCTCAGCTTGAGCATGTAGATCGTCCCGACCGTCACGTCGCTCTTGAATTCCTGGCCGGTGCGGCCGTCACGCAGCCGCGCCTTGCCGGCCGGCGTGAGCCCGGCGTACCGGATCAGTTCGTCGGCCGCCTTCCCCGCCAGGGCGGCGTTGGGCTTGCCGCCGATCATCGCCGCCAGTGCCGGGAGACCCGCCCCCTCCAGCACCTCGGCGTCGCCCGCCTTGGTGTGCTCGTGCGCCGCCTTGCGCGCGGCGTCGAGCAGCTTCGACTTGCCGCCGGCGTCGGCGATGAGGGTGTCGTGGATCGCCATCTCCGCCTGGCTCTGTTCCCGCGAACGGACCGCAAGCTCCTCGGCGGCCGCCACCAGGAACGCCGTGACGCCGTCGGCGAGGTGAGCGGTCGACTTCGACGCCCCCTTCACCGCCAGGGCCTCGACGCCGGTCGCATCGATCGTCGCGCCGTCGAGCGTGCCGCCCTTGAGGTCGTGCACCAGCGCCTCGATCGCGGCGTTGTCCGGCTCGGGCGCGGCCACCTTGAGCCGCAGCGCCTGCGACGCCCAGACCAGCCCCGACAACCGCAGCAGCACGCCGATCTCGCTTTCCTCGGCGCCGCGGAACACCGGCGTCTTCGCCTTGAAGCCGAGAATCCGGCAGCACCAGCCGAGGTGCGTCTCGAGAATCTGGCCGACGTTCATGCGGCTCGGCACACCGAGCGGATTGAGCACGATGTCGACCGGCGTGCCGTCGGGAAGGAACGGCATGTCCTCCTCCGGCACGACCCGCGCGACGATGCCCTTGTTGCCGTGGCGCCCGGCCATCTTGTCGCCGACCGAGATCTTCCGCTTCTCGGCGATGTAGACCTTGACCAGCTGGATCACCCCCGGCGGGAGTTCGTCGGGCTGGAGGATCTTGTCGATCTGATCCTCGGCCTTCTCCTCCACCCGGGCGCGCTCCGCCGCCGCCGCGTCGAGGGTGCCACGGATCCGCTCGTTGGCGCCCTTGTCGGCGACCCGCAGGGTCTTCAGGTCGACCTCGCCCAGGTCGATGTCCTTCAGCGCCGCCCGATTCAGCCTGGTACCCTGCGGCAACAGCTCCTCGACGGTGCCGGCGCGGAGCATCAGGCCGACTTCCTGCCCTTCGAGCAGTTCGGCCACCTCGTCGATCATCGCGTGGGTGATGCGCGCCTTCTCTTCCGCCTCGTGCCGTCGCACGTCGCCGATGCGCTCGCCGCGGTCCTTGTCGACCACCGGGCCCTCGACGCGCGAGAAGATCTTGACGTCGATCACGGTGCCCTTCATTCCCGGCGGCACCTTGAGCGACGAATCCTTGACGTCCTTGGCCTTCTCGCCGAAGATCGCCGTCAGCAGCTTCTCTTCCGGTGACAGCTCGGTCTCGCCCTTGGGCGTGATCTTGCCGACCAGGATGTCGCCCGGCTGGACGTGCGCGCCGATGCGGATGATGCCGCGCTCGTCGAGGTCGATCAGCGATTCGTCGGAGACGTTGGGAATTTCCCGGGTGATCTCCTCCTGGCCGCGCTTGGTGTCGCGGACGTGCAGCTCGAGCTCCTGGATGTGGATCGACGAGTAGACGTCGTCCTTCACGAGGCGCTCGGAGAGGACGATGGCGTCCTCGAAGTTGTGGCCGTACCACGGCATGAACGCCACCAGCACGTTGGCGCCGAGGGCGAGTTCACCCGCCTCGGTGCCGGCGCCGTCGGCGATCACCTGCCCGTTGCCGACCTTCTGGCCCTGCGCCACCAGCGGCCGCTGGTTGATGGCGGTGTCCTGGTTGGTGCGCCAGAACTTCTTGACGCGATAGCGGTCGATCCGCGCGAGGCGGCCGAGTGGCTGGCCCTTGCTGGCCCCCGCCGCGCCGGCGTCGATGATGATCTCGTCGGCGGTGACCCGCGTGACGGTGCCGCCGCGACGCGCCGCGATCACCGCGCCGGAGTCGGTCGCCACCTTGGCCTCCAGCCCGGTGCCCACCAGCGGCGCCTCGGGAAAGAGCAGCGGCACCGACTGGCGCTGCATGTTCGATCCCATCAGCGCCCGGTTGGCGTCGTCGTGCTCCAGGAACGGGATCAGCGCGGCCGCGATCGACACCAGCTGTTCCGGCGCCACGTCCATGTAGTCGATGCGCGACGGCGGCAGCAGCGGGTAGTCGTCGCCCCGGCGGCAGAGCACCAGCTGGTCGACGAAGCTGCCGTCGTCCTTGAGCAGGGCGTTGGCCTGGGCCACCGCGAAATCCTCTTCCTCGCTGGCCGACAGCCAGTGCAGCTCGGCGCTGACGCGACCGTTCTTGACCACCCGGTAGGGCGTCTCGATGAAGCCGAGTTCGTTGATCCGGGCGTAGGTCGACAGCGACGTGATGAGGCCGATGTTGGGGCCTTCCGGCGTCTCGATCGGGCACATCCGGCCGTACTGCGAGTAGTGCACGTCGCGCACCTCGAAGCCGGCGCGCTCCCGCGTCAACCCGCCGGGACCGAGCGCCGACAGCCGGCGCTTGTTGGTCAGTTCGGCGAGCGGATTGGTCTGGTCCATGAACTGCGACAGCTGCGACGACCCGAAGAACGCCTGGATCACCGCCGAGACGGTGCGGGCGTTGACGAGGTCGTCGAGCGAGATCTTCTCCGGGTCGGAGTTGATGCTCATCCGTTCCTTGACCAGCCGCGCCATGCGCGACAGTCCGACCGAGAACTGGTTGGCGATCAGCTCGCCGACCGACCGGATGCGGCGGTTGCCGAGGTGGTCGATGTCGTCGGTCTGTCCGCGCCCGTCGTGCAGGTCGATCAGGTAGCGGATGATCGCGATGAAGTCCTCTTCGGTCAGCACCGTGTGGTTCGGGTCGATCTTGAGGCGGAGCCGCTGGTTGATCTTGTAGCGGCCGACCCGCCCGAGGTCGTAGCGCTTCGGGTTGAAGAAGAGCTTCTGGATCTGCTGGCGCGCCGTCTCGAGGTTGGGCGCGTCGCCCGGCCGCAGCAGGGCGTAGATCTGCTCCAGCGCCTCCTGCTCCGAATGGGTCGGGTCCTTGGCGAGGGTGTTGCGGATCAGCGGCGACTCGCCCCGGCTGGTCGGCAGCAGGATCTCGACCTTGTGGACCCCGGCCTTTTCCAGCTTCTGGCGCAGCTTGTCGGTCAGCTCCTGGCCCGCTTCGGCCACCACTTCGCCGGTCGACGGATCGGCCGCCGCGAACGCCAGCACATGATTGCTGCGGTCGCGGTTGGACACCGGCTGCTCGTCCTCGCGGAGGTCGAGCACCGTGTAGCCGGCAAAGACCCGCGCCTGCTTGACGCCGACGTGCCGCATGGCCTGCAGCCGGTCGACGGTGAGCTCGTCGCCGAGGTGCCCGAGCGGCTCGCCGTCGGGATCCTCGGGGTTGGGAACATCGGCCGCCAGCATCGAGCCGACAATCTCGCGGCGTTCCTGGCGCGAGTCGGCGCGACCGGTGATGTCGAGGTCCTTCTCGGCAAAGAACAGCCGCAGGATCTCGGCGTTGTGCCCGTAGCCGAACGCCCGCAGCAGCGCGGTGGCCGGGAACTTCTTCTTCTTGTCGATGTGCACGTAGATCACATCGTGGATGTCGATGGTGAACTCGACCCACGACCCGCGGAACGGGATGATCCGCGCGCTGAACAGCCGCTGCCCGTTGGGGTGGATGTCCTCCTCGAACACCACGCCCGGCGAGCGGTGCAGCTGCGAGACCACCACCCGCTCGGCGCCGTTGATCACGAAGGTGCCCAGCGGCGTCATGATCGGCAGCTCGCCGAGGTAGACTTCCTTCTCGATGGCGTTGTTGAGGCGACGCTGGCCGTCGACCTCCTCGAAGACGTCGAGCCGCAGCTTGGTGCGCAACGGCACCGCGTACGTCATGTCGCGCTCGATGCACTCCTCGACGCTGTACTTCGGCTCGCCCAGGGAGTAGGAGACGAACTCCAGCGAGTACTTGCCGTTGACGTCGCCGATCGGGAAGAGGTCCCGGAAGACGCGCTCCAGCGAGACGTCCTGCCGGTCGCCCTCGACGTTGTCGGGAACGAGCAGCGATTCGAACGCCTTGGTCTGAATGTCGAGCAGATGGGGCATGTCCATCCCCGGCTGCACGGTCGAAAACGAAATTACGGGCAACGTGTCAGGCATCGGCCCATCCTGAGGCAAATAGCGACGGCACCGCCCCGGCCTCCGCAACCTTGCGGAGGCCGATACGGCCGTCATTAGGAATGCTGTACTCGCGTCGAGTCGTCATGCCGTCTCGCTGAAAGTGACCGTTGCGAAGTTCGCGGGTGATCCGTCACCGGCCCGAAACCGCAGCCGGGTCGGGATGACCCGCTTCGCGGGTCACTTCAGCTCGACGGTCGCGCCCTGATCCTCGAGCTTCTTCTTCATCTCCTCGGCCTCGGCCTTCGACGCCCCTTCCTTCACGGTGCTGGGCGCGCCATCGACCAGATCCTTGGCTTCCTTCAACCCCAGCGAGGTGACCTCACGGATCACCTTGATGACGTTGATCTTCTTCTCGCCGGCCGCCTTGAGGATGACGGTGAACTCCGTCTGCTCCTCGACCGCCGGTGCGGCACCGGCCCCGGCGCCGCCGCCCGGGGCGGCCATCGCCGCCACCGACACGTTGAACTTCGTCTTGAACGCCTCGATCAGGTCGGCCAGTTCGAGCACGGTCTTGTTGCCGATCGCCTCGAGGATCTCGTCGTTGCTGAGCATCGTCGCCATGATTGTGTTCTCCGTGTCCTTAACTGGCCTGACCGGCCTGTTCGCGCTGCTGGCGGAGCGCCTCGAGCGCGCCGACCATCTGATACAGCACGTTGTTGAACCCCCCAACCAACTGTCCCAGCAGCGTCTCCCGCGGCGGGATCGAACCCAGCCGGGTGATGTACGCCGCGGCCACCATCCTGCCATCCATCCACCCGGCCCGCACCGTCGGCCGCTGGAATTCCTTGGCGAAATCGCCGAGGACCCGGGCGGCGGCCATCGCATCGTCGCCGGCGAAGACCAGCCCGGTCTGCCCGGTGAGGTGCTCGTCGAGCGCCGAGATCTCGTTGTCGGCCAGCGCCCGCTGGGCCAGGGTGTTCTTGACGACGACGTAGCGCGCCCCGTTGGCGCGGAGGCGCCGGCGGAACTCGGTCATCGTCATCACGTCCAGGCCGGTGAAATCCGTCACGAACAGCGTCGGCGACGCCTTGATCCGCGCCGCGAGATCCGCGACCGTCTCCTGCCGTTGCGTCTTGCTCATCGGTACCCCGCCATGTCGAGCTTGATGCCGGGGCCCATCGTCCCCGAAACGGTGGCGGAGCGCAGATAGGTTCCCTTCGCCGCCGACGGCTTGACCTTGACGATCGTCTCCAGGAGCGCGTGGAGGTTGTCGGCCAGCTGCTGCTCGCTGAACGACACCTTCCCGATCGGCGCGTGGAGGTTGCCGGTCTTGTCGACTCGGAACTCGATCTTGCCGGCCTTGATGTCCCGCACCGCCTTGGCGACGTCCATTGTCACCGTCCCCGCCTTGGGGTTGGGCATCATGCCACGGGGGCCGAGGATCCGGCCCAGCGCACCGAGCTGGCCCATGACGTCCGGTGTCGCCACGATGACGTCGCAGTCGAGCCAGCCGTCCTTGAGCTTCTGCAGGTATTCCGTCCCGACGAAGTCCGCGCCGGCCGCCTCGGCGTCCTTGGCGCGGTCGCCCTGGGCGATCACCAGCACCCGGATCTTCTTGCCGGTGCCGTGCGGCAGCACCACCGTGCCGCGCACCACCTGGTCGGCGTGGCGCGGATCGACGCCGAGACGGACCGCCACGTCGACGGTGGCGTCGAACTTGGCGTAGCAGGTCTGCTTGACCAGCGCCGCCGCCTCCGGCACCGAATAGAGCTTGCCGGGTTCGAGCCGGGCGGAGGCCTCGCGATACCGCTTTCCCGCGGGCATCAGTCCGCCACCTCCAGCCCCATCGATCGCGCGGTGCCGGCGACCATCCGCATCGCCGACTCGAGATCGGAGGCGTTGAGATCGGCCATCTTGAGCTCGGCGATCTTCTTCAGCTGGGCGCGCGTCACCTTCCCCACCTTGGTGCGGTTGGGGGCGCCACTGCCCTTCTCGATCCCCGCCTCCTTGAGCAGGAGGTTGGCCGCCGGCGGCGTCTTGGTGATGAAGGTGAAGGTCCGATCGGAATAGATCGTGACCACCACCGGGATCACCATGCCGGCCTGCGCCTGGGTCCGAGCGTTGAACTGCTTGCAGAATTCCATGATGTTGACCCCGTGGGGGCCCAGTGCGGTGCCCACCGGAGGCGCGGGGTTGGCCGCGCCGGCGGGACACTGCAGCTTCACCATGGCCTGAACTTTCTTTGCCATGCGCCGATCACCACTCCTTTCGGGCTGCACTCGCCCTGCCGCCGAAATCCGGGGCGGTCGCCGGAACTGCGGCCCAGGGCCGGTGGCCCAGGGTCGTCGTGCTAGTGTCCCCGCAACTGCAGGTAATCCAGCTCCACGGTCGTCGGCCGTCCGAACAACGACACCGACACCTTCACCTTGCCCTTGTCGGCGATGACCTCTTCGACGGTGCCGTTGAAATCCGAGAACGGCCCCTCGATGATCTCCACCGCCTGCCCCGGGAGGAATGGAATCTCCTCCTTGGGCGTCGTCTCGGCCTCCGGCTCGGCAATGCCGAGGAGGCGATTGACCTCATCGTCGCGGAGCGGCAGCGGTGCCTTGGCCGTTCCGACGAACTTGATCACGCCCTGGATGGAGTTGACCAGGTGCAACGCCTCCTGGTTCAGCCCCATCTGCACGATCACGTAGCCCGGGTAGAGCTTCCGCTCGACCGTGACCTTCTTGCCGTTCTTGATCTCCACCACTTCCTGGGTGGGGACCAGGGCCTGGGCCACCAGCTTCTGCCCCTCGGGCCGCGGATCGTCCTTGATCCGCTGGACCAGCAACGACCGGACCTTGTTCTCGTGGCCGGCGGTCGTCTGAATAGCGTACCAGCGATACTCCACCGCGACTCCCGTCACCGGGCCAGCAGGGCGACGCCGTCGACCAGGATCTTCTGCAGCACCCAATCGAGCAGGCCGATGAGCACACCGAGGGCGAGCGAACCGAGCACCACCGCCTGGGTGGCCTTGCGCAGCTCGTCGCGCTGCGGCCAGCTCACCTTGTCCATCTCGTAGCGGGTGGTGACCAGGAAGTCGCGGACGCCGGCCGCCTTCGCGACCACGCCTCCCGATGCCTGGGTTTCCGGCTCGTCCATTGGCCCCGCCTACTTGAGAATCTTCGTCACGACACCGGCGCCGACGGTGCGGCCGCCCTCGCGGATCGCGAAGCGCAGCCCCTCGTCCATCGCCACCGGCGTGATCAATTCGATCGTCATCGACGTGTTGTCCCCCGGCATCACCATCTCCACCCCCGCCGGCAGCTCCACGTTGCCCGTCACGTCCGTCGTCCGCAGGTAGAACTGCGGCCGGTACCCCTTGAAGAACGGCGTGTGCCGGCCCCCCTCGTCCTTGCTCAGCACATACACCTCGGCCTCGAACTTGGTGTGCGGCGTCACGCTCCCCGACTTCGCCAGCACCATCCCCCGCTCGATGTCCGTCTTCTCGATCCCCCGCAGCAGCAGCCCCACGTTGTCGCCCGCCACGCCCTCATCCAACAGCTTCCGGAACATCTCCACCCCGGTCACCGTCGTCTTCTTCTCCGCCCCGAATCCCACCAGCTGCACCTCTTCCCCCACCTTCACCCGGCCCCGCTCGATCCGCCCCGTCGCCACCGTCCCCCGCCCCGTGATGCTGAACACGTCCTCCACCGGCATCAGGAACGGCTTCTCCGTCTCCCGCACCGGCTCCGGGATGTAGCTGTCCAGGGCCGCGTACAGCTCCTCGATCTTCGCCACCCATGCCGGGTCGCCCTCGATCGCCTTGATCGCGCTCCCCCGGATCACCGGCACCTCGTCCCCCGGGAACTGGTACTGGCTCAGCAGCTCCCGCACCTCCAGCTCCACCAGGTCCAGCAGCTCCGCGTCGTCCACCAGGTCGCACTTGTTCAGGAACACCACGATGCTCGGCACGTTCACCTGCCGCGCCAGCAGGATGTGCTCCCGCGTCTGCGGCATCGGCCCGTCCACCGCGCTGACCACCAGGATCGCCCCGTCCATCTGGGCCGCTCCCGTGATCATGTTCTTCACATAGTCCGCGTGCCCCGGGCAGTCCACGTGCGCATAGTGCCGCGCCGGCGTCTCGTACTCCACGTGGCTCGTCGCGATCGTCAGGATCTTCGTCGCGTCCCGCCGCCCCTGGCTCGCCGACGCCTTCGCCACCTCGTCGTACGACACGTACTTCGTCCCGTACCCCTTGTCCGCCGACACCTTCGTCAGCGCCGCTGTCAACGTCGTCTTCCCGTGATCGACGTGCCCGATCGTCCCGACGTTCACGTGCGGCTTGGTCCGCTCGAACTTGGCCTTCGACATGTGTCCGCGTCCTCGTGTGGTTCGGTTCTGCTCGCCTGACCGGGGCGCCGTGAGCGTCCGACTCACGCCCCGTGGCCCGCGCTGTCAATCTTTCCGACACAATGCGCCGGGCCCGGATCAATCCGGTTGCCCGGCGCGGACTACTGGCAGGTCACCACGTCGCTCCCCCTGCCGTGAGAGCTCGCGACCGGGATCGAACCGGTGACCTCATCCTTACCAAGGATGTGCTCTACCGACTGAGCTACGCGAGCCTGCTCCCCCGGTGCCCAGGGCTCAGGTCCCCGCGGCGCGTCCTCGTCCTGCATCCAGCCACAGAGCGGGCGACGGGACTCGAACCCGCGACCCTCAGCTTGGAAGGCTGATGCTCTACCAACTGAGCTACACCCGCGGTCGATGCCCACTGCGCCAACCGGCCAAGTGGTGGGGGTAGGATTCGAACCTACGTAGGGCGAAGCCCGGCAGATTTACAGTCTGCTGCCATTAACCACTCGGCCACCCCACCGAGTCCTGCCCAACCAACCTGCCCCGCAACCTTTCGGCGCCTCACTCACTGGAGCTGACGGCGGGACTTGAACCCACAACCGCCCGATTACAAATCGGGTGCTCTACCAATTGAGCTACGTCAGCGAACTCCCGGACCTGCCAAAAGCCCGGTGCCCCGACAGACTCGCAAGATACTGGCGCCGCAAGTCGGCACGCAAGTGGGGGTTAGAAGGGAAAAACAGCCCGGAGCCCGGAGCCCGGAGCCCGGAGCCCGGGGAGCCCGGAGCCCGGAGCCGACGGCCCACGGCCCACGGCCCACGGCCCCGAAAGCGGGACTCGGCCCGTTGGACCAGCTTCCGCGTGGGCCCGAGACCCGGAGACCGCCTCCTGGTGCGCTGGGCCGGATTCGGCGGGGGCCGGGATGCCGCGACCGACCCCTGGCCCCGCTCGTCCTACCGCCGCTGGACGGTGGCCGTGCCATCCCGGTTGTCGCGGACCTCCCAGCCGTGCTCGGCCAGCAGCGCCCGGATGCGATCGGCCTCGGCGAAGTCGCGAGCCTGCTTGGCCGCGACGCGGCGGGAGGCCCACGCCGTGGCCCAGGCCTGCTGGCTCGCCTCGCCGTCGGGGTACGCGTCACCGACCGTCACCGTTCCGGACGCCGATGCCCGGCCCTCCGCGTTGCCCGCGGCGTCGACCCGCACCCGGCTGCTCTCGGCCGGCACGACCTGCAACACCGCGGTGGCCCGCTGCCAGCTCGACGGAAACCCCTCTCCCGGTGCCGCGCCGCCGTCCAGCAACCGGTTCCCTTCGACCGCCGACTCGAACAGCGCAGCCAGTGCGCGCGGCGTATTGAGGTCGTCGTTCATGGCGGCCGCAAACTCGTCGTCGAGGCGGGTCGCAAGCTGATCGAATGCGTCGGTGGTTCCGCTCACCCGGACCCCGCGCGTCACTTCGCCGAGCCGTGTGGCGAACTCGCCGAGCCGGCGCGAACCTTCGCGGGCCGCGGCCAGCGCCTCGTCGGTGAAGTCGAGCTTCTGCCGGTAGTGCGTCGTCGCGAACAGCAGTCGCACGGCGCCGGCATCGATCCCTTCCAGCCGCAGGTCGCGGGCGGTGAGGATATTGCCGAAGCGCTTCGACATCTTGGTGCCGGCCATGGTGAGGAATTCGCCGTGCATCCACCACCGCGCAAAGTGGCTCTCGCCGGTGTAGGCGCAGCTCTGGGCGATCTCGTCCTCGTGGTGCGGAAAGATCAGGTCCACCGCACCGGCGTGGATATCGAGCACGTCGGTGCCGAGCCGTTGGCGAATGATGTCGAGCGCCATCGCCGAGCATTCGAGGTGCCATCCGGGGCGACCCCGCCCGAACGGGGCGTCCCACGCCGCGCCGACCGCCTCGTCCTCCGGCCGGACCGCCTTCCAGAGCACGAAGTCACGGGCGTCTTCCTTGGCGTATTCGTCGGCGTTGACGCGCCCGCTGGCGCCGGTGCGCAGCTCGCGGCGGTCGAGGTGCGACAACCGCCCGTACGCCGGGAATCGATCGATCGCGAAATACACCGAGCCGTCGTCGCTCCGGTAGGCGATCCCCTTCTCGAGCAACGCGCTGACCAGCGCCACCTGCTGCGGGATGAACTCCGTGGCGCGCGGGTAGGCATCGGCCGGCAGCAGTCGCAGGTAGTCGCGGTCGGCGACGAACGCATCGATGAACGGCTGCGCCAGCGTCGCGATGGTGCCGCCCTGCTGGCGGGCGCCACGGATCATCTTGTCGTCGACATCGGTGAGGTTCATGATGTGCAGCACGCGAAAGCCGTTCGCGTCCAGCCAGCGGCGCAACACATCTTCGAAGACGAAGGTCCGGAAGTTGCCGATGTGGGCGTAGTTGTACACCGTCGGCCCGCAGGTGTAGAGCGACACGTCTGGCGCGGCGAGCGGCGCGAACGGTTCGACCTGGCGGGTCATGGTGTTGTAGAGTCGCAGCGTCATGACGCCTTCTCCGGCACCGGACGCGGACCGGAGCGCGCCGCCACCGGGGCGCCGGACTCCCGCAGATGGACGACGTGCTGCGGCAGCGGAATCTCGATCCCCTCGCGGTCGAGGCGCAGCTTGATGCGGCGCAGGAACTCGCGGTTGACCTCCCACTGCATGCCCGGGCGGGTCCGGAGCAGCACCCGGATCGTGACGCTGTCCTTGCCCAGCTGCTGTACGCCGACCACCTCGGGCGCCTGGTCGAAGCGATCGCGCCACGCCGGATCGGCGGCGAACCGCATCGCCTCGTCGCGCAGCACGCGGATTGCCATGTCGACATCGGCGTCGTAGGCCACGGCCACGTCGACCACCGCGCGCGCCCAGCCGCGGGTGTGATTACTCACCGTGGTGATCTGCCCGTTGGGAACGATGTGGAGCGTCCCCTCGATGTCGCGCAGCATCACCAGCCGCAGGGTCATCCGCTCGACCACACCCGACTTGCCGCCGGCGTCGATGATGTCGCCCACGCCGAACTGGTCTTCGGTGAGGAAGAAGAATCCGGCGATGAGGTCCTTGACCATCCCCTGCCCGCCGATCGACACCGCGAGGCCGAGGATCGCGGTGCCGACCAGTGCCGGCGTGAGGTTGACCTTGAAGACGCCGAGGGTGCCGGCAATCGCCACCAGCACGATCGCCAGATGCCCGACACCGCGCAGCAGCAGGCTGGCGGTGCGGGCGCGTTGCTCGCGCGACGGCGTGAGGTGTTCGCCGGTGGTGGCGGCCAGAACCATCCGCCGCCCGACCAGGTTCACCGCCTGCCAGGCGACCCAGGCAAAGACCCAGATCAGGCCGAGGGTGACCACGTCGGCCAGCGTCAGGCGCAGCGTCGCCAGAAGGTGCGTCATGCCAGCAAGGTGCTGGCGCCCGGCAAGGCGGTCAACGGCGCGCGGTCACAGCTCGATGACCCGTGAACCCCGGATCGCCACGCCGTCGGCGAGCAAGGCCGCCAGCGCTTCTTCGGGGGTTTCGTCGCGGAGCGGCAGGGCGGCAGCGGCGCGCCCGCCGGGCAATGGCAGCATCACCAGCGGCACCGCGTGCGAGGCGCCGGTCCGCCAGGGCGGCGGGCCGGGATCGAGGTCGAGGAGGAGAAGCCGTCGGCGCATGGCCCCGATATACCGCCGCGCCACCCCTCTGCCGATGCCATTCCACCGCACGGCGGGACCGATCAACGCATCACTGCCCGAGCACCGAGACCTTGGCCAGCTGGCCGTGTAGCTCCACCCGACCCACCACGGTCAGGGTGCCACCCGAGGCGCTCACCGGCGCGAGCAGCGACGGCTGCGCGACCCCGACCCGGCCCCCGTTGCCGAGCATCGGTCGCGAAATGGGGCGCGACTGAACGGCAACCGGTGCCCACAGCGTCCATTCGACCGGAAGCCAGACACCCTCGGCGACGTGCAGGAACGTCAGGCGGCCGCCCGACGCGCCGTCGAGCGATCCGAACGGAAAGAAGACGTGGGTGAACGACAGCCGCTCCAGAGCGAGGGTCCGCCGGTCGAGAAGCAGCTCGCCGCGAATGTCGACGTTCCTCGTGTGGTGCTGCGGCTCGAAGGCAATCCGCAGCGTGCTGTCGGAAGACGCGCTGCGCGCCACCGTGAAGCAGTGTCCGGCGAGAAACCAATCCGAGAAGAGGACGCTGACGTCGGGGCCGTAGTAGATCCACCCCGAGCCTTCCTTGTTGGTCATCGGCCGCGCAAAGCCGACCTTGCGCAACGAGTCCGGCGGAATGCTCTGCACCGGCCAGTTGTGCAGTCGGCTCACCGTCGTGTCGGCGATGGTGTCCGGCGGATTCCCGTTCGCGATCCGGCGATGGATCAGATCGACGTCGAACGCGACGTCGTCCGATTCGATGGTCTGCTGCATGACGTCGAGCGACTGCTCGGCGCCCTCGAGGATCCGGCCGAACGACGCGTCGTCGAGCCCCGACTTGCCGCACTCGCGCTTGCCGCCCAGCGCGATCATTTCGGGGAGCGTCACGACGATCGGTGCAAGGAGGGCATCGGGCAGGGTCACGACGCCGGTGTCGACCGTCACCGGTATCGCGGCATGCCGGCGATAGCCGATCGCGGCAATGCCGAGCGCGTAGCTCCCGGCGCCGGGCGCGCGCAGCAGGAACTGGCCGCCAGCGCCGGAAATCCCGTGACCGGCAATCGTCCCGTCGGTGCGCTCGAGTGTCACGAGGGCTCCAGCCACGCCCTGGCGGGTGGTGCTGTCGACGAGGCGCCCGAGCACCGACTGGGCATCGGCACGGATGGCAGACAGCGCGAGCACGGCGATCGTCATGACCAGCGACATCCGACGCATGGCTACTCCAGGTCGAGAATCGTGCTGCGCCGGACGGAGACCGCGCCATCGGTGAGCCGCACGTCGAGCCGGTAGCTCCCCTTCGGGAGCCGCGAGACATCGACCAGCGGCGCCGTCTCGCTGATCCCCGCCGGCAGTGGGCTCTCCAGCACCACCTGCAGCGCCGCCGAATCGGCCACGCGCCCGTCCTGGATGCGATAGAGCACCACGTTGGTGCTCGCCTTCGGGCGGGGCACGGTGCTGTTGATCTGGTAGTAGAGCGACAGCGGCTCGATGCGATTCACCGCGTCGAGCGGCGCGAGGGTGATCTCGGCCCCGTGGTTGTTCCACACCAGCCCCTGGCTCGCGGCCCCGATCACCAGGTCCGAGAGCGCCAGCGGCCCCGAGCCAAGCGAGTCGCCGCTCACGTCGTACGAGATGCCGCGCCGCCCGGCGGGCTGCGTTGCCACGACGCTCCACGACGTCACCCCCGGCTCGGACGGGAGCAGGACGAAGCCGGTGAGGTGGGTGCGTTTGAGCGTCGTGTCGGGGAGGCGCAAGTGTTTTGGAATGGTGGTGTCGCTCCACGTGCCGCGGCCCGCCGCCCACTGGCGGACGGACAGGTCCACCACCGCGGTGCGCATGGTGTCGGTGTGCTGGATGGCGAGGTCACTGGACTTCAAGGCGTAAGTGACCAGCGCCACGCGCTCGCCGGTGACCGGATCCCACAGCCGGTGCAGGTGCGCGATGGTTTCGATCGGCGCCAGCCCGCGGGGGGAGTTGTCGTCGGTGGTGGTGGCCTTCGCGACGTTGGCGGCGTCCTCGAAACGGAGCGCTTCGAGGCGCTCCGCAGGCAGACCAGCGAATGACTCCGCCCGATTGGTCAGGTAGCAGCGTTCGGGGTCGATGTCGCACATGTAGGTACCAAGCACGCCAGTCACCAGCCGCGTAGCTTCGACCGAGCCGCCGAACTCCTCGCCTTCGAAGTCCAGCAGGAGCGTTTGCCCATTGACGTCGTACTTCCAGAGTTCACGCGGATTCAAGAGCCGCGGATGGCATACCGAGTGGGAGAAGAAGGTCCGCTCATCAGGCTTTCCGAAACGCATCCAGACCACCCCTCGGTCGTCGATCCGAGTGTCCCAGCGCACGAAGTAGCGATAGGGTCGAGCGGCGATGAGTCCGGGCTCGCAGTCGTGCAACGTCTCGCTGTCGGAATGCGGGGCCATCGGCGTGGCGGCAATCCGTCCAAACGTGGTGTCCATCACCCGCGCCGGATGCAGCCGGAAATTGGCCAGCACGTACTCCAGCCGCTTGAACTGCTCCGCCAGCCGTGCCCCCGGCGGCTGCCCGTCTCGCACGTCGCGTGACGCCAGCCGGTCGCGCACCCAGCTGGCCCGCGCCGAGGCGGGGAGCGTGGTCCACTCCTGTTCCTCGTCCGGTGTCAGGAACCACTGCAGCTGCCAGGTGATCTCGTCTCGCGAGGCGGTGTCGTGCGCCGCCGCGACGGCGCGCAGGAACAACGTCGTGCCGAGGGCCGTGTCGGCGTCGCGGAACGCCAGCCGCGTCAGCGCGACCTCGTGCCACGTCGAGTCGACCCCCGCGCGCAACGCCATCGCGGCACACTGCCGCACCGCCGCGGTGTCGCCGGCATCCATCCCGAAGTAGCTGCAGCCGCGCAACGTCGCGGCATCGTGCACGCCGCCCGCCACCGCGCGGCCGAGGGCCGCGGTCACCGCCGGCCTCAGGGCATCGAGATCGCTCTCGTCGTCGAGCGCCAGCAGCGCGAGCACCCGCGCCGCCGGCTCACCGGTCGGCTGCTGCTTCAGCGCTTCCAGCAGGGCCCGAAGACCACCCACCGCCCACGAATCTCCCGACACCATCAGCGGTCCGTCGTGACTGATCGCACCGTCGTCCCACAACAGCGCCCGGGCACAGCCGAGTGCGGTCCAATTGGCGGCGGTGGGAAGGGCGGCCGCCGAGGCGGCGCGGCGGACCTCGTAGGCCAGCAGGCCGGCGCGGTCCAGCCCGCGGCCCGCCGGGCACGCCGCGTGGAGCGCCACGGCCACGTCGGGGGTCGACCCCGGCGACGGCATCATCGGGAAGTGCTGAACAGGCAGCGCCTGGAAAAGCAGCGCCAAGGCAGGAAACATCGACCCGCCTGAATGAGGATTCCGGGAAGGTACCTCGTTACACCCGCGACGGCGAGCCGCCCGCGGGGGGCCTCCGGAACCCACCGCTTGGCGCGGCGCCCCCGCCAGCGCTATATCAGACGGGGGCCATCGGGCGGCGGCCCGCTGCGGCCGCCGCCGGTTCCCACGACCGCACAGCAGAGAGGGGGCGATTTTCCGGTGATCGGCGCGATCGGCTCGGGCCCGGGGGCGAGCGTTCTTTCGCCAGCATCGCCATTCAGCGCCGCGATCAGCGGGCTCTTCGACCTCACCTTCTGGATCTCCCTCGCCATCCTGGTGGCCGTCGCCACGGCCATCACCTGGTTCATCGTCCGGTTCCGGCATCGCCCCGGCGCGCCACCGCCGCCACAGATCCACGGCCACCCGTCGGCGGAGCTGGTGCTCACCGGCGTGCCGCTGCTCATCGTGGCGGTCGTCTTTGCCGTCTCGTTGCACGCCATGACCACCGCCGATCCCGCCACCGACGGGCGTACTCCCGAGATCGTCGTCATCGGACACCAGTGGTGGTGGGAAGTCCGCTACCCGGGATCGGGCGTGGTCACCGCCAACGAGATTCACATCCCCGCCGGAAGGCCGGTGCTGGTGGAACTGCGTTCGGCCGACGTGATCCACGACTTCTGGGTCCCGGAGCTGGCGCGCAAGATCGACATGACGCCGGGCGCCCCGCGGCGGATCTGGCTTTCGGCCGATTCGGCCGGGATCTTCGGCGGGGCGTGCGCCGAGTTCTGCGGCACGGAGCACGCGTGGATGCGGATCCGCGTGGTGGCGGATTCCGCCGCGGCGTTCCAGCGGTGGCTGGCGTCCAATGCGCAACCGCAGCCCGCCGCGCCCTCCGACTCGCTGGTGGCGCGGGGACGCGCGGTCTTCGCGACGCGAAGTTGCGGCGCCTGCCACACCGGCCCCGACGGCGACGGCGGCGGCACCGATGCAGGCCCCGACCTGGCGCACCTGCGGCTCCGCGCCACCCTTGGCGCGGGAGCGCTCGACAACACGCCGGCCAACCTGGTGCGATGGATCGCCGACCCGGACGCCGTCAAGCCGGGGGTGCTGATGCCGAAGGTCGACCTCTCGTCCGGCGACCTCGCGGCGCTGGTGGCCTACCTGGAGCGCCCGTGACGACAACCACCGCACCGATCGCGGCCGGCGCCCCGGCGCGTTCCCGCCTGCTCCGCATTGTCAGCACCGTCGACCACAAGGAGATCGGGCTGCTCTACCTCGGCACGGCGCTCTTCTTCCTGCTGATCGGCGGCATCGAAGCGCTCATCATGCGGGCGCAACTCGCCACGCCGCGCAACACCCTGGTCTCGCCGCAGGCCTACAACGCGCTGTTCACGCTGCATGGCACCACGATGATCTTCCTGGTGGTCGTGCCGCTGCTGGTGGGGCTGGCCAACTACCTGGTGCCGCTGATGATCGGCGCACCGGATGTCGCGTTTCCCCGGCTCAACGCCCTGGGGTTCTGGGTCTTTGCGCTGGGCGGCGTGCTGCTCTACCTGGGCCTCGCCACCGGCAGCGCCCCGGCCAACGGCTGGTTCAGCTACGCGCCGCTCGCCGAACGCGCCTATGCCAGCGGTGCGGCGACCAACTACTGGATCGTCGGCCTGATGGAAGTCGGCATCGGCACCATCGGTGGCGCCATCAACCTCATCGTCACCATCGTCACGATGCGCGCGCCCGGCATGACGATCCGTCGGCTGCCGCTCTTCGTCTGGATGGTGCTGGTCACCAGCGTGCTGATCCTGGTGGCGATGTCGCCGCTCAACGCCGGCCTCGCCATGCTGCTGGCCGACCGCCAACTCGGCACCCGCTTCTTCGACGCCACCGGCGGCGGCGACCCGATCCTCTGGCAGCACATCTTCTGGTTCTTCGGGCACCCCGAGGTGTACATCATGGCGCTGCCGGCGTTCGGGATCATCAGCGAGGTGATCCCGGTCTTCTCCGGCAAGCCGATCTTCGGGTATGAATTCGTCGCCGGTTCCACCGTCGCCATCGGCGTGCTGAGCTTTGGCGTCTGGGTGCATCACATGTTTGCCGTCGGACTGGGACGGCCCACCGACGTGGTCTTTTCCGGCGCCAGCATGCTCATCGCGGTGCCGACCGGCGTGAAGATCTGCAACTGGACCGCGACGATGTACCGCGGCTCGATCCGGCTCACCACCGCGATGCTGTTCGCCATCGCGTTCCTGATCCAGTTCGTCATCGGCGGGGTCACCGGCGTGATGTTCGCCACCGTGCCCATCGACTGGCAACTCACCGACACCTACTTCGTCGTGGCGCACATGCACTACGTGCTCTTCGGCGGGACGTTCTTCGCGGTGCTGGCCGGCGCCTACTACTGGTTTCCCAAGATGACCGGCCGGATGATGTCGGAGCGGCTCGGGCGCTGGAACTTCTGGCTCACCGTGGTCGGATTCAACCTGACGTTCTTCGTGCAGCACATCCTCGGCATCCTCGGCATGCCGCGGCGGGTGTACACCTACCCCGACCTGCCGTGGTACGGCACCCTCAACCTGATCTCCACGATCGGCGCGTTCATCCTGGCCGGCGCCATCGGGCTGTTCGTGCTCAACCTCTGGTGGTCGTTCCGCCACGGCGAGCCCGCCGGCGACAACCCGTGGGACGCGTGGACGCTGGAATGGGCCACCACGTCGCCGCCGCCGGAGCACAACTTCGACGCCCTGCCGCCGATCCGCGGCCGGCGGCCGCTCTGGGACCTGGCCCACCCCGACCAGGCCGACGCCGGAGCCGGGACGTGACGGCGCGCACCCCGCTCGGGATGATGCTGTTCATTGCGTCGGAAGCGTTCTTCTTCCTCACGCTGGTGATGAGCTACGTCTATCTCAGCGGGCACTTCGGCGCCACGCCCCATCATTACCTCGCCGTCAGCCGCACCGCGATCTTCTCGGTGCTGCTCTTCGCGTCGAGCGTCACCGTGCACCAGGCGGCGCACGCCGCGCGGCGCGGGCACACCGGCCGCTTCCGGGGCTGGCTCGCCGCCACCATCGTGCTCGGCGCCGCGTTCCTCGCCGGCCAGGGCATCGAGTATCACGACCTCCTCGCCGCCGGCCTGACCCCGTCGAGCAATGTCTTCGGCTCGGCGTTCTTCACCGTGACCGGGTTCCACGGACTCCATGTCGCGGTCGGGTTGCTGCTGCTGGGAATCCTGGCGGTGGTGGCCGACCGCGACCATCCGCGCCACACCGCCGTGACCTGCATCACCGCCTACTGGCACTTTGTCGACGCCGTGTGGGTGGTGGTCTTCAGCGTGATCTATCTCTGGATGACCCCATGACGATGCCTGTCGACTCACTCTGGACCTTTTCGCTTCCGCTGCTGGTGACCCTTGGCGCAATCGGGCTCGGCTACGCCGCCGCGTTGCGCTTCCGCTGGCGCCGAGAAGCGACACCATTCCTGCTCGCGCTCGCGCTGATCGCCGCCTGCCAGGTCTCGCCGCTGCACCGGATCGGCGAGGAATACCTGTTCAGCGCCCACATGCTGCAGCACCTGCTGCTGATCCTCGGCGCCGCCCCGCTGCTGGTGGTCGGCCTGCCACCAGACCTGGTGGAGCGGGCACGCCAGCTCCCGGGAGGACGACGGATCGAGACGATGCTCGGCGACCCGCGCATCACCTTCACCGCGGCAACCGTGACGCTCTGGACCTGGCACGCCCCGGCGCTGTTCAACCTCACGCTGGTGAGCGCACCGGCACACGCGCTGGAGCACCTGATGCTGGTCGCGACGTCGGTGATGTTCTGGTGGCCGGTGCTCTCGCCGAGGCGCGAGAGCCGCCTCCGCCCGCTTGCGCTGATCGGCTATCTCGGCGCCGCCGTCGTCTCCGGCACCCTGCTCGGCATCATCCTGACGTTTGCGCCGCCGGGGATCTATCCGGCCTACCTCCATCCCGCCGACTCGCTGCACCTGCTGGCAACGATCCGCGGCCGCTGGGGGCTGGTCCCGGCCGTCGACCAGCAGGTCGGCGGGTTGTTGATGTGGGTGCCGGTGGGACTCCTCTACCTCGGTTTCATGCTGGCGGCGTTCCTGCGCTGGGCGCACGAACCGCAGCGGAACGACGCGGACCTCGCGGCGGCGGGGACCCGATGACCTCCGAGCCGCATGTGGGACCGACGTGGTGGCCCGCCGCGGTGGCATTCGGCATCACCATCACGCTGCTCGGCGTCGTGACCGAATGGCTCATCACGTTGGCCGGACTGGCGATTCTGCTGCTGGCCTCGGCGGGATGGGCGCGGGAGATGCTCCATGATTGAACAGAGCGTGCTCGACGTTCCGGTGCCAGACGGCGATCCACCGCCGCCGCTGATGCGCCGCCGGCGCTTCTTCGCCCGCCTCAGCGCGATCGGTGGCGCCGTCATCGCCGTGCTGCTCGGCGTGCCGGTGCTGGGGTTCGTGCTGCAGCCGCTGGTGGAGCGGGTGCCGCGCCTCTGGCGTGCCGTCGGCGCCGTCGAGGACTTCCCGATCGGCGCGACTGTCGAGGTCCAGCTGGTCGACGCGTCACCCCTGCCGTGGGCCGGCGTCACCGCCCGCACCGCGGCGTGGCTCCGCCGCACCGGTGACGCCGAGTTCCGGGCCTTCTCGGTCAACTGCAGTCACCTCGGTTGCCCGGTGCGCTGGGTGCCCGACGCCGCGCTGTTCATGTGTCCCTGTCACGGCGGCGTGTTCTACGCCGACGGGCGCGTTGCCGCCGGGCCGCCGCCGCGCCCGCTGGCGGAATACCAGGTGCGGGTCCGCCGCGGCCAGGTCGAGATCCTCACCGCGCCGATCCCGATCGCCGGCAAGATGCCGGACCAGGGCCAGGGCTGATGGGGGTCGCCGCAGGCCTGGCACGCCACTGCCGCGCGGCGTGGGAGTGGTTCGACGATCGCACCGGCACGTCGCGACTCGTCGGTCCGCTGGCGCGCCACCTGGTGCCGGCGGGTTCGACCTGGTGGTACGTCTTCGGGAGCGCCACGCTGGTGGCGTTCATTCTCCAGGTCGTCACCGGCGTGGCCCTCGCCTTCTCGTACGTGCCGTCGTCCGGCCAGGCCTACGACAGCCTCAAGTTCATCACCCTCACCGCACCGCTCGGGCACCTGCTGCGCGGCGCCCACTACTTCGGCGCGTCGGCGATGGTGCTGTTCATCGGCGTCCACGCCATCCGCACCTTCCTCTTCGCGGCGTACAAGTATCCCCGCGAAATGGGCTGGCTGTCCGGCGCCGTGCTGCTGCTGCTGACCATGCTGATGGGGTTTACCGGCCAGCTGTTGCGGTGGGACCAGAACGCCGTCTGGTCGGTGATCGTCGCCGCGGAACAGGCGGGGCGGGTTCCGGTGGTCGGCAAGTACCTCGTGTCGTTCGTGCTTGGCGGCGACACCATCGGCGGCAGCACCTTGAGCCGCTTCTTCGCGCTGCACGTCTTCCTGGTGCCGGCGATGATCTTCGCGCTGCTCGCGCTGCACCTCTTCCTGGTGGTCCGCAACGGCATTTCGGAGCCACCGGTGGCGGGCCGCCCGGTCGACCCGAAGACCTATCGCCGCTGGTACCACGACATGCTGAGCCGCGACGGCGTGCCATTCTGGCCCGACGCGATGTGGCGCGACGTGCTGTTCGCGGTCGGCATGGTGGCGGTGATCCTGCTGCTCGCCGACGTCATCGGTCCGCCAAAGCTCGGCCTGCCCCCCGACCCGGCGATCATCAACGCGTCGCCCGCGCCCGACTGGTACCTGCTCTGGTACTTCGGCGTACTCGCCGTGCTGCCCCACGGCGCCGAACCGTACGTGATCGTCGGCGGCCCGCTGCTCGCCGGCCTGGTGCTGCTCGCCGTGCCGTTCCTCTCCAACCGCGGCGAGCGCCATCCGCGGCGCCGCCCGTGGGCGGTGGCGATCGTGCTGGTGATCGTGTTGATGGTGGGTGGCTTCTGGTGGCTGGCGGAGCGTCACCCGTGGGTGCCCGACTTCGGCGTGCAGCCGCTGGCGGCAGCCACCGTCGGGCCCCTCTCCGATTCCGCCGCCGCGGGGCTCGACCTCTTCAACACCCACGGCTGTCACTACTGCCACAGCATCGCCGGTAGCGGGGGACACCGCGGACCGGCCCTCGACCATGTCGGCGACCGGGTGAGTGCCGCGGGGCTGGCGGAACGGATCGCGGTGGGTGGCTACAACATGCCGGCGTACGGCAGCACGCTCACCACGCAGCAGATCGACCAACTGGTGGCGTTCCTGGAAACCCGGCGGGAAGCGCCCTCGCGCTGACCGCCGTCAGGGCGATGGCTGCGTCGCGGCGGGCGGAGACGGCGTGAGTCCGAACTCGGTGTGGCGGATCTTGCCGCCCTGCCACCCCGCCCAGGCGAGAAATCCCGAGGCCGCCAGCAGCAGCACCACCACACCCACGGCGGCCCAGGGCGGCACCGGCCTGCCCTTGCGCGCCATCACCAGCGTGCCGAGCGCCGCCGCCCCCGCCACCAGCGAGATGATCATCGCGTTGTCACCGGCCTCTTCGTGCTGCGAGATCACGGTGCGGGTGGCCCACGGTTCTCCGCGGATGTCGTGCTTGGCGCCGTCGCCGGTGTAATCGGTCAGCCACGCCGACAGGGCGCCGAGAATCGCGGCGAGCAGGGCCACCCGGATCACCGCCTCTTCGTGGCGCAGCAGCCCCCAGATCAGCAGCATCGCCGCTACCGGGACGCCGACCAGCGGCAGGTGGTTGATGATGACGTGCCAGTGCGCCGGCGTGATGTGCGGCATGAGGGCTACTCCGGAATCCGGGATTCGCGGCGCGCCGCAGCCGCGGTCAGCACCGCGTCGACCAGTGGGGCCGGGTCGAATCGCACCGGATCGGTGGCGACCAATCCGGTTTCGTCGGCCGCTGCCTGGCAGGCGGCGCGGGCTGCCAGGTCGTCCATGTCATACGTGTTGAGGGCGATGCCGATCACCCGGGAGGGGTGGACCATCGCCGCCGCCGTCTCGTACCACTGAACGTATTCCCGGAGCGGCGGGATGGGAAATCCCGACGGATACCGGTAGTCGCCGATGGTCCGCCGGGTGGCGTGGTGGCAGAGGATCATCGCCTCGGGGCACGAGCCGTGGAGCAGGCCCAGGGTGACGCCGCTGTAGCCCGGGTGATTGATGCTCCCCTGCCCCTCGACCAGCAGCACGTCGGGGCTACCCTCGGCGGCCCCCTTGAGCACCAGCCATTCGGCGGCGCCGGCGACGAAATCCGCCACCACCGCGTCGACCGCGACGCCCCACCCCTCGATCATGATGCCGGTCTGCCCGGTGGCGAGAAACCGGGTGCGCGCTCCGCGGGCGTTGAGCGCCTCCACCAGCTGCAGTTGCGCCGTCATCTTGCCGACGTTGCAGTCGGTGCCGACCGTGAGCACCACCAGCGGCGCGACGTCGCGGGCCAGGCCCGACGCCACCGGCAGGTCGGGCGGCGGCCGTCGGACGTCGTCGATGGTGCGCCCCGCGGCGCGGGCCGCGGCGGCGAGCCCGGCGTCGTGGCCAAGAAAGGTGTGCAACCCGCTCTGCAGGTCGCAGCCGGCGGCGAGGGCTTCGAGCAGCCACCCGTGCCACGCCGGCGGGAGCCGGCCCCCCATCGGCGCTATACCAATGAGTACCATAGTCGGGCCGAGCGCCAACCCCTCGCGCATCGTCCCGACCACCGGGATGGCGCCGCCGAAGCCGAGGACCTCGCCGACGGTGCGCCCGGCAAACTGGTGGTCGAGCACCGCCACCACCCGCTCGGGGTGGTAGCGGATGATCGCGTTGGCGGTCTTGGACGTCATCGGTCCGAGATCGCCGTCGGCGATGATCAGGACCCGCTCGCGGGTCACGCGCCGTGATCTTCGGCGGCGCTGCTGTCGGCGGGGGTGGCGGGCGTCTGCCCCTGGCCCAGTTGCTTCGGCGCCTCGCCCTTGCCGGTGGCGATGAGCCCCATCTTGGCCTTCAGCTCCAGCAGCTGCTGGTCGGAGCTGCCGTGGTACTCCAGCTGCTCGAATTGGCGCTGCAGCGTGTCGCCGGTGAGTTCCTGCTGCAACTCGGCCGCGGCCACCGCCTTCCGCTCGCTGGCCTCGATCTTCTCCTGCATCCGCTCGAACGACTCGAAGGCGCTCTTGTCGCCCATGCCGGCGAGGGTGTCCTGGATGCGCTGCTGGGCCTCGGCACGGCGGGCCCGGGCGATCAGGATGTTCTTCTTGCGCTTGGCCTCTTCGATCTTGTCGTTGAGCTGGCGCAGCGACGCCTTGAGCGCCTCGGTCTCCTGCTTGCTCTTGGCCCAGGTCTCGTGCAGTTGCTGCGCCCCCTGCAGCGCCTCGTTGTAGCGCACCAGCGCCTGCTTGGCGAGGTCGTCGCGGTTCTCCTGCACCGCCAGCATGGCGCGGCGTTCCCAGTCCTCGGCCTGCTTCCGCATCGCGATCGAGTCCGCCTCGAGCTTCTTCTCGTCGGCGATCGACTGCGCCACCTGCTGGCGGGCCTTGTCGAGCTGGGAGCGCATGTCGACGATCAACTGATTGAGCATCTTCTCGGGGTTTTCGGCCCGCGAGATCAGGTCGTTGATGTTCGACCGCAGCATGGTGGTAAACCGATCGAAGATCCCCATGGCGGATTACCTCTCCCCGAACGGCGCCAGAGCGCTCACGTGAGATGCAAGGGCGAGCGTGAGCGAGTCGACGCTCGAGCGGAACTCGTTGAAGTCCAGGTTTTCCAGCTCCAGCGCGTCGCTGAGCACGATGTCGCTCCCCTCGATGCCGTAGGAGCCGTGCACCAAGTCGCGCGCGTTGTATTCCAGCAGGCGGCGGCTCAGTTCGCCGGCCCGCCCCTGGTCGGCGGGCAGCGGCATGACCCGCACCCGCAGCAGCAGCACCGGCGGCGCGTAGTTCACCACCAGTTCGGCCCCCTCCGGCGTGCGGATCAGCCACATGTCGTCCGCCACCGGTTCGACCGGCATGTCGAGCCGGTCCAGGAAGGAGCGCACGTCGTCGCGTGTCGTCATGGAGTCCTCTGAATGAATAAGCACGTCAAGGTCCGGCACCTTTCAGCTGGTCGAGGGGCGCGGATCCACCCCGAGCATCGCGGCGCGATCGAGCGGGGCCGGTTCCTTGCCCTGCGCCAGCAGGCGCTCGGAAAAGTCGACCCGTTCCTCGAGTTCGCCAAGGCGGGCGCGCAACTCGTCGAGTTCGCCATAGAGTTCCGGCGGCACCTCGACGGGGCCGTCCATCGCCTGGCCCGCCACCCGCGTCGACAGCGCCTTCCCGAACGGTCCACGGAAGATCATCATGCCGCCCCAGACCGCGATCGCCCAGATCGGGATCGACGCCGGACCGATGGCGCTGGTGACCCACGCCAGCGCGCCAGCCACTCCGGCGGCACCGAAGCCGAAGCCGATGAACAGCGCGACCATGTCGTCGTTGTTCTTGCCGTGCGCCATCAGTTCACCTCCGGTGGGCGTGGCGTGATCGGCGCGCCGCGCTGCGCCAGCAGCCGCTCCGCGAAGTCGAGCCGCTCCTCGACCTCCATGAGCCGCTGCTGCTCGTAGACCAGGTCGGCGCTCTGCGCCTCGAGCTGGTTGATGCGCGTCGACAGCTGGTCGTCGGTCACCGGACCGCCCTCCAGCATCCGCGCGATGCCGCGACCGACCGGACCACGAATCACCGCAACGTACATCGCGGCCACGGCGAGCAACCCGAACAGCGGCACGATCGGCGGATTCTGTCGCCCGGCTTCGTCCATGGTGTACGCCAGGAACAGCAGCGCCGGCATGGTGAGCCCGAGGATCGCCACCACACCCCAGAATCGGGAAACGGAGTTGTTGCTCATTGCACCGGGCTCCCGGTCGGCGGTGAGGGTTGGCGCGCGACCAGTGGCAGCGTGGCGCCGCTCGGCCGTTGCGCCAGCAGTCGCTCGGCAAAGTCGACCCGCTCCTCGAGTTCGGCGAGGCGAGAATACTGGGCGTCCACTTCGCCCGAGGTCAGCCCACGTTGCTCGATGGCGTCGAGCCGGGCGCGCAGCGCGTCGAGGTCGCTTCGCAGCTCGCCGGAATCGGCGTGCATCTCCGAACCGCGCTTCCAGATCACCCGAATCGCCGCCAGTGCGGCCAGGCCCGCCAACAGAATGAAGACAAATCCGGTGGATTCCAACAGCATCCTGATCACAGCCTCGGAGTCCATCGCCTTCACCTCGTCCCGTCGGTCACCGGCGACGCCGGGCTGCCGTCCGCCTGCCGCGACCCGGCCAGCAGCCGTTCCGCAAAATCCAGCCGCTCTTCCACCTCGAGCAACCTGGCGTTTTCCGCCTCCAGCTGCGCCACCCGGTCGTCGAGCCGCGTCAGCTCGTCGCGCAGCCCGTGCAGATCGGCACTGCCGTCGAGCCGCTTGGCCCACGCCCGCGCGATCGGCCGCACGAAAAAGAAGGCGATGATGATGATGCCAAGCGCGAGTTCGTTCCCGTTGAAGCTGTTCATGGCGCCCTCGGCCCTTCGATCCGCGCGTCGTGCCGCTCGGCCAGCAACCGCTCGGCAAAGTCGAGCCGCTCCTCCAATTCGAGCAACCGCTGCTCGAGGGCACCCTGGTCGGCCAGGCGCGCTTCGATCTCGTCGAGTCGCGCCGGTGGCAGCTCCGCCGCGTCCGCCGGCTCGTCGCCAGCCGGCGTCACCGCGCCGTGGAATGCGAATACCAGCGCCAGCATCACCAGCGCGCCCACCGCCAGCAGGATTCCGGGCGCCAGCTCGCGGCCGTCGCGCGCCACCGCCGAACCGAGAATCGCCGCCGCCGCCCCCCAGAAGACGGTGCGCAGTGTGACCGGACGTTGCCACCACGGACGGCCGGTCATGCTCCGGGTCCCTCGATGCGCGCGTCGTGCCGCTCGGTGAGCAACCGCTCCGCAAAATCGAGCCGCTCATGGGCCTCGCCCAGCTGCGCATGCAGCGACTCCACATCGGTCTGCAGCTGTTCGACGTTGCCCCGCATCTGCTCCAGCTCGCGCCGGACCGCCGCGCCCTCGCTGGCGCCGCTGTTGTGGCGGATGGCGTCGGCAATCGACTGCCCGATGTCGCTGTTGGCGATGACCGCGATCAGCGCCACCAGCAGCCCGCCACCGAAGATGATCAATATTGCCAGATGTCCGTTGGTCATTGCTCACTCCCCTGCACCGGGAGTTCGGAGTCGCCCGGCTTGGCCAGCAACCGCTCGGCAAAATCCAGGCGCTCCTGCAGCTCGTTCATTTCGGCCCGCATCTGATCGATCTCGGAATAGATCGCCGGGTCGTTCTCCACCACCGGCGGCGTTTTCCCGTAGCGCAGCCGGTCGGCCAGCGCCCGCCCGAGCGGCGAGAACGCCAGCGCGATGCAGGTGCCGCCTCCGAAGATCAATACGATCGCGAGTATGTCTTCCATGACTCCCCTGAATTCCTCGCTCCCTCACCCCGTCGACCTGGCGCGGCCACGGCCGCTCGCCGCTCAGGGCCGGTCCTCGATCCTCGACCGCCTACGCACCGGTCGTCACGAATGTTTCAACCGGGAACGATGCCCTCAGCGCGACTTCCGCGGCTTCAGCGTCACCAGCCGTTCCCGCGCCAGCCGCCTTCCCGTCGGCGTCGCCGCCAGCCCGCCGCCGGCGGTCTCCCGGTACCGGACATCCATCTCCCGACCGATCTGTCCCATGGTATCGACGACCTCGTCGACCGGAATCGGGAATTCCACTCCGGCCAGGGCCATTTCGATTCCGGCGAGGGCCATCGCCGCGCCAGTCGCGTTGCGGTAGACGCAGGGCACCTCGACGAGGCCGCCGAGGGGATCGCAGACCAGCCCGAGGGTGCCCTGCATGGTGACCGAGACGGCGTGTATCGCCTGCCTCGGCGTGCCGCCGAGCAGCTCGACGCCGGCTCCGGCGGCCATCCCGGCGGCAGCGCCGGTCTCCGCCTGACAGCCGCCTTCGGCCCCGGAGAGCGACGCCCGGACCGCCACCACGGCGCCGATCAGCCCGGCGGCGGCGAGTGCCCGGACCAGCTCGGCGTCACTCGATTGCCGGTGCCGGGCCAGCGCCAGCAGGACACCGGGCAGGACACCGGCGCCGCCCGCGGTCGGAGCGGCGACGATCACCCCCATTGCCGCGTTCACTTCCTGCACGGCGAGGGCGGCGGCGAGAGCGTCAGTGAAGACCGTCCCGGCGAGCGGCCCCTTGGCATCAGCGAGGCGCGCGGCGTCGCCGCCGACCAGCCCGGAGACGCTGCGGAGCTCGCCGGTCAGGCCGGTCGCGACCGCACCGCGCATCACGTCGAGCGCGCGCTGGAGGCCGGCTTCGACCTCCTCGCGGCTGCGCAGCCCCTCTTCCGCCTCGCTCCGCAGCGCCAGCTCGCCGAGCGACAGCCCGGCCGATTCGGCGGCGGCAACGGCGTCGAGCAGGGACTCGAACATCACGACACCCGGTCGATCACCCGCAACGTCTTCATCGCCGGCAATTCGCGGAGCCGGGCGAGGGCGCCGGGGTCGGGGGGAGAGTCGAGTTCGTAGACATGGATCGCGTCGCCGCCCTTCTGGCGGCGTGACACCCGCATCGTGGCGAGGTTGACATCGTGTTCGGCGAGTGCGGTGGCGAGTCGCGCCACGATCCCCGGCTCGTCGTGCGCAACGACGACGAGGGTGGTGTAGGCGCCGGTGACATCGACCGGAAAGCCGTCGATCGACGTCACGACGATGCGCCCCGCGCCGATCGACGAACCGACCATGGTGGCGCGACGGCCTTCGCGGGTCACGGTGATCCGCACCGAATTGGGATGGTGCTCGCCGCGCAGCTTGGTGTTCTCGAAGGTGATCGCGACGCCGGCGGCTTCGGCGAGTTCGAGCGATTCCCGCAGCCGTACGTCGTCGGGAGAGAACCCCAGCAGTCCGCCGGCAATGGCGCGGTCGGTGCCGTGCCCGGTGCCGGTCCGCGCGAACGAACCGTGCAGCTCGACCCGGGCGGTGTCCGGCGTGCCGCCGATCAGCGCCCGCGCAATCAGTCCCAGGCGGCACGCACCCGCGGTGTGTGACGAGGAGGGTCCGACCATGACCGGGCCGATGATGTCGAGCAGTGAGACCATGGGCTATACCAGTTGGGCGGAGACGATGGCCGTCAGCGACACGCCGATTTCGGTGTCGTCGCTGCCGGTGGGATGCAGGAAGACTTCGTTGGCGGCCGGATGGACGTCGACCGTCGACGGCACGCCGACCACCTCCGAGCCGTCCCGCAGCACGAGGCGGACCGGCTGAAGGTGCCCGTTGGCAAAACCGAGGACCTCGATGATGGCCTCTGTCTTCACGCGCGCCTCCGGAGAGCCCCGCCCCGACAATCTACCCAATCCGGCGGCGCCGCCGCGAAGTCATCCCCGCCGGGCGAGGAGGCGGGCGAGGTACTGCCCGGTGTACGAGTCGGGGTGATCGGCGACCTGCTCGGGGGTCCCTTCGGCAATGATCCGGCCGCCGCGCTCGCCGCCCTCCGGCCCCAGATCGATGATCCAGTCGGCGGTCTTCAGCACGTCGAGGTTGTGCTCGATGACCACCACCGAGTTGCCCTTGCCGACCAGCCGGTGGAGCACGTCGAGCAGCAGGCGGACGTCCTCGAAGTGGAGGCCGGTGGTCGGCTCGTCGAGCAGGTACATGGTGCGCCCGGTGTCGCGCTTGGCAAGCTCGGTGGCGAGCTTGACGCGTTGCGCCTCGCCACCGGAGAGCGTCGTCGCCGGCTGGCCCAGGTGGAGGTAGCCCAGGCCGACGTCGTTGAGGAGGTCGAGCTTTTCGGCAATCCGCCCCTGCGCGGAGAAGAAGTCGAGCGCATCGGCGACGGTGAGTTCGAGGACATCGGCGATGCTGCGCCCCTTGTAGCGCACCTCCAGCGTCTCGCGGTTGTAGCGCTTCCCCTTGCAGACTTCGCACGGCACGTAGACGTCGGGCAGGAAGTGCATCTCGATCCGCACCAGCCCGTCGCCCTGGCACGCCTCGCAGCGGCCGCCCTTGACGTTGAACGAAAAGCGTCCCGGCCCGTAGCCGCGCATCTTCGCCTCGGGCAGCTGGCTGAACAGGTCGCGGATCGGCGTGAACAGTCCGGTGTAGGTCGCGGGATTGGAGCGGGGGGTCCGGCCGATCGGCGACTGGTCGATGTCGATCACCTTGTCGAGGTGGTCGAGTCCGCTGATCCGCTCGAACGCCCCCGGCACCACCCGCGCCCGGTAGAAGTGCCGCGCCAGCGCGCGGTAGAGAATGTCGGTGACGAGGGTCGACTTTCCCGACCCCGACACGCCGGTGACCGCCACGAAGAGCCCCAGCGGGAACGTCACGTCGAGGTCCTGCAGGTTGTTCTCGCGGGCACCGTGGATCACCAGCTGCCGCGCCGGATCGGGCCGCCGCCGCTCGGCCGGCACCGGGATGCGCAATTCGCCCCGCAGGTAACGCGCGGTGAGCGAGTCGGGGCTCGCCAGGACATCGGCGAGCGAGCCTTCGGCAACCACCTCACCACCGAGGCGCCCGGCGCGGGGACCGAGGTCGATGAGGTGATCGGCGCCGCGGATCGTGTCCTCGTCGTGCTCCACCACGATGACGGTGTTGCCGAGGTCGCGCAGCCCGCGCAACGTCTCGAGCAACCGGGCGTTGTCGCGCTGGTGCAAGCCGATGCTTGGCTCGTCGAGGATGTAGAGCACCCCCACCAGCCGCGACCCGATCTGCGTCGCCAACCGGATCCGTTGCGCCTCACCGCCGGAGAGCGTGCCGGCGGAGCGGCCCAGCGTGAGGTAGTCGAGTCCCACGTCACGCAGGAACGCCAACCGGTCGACCACCTCTTTCAGGATCGGCGCGGCAATCTCCGGGTCCGCCGCGCCCGGCACGCCGCGCCCCACCGGCACGTTGCGGAAGAAGTCGACCGCCTCGTCGATGGGAAGCTCGACGACATCGCCGATACTTCTTCCTGCAACCAGCACCGACAGCGATTCAGGGCGGAGGCGCTTGCCGTGACAGACCGGACAGGGCTGCTCGACCATGTAGGCCTCGAGATCCTGCCGCACCGAGTCGCTGCTGGTGTCGCGGTACCGGCGCGACAGGTTGGCGAGGATCCCCTCCCATTCTCCCTCGATCTCGCGGCCCCGCCCGCCTTCGGCGGTGTACTTCAGCTTGCGCCCCGGCGCGCCGTCGAGCAGCACCTTCCGGACCGCCTCCGTGAGCGTTCCCCACGGCGCATTGAGGTCGAAGCGGAAGGTCCGCGCCAGCGTCGGCAACACCACCTTGCGGAGGTAGCCGGTCGGCTCACCCCACGGCAGCACCACCCCTTCGAGCAGCGAAATGCCGGGATCGCCGAGCACCAGCTCGGCGCTCGGAATGCGGGCGGTGCCGACGCCGTGGCATTCGGGGCACGCGCCGAACGGCGAGTTGAACGAGAACTGCCGCGGCTCGACCTCCGGCAGCGAGAGCCCGCACACCGGACAGGCGAAGCGCTCCGAGAAGAGGCGCGATTCCGTCGTGGCACTCCGGGAGCGCGCGCCGTGACGCACCACTTCCACCACGCCGTCGGCAACCCGCAGCGCCGTCTCGATCGAATCGGCCAGCCGTGCGCGGTCGGCGGCCTGCACCACGAGCCGGTCGACGACCACCGCGATGTCGTGATTCTGGCGCCGGTTCAGGGTCGGAACGGCGTCGAGATCGACCGTGGTCCCGTCGACCCGGACGCGGACGTATCCCTGGCGGCGCAGGTCGTCGAAGAGCTCCTTGAACTCGCCCTTCCGCCCTCGGACCATCGGCCCGAGCACCTCGATGCGGGTCCCTTCGGGCCAGGTGAGGATCGTGTCGGTGATCTGTCCGGCGCTCGAGCGGACAATCGGCGTGCCGTCGTTGGGACAGAGCGGCGTTCCGGCGCGCGCCCAGAGCAGCCGCATGTAGTCGTAGATTTCCGTCACCGTGCCGACGGTCGAGCGCGGATTCTGCGCGGTGGTCTTCTGCTCGATCGAAATCGCCGGTGACAGCCCTTCGATCGCGTCGACGTCCGGCTTCTCCATCAAGCCGAGGAACTGGCGGGCATATGCCGACAGCGACTCGACGTAGCGTCGCTGCCCCTCGGCGTAGATGGTGTCGAACGCCAGCGAGGACTTGCCCGACCCGGACAGACCGGTAATGACCGTCAACGCATTCCGGGGGATGCGGACCGTGATGTTCTTCAGGTTGTGTTCGCGGGCTCCGCGAACGACCAGGGACTCTTCTTCGGGCATAGCCCGGAATGGTAAGGCGGAGCCCGAACCCCGAGCAACCGGCGGGGACCGGATGCGGCCCGTCCTTTGCGTAAAGACAGCCGAATGGCACTGATCCTCTACCGTCCCTCGCTCCGGGCCTCGCTCGCCATCGTCGTCCTGCTGGGGTGGGGCGGCTCCCTCGGCTGGCTGGCGTGGCGGCAGGTCCACGCCGACCGCGCCACCGACCTGTCGAGCGAGGCAGCACTCCGGCTCGCCCCCGGCGGCGGGTGGTTCGCCATCGATGCCGGCTCGGTGCAAGTCGGCAGCGGGGGCATCACCCTCGACACCCTCTCCCCGGGCTACCGGATCGTCGCCACCGAGACCTTCGAGGTACCCCGCGACGGCCGCCTGACCCGGACCACCTGGCGCTCGGAAACCCACCTCGACGCCACCCTCGGCCTCGAGGGGATCACCGCGCGATCGAGCATGCCGGGACGCGCCGTCGACTGGTCGGTGATCGCCCGGGGCGATTCGATCATGGTCAGCTCGCTCGACGGCACCCGCCGCGCCGTCGGGAAGCTGCACCTCGACGCCCGCCCGGTGGCCCAGAGCGCCCTGAGCTACCGCCTGGCGCTTTCCGGCGTTGCCGCCTCGGGACGCTCGCGCACCGTGCTGGTCGCCGACGGTTGGCCACCGGCGGTGGTCGAAGCGCCGGTCGTCGCCGGCCGCGACTCGACGATCGACTATGCCGACAGTTCGCGCACCGATCCCGTCGAAGGGTGGGTGGCGGCGCACCAGACCACGGCGCACGCGGTGGCCCTCGACATCGTCGGTCCGCTCGGTCCGTACCGGCTCTGGGTCGACCACCGTGGCAACGTGCTGGGACGCCAGACGCCACTCGGGGTCACCTGGGTGCGCACCGATTTCGACCTCGCGATCTCCCGTTTCCAGCGGCGCGTTGCGGCCGACCCGGGCAGCGTCGCCGCCGCCCTCCCGGCCATGCGGTTGCTGGCGGCGAGTCGGTTGATCGACACCAGCACGGCCCCGCGACGCTACCTCGCCCTGCATCGCGACGGCACGCCGGTCGATACCGCATTGCTGGCCGGATTGAGCGGCGGCCGGCAGACGGTCCACGGCGACACCATCACGGTGGGCCCCGAGGTGAGCCACCCGGTGGTCATCACGCCGCGGGAGGTCCCCGAGGATCCGATGATCCAGTCGGACGCCCATGCGGTGCGCACGTTCGCGGCGTCGTTCGACGGCATGGTCGCCGAATCGGTGGGATTGATGGCGTTGATCGACACGATCCGCCGCACCGTCCGGCTCGACACCGCGATCGGCGCGCCGCAGGACGCCCTCGGGACCCTGGCGGCGCACCGCGGCCGCCCCGACGGGATCGCGCGGCTCTTTGTGGCCGCCGCCCGCGCCGCGGGGATTCCGGCGCGCTACGTTACCGGCGTCGCGGTACGCGGCGATACCCTCTATCCGCATGCCTGGGCGGAGGTGTGGAGTCCGGGTGGACGCGGCGGATGGTTCGCCGTCGATCCGGTGCGGGGCCTCGTGCCGGCACCGACCAACCTCATTCGTCTGGCGCTCGCCGGATCGGGCGGACGCGACGGGATGTTGCCGCTGGTGGCCAATGCGCGGCTGGTGCCGCTCCCGACCACCGGCGACGGAGTGATCCGATGATCGAGTTACGCGGCGTCGTGAAGCGTTACGGCCGGTTCGAGGCGGTCAAGGGTATCGACCTCGAGATCCGCCGCGGCGAATTGTTCGGCTTTCTCGGGCCGAACGGCGCCGGCAAGACCACCACCATGCGGATGATCGCCGGCATCCTGGCCCCCAGCGCCGGCGCCATCGAGATCGGCGGGATCGACATCGCCCGCAAGCCCCTGGCGGCAAAGGCAAAGCTCGGCTTCATCCCCGACCGACCGTTTGTCTACGACAAGCTGACCGGCGCCGAATTTCTCCGCTTCACCGCGGCGCTCTTCGGCCAGGACGGCCCCGACATCGAGCGGCGCATCGACGAATTGCTGGGACTCTTCGAGCTCAGCGACTGGAAGCACGAGCTGACCGAATCGTACAGCCACGGCATGCGGCAGAAGCTGATCATCGCCGGCGCACTGGTGCACCGCCCCGAGGTGATCGTGGTCGACGAGCCGATGGTCGGGCTCGACCCCAAGAGCGCGCGGCTCCTGAAGCGGATTTTCCGCCGCTTCGTGGAACGCGGCGGCACCGTGCTGATGAGCACCCACACCCTCGAGGTGGTCGAGGGGATGTGCGACCGGATCGGCATCATCCGCCAGGGCGAATTGGTCGCCTGCGGCACGCTCGACGAACTCCGCGCCGCCAGCGACTCGCGCCACGCCGGCCTCGAAGAACTCTTCCTCCGCCTCACCGGCGGCCACGTCGAACACGACCTCGATGCCATTCTCGGGTAGTCCGTTCGCGCCGGCGCAGCCCGGGCTGATGACGCTGACCTCGCCCAAGTGGCGCAGCACCTGGGCGCGGCTCCGGCGCCGGCAGGCCGACGGGCTCCCGGGCCGCGGCGTGCTGCTCGGTGTCGCCGGAACACTCTTCCTCGGGGCCGCCTTCACCATCGCATGGCGGGTGCTGCGCTACTTCGCCGGCGTCCCCGAGATCGGGCCGCTCCTCGCCGGCAAGCTGCTCGACATGGCGCTGCTCGCCTTCGGCGCCATCCTGCTGCTCTCCAACCTCGTCACCTCGCTGTCCACCTTCTTCCTGGCGCGCGACCTCGACATGCTCGTCGCGGCCCCCGTCGAATGGGGCCGCTTCTACCTCGCCAAGCTCGCCGAGACCGTGGTCCACTCATCGTGGATGGTGGCGTTGCTCGCCGTGCCGCTGCTGGCGGCGTACGGCATCGTCTGGCACGGCGGCCCGCTCTTCCCGCTGGTCGCCGCGGCGGCATTGCTGCCGCTGTTCATCATCAGCGGCGTCATCGGCAGCACCATCACGCTGCTGCTGGTGACGGTCTTCCCGGCGCGGCGCACCCGCGACCTGCTGGGCCTCGTCACCGTGGCGGCGGCCGGCGCCCTGGTGCTCTTCATCCGCGTGCTGCGGCCCGAGCAGCTGGCGCGCCCCGAAGGGTTCCAGAACCTCGTCGACTTCATCGCGGTGCTGCGCGCGCCGAGTCATCCGCTGCTGCCCAGCGAGTGGTCGGCGGGCATGCTGATGAACTGGCTGACCCGGATCGCCGACCCGCTGCCGATCCTGCTGCTGTGGACCACCGCCGGAAGCATGGTCGTCATTGGTGCGTCGCTGCATCGCCGCTGGTACGCCGCGGCCTATTCCCGGGCCCAGGAAGGCGCCGACCGCTTCGGGCGGCGCTCGCGCTGGGCCACCGCCGGCGGCTGGCTGCTCGGTGGCATGCCGCCGCTGCGCCGCGAGTTCATCCTCAAGGACCTGCGAATCTTCTTCCGCGACAGCACACAGTGGAGCCAGTTGATCCTGATCGGCGTGCTGGTGCTGGTAATTCTCTTCAACGTGCAGGCGTTGCCGCTGTTCACCGGCGAACGGGTGCCCGCGGTGCTGATCACCCTGATCGTCTTCCTGAGCCAGGGACTGGCGGGGTTCGCCATCGCGAATGTCGCGGCCCACTTCATCTTCCCGTCGGTGTCGCTGGAAGGCCGACAGCTCTGGCTGCTCCGCTCCTCGCCGCTCGACCCCCGCGCCATGCTTCGCGGCAAGTACCTGGTGGGCATCGTCCCGCTGCTCACCCTCGCCCTCGGCCTGACGGTCACCACCGACGTGCTGCTCCGGGCCAACGCCTTCATGCTGCTGGTGAGCGTCGCCACCGTGGTGGCCTACACGCTCGCCGTCGGCGGCCTCGCCCTCGGCATGGGCACCCTGTTTCCGCAATTCGAGAGCGAGAACGCGGCACAGATCCCCACCTCGTTCGGCGGACTGGTCTTCATGCTGCTTGCCGTGGCGTTGCTCGGCGCGGTGATCATGCTGGAGGCGATCCCGATCAACGAGCGGGTCCGCGCCAGCCAGAGCGGTGCTGCCACCGGCGTCGGGGTGAGCGGCGCGGTGCTGTTCGGCATCGCCGCCCTGCTCTGCATCGTCGCGGGCGTGGTGCCGATGCACCGCGCGGCGCGGCGCCTCGCCGCGCTCGAGGTGTAGGCGCGGCAAAATGCGCCGGATCGCGCGGAAGCGCGCCGGCATTCTTCCCTCCTCCTCCCGATCGTGCGCGGTGCCGTGCGGCACTTCCGCCGCCCGCGCACCGCCAGCCCGTATCCGGGAGGTTTTCATGTTGCGTCGCATCATCGCCTTCGGCGCCGCCGCTGCCCTGCTCGCAGGGTGCGCCGACCAGCCGGCCCCCACCACCCCACCCCCTGATCCCATCGGCGCCACGGCGCTGGCGCCCGGTGGCGCCCCCGCCGCCCGCGAGCGGTTGACGCGCGCCCTCGCCCTCGCGCTTGCCAATCCCGCCGTCCGCGCCTCGGTCAAGGAGCGACTCGACCAGTCGAATGCTCCCGAGGGAAAGCTCCAGTTCCAGGTGCTCTCGCACACCGACCAGGGATACCTGCTGGCATCGCTGGCGCGGGGCGCGTCTCGCACGGTGCCGGAGTTGCTCTCCGACCTCGACCAGGCTCGGGCCCTCGAGCTCTACTTCCCGGTGGCGGCGCAACGCCACGCGTGGACCGGTGACACCAACCTGCTGGTCGCGACCATCGGCCAGGACGGCGAGGCCCCGGTGGCGTATACCGTCTCGGGCCAGCGCCTGCTGCTCGACGCCGACACGCCGCCGGCCGAACCGGTGCTGGCACTGGTGCCGCAGGAAACCGACTTCACCGGCGGGCACCCCGAAAAGGTCGAGGAGTGCCTCGACATGTGCGGCGGAACGACGTCTCCCGGCGGCAGCGGCGGCACCGGCAGCGGCACGTCGACCGATACTCCCGGTGTGCCGGGGCTCTACCTGGTGCAGAGCCACATCAGCGGTTCGTACGAGAGCTGGCTGAAGGGAGAGCCGGAGTACGAGTACCACGTCTACGGCGAGGGCGACAACGGCACCTCGGAACAGCTCGCCTGCGCCGGTGGCAACGACTACGGCCCCGACTATTTCGACCAGAACGGTGCCGACTGGACCGGCCGCGCACTGCTGCTCTCCGACGACGCCCTCAACAGGTACCAGGCACAGCATCCTGGCGCACCGATCCGGATCGTGGCCTGGGAGGACGACAACGAGCCGTGCGTCGATCACGCCGATTCGATCTCGATCACCAGGACCGTCGACCAGGTCGACCAGGTCTACCACTCGATCACCAGCGGCAAGGTCGAGCCGTGGTACTACCGCGGCATCCAGGCCGCGCCGTCGATCTTCAAGCTGCTCGCGACGGCGTGGGACCTGATCAAGACCAACGACGACTTCATCGGCAACGGCGTCTCGACGACGGTGACGGGACCGGCGCCGGGCGGTGCCAACTGGGAATTGAAGTACAGCGGGGCGAGAACCGCGGGGTGGTTCACCACGGCGCACCTGCCGTGATCGAGGGAATGTCCGGGCGGCCAGCGGCGGGAGGTTCTGCGGAGCCTCCCGCCGGGGCCGGTTACCCGGTGAGGCGCGCTCCGCAGCCGGGGCAGAACGCCGCGTCGGCGGGAGCCGTCGTGCCGCACGCGACGCACTGCCCGTCGGCGGTGACCAGTGCGGCGCCGCAGACCGAGCAGAAGACAGCGTCAGGTTCCACGGCATCGCCGTGGAGCAGGCAGCGGCGGGCAACGCCGTCGGGCAGCGCCACAACCGGCGTGGCACCGACGGCACCCGCCGTCGGCAGCGCCGCCCGGCGCGCCGCGATCAGCGCTTCGATCGGGTCGTCCCCGCCGGGCTCGGCCGCGCCAGCCGCGCCCGGTGGCGCGTCGAGCACCTCGATGGCCCGCACCGAATAGCGGGCGTAGAGCGATTCGTAATCCGCTTCGGAGAGCTTGCCGGTGGCGCGATCGAATTCGATTTCCTTCAGCGCCAGCAGCGCCTGGCCCCGCGGCGTCTCTTCCGGATCAGGAAGGTCGGGCAACTCCGGACCCGCCATCGCCGGGAGCACCAGCGGCTGCACCACCAGCCAGATCAGCGCAATTCCCACCATCACCGCGGCAAACGCCTCGATGATCATTCACGATTCCACTTCGTCGAGGGCACGGCGCAGCCGTTCCAGCTCTGCCGCGTCGGGGCCGGCCGGTGCGCCGGGCCCGGTCGCCACCGGCGCCGGGACGACCAGCAGGTCGCGCCGCCGGCCGAGGTACGCCGCGAGGGCCAGCCCCGCTGCCGTGATCACCAGCCCCGGCACCAGGTACCCGGCAAGGTTGAACCCGCGCGCCGGCGGCGACATCAGCACCGATTCGCCGTACTGGTCGACAAACGCCTGGATGACCTGGTCCGACGTCGCCCCCTGCTGCAGCATCGTGACGACATCCTTGTGCATCGCCGGCGAGTAGGTGCAGGTGAAGTCGGTGGTGCGGCAGGTGTAGACGTCGAGGGTGCAGCCGCAGGTGCAGCGCAGTCGGCGTTCGATCGAGATCACGAACGGGTCGTTGTCGAAACGATCGACCGGTGCCGCGGCACGCCCCACCAGCGATGCGTCGTCGAGGGCATTGGCCGGCGGCGCGGCCGCCCCGGGCGCCGGCTGCTGTGCCGGCTGCTGGGCGCCACCGGCCTGTTGCGCCCGGCGCCGCAACACACTCGGCAGCGTGATCCGGCGGGCGCCGCGGGTCCGCGCCAGCGGCACCGCCATCAGGCCGAGCCCGGCAAGCCATTCGCGCCGGTTCATTCCGCCACCTCGGCCACCTCGGCGAGCTTGACCGCGTAGCCCGCCTGCGGAATCACCCGGCGGCGCCGGGTCCGGATCTGCGGCCCGCCGGGCCACATGGTGAGAATCCCGCCGAAGGCGAGGATTGCGCCACCAATCCAGAACCACGCCACCAGCGGGTTGATCATCAACGTGAAGCGCGCCGTCTCGGTGCCGTCGGGCGACCCGGCATATACCACGTAGAGGTCTTCGCGCAGGGTGCTCCGGATCCCCACCGCCGTCGACGGCTCGAAGGTGGGATTGCCGAACGAATCGACATACTGGCGCCGCTCCGACTTGACCGTGCCGACCACCTTGCCGCCGCGCGCCACCTGCAGCGTGGCAGCCGACGTCTCGCGGTTGAGCGTCTTGTACTGCGACACGCCAAGGTGGGTCAGCGTGTAGTCGTAGCCGAACGGCGAGTGGATCGTGGCCGACTCGCCGGGGTGGAGCACCACTTCCTGCTTCACCTTGAACGCCAGCCCGGTGAACGCGACGAAGTAGCACACCACGCCGACGTGCACGATGTAGCCGCCGTAGCGCCGCCGGTTGCGCGCCACGAGGTGCCCCACCGCCACCAGCGGCGATTCGTGGTGCATCGCCATCCGGGCCCGGATGCCGCGCCAGAACTCCTGGCCGATGGTCACCAGCACGAAGCCCGCCAGCGCCACCGCGATCAGCGCGTAGAAGTCGCGCATGCCGAGCGCGATCATCACCACGAACGTCAGCACGAAGCCCGCCGACGGCGCCAGGAACTGCCGCTGCAGGTTGGCCAGCGACGCCTTGCGCCACGCAATCAGCGGCCCCACGCCGGTCAGCAGCAGCAGGAACAGGCCGAGCGGGATGTTGACCCGGTTGAAGAACGGCGGGCCGACCGTGATCTTGGTGCCCCGCACCAGTTCCGAGATGATCGGGAAGAGCGTCCCCCAGAGCACCGAGAACGCGATCCCCACCAGCGCCAGGTTGTTGAACAGGAACGCCGACTCGCGGCTCACCAGCGATTCGAGTTGCACGTCGGCTTCGAGCTGCGGCCAGCGGGTCGACAGCAGCGTGAACGACAGAATTGCCGCCACCGCCAGCAGCGCCAGGAAGAAGTAGCCGATGTCGGACTGCGTGAACGAGTGCACCGACGAGATCGCGCCCGACCGGGTGATGAACGTGCCGAAGATCGACAGCAGGAACGCGGCGATGATCAGCGAGACGTTCCAGCGCTTCAGCATGCCGCGCTTTTCCTGGATCATCACCGAGTGCAGGAACGCCGTCAGCACCAGCCACGGCAGCAGCGAGGCGTTCTCGACCGGGTCCCACTCCCAGACGCCGCCCCAGCCGAGTTCGACATACGCCCACCACATCCCGAGGGTGATGCCGATCGACAGGAAAAGCCACGACGCCAGCGCCCACTTCCGCATGGCGATGATCCAGCCGGTGTCGAGCCGCTTGGCGAGCAACGCCGCGATCGCAAAGGCAAACGGCATCGTGATGCTGATGTAGCCGAGGTAGAGCATCGGGGGATGCATCACCATCCCCGGGTTCTGCAGCTGCGGGTTGAGGCCGTTGCCGTCCGGCGGCGTGAAGGCAAACCGCTGGAACGGGTTGGCGTCCTGGCCGAACAGCATCACCATGATGAAGAACGACGCCACCCCGCTGGTCACGCCCGCCACGTAGGGCAGCAGCTCCTTGTGGCGCGACGACGTCAGCGCCTGCGCCAGGGCGCCGAAGATCGACAGCACCGTCGCCCAGAACAGCAGCGACCCGCGCTGGCCGGCCCAGAAGGCCGAGATGAGGTAATACTCGGGGAGGTTGCGGGAGGTATAGTCGGCGACGTAGATGATGTTGAAGTCGTGGGTGAAGATCCCCTTCCACAACGCCACCGCCGCCACCAGCATCGCGGCACAGACCGCGTACGCGCAGCGGGTCACCACGGTCGCCAGCTGGGGACGCCGCTCCCAGCCGCCGAAGAAGGCCAGGCCGGTGCACAGCACTCCGAAGAGCAGCCCGGCCCACAGCGCAAACGTTCCCAGCAGGGTCATGCCCGCCTCAGCCGTTCTTCCCCTGGCTCTTCCAGACCGCCTCGTAGCGCGAGCCGCACTTGGCGATCACGTCGGTGGCGTGGAACACGCCGTCGCGGCCGAGCTTGCCCTCCACCACCACGTCGATGTCGTTGGCGTCCGTGAAGGTGTCGGGCACCAGCCCGACGTACGTCACGGGAAACGTCTGCGTCCCATCGCTGATCTTGAAGTCGATCCGCTGGTCGGCCGGGTCACGCTGGATCGAGCCGGGCACCACCTTGGCACTCACCTTCAACCCGACGTTGTAGAACGATGGGTCGGACTGGGTCCGCTGCTCCAGCTGGGTCGGCGTGAGGAAGTACGTCCCGGTCTGCTTGATTCCCTCGCCGATCATCACCGCCACGCTCGCCACGATCACGGTGGCGCCGATGGCGAATTTGGCTCCCGGTTTCATGAAGATTCCTTGAAGATTTCCCGCTTGCATCCTGCTGGCGAAGTATAGCGTGATCACGCCGCTGGCGAAGGTGGGGAAGTGTCCGGAGCAGCCCCGCTCCACGCCAGCGTTGCGGCCACCGCGCGGCGCCATTCGCCGCGCCGCTCGTCCCGCCACCCGGCGTCCCGGGCCGGATGGAACGTCGTGACGGCGCCCAGCGCCGGCGCCGGTGGCAACGTGGCGCCGAGTCCGGTCGCCGCGAGACGCGCGGCACCGTAACCGGTCGCCTCCACACCCGCCGGGCGGGTCACCGGTGCCGCGAGCAGGTCGGACTGGAACTGCATCAGCCAGTCGTTCGCCGCGGCACCACCGTCGACCAGCAGCGCGGTGACCCCGCCCATGCTCTCCACCAGGTCGGCGGTCTGTTGCGCGATCGCTTCCAGCGTGGCGCGGACCAGGTGGGCCCGCGTCGTGCCCCGGGTGAGCCCCGTGATGCTGCCGCGCGCGGCGGCGTTCCAGTACGGCGCACCCAGCCCGGTGAACGCCGGCACCACCACCACGCCGCCGGTGTCATTGACCGCGGCGGCCAGCGCTGCCGTCTCGCCGGCCCCGGCGATCATTCCGAGGTCACGGAGCCACTGCACCGCCGCGCCCGCCACGAACACGCTCCCCTCCAGCGCCCACGCCCGGTGGCCGGTGGCACCGACCGCAATGGTGGCGAGCACGCCGGCATCCGGCACCGGTGCCGCCGTGTCGCCCGCAAAGCGCAGCAGGAACGCGCCGGTGCCGTAGGTCACCTTGGCCGCACCCGGGGCGACGCATCCCTGGCCGAAGAGCGCCGCCTGCTGGTCGCCCGCCATGCCGGTGATCGGCAGCGGCGCCCCGAAGAGCCCCGCGGTGGTGCGGGCGATCGCCCCGGACGGTTCGACGATCTCCGGCAGCATCGCGCGCGGCACGCCGAACAGCGCCAGCAGCTCGTCGTCCCACGACCCGGTGGCAAGATCGGCCAGCAGGGTGCGCGACGCGTTGGTCACGTCGGTGGCGTGCACCGCGCCACCACTCAACGCCGCCACCAGCCAGCTGTCGACCGTGCCGAAGACCACCTCGCCCCGCTCGGCCCGGCGCCGCAGGTCGCTGTCGCGGAGCAACCACTCGAGCTTGGTCGCCGAGAAGTACGGATCACAGAGCAGCCCGGTGCGCTCCCGGAGCCACGCCTCGGTGCCGTCCGCCCGCAGGGCGTCGCAGCGGGCCGCGGTCCTTCTGTCCTGCCAGACAATGGCGCGGCCCACCGGCCGCAGCGTCTCCCGCTCCCAGAGCACCACCGTCTCCCGCTGGTTGGTGATCCCGATAGCATCGACCGGTCGGCCGGCGGCGGCGAGGGCATCCCGCGCCGCGGCGACCGTGGCCGCCACCAGCTCCGCCGGATCGTGTTCCACCCAGCCGGGCCGCGGATAATGCTGGGTGATCTCGCGATAGCCGCGGCCGATCACCGCACCGTTCGCGTCGACCACCAGCGCGGTCGAACCGGTGGTTCCCTGGTCCAGGGCGAGGATGTCTGGCATCGCCGATTCTCGGTCCGTTGAAGGGGTGCCCCAAGCTATCTTTCCGGGATGGCGAATTCGACCTGCTGCTGTAGACCGACGCCGACGGCATCGCGCTCCTGACCATCAACCGGCCCGACAAACTCAACGCCCTCAACGCCGCGGTCATCAGCGCACCTGGCCGAGACCGTGCAGCACATCGCGCACGACGACGCGGTCCGCGGCGTGATCCTCACCGGCGCCGGCGGCAAGGCGTTCGTTGCCGGGGCCGACATCGCCGAGCTTGCCGCCCTCGATCCCGGCCGCGGCCAGGAGTTTGCACGCGCGGGATCGCGTGTGTTCCGCGAAATCGAGCAGCTGCGCAAGCCGGTGATCGCCGCGGTCAACGGCTTTGCCCTCGGCGGCGGCTGCGAACTGGCGATGGCGTGCCACCTCCGCCTTGCCGCGCCCGGGGCCCGGTTCGGGCAGCCCGAGGTGAAGCTCGGCCTCATTCCCGGGCTACGGCGGGACGGTGCGCCTGCCACGGCTGGTGGGCCGCGGGCCGGGCGCTCGAGACTGCTGCTCACCGGCAACGATGATCGATGCCGACGAGGCGCTGCCGCATCGGGCTGGTCAATCGCATCGTGCCGGCCGAGAAGCTGCTCGACGAATCGCGCGCGCTGCTGCGGACCATCCTGGCGCAGGGCCCGACGGCGGTGCGCCTCTGCCTCGAGTCGGTGACCGGCGGCAGCGACCTGGGCCGCGACGAGGCGCTGGCAATGGAAGCGGCACTGTTCGGCGCCGCCTGCGACACCGCCGACCGCGCCGAAGGCACCGCGGGCGTTTCTTGACAAGGCGGCCGCCGGCGTTCCACGGCCGCTGAGGATGCGCGCCACCGCACTGGTCGTGCGGAGTTTCCGCAACCTCGCCGACGCCGAACTGGAGCTGCCCGACGAAGGATTCGCGCTGGTCGGCCCGAATGGGCACGGCAAGACCAATCTCCTCGAGGCGCTGGCCTATCCGGTGCTGTTCCGCTCCTTTCGTGGCGCCGCCGATCGCGAACTCGGCCGCTTCGGCGGCCCCGGGTTCCACGTGGCGCTGACCCGCGCCGACGGCGGGACGGTCACCGCCACCTTCCAGGCCGCGACCCGCCAGAAGCGGATCACCGTCGACGGCGAAGAGTGCCGCACCATCACCGCGGCACTCGGACGCTGGCTCGCGGTGGCGTTTCTCCCCGCCGACCTCGCCCTGGTGCGCGGTGGCGCCGGCGAACGGCGCCGCTGGCTCGACCGGATGCTGTCGCTGGCCGACCGCGGCGTATCTCGAGGCGCTGCTGCGGTACCGCGCGGCGCTGGCACAGCGCAACGCCGCGCTGCGGGCCGGCGATGCGCCGCGCGGCGAGCGCGTTCGACGTCGCGCTGGCGACTGCACGGCGCCCCGGTCGTCGCGCGGCGCCTGGCGATTGGGCGGCGTGGGCCGACGAACCGTGGCGACGGGAGCTCGGCGTCGCGGGCGAGACCGCGGCGGTGGCCCTCCGCTATCGCGGCGACGACGCGCTCCGCGACCCCGCGGCGTGGCCGGAGAAGCTGGCCCTCACCACGTCGCGCGACCTGGCGCGCGGGCCATACCCATGTCGGCCCGCACCGCCACGACCTGGCGCTGGTCTCGACGGACATGCCCTGCGCGACTACGGCTCCACCGGGCAGCAGCGTTCGGCCGCCATCGCGCTGCGGTTGCTGGAGTGGGAGACGCTGGCGCGGGCCCGCGGGGTGCGATCCGGCGCTGCTGGTCGACGACGTCTTTGCCGACTCGATCCGCGGCGCCAGGCGTCGCTCGCCGCGCGGCTCGCCGCGCAACCGGGCCAGCGGATCATCACCGCGCCGCGCGCCGACGAGCTCCCCGGGGCCTCGACCTGCCGCGCTGGACCATGCAGGATGGCCGCGCCGCGCCGACCTGGTCGGAGGCGGCGTGACCGACGACGAAGGCGCCGACGCCGCTCAAGGAGGCCCTGGCGCGCTGGCGTGGCGCGCCATCCGGCGGCGGCGCGCCTTCGCAACGGCCCGCGCCGTGGCGGACTGGCCCGAGCTGGTGGGTCCGCAGATCGCCGCGATGACCCGCCCCCGGTCGGTGGGCCGCGACGGCACACTGCTGGTGACGGTGATCAATCACGCCTGGGCCACCGAACTCGGGCTGATGACGCCCGCAGATCCTCGCCCGGCTCAACCGCCCGGGACGCGGAACGGGTGCAACATATTCGATGGCAGGTCGGTTCGCTCGACGCATCGTGACGCATTCTTCTCGAGCGAGGACGCATGGCCAAGGACACCCGCCGACCAACGGCGCCGGACGAGCTACAGCGCAGAGAGCATCACGGTCCTCAAGGGCCTCGAAGCGGTGCGCAAGCGGCCGGCGATGTACATCGGCTCCACCGGCGAGAACGGGCTTGCACCACCTGGTGTACGAGGTGGTGGACAATTCCATCGACGAGGCGCTGGCCGGCTTCTGCGACCGCATCGACGTGATCATCCACAAGGACCACTCGATCACCGTTGACCGACAACGGCCGCGGCATTCCGGTCGACCTCCACCCGATGGAGAAGATCCCCGGCGTCGAGCTCGCGCTGACCGTGCTGCACGCCGGGGGCAAGTTCGACCGCAACTCGTACAAGGTGTCGGGCGGCCTGCACGGCGTCGGCGTCTCGGTGGTCAATGCCCTGTCGGAACGGCTCACCGTCACCGTCGATCTCGAGGGCGCCCGGCACCAGATGTCGTTCGTGCGCGGCCAGACCACGCCAGAAGCTCACCGTGATCGGGATTGCGGCGGGCACCGGCACGACGGTGACCTTCAAGCCCGACCCGCAGATCTTCTACGTGCTGGAGTTCTACTGGGCACCCTGGTCGACCGGCTGCGCCAGCTGGCGTTCCTCAATGGCGGGCTGCGCATCACCCTCACCGACGAACGCCCCGCCGAAGCGCGGATCGAGACGTTCTTCTACAAGGGCGGGCTGGTGGAGTTCGTCAGCTGGCTCAACCGCAACAAGAAGCTGCTGCACCCCAAGCCGATCCACTTCACCGCCACCCGTGACGATGTCGATGTCGACATTGCGCTGCAGTACGAGGATGGCTACAACGAGAACACCTTCACCTTCGTCAACAACATCAACACCCACGAAGGCGGCACCCACCTCACCGGCTTCCGCTCGGCGCTGACCCGCACCATCAACGACGTGGCGAAGAACTCCAACGCGCTGAAGAAGGCCGACTTCACGCTCAGCGGCGACGACGTGCGCGAGGGGCTCACCTGCGTGCATGCACGTCAAGGTGCGCGAACCGCAATTCGAGGGGCAGACCAAGACCAAGCTCGGCAACGGCGAAGTCGAGGGCATCGTCCGCGCCGTCGTCAACGAGCACCTCGGCAACTTCCTCGAGCGAGAATCCGGCGTGGCCCGCGCCATCATCGAGAAGGCGGTCAGCGCGGCGCGGGCGCGCGAGGCGGCGCGCAAGGCACGCGACCTGGTCCGCAAGAAGTCGGGCCTCGAGAACGCCGTGCTCCCCGGCAAGCTGGCCGACTGCTCGCTCGACGATCCCGCGCTCTGCGAGCTCTACCTGGTGGAGGGCGACTCGGCCGGCGGTTCCGCCAAGCAGGGCCGCGAGCGGTCGTTCCAGGCCATCCTCCCGCTCCGCGGCAAGATCCTCAACGTCGAGCGGGCCCGCATCGACAGGATCCTCGGCAACGAGGAAATCCGCGCCATCATCACCGCCATCGGCGCCGGTGTGCGCGAGGACTTCAACCTCGCCGAGGCGCGCTACCACAAGATCATCCTGATGACCGATGCCGACGTCGACGGGGCGCACATCCGCACCCTGCTGCTGACCTTCTTCTTCCGCCAGATGCCCGAGCTGATCGAGGCCGGGTACATCTACATCGCGCAGCCGCCGCTCTATCGCATCGCGCGGGCCAAGGAGGAGTACTACGCCTACACCGAAGAGGAACGCAACGACTTCACCCAGCCGGCTCGCCGACGGCGGCAAGGGCAACGTCGCCATCCAGCGCTACAAGGGCCTCGGCGAGATGAACCCCGAGCAGCTCTGGAACACCACCATGGATCCCGAGCAGCGCACCATCCTCCGGGTGACCCTCGAGGACGCCGTGGAAGCATCAAAACTCTTTGATGAATTGATGGGCGACGATGTCGAACCGCGGCGCCTGTTCATCGAGAACAACGCCAAGTTCGTGAGCGTGCTCGACGTCTGAGGAATAGAGAACCGTGAGCCGCCGCCATCGGGCGCCGGCTCACTGTTCTCGTCTCACTGCTCCCCTACCACACCCCCGGCATCGGCGAATGCCCCGATCCCGGCCCCCAGTCGTCCTCGTCGTCGTCGACCGCATCCGCGGCGGGCCTGGCGTCGGGATCGTCCCTCACCTCGCGCTCGGCCTCCTCGAGTTCATCCACATCGGTCGGCGTCTGCATGTCATCTTCCGGCGCCACCGGATTGCCGCGCCGGCCGGCGCCCAGAAGCCAGAGCAGCAGGGCGCCAAGCGCCGCGACACCGATCCAGGTCCCCATCACCGACCTCCTTCGTGCTGCGAGTATCGCGATTCGCCCTCGGCCGTCACGCGCCAGGCAATGAGCGGCGCACGCTCGACGGCGGCGCTTCCCACCGGGATCGCCGCCCGCACCGCCGCCTCGACGCCGGCGGCGGCTTCGGCGGTCCGGGCACAGACCACCGCGAGGACGTCGCCCCGTGCCACGTGATCGCCCGGCTTGACCGGCACCAGCAGCCCCACGTCGGGAAGGACGCGGTCGGTCACCGTGCGGCGACCACCGCCGAGCTCGATGATCACGCGGCCCAGCGCGCGAGGCTCCACTTGCTGCACCACGCCACTTGCCGTCGCGGTCACCTCGCGCCGGACCGGGGCGCGTGGCAGGCGCGACGGGTCATCGGCCACCTTCGGGTCGCCGCCCTGCGCCGCAACCATCCGCCGGAACACGTCGAGTGCCGCGCCCGACGCGACCACCTCGCGCAACCGCTCGTGCGCCGCCTCGAGCGTCGCGGTCGATCCGGCGAGCAGCAGCATCTCGGCACCGAGGGCGTAGGTCACCGTCATCAGGTCGTCGGGGCCTTCGCCACGGAGGCCGGCGATCGACTCTTCGACCTCCAGCGCGTTGCCGCACGCGACGCCGAGGGGCCGGTCCATCGCCGTCACCAGCGCGACCGTGGGGCAACCCCGCGCCACGCCGAGGTCGATCATGGTGCGCGCCAGGGCAAGGGCGCGTTCGGGCTCGGGCAGAAACGCGCCCGAGCCGATCTTGACGTCGAGCACCAGTCCGTCGAGCCCCTCGGCGAGCTTCTTCGACATGATGCTGGCGCTGATCAGCGGGATCGACTCGACCGTGCCGGTCACATCGCGCAGCGCATAGAGCCGGCCGATCGGCCGGGGCGATCTCGGCGGTCTGTCCGATCATCGCGGCCCCGAGAGAACGCACCTGGGCGGTGGCCCGTGCCAGCGGCAGGTCGGTCCGGAAGCCGGGTATCGCTTCGAGCTTGTCGAGCGTTCCACCAGTGTGGCCCAGCCCACGCCCCGACATCATTGGCACCAGCACGCCGGCATGCCGCCAGCATCGGCGCCAGCAGCAGCGACGTCTTGTCGCCGACGCCGCCGGTGGAGTGCTTGTCGATGCGGGGCCGCGTCTCGCCGTCGAACCGGAGCCGGTCGCCGGAGTCGAGCATGGCGTCGGTGAGCGCGGCGAGTTCGTCCGGCTGCAGGCCGCGGAAATAGATCGCCATCGCCAGCGCCGCCATCTGGTAATCCGGCACCTGTCCGGCGGTGTAGCCGGCAACCAGCGCACGCCATTCGTCACCGGTGAGCGCGCCACCATCTCGCTTGCGTTCGATCAGGCGGGGAACAACCATTCACTCCTCGGGCCGCAGGGCCGGATGATGCACCGGAAAGGACCTCGTGATTCGCTCGCAGCTTCGCTCCGCCACCGTCGTGCTCGTGCTGCTCGCCACCCGCTCCGCGGCGGCCGCAGCGCAGAGTGATCCGCTCTCGGCGGCGCGCATCGCCATGCTCGACTACGATGCCGTCGCGGCACGGCCGGCGCTGGAAGCGGCGCTGGCCGGCAATCCCGCCTCCTACGAAGCCAACTGGCGAATGGCGATCACCCTGATGGACCTCGGCAACCAGGTCACCGACCCCGACCGGATCGCCGGACGCGATTCGCTCTACGCCCAGGCAGAAAACTACGCCCGTCGGGCGGTTGCCGCGAAATCGGACGGCGCCAACGGCCACTTCGCGCTCGCCGCGATCCTCGGCCGCCGGGCGCTCACCAGCGGCATGCACCAGCGCATCCGGCTGGCCGGCGAGATCCGGTCGGAGGCGCAACGCGCCGTGGCACTCGACCCGCGCCACGATGGCGCCTGGCACGTGCTGGGCCTCTGGAACGCCGAGGTCGAGCGGCTCTCGGCGTTCGACCGCTTCATGGCCCGTCACCTCCTCGGCGGCGGCGTGCTCGGCAGCGCGTCGTGGAGCGAGGCCGAGGCCGACCTGCGCCGCGCCGTCGACCTCGCGCCGCAACGGATCCTCCATCGGCTCGACCTCGCCGAGGTGCAGGCCGACCGGCACGAGTGGGGTGCCGCCGCCGCACAGCTCGACACCCTGGGGCGATTGCCGGTCCGCGAGCCGCTCGACCCGGTCTACCTGGCGCGCGCCCACAAGCTGGCGCAGCGCGTTGCGGCGCAACGCGACCGATGACGTCAAAGGCGTTGCGCGACGAGGCGGCGGCACTGCGGGAACAGATCGCCCGCGCCAATCGCGCCTATCACGAACTCGACGCGCCCGAGATCAGCGACGCCGAGTACGACCTCCTCTTCCGCCGCCTGCAGGCGCTCGAAGCCGCCCACCCGGAGCTGCAGACGCCCGACTCGCCGACCCGGCGGGTCGGCGGCACGCCGGCCAGCGCGCTGCCCAAGCACACCCACCTCCGCCCCATGCTCTCGCTCGCCAACGCCTTCTCCGACGACGAACTCGACGCGTGGGAGGAGCGCAACGCCCGGTTGGCCCCGGCGGTACGCGAGGCCGGATACACTCTCGAAGTGAAGATCGACGGCACCGCCGTCTGCCTCACCTATCGCGACGGCATGTTCGTCACCGGCGCCACCCGCGGCAACGGGGCGGTGGGCGAAGACGTCACCGCCAACCTGCGAACCATCGACGACATCCCGCTCGAACTCGCCGGATCGGGGTGGCCGGCGCTGATGGAGGTCCGCGGCGAGGTGTACTTTGCGCGCGAGGCGTTCCGCAAGCTCAACCTTCGCCGGGAACGCGACGGCGAGCCGCCGTTCGCCAACCCCCGCAACGCCGCCGCCGGCGCGCTGCGCCAGCTCGACCCCGCCATCACCCGCCGCCGCCGGTTGCGCTGCTTCGCCTTTGCCGTCGAGCCGATCCGCGGCACGCTGGCGGTCGCCACCCAGCACGAACTGCTGGAAACGCTCGCCCGCTGGGGCTTTGCCATCGAGCCGCACCACACCCGCGCCACCGACCTCGCCGGCGTCAAGGCCGCGGTCCTCGCCCTCGAGGAGCAGCTCGGCGACCTGCCGTTCGACGCCGACGGCGTGGTCATCAAGGTCGATCGCCGCGCGCTGCACGACGAGCTCGGCACCATCAGCGACCGCGAGCCGCGCTGGGCCATTGCGCGAAAGTTCGCCCCCGAAGTGGCCGTCACCCGGCTGCTCGACATCGGCGTCAACGTGGGACGCACCGGCGCGCTCGCCCCCTACGCGGTGCTCGAACCGGTGGCACTCGCCGGGGTCACGATCTCCACCGCGACGCTCCACAACGAGGACATCATCGCCCAGAAGGACATCCGGATCGGCGACATGGTCGAGGTGATCCGCGCCGGCGAGGTGATTCCCCAGGTGGTCGGCCCGCTCCGCGAGCAACGCGACGGCAGCGAACGGCCCTTCGCGCCGCCCGCCAACTGTCCGGTCTGCGGCACGCCGAGCGTGCGATATCCCGACGAGGTGATGCGGTACTGTCCCAACCCGCTCTGCCCCGGTCGCACCGTCGAGGGAATCATCCACTTCGGGTCGCGCGACGCGATGGATATTCGCGGGCTCGGCGCCGAACGGGTGCGCCAGTTGGTGGAAGCCGGGTTGGTGACGAACGTCGCCGACCTCTACCGGCTCGACGCGGAACAACTCGTTGCCCTGGATCGGTTCGGCCCGACCTCGGCCGCCCAGCTGGTGGCGGCGATCGCCGCATCGAAGCAGCAGCCCCTTTCGGCACTGCTCTACGGCCTCGGCATCCGGCACGTCGGCAAGACTGTCGCCCAGGCGCTGGCCCGGCACTTCCGCACCCTCGACGCCCTCGAAGCCGCCACCGAGGAGGAGATCGCCGCGGTTGACGGCGTCGGGCCGACCATCGCCGAGGCGGTCGCCACCTGGCTCCACGACACGCGCAGCGCGGCATTGCTCGAGCGGCTCCGCGACGCCGACCTCACCGTCACCGAGCCGGAGACCGGCGGCGCCGGACCGTTGACCGGGCAGACCTGGGTCCTCACCGGTTCGCTGTCGACCCTCACCCGCGGCGAGGCCAGCGAGCGGATCGAACGCGCCGGCGGCAGCGTCGCCTCGAGCGTCAGTCGCAAGACCACCACGGTCGTCGCCGGGGCGGACGCCGGCAGCAAGCTCGACAAGGCTCGCCAGCTCGGCATCGAGGTCATCGACGAAGCGGAACTCTTGCGGCGTCTCGGCTCCGCGCCGTAGCTTCGCAGCGCCGTGCCAGACTTCTCCATCGCACCCGAGTCGCTTCGCCGCCTCCGTCTCCGCCTCGAAGCGGTCGGGCCAGGCGTCGCCGCCGACGTGCTGCAGGACGCCGGCTTCGCCACCGGCGAGGCGCTCTTCGACCGCTGGCGGAACCGCGTCGCGGAGCGCACCGGACTCGACGACGCCGGCCGCCTCGACGCGCGCTGGTTTCCGCCGCTCTTCGACGAACTCTGCGTGGCCCTCGGGTGGGGATCGATCACCGTGACGCCGGTGGGAGACCGCGCCGTGCTGCTCGAAGCCGGCGACTGGGCGGAAGCCGCGCCGGCAACCGCAACGCATCCCGGGTGTCACTTCACCTGTGGCTGCTTTGCGGCGTTCTTCACCGCCCAGGCCGGCGCCCCGCTGGCGGTGCTCGAGGTGGAATGCCGGTCACGGGGCGACGATGCCTGCCGCTTCCTCGCCGGATCGACCGAGACCCTGCAGGCGGTCTACGACCTGCTCGCGGCCGACCGGCCGTGGTACGAGGCGTTCGGCCGCGACGAGCTGCCCCAGTAGCACCGCCGCCGCCGACCCGCCACCGGCTCAGTGTTCCAGCCAGGCCCTCAGGTCGGGACGCACCACCAGCTCACCATTTTCGATGATTTCGCGGTCCCACGGCAGGACGATCGCCTTTTCGGTCACGAAGGCGTGGAAGTCGGGCGGCCAGCGCCCGGTCTGGAACGACGCCGCGGTGCGGACGTCGGCCGGACCGATGGCCTTGACCGCCTGCAGCGCGAGCTTGAAGGTGTCACCGGTGTCGCAGGTCTCGTCGACCAGCAGGATGCGACGGCCCCGGATCGACGGCGGCGGGGGCGAGATCAGCTGCGGTGCCCCGGTCTCGCCGGGCCGGGCGATCGCCATCGTCACCAGTTCCCGCTGCAGGATCGACGCGATGATCGCCGCCGGAATGACCCCCGCCTTGGCGATGCCCACCACGACATCCGGGTCGTAGTCGCGGGCAACGTGCAGCGCCAGCGCCCGACAGAGTTCGCCGAAGAACGGCCAGTCGATTTCGAGGATATCCCGGGATGGTTCCGGGCGTCGGCGGGGCATCAGGACCTCCAATCGCGTTGCTCGGACCACGGCCGCGGCCTAAGTTACCGTGAATGTCCGTTCCTTGCGACACTCACGCGGCATGAGCTGGTGGCGACGGCTCCTTTCAGGCGACCAGGAGATAGTCAAGCCGCAACGGCTCGACTACCTCAACGAAGGGCTCGCCCTCGAACGTCAGGGTGACTACGACGGCGCCATCACGTCGTATCAACTGGCGCTGCGCGACCAACCCCACAACATCAAGGTGCTGCAGTACATCGCCATCGCGCTCTCGCGCACCGGGCGGCGCGAGGAAGCGATTCGCTACTATCGCCGCGCCCTCGAACTCGATCCGCAGCTGGCCGGCGCCCACTACGGCCTCGCCTTCCTGCTGCTCAAGCGCGGCGACACCGATCGCGCCCTCGAACACCTGCGCGCCTTTCTGGCCCGCCCGCCTCGCGACCCCGAGATGGCCCGCTGGGTCGATCACGCCCGCGCAACCCTCCAGCAGCTCACCGGCGAACCCGGTGTCGGCGCACCGCCGCTGCGGGAGGTGCCGTGAAGCGCGCGGCGCTCGCGGGGCTCGCGCTCGTGGCGGCGTGCAGTTCGCTGCCGGCGGTCGATGGCGGGGTGGTGGCGATCGAGGTCCGCACCCCGGCGTCGTTCACGCTGGCGCAGGGTGACACCGCGCAACTGCTCGCCGTCGCGCTCGACGCGTCGGGCAACCAGGTCGCCACCGGCATCGTCTGGCGCACCCCCGATACCGCGCTCGTCGCGCTCGATTCCACCAGCGGCCTGATCGTGGCGCTGAGCGACTCCGGACACGCCCGGGTGCAGGCCGCCGCCGGCACCCTCGCCTCGTCGCTGATCACGGTGACGCTCACCCCGCAACCGGTCGACACCACCGGAGGCACCGGCACGGTGCGCCACCGGTGACCCAGCCGGCAACCCTCAACCAGCTCTTCCTCGACGCCGGCGCGCGGTACCCCGCCGGCCGCGTCGTCATGCGCCGCCGCATCGACGGGCAGTGGCACGGGATGGGCTACGACGAACTGCGCCGCCGGGTGCAGCGGGTGCTCAGTGGACTCCTCGAACTCGGCCTCCGCGCCGGCGACCGGGTGGCGATCCTCTCGGAGAACCGCCCCGAGTGGGCCATCGTCGACTACGCCTGCCTCGCCGCCCGCCTGGTCGACGTGCCGATCTACCCCACCCTGCCGGCGTCGCAGGTGGCCTACATCCTGCGCGACGCCGGCGCCGCGGCGGTGTTCGTCTCGTCCGCCGCGTTCCTCGAGAAGATCACCGAGGCCCGCGCCGAGCTCCCGGGGCTGCAGCACGTCTTCGCCTTCGACGACGTGCCACTCCCCGCCGGCGCCGCCTCGCTCACGTCCCTCGAGGCCCTTGGCGCCTCTGCCGAAGACCGCTTCGCCGACTGGGAGACCACCGCCCGCGGCGTGCAGGCCGGCGACCTCGCCACGCTGATCTACACGTCGGGAACAACCGGCGACCCCAAGGGCGTCATGCTGAGCCACGGCAACATCACCAGCAACGTCGTCGCCGCCCTCGACCTCTTTTCGCTCGGCACCGGCGACCGCTATCTGTCGTTCCTGCCGCTCTGCCACATCTTCGAGCGGATGGTCGGCCATTACACCATGTTGCACGCCGGCGCCGCCATCGACTACGCCACCTCGTCGACACCGTCGCCGCGGAGATGGCGGAGGTGGCGCCCACCGTGGTGGCGTCGGTGCCGCGACTCTACGAGAAGATCCACGCCCGCGTCACCGAGGCGGCGCTCCAGGCCGGCGGGCTGCGGCGCGCCATCTTCGAGTGGGCTCGCGCCACCGCCGAGAAACGCAGCGACTACCTCTTTGCCCGCCAGCGCGTGCCGCCCGGCCTCCGCTTCGGGGCGCGCATCGCCGACCGGCTGGTCTTTCGCAAGCTGCGCCGCCGCATCGGCAACCGGATCCGCTTCTTCATCTCCGGCGGGGCGCCGCTGTCTCCCGACATCTGCCGCTTCTTCTTCGGCGCGGGGCTGCCGATCCTCGAGGGCTATGGCCTGACCGAGACTTCGCCGGTGATCGCCGTCAACACCTTCGACATGATCAAGCTGCGGCACCGTCGGCCGGCCGATCCCCGGGGTCGAGGTCCGGATTGCCACCGACGGCGAGATCCTCGACGCGCGGCCCGCAACATCATGCTGGGGTACTACCGCCAGCCGGAAGCCACCGCCGCGGCAATCGACGCCGACGGCTGGTTCCACACCGGCGACATCGGCGAGATCGACAACGACGGCTGCCTGCGGATCACCGACCGCAAGAAGGACCTCATCAAGACGTCAGGCGGGAAGTACATCGCGCCGCAGCCGATCGAGAACATGCTCCGCACCAACGAGTACTTCCGCAACGCGGTGCTGCTCGGCGACCGCCACAAGTTCCCGTTCATGTTGCTGGTGCCGAACTTCGACGCACTCGCGCCGTGGCTCGCGTCCAGCGGCATCGCCGAGCGCGATCCGGAGCAGCTGGTGCGGATGCCGGAGGTCCAGGAGCGGCTCGAACGCGAGGCGCGGCGCAGCCTCCGCGACCTGGCGCAGTACGAGACGCCCAAGCGCTTCCTGCTGCTCCCCCACGACTTCACCGTCGAATCCGGCGAGCTCACCGCGACGCTCAAGGCGCGGCGCCGGATCATCGAACAGCATTACCAGAAGGAGATCGAGCAGCTCTTCGCCGGTCTCGACTGACCCCGCTCAGCGCACCCGCACCACCCACGCCTCCGCGGTGCGTCCGAGCACCTCGGCACCACCGGGAGGCTCGCCGCTCCCCACCAGCCGCAGCCCCGGCAGCACGCTCGCTGCCGCCGCGTCGCGCCACGCCGCCGCGTCGGCGCCGAGCACCGCTCCCCGCAACATCCGCGACTTGAGCGGCCACGCCCCACTCACCAGCACGCTGGTGTCGTCCGACGGCTCCACCCCGGCGCCGGGATTGATCGCCACCAGGTGCACCCCGGGAAGCAGCGCATGGACCGCATCCACCAGCCCTGCCGCCGCACCGGCGAGCGCCACCCACCCACCCGGTCCGCCAAGTCCCAGCAGCGCCACCGCCCCCGCCGCGTCGAACGGCGGTGCCACCGTGCTGCGCCACCCGCCACCGAAGTCGGGAACGCCGTCGTTCCACGCCATGCTCCAGCCGCACACCGGGCAGCCGAGGTGGCCCGCCACGACCCGCCTGCCGTCCATCCGGTCGGGGAGCAGCACCAGGAACGCCTCGGGATGATCGTTGGGACAGCGCAGCAGGTCGGTGAGCTCGATGAACATCGGGGCCGGTCGGTTCAGGCCGGGCCCAGGCGGATCGTCTCGATGTGCACATGGGACGGGGTCGTTGCCACGTACGCGACCGCGTCGGCCACGTCGGTGACCCGCAGCATGTCGGCGCGATGGATCAGGTCGTCGCGGCTGTCCGGATCGACCGGGTCCCACACCGCGGTATCGGTCGGACCGGGCGAGATCAGCGTGCAGCGCACGCCGCTGCCGCGGAACTCCTCCGCCAGCACTTCGTGCAGGCCGCGCAAGCCGAACTTCGACGCGGCATAGGCCGAGTTGCCGCCGTACGCCCTCATGTCGGCGACACTGCCGATCAGGATGTGCAGGCCGCTGCCGCGCGCCCGCATCCCGGGCAGGAAATGGCGGGCGATGCCGAACGGCGCTTCGAGGTTGATCGCCAGCTGTTCGCGGAAGAGGGCGTCGGTGGTGTCCTCCAGCGGGGCGAGCAGGAAGGCGCCGGCACCGCTGACAATCACGTCGGGCACCCCGTGCGCCTCCGAGATGCGCCGCAGCACGGCGTCCCGCTCGCGTGGATCGGCGAGGTCGGCGCGGAGGTCCGCCGCTCCCGGCAGGTCGGGCATCGCCGAGCGGGCCACCCGGATCAGCATCGCGCCGAGTGCCGCGCAGCGGGCCGCCACCGCGGCGCCGATGCCGCGTGACGCGCCGGTCACCAGGACCGTCCGGCCGTGCAGCGGGCCCATCGCCTCAGTCCCCCCGGTATTCGACGAAGTTGCGCGGCGTTTCCCACAGCCGGACGCACGCCAGGCGCCCGGCCGGCACCCGGTCGACGAGCTGCTCCCAGATGTAGATCGCGAGGTTCTCCGCCGACGGCAGCCGGTCGCGGAACCACGGCACGTCGAGATTCAGGTTGCGGTGGTCGAGGTGCGCCGCGACGTGGGTCTCGAAAAGCGACTTCAGGATCGCGACGTCCAGGACATACCCCGTCGCCGGATCGATCTCGCCGTCGACACACAGCTCGGCTTCGTAATTGTGCCCGTGGTAATTCGGCAGGTTGCACGGCCCGAACGTGGCGCGGTTCCATTCATCGCTGCGGGCGGGATTGTGCAGTCGATGTGCCGCATTGAAGTGCACGCGGCGGACCACCAGGGCGCGAGGCATCGTCAGATCCTGTGTCCGTCAAAGCCAGGCGGCGTCGCCGCAGTCGCGGGACGCCGCCGCGTGGCAGAACCCTGACGGGAAGGGGTTATATGAAGCCCGGAAGAATTGCTTGGCGCCCTCTCCGTGTCGTCCGTCTTCCCCCCGTGGGGGCATGGCGTCGGATCAGGAATGTGGGCCCGGACTCCGAACTGTTGGCTCAATAACGGAAGTCTCCCCGCCATTGTCCTGCCATCGCTATAATAGGCGGCAAGGCGGGACCGGTCAACGCAACGGCACACCCGGCCGGACACCGGTCAGGTCACCGACAACGAAAGGCGCGCGATGGTGGAATTCGTGATCGGCCTGCTGCTGGTGGCCGTCTGGGCGGTGGTGTTCTTTGCACTGCAGCCCGCGACCGGCATGATCCACCTCGCCCTCGTCGCCGGCGTCGCCCTCATCATCCGCGGCATCGCGGTGTCGAAGTGGGGCACGCCGCCGCCGCGCTGAACGGCGCCACCCTCAGATCTCCCAGTTGGTCAACAGGATCGCCTCACCGGTCGCCGGTGGCGGCGCCCCGAAGTGCATCCGCAGGTCGGTCCATTGCACCCGGAACCCGCTGGCGATCAGCCCGCGATAGAGCTCGCCGTATTCGGTCTGGCAGCGCAGCGCCACCCGCGACAGCCCGAGCTGCCGCGCGTCGTGTTCCACCGCCGCAATCACCGCTTCGGCCGCCGCCGCGTCGACCGCGGCGAGCTTGAGGACTCGCAGCTCCTCGCGCAGGCGCCCGTTGGCCAGCGGCGCGCTGTGCCACAACGCCCACGCCGCGACGCCGCCGGCCGGGTTCCGCAGCAGCGTCACGTCACCCAGCTGCCGCTCTGTGGTCAGCATCACTTCGCGACGGTAATCGGAACCGGGACGGATCGCGGCGACCAGCTCGCCGCACGCCGCAATGGCGCGATCCCGGGCGTCGCCGGTAAGCAGGCCGAGTCGCTCGCCGGTGCCGGCACCGAGGCCGGTGTCCTTGCCGAGGGTGACCGTCAACGCCCCCGGCGAGAAACCGAGCCGCGAGTAGAACCCGATATTCTCGATGGTGCGCGGCATCGTCTCGAGGCCGACCGTCACCGCCCCGCGCGCCTTCAGCAGCGTGATTGCCGCCGTCACCACCTGGCGCCCGAGGCCGTGGCCCTGCCGGTCGGTGCGCACCGCCAGCGGCCCCATCCACCCTTCGGTGCCCGACAGGTGCGCCAGGTTGAACGCCACGATCTCGTGCCGCGCGTCGCGCCAGAGCATCGCCCCTTCGCCCGCCAGTTCTATGGCAAACTCCCAGATGGCCGGATTCAGGAACGGCACCCGCACGCCGGACATTCCGTCCCGCCGGTACCGCTCGGTGAACGCATCGGAGAAGATCCGGTTCAGGGCGTCGATGTCCCGCCGCGTGACACGCTCGGGACCGCTGACCGTCCGGTCAGGCCGCCACATCGACTGGCTCTGGGGTCTCATCGGTGACAGTGGTGACTCCGGACTGGATGTCGTTGCTGACACGAAGGACGCGATCAAAGGCATCGCGCAGGCCGTCGACGTGCGTGATGAGGATAACCTGGGGAAAGCGTCCCGACAGCGCCCGCAGCAATTCCACCACCGCGCGCCGCCGGTCCTCGTCGAGCGCACCGAAGATCTCGTCGAGCACCAGCACCGACAGCGGTTGCCCGGCTCGCTCGGCGATCATCTGCGAAATCGCCAGCCGCAGCGCAAGGTTGACGATGTCTTCCTCGCCGCCGGAGATCACCGGCTGCGCCTCGCCATCCTCGACGATGGTCGGGATGTACGACTCATCCAGCTCGACGTCGGAGTAGCGGCCGGCGGTGAGGTCGGAGAGCAGCTGGGAGGCGCGTTCGGCCAGCTCGGGGCGGAGGCGCACGTTCAATTCGGTGCGCAGGTCGGAAAACGCCCGGTCGAGTTCGTCGAGCACGCCGATCGACGCCGCCACGCCGCGGGCGTGCTCGGCCCGGGCGGCACGATCGGCCTGGCGGGCCGCCGCCGACTGCAGCAGCCGCTCCGCGCCGTCGAGTGCCGCCGCCGCCGTCACCACCGCCAGGCGCGCCGCCTGCAGTTCCTGCTGCGCCTGCTGCACGGCGCGCTCCAACGCCTCGAACGCCGCCGGATCCCAGCCGAGTGTTCCGATCCGCTGGTCGATTGCCGCCAGCGATGCCTCCGCCGCCGACGCCAGCCGCTCGGCTTCCGCCGCGTTGCCGAGCAGCGCCTCCGCCCGCTGGGCCGCCCCGGCGAGCTGGTCGTGCTCGCGGCGCAACGGCTCCAGCACCGCCAGGCGGGCTCGCACCTGCTGGTGCCGTTCGGCGTCGTAGCCGGGGACCTCGCCCTGCACCGCCGCATCGAGCTGCACCAGCTCGGCGGCCAGTCGGTCCCGCTCGCCGAGCAGCACGGTGCGCTGCCGCTGCCTGGCGTGCGCGTCCGCCAGCGCTTCGGTCCGTTGCTGCAATGTCACCCCGGCTTCTGCCACCCGCGATTCCATCTCCACCACGTCGGCCGGTGCGTCACGCAATTGCTCGACGCGCTGCCGGTAATACTGTCCGTCGGTTTCCACCTCGACGATCTGGCGCGTCAGCAATTCGAGCAGCGCACGGAAATCGGCGCCAAGCGGGCGGCCGCACGTCGGGCAGATTCCCTCGGGCCCCTGCTGCTCGATGAGGACGCGCTGCGCCGACAGTTCGCGGTACCGGTCGCGAAACGCCTCGAGGCGGGTGCGTGCCTCCTGGACGTCCTGCGCCCAGCGGGTGCGGAGTTGCGCCACCGTGCCCTGCACGGCGTCACGGTCGGCGGCGGCGCGGTCGCGGTCCCGGGCCAGTTCGGCCAGCGCCTCGGCACCCGGGACGGCGCCGAGCAGCGGTTCCAGTTCTTCCAGCCGCACGCGGATCTGGTCGCGACGTGCCGCCTGCTGCCCGCGGCTGTGATGCGCCTGTGCCGCCGCGTCGAGTGCGTCCCGTTCGGCGCTGAGTGCTTCCCATTCACCGATCGACGGCTCGAGCTGCGCCAGCCGGTCGCGGGCGCGCACCGCGGCGGCAAGTTCCTTGTCGATTGCCTCGAAACGCGCCCGCGCGGCCGCCACGGTTCCCTCCGCCACACGCCGCTCGCCATCGAGCGCCTGCCACGCCGCCCGGCGGGCGCGTGCCTCCTCCCACCCCGGCGTGAGCGCCGCCGCGCGCTGCAGCACCTCCTGTTCGACGCCGGCCGCCTGATCCCGTTCGGCACGCCGCGCCGCCACCGCCGCGCGGCCCTCGTCGAGTTCCTGCTCCAGCACGCCCGGCTCGCCGAGCACCTGCTCGATGCCCGACAGCTCCGCGCGCAACACCGAGCGCGCTTCGCGCAGCGCGTCCTGCGCCTCGCGGAGCCGGTCATAACCCAGCACCCGCGACAGGAACTGGGCCCGCTCCGGACGCGGCATCGCCGCCATCACCGCCAGCTCCTTCTGGCCGGTAAAGTACGTGCTGAAGAACTCCTCCCGGGTCATGCCGAGCAGCGCAATGACGCGATCGGTCACCGTCCCGGTGCTGTTGGCAATGACGTTGCCGTCCTGCGCCAGCGTCGCCGACGACATGGTGCGCGCCAGTTCGTAACGGTGCGCGCCAAGGCTGAACTCGAGGAGCACCTCGAACCGCGCCCGGGGCGGCGCGCCGCGGCGCCGCAGCGTGTCACGGGTGCCGCGCGTGCCGGCGACGCCGTAGAGCGCATAGGCAATCGCCTCGAGCAACGTCGTCTTGCCGGCACCGTTCGGTCCCACCACACCGGTCAGCCCCGGGCCGAACTCGATGTCGGTCGCGGCGTGCTGCCGGAAGTTGGTGAGGCGGAGCCGGAGCAGCTGCACGCTATTCCTCCAGCGCGGCGCGTTCGACGCCGGTCAGCAGCGCCATGCCCTGTTCCACGAACCGCTCGCGCGCCATCCCCGGCGGCAGCGGCCGGTGCGTCAGGTAGTCCTCGAGGAGCTCGGCAAGGGTGTGACGCGGCCCCGGCGCGCCGGAGGTCTGCTGCCGCTGCGGTTGCCCGGGACGGCGGAAATCGAGCTGCAGGTTGAGCGCTGCCGCCTTCCATTGCCGGATCGCCGCATGGTCGAGTTCCCGCGCCACCGGCCGCGCCACGTTTCGCACCACCTGGCGCACCACCGCCCCGTCGATCCCGCCCGGCACGTCGGCAAGCGCCTGCGCCAGCAGCCGGTCGAGCTCGCTCGCCGCGAGGTCGGCGCCGTCGAGCCACGGCAGGTCGACGAAGCGCCGCGGCGCCTCGATCGCGTGACGGGTCACGGTGCCGGCGGCGAGGTCGGCCAGCAACCACCCCTTGCCGCGCAGCCCGGCGCGCCGCTCCTCGCGCAGTTCGCCCCATGGATTGGAACTGACGTAGTCGAGCGACCCGGCATACCACACCCGCTCGCGCACCTGATGCTGCACGTGGTAGTGACCCAGCGCGACGTAGCTCCATCGCCCGCCCAGGTCGGCGTCGGAGAGAAACGCGCCACCGGCGTCGGCGATGCTGCGGTCCTCGCCGAACAACCCCGGCGTCTCGCCGTGGATCACCAGCACCTGGTGCCGCTCCGGCCCCGACGGTTCGAGCCCGGGACGCTGGTCGGCGAACAGCGCCTGGTGCGGCACCGCCAGCACGCTCAGGTCGAGCTCCGGAAACGTCAGCCGCTGCGCCGCGTCCTGCGCCACGTGCACTCCCACCTCGGGGAGCAGGCCGAAGATCGACACCGTGTCGGTCGATCGCGGCGTGTCGTGATTTCCGGCGATGACAATGATCGGCGCATCGGGAAGCGCCCGGTGCAGCCGCCCGAATTCGCGCACCGCGTGCAGGATCGCCGAGTTGGTCGGGCGCACCGAATGGAACAGGTCGCCCGCCACCACGACCGCGTCGGGACGCTCGGCGATCAGCCCGTCCACGGCGCGCGTGAAGGCGACCGCCACGTCGGTCTCACGCTGGTTCCGCCCCCGCTCGTTGAGCCGGGAGAACTGGCGGAACCCGAGATGGACGTCGGCCAGGTGGGCGAGTCGCATCACTCAGTACGGCGCAAAGGGATCGCCGTCGTCGCGGGCCAGCGGCGCGATCCGCTGGCGCGAGACCACCGGCTCGGCCACCACGGTGCGGCGCAGGCAGGCCCGGAAGAATGGCACCAGCTGCTCGGGATGCTGCTGCCAGGCCCGCGAGACGGCACGGCGTACCTCGTCCTCGGGGCGGCCGTCGATGAGCGCGCGGATCTCGTCGGCCGGCGCCGCCGGATCGAGTTCCTTGAGCCGCCGCACCACCGCCTCCGGAAACGGCAGGTCCGGTTCGGGCGGAAAGCGCTCCACCCCTTCCCGCCCCGACAGCACCGCCGGGCGCGGAAAGCGCACGAACACCGGCTGCACGAAATGGGGATGCCGCACCATCAGCTCCCCCTTGGGCAGCGCCGCCAGCTTCGCCTTGACCGCCGGCGGCATCGTGGCATACGCCGGCAGCGCCAGTTCGTCGCTGTCCATCCGGCCGTAGAGCGTCGTCCCGGCATTGCCGGTGATCCGCCGGACCACCTGCGACCGGAACTGTTGCGCCGAGAACAGCACCAATCCCAGATACCGTCCCCGCTCGGAGATGTCGAGGAGCATTCGCGTCACGTAGTTCTCGGGACGGTCCGCCGGCGCGTACTTGTTCAGTTCGTCGACGAACACCACCACCCGGTCGACCCCCAGGTCGCGGCGCTCCAGGTGCTCGCGGAGCTTCGAGACGATCCGCGCAAAGACCAGCTCCTGCGCCAGCGGATCGACGCCGGCAACGTCCACCACCGTCACCGAGCGGTCGCGGAACGCCCCCCACGGCAGGTCATTCGCCACGCCATCGTCGGTCACCAGCCCGCGCGACCGCGTCGCGATGTTGCCGAGCCGGTTGCGGATCTTGCGGATCGTCGCGGCATGGTGGGTCCGCCAGATTTCGGCGCCCTTGGCCGTCTCCAGATGGGCAAAGACCGCCCGGAAGAATTCGTCGAGGTCGGCGAACGTCTCCACCATGAACGGCTCGGCGCGCAGTTCGTCCGCCTCGAAGCGCTTCCCCACCACCCGGTCGGCGAGGAAATCGAGCAGCGCGTCGGCCTTCGCATCGATGTCGTCGCGGTTGAGCACCACCTCGGCAAAGTCGAGGATCTCCCGCAGCCCCCACACCAGCGGCGCCACCCGCGACCGCAGCGCCGGGTTGGTGCGCAACGTGTTGAGGTTGACCCCGTCGGGCTTGAACGGCGCAAACACCGTCACGTCGCGGAACGGTTCCGGCACCAGCCCCAGCCGGCGCCACAGCGCGCGGTCGTCTTCGGCCAGCACGGCCGGCTGGTCGAGAAAGCAGAGGTCGGGGCCTTTGACGTTGAAGCAGAGCGCGGCGACACTCCCGCCGTCGGCGCCGAGCCGCTGGAAGATGCTGCTGAGCAGGAACGTCACGGCACTGGTCTTGGTGGCGAGGCCGGACACGCCGCTGATGTTGAGGTGCGCCGCTTCGGGGCCGAGCAGGAAGTCGGCGTCGAGCAGCACCGGTGCCGCCATGCCGCCCGCCGAATAGAGCCCCACCGGCACGGCGCGACCGCCGCCGCGCACCGCGTAGGCGTCCATGCGCAGCGCCACGCCGACGTCGGCGTCGTTGGCCAGGTGCACCGCGGCGAGCGGCGCCGGCTGCATCGGCTCGTCGGGAATCTGCCGCACCACCGCCGCGGTCCAGAGCCGCACCTCGCCCACCGGTTGGCCGCCTTCCGCGGCAACCGGCCGGAACGCCGCGCCGTCGGTGACCACGCCGAACACGGTCCGGTCGCCGCCGTCGACCCGCACCATCGTGCCGATGCCGAGGACCGCATCGGGTGGCGTCGTGAAGCGGAAGTGATGCGGCGTGCTGGGATACTGCTCGGTGGCCAGCACCCGGCCAAGCAGCAGCGACGGCGGACTCACCGGGCGGCCGCGGTCCGGGCCGTCAACCGGCGGTCGGCGGCGGTGGGACCTCTTCGAGCCAGAATCCGGCGAGTCGCTGCGCACCATCGACCTCCACCACGAAATGATCGGCGATCCGGATCGGCTCGACCGGCCGCCGCGTGCCGATGCGCAGGTGAAAGGTGCGCTCGGCGGGGTCGGCCGAGACCGAGAGGGTCGCGTCGTATTCCAATGCCGCCACGCCGCGCTTGGCGACACGCGACGGCACCACGACCTGGCCGTGGCGGGCATCGACCGGGGCGGCCAGCCCCGCGAGGGTGGTGATCTCCGGCCACACCACGATGTCGAGGCCGCAGAGCACGCCGGAGGCGATGTCGAGCAGTGCCACCGAGCCGTCGTCGTCGTTGAGCTCCACCGTGCCGGTGTACCCGGCGCCGAATCCTTCCACCGGCACCGCCCCGGAAAGGATCTCGGTCTCCCCGTCCCACCGCCAGCAGAGCGGCGGCAGCGGCCCCGGCTGGGCGAGGACGTGGATCTGGAGCGCCATCAGGCCGGAATCGGCCGGCCCGCAAGCCGCGCCACGAACGGCATCAAACGGTCGCACGCCGCTTCGAGTTCCGCATCGGAGACGGCATACGAGAGGCGCACCCAACGATCGTCCCCGAACGCCGCACCAGGCACCAGGGCCACGCCCTCGTCACGCATCAACCGCTCACAGAACGTCATGCCGCCGATGCCGCTCCCCGGCGCCAGCCCGTCGACCCGGAAGAAGAAGTAGAACGCCCCGTGCGGTTCGACGAACTCCATGCCCGGCGCCTGGTCCTGGAAGCGCGCCACCAGATAGTCGCGCCGGCGCCCGAAGGCGGCAACCATCCGCTCCACGTCGCGGTCGACGGCCGGATCGGCAAACGCGGTGGCGGCGGCCCACATCGCCGGCTGGTTGGCGCCAGTGGTGGTGTGACTCTGCAGCGCCGCCATCGCCGCCAGCAGCTCCGCCGGCGCGTACGCCATGCCGATGCGCCACCCGGTCATGGCGTACGCCTTCGACGCGCCGTAGATCACCACGCTCGAGGCCAGTGCATCGTCGTCGAGATCGAAGAGCGACGGCGCCGGGCCCGCACCGAAGTGGATCCGCCGGTAGATCTCGTCGCAGATCAGCCAGATGCCGTGCTCGCGCGCCCAGCGGGAAATCGCCTCGATCTCCTGCAGCGTGTAGACCGCGCCGGTCGGATTGCACGGCGTACAGAGGATGATGCCGCGGGTCGACGCGTCGCGATGACGCTCCAGGTCGGCGACGCTCACCTTGAGCCCCCACTCCGGATCGCCCGGCACCATCACCGGCTCGGCCCGCGCCAGGTGCACGATCTGCGGATACGACACCCACGCCGGCGACGGAATCAGCACCTTGTCGCCGGGGCCGAACAGCGAGAAGCAGGCATTGAACAGCGCCTGCTTGGAGCCGTTGCTGATGATGATGCGGTCGGCATCGACGGCCCGCCCGCCGCTCAGCGCCGACAGCGACCGCGCCGCCGCGCGGCGCAACTCGGCGATGCCGACGTTGGGAGCGTACCGCGTCTTGCCGGCGCGGATTGCGGCAATGCCCGCCTCCGCCGCCGGGGCCGGGGTGTCGAAGTCGGGTTCTCCCGCGCCGAGGTCGAGGACATCCTCGCCGGCAGCCTTGCGGCGCTTTGCCTCGGTGCTGATGGCGACCGTTTCCGACGACTTCAGGTGGGCCAGGTTGGACGAGCGGTGAAACGTCATTGCTGCGGTACCGGAACGAGGAGAGGGGAGCGCGAATCGGAAAGCTTCGCCGCTGCCGCCACCCTGTCAACAGCCCGGCAGATTCACGACGCCCGCCGGTTTGGCCGCGCCAGCGGATGGGGCTACCTTGGACCGCGTCGCGCGGTGCGCGACCGATCGCATTGACAACCGAGGTGCACGTGAGCGGTGGTGCGGAAGGGGAGCTGACGCCCGAGGTGGCGTCGAATCTGGCGCGACTGGGGTGGTCGGCGGCCGATGTGGCGGCGGATGCCGCCCTGCCGGTCGCGGCGCGGGGCGCAAACCTGGTCACCGCCATTCCTCCGGCGGTCGCGTGGAGCGATCCGCTCCTGGCAACATTGCTCTCCCGGCTTGCCGCCAGCGACGGCCGGCTGTTGCTCCTCTCGCCGCCCGAACTCCTCGCCGAGTGGGGGCGAACCCTCTCCCGACTGGCCGAGGGCACGCCGCTCGACAGCTTCGTCGCCACCGGCGCCAAGCGGGCCGAACGGCGCATCGAGCAGGCCCCGCCCCGGATCCTCGTGGCCACCCCCGCCGCCGCGCTGGCACTCCAGGCGCGGTCGGCGCTTCACGCCGAAGCGATCACCGCCGTGCTCTTTGCGTGGCCCGAGCGGTGGCAGGACGAAGCGGCGCTCGCCGCACTCGCCGCCGACCTCCCGCGTGACGCCCAGCGTGTGGTGATCACCAGCGACGCTGCGGCGGTCACCGCCCCGGGGGCGATCGCCGAACGCTACCTGCACCGCGCACCGCTGTTCGGCGTCACCGCGGCAGCCGGGCCCCACGGCCCGGTCCGCACCCTCTCTGCCGCATGGTCGACCCGTGCCGCGGCCGTCGCCAGCGCCGTCGAAGCGCTTGACAGCGATGCCGCGCTGGTCTGGACCACCGACGCGCGCGACCACGTCATGATCGCCGACGCCCTCGGCGGTGCGCTGCGCCGGCTCGATATCGTGGTGCGGTCCACCCCCGATGCCGCCTCGCTCGCTCCGGGCGCCACCATCCTCTGCTACGACCCGCCCGACGAGCCGGCCCTCGCCGCGCTCTGCGCCGCCGGTCCGGTCGTGCTCCTGGTGCCGCCGGGGACCGAGCCGTATCTCACGCGAGTGGCGGCACCGCGGCGGCCGCTGGCGGTGCTCCCGGCCCTCGCCGCCGAGTTCCGGAACGACGCCGAACGGCGCGAACGGATTGCGGCGCTCGCCGCCGCGGGGCCCGAGTCGGGAGCGTTCTATGCGCTGGCGCCGCTCTTCGAAATGCACGAACCTTCGCTGGTCGCCGCGGCGCTCTGGCAACTCTGGCGCGCCAGCGACGAGGGACGCCCGGCCGGCCCGGCGCCGGCGGTGGCGCCCACCGCGGCCGGCGAGACCACCCGCGTCTGGGTCAGTGCCGGGCGCCGCGACGGCACCACCACCGCCGACCTCGTCGCGGTGCTGGTGCGCGAGGCAAAGGTCGACCGCGCCCTCATCGGGCGAATCGAACTGCGCGATACCTTTTCATTGGTCGAAGTGCCGGCCGCCGACGCCGACCGCATCGCGCGGGAGCTTGCCGGGAAGACCATCCGGCGTCGCAAGCTCGCCGCGCGGATCGATCGCGGCAGGACCGCCCGGCGCTGAACGCCAACGGGCCGCCCAGCGGGGCGGCCCGTACGTCGCAACAAATGGCTGGGACCGGCCGAGGAGGAGTTACTTCGCCTTGTTGACCAGATCCTTGAGGCCCTTGCCGGGACGGAACGCTGGCACCTTCGACGCCTTGATCTTGATGGTCGCACCCGTCTGCGGATTGCGGCCTTCGCGGGCGGCGCGCTTGCGCACCTCGAAATTGCCGAAGCCGGTGATCGCCACGCTGCCACCCTTCCGAAGTTCCTTGGCCAACAGACCGTCGGTCGAGAAGAACAGGTCGACGATCTCTCCGGCATCCGCCTTCGAGGTCTCGCGGGCCTTCGCCACCGCCTCGATAAGCTCCATCTTGTTCACGGGTGACTCCTTGGGTTTGACTGGTGAGATCCAATCGCGGGCCGGATTGGCCCCGACGGGCGTCAATATGGGACGCGCGCGCGAAACTCCGCAAGATCCCTGGGTTTCCGGACACCCCATCGGGCGCGAGCCCGCTTCCCGGTGCGGTTTCCACATTCCGACACCCCTTGACGATGCGCCGATGACCCTTCACAACCGTCCCGGCCGGATCGAAGTCGTCGCCGGCGTCATGTTCAGCGGCAAGAGCGAAGAGCTCATCCGGCGGGTCCGCCGGGCCCTCATCGCCCGCCACCGGGTGCGGGTCTTCAAGTCGCACCTCGACGCCCGCTACGCCGGCCTCTACCGCGTCTCCTCCCACACCGGCATCACCATCGACGCCGAGCCGATCGACCGCAGCGACGAGATGCTCCGCGCCGTCGGCGAGCCCGAATCGGTCGACGTCGTCGCCGTCGACGAGGCGCAATTCCTCGACGCCGGCATCCTCGAGGTGGCGACCCACCTGGCCGAGCGCGGCGTCCGCGTCATCCTCGCCGGCACCGACACCGACTTCCGCGGCGAGCCGTTCGGCATGATGGGCCACCTGATGGCGATTGCCGAAGAGGTCACCAAGCTGCAGGCGATCTGCGTCGTCTGCGGCGAACTCGCCTGCCGCAACCAGCGCCTCGTCGACGGCCGCCCGGCGCGTTGGGACTCGCCGGTGGTGATGGTCGGCGGCAGCGAGAGCTACGAGGCACGCTGCCGCCGCTGCTTCCAGGTGCCGCGTCACGACGAAGACCAGGTCGCGCTGCTCTGATGCGACGCATTGCCCTGACCGGAACGGTTGCCGCCGGCAAGTCCACGGTGGCGGCACTCTTCCGCGCAATGGGGCGCGACCGTGCTCGACGCCGACGCCATCGTCCGCGACCTGCAGCAACCCGGCACCGCCGTCTTCTCGGCGATCGTCGCGCGCTTCGGCGGCGGCGTGGTGGCCGCCGACGGCACCCTCGACCGCGCCGCGTTGCGCCACGTCGTCCTTGCCGATCCGGTCGCGCGCCGCGACCTCGAGGCCATCGTCCACCCCGCCGTCGAACTCGAACGCCGCGCCGCGCTCGACGCCGCCGCCGCGCGCGGCGACCGCGTGGCGATCGTCGACATCCCGCTCCTCTTCGAGGCCGCCGACCCGTCGCGCTACGACGGCGTGATCGTCGTCGACGCCCCCGAGGCGGAACGGCGCCGCCGGCTCGTTGCCGACCGCGGGCTGGCCGCCGCCGAAGCCGACGGACTGATGACCGCGCAGTGGCCCGCGGCGGCCAAGCGCGAGCGCGCCACCTGGATCATCGACAACAGCGGCGACCGCGCCGCCCTCACCCGCCGGGCCCGCGAAGTCTGGGACGAGATCTCCGCATGACGCCGCAGCTCTGGCGCGACCACGCGCGCCGCTCCGCCGCCGGGCAGATGGCGATCGACCACGCGATGCTCGACGAGTCGCAGCACAGCGGCGCCACGCTGGTCCGGATCTATCGCTGGGAGCGCGACACGGTCAGCTTCGGCGCCAACGAGTCGGCCCAGCGGAGCTGGAATCGGGCCGAGTTCGAGGCGCGTCACCTGCCGGTGGTGCGGCGGCCCACCGGCGGGCGCGCCGTCTGGCACGCCGCCGCCGACCTGACCTACGCCGTCGCCGCCCCGCAGGCGGCGTTTGGCGGGTTGAAGCCCGCCTACCAGCGGCTCCACGCCCTGCTCGCCGACGCGCTCGCCCGCTTCGACCTCGCCGTTGCCCTCGCCGCCACGCCCGGCCAGCTCCCCGGCCTCGCTCCCGGTGCCTGCTTCAGCTCGGCCGCCGGCGGCGAGGTGCTGGTGGCGGGCCGGAAGACGATCGGCAGCGCCCAGCTCGCCTCGGGGGCGCATTTCCTGCAACATGGCGCCATCGCCCTCGCCGACCGGACCGCCCTGCTGGCGCCGCTGGCGCTGGCTGGCACCGCGCCACCGGCCATCACGGCAGATGTGCCGCTCCCCGACGCCGACCGCGTCGAGGAGGCAATCGCCGAGGCGTGGCAGGCCGCTGGGGCAACGATGGCGTCGCACCAGCTTGCAAGCGCCGTCATCGCCCGGGCCGCGGCACTCGAAGCGCGCTACGCGGACCCGGAATGGACCTGGCGCCGCTAGGCGTCAATCTGTTCTTCAGCCGAGGATTGCGGCGATGCGCAACACCCGCTGGCTCATCGCGTCGATGGTCGTTCCGGTCTGGGCCGGAACGCTCGCGGCGCAGCAACCGCGCGGCACCGGTACGGTGGTCTATTCCACCGGGCAGGAGCCGACCATTCCGCTCCCCGTCGTCGGGCACGGCCAGGGCAACGCCGACGCCGCCGACCAGCTCTTTCTCCGCTTCGGCGATCTCAAGCCGCCCTATCGCACCACCGGCGACGATGTCCTGACGCCGATGCTGGCCAGCAGCTGGCATCGCGTCGATCCGGTGACCATCGATTTCACCATCGACCGGCGCGCGCGCTGGCAGGATGGCGTGCCGGTGACCGCGCACGACGCCGTCTTCACCTGGAGCCTCGAACAGAATCCGGTCGTCAACCCCGACCAGGCCGACCTCGAACCGATTGTCTCGGTGACCGCACCGTCGCCGATGGTGGTGCGAGTCCGCTTCCGCCGCCCCTTTGCCGACCAGCTCTACCTCGCCGGCTTCGGGTTCCAGCCGCTTCCCGCGCATCTCCTCGAATCGATGCCCGCCGAATCGATCGCGACCTCGGCATATGCGTCGCACCCGGTCGGTGACGGACCGTTCCGCTGGGGACGCCGCGTCGCCGGACAATTCGTCGAACTCGACGCCGATACGTCGTTCTTTCTCGGCCGCCCGACCATCACCCGGTTGGTCTACCGCTACGTCTCCGACGCCACCGCGCGCCTCAACCTCTTCCTGAGCGGCGAGACCGACCTCCTCGACAACGTCGACCCGGTCACCGCCGACCGCATCCAGGGTCACGCCGAATTCCGCTTCGTCGCCGCGCCGTCGAGCCTGCTGGTGTACGCGCTGTTCAACACCCGCTCGGCCAGCGACACGGCGAGGCCCAACCCGTTCCTCTCCGATGTCCGGGTGCGCGAAGCGCTCACCCTGGCCCTCGACCGCACCACCATGGCGCAGCAGGCATTCGGTCCCGCGACGCGCGTGCCCGACGCCGCGCAATCGCAGGCGTGGGACTGGATCGACGCCGGGCACCGCACCGCGCCGCGACAGGACACCGCCCAGGCCAGGCGCCTCCTCGACCAGGCCGGCTGGCACGACAGCGACCACGACGGCATCCGCGACCGCAACGGCGTGCCGATGCACCTGACGCTGATCTATCCCAACACCAGCGCGCCGCGCCACGCCATGGCACTGCAGGCGCAACAGATGTGGCGCGCCGTCGGCGTCGCGGTCGACCTCGCGCCGAGCGATTTCAGCGCGTATCAGGCGCGGCGCAAGTCGGGACAGTGGGACCTCGACATCTCGGCAGCCATCCAGGACGCGTCGCCGTCGTCGCTGGTGCAGAGCTGGTCGTGCCAGGGAGCGGAGACCGCGGGGTCGAGCAACGTGGCGCGCTGGTGCGACCCGCGCTTCGACTCACTGGTGCAGGCGGCGATCACTTCACCCGCCCCGTTGAAGGCGTGGCAGGCCGCAATGGCGCGGATGACCGCCGATCACCCGGCCATCTTCCTCGCCGCGCCGGTCGACCTGGTGGCCATCAGCCGCCGCTACGACAACGTCTCGATCCTGCCGGTGCGGCCGTGGCTCACGCTCTGGCAATGGCGGGTCCGTCCCGGCGCCGCCCTGCCCCGCGACCATTGAGTGATCCGCTGGCTGCTGCGCCGCACCACCGATGCCGTGGTCACCGCCCTCGTCGCCGCGGTGCTGCTCGTCGTCCTGGTGCATTACCTCCCGGGTGATCCGCTCGCGGCAATCATCCGCGATCGTCCCGCCACGCCCGAGGTGCTCGCCGCACTGCGCGCCCGCTGGGGCACCGATCGCCCGTTGACGCAGGTGCTCGCCGCATTCTTCGGCGGCATCGCCCACGGCGACCTCGGCGTCTCGCTCAGCGAACAGCGTCCCGTCACCACCGTGCTGCTCGAGCACCTCGGGCCCACCGTGCTGCTCGGCGGACTCACGCTGCTCATCGACTTCACCATCGGGCTGGCGCTCGGGCTCTGGAGCGCGCTGCACCCTGATTCCACCCGCGGTCGCCTCCTCGGTGCGCTGACCCTCGCGGGCTATGCGCTGCCGACGTTCGTCGTCGGCATGGTGCTGGTGTGGCTCTGCGCCGTCGAGTGGCACTGGTTTCCCCCCGCCGGCCTCGCCGATCCGCTCCTCGCCCCCGGCGCCCCGGCCGGCGTCGTGCTGCTCGACCGGCTGCGCCATCTGGCGTTGCCGCTCGCGGCCATGGTCATCGCCACCATCGCCGTGCCGATCCGCCAGCAGCGCGCCGCCGCACTCGCCACCGCTGCACAGCCGTGGGTGCTCGCGGCGCGCGCCCGCGGCGTTTCGCCGTCACGGGTGGCGTGGCGGCATTGCTGGCGCCCGGCGCTGACGCCGGTCGTGACGCTGTTCGGCCTCTGGCTGCCGATGCTGGTGGCCGGCGCGGTGTTCGTCGAGGCGGTCTTCGGCTGGCCCGGCATCGGCTCGCTCATCGCCACCGCCACCGCCGATCGCGACGTGCCGCTGGTGGTGGGCGGCGGCCTGCTGCTGATCGTCATGGTGCAGCTCGGTTCGCTGGTGGCCGACGTGCTCTACCGGGTGGTCGATCCGGTGCAGGCGTCGTGACGCGCGCTGGGTGGATCGGCGTCGGCCTCGCTGCCCTCCTCGCGCTGCTCGCCATCGCGGGACCGATCTTTGCCCCCGACCCGCTGCTGCAGCCCGACCTCGATCCACGGCACGCTGCTCCATCCGTCCAGCCGCGCACTGGCTCGGCACCGATCAGTTCTCGCGCGACGTCTTCTGCCCGCCTGGCCCACGGGGCGCGCATCTCCCTCGGCGTGGCAATCATCGCGGTGGCGGTCGCCGCCGCTCTGCGGCACCGCGGTGGGCCTTGCTCGCCGGCGCCGCCGATGGCCTCTGGGCCGGCAGCTGGCGACGGCTCATCGACCTCGGACTGGCGCTGCCACGCATCGTGCTGCTGCTGGTGCTGCTCGCCGCGCTCGGCACGCTCCCCCTCGGCATCTTCGCGCTGATCCTCGGCGCTCACCGGCTGGCCCGCCATGGCGCGGTTGGTGCGCGGCGAAACCCTGCGGCTCCGTCACGCCACGTTCGTGCGCGCGGCAGAGGCGCTCGGTGCGCCGCCACGACGCGTGCTCTGGCGCGAGATCCTCCCGGGCGCCATGCCGCCGCTGCTCGTCGCGGCAACGCTCGGCCTTGCCGACGCCCTGCTGCTGGAGGCCGGGCTCTCGTTCCTCGGCATCGGCATCCGCCCGCCGGCGCCGTCGTGGGGCGGCATGATCCTCGAAGCCGCGCGACTATCCTCGGCACCGCGCCGTGGCTCCTCCTGGCACCTGGCGCGGCCTTGGTGGCGGCCACCTCCGCCGCCACATTGCTCGGCGACGCGCTGCGCCGCTCCCTTCAACCCGATAGCCGATGACCCCGTTGCTCGAAGTCGAGCGCCTGCACATCGCCTTCCCGCGCCGCGACCGGCCCCCGCTGGCACCGGTCGACGGCGTGGCGTTCACCGTTTCGGCCGGCGAGCTGGTGGCACTGGTGGGCGAATCGGGATGCGGCAAGACCCTCACCGGGCTCTCGCTGCCGCGCCTGCTTCCGACCGGCGCGGTGCTCGGCGCCGACACCAGCATCCGCCTCGACGGCACCGAGCTGACCGCGCTCGACGAGCGCGCACTGCGCGACATCCGCGGCCGCCGCATCGCGATGATCTTCCAGGATCCGATGACGTCGCTCAATCCGGTGATGCGCATCGGCGCGCAGATTGCCGAGGCAATCACGCGCGCACCGCAAGGTCTCCCGCGCCGCGGCACGGCGTGAGGTGCTCGCGCCTCCTTGGCGAAGTCGGCATCGCCGATCCCGCCGCGCGGATCGACGAATATCCGCATCAGTTGAGCGGCGGCATGCGCCAGCGGGTCATGATCGCCATTGCGCTCGCCGGCAGAGCCCGAGCTGCTCATCGCCGACGAACCGACCACGGCACTCGACGTCACCGTGCAGGCGCAGATTCTCGAACTGCTCGATCAATTGCGCACCGCGCGCGGCATGGCGGTGCTGCTGATCACCCACGACCTCGGCATCGTCGCCGGCCGCGCCGATCGCGTGCTGGTGATGTACGCCGGGCGGATCGCCGAATCGGCGCCGACCACGGCGCTGTTCGCGGCACCGAAGCATCCGTACACCCGGGGGCTGTTCGCCTCCATTCCGCGGCTCGACGCCGAGCGAGGGCCGCCTCGCCGCAATCCCCGGCGCGGTGCCGCGACCCGACCGCTGGCCCACCGGCTGCCGCTTCCATCCCCGCTGCCCGGCGGTGATCCCGCACTGCGCCGCAGGAACGCCCGCGGCTCCTGCCGGTCGGCTCACCAAGTCAGCTCGCCGAGTGCTGGGTGGCGGCGAGGGAGAGACCGCGATGACGCCGCCGCTCGTTTCAGGTCGACGGGACTCGTCAAGCACTACCAGCAGGCGGCGTGCCTGGCTGGGACGCAAGCCGGCGGTCAAGCGCGGTCGACGGCGTCTCGTTCGCCATCGCCCCCGGCGAAACCCTCGGGCTGGTCGGCGAATCGGGCAGCGGCAAGAGCACCGTCGGTCGCGCCGTGCTCCGGCTCGAGGCGCCGACCGCGGGGCGGGTTCGTCTTCGACGGCGTCGACCTTGCCACGCTCAAGCCGGCGGAATTGCGCGCGCTGCGGCGGCGCATGCAGATCATCTTCCAGGATCCCTTCGCGTCGCTCAATCCGCGCCGCACCGTCGGCGCGTCGGTCGCCGAGGGGCTCGAAATCCACCGCATCGTGCCGAAGAACGAAATCGCCGATCGGGTCGCCGACCTGCTCGACGAAGTGGGGCTCGACCCGGATTACGCCGAACGGTATCCGCACGAATTCTCCGGCGGGCAGCGGCAGCGGATCGGCATCGCGCGGGCGCTGGCGGTGGAACCGCGGTTCATCGTCTGCGACGAGCCGGTGTCGGCGCTCGATGTCTCGGTGCAGGCGCAGGTGCTCAACCTGCTGCTCGACCTGCGCGAGCAGCGCGGCCTGTCGTACCTCTTCATTGCGCACGACCTGGCGCTGGTGCGCCAGATCGCCCAGCGGGTGGCGGTGATGTATCTCGGCACCATCGTCGAAATCGGGCCCGCGCGAAGACCGTGATCGGCGCCCCGCGACCATCCGTACACCCAGGCGCTGATCTCGGCCATTCCGGTGCCCGATCCCGACCCGCACCGCGGGCCGCATCGTGCTGGCCGGCGAGCCGCCGTCACCGGCCGCACCGCCGCCGGGCTGTCCGTTCGTCACCCGTTGCTTCCATCCGCACAAGGACCCGCGCTGCAGCGCGGAACGCCCGAAGCTCAGGCCGGTGGGGGATCACCTCGTGGCGTGCCATTACGCGGAGCTGCCGTCACGGCCCTGATACCCTTGCCGAGTCGGAGGTGATCGGCAGCGGCGCGCCCGGCCGACGATCTACTTGAGCACGACCAGCGGCGCGCTCGCCATTGCCGATTCGCCCCCGGATGTTACCGATACGCGCAGCAGGTACGCACCCGGCTTGAGCTGCGCCAACCCCAACTTCTGCGATGTCTCCATCCATGTCCGTTGCGCGGTCGCATGGAAGCTCAACGTCAACCGCGGTGGACTCCCGGCGGCGGCGTCCGCATCGTAGACCGCCAGTCGGGTATCGTACGTCGAATCCACGTCGAGCCCGCCGATCTGGTAGTAGACCTCGGCGGTGCCTCCCGCGGGAAATGTGGCCAGCGGATTGAGTTCAACGGCGGTCGAGTCGGAATTCCATTGCAGCGGGTCGTCCGGCCGCCCGAGCACGATGCTGCTGATCGTCAGCCGGGCGCTGCCACCGGGGACGCCGACGGAATCGACGTGTGCCAGGGCACCTCGATCTCCCGGCTGGGTGAAGACGACACTCGCCGTGTAGCTCCCGGCCGGGAGCGGCAACTCGACGAACTGCGTGAGATACTGGCCGCTCGCGAGCGGCGCCGTCGCTACGAACTGGCGATGCACCCGGAGTTCGCTCCGCTCACCGTCGCTCGAACGCGCCGCAATGACTTCGATGTCGAGCGGATAGTAGACCCCGGCACTGTCCCTCGACACACGGAAGCTGGCCAGCGAGTTGCCATCCAGCGCAAATGCCGCGATCAGTCTCGGTTGAACACCCCCGAACCGACTGAGGCCATACATCGCCACGTTCCCGCCGAGAAGATGCGCGAATTTCCGGCCGTAAGCATCCGTGGTCGTGGCCCGATCGATCGCCTGCCGCCCGGCGTCACGAGCCCGGACCAGCGCGCTCAGGCCCACGCGGCCGGCATCGTACGTCACCTCGGTGTTCAGGATCGACGCGACCTTCGCCAACCCGGCATTGAATCCCGTGAACGTGGTGCCGCAGCCGGGCGGTTGGTAGGATGCGAGCGCCGGCGCTGTCAGCGGGTCGACGCGGGTCGACCCCGAACAGAGCGATTGGTCGATGGCGCACACCTGGTTGCGGATGTCGGCCGGCATCGAGAGCACTGACGGGACGAGGGTTCCGGCGCCGGTGGTGCCCTGGAAGGCGCGGTATCGGAACTGCAGGATGAGCGGGCCGTCAGGACGATCGTATTGCCAGATCTCGACTGGATCACCGGTAATGGTGGACGTCCGTTGGTCCGGCGGTCCCAGCCGGATGTAGACGACGCCGCGATCGTCGACCTCGTCGTGCCCCGAGTGGAAATACAATAGCGGACTGTCCGCGCCGATAAGCTCCGACTCCGAGGCGAGCCGCGATTCCTCCGGAAAGCATTCCGGGTAGGTCATCGCGAGGCGCCGGGCATCGTCCTCGTCCGACAGCAGGCCACCCGCTGCAAAGGTGCCGAAGCTCTCGGTGCCGGTCTCCGGTGGCGTGATGCGATAGTGCGCCATCGCGTACTCGAATCGCCGGTAGTGTTCCACCAGGGCCCCACCGTCATCGAGTCCCGCAGCCACATCACGACGCGCCCAGAAGGCGGCGAGCCATTTCGAACGGCGAGACGGCGGGACCGTGTCCCATGAGGCGAGCTCCCGCGGCGAGGCGACCCAAGCCAGCGCGGCTCGATACGAAGAGTCAGCGGCGGCTGTCGGAATCGCCGAGCCTCGGAGCAGGACCGCGCGCCCTTCATCCGACCGTCCGAGACGATACAGATCGCGCGCCAGGCCCACCGATACGACACCGCTATCGACTCGCCCGGTTACCAGCGCCCGGTTCTCCAGCGCCACCGCCGAGTCGACACTCCCCGCATCACGCTCGAGTCTGGCGGTCGCCACCATCGCCGCCGGTGACAATGCGGCGCGACACCGTCGCAGCATCGCAACCCGGTCCTTGAGCGCGCTGCTCCCTTCCCGCGGTTCCGGCGCCGTCGCCAGCGCCATTGCCGCCGGTGCGAAGGCCGAGTCGAGCTTGAGTGCCTGAACCAGGGCGTTCCCCGCACCGGCGACAAAGCTCACGCCCACCGGCATCAGGGCGCCGCCCTTGCTGAACACCGTGTCACGAGCCAGTTGCAGTCGGATCAGGCCGAGACCGTACCACGCAACAGGAGAATGAGGATCGTCGACCACGGCGCGCTCCAACTGCGCCTGTGCCGCGATCGCGTCGCCGCGCCGTTGGGTGAGTTCACTCCGGCGCTCTGCGACGAGGGCATCGCAGAGCCGCTTCGGATCGCTTGAGAGGGAGTCGCACAGAGTGTGTGCCGAAAGCTCGGCAATCGAGGTGGCCTCGCGGATCCGGCCAAGCCCGGTACTCGACAGAACAGATGTTGACGGTGATTGCGCGGGGACCGCGCGTACGTTGATCGCTGCTCCGATCACCGCCCCGATGGCCGTGGCAACGACACCGATGCGGCGCCCACGACTCATGCCTTCCCACCATCTCGTGGGCTCGAGTTGGCCCGGCCGGAATCGATCTGCTGGATGAAGGCATCGATGGTCATCCAGCACAGCTCGTTCACGTGGCGGCCTACCCGGCAATAAAGATTCCGGCGGTACGTCGTGACGGTGCTGACAGACCAGCCCATCCAGCGGGCGACACCACTGCACGAAAGGCCGTACAGTTGCCCAATCACCAGCGCCTGTTCCTGCCACGAAAGGTGCAGCTCGTCGAACACGGCGTGCGCGTGGTGCCGAATTCTCTCCTCGTCCAGCGGGGGAACGACTTCGCGTCCGCCACAGCGTACTGGCTCGACCGTACCAAGGCACCTGCGGCCTTCCGACATCCCGGCTGCCTCCAACACCTAACGACATCGATAGCATACACTCCCACCGCAAGCGATGCAACCGCAACATTCCGGAGCCGGAGGCGTCGTCACCACGCGAGCCGTGCGCCGAGTGCACACTCGCGCAACTCGCGGACACGTCGCCGCATGTCTCACTTCGTTGTAGTGCCAACGGCTGCAGATACGATCGAATCGAGGCGCGCGCTGTCAGGCGGGACCACCCACATCGTTCCATTGATAACGAGAGTGGGCGTCACCCGAGCCCCGATTCGCCGCGCAAGCGCCAGATCGCTGGCGATGGCCGCGACGCTATCACCAGAGGCATCGCATTGCGTGAATTGCGCACTGTCCGGAATCCCGGCCTCCTCAGCGAAGCGCCCGAACGGCTTGCGACCCAAGGAGTCCTGTTCGCGGTAGAGCAAAGCATAGAACGCCGCAAACCGACCCTGGTGAGCGGCACACTCGGCGGCCCTGGCGGCAGGGTATGCCTGTTGGTGGTATGCGAGCGGCATGTAGTGGTAGACAAGCGCTACCTCGCCAGGGTACCGGCGCACGAGCGAAGGAATGGCCCTCACGGCGAAGGCGCCGCAGTACGGACATTGAAAGTCGCCGAACTCAACGACCGTGACGGCGGCGTGTGGAGGTCCGACCCAGTGACCCGTCGCAATCAAGGCCCGCCAGATGGCGGCGTTAACACGATGTGGGCGTTCAGCGGTCGTAGGCGCCACCAAACCCCCATCGGGCCGACGCACAACGATTGTTGTCATGACAATGGCGCAGACCGTCAGCACGGTTGTCAGCAGGCTGTCGAAGCTGAACAGGCGGCGTGCTTGCATGAGGCGCAGACTCGCAGAAATGGTCCTCAATGTAAGTGTATCGTTCGTCGCAGAGTCATCCTGAACGTTGGAGTCCGGATCACGGGATTGCGGTCCTCACGCCTAGGGTTGCATCATCGTCGCGCTCGGTGACCGTCGCGGCAAGCGACCACAGCAATAGCGACCCACGGTAAATACAGGAGAACGCAATGCAACTCGCCCATGTAGCGTTGGCGGCGTACGTCGTCACAGCGGGGTTCCTTATCCCGCCAACCAGAGGGAGCCATACTGGACCGGCGGAACAGGTGTGGTACTGCGACCAGTGGGAGTACCTCGACGGGAGCGACGGCGGAATGTCAGGATGGTACTACCTGACAGGTTGCGACGCCCAAGGAATGGGACACTATGAAGGTCCCTGCTCGGTAGAGGACCCCGCCTATTGCTACGTGGGTGATTACGTCCTTGGGTGCTACTGCAACAGTTGATCCTCCGGCGGCGGCACTGCGCAATGAGCTGATGCGCGGGGCTTTGACCGGAGGGTCACGCCGCTTCGGTCTGCCCTCCGCCGTCGTGAGATGCCCGTTCGTCACCCGCTGCTTCCATCCGCGCAAGGACGCACGCTGTAGCGCGGAACGCCCGAAGCTCAGGCCGGTGGGCGATCACCCGGTGCAGTGCCATTACGCGGAGGCGTGAGGGGCCGGGCTTGACTTGTCAGAAACTACTGTACTAGTTTCTGACAAGAATGGAGCTGGCCATGAAGTCCCAAAGCGTCGAGAAGCAGATACTTGCATTGATTGCGAGGACGCCTCCCGGTGAGGTGATCACGCCACCCGAGCTGGTGCGGGCCGGAGTCGGATCCCGGGCGGCGGTCGATCAGGCATTGCGCCGATTGACCCTTGCGGGGAAGGTCCGGCGGCTCGGACGCGGCTTGTACTACAAGCCGGTTGTGCACCACTTGGTCGGCGAACTCGCGCCAACGCCGGCGGCCATCGCATCAGCGATCACCCGCGGTACCGGTGAGCGCATTCAGATCTCCGAACTCGAGGCGGCGAACAGCCTCGGCCTGTCGCAACAGGTCCCTGCACGGTCGAATTATTGGACCAGCGGCCCGAGCCGAACGCGCCGTTTCGGCAACCTGACGATCGTCTTCCGCCACGGTTCTCCGGCACGCCTGGCGGGAGCCGAACAACCGGCCGGGACGCTGCTGCAGGCAGTGCGCTTTCTCGGGCCGGAGCGCGCCCGCAAGGCGATGCCGAAACTCCGACGGCAAATGTCGGCCGATGTCCGTCGTCAGCTGGCCCGTACGCTGCCGCCATCCCCGGAGTGGCTGCATCATGTCGCCCGCGAACTGGTGAAGCCACCCGGCGATGGATGAACTGGCCCGGCAACCGGCGGAAGACCGCCGAGCCATCTTCGAACGGACCGCATCGACCCTCGGATGGAATCCGGCAATCATCGAAAAGGATTTCTGGGTGTGCTGGATGTTGCGACGCCTGTTCGTGGATCCGCTGGTTCCAGGGCTCGTCTTCAAGGGCGGCACCTCACTCAGCAAGTGTTGGGAGGCCATCCGGCGATTCTCCGAGGATATCGATCTCACGATTCCGCGGTCCGCCACGGGACCGTTCGCGTCATTTGCATCCGGCGCCTCGGCTGACCCACTCGCCGAGGTCTCCAATACGGCACGACGGAAACGACGGGCAGCCCTGCAGGACGCCCTCGAGCGTTGGTGCGTAGGACCGGCGCTCCACGACATTCGTGCACGCGTTGACGCCGCTCTGGGAACACAGGATGGAGAATGGCAGCTGTCGAGCGACCCGGTAGACCACACCGTGCTGAGATTCGACTACCCGCGCAGCCTGGCGGTCGCCTCGCCCGCGGCGATCAAACCAGCCGTCGTTCTGGAATTCGGGGTCAAGATGCCAACGGATCCAAATGCGACTCGGCAGATCCGGCCCTATTGCCACACGGCCGGAGCCTACGACATGGGCGACCCGATCACGAAAGTGCTGGCGCTTTCGGCTGCGCGCACGTTCTGGGAGAAGGTCACCTTCATTCACGCCGTCAACAGCCGTGGTAGGCTATCTGACAATGCGGCGCGGTCCCGTCATCTCGCGGATGTGGTCGTGCTGTGGCATGGATCGACCGGCCAATCCGCCCTGAACGAGCACGCTCTCCTTACCAGGGTCGCCAATGAGAAGGCGGTTCTCTATCGTGATCCCGGTGCCAATTACGAATCCGCCGCGCTTGGCCAACTCCAACTCGTTCCCCGGGCCTCCGTCCGCGAGGCACTCGAACGCGACTACGATCGAACCGCCGAGCTGTATGGAGATAGTCGTCCCGACTTTCAGCTGATCCTCGAAACGCTGGGCGAGATCGAGCGAAAGGTCGGCGAGGCATTCGACTGAGTCGGAAACCATCGATTCCATTACCTTTGTCCGTCCCCCGTCCACACACTCCGATTCCGGTCAACCGCCATGCCCTCGCGTCTCCGGCTGTTCTGCTGCGTCGTCGCCCTCGCCGCGCTCCCCGCCACCCTCTCGGCCCAGCTTCGCCCGGTACAGCTGGGCAACAAGGGACCGGTGATCACCTATGACATCTCCTTTCCGCAGGCGGCGCACCACCTCGCCCGCGTCAAGGCAACGTTCACGGCACTGCCCGCCGGGCCGGTGAACATCCGCATGGCCCGCTCGTCGCCGGGGCGCTACTCGCTCACCGAATACGCCAAGAACGTCTTCGACGTCTCCGCCACCGACGGCACCGGCAAGACTCTCCCGGTGACCCATCCCGATCCGTACAGCTGGACCGTCTCGGGCCACAACGGCACCGTCACCTTCAGCTACACGCTCTTTGCCGATGTCGGCAACGGCACCTACTCCGGCTTCAACGTGGAGCAGGAGCACATCCAGCCGCAGGGAACGTTCGTTTACGTCAAGTCGCTGGAGTTCCGGCCGGTCCGCGTCACGTTCCACCGGCTGGACCCGAAGTGGACCATCGCCACGCAGCTGGTGCCCACGAAGGACTCCGAGACATTCACCGCGCCCGACATGCAGTACTTCTTCGATTCGCCGACCCACCTCGGCGTCATCGCGTGGCGGCAGTGGAGCGCCCAGCAGGACGGCAAGACCCTCACCTGGCGCGTGGCGCTCGACGACCCCACCGAGGACCAGGCCATCGACGCCTACGCCAACGGGATCAGGAAGATCGTCGCCGAGGAGGGCGCCGTGTACGGCGAGTTCCCGCAGTACGACTACGGCACCTACACCTTCGTGGCCTGCTACCGCGACGATTGCGGCGGCGACGGCATGGAGCACCGCAACTCCACCAGCGTCACCGGCAACAGCATGAACGGCAACGGCGAAGCCGGACTGTCGACGATGGCGCACGAGTTCTTCCACTCGTGGAACGTCAAGCGGATCCGCCCGCTGGGCATCGAGCCGTTCGACTACGATCGCGCCAACATGACGCCGGGGCTGTGGATCGCCGAAGGATTCACCCAGTACTACGGGCCGCTGCTGGAGACCCGCGCCGGCGTGCTGCAGCAGGACCGCATGATCAGCACCGTCGGCAACACCATCAACGCCGTCACCAACTCGCCCGGCCGGCTCTTCTTCGGGCCGATCGGCATGAGTGAGCAGGCGCCGTTCCGCGACGGCGCCGCCGCGGCGGACCGTCCCGACCCCAACACCTTCCTGTCGTACTACACCTACGGCGCAGGCATCGCGATCGCCATCGACCTCTGGATGCGCGATCACGGCAAGTCGCTCGACACCTTCATGCAGACCATGTGGCACCGCTTCGGCAAGCCCGAGATCGCCTACTCGATGGCCGACGCGCGCAGTGCGCTGATCGCCGCTTCCGGTGATCCGGCCTGGGCCAGCGACTTCTGGAAGCGCTACGTGGTGGGCCACGAGCTCCCCGACTATGCGTCGCTCGTCAAGCCAGCCGGACTGGTGCTGCAGAAGCGCTTCCCGGGGCAGCCGTACGTCGGCGGTTCCGTGGGCGCGGCGGTGGGCGGCTTCGGGCGGGGCGGCGGCGGACGGCGCGGCGGCGGGCGCGGCGCGGCACCACAGCCCACCGGACCGCAGCCGGCCGACGTCAGCAGCGCGCCGGCGGGCACGCCGCTCTACGACGCCGGGCTCGACGCCGGCGATCACATCACCGCGGTCGACGGCAAGGCGATCAGCAGCGCCGAGGAGTTCGACGCGGCGGTGGCGGCGCACAAGCCGGGCGACCGGATGACGGTGGCGTATACCGATGCGGCCGGTGATCACACCACCACGGTCAATGTCATCGAGAATCCGTCCGTCGAGCTCGTCACCCTCGAATCACTCGGCCAGACACCGACGCAGGCGCAGCTCGACTTCCGACAGCAGTGGATGGGGCCGCACGCGAAATGAGCAGCGGGCTGTCGCTCCACCTCATCGACGCGTTCGCTGAGGGGCCGTTCACTGGCAATCCGGCCGCCGTGGTCTTTCTCGACCGCGAGCGGCCGGACCGCTGGATGCAGCAGCTGGCGATGGAGATGAACCAGGCCGAGACGGCGTTCCTGCTGCCGCGGCCGGACGGCTTTGCGCTCCGCTGGATGACGCCGCTGGCCGAGGTCGATCTCTGCGGCCACGCCACGCTCGCCAGCGCGCACTACCTCTGGTCCGAGGGGGTGCTCGGCCCCGACGTTCCCGCGCGGTTCCATACCCGCAGCGGATTGCTCACCGCGCGGCGTACCGAAGGCGGATGGATCAGCATGGATTTCCCGGCCATCCGCTCGCGCGCGGTGCCGCCACCGGACGACGTCACCCGGGCGCTCGGCGTCACGCCGGGTGAGGTGTTGCAGGGAGACTTCGACCTGCTCTGCGTCGTCGACAGCGCGGCCACCGTGCGAGCGCTCACGCCCGACCTCACGGCCGTCGCGAAGTGGGATGTGCGCGGCGTCATCGTCACCGCTCCGGGGGACCGGGCCGGCGTCGATTTCGAGTCACGCTGCTTCTTTCCGGCACTCGGTGTGCCGGAAGATCCCGTGACGGGATCGGCGCATTGCGCGCTGGCGGTCTACTGGGCCGAGCGGCTCGGCAGGAATGCGCTGGTGGGATTCCAGGCGTCACGCCGCGGGGGGATGGTGCGCTGCGCCGTGCAGGGCGACCGCGTGGTCCTGAGCGGCAAGGCGGTGACCGTGTTGCGGGGGATCGTGGCGGGCTGACGTCTGCCGTGGAATGTTACCGGTACGTCAGGCACGCCACTTGCCCCCCCCGGACGCCGAGCTATCCTGCCATAGTACGGTTCACGCACGTCACTTGCACGTCATCTGACCATTGACTGGCCACGGACAACGGCTCGATGCCGGTATTGCTATGCCAGGAGGACGCCGTCGTCCCGGCCGATGGAACGGTGGCCGAGCCCCCACCTGGGTCGATCCTCGCGCTTACGGACGGGCCCGACCCGCTGACCGATGTTCCGCGGCTGTTGGTGATTGCCCGCCAGTGGCCGTGGTGCGCAGTGGCTTTGGCCATCAGCGCCAGTTCTCCTCAAGACCTGGTTGGGAGCCTCGGCGCCATCGGCATCCTGGCGACAATCACGGAACCCGCCACGGACGGTTTCATCGATCCACCGCGGATCCGCTCGGTCGTCGTGAAGCGACCTCTGCCCGACCGCTCGCAGTTCGCGACGTGGCTCGAGCATCGGCTCGCTGGCGAGAAGGGTCGGCTGGCCGCCATGGCTGTTGGCAACGACCAACACGGCACCGGGCTGCGGCGGCGGCTGCGCAAATCGAACCTCTGGCCGCCGTCACGCTGGAGCGGCTGCTACGCGACGGTGTCGCTTCTTGCTGAAGCTGCGCGACGCAGCTGGTCCGAGGAGGCCGCAGCGGGCGCTGCCGGGACCGATGCCGCGACGCTATCGCGCCGCTGCCGGCGAGTATTCGGCACAAATTGGCGGCACCTGATGCGGCTCGGCTTCTGGGAAGCGTGGGCTGAGCTCGCCTTGCGACATGGCGGTCTGGTACCGGCGGGAGGAGACCGCCGTACTTGATCCGGGCGGACGCAATACGTCCAGTGCAGTCATGGCCATGCCCCGGTCCAGCCCCGAGATTGGGCATCACCCTGACGGATACGCACACTTATGGCCAAGCTTGGCGACATTGCGACCAATGTCCTGGCGGTGATCTCGGTGACCTGCGCGGTCACCGTGACGGTGGTCGCCGTCCGGGGCCAGACCGCACGCCGGGGAACCGCCGCGCCACAGCCCAGGCACGTCTCGAACTGGCGTGAGTATGCCGCGGTAGGCCATCGAATGGGTTCCGCTGCGGCGCCCGTCACGATCACCGAGTTCGCCGACTTCCAGTGTCCAGTCTGTCGGCAATTCACCTTGGGTGCGCTGGCGAGCATTCGGCGGGAATACGGCAACAGGGTCGCGGTGGTGTACCGGTATTGGCCGCTTTCGATGCACCCCCTGGCGTACCCTGCGGCCCGCGCCGCTGAGTGTGCCGCCGCCCAGGGGCGGTTCGAGGCGTTCCACGACCTGCTCTACGCCAAACAGGACTCTCTCGGGCTCAAGAGCTTCGCCTCATTCGCTCGGGACGCGGGAGTCGCGGACACCATCGCGTTCGCCAGGTGCAACGCCGGCGCCACGGTGCCCGCCATCGAGACAGACGTCACGGCGGCGAAGGAGGTCGGCGGGACGGGCACTCCGACACTGTTGGTGAATGATCTGATGCTCCCCGGCGCACCGGATAGCGCTCGGCTGGAGAAGCTCGTGAATCAAGCACTGAGATCTGCCGTGAAGTGACCCCGAAACCGAAATTGGAGGCAAGACATGCAACGCAAGCCCGCTGCAATCATCATCGTGTCATCTCTCGTAGCCATTCTGGGCACGACAGCCACGCGGTCCGCAACCGCGACAATGGCGCGCGCAACACCAGAATGCGTCGGCGAATGGATCATCTGCGACGACGACCCTTGGCAGGAGTGCCACACCGAGCTGGACGCGGATGCGATATGTGCGACGCCGTGCCCAAACACTTCGATAGTCTGGGCAGAATGCGATGACGTGGATTGCCAGCCGAGTACCGGCGCTATTTGTTACTATGGGATCAGCTGACCCGAGCATCGAAGCTTGAAGTCCACTGGCCCGCTGCCGCTGATCCACACTGGTCCACGGATTCTGCAGAGGTGAGTCGATCGTGGTGGTGGCGCTCGCCCTTCAGTTGAACGGCATCCCCGCCCACACCGGGCGGGGGGCATGGAGTCCGGCCCCGGATACCCGAGCGTCCGTTCCGGCGCGCTTGCCGTCGGCATGTCCAACGGTATCGGAAGCGGGCCGTACGGCCCTGCTTCGCTGGAATGACTCGTTGGGCCACGTGGTCCGTCTTGCGTCGGCCGGGCCGGAAGCGTTCACCGCGCTCGGATGCGTCCGGGCTGCCCTCATGCTCAACGGCGCGATCGGACAACCGGGCTACGACATGCAGATCGGCACGTCGTGGGGCCACGGGGCGGCGCTCGTGCTCGAACAGGCGCTTCAAGCGGACCCGGGCGACAGCCGTGCGGCGCGGGCTCTGACCCTCGTCGGCCTCTGGGCCGGCGGGATTCCACCGCCGGCCAAGGCGGTCGAGCGCAACCGCGTGACCGATCCCGAGCCGCTGTCTCCGATCGCCAATGCCCTGTTTACGGCGGTCATTGCGGGGAACCACGACCCTCTGGTGCTCCGGGGCTGCACCAGCTTCCTGCTCGACATCGGCGACTTTCCCAGCGCGAGAGAATGCAGCTCGCGCGCACTGGAATACGGCTCCGACTCGACGTGGCATCTGCTGCGACTCGCCTATATCGCGTTTCGCGTGAGAGATTCGCTGCTCGGATACGCGCAGTTCAAGGAAGCCGTCGCCGCCGCGCGCGATACCGCGGCGCGCTCCGAACTCGCGTGGCAGCTCGACTTCCGACGACTCCCGGGGCTTCCGGCGCGTTTCTTCGGCGAACCGCTCGATAGCGCAGCGCAAGCCGCGTGGCTTGCTCTTGCCAACGGCGCGGCGCGGACCAGGTGGGTCGAGCGAAGACTGCAACAATTGAGTGATCGGACCGGCCTGGCACCTGCCGCCATCCTTGCCACGCACTTCTCGAGTGTCACCTATGGGCTCGGAAGCTTTCTTGTCTGCATGACGTCGGTCGTGAGCATCGGCAGCTCCGACGGGCCGCTGCCGTGCTTTCCGGCGCTGAACGTCGATGTGCACGGACTCGACGTTGCTGCCGCACTCTATCGCCTCTGGTCACCCACGACCGGCGCGGCCACCAGCATCGTCAGTTACGCGATGCCGCTCTCAGGCCTGGTGAGTCTGGAGCAAGCAGATGGCGCACACGTCGACCTCACCCTCTCCGTACGTCAGCGCACGTCGACAGGCGCCTGGCGCGATACCACTCTCGCCACCGATTCGCCGGTGCCGGCCGGGCACCTTTCCGGAGTGCTCCAGGGACGGCTTGTTCTCCCCTCCTCCCCCGACGTCACCGAGTGGCACCTCGTCGCCTCGCAGAGCGAGAATCGCCGCGGCATCGTCACCGAACAGGGCCTCGCCCCCATCGGCACCGGCCCGCTCGCCCTCTCCGACATCGTCCTCGGTGCCCCCGACCAGCAGATGGCGTGGACTCCTCCCGGCGACTCGGTCTGGCTCCTGCCGCTCGGTGCCGCCGACCACGACAAGCCGGTCGCCTTCTTCGTGCAGATCCGGAGCGACACCGCCCGCAACGCCCACTTCGCGCTGGCGGTCTTCCGCGTCGATCACGGCGTCGCCGACGCCACGCCGGCGCTGCAGATCATCGATCAGATCACGCTGTCGAAGGGACTCAATCCGACGCACCGGATGCTCGGCGCGTCGCGCCTCAAGGCGGGGAGCTACGAATTCCGGCTGACCGTGACCGACGCGGAGACCGGGCTCAGCGCCGAACGCCGCACCGACCTCATCCTGCGGTAGCCGCTCACCCCGGCGACGATCCGGCGGCCACTCGCCCGATGCCGCCTCGGGATGGACGCATCACCCGACCACCGCGCCGCTGAAAGCGTGCGCCTCCCCGCGGCAAACGTCCGCAGGCCCGGTGGCAGCAACCGCAGAGCCCCGATCGACGGCCGCAGCTCCGGTGACAGCAACCGCAGGCCCCCTCTCGGCGTGCGCCGGTCCGCTGACAACGACCGCAGCGTCCCTCTCAGCGTGCACAGCTCCCCTGACAGCGGGCGCAGCTCCCCTCTCGGCCGTCGCAGCATCCCTCGCGGCGTGCGCGGCTCCGCTGTCAGCGTGCGCAGGTCCCCTGTCGGCATGCGCGGGCTCCCTGTCGACAGCCGCGGGCTCGCTGTCGGCACCCACCGGGGCGCTGCAAGTGCGCGCAGGCCCGCTGTTTGCGACCTCCGAAGCGCTTTCAGCCACCGCCGCGCCCCTGTGGGCCCCTCGGCTGCGTTGATGCTCGGACGACATCGGAGTTATCTCTACCGGGGCGTGATCTGTCACGCACTCGCGGAGCCACCTCGATGCATCGCCCTCTCCGGTTCGCCCCGTCGGCAGGCGTGGCGCGGCAAGCTGACCGATGCGGCGGTACGCCAGCAGGTGGCGTCCGATCCGCACAGCCGGCGCGCCGACCGGGTCAACGGCCCGATGCGCAACCTCGACGCGTGGTACACGGCATTCCACGTGGCACCGGGCGACTGTCTCCATGTGGCACCAGACAGGCGGGTGCGGATCTGGTAACTGCCGACTTCTCGCGGCGTTTCCATGGCACCACGCTCAGACTCGGCACCTCGCGGCCCAACATGGCGAACGATCGACGCTGGCTGAGCGACACCAATGCTGAGAGCGGCCTCAGCGCTGACCGCCCCCACAGAGTTGATCCTGGGGTTGGGCTGGCATCAACGGGGATCGGGCCAGATCGTGCCTTGCGGATCGGGTTTGGCATACAGCTTGCCCCCCCCCCGGACCGTCCGGTACATTCGCTGAGCATATTGCATCTGGCAGTTTCACCGGATGTTCGGCCCCGGACGAGGCAGCAGCAGACGTGGGTATCCACCTGTGTCAGAATGGAGCCTTGACGCCCGTCGAGGCGCTCACGACGGAGCCGCCGCCGGGGGCTGTGATCGTATTGACCGACGGTGACAAACAGTTGGTCGCGCTGGGGCGCCTCATCTCAATGATCCGGCGATGGCCGTGGTGTGCGGTGGTGTTGACGCTGACCGGAGGGGCACCGACGGACCTCATCGACGGCCTTGATTCCGTTGGCATTTCCCCAGCGTTCCGGATCGCCGAGGCGAGTGCCCCGGTCTCGGCGTCATCCGTTTGGATGGCTGCCGTGACTCGGGCCGCTCCCGACCGGAACCACCTCGCCATGTGGCTGGAGCGCCGGGTCATTGGACAACCTGGGGCTCTTGCGGCCCAGGCAGTCCGCGCGAACCGGTGCGGCACAGCGCTCCGACGCCAGCTTCATTACCGCGGCCTCGCCGCACCCTCACAATGGGAGCAGTTCTACCAGACACTTGCCCTGATTTGCAACGCAATCCGGCTGCGCCAGACGGAAGCACAGGCCGCGGGTTTGGCTCACACCGACGCCCCGACCATTTCGCGGCGGAGCCGTCGCATATTCGGTCGGAGTTGGGCAGAGCTGTTGCGAATCGGCACCGCGGAAGGGCTCGCGGAGACAGCTCTTCGGCACGGCAGCCTGCTGCCCAGGGGAATTGTGAGCCGCCTTGCTCGATAGCGCACATATTGGTCCAGCGCGGTCATGGCGTGCCTCGAATTGTCTTGCGACATTCGGTAGCGGCACTTGACACATCGACAGGCGCGCCGGACTTCGCAAAGCGGAGAGGATACGGATGTCGGCGAAGGAAACGTTCAACCAAGCCTTGGCAGCCCTTGCCGTTACCTGCCTTATCGTGCTGACTGGCATCACCGTAAAGGATCGACTAATCGGGCCTGGCGTTCCTGACCCGGCAAAGCTGGAGCTGACTCCGATCCCGAACTGGTCACGCTACATCAGCACAGGGCAGCGAATGGGGCCCGCCGGCGCGCCCATCACCGTGCTGGAATTCGGTGATTTCGAGTGTCCAGTGTGTCGAAGTTTCACGCTGGGGCCGCTTCGGGCAGTCCGCAGGGAATTCCCGAATCAGGTCGCGGTGGTATTTCGAAACTGGCCGCTGGCCTATCACCGTTTCGCGCTTCCAGCCGCACGAGCCGCTCAGTGCGCCGCCGATCAGGGCCGGTTCGAGGCGTACCATGATCTCCTCTACCGGAAACAAGACTCGCTCGGACTGAAAACGTTCACCAGCTACGCACGGGAGAGCGGGGTTTCCGACACGGTGCAGTTTGCTCGTTGTTTGATCGCGAAGAATTCGACCGCGACGATCGGCCCGGACACCGAGGCTGCGCTCTCCATCGGAGGGACGGGAACGCCCACGATCGTCGTGAATGGCGAGCGGCTCTCCCGTGCCCCGGATAGTGCCGAGTTCGTGGGGATTATCAAGAAGGCGCTGAATTCGCCAGGGATTCATTGACGGCGCTCACTCCAACAGGGGGGGATTACCATGAAGGTCGACCCGCGTCTCACAATTGGTCTCGCCCTCGCCGGAGCTCTGCTGGTATCGCTCCAACGCCGGGCTTTCGCAACTCAGCAGAGCTGCACGGATAATCCTTACGAAGCCTGCCTCGAATTCCCGAGCCAATGCGATGACGGCGACGCCATGAGCATCTGCGTTACGGTTTCCAATGAGGCCTGTCACTGGGGCAACATCGAAGCAGCCGAGTGCACGGACACGGGTTCCTGTTTCCCGAACGACGGCGTACTCTGCTATCACTCGTGAGATAGAGGTGACCGACGGCCCGGAACGCCATGCACGCAACGACGGGCGTTCCGCGCGCCTGAAACGCGGCAATCATGCTGCCTGATCGGAGGCGGTGAGCGCGCGACGATCCTTGGTAGAGGAACGTTGCGTCTGTACGACGTCGTGCCGCATGACGATACGGTACATTGCAAGGGGCCAGCAGGCATCGGGCGAGGCGGAGGCATACGAATGCGCGGACAAGTGCTGCTCACGGCGGGACTCGTAGTGGCGGCGGTACCCAAGCCGCCGAACGAGCACCCATCTGGGCATCGCATCGTCGATTCGATCTCGACAGTTCGACTGCATGCTATCGAAGCGCTTTGTCCCGGCGATTCGTCGCTGGCCCCAGACCAGCTTATCGCACGCCAGGGCCGTCTGGCCGACGCCGCCGCGAATGCTCAAGGGGCCCTGTTGTGGCGAACATTGGGATGTACCGACGCGGTGCTCTTCGCTCGCGACATACGCGGGCAACCCCCGGGAGCGTCGTGGGCTCCGCGAGCGATATCTGCCCTCGAAAAGGCCCTCGACTACCGGGCTGCCGACGAGCGCGCGGCGACCGTGCTCGGGATTATTGCCGTGGATCGAGCGAAGAGTCAGAGCGGGGCGGCGGGTCCGTCCGTCTTCGGTCCAGACCGGTTTCCGGTCGGGAAACCAGCATGGTTCGTCTATCGCGCCGTGATCAATGGCGCACGGGGCGCAAGGCTCCTGCAGCTCTGCGTCAGCCTCACGCTCGACATCGGCGATTACACTTCTGCTCATGATTGCGGCATCAGGGCGCTTGCCGCGGGGACTGACTCGACGTGGCACATGCTGCGCCTCGCGTATATCGCGGCGTTGCGAGGCGACACCGCTGGCGCGGCGGCATGGTTCCGGGGTGCCGTCGCGTCCGCCCACGACTCGACCGCCCGTCTCGCCGTGGCCTGGCATCTGGACCAATGGCGACGGAATCCGGCCGTTCGTGACAAGGGCGACAGGTTGTCGGCCGCCGACCATCAGGCCATGCTGGAGATGCCCGACAGCGAATATCGACGGTGGGTGTTTCGGCGATGGGCAAGTCTGACGGTTTCCGACTCGGATCAGGCGGATTGGGATCTCCCTGACTCATTGAGGGCGATCGTGCGCGATTCGGCTGTGGTCGCTGCGGGGCGCGGCGGAACGTCGCTGGTGCATCGCCTGATCCTGCACTTCTGGAACGTCGCGTACGCCGGAGATGCCTTCCGTCAGTGCGTTGTGTGGGTACCGTCGTTCAAACCGTGTGCGCCAACCCGGTCGGATGGCTTCCTGTTGCGGGTCATGACGCAATCGTACCGCTGGTGGCGGCTGACGGACGGTCGGCCAATTCGACTTGTGAGCTATGCCATCCCAGTGAAGGACCTCGCATTGGGCCACCAAGGGGATTCGTCGATGGCGCGCGTGAACCTCACCTACTGGTGGTCGCTGCCAGAGGCACACACGTGGGCTGATTCGGCGGTGCAACTGCATCTCGTCTTCCTTCCGGACGCCAACGCCAGTGACCGCTCGGTGGCCGGACTGTTCCTGTCCTCTCTGAACGGGGCGACGTCCGGTTGGGCGTTGACCGCGGTCCAACCCACTGGACGGCGGGGGGGAAATTGGGAAGACCTCGCGCCACCCGAAATGCGGACCAGGCCGCTCGAGCTCTCCGATATCATCCTGGGCGTACCGAACCGTGACCCCGGTTGGACGGACAGCAACACGGTCATCTCCGTCTCGCCCGTCCGTGCGTTTGATCGGTGGGACCCGGTTGAGTTCTCGCTGGAGGCGAAGACTGACTTCCCGAGGGCCAAAGTGACGGTGACAATCACCGTGGCAAGAGCCAGTCAAGGGCCTGCCGGCACGGCGATTCACATCGCGTCACCGCTGACGTTGTCTCGCGGCCTGAATGTCATTCAGCGCAGTCTGGACTTCCGGAGCATCGGCACCGGCACATTCGAGGTGTCCGTAAGCGTCGACGATCCGTCCACTGGGGAGTCACGCACCCGGAACGTCGTCGTTTCAGTCCAGTGACGTGAGTTCGAGTTGGACCGGTGCTCGCGGCCGGGCGTCGAGTGCGCCGCCAGGTCGACCGGAACCGTCACTGGGCAATGGGGCACTCCGGCTACCGATCGGTCGCGTCGCCGTCCTTCGGCACCGTCAGCAGCATGTGCCGCAACACCAGCCGCACCGAATCGTCGGGGCTGAGGTACTCGATCCGCCGCACTGCGCGGCCGTCGACCGCCACCCAGATCCGCATCCGGCTCCCCAGCTGGTCGCAATCGACAATCCAGGTGTCGCGCTGCGGCATGTCGGGGCGCTCGGCAACATTCAACTCACGCGCCACGGAAATCCGCATCCAGTTCCACCCGCGGGCCGATGAGTCGACCACCACCGGAATCAGCGCTTCATACCCTTCGTGAAGCGGCAGCGCCGATGCCACCAGCTCGACGCCGAGGTCGGCATAGGGCTCGACGTCCATCGTCTCGACCGACTTGACGCTGTGGCCGTTGGGGCCCCGGAAGGTCCGCTCCACCTGGCGATGGTTGTACTTCGTGATCCAGGTGCCGCGCGGCGTCCAGCGCCAGGTGACGATGGGCCGCAGCGTGTTCCGGTCGAGCAGCACCGAGTCGCCGATCTCGCCCTCTGCCGTCCGCAGGTGCCGCACCTGCTGCCAGACGTCGCGCCCGTCGATGTGCTTGGGCTGCAGCGAAACCCGCCCCTGCGGAACGGTGCTCGCATTGACCCCCTCCGGCGCCGTGGTCAACCACGCCACCGAGCTCCGCAGCCGGCCGCCGTTCGGCGCCGGCGGCGCGTCGTCGTATGGCAGCGTCATCCCGAGCGGAACGCACGCGGATACCACCACCGCGGCCACGGCCAGGCGGATCAACCGACCGCGCCGTTCCTTGACCTGCCTGCTGCCTGCCCGACCCGCACGTTTCACTTCGCCTCGATTCGCCATTCCGACTCGGGGACCCTCGCCTGCCGTGGCTGAATTGCCGATTGTTATAGAATAGCCCCGAGGCGCCGGAGCCCCCAAGGGGGACCTTAACCGGGGGCCGCGGCCACCGTCATTGAGGGCATGCTGATGCGCCCCGCTTCCTGCCTGCTGCTGGCAACCCTCGGCCTCGTTCCCGCAGCCGCTGCCGCCCAGGCGCCACTCACCGCCACCGATTCGGCCCGCCACGTCCTCGACCGGCTGGCCTATGGCGCCACCCCCGGCGAGATCGACGCCGTGGCAAAGTACGGCGTGATGCGTTGGGTCGATCAACAGCTGGGCTACGACCGGACCAGTGATCCCGCCCTCGGCGGCGTCGAGAAGTCCTTCGACGTGCTCCGGATGTCGAACGCCGACCTGGTGCAGGAGGAGGCCCGCCAGCAGCAGCTTGCCCGGCAGCTCCAGGCGCAAGACGATTCGGCGTCGCGACAGGCAATGCTCGCCCAGCTCAAGGCGCAGCAGCGCGAGGGACGCAAGGGACTGCAGCGGCTCCTCGCCGACCTCGGCACCGTCACCCTCGACCGCGCCGTGGAATCGACCCACCAGCTCGACGAAGTGCTCGCCGACTTCTGGCTCAACCACTTCAACGTCTATATCAACAAGGGCCAGGACCGCGCCTTCTTTCCGAACTATCTCGATCACACCATTCGCGACAACGACCTCGGATCGTTCTACGGCCTGTTGCTCGCGACAGCACGCAGCCCGGCGATGCTGTTCTATCTCGACAACGCCGAGAGCGTGTCGCCCGAGACCGACCAGCGGCTGGCGGAGCTGCAGGCCTCAGCGCGCGGCCGCGGCGGCCGCTTCGGGGGACTCCGCGGCCGCCGTGCGATGCTCTACCCGGCGGCGCGTGCCGGTCGCGGCGGCGCGGGCGTCGATTCGGCGACGCTGGCGCGGGCGCGGCAGAACATGCCCAAGGGGATCAACGAGAATTACGCCCGCGAGCTCATGGAGCTCCACACCCTCGGCGTCAACGGCGGATACACCCAGCAGGACGTGATCAACGTCGCCAAAGTGCTCACCGGCTGGACCATCGACCGGCGCCAGGGGGCGTTCATCTTCCGCGCCATTGCGCACGACCAGACCGACAAGACCGTGCTCGGGCAGGACTTTCCCGCCGGCCACGGCGAGGACGAAGGTGTCCGCCTGCTGCAGCTGCTGGCCGACAACCCCGCCACGATGCACCATGTGAGCGCCGAGCTGTGCCAGAAGTTCGTCGCCGACGATCCGCCGGACGGCTGCGTCGACGACGCCGTGCGCGCCTGGCAGGAGAGTCACGGTGACATCCGGAAGATTGTCGCGGCGATTGTGCACGGGCAGGATTTCTGGGCACCGAACAACATCGACTCCAAGGTCAAGACGCCGCTGGAGTTCGTGGTGTCGGCGGTGCGCGCGGTGGGCGGCGTGCCGGACACCACGCCGCGCCTGGCACAGCAGGTGGGCCGGCTGGGCGAGCCGCTGTTCCAGAAGCAGACCCCGGACGGCTACGGCGAACGCGAGGACGACTGGGTCAACAGCGGCGCGCTGCTCGACCGGATGAACTTTGCCGTTGCCCTCGCCGCGGGCCGGCTGCCGGGAGTTCAGGTCGACCTCGACCAGGTGGTTCCGCTCACCGCCGATCACGCCCGGCTGGTCGACGAGGTCGATCGCGCCGTGCTCGGTGGCGCGATGAGCGATCACACCCGGCAGACCATCATCAAGGAACTCGCCGACGTCCCCGATGCCGGCGCGGCTCGCGCGCTGGCGGTGGGGCTTGCCCTCGGCGGACCGGAATTCCAGCGCCAGTAGGGCGCCTCGAGACAGGATCAGACGATGACCATCACACGACGCGCATTCATGAAGGCCGGCGGCCTCGCACTCTTCTCCCTGGGCGCCGACCCGCTCTTTCTCGACCGCGCCGCCTACGCGCTGGCACCGCGGAGCGGACCGGCGGCGAACGGCAGGACGCTGGTCTGCCTCTTCCAGCGCGGTGCTGTCGACGGGCTGTCGATGATCGTGCCCGCCGGCGACCCGTGGTACTGGCGGGAGCGGCAGCGGATCGTGCTGCCGAAGGAGCAGCTGATTCCGCTCGACGGCACCTTTGCGCTCAATCCCCGCCTCGCCCCGCTCAAGCGCCTCTGGGACCAGCGCGCGCTGGCGGTGGTGCACGCGGTCGGCTCACCGTCGTCGAGCCGCTCGCACTTCGACGCCCAGGACTACATGGAATCGGGGACGCCGGACCTCAAGAGCACGCCAGATGGCTGGGCCAACCGCTACTGCCAGCACGACGCCGAGCACGCCAATACGCCGTTCCGCGCGGTGGCGTTCGGCCCGCAGCTGCCGCGGACCCTGTCGGGGAGCGCGCCGGCGCTGGCCATCGACGACCTGCGCACCTTCGGCATGCGGGCGGCGCGCAGCGAGGGCCGCGACAAGCTGACACGCGCCTTCGAAGAGCTCTATGAGGGTGCCGCGACGGGGCTGGTCGCCACGTCGTCGGCGGAGAGTTTCGAGGCGATCCGGATGCTGCAGAGCGCCAACCCGACGGCGACGGCTCCGGCCAACGGCGCCGACTATGGCCGGAGCAAGCTGGGCCAGAGCCTGCAGCAGATTGCGCAGCTCATCAAGGCCGACCTCGGCATGGAGATCGCTTTCGTCGACGTCGGCGGGTGGGACACCCACGTCAACCAGGGATCGGAGCAGGGCCAGCTCGCGGCGCGCCTCGACGAGCTTGCCACCGCGCTCGGCGGATTCACCACCGATCTCGGCGACCGGATGCGCGACGTGGTGGTGCTGACGATGAGCGAGTTTGGCCGGACCGTGAAGGAGAACGGCACCGGCGGGACCGACCACGGGCACGGCACAGCGATGATGGTGCTGGGGGGCGCGGTGCGCGGCGGCACGGTGTACGGCCGCTGGCCCGGCCTTGCTCCCGAGGCGCGATACCAGGACCGCGACCTGGCGGTGACGACCGACTTCCGGAGCGTCTTCGCCCAGGTGCTGCAGGGTCACCTCGGCCACACCGACCTCTCGCAGGTCTTCCCCGGCTTCAGCGACCCCGGGCCGCTCGGCCTGTTCGGCTGATCCGGCGGGCGATTACCTGCCCCGTCACCAGTTCCGGGTGACGGGGCCGCCGGACACGGGTTACCTTTCCTCATGGCGCCGTCCGGCGCCACCAGCACGATCCAGAACGAGCCGCCACCCCGCACCCCGCGGAGCGCCGGCGTGTCATCGCAACTCCGCTCCGTGGACCATTCATGCGCCTGTGGATCGCCGCATCGCTGGCCCTTGCCGCCTGCAGCCATTCGGCAACGACGGCCTACCTGACGGAACCGTCGGGCCCGTCGTCGAGTGGCACCGACGTGCAGCTGACGTTCAATCCGCTGCCGGACTACGCACCCGATTGGTCGGCCGACGGCGCGAGCATCCTCTACGATTATTCCCCCTCCGGCGAAGCGCACGACAACCGCTGCCTAGGGCTGCTCCCTGCGGCCGGCGGCACGCGACTCTGGTCGTTCTGCGACGACGGCACGACGCAGGCCGACTCGGCAAGCAGCTTCGGCGGCGTGGCACTGGCCGCTGACGGTGCGCTGCTCTACCTCGAAGCAACGTCGCACCTGCAGGTGTTCGGGACGCGCCCGGTCCCCGGGTTCGATCACGTCACCCTCTACCTGGCGGACACCGCGCAACCGCTGCGGCGCCAGGCGCTGGCGAGCTTCCCGATGTTCGTGGGCGGGCACCGGATCGACTGGCTGGAACGGCTGAGTTGGAGTGATGCCGCCACATTCACCGCCCTCGCCGACACGATGATCGTCCGGATCAACGAGGGCTCGGTGGACACGCTGCGATTCCCCTTTGCCGTGGTGCGCGGGACGATTGCGACGAACGGCGCGACGCTGCAGCTCGTCGACGGGACGCTGGGTGCCACCATCTACTCACCCGCGGGACCACAGCTCGCCTTCTCGACCGGCGGGCTCGACATCTTCGGCGTGCCGCCGACGGGCGGGACGCCGGTGAAGCTCGCCACCGTTCCACCCGACACCGGACAGACCCTGCTCGACTTCTCGTGCCAGGCGGCACAGTGCATCGCGCTCACCCGGCAATTCCGGGCGCTTGGCGTCAACCCCCAGGTCGTGGCGACCGAGGGGCTGATGGCGTTCGAGCTGAGCAGCGGCGCGTTCCATCCGATCGAATACCGTGGTGACATCAAGTTCGTGTCGCCGCGTCTTGCACCCAACGGCACCGACGTCGTGATCGAAGTGAATCCGGTTGATCCGGACCTGCACCTCTACCGGGGATTCGTGCCATGAAGCCAGCGTCGATTCTGGTCCTGCTCGCGATTGCTGGTGCGGCACCGCTCACCGCCCAGGATCCGGGGGGATTGACCGGTCACGTCGTCGATGCGTCGACCGAGCGGCCCATCAGCGGCGTCGACGTCACCCTCGATGCCGGGCGTTACCGCACCACGACGGACACCGGCGGCAATTACTACCTGCGCAACATTCCCCCCGGCCTCCACACCCTGCGGCTCACCCTGCCGGGCTATCACCCCACCGAGCGGGCCAACATATCGATCCGCCCCCGGGAGATGACTCGCGCCGACGTGCGCCTGGCGCCGTTCGCGGTGCAGCTCGCGTCGTTGACCGCGGTGGGCGTGCAGGACCCCGTGACCGATCCGCTCGCCACCGCCACTGAGCAGCACATCACCGCGGCGGAGCTGCGCCGGCTGCCGATCACCACCCTGGAGGACGCCATCGCGCTGCAAGCCGGCGTGGTCGGCGAGAGCTACCGCGGCGGGCGGCCCGGCGACCAGTCGTACGTGCTGGACGGTTTCGGGATCAAGAACCAGTTCGACGCCTCGACCAATTCCACCGGGCTCCGCATCCCGCCCGACCTGATCAACGAGGCGTCGCTGGTCACCAACGCCTTTTCGGCCCGCTACGGCCAGGCGATCTCGGGGCTGATCAACGTCACGACGCGCGACGGCGGCGATGTCTGGCAGGGGCGCGCGGCGTACGAGACCGATCGGCCGATGACCGGTGCCGCCGATCACGGCATCGACCGGCTGGTGTTCGAGGCGGACGGGCCGATTGCCGGACGCACCACCGCGGTCGGCGTATTGGACCTCGCGGGCCAGCTCGACGGCGACCCGGTCAATGCGCCGCGCCCCGACAATCCGCTCGACCCGCGCTACGACACGCCGGCGCCGCTGCCCCACAACAGCGCCGAGACGTGGACCGCCGGCCTCAAGCTCACGTCGCCGCTGAGCAGCCGGGTGACGGCCCGGCTGTTCGGGTTGACCACCATCGAGCAGCACTACCTCTACGATCCGCGCTACAAGTACGATCCGAACTTCGCCCCGGCAAGCCTCACCAACGGCGCCCTGGTCACCGCCGATCTGCAGATCGTGCCGCCCGACCGGATGGTGAAGTCGGCGCTGTCGGGTGACGTACACATGGGATACTTCACCAAGAACTTCTCGCGCGGCACGGTGAGCGCTCCCGATTACAAGTTCGGCGCGTTCACCGGCAAGGAACTCTCGATCCAGGGCATCGACCTCGCCAAGTCGCTCGACACCATCTCCACGCGGGCCGCGATTCCCGGGTTCGACGTGCCGCAGTACGCCGACAACACGCCCTATGGCGTGCCGGCGTTCTTCCTCTCCGGCGCCTCGGAGGGCGAGATCGCCTGGAACCGCTTCGGCGAGTTCCGCACCCAGGCGGACTTCACCCTCGCGTTCGCGAGCCGCGCCAACATCCTCTTTGGCGGGCTCTACGCCGCGCAATCGGTCGAGACCTACCAGCGGGTCTATGCCTTCGAGGCCGTCGGCACCGGCGACTCGGTGCCGCCACCGACCGCGTCGAAGTTCTCCCCAGCCATCTCCGGCGCGTACGTCGAGGGCCAGGCGCTGTTCAGCGACATCGCGGTGACCGCCGGGTTGCGGTACGATGGCTTCACGCCCGGCGCGGTGCTGGCCAACACCACGCTGCACGCCCGCTCGTCGGTGAACCCGCGCATCGCGGTGTCATCGGTGCTGAAGGGCGCAACGATGGTGCTCTCGTTTGGCCGGTTCTCCGAGCCGCCCGACCTGCAGTACCTGGTGGACCAGGCCTTCGACGACACGATGCGCACCGGCCGGTTCCGCCAGGGCAACCCCGATCTCGGGTTCGAGTCGGCCGAGCAGTTCGAGGCGAGCACCCGGATCCGGATGCCGAAGTCGCTCTCACTGCGGGTCAACGTCTACGACAAGCGGCTCGACGGCCTGGTCGCCTCGGTGCCGATCAACGTGAACCCCGACTCCAGCGTCTTTGCCAATGCCGACGTCGGCGAGGTGATCGGCTCCGAAGTGATTCTCGAATGGGACCGCCACGACGGCTGGTCGGCCAAGATTTCCGGCGACGTGCAGAAGGCCACCGCGACGGTCACCAACGCCTTCGAGTTGCGCAACTTCGTGACCGTCGACCCGGTGACCCACGACACCATTCCCGCCGGGCGGGCCCAGTTCCCGCTCGACTACGACCGGCGGCTCGCGCTCACCGGCGAGATCAACGGCGACCTGAACGCCAACGTCGGCCCGAGGATCTTCGGCGTCCGCCCGCTCGGCGGGCTCCAGTTCGGCCTGGTGGGGCGCTACCAGTCGGGGCTGCCGTACAGCAAGACGAACACCGCCGGCGACTCGATCATCGGCCTGATCAACGCCGAGCGGCTTCCGGCGCAGTATGACATGGACGTGCTGCTGCGCCGGCCGCTCAAGTTCGGTCGCGCGCGCGGCAGCATCTACCTCGACATCCGCAACCTGCTCAACACTGTCAACCAGATCAGCGTGCGCCGCGACGTGGGCTCGCCGTTTGCCAGCGACACGGTGATCAACACCATGGCGACGGCGGCGTACAACGCCAACCCGAGCGCCATCCCGTACGAGTCGCCGAGGTACCGCCGCTTTGCGGACAAGAACGGCGATGGCGTGATCTCGGGCTACGACGAGCTGTATCCCCTGTACCAGGCCGCCGCGCGCGATTACGTGCAACCGATCTTCTACTACGGACCGCCGCGGACGGTCCGCTTCGGCGTGGAATGGACCTTCTGACCCGTCGGCTGGCCGGATGGCTGCTCGCGGCGGCGCTTGCCGGTTGCGGGCGCGCCCCGATCGGCGCCGTGGTGGTGCCACCGGTCACCCCGCCCGACTCGTCGCTCCGCGCACCGGACGGTTCGCGGGTCCCCGCCGGCCCGCTGGGAAAGAGCATCCTGCGGGGCCACGCGATGCTTGCCGCCACCGGCGACTCGCTGCCGTCGCACGTCGGCAACGCGCTGCGCTGCACCTCCTGTCACCTCGATGACGGACGCCGCTCCGGCGCGATGCCGCTCACCGGCGTCTATGCCCGGTTTCCGCAGTACAGCGCCCGGAGCGGCCGCGTCATCAGCATCGCCGACCGCGTCAACGGCTGCCTGCAGCGGTCGATGAACGGCAGCGCGCTTGCGCCGGACGACGCGGCGATGCGGGACATCGTGGCGTATCTCGCCTTCATCTCGAAGGGGGTGGCGGTGGGTGACACGGTGGCCGGCGAGGGTGTCCACGCACTCGACGTGGCGACCTGGGACACCACCGCCGGTGCGGGGGTCTTTGCCGCGCACTGCGCCCGCTGTCACGGCGCCGACGGCGGCGGCACCGCCCTCGCGCCGCCACTCTGGGGGCCGAAGAGCTTCAACATCGGCGCCGGCATGGCCCGCCGCAACACCGCCGCGGCGTTCATCCACGCCAACATGCCGTACGACAGCGCCGGGACGCTCTCCCCGCAGGACGCGATGAACGTTGCGGCCTACGTCACGTCGCGGCCGCGCCCCGACCTGCCGGGGAAGGAGCACGACTGGCCGTTTGGCGGCGCGCCGAAGGACGCCCCCTACCAGACCGGCGTGCCCCGTTAGTCGGGACTCGCCAGCATCCGCTTGATGGGCCGGATCAGCAGCGCCATCAGCACCGCAAAGATCATTGCGTAGGCGGCGACCGAGCCGAACAGCGCCGGCAGCGACATCGAGCCGTAGAACCGCGACACGGTGCCGCCGATGTACTCCCCGACCGCGGTGCCGAAGAACCACACCCCCATGACCATCGAGGCGATCCGTGTCGGTGCCAGCCGGGTCATTGCCGACAGCCCGACCGGGCTCAGGCAGAGCTCGCCGACCGTGGCGAAGAAGTACGATCCCAGCAGCCACCACCAGCCCACCCGGTTGCCGTGCGCGGCGAGCGTCGCGCCCGGCACCATCCACGCAAACGACAGCGAGACAAAGAAGAGTCCCAGCGCAAACTTGGTCGGGCTCGACGGGTCACGATGCCCGAGCCGGAACCAGATCCACGCAAAGATCGGCGCGAAGATGACGATCAGGATCGGCTGGACCGACTGCCAGAAGCCCGACGGGAAGGCGTGGCCGAAGACCACGTTGCGGGTGTTGTTGAGCGCAAAGAGGTTGAGCGTCGAGCCGGCCTGTTCGAAGACCGACCAGAACACCGCCTCGCCGAAGAACAGCACCGCAACGACCACCAGCCGCTTCCGCTCGGCGCGCGACCAGCCGGCGTTCTGGAACAGCCAGGTGAAGAACGCGATGACCGCCACCAGCAGCAGCACGCCGAACCACGAACTGAGTTGCTGCACCGAGAACGGCACCAGCCCGCTGACCCGCACCAGCGCGAGCAGCACGACGACGCCGCCGACGATGGCCAGGCCGCGCACGAACTGGCGCCGGATCCGGACCGTCTCGGCCGGGTCGGCGACCGGTGCCGGGTGGAGTCCCGCCTCGCCCATCGAGCGCCGGTCGATGACGTACCAGATCAGCCCGAAGCACATTCCCACGGCGGCCGCGCCGAAGCCCCAGTGCCACGAATAGTTGGGGCTGATGCCCCAGCCGGTCAGTACCGACTTGAACCACGGGCTCTGGGCCAGCGTGCTGGTCACCAGCGGGGCGATCAGCGCGCCGAGGTTGATGCCCATGTAGAACAGCGAGAAGCCGGCGTCGCGCCGCTGGTCTTCCGGGCGTACAGCTGGCCCACCATGGTCGAGATGTTCGGCTTGAGCAGGCCGGTGCCGGTGACCACCAGCGCAAGGCCGAGGAAGAACGTCGGCAGCGTCGGGATGGCGAGCGCGATGTGGCCCGACATGATGATGCAGCCGCCGATGAACACCGAGCGCCGCGCGCCGATGAGCTTGTCGGCGATCCAGCCGCCGGGGAGTGCCGCGAGGTAGACCAGCGAACTGTAGAGGGCGTAGACCGCACCGGAATGCGAGGGATCCCAGCCGAGGCCGCCGGCGGCGATCGGCGTGACCATGAACAGCGTCAGCAGCACCCGCATGCCGTAGAACGAGAAGCGCTCCCACATTTCGGCAAAGAACAGCGCGCGCAGGCCCTTGGGGTGACCGAAGAACCCGGTCTGTTCGGGGAGCGTCACGGGGCATCTCCTCTCAGCTTCTTCTTGAGTGCCGCGAGCTGGGCGTCGACGGCGGCGTCGCGGGCGTGCTGGTCGAGCTGGGCGGCGGCGGGATCGGCCTCGGCGGCGCTTTCGTCAACGGGTGGCACCCCGCGCGCGGCGGCATCGAACCGGCGCCGCGCTTCGGCGTAATCGCGCTCGGCGATGGCGAGCTCGTCGCGCTGCACCAGCACCTTGCGCTCGAGGAGGTCGACGCGCTCGCGCGCCTTGGCGGTGAACTCGTCGGCGACCCGGACGGTCTCGGCGTCGCCGATATCGGCGGCGAGCTTGCCGCGACGTTCGTAGGTCCCGGCGTCCTGCCGGGCGGCGGCGAGGTCGCGTTCGGACGTCGCCAGCGCGTCGCGCATCTCGCCGAGGCCCACCTTCCAGGTCACCAGCACGTCGCGCAGCCGCGCCACGTCGTCGCGCGACGGGCGCCTGGTGCGGGCCGCGAAGAGGCGGTCCAGTTGGGCCTGAATTTCGTCGAGATCCATGGGCTTTGCCGGGGAAAGGCCCGGAATGGTACCCGCCGCACCGCGCGGCGGTCAAGCAAATGCCGGCGATTAGATTGCAGCCGTCGCCGATCGGGAACGCCTCGCATGCCGCTTCGCCCCGCCGCCCTTGCCGTCACCGCCGCCCTCGCGGCGGCGTGCGGCAAGCCATCGGAAGGCGGTTCGGTCTCCTGCGGCATCGCGGCACTGATGGGACCGCTGGTGGTCACGAGGCCTTCGGCCAGGGCCGCGCGCTCGACCAGACACCGCCGGTCGCGCCGACGGCGATCGTGGTCCGCTTCGTCGCCGGGCCGGCCCATCACGGCACCGTCACCGGCGACGCCCCGGGCCACTGGACTGTAGTAACCAATGGCATAGCTCCAACCGGCACCCGCCCCGGCTACGGCGTGCTGGTGGTCGACCAGCAAGGCACCGCCCGCGGGGTGCTGGTCTTCGAGGGAGCACCGGTCGCCGGCGCGCCGAGCCTCGGCAGCCTGGCGATCGGCGACGCCACGCTGCCGTTGCTTGGCGTGCAGCTCGACCCGGCCGATATCTCACGTCCCGATTGTCCCATCTTCCCGGATTCGTCCCGATGAGTCGTCCCCGAATCGGCATCACCGGCGTCACCCGCGACTGGGATGGCGCACCCCGCACCGGTGTCAACGCGCGCTATGTCCGCGCCGTGCTTGCCGGCGGCGGCCTGCCAGTGCTGCTCGTCCCCGAGCTGTCGCCGGAACAGGCCGCCGAGCTCTTCAACGACTGCGATGCGCTGCTGCTGACCGGCGGTGAAGACATCGACCCGGCACGCTACGGCGCGACACCGCACCCGAAGCTGCAGACCGTCGACCCGCGGCGCGACGCCAACGAACTGGCCCTGGTGGTCGAGGCGCGCGCGCGGGACCTGCCGGTGCTCGGCATCTGCCGCGGCATCCAGCTGCTCAACGTCGCGTTCGGCGGCACGCTGGTGCAGGACCTCGCCTCGCAACGCCCCGGCCCGATCGATCACAGCCCGGGCGGCGCGCGGGACGATCGCACGCACGGCATCGACGTCGTGGAAGGGAGCCGCCTGGCGGTGATTCTCGGCACCACCGCGCTCGACGCGAATTCTTCCCATCATCAGGCCGTCGACCGGCTCGGTGACGGCCTGGTGGTCACCGCGCGGGCACCCGATGGCGTGATCGAAGGGGTCGAGAGCGCCGACGGCGACGAATGGCTCGTCGCCGTGCAGTGGCATCCGGAGGAACTCGCGCTCGAACCGGAGTCGGACGACCTCAAGCTGTTCGCGGCGCTGATCGCCGCGGCGCGGCGCGCGTGAGCGGGTGCGTGTTGTCCAGGTAGCCAGCGGCCGCGAATGGCGCGGTGGCCAGCACCAGGTGTTGCTGCTGGCACGCGGGCTGGTCGCGGCGGGAATCGATACCGTGGTGGTGACCGGTCGCGGCACGCTCCTGGCCGAGCGGCTCGCTGCCGCCGGTGTCGCCGTCGAGCAGGTGAGCTGGGGCCCGGGACTCGACCCCAGGGTGACCGCGCGATTGTTGTCGGTGCTCGACCATCACACCCTGGTGCACGCCCACGACAGTCACGCACACACCCTGGCCGACCTGGCGGCGCGGTGGCGGCGCGCACCACTCGTCGTCACCCGGCGGGACATTCCACCGATCCGCCGGCCCACCCGCTATCGCCGCGCCGCCGCCGTCATCGTCATTTCGAACGCCGTCTCTCGCCAGGTCGCAAGCGCCGGGGTCGATCCCGGCCGGATCCATCTCATCCCCGACGGCGTCGACCTCGACATCCGCGCCCGCCATCGCGCGGCTCGCCGATCGGGCCCACCACTGGTGGTGTGCGTCGCGGCGCTGGAACGTCGCAAGGGCATTGACCTCCTGCTCGACGCCGCGGCACTGCTCCGGCCGCGGCATGCCGACCTGCGGTGGTCCGTGCTGGGAGAAGGCCCCGAGAAGCAGCAACTCGAGGCCCGCCGAGCCGAGCTCGGATTGAGCGACGTGGTGGCGTTCCCCGGCTTCGTGGCGGAACCCGACGCGACGCTGGCGACCGCCACCGTTGCCGTGCAGCCATCACGCGCCGAAGCCTTCGGCTCGTCGGTGCTGGATGCCATCGCGCTGGGCGTCCCGGTGGTCGCGGCGGCGGTGGACGGCCTCTCGGAGGCCCTCGCCGGTGGCGGCGGCGTACTGGTGGCTCCGGGCGACCCGGCGGCGCTGGCGGCAGCCGTCGACCGGCTGCTCGGCGACCCGGCGGAACGCGCCCGGATCGGCGCCGCCGGAATCGAGGCGGCGCGCGCCTTCGGCGTCGATCGGTTGGTGGAGCGCACCGTCGCCGTGTATCGTTCCATCATGCTTCCGGACCGTTCGTCATGATCTACGTCTGTATTCCGGCGTACAACGAAGCCGCCACGGTGGGCCTCGTGCTGTGGAAGATCCGCCGGGTTCTCGGCGATGTCTCCCGCGAATACCAGTTGCTGGTGGGCGACGATGCGTCGACCGACACCACCGCCGAGGTGCTCGAGCCGTATGCGCGGGTCCTCCCGCTGACGGTGCTCCGGAGTGACACGCGGATCGGCTACGCGGCGACGGTGCGCCGGCTGTTCGACGAGGCGCTGCGCCGCTCCGACCGCCACAAGCGCGACGTCGCGGTGCTCTTCCCGGCCGACTTCGCGATCGATCCTGCCGACCTTCCGGAGATCTTCAAGCGGCTCGACAGCGGCGCCGACCTGGTGGTCGGCGAGGCGGTGCTCGATCGCGAACCGGATCGCTGGCGCCGATTGGCACGGCGGATGGCGCCCCGGGTGCTGGGACGGAAGGTGCGCGTCGATGGCGTGCGCGACATCGTCTCGGGTGTCGCCGCGTTCCGACTGGTCACGCTGCGGAACGCGCTGACCGACGCCGACGAGCGATGGCTCGACGTCGACGACTGGGCCGCCAACGCGCAACTCATCGCCGCCGCCGCCGCCACATCGCGCCGGATCGAGTCGGTGCCGGTGGTGGAACGGCCCGACCGGCAGGTTCGCGCGTCGCGGCATCAGCCCTGGGCGCGCCTCCGGGCGCTCTGGTCGGCGCGCGGGTTGCTCACCGCACCGGCCGATGCCGGCGCCAACGGCGGCGCGCCCCGCCCGCCCAAGCCGCGCGGGCGGCGGGAAGAAGTCGTGGCGTGATCGGCTCCCTCGCGCTGCTGGCAATGCTGCAGACCACGGCACCCCCCGCCCTGCCGGTGCCGTTCGCCGTGGGCGAAGCGTTCGAGTACACCGGCCGGTGGGGCATCTTCCACCTCCCCGTGGCCCACGCCCGCCTCGCGGTCGACGCCGTCGATACGGTGCACAACACCGCGGTGTGGCGCTTCAGCTTTGTCGGGCACGCCACCGTGTTGCACCTCTTCACCAGCAACGACACGCTGACATCGTGGACCGCGATCGACCCGTTCGAATCGCTGCGGTTCGAGAAGCGGGTGCACGACACCGGCTTCCAGCGCTACGACAACTTCAGCATCCACCCCGATTCGGGAACGTTCCGCAATGTCGGCGACTCGGCCGCGCGCCCCACGTCACGCCGCCCGCTCGACGACGTGGCGTTCTTCTACTTTCTCCGCACCGTCCCGCTCGAAGTCGACTCGACCTATCGGTTCAACCGCTACTTCGACGCGTCGAAGAATCCGGTGGTGGTGCAGGTGGTGGGCCGCGAGATCTGCAACCTCCCCGACCACCGCACCATGTGCCTCGTGCTCCATCCGCTGGTTGACGAGCCGCACGGGATGTTCAACAAGGATGCCGACGCCCACATCTGGCTGACCGACGACGCCCGGCGCATTCCGGTGGCGATCGAGACCCACCAGGCGGGCGGCACGGTGCGCCTGACGATTTCGAAGATCACCGAGCCGCCGCGCCACGAACCGTGACCTGGCGCGGCTGGTTCGTCGGCGTGGTGACCCTCGCCGGGTGCGCGCACCAGCCGCTCCACCCGGCGATGTACCTGTCGCCCGACGCGATGTTCGCCGATTCCCTCGCCAACCAGCTGATCATCTCGGCGTTCACCGCCGACGAGCACGACTCGACGCCCGACGGCGTCTACGCGCCGCAGGCCCAGGTGATCGCCAACGGCGAGGTCCGCGCCGCACCGCCGCGGTTTGCCGGCGTCGAGGGCGATGGCATGCTGCAGCTGGGGTCGAGCGACGTCGCCGTCACCGGCGACTTTGTCTGGGGCACCTTCGAATACCGCTGGATCCCGTCGGCGCCGGGAGGGCTCGCCGTCGCCGGACGCGCCACGATCATCATCGGCCGCGACCCGCGCGGCGAGTGGCGGATCCTGCACGTCCATTCATCGACCGTACCGGTCAGCCCGGCACCGGACACGACACGGCCGGCGCCGCCCGATACCATCGAGCCCGCCGGCCGCCGAGGAGTCCCCCGCGTTCAGGGGGTGGACGAAGAAGAACTCCCCCGGATCGTCTCACGGATGCGATTGGCCACCCCGGGAGCGAAGATCCGTAGCAGGGTGTAGATCACCCAGCCGATGAACGCCCAGTAGAGCAGCGTGAAGACCAGGCCGAGCGCCGCGCCGAACAGCCCCATGAGGAGCCGCAGGCCGATCATCGCGATAAACGCCACGACCGCGAACCCAGCGATGTTCCGAACCATGTTACTCTCCCGCGGTGACGCCGCGCGCACCCCGTGTGCGCCGACGCGGTAAGATACGGCGCCAGGGGCGCGGAGGTTTCAACTCGCATCATATGACCAGCGGAGCCGAGGTCGTGGTGATCGGCGGCGGTGCCGTCGGGGCGGCCTGCGCCTGGGCGTTGAGCCGGTCGGGCGCGGCGGTCGTCGTCCTCGAACCGGAGGAGGCGTCCGGCGTGGCCTGGCGCGCCGCCGCCGGGATGCTCGCGGCCCAGGTCGAAGCGACCGACGACGATCCGCTGCTCCCCCTCGACCTGGCAGGGCGGGCCTTCTACCAGCGCGAAGCGGGGCCGCTCCGCGACGCGACCGGCGTCGACATCGGCCTCATCGGCTGCGGCATTCTCGATGTGGCGCGGAGCGAGCCGGAAGTCGAGGCGCTCAAGGGCCGGGTCGCCCGGCAGCGGCAACAGGCCCAGCGGGCGGACTGGCTCGAACCGGCCGAGGTCCGCGACGGGTGGCCGTGGCTCGCGCCGTCACGGGGGGCGTTCTGGGCGCCGGAGGACGGCGCGCTCGACCCCTCGCGGCTGGTCGCGGCGCTCCGGGCTGCGTCGGAACAGTGCGGCGCGGCGTGGGTGCGCGACCGGGCCACCGGCCTCGACGTTCGCGGTGGCCGGCTGGTCGGTGTCACCGGCGATCGTGGCCGGTACGATGCCCGCCAGGTGGTCATCGCCCACGGCGCGTGGGCCGGGCGTTGCGCCAACCTGCCGCGGCCGCTCTCCGTAGAGCCGGTGCGCGGACAGATGGTGGCATTTCCGTGGCCCGCCGGCGTGGCACCGACAATCGTCTACGGTGCCGGCGGCTATCTCCTCTGGCGGAACGGTGAACTGATCGCCGGTTCGACGATGGAACACGCCGGCTTCGACGCGTCGGTGACCGACGGCGGAATTGCCGCGATCGTCGAGCGGGCCAGCGCCCTCTACCCGGCGCTTGGCGGCGTGGCGATGTCGCGCAGCTGGGCGGGGCTCCGGCCGGCGACGCCGGACGGGCGGCCGATCATCGGCCCGGAGCCGCGCCTCGATGGCCTCTGGTACGCCACCGGGCACGGCCGGCGGGGCATCCTGCAGGCGGGCATTACCGGCGAACTGCTCGCCGCCGCGATGGGCGGCTCGGCACTTGCCGACGAATTGCGTCCCGCCGACCCGGCACGGTTCTGGAGCTGGTGACCTCTTCCATTCTTCGCGACGGAAGGACAATGAAAGCGCTGTTGCTCAAGCTGCACCGATGGCTCGGTCTCGGTGCCGGTGCGGTACTGGTTGTCGTCTGCCTGACCGGCGCGATCCTGGTCTTCGAACCGCAGGTCACCCATCACGAGCATCCCGAGCGCTACCAGGTGACGGTGCCCGCCGGCGCGGCACCGATCGACCTCGACCGGGCGGCGGCAGTGGCGCGCGCGGCGTCTCCCGGGGTCGCGATCGTGGGGGCGAACATCTTCAGCGATCCGGCGCGCCCGTATCAGTTCGTCTCGCCGGACAGCGCCGTCACGTACGTCAATCCGTACACCGGCACGGTGATCGCGGCGGCGGTGCATCGGTCGGCGTTCTTTGCCGCGACCGAGCACCTGCACAAGCGGCTCCTCGACGACGAGCCCGGCGAATGGCTGGTGCTGGGGTCGACCATCGCGATGCTGGCGATCCTGCTGTTCGGCATCGTGCTCTGGTGGCCCGCCACTCCCGCGGCGCTCAGGGCGCGCACCACGGTTGCGAAGATCTTCGGCCGCGCCGTGGCGTGGAAGCGCCGCAATTACGACCTGCATGTGGTGATCGGGATCTACAGCCTGCCGGTGCTGTTCGTGCTCGGCTGCACCGGCGTGATGTTCGACGCTGACTGGTTCGACGCCGGCGTCAACGCCGTGACCGGCAACCACCCGGCGTCGCTGCCGAGCGGCTCGCCGCTTGCCGCCGGCACGTTGCCGTCGTTTGCGGCGGCGTACCGGGCGGCCCGTGGCGCGGTGGGTTCCGCCCGGTGGTACGAGGTCCGGCTCCCGGCCGATTCGACGCCAACGGCTCCGGTGGTGGTGCGGTCGCTGGCCAACGACGCCCCGCGGGTCACCGCGGTGGACCTGACGTATCTCGACGCCTCGTCGATGGCGCCGTTGCGCACCGACCGGTATCGTGATGCCGGCGCCGCGGCCCACATCCGCAGCACCTTCCGGCCGCTCCACGTCGGGACGATCGGCGGACTGCCGACGCAGGTCATCGCCTTCCTGGTCTGCATCCTCGGGGTGATCTTTCCGATCACCGGCGTGCTGATGTGGTACCCGCGCTGGAACCGGCAGCGCCGCCGGCAGAGCATTGCCGACATCGTCGCCGTGGTGCCTTCGGTGCTGGAAGAATCGGGATCAGAAACGCCCGGGCCGTGAGCCCGGACTCGTCCGGAAAGGGATGACCATGTTCGCCGTAGCGCTGCTGACGACACTGGCCGGGCAGGTGCCCGCAACCCAGGGCCCGGCCGATGCATTACCACTTCCAGACCACCGCCGCGACCACCGTCGACATGTCGGCGGCGGGCGGCGGCAGCCAGGACATCAACATCAACAGCGACGCCCGCTTCTCGGTGACGTTCAGCGACACCGCCGGCGGCCAGCTGGCCCAGATTGTCATCGATTCGGTGACCTACGACGGTGGCGCGATGCTGGCGCAGGCGGAGGCAATGCTCCCGCCGGAAGCGACGGCGAGCGGCAAGGGGGCGACGCTGCACGTCTACGTGGTCGGCGGCGCGGTCAAGCACGTCGACGCTTCGGCCCCGACCAACCTGCAGGCGCAATCGGTGGCGGAGCACTGCCGCTGCTCTTCCCCGGGCTGCGCGCCGACGCGCATGCCGGCGATCACTGGACCGACACCACCAGCAGCGACACCACCCTGGCCATCGGCGCCCACGGCAAGGTGACCACCGTCACGGCGTGGAGCGTGGCGAGCCAGGCGGCCGACAGCACCGTGCTCGACGCGGCGGTACCGGCACCATGAACATGGAAACCGGCATGACCGGCCAGATCGCCATGGCCAACACCGGCACCCGGCACGTCGTGCTGCTGGCCTCCGGACTGGCCCGCCAGGCCTCGACGTCGGTCTCCACCACCGGCTCGATGACGATGGGCACCACGATCATCCCGATCCGCGCCACGGTGACGTCGACGTTGACCCAACTGCCGTAGCGACGCCACCCGGCGCGATGCAACCGGCCGCACCGGACGTCAGCCCTGGTGCGGCGCCGGCGCCTCCGCGTGGCGTCGCGCGTATGCCGGCCAGCCGAACCACACGACGACGAACGCCAGCAACAGCAGGGCACCGGTGGCGATGGCCCAGCCGCCGCGCCCGCTGACGCGGTCGAAGACGATGGCCCACTGGATGGCCAGCCCGGTGGCGAGGCAGGCGATCGCCGCCAGCAACATTGCCCGCCCGAAGCGCCAGACCCGCACCTGATCGGCGCCCCGCGCCACACTCCGATGATATGACGCCGGCGCCATCAGCAACATCATGGTGGCGACGAGCAGCGCCAGGCTGACGAGGTGGAAATACCGGGCGACCAGCGGAAGTCGGTCGAAGCCGACCATCAGCACGGCAATGAGCTGGAAGCCCAGCAGGGCCTGGGCTCCGGGGATCACCACCCGGCATTCGGTGAGCAAGCCGGCAATCCGGTAGTGCAGCGTCGCCGGATTCGTATTGGGTGGCACGGCGCCCGCCGCCGGACCGGGCACGGCGACCGGCGGCGGGGCGATCGGCGATGTCGCCGCGCGGTCGTCGCGCGCTGACCACGCCCAACCGTACCAGAGGGCCACCGCCGCCGCCGCGGTGAGCACGCCGGTCGTGACCCCGAGCGCGGTACCGCCGATTGCGCTG